>NZ_JACCHK010000001.1:4800000-6825366 GCF_013410645.1 Micromonospora jinlongensis | reverse complement strand
GCTTACATTTCCGGCCTATCAACCCAGTCGTCTAGCTGGGGGCCTTACCCCCACAAAGTGGGGTGGGATACCTCATCTTGAAGCAGGCTTCCCGCTTAGATGCTTTCAGCGGTTATCCCTTCCGAACGTAGCGAACCAGCCGTGCCCTTGGCAGGACAACTGGCACACCAGAGGTTCGTCCGTCCCGGTCCTCTCGTACTAGGGACTGCCCTTCTCAAGTATCCTACGCGCACGGCGGATAGGGACCGAACTGTCTCACGACGTTCTAAACCCAGCTCGCGTACCGCTTTAATGGGCGAACAGCCCAACCCTTGGGACCTGCTACAGCCCCAGGATGCGACGAGCCGACATCGAGGTGCCAAACCATCCCGTCGATATGGACTCTTGGGGAAGATCAGCCTGTTATCCCCGGGGTACCTTTTATCCGTTGAGCGACACCGCTTCCACTCGCAAGTGCCGGATCACTAGTCCCGACTTTCGTCCCTGCTCGACCTGTCAGTCTCACAGTCAAGCTCCCTTGTGTACTTGCACTCAACACCTGATTGCCAACCAGGCTGAGGGAACCTTTGGGCGCCTCCGTTACCTTTTAGGAGGCAACCGCCCCAGTTAAACTACCCACCAGACACTGTCCCTGAACCGGATAACGGTCCGAAGTTAGATACCCAAATCAACCAGAGTGGTATTTCAAGATTGCCTCCACCCATACTGGCGTATGGACTTCACCGGCTCCCACCTATCCTACACAAGCTAATTCGAGTACCAATGTCAAGCTATAGTAAAGGTCCCGGGGTCTTTCCGTCCTGCCGCGCGTAACGAGCATCTTTACTCGTACTGCAATTTCGCCGGGCCTGTGGTTGAGACAGTGGGGAAGTCGTTACGCCATTCGTGCAGGTCGGAACTTACCCGACAAGGAATTTCGCTACCTTAGGATGGTTATAGTTACCACCGCCGTTTACTGGCGCTTAAGTTCTCCGCTTCGCCCCGAAGAGCTAACAGGTCCCCTTAACGTTCCAGCACCGGGCAGGCGTCAGTCCATATACATCGAATTACTTCTTCGCATGGACCTGTGTTTTTAGTAAACAGTCGCTTCCCCCTGCTCTCTGCGGCCATACAACGCTCCACCCGCGCGGGGCTTCACGTCTCCGGCCCCCCTTCTCCCTAAGTTACGGGGGCAATTTGCCGAGTTCCTTAACCACAGTTCGCCCGATCGCCTCGGTATTCTCTACCTGACCACCTGTGTCGGTTTGGGGTACGGGCCGCTAAGAACTCGCTAGAGGCTTTTCTCGGCAGCATAGGATCACTGACTTCACCTGAATCGGCTCGGCATCACGTCTCAGCCTATATGTGTTGCGGATTTGCCTACAACACGGCCTACACGCTTACCCCGGCACAACCACCGGCCGGGCTCAGCTACCTTCCTGCGTCACCCCATCGCTTGACTACTACCCATCAGGTTCCCACGCTCCCCAACATCCGTCCGAAGACATCAGCCAGTTCGGGTGGTTAGCACAACGAGGTTCATCAGGGACGCTCTTTCGCGGGTACGGGAATATCAACCCGTTGTCCATCGACTACGCCTCTCGGCCTCGCCTTAGGTCCCGACTCACCCAGGGCGGATTAGCCTGGCCCTGGAACCCTTGGTCATCCGGCGGAAGGGTTTCTCACCCTTCTTTCGCTACTCATGCCTGCATTCTCACTCGTGCCGCGTCCACAACTGGGTCACCCCGCTGCTTCACTCGCGGCACGACGCTCCCCTACCCATCCACACACCTGCACAAGGAATCAAGTCCAAGCGAGGTTAAATGTGAATGCCACAGCTTCGGCGGTGTGCTTGAGCCCCGCTACATTGTCGGCGCGGAACCACTTGACCAGTGAGCTATTACGCACTCTTTAAAGGGTGGCTGCTTCTAAGCCAACCTCCTGGTTGTCTATGCGACCCCACATCCTTTTCCACTTAGCACACGCTTAGGGGCCTTAGCTGGTGATCTGGGCTGTTTCCCTCTCGACTACGAAGCTTATCCCCCGCAGTCTCACTGCCGCGCTCTCACTTACCGGCATTCGGAGTTTGGCTGATTTCGGTAAGCTTGTGGGCCCCCTAGACCATCCAGTGCTCTACCTCCGGCAAGAAACACGCGACGCTGCACCTAAATGCATTTCGGGGAGAACCAGCTATCACGGAGTTTGATTGGCCTTTCACCCCTAACCACAGGTCATCCCCCAATTTTTCAACATTGGTGGGTTCGGCCCTCCACGCGGTCTTACCCGCGCTTCAGCCTGCCCATGGCTAGATCACTCCGCTTCGGGTCTAGGACACGCGACTGAATCGCCCTATTCAGACTCGCTTTCGCTACGGCTCCCCCACACGGGTTAACCTCGCCACATGCCACTAACTCGCAGGCTCATTCTTCAAAAGGCACGCCGTCACCCCGCAAGGCTCCGACGGATTGTAGGCGAACGGTTTCAGGTACTATTTCACTCCCCTCCCGGGGTACTTTTCACCATTCCCTCACGGTACTTGTCCGCTATCGGTCACCAGGAAGTATTTAGGCTTACCAGGTGGTCCTGGCAGATTCACGGCAGATTTCAGGGGTCCGCCGCTACTCGGGAACACCCACAGAAGGTCAGCAACTTTCACCTACCGGACTTTCACCGTCTACGGTCAGCCATTCCAGACTGTTCGACTAGCCACTAACTTTGTAACTTCTCGAACAAGTGTCAGCTTGTTCAGCAGGGTCCCACAACCCCGACCACGCAACCCCTGACAGGTATCACACGCAGCCGGTTTAGCCTCGATCCGCTTTCGCTCGCCACTACTCACGGAATCACTAAATTGTTTTCTCTTCCTACGGGTACTGAGATGTTTCACTTCCCCGCGTTCCCTCCACACACCCTATGTGTTCAGGTGTGGGTGACACCACATGACTGGTGCCAGGTTTCCCCATTCGGACACCCTGGGATCACAGCTTGGTTGACAGCTCCCCCAGGCCTATCGCGGCCTCCCACGTCCTTCATCGGCTCCTGGTGCCAAGGCATTCACCGTTCGCCCTTGACAACTTGACCACAAAGATGCTCGCGTCCACTGTGCAATTCTCAACAAACGACCAACCCACAACCCGATCCGCCCCACACCAAACCAACAACAGTTGGCGGTATATGGGGCCAGGCCATGCCTGGCAGACTTCCAGCCCCCACACAGGAGGCCGGCCAAGTCTCTGAAACAACAACACGATGGTTGTTCTTTCAGGACCCAACAGGGTGCTCACATTCTTCCTCAGCCGCACCAGGGACTTCGTTCCCACCACCCAAGAGCGGCTGTACTAGAAGGAACCCGGCCGTTGCCGAGGGAAAACTTGCCAGTGTCTCCGCCATCTGAGCACCCCGACCCAACATCCGTGGGCCGCGGGCTCCTTGCACCCTTTCAGGTGAAGGTGCTCCTTAGAAAGGAGGTGATCCAGCCGCACCTTCCGGTACGGCTACCTTGTTACGACTTCGTCCCAATCGCCAGCCCCACCTTCGACGGCTCCCTCCACAAGGGTTGGGCCACCGGCTTCGGGTGTTGCCGACTTTCGTGACGTGACGGGCGGTGTGTACAAGGCCCGGGAACGTATTCACCGCAGCGTTGCTGATCTGCGATTACTAGCGACTCCGACTTCACGGGGTCGAGTTGCAGACCCCGATCCGAACTGAGACCGGCTTTTTGGGATTCGCTCCACCTCGCGGTATCGCAGCCCATTGTACCGGCCATTGTAGCATGCGTGAAGCCCTGGACATAAGGGGCATGATGACTTGACGTCATCCCCACCTTCCTCCGAGTTGACCCCGGCAGTCTTCGATGAGTCCCCGCCATAACGCGCTGGCAACATCGAACGAGGGTTGCGCTCGTTGCGGGACTTAACCCAACATCTCACGACACGAGCTGACGACAGCCATGCACCACCTGTGACCGCCCCCGAAGGACCTCACATCTCTGCGAGTTTTGCGGCCATGTCAAACCCAGGTAAGGTTCTTCGCGTTGCATCGAATTAATCCGCATGCTCCGCCGCTTGTGCGGGCCCCCGTCAATTCCTTTGAGTTTTAGCCTTGCGGCCGTACTCCCCAGGCGGGGCGCTTAATGCGTTAGCTGCGGCACAGGAAACCGGAGAGGTCCCCCACACCTAGCGCCCAACGTTTACAGCGTGGACTACCAGGGTATCTAATCCTGTTCGCTCCCCACGCTTTCGCTCCTCAGCGTCAGTATCGGCCCAGAGACCCGCCTTCGCCACCGGTGTTCCTCCTGATATCTGCGCATTTCACCGCTACACCAGGAATTCCAGTCTCCCCTACCGAACTCTAGCCTGCCCGTATCGACCGCAGGCTTGGGGTTGAGCCCCAAGTTTTCACGGTCGACGCGACAAGCCGCCTACGAGCTCTTTACGCCCAATAAATCCGGACAACGCTCGCACCCTACGTCTTACCGCGGCTGCTGGCACGTAGTTGGCCGGTGCTTCTTCTGCAGGTACCGTCACTCTCGCTTCGTCCCTGCTGAAAGAGGTTTACAACCCGAAGGCCGTCATCCCTCACGCGGCGTCGCTGCATCAGGCTTCCGCCCATTGTGCAATATTCCCCACTGCTGCCTCCCGTAGGAGTCTGGGCCGTGTCTCAGTCCCAGTGTGGCCGGTCGCCCTCTCAGGCCGGCTACCCGTCGTCGCCTTGGTAGGCCATCACCCCACCAACAAGCTGATAGGCCGCGAGCCCATCCCAAGCCGAAAAACTTTCCACCCCCAACCATGCGGCCGGAAGTCCTATTCGGTATTAGCCCCCGTTTCCGAGGGTTATCCCAAAGCTTGGGGCAGGTTGCTCACGTGTTACTCACCCGTTCGCCGCTCGAGTACCCCGAAGGGCCTTTCCGCTCGACTTGCATGTGTTAAGCACGCCGCCAGCGTTCGTCCTGAGCCAGGATCAAACTCTCCAACAAAAAATTAGTTGAACAGCTATCCCGGCAACAAACAAATGTTGCCAAAGGAATCCCAACCAGCCAGCAAAAACTGACCAGTCCGGGGTATAAATCATAATTGGCACTGGCTTTACAAGCACCCTGTTGAGTTCTCAAAGAACAACCACACACCGACCGGAAGCCCCACCTCAGTGGAACCCCAACCGGGGCTTTTCGTCCGCGTCCCTTAGCGCTTTCCAGCGCCAGGCACTTTTACTACGTTACCCGCTGGTTTCCGCCGTGTCAAACCGGTGTTTCGCGGTTCGTCGTGCTTCACCCGGTAATGCGGGCACCATGTCTCGACCGGCTTGCGCCGCTCTCGTCACGGATTTGGCAGGCCGGCCGCTGCGGTTTCCCGCGAGCTTGCCCGGTGCCCTGCCGGTTCGTAACCATACCCGGTCGGTTTCGCCGCACCAAATCCGCCTCGCGGCGTTTCTGGCGGCACCTCCCGGTCCGAGCTCCGGTGGGCATGCCCGCCGGCCCCGAGGCCGTTGGCCTGCGCTCCGGCCGTCTCAGGTTTTCGCCTGTTTCGTCCGTTCCGCGCTGGCAGAGAGAAAGTTACGCGTCCGGCGGGATGATCGTCAAATCCGCCGGACGCGTCCCCCGTCACATCGTCGACAGTCGACTATTCGCCCAGCTCAACGCCCGCGAAGGAGCGCTTGCCACGACGCAGCACCAGGTATCGCCCGTGCAGCAGGTCGGTCGCCGACACTCCGGCGTCCACCTCGGTCACCCGGTTGTTGTTGACGTAGGCGCCGCCCTCGGCGATCACCCGACGTGCCTCCTTGAGGCCACTGACGAGACCGGAGTCCCGCAACAACCCCGCCACATCCGGCAGTTCGCCGGAGAGACGCACCAGGCCGGCCTCGGTCAACGCCGCGCGCAGCGTCTCCGGGGCCAGGTCGTCCAGCGACCCGCGGCCGAAGAGGGCCTGACTGGCGGCGATCGCCTGTCGGGTCTCGTCGGCGCCGTGCACCAGGGTGGTCAGCTCCTCGGCGAGCGCCCGCTGCGCCAGGCGGGCCGCCGGCCGCTCGGCCGTCGCCTTCGCCAGCTCCTCCAGCTCGTCACGCGTACGGAAGCTGAAGTAGCGCAGGTAGCGGTCGACCTCGCGGTCGTCGACGTTGAGCCAGAACTGGTAGAACGCGTACGGGCTGGTCATCGCGGGGTCGAGCCAGACGGCACCGCCCTCGCTCTTGCCGAACTTGGTGCCGTCGGCCTTGGTGACCAGCGGCGTGGTGAACGCCTGCACCGGCCCCGCGCCACGTCGGCGTACGTAGTCGACGCCGGCGGTGATGTTGCCCCACTGGTCGGAGCCGCCGAACTGGAGCTGGCAGCCGTGCCGGCGGTGCAGCTCGAAGAAGTCGTTGGCCTGTAGCAACTGGTAACTGAACTCGGTGAAGCTGATGCCCGTCTCCAACCGGGCCCGCACCACCTCCCGCGCCAGCATCTTGTTGACCGGGAAGTGCTTGCCCACGTCCCGGAGGAAGTCGACCACCGACATCTCGCCGGTCCAGTCCAGGTTGTTGACCAACTGCGCGGCGTTGTCCCCGGTGTACGACACGAAGGGCGCCAGCTGCTCACGGATCCTCTCGACCCAGCCGGCGATCACCTCGGTCGGGTTGAGTGCCCGCTCGGCGCTCTCCTTCGGGTCACCGATCTGCCCGGTCGCCCCGCCGACCAGCAGCAACGGGCGGTGGCCGGCGAGTTGCAGCCGGCGGGCCATGAGCACCTGCATGAGGTTGCCGACGTGCAGGCTCGGCGCGGTGGGGTCGAAGCCCACGTAGTAGGTGGCGGCGCTCCCACCGTCGAGCAGCGCGCGCAGCTCGTCGAGGCCGGTCGAGTCCTGGATGAGGCCACGCCAGAGCAGGTCGTCGGTCAGGGAGTCCCGCCCGGACGGCGGGGGGCTGCTGTCGGTCACGGTCACCGATTCTCCCCCATCGCCGGCACCGACCCGTACCGGGTTTCCCGCAACCCGCCCCGGTTAGGCTTGCGCCCCGTTGATCGAGGAGGGGTTCTGCCGTGGAGATGCCGGATCTGACGGGTGGTTTCGTCGCCCTGCTCGGCCTGAAGTTCGAAGAGGCGTCCGCCGACCGGGTGGTCATCAGCTGGCAGGTCCGACCGGAGCTGCACCAGCCGTTCGGCATCCAGCACGGCGGGGTGTACTGCTCGGTCGTGGAGACCGCGGCCAGCGTGGGTGGCTCCCTCTGGCTGGGCGACCGGGGCACTGTGGTCGGCGTGTCGAACCAGACCGACTTCCTGCGGGCCGTCCGGGACGGGGAGCTGACCGCGGTCGGCACGCCGGTGCACCGGGGCCGCAGCCAGCAGCTGTGGCAGGTGGAGATCAGCGATGCCGACGAGCGGCTGGTCGCCCGCGGTCAGGTCCGACTGCAGAACCTCTCGCGCGACTGAGCGACGGCATCCGGACGGTTCAGCTGCGGGCCTCGTCCAGCACCGGCTCCGAGGTCAGCTCGGCGTCGGAGTCGGTGTCGTCGGGTACGCGGCTGACCCGTACCTCGGTGATCGCCCGGTGGTCGATGCCGGCCACCATCAGGACCCAGCCGTCCAGGGTGACGTCCTCACCGGCGACGGTGGGGATGTGCCCGAGTCGGGCCAGCACCAGCCCGGCGACGGTGGTGTAGTCGCCTTCCGGGCGCGACGGCAGCTCGACGCCGATGTCCGGAAGGTCGTGCACCGGGAAGGTGCCGGGCAGCAGCAGCGCGCCGTCGGGGTCGCGGCGGACCGAGCTCACGTCCCGGTCGGTCTCGTCGTAGATCTCACCGACGATCTCTTCCAGGATGTCCTCCAGCGTGACGATGCCGTCGACCGCCCCGCGCTCGTCCACGACGAGTGCGATGTGCTGGCGCTCGGCCTTGAACTGGCGCAGCGCCTCCACGACGGGCAACGAGTCGGGCAGCAGCATCGGAGGGCGGGCGATCTCGTCGACCGGGCGGTCGTCGGGCACCCCCACCAGGTCGCGCAGGTGGATCACGCCGGCCGTGTCGTCCAGGCCGCCGTGGCGCACGACCGGCGCGCGGGAGTGCCCGGTGGCGGCCAGCACGAGCCGCGCGGCCTCCGCGGTGGTCCCGCTGTCGAGCGTGAAGACCTGCAACCGGGGTACGAGGACAGCCCGCAACCGTCGGTCGGCGATCTCCACCGCGCCGGCGATGATGGTGCGTTGTTCCTTGGTGAAGCCGTGGTTGCCGGCGACGATGTCCCGCAGCTCGTCCGGGCCGATCTCCTCCGGCTGGTGCGTGGGGTTGAGCCCGACCAGGCGGACCACCACGTCGCTGGTGGCGCCGAGCGCCCAGACGGCCGGGCGGGTGAACGTGGCGAGCAGGTCGAGTGGGCGGGCCACCAGCAGCGCCCACCGCTCGGCGGCCTGCATGGCGATCCGCTTGGGTGCCAGCTCGCCGAAGACCAGGGTGACGAACGTCAGCGCGAGGGTGACCACCACGATCGCCACCGTCTCGGCGGCCCCGCCGAACATTCCGAGCAGCGGCACGAGAGGCTTGGCCAGCGAGACCGCCGCGGCGGCGGAGGCGAGGAAGCCGGCGAGGGTGATGCCGATCTGGATGGTGGCCAGGAAGCGGTTCGGGTCCTTGGCGAGGCGGGCCAGCACACGCCCCCCGCGACTGGTCCGCTCCAGCCGCTGGATCTGGCTGTCCCGCAGTGACACCAACGCCATCTCGCTGCCGGCGAAGAGCGCGTTGATCACGACCAGGATTCCGACCAGGGCCAGTTGGCTCCCGTAACTCTGCACGCCCGGTTCGCTCCCTCGTGGTGGTGGCACCGGCCGGTACGCGCGGCGCCCGCCGGTCGGCGAGCCCGCCCGGCGTAGGCGTGTGATTGCCCCGTCCGGTGCCCGCCGAATCCTGCGCTGGCGAGGCTACGCCGGATCGGTAGCCGGTGACGCTACGCGGGATCGGCGGCCGGGGTGGTCGGCAGATCGAGGACGTACGAGTCGCCCTCCGGGCGGAAGCCGAGCCGGTGGTAGTACGGCGCGACCATCCGGGGCGGGCTGACCACCTGGCGGAAGCCCCGTTCGGTGAACAGGTGGCTGCGCCGGTAGACGAACTCGCCCGGCGTGAAGTCGCGGAACTTGGGGGTCACGTAGTCCAGGTCGATCTGGGCGACGCCGCGGGCCTCGGCGTGGGACAGCACGACGCCGACCACCTCGTCGGCGGTGACCACCAGGAAGGCGGATCGTCCCGACGTGTCCGGGTCCCACCGGAAGTCGGGGTTGAAGCGGGCGATGTCGGCGGCGTGCACCCGCAGCGTGTGGGCGAGGAACTGGTCGCCGACGCCAACCTCGACCACCTGGTAGGTCTTCTCGTCGTGCCGGGTGGCGAGCATTCCCCGCAGGTACCAGAGGTTGATCACCGTAAGCACGATGTTGAGCCCGACCATGGGCCAGACCTCGATCGCGGCGTTGTAGCCGATCAGCACGAGGCAGCCGACGAGGTTGAGCGCGCGCAGCCGCAGGATGCGCGACTGCAGCAGCGACCAGACCAGCACCGCGGAGCCGGCCCAGCCGACGAGATCCAACCAGTTCACGCCGCGAGACTAGTGCCCGCCCAGGTCAGAAGCGTCGGCGGGCAGCTCCAGCAGCCACTCCTCGACGTCTTCGCCGCGGCCGTTGGCGTACCCCGAGTCCTCGCCGACCACCACGAACCCGCACTTGCGCAGCACCGCGAGGGACGCGGCGTTGTCCTTGGCGGCGCGGGCGTGCACCGGTCGGGGCAGCTCGCGCAGCAGGGCGGCCAGGGCCGCCGTGGCGTGGCCCCGGCCCCAGCGTTCCCTGTCGATCCAGTAGCTGACCTCGGTCTGGTCGCCGACCGGAAAGGCGCTCACGTAGCCGACCACCTCGCCGTCGACCTCGACGGTGCGAACCCGGTTCGCCGGGTTGGTGAGCACCCGGGCCCAGTGCCGGGCGAACTCCCGACGGTCGGACGGGTCCTTGGCGACGAAGGCGGCCATCCGGTTGGCCTCCGGGTCCTGCTGGTGAAGGAAGAACTCGACGAGGTCGTCCTCCAGGACCGGGCGCAGGCGCAGATCAGAAGTCATCGACCGAGGGTACGCAACGGCGGGTCCGCGCGGCTCGCTCAGTCGCTCACGGCGGCGACCGCCAGCACGGCGGCGAGCAGGGAGCTGGCCACCGACAGCAGGCGACGCCACGGCACCCGCGCGTCGACCACCGGCAGGGTGGACCACCGGGTCACGGCCACTGTCGCTCCCGCCGCAGACAGACCGGCCCCGAGCGGCCAGAGCCAGACCGGCACCACCGACCAGTCGCCCATCCGGTGCGCCAACCCGAGGTAGGCGAACGCCCACACCACCGCCGCCACCACTGTCACCCGGTCCAGTTCGCGGCGGCGGGCGGTGCCGAGCAGGGACAGGCCGCCGAGGAAGGTGAACGCCACAGCGAGACCGGCGCCGATCCAGACGGTAGCCACCGGTGCCGCCTCCCCCGCCTCCTTCTCCGGTACGCCGAGCAGTCGCAGCCCGATCGGCTCGACGCCCTTGTCGGTGTTGCCGAGCACCACCACCGCCCTGCCGGTGGCCCGTTCGAGGCCGATGTAGGACCGGAACCCGCCGGTCGCGCCGTTGTGCCAGACCACCTCGTGGTCGCCGTGCCGGGTGGTGAACCAGCCGTACCCGATGTGGGTGTTCCCGTCCTCGCGGAAGCGGGCGGTGGTGGCGTCCGCGCCGGGCGCGGTGCCGGCGAGGGTCGCGGCGGCCAGCCGGCCCAGGTCCTCGGCGGTGGACCAGGGGCCGACACCGGCCGGGGCGTACCCCACTCCCGACCAGGTGTCGAGGGGCCGGCCGGAGGCCCGGCCGCCGTGGGCGCGGCCGGCCGGCAGGTCGTCGGCGTGGGTGGCGATCACTGTGGCGTCCATGCCGAGCGGTTGGAGCAGCCGCGCCCGCAGCAGATCGGCGTACGCGACGCCGGCCTTCGCGGCGATCGCGTGGCCGAGCACGGACGGCCCGAGGTTGGAGTAGTGGACCTCGCCGCGCTCGTCGTGGTCGGGGGTGACCCGGTTGGCGGCGCTGCGGATGGCGTCGGTGTCCTGCCCGGTGTACGGGTTGCCGCCGGACACGTTGGACCAGAGGATGCGTGCCCAGCCCAGGATGCCGCCGGGGGCGAGTCGGGGCAGGCCGGCGCGGTGGCTGGCCAACTCGGCGAGCGTCACGTCGCGGGCGGGGCCGGTGACAGTGGGCCAGGTGGCGCCGAGAGGGTCGTCGGGGCGGACGACCCCGGCGGCGGCCTGGTCGGCGAGGAGCATGCCGGTGAGCGCCTTGGTGACCGAGCCGATCTCGAACGAGGTGCCGGGCTCGACGGGCTGGCCGGTCCGGTCCCGGTCACCCAGGCCGGCGGTGCGGATCCGGCCGTTGTCGACCAGTGCGACGGCGAGCCCCCGGTGCCCCGACGGGTCGCGTACGGCCGCGCGTGCGGCGCCGGCCAGGTCGGCGTCGCCGGTGGTCTGCGCGCCGAGGCGGGCCACCCGGGGCATCAGCGCGATTCCGGCGAGGCCGGCGATCAGTGCGACGACGATGGTGATCACGGTCGTCCGGCGCATGGTGCTTCTCCCTGCTGCTCGTCGTGCGGGCTGTCGGTGCCGCGGGCGGGGGTCAGCGGCCGGCGGCGGTGAGGATGGTCAGCAGCGGCACCACGCGTTCGGCGGGGACGGCCCACCGACCCCGGCCGGCGCTGCGCAGCCAGCCGGCGGCGGTGATCTGGCGCAGGTGGTGGTGGAGTTGGCCGGTGGTGCCCAGCTCCTCGATCTCGGCCAGTTCGCTGGTGCTCTGCCGGCCGTCGAGGATCTCGCGCAGCAGTCGCAGCCGCACCGGGTGGGCCAACGCGGAGAGCGTGCTGGCCAGCTCCGTCCAGTCGGCGGCGAGCACGTCGTCGACGGTGCGGCCGTACTGCCAGTCGTAGTGCTGCCCGGCGACGCGGACGGTGCCGGTGTAGAGGACCCCGCCGGTGCCCTCGGGCGGCAGGCGCTGCTTGAGGCCGTCGAGGGCCCAGAAGGTGCCCTCGGATGCGGGCGGCGCTGGTGGCGCCGCCGCCAGTCGCTCGGTCAACGCGGCGACCTGCGTCTCCAGCGCGGCGAGCCGCGACTCCATGGTGGTCATAGGTCGATAGTACGTACGAACGTATTCCCGTACAACCCGCGACCCGGGTCTTTGGTCCCGAGCCCCTCGGGCGCAACGGCTCTGCCCTGGGTGACCACTCAGCGGGATGGTGAGACGGACGGCGTGCGGGTGACGCGCCGCGTGGGACGGGGGGGTCACTGGTGGCGAAGACGGGCGGTCCGGGCCGGACGCTGGAGGGCACGATCGATGTGCCCGTCGCGGTCGGGCTCGACGCGGCAGAGGCCGCCGCCCGGTTACGGGTGAACGGACCCAACGCGGTGGCGCCGCCGCCGCGCCGGCATGCGGCCGTACGGGTGCTGCACCAGCTCACCGACCCACTGGTGGCCCTGCTGCTCGCCGCCGCGGTGGTGACCACGGTGCTCGGCGACTACCCGGACACCGCGGTGATCGTCCTGGTCGTGCTGGTGAACACGATCATCGGGGTGGTGCAGGAGATCCGCGCCGACCGCGCCATCGCGGCGCTGGGCCAGCTCGCCGCCCCCACCGCCCGGGTGGTCCGTGACGGCCGGGACCTGGCCGTCCCCGCCGCCGACCTGGTCCACGGCGACCTCGTCCGGATCGAGGCCGGCGACATCGTGCCGGCCGACCTGCTGCTGGTCGAGGCGAACCGGCTGCAGCTGGATGAGTCCGCGTTGAGTGGTGAATCGGTACCGGTGGGGCGGACCGTCGGTCAGGAGGCGCTGGCCGGGACGGTGGTCACCACCGGACGCGCGGACGGCACCGTGCTGCGGACGGGGCCGGCGAGCGCGCTGGGCCGGATCAGCGCCCTGGTGGCGGGCACGCGGCCCGCCGCCACTCCCCTGCAGCGCCGGCTCTCCGCCCTGGGCCGCACGCTCGGGTTGGTCGCGGTCGTGCTGTCGGGGCTGGTCTTCGCGATCGGGGTGATCAGCGGTCGGCCGGTGGTCGACATGGCCATCACGGCGGTGAGCCTGGTCGTCGCGGCGGTACCCGAGTCGCTGCCGGCGGTGGTGACCCTGGCGCTGGCGCTGGGCGCGCGCCGGATGGCCGCCGCGCACGCCATCCCGCGTCGGCTGCACGCGGTGGAGACACTCGGATCGGTGACCGTGATCGCCTCCGACAAGACGGGCACCCTCACGGAGGGGCGCATGGCGGTGCAGCAGGCCGCCACCACCGACGGGGCGCGGTACGAGGTCACCGGCAGCGGGTACGCCCCGCACGGCACCGTGCACCAGGATGGCGCGCCGGTGCCCGTACCGGAGGAACTCCGCCGGCTGGCGCGGGCCGGGCTGCTCTGCAACGACGCCGCCCTGTCACCCCCGGACGACGAACGACGCGACTGGGGCGCCGTGGGGGATCCTCTCGAAGCGGCGCTCGTGGCCTTCGCGGCCCGGTGCGGCCTCGATCCGCAGGGCACCCGCGCGGCCTGGCCACGGGTCGCCGAGCACCCGTTCGACCAGGCCCAACGGCGGATGGTCACCGTGCACCGCTCCTGCGACCAGCGCTATCTCGTGGTCTGCAAGGGCGCCCCGGAGAGCGTCCTCACCACGTCCCTGCTCGACGCCACCGACGATGAGATCGCCGCGCTGACCCGCACCGCCCAGCGGCTCGCCGGGGAGGGCCTGCGGGTGCTCGCCGTCGCCGCCGCCCTGGCGGACACGTCGCCGGACCCTGCCGCGCCGACCGGCCTGCGCCCGCTCGGGCTGGTCGCCGTCGGTGACCCGCTGCGCGCCGGCGCGCCCGAGATCGCCGAGAGCCTCGACGCCGCCGGGGTACGGCTGCTGCTGATCACCGGCGACCACCCGGCCACCGCCGCCGCGATCGGCTCCCAGCTCGGTCTGTGGCACGACGGTGACCCTCTCGCCCGCGGCGACGACGACTCGACGGCGCACCCGGACACCCGGGTCTTCGCCCGGACCCAACCGGAACAGAAGCTCGACATCATCGTGGACCTGCAGGCCCGCGGTCACGTGGTCGCGATGACCGGCGACGGAGTCAACGACGCGCCGGCGCTGCGCCGCGCCGACATCGGGGTGGCGATGGGTGGCGGCACCGAGGTCGCCCGGCAGGCCGCCGACCTGGTCCTCGTCGACGACGACCTGTCCACAGTGGCCGCCGCCATCGGTGAGGGCCGCCGCATCTACGACAACATTCGCCGGTTCCTGCGCTACGCCCTCTCCGGCGGGGTGGCCGAGATCCTGGTGATGCTCGTCGGCCCGCTGTTCGGGCTGGCCGTACCACTGCAACCCGCACAGATCCTCTGGATCAACCTGCTGACCCACGGGGTGCCCGGGGTGGCGCTCGGCGCCGAGCCGGCCGAACCCGGCACCCTGCGCCGGACGCCCCGCTCGCCACAGGAGTCGGTGCTCGGCGCCGGGCTCGGCCGGGACGTCCTGGTCACCGGCGCGCTGATCGCCGCCGTGGTGCTCGGCGCCGGCGTGGTCGCCGCCGACCGGGACCTGCCCTGGCAGTCGGTGGTCTTCGTGGTGCTCGGGCTGGCCCAGCTCGGCGTGGCACTGGCCGTGCGGGTGCCCCGGCCGGCGGGCGCGCGGCGCGGCAACCCGGGCCTCCTCGTCGCGGTAGCGGTGTCGGCACTGCTACAGGTCGGAGGGGTGCTGTTCGCCCCGCTGCGGGACCTGCTCGGCACCGACCCCCTGGCACCGACCGTGCTGCTGGCGTGCGCGGTGGTCAGCGCCCTGCCCGGGTTGGTGCTGCGGCTGACCCGTCGCCGTCCGACCCCGCCAAGCGACCGGGTGGACGGGACCAATGGCCCCCGGTCCCTTACCGTCCGCCCCTGACCGTCCGGCCCGCACCGCAGGAGGATGAGGACGGAACGAAGGAGGACGTGATGACCAACAGATCCGGTGCCCCCGTGGTGGTGGCTGTGGACGGCTCGACATCGGCGCTGGAGGCGGTGCGTGTCGCCGCCCGGGAGGCCGCGACGCGGGGCCGCCCGCTGCGCGTGGTGCACGCGTTCATCTGGTCGCTCTACGACGTGTCGCTGACACCGGCGCCGGGCGCTCCCCTCGACGCCGGATTCCGCCACCAGGCGCAGCGGTTCGTCGCCGAGGCGGTGACCGAGGCCGGCAAGGTCGCACCGGAGGTCGACGTTTCCGGCGCGGTGGTGGACGGCGCGGCCACGCCGGTGCTGCTGGCCGAGGCCCGGGACGCGGCCCTGCTGGTGCTCGGCAGCCGGGGCCTGGGCGGCTTCGGCGGGCTGCTGATCGGCTCGGTGGCGGTGCAGGTCTCCGCCCACGCCGACTGCCCGGTGCTCGTCGTCAAGGGTGAGGCCCGCGCCGACGGGCCGGTCCTGGTCGGAGTCGACGGCTCCGCCCTGTCTGCCCAGGCGCTGGGGTTCGCCTTCGAGGAAGCCTCGCTGCGGGGCACCGAACTGGTGGCCGTGCACGCCTGGATCATCCCGGTCGCGCCGAGCGACCTCCTGCCGGTGGCCTACGACGTGGAGGCGCTCGCCGCCGAGGAGGAGCGGGTGCTCGCCGAGGCGATCGCGGGCTGGTCCGAGCGCTACCCCGACGTGCCGGTGCGGCGGCGGGTGGCGTACGGCGCGCCGGCGCGGATGCTCGTGGAGGAGTCGGCCTCAGCGCAACTCACCGTGGTCGGTGCACGCGGCCGTGGCGCGCTGGCCGGCATGCTGCTCGGCTCGGTGAGTCACACGGTGCTGCACCACTCGCACAGCCCGGTGGTGGTCGTTCGGCACCGCCGCGAGGATCGCAAGGACTGACCCCCCGTCCCGTCCGCGCCGGCCGCTCCCCCCTCGGCCGGCGCGGACCCGCGTCCGGTGTCACGTCACCCCGTCTGGCCGGCGCATTCGGTCGGCCGGTGCCGGCGCGTTCGGCGTCGGGACGGCTGCACACCGCCGACAATGGGCAGACCGACCCAGGGAGTGCCGATGAACCGACCTGTCGTGGTGGGCGTGGATGGATCGCCGTCCAGCCTCGTCGCCGCGGAGCACGCCGCCCGCGCCGCCCTGCTCCGGTCCCGGCTGCTGCGCCTGGTGCACGGCTACCTGCATCCGTTCGGCTACGGCGTGCCGCTCAACCCGTACGACCTCGGGGTGCCGGTGCCCTCCGAGGAGGCGCAGAAGATGTTGGAGCGCACGGCTGCCGAGCTGACCGAACGGTGGCCCGGCCTAGTCGTCGAGGAGCGCCAGGTCGCCGGTGGCCCCGGCATCACCCTGATCGAGGAGTCCCGCCAGGCCGAGTTGGTCGTCGTGGGCAGCCGGGGGATGGGCGGGTTCGCCGGGCTGCTGCTCGGCTCGGTGGGCGCGCAGGTGGCCGCGCACGCGCACTGCCCGGTGCTGGTGGTCCGCCCGGACGAACAGCCGATCCCGGTGGACGCTCCGGTGCTCGTCGGCGTCGACGGGTCCGAGTCGTCCCGGCTCGCCGTGGGCTACGCCGCCGACGAGGCCGTCCTGCGGGACGTGCCGCTGGTGCTGGTGCACGTCGGCCCGGCGGACGAGGAGCGGACGGTACCGGAGGAGATCGAGGAGTCGCAGGCCGCGTACCAGGCCGACACGGTACGGCTGCTCGCCGACGCCTCCGCCGCCGTTCGCGCCGACCACCCCGACCTGGTGGTCCGGGAGCATCCGGTCCGCGCGGCCGGCGCGGCCCAGGGGCTCATCGAGGCCAGCGGCACGGCGTCGCTGCTGGTCGTGGGCACCCGGGGCCGGGCCGGATTCGCCGGGCTGCTGCTCGGCTCGGTCAGTCAGGCGGCGATCCAGCACGCGCACTGCCCGGTGCTGGTCGCCCACCCCTACCCGGTCAGCTAACCGGTGGGTCGTCGGATCGACCGAGCATCTGCAGGAAGTCGGTGGTGAGGGCGAACGGGTCGGCGGGGCCGCTGGCCGGCGGCCGGCGCTCGATCTGGTCGGCCAACTCCCCGGCGGCACGCCGGATCCGGCCGCGCAACGCGCCGTCGGCGGTGCCGTCCGACCAGTCCTCCGGTGCGGCGAAGACCGCGGTCGGGACCACCACCGACCGGAGGTAGGCGAACATCGGGCGGACGGCGTGCTCCAGAGCGAGGGAGTGCCGGGCGGTGCCGCCGGTCGCCCCGATCAGCACCGGCCGGTCGACCAGCGAACCCGAATCCAACACGTCGAAGAAGGACTTGAACAGCCCGTTGTAGGAGGCGCTGAAGATCGGGGTGACGGCGATGAGCCCGTCCGCCCCGGTGACCGTGTCGATGACCTCGCGCAGCGCCGCCGGCGGGAACCCGGTGAGCATGTTGTTCACCACGTCGTGGGCGTACTCCCGCAGGTCGACAACGTGCAGCTCCACCTCGGAGCCGCGCCGGACCAACTCGTCGCGGGTGGCCGCGGCGAGCTGGTCGGCGAGCAGCCGGGTCGACGAGGGCTGGCTCAGCCCCGCCGAGACCACGGCCAGGGCGCGGCGGGTCATCGGGTCGCCCCCTCCGGCGCCTTGCCCGTCACGTCGTCGACGGCGTGCACGGTGCTGTCCTTGGCGCCACCGGCGGTGGCGACCAGCGCGGCGTGGGTGGGGGCCTCCGGCACGTGCGCCGGACGCAGCGCCGCGAACTCCTTACGCAGCACCGGCACCACCTCCTCGCCGAGCAGGTCGAGCTGCTCCAGCACGGTCTTCAGGGGCAGCCCGGCGTGGTCCATCAGGAAGAGCTGCCGCTGGTAGTCGCCGACGTACTCCCGGAAGCCGAGCGTGCGGTCGATGACCTGCTGCGGGCTGCCCACGGTCAGCGGGGTCTCCCGGGTGAACTCCTCCAGCGACGGCCCGTGCCCGTAGACCGGTGCGTTGTCGAAGTACGGACGGAACTCCCGGACCGCGTCCTGCGAGTTGCGCCGCATGAACACCTGCCCACCGAGACCGACGATGGCCTGGTCGGCGGAGCCGTGGCCGTAGTGCGCGTACCGCTGGCGGTAGAGCGCGATCATCCGCTGGGTGTGCTCCTTGGGCCAGAAGATGTGGTTGGCGAAGAAGCCGTCGCCGTAGTACGCGGCCTGCTCGGCGATCTCAGGGCTGCGGATCGAGCCATGCCAGACGAACGGGGGCACGCCGTCGAGCGGGCGCGGCGTCGAGGTGAACGACTGCAAGGGGGTGCGGTACTTGCCCTTCCAGTCGACCACGTCCTCGCGCCACAGCCGGTGCAGCAGGTCGTAGTTCTCGATGGCCAGGGGGATGCCGGCGCGGATGTCCTTGCCGAACCACGGGTAGACCGGGCCGGTGTTGCCGCGGCCCATCATCAGGTCCACCCGGCCGTCGGACAGGTGCTGGAGCATCGCGTAGTCCTCGGCGATCTTCACCGGGTCGTTGGTGGTGATCAGCGTGGTCGCGGTGGACAGCAGCAGCCGCTCGGTGCGCGCCGCGATGTAGCCGAGCATGGTGGTCGGCGAGGAGGGCACGAACGGCGGGTTGTGGTGCTCGCCGGTGGCGAAGACGTCCAGGCCGACCTCTTCGGCCTTGAGCGCGATGGCGACCATCGCCTTGATCCGCTCATGCTCGGTCGGCTCCCGACCGGTGGTCGGGTCGACCGTGACGTCGCCGACGGTGAAGACTCCGAACTGCATGACCAGCTCCCTGCGTGTAGAACCGGGTCATTCGTGGTGCCCGGACGCAGCTCTCAACTTATTTGACGACGCAACTATTCCGAAGGCGGCACGTCTCGGGGTGGCGCGGGTCACCCCCAACAGCGGACAGACGTGACCGAACGGGGCCTCGCCGCCCGCTCGGCCGGCCATGACGTCGCTGGCGGCGGCCTGCTGGGTGGGCAGGTCGCGCGGAGTGTCGACCGGCCGCGCCCTCAGCCGCCCGCCACCGACGGCAACACCTGCACCTCGGCGTCGTCGCCGACCGGGGTGGCCAGACCGCCGGAGTGCCGGCAATCCTCACCGTCGACGAAGACGTTGACGTAACGGCGCAGCTCGCCGCGCTCGTCACGGATGCGCCGGGACAGCCGCGGATGATGGGCGGCCACCTCGTCGAGGACCGCCCGCAGCGTCCCGGCGGCGGTCACGCTCAGCCGACTGGCACCACCGGCCTCGCCGCGCAGCGGGCCCGGCAGCAGCACGGTGACCATCTCAGACCGCCGCGGCGCGAACGCAGAGCACGTCGGGCAGGTGCGCGGCCACCAGGGACCAGGAGTCACCCTCGTCGCGGCTGGCGTAGACCTCGCCGGAACGGGTGCCGAAGTAGACGCCACCCGGGGTGGCCTCGTCGGCGCACATCGCGTCGCGCAGCACCGCCGGATAGAACGGCCCCTCGGGCAGCCCCACCGACAGCGGCTCCCACTTGCCGCCCGCGTCGGCGGAACGGAACACCCGGCAGCGGTGGTCGGTGGGGAACCGCTCGCTGTCGGCCACCAACGGGAAGGTCCACACCATGCCGCCCCGCCCCGGGTGGGCCACCATCGGGAAGCCGAAGTCGCTGGGCAGCCCGTCGGCGATCGAGGACCAGGTGCGGCCGTCGTCGTCGGAGCGGTAGACACCGTGGTGGTTCTGCGCGTAGAGCCGCTCGGGGTTGCCGGCGTCCCGGGCGACCTTGTGCACGCACTGGCCGAACTCCGGCCACTCGTCGGGCATGAAGTAGGCGCGGATGCCGGTGTTGCCCGGCGCCCAGCTCGCCCCGGCGTCCTCCGAGCGGTAGACGCCGCCGGTGGACATGGCGACCAGCAGCCGGGCCGGGTCACGCGGATGGGGCAGCACGGTGTGCACGGCCTGGCCGCCGAAGCCGGCCTCCCACTGGGGGCGGTGCGGGTGGTCCCAGAGGGAGCGGACCAGCTCGAAGCTGCGGCCACCATCGGTGGACCGGAACAGCGCGGACGGCTCGGTGCCGGCCCAGACCACGTCCGGCTGGTCGGGACCGGCCGGCATCAACTGCCAGACCCGCCCGAGGGAGACGCCGGTGTCGGCCGGGAACGCGACCGGCGCCTCGTCGGGCTCGTCCCAGGAGGCGCCGAGGTCGTCGCTGGTGGCGACGCTGGGCCCGAAGTGCGAGCTGGTCACCCCGGCGAGCAGGCGCGGGGTGGAGCGACGGGTGTCGACCGCGACCGAATAGACACCGGTCATCGGGAAGTGCGGGCCGGTGATCTCCCAACTGCGCCGGTCGTCGGCGCTGGTGGCGAGAAACAATCCTTTGGCCGTGCCGATCGCGAGCAGTGTTGGCATGACGTCCTCCGAACCGTCGGTGAGCAGGTGCGGTGATTATGGCCACACCCCCCGACACGTTCGTGGGACACACGCCCGGGGATCAGCGCCGGGTGCGGGGCACGTGTCGCCGGTACGCGCTGACCGTCGGATCGCCGTCGAGCCAGAACCGCCACGGCAGGTCATGCGCGCCGGTCACGCCGACCCGCGGACCGGCGACCACCGTCCCCGGCGGCACCGGCCGCGTCGGCGGGCGCAAGCGGACCGGACCG
Source organism: Micromonospora jinlongensis (assembly GCF_013410645.1). NCBI lineage: Bacteria > Bacillati > Actinomycetota > Actinomycetes > Micromonosporales > Micromonosporaceae > Micromonospora > Micromonospora jinlongensis. The sequence continues at coordinate 6,804,881 of NZ_JACCHK010000001.1, read as the reverse complement.
TCGCCCAGCAGGTACCCGCCGTACGCGGAGCGGTCGATGCCGAGCGTGGCGCAGAGCCGGGCCGGCCCACGGGCCAGGTCCACGTCCCGGCGTACGGCCGGCCGGCGGTCGCGAGCCGTGGCCAGGCCGTCGACCACCTCCCCGGCGCGCAGCAGCACGGCGGAGGCCTCCCCCTCGACGCCGGTCACCACGTTCATGCACCAGTGCATGCCGTAGGTGAAGTAGACGTACGCGTGCCCGGCCGGGCCGAACATCACCGCGTTGCGGGGGGTGCGCCCCCGGTGGGCGTGCGAGGCCTGGTCCCCGGCCATGCCCGCGTACGCCTCGACCTCGGTGATCCGGACGGTGACGCCGCCCGCGTGCAGCTCGCAGCCCAGCAGCCCGCGCGCGGCCGGCAGCAGCGGGCCGGCGAGCAGGTCGGCCAGTGCCGCCAGGCCGGGGTCGGTGGCGTGGTCACCGGGCAACAGGTCCATGGCTCGACGGTACCCAGACCGGCGGCGATCGCCACGCACCAACCGCCCACCGTTTTCAACATTGTGTTGACAATGTTGTGTTGCTGGTGTGTGCTCGGGACATGACGACGAGCGACCCGTTCACCGCGCCGCACCCGGCCCACGCCCGCGCCCACCGCACCCACGAGGCACTCCAGCGGATCAGCGACCGGCACGCCGGCACCGACGCACAGCGCTCGCGCTGGGCCCACCCGTACGTGCTGGACCCGTGGGAGGCGGTCGCACTGGTCACCGCCCTCGCTGCCGGCGGGGCCGAGCGGGAGCCGACGGAAGAGGCGGTCGACGCCGCCGACCTGACCGCCGCGCTGACCCTGCTGCCGCACGTCCGCGCCGAGCTGGACGCGCTGGAGGCCGGCCTGATGACGCTGGCCCGCGACCGGGGGCTGACCTGGCAGGCCATCGCGTACGGGCTGGGGCTGGGCAGCGCACAGGCGGCCCGGCAGCGCTACGAGCGGGTCGCCGCCCGCTCGGCCGAGCAGACCGGCTGACCGCGCTCGTACGTGCAAGATCGTGCTCGAACATGGAAGTAGTGGCCTCAATCCCGGCGGAGGCCACTAGATCCTGGATCGGGCACGATCTTGCCGGGCGGGACCGGGCGGGCCGGGGCGGGCGGGCCGGGGCGGGAGAGCGGGCGGGGCCGAGACCGGGGTGGATCGGGCGGGATCGGCACGGCGCTCGTGCGACGGCGATTCGGCGGGCACACTGTTCGCACGACGAGGAGGCACCCATGGAGCGCGCGGACATGCTGGCGTACTGCCTGGCCAAGCCGGGGGCGTGGCTGGACCAGCCGTGGGAGGGCGACGAGGTGGTGAAGGTGGGCGGCCGGATCTTCGCGTTCCTCGGCAACGGTGGCGGCGAACCGACGGTCGGCCTCAAATGCGGGCCGACCCGGGAGGTGGCCGACGAGTGGCTGCACCGGCACCCCGACGACGCCCGGGTGATGGCCTACATCGGTCGGTCCGGGTGGAACACGCTGCGTCTCAACGGCGGGATCGACGCCGACGAGCTGACCGAGGCGGTCGACGCGTCGTACGACATGGTGGTTGCCAAGCTCCCCAAGCGGGAGCGCCCGACGGCCTGAACCAGCCGCGGCGCCGGCGGAACCCGCCGACGCCGCGACGAGGTCAGCGCGGAACGACCCGTTCGGTGGCCCACTCCCGCCAGCCGACCAGCCGGTCCGCCGCGTCGGCGAGCTGATCGGCGACCGGGCCGGGGCCGGTGGAACCGGGGGTGGTGCGGGCCGCGAGGGCCGAACGGACCGAGAGAACGTCGCGCACCGACGGGTCGAGGTGCTCGCTGATCGCGGCCAGGTCCTCGTCGGAGACGTCGTTCAGCTCGCACTCCCGGGCCGCGCAGAGCGCCACCAGCCGGCCGGTGATCTCGTGCGCGTCCCGGAACGGCACGTTGCGCCGGACCAGCCAGTCGGCGACCTCGGTCGCGAGGGAGAAGCCGACCGGGGCGGCGGCGACGAGGCGGTCCACCCGGACCGACATCGTGGAGATCATTCCCGCCAGGGCCGGCAGCAGCAGCTCCAGGGTGTCGACGGCGTCGAAGGCCGGCTCCTTGTCCTCCTGCATGTCCCGGTCGTAGGTCATCGGCAGACCCTTGAGCATGGTGAGCACGGTCACCAGGCCACCGACCAGGCGCCCGGACTTGCCGCGCGCCAGCTCCGCGATGTCCGCGTTCTTCTTCTGCGGCATGATCGACGAGCCGGTGGCGAACGAGTCGTCCAGCTCGACCCAGCCGAACTCGTGCGACGTCCAGAGCACCACCTCCTCGCCGAGCCGGGACAGGTGCACCCCGATCATCGCGGTGGTGAAGAGGAACTCGGCGACGAAGTCCCGGTCGGCGACCGCGTCCATCGAGTTGGCGAACGACGTACGGAAGCCCAGCTCCTTCGCCACGGCCACCGGGTCCAGCGGCAGGCCGGAGCCGGCGAGGGCGCCCGCGCCGAGCGGGCTGACCGCCGCCCGGTGGTCCCAGTCACGCAGACGCTCCAGGTCACGCAGCAGCGGCTGCACGTGGGCGAGCAACCAGTGCCCGAAGGTGACCGGCTGGGCGTGCTGGAGGTGGGTCATGCCGGGCGCGGCGGTGTCGATGTGCCGCTCGGCCTGCTCGACCAGCGCCTCGGCCAGCTCGACGAGGCGGCTGGCCACACCCCGGGCGTGGTCCCGCAGATAGAGCCGCAGGTCCGTGGCGACCTGGTCGTTGCGGGACCGGCCGGCGCGCAGCTTGCCGCCGAGGCTGCCGAGGCGCTCCAGCAGACCGCGCTCCAGCGCGGTGTGCACGTCCTCGTCCTCGATGGTGGGGCGGAACGTCCCGGAGGCGCAGGCGGCCTCCAGGTCGTCCAACGCGGCCAGCATGCGGCCCAGTTCCTCCGGGTCGAGCAGGCCGGCGCCGGCCAGGACCCGGGCGTGCGCCCGGGAACCAGCGATGTCGTACGGGGCCAGGCGCCAGTCGAACTGCACGCTCACCGACAGTCGGGCGAGCGCCTCGGCGGGGCCGCCGGCGAACCGGCCACCCCACAGGCTCGTCCGGTTGGTGGCGGCACTGTTCTCGGTCAGGCTCTTGTCGTCCACGCCGCCCATCATTGCTCTGCTTGCCTTTCGCTCGCGACTGCGGGGCTCACTCGCTGCGCTCTCTCACTCCGCGCGCTCGCACGTGTCACTGTCCGCCACCGCCCAGCCGGGCGTCCCGAGCGGCGGCCATCCGACTCGGCAGGCCCCACAACTGCACGAAGCCCTTGGCCAGCGACTGGTCGAAGGTGTCGCCGGTGTCGTAGGTGGCCATCCCGAAGTCGTAGAGGCTCGCCTCGGAGCGTCGACCCGTCACGGTGGCCCGGCCGCCGTGCAGGGTCATCCGCACCTCACCGCTCACGTGCCGCTGCGCGTCGTCGATGAACGCGTCCAGCGAGTCCTTCAGCGGCGAGAACCACAGGCCGTCGTAGACCAGCTCGCCCCAGCGCTGGTCTACGGTCCGCTTGAACCGAGCCAGGTCGCGTTCCACGGTCACCGCCTCCAGCTCCTGGTGGGCGGTGATCAGCGCGATCGCACCGGGCGCCTCGTACACCTCGCGGCTCTTGATGCCCACGAGGCGGTCCTCGACCATGTCGAGCCGGCCGACGCCGTGGGCGCCGGCGCGCCGGTTCAGCTCCAGGATCGCCTGGTACGGGGTGACCGTCTCACCGTCGATCGCCACCGGCACACCGCCGTCGAAGGTGATCACGACCTCGTCGGCGTCGCGGTCCAGCGCCGGGTCGGCAGTGTACGAGTAGAGGTCCTCGACGGGGCCGTTCCAGATGTCCTCCAGGAAGCCGGTCTCCACCGCGCGACCCCACAGGTTCTGGTCGATGGAGTAGGGGGACTTGGCCGACACGTCGATCGGCAGCCCCTTCTCCTCGGCGAAGGCGATCGCCTTGTCCCGGGTCCAGGCGAAGTCCCGGGCCGGCGCGATGATCTTCAGGTCGGGGGCGAGCGCGTTCAGGCCCACCTCGAACCGGACCTGGTCGTTGCCCTTGCCGGTGCAGCCGTGCGACACGATCGTGCCGCCGTGCTTGCGCGCAGCCGCCACCAGGTGCTTCACGATCAGCGGCCGGGACAGCGCCGACACCAGCGGGTAGCGGTCCATGTAGAGGGCGTTGGCCCGGATGGCCGGCAGGCAGTAGTCGGCGGCGAACTCGTCGCGCGCGTCGACCACCTCCGACTCGGCGGCGCCGCAGTCCAGGGCACGCTGCCGGATCGCGTCGAGGTCCTCGCCGCCCTGACCGACGTCGACCGCGACCGCGATCACCTCGGCACCGGTCTGCTCGGCCAGGTACGGAATGGCGACGGAGGTGTCCAACCCTCCGGAGTACGCGAGCACGACCCGCTCGGTCATGATGCGGTGTTCCCTTCAACGTTGTCTTCCCGTCGGGCCCAGCCGGCGAGCTTCTCGCCGAGCGCAGCCCCACCGACGGCCTCGCGGGCCACGACGAGGATGGTGTCGTCGCCGGCGATGGTGCCGACGATCTCGGGCAGGCCCGCTCGGTCCAACGCGCTGGCCAGGTACTGGGCTGCGCCCGGCGGGGTACGCAGCACGGCGATGTTGCCGCTGGAGTCGACGCCGTTGAGCAGCTCGTGCAGCAGCCGCATCAGCCGGGCCGGTGCGGCCTCGGCGTCGCGCAACGGTCGTTTGCCGTCCTCGGGGATCAGGTAGACGGCCGGGCCGTCGCCGCCACGCACCTTGACCGCGCCCAGCTCCTCCAGGTCGCGCGAGAGGGTGGCCTGGGTGACGCCGACGCCGTCGGAGGCGAGCAGGTCGGCCAGCTCGGTCTGCGACCGGATCGCCTTGTCGCGGATCAGCTCCACGATCCGGGCGTGCCGGGCCGCGCGGGTCAACGGTGCGGTCATCGGGACTCCCCCGTCGCGGTGTCCAGCAGGAAGGTGAGCAGCGCCTTCTGCACGTGCAGGCGGTTCTCCGCCTGGTCGAAGACCGCGCTCTGCGGGCCGTCGAGCACCTCGTCGGTGATCTCCTCACCGCGGTGCGCCGGCAGGCAGTGCAGCACTATCGCGTCCGGTGCGGCCTGACCGAGCAGCTCCTTGTTGACCTGGTACGGAAGGAACGGGGTGATCCGGTCCAACCCGTCGGACTCCTGCCCCATCGAGGTCCAGGTGTCGGTGGCGAGCACGTCGGCGTCGCGTACCGCCTGGGCCGGGTCGGTCAGCACCCGCACCGACCCGCCGGTCTCGGCGGCGATCCGGGCCGCCGCGTCCACCACGCTCGGGTCGGGCGCGAACCCGGCCGGCCCGGCGACCCGGACGTGCATGCCGGCCATCGCCCCGGCCAGCAGGTACGACTGCGCCATGTTGTTCGCGCTGTCCCCCACGTAGGTCAGGGTGCGACCGGCCGTGCCGCCACACCGCTCCCGGATGGTGAGCAGGTCGGCCAGCAGCTGGCACGGGTGGAAGCCGTCGGTGAGCGCGTTGACCACCGGCACGCTGGCGCCCGCCGCGACCTCGGCGATCCGGTCGTCGCCGTGGGTGCGCAGCACGATCGCCGCGACGTAGCGGGACAACACCCGCCCCGCGTCGGCGAGTGCCTCGCCCCGGCCGAAGTGGGTGACCTGCGTGTCCACGACCAGCGGGTGCCCACCCAGTTCGGCGATGCCGGCGTCGAACGAGATCCTGGTCCGCAGGCTCTGCTTGTCGAAGAGCACCGCCACCGAGCGGGGGCCGACCAGCGGCCGGTAACCGAACCGGTCCGCCTTCATCCGCGCCGCCAGGTCGAGGACCGTGGACTGCTCGGCCGGCGAGAGGTCGTCGTCGCGCAGGAAGTGCCGGGTCATCGAGTCGTCCCCGTCGTGGTGGTCAGCGTGGAGGGTTCGCCCGCCGGGCCGGCGGCCGCCGGGGTCGTCGCGTCCAGTGCGGCGGGCAGCGCGGCGAGGAAGGTGTCCACCTGCGCGGCGGTGAGGATCAGTGGCGGGGCCAACCGGAGCAGTGTCGGCTGCACCGGGTTGACCAGGAAGCCGGCCTCCCGCAGTGCCTCGGCGAGCACCGCCGCCACCGGCGCGGTGAGCGCCACACCGAGCAGCAGCCCCTCGCCACGTACGCCGGCGATCAGCGGATGGCCCAGCGACTCGATGCCGCGGCGCAGCCGCTCGCCGACCCGCTTGACGTTGTCGAGCAGGCCCTCGTTGGCGATGGTCGCCACCACGGCGAGCGCCGCCGCGCAGCTGACCGGGTTGCCGCCGAAGGTGGTGCCGTGCGAGCCGGGGGTGAGCAGGTCGGCGGCCGGGCCGAAGGCCAGCGTGGCACCGATGGGCAGCCCGCCACCCAGACCCTTGGCCAGGGTGACCACGTCCGGCTCCACGCCCTCGGCCTGATGCCTGAACCAGTGCCCGGTGCGGCCGATGCCGGTCTGCACCTCGTCGAGAACCAGCAACGCGCCGTGCCGCGCGGTGATCCGCCGGGCCGCGGCCAGGTAGCCGGCCGGCGGGACGACCACACCGTTCTCACCCTGGATCGGCTCCAGGATCAGCATCGCGGTGGCGTCCGAGACGGCCGCCTCCAGGGCGGCGACGTCGCCGTAGTCGACGTGCGTCACCTCGCCGGGCAGCGGCCGGAACGGATCGGCCTTGGCCGGCTGACCGGTCAGCGCGAGCGCGCCCATGGTGCGACCGTGGAAGCCGCCCCTGGTGGCCACCACGTGCGTGCGGCCGGTACGCCGGGAGAGCTTGAACGCCGCCTCGTTGGCCTCCGCGCCCGAGTTGGAGAAGAAGACCCGGCCGGGCCGGCCGGCGAGCGCCAACAGCAGCTCGGCCAGGGCCACCGGCGGCTCCGCGACGAAGAGGTTGGAGACGTGCCCGAGGGTCGCGATCTGCTTCGACACCGCCGCCACCACGGCCGGGTGGGCGTGACCGAGGGCGTTCACCGCGATGCCACCGACCAGGTCCAGGTATTCGCGACCAGCGTCGTCGACCACCACGGCACCGGCGCCGGAGACCAGCGCCAGCGGCGGCGTGCCGTAGTTGTCCATCATGGACTGCTTCCAGCGCTGCGCCAACGTGCTCACGACACGACCATCCCGTCTCCCGGCACCACCATCGTTCCGAACCCTTCCGAGGTGAAAACCTCAAGCAACGTCGAGTGCGCCACCCGACCGTCGACGACGTGCGCGGCCGGCACTCCCCCACGCACCGCGCGCAGGCAGGCCTCCATCTTCGGCACCATCCCCGACTCCAGACTGGGCAGCAGCTTCGCCAGGTCGTCCGCGGCGATCTCGGAGACCAGGCTGGTCGGTTCCGGCCAGTCCGCGTACAGGCCGGCCACGTCGGTGAGCACGACCAGCTTGCGGGCCCGCAACGCGATGGCCAACGCGGCGGCGGCGGTGTCCGCGTTGAGGTTGTGCAGCACCCCGTCCACGTCCGGCGCCACAGTGGAGATCACCGGGATCCGACCGGCCTCGATCAGGTCAGTCACCGCGGACACGTCGACCGACTCGACGTCACCGACCTGGCCGACGTCGACCGGCAACCCGTCCACGTACGCAGGGCGGCGCACAGCGGTGAACAACCGGGCGTCCTCGCCGGACAGGCCCACGGCGTACGGGCCGTGCGAGTTGATCAGCCCGACCAGCTCGCGGCCGACCTGCCCGACCAGCACCATCCGAACGACGTCCATCGCCTCGGCGGTGGTCACCCGCAGGCCACCCCGGAACTCGCTGGCGATGCCGAGCCGGCCCAGCATGGCGGAGATCTGCGGACCGCCACCGTGCACCACGACGGGCTTCAGGCCCGCGTAGCGCAGGAAGACCATGTCGGCCGCGAACGCCCGCTGCAACTCGGGATCGGTCATGGCGTTGCCGCCGTACTTGACCACGACGGTGGAGCCGGAGAAGCGTGCCAACCAGGGCAGCGCCTCGATCAGCGTCTCCGCCTTGACCTGGGCGCGAGCCAGGTCGCTGCTGAGACTCACCGCACCGGCCTTTCGTTCGCGACTGCGGGACTCCGCTGCGCTGCGTTCCTCGCGCTCACGTCGAGTACGCCGAGTTCTCGTGCACGTACGCGTGGGACAGGTCGTTGGTCCAGATCGTCGCGGCCGACGTGCCCGCGTGCAGGTCGATCCGGATCGTCACGTCCCGCCCGCTGAGGTCGACCTTCGAGCGGTCCTCGGCGGCGGCGCCGCCCCGGCACACCCACACCCCGTTGACCGCCACGTCCACCTCGTCCGGATCGAACGCCGCGGCGGTGGTGCCGACGGCGGCGAGGATCCGACCCCAGTTGGGGTCGTTGCCGAACAGCGCGGTCTTGACCAGGTTGTTGCGGGCAACCGTTCGGCCCACCTCGACCGCGTCGTCCTCGTCGGCGGCGCCCACCACGTCGATGGCGATCTGCTTGGTCGCCCCCTCGGCGTCGGCCACCAGCTGCTGGGCCAGGTCGTGACAGGCCGCGGTGACGGCGGCGGCCAGCTCGGCCGGAGTCGGCTCGATGCCGCTCGCGCCGCTGGCCAGCAGCAACACGGTGTCGTTGGTGGACATGCAGCCGTCGGAGTCGACCCGGTCGAAGGTGACCCGGGTCGCCGCGCGCAGTGCCTCGTCCAGGGTCGCCGGTCCGGCCACCGCGTCGGTGGTCAGCACGCAGAGCATGGTGGCCATTCCCGGCGCGAGCATCCCGGCGCCCTTGGCCATGCCGCCGACCGTCCAGCCGCTGCCCCGGGCCACAGTGGTCTTCGACCGGGTGTCCGTGGTCATGATCGCCTCGGCGGCGGCCACGCCGCCGTCGCGGGACAACCGCCGGATCGCGGAGCGGACACCGGGCAGCAGCTTCGGCATCGGCAACCGCTCACCGATCAACCCGGTGGAGCAGACCGCCACCTCACCGGCGCCGAGGATCAACCGTGGGCTGACCGAGGTCAGCGCGGCGGCGGTGTGCTCGGCGGTGGCGTGGGTGTCCTGGAAGCCGGCCGGCCCGGTGCAGGCGTTGGCGCCACCGGAGTTGAGCACCACCGCGCGGACCACACCGCCCTGCACGACCTGCTGGCTCCAGAGCACCGGCGCGGCCTTGACCCGGTTGGTGGTGAAGACACCGGCGACACCGGCGTCCGGGCCGTCGTTGACCACCAGCGCGACGTCCGCGCCACCACTGGCCTTGAGGCCCGCGGCCACTCCGGCCGCGCGGAACCCCCGAGGGGTGGTGACACTCATGGGCTGACTCCCCAGATCGACAGGCCCGTCGTCTCCGGCAGGCCGAGCATGAGGTTGGCGTTCTGCACGGCCTGACCGGCCGCGCCCTTGCCCAGGTTGTCCAACGCGCTGAGCACGATCAACCGGCCCGAGTCGACGTCGACGGTGGCCTGCAGGTGACACGAGTTGGAGCCCAGCGTGGCGGCCGTGTGCGGCCAGCGACCCTCCGGCAGCACGTGCACGAACGGCGCGTCGGCGTACGCCTGCGCCAGCACCTGCTGCGGGTCGACACCGCGCGCCGGCACCGCGGTGACCGTGGCCAGGATGCCGCGCGGCATCGGCGCCAGCACGGGCGTGAACGACAGGCCGGTCGCGCCGGATGCCTGCTTGATCTCCGGCACGTGCTGGTGGGTGCCGACCCGGTACGGTGACAGGTCGCCCAGCACCTCGCTGGCCAGCAGGTGCGGCTTCGCCGCCCGACCCGCGCCGGAGGTGCCGGAGGCGGCCACGACCACCACGTCGGCGGGACTGGCCGCGCCGTCGGCGATCAGCGGCGCGAGCGCCAGGGTGATCGCGGCGGCGTAGCAGCCGGTGTTCGCCACCCGGGTGGAGCCGGCGATCAGCTCCCGCTGGCCGGGCAGCTCGGGCAGGCCGTAGGTCCACTGCCCGGCGTGCGTGCCGCCGTAGTACTGCGCCCAGGCGTACGGGTCGGCGAGCCGGTGGTCCGCGCCCAGGTCGACGATGCGCACCTCGGCGGGCAACTGGGACGCGAGGGCCGCCGACTCGCCGTGCGGCAGGGCCAGGAAGACCAGGTCCGCGTCGGCGAGCGTTGCCGGGTCGGTCTGGCCGAGCACCAGGTCGAGCCCGGTGAGCTGCGGATGCACCGCGTCGACGCGGTGCCCGGCCTGGCTGTGCGCGGTGGCGGCGACCAGGTCGAACTCCGGGTGCCCGGCGACCAGGCGCAGCAACTCACCCCCGGCGTAACCGCTCGCACCGGCGACCGCGACTCGGATCCCCATACCCACCTCCGCATGACTATGCAGCGAAGGTTACAGCGACCACCATCCCACTGCAACTTCATACAGAGCGCTGCATGAGAATGATGCGAGCGGGGCCCGGCACGTCCGGCCCGGGTCGGCGACACGGACCGGACAGCGAGCGCGGAACGGGACCTGACAGGTCAGAGCCGGCCCTCCTCGACGGCCCGGGTCACCCAGGGGACGACCTCGTCGAGCATCACGTCCAGCGAGGTGGTCGCGGTGAACCCGAGCACCTCCCGGGCCTTGGTCACGTCCGGCACACGCTTCTGCACGTCGTAGCGGAACGGCTCGTCGCAGACGTACCGGAACGCGACGTCCGGACCCTTGATCTTGTGCCAGATCAGCTCGGCCAACTCCAGCACACTGGTCGACTCCTGGGTGGAGAGGTTGAAGTCGTCGTTCCGCGCGGCCGGGTGCTCGACGGCGGTCGCGATCCCCCGCGCGAGGTCGCCGCCGTACGTGTAGTGCCGCACCTGGTTGCCCTCGCCCAGGATGTGCAACGGATCCTGCCCCTTGACGATCTTCTGCACCAGGTCCGGAACGACGTGCGACATGGCCAGCTTCACGTTGCCCGAGAGCACCTCGGCCTGGCCGAGCGCCCGACCCTCGCCGACGCCGACGCAGTTGAACGGCCGGACGATGGTGTACGGCACCTGGTACTGCTCCCAGGCGGCGCGGGCGTAGTACTCCACGGCCAGCTTCTGGAACCCGTACGACGACAGCGGCGGTGGGATACGCCGCTCGTCACCCTCCCGGCTCGGCCAGTGCTCGGTCGACTCGAAGACCATCGAGGAGGAGAGGTAGGTGACCTTGGTCAACTGCCCCTCCCGATGCGCCCGGATCGCCGCGTCGCACGTCGCCGCCATGATCCGCTCGTTGGTGGCGAGCAGGTCGTAGGCGTACGCGTGGAAGTAGGAGATACCGCCGATCATCGCCGCGCCGGCCACCAGGTGGTCGCAGCCGTCCAACAGACCGATGAGCAGGTCGACGTCGCGGGCGTCACCCTCGACGAACCGGTAGCGGGGATGGTCGTCGTAGCTGTGGGTCACCGGACCGTACTTCGAGAAATTGTCGACCCCGACCACGTCGTGGCCTCGGTCCAGCAACTCCTCGACCAGGTAGCCGCCGATGAATCCGGCCGAACCAGTTACCAGGACCTTCGCCACGTGCGCTCCTAAGCCGTCTTCTCGTACTCGGTGCTGTTGTCCTGCGGGTCGCGCGGGGCCGGCAGGGCCGGCGCGAGGGTGCGGTCGCCGAGCTTCGCCCGGCTCAGCCGCCGACCGTAGGCGAAGAAGTACCAGCGGAGGTAACCCGGGAGGAACCGACCCAGGTCGAAGTGGGACTCTCCCAGTGGCCGGTCCAACCAGATGGTCGGGATCTCGGCCACCGGCAGTCGCAGCCGGGTGGCTTTGGCGGTCAACTCCAGGCCGATCTCGAATCCGGTCCGAGACTCGATGCCCACCTGCCGGACGAAGGCCGTGTCGTACGCCTTGAAGCTGTTCGTGGCATCCCGGGTGCCGACCCGCGCCAAGGTGTAGAGGCTGCGCCCAGCCCACCGGGACATCAACCGCTTCAACCGAGGCCCGCCCACCTGCTGCCCCCCGGGCATGTACCGGGAAGCGGCGGCCACCACGACACCCCGGTCAACCAGTCGGGCGAGCTCGTCGATCTGGCGCGGGTCGTCGCAGCCATCGGCCATGGTGACCACCACGACGGGGGCCCGGGCGGCGTCGACGCCGAAGCGGATCGCGTTCGCCGGCCCCCGGCCGTAGGTGTTGAGCACCGCCCGGACCCGAGGATCCTTTCGGGCGATCTGCTCGGCGTACGGCACTGTGGTGTCCTCCGGCATGTCGTGCACGATGAGCACCTCGGCCGGGAGCAGCATCTCCCGAAGCATCCGCTCCAGACAGCGGACGATCGCCTCGCCCTCGTTGTAGACCGGGACGATGACCGACACGCGCGGCGTCACACCCGCACGCCCTGACCGGTCAGCCCCCACATGTCGATCAGTGGTGTGTCCGTCTCCAGCCGGGCGTACTGCTCGTGCGGCGCTGCGATGACCAGCAGGTCGGCCCGGCGTAGCACCTCGTCCAGGTCGACGAAGCGCTCGTCGGCCACGAACGGGTCGGTGCAGAGCGTCTCGCGGGTCTTCAGCGCCAGGATCTTGCGCAGCTTGTACGCCAAGCTCTCCCGGGGGTCGTCGCTGCCGCCCTTGAACGCCATGCCGAGGATGCCGACCGTCATCTCGGACAGGTCGAACCGATCCTCCAACCGCGACACCAGGTACAGCGGCAGTCCCTCATTGATCAACATGGCCGAGTGGCCGAGCACGAAGTTGTTCCGGTTGAAGGCGGCCAACTGCATGGTGTCCTTGAACAGGCACGGCCCGGCCGCGAAGCCGGGCATGGGCAGATCCGCCGCGCGCGGGTAGTCGTACGCCACCGCGTGCCGGATCCGAGCGAAGTCGAGCCCGAAGTCGTTGGCCATCATCCAGAACTGGTTGGCGGTGGCGAACTTGATGTAACGCCAGGTGTTGGTGAACAGCTTCGCCAGCTCCGCTTCCTCGGGCTCCAGCGGCACTATCTGCTCGGTCAGGTGCCGGAAGAGCTTCTCCGCCCGCGCGAGCGCCGCCGGGGTCCGAGCCGCCACGATCTGCGGCAGCGCGAACAGCTCGGTCATCGCCCGGCCCTCGGCGATCCGCTCCGGACAGAACGCCACATCGGCGCGAATGCCCTTGCCGGCCAACAGCTTCTCGGTCAGCGCCGTCACTCCCGGGTAGACGGTGCTGCGCAGCACCACGAGCTGCCCGTCGCGCAGGTGCTCGGCGCACCGCTCCAGAGCCCGGGGCACCGCGCCCAGATCCGGGTTGAGGTGCTCGTCCACCGGCGTTCCGACGACCACCACCAGGTGCTCGGAGCCACCCACGCTGGACGGATCGGTGGTCGCCCGCAGCCGCCCGGCCGCGACCGCCTCCGTCAGCGGTTCCGCCGCGCCGGGCTCAGCGAACGGGAGCCGCGCGGCATTCACCGTGGCCACCGCCTCGGCGTTGATGTCGTACAACACGACGGAGAGGCCGCGGGCGGCGAAGGCGATGCCCAGCGGCAGACCCACCCGACCGCAACCGCCAACGATGCAGACGTCGGACGTCGTGACCTGCGCGGCCTGGTCCTCGGACATGGATCAACTCCCATGGGGGTGGGGGGTGCCTTCCGGTGGTCGCCGGAATCCAAGCAGGCTAACCGCTCGGAGGTGACTCGCGGGTAACCAAACATGCCGTGACCGGTGCCCTTTCGGACGATAGGGCACGCGGTGCGGCTGTTCGGTGACACAGCGCGACAGGTGGTCGCGTCACAAGTCGACCGACGGCAGGTGCCAACGGACCCATGGCACGCCGGCGGTGGCCACCGCGAACACGGTGGCCACCGCGAGTCATCTCCGCACCGGCCCCCTCAGGCGCCGCGCAGGGTCGCGCCGAGGCGCTCCGCCGCGACGGCGACCGCCGCGTCCCGTGCCGCGACCGCCTCCTCGACGGTGAGCGTCCGGTCCGGTGCCCGGAAGGTCAGCTTGTACGCCAACGACCGGCGACCGTCACCGAGCTGCGCGCCGGAGTACACGTCGAACAGCCGCACGTCCTCCAGCAGCTCACCGGCGCCCGCCTCCAGCGCGCGGCGCACCTGCTCCGCCGGCACCGAGTCGTCCACCACCAGGGCCACGTCGATCAGTGCCGGCGGGAAGCCGGACACCGTCGGCGCGGGCGTCACCGGGGTCGGCGGCAACGCGTCGAGGTCCAGCTCCATCGCGCAGGTGCGCCGGGGCAGCTCCAGCGCCGCGACCACCACCGGGTGCAGCTCACCGGCGTGCCCGACGACCGCGCCGTCGACCCGCAGCTCGGCGCAGCGGCCCGGGTGCCACGGTGCGTACTCGGCGGCGCGCACCTCGACCCGCTCGCCGGGGATCCCGGCGGCGTCGAGCACGTCACGGGCCGCCTCGATCGCGTCCGCCCAGCCGGCCGGTCGACCCGCACCCCACCAACCGGCGGGGTCGAGGTCGCCGGCGAGCACCACCGCGACGTGCACCGGCTGCGCCGGCACCACCGCGTCAGCGGCCGCGAACTCCGCGTCGGTGGGACGCCGGTCCACGCCCATCGCCGGCGGGCTGCCGGCACCGACGCGCGGGTGGAAGACCGCGCCGATCTCGTAGAGGGCGAGGTCGCGGTGACCCCGACCGAGGTTGCGCTTGAGGATGCCGAGCAGCGGGCCGAGCAGCGTGGTGCGCAGCAGCGGCTCCTCCTCGGACAACGGGTTGGCCAGCCGCACGGCGGGCCGACGCGGGTCGTCGGCCGCCAGGCCGAGATGGTCGGCCAGCTCCGGCGACACGAACGGGTGCGCGAGCACCTCCACGTACCCCCGCTCGGCCAGCGACCCGGCGACAGCCCGGCGCCGACGCTGCCGCGGGGTCAGGCCGCGACCGGGAGGCGCGGTCGGCAGCACCGACGGCACCCGGTCGTACCCGTCGAGGCGGACCACCTCCTCGACCAGGTCGGCCGGGTCGGTCAGGTCGGGCCGCCAGGTCGGCGGGGTGACACTCAGCGCCGTCCCGGCGCCGCTGGCCACACCGACCGCGCCCGGGTCCTCGGACAACCGGTCCACGCCCTGCGCGACGGTGCAGCCGACCCGCTCCAGCAGGGCGACCACCCGCGCCGGCGGGTACTCCACGCCGACCCGCCGGGTGGGCAGGTCCGCCGGCAGGCTGATCGGGGTACGCGGCCGGACGTGGTCGATGTCCAGGACCTCCGCGCCCGGGGTGCCACCACCGTGCTCGGTGAGCAGCCGCACGGCACGCTCCAACGCGACCAGCGCCACGGCCGGGTCGACGCCCCGCTCCCAGCGCTTCGCGGCCTCGCTGAACAGCTTGTGCCGGCGGGCCGTGCGCCCGACCATCGCCGGGTCCCAGTGCGCCGCCTCGAAGAGCACGTTGGTGGTGGTGCCGGTGACGACCTCGCTGGTCTCGCCGCCCATCACGGCCGCGAGGGAGATCGGCCCAGTGTCGTCGCAGATGACCATGTCGTCGGCGGTGAGCACCCGGTTGACACCGTCCAGGGTGGTCAGCTTCTCCCCCGCCTCGGCGCGGCGGACCACCAGCGGCCCGACGACCCGGTCGGCGTCGAAGGCGTGCATCGGCTGGCCCAGCTCCAACATCACGTAGTTGGTGATGTCCACCGGCAACGAGATGCTGCGGATGCCGGCGGTGACCAGCCGCTGCTGCATCCACGACGGGGTGGGGGCGCTCGGGTCGACGCCCCGGACCAGGCGGGCGGTGAACCGGTCGCAGCCGACCGTGTCGCGGACCTCCACCGGGTACGCGGGCGTCTCGGTGCCGCTCGGCGCGGGCGCCAGGGCCGGGTCGTGCAGCGGCACGTCGAACGCGTGCGACAGCTCCCGGGCCAGACCGCGCAGGCTCAGCGCGTACCCCCGGTCCGGGGTGATCTCCAGATCGAGCACGACGTCGTCGAGGCCGACCACCGGGCGCGCGTCGTCGCCCGGCTTGGCCGTCACGTCCGGCCCCAGCACGATGATGCCGGAGTGGTCGTCGCCGAGGCCCAGCTCCTTCGCCGAGCAGATCATGCCCGCGGAGTTGTGCCCGTACGTCTTGCGGGCACCGATCGCGAACCCGCCGGGCAGCACACCGCCGGGCAGGATCACGACCACCCGGTCGCCGACGGCGAAGTTACGCGCCCCGCAGACGATTTCCTGCGGTTCGCCGGTGCCGTTGGCGGCGCCCACGTCCACCCGGCAGAAGCGAATCGGCTTCTTGAAGCCGGTGAGCTCCTCGATCTCACGGACCTCACCGACGACGAGCTGACCGGTGACGCTCTCGCGCAGGTCCACCACGGACTCGACCTCGATGCCGAGGTCGACCAGGGCCTGCTCCAGGTCACCGGTGGGCAGGTCGGCGGGGAGGTCGACGTACTCCCGCAGCCAACTGACAGAAACTCGCATGACTTCAGACCACCGTTCCCGTGTCTCGTACCCGCATCGCCTACGCCCCGGTCCCGAGCGCGCGGCTGAACCGCACGTCGCCCTCGAAGAGATGGCGGATGTCGCTGACCCCGTGCCGGACCATCAGGGTCCGGTCGATGCCCATGCCGAAGGCGAATCCGGAGTAGACCTCCGGGTCCACGCCGCAGGCGCGCAGCACCCGCGGGTTGACCATGCCGCAGCCGCCCCACTCGACCCACTGCGGGCCGTCGCGGTGCTCCGGGAACCACACGTCGAACTCCGCCGACGGCTCCGTGAACGGGAAGTAGTGCGGCCGCCACCGGGTCTTCGCCTCCGGCCCGAACATCGCCCGGGCGAAGTGGTCGAGCGTGCCCCGCAGGTGCGCCATCGTGATGCCCTTGTCCACCACCAGACCCTCGGCCTGGTGGAACACCGGGCTGTGCGTGGCGTCGATCTCGTCGGTGCGGTAGACGCGCCCGGGCACGATCACGTAGATCGGCGGCTTGCGGCTGAGCATCGTGCGGGTCTGCACCGTCGAGGTGTGGGTCCGCAGAACGAGGCCGGAACCCTCTGGTGCGATGTGGAACGTGTCCATCAACCCGCGCGCCGGGTGGTCGGCGGGGATGTTCAACGCGTCGAAGTTGACCCACTCCAGGTCGACCTCGGGCCCCTCGGCCACCTCGTAACCCATCCCGACGAACAGGTCGCTGATCGACTCCATCAGGACGCTCAGCGGGTGTCGGGCGCCCCGGGGACGCCGGTTGAAGGGCAGGGTGACGTCCACCCGCTCCTCGACAAGCACCCGCTGGGCCTGCTCGCGCTCCAGCACCTCGGCGCGGTCGGCGTACGCGGTCTCGATCGCCCGGCGGGCCTCGTTGACCCGCTTGCCGGCGTCGGACTTCGCGGCCGGCGGCAACGCGCCGATCTCCCGGCGCGCGAGGGAGACCGGTGACCGGTCACCCAGGTGCACCGAGCGCAGCGCGGTCAACGCGTCCGGGTCGGCGGCGGCCGTGAACGCCTTCGTGGCGTCCGCGACAGCCTCGTCCAGGGCGGCGGGGTCGAGCAGGGCAACCTGCTTCGGGTCGTACGGATCGTTGCGGTAGCTCATGGCGTACGGGCACTCCCTCACGGCGGCGCCAGCCCTCACCGGGGGCGGCTAAGCGAGTCTACGGACGCGCGGCTGTGCCGCAGCCCGCCGGTAGGAGTTGTGCAGGGAGCAGGTCAGGCCCGCCGCCCGCCGACACCGGCGGGCTGGCTAAACGAACGCCGTGGCGCGTTCATGGGCGGACGCTCTCCCCTGCTGTCAGTCGCGCCGGGCATGATCGCCCTCAGCGCTGTGCTCTCGCTGAAGCGTACAGGCACACCGCCGCTGCGGCAGCCAGGTTGAGGCTCTCCGCGCGCCCGTACAACGGCACCCGCACCCGGGCGTCGGCGGCGGCGGTCAACTCCTCGGGCAGGCCGTGCGCCTCCGAGCCGAACAGCCAGGCGGTGGGCCCGACGAGCCGACCGTAGTCGGTCATGTCGTCCAGGTCGTCGTCGCCGTACCCCGTGGTGGCGAAGATCGACAGCCCGGCGGCGCGCAGCGCGTCGACCACCGCGACCGGGTCGCTGGCGCGCACCACGTCGAGGTGGAAGAGGCTGCCGGCGGAGGCGCGTACACACTTGCCGTTGTACGGGTCGACGGCGTCGCCGGCGAAGACCACCGCGCCCGCGCCGGCCGCGTCGGCGGTGCGCAGCACCGTGCCGGCGTTGCCCGGGTCGCGGATCTCGGCGAGCACCGCCACCAGCCGGGGCGCACCCGCGAGGGCCTGCTCCAGCGACACGTCGAGGTGCCGGCAGACGGCGACCAGCCCCTGCGGGGCGACGGTCTCGGTCAGCGCGGCGAGGGCATCGTCGGTGACCTCGGAGACGGGCACGTCGGCGCGGGCCGCCGTGGCGGCCAGCTCCGGGTGCCGGTCGAGGGCGGCGGGCGTACCGAACAGCTCAGTGACCACCCCCGGCCGCGCGAGGGCCTCGCGGACCGCCTGTGGGCCCTCGGCAAGGAACCGGCCGGCGGCGTCGCGGTCCCGGCGGCGTTGCAGCCGGCGGGCGGCGACAACCCTGGGGGTACGCGGGGTGAAAGCCATGGTGTGCGCTCCTCCGGCACGATTGAGGCGCCCCCCGGACGGCGGTGCCGACGCGGGAGACGCCTCGTTCTGGTGCGTGGGGATCAGGCGGCCTGAGCCGCCGCGCCGCCGGTGCCCTCGGCCGTGACCGCGGCCCGGGCCAGCTCGACGATCGCCGCGAAAGAGGCGGCGTCGTTGACAGCCATGTCGGCCAGGATCTTGCGGTCGACCTCGATGCCGGCCAGACGCAGGCCCTGGATCAGGCGGTTGTAGGTCATCCCGTTGGCCCGGGCACCCGCGTTGATCCGCTGGATCCACAGCTGCCGGAAGTCGCCCTTGCGGTCGCGACGGTCCCGGTAGGCGTACTGCATCGAGTGCAGCACCTGCTCCTTGGCCTTGCGGTACAGCCGGGAGCGCTGACCGCGGTAACCGCTCGCGGACTCCAGCAGGGTACGACGCTTCTTCTGGGCGTTCACAGCCCGCTTGACGCGTGCCATCTCAACTCCTTATTACGTAAAGGTGGCGCGCGTCAGCGGCCGAGCAGCTTCTTGATGCGCTTGACGTCGGCCTTGGCCAGCACGACCGTGCCGGTCAGCCGGCGGGTCTGGGTGGAGGGCTTCTTCTCCAGGTTGTGACGGAGGCCGGCCTGCTGGGCAACGATCTTGCCCTTGCCGGTCACCTTGACCCGCTTACCCATACCCGTGTGGCTCTTCATCTTCGGCATGTGGAACGTCTCTCCCCTGTTACTCGCCGCTGGTATCGGCGGCGAGGCCGGTGTCACCGGCTGCTGCGGTCTCGCCGACCGCTGCGGTCTCATCGGCTTCCGGAGCGGCGGACTCGTCCCCTGCCCGGTCCCGAGGTCCACCGCGGGACGCCGTGGCGGCGACCGCGGAGGCCTTGACGGCCCGATGCGGAGCGAGAACCATGATCATGTTTCGGCCGTCCTGCTTCGGAGCGGCCTCGACGTATCCCAGTTCCGTGATCTCGGATTCGAGTCGACGCAGAAGCCGGTAACCCAGCTCCGGACGACTCTGCTCGCGACCGCGGAACATGATCGTCACCTTGACCTTGTCGCCCGCCTTGAGGAACCGCACCACGTGACCCTTCTTGGTCTCGTAGTCGTGCGGGTCGATCTTCGGTCGAAGCTTCATTTCCTTGATGACGGTCTGCTGCTGGTTACGCCGCGCTTCGCGCGCCTTGAGTGCGCTCTCGTACTTGAACTTGCCGAAGTCCATGAGCTTGCACACCGGCGGGCGCGCCATCGGCGCAACCTCGACCAGGTCCAGATCGACGTCCGCGGCCAGCTGAAGAGCGCGCTCCAGCGGGACAATGCCCACCTGCTCACCCTCTGGGCCGACCAGTCGGACCTCACGTGCCCGGATCTGCTCGTTCACGCGTGGTTCGACGCTGATGGGGCCTCCTCGAGTCGCTTCTGCTCAGTGCCGACCCCCGCGGCCCCCGGATGGGAACCAACCCGAAAAGCAGAAGGCCCCGGCGCATGCCAGGGCCCGCTCGACCGGTCAGCACGATCACAGGATCGCGCATCCGGCGCCGGGACATGCCCGGAACCGGTGACCGGACCCGGCCACCGTAGCGGCGACTCGGGTGGGAGCAGGCGCTCCGCTTTCAAGGCTGTCTGCTCGCACGCGGAGACAGCCTGGTCGACTCGACAACACTACACCGGCGCCCCGTCCACCCCCAAACCGGGCACCACCTGAGGTCAAGGCGCCGGTCGCGCTCGGTCGTGCCGGGCGGGTCGGGCGCGCTCGGGCGGGTCGGGCCGGCGCCGGCCAAGATCCGCGCAGTTTCCCGGAAAGTGCTGCCTCCGGCGACGCCGAGACAGCAGTTTCGGGGAAGTTGTCCAGATCTTGCCGATGGGGTAAGGGCGGGCGCGTCGGGGCGGGGCGGTCCGACCGGACGGTGCGCGGCAGGCGCGGGCACACGCCGCGACGCGACGCAGACGCCGACTCGGAGCCGCGCAGTCAGGTGCGGGTCAGCGGCCGAGGGCGCGTTCGGCGAGGCGGGCCTGGTGTGCCTCGTGCAGTCGCCGCAGCGCACGGACCCCGTCGACGGCCAGCTCCTTGTCGGCGGCCTGGAGGGCGATCATCGGCAGGAGGTCGTCGTCGTGCAGGTCCAGGCTGGCCCACGGCGCGCCCCGGTCGAACCGGACTCCCCGGACAACCTCCCAGGGCAGCTCGTAGGAGCTGATGATGTTGCGCACCCGGACGCCACGCGCGTCCGCCTCCACCCGCGGACGGGTGAACAGCAGGAAGCCCAGCGCCCCGAAGATGCCCAGGCCGACCATGGCGATCTGGTCGCCGCGCTGGAAGCTGCCGTAACCGTCGCCGGTCGGCCCGCTCAGCGAGGTGGCGACCAGACCGAACACCACCACCAGCGCAACCGCCGCCGACCAGCAGACCACGCGGATGCGGCGGGGCTTCAGTCGGACCAGTTCGGTTTCACTCACCCCACCAGTCTGCCACCCGCACCCGCCCATCAAACGCACCACCCGCCGAGCCACCACCGCGAGCCCACCCCCGAACCCGGGCCCGGTTCGCAGGGGTCCACGCCCGAGGCCTCAAGATCGTGCTCGATCCAGGATCTAGTGGCCTCCGTCGAGATCGACACCACTACTTCAATGATCGAGCGCGATCTTCCCGGTCGGGGCACGGCCGCCAGAGGTTCCTCGCCTCACACCCGCTCCAGGACGCGACAGATCCACTCGGGCTTCGTGAAACGGGGGTGTCCTGGCGCGCGGACACCCCCGTTTCAGCGAACCCGAGTTGATCAAGCGCCGGGCGGCCCGCCGGACGAACCGGTCAGAGGCGACAGGCGTGGATGTTGGTGACGAGGATGGCGCGGGCGCCCAACTCGTACAGCTCGTCCATGATCCGGTGGACGTCGTCGCGGAGCACCATCGCCTGCACCGCCACCCAGCCCTCGCGGTGCAGCGGCGAGACGGTGGGCGACTCGATGCCCGGGGTGAGCCCGCTGGCGCGGTCCAGCAGGCCGGCCGGCACGTCGTAGGCGAGCATCACGTAGCGGCGGGCCACCAGCACACCGTGCAGGCGGCGCAGCAACTGCTCGGCCTGCGCGTTCGCGGGCGCACCGGCACGCCGGACCAGCACCGCCGAGGAGCGCAGCAGCGGCTCCCCGAACACGACGAGGCCCGCCTGGCGCAGGGTGGCGCCGGTCTCCACGACGTCCGCGATCACGTCGGCGACACCGAGGCGTACGGCGTTCTCCACCGCACCGTCGAGGCGGATCACGTCGGCCTTGACTCCCACCTCGCCGAGGTGCCGCTCGACCAGCCCCGGGTACGCGGTGGCGATCCGGTGCCCGCCGAGGTCCTGGACGGAGGCGATGTCGTCGGGGCGGGCGGCGAAGCGGAAGGTGGCCCGGCCGAAGGCGAGGTCGACGACCTCTTCCGCCGGCGCGGCCGAGTCGATCAGCAGGTCCCGGCCGGTGATCCCGAGGTCGAGGTCACCGGAGCCGACGTAGGTGGCGATGTCCTTGGGGCGCAGGTAGAAGAATTCGACGTCGTTGGGCTCGTCCCGGCAGACGAGGTCCTTGGGGTCGGTGCGCTGGCGGTAGCCCGCCTCGCGCAGCATCTGGGCGGCCGGCTCGGCCAGGGTGCCCTTGTTGGGGATGGCGACACGCAACATGACGGAGTGCTCCTTCGATCCGGATGGCGATCAACGGGTGGGGGCACTCACAGATGTCGGTAGACGTCCTTGAGGTCGAGACCACTGGCGAGCATCAGCACCTGGACCTGGTAGAGCAGTTGGGAGATCTCCTCGGCGGTGCGCTCCGGCCCCTCGTGCTCGGCGGCCATCCACGACTCGGCCGCCTCCTCGACGACCTTCTTGCCGATGAAGTGCACCCCCTTTTCCAGGGCGGCGACGGTGCCCGAGCCCGGGGTGCCGGCGGCGGCCTTGGCCTGCAGCTCGGCGAACAACTCCTCGAACGTCTTCACGGGAGAGGATTCTTCCAGCCGGTCGACTCGCACCGTACGTCCGGGTCCGCCAACACCCAGTCAGCGGGACTTCGAGGCGGCAATTCCCTATCGGCATGGTAGGACAATCTTCGATCGATGCTCATGGAGCTCTACGCTGTCGGCCATGGCCAGCAGCTCACGTCTCCTCGCGCTCACCCTCGCCGGTGCCGCCGTCGTAGCCACCGCCGGATGCGCGCCACAGAAGGAGCTACCTACCCCCACTGTCACCACGGGTCCGTCCTGCGCCAAGGACAGCCTGCCCACCCGGACGCCGGGCAAGCTCACCATCGCCACCGACCAGCCCGCGTACGAGCCGTGGTTCTCGAAGGACAAGCCGGAGAGCGGCGAGGGCTTCGAGTCGGCCGTCGCGTACGCGGTGGCGGAGAAGCTCGGCTACGCCCGCGCGGACGTCACCTGGACCCGGGTGAAGTTCGACACCGCGATCGCGCCCGGGCCGAAGGACTTCGACTTCGACATCAACCAGTTCTCCATCACCGAGGAGCGCAAGCAGGCGGTGGACTTCTCCGCGCCGTACTACCTGGTGCGGCAGACCGTCGTCGCGTTGAAGTCCTCGAAGATCGCCGGCAAGACGTCGCTGGCCGATCTTCGCGACGCGCGGCTCGGCGCCCAGGTGGGCACTACCAGCTACCAGGCGATCACCGACGTGATCAAGCCGTCGGCCAAGCCGCAGGTCTACAACAGCAACGACGACGCCAAGAAGGCCCTGCAGAACGGGCAGCTGGACGGGCTCGTGGTGGACCTGCCGACCGCCTTCTACATCACCGAGGCGGAGATCACCGACGCGACGATCGTGGGGCAGGTGCCGCAGGTCGGTACGCCCGAGGCGTTCGGGTTGCTGCTGGACAAGAACTCCCCGCTGACCTCCTGCGTGACCGGCGCGGTCGGTCAGCTCACCGCGGCCGGCACGCTGAAGCAGTTGGAGCAGACGTGGCTCGCTCAGGCGGCGGGGGCGGCCGAGCTGCGGTGACGCTCCTGGATCACGTGCCCTCGGAGGCGCAGCGGCGACGGTCGGCGTACCGGCATCGGCAGACCGTCTACAGCGTGGTGGTCGCGGCCTGTTCCACGGCGGCGCTCGGCACGCTGCTCGTCGTCGCGGTGACCGGTGCGCCCGGCTGGGACCGGGTGCGGCAGTCGTTCCTGGACCCGGAGATCGCCCGGGACGCGTTGCCGGCGGTCCTGAGCGGGCTCTGGCTCAACGTCCGGCTGCTGGTGTGCTGTGCGGTCGGCGCGCTGCTGCTCGGGCTGGTGATCGCTGTGCTGCGGACGTTGCGCGGCCCGGTCTTCTTCCCGGTCCGGGCGCTGGCCGCCGGCTACACCTACACCTTTCGCGGCCTGCCGCTGATCATCGTGCTGTACCTGCTCACCCTCGGCGTGCCCGGCCTGCGACTGCAGGGGATGCCGCCGGTGCTGGTGCTCGGTGGGGCCGCGTTGGTCCTCACCTACAGCGGTTATCTCGCCGAGGTGTTCCGGGCCGGCATCGAGTCGGTGCACCCCAGCCAGCTCGCCGCGGCGCGCTCGCTGGGCCTGACCTACCGGCAGACGATGCGCCACGTGGTGCTGCCGCAGGCCGTCCGCCGGGTCGCGCCGCCCCTGCTCAACGACGTGGTGGCGTTGCAGAAGGACGTCGGGCTGGTCTCGCTCGCCGGGCCCATCGACGCGGTCCGCGCGGCTCAGATCGCGACCGCCCAGTCGTTCAACTACACGCCGTACGTCGTGGCGGGGGTGCTCTTCGTGCTGCTCGCGATCCCGCTGATCGCGGTCACCGACTGGGTGACGCTGCGGGCGGCGCGTCGACAGTCGGGAGGCTGAGGATGGCACTGCTCCGCTGCCGGGGTCTGCGCAAGGAGTTCGCCGGTCAGGTGGTGCTCGACCAGCTCGACCTGACCGTCTCCGAGCATCAGGTGGTGGCGCTGATCGGCGCCTCCGGGTCGGGCAAGTCGACACTGCTGCGGTGCGTGAACCTGCTGGAGGAGTTGGACGACGGCACCATCGAGCTGGACGGGGAGGACATCTCCGATCCCCGGGTGGACCCGGACCGGGTCCGTCGGCGCATCGGCATGGTGTTCCAGGCGTACAACCTCTTTCCGCACCTGAGCGTGTTGGAGAACGTCACCCTCGCCCCGCGCCGCGTACACCGGCGGGGCCGGGCGGAGGCGGAGGCCCAGGCCCGGGAGCTGCTCGACCGGGTGGGGCTCGGCGCCAGGGCGGACGCCTACCCGGACCGGCTCTCCGGCGGGCAGCAGCAGCGGGTGGCGATCGTCCGGGCGCTGGCGAACTCACCTCGGCTGATGCTGCTCGACGAGGTGACCTCCGCGCTGGACCCGGAACTCGTCGGTGAGGTGTTGGCGATGATCCGGGACCTGAAGGCCGACGGGATGACCATGGTGCTGGCCACCCACGAGATGAGCTTCGCCCGGGAGGTCGCCGACGAGGTGTGCTTCCTCGACGCGGGTCGGGTCGTCGAGAGCGGCCCGCCCGAACAGGTGCTGGGCGAGCCGACCCAGCCGCGCACCCGGCAGTTCCTGCACCGGATCATCGAGGCCGGCCGGCTCTGAAGCCAGCCGGTTCTCAAGCCGGCCGCCGGCAAGGACAGGGCGGCCGCCGGCATGGACAGGGCAGCCGCCTGCGAGGATGCCTCAGCCGCCGAAGCCGACCCGCTGGGCGCTGCCGGCGGCGACGGTCCGGACGGCCAGCGCGGCGTCGAGCGCGGCGACGGTCGCGGCCCAGCCCTTGTCCTCCGCCGAGCCGGGCAGACCGGCGCGGTCCCGGGCCTGCTCGATGGTCTCCACGGTCAGCACCCCGTGCGCCACCGGCTTGCCCTCGTCCAGCGCCACCCGGGTCAGCCCATCGGTGACCGAGCGGCAGACGTAGTCGAAGTGCGCGGTGGAACCGCGGACCACCACGCCGAGCGCGACCACCACGTCGCAGCGGCGCGCGAGGGCCTGGGCGACCACCGGCAGCTCGACCGAGCCGGCGACCCGGGCGACCACGGACCGGGCCCCGCACGCCTCGGCGGCCGCCAACGCCCGCTCCAGCATGTGGTCGGTGAGGTCGCCGTGCCAGCGGGCGGCAACAACCCCGACGGTCAGCCCCGCGGCATCCACCGCGTCGACTCCCGGCTCACCGAAACCCGCCATCGTCATGCTCCGATCTCGTCGTTGGCGACCGGGCGCCCCAGCGGCGCCTCGGACAGCTCGTCCAACTCGTCCAGCAGGTGACCCATCCGGTCCCGCTTGGTGCGTAGGTAGCGCAGGTTCTCCGGGTGCGCGCCGGCCGGCAACCCCTCCCGGCCGGTGATGGTCAACCCGTACCCCTCCAACCCGGCCCGCTTGGCCGGATTGTTGGTCAGCAGCCGCATCGAGCGCACGCCCAGGTCGTAGAGGATCTGCGCGCCGGTGCCGTAGTCGCGGGCGTCGGCCGGCAGGCCCAGGTCGAGGTTGGCGTCGACGGTGTCGCGACCGGAGTCCTGCAACTGGTACGCCTGCAGCTTGTGCAGCAGCCCGATGCCGCGCCCCTCGTGCCCGCGGACGTAGAGCACCACGCCCCGGCCCTCCCGCGCGACCCGGGACAGTGCGGCGTCCAACTGCGGCCCGCAGTCGCAGCGCAGCGAGCCGAACACGTCCCCGGTGAGGCACTCGGAGTGCACCCGCACCAGCACGTCCTGGCCGTCGCCGAGGTCGCCCAGCACCATCGCGATGTGCTCGGCCGGGTCGTGCTCCGCGCGGTAGCCGAGGGCCCGGAACACGCCGTGCCGGGTGGGCATCCGGGCGTCGGCGACAAGCTCGACCTGCTTCTCGGTGCGCCGCCGGTAGGCGATCAGGTCGGCGATCGTGATCAGCGTGAGGCCGTGCTCGGCGGAGAACTTCTCCAGGTCCGGCAACCGCATCATGGTGCCGTCGTCGTTGACCAGCTCGCAGAGCACGCCGGCCGGGCGCAACCCGGCCAGCCGGGTCAGGTCGATCCCCGCCTCGGTGTGCCCCGGGCGGCGCAGCACCCCGCCTTCGCGAGCGCGTAGCGGCACGACGTGCCCGGGCCGCGCCAGGTCGGTCGGGTCGGTCGCCGCTGCCGCGAGCAGCCGGCTGGTGTGCGCGCGGTCGGCCGCCGAGATGCCGGTGCTGACGCCCTCCCGGGCGTCCACGGTCACCGTGTACGCGGTGCCGCGCCGGTCCTGGTTGGTGTGGTGCATCGGCGGCAGGTCGAGGCGGTCGGCCTCGCTCTCGGTCAACGCGACGCAGACGTACCCGGAGGTGTAGCGCACCATGAACGCCATCAGCTCCGGCGTGGCCAGCTCGGCCGCGAAGATCAGATCGCCCTCGTTCTCGCGGTCGGCGTCGTCGACGACGACCACCGGCCGACCGGCCGCGATCTCGGCGACCGCCTGCTCGATGCTCCCGAAACTGCTCACGCCACGGCCTCCCGGTAGATGGGCGTACGGGCGAGGGCCGCGGCGCGCGAGGTGCGCCACCAGGCGGCGAAGCCCCAGGCGCAGAGGGCGCCGTAGATCAGGTACATGACCGCCGACGGGTAGAACCCGCCGCGCAGCAGCAGCGGCACGCCGACCGCGTCCACCGCGATCCAGAGCAGCCAGAACTCCACCCAGCCGCGCGCCATGCCGTACGTGGCCAGCAGGCTGCCGGTGAGGATCCAGGCGTCGGGCAGCGGGCCCCACGAGCCCAGCGCCTTGAGCACCGGGTACGCGGCGGCGGTGCCGACCACGGCGGCCAGCAGCAGCATCAGCCGCTCCCGCCCGGTGGCCCAGCGCGGAACGACCGCTGCCTGACCGGCGTCGGCGCGACGGTTGCGCTGCCAGCGCCACCAGCCGTAGACGCTGACCGCGAAGAAGAACACCTGTCGGCCGGCCTGCCCGTACAGGTCGTGCGCCTGCGGGGTGGCGAACACCCCGCCGAGGAAGACGGTCAGGAGCAGCGCGTTACCGACCATGCCGACCGGCCACGCCCAGACCAGCCGGCGCAGCCCGAGCAGCGCGGAGACCAGCCCGAACGCGTTGCCGACGATCTCCCGGGCCAGCACCGGCGAGCCGCCCACCTGCACCTGAGCGTCCAGCAGCCAGCTCAGCGGGCCCATCAGGCCACCCCGCCGGTGATCGAGGCCACCCCGGTGCCGTCGGTGCCGGTGAGCCGGTCGCCGAGAAGCCGCTCGACGTACTTGGCCAGCACGTCGACCTCCAGGTTGACCGGGTCCCCGACGCTCTTCGCGCCGAGCGTGGTCAGCTTGAGCGTGGTCGGGATCAACCCGACGGCGAACTCGTCCGCGCCCACCTCGGCCACGGTCAGCGAGACACCGTCGATGGTGATCGAGCCCTTCTCCACCACGTACCGGGACAGGGCGGCGGGCAGCCGGAACCGGACCGTCTCCCACTGCTCGGCCGGCTCCCGGGAGAGCACCGCGCCGACGCCGTCCACGTGGCCCTGCACCAGGTGCCCGCCGAGCCGGCTGCCGAGCGCGGCGGCCCGCTCCAGGTTGACCGGGTCGCCGACGCTCAGCGCGCCCAGCGCGGAGCGGCGCAGCGTCTCCCCCATCACGTCGGCGGTGAAGACCCCGTCGGCCACGTCCACCACGGTCAGGCACACGCCGTTGACCGCGATGGAGTCGCCGTGCCGGGCGTCGGAGGTGACCAGCGGACCGCGTACGCCGATCAGCGCCGAATCGCCCGCTGTCGGCGTGACCCGGACGATCTCGCCCAACTCCTCGATGATGCCGGTGAACATCTCAGCCCTCCCTTTTGCGGGGCAAAGCGGTGATCCGGAGATCCGGACCGATCTGCGTAACGTCGACGAACTCCAGATCGATGGCCTCAGCGATGGTGCTCACTCCGGCGTCGACCAGGGCGGTCGGGCCGGCGCCGAGCAACCGGGGCGCGACGTACCCGACGATCTTGTCGACCAGGCCGGCCCGCAGGAACGCGCCGGCCAGCCGGGGGCCGCCCTCCAGCAGCACCGCGCGGACCCCGCGCTGATGCAGCGCCGCGAGCAGCGCCGTCAGGTCGACCCGGCCGTCCGGGTCGGCGCCCACCTCGTCGGCGGTCGCGATCCACGTCCGCGCGGCGCCGTCGCGGACCCGGGCGTCAGCCGGGGTACGCCCCGAGCTGTCCACCACCACCCGCAGCGGCTGCCGGATGGCCAGGCTGCCGTCGCGCAGGTTGCGAGCGGTCAACCGGGGGTCGTCGGCGAGCACGGTGCCCACCCCGGCGAGCACCGCGTCGACGGTGCCACGCAGGGCGTGCACGTCGATCCGGGCCGCCTCCGAGGTGATCCACATGCTGGTGCCGTCGAGCGCGGCGGAGCGCCCGTCGACGGTGGCGGCGTACTTCCAGATGACGTACGGCCAGCCCCGGCGCATCGAGGTCAGCCAGGCGACGTTGCCGGCCTCGGCCTCCTCGCCGCGTACCCCCAGGTCGACACGGACCCCGGCGGCGCGCAGGGTGGCGGCGCCGCCGGACGCGACCGGGTTGGGATCGGGCACGGCGATGACCACCCGGGCGACGCCGGCCTGGACGAGCGCGGAACTGCAGGGGCCGGTGCGACCGGTGTGATCGCAGGGTTCGAGAGTGACCACGGCGGTGCCGCCCTTGGCCCGCTGCCCGGCCTGCGCGAGGGCGACGATCTCGGCGTGCGGCCCGCCGGCGTACGCGTGGAAGCCCTCACCCACGACCTGGCCGTCGTCGTCGAGCAGCACGCAACCGACCACCGGATTGGGGCTGGTCGTGCCGAGCCCGCGCGCCGCCAACTCGATCGCACGCCGCATCGCCTCATCGACGGAGACGCTGGCCATCGCGCTGCCCCTGCCCTCTCACTCGCCGGTCCGCGCGCTGGCGGTCAGGGAGGCTGCGGCCATGGGGCCGCGGGCAGGCGGAGGCGGAGTCCGGGAACGGCACAGCCGCCCCGGGGGGCTCGGCACGGCACGCTGAAGCCAGCGGCCGGCTCGAACCCGTCCGTCCCGCGCGCTGTCTCCCATCCGGACTGTCTGGGCGCGGACGAACCGCTCCCAACCGTCGGCCCCGGACTTTCACCAGGTCCACCGGGCGGCCAGAGCCGTCCGGGTCGCGGGCTGACCACGGTTGGACCGTGGATCACCGCCGGTTCGGAATTTCACCGAGTCCCGCCAGCGCGTGGTGGGTTATACCGGCAGTCTTACACGCCGATGCGGGTGCGCCGCCACCTAGGCGAGGTACTTCACAGCGGGATCACGCGTCAGGTGACGCCGCGACGCCGGTCCACTGCCACGTACGAGCCCGGCTGGCTCTTGGCGACCGTCTTCATCTCCGAGGCCACCGCGATCGCTTCGAGGGGGTCGGTGAACCGCTTGCCGGCGTCGGAGAGGGACACCCCGATGGAGAGCGTGACCAGGGCAGCGCGCCGGATGTTGCCGCGCCGGTCCTTCAGCTCGACGAAGCCGCGCTCACGGTCGGTCGCGTCGTAGAGCGTGTCGGCCGACTTCTCGAAGTCGACCACCGCCCGGGACGTCAGCGGGCGGACCTGGTCCGGGGCGCAGACGATGACGAAGTCGTCGCCGCCGACGTGACCGAGGAAGGCCGGTGGCAGCCCCACCGCCACCACCGCCCGGTGCAGGCTGCGGGCCAGCGCGGAGATGAAGTCGTCGCCGCGGACGAAGCCGTACCGGTCGTTGACGCTCTTGAACCGGTCGATGTCGATGTAGCCGACCGCGTAGTCGACACCGTGGCGGACCCGGTCGCTGATCTCCCGACGGATCCGGCTGTTGCCGGGCAGCCCGGTCAGCGGGGAGACCTCCCGGAACTCCTTGTTGCGGCGCAACGTGGACGAGACCCGGGCCACCAGCTCGGCGGTGTCGAACGGCTTGACCAGGTAGTCGTCGGCGCCGGCGCTGAGACCGTGCACCTTGTCCACCGTCATGCCCTTGGCGGTCAACATGATCACCGGAATGGCGGAGGTCATCGGGTCGGCGCGCAGCCGCCGGGTCAGCTCCAGCCCGTCGATCCGGGGCATCATCAGGTCGATCACCGCCAGGTCCGGACGCTGGCGTTCGATGACCTCGAGCGCCTCCTGGCCGTCGCTGGCGTGGATCACCTCGAAGCCGTGCAGCCGCAGGTTGAACTCGACGAAACGAGCGATGTCGTCGTCGTCGTCGACGACGAGGATGATGTCCTTGCGGTCGTCGTCGGAGTCCACGTCAGGCGCCTGGAGCCGCGCGTTCCGCCAGTGCCCGCAGGTGCCGTACGGCCTCCGCCGGGTCGGCGGCGCCGTACACGGCGGTGCCGGCCACGAACGCGTCGGCGCCCGCGGCGGCGGCCTGCTCGATGGTGTCGGCGGCGATCCCGCCGTCCACCTCGATGCGCAGCTCCAGGTGCCCGGCCGAGATGTGCCGGCGGGCGGTACGAACCTTGTCCAGCAGTTGCGGGATGAACCGCTGCCCGCCGAAGCCGGCCTTGATCGTCATGATCAGCAGGGTGTCGAAGCTGGGCAGCAGGTCGAGGTACGGCTCGATCGGGGTGTCCCGGTCGATGGCCAGGCCAGCCTTCGCACCGGCCGAGCGCAGGTCCTTGGCCAGCGCCACCGGGTCGTCGGACGCCTCGGCGTGGAAGGTGACGTTGTACGCCCCGGCGTCGGCGTAACCGGGGGCCCAGCGGCGCGGATCCTCGATCATCAGGTGCACGTCGAACGGCATCGCGGTGACAGCCCGCAGGCTCTGCACGACGGGCAGCCCGATGGTCAGGTTCGGCACGAAGTGGTTGTCCATCACATCGACGTGCAACCAGTCCGCGGCGTCCTCGACGGCACGGACTTCTTCGGCGAGGCGGGCGAAATCGGCGGCCAGAATGCTCGGCGCGACGATCGGCGGCGGTACGGTCACGTGGTCAGTGTACGAACGTTGCGGCCCGCAACCCGCATCGCGGCACCAACACCGACGCGCTGTGACCCAGCAGTGACCAGTGGTGCAGAATGGCTCGCTCCGGACCGCCAATTCCGGACGAACAGACGTCAGTGGCTGGCCGATCGACGGAAAGGCGACGACACTCCAACCGGGACTGTGCCGTAGGCTGCACGCCCGCCGGGGTCTCGCCGCGGGGCGCGGTGACCGGCCGCCAGCTCCCGGAAGGGCGGACGATGCGACGGTGGCTTCCAGCGCTGGCGCTGGCCGGCGTCACCACGATGCTGCTGGCCGGCTGCGCGCCGGCGCGAGGCGCGGACGGTGACCTCACCGACGACTGGCCGGCGCTGCGGGTCCCGAAGCCGTTCGCTCCCGCCACCGACACCTGCCTGCCCCGGATCATCCCGGTGGTGCAGGCCAGCACGTACGAGACGGTGGACTGCGCGCGTAACCACCTGGCCGAGACCATCCACGTGGGCACGTTCGTCGGGCCCGACGCGCTGACCGAGACCCGACCCGAACCCGGGTCGACGGCGCTGCGCACCGCCCGCGCCGAGTGCGACCAGCGGGCCCGGGAGGTGCTCGGCGGCGACTGGCACACCGCCCGGCTGGCGCTGTCGCTCGCGTTGCCGTCCGCGCCCGCCTGGTCCGGCGGCGCGCGCTGGTTCCGCTGCGACCTCAGCGAGACCGGCAGCATCGACAACACCCGCCCGGTCAACCGCACCGGCAGCCTGCGCGGTGCGTTGATCGGCGACAACCCGCTGACGCACCGCTGCTTCGACCCGAAGCTGATCGGCGACAACCTCAACTACATGGCGCCGGTGCTCTGCACCGAACCGCACCGGGCCGAGTTCGTGGGCGTCTACGAGGAGCGGGACATGAGCTGGGCCGACTTCAACAAGTCCCCCGCGCAGGCGCACCAACGTTGCATGCGGTTGATCGCCGAGTTCGCGTCCGTGCCGAACAACAGCGACCTGCCGTACCGGGCCGGGTCCATCTACTACCCACCGTCGCAACGCGAGTGGGAGGAGGGCGACCGGGGCGTGCGGTGTTTCCTGTGGAGCGACGACCGCAAACTCACCCGCTCGATGCGGGGTGCCGGCCCGGAGGGACTACCGGCGATCTGAACATCGGTGCCGTATGCTGCTGCGCCGTGGCGCTACCGACCGACGAGGTCCGGCCGGAGGCCACCAGCGGCGGGAGGTCGGGGATGCGACGGTGGTTGGCGGCGTTCGCCGGGGGTGCGGCCCTGGCCCTGGCACTGGCCGGGTGCGGCGCACCCGCCGGAGTCGACACTGACCTCATCGACGACTGGCCGGCGCCCGTCGCGGCGCAGCAGTTCGTTCCCGCCGCCGACGTCTGCCACCACTCCTCCCAGCAGGTTGGCTTCCTGAGCGGTTACAACCCGATGCCGTGCACCGAGGCGCACCGGGTGGAGACCATGCACGTCGGCACCCTCACCGGCCCGGGCGCCGAGCGCGACGCACCGCCGCAGGCCGGGTCGGTGGGCATGCGGGCCGCGCAGGCCGCCTGCGACACCGAGGTCAACAAGGCGCTGGGCGCCGACTGGCGGTCCGGGCGACTCGGCGTGACCGTCGTGCTGCCCTCGCCGCAGGCGTGGTCGGGCGGGGCCCGCTGGTACCGCTGCGACGTCACCGAGATCGCCAGCATCGACGACACCGCTGTCGACCTGCGCACCGGCAGCCTCCGGGGCGCGCTGTCCGGCGCGGCGCCACTGGCGTACCGCTGCTTCAACCCGAAGCTGGTCAAGGACGACGTCGACGAGATGGTGCCGGTCTCCTGCACCGCCAAGCACCACGCCGAGTTCGTCGGGGTCTGGCAGGCGCCGGACATCACCTACGCCGAGTTCTCCCGCACCATCAAGCGCACCCACCGCGCCTGCCAGTCGATGATCGCCAAGTACGCGAAGGTACCGGACAACTCCCAGCTCGACTTCCGCGCCGGGACGATCTACTACCAGCCGTACGAGGAGGAGTGGAAGAACGGCAACCGTGGCGTGCAGTGCTTCCTCTGGATCTCCGACCGCAACCTGACCCGTTCGATGAAGAACGCCGGCAACAAGGGTCTCCCGGTCACCTGAGCTGAAGGAAGGGCCCCTCGGGGCCCTTCCTTCACGCGTCGGGTGTCGGTGCGACTCAGCCTCGGCGCAGGACGGCGAGGAACATCGCGTCGGTGCCGTGGCGGTGCGGCCAGAGCTGCACGGTCGGCCCGTCGCCCAGACCGGGCATGCCGGCCGGCAGCAGCGGCCGGGCGTCCACGAAGTCCACCGCAACCCCGCTGCGGCGGGCCGCCTCGGTCACCGTCACGTGCGTCTCGACCGTGTGCGGCGAGCAGGTGACGTAGGCGACCAGCCCACCGGGGCGGACCGCCCGCAGCGCCGCGCCGAGCAACTCCCGTTGCAGCCGGGTCAGCGGCGGCAGGTCGGACGGCTGGCGACGCCAGCGCGACTCCGGCCGGCGGCGCAGCGACCCCAGCCCGGTGCACGGGGCGTCGACCAGCACCCGGTCGAAGTGCTGCTCCGGCAGCTTCGGGTCGCCGCCGACCTCACGGCCGTCCATGGTCAGCACGGCCACCGGCAGGTCCCGGGTCGCCAGGGAGACCAGCCGGGCGCGGTGCTCGGCCACCTCCACCGCTGTCACCCGGGCACCACGTTGCGCGGCCAGCGCGCCGAGCAGGCCGGCCTTGCCACCCGGGCCGGCGCACAGGTCCAGCCAACGCCCGTCCGGGCCGTCCAGCGGCGCGTCGGCGAGTGCGGCGGCCACCAGCTGAGAGCCCTCGTCCTGGACGTGGGCACGGCCGTCGACCACCGCCGGGATGTCGCCCGGCGCGCCGCCGGGCAGATAGACGGCGTACGGCGAGAAGGCGCCGGGCGCTCCGCCGACCTGGTCGGCCAACTCGACCGGGTCGATCAGCCCCGGCCGCGCGCACAGGTGCACCGGCGGGCGCTCATTGTCCTCGATCAGCAGTCGGGCGGTCTCACCCAGATCACCGTCGAGCGCCTCGGAGAACGCCCGCACGATCCACTGCGGGTGGCTGTACGCCAGTGCCAGGTGCCCGACCGGGTCGGTCTCCATCGGCGGGGCGAGCTTCGCCACCCAGGCGTCCGCGTCCCGGGTGGACACCTCGCGCAGCACCGCGTTGGCGAAGCCGGTGGCACCCGGTGCGACCGAGCGGACCAGGTCCACTGTCGACGAGACGGCGGCGTGCGCCGGCACCCGGGTGTGCAGGAGCTGGTACGCCCCGAGCCGCAGCGCGTCGCGGACCGGCGGGTCGATCCGGGCCACGTCCCGGCCGGCCGCGTCGGTCAGGATCGCGTCCAACGTGCCGAGGTGGCGCAGGGTGCCGTAGGTCAGTTCGGTGGCGAAGGCCGCGTCCCGACCGAACAGCCCCTCCTCCCGCAGGATCATGGGCAGCACCAGGTTGGCGAACGCGTCGTCGCGGTGCACCGCGGCAACCGCCTCGTACGCCGCACGACGCGGTCGGTCCAGTGGTGGCCGGACCGGCCGGCGGTCCCCGCCACGACCCGCGGGCGGGCCGGAGCGGGTGGGGCGGGTGCCCTCGGGGGCTGTCACGCGAAGTCCTCTCCAGTGCCGACCCGGACGCCGCGCGCCCAGTCGGTCGCGCCCATGGCCCGCTTGCCCGCGGCGCGGACCTCGCCGAGGCGCACCGGCACTGTCGCCGTGCCGCTCAGCACCCGGGACTTCTCCACCAGCAACTCCCCCGGCTTCAACTCTGGGCCGTCGGGCACCGGCACGACCGGGCCGAGCTTCACCCGCTCGCCCCGGAAGGTGGTCCAGCCGCCCGGGGCCGGGGTGCAGGCCCGGATCCGACGGTCCACGGCGAAGGCCGGGTCGCTCCAGCGCACCCGGGCGTCGTCCACCGTCAGCTTCGGCGCCAACGACACCCCGTCGACGGGCTGCGGCTCGGCCCGGGCGGTGCCGTCGGCGATCGCGTCGAGCACCGCCACCAGCAGACCCGCACCGGAGTCGGCGAGCCGCTCCAGCAGGTCACCGGAGGTGTCGGCGGCCCGGATCTCGTCGGTCAGGGTGCCGTAGACCGGGCCGGTGTCCAGGCCCTCCTCCAACTGGAAGACGCTGGCACCGGTCAGCTCGTCGCCGTGCAGCACGGCGTGCTGCACGGGTGCGGCACCCCGCCACGCGGGCAGCAGCGAGAAGTGCAGGTTGATCCAGCCGTGCCGGGGGATCTCCAGGGCGGCCGGCGGCACCAACGCGCCGTAGGCGACCACCGGCACGCAGTCCGGCGCGAGCGCGCGGAGCCGGTCGAGGAACTCGGGGTCGCGGGGACGGGCCGGCGTGAGCACCTCGACGCCGTGCTCGTCGGCCCACTCACCGACCGGGGACCGGGACAGGCCACGCCCGCGTCCGGCGGGCGCGTCGGGCCGGGTGACCACGGCGACCAGCTCGTGCCGGGAGGCGGCGACGGCGGCCAGGGCGGGAACGGCGACGGCCGGCGTGCCGGCGAAGATCACGCGCATCCGGTCACCGACCCAGACCGAACGGGTCGCTGAGGTGCGGGCTGAGCTTGACCGTGGGCGGGGCTGCCGCGTCGTACCAGTCGGCCTGGCGGATCGCCTTCATGGCCTCCTTGCGCCCGGCGGCGTCCAGCCGGTCGAGGAAGAGCACACCGTCGAGGTGGTCGGTCTCGTGCTGCACGCAGCGGGCCATCAGGCCGGTGCCGACGATCTGCATCGGGTCGCCGAACGAGCTGAAGCCCTTGGCGATGACGTTCTGGCGGCGCTTGGTGTCGAAGTAGAGCCCGGGGATGGACAGGCAGCCCTCCGGGCCGTCCTGCTCCTCCTCGTCGGGGAACTCGAGCACGGGGTTGACCAGGTGCCCGAGCACGTCGTCGACGTCGAAGGCGAACACCCGCAGGCTCACACCGAGCTGCGGGGCGGCCAGGCCTGCGCCGTTCTGCTCACGCATCGTGTCGGTGAGGTCGGCGACGAGCCGACGCAGCTCGGCGTCGAAGTCGACCACCGGATCGGCCGGCGTGCGCAGCACCGGATCCCCAAACAGACGGATGGGCTGGACGGTCACGCGGGGTGGCTCCTTCATGGGTCGGACGGGGGTGCCGTACCAGTCTACGGAGTGCCCCGCCACATGCCGGCCGGCGTACCTCGATCGGCGACGGCCGGTGTGCCCAGCGTCACCAGCAGGCTCTCGTAGCCACGCAGGGTCAGCCGGGTCCGGTGCCGGGGCTGCTCGGCGAGCGCCAGGTCGGGGAGGCGGCGCAGCAGCATCGGGAAGGCCAGTTGCGCCTCCAGCCGGGCCAGGCCGGCGCCGAGGCAGTAGTGCGGGCCGGCGCCGAAGGACAGCGGGTGCGCCTGGTCACGGGTCGGGTCGAAACGCTGTGGATCGGGAAACCGGCGCGGGTCCCGGTTCGCCGCGCCGAGCAGCAGCAGCGTCGTGCTGCCGGCCGGCAGGTCGAGCCCGCCGCAGCGCACCGGCGCCGTGCTGTTGCGGGTCGTCAGTTGCACCGGCGAGTCGTAGCGCAGCAGCTCCTCGACGTACGCCGGGGCGAGCGCGGGATCGGCGCGCAGCTCGGCGGCGGCGGCCGGGTGGTCCAGCAGCACGACGAGACCGTTGCCGAGCAGGTTGGTGGTGGTCTCGAAGCCGGCCACCAGCAGCACCACCAGGTTGGCCAGCAGTTCGTCGCCGGTGAGCCGGTCGCCGTCGGCGTCGTGCACCTGGACCAGCGCCGTGGTCAGGTCGTCGGCCGGTGCCCGCCGCCGGGCGACGATCAGCTCGACGAAGTAGTCGCGCAGCTCGGAGGCCCCCGCGTCGGCGACCGTCAACTCCTCGGGGGTTATCTCCGGCTCCAGCACCCCGGTCAGGTCACCGGCCCAGCGGCGGAAGAGCGGCCGGTCGGCGGCGGGTACGCCGAGCAGCTCGCAGATCACCCCGACCGGCAG
Source organism: Micromonospora jinlongensis (assembly GCF_013410645.1). Classification (NCBI taxonomy): domain Bacteria; kingdom Bacillati; phylum Actinomycetota; class Actinomycetes; order Micromonosporales; family Micromonosporaceae; genus Micromonospora; species Micromonospora jinlongensis. Next base: position 6,767,728 of record NZ_JACCHK010000001.1, on the reverse strand, counting down.
CGGGTACGCGAAGTCGGCCAGCACGTCAACCGGAGCGCCGTCCTCGGCCCGGGAGACCATCGCGTCGAGCAGTTCCTCGGCCTGCGCCCGCACCACGTCGCGCATCCCGGCGATCCGACGCGGGCTGAACGCCCCGGCGGCCAGCCGACGCATCCGGCTGTGGTCAGGCGGGTTGGTCCGCAGCATGGACCGGGCGATCGACGACACGGCGGGGCTCTCCCGCCAGTTCGGCCAGACCTGGTCGCGCAGCGCGTCGTCGAGCACCCCGAGCCGGGGGTCGCGCAGCAGCTCGTCGGCCTCCGGGTAGCCGGTCACCACGTACAGGCCCGGCAACGCCTGCACCACCGGCCCGTGGGCGCGCAGCCGCTCGTACGTCGGGTACGGGTCGACGCGTCCCTGCGGCGACATGAGCAGTGTGAGCGCTTCGGCAGCCTCCATGGCTGGCCTCCCCCGTCGATGCGTCGGAGGTTCCATCATCCCGGTGCGACCGCCATCCGACAGCCCTCGGCGCCGAGCAGTCGACGCCGAGCACACAGGCACCGACGACTCAGGCGCCGACGCCCAGAGCTCAGGCGCCGACGCCCGGGGGTCAGGCGCTGGCGGCCGGGTCCCCGGCGAGCACCGCGTCACCGCGGAGCAGCGCGGGCTCGGGCAGCGGCAGCTGGATCTTGTGAGCCGCCTCCCAGTCGTAGATCAGGCCGGGGCGGACCTGGGCGGCGAAGTAGTCGATCGCCGTCATCCCACCCACGACCGGCTCGTCGACCTCGGCGACCAGCTGGGCGGGGACCATGGAGAACCCGTTCTGGAGGGCGGCGCTGAGGCGGCGGTGACCGTCGACGACGAAGAAGTACTCGCCGGTGAACCCGATCTTCAGGGGTTCGAGGGCCTCGTCGCCAGCCTCGGCCACGTCGCCGACGAAGTCGGTGTCCCACAGATCGCGCAGCGTGGCGATGTCCTCGGTCGGGTAGACGCGGGCCGGGTCCAGCAGCAGCAGCGGCGGGCCGTCACGCAGCACCTCGGCGCCGAGCTTCCCCTCGTACGCGGCGACGATGTGCTCGATCACCTCGGTGGCGGACGCGCGGGTGGTGTCACAGATCAGGTCGTAGTTGCGCAGCCGGGCCTTGTCCACGCCGTAACGGACGATGAACCGGCTGCGCTCGCTCGCGCTGCGCTCACGGAGCTTGGCCTTGGCCTCCTCCAGCGAGGCGTAGCTCTCCGCCGGACCGGAAGGGCGGGCGAGCACCCGACGGGCCGCCTCGCCCGGCTCGGTGATCATGTGGACCTTGAGCGCGTCGGTGAAGAAGTGCCAGGCCAGCCGGGAGTCCATGATCAGGCGCTCACCGGAGGCGGCGATGTCCCGCTGAAGCTGGTCGACGTAGCCGTCGACAGCCTGGTCGAGCTCGGCGTGCAGGTTGAGCTGCAACGCGGTCATCTGCCGCTGCTGCGCCATCTCCCGGTAGAGGTCCCCCACGCTGACCCGGCGCATGCCGAGCCGCTTGGCGATCTCGACCGACACGGTGCTCTTGCCGCTGCCGAGGTCGCCGTTGAAGACGATCGATTGTCCAACGGTCACGACTGGTCCACCCCTGATCACCGGATCATTGACATCATCGACATCGCGCCCGAGCAACGCGTTACCGCCATTGTCGCGCCATCCTGCGGCGGCCCCGACTCGGCGCGTCCGACGCTCCGTCGCGACCTGGAGCCGCCGTACGCCTCGGCATGACGGGCGATGCTACCACTCTGACACCACCGCTCCGCCGGACGCGGTGTGCGGGGGCTACCCGGCGGACGGGCTGCGGCACCGCCGGCACCGGCGGAAACGCCTCAGAAGAGGCTCAACGGATCGACCTGGAGACGGACCGGGTCGGCGGCCTTGCGGGCGGCACGAACACCGGCAGCCGAGTGCAGCGCCTCGGCGAGCGCGGCAGCCCGGGCCCGGGGCACCCGGACCAGCATCCGCTCCCGGCCCTCCTCGGCCGGCACCGGCCCGAGCACCTCGGCGTCCGCGGGCAGCCGGGCAGCGGTGAGCAGGTCCGCCACCGCCTCGGCCGGGCCGGTGACGCTCGCCATCCGTACCGCCGGCGGGAAGCCCAACTCCCGGCGCTCGGCCAGCTCCCGGCCGGCGAACCAGGCCGCGTCCCAGCGCAGCAACGCCTGCACCGGGGCGAGCGCGCCGTCGGCGACCACCACCACCCGGCCGGCCGGCGCCGGGCGGGCCAGGGCCGCCGCGGCCAGCCAGCGCCGCAGGGCCTCCTCCCCGGCCCGCAGGTCGGCCCGGGTCAGCAGGGCCCACGAGTCGAGCAGCAGCACCGCGCCGTAGCCGCCCTCGGCGACCGGCTCCGCGCCCGGCGTGGCCACCACCAGGGCCGCGCCGCCGGGCACGTCGGTCAGCACCTCCTCGCGCCCCGAGGTGCGCACCGGGACGTCCGGGAACGCCCGGCCCAGCTCCTCGGCGGTCCGCCGGGCGCCGGTCACCGCGGCCCGCAGCCGCCGCCCACCGCACTCCGGGCAGGCGTACGCGGCGGCCACCCGCGCACACCACCGGCAGGCCGGGGTGCCGCCGGCCGAGGGCAGCGCGAGCGGGCCGGCGCAGTGCGCGCAGCGCGCCGGGGTGCGGCAGTCGGCGCAGGAGATCGACGGCAGGTAGCCGCGCCGGGGCACCTGCACCAGCACCGGTTGGTCCTGCCGGAGGGCGTCGCGGGCGGCCGTCCAGGCCAGGCTGGGCAGCCGGGCGGTGGCGGCCCCGGGGTCGCGGGCCAGTTGGGGGTCGTCGCCGGTCGGCGCGATGGCCGGGATGCGGGCCCGCACTGTCGCCCGGTCGGCGACCACCTCCCGAGCCCAGCCGGTCTCCAGCAGCAGCTGCGCCTCGGAGGTCCGGGCGTACCCACCGACCAGCGCCCCGGCCTCGGCGAGCTGGACGCGGGTGAGCAGCACGTCACGGGCGTGCGGGTAGGGGGCCCGGGGTTCGGAGTGCAGGTCGTCGCCGTCGTCCCAGATGGCGACCAGGCCGAGCCGGTCCACCGGGGCGAACATCGCCGCCCGGGTGCCGATCACCACCGGCACCTGCCCGCGGCTGGCGGCGAGGAACGCCCGGTAGCGTCGGGCCGGCCCGAGCGCGGCGGAGAGGCTGACGTGCCGTCCCGGACCGAGCACGCCGGTGAGCGCGGCGTCCAGCCGGTCGAGGTCACGGGCGTCGGGCACCACGACGACCGCGCCACGCCCCCCGGCGACGGTGGCGGCCACCGCGTCGGCGTAGCGGGCCGCCCAGTCCTCGCCGGGCAGCGCCGACCAGACCGCGCGCGGTGCCCGGCCGTCGGTGAGCGCGCGCAGCAGCGCGGGGCCGGTCGGGTAGTCCCGCCAGCCACGCGGGTCGACCGCTGCGGCCCCGGCGGCGGCCGTCGGGCCGGGTTCGTCGTCGCGGGGCTCCTTCTCGACCCGCGCGTGCCGGGGCGGCACGGCGAGCCGGAGCACGTCGGCGAGGTTGCCCGCGTACCGGTCGGCGACCGCCCGGGCCAGCCGGGCGACCTCGGGCGCCAGCACCGGCTCCGGCGAGACCACCTTCTCCAGGTACGCGAGGCGGCCGGTGTGCCCGGAGTCGTCGGCACGGGACAGCAACCACCCGTCGACGAGCTGCCCGGCGAAGCGCACCTTCACCCGGGTACCGGGCACCGCCACCTCGTCCAGCTCGGCGGGCACCAGGTAGTCGAACGGGCGGTCCAGGTGCGCCAGTCCGACATCCACGCAGACGCGCGCGACCGGCGACCCATCCGCGGGTCGCCGGTCGCTGCGCCTGGTGGCGGTCAGGCTCCCGCGGCCGACTTGAGGTCGGCGGCCCGGTCGGTGCTCTCCCAGGTCAGGTCCGGCAGCTCCCGGCCGAAGTGGCCGTACGCGGCGGTCTGCTGGTAGATCGGGCGGAGCAGGTTGAGGTCCCGGATGATCGCGGCCGGGCGCAGGTCGAACACCTCGGTGACGGCCTTCTCGATCGAGGAGACCGGCACGGTCTCGGTGCCGAACGTCTCGATGAACAGGCTCACCGGGTGCGCCTTGCCGATGGCGTAGGCGACCTGCGCCTCGCACCGCTCGGCCAGGCCGGCGGCGACCACGTTCTTGGCAACCCAGCGCATCGCGTACGCGGCCGAGCGGTCCACCTTGGACGGGTCCTTGCCGGAGAACGCGCCACCGCCGTGCCGGGCGTACCCACCGTAGGTGTCGACGATGATCTTGCGGCCGGTCAGGCCGGCGTCACCCATCGGGCCGCCGATCTCGAAGCGGCCGGTCGGGTTGACCAGCAGCCGGTAGCCCTCGGTGTCCAACCCGAGGCTCTCCAGCTCCGGCGCGATGACGTGGTCACGCACGTCCGGGGTGAGCAGCGAGTCCAGCGAGATGTCCGCGGCGTGCTGGCTGGACACGACCACGGTGTTCAGCCGGACCGGGCGCAGCCCCTCGTACTCGATGGTGACCTGGGTCTTGCCGTCCGGACGCAGGTAGGGGATCGTGCCGTCCTTGCGGACCGCGGCGAGCCGGCGGGCCAGCCGGTGGGCGAGGGCGATCGGCAGCGGCATCAGCTCGGGCGTCTCCGAGCAGGCGAAGCCGAACATCATGCCCTGGTCGCCGGCGCCCTGCGCGTCCAGCGCGCTCTCCGACGCCCCGGTACGCAGCTCGAAGGCGTTGTCCACGCCCTGCGCGATGTCCTCGGACTGCGCGCCGATGGAGACGCTGACCCCGCAGGAGGCGCCGTCGAAGCCCTTCTTCGACGAGTCGTAGCCGATGTCGAGGATGGTCCGGCGGACGATCGTCGGGATGTCGGCGTACGCCTTGGTGGTCACCTCACCGGCGATGTGCACCTGGCCGGTGGTGATCATGGTCTCCACCGCCACCCGGCTGTGCGGGTCCTCGGCCAGCAGCGCGTCGAGGATGCCATCGCTGATCTGGTCAGCGATCTTGTCCGGGTGGCCTTCCGTGACCGATTCGGACGTGAAGAGACGGCGTGTCACGGCACTCCTAAGCGTGTGAGGTCGTTCCGCGGCAGTCTAATCACCACTGCGGCCGGTGTCGGGATCGGTCGCGCCGATTACCACTCGTCAGGAACTGCCGGGCAGCCGCGCCACGACGAGATCCCAGACGGTGTCGGCCACGGCCTCCTTGGCCTGCTCGGGAAGCCGGCTGACCGAGCCGTCCGCCCCGATGACCGTCACCGTGTTGGTGTCGGCGCCGAAGACCTTGTCGGGGCCAACCTCGTTGATCACGATCAGGTCGGCCCGCTTCCGGGCGAGTTTTGCTCGGCCGTTGGCCTCGGCGTCGCCGGTCTCGGCGGCGAACACCACCAGCAGCTGCTCCGGTCGCTTGCGCTGGCCGAGCTCTGCTGCGATGTCGGGGTTCGTGACGAGCTCGATGGTGGGCGCGACACCATCGTCGGACTTCTTGATTTTGCCAGCCGCGTACGTCGCCGGCCGGAAATCGGCCGGAGCCGCAGCCATCACCACCGCGTCGGCGTCGACGGCGGCCTTCACCGTCGCCTCCCGCAGCTCGGCGGTGGTGCCCACCCGGATCAGATCGACCCCGGCGGGGTCGGGCAGGGAGACGTTCGCCGCGATCAGGGTGACGCGGGCGCCCCGGGCCACGGCGGCACGGGCGAACGCGTAACCCTGCTTGCCCGAGGAGCGGTTGCCCAGGAAACGGACCGGGTCCAGTGGCTCCCGGGTGCCACCCGCGGTGACGACCACCCGACGGCCGGCCAGGTCGGTGGGGGCGACGTCGCCCCGGGCCAGCACCTGACGGGCGATGGCGAAGATCTCCGCCGGGTCGGGCAGCCGCCCCTTGCCGGTGTCGACGCCGGTGAGCCGGCCGACGGCGGGCTCGATGACCCGGACGCCCCGGGAACGCAGCGTGGCGACGTTGGCGACGGTGGCCGGGTGCTCCCACATCTCGGTGTGCATGGCGGGGGCCAGCAGCACCGGGCAGCGGGCGGTCAGCAGGGTGTTGGTCAGCAGGTCGTCGGCGAGCCCGTGCGCGGCCTTGGCAAGCAGGTCGGTGGTGGTCGGCGCGACGACCACCAGATCGGCCTGCTTACCGAGTCGGACGTGCGGCACCTCGTGGACGTCGGTCCAGACATCGTCGGCGACCGGCTGGCCGGAGAGTGCCGCCCAGGTCGGCGCCCCGACGAACCGGAGCGCCGACGCGGTCGGCACGACACGGACCCGGTGACCTGATTCGGTGAAGAGTCGCAGCAGCTCGCACGCCTTGTAGGCGGCGATGCCGCCGCCGACCCCGAGGACGATCGAGGCGGACATCGGCCGGCGAGTGCTTACGGCTGGTCGGTCGGCTCGGCGGTGAGCAGGCCCGAGTTGATCTCGCGCATGGCGATGGAGAGGGGCTTCTCCTGCGGGGTGGTCTCGACGAGCGGGCCGACGTACTCCAGCAGACCCTCACCGAGCTGGCTGTAGTAGGCGTTGACCTGGCGCGCGCGCTTGGCGGCGAAGATGACCAGCGCGTACTTCGACGTCGTCTTCTCGAGGAGCTCGTCGATCGGCGGGTTGGTGATGCCTTCGGGGTTGGCGATGGATCCCACGAATTAACCTCTGCGTCTTTCGAGCCGCGCGGACGCGGTGCTGAGTCTCAACAGCGGCCGACCGTCAGCCGCGCACTCGCGACCAGGTCGGATCCGGATAAGAAGAACCGAGTAAGCCTACCAGCTCGTCGGCGACCCGCTCGGTGAGGTCGTGCGTGAGCGTGTGCTCGAAGGCGGCCGCCACCACGGCGTCGGGGTGATACCCGGGTGGGCTCAGCAGCACCAGCCGCGAGTCGGGCAGGCGCGCACGCACCAGCGGGGCGCCGGGCAGGTCGAGCGGGAGAAGCACCGGCTGCCCGGCGTCGAGCCGGGCGCGCAGCGGTTGGTACGGGGTGCCCCGGCGGTACGAGCCGATCCGGGACCACTCCAGCAGCTCGCCGGCGACGAGCCGGCGATCGAACTCGGCGGGGGCGAGGAAGACGCGGTCAACGCCGTCGATTTCCGACTCCCGGCGCGGCCGTGTGGTCGCCGGCACCGGCAACCACACGGACGGAGAACGCGCCCGGACGAGCTCGACGACACTCTCCCTGCCGGAACCCGAAGGTCCAGCCAGGACAGTGAGCCGAGCCGCCGGGCGCGCCTCGTCATCCGTGCTCACTGCTTGTTTCTACACGCTGCCAGGTTCAGTTGGCGGCGAACTCTCCAAGCAGTGCCTTGCGCTGCTGCTCGCCGAGGCCACGCAGGCGACGGCTGTCGGCGATCTTGAGCTTCTCCATGATCTGGGTAGCCCGGATCTTGCCGATACCCGGCATGGCCTGCAGGACGGCCGAAACCTTGAGCTTGCCGACGACGTCGTCGCTCTCGGCGCGCTCAAGGACAGCACCGAGGGTGGTCTTGCCCTGCTTGAGCTGCTCCTTCAGCTGAGCACGGGCCTTGCGGATCTCCGCGGCCTTCTCGAGCGCGGCAGCGCGTTGTTCGGGGGTCAGTGACGGGAGCGGCACCAGTTCTCCTCAGGTCCCTATCGCGGCGGGCGGGGCGCACCGCCGCATCTGTGAAACGTGGTGTCGCTGTGAACCAAGGGGTCCGTGGTTCCCAGCGCGGGGAAAACTAGCGGTCAACGGAGCTTTCGGCAACGTGGGGGGCCCATGATCAACGCACAGTGACCGACCCGTCAGTCAGTCACCGGGCAGGCAGAACGGCCCGACAGTCGGCCAGAACCCGGTCCGCGGCGGCCCGCAGGGCAGCGACGTCGGGGCCCGCCGAGAGCACCTCCCGGGAGTACGACGGGAGCACCGAGCCCAGGCTCGAACCGAAGACGGTACGCAGATCGGCTGCCCCGGCACCCTGCGCGCCGAGGCCCGGGGCGAGCAGTGGACCCCCCACGCCGGCGAGGTCGTGGCCGGTGTCGCCGATGGTCGCCCCGACTACCAGACCGAAGCTCCCGAGCGGGGTCACACCCCTGTTGAGCTGGGAAATCTCGTCGATGACGGTCTGCGCCACGGTGCGGCCGTCGGCCGTACGGGCCCGCTGCACGGCCGCGCCCTCGGGGTTGGAGGTGAGGGCGAGCACGAACACCCCGCCGCCGTGCTCGGCGGCCAACTCGAACATCGGCGCCAGCGAACCGACCCCGAGGTAGGGGCTCGCGGTGACCGCGTCGACATACAGCGGGCTGGATGGATCAAGGTACGCGGAGGCGTACGCGCTCACCGTCGAGCCGATGTCGCCGCGCTTGACGTCAAGGAGAACGAGCGAGCCGGCATCCCGTAACTGTCGGATAGTTGACTCAAGAATCGCCACGCCGTGAGACCCGAACCGCTCGAAAAAGGCCGACTGAGGCTTGACCACCGCAACCCGGTCACCGAGGGCTTCCACGACGGTTTGGGTGAAGCGGTCAAGACCCTGAAGGTCGTCGGCGAGGCCCCAGCGGGCCAGTAGACCGGGATGCGGGTCGATGCCGACACAGAGCGGCCCCCGCTCGTCAATCGCCCGGTGCAGCCGGCTTCCGAAGATCTCCATCCGGTACTCCCTCTCTCCTCCTGCCGGGCGGCGAACCGCCTCCCGGGTACCCGTCGACCACGACCGGTTCAGCCGGCCGCCACCGCCGCCGCGACGCCGGCCGCGATCCGAGCCAGGTCGACGTCGTCGGTGACGTACGGCGGCATCGTGTAGACCAGGTCGCCGAACGGGCGCAACCACACCCCCTGCTCGGCCGCGGCCCTGGTGGCCGCGCCGAGATCGACCTCGTGATCGAGCTGCACCACCCCGATCGCGCCGAGCACCCGCACGTCGGCGACGCCCGGCGTGCCGCGCAGCGGCTCCAGGCCGGCACGCAGACCGGCACCGACCCTGGCGACCTGCCCCGCCCAGTCCCCGGCCCGCAGCAGCCCGATGGAGGCGTTGGCCACCGCGCAGGCCAGCGGGTTGCCCATGAACGTGGGCCCGTGCGCCAGCACGCCGGCGGCGGAGATGCCACGGGCCACCTCCGGGGTGCAGAGCGTCGCCGCGAGCGTCAGGTAGCCCCCGGTGAGGGCCTTGCCCACGCACAGCACGTCCGGGGTCACCCCGGCGTGCTCGGCCGCGAACATGGCACCGGTACGGCCGAACCCGGTGGCGATCTCGTCGAAGATCAGCAGCACCCCGTGGGCGCGGGTCACCTCGCGCAGCACCCGCAGGTAGCCCGGGTGGTGGAAGCGCATCCCGCCGGCGCCCTGGACGACGGGTTCGACGATCACCGCGGCCAGTTCGTCGGCGTACCGCTCGACGGTCTCCACCAACGCCGCCACGTACGCGTCGTCGGGCGGGTCGTCGAAGCCGCCCGGCGGGACCGGCGCGAACACCTGCCGGGGCAGCACGTCGCCCCAGAGGTGGTGCATGCCACCCTCCGGGTCGCAGACGCTCATCGGGTGGAACGTGTCGCCGTGGTAGCCGCCCCGCCAGGTCGCCAGGCGGCGTCGCTGCGGCCGCCCGACGGCCCGCTGGTACTGCAGGCACATCTTCACCGCCACCTCCACGCTGACGGAGCCGGAGTCGGCCAGGAAGACGTGCTCCAGGCCCTCCGGGGTCAGCTCGACCAGGGTCCGGGCGAGCTGCACGGCGGGCTCGTGGGTGAGCCCGCCGAACATCACGTGACTCATCCGGCCGAGCTGATCGGTCACCGCCGCGTCCAGCACCGGGTGCCGGTACCCGTGGATCGCCGCCCACCAGGACGACATCCCGTCCACCAGCTCCCGCCCGTCGGCCAGCCGCAGCCGTACCCCCTCGGCGCTGGACACCACGTACGGCGGGTTCGTCGGCGGCAGCGCGGCGTACGGATGCCAGACGTGCGCCCGGTCGGCGGCCAGGATCTCCTCGGGTGTCACACGTACTCCTTTCGGGGCGCGAACCGGCCGAACGGCGGTCGTCCTTCGGCCGGTCGAACCACTCCGTCGCCGCCTTTGCTCTGCACCCACGGGCGCGACACCCCAGGGCGCGACACCCCAGGACGCGACACCCCAGGACGCGACACCCGGCGGCCGGATGCCGCGCTCCGGCGGGCGGTGGTGCACCGACGGGTGCAGAGCAACCGGGTGGTGGTGGTGCACCCACGGGTGCAGAGCAACCGAGTGACGGCTGTGGTGCATCCGCGGGTGCAGAGCAAAGGGTCCGTAGCAGGGGTGGTCTCCTTGGCGCGGAGCCGGCTCGGCGCCGGGTCGGGCCGGGCCGGCACCACGCCGTGTGCGGTCACCGGCCGGCGACCGGATCCGGTGTCACCGCCGTGGCACTCGCCCGGGCGGCGGCCCGGACCAGGGCCGGGCCCCGGTAGATGAAACCGGTGTAGAGCTGCACCAGGGACGCCCCGGCGTCGAACATCCGCGCCGCGTCGTCCGGGTCGAGCACCCCGCCGACGCCGACGATCGGTAGCCGGCCACCGGTCTCGGAGTGCACGAAGGCGACCACGTCGCGGGCCCGCCCGGTCAGCGGTCGACCGGAGAGACCACCCGCCTCGGCGCCGCGCTCAGCGTCCACAGTGGCCAACCCGGTACGGGCCAGGGTGGTGTTGGTGGCGATCACCCCGGCGGCGCCCCGGGCCAGGCACACCTCCAGCAGCTCGGCGATCGCCGCCTCGGTCAGGTCCGGCGCGATCTTGACCAGCACCGGCTTCTCCCCCACCAGGGCGCCGAGCAGCGCGTCCAGGTGGGCGCGGTCCTGCAACGAGCGCAACCCAGGGGTGTTCGGTGAGGACACGTTCACGGCGAAGTAGTCGCCATGCCCGCGCAACGCCCGGTACGAGGCGAGGTAGTCCTCGACCGCCTCGTCGAGCGGGGTCACCTTGGACTTGCCCAGCGAGATACCCAGCGGCACCCCGAGCGGGCGCGGCAGCGCCGCCAGCCGGGTGGCCAGCGCGGCGGCCCCGGCGTTGTTGAAGCCCATCCGGTTGACCACGGCCTCGCTGGCCGGCAGGCGGAACAGCCGCGGCCGTGGGTTGCCCGGCTGGGCGTGCGCGGTGACAGTGCCGACCTCGACGAAACCGAAGCCGAGCGCCGGCCAGGCCGGCAGCGCCGCCCCGTCCTTGTCCATGCCGGCGGCCAGCCCGACCGGGTTGGGGAACCGCACGCCGAACACCGTGCGCGGCGCGTTGACCGCGTACCGGGCCCGCAGCGCGGCGAGGGCCACCGGACGCCGCGACAGGGCGCTCAACCGCCGCAGTGTCCACTCGTGCGCCACTTCGGCGTCCCCACCGCCGAGCCGGAACAACTGGGGCCGCACCACCCGCTCGAACACTGTCACTGGGCCGCCCGCAGGGTGGCGTGCAGATCCTGCAGGGGGCGTACCTGCATGTCACCGCGGATCCGCGCCTCGATGCCCATCACGGCCGCGGCGGCGCCGGGAACCGTGGTGATGCAGGGGATGTCGGCGGTGACGGCCGCGCTGCGGATCTCGTAGCCGTCGGATCGGGCGCTGGCACCCGAGCCCTGCGGCGTGTTGATCACCAGCGCCACGTGGCCGCCGCCGATCAGCGACACCGCGTCGTCGCCCTCACCGGCCTGGTAGTGCTTGCGGATCTGCTCGCAGGCGATGCCGTGCCGGCGCAGCACCTCGGCCGTACCGGCGGTCGCGACGATCTCGAAGCCCAGATCGGCCAGCCGCTTGATCGGGAAGATCATGCCGCGCTTGTCCCGGTTGGCCACCGACACGAAGATCTTCCCGGCGGTCGGCAGCGAGCCGTACGCGGCGGACTGGCTCTTGGCGAACGCGTGCCCGAAGTTGGTGTCGATGCCCATCACCTCACCGGTCGACTTCATCTCCGGCCCGAGCAGCGAGTCGATCCCCTTGCCGGCGCGCGTCCGGAAGCGCTTGAACGGCAGCACCGCCTCCTTGACCGCGACCGGCGCGTCGGCGGGCATCGTGCCCCCGTCCCCGGTCGCCGGCAGCAGGCCCTCGGCGCGCAACTCGGTGACGCTCGCGCCGAGCGCGATCCGGGCCGCCGCCTTGGCCAGCGGCACCGCCGTCGCCTTGGAGACGAACGGAACGGTCCGCGACGCCCGCGGGTTGGCCTCCAGGACGTAGAGCACGTCGTCCTTGAGGGCGTACTGCACGTTGAGCAGACCGCGGACGCCGACGCCACGCGCGATGGCCTCGGTGTAGCGGCGCACCTCGGCCAGGTGCGAGCCGGCGAGGGTGATCGGCGGCAACGCGCAGGACGAGTCACCGGAGTGGATGCCGGCCTCCTCGATGTGCTCCATCACGCCGCCGATGTAGACCTCGCCGTCGGCGTCGCAGAGCGCGTCCACGTCGATCTCGATGGCGTCGTCGAGGAACCGGTCCACCAGCACCGGGTGATCCGGGGAAATGTCGGTGGCCCGTCCGATGTAGTCGCGCAGCGTCGGGTCGTCGTAGACGATCTCCATGCCCCGCCCGCCCAGCACGTACGACGGCCTGACCAGCACCGGGTAACCGATCTCGTCGGCGATCGTCTTGGCCTCGTCGTAGGACGTGGCCATGCCGTGCGCCGGCGCGCGCAGCCCGGCCCGGGCCAGCACCGCGCCGAACGCGCCCCGCTCCTCGGCCAGGTGGATCGACTCCGGGGAGGTGCCGACGATCGGCACACCGGCGTTCTTGAGCCGTTGCGCCAGGCCCAGCGGCGTCTGCCCGCCGAGCTGTACGACCACCCCGACCACGCCCGGCCCGCCGGCCGCCCGGCCGGACGAGTCCTCCGCGTGCCAAACCTCCAGGACGTCCTCGAAGGTCAGCGGCTCGAAGTAGAGCCGGTCGGCGGTGTCGTAGTCGGTCGAGACCGTCTCCGGGTTGCAGTTGACCATGACCGTCTCGTAGCCGGCGGCCCGCAGCGCCTGCACCGCGTGCACGCAGGAGTAGTCGAACTCGATGCCCTGCCCGATCCGGTTCGGGCCGGAGCCCAGGATCAGCACCTTCGGCCGGTCCGACGGCACGACCTCGGTCTCCAGGTCGTACGTCGAGTAGTGGTACGGCGTGGTGGCCTCGAACTCGGCCGCGCAGGTGTCCACCGTCTTGTAGACCGGGCGCACGTCGAGGCGGTGCCGCAGGGTCCGTACGCCGTCCTCGGCGGCCAGCTCCGGGCGCAGCGCGGCGAGCTGCCGGTCGGACAGCCCGGCCCGCTTCGCCACCCGCAACAGGTCGGCGTCGAGCACCGGCGCGTCCACGATCTCCGTGCGCAGCTCGATCAGGGCGGCGATCTGGTCGAGAAACCACGGGTCGATCCCGCCGGAGGCCTCGACGACCTCGGCGATCGACGCGCCGAGGCGCAGCGCCCGCTCGACGGTGTACAGCCGGCCGTCGTGCGGGATCCGCAACGCGGCGAGAGTGTCCGCGAGGGTGACGCCAGCCGGGTCCGGCACGGTCCAGAAACCGGCGGCCTTGGTTTCCATCGAGCGCATCGCCTTGTTCAGCGCCTCGGTGAAGTTGCGCCCGAGGCTCATCGCCTCGCCCACCGACTTCATCGTGGTGGTCAGCTCCGGGTCCGCGCCGGGGAACTTCTCGAACGCGAACCGGGGGATCTTCACCACCACGTAGTCCAGGGTCGGCTCGAACGCCGCCGGGGTCTTCAGGGTGATGTCGTTGGGGATCTCGTCGAGGGTGTAGCCGATGGCCAGCTTCGCGGCGATCTTCGCGATCGGGAAGCCGGTCGCCTTGGAGGCCAGCGCCGAGGAGCGCGACACCCGGGGGTTCATCTCGATCACGACGATCCGGCCGTCGACGGGGTTGACCGCGAACTGGATGTTGCAGCCGCCGGTGTCCACCCCGACCTCGCGCAGCACGGCGATGCCCAGGTCACGCAGGCGCTGGTACTCCCGGTCGGTGAGCGTCATGGCCGGGGCCACGGTGACGCTGTCGCCGGTGTGCACACCCATCGGGTCGATGTTCTCGATCGAGCAGACCACCACGACGTTGTCCCGCCGGTCACGCATCAGCTCAAGCTCGTACTCCTTCCAACCGAGCACGCTCTCCTCGATGAGCACCTCGTGCACCGGGCTGGCGGACAGGCCGTCGCCGGCGATGCGGGCCAGGTCCTCCGGGGTGTGCGCCATGCCGGAGCCCAGGCCACCCATGGTGAACGACGGCCGGATCACCACCGGCAGACCCAGCTCGGCGACGGTCGCCTCGACCTCGTCCATCGAGTGGCAGACCCGGGAGCGGGGCACCAGCCCGGTCGGGTCGTCGACGCCCAGACGGACCCCGGCCTTCGCCACGATCTCCTTGAACAGCTGCCGGTCCTCGCCGCGGTTGATGGCGTCGATGTTCGCGCCGATCAACTCCACGCCGTACTTCTCCAGGACGCCGCCCTCGTGCAGGGCGACGGCCGTGTTCAGCGCGGTCTGCCCGCCGAGGGTCGCCAGGATCGCGTCGGGGCGCTCCTTGGCGATGACCAGCTCCACGAACTCCGGGGTGATCGGCTCGACGTAGGTGGCGTCGGCGAACTCCGGGTCCGTCATGATCGTCGCCGGGTTGGAGTTGACCAGGCTGACGCGGATCCCCTCACTGCGCAGCACCCGGCACGCCTGGGTGCCGGAGTAGTCGAACTCGCAGGCCTGCCCGATGACGATCGGCCCGGAGCCGATCACGAGGATGTGCTTGAGATCGGTCCGCTTAGGCATTGCTGCGCCCCCTGCTGTGGGTCCGGCCCTCACTGGGCCGCCGGTCGAGGGCACGGCCCTCGATCAGATCGGCGAATCGGTCGAAGAGATAGTCGGCGTCATGCGGGCCGGCCGCCGCCTCCGGGTGGTACTGCACCGTGAACGCGGGCACGTCCACGGCCCGCAGCCCCTCGACCACGTTGTCATTGAGGCAGACGTGCGACACCTGGACGCCGCCGAAGTCGGTGTCGATCACCTGGTCGGGGACCACCGCGCCAGCGCCCGCGCCCGGCACCTGCACCGCGAAGCCGTGGTTGTGGCTGGTCACCTCGACCTTGCCGGTGACCCGGTCGAGCACCGGCTGGTTGATCCCCCGGTGGCCGTAGCCCAGCTTGTAGGTGCCGAAGCCGAGCGCCCGGCCGAGGATCTGGCTGCCGAAGCAGATGCCGAACAGCGGCACCTCCCGCCGCAGCGCCTCCCGGGCCAGCGCCACCGGGGCGTCGGCGGTGGCCGGGTCGCCCGGACCGGGCGACAGGAAGATCGCGTCGGCGCCGGTGGCGAGCAGGTCGTCGATGCTCGACGAGGCCGGCAGCACGTGGGTGGTCACCCCACGGCTGGCGAGCCGGCGCGGCACGTTGCGCTTGATGCCCAGGTCGAGGGCCGCCACGGTGAACCGGTGCTCACCGAGGGCCTCGACGACGTACGGCTGGGCGGTGGTCACCTCGGCGGACAGGTCCGCGCCGACCATCTGCGGCGCCTGGCGGACGCGGGTCAGCAGGCTCTGCGGGTCGTTGTCGACGCTGGAGATGCCCACCCGCATGGCGCCACGCTCGCGCAGGTGCCGGGTCAGCGCCCGGGTGTCCACCCCGCTGATGCCCACCACACCCTCGGTGGCGAGCCGGTCCTCCAGGCCGCCGGTGGCGCGCCAGTTCGAGCCGATCCGGGCCGGGTCACGTACGACGTAACCGGCCACCCAGATCCGGCCGGACTCGTCGTCCTCGCCGTTGACTCCGGTGTTGCCGATGTGCGGCGCGGTCTGCACCACCACCTGCCGGTGGTACGACGGGTCGGTGAGCGTCTCCTGGTAGCCGGTCATGCCGGTGTTGAAGACCGCCTCACCGAAGGTCTCCCCGACGCTGCCGTACGCCTCACCGGGGAACGTGCGCCCGTCCTCGAGGACCAGGATTGCGGGTCTGCGCTTGACCATTACTTGACAGCCTTTCCGTCCAGGACCGTCGGCTCGCCACGCAGGAAGGTCGCCACGATGCGACCCGGCAGCGTCATGCGGGCGTACGGGGTGTTGCGACTGCGACTGGCCAGCTCCGCCGGCTCGATGGTGCGGCGGGCTGCCGGGTCGATCACTGTCAGGTTGGCCGGCACGCCGGGTGCCGGGTCGACGCCGTGCCCGGTCAGCCCCGCGATGCGGGCGGGGGTGCGCGACATCCGCTCGGCGATCAGGTCCCACTCGGGCCCGAGCACGTCGAGCGCGATGGACAGGGCCGTCTCCAGACCGAGCATCCCCGGCCGGGCGTACGCCCACTCGCACTCCTTGTCCTCCACGGCGTGGGGGGCGTGGTCGGTGGCGATGATGTCGATGACCCCGTCGGCGAGCGCGGCGCGCAACGCGGCGATGTCCGCGGCCGTCCGCAGCGGCGGGTTCACCTTGAAGACCGGGTCGTAGCTCTCCGCACGCTCGTCGGTGAGCAGCAGGTGGTGCGGGGTGACCTCGGCGGTGACGCGTACCCCGCGTGCCTTTGCCTGGCGCAGCACCTCGACGCTGCCGGCGGTGGAGACGTGGCAGACGTGCAGTCGGCTGCCGACGTGTTCGGCGAGCAGCACGTCGCGGGCGATGATCGCCTCCTCGGCGACCGCCGGCCAGCCGATCAGCCCGAGCCGGGTGGAGACCTCGCCCTCGTGCATCTGGGCGCCCTCGGTGAGCCGGGGCTCCTCGGCGTGCTGGGCGATGATCCCGTCGAACGCCTTGACGTACTCCAGGGCCCGGCGCATCAGCAACGGGTCGGCCACGCAGTGCCCGTCGTCGGAGAAGATCCGCACCCGGGCCGCTGAGTCGGCCATCGCGCCCAGCTCGGCCAGCCGCTCGCCGGCGAGCCCGACGGTGACCGCGCCGATCGGCTGCACGTCGACCAGCCCGGCCTCGCGGCCGAGCCGCCAGACCTGCTCGACCACGCCGGCGGTGTCCGCGACCGGGGAGGTGTTGGCCATCGCGCAGACCGCCGTGTAGCCACCCATCGCCGCCGCGCGGGACCCCGACTCGACGGTCTCGGCGTCCTCCCGGCCGGGCTCACGCAGGTGGGTGTGCAGGTCGACGAGGCCGGGCAGGGCGACCAGCCCGGTGCCGTCGACGACGGTGGCATCGGGCGCGGACAGGCCGACGCCGACCTCGGCCACCACGCCGTCGCGGATCAGCAGATCGGTCGGCGGGCCGCCGACGACGCTCACGCTGGTGATCAGGTACGCGCTCACCGGTTGTTCCCTCCGAGCAGCAGGTAAAGGACGGCCATCCGCACGGAGACCCCGTTGGTGACCTGTTCGACGATGGTGGAGCGGGGTGAGTCGGCGACCTCGGGGGTGATCTCCATCCCCCGGTTCATCGGGCCGGGGTGCATGACGATCGCGTGCTCCGGCAGCCGGCGCATCCGCGGGCCGTCCAGCCCGTAGCGGCGGGCGTACTCGCGCGCGGAGGGGAAGTAGGAGTCGTTCATCCGCTCCCGCTGCACCCGCAGCATCATCACCACGTCGACATTCGGCAGCACCGAGTCCAGGTCGTAGGAGACGTCGGTGGCCGGCGCCAACGCTCCGGCGATGTCGACCGGGATGAGGGTGGGCGGGCCGACCAGGGTGACCTTGGCGCCGAGGGTGGAGAGCAGCAGCACGTTGGAGCGGGCGACCCGGGAGTGCAGGACGTCCCCGACGACCGCGACGGACAGGCCGGCCAGTCGGCCCAGCCGGGACCGCATGGTGTACGCGTCCAGCAACGCCTGGGTGGGGTGCTCGTGGGTGCCGTCGCCGGCGTTGACGACCGACCCGTCGACCCAGTTGGCCAGTCGGTGCGGCGCGCCGGAGGCCGGGTGCCGAACGACGACGGCGTCGGCGCCCATGGCCTGCAGGGTCAGCGCGGTGTCCTTCAGGCTCTCGCCCTTGGTGACGCTGGACCCCTTCGCGGAAAAGTTGATCACGTCGGCGCTGAGCCGCTTCGCCGCCGCCTCGAAGGAGATCCGGGTGCGGGTGGAGTCCTCGTAGAAGAGGTTCACCACGGTCCGGCCGCGCAGCGCGGGCAGTTTCTTGATCTCCCGGCCGGCGACGGTGGCCATCTCGGCGGCGGTGTCCAGGATCTCGGTGGCGGTCGCGGCGTCCAGGTCGGCCCCGGAGAGCAGATGCTTGATCATGAGGTGGGTCCCCCGTAGAGCTTGACCTCGTCCGTTCCGTCGGTCTCGGCGAGCGTCACCTTCACGCTCTCGGCGAGCGAGGTCGGGATGTTCTTGCCGACGTAGTCGGCGCGGATCGGCAGCTCCCGGTGGCCACGATCGACCAGGACAGCGAGCTGCACGGACGCTGGGCGGCCCACGTCGTTGAGCGCGTCGAGCGCGGCCCGGACGGTGCGGCCGGAGAACAGCACGTCGTCGACGAGGATGACCCGCTTGCCGTCGATGCCGCCGGGCGGCAACTCGGTCGGGCCGATCGCGCGGGTGGCGTGCCGGCGCAGGTCGTCGCGGTAGAGGGTGATGTCGAGCACACCGACCGGAACGGCGACGTCCTCGAAGGTGCTGATCCGGTCGGCGAGCCGCCGAGCGAGGGGGGTTCCTCTGGTGGGAATCCCAAGAAGCACCGTGTTGGCGGCGCCCTGGGTCTTCTCCAGGATCTGGTGGGCGATGCGGTCGACCACGCGTTGCACGTCGGCGCTGGCGAGGATCACCTTCACCGAGGGTTGTCGCGGTGGTGACGAGCGGGCAGCCGGTGGGTATGCCACGGCGGACCTCCTTCCCCGCCTCACTGGACGGGTCGTTAAAGGATGTCGGGCACCTCCGGCCGGACCGCAGAGCGCTCCTGAGCCGGGGCTTCACGCCACGTTACCAGTGGTCACCGGGCCGATGGACGGCGGCCACTGACCACCGGATCAGCACCACGAAAAGGGGATAACTTCCCAGACGCTCCCCAACGGTAGGGTCACGACCACTTGACCAGGTGTCCCATTCCCCGTACCGTCACGCTCCGTAGCGATCGACGGGAGAACCCCGAGCAGCACTGGGAGTGTCCGAATGCCCTCTGAATACGCCAAGTCTCTGGGCGCCCGCCTGCGCTCCATCCGCCAACAGCAGGGTCTCTCCCTGCAGGGTGTGGAGGAGAAGTCGAACGGGCGGTGGAAGGCCGTGGTGGTCGGCTCGTACGAGCGTGGCGACCGGGCCGTGACGGTGTCCCGTCTGGCCGAGCTGGCCGAGTTCTACCGTGTCCCCGTCTCGGAGCTGCTGCCTGACGGCAGTGGTGTCCGTCACGAGCCCACCAGCAAGATCGTCCTGGACCTGGAGCGGCTCTACGACGAGGCCTCGGAGGACCTGGCCTACGTCGCGCGCTACGCCCGCGCCATCCAGCAGCAGCGCGGCGACTACAACGGCCGGGTGCTCTCCATCCGCGCCGACGACCTGCGGGCACTCGCGATCGTGTACGACGCCTCACCGTCGGGCCTGATCGAGCGGCTCACCGAGCACGGTGTGCTGGTGGCCGACCCCCGGGCGTTCTTCGCCTCCTGATCTGCTGCCTCACCTGATCTGCCGCAACACCCGAAAGGGCCCGTGCCGGATGGCACGGGCCCTTTCGCGTTGCGGCGTTCGTCGGTGCGACGCTCAGCGGGTGGCGTACTCGGCGATCCGGCCGAGCACCCCGTTGAGGAAGCGCGGCGAATCGTCGGTGGACATCTGCCGGGCCAGCTCAACGGCCTCGCTGATCGCCACCGCGTCGTCGATCTCGTCGACGTAGAGCAGCTCGTAGACGGCGATCCGGGCCAGATTCCGGTCGACGACCGGCATCCGCCCCAGCGTCCATCCCTCGGCGTAACTGGCGATGAGCTCGTCGATCCGGTCGAGGTGCTCGGCGACACCCTCGACCAGGCCCACCGCGTAGCCCAGGTGCTCCGGTCGGGGCTGCTCGATCCGCTGCACGTAGCCGGCGAGCACCTCCACCGGAGGCTTGTCTCGTAGGTCGGACTCGTAGAGGACATCCAGCGCCCGCTTGCGCGCCTTGCGGCGCGCCGGCATCTGCTGCTTGGAACCCTCAGCCATCAGGCGCGGCCGAGGTAACGGCCGTCGCGGGTGTCGACCTTGATCTTCTCACCGGTGGTGATGAACAGCGGAACCGGCACGGTGGCGCCGGTCTCCACGGTCGCCGGCTTGGTGCCACCGGTCGAACGGTCGCCCTGCAGGCCCGGCTCGGTGTAGGTGACCTCC
This sequence comes from Micromonospora jinlongensis, assembly GCF_013410645.1. Classification (NCBI taxonomy): domain Bacteria; kingdom Bacillati; phylum Actinomycetota; class Actinomycetes; order Micromonosporales; family Micromonosporaceae; genus Micromonospora; species Micromonospora jinlongensis. The sequence continues at coordinate 6,747,668 of NZ_JACCHK010000001.1, read as the reverse complement.
AGCACGACACTGGTGGGCAGCTCGATGTAGAGCGGCACCCCCTCGTGCTGGGCGACGGTCGCCTCCGCCTCGGGCAGCAGGTAGTTGGCTGCCTCACCGACGGTGCCACCGGGCACGGTGATCTGGTCGAAGGTCTCCAGATCCATGAAGACGAAGTCTTCGCCGTCGGCGTACAGGTATTGCATCGTGCGCTTGTCAACGGTCGCGGTTTCGACCTTGGTGCCCGCGTTGAAGGTCTTGTCGACCACCTTCCCGGACAGCACGTTCTTCAGCGTGGTGCGCACGAAGGCACCACCCTTACCGGGCTTGACGTGCTGGAACTCGACGACGGCCCAGAGCTCGCCGTCCAGGTTGAGAACCAGGCCGTTTTTGAGGTCGTTGGTGGAGGCCATTTCCTGCCTTGATCATCAATTGGCGGACAGACCTGCCGAGTCTACTAGCTGCGCCGACCGGGTGACCTGCCGTGGTTCGCGCATCGACGCCACACCGCCAAGCCGGAGACGTCAATGGTGACATCGAGTCACTTTCCGGCCGGCCCAACCCCCGACCCGCACATCCTTTGCTCTGCACCCACGGATGCGACAGTCACCCTTCGTGGCGGGAGTGTGCCCGGGCCAACCCAGGCGAACATCACAGATCCGCAGCTCAGCACCTCTGGTGCATCCGTGGGTGCAGAGCAAAGGATGTGGGTAGCGGACGGCGGCCCGGTTGGCGGGTCACCCAAGGGAAACCCACGGTAACGGTGACAGGCGGTAAGGGCTGCGAATGTCAGTTGGTCGTGGCAGCCAGATGGTGCAGGGCGAGGCGATAACCGTCGATGCCCAGACCGCAGATGACCCCGGTCGCCACCGCGGAGACCACCGAGTGGTGTCGGAACTCCTCGCGGGCGTGGATGTTGGAGAGGTGCACCTCCACCAGCGGCCCCCGCAGCATCGCGCAGGCGTCCCGCACCGCGTACGAGTAGTGCGACCAGGCCGCCGGGTTGAGCACCACGGCGGCACCCTCGTCAGCGGCGCCGTGCAGCCAGCCGAGCAGCTCGTGCTCGGCGTCGGTCTGCCGGACCGTCACGTCCAACCCCAGCTGCTTCCCGGTGTGCTCGCAGAGCGCCACCAGGTCGGCGTAGGTGGTCGCGCCGTACACCTCGGGCTCGCGGGTGCCCAGCCGGCCCAGGTTCGGCCCGTTCAACACATAGACCTTCACGCCGCAGAGACCTCCTGGTAGGCGGCCTCCAGCAGCGCGTCGTCCGGGCCCTCCAGCATCGCCGGGCGGGCCAGCCCGTCCAGGACCACGAAGCGCAGCCGACTGCCCCGGGTCTTCTTGTCCACCCGCATCGCGGCCAGCAGCTGCGGCCAGGCGTCGGCCGGGTAGCTCACCGGCAGACCGAGCGCGGTCAGGGTGACCCGGTGCCGGTCGGCGGTCGGGGCGTCGAGCCGGCCGGCGAGCCGGGCCAGCGCGGCGGCGTACACCAGACCGACGGCGACGGCGTGACCGTGCCGCCAGCGGTAGCCCTCGTTCTGCTCGATCGCGTGGGCGAGGGTGTGACCGTAGTTGAGCACCTCCCGCACGCCCGACTCGCGCAGGTCACCGGCGACCACGTCGGCCTTGACCCGGATCGCCCGCTCGATCAGCTCCCGCGTCACCGGCCCGCGCGCGTCGGTGGCCGCCTCCGGGTCGCGCTCGACGAGGTCCAGGATCGTCGGGTCGGCGATGAACCCGCACTTGACCACCTCGGCGAGCCCGGCCGCCAGGTCGACCGCGGGCAGACTGTCCAGGGTGGCCAGGTCGGCCAGCACACCGACCGGCGGGTGGAACGCGCCCACCAGGTTCTTGCCGGCGGCCGTGTTGATGCCCGTCTTGCCGCCGACGGCGGCGTCGACCATGCCCAGCAGCGAGGTCGCCACCGGCACCCAGCGCACCCCGCGCAACCAGCAGGCCGCGACGAACCCGGCCAGATCGGTCACCGCGCCGCCGCCCACCCCGACGACCGCGTCGGTGCGGGTGAAGCCGGCCGCCCCGAGCCGGTCCCAGCAGGAGGCGGCCACGTCGATCTGCTTGCCCGACTCGGCGTCGGGCACCTCGATCGGCAGCGGCTCGATGCCGGCGGCGCGCAGCCGCCCGCCGAGCGCGTCCGCCAGGGCCTTGAGCGGGGGCGCGTGCAGCACCGCCGCACGGCTCGCGCCGGGCAGCAGGCCGGGCAGCGCGCCCAGCAGGTCACGCCCCACCAACACGTCGTACGGCCGCTCGCCGCCGACCGGAATCCGGGTCACCTCGTCCATCGCCGGCAGCCTAGTCGAGCGGACGACGCGGTGGAGGCGGCTGCCCACCTGCTGGCCGGGCCGCCCAGTCGGCGAGCAGTCGGGCGTGCTCGGCCACCGCGGCGCGCAGCGCGTCCGGATGTCGCACCGTGAACGGGCAGCCCAGCCCGGCGAGCAGCGCGGCCATGCCGGGCAGGCTCTCCGCCCGGGCCCGCAGCAGCACCCCGTCGGTGGTGGCGGTCAGCTCGGCCACGCTGGGCGGGATGCGGCGACGGGCGGTGACCAGGTCGGTCTCCAGCAGCACCTCGACCTCGTGTGTGTACGGCACACCGGCCAGTGACCGGGTCACCCGTGCCACCGGGTCGAAGCCCTCCGGGACGGTGAACGATGCCCCGTCCGGCGTCACGGCGCCGATGCGGTCCAACCGGAAGGTGCGGACCTCGCCGCGCCGGTGGTCGTGGCCGGTGACGTACCAGCGGCCGGAGTGGAAGACCAGACCGTACGGGTCGAGCTCCCGGTGCGACTGCTCACCGCGCCAGGAGCGGTAGTCCAGTGCCACCCGCTGCCGGTGCCGGGTGGCTGCGGCCAGGGCGAGCAGGGTGCCCGACGCCGGCCGCAGCTCCGGCTCGGGGCGTCGCAGAGTGAAGCCGAGATGCTCCTGCACGGCCGCGAGTCGGTCGGCGAGCGCCGCCGGCAGCACCCGACGGATCTTCGCGAGTGCCGTGGCCGTGGCGGGCTGCTCGGTGGCCAGCCCGACCCGCTCGGCGACGACCAGGCCGAGCAGCACGGCCACCGCCTCGTCGTCGGTGAGCATCAGCGGTGGCAGCTTGTAGCCCGGGTGCAACCGGTAACCGCCGTGGCGGCCCCGGTCGGCGGTGACCGGGATGCCCAACTCGACCAGTGTGGCCACGTAGCGGCGCACGGTCCGGTCGTCGACGCCGAGCCGTGCGGCCAACTCGGCGGCGGTCGCGCGGTGCCGAGCCTGGAGCAACTCCAGCAGAGCCAGCACCCGACCGGCGGGATGTGACACGGGCCACTCCTCCAAACCGGGCGGATCCTGTCCGGATTCAATCGTACGGTCTGTCGGTAACCGAGAGAAGGAGCGACAGATGGCGACGTTCGTACTGGTGCCGGGCTTCTGGTTGGGGGCCTGGGCGTGGCGGGAGGTCACCGCGACCCTGCGCGCGCAGGGTCACGACGTGCACCCGATGACGCTGACCGGGTTGGCCGAGCGCGACCACCTGGCCGGGCCGGAGGTGAGCCTGGAGACGCACACCCTCGACATCGTCCGGCTGATCGAGGTCGAGGACCTGCGCGACGTACTGCTGGTCGGGCACTCCGGTGGCGGCATGCCGGTCGCCCAGGCGGCGGACCGCATCCCGGACCGGATCGCCCGGGTGGTCTACGTGGAGAGCGGTCCGCTGCCCGACGGCACCGCGCAGTTCGACACAGTGCCCCCCGAGGAGCAGCAGCACCTGCGGGCCGCGATCGGCGACGGGCACCTGCTGCCGCCGCCGGCCTGGGATCCGGCCGCCGACCCGACGAACCTGGCCGGTCTGGACGAGCCCACGCTGGCTCTGCTCCGCGCCCGGGCCACCCCGCAGCCGCTGCGGGCCGCCACCGACCCGGTGCGGCGCACCGGCGGGCGTCCGGTGCCGACCGCTCTGGTCGCCAGCACCTTTCCGCTGGCGGTGGTGGAGCAGATGATCAGCGAGGGACACCCGTACTTCACCGGGTTGGCCGGTGGTCAGCTGTTCGCACTGCCCACCGGGCACTGGCCGATGCTCAGCGAGCCGAAGGCCCTCGCCGACATCCTCGACGCGGCCGCCCGAGGCTGAGCGCGGCCACGGGAAGGGCACCGTCGCCCGGCCGGTAGCTCACCGGCCGGGCCGACGTCAGCGGGGCAGCAGGGCGGTGATCTCGTCGACGATCGCCGCCGGGGCCCGCCCGTCGGTGGTCACCGTCGCGGTGGCGACCTCGGCGTAGAGCGGCCGGCGCTGGTCCATCAGGTGCTTGAGGGTGGCCCGCGGGTTGAGCGCCAACAGCGGCCGGCCAGTGCCGAGGCCGACCCGCTTCACCGCGTCGGGTAACTCGACCGAGAGGTGCACCACCCGGTGCCCCACCAGGGCGGCCCGGGTCTCCTCGGCCAGCACCGCGCCGCCGCCGAGGGCGAGCACGCCCGTGCCGGCAGCCAGCGCCGCGGCCACCGCGGCCCGCTCCAGGGTACGGAAGTGCGCCTCGCCCTCGTCGATGAAGATCTCCGGGATCGGCTTACCGGCCATCTGCTCGATGTCGGTGTCGGTGTCGCGGAACTCCACCCCGAGGGCGTCGGCGAGCGCCCGCCCGACGGTGGTCTTGCCGCAGCCGGGCGCGCCGACCAGCACGACGAGCGGGGCCATCAGCGGATGACCAGCGCGTCGAGGTATCCGGCCAGGTTGCGGCGGATCTCGGCGATCGAGTCCCCGCCGAACTTCTCGGTGGCCGCCTCGGCGAGCACCAGCGCCACCATCGCCTCGGCGACGACCGCCGCGGCGGGCACCGCGCACACGTCGGACCGCTGGTTGATCGCGGTGGCCGGCTCGCCGGTCGTGACGTCCACGGTGGCCAGCGCCCGGTTGAGCGACGAGATCGGCTTCATCGCGGCGCGGACCCGCAGCGGCTCACCGGTGGTGATGCCGCCCTCCAGCCCGCCGGCCCGGTCGGTGACCCGGCGGACGCCGGTGGCCGACGGAATGATCTCGTCGTGCGCCTGCGAGCCACGGGACCGGGCCTGCTGCCAGCCGTCACCGATCTCCACGCCCTTGATCGCCTGGATGGACATCAACGCGGTGGCCAGTCGGGCGTCGAGCTTGCGGTCCCACTGCACGTGGCTGCCCAACCCCGGCGGCACCCCGTACGCCAGGACCTCGACCACGCCGCCGAGGGTGTCGGCGGCCTTCTTCGCGGCGTCGACCTCGGCGACCATCAGGGCGCTGGCCTCCGCGTCGAGGCAGCGCAGCGGGTCGGCGTCGATGCGGGCGGCGTCGGACGGGGTGGGGCGCAGACCGGGCTTCGCGGCCACCGGGCCCAGCTCGACGACGTGCGAGACGATCTCGATGCCGAGCGCCTGACGGATCAGGGCCTTGGCGACCGCGCCGACAGCGACCCGGGCGGCGGTCTCCCGGGCGCTGGCGCGTTCCAGGATCGGCCGGGCGTCGGTGTGGCCGTACTTCTGCATGCCGGCCAGGTCGGCGTGGCCCGGCCGGGGGCGGGTCAGTGGGGCGTTGCGGGCCTGCCGGGCCAGCTCGTCGGGGTCGACCGGGTCGGCGGCCATCACGGTCTGCCACTTCGGCCACTCGGAGTTGCCGACCCGGATGGCCACCGGGCTGCCCAGTGTGACGCCGTGCCGCAGGCCGCCGAGCAGCTCGACCTCGTCGCGTTCGAACGACATCCGGGCGCCACGGCCGTAGCCCAGCCGCCGGCGGGCCAGCTCGTCGGCGATCACGGTGGTGGTCACCTCGATGCCGGCCGGCACCCCCTCCATCATCGCGACGAGGGCGGGACCGTGCGATTCACCTGCAGTCAGCCAGCGCAACACGTCGGTCAGTCTGTCACGGCCGGTGGCCGGCCCGCCGTGCTGCCCGGCGCGTCCCGCCCTGCGGACGCCGGCACCCGGTCGGCCCGGGTGCCGGCGGCGGCTCAGATCCCCCGACCGCGCTTGTGCAGGGTGCGCAGCACCGCGTCGGCCCGAACCACCCGCCCGGCGACGGCGAGGGCCAGGTAGGCGCGCGGCTCCCGGGGATTGCTGCGCAGGGTGCGTCGCGCCCAGCGCAACGCGCCCCGGCGGTCACCGGAGGCGGCCTGGGCGAACGCGATCTGCCCGGCGACGCGGGCCGCGCCGGCCGGTTGGGTGGCGAACTCCGGGTAGCGCTGCAGCAACCACTGCAACGCCTCGGAGATGGTGTCCCACCGCTGCGCGAAGTACGAGCGCTTGTGCCAGCGGACCAGCACCGACGGCGTACGCAGGTTGATCAGCGGCGCGCTGCGCGCCGCCCGGAGCAGGAACTCGTAGTCCTCCGCGTAGCTGCCCGGGATCTCCTCGTCGACCAGACCGAAACCGTCGCGCAGGGCGCTGGCGCGGATCAGGAAGGTCGACGGGTGCAGCTCCGTCATCCGGTCACGCAGCAGGTCGTCCAGGGTGATCCGGTCCCTGTCGAGCACCCGGTCGACGGTGTGCCCGTCGTAGCTGACGCGGATGCCGCAGCAGACGAACTCGGATTCCGGGTGGGCGGCCAGCGCGTCGACCTGGGCTGCCAGCTTGCCGGGCAGCCACTCGTCGTCGTCGTCGCAGAACGCGACCAGCTCACCGCCGGACGCGACGGTCCCGCTGTTGCGCGCCCCGGCCAACCCCGGCGTACGGGAGTTGTGGATCACCCGCACCGCGCGGTCCGGGCCGTTCGCCAGCTCGGTCAGCGACTCGTCCGGCGCGGACTGGTCGAACACCACCACGGCCTCGATCGGGCCCGGGTATTCCTGGGCCAGGATCGCGCGCACCGCTGCCCGCAACAGCTCGGGACGGTCCCGGGTGGGCACCACGACGCTGACGCTGGGCTGCTGGGTCATCGGGTCTCCTTCGTGCCCGGACGCGGCCGGGGCCGGACCCGCCACCGGGATGGGCGCGGGGTCGAACCGGCAACCAGGTCGTCGACGATCCGTCCGACCCGGGCCACCGCCGCCCGTCGCGCCTCGTGTGCGCCGGGGTCGGCGGCCACCGCGTACCGGGATGGGTCGGCCAGCCCGGTCGTCAACGCGTCGTGCAGTGCCTCCCGGGTCTCGCAGAGCGCCACCAGCCCGGCCGCGCCGAGGCGGCGGGCGAAGAGGAGCTGGTGGTCGTCGACGTGCTCACCGCGCGTCGGGTCCCGGGGAACCACGATGGGCAGGTGGCCGTGCCGGCGGGCTTCCAGGATGGTCGCCGGGCCGCCGTGGCAGACCACCAGGTCGGCGTGGACCATCGCCTGCTGCAGCTCGTCGTGGCCGAGGAACGGCACCGCGCCGGGCAGCGACGGCGCGCTCGTGTGCCCGTGCTGCACGGTCAGCCCGACCGGGCCGGTGACCTGCGCGTGCCACTGCGCCAGCCAGTCGACGAGCCGGTCGAAGGGGTGCTTGTCGGTGCCGACCGCCACCAGCAGCTTGAGCTGGGCCGTCGACGCGCTGTCGCGCTGACGTGGCAGGCGGGACGACTCCACTGTCGGCTGCGGCTGGGGACGCCGGGCGGTGCCCGTCTCCCCGGTCACAGCAGCGTCCCGACGACGGTCGCCTCGGGGTACTGCCGGCGCTGCTCGTCCCACTGCACGAGCATCGCGGACAGGAACGGGCGGCAGAGCCGGGCGGTCAGCGTCGGGGTGTCGATCCGGTCGTACACCTCGATGTAGACGGTCGGGATGCGCCGCAGCCGGGCCAGCACCACGAACGGCACCGCCACCCCGGCACCGGTGGTGACCACCGCTGCGACCCGCCGGGCCCGCAGGACCCGCCAGGCCAGCAGCGCGTTGCGCAGCAGGTTCGGCACGTTGCGGGTGGTCGGGTGGTGCGCGGGCACCAGATCCTCACCGTTGAGCAGGGACAGCGCCTCCGGGGTGTCAAAGGTGACCCAGCAACGCTGCCACTGTTCGTACCAGGGCCGCAGGGCGAGTAGTTGGGCCAGGTGTCCGCCGCTGGATCCGACCAGCAGCAGCACCGGCGCCGTACCGTCATCGTTCTTCGTGTCCACGCGACTCCCCACAAGTTCGCTTGGAATTTCAGTTCACGCCACGCAGAAGCAGATCACACGTTTCCCGGTCCTTGAATAGCGCGACCGGACGAGATGTCGATCTCCACATCGGGCCGTCCGGCGCACCGATCGCCCGAGAACCCATCGATCGTCATCACCACCTGCGAGTTTGTCGTCACTCTGCGCCGCATCCTCGACGCCGCGATTCCCCGGATCAGCCGCTATGTCTTTTCTCTATGACGTCCAGCAGTGCGGGATGCAGCGCGGCGTTCCAGCCGGCGCCCGCGTCGGCCAGCCGCCAGGTGCGCAACCACATCTCCACCAGGTACGCGTCCGCGACCAGCCGGCGCTGCGCCGCGTCGAGACCGAGTCGGTCGCCGTGCCGGCCCAGGTGCCCGTCGACGGCCGATGCCGCCGCGTCGGCCGGCTCCCCCCGCAGCACCAGCGCCCGTTGGAACGCGTCGTGCGCCAGGTCGAACCCGACCGGCACGTCCGGACCGCTGTGTTCCCAGTCCCAGGCGACCAACTGGCCGGCATGCCAGCCCAGGTTCCATGGCACCCAGTCACCATGCCAGTGGCCGAACTCGACACGGGTGTCGCCATGCCGGCGGCCCAACGCGGAAACCGCGGCGACCGCCCGCGCACCGGCCGGCTCGGCCGCGGCGGCCCGGTCCGCCAGCCCGGCCAACCGGGTCAGGAAGGTCGAGCCGGCCAGTGGTCGGGGCGTACCCGCCGGGCCGCCGCGTCGGGCGACCGCGAGCAGCGCCGCGATCCGCGGCGGGTCGTCGACCGGCACACCGCGTACGCCGGGTGGCAGCGGCTCGATCACCGCGACCACCTGACCCGACCACGCCGTCTCGGTGAGCAGCCCCGGCGGCGTCGGATGATCCGGCACGCCGGTCACCGCGCGCAACGCCCGCAACGCCGCCGCCTCCGCGGTGACCAGCGCGCGGGTCGCGTCGTTCCAACCGATCTTCGCGTACCCGCGCGGACGACCATCGGCGGTGAAGAGTTGCAGGGTCGGCTTGGCGTTCGGGTCGGGTGGTCGGACCCCACAGGCGGCCAGCAGCGGCGCGCCGCCCAGATCCGCGGCGAGCCGCTCGGTCAGCAGCAGCTCGGCCGCCGACGCTCCGGCGGGCACCGAGACGGTCAGCGTCGGAAAGGGCGCGAGCCCCACCTGACCGAACCGGGCCAGGCCGCCCAGCACCGCCCGTAGCGCGCGCACCTTCGGTGGCCGGAGGGCGTTGTACGCCAACAGCGACGCCGCTCCGGCCCGGGATGAGCCCAGCGGCACCAGGAACCTCGCCCGGGCGACCGACGGCACCACCGCGTACCGGGCCACCGCCTGGTGGCCGGCCGGCAGGGCACCGCCCACGGTCAGACCGACCCGGTCGTCCGGGAAGACCGCGCGACTCACCCAGCCCAGACCGTCCACCCGCGAGCGCGGGTCCGTGGTCGGGCCCACCCGCGTCGTCACGCCGGACGGTCCGACCAGTCGAGGTCCAGCCCGAGCCGCTGACGCAACGCGTCGTTGTACGGCCGGTAGTAGTCGGTCAGCTCCGCGCGCACCGCCGGCTCCAACGGCGACGAGCGCCGGTCGTTGTAGACCTTGAAGTTGGGCAGGTCGTACGCCGGCAGCCCGAGGAAGTCGAGCGTGCGCCGGTAGGTCGCGCGGGAGTCGCGGTAGAGGTCCTCGCTGGGCAGGAAGAGGATCTGCTGTCGGTCGAAGCGCTCCAACCACGGCTCCAGGTGTTCCAGGTAGCGCCCCCGGGCCCGGTACGTGTACCAGTCGTACGCCTCGCTGAACGACTCCGGCTCCGCGATCAGCCTCTCCCGCTCTCCCGCCGTACGCGCCGGCTCGGCGGCCAGCGCGTCGGGGAAGTCCAACGGCTCGATGCCGTGGGTGCGGCGTTCCTTCCAGTGCGAGTACGCCCGCTCCACCGGGTCGCGCAGCAGGACGATCAGCTTCACCGTCGGCATCAGCGCGGCGACCCGCTGCGCGGCGAGGGGATGGAACATGTACAGCGGGGCGGCCTCACCGACCCGGACCGGCCCGCCGTGCCGCTTGGCCAGCGCGTCCCGCTGCCGCTCGGTCGGGAAGTGCGAGCGGTACCAGGACTCGCCGCGAGCCCAGTGCTCCTCGAAGTAGTGCGCCGACTTGGTGTTCCACGCGGGAAAGAGGCGCGGCACCAGCGGGTGCTGGATGAGGTAGTTCCACAGGGAGGTGGTGCCACCCCGCTTGGTGCCGATGATCAGGAAGTCCGGCAGCGGCCGGCGATCACTGGTGCGTACCCCGTAGTCGACCAGCGACTCCTTCACCCGGGTGGTCACCTGGGTCGGGACCAACTGCTTGACCCGGTCACGGATGGACGCCACGACGGACCTCACCTGCCTCTCGTCGATGCCGGAGTGGGCTCGGCGGCCGTGGCCGCGTTGTCCCCTGCACGGATCTGCCTCATGGTCCCCCGGATGCCGGCGCGCACCCGGGGCAACGTCAACATGCCGACGCAGCCGGCCAGCAGCACCGCCAGCGCCACCAACAGGCCGGGCAGGCCGCGACCGCCCGCCAGCACGCCGGCGCCGGCCGCCAACCCCACACCGGCGACCGTGACCGCCGCGGCACGCACCATCGCGGCGTCGAACAGCGGCTCCCGAACCACCGACCGGGCGAACCCGGCGGCGGTGAGGTTCTCGGTGGCGATGCCGGCGGCCCAGGCCACCGCCGCGCCCGTGGCGCCGTAGCTCGGGATCAGCCAGAGGCCCAGCGAGACGGTCACCGTCAACCCGGCGACCGTGGCCACCAGGTGCAGCCCGCTGCGCCCACCCATCAGCAGCAGGCTCTGCACGTTGCCCACCCCGGTGTTGACCAGCATCGCCAGCGCGAGCACCGTCATCGCCGGCACGCCAGCGGTGAACTCCGGCCCGAACAACTGGAGGAAGGCCAGCGCGAACACCGCCAGCAGCAGGTACACCGGCCAGGACAGCACCAGCCCCCAGATGGTCAACTGCCGGTGCACGGCTGCCGCCGCCGCCCGCTCGCCACGCCCGAGCAGCCGGGACAACTGCGGCGACACCGCCACCCGCAGGCCCTGCATGGCCAGTTGGCCGGCCAGCACGTACCGGCCGACCGCGCCGAACACGCCCGCGTCCGCCGGGCCGGCCAGCACCGAGGTGAGCAGCACACCCACCCACATGCTGCCCGCGTCGATGGCCGCCGAGGCGGCCCGGGGCAGCGCGAAGCGCCAGAACGTCGACCAGTCGGAGCGAACCGGACGGAGCGTCGCGCCCCGGCCCAACCCGAGCGGGCCGGCGACGAGGGTGAGGCAGGCCAGCAGCGCCAACGCCGCCGGCACCAACCAGCCGGTCATGCCGGCGAGCAGGCCCCCACCGGCGAGCGCCGCGGCACCGACCAGCACCGGGCGGGCCACCGGCAGAAGGAGGAACTGCACCCCGACGTACGCCCGGATGGGTCGCACGCAGCGCAGCGCGGCCAGCAACAGGGTCATGGCGACCACCACCGGCACCGCGGCGAACGTGACGGTGAGCAGCGCGTCGCCGCTCGCACCGGAACCGCCCAGCAGCCGGGGAGCGAGCGCGTCGGCGACCAGCACGCCGACCCCGGCGACCAGGAGCCCGGCCAGCAGCGGCGGGATCAGCGCCACCGGGAGCAGCCGCGCCGCGTCCCCGCGCACCCCGGCCGTACGGCGGGGCAGCGCCCACATCAGACCCGTCTCCGCGCCGAGCGTGCACACCGCGGTGGCCACGGTGACCACCCCGATCGCGGCGAAGAACGCGCCCGCGCCGGCCGTGCCGTACCCCCGGGTGATCACCACGGCCAGCACGAAGCCGAACAGGCCGCTGGTGGCCGCGCCGAGCAATCCGGCCACGCCGCTGCGGGCGCTGCGGCGTGTCTCGGCCGAGCCCGTGTCCGCCGCCACGCCGGCGGCCGGAGCCACCGGCTCGTCCGGGCCGACCGGCGTCGGGCCGACCGGAGGTCGGGTGGCGGCGGTCATGCGAGCACCACCGGGTCCCGCGTGGCCGGCGGTCGCGGTACGGCCAACCGGGTCAGCCGTTCGCGTTCGCTGAGCGCCATCGCGAAGGCGACAGCGAAGAACGCGACCGCCAGGTTCTGGTTGGCCATGCCGTAGAACGGGACCTGGACCAGGCAGACCACCGGCACCACCGCCAGCCACTGCCCGGCCGCCGAGGTCGCCCGCGCGCAGATCACCGCGGCGGCGACGAACCAGGCCAGGAAACAGATGAGCGCGGGCACGCCGTGGCTGAACAGCACCATCCACAGCTGACCCTGGGTGCCGATCGGCGCGGCCGCCGAGACGGTGTCGACGTTCACCGGCGCGCCGTAGCCCAACCACGGCGACTCCTGCACCCGGCGGATCACCTCTGTGTAGAGCGAGAGCCGGTCGGTGTTGGTGTCGCTGGAGTCGACCCGTTGGCTGATCAGGTCGGTGATCGGAATGAACAGCGTGGTCAACGCGCCGATCACCACCACCCCGACGATGGAGGCGGCGACCCGGACGTTGCCGCGCAGGCTGGCCCGCACCCCGAGCACCGCCAGCCCGGCGCCGAGGCTCAGGAACATCGCCCGGTTGAGGGTGAGGAACGCCGGTGCCAGCGACAACGGCAGCGACGCCAGCAGCGCCCAGCGCAGCGCCCCCCGCCGACACAGCATCGCGTAGGCGACCATGCACGGCAGGGTCATGGCGTACGCGCTGCCGTAGTTGTTCGTGTACGCGAAAGGCGCGGCCGGTCGATAGATCGGGTTCAGCGACCGGGCGCTGTATTCCGCCGTGGTCAGGTGCACCATGTCCTGGATGAACGGGGTGCCGGCCACCCCTGAAGGCAGCAGCACCTCCATCGGTGTGGTCATCGCCAACCGGGGCACCAGCACCCCGAGCCAGCCCAGTGCCACCAGGCCGAACCAGAACGCGCAGAGCGGGGTGAGCACCGCCATCAGGCTGGCGCGTTCCCGCGCGGCGGCGTAGACGTAGACCCCGACCACCAGCGCGGTCAGGTAGAACGCCAGGCGCAGCGCGAACGTCAGCAGCGAGGCGGGCGACGAGAGCTGGGTGGCACTGACCACCACGATGGCCAGGAACAGCAGCCAGATGCCCACCGCCGGCGGCAGCGGCACCCGCCCCCGGGTGAGCAGCAACGCGAACAGCAGCGCACCCAGCAGGGGCCAGCCGAGGTAGAACGCGCCGAGCAGCCACCAGAGCGGCACCAGGCCGAACATCAGCGACAGCGGCCAGAGCGGCAGTCGGGGCGGCGCGGGCCGCGGCACCGGCGCGACGGCGGCCGGAACGCCTCCGGGCGGCGGTTCGGTCGCCGGGGCGCGGGTGACCGACACCGTCAGACCCGGCCGTTGCGCGTGAGCACGAAGCCCAGCGGGGTGACGCCGGCCGCACGCAGCCGCTCGACCAGGCGGCGCAGGTCGCTCTGCCGGGTGCGGTCCCGCTCGACGACCACCACCGCGCTGCCCTGCCGGGCCACCGCGACGCCGCGCTCGTCGGACTCCGCCGGCGGGGCGTTGAACAGCACCAGGCCGTGGTCCGCACCCTGCCGCCAGGTGCCGAACCGGACGCTGCCCACGCCCACGGCCACCTCGTCCGGGTCGACGACCCGGCCACTGTCCGGGCGGCCGGACGACACCCGGGGCAGTGTCAGCGTGGCGTCCGGGTCGGTGGACGGGCGGGCGCCGGGCGGGTGCGGCGAGGGCCGGCGGGCGGCCGTGCCGTCCGCGGCGCCAGCGACGGTCGTGGTGCTGCCGGCCGGGCGGGGCTTGGGCACCAGCGGCCGGGACGGGTCGATGGGCAGCCGCCCCCGGTCGGCGAGCACTGTGGCGCGCAGCCGCTCGGTGCGCCCGCTGTCGTCGGCGACGAAGACCTCCCGACCGTCAGCGGCGAGCGCCACCGCGAGCCCCGCGGTGAGCGCGGTGGCGTCCTCCCGGGCGGTGACCAGCGCCACCCGGGCGGGCTGACGGACCCGCTCGGCGACGGCCATCGCCACGTACCGGATGTCGGCGTCGACCGCCCGGGCGCTGCCCCGCAGCGCCGGGCGGCGCACCGTGCCGAGCAGCGGCAGGCCGGTGGCGTCCCGCCCGTCGGCGACCGAACGGACCCGCCGGTCGGTCGACTCCCAGGCGTACGCCAGCACGATGCCGATCAGCGCCCCACCGAGCAGCCCGGCGACCAGATAGAGCGGTCGGTGCCCGGCGGAGGTGACCAGCGCCTTCTCGGCGGTCTGGGTGACCCACCCGGGGTTGACGTCCACCGCGGCGATCTCGGTACGGGCGGCGTTGAGCTGTGTGAGCTGGTTGTTGATCCCGGCCAGCTCGGCCACCAGCGCATCCCCGGCGGCGGTGTCCTTGGCGGTGTTCGCCCGCTTCTGCAGCGCGGCCTGCTGGGCGACGACCTTGGTGATGCTGTCGTCGTAGGAACGCAGCATCTCGGCGCGCTGGCGCTCGTACATCGTGCGGCGCACGTCCAGGTAGGCCTGGGCGGCCATGTTGGCGCTCTGCACCGCCCGCTGCGCTTCGCCCGCCTGGTAGGTGAAGCGCAGGATCTGCCCACCGGTGGGCACCTCGACCTCGAGCGCGTCGCGGATGTCGCGCGGGTCGCCGCCGGCGGAGTCGGCGAGCCGCTGCACGACCTCGGTGCCGGTGGCGATGCCGCTCTCCACGTTCATGTTCACCGCGCGGTCGGCGCCCGCGCCGCTGGGTGTGAACGCGTCGGTCACCACCGGCCGGACCGCCACCACGGCGCTCGCGCTCATCGCCGCCGGCACCAGCAGCACGTAGCCGAGCGCGGCGAGCAGACCGACCATCGCCACCGCCGCCACCAACCGCAGCCGGTGCATCGGCACCCGCAGCAGGTCGGTCAGTGTCACCGTGCCGGAGGTCCCGGAGGACGGGGCGTCGGTGGACCAGGGGCCGGGAGCTGCATCAGTCATGGAACTTCTTCACCGTCTGTTGAGGATTACCGACGACCACGACGCCGGGCGCGACGTCCGTCCGGACCACCGTGGCCGCGCCCACGACGCTGTCCCGGCCGATCCGTACGCCCTTCATGACCAGGGCGTGCGCGCCGACCCACACGTTGTCCTCGAGGACGATCGGAGCGCGGGTGGCGGGGCCGGGCGGCGCGTGCCGCTGCGCGGGCGGCAGGTTGTGGAAGTCGTTGTCGAGCAGCTCGCAGTCCGACAGGAGGCACCGGTCCCCCACGGTCACCGACGTCCAGGTGCCGATCCAGGTGGCGTTGAGCAGACAGTCGGCGCCGACGCGTACCTCGCCGGGGCCCGCGAAGCGGACGAGCTTGTTCAACCGGGTGCGGTCACCGATGGTCACCCGCACGCCGCGGCGCAGCCGGATCCGACCACGGATCTCCACGTCCCGGCCGAGTGTCAATCGCCGGTAGCGGAGCCGGTACCAGCCGCGTTTGACCGCGAAGAGCAGACGCACCGCGCGTCTCGTACGGATGCCTGCGGCGCCGAGCAACGACCCTCCCCACGTCGCGGGGCCGGCGACGGATGAACCACCGCCGCCGGCCCAACGTGAACAATCTACCGATGCTCCGTTACGAACGGTTGACCGTTACTGTACGGAGAAGAATGTCGATGGGGTAGACCAGGACAACTCGGGCGTCGCCGTGCTGATGACAGTCGCCGTGGCACCATCGACCGCCGCGCTCGGCCCGGCCGTCGGGTCGAACGGCACGCTGCGCAGAGCGCCGTCAGTGGCACCGTAGACGATCCGGCCACCCACCCAGGCCATGCCACGCACCGTCGACCAGGTCACGCCAGTGGTCGGCAGGGTGAACTCGGTGGCACCGAGGTAGTTGCCGTCGATCTCGAAGTAGCGGTAGTAGAGACCGTTGGCCCCGGTACGGGTGTAGTAGAGCCGACCGTCGAGGAAGAAGGCGCCGGTCAGCAACGCCGGGTTGTACCAGTCGTTGTAGCCGGACGCCTCCCACGGGGAGCCGATCGCTCCGCCGTTGAACAGCGACACGTCGATCCGGCTGCCGGTCGGCGTGCCGGCCACCGTGTGCGACCAGTAGATCCGGTCGTCCACCCGCCAGGTCGCGCCGGCCGCCGTGTACGCGGGCTGGCTGACCGTGGCCGGGGTGCCCAGCGCGACGCCGTCGAACGGCACCTTCGCCAGGGTGCCCGGAGCGGTGTTCAGGTAGAGGTTGCCGGTGGTGGCTGCGGGCGGGTTCTTCGGGGTGAAGGTACGCCCGCCGGCGAGCGGGAACATGCCGAGGCGGCCGTGGTATTCCTCGCCCATGCCATCGGAGTTGTGCCCGAAGTACAGGCCGTCCGAGCCTCGCCAGAGCACCGGCACCGACGAACCCCAGGTGCTGGTGCCCGAGGGCATCGAGGCGCCGCCGCTGCGGCGCGGGTTCCAGTTCACCGGCATACCCGTCGCCGGGGTGACGGCGGCGATGCCGAGCCGGTCGACCGCGCCCGCGCCGGCGGTGTCGCTGGCGTTCGGGTTGTTGAGCCAGCGGAAGTGCCCACCCAGGTAGATCACGTTGTCCGCGACCTCGACCGAGGTGATGGTGTCGTTGCCGGTGAAGTCGGCCCAGGTGGCGAGCTGGCCGCTGCCCCGCGCGGCGGTCTCGAAGCGGACCAGGGCGTCGCAGTACGCGGACGGCCAGCCGCTGCCACCGTTGGTGCCGACCACGAACCAGCTGCCGTCGGCACCGAACTTCACGTCCTGCACGTAGTGCACGAAGGTCGTCGGCGCCGCGCACGGCGCGACGAACTTGTCGGTGCTCCAGTCGATCAGCGTGGGCGTCGCGGAGACGTCCACCAGTGCCATCTGGTTGCGCGCCACGCCGTTGACGAGCGTGAAGTTGCCGCCGACGGCCAGCGTGTTGCCGTCCGGGGTGACGTCGATGGTCCAGACGTACGACGTGGTGCTGTGCCGCCCGACGGTGGCGTCGATGACGAAGCTCGGGTCGATCGCGCCGGTGGTCGCGTTGAGCCGGCCGAGACCGGCGTGCGCGGTGCCGTTGAGCCAGTTGAACGCGCCGGCCACGTACAACCAGTTGCCGTGCAGCACCAGGTCACGGACCGTGCCGCCGTCGGAGCGCCCGACCCAGCTGTCGATGATCGCGCCGGTCGACGGGTTGAGCGCGACCAGGTTCTTGCGCGAGACGCCGTTGACGTTCTTGAAGGTGCCGCCGACGATCAGCGTGCCGCCCGGGCCGGCGATGAGCGTGTTGACCGCGCCGTCGAGCACCGGAAGGAACGTGGTGGACATGGTGCCGGTGGTCCGGTCGTACGCGAAGAGGTAGCGCTGGGTGACCCACGCGGAGCCGGCGGTCTGCCGGAGCTGGGTGAAGCTGCCGCCGACGAAGACGGTGTTGCCCACCTGCGCGAAGGCACGGGTCTCACCGTCTCGCGCGTGCGGAGTCACGTCGGCGGGGTTCGCCGACACCAGGGTCGCCGTCTCCGGGACCGGAACCACCGCAGCCGACGTGGGCGTGGGCACGCCCAGAACCGCGGCGACGATCGCCAATGCGACCACCCCCGCCCGAGCACGACGTCGTCCTGCAAAACGCCACAAGTGCGAGAGTTTGGGCACGCTTCGCCTCCAAGATGGATGAGAACCCGAGGTAGCGTGCCTCGTCCAGCCTGGTAAACAAAATCCGCCGATTGGGCGGTGCATGAATCTGCAAGCCGACAGAACGCCGGAGGTCGGATGTCCGACCCCGGCGAACGGCGTCCCGTCAGCGCGTCATGGTCGTCAGCGGCTCCCCCCGGTGGGCTGCCGCAGGTACGGGTCCTGACCGGCCTTCGCGAAGCCGGCCACCGCCGCGGCATCGTGGTTCATCGTCATGTCGCAGGTCGACGTCCGGCTGGTCATGCCGGCCGAGTTGAAGTAGATGGCGGCCTTGATCTTGGGGTGTGCCTTCAGCGCCGCCGGGAACTCCTGGAACCAGCGCTGCTTGGCGCCCGGGTCGGCGGCGTCGAAGTTGGTGCCGAACTCGGCGAGCATCCGGGGCTTGCCGGCGCCGATGCCGTTGTCGTCCAACCAGCGGTAGAAACCGCTCACCGTCGTGCTCGGGCTCTTCCACACAGTGCTGCCGTTGCAGACGTGGAAGTTGTACGGGTCGTAGGCCACCCAGTCGACGTACTGGTCACCGGGGTACAGGCCGGCGTACCGGGAGTAGTGGCCGGACCAGCCCATCATCGTCCAGACCCATACCGCGTTGGTCGCGCCGGCCCGGGCGAACCGCTCGTGGACGTAGCGCCAGGCGCGGACGAAGTCGGCGTCGCTGCCCTTGTTCGGCTCGTCCTCGGGCTCGTGGTCGAAGCCCATGAAGACCGGCACCTTGGCGGCGCGGATACGGCCGGCGACCGCGTCGATGGTCTCGTCCTGCTTGCCGTTGTAGACGTCGGACCACTTCAGCGTGGTGCCGGCCGAGAAGTTGCGCGACTCCCAGGCGAAGAACATCAGCCGCCCCTCGCGCATCTGCTGCTGCTCGTACGCGTCCGGGAAGGCGCCGTTGCTGCCGGCGTTGGAGAAGTCGTGGTAGCGGTGCACGATGTCGAACTTGCGGCCGACCTGCGCCTCCACGTCGGCGACGGCCTTGCCGTGGTCCCAGCCACCGGCCGATCCGGCGGGCGAGTACATGCCCCACCACGCGCCGCAGGAGGGAACGAGCTTGGCCGACACGGACCCGCACTGGCCGGACGGAAGGGTGCCGCTCGCGCTCGGGGTCGCCGTCCGACTCGGGGCCACGGTCGGCGAGGGCTTCGGCGAGGCGGAGGTCGGCGAGGCGCTCGGTGCCGGCGGCGGCGCGGGCCGGGTGGTCGTCACCGGCGACGGCCGGGACCCGAGGTCGTAGCTGATCAGCAGGCTCGGGCGCAGATCCGGGCTGCGATTCTCGACCGACGCCCAGTAGATCCGGCTCTCCAGGCCCGTCTGGGCCAGCGAGACCGTCCAGGTGCCGTTGCCGGTGACCAGCTTCGAGACGTCCCACTCGTTGAAGCCCTTGGACACACCGGTCACGCTGTCCAGCGCGTCGCCGGCCGCCGCCAGACCCGGTCGGGCCTCACGGGCGCTCAGCGGCGAGGCGTGCGCCGTCACCGTGGCGGCGAACTGCTGCCAGGCGTGCACCCGCAGCGTCGCCCGGACGTTGACCGCAGCGGCCGGCACGGTGGTCACCGCGAACTCGATGACCGCCTCGCGGCCACCACGCGGGTTGCCGTCGCAGCGCGTCGGGCAGGTGGCCAGCGTCGTCTTGGCGGCGTTGTCCCCGTCCTGCGTCACCGCGGTCGCGGTGGTGTCCGCCGCCGCCCGGATCGACAGGTCGTCGCTGGCCAGCAGCGGCATCATGGTCGCCACGATGCCTGCCACCACCGATCCGCCGACCACACCGATGGCGATGGCCTTGCGCCGGGGTCCGGAGCGGAACCGGGTGATGCGGTGCAGTCCGTGCCTGGTCAAGGAAACTCCCTGTGTCTGCGTCCGTAACGGTGAGCAGCGTATCGATGACCAGGACTTGTCGCCGGGACGACAGTTTCCCGTAAGCGCGTCTTAATCGTCAGCTAAGAAAGTCGGCTGACGTCGCCTCCCCCAGCGCTTTCCGCATCGCCCCGACGGGGGCGACCACGCCGGTGAACTGCTCGAACTGACCGACCGCCTGCGCCAGCAGAAGGTCCAAACCGGACACCAGCCGGAGGCCGGCCGCGGCGGCGGCAGCGGCCAGCGGCGTCGGCCACGGGTCGTAGATCGCGTCGAAGAGCACCCTCCCCGGCCGCCACGCCACCTCGCCGGCCAACGGGTCGGCGACGCCCTTAGGCACTGTGGAGACGACCAGGTCAGCGGAGGAGAGGCACCCGGGCGCGTCGGCCCAGCCGGCGGGGGTCAGCGCGACGCCCAGGGCATCGGCCACCGGCCGCAGCTCGTCGATCGCCTCCGGCCGGCGGGCGACCACCGTCACCGACGGGCAGCCCAACTGGGCGGCGGCGGCCAGCGCGGCGCGGGTCGTGCCACCGGCGCCGAGCACCGTCACGGCGGCATCCGCGCTCACCCCGGCGGCGGTGAGCACCTGCACCATGCCGGCGACGTCGGTGTTGTCGGCATACCAGGAGCCGTCCGGACGGCGTACCAACGTGTTGGCCGCGCCGACGGCGGCGGCGACCGGCGAGGCCTGCGCGGCCACGGCGAGCGCCGCCTCCTTGCCCGGCATGGTCACCGACAACCCGGCCCACTCCGGGCCCAGGCCGGCGACCAGATCCGGCAGCTCCGCCGCCGCGCACTCGATCCGGGTGTACGACCACCCGGTCAACCCGGCGGCGGCGTACCCAGCGGTGTGGATCACCGGGGAGAGGGAGTGTGCGATCGGTTTGCCCAGCACCGCGGCCCTACGGGTCGTATCGCCCGGGACCCCTGCCGTGTTCCGCATCACTCTCCGCCCTCCGCAATGTTCGGATCGACCCTACCCAGCACGCAGGCCAGGCCACCAGAGAACGGGGCCGCGGACGATGATCGGCGGCCTGACCATCGCTTGACGGACATCGATGGCGGTGAAAGCATTCTTGCGACGGTACGGCCGATCTAAACCTGGGGGGAACCTTGAACAAACGCATTCTGCGTGCCCTTGTCGCGATTGCCGCGGTCTTCAGTCTTTCGCTGATGATCGCCGCGCCCGCCCGTGCGGACGCCGCGGCGGGCAGCTGGTCGGACAACCACCAGCTCTGCCAGTCCAGCTCCTGCGTGCGCAGTGGCAACATCGTGCGGCTCTGGCAGTCCATCGTCTGGGCCGACGACCTGACCGGCAACATCGGCACCAGCTTCATCGACGGAGAGTTCGGCTCCAACACCGCCGCCAAGACCCGGACCTGGCAGGACGTGATGAACGTCGGCATCGACGGCTCGGTCGGGCCGGAGACCTGGGGCGAAGCGTACGGCGCGGTCAACCGGAACACCGGTTACGACACGAGCACCCAGACCGGTTACTTCTACTACGGTTACAATCGCACATTCGCTCTGCGAAAGCAGAACAGCAACGGCGTGTGGACGTTCCTGAACCCGCGCACCGGTTCGTGGACGGGAACGAGTCACTGACAATGACGCGATAAATGCGTCAGCATTGACTAGAAAGGCTCCCTTCCCGGCGAGACCGCAATTTCGGTCACCGTCGGGAAGGGAGCCTTTCCAGTCTGCCGTGACCGGTCAGATGATGCCGGCCTCCCGGGCCTTGGCCTCGTTGCGCTGGTGCTGCTCGTACGTCTCGGCGAACTCGGAGTGGCCCTGCTTGTCGATCGCCACGAAGTAGAGCCACTTGCCCGTCGGCGGGGCCATCGCCCCTTCCAGGGCCTGCTTACCCGGGTTGTTGATCGGGGTGGGCACCAGACCCCGCAGCTTGCGGTTGTACGGGTTCTTCTGGTCGTCCAGCTCGGCCGCCGTCATCTGCTTGGACGACTTGGTCGGCTTGCCGATCGACTCCAGGTAGTAGTTGACCGTGACGTCCATCTCCAGGCAGTTGCAGTTGAACTCGCCGTACACCCGGTTGTACGCCACCCGGGCGACCTTGCCCAGGTCGTCCTTGTTGCCCGCCTCGGCCTGGGCCAGCGAGGCCACGATCAACGCCTCGTACGGGCTGACACCGCCCCGCTCCTTCTGCACCCGGTCGGCGAACTTCATCTCCTCGGTGACCGTGAGGAAGTTGTCCACCATCAGCTTGAGGATGCTCTCCGCGGTGGCCTTCGGCGGGATCTCGTACGTGTCCGGGTAGAGGAAGCCCTCGACCGACTTGGCGATCTTCTTGCCGTCGCCGCGCGTGAACCACCAGTCCGGGATGCCGAGCCCCTCCGGGTCCTTCGCCGCGGCCTCGAACTCCTTGGCCGGGATCTTGGTCTTCTCGGAGAGCAGCTTGTAGATGTTCTTGGCGGTGCGGCCCTCGGGGATGGTGAGCCCATTGACGATCTTGTTCTTCAGGTCGAGCATCGCGGTGACGGCACTCTCGCCACTCATCTGCTTGCGCAGCTTGTACGTGCCCGGCTGGATGTTCTTGCTGCGGGAGTTGGCCTCGGCCGCCTCGATGAACGCCTTCTGGCTCTTCACCACGTCGGCCGCGACGAGGGCGTCCGCCATGTCGGCGATCAGCGCCCCGTTCTTGATCTCGACGGTGATCTCACCGGACCCGGCGCCGTCGTAGTCGGGGGTGACGAAGTAGTTCTGGATGCGGTCGAAGCCGTAGAACGCGCCACCACCGATGCCGCCCAGCAGGACCAGCGCCATCAGCAGAGCCAGGAACGTCTTGCCCCGGCCGCCGCCACCCGACCCACCGTTGCGCTTACGGAAGCTGCGCCGATGCCGGCCCTTCTCCCCCCGCTCCGGCTCGTCGAACCCAAGGTCCAGATCGTCGATCATTACGTCCGCCTCCGCTGCGCATCCAGCCAGCTCTGCAGGATCTCCACCGCGGCCGCCTGGTCGACAACCGCACGTTGACGTTTACCTCGGACGCCACGCTCGGCAAGCCTACGAGAAGCGACCACGGTCGACATCCTCTCGTCAGTGAGCGTTACCGGGACGGGCGCTATCACATCGACCAGTCGGTCAGCGTACGCCTTCACATGGACCGCCGCAGGGCCGTGCCTACCCGCGAGATTGACCGGAAGGCCGACGACAACCACAACGGCCTCGTGCTCGGCCACCAGCGCGGCCAACTCGGCGAGATCACTCGGCACCGCGTCCGGCGCCGCCGTCAGATCACGGGCCAGCGTGACCAGCGGCGTTGCCAGGATCCCGTCCGGATCCGAGCGGGAGACCCCCACCCGCACCTGGCCGACATCCACACCGATCCGCACACCGCGCTCGAACTCAACCACCGAGGGTCACCGCTCGGTGGGTACGAACCAGGGCGGACCAGATGGCCCGCCCTGGCTGAGAGTGATCACCCATCACGCCTCGGTGATCGCCTTCTCGACGGTGAGCAGCAGGTTCGGTGCCTCGGTCGCCGGCAGTCCGCCACCCTGGGCCAGGTCGGGGCTGCCACCGCCGCGCCCGGAGAACGCCGCCTTCACCAGCTCCGATGCGGCCAGGCCCCGGCTGCGCGCAGCCGCGTTGACCGCCACCACCAGGGACGCCTTGCCGTTCGACCGGGCCGCCACCGCGACCACCGCCGGCCGCGCCGGGTCGATCTTGCCGCGAATTTCCTGGGCCAGGGTCCGCACGTCGTTCCCGGCCGCACCCTCCGGCGCCTCGGTGCCCACGTACGCGACCCCGCGCACGTCCTTGGCCTGCGCGGCGAGCGCCGCCGCGCCACCCAGCACCAGCTGGGCGCGCAGCTTCTCCAACTCCTTCTCCGCGTCCCGGAGCTGGGTGACGGTCTGCTCCACCCGGTCGGCCACCTGGTCGTTGGGCACCCGGTACAGCTCCGCCAACCGGGAGACCAGCAGGTGCTCACGGGCCAGGAAGCCGAAGGCGTCCATGCCGACCAGCGCCTCGACCCGGCGGACGCCGGAGCCGATGGACGACTCGGAGAGGATCTTCACGAGGCCGAGCTGGGCCGAGCGGGCCACGTGCGTGCCGCCGCACAGCTCCCGGGCGTAGTCACCCACCTCGACGACCCGCACCTCCTCGCCGTACTTCTCGCCGAAGAGCGCCATCGCCCCGATCCGCCGCGCCTCGTCCAGCGAGGTGATGAAGGCGTGCACCTCCAGGTCGGCCAGGAGCACCTCGTTGACCTGCTGCTCCACGTCCCGCAGGACGGTCGGCGACACCCCGGTCGGGGTGTTGAAGTCGAACCGCAGCCGACCGGGCGCGTTCAGCGACCCCGCCTGCGTCGCCGACTCACCGAGGAAGTTGCGCATGGTCTGGTGCACCAGGTGCGTGGCGGTGTGCGACCGGGAGATCGCCCGCCGCCGGGTCGTGTCGATCTCGGCGTAGCCGGCCTCACCGGCGCGCACCTCACCCCGGATCACCCGGGCGCGGTGCACGATCAGGCCGGGCACCGGCTGCTGCACGTCGAGCACCTCGACCTGGCCGCCACCGACGGTGATCATGCCCTGGTCGGGCTGTTGACCACCGCCCTCGGCGTAGAACGGCGTCGTGTCGAGAACCAGCTCGATGGTGTCGCCCTCGGTCGCCGCCTGGCGCGGGCCGTCGGCACCGAGCAGCGCCCGGACCGTCGACTCGCGGGCCACCTCGCTGTAGCCGGTGAACGTCACCGGGCCACCCGAGTCGAGCACCGACCGGTACGCCGACAGGTCGGTGTGACCGGTCTTGCGGGCCTGCGCGTCCGCCTTTGCCCGGGTCCGCTGGTCGGCCATCAGCCGCCGGAACCCCTCGTCGTCCACCTGGAGGCCCTGCTCGGCGGCGATCTCCAGGGTCAGGTCGATCGGGAAGCCGTACGTGTCGTGCAGCTGGAACGCCTTCGCCCCGGACAGCGACGTGCCTCCCGCGGTGCGGGTCTCGGCGATCGCGGTGTCCAGGATCGTCGTGCCGGCACGCAGAGTGGACAGGAACGCCTCCTCCTCCGCGTACGCGTAGTCCGCGATCCGGTCGAAGTCGGTCGCCAGCTCCGGGTACGACGGGGCCATGCAGTCCCGGGCCACCGGCAGCAGCTCGGGCAGCGCGCGATCCTGCCAGCCGAGCAGCCGGATCGACCGGATCGCCCGGCGCATGATCCGGCGCAGCACGTAGCCACGCCCCTCGTTGCTGGGGTTCACACCGTCGCCGATCAGCATCAGCGCGGTGCGCACGTGGTCGGCGATCACCCGCAGCCGGACGTCGTCCGGGTGCGACTCACTCGCCACGTGCCCGGAGTGCGCGCCGTACCGCTTACCGGTCAGCTCCGCCGCCCGCGCCAGGATCGGCCGGACCTCGTCGATCTCGTACAGGTTGTCGACGCCCTGCAGGATCGAGGCCATCCGCTCCAGGCCCATGCCGGTGTCGATGTTCTTCGCCGGCAGGTCACCCAGGATCGGGTAGTCCTCCTTGGTGGTGCCCGGACCCCGCTCGAACTGCATGAACACGAGATTCCAGTACTCCATGTACCGGTCCTCGTCGACCGCGGGGCCGCCCTCGGCGCCGTACTCCGGGCCCCGGTCGTAGAACAGCTCCGACGACGGGCCGCACGGCCCGGGAATGCCCATCGACCAGAAGTTGTCCGCCTTGCCCCGACGGACGATCCGCTCGGCCGGCACACCCACCGACCGCCAGATCTCGTACGCCTCGTCGTCGTCGAGGTAGATCGTCGGCCAGATCCGCTCGGGGTCCAGGCCGTAGCCACCCTCGGCGATCGGCTTCGTGGACAACTCCCAGGCCAGCGGGATCGCGCCGGCCTTGAAGTAGTCACCGAAGGAGAAGTTGCCGTTCATCTGGAAGAACGTGCCGTGCCGGCTGGTCTTGCCGACCTCGTCGATGTCCGGGGTGCGCAGGCACTTCTGCACACTGACCGCCCGCTGGTACGCGGGAGTCTGCTGCCCCAGGAAATACGGAACGAACTGCACCATGCCGGCGTTGACGAACAACAGGTTCGGGTCGCTGATGGCGGGCAGCGGAGCGGACGGCACCACGGTGTGGCCATTCGCCTCGAAGTGCGCGAGGTACCGTCGCTTGATCTCCGCCGTCTTCATCGCTGGTGTTCCTCCGGAAAGATTTCCCGATCGCCGATCCGCGGGTCTTCCCGCAGCTCGGCGAACTGATCGTCGAACGCCTCGCCCTGGGCGAACGCCTGGTGGATCTCCTGCTCGCGCTCGGCCATGCCGACCCGCACGTCCTCCACGAAGCTACGCAGCGACTCGACCAGCCCGCCAGCGGATTCCGTCAACGTGCTGGCGATGCCGGCCGGTGTGTACGCCTGGGCGGTCCGGGTCGCCTTGCGGACCACGATCACGCCGACGGCCACTCCGATACCGAGCCAGAACAGACGCCTCATGTCTCGTTACCTCCTGGTGCGCCGGCCGGTCAGCGGTTGCCGCGCCGCGCGGCCCGCCGCTGCTGCTTGATGGTGTCGCGGACCTCACGCTCGGTCTCGGCGTGCCGACGGCCGGCAGCGGCCTTGCGCACGCTGTAGCCGAACGCGGCCACCTTGACCAGCGGGTTGGCAGCCGCCGCGGAGACGACGGTGGCCAGGTTGGCGACATTGGCGGTGACGTTCTGCGCGTGGCTGGTCATCGTGTCGACCTTCGCGAGCTGCAGGTTGACGCCGTCGAGCGAGGTCTGCACCTGCTCCAGCGCCGTGTTGACGTTCTTCACCGTGGTGTTCACGTCACCGAGCAGCGGCGCGGTCCGGTCGTTGAGGTCGTTGATCATGCGGGTGGTGGCGTCAACCGTGTGCCGCAGCCGCAGGATGGGCAGCGTCAGGATGAGCACCAGCACCGCGAACGCACACGCCGCGATCAGCGCCGCGATGGCTCCAATGTCGCCCACGCCTGTCCTCCTCAAGCAGAGTTCCGCAGGACCCGACGTCCTCGGAACGCACAACGATGGCACCCGTACCGGTCGTCGAGTCGTCGACGCTCACCGGTAGCGGGCATGCCCGCCAGCCCCAGACCCTACCGTCCGTGATGGAGGCCGGCTCAGGACGGTGAGGGTGTCAG
Organism: Micromonospora jinlongensis; assembly: GCF_013410645.1. Taxonomy (NCBI): domain Bacteria; kingdom Bacillati; phylum Actinomycetota; class Actinomycetes; order Micromonosporales; family Micromonosporaceae; genus Micromonospora; species Micromonospora jinlongensis. The sequence goes on along the minus strand of NZ_JACCHK010000001.1, from coordinate 6,721,085 downwards.
CTCCCCCAGCGGATCACCGCTGACCGTCGGGAACGGATCCTCTCCGGTCAGTGACGGGTCGGTCGTCGGCTGCGGCCTGGTCCGCTCGTCGTCGATCGCGTTGCGTACCTTCACCGACACCAACGAGCCGGTGCACCCTGTCGCAGCGGCCGACGGATCGGCAGACGGATCGGTCGACGGCACGACGGCCGGCTCGCCGTCGACCGGCGGCGGCACACAGGTCGGATCGCGGACCCACAGGTCGAGCGTCAACTCGTCGCGCCGCCAACAGGTGTAGCTGCCCTTCGTCTCCTGCTCCGGGCAGCGGCTCACCTTCCACGGCTGCCAACCGTCCTGACGCAACGCGTCCTCGTAGGCCTTCGCCGTCTCGTCCGGCGCCTTCTCCGAGGTCACGGTGCGCTCACGCAGCCGGCAGTCGAGCAGACACCACCGGCTGCCGCTGACGTCGTCGACCGTCTTCGCGGCAGCCCAGCCGGGCACGTCGAGCTGGTCCAGGTTGTCGAAGACCGGGTCACGGCTCAGCGTCCGGATGCCGAAGAAGAGCGGCACCGCACCGAGCAGCACGATGCTGACCAGCGCCAGCACCGCCGCACGCAGCCGGCTTCGTTCACGCGACTCGCGGCGCGCCTCGGCCCGGGCACCCGCTGCGGCGCCGTCGTCGGGCGAGTCCTGATCCGCCGGGCGCAGCGCGGGCCCGCCGGACGGATCCGGTGTCGGGCGGTCCACCGGGCCGGACGGGGACGGCACCACGGCGGCGGCGCGGGCCACACCGACGGGATCGCCGGGACGGCCGGGCGGCGGCACCGGGGCGACACCGCTCGGCTCGGCGCGGCCGGGCTCCCGATTAGGAGGCAGGGCACGGCCGGCGGCACGGTCGGGCGGCACGGGTCGACCGACCTGCGCACCACCACGGGCCGGCGCGGGAGAACCGGGTCCGCCGCCCGGCGCACCGCTCGCCCGTTCGTCGGCGGGGGGCGGTTGCATGCCACCGGGTGGGCGGACGGCGGCGCGGGCCGGACCGTCCGAACGCGGACGCGGCGGCCCGTCTCCACCCGGAGGCGCGGCGGCACGAGCCGGGCCCTCCGAACGGACGGCGTCGCGGGGGGCGGCGTCGGCACCGGGGCGAGCTGGGCCGTCGACGACGCCACGACGCCCGGCGCCCGGTCCCTCACCCGCACCGGGCCGGGCCCGGCCGGGCGGAGTGGAGCGGGCGGCGTCCCGAGCCGGTGCGGCGGTGCCGGCGTCGGGCGCGGGTCGCCCGGCGGCGTAAGGGTCGTCGCCCCGGTCGGTCGCCGGCCCGGGTCGACCCGGGCCACCCTCGACGGGCGCACGTCGCCGACCGGCCGGATCCGGAGCAGGCATCCCGTCCGGGCCAGGGCCAGCCGCCGTACGGCCACGCCGCACTGTGGGATCCGGAGCAGGCATGCCGTCCGGGCCAGGACCAGCCGCCGTACGGCCCCGCCGCACCGTGGGATCCGGAGCAGGCGCCGCAGTGCCCCTGCCCCGGCCGGGACGGTCGCCGGTCGCCGGCGGATAGGGCGTCGCCTGTTCTCCGGTGGAACCCGACGCGTCGGGGCGTACGGCACGACGACCGGTGGGTCCCTCCGCGCCCGGGTCGGTCGGCGACCCAGCGGGCCGACGGCCAGCCGGGCGCTCCGCGGCCGGGTCGGGTACGCCGAGCCGACCGGCGGCCGGGTCGACGATGTCACCGGTGCCGGCGGGCGGTGCGGGACGCCGGCCCTCGGCCGGTGGGGGGCCGCCTCGGCGGTTGACCACCGGCAGGCCCGGGTCGGTGTGCGGTAGGCGACCGGCCTGGCGCAGCCAGTCGGCGGGCCGCTCCGGGCGGTCCGGTCGAGGTTCGCCGCCGGCCGGCGGACGCCGCTCCGGCTCGTCGGAGGTGGCCCGGCGGCGACCCGTGCCGTCGGTGGGCGTGACGGTGGGCGTCGCGCCGCTGTGACCGCCGGACGCTGCGGGCACCGGCGGCGCGTTGCCTGAGCGGGGAACCACCGGCTCGTCGGGTTCGGCCGCGCGGCGGTGGCCGCCGGCTACCGGGCGGGAGCGTTCGGCGGCACGGCGGCCGGTGGGCTCCGGCGCTCCGGGGTCGACGGGGCCTGGCCGACGCCGGGCGGTACGCGGGTCACGGTCGATGGCGGGGTCGGGTCGCAGGCCATCCGCGACCGGCGGGACGGCGCCGGCCGGCGGGCCGTCGAACCGCGCCGCGCCAGCGGGGGACGGCCCGGCGGCCCGCGCCCGATCGGGTGCTGGACCGGCGGACCGGCGACCGGCGGGCGTGCCGTCGGCAGGCGGCACCGCGCGGCCGGGCTCGACGGGCTCGGGGCCCGGTCGGCGGCCCGGCGCTCCGGCGTCCGGTCGGCGCAACGGTGGCACCGCGTTCGGGTTACCCCCGGGCCCGGCAGCGCCCGGACGGCGACCAGTCGGGGCGGCGGCATCCGGACGGCGACCGGTCGGGGCGCCGGAGGTCGGAGGGCCCACGGGTGGGCCGGGCGGAACCGCCGCGGGGCGGGAGCGGACCGGGCCGCCAGGCGCGTCGGGGCGGGACCCCGGTGGGCCGGCCGGGTCACCGCCGAGGGGTCGGGCGGTGGGTGGCGCCGGCGGTACGGCGGCGCGAGCAGCGGGTGCCGGCTGCACTCCTCGGCGCGCCGGCTGGCCCGGGGCGGGTGCACCGGGGCTGGCCGCGGGTGGCCGGTCATCCGGGCGGCGGCCGGCGGGCGGCACCTCCCCCGGCCAGGGGCCGTCGACCGGTCGACGCGGGCCGGCACCCGGGTCGGTCTGGCGCGGCGCCGGTGGAGCCGGGGCCTCCGACGGCACCGGTGCACCTCCGCGCCCACCGGCCGGCGCACCCGTACGCGGCCCCGCCGGTTCGGCCGGCGCACCGGCAGCGGGACGGCTCGGCTCCGCCGGGGCGCCGTCCGGGCCCAGCTCGGTGCGTTGCTGCTTGGCAGAGCGCAGGTCGTCGATCCAGCCGAACTCCTCGCCGGCGACCGGCTCCTCGGGCTCGGGCTCGGCCGCCCGCCCCCGACCCCAGCGACGCGTCTTGGCGCGGGGATCGCGCCGCTCGTCCGGGCCCTCGTCCGGGCGGTCCCCACCACGCGATTTCACTGTTGACCCTCTCCTGCGGCGTCAGTGCCGCTGTCCTGCATCGTGCCGAGTGCGCCCGTGCCGGTCGCCGGGCGACCGGTCTCGCCAGGTAGCGCCGACGCGGCCTGTGCCGTTACAGGTGGCTCGGCTGTCGGAGTGTCCGGACGGGCGGTCGGGGCCGGCAGACCCCGCACGATCCGGCGCAGCAGCGGCAGCCGGGTGGCCACCGACCGTTCGGCGCCGTGCGGGCTGGGCTGGTAGTAGTCGGTGCCCACCAGGTCGTCCGGGACGTACTGCTGGGTGACCACACCGCGCTGGTCGTCGTGCGGGTAGCGGTAGCCGGTGCCGTGGCCCAGCCCCCGGGCACCGGCGTAGTGCGCGTCGCGCAGCCCTCGCGGCACCGGACCGCCACGACCGGCCCGCACGTCGGCGATCGCGGCGCCGATGGCGGTGGTGGCGGAGTTCGACTTGGGCGCCGTCGCGAGGTGGATCACCGCTTGGGCCAGGTTGAGCTGGGCTTCGGGCAGCCCGACGTACTCGACGGCGTGGGCGGCGGCGGTGGCCACGCTCAGGGCCCCGGGGTCGGCCATGCCCACGTCCTCGCTGGCGAAGATGACCAGGCGGCGGGCGATGAACCGGGCGTCCTCGCCGGCGACCAGCATGCGGGCCAGCCAGTGCACCGCGGCGTCCACGTCCGAACCGCGCATGCTCTTGATGAACGCGCTGACCACGTCGTAGTGGGCGTCGCCGTCGCGGTCGTAGCGCACCGCCGCCACGTCGACGGCCTGCTCGGCGGTGGCGAGGTCGATCCGCCCGGCGCCGAGCGCCGTGGCGGAGGCCGCCGCCGCCTCCAGCGCGGTGAGTGCCTTGCGGACGTCACCGGCGGCCAGCCGGACCAGGTGGTCCTCGGCCTCCGGGGTCAGGGTCAGGGCGCCGTCCAGGCCGCGCTTGTCGGTGACCGCGCGGCGCAGCAGGCCCCGCACCGCCGCGTCGTCCAACGGTTGCAGGGTGAGCAGCACGCACCGCGACAGCAGCGGCGAGATGACCGAGAAGTACGGGTTTTCGGTGGTCGCCGCCAGCAACGTGACAGTGCGGTCCTCGACGGCGGCGAGCAGTGAATCCTGCTGGGTCTTGCTGAACCGGTGCACCTCGTCGATGAAGAGCACGGTCTGCGGGCCGCCCGAGCGGCGCTGGCGGCGGGCCGCCTCGATCACCGCCCGCACGTCCTTGACGCCGGCGGACAGCGCCGACATGGCGACGAATCGGCGGTCGGTCGCACCGGCCACCAGGTGCGCGATGGTGGTCTTGCCGCTTCCCGGCGGGCCCCAGAGGATCACCGACATCGGGGCGCCGCCGGAGACCAGCTGCCGTAGTGGGGCGCCGGGGGCGAGCAGGTGATCCTGACCGATCAGCTCGTCGAGGGTCACCGGGCGCATCCGGACGGGCAGGGGCGAGTCGTCGGCCACCGCGGTGAAGCCGTCGACACCGGCGGGGCCGTCGGGCGCGCTGCGCGACCCGGCGGGTTCACCGAGGGAGAAGAGGGCGTCGGACTCCATCACGAAGACAGTACCGGGCCGGGCCCACGACGCCGGAATCGCGCCGCGGGCCCGCCACCGGTGATCGGTTCCGGTCAGCCGCGACCGGGGCGACGGCCCCGGTACCAGCGGCCGCCGCCACCGCCGCCACCGCCACGCGGGCCGCTGCCCACGCCGGCCAGGTAGAGCGAGAGCAGGAGCAGCCCGATGAGCACGAGGGTGTTCCAGTTGAACAGGTCAGGTGCGCCGAAGTCGGTGTTCAGCAGGTCGAGCAGCAGGGCAAAGCCAAAGACGATGGCCGCGAGAATGGCGAGCATGTCGGTCCTCCGGTGGGGGTTCCCAGTAGGTCGGCGCGTGATGTACCCAATCGGTCCACTCGTCAATCTCCACGGTGGATCTGGTTGCCTAGCCGCTGCCCCACGCGGGCGTCGTACCGCTGGCTCCTAGGCTGATGAGCATGATCATCGACGACGAGGTGCTCCAGGACACCCGTGCCATCCTGGCCGCCGTCGGCCACCACCCGTTCGCCCGGCACGCGCTCGGACCGGGCACGCCGGCTCGCGGCTACCGGCGCGACGGCGCCGTGGTGTGGTTGGTGCCGGCCGAGAACGGGCCGGCCGGCTGCGCGATCGGCCCGGCCGGGGCGGCGATCGAGACCTGTGCCGCGCTGGCGGCCGACGGGCTGCTGCAACCGGGGCAGCGGCTGCACCTGCCCCGCCACGGTCGCGGTCTGCTGGCCGACCGGCTGACGGTGACCGAGCACCGCGACTGGGACTTCCACTGGACCGACACGGCGCCGCCCGCACAGGCCGACGAGCACCGGGTGGTGCGACTCGCCGAGGCGGACCGTCCCGCGCTGGAGGCGCTGATCGACGTGGCGTTCCCGAGCATCACCTCCCGGCCCGGCGACCCACGGGTGGTGGCCTGGTACGGCATCCGGGCCGGCGACCGGCTGGTGGCCTGCGGCGCGGACCGCAGTCAGAGCGACGTGGGCTTCCTCGCCGGCCTGACCGTGGCCCCGGACCAGCGGGGTCGGGGCCTGGGTGCCGCCCTGACCGCCGGCATGACCCGGGCGCTGCTGGCCCGCCACGACACCGTCGCGCTGGGCGTCTACACGGACAACGTCGGGGCCGCACGCCTCTACCGTCGGCTGGGCTTCACCAACACCCTCCCGCTCAGCTCGGTCCGCCTCGGGTGAGACGCGAGGTGCCCCCTGCCGTGACAGGGGGCACCTCGTCCTCACCTGTCGGCCGGTACGGGAACCGCCGTCGGCTCGGCCGCGGGTGCGCGGCGGCGCCCGGCCAGCCAGGCGGGCAGGTAGAGCGGGGCGGCGACGGCGAGCACCACCGCGCCGACCACCATCGCGGTGCCGACGCTGGTGGCGGCGGCCAGCGCGGTCAGCGCCACCCCGCCGAGAGCGCCGGCCGGCTGCGCCATCATCGAGTTGAGGGACAGCACGCTGGTCCGGTACGGGCCGTCGACCTGCCGGTGCAGCAGCCCACTGTGCAGCGGGTTGGACGCGCCGTGCACGGCGTAGCAGGCCAGGTAGGCCACGAGCACCCCGACCGGCCCGGCGAACAGCCCCATCCCGACCACCGTCACCCCCTGCAGGATGCGCAGCAGGGCCGCTCCCGGTGCGGCACCGAACCAGCGCAGCAGCAGCGGGGTCAGCGCCGCGCCGGCGGCCGAGGCGAGCCAGGCGGCCGAGTTGGCCGGCCCGAGCAGCGCGGCGGCGCGTTCCGAATCGCCGATCACCTCGGCGAGCCGCACCGGCAGCAGCGACTCGAAGGTGACCATGCCGAAGCCCCAGAACAGCTCCACCGCGACCAGGGCCAGCAGCACCCGGGAGCGGCGCAGCAGGCCGACCGCCTCGCCGATCATCCGGGGCGCCTGAACCACCGAGGCCCGCAGGGCCGCGAACCCGGTGGCCGGCCGCTGCTCAACCAGCAGCACGACCAGCGCCACGAGCGCCGCCGCCTGCGCGACGATGGCGACCAGCACGGGCACCGTGAGCGCCGTGACCGGCCCGATCGGACCGAGCGCGATGAGACCACCGCTGAGCAGCGCGCCCCCGGCGATGGCGCCGCCGATCACGGTGCCGGCGTAACCGAGGCCCTTCTCGTACTCGGCATCCGGGTCGGCGGCCAGTGTGGCGTCGACGTACCAGGACTCCAACGGGCCGCTGTCCAACGCCCGGTAGACGCCCTGCAGCGCCCAGACCACGAAGAACAGCACGAACGAGTCGGCCACCGCGAACAGCGCCAACGACACGAGGTTGATCGCTCCGGCGGCCAGCAGCACCGGCCGGCGGCCGAGGGCGTCGGCGAGCCCGCCGGTGGGCAACTCCAGCGCCAGCACCAGCAGGCCCTGCGCGGTGCCGACCAGGCCGATCTGCGGCAGCGACAGGCCACGCTCCTGCATCAGCAGGATCATGACCGGGATCATCAGGCCCGTGGGCAGCCAGCGCAGGCCGTAGAGCGTGAGGTAACGACGCCGGACCTGGCGTACGGTCAGCGCGCTCATGCCAGACCCTCGCGCAACGGGTAGGCGGCCATGAACACCTGCACCGGCTTGGCCTCCGGGTCCACGGCGTCGGCGGAGTCGGCCTCGCGGTGGTAGCGCTCCAGCAGCTGCCACATCTCCGTCTTGAGTTCCTCCAGCCGGGCGGGCGGGATGGTCATGAAGATGTCGCTCATGCCGAAGCCGTCCCGCCAGGCGGGCGACCATTCGTGCTGGGTGGCGAACCAGTGGTCGGCAGTCTCGACGAGCAGACGCACCTGGTCGCCCTGGATCCACTCGATCGCGGCCCGGGCGTCGGGGTCGTCGTCGAAGTCGCTCGGATCCCAGTTGGTGACGTCGTGCGCGGCCTGCCACCAGCGCTGCCGCCCGCCGCCCCGGTCGGGATCCTCGATGACCAGCCCGACCTCGGCGAGTTGGCGCAGGTGGTAACTGGTCGCGCCGGTGTTGGTGCCGAGCAGCTCCGCCAGGGTGGTGGCGGTGGCGGGGCCCTTCACCCGCAGGGCCCCGACCAGCCGCATCCGCAGCGGGTGCGCCAGCACCCGGACCTGCCGTTTGTCGATCCGTACCTCACGCGGCGCCGGCCGCGGGATCGCTTCGTCGTTCGCCATGACCGCACACTATCTCTGCACACTTCTTGTGCACAAGAGTTATGCACAAGAAGTGTGCAATGGCGATCAGGCTGCCAGGAGTTCGCGTACCCCCCGCAGTCGCGTACGCAGCAGACCGGCGGCGCGAGCGGAGTCGAGGCGTACGTCGAGGGGGCGGGACAGGCCGACGGCGGCCCCGGTGGTGGTCTTGAGCCCGGCCGCGTCGAGGCCGAATCGTTCGGCGACGAGCAGGCCCAGCTCGGCTCGGCTCACGGCGTCCGGGCCGGCCACGTTGAGCAGACCGGCGTACGAGGAGGCGACCAGTTCCAGTACGGCGTCCGCCAGGTCGGTGACGTCGATCGGGCAGCGCAGCTCGTCGCTGAACAGGACGGCCCGGCCGGCGAGCGCGTCCCGGCAGAGCTGGATCTGCTTGCTGCCCTCCCCAAGGATCAGCGAGGTACGCACCACTGCCGCGCCGGGGTCGATCGCCCGCACGGCGGTTTCGGCGGCGGCCTTCGCGGCGCCGTAGGCGTGCACCGGCGTGGGCGGGTCGTCGTCGGCGTACGGCGTGGGACGGCCGGCGTGCAGCGCGTCACTGGACACGTGCACCAGCCGGGCACCCGCCTCGGCGGCGGCGACCGCCACGTTCGCGGCCCCGTCGGCGGTGACCGCCCAGTCGTCGTACCGGTAGGGGGTCCCGACCACGGCGTCCGGCCGCACCTGGGCGACCAGCGCGCGCACGGCGGCCCGGTCGGTCACGTCCAGCCGGCGCTCCGCAACGCCCGGCACCCCAACCGAACCCGCGTGGTAAGTCCCGACAACGGACAACCCGGCGCGGGAACCCCGCCAACAAACGGCACGCCCCAGAAGCCCACTGCCCCGACAACAAGCACCCGCATCCCGGCCCACTCCCCCGTTGATCAAGAGGTTTGCGTCATCTCGCGGGGCGATGATGACGCAAACCTCTTGATCAACCAAGCATGGCGCGGGGGCGCGGTCAGACCGGGTCGGCTACCGGGGCTGCTCCGCCCGCGGTGCCGGTGTGGGCCGTTGCGGGCGGCTTGGGCTTGGCGTCGATGCCGGCCTCGGCGCGCTGCTGGGCGGTGATCGGGGTGGGAGCGCTGGTCAGCGGGTCGAAGCCACCCCGGGTCTTCGGGAAGGCGATGACCTCGCGGATGGAGTCGGCACCGGCGAGCAGCATGCACACCCGGTCCCAACCGAAGGCGATGCCGCCGTGCGGCGGGGCGCCGTACTTGAACGCCTCCAGCAGGAAGCCGAACTTGTCCTGCGCCTCCTCGGGGGTGATGCCGAGCAGGTCAAAGACGCGCTTCTGCACGTCACCCCGGTGGATACGGATCGACCCGCCGCCGATCTCGTTACCGTTGCAGACGATGTCGTACGCGTAGGCGAGGGCCCGGTCCGGAGCCTCCTCGAACCGGTCGACCCACTCCGAGTTCGGCGAGGTGAACGGGTGGTGCACGGCCGTCCAGCCGCCCTCGTCCGTACGCTCGAACATCGGTGCGTCGACCACCCAGCAGAACGCCCAGGCGCTCTCGTCGATCAGCCCGGTCCGCTTGGCGATCTCGACGCGGGCCGCGCCCAGCAGCTCCTGCGCCTCCCGGGTGGTGGCGCTGGCGGCGAAGAAGATCGCGTCGCCCGGCTTGGCGCCGACCGTGTCGGCGAGCCCGCCCAGGTGCTCGGCGGAGAGGTTCTTCGCCACCGGGCCACGCGCCTCGCCGGTCTCGGCGTCCAGCACCACGTACGCCAGGCCGCGCGCACCGCGCGCCTTGGCCCAGTCCTGCCAGCCGTCCAGCTCCTTGCGGCTCTGCGCCGCACCGCCCGGCATCACGACCGCGCCGACGTAGCCGCCCGCGTCGATCGCCCCGGCGAAGACCCGGAACTCGGTGCCACGCAGGTAGTCGGTCAGCTCGGTCAGCTCGACCCCGTAGCGCAGGTCCGGCTTGTCGGAGCCGTACCGGGCCATCGCGTCGTGCCAGGTGATCCGCGGGATCGGCTGGCTGATCTCGTGCCCGGCCAGGTCCTTCCAGAGCGCCGAGACGATCGCCTCGCCGAGGTCGATCACGTCGTCCTCGGTGACGAACGACATCTCGATGTCGAGCTGGGTGAACTCGGGCTGCCGGTCGGCGCGGAAGTCCTCGTCGCGGTAGCAGCGGGCGATCTGGTAGTACCGCTCCATGCCGCCGACCATCAGCAGCTGCTTGAACAGCTGCGGCGACTGCGGCAGCGCGTACCAGCTGCCGGGCTGAAGTCGCACCGGGACCAGGAAGTCGCGGGCGCCCTCGGGCGTCGAGCGGGTCAGGGTCGGCGTCTCGATCTCCAGGAAGTCCCGCTCGTGCAGCACGCCCCGGGCCAGGTGGCTGGCACGCGAGCGCAGCCGCAGCGCGTTCGCCGGGCCGCTGCGGCGCAGGTCCAGGTAGCGGTACCTGAGCCGGATGTCGTCGCCGGCCTCGATCTGGTCGTCCACCGGCAGCGGCAGCGGCGCCGCCTCGGAGAGCACCTCCAGGTCGGTGACGGTCACCTCGACCTCACCGGTGGGCAGCTCCGGGTTCTCGTTGCCGGCCGGTCGGCGGGTCACCTCACCGACGACCTTCACGCAGAACTCGTTGCGCAACGCGTGCGCATCTTCCTCACGGAACACCACCTGGACAACACCGGAACCGTCGCGCAGGTCGACGAAGATGACCCCGCCGTGGTCGCGCCGGCGGGCCACCCAGCCGGCGAGCGTCACCGTCGAGCCGGCGTCCGCGGCGCGCAGGCTTCCGGCATTGTGGGTACGGATCACGGCTGGCAACTCCTCATCGTGGAACAGTCCTCACCGGCATTCTGTCAGGGGTGGCCGCCCCGCCTCCGGGGCACCCGTCGGGTCGGCCACACTGGGCGAACCGAACTCAATCGGCCGTCTCGCCAGTTAACGTGGCGAAATGCGCGCCGTACCGAACTGGGCCGTCGCCACGGCGGCTGCCGCGCCCCTGCTACTGGTGGGTGGTTGGACGGTCGCGGAGGCGCGACAGCCCGCCGGTTACGACCCGGTCCGGGACACCATCAGTGAGTTGGCCGGGCAGGAGGCCGTCGACGCCTGGATCATGATCACCGCGCTGGTGCTGCTCGGGTGCTGCTATCTGGCCGTCGCCGCCATCCTGCACGCGGCCGGGTTGCCCAGCCGTTTCCTGCTCGCCGTCGGCGGGGTGGCGACCATCGCGCTGGTCGCGTTCCCCCGCCCCACGGTCGGTGGTTCGCTCAGCCACGGCATCGCGGCGACAGTGGCGGTGCTCGCCCTGGCGCTCTGGCCGGCCGGTTCGGCACTGTGGCTTCCGCGCGGGCACGACACCGAGCACCCGGGCAGGCCGGAGCCGCCCTGGGCGTTTCGCCGGGCGGTGGGGCTGAGCGCCACGGTGGTGCTGCTCGCGCTCTTCGGGTGGTGCGCGTACGAGGTGACCAGCGGGTCGCGCACCGGGCTGGCCGAGCGGGTGACGGCGGTGGCGGTCTCACTGTGGCCACTGCTGGCGATCCTCTCCGCCCGGCGGGCACACCTGGCCTGGGCCGTCGGCGGTGCGACAGCCATCGGCCCGACGTTGCCGACCGGCGGCGTCGTACCCCCGGATCCGCTCGGACCCACTCGCGGGCCCGCCCCTCGGCGGCCCGATCGGCTGCCGTAGGTCAGGTCCGGCGGCCGGATGCCAGGCCTCGGCCCCGGGCCTGGGGCCGGTCGCACCGCTACGCTCACCCGATGTCCGCCGTTCCCCGTTGGGCCCTGCTGTCGGCCGCTGGCGCACCGTTGTTTCTGATCGGGGGCTGGACGCTGGCGCAGGCCACCCAACCCGACGGGTTCGACCCGGTCCGGCAGACCATCAGCGCGCTCGCCGCCGCGGACGCGGACCACCGCTGGATCATGACGGTGGGGCTGGCCGGCCTGGGCATCTGTCACCTGGCAACCGCGCTCGGCCTGGTCGTGGCCGCACCGGCGGGTCGTGGGCTGCTCGCCCTGGGCGGCCTTGCCACACTGGTGCTGGTCGCGTTCCCGCAACACCCGGGAGGCGGCTCGACGACGCACGTCGTCGCCGCTGGCGTGGCGTTCGTGGCGTTGGCTGTCTGGCCCGCCCTGGCGGTGCCCCGCCGAGCAGCGCCGTCCCTCGACCGGGTTCGGCGCGATCCAACGGACGGCTCGGCACCGCGCGTCCGCTGGACAGCGCTCGCGGTGACGGCGGCGCTCCTCGGTCTGCTCGGCTGGTTCGCCGTCGAGTTCTTCACCGACGGCGCGCGGATCGGGTTGACGGAACGGCTGGTGGCGGCTGCCGAGGCGGTCGTACCGCTGGCCGTCGTGCTCGCCGCACTGGCCTCCGGGCGGCGGCCGGGACCGTCCGCGCAGCGCTGACCGCTCGTCGCTGCCTTTCCGGGGGTACGCCGAGCGCACCGTGGCGGGTAGCCAGGACAGCGAACGGGCCGCCGGAGGAATCCGGCGGCCCGCTGGCGGTGACTGGATCAGAAGACGCTGACGCCGTAACGGCTGAGCGCCTCGGTGACCGGCTGGAAGTAGGTCGTACCGCCGGTGCGGCAGTTGCCACTGCCGCCGGAGGTCATGCCCAGGGCGGTGCCACCGGCGAACAGCGAGCCGCCGCTGTCGCCCGGCTCGGCGCAGACGTTGGTGCGGATCAGGCCGGAGACCGAGCCCTCGGCGTAGTTCACCGTGGCGTTGGTCGCGTTCACCGAGCCGCTGCGCAGGCCGGTGGTGCTGCCGGAACGCTGCACCGACTGGCCGACCGACGCGTTGCCGGAGCCGGTGATGTCACGGAAGCTGCCGTTGTAGAGCGAGACGTTGCCGGCCGCGTTGGCCGAGTTGCTGTGCCGCACGATGCCGTAGTCGTTACCCGGGAAGCTGGTGCCGGTACGGGTGCCGAGCAGCGAGGTCTGGGCGGAGTTCGAGTACCAGCTGGCCGAGATGTTGGTGCAGTGCCCGGCCGTCACGAACGAGTAGGTGCTGCCACTGCGCACGTTGAAGCCGAGCGAGCAACGCCCGCCCCCGCCGGCGTAGATGGCCTGACCGCCGGAGATCCGGGTGCTCAGCACGCCGGCCTCGGCCTCGACCCGGACCGCGCCGTTGGCCCGCGCGGCGGCGGCCTTGACCCGCTCCAGCTTCGCACCGGTGACGGTGCTGTCCACGGAGACGACGACCTGGTTGGTGACCGGGTCACTCCACCAGGCGGTGCCCGGGATCTTGGCGGACCGCTCCAGGTCCGCGGTGGCCCGGTTGAGCTCGCCGGCACCACGGGTGACGTAGCGGACGACGGCGCCGGCCTTGCTCGCCTTGCTGGCGGCGGCGGCGTCGGTCACCGTGACGACGGACTTGCCGCTGGCGTCGATGTACGAGCCGGCGGAGCGGTCACCGAGGGCAGCGGAGAGCGCCGCGGCGGCATCGGGCGAGGCGGCGGGAGCGGCCTGGGCGGGTGCGCCGATGAGCGCGCCGACGACCAGGGATCCGGACACGGCGACGGTGGCCGCGACGCGGAACGAGGACCTCGTGGGTCGCATGTAACAAACCTCCTGGGCGGGGGGACGGGTCACGCCGGGGGGAACGGCTGACCCGAGGGCAACCCGGCCGATCTGCGAAAACCGGTCGAGTGAACTGAAGTATTCACATACTTAAGATCATTGACAAGGCTTGATTTCGCCCGGATTTGCCGATCTTGGTAGGCCGCAATGCCGCAACACCCCTGACACGCTGGTGAACAACCACCGTCACACCCACATCGTTTTTCGCGCGCACGATCGTCGATGCCTTCTCCGACGCAGGGTGCCGGGTGGGTGCGGGCGCCGCGCGTCAGGGCGTACGGCGGCGGGCACCGGGGCCCGGGCGCGGCAGCACGTCGCGCGACTGGTCCACGTCGTGCCCCTCGGCACAGCGCAGGTCCACACGAACCGGCGCGCCACAGTCACGGTGAGCGACGCTCAGCGGTGGACCCTCCGGGCCGGCGAGATACCGGTCGCCCCACCCGAGCACGGCGACCAGCACCGGCCACAGGTCCAGACCCTTCTCCGTCAGCCGGTACTCGTGGCGCAACCGGCTGCCAGGCTCGCGGTACGGCTCACGGCCCAGCACGCCCTGCTCGACCAGAGTGGCCAGCCGGTTGGTCAGCACCTGACGGGGGATGCCGGTGCGCACCCGCATGTCGTCGAAGCGGCGCACGCCGGTGAACACCTCGCGGAGCACCACCAGGGTCCACCGCTCACCGAGGATCTCCATCGCGCGGGCGATGGTGCAGTTGTCCACCGACCAGTCCAGTGCCGCGGGTCGCATCCGACCAGGCTAGGTCTCGTTGACAGACTCAGCAACCTGCTGCCAGGCTGCGTCCATGACGCAGACGCAGGAACCGGCGCGCAGCCGGACCTTCAGCTGGGCGGACCCGGCGGCCAACGCCGCCCAGGTCGGTCGACGCAGCGGCATCGACATGCTGCGGGCGATGATCGCCGGCGAGCTGGCCGCGCCGCCGGTGATGCACCTTCTCGACATGAGCCGGATGGAGGCCGACGAGGGCCGGGTCAGCGTCGAGTTGACCCCGCAGGAGTTCCACTACAACCCGCTCGGCACCGTCCACGGTGGCGTTCTCTCGACGCTGCTGGACACCGCCGCCGGGTGCGCCGTGCACACCACCCTGCCCGCTGGCGTCGGCTACACCTCGCTGGACCTGAACGTGAAGTTCCTCCGCCCGGTCACTGTCGACAGCGGCACGCTGCGCTGCGAGGGCACAGTGCTGCAACGTGGCCGGCGCACGGCCCTGGCCGAGGCCCGCATCACCGACGCGGACGCCCGCCTGATAGCCCACGCCACCAGCACCTGCCTGATCCTCCCCCTCCCCTAACCCCCAACCCCACCCCTCTTGGGTTGATCAAGAGATTTCCGTCAGGAAACGGGCTCACAGTGACCGAAAGCTCTTGATCAACCCGGGTGGGGCGGAGGCAGGGGGCAGGGGGCAGGGGGCGGGGGGCGGGGGCGGGGCGGGGCGGGGCGGGGCGGGTGGGGGTTTAGCGGAGGGCCAGGCGGGCGGCTCGGGCGTCGCGCTTTTCCTCGAAGCGGCTCGCGGCGCGCTCCAGGTTTTCCAGCTGGGTGGCGAGCTGCTCGCGGGCGGCTTCGCCGTCGGCGTTGAGGCCGGTCACGTTGAAGACGTCCCACTGGCGCAGCACCGGCTGCAGCACGTCGTCGCGGTGCTGACGCAGGTCGTAGATGCCGGCCAGGGCGATTGCCACCGACTTGCGGGCGAAACCGTCGATGCCGTTGCCCGGCATTTGGAAGTCGGCGACCACGTCGGCGACGGCCCGCATCGCCTGGCTCGGGGCCAGCTCGAACGCGGCGGCGAGCAGGTTGCGGTAGAAGACCATGTGCAGGTTCTCGTCGGCCGCCACCCGGGCCAGCAGCGCCTCGCAGGCCGGGTCGCCGGTGGCCTTGCCGGTGTTGCGGTGCGAGATTCGGGTGGCCAGCTCCTGGAACGAGACGTACGCCAGCGAGTGCAGCACCTCGTCGCCGTGGGCGTTGGTGTAGCCCTCCGACATGTGCGTCATCCGGGCCCGCTCCAACGCCACCGGGTCGACGGCCCGGGTGACGGTCAGGTAGTCGCGGATCGCGACGCCGTGCCGGCCCTCCTCGGCGGTCCACCGGTGCACCCAGGTGCCCCACGCGCCGTCACGGCCGAACAGGGTGGCGATCTCGTGGTGGTACGAGGGCAGGTTGTCCTCGGTCAGCAGGTTCACGATCAGCGCGGTGCGAGCCACGTCCGGGATGGTCGAGTCGGTCGGCGACCACGCCTCGCCGCCGAGCGGCCCGTCGAAGGTCCGCCCTTCGCTCCACGGCACATACTCGTGCGGGAACCACTCCTTGGCGAGCGTGAGGTGGCGGTCGAGGTTGCGTGCGACCACCGGCTCCAACTCGACGAGGAGAGCGGTCTGACTGAGTGTGGTGCTGACGGTCACAAGAAACTCCCTACGGTGGCGTAACTTACGCTACCGTAGGTCCCCCCGGCCGTCAGCGCCAGTGGAGAGACTCACCCAACCGTCGGCTTGAGGTCCTCCACAGGGGGCATCCACTCCTGCGCACCGGCCGTGACCTGCTCACCGGAGCGGATGTCCTTCACCTCGTCCGGCGCTCCGTCGACGCCGGGGAACCAGACGTACGGGATGCCGCGCCGCTCGGCGTAGCGGATCTGCTTGCCGAACTTCGCCGCGCTCGGCGACACCTCGGTCGGCACCGCGCGCCGCCGCAGCGCCTCGGCCACCCGGTTGCTGGCCGTCCGCTGCTCCTCGCTGGTCACCGCGACGAGCACGGCGGTCGGCACCTCCCGGGACACCGACAGCTCCCCCGCGCCGAAGAGCAACCCGAGCAGCCGGGTCACCCCGATCGAGATCCCCACCCCGGGGTACGAGACGGCGCCAGCGGTGGCCAGGTTGTCGTACCGGCCGCCGGAGCAGATCGAGCCGAACCGCTCGTAGCCGCGCAGCTGGGTCTCGTAGACGGTGCCGGTGTAGTAATCCAGGCCACGGGCGATGCGCAGGTCCGCCACGCAGAGGCCGGGCGAGTGCTCGGCGGCGGTCTCCACCACCCGGACCAGCTCGTCGATGCCCTCGTCGAGCAGTGGGTTGCTCACCCCGAGCGCGCGGACGGCGTCGGCGAACGATGCGTCCGGGGCGGAGATCTCAGCCAGGGCCAGACACGCCTTGGCCTGCGCCTCGCTCGCCCCGGCGGTCTGGGCCAGCAGGTCGGTCACCTTCGCCGGGCCGATCTTGTCGAGCTTGTCCACCGCGCGCAGCGCCGCCTCCGGGTCGGTCAGCCCGATGCCCCGGTAGAAGCCCTCACAGATCTTGCGGTTGTTGACCTGGATCGTCACCGGCGGGATCGGCAACGAACGCAGCGCGTCGCCGATGACGAGGGGCATCTCCGCCTCGTGGTGCGGGGCCAGGGTGTCCCGGTCGACGATGTCGATGTCGGCCTGCACGAACTCCCGGTAACGGCCCTCCTGCGGCCGCTCACCGCGCCACACCTTCTGGATCTGGTAGCGGCGGAACGGGAACGCCAGCTTGCCGGCGTTCTCCAGCACGTACCGGGCGAACGGCACGGTCAGGTCGAAGTGCAGGCCGAGCTGGTCGTCACCACCGGAACCCTCCGCGTCGGCGTGCAGCCGCCGGATCACGTAGACCTCCTTCGAGGTCTCGCCCTTGCGCAGCAGCTGATCCAGCGGCTCCACCGCGCGGGTCTCCAGCGGCGCGAAGCCGTACAGCTCGAAGGTGGCCCGGATCCGGTCGAGCACGAACTGCTCGATCATCCGCTGACCGGGGGTCCACTCCGGGAAACCGGAGATGGGCGTGGGCTTGCTCATCGGCGTACTCCTTGCGGTGCCGCGCCCGCGGCGCGGTGGTGTCGTGGGTCCGCGCGCGGCGCGGAGAAGGTCTAGAGGCCCCGGGTGGGCGCCGGTCGGCCGCCGCCGACCTGCGCCACCTCGATGAGGTACGGGTTGCTGGCGCGCTCGCGGCCGATGGTGGTGGCGGGGCCGTGGCCGGGCAGCACGACGGTGTCGTCGGCCAGCGGAAGGATCTTGTCGCGCAGGCTGGTGAGCATGGCCGGCATGCTCCCGCCCGGCAGGTCGGTGCGGCCGATCGACCCGGCGAAGAGGACGTCACCGGAGAGGCACAGCTCGTCGGCCTCCCAGTCCGACCCGGCGCCCGGCAGCCGGAACAGCACCGACCCGCCGGTATGGCCCGGGGCGTGGTCGACGGCGATCTCCAGGCCGGCGAGCGTGAGGGTGGCGCCGTCGGTCAGCTCCGCCACGTCCTCCGGCTCCGTATAGCTCAACCGGCCGCCGAAGAGCGACGTCAGGTCGGCCGAGAGGCCCTTGGACGGGTCGGCCAGCATCTCCCGGTCGCCCGGGTGCACGTAGGCGGTGACGCCGCGCGCACCACAGACCGGCGCGACCGAGAAGGTGTGGTCGAGGTGGCCGTGGGTGAGCAGCACGGCGGCCGGATGCAGGCGGTGCTCGGCGAGCAGCGCGTCGAGCTGGTCGAGCACCCCGATCCCGGGGTCGACCACCACGCACTGCTCCCCCGGCGCGGTGGCAACCACGTAGCAGTTGGTGCCGAAGGCGTCCGCGGGAAAGCCGGCCACGAGCACAGGCGCTGTCCTTTCCGTCGAGCAGCTGTCGTCCTGCCAGCAGCCTAACGGGCGTGCCGAGCGACTTTGCCGCGTCCGCCCCTCGCGCCCCGTACGGCACAGTGACAACGCCCGATAAGCGCTGCTCGGGATGGGGTGGACCTCGTACACCACATTCCCAGTCGCTAGCCGTACACTCTGGCGGGCGTGTGGCGCGACACACGTGGCGCCCGGACGGGCCGGGACGCCCGGTCGCCGGCGACGACCAGGTAGAGGAAAGGGGAGCACGGGTGGCTTCCAGCAGGGACCGGCAGCGCAAACTGGCACGGGAAAAGCTCGACCGGCAGTTGGCTCGCCGGGCTGCCGCGACGCGGCGCCGTCGGCAGATCCAGGCCGGTGTCGGTGCCGCCCTGATCCTCGTGTTGGTGGTGGCCGGCTCGGCCTGGGCGCTCGGGGCGTTCGACTCCGACTCGAAGCAGAACACGGCCGCGGCGGACACCTGCCTCTGGACGCCGCAGGACGCGACGGCCAACACCAACCTGAAGGACGTCGGCACGCCGGCGACCAGGGATCTGCCCACCGACGGCACCCGGGCGATGACGGTGACCACCAACCAGGGTGGGCCGATCACCGCGGAGCTGAGCCTGACCAACTCCCCGTGCGCGGCGGCGAGCATCGCCCACCTGGCGAGCCGGTCGTTCTATGACAACACCAAGTGCCACGAGATCACCGCCGAGGGCGCGCTGCACTGCGGCGATCCCAGTGGCACCGGCCTCGGCGGGCCCACCTACTCGTTCTACGACGAGGAGGTGCCGACCGTGCCGTCGGCGTCCCCGTCGGCCAGCCCGGCCCCCGGCCAGCCGCCGACGTACCCGAAGGGCACCGTGGCGATGGTCTCCAACCCGCCGGGCAGCAACGGCAGCCAGTTCCTGATCTTCTTCAAGGACTTCACCACCGCCGACCCGAAGTACCCGGTGATCGGCCGGGTGACCGGCGGGCTGGACGTGGTGGAGAAGATCGGGGCCCTCCCGACCGTGGACAATGGGACCGGGGCCAAGGTCAAGCCCAGCACCGACGTGACGATCCAGAGCCTCACGGTCGGTGAGCCGGTCACCGGCGCCGCACCCTCGGCCTCCGGCGCCCCGGCCAGCAGCCCGAGCGCCGGCTGACCGGGCGCCACCACCCACCCCAAGCGGCACTCAGCAGCAGACAGCCCAGGAGGATCCAGGCGTGACGTCCACCAGAGAGCGGCAGCGCGCGGCGGCACGCGCCCGGCTCGAGAAGGAGATGGCCGAGCGCTCGGCCAAGGCCCGCAAGCGCCGGCAGACGCAGGCGATCGTCAGCGCGGCTGCCGCGCTGGTGCTCGTGGTCGCCGGCACCGTCTGGCTGGCGATGAGCCTCGGCGGCGACGACGACGACGACAAGAACGACACCGCCGCGCCCGCGGTCGGGGCGTCCGAGTGCGTGTTCAACGCGCTGCCGGCCGAACAGCGGCCCCCGCAGATCAAGGACGTCGGGGTGCCGAGCAACGAGCAGTACGCCAAGGGCGTGCAGACCATGACGATCGACACCAACCTCGGCCCGATCACGGCCAAGGTCGACCGGTCGCTGGTGCCGTGCACGGCGGGCAGCTTCACCTACCTGGCGGAGAAGAACTTCTTCGACAACACCAAGTGCCACCGCCTGGTGACCGAGGGCATCAAGGTGTTGCAGTGCGGTGACCCCAGCGCCACCGGCAACGGCTGGCGGGAGACCGACGGTCAGGGTGGCCCGAGCTACCGCCTGCCCGAGGAGAACCTGCCCACCGACAAGCGCCCGCCGTACCCGGAGGGTGTCATCGCGATGGCCAACTCCGGCCAGCCGGGCAGCACCGGCAGCCAGTTCTTCATCGTCTACGGCGACTCGCCGCTGGACCCGGCGTACACGGTGCTGGGCACCATCACCGGCGGCCTCGACATCGTCAAGGACGTGGCCAAGGCCGGCGACGACGGGGCGTTCGCCCAGCAGGCCGGCGGTGGCCACCCGAAGAAGGAGGTCATCATCAAGGACCTCACCATGAGCAACCCGCAGGGCTGACGCCCGAGCACACGACACAGCGCCCGTCGGCTGAGCCGGCGGGCGCTGTCGTGTCCGGGGTACGCGTCAGGCGCCGGAGGTGACCCGGTACGCGTCGAAGACGCCGTCGACCTTGCGGACCGTGGCCAGCAGGTGGCCCAGGTGCTTCGGGTCGGCCATCTCGAAGCTGAACCGGCTCACCGCCACCCGGTCGCGGGTCGTGGTGACGGTCGCGGAGAGGATGTTGACCCGCTCGTCGGAGAGCACCCGGGTGACGTCGGCCAGCAGCTTGTGCCGGTCCAGTGCCTCGACCTGGATCGCGACCAGGAACGTCGAGGCGGAGGTGAGCTTCCAACTCACCTCGACCACGCGCTCGCTCTGCGCCCGCAGGTCCTCGGCGTTGGCGCAGTCGTCGCGGTGCACGCTCACCCCGCCGGAGCGGGTGACGAAGCCGAACACCGAGTCCGGTGGGACCGGGGTGCAGCAGCGGGCCAGCTTGATCCAGACGTCGCTGACGCCCCGCACCACCACACCGGGGTCGCTGCTGCTCTGCCGGCTACGCGGTGGCCGGGTGGCGACGGCGGTCTCGGCGATGTCCTCCGCCGCGCCCTCCTCGCCGCCGTACGCGGCCATCAGCTTCTGCACCACCGACTGGGCGGAAACCTGGCTGTCGCCGACCGCCGCGTAGAGCGAGGCCACGTCGGCGAGGTGCAGGTCCCGGGCGATCGACATCAGCGCGTCGGAGGTGAGCATCCGCTGCAACGGCATGCCCTGCTTGCGCATCGCCTTGACGATCGCGTCCTTGCCGGCCTCGATCGCCTCCTCGCGCCGCTCCTTGTTGAAGTACTGCCTGATCTTCGTCCGGGCGCGGGGGCTCTTGACGAAGCCCAGCCAGTCCTGCGTGGGGCCGGCCGTCTCGGACTTCGACGTGAAGATCTCGATCACGTCGCCGTTGGACAGCGTCGACTCCAACGGCACCAGCTTGCCGTTGACGCGCGCCCCGATGCACTTGTGCCCAACCTCGGTGTGCACCGCGTACGCGAAGTCCACAGGCGTCGACCCGGTCGGCAGCGGGATGACGTCACCCTTCGGGGTGAAGACGTACACCTCCTGGCTGGACAGGTCGAAGCGCAGCGCGTCCAGGAACTCGCTCGGGTCGGCCGCCTCACGCTGCCAGTCGAGCAGCTGCCGCAGCCAGGTCATCTCGTCGATGTGCGCGGGCGGCCCGACGATCTGGGTGCCCTTGTGCTCCTTGTACTTCCAGTGCGCGGCGATGCCGAACTCCGCGGTGCGGTGCATCGCGTACGTGCGGATCTGCATCTCCACCGGCTTGCCGGTGGGCCCGATGACCGTCGTGTGCAACGACTGGTACATGTTGAACTTCGGCATCGCGATGTAGTCCTTGAAGCGGCCCGGCACCGGCTGCCAGTTGGCGTGGATGACACCCAGCGCCGCGTAGCAGTCCCGAACCGTGTCGACCAGGATCCGCACCCCGACCAGGTCGTAGATGTCGTTGAAGTCCCGACCCCGCACGATCATCTTCTGGTAGATCGAGTAGAGGTGCTTCGGCCGCCCGGTGGTCTCCGCCTTGATCTTGGCGGCCTTCAGGTCGGTGCCGACCTTCTGGGTGACCTGCCGCAGCAGCGTCTCGCGCTGCGGCTGGTGCTCCCCGATCAGCCGGTTGATCTCCTCGTAGCGCTTCGGGAACAACGTGCCGAAGGACAGGTCCTCCAGCTCCCACTTGATCGTGTTCATACCGAGCCGGTGCGCGAGAGGCGCCAGGATCTCCAGCGTCTCCTTGGCCTTCTGCTCCTGCTTGGGGCGGGGCAGGAAGGTCAGGGTGCGCATGTTGTGCAGCCGGTCGGCCAGCTTGATCACCAGCACCCGGGGGTCCTTGGCCATCGCCACGACCATCTTGCGGATCGTCTCGGCCTTGGCCGCGTCACCCAGCTTGACCTTGTCGAGCTTCGTGACGCCGTCGACCAGGAGGGCGACCTCGCCACCGAAGTCGGCGCGCATCGCATCGAGGGTGTACTCGGTGTCCTCGATGGTGTCGTGCAGCAGCGCGGCGACCAGCGTGGTGGTGTCCATCCCCAGGTTGCCGAGGATCGTCGCCACGGCGAGGGGGTGGGTGATGTACGGGTCGCCGGACTTGCGGTACTGCCCGGAGTGCCACCGCGCGGCCGTGTCGAAGGCGCGCTGGAGGAGCCGGGCGTCGGCCTTGGGGTGGTTGTCCCGGTGGCTCGCGATGAGCGGCTCCAGCACCTCGCTGACCTGCGAGGTCTGCCAGGGCGCGTTGAACCGGGCCAGCCGGGCCCGGACCCGCCGGCCGGTGGGCGCGTTGGACAGCCCGAAGCCACCGCTCGGCGACGGGTCGATGCCCGCGTCGGTCGGGAACGGCACCACAACCCCGTCGGCGCCGGGCGCGGCCTCGACGCTCGGCGGGCCGCTGATCGGGCGGACAGTGCTCTCGCCCGTAGCCCTGCCGGAGCCGTTGCCCGTCACCCGGGCCGGCGCGTCGCCTGTCCGGTCAGTCACCGAGCCGTCCGCGTCGCCTGTCGGGTGCACCGTGCCCTCCGCCGGAGGGACGACATCGTGGGACACCGGCCTCCTCACCGCTCGCCGGAAACACACCGACCGAACATCGGTCGGCCTGGTCTCGCCTCGCCGGACGTGTGCGGCCGGCGTCAGCAAAGGGCAATGCTACCCGCACCGAAGGCCCCCTGCCGCTCCGCCGGACGGTCGACGCCGGCAGTGTCCGCCGGATCTGGGATTAAACGGTCAGTTGCGTGTCGAACGGCTCAAACGGTCAGCAGGGCGTGCACCGGACGCTGCGCCAACCGCTCGCGCCCGCCCAGGAACCCGAGCTCCAGCAGCACCGTGAAGCCGGTGACGGTGCCGCCGGCCCGCTCGACCAGGTCCAGCGTCGCCTCGGCGGTGCCGCCGGTGGCCAGCACGTCGTCGACGACCAGGACCCGGTGCCCGGCGGTGAAGGCATCCTCGTGCACCTCCAGGGTGGCCTCGCCATACTCCAGGGCGTAGGACACCGAGTGCGCCGGGCGGGGCAGCTTGCCGGCCTTGCGCACCGGCACCACGCCCACCCCGGCCGCGTAGGCGACGGCCGCCGCGACGACGAAGCCGCGCGCCTCGATGCCGACCACCACGTCGAAGGCGTCCCGGCCGTGGTACGCGACGATCCCGTCGATCACCTCACGGAAGACCTTCCCGTCGGCGAACAGCGGCATCAGGTCCTTGAACATGACGCCGGGCTTGGGGAAGTCGGGCACGTCCAGCACCCGGCTGGCGACCAGTCGGGCGGCCTCCGGGCCGCTGTCCCCGCGCGCCTCGGTGCTGTGGGTCTCCGTCACGGCTGTTCCGCTCTCCTTCAACGACGACGGCGTCCGGCAGTGCTGCTCACACAGCATGCCGGACGCCGTTCGGGTGTTTCCGTTCGGGTCAGCGCCGCTTGGCGCCACCCGGCCGGTTGCCGCCGCCACCCGGGCGACCGCCCCGGGCGCCGGTCGGCCGCTTGCCCGCCGGCCGGGCGCCCACCTTGGGGGCGGCACCCGCCAGTGCGGCGGCGTCCGGGTCGAGCGGCTCGTCGGTCGCGTCGGCCTGGGCCGGGCTCGCGGCCCCCTTCGGGGTGACCTCGCCGCGGGCGAGGGCGCCCCGCCGGGTCAGGACGCGCTTGTTGTGCGCCTGGATCCGCGGGTCGTAGTTCTTCAGCAGCGCCAGCAGCGGGGTGGCCACCAGGATGGAGGTCAGGAACGCCACCGCCATACCGACGAACAGCACCAGGCCGAGGTCCTTCAGCGTGCCGGCGCCGAGCAGGCCGGCACCGATGAAGAGCAGACCGCCGACCGGCAGCAGGGCGACCACCGAGGTGTTCAGCGACCGCATCAGGCTCTGGTTGACGGCCAGGTTGGCCGCCTCGCCGTACGTCTGGTTGTTGTTGGCGGTGATGCCCCGCGTGTTCTCCTGCACCTTGTCGAAGACCACCACCACGTCGTAGAGCGCGAAGCCCAGGATCGTGAGGAAGCCGATGATCGTCGACGGGGTGACCTCGAAGCCGACCAGCGAGTAGATGCCGGCGGTGAGGATCAGGTTCGTGATCAGCGAGGCGACCGCGGCGACCGCCATCCGCCACTCGAAGCGCAGGATCAGGTAGACCATCACCAGCGCGATGAAGATGACCAGACCGAGCACGGCCCGCTCGGTCACCTGGCTGCCCCACGCCTCGCTGACCTGGTTGCTGCTGATCTGACCCGCGTCGATGCCGAGGTCCTCGGCGATCTGGGCCTTGACCGCAGTGGTCTGGTCGGCGTCGAGCTGCGCGGTACGCAGCTCGTAGGTGTCGCCGCCGGTGCCGCCGACCTTCTGGGCGGTGACCACCTCGACGCCGGTGTTCTCCGTCGCGAGGGCCGAGTTGACCTCCCGCTCGGCGTCCTCGAGGGTGCCGACGCTCGCCGGCACCTGGAACGAGTTGCCGCCGGCGAACTCGATGCCGAGGCTGAAGCCACGCAGCCCGAAGCTGAGGAGCGCGATCAGGATCAGGACCCCGGCGACGCCGAACCAGACCTTGCGCTTGCCGACGACGTTGAGACCGGCTTCGCCGTTGTAGAGGCGGCTCGCCAGACCGTTTTGAGCCATCTCAGGCCTCCTTGGCGCGCGGGTTGCGGGGCTGAGTCGGCTGGTTGCGGGCCGGGAGCGCCCGGCCCAGACCGCTGACCCGCGGGGACAGGAACGCCCGGGTCCGGGCGAACATGGTCATGATCGGGTGACGGAAGAGGAAGACCACGACCAGGTCCAGGACCGTGGCCAGACCGAGTGCGAACGCGAAGCCCTTGACCGTGCCGACCGAGACCACGTAGAGCACCACCGCGGAGAGCAGGGTGATCGCGTTGGCCGAGATGATCGTCCGGCGGGCGCGGATCCAGGCACGGGGCACCGCGCTACGCGGGCTGCGCCCCTCCCGGATCTCGTCCTTCAACCGTTCGAAGTAGATGACGAACGAGTCCGCCGCCACACCCAACGACACGATCATGCCGGCGATGCCGGCGAGGGTGAGCGTGAAGCCGATCTGCCGGCCGAGCACCACCAGCGCGCCGAAGACGAGCAGCGCGGAGAGGATCAGGCTCAGGAAGATCACCGAGCCGAGCAGCCGGTAGTAGAAGAACGCGTAGATGATGACCAGCAGCATGCCGATGCCGGCCGCGAGCAGACCGGCGCGCAGGTGACTGGCACCCAGCGTGGCGGTGACGTTCTGCGCCTCCTGCTGCTCGAAGGTCACCGGCAGCGCGCCGTAGCGCAGCTGACCGGCGAGGGTGCTGGCGTCCTTCTGGTTGAAGTTGCCGGTGATCTGGGAGTTGCCGGTCAGCACGCCCTGGATCTCCGGGGAGGAGACGATCTCGTTGTCCAGCACGACGGCCACCCGGCACTTGCCGTCCTGGCCCAGCGCGGTCGCGTCGCAGGCCTGACCCTCGTTGTTGAACGCCTCACGGGTCAGCGCCGTCCACTTGCCCTGGCCGTTGCCGGTGAAGTCGAGGCTGACCACCCAGGCGTTGGTCTGGTCGAGCACCGCGTCGGCGTCGTCCACGTCGGTGCCCAGCACCTTGGCCTGGTCGAGCAGGTACTTCGAGGCGCCGTCCTCGCAGGAGACCACCTGCTGCTTCGGGTCGGAGATCGACGCTGGCGGGCGCTTGTCGAGCTGCGCGCAACCGATCGTCGGCACGTTGAACTGCATCTGCGCCGGCAGCACGGCCACCTCTTGCGGCGTCAGCGTGCCGAACGGCTTGAGCTTGTCGGCCAGCGACGGGTCGGCCGCCAGGTCGGCGGGGGCCTGCAGACCGTTGGCGGCCTGCCAGGACGCCGCGCCCACCTTCTGCTCGACGGCCTTGCGCTGCTGCTCGATGCTGGCCGGCACCGGCTCGGTGCTGGCGCTCGCCGTGGGGGCGGCGGCAGTCGGCGAGGCGGACGCGGACGCGGAGGGGGTCGGCGTGGCGCTCGGCGACGCCGGGGCCATCCCGCCCTGACCGCCGCTGGGCGAGGAGGTCGCCTTCGGCGCGCCACTGCCCGACGGGGTCGGAACGGCGCTGCCGGACGGGGTCGGTACGGCGCTGCCGGACGGGGCCGGCGTGGCGGCCGGCGGCGGCACGGCGGCCGTCCCGCTGCCGTCGGCCGCCTTGAGCACCTTGCGGAAGCGCAGCTCGGCGGCGCTGCCCACGTCGGTGAGGTCCCGGTTCTCACCGGGCAGGGAGATGACGATGTTGCGGTTGCCCTCGGTGACCACCTCGGCCTCGGCGACGCCGAACGCGTTGACGCGGCTCTCGATGATCTGGCGGGCCTCCTCGAGGTTCTCCGCCGTCGGAGGCTTGCCGTCGACGCTGTTCGTCGCCTCCAGCGTCACCCGGGTCCCGCCGATGAGGTCCAGACCGAGCCGGGGCTCGAGCCGGTCCTTCAGGCTGCCGCTGGCACCCGAGAAGAACACCAAAAGGTAGAGGACGACGAAGATGAACCCGAGCACGGCGAGCTGCCGCCCGGGGCGCATCTGTCCCTGAGGTGGTGCCACGGCTGTCCTGTCTCCCTGTACGGTCGCGCCGCTGCGCGCAGCGGCGGCGGTGTCGGGCCGGGGGTCCCGGCCGACGGGTCGGCCCTGGGTCGACGAGGTGCCGACACGAGGACCGGTCACACGGCGTGGGACGCCGACGGTCACGGGAACGTGCCGACGCCCGGCGTCGACCCAACTATCCAGTTTTCACGTCTCGTCCGCTGCCCCGTCGGGCGCGGCGGCCCGGAAGCCGGTCGACCGGCCGTACGCCGGACTCGCCACCCCCGGGAGGGAGGGTCACTCCTTGACGGTGTCCGCGTCCTCGGTGACCGGCTCGCTCGGCAGCTCCGCGCGGGTGACCACCCGGGCGATGGCCGGTCGGGCGTAGCGGGTCTGCACGCCCGGGGCGACCTCGATCAGGACGGTGTCGTCCTCGATGCCGGTGACCGTGCCGTAGAGCCCACCGATGGTGACGACCTCGTCGCCGGGGCCGAGGTTGGACTGCATCGCCTCTGCCTCTTTGCGGCGCTTCTGCTGGGGTCGGATCATCATGAAGTACATGACACCGAAGAGCAGGGCGATCATCAGGATCGGCGTGAAACCGCCGGCCCCGCCACCCGCTGCTGCCAAATGCACGGTTACTGACCTTCCCATTGGCCACCTGCCCGGCACCTGGATGCCGGAGCGGAGGCGGATTCTCACGTCCTGTACAGACCGCGGCGAAGTCTAAACCCTGCACCTGAGAACGCCGAATGCGGCACAGATCACGTTCACATCACGGCTGATCGGTGTCCAAGGAGAACAGATCGGGCGCAGGCGGACTATCCATGCCAAATGTACCATTCGGCGGGGTACGTCCCAGATGCCGCCAAGCCCCTTCGGTCGCCACCCGGCCCCGGGGCGTACGGGCCAACAGGCCAGCACGCACCAGGAACGGCTCACAGACCTCCTCGACCGTGTCCGGCTGCTCCCCGACCGCCACCGCGAGGGTGGACAGCCCCACCGGGCCGCCCCGGAACGAGTCGACCAGCGCGGTCAGCACCGCCCGGTCCAGCCGGTCCAGGCCGAGCGCGTCCACGTCGTACACGATCAGGGCCGCCCGGGCGGTGTCGAGATCGACCACCCCGTCGGCCCGCACCTCCGCGTAGTCGCGGACCCGGCGCAGCAGCCGGTTGGCGATCCGGGGCGTGCCCCGGGACCGACCGGCGATCTCGGTCGCGCCCTCGGGGGTGATCGGCACGCCGAGAATCCGCGCCGAGCGGTGCAGCAGCGTCTCCAGATCCGCCGGGGCGTAGAAGTCGAGGTGCGCGACGAACCCGAACCGGTCCCGCATCGGCCCGGTCAACAGGCCCGAACGGGTCGTCGCCCCGACCAGGGTGAACGGCTCCACGTCCAGCGGGATCGCCGTCGCCCCCGGACCCTTGCCGACCACCACGTCGACCCGGAAGTCCTCCATCGCGCTGTAGAGCAGCTCCTCCGCCGGCCGCGCGATGCGGTGGATCTCGTCGATGAAGAGCACGTCGCCCTCGGCGAGGCTGGTCAGGATGGCCGCCAGATCACCGGAACGCTCGATCGCCGGGCCGCTGGTCACCCGGATGCCCGCGCCCAGCTCGGCGGCGACGATGTTGGCCAGACTCGTCTTACCCAGCCCCGGTGGGCCGGAGAGCAGGATGTGGTCCGGTGGTGACCCCCGCCGCATCGCGCCCTGCAACAACAGGTCGAGCTGATCGCGCACCCGGTCCT
Organism: Micromonospora jinlongensis; assembly: GCF_013410645.1. Lineage (NCBI taxonomy): Bacteria > Bacillati > Actinomycetota > Actinomycetes > Micromonosporales > Micromonosporaceae > Micromonospora > Micromonospora jinlongensis. The sequence goes on along the minus strand of NZ_JACCHK010000001.1, from coordinate 6,692,852 downwards.
GGGCGATGAACTCGGCCAGCCGCTTCGGCCGTACCGTGGCCTCCGCGTCCCGTTCCGCGTCGCTGACGTACGCCGAGACAAGCCCGTCGATCTCGCTCATCGGGTACGGCCCAGCAGGCGGATGGCCTGCTTGAGCAGGACCGGCACCGGCGGCGTCGGGCCGTCGATGGTCTCCGCCACGGCGGCCACCGCCTGATCGGCCTGACCGGCGGACCAGCCCAGCCCGACGAGCGCCTGCCGGACCTGGTCGGGCCAGGCGCCAGCGGTCACCCCGCCCACGCCGTCGGCGCCGATCGACACCGGACCGATCCGGTCGCGCAGCTCCAGCACCAGGCGCTCGGCGCCCTTCTTGCCGATCCCGGGCACCCGGGTCAGCGCCGCCGTGTCGGCGTTGGCGATCGCCTTGCGCACCGCGTCCGGGGTGTGCACGGCCAGCACCGCCTGGGCCAGTCGCGGACCCACCCCGCTGGCGGTCTGGAGCAGCTCGAACAGCGACTTGGCGTCGTCGTCGGCGAAGCCGTAGAGGGTCAGCGAGTCTTCCCGCACGATCAGGCTGGTCGCTAGGCGGGCGACCTGACCGACCCGCAGCTCGGCGAGCGTGCCGGGAGCGCAGTGCACGGCGAGACCTACACCACCGACCTCGATCACGGCCTGGTCCGGACCCGTCGCGGTCACCGTGCCGCGCACGCTGGCGATCATCGTGCTCCTCCTCGTCGTACCCGGTCGGCCGCCTCGGCCAGCTTGGAGCGGGTGCCACCGCGCCACACGTGGCAGATGGCCAGGGCCAGCGCGTCGGCGGCGTCAGCCGGCTTCGGTGGCTCGGCCAGCCGCAACAGCCGGGTCACCATGGCGGTCATCTGCGCCTTGTCGGCCTGACCGGACCCGGTCACGGCCGCCTTCACCTCGCTCGGGGTGTACGTCTGCACCGGCAGCCCGGCGCGCGCCCCCGCCAGCACGGCGATGCCGCTGGCCTGCGCGGTGCCCATCACCGTGCGCACGTTGTGCTGGCTGAACACCCGCTCGACGGCGACGCTCTCCGGCTGGTGCTCGGCGACCAGCTTGGTCAGCGACCGGTCCAGGTGCAGCAGGCGCAGCGACAGGTCGTCGGCTGGGTCGGTGTAGACCACGTAGTAGGCGATGAGAGTGCAGGGCCGCCCCGGCACACCCTCGACCACGCCCACCCCACACCGGGTCAACCCCGGGTCCACACCGAGCACGCGCACGCCGCCCCCTTCCCAGCCGTCAGCAGTACGTGTGTTCGACACCCTAACCGGCGCCCTTCCCACGAGCCCCACGGGACACGCCCTCCGCACCCCGCCCCCGCACCCCCGCGTCACGCCCCACGCCCCACGCCCACGCCCACGCCCACGCCCACGCCAAGATCTACGCAACTTCCCGGATGTTGCTGCCTCCGACGCGCGAGAGACAGCAACATCCCTGATATTGCGCGGATCTTGACGAGGAACGCCGTGCCCGAGAGAGCGGAGCGGGGTCTGGGCGCCTCCGGCCGCCAAGGTCACGCTCGATCCAGGATGTAGTGGCCACGAAGCGCCGGGAAGCCACTACATCCAGGATGTTGCGCGATCTTGAGGCACGAGGCGCGGCGGGACGGGGCCGGAGCGGGGCCGGAGCGGGGTGGTCGCGAGCGGCGGCGGGGCGGGAGCGGGCGGCACGGGCAGGTGGAGCCACACAGCTTTGCGCCGGAGTATGTGTCGCTGGCCCATGTGCCGGGGAGCACACAGCTCGTAACTTCTTGCGCCATGACGGCAGAACCCGTGGCGGTCCCCCACGTCGTACAGGTCGACCTCGCCGGTCGGACCGCCCTGGTCACCGGGGGCGGCAGCGGCATCGGGCGGGCGTGCGCCCTGCGGCTGGGCGCGGCCGGCGCCAAGGTGCTCGTGGTGGACCGCAACCTGGAGGCGGCCAAGGCGGTCGCGGCCGAGGCCGGCGGCCGGGCCGAGGGCGTGGACCTGTCCGACGCCGCGGCGGTGGACCGCCTCGACGTGGACGTGGACATCGTGGTCAACAACGCCGGGCTTCAGCACGTCGCGCCGGTGCAGGACTTCCCCGTCGAGCGATTCGAGTACATCCAGCGGGTGATGGTGGAGGCGCCGTTCCTGCTGATCCGCCGGGCGCTGCCGCACATGTACGCCCGGAGCTGGGGCCGCATCGTCAACATCTCCTCGGTGCACGGGCTGCGCGCGTCGCCGTACAAGGCGGCCTACGTCTCGGCCAAGCACGCCCTGGAGGGGCTGTCGAAGGTGGTCGCGCTGGAGGGCGCCGCGCACGGGGTGACCGCCAACTGCATCAACCCCGCGTACGTGCGCACGGCGCTGGTGGAGAGCCAGATCGCCGACCAGGCGGCCAGCCACGGCATCGACGAGACCGAGGTGATCGAAAAGATCATGCTGGCCCGGGCCGCGATCAAGCGACTGATCGAACCGGAGGAGGTCGCCGAGCTGCTGGCGTACCTCTGCTCGCCGCCTGCGGCCTTCATCACCGGCGCGTCGATCGCCCTCGACGGGGGCTGGACGGCCAACTAGTGGGCCCGAGCACAATGTCGACCATGTCTTCGCCGGTGGAGTTCCTGGAACTGCTCGCGCGGGAGGCCGCCGCGGTCGAGTTCGAGGGGCCGTTGGTGGCCGCGCGCGCTGCCGGGCTGCCGCCCGACAAGCTGGCCGAGCTGGAGCAGGCCAAGTCGGTGGCGTTACGGGTCCGCGCGCTGCTGGAGCGTCGGCGCCGGCGCGAGACCGAGCTGTCCGGCCTGTACGACACGGTCAGTGACCTGGCCGGGCTGCGCGACCTGGACGACGTGTTACGGGCGATCGTGCACCGGGCCCGCAACCTGCTCGGCGCGGACGTGGCCTACATGACGCTCAACGACGACGAGCGCGGCGACACCTACATGCGGGTGACCGACGGGTCGGTTTCGGCCCGTTTCCAGCGGCTGCGCCTGCCGATGGGTGCCGGCCTCGGTGGGCTGGTGGCCCAATCCGGGGCCCCGTACGTCACCGCCAACTATGGCGAGGACGCGCGCTTCCACCACACCGGTGAGATCGACGCCGGGGTCGGGGAGGAGGGCCTCGTCGCGATCCTCGGGGTGCCGCTGCGGCTCGGCTCCACCTCGATCGGTGTGCTCTACGCGGCCAACCGCTCGGCCCGGCCGTTCGTCCGGGAGGAGGTGGCGCTGCTGGTCTCGCTCGCCGCGCACGCCGCGGTGGCGATCGACACCGCCCGGCTGCTGACCGAGACGCGCTCGGCGCTGGGCGAGCTGTCGGCGGCGAACACCACCATCCGGGCCCACAGCAGCTCGGTGGAGCGGGCCGCGGCGGCGCACGACCGGATGACGGCGCTGGTGCTGCGCGGCGGTGGTGTGGAGGACGTGGCGGCCGCGGTGACCGAGGTGCTGGGCGGTGCGCTGCTGGCACTGGACGCCGAGGGCCGCCTGCTGGCCCGGGTGGGTGAGATCGACGAGCCGGACCGGGCGGACATCGTGGAGGCGGTCGCGGCGTCGCGCACCGAGGGGCGCAGCGTGCGCCGCAGCCCGCTCTGGTACGCGGCGGTGGTGGCCGGCGCGGAGAACCTGGGTGCCCTGGTGCTGCGTCCGGACGACGAGTTGGTCGACGCCGACCAGCGGATCCTGGAGCGGGCCGCGCTGGTGACCGCGCTGCTGCTGTTGTTCCGTCGTACGGTCGCCGAGGCGGAGGGGCGGGTCCGGGGCGAGCTGCTGGACGACCTGATCGCCCGCCCGTTGCGGGACACCGACGCGTTGCGCAGTCGGGCCCGCCGGCTCGGGGTGGACCTGGACGCGCCGCACGTGCTGGTGGCGGTGGGCGACGACGCGATCGCCGCGACCGGCTCGGCGAGACAGCGGGTGCTCTCCTGGGCCACCACGTACGCCTCCGCGCGCGGCGGGCTGGCCGCGGCGCGGGACGGCCGGGTGGTGCTGATGCTGCCGGGGCTGGACGCCGGTGGGAGTGCTCGCGCGGTCGCACGGGACCTGTCCCGGGTGACCGGCCGACCGGTGACCGCCGGCGCGAGTGGTCCGTCGAACGGGCCGGCGGCGCTGGCCGCCACGTTCCACGAGGCGGATCGGTGCCTGACGGCGTTGGGCGCTCTGGGGCGCGACGGGCAGGGTGCGAGCACCGCGGAGCTGGGCTTCGTCGGGTTGCTGCTGGGCACGGTCGGCGATCGGGGTGAGAAGGACGTGACCCAGTTCCTCGCCACGACCGTCGGGCCGGTGGTCGACTACGACGCCCGGCGGGGCACGGCTCTGGTGAAGACGCTGGAGGCGTACTTCGGGGTGGGTGGCAGCCTGGCCCGGGCCGCCGAGCAGTTGCACGTGCACGTCAACACGGTGACCCAGCGGTTGGAGCGGGTCGGGCAACTGCTCGGCGCCGACTGGCAGCGGCCCGAGCGGGCGCTGGAGGTGCAGCTCGCGCTGCGCCTGCACCGGCTGCGCGCACCGGCCGGCTGACCGACGACGGCCAGCGGGCGGGCTTAGCGCCCAGGCGGCCAGCGGGCGGGCTCGGCGCCCAGCTGGCCAGCGGGCGGGCTCGGCGCCCGGCTCAGCGGACCTGAATGCCCTCCAGCACGGCGTCGACGACCCGCTCGGGCAGGGTCTGCTCGTCCAGGTCGGGGTTCCACTGGAGCACCCGTTGGATCAGCATCGGCCCGGTGAGCAGCGCCATCGTCACCTCGACGTCGATGTCGGCCCGGATCACCCCTTCGTCGATGCCGCGCCGCAGCACCTCGCGCATGAGCTGCCGCCGGGGCGAGATGATGTTCTGGTAGAGCTGGAACTGGTCCGGGCTGCGGTTCACCGCGGGCACCAGACAGGGCATGATCTTCGCCGCGCGCGGGTCGACGTTCTTGCCGATCGCGCCGACCAGCAGCACCAGGTCGTCGCGGACGGAGTGGCCGGTGGGCTGCGGCAGGACGCCCTTGAGTCGCCGCAGCGCGTCCAGCAGCAGGGCGTCCTTGCCGGCCCAACGGCGGTAGATGGTGGCCTTGCCGACGCCGGCGCGGGCGGCGATCGCCTCGATCGACAGTGCCTCGATGGTGCTGCCCTCGGCGAGCAGGTCGAGGGTCGCCTCGATGATCGCCTCGTCGGCGCGGACGCTCCGCGGTCGCCCGGGCGACCGCGGAGCATCGGCAGTGGACGTCATGTCCGACATTCTTCCCGCACCTACGCCGTGCCGGCCAACTCGGGCTCGGCGACCGGCGCCACCGGGGCGAGGTTGGTCTCCTCCCGACCGGGCATCCAGCGCAGTACCACGATGATTCCGAGTGCGGCGATGATCCCGGAGAGCCCGGCCGCCCAGTGCATGGCGGTGACGAAGGCGTCGTTGGCCGCCGAGATCAGCGCCGGCGCCGCCGGGCCGAGCTGGCCCGCCGCCGCGTACGCCCCGGAGATCGACTCGTTGGCCGCGTCGCGGGCCGGAGCGGGCAGGCCGGTCAGCGCGTCACCGATGTTGCTGCGGTAGACCGCGGAGAGCACCGAGCCGAGGACCGCGACGCCGAGCGCGCCGGCCACCTGACGGATGGTGTTGCTGACCGCGGAGCCGACACCGGCCTTCTCGCGGGGCAGCGCCGACATGATCGACTCGGTGGCCGGCGGCATGATGTTGGCCATCCCGGCGCCCTGGATGAGGAAGACGAGCAGCACCACCCAGATCGGGGTGGAGGCGCCGATGAACACGAACGCGGCGAGCGAGATCATGGTCAGCACCAGCCCGACGGTGGCGACGGCCCGGCCGCCGTAGCGGCGGACCATCGCGGCGCTGCGCGGCGCGAAGATCAGCTGGGCGCCGGCGAAGGGCAGGAAGAGCAGACCGGTCTGCAGCGGGCTGTAGCCCCGCACCAGTTGCAGGTAGAACGAGCCGAAGAACAGCGAGCCCATCGCGGCGAAGAACACCAGGCCGACGATGACGACCGGGGCGGCGAACCGGGGCACCTTGAACAGCCGGACGTCCAGCGACGGGTGGTCGCTGCGCCGCTCGTGCTGGACGAACCAGGCCAGCACGGCGAGGCCGACGAGGATCGAGCCCCAGGCCAGCGGGCGGTCGAAGCCGTGCTCGCCGCCGTCGATGATGCCGTAGGAGAGGGCGACCAGGCCGACCACGGAGAGCAGGACGCCGAGCACGTCGACCCGGCCCGGCCGCGGGTCACGCGACTCGGGGACCAGCAGGGCCACCAGGATCACGCCGGCGACGACCACGGGCACGTTGATCAGGAAGACCGAGCCCCACCAGAAGTGCTCCAGCAGCGCGCCGCCGAGGATCGGGCCGATGGCCACGGCGAGACCGACCGCGCCGGCCCAGACACCGATGGCCCGACCGCGCTCACGCGGGTCGAAGACGTTGGAGATGATCGACAGCGTCACCGGCATGATGGCCGCGCCGCCGACACCCATCAGGGCGCGGGCCGCGATGAGCTGGCCGGGGCTCTGCGAGTACGCGGAGAGCAACGATGCCAGACCGAACATCGCCAGACCGATCATCAGGAAGCGCTTGCGGCCGGACCGGTCGCCGAGGACTCCGAAGGTGAACAGCAGCCCGGCGAAGACCAGCGTGTAGGAGTTGATGGCCCACTCCAGCTCGCCCTGGCTGGCGCCGAGGCCGTGCACCGGGTCGGCCAGGGTGCGCAGGGCCACGTTGAGGATCGTGTTGTCGAGGACGACCACGAGGAGGCTGATCACCAGCACCCCCAGGATCGCCCACCTCCTCGGGTGGCCCGTGTTGTTGTGCAGCTCCATACCTGGTTTTCCCCCCACGCTTCACCCGCACCGCAATACGATACGGGTCAGACTCGTAACGTGGGTCAGCCTACGACGCGTATTAACGATACGGCACGGGTCCGTATCGTATGTGGTGCGCATCACTTCCTGGTCGCACCGCCAGGCAGGCGGCGACCGCGTCCGACAGCGAGTCGAGATGCGCTGACGGCGCGGTGAGCGGTTCGATCCAGCCCGGCCCGGCGCCGTACACCCGCAGCGCCGGGAAGTCCCGGGCGAAGCGCACGAGGCGGTACGCGCGGCCGGTGACCGGCGTCTGCGACCACAGCACCACGGTGTGCGGGCGGGCCCGGTGCACCGCGCTGGTCAACGCGTGCCAGGGCAGCGCGGGGCCGAGATGCAGACACCCCCGGTCCTGCTCGCGCAGCGCGGCGGCGAGGGCGTGCAGGCCCAGGCAGTGCGTCTCCTGCTCGGCTCCGGCCAACAGCACACCGCCGGTGGGCAGTGACCGGCCCGGCTTGCGGCGGTACACGTCCAGCCCGACCCGCACACCCTCGGCGAGGGCGTGTTCGATGGCGATCTCACTGGCGGTGCGCCCCGGCAGTCGGGCCAGCAGCGGCCGGCAGACCTGCTCCCAGAGCGCCGGCACGCCCCAGGCTTCGGCCATCTCCAACAGCACCGTGGCGACACGGCTACCGTCCAGGTCCTCGGCCGCCAACGAGACGCGCTTGTACGCGACCTGCACGGCATCCGCCGGCATCGGATGGGTCAGCACCAGACGTCCCCCCGGGTAGATGGTTTCCACCCGGGGATTCGCTGAAACGACGCGCGGCGGATGCGCCCTCGCGGGATTTACCGGCGGCGGGCCGCCAGCCGCTGGGCCAGTGCGGCGACGCTGCCCCAGATGCCACGGCGGAACAGCACCACCACGAGGACGAAGATGCCGCCGGTCACCAGGCCGATCGCCTCGAACCCGGAGAACGACAGCCAGTCCTCCAGCCGCACCACGATGCCGGCGCCGAGCACCCCACCCCAGAGGGTGCCGATACCACCGAGCACCACCACGATGACCGCCTTGCCGGAGGTGGTCCAGTGCAGCACGTCCAGGGAGACGAACCGGTGGCCGACCGCGAACAGCCCGCCGCCGAGGCCGGCGATGAACCCGGAGAGCACGAACGCGGTGAGCTTGTAGCGGTGCACCGGGTAGCCCAGCGCCCGCGCGCGGGCCGGGTTGTCCCGGATGCCGACCAGCACCCGACCGAACGGCGAGTGCACGATCCGCCAGGCGGCGGCCAGCCCGAGCAGCACGATCGGCAGGATCGCGTAGTAGAAGAAGTAGTCGTCGGTCAGATCCAGGCCGAAGAACGAACGGGGCACCCCCTGGAGACCGTTCTCACCCTGGGTGACCGAGCGCCACTCGTTGGCCACGTAGTAGACCATCTGCGCGAACGCCAGGGTCACCATGGCGAAGTAGATGCCGGTCCGCTTGACCGCCAGGTAGCCGATCGGCACCGCCAGAACGGCCGCGGCGAGCGCCCCGGCCAGCACCGCGAGCGGGAACGGCAGGCCGGCGTGGATGGCCACCAACCCGGTGACGTACGCCGAGGTGCCCCAGAACGCGGCGTGCCCGAAGGACATCAGCCCGGTGAAGCCGAGCAGCAGGTCCACCGCGACGGCGAACAGTGCCCAGCAGAGGATGTCCACCGCGACCGCCGGGTAGAGGCCGTTGGGCAGCCACGCCGCGACTGCCAGCCCGACGGCGAGCAGCGCGTACCGCACCCAGCCGGGAGCCCGGGCCACGGCGATCAACCCGGACGGCGGCGTCGAGCGGGACGCGTCGGCGGCGGCAGTGTCCACGGTGCTGGTCACGCGGGAGCCTCCTCACGACCGAACAGGCCGGCCGGGCGCCAGAGCAGCACGCCGGCCATCACGACGAAGACGATGGTCTGCGAGACGATCGGGAAGGCCGACAGGTACGCCTCACCCCACGCCTGCACGAGGCCGATACCGAAGCCGGCGGCGACCGAACCGAAGATCGAGCCCAGCCCGCCGATCACGACCACCGCGAACACCACGATGATCAGGTCGGCCCCCATCAGCGGGTTGACCGCGCGCATCGGTGCGGCCAGCACACCGGCGAGACCGGCCAGCCCGATCCCGAAGCCGAAGACCGGTGTCACCCACCGTCCGACGTCGATGCCGAAGGCGCGGGTCAGGTCGGGCCGCTCGGTGGCCGCGCGGACCACCATCCCGATCCGGGTACGGGTGAGCACCCACCACACCGCGACGCAGAGCAGCACCGCGAAGCCGAGGATGAACACCCGGTACGTCGGGAAGTCGAAGAGCCCGAAGTTGACCGACCCGCTCAGCAGCGACGGCGTCTCGTACGGGCTGGACTGCACGCCGTAGCGCAGCTTCACCAGATCCTGGAGGATCAGGGTCAGGCCGAAGGTGAGCAGGAAGTTGTAGAGCGGGTCGAGCCTGGTCAGCCGTTGGATCACCGCGCGTTCCAGCGCCATGCCGAGCAGACCCAGCCCCACCGGCATGATCACCAGGGCGGCCCAGAACGGCACTCCCGCCTCGGTGAGCAGCACGTACGCCCCGAACGCGCCGAGCATGTAGAACGCGCCGTGCGCGAAGTTGACCACCCGCAGCATGCCGAAGATGACGGCGAGCCCGAGGGCGAGCAGGGCGTAGAACGCCCCGCTCACCAACCCGTTGAACGTGTTCTGCGCGAAGCCGGTCACAGCTTGCAGTCCGCGGAGGGCGCGCGGAACGCCTCCGCGGCGGGGATCGTCTTGAGCACCTTCACGTAGTCCCACGGCTCGGTGATCTCGGCCTGAGGCTTCACCTGGGCCAGGTACGCGTCGTGCACCACCCGGTGGTCCTCGGCGCGGATCTTGCCGTTGCGCAGGAAGACGTCCTCGACCGTCTTGCCCTCCAGCCCCTTGACCACGGCGTCCGCGTCGTCGGTGCCGGCGGCCTGCACCGCCTCCAGGTACTGCAACGCCGCGGAGTAGTTGGCCGCGTGCGCGAACGTCGGCCGGGTGCCGGCCTTCTGCTGGAAGCGGTCGGCGAACTCCCGGTTCTTCGCGTCGAAGTTCCAGTACCAGGCGTCGGTGTACGTGGTGCCGGCCAGCGCGGCCGGGGTGAGCGAGTGGATGTCGGTGAGGAACATCAGCCCCACCGCGAGACCGACGCCCTTGTCGCGCAGCTTGAACTCGTTGTACTGCTTCACCACGTTGACCAGCTCGGCACCGGCCTGCATGGTGCCCAGCACGTTCGGCTTCGGGTTCAGGTTCGGTGCCTTGAGCAGGAAGGTGGAGAAGTCACCGCTGGTGTTCGGGAACGGCGCGCCGTCCCTGCCCACCACCGTGCCGCCGGCCGCCGTGATCGCGGTGGAGAAGCTCTTCTCCATGTCCTGACCGAAGGCGTAGTTCGGGTACAGGATGTACCAGTTCTTGCCGATCTGCTCGGTGGTGGTCTTCCCGGTGCCGTTGGCCAGCATGTACGTGTCGTACGCGTAGTGGAACGTGTACCTGTTGCAGCTCTTGCCGGTCAGGTCGGTGGTCGCCGCGCCGATGTTGAAGTAGAGCTTCTTCTTCTCCTTCGCCACGTCGGCGACCTTCAGCGCCGCCGACGAGGTGGGCACGTCCAGGATCAGGTCGACGCCCTTGCGGTCGTACATCTCCTGGGCCTTGGAGTTGGCCACGTCCGGCTTGTTCTGGTGGTCGGCGGTCTCCACTGTAATGTCCTTGGTCACCGCCTTGTCGCCGTACTTCGCGGTGAAGTCGGCGATGGCCAGCTCGACCGCCGCCACCGAGTTCTTCCCGGACAGCTCCGAGTACGCCCCGGACTGGTCGTTGAGCACGCCCAGCACGATCTTGTCGCCGGTCAGTTTCTGGTCCCCACCCGACTGGGGGCCACCGCCGCCGCAACCGGCGACCAGCAGCACCACCGCGGCTGACGCCACGGCCACACCCACCGTCCTGCGCATGCCCACTCCATCCATCCGGCGCGTCGTCGCGCGGGTCGTCGTTGAGAAATTCAGATCCCGAGGTACGCGAGCAGTTCGCGTTCGCGCGAGCGCACCTCGGAGTTGTCCATCGCCTCGGCGATTCGCCCCTCGGCCAGCAGGTAGTGCCGGTCGGCGACACCCGTGGCGAAGTGCAGGTTCTGTTCGACCAGCAGCACTGTCACCCCGTGCCGCTTGGCCTCGCGCAGCAGCTCACCGACCTGCTGCACCAGCAGTGGCGACAGCCCTTCGGTGGGCTCGTCGCAGAGCAGCAGCCGGGCGCCCATCCGCAGCACCCGGGCCAGCGCGAGCATCTGCTGCTCGCCGCCGGAGAGCATGGTGGCCGCGGAGTCCCGCCGGGTGTGGAGGGCGGGAAAGGCCTCGTACACCCGCTCCAGCGGCCACGGGTCGGGGCCCACGGTGGGCGGCAGGGTGAGGTTCTCGGTGACGGTCAGGGTGGCGTAGCTGCCCCGGTCGTCGGGCACCCAGCCCAGCCCCAGACGGGCCCGTCTGTGCGCCGGCAGCCGGGAGATGTCGCGGCCGTCCAGCTCGACAGTGCCGCGCTGACCGGGATGCAGCCCCATGACGCAGCGCAGCAGGGTGGACTTGCCGGCGCCGTTGCGCCCGACCAGGGTGACCACCTCGCCGGCGGCCACCTCGAGGCTGACGTCGCGGAGCACCTGCGCCTCGCCGTAGAAGGCGGAGAGGTTCTCAATGCGCAGCATCAGCGGCTCCCAGGTAGGCGGTGATCACGCGCTCGTCGGCCCGGACCTGCTCGTACGGGCCCTCGACGAGGACCTTGCCGGCCTGCAGGACGGTGACGGTGTCGGCGAGTCGGCCGACCACGCTCATGTTGTGCTCGACCATCACCACGGTCCGGCCCTGGCGGACCTGGCTGATCAGCTCGACGGTGCGGTCCACGTCCTCCATGCCCATCCCGGCGGTCGGCTCGTCGAGCAGCAGCACCTTCGGGTCCAGCGCCAGGGCGATGGCCAGTTCCAGGGCCCGCTTGCGCCCGTACGCCAACGACTCGGACGGCGCCTGCGCCAGGTCGGCCAGCCCCACCATGGCCAGCAACTCGTCGGCCCGCGATGTGTAGCGACCCATCAGCTTCGCCGACCGCCAGAACCGCCAGCCCAGCCCGCTGGGCGACTGGAGGGCCAGCGCGACGTGCTCCCGGGCGGAGAGCTGCGGAAAGAGGCTGGTGATCTGGAACGAGCGGGCCACCCCGAGCCGGGCCACCCGCTCCGGGGGCAGGCCGGTGACGTCCCGCCCGTCCAGCTCGATCCGCCCGGCGGTGGGACGCAGAAAGCCGGTGAGCAGGTTGAACAGGGTTGTCTTGCCCGCGCCGTTCGGGCCGACCAGCGCGTGCACACTCTCCGGCGCGACGTCGAGGTCGACGTCGTCGACCGCCCGGAAGCCCCGGAAGTCGCGGGTCAGCCCACGGGCCGACAGGAGCGCTTGCCCGGCCATCGCCTCATCCTCCGCACCGTCGCCGCGACGGTCGGTTCGGTGACCGTGGTCACAGCCCCGTCGCGTGGACGAAACCTACGGCGGGCCGCGCGAGTCGAGCCATGTCGATGGGCTCCATATTCGACCGGTCAATGACGTGCGCCGACTCCACCGCACCACGCCTCCGACTTGACCGGACCTCCTAGATTGAAGATCCACACAGCCCAGCGGAAGGCCTCCACCCCATGCCCGTCGGCTTCACCATGGCGATCGTCTTCGCCGTCGTCCTGGCGGTCTGCGCCGTCCTGGCCCTCGTCGCCCCCAAGGGCTCGCTGAAGCGGACGGCCGCTCTCGCCGCGCTCGGCTTTCTCGCCCTCACGCTCGTGGTCGGCATCGCCTCCAGCGCCCACTCGGTGCCCATCCGGTCGGTCGGCATCGTCACCAGCTTCGGCAAGCCCACCGGCGAGGTGACCGGTTCCGGCCTCAAGTGGGTGGCGCCGTGGCAGAAGGTCGGCGAGTGGGACGCCGGCCGGCAGAAGTACGACCACATCGGCGGCAACAACTGCGTACGGGTGCGCACCGGCACGCTCGCCGACGCCTGCGTCGAGGTGCTCATCGAGTGGCAGGTCAAGCCGGAGAACGCGCCGAAGCAGTTCATGGACTACAAGGGCGACTTCACCAGCTTCCGGGGCCAGCGGGTGGGTGTGCAGCTCGACAGCGCCGTCAACGACGCGTTCGCCGCGTACAACCCGCTGGAGAAGATCGACGCCCAGACCGGTGACCTCAACGTCGACCTCAAGCCGTTCGCCGCGAACATCAAGACCAGCGCGGAGACCCGGCTCGCTACGGACGTGGACATCCTCTCGGTGACCATCACCCGGGTGAACCACGACGACAAGACCGAGGGCAACATCAAGGCGTTCCAGGACAAGCTGGCGCAGACCCGCAACCTGGAACAGGACCGCAAGAACGCCGAGATCTCCAAGCAGATCACCGAGACCAACGCGAAGGTCGACAAGGTGACCCGCTGCCTGGAGATCGCCGAGAAGAACGGCGCCAACCCGGGGCTCTGCATCAACCCGGGCATCGTCACCGGCAAGTGACGGAGAAGCCGGCCCACCCGTGGCGGGTGGGCCGGCTTCCGCGTCGCGTTGGTGGCGCTGGCTAGGCGTAGCTGAACAACGGTGGGAAGACGAGGACCACGATCCAGGCCCACGCGGCGTACACCGGCAGGTAGCCGGTCTGCCACCGTTCGAGCGCCGCGAACGGTGTGCGCCGACGGATGAAGGCCATCAGGAGCCACGCCGACCACGCGAGGTTGACCAGCAGGATGACGTTCTCACCGAGCGCGGCCGCCCGGTTGGGCGTTCCGCCGTACTCGTCGGTGATGCGTCCGGTGATCTCCCACAGCACCAGCACGTCGATGGCCAACGCACTGACCACGAGCGCGAGCTGGAGCTTGTCGAACGGGCCGGGCGGGGCCAGCGGATCGCGGGCCGAGAGCGCGTAGAGCAGCAGCCCCAGCACCACGACGAGCAGCAGGTCGAACAGGATCAGAGCTTCGCGCTCGACCTCGATGCCGTGGCTGGTCCAGACGACAGCGACGAGGAAGGCGAGCAGGGCGGCCGTGAAGAGCGGGGTGAACAGCCGGGTGAGGACCGGCGCGATGTTCTCGACGACACTCTGCTTGGCCTCGACCAACCACCCGGCCACGACGACCGCGGCCGCGGCGCCGCAGGGCAGCAGCCACTGCGAGATGAACGCCTCCGGGACGATTCCGATGGCCGCGAAGGTGTTGAACAGGAACGCGGCCAGCACGCCGCCGCCGAGCGCCATCAGTACGAAGTAGATGAACCACTCGCCGGTGAAGCGGATGAAGTCCATGCGTCGACGAGACGAGCGCCAGTCGTCGGCGACGTAGGCCAGACCGACCACGAGCCACAGGGCGATGGGGAGATGGACGCTGCTGACGACCACGGACTGCGAGTCGTCCGCCAGGGGATAGGCGTTGGCCGCCACCGCGCCGAGGGCGAACAGCGCCACCAGCACCGCGATCATCACCGGTCGGGCCTGCCGGCGCCAGGCCAGGAACGCCGCCAGCCAGGGCAGCGCGAACAGGGTGGCGTTCCGCGCGTAGAACGAGCCGTCGTCGTCGAAGGTCAGCCCGAACAGCGCTGGCGCCTTGACGGACACCACCGCACCCGCCGCGCAGCCGAACATGACCCACAGGTCCCGCCGGGAGCGCGCGCCGGCAGCCGGGCTGCCGGAGTCGCCGGTCAGCACCAACTGCTTCCACAGTCGCTCGGAATGTTCCCGGGCGAACTCGCGGGAGATGTCGTCGAGGCTGCCCATCCGCTTCACCGCGACCAGGAACGCCTCATCCGGGCTCAGGCCCGCCGCGACCAACTCGTCGACGGAGCCGCGAAGGTGGTCTTCGAGCTCGTCGGCGTCCGACGGTTGCAACTCCCTGCGACGCAGCACGTACTGTCGCCACTGCGCGAACTGCGCCTCCAGCTCATCCGGCCCGTCGTGTGCCGTCATGCGAGGCCCTCCAGTGGGTTCGCCGTCAGCGGCGCACGGTCGTGCCAGATCTCCTTGAGCGCGCCCACGACGGTGTCCCACTGCCGGCGCTGCTCGGCCAGCTCGGCCAGACCCCTGTCGGTGATGCGGTAGTACTTGCGTTTCCGCTCGCCGACGGCCGACTGCCAGCTCGCCTCCACATAGGCGAGGCGCTCGAGCCGGTGCAGCAACGGGTACAGCAGCCCCTCGGTCCAGTCCAGTTCGCCACCGGACAGCTCGTTGATCCGCCGGAGGATGGCGTAGCCGTAGCTCTCACCCTCGGCCAGGATGCCGAGCACCATCGGTGTCGCCGAGGCGGCCACCAGATCTTTAGCGACCTTCACGAGACCTCACCGCGCTCCTCCAACCCAAGCCTAGAATCATTATGCATAGTAGTGCTAGGTATAGGAGGGCGCAACGGGCCGATCACCTTGGTCAAGAAGCGGCGCCTGGGGTCCGCCCAGCTCGACGACGTCCGATCGTCTGGTCAGAACGGACCGGCGTACGGATGGCCCGTGCCGCGGTCGTAGATCGCGCGCAGCCACGGCTGGCGGACTCGCGCAGCCCGCGCCAGCGTGGACAGAGCGGCCCCGACCGGGCCGGCGACGCCGGTCGGGACAAGGGAGGGATCTGACAGGGTAGATCTTGGACAGTTTCCGTTCTGCCAGAACGGAAACTGTCCAAGATCGCCAGGTGTGGCGGATGAGTTGGGCTGGGTCACGCCGCGTTCGGCGGGCACCGGGGCCGAGCAACCTCGGCTCAGTCCGGGGTGACCACCCAGCGAGCGCCCTCGCCCCGGGCCAGCCGGTCGAACGCCGAGGGCGCGTCGTCCAGCGGGAGCGTGCCGCTGACCAGCACGCCCAGATCCAGTGCACCGTCGGCGAGCTCGGCGGCCAGCACGGGCACCTCCCGGTCCGGGTCGGATGAGCCGTACACCGAGGAGCGCAGGGTCCGCGCGGAGTGGAAGATGTCCAGCGCGCCGAGGCTGACCATGTCGTCCTTGGCACCCATGCCGACCACGGTCACCGATCCCCCGCGCCGGGTGAGACGCCAGGCCGCCCGGATGGTGGCGGCGCGACCGACGCACTCGAAGGCGTGGTCGGCGCCCCGGCCCTCGGTACGCGCCCGCACCTCCTTGGAGAGCCGGTCGTCGGAGAGCAGGAAGTCGGTCGCCCCGGCGGCGAGCGCCAGGTCGCGTTTCGCCTCGGCGACGTCGACGGCCAGGATCGTGGTGGCGCCGGCCCGGCGGGCGGCGGCAAGCACGGCGAGGCCGACCCCACCGAGGCCGATCACCGCGACCGATTCACCGGGTGCGACGCGGGCGGTGTTGCGCACCGCGCCCGTGCCGGTGAGCACCGCGCAGCCCAGCAGGGCGGCCTGCTCCGGGGGCAGCCCGGCGGGGACCTCGATGACGGCGTTCTCCGGTACGACCACCGCCTCGGCGAGCGCGCCGAGGCCGAGGGTCAGGTGCAGCGGGGTGCCGTCGTCGGTCTCGCCACGCGCCACGGTGGGCGCGGTGGTGGCGGCGCACAACCAGGGCTCGCCGTGCCGGCACCACCAGCAGGCCCGGCAGGCCGGCGCCCAGTTGAGCACCACCGGGGTGCCGACCGCCAGCCGGCTGCCGGGGCCGGTCTCGGCCACCACCCCGGTCGCCTCGTGTCCGAGCACCAGCGGGAACCTCGCGGCGAGGGTGCCGTTCACCATGGACAGGTCGGAGTGGCAGACGCCCGCTGCGCGGATCGTCACCCGCACCTCGCCGGGGCCGGGCGCGGGCAGGCGTACCTGCTCGATTCGCAGCTCGGCGCCGGCCCCACGCGCCACCAGGGCGCGGACGGTGACCGGCGCGCCCGCCGGCTCGGTGCCGCCGCCCAGCGCGGCCGGGGCCGAATCGGGGGCGCTCATCGCTGGATCGCCTTCAGCTCGCAGAACTCGGCGAGCCCGTGCACGCCCAACTCCCGGCCCAGGCCCGACTGCTTGTAGCCGCCGAACGGGGCGAGCGGGTTGAACGAGGCGCCGTTGATGTCGACCGCCCCGGTGCGCAGCCGGCGGGCCACCGCGAGCGCCGCGTCGGTGTCGGCGGACCAGACCGCGCCGGCCAGCCCGTACTTCGAGTTGTTGGCGATGGCGACCGCCTCGTCGGTGTCGGCGAACGGGAGGACGGCGAGCACCGGGCCGAAGACCTCCTCCTGGGCGAGCGCGCTGTCGGGGTGCACGTCGGCGAAGACGGTCGGGGCCACGAAGTGCCCCGCAGACGGCACCGGGGCGTCGGGACCACCGGCGACCAGTCGGGCGCCGTCGGCGAGGGCCCGGTCGATGTGACCGCGGACCCGCTCGGCCTGGGCGGCGGAGACCAGCGGGCCGAGGCGGGTGGCCGGATCGAACGGGTCGCCGAGCCGGTAGCCGGCCACCGCCGTGGCGACCAGGTCGAGTGCTTCGTCGTACCGGTCGCGGTGCACGAGCATCCGGGTCCACGCGGTGCAGGTCTGCCCGGAGTTGAGCAGGGCGTTGCCGACGCCCACCTTGACCGCGGTGGCCAGGTCGGCGTCGGGGAGGATCACGTTGGCGGACTTGCCGCCCAGCTCCAGCGCGACCCGCGCGATCCGGTCGGCGGCCAGCCGCATGATCCGCGCGCCGGTGGCGGTGGAGCCGGTGAACGAGACGAGGTCGACGTCGGGATGCCCGGCCAGGGCCTCGCCGACCACCGGCCCGGTGCCGGGGACCAGGTTGAGCACCCCCGGCGGCAGGCCGGCCTCGGTGACCGCGTCGAAGAGCAGGTACGCGGTCAACGGGGTCAACTCGCTGGGCTTGAGCACCACCGTGCAACCGGCGGCCAACGCGGGCGCCAGCTTCGCCATCACCTGGTGCAGCGGGTAGTTCCACGGGGTGATCGCACCGACCACGCCGATCGGCTCGCGGACGACGAGGGAGTTGCCGATCGTCTCGTCGACCGGTGCGCGGGCGGCGAGCGCGACGTGGTCGCGCAGCACTGTCAACGGCAGTCCGACCTGCACCCTGGTGGCGAGCTTGAGCGGCGAGCCCAGCTCGACGGCGATGGTGCGGGCGAGGTCGTCGGCGCGTGCGGCGAGCGCGGTGTGCAGCCGGTCGAGGTGGGCGGAGCGCTCGGCGGGAGCGGTGGCCGACCAGCCGGGGAAGGCGGCACGGGCCGCGGCCACGGCGCGGTCCACGTCGGCCGGGGTGCCGGCCGGCACCTGGCCGATCAGCTCGCCGGTGCTCGGGTTCTCCACGTCGATCAGGTCGGTGCTGGCGGGAGACGACCATTCGCCGCCCAGGTGCAGGTGGCGCCGGAGGCGCAGGGCGTCGGACAGCTGCGACGGCGGGGCGGCGAGGTCCATGTCGTCCCTTCGGGGGTGGGGTCGCGACGGGCGATGGCGACGGGGTCGCGGCGGGCGGTGAAACTAGCGCTGGGAGTTTGGACGCTACCCGTTGGGCCGCCCGGACTCCACAGCGCCGACGGTGCGGGCGTACTCGGCGGCCAGCCCGTACAGCAGGGCGTCGAGGCCCAGCGCGAAGGCGCCCTCGTCCACGCTCTGCTGGTGCTCGGCGAGCCGGTGCGCCTGACGCAGGTGCGGGTAGTGCGCGGCGTACAGCTCCGGGTCCTCGACGAAACCACGGGCGAACGAGCCGAGCGCCGACCCGGCCACGAAGTAGCGCAGGGCGGCGCCGATGTGGGTGGCTCGCGCGGGCGGCCAACCGGCACGGACCAGCCCGCCGTAGACCGCGTCGGCCATGGCCAGCGCGGCCGGTCGACGGCCCGGCCCCTGCGCCAGGTACGGCACGATGTTCGGGTGCGCGGTGAGCGCCCGCCGGTACGACCAGGCCCAGTCGAGCAGCGCGGCGGCCCAGTCCCGGCTGGCGAAGCCACTGGTGTCGACGGCGCCGGTGACCGCGTCGGCGACCGCGTCGAGGATCTCGTCCTTGGTGGCGAAGTGGTTGTAGAGCGACGGCCCGCGTACGCCCAACTCGGCGGCGAGCCGTCGGGTGGAGAAGGCTGGCAGGCCCTCGGCGTCGATGAGCGCGGTGGCTGTCTCGACGATCAGCTGCCGGGTCAGCCGGGGCTGGCGGGGTCGGGGCACTGCGCTCCTCGCGGGTCTCGGGCCGTCAGGTCTGGACGCGGCAAAACTTGCACCGCTAGTTTAAGGGTGACCGGCTGCGCCGACGCCAGGAGGACCACGTGGACTTTTCGCTGACCGACGAGGAGCGGGCGGTGCGGGACACCGTCCGATCGTTCATCCGCCGCGAGGTGATGCCCCTGGAGGCGGAGGTGCTCCGCCGGGAGAGGGCGCACCAGCCGGGCCTGGACCACTCCGAGGTGCGTGAGCTGCAACTCAAGGCGCGCAAGTTCGGCTTCTGGGGCCTGGCCACGCCCGAAGAGTACGGCGGGATGAACCTGCCGGCGGTGCTCCAGTCGTTGATCTGGACGGAGCTGGGCCACACCTTCGTGCCGTTCCGCTTCGGCGGCGAGGCGGACAACATCCTGTTCCACGCCACCGAGGAGCAGAAGCAGGAGTTCCTCATCCCGACCATCGAGGGTGAACGGCGCTCCTGCTTCGCGATCACCGAGCCGGGTGCCGGCTCCGACGCCGCGAACATCCGGCTCTCCGCCCGCCGTGACGGCGACGACTGGGTCCTGGACGGCGAGAAGACCTTCATCACCGGTGGCCACGACGCCGACTTCGCCATCGTGGTCGCGGTGACCGACCGGGAGAAGGGCGCCCGCAACGGCGGGGCCACCGCGTTCCTGGTGGACCGTTCGATGGGCTGGCGCTCGGAGTTCATCCAGACCATGGGCGAGGGCGGGCCCGCGTCGCTCATCTTCGACGGCGTACGCGTGCCGCACCGCAACATCCTCGGCGAGATCGGGCAGGGCTTCACGCTGGGCATGGAGTGGATCGGCAAGGGCCGCTACACCATCCCGTCGCACGCCATCGGCATCGCCGAGCGGGTCCTGCAGATGGCCATCGACTACGCCAACACCCGGGAGACCTTCGGCGCGAAGATCGGCACCAACCAGGCCATCCAGTGGATGATCGCCGACTCGGAGACCGAGCTGGAGGCGGCCCGCTGGCTGGTGCTGCGCTCGGCGTGGACGGTCGATCAGGGCCTGGACCCCCGGCACGCGTCGTCGATGGGCAAGCTCTACGGCGCCGGCATGGTCAACCGGGTGGTCGACCGGGTGCTCCAGATCCACGGCGGCATGGGCTACACCCGGGAGTTGCCCATCGAACGCTGGTACCGGCAGGTCCGGCTCTACCGGATCTTCGAGGGCACCGACGAGATGCAGCGACTGATCATCTCCCGGGACCTGCTGCGCGGCTACACGAAGATCGGTGGCCACCTGGCCTGAGACCGAATGTCAGTCCGTCGTGAACAAAGTGGGTCCGCCAGCCATCTACCCCAATGACACCTACCCAGGGATCAGAGGGGGAAGCTCATGCACCGACGAATCAAGGCCGCTGCGCTGGCGATGGTCGTGGCCACGTTCAGCGCCGTCGCCGTCGCGGCCGTACCGGCGTCCGCGAGCGTCAGCCAGGGTTACGTCGCCGGTTCCGGCACCTGGACCGACGACTGGAACGACGAGGGTCCGATCTCCGCGTCGACCCGCTCGTACAGCAACGTGGTCGCCATGTGGCAGATGATCCTGTGGGCGGACGGCTACCTCGCCTACTCGGGCGTCGACTGCCAGTTCGGGCCGGTGACGACGGCCGCCACCAAGAAGTGGCAGACCGCCCGAGGTCTCGTCGCCGACGGCGTCGTCGGCCCGAAAACCCTGGCCAAGGCGGCCACCCGGCTCGGTGTGTACGAGGGCGAGGGGTGGTACTACTACGACGGCGCCGGCAGCGAGATCGTCCACTTCGGCCGCCTCGCTGACGGTCGGTGGGACATGAGCATCGGCATCGATCTGGAGTGGCAGCCGCTCTCCTACGCCGCTGCGACCTTCGACCGCTGCTCCTGACGGCACGGAGGGCGGCCGGGCCGTGCTCGGCCGCCCTCCGCACCGGGGTCAGCCGGTCAACGCCGCCAGGGCCGCGTCCACATCGGCGTCGGTGGAGTAGAGGTGGAACGAGGCGCGGACCCGCCCGGCGCGGACCGCCGCCCGGATGCCGGCCGACGCGAGGCGCTGCTCCGCGTCGGGCACGTCGACGCTCACGATGGCGCTGTCCCCCGGCGGTCGGCCCAGCCCGGCCAGGAACCGGTTGGCCAGCGCCACGTTGTGCTCCCGGATCGCCGGCACCCCGATCTCGGCGACCAGCTCCAGGGCGGGCGCGGCACCGACCCAGCTGAACCAGGCCGGTGAGATGTCGAACCGGCGGGCGTCGTCGGCCAGCCGCAGCGGCGGGCCGTAGTAGGAGGCGTGCGGGTCGCGGCCCGCGTACCAGCCGGCCGCGTCCGGACGCAGCCGCTCGCGCACCGCCGGGGCCAGATAGGCGTACGCGGTGCCGCGCGGGTTCATCAGCCACTTGTAGCCGCCCACCGCGACCACGTCGGCCCGGCTCCCGTCGAACGGCAGCCAGCCGCACGCCTGGGTCGCGTCCACCACCACCAACGCGTCGTGCGCGCGGGCCGCCGCAACAATCTCGTCGTACGCGGCGACAGCACCGTCGGCCGACTGGACCAGACTGAACGCGACCAGGTCGGTGTCGGCGTCGATCGCGTCGGTCAGCCCGTCCACCGGCACCGTGCGGACCGTGACGCCGCGCCCCTCCTGGACCAGCCAGGGGAACAGGTTCGAGGTGAACTCGACCTCGGGGACCACCACCGTGGCACCCGCCGGCAGCGCCGCCGCGACCGGCGCGAGGATCTGGGACACGGCGGCACCGACCGCCACGTCGCTGTCCGGCACGTTGATCAGACCCGCGACCGCGGTACGGGAGCGCTGCACCGACTCGCCCCACCCCTCCCACGACGTGCTGCCGACCCGCCACGCGGCGAGAGCGTCCTGCAACGCCGTCCACGCCGGGTCGGGCGGCAACCCGTAGGAGGCGGTGTTCAGCCAGCCGGGTTCCGGCTGCCACAGCTTCTGCGCCTGCTCGATCTCCATGTGCTCGACGCTAGGCGGCGCGGCCACGCACGGGCACGGCCAATCGGCAACCGGCGGCCTGGGCGGACCGAGTCACGGCTGCCCACGGCGGCCAGCCGAGTCGCCCTGAGCCGGCGGGTGGATGCGGGCGAGGGTGTCGGCGAGGCCGGCGAGCCACCGGTCGACCTCCACAAGGTGCCGGATGGACCGGGGGTCGGCCTCGCCGAGGGCCGGACGGATCCGGTCCAGTTCGGCGGCGCAGCCGGTCGGGAGAGGCGTCGGACCAGCCGGCCGGCCGTGCGCGACCTCGTCGGCGAGGGCCTCGTACGCCGACCGCAGGTGCCCGGCGGAGCCCCGCAGCAGGACCGCCGCCGCCGGCCAGCCGGCCAGGCAGCCGGGCGGGTTGCGACGGAGCAGCGCGTCGGCGCCGGGCACCACGTGGTGCCCGGCGCTCAGTAGGGCGGACCAGTTGACCTGCTGACGGTGCGGGTCGTGCCGCTCGAAGTGGTACTGGCAGTACGACGAGTCGATCAGGATCATCCGGCGTCGTACCCGGTCGAGGGCGCGATCCGGAGACGGAGCGTCACCGAGCATCGCCTGGACGGTCTGCTCGACCGCGTCCGCGTTGGCGGCCAGGTAGCGGGTGGCGTTGTACCGCAGGTCGTGGGCCGCGCCACGCGGCCACATCGCCACGCCGACGAGAACACCGATCAGCGCACCGAGCAGCACGTCGACGAGACGGACCTCGGCGATCCGCCACCCCTCCGGGCTGAGCTGGGCGAACACGACCGTCAGCAGCAGGGTGAAGAGCGCCTGCTGCCACACCGGACCGAGCAGCCGGCCGACGCCGAAGGCCAGCATCAGGGTGACCGGCAGGACGACGGCGTACACGATCGGCTCGTCGACGACGAACATCACAGCGCCGCTGACGGCCGCACCGGCGATTGTGCCCAGCACGGCCGGGCGCAGCGCGGTACGGGTGTCGGCGGCCGAGGTACGCAGGACGGTGAGGGTGGCCAGCAGCACCCAGAAGCCGTGGGTCAGGTGCAACACCCCGGCGGCGACCCGAGCGAGGGCGAGCGCCACCGCCAGCCGGATCGAGCTGTGCAGGTGGGCGGAGCGGGGTGCCAGGTGAGAGCGGAACTGCCACCAGTACAGCGTCCACGGGCTGTGTCGCGCGTACTCGAAGAGCCCCGAGGTCGCGTCCTCGCCGTGCAACCGCGCCCCGGTGGCCACCCGGGCGCCGACGGCGAAGACCCGCACCTGGTCGGCGAGGGCCAGCGCTGTGGCGTCCCGGCACAACCGGGGTACGTCCGACGCGTCGCGGCCGTCGCCCTCCCCCACGGGGTACGCCGTCTCGGCTCGCCCGACCGCGGTGTCCAAGCCGTCGATTCGCACTGCCGGGGCACCCGGCGACAGGCTGCGACCCGCGGCGCGGGTGGTGTCCGCGCACGAACGCAGCAGACCTGCCGCCGCCAGGTCCCCGACCGGCTCCGGCGGGGCGTCAGCCACCAGCCGGTCCGCCTCGACGAGCACCTCCCGCAGGGCGGCCGCGCAGATCCGCAGCGCCCGATCCTGAACGCCCGCCGCGGTGGGGGCCCACTCCGGTGGGTTGCGGCCCAACTCGATGGCGGCCACCACGTCGTACGCCCGCTGGCGCCGCGCGTCCCGATCACCCGGACCGGCGTGCGGGTGGGTCAACCCGTCGGCGGCGGCGTCCAGGAGCGCCGCGACGCCGTCCGCCGCCTGGGTGAGACGCTGCCGGTAGGAGACCGGCACCGGATCGGGCCAGAGGACCACCTCGGCAGCGGCGAGCAGCACGATGGCGAACGTGACCCCGCCGAGTCGCTGCGGCAGGGTGCCCGGCTGGTACGGCGGGAAGGACGCCAGGATGTAGAAGAGCTGGAACGCGCTCGCCAACCCCACCAGGCGCGGGTTGCCAACCCCGGCGAACGCCACGACGAACCCGATGACCAGCATCCCGCCGGCGGCCGCCCACGTGCTCCACGCCAACAGCGAGCCCGCGACGATCAGCGCCCAGACCCCCGGCAGCGACAGGACGAGGATCCGCGCCCGTTGCGGCGCGGGACCGGGCAGTTGCGCGAACGACCCGGCCGCGATCGTGCCGAACAGGCCGTACGTGGCGAGGATCGGACTGCCCGCGCCGTACCGGCAGCCGTAGAAGACGACGGACGCGACGATCGTCAGTCGTGCCGCGCGTCGCAGGATGGCGTCCCCCGGGTCACGGCGGCGGAGCCGGCCGAGGGGGCTGGTTGCCAGCACGCCTGCTCCCCCGGCTCGTCGCGGCACCCCTCCCCGGCCCACCATTCTTCCCCGGGCGTCCCGGCACCGGCGGGTTTCGCGACGAAATCAGCGCCGAGAAGTCCGGAACAGCCCGAGCCGCAGGGCCCGCAGCAGTGTGCTGGGGCGGCTCAGGGTCGCCGGGTGGTCGAGCATCGTGGTGACCCGACCCAGCCGGGCGTTGAGCACCGGATCGGTCAGCGACGTCCGGAAGAGCAGGTCCCCGAACCACTTGGTGACCCGGTACCCGGGCGGGTACGGCCCGTCGACGTGCGGCAGCTCGATGTCGGCGGTGGTGGAGATCTGCCAGGCGGCGTCGACGACCACCCGGACCTGGTCGAAGTACGCCCGCGCGGGCTCGTCGTGCGGCTTCGGGCCGGACCGCAGGTACGCCGACAGGCAGGAGGCGTGCAGCGTCGCGGAGGTCATGCCCTGGCCGTACACCGGGTTGAAGGACGCCACGGCGTCTCCGGCCGCGACCAACCCGGCGGGCAGGCGGTCCAGCTTGTGGAAGTCGCGGCGTCGGCTGTCCGCCTGGTGATACGTGACCACCCCGCCCAGCATCTCCCCGCGCTCGGCGATGTCGCCGAACATCTGCGGGTAGTGCTCCCGACACCGCGCGGTGAAGTCGGCGACGTCGCGGCTGGGCCGGTCCTCGTCGTAGCCGGCCACCAGCATGATCCACCGGTCCCCCTCGACCGAGTTGATGCCACCGATCCGCGCGGTACGCCCCTTGCCCGCCATGGTGTGGAAGACCGCCACCCAGGCGTCGCTGACCTTCTCGTCACGCGTGAAGAGCGCCGTCGCGTAGTTCAGCTTGATCGGCATGCGCTGCATCGGCGGGCGGGGCCACCCGTGCTCGGCCAGCCAGTCGCTGAGCCGGCTGGACCGCCCCATCGCGTCGACCACCAGGTCCGCCGGTTCGACGACCGGCTCGCCGCCGCTCTCGGGCACGTATCGCGCGCCGGTGACCCGCCGCTCGTCGAAGAGCAGACCCTCGGCCCGGCCGTACACCATGCGGATGTTGTCGACGGCGAGCGTCCGCCGCCGGACCAACGCCTCCAGGAACGGACGCGTGGTGATCAACGCCGGCCCGGTGCCGGTCGCGGCCGGCGGCAGCCCCAGTTCGCCGTTCACGAAGATTTTCGCCGTGCCCGGGTCGCTCGGCGGCGGTGGGGCACCGAGCGCGAGCGCCTCGTCGACGATGCCGGGAAACCAACGTTCCAACTGGACCTGACCGGCGGGCAGCAGGGCGTGCACCTGGCTGCCCTGGGGCACACCCGGTCGAGGCCCGGCATCGACGTCGGACGGGTCCCGTTCGATGATCAGCACCTCCTCGGCGTGGTCGCTCAACACCCGGGCAGCCATCAGCCCGGCCATGCTGCCACCGAGCACCACCGCCCGTCGCATGACCACTGTGGTCTCGGCCGGTCGTTCGGACGTCGTTATCTCCGAGAACAGCCGGGACGCAGAGGGGGCCATGCGATCACTCCTCGAACGGTCGGGGAACCACAACATCCACGACCGTAACCATCTCAGGGCCTACCGTCAGCGCTCAGGGACCACGGCAACCAGCTATGAATGTCGGATGAGTGCGAATGCGACAACCACCCGGCCCCCACACGTTCCGGTCCACCCGGTGCCCGGGCGGATCGCACGGTGGGGCCCGGTGTGTCTGGCGGCGGCGCTGACCGCCTGCACGCCCGCAGGCGACTCGCGGCAACCCAGCGCGCCGCCGCCCAACGGCGCGAGGACATCGACGAGCCCGAGCGGTGGCGGGTTGCCCTGCACGCCATCGGTCACGGAAATGTCGGCACCGCCGGAGGGCTACCGGCTCGTCGGAGAGGACGTGGCGGTGCCCAGCGCGGCCGTGCTGTCCGCGGAGGAGTCCGGAAAGGCCGACCCGGCGGCGCGGCTCTTCGCCAAGTGGGGGCTGGTCGTCCGGGCGGGTCGGGTCGTCGACCTCCGGGTCGCACCGGGGTGGGAGAGCAGGGCCAGGGTCGGATGGGGCGCCCCCAACACGCCAGCCGCGACCGCCACCGTGCACGCCTGCGCACCGGAGGGTGGGCAGGCTCAGTGGCTGGCGTTCGCCGGCGGCACCTGGGTCGCGCGGGCTGCCTGCGTACCCGTCATCGTGACCTCGAATGGCCAGGACCACCGCGTCGACCTCGGCATCGGCGTGGCCTGCGCCACGACCACGCCGTAGAGCCGAAAGCGCCGCGACGGACGGCGACAAGCGTCGATCTTCGGACAACCACCGTGGGCGGCACCATCTACAGTGAATGATCTGTCGAGAGGCCAACGCCATGCTGAATGCCGAGGACCTTCCCCCGTTTCAGCGCGCCGTGTCCCACGAGTCGCAGCGCGGCCAACGAGTGTTCACGACCCTGATCGCACTGCGGTTGTCCCTGCTCCTGCTGGCCGCCGTCGCGGGCGTCGCCACCTGGAAACTCGACGACTTCGCCCTGGGCCCGGCGCTGGCGGCGGGCGCCTTCGCCGCCACCTCGATCGTCGAGGTCTTCCTGCTCACCAATCGCCCCAACGAGCGGTGGTACGTCGGCAGAGCCCTCTCCGAATCCGTCAAGTCGCTCACCTGGCGATTCGCGACAGCTTCAGAACCCTTTCCCCAGTCACGGAGCGACTCGGACAGCACCGAGGAATTCACCGGCCGGCTGCTGGGCCTGACCAGGGACATGTCGGCGGCTGGGCTGGCGGCGCCCGCGATGACCGGGCAACAGATCACCGAGGGGATGCGGGCTCTCCGCTCATCCTCCCTTGAGGACCGCCGTGCCGCGTACCTGACCGGCCGCCTGGAGGGCCAGCGGGCCTGGTACGCCGAGCGGTCGTTGTCGAACCGCGCCCGGGCGACACGCTGGTCGGTCAGCATGCTCGTCCTGGAGATCGTGGGGGTGACCCTGGCCGTGTCGAGGGCTGCCGGCCTGACCGACGTCGACCTGCTCGGCGTGGCCGCCGCAGCGGTCGCGGCCGGCGCGGCATGGACGCAGACCCGGCAACACGGTGCGGTGGCAACGGCCTACGCCCTGGCGAGTCAGGAGCTTGCCGCCATGGGGTCGCTCGCCACCCGCATCAGGTCGGAAGCCGACCTGTCGCAGTTCGTGAACGACACGGAGACGGCGATTTCCAGGGAACACACGATGTGGCGAGCACGCCGACGCTGACTGGACCGAAGGCCGGGCCACCCCTTCCGGGTGGTGGCCGTTGTGTGCGCGTCCTGCGAACATGAGGCGACGACGACGCCCCCTCGCCGAACCTGAGCCGGGGTTAAGGTGATCTTGTAAGATCGGTCGGCAGCGCTGCCGTCGCCACGTCAGAAACATCGACAGGAAACGAGGCACGCCAGTGCTCACCGTAGGCTCGGCGGACACGATTTCCGTGCCCGAGAGTGAACGATTCGGGTATTGGCACGACCTGGTGGCACGCGAGTCGGTCCCGATGCGGATCCACAGTGCCCACGCGGCAGACTTCCGCGCCCGCGCCGACGTCATCAGCCTGGGCGAGGTCGTGTTGTCGTCCTGGCAGTACCCATCACTGGACATGCAGCGGACCAGCACATTCATCCGCCGCGGCGACCCGGAGATGTACGAGTTCGCGCTGCCGCTGTCGGGGCACGGCGGGTTGGAGCAGGAGCGGCGGACGAACCGCTTCGCGCCGGGACACTTCGCCGTCGTCGACACGTCGCGACCGCATCAGTCGTCCCATCAGGGGCGGACGCAGCACGAGGACCTGTTGACCACCCTGACGATCCTCGTGCCGCACGATCTCATACCGCTGCATCCCAACAAGGTCGCGCAGCTTCTCGGCACGACCATCTCCGCTGCCGAGGGGATGGGCGTGCTGCTCAACCACTTCGTACGCCAGGTGTTGACCCACCCCGAGCAGTACCAGGAGAGCGACGTTCCGCTCCTGGGCACTGTCGCCCGGGACCTGATCTCCGCGATGCTGGCCCAGCGCCTGGATCTCACGGAGGCTCTACCGACCGAGGTACGCGGCCACAGCCTGCGCGTACGCGTCAAGGCGTTCATCGAGGAGCACCTCGGCGACCCGGACCTCTCCCCGGCCACCGTCGCGGCCGCGCACCACGTCTCGCTCCGCAGCCTGCATCGAGCGTTCGAGGGCGAGGACCAGACCGTCGCCGAGATCATCCGGACGAGGCGCCTGGACCGGTGCGCGCGCGACCTGCGCGACCCCCTGCAACGTGGACGGTCCATCCTCAGCATCGCCGCCCGCTGGGGCTTTCCCTCCCAGGCCCACTTCAGCAGGGTCTTCACCGCGGCCTTCGGCATGTCTCCCCGAGCCTTCCGCAACAATCCCTCGGCACCTCGTTGGCACCGTTGACGAGACCGATCAGCCGGTTCTGGTGCGGAGGCTCCGCGTCAGGGTGGGGATCATCACCGCCGCAGGCACCAGGTGCAGCCCGAGGAGAGCGGCGATGGTGGCGGTGTTCGCCCCGGAGATGAGGGGCGGGACCAACGAGATCGCGGTCAGCGACATCGCCGTCCACAGGAATCGCCTGGCGGGCTGAGCGCTCCACCGGCGTAGAGCGGCGGCGATGACGATGCCCACGACCGAGAAGAAGCCGGTCACCACGGCGAACCCGGACAACGGGATCGTCTCGCCACCCTCGGGGACCTCGAAGTCGACGCCGACGGCCTGGGCGAGCGCGGCGGCGAGGGTGGTGGCCACCACCGCTGCGAGCGCGGCGACGAGGCCAGTGCCGACGAGACCGCGGAACCGGTGGGTGTGGGTGGTCCGGGTCGGTGCGGGGCCTGCGACGACCCCGGTGTCATTCGTGCTGCTCATGTCGATCCTCCATCGGTAACTGGGATACGGGGTTTCTGGGCGCGACGATGCGCACCCTCGCCGTACGACGGCCGGGGTTGCGCAGCGCGTGGACGCCGGTGCCGCGAAGCCAGAACCCGGCGTCCCGGCCGAGGACCGGCCCGGGTTCACCGTCGCGCAGCTCCAGCTGCACCCGCCCGCAGACGACGACGCCGAACGCGTCGCGCCACTGCGCCGGGACCACGACGACACGCTCGCCCCCGCGCAGCGTGAGCGTCCACATCGGGACTACTCCGTGCCGTCCGCCGGCAGTCGCTCCGGCAGCCCGAGCCGCGGGAACTGGTCGTCGTGGAACGTGACGATCTCGGTGATCGCTCCGCCGGTGACGCGCAGGACGTCGAGCGTCAGCGGGAGGTACGCGCCTTCCTGCTCCCGCCACAGGTAGAAGGCGACCGCCGGCTGCCGGTTCACCGAGGTGGGGATCCCCCGCAGCCCCTTCATGCCGACGAATCCGTCCTGGACCCAGTCGTTCACCACCGCGTCACGGCCGACGTGCAGGCCCGGCGTGGGTGGCATCGAGCATCGGACGTCGTCCCGCAGCATGCCAGCGAGCACGTCGATGTCGGTGGCCACGCTGGCGTCGGTGAAGCGGCGCACCAGCTCGCGTGTCCCGCCGTCCTCCTCACCGCCGGTCCAGTCCTGCCGCTCGGCGGGCAGGTGCTCCCGCATGCCGGCGCGCGCCCGCTGCAATGCGCTGTTCACCGAGTTGACCGAGTCCCCGAGAAGATCCGCGACCTCCTTCGCCGGCCAACCGAGCACGTCCCGCAGGATCAGCACCGCCCGCGGACGCGGCGCGAGATGCTGGACCGCGACCAGGTACGCCAGCTCGATCGTCTCCCGCGCGACGGCGACCGCCTCCGGCTCGTCCGCGTCGCCAGCGGGCAGCTCGTCGAGCAGCCGATCCGGGTAGGGCTGCAACCACAGCACCTCGCCGCCGGTCGCCGGCTCCGGGCGACGCTTGGCGAGCAGGTCCAGGCAGGCGTTCGTGGCGATCCGGTACAACCAGGCCCGGAACGTCGACCGCCCCTCGAAGGTCTCCCGCCGCCGCCAGGCACGTAGGAACGTCTCCTGCACGGCATCCTCGGCGTCCTCGAACGACCCGAGCATCCGGTAGCAGTGCACGTGCAGCTCCCGCCGGTGCCGCTGCGCCAGCCCCGAGAACGCCGGCTCGTCGACCTCACCCAGATTGCTCACGCCCAGCTCCTTCAGCCGCGTGTCCGCACTCATCGCGTCATCCTTCCGCCTCGTCGTGTCCTGTCGTAGGTATGACGGGCGCGGGCGCCGGAACTCATCACCCGGGGTCCGAACCCCCGCGAGCTACGCGGCGATGACCCGGTGGAGGAACAGTCGTCCGCACGAACGCGGCTGAGCGGGCAAGGCGTAGGACGGTCATCCAGCCAGGCGCGGTTCACCCCCGGCAGGGTGCGCCGGCGCATGCCCGCGCACCCTGCCGGGGGTGTCCATGCCGTGACTCAGGCTGGCGCTCCCGCCGTCGCGGGCGTCTGCTCGTCGGAACGCGGCGCTGCCGTCTCGTTGGAGTCGTCGTGCTCGTCGAGCATCGTGGCCTCGTCGAACGGGTCGTCGCCCTTGAGCACGCCGACCGCCCGGTCCCGGTCGAACTCGCCGGTCCAGGTTCCGACCAGCACCGTGGCCACGGCGTTGCCCGCGAAGTTGGTCAGCGCCCGGGCCTCCGACATGAACCGGTCGATGCCCACGATCAGCCCGACACCGTCGACGAGGTCCGGTCGGTGCGACTGGAGCCCACCGGCCAGCGTCGCGATGCCGGCACCGGTCACGCCCGCCGCACCCTTCGACGCGATGATCATGAACAGCAGCAGTGACACCTGCTCGCCGATGGAGAGCGGGTTGCCCAGTGCGTCGGCGATGAACAGCGACGCCATCGTCAGGTAGATCGCCGTGCCGTCCAGGTTGAACGAGTACCCGGTCGGCACCGTGATGCCGACGACCGGCTTGCTCACCCCGAAGTGCTCCATCTTCGCGATCAGCCGCGGCAGCGCCGACTCCGACGACGAGGTCGACAGGATCAGCAGGAACTCCCGGCCGAGGTAGCGCAGCAGCGAGAAGATCGAGATCCGGGCCACGAACCAGAGCAGTGCGCCGAGGAACACCAGCACGAAGATCAGGCAGGTCGCGTAGAAGCCCAGCATGATCTGGGCGAGGCTCTTGAGCGCGTCCACGCCGGTCGCGCCGACCACTGCGGCCATGGCACCGAACGCGCCGACCGGCGCCAGCCACATGATCATGGCGAGGACCTTGAAGACGACGCGCTGGATGACGGCGATCGCACCGAGCACCGGCTCACCGCGCCGGCCCATGGCCTGGACAGCGAAACCGACCAGCAGGGCCACCAGCAGCGTCTGGAGCACCTCGCCCTCGGTGAGCGCGGACAGCATCGAGGTCGGGATGATCCCGAGCAGGAACTCCGTCGTACCGGCGGCTTCGTCACCGGCGGCGGCCTTGCCCGCGCCCGCGAGGTCCGGGCCCAGGTTCAGGCCGGAGCCGGGGTGGATGAGGTTGCCGACGACCAGGCCGATGGCGAGCGCCACTGTCGACATGGTGAGGAAGTAGCCGAGGGCGAGGCCGCCGACCTTGCCGACCTTCGCGGCCTGCCGGACGGACCCGACGCCGAGCACGATGGTGCAGAAGATGACCGGGCTGATCATCATCTTGATCAGGTTGACGAAGCCGGTGCCGATCGGCTTGAGTTCCTTGCCGAAATCGGGGGCCACCAGGCCAACCACGATGCCGGCGAGCACGGCCACGATGACAGCGATGTACAGGTAACGGGTACGGTCCCGGCGGGCCGGGGGCGCCGGTGAGGTGGTGGATGCGGTGGTGTCCATGTCGACAATGTGAAGCGTGTCTCACCCGTTGACAGCCTTGCGGTCATTCTGTTCACCGCTGACGAGACAACGGCAGCGGCGCAATGAGGAGGTGGTGGAGGTGGCCCGACGCCAGTGGAGCATCGCGGCGCAGCTCTTCGCCCTCCAGGCGGTGGTGGTGACGCTGCTCGTGCTGGCTGGCGCGGCGGGCGCCGTCTGGCTGGCCCGCAGCGACTCCCGCCAGGCCGCGCAGGAGGAGGTGCTCGCGGTGGCACAGACCGTGGCCGGCTCCCCCGACGTCCGCGCGGCCCTCACCACCGCCGACCCCGCGAGGGTCCTCCAGCCGTACGCGGAATCGACCCGGGAGGCGACGGGCACCGACTTTGTGGTGGTGATGGCCCCCGACCGCACCCGTTTCTCGCACCCCACCCGGGAGCGGATCGGCGAGCCGTTCGTCGGCGACATCGGCCCCGCCCTGGCGGGCCACGCGTTCACCACCACCAACGTCGGGACGCTCGGCGAGTCGGTGCGCGCGGTGGTTCCGGTGTACGACGAGCAGCGGCGCATCGTCGGTCTGGTCTCGGTGGGCATCACCACCCGCGCGATCAACCGCAAGCTGCTCGGCCAGTTGCCGGTGCTGTTCGGTGTCGCCGCGCCGGCCCTGACGCTCGCCGCGACCGGCTCCTGGCTGCTCAGTCGCCGACTTCGCCGCCAGACGCACGGTCTGGGGCCGGCGCAGATGACCCGGATGTACGAGTACTACGACGCGGTCCTGCACTCGGTTCGCGAAGGTCTCGTCGTGCTGACCACCGACCGGCGGGTGGCGCTGGTCAACGACGAGGGCCGCCGGCTGCTGGGGCTCGACGCGGACGCGCCGGTGATCGACCAGCCGGTCGCCGGGATCGACCTGCCGCCAGCGGCGGCCGAGCTGCTCGGCTCCGGGCGCGACGCCCGCGACGAGCCGATCGTCGCCGGTGACCGGGTGCTCGTGGCCAACCAGCGGACCACCCGCTTCGAGGGCGCGGTGCTCGGCACCGTGCTGACCCTGCGCGACCAGACCGAGCTGCGCACGCTGGCCAGCGAGCTGGACTCGGTGCGCGCGCTGACCGAGGCGTTGCAGGCGCAGACCCACGAGTCGGCCAACCGGCTGCACACCGTGCTGACCCTGGTCGAGTTGGGGCGCGCCGACGAGGCCGTCCGGCTCGGCACCAGGGATTTGGCCCTCGCCCAGCAGCTCACCGACCGGGTGGTCGGTGCGGTGACCGAGCCTGCGTTGGCCGCGCTGCTGCTGGGCAAGTCCGCGCAGGCCGGCGAACGCGGGGTGGACCTGATCATCGAGCCGGACTGCCGCCTCGACGACAGCCCACTGCCGACCGGCGATCTGCTCACCGTGGTCGGCAACCTGGTCGACAACGCCCTGGAGGCGGTGGCCGGCACGCCGGCGCCACGCCGGGTGCGAGTCTTCGTCGGCGCCGTCGACGACGAACTGGTGATCCGGGTCGCCGACAGCGGCCCCGGGCTGGCCCCGGACCGGGTGGCCGACGCGTTCCGGCGTGGCTGGTCCACCAAGAGCACCGGCCGCGGCCTCGGTCTGGCGCTGGTCGGGCAGGTGGTCCGCCGGCACGGCGGCAGCGCCGAGGTGACTCGCTCGGACGACGGCGGCAGCATGTTCACCGTCCGCCTGCCCGGTGGAGGTGAGCGGTCGTGACCGACATCCGGGTGCTGGTCGTCGAGGACGAGCCACTGCTCGCCGAGGCACATTCCGCGTACACCGAACGGGTTCCCGGGTTCGTGGTGGTCGGCGTGGCGCACACCGCGCGGGCGGCGATGGCGGCCCTGCGCGCCAACGACGGCGGCGACATCGACCTCGTACTCCTGGATTTTCGGCTGCCCGACCTGCACGGCCTGGACGTCTGCCGGGCGCTGCGCGCGGCCGGCAGCAGCGTCGACGTGCTCGCGGTGACCTCCGCGCGGGACCTGGCGGTGGTGCGCACCGCGGTGTCCCTCGGGGTGACCCACTACCTGCTCAAACCGTTCACGTTCGCCGCGTTCCGCGACAAGCTGGAGCGGTACGCGGACTACCGCGCGCAGGCGCTCGCCGACGGTGAGGTGGCCGCCCAGCACGACGTGGACCGGATGTTCGCCACCCTGCGCGGCACCGCCGGACACAGCCTGCCCAAGGGGCTCGACGCGCAGACCCTGAATCGGGTACGCACCGCCCTCACCGACGGGGCCGGAGCCCAGGCGGGGCTGTCCGCGACCGAGGTGAGCGGGCTGACCGGCATCTCCCGGGTGACCGCCCGCCGCTACCTGGAATATCTGGTGACCGTCGACCGTGCGGCCCGCAGCCCTCGCTACGGCACCCCCGGCCGCCCCGAGGTTGAATACCGACCCCGCTGACCTTCTCCTAGCGTCGATCATGGAGTTGTGGTGCCTCACGTATGGAGCACCAGGGGGCATTGCTCCCACCACAACTCCATGATCGACGTCTGCTGTCGCCGGCAGCACGCGAGACGCGTTGTCAGGCGATCTGACGGAGGTCATCGCCGTAGTCGAAGATGATCCTCATCCGGGCACCGAGTGCTCGTGCATATCGGCTCAGCGTCGCGACCTCGTTGGCCTCCAGATCACCGTTCTCGATCTGGCTGACCCGGCCGGGCGTGACACCCATCAGCTCGGCCACCTGCCGCTGGGTCAGGCCCAGCCGCTTCCGTTCTTCGGCAAGATGGAACGCGCTGATCCACGCCTCCGTACGGGCACGTTCTCCGTCGAGCGCTTCATCGTCCCCGTCGTGCAGCTCAGCCCGGATGTCGTTCCAGTCATGGAAGTCGCTCATCAGCCCTCCCTCCGTTTCCTCTCGAAGGCAAGCCAGCCCTCGTACGCGATCTCAGCGACCGGAATCGATTTTTCGTACCATCGATTCCAATCTCCTGCCTTGTTACCCGTTGTCGTCCTGATCGCCCAGCGACGTGGCGGCTCATGAGACATGGACCAACTATAGCCTGGCCTATACACCGAGCGCTGCACCCTTTTGCGGTGGCGGGGTGAAGATCCGTTGTTAGACTTGGCCGAGTTGGGTTAGTGGCACGACCAGGGAGACCAGACATGGCGGGTGACGACGACATCTCCGGGTGAGACCGGATGTGTTCGGCCATCGGTTCGGCGCGTGTAGGCGCAGCCGTCGAGGCCATGCCGTCGTTCCACCGGTTCCCGTTGTCGTCGGGCAGCCTAGGCGCGCCCACCCCACCCTTTGAGGTCACTCGCATGTCTGATGCGTTCATCGTCTGCTCGAACCTGTCCTTCTCCTGGCCGGACGACACCCCGGTCTTCTCGGAGCTGTCCTTCACCGTCCCGGGCGGGCGCACCGGCCTGGTCGCGCCCAACGGCGCCGGCAAGAGCACCCTGCTGCGGCTGATCGCCGGGGAGCTGCGGCCCAGCGGTGGCAGCGTCACCGTCGACGGCCTGCTCGGCTACCTACCGCAGACCCTGCCGCTGGTCGGCGACCTGACCGTGGCGCAGGTGCTCGGCGTCGCCGAGCGGATCGCGGCCCTGCACGCCATCGAGGCGGGCGACGCCAGCGAGGCGCACTTCGCCACGATCGGCGACGACTGGGACATCGAGGAGCGCACCCGCGCCGAGCTGGACCGGCTCGGTCTCGGTGAGCTGTCACTCGACCGGCGGCTGCACACCCTCAGCGGCGGCCAGGTGGTCTCCCTCGGCCTGGCGGCGCAACTGCTGCGCCGCCCGGACGTGCTGCTGCTCGACGAGCCGACCAACAACCTGGACCTGGAGTCTCGGCACAAGCTCTACGACGTGCTCTCCGACTGGTCCGGCTGCCTGCTGCTGGTCAGCCACGACCGGGAGCTGCTGGACCGGATGGACCGCATCGCCGAGCTGGACCGCGGCGAGATCCGCTGGTACGGGGGCAACTTCACCGCGTACACCGAGGCGGTGCAGGCGGCGCGGGAGGTGGCCGAGAGCAACCTGCGCAACGCCGAGCAGGAGGTCAAGCGGGAGAAACGGGAGATGCAGCAGGCCCGGGAGCGGGCCGACCGGCGGGCCAGCAACGCCTCGAAGAACCTCAAGAACGCCGGCCTGGCGCGGATCGTGGCCGGTGGGCTGAAGCGCAGTGCGCAGGAGTCGGCGGGCCGGGCGCAGGAAACCCACTCCAACCGGGTCGGTTCGGCCCAGGCGCGCCTCGACGAGGCCGGCCGGGCGGTACGCGACGAGGACCGGATCACCGTGGACCTGCCGGACACCACCGTCCCCGGCGGACGCACTGTCTTCTCCGGCCAGGGGATGCGGGCCTGCTTCGACGACCGGGAGCTGTTCGGCGGCGACGGTGCCGACCTGGTGATCCGGGGGCCGGAGCGGATCGCGCTCACCGGCGCGAACGGCGTCGGCAAGTCGACCCTGCTGCGCCTCGTCAGCGGTGACCTCGAACCGGCCGGCGGGGACATCCGGCGGGCGGACGGGCGGATCGCGTACCTGTCGCAGCGGCTGGACCTGCTGGACCTCGACCGTACGGTGGCGGAGAACTTCGCCGCCTACGCGCCGAGTCTGCCGGACGCGTCTCGGATGAACCTGCTCGCCCGGTTCCTGTTCCGGGGCTCCCGGGTGAACCTGCCCGTCGGGGTGCTCTCCGGCGGTGAGCGGCTGCGCGCGACCCTCGCGTGTGTGCTCTGCGCCGAGCCGGCGCCGCAACTGCTGCTGCTCGACGAGCCGACCAACAATCTGGACCTGGTCAGCGTCGCTCAGTTGGAGAGCGCGCTGTCCGCGTACCAGGGGGCGTTCGTGGTGGTCAGCCACGACGAACGGTTCCTCGCAGAGATCGGCGTGCAGCGCTGGTTGCGGTTGGCCGACGGCCAACTGCGGGAGATCAGCGCCCCCGAGCAGGGCTGACCGGCGGCCGTCCTCGGTCCGGCCGGACGTGCGCCGGCCGGACCGAGGCCCGGTCAGCTCACGTTGGCCGGGCCGAGGACGCTCTTCAGGTCACCCATCAGCGCGGTCGTCGCCGCCACCCGGAACGGGCCCAGCCGCAGGGTGGTGGTGCGCCCACCGTTCTGGAGTTTGACGTGCACCTCGGTGTCGCCGGGGTGCAGCACCAGGGTTTCCTTGAGTTTCTCCACCAGCGGCGGTGTGCAGCGGTGCACCGGGATGGTGAGGGTGACCGGCTTGTTGGTGGCGCTGGTGCTGACGTCCGGCATGGACATGTCCATCGCCATGATCCGTGGGGTGTCGTCGCGGCGGTCCACCCGACCCTTGACCACCACGATGGCGTCCTCGGCGATGTACTGCCCGATCACCTCGTAGGTGTTGGGGAAGAACAGCGTCTCGACCCCACCGGCCAGGTCCTCCAGGGTGGCCGAGGCCCAGGCCCGACCCTGCTTGGTGACCCGGCGCTGCACCCCGGACAGGATGCCGGCGAGAGTGACGACGGCCCCGTCGGGCACCGCGCCCTCCTCGGCCAGGGAGGCGATGGTGGTGTCGGCTGCCGCGTTGAGGATGTGCTCCAGGCCGAACAGCGGGTGGTCGGAGACGTACAGGCCGAGCATCTCGCGCTCGAAGGCCAGCTTGTCGCGCTTGTCCCACTCGCTGTCACCGATCACCGGCATCACCGTCGTGCTGCCGGTGTCGGCGTCACCGAAGCCCGCGCCGAACAGGTCGTACTGGCCGACCGCCTCCTTGCGCTTGACATCGGCGTACGCGTCGATGGCGTCGGCGTGCACCGCGAGCAGACCCTTGCGGGGGTGGTCGAGGGAATCGAACGCACCAGCCTTGATCAAGGATTCGATGGTCTTCTTGTTGCAGACCACCGCGTCCACCTTGGACAGGAAGTCGTAGAAGTCGGCGTACTCGCCCTTCTCCTCCCGGCACCGCATGATCGAGGCGACCACGTTCGCCCCGACGTTGCGCACGGCGGCCAGACCGAAGCGGATGTCCTTGCCGACCGGGGTGAACGGCCCGGCCGAGGTGTTCACGTCCGGCGGCAGCACCTGGATGCGCATCCGGCGACACTCGGCCAGGTAGAGCGCCATCTTGTCCTTGTCGTCGCCGACACTGGTCAGCAACCCGGCCATGTACTCGGCCGGGTAGTGCGCCTTCAGGTACGCCGTCCAGTAGGAGACCAGACCGTACGCGGCGGAGTGCGCCTTGTTGAAGGCGTAGCCGGCGAAGGGCACCAGGACGTCCCACACCGCCTGGATCGCCTCGTCGGAGTAGCCGCGCTCACGGCAGCCGTCCCGGAACGGGATGAACTCCTTGTCGAGGATCTCCTTCTTCTTCTTACCCATGGCCCGGCGCAGCAGGTCCGCCTGACCGAGGGTGTAGCCGGCGAGGATCTGCGCGGCGCGCTGCACCTGCTCCTGGTAGACGATCAGGCCGTGGGTGGGCTCCAGGATCTCCCGCAGCGGCTCCTCCAGCTCCGGGTGGATCGGCGTGATCTCCTGGAGCTTGTTCTTGCGCAGCGCGTAGTTGGTGTGCGAGTCGACGCCCATCGGGCCGGGCCGGTACAGCGCCAGGACGGCGGAGATGTCCTCGAAGTTGTCCGGCTTCATCAGCCGCAGCAGCGAGCGCATCGGCCCACCGTCGAGCTGGAACACGCCCAGGGTGTCACCGCGGGCCAGCAGCTCGTAGGCCGCCGGGTCGTCCAGCGGCAACCCCAGCAGGTCGAGCTTCTTGCCGTGGTTGAGCTCGATGTTCTTGACCGCGTCGTCGATGATCGTCAGGTTGCGCAGGCCGAGGAAGTCCATCTTCAACAGCCCGAGCGACTCGCAGGTCGGATAGTCGAACTGCGTGATGATCGCCCCGTCGGCGTCCCGGCGGGTCAACGGGATGTGCTCGATGATCGGCTCGGCGGACATGATGACGCCGGCGGCGTGCACACCGGTCTGCCGGATCAGCCCCTCGATGCCCTTGGCGGTGTCGATCACCTTGCGGACGTCCGGGTCGGAGTCGTACAGGCCGCGGATCTCGCCGGCCTCGGCGTAGCGGGGGTGCTTGGTATCGAAGATGCCGGTGAGCGGGATGTCCTTGCCCATCACGGCCGGCGGCATCGCCTTGGTGATCCGGTCGCCGACCGCGTACGGGTAGCCGAGGACCCGGGCCGAGTCCTTGATCGCGGCCTTCGCCTTGATCGTGCCGAAGGTGGCGATCTGGGCGACCTTGTCCTCACCCCACTTGTCGGTGACGTACTTGATCACCTCACCGCGCCGGCGCTCGTCGAAGTCGATGTCGACATCCGGCATCGAGACCCGCTCGGGGTTGAGGAACCGCTCGAAGATCAGGCCGTGCTGGATCGGGTCCAGGTCGGTGATGCCCAGCGCGTACGCGACGAGGGAGCCGGCGGCCGAGCCACGGCCCGGACCCACCGAGATGCCCTGGCTCTTGGCCCACTGGATGAAGTCGGCGACCACGAGGAAGTACGACGGGAAGCCCATCTGGTTGATGACGCCCAGCTCGTACTCCGCCTGGACGACGTGCCCCTCCGGGATGCCGTTCGGGTAGCGGCGGGCCAGGCCGGCGAACGTCTCCTTGCGGAACCAGGACTCCTCGGTCTCCCCCTCGGGCACCGGGAAGCGCGGCATCAGATTGTGGAACTCGAACATGCCGGTCGGGTCGACCTTCTCGGCGACCAGCAGGGTGTTGCGGCAGCCCTCCTGCCACAACTCCGACGAGTCCACCGCGCGCATCTGGTCGGCGCTCTTGATGAAGTAACCGCCACCTTCGAACCGGAACCGGTTCGGGTCGTCGATGTTGCTGCCGGTCTGCACGCAGAGCAGCACGTCGTGGGCGGTGGCCTGCGCCTCGTGGGTGTAGTGCGAGTCGTTGGTGACCACCGGCGGGATGTCCAGTTTGCGGGCGATCTCGGTGAGCCCCTCACGGACCCGGCTCTCGATGGAGAGGCCGTGATCCATGATCTCCAGGAAGTAGTTTTCCTTGCCGAAGATGTCCTGGTAGCTCGCGGCGACCTTGAGAGCCTCGTCGAACTGGCCCAGCCGCAGGCGGGTCTGCACCGCGCCGGACGGGCAGCCGGTGGTGGCCATGATGCCCTCGGCGTGCTCGGCGATCAGCTCCATGTCCATCCGGGGCCACTTGACGTAGTGCCCCTCCATGGACGCGCGCGAGTTGAGGGTGAACAGGTTCTTCAGGCCCCGCGCGTTCTTCGCCCACATCGTCTTGTGGGTGATCGCGCCGTTACCGGAGATGTCGTCGCTCTTCTGCTCCGGCCGACCCCACTTGACCCGCGCCTTGTGGTAGCGCGACTCCGGCGCCACGTACGCCTCGACGCCCAGGATCGGGGTGATCCCGGCGGCCATCGCCTGGTTGTAGAAGTCGTTCGCGCCATGCATGTTGCCGTGGTCGGTGATCGCCACGGCGGACATGCCGAGCCGCTTGGCCTCGGCGAACAGGTCCTTGAGGCGGGCCGCTCCGTCGAGCATCGAATACTCGGTGTGCACGTGCAGATGCGCGAACGAATCGGCCATGCCTGGCGCCCCCCGGCGGTGTGGATCTTGTTGGTCGGAGCCGACCGGGACCTACCCTACCGAGGTGATCTCGGCGGCTCCACCGTCCGCGCCGAGGGTCGTGGCCCTCGTCTCCTGCTCGCCCGTGAGTGCGCCTAGGCTCTTCAGGATGGCGAGGTACTACGACGTGCACCCGGAGAACCCCCAACCCCGGATCATCGGCCAGGTCGCCGACCTGATCCGCGGCGGTGGGCTGGTCGCCTATCCGACGGACTCCTGCTACGCGCTCGGCATCCAGCTGGGCAACCAGGACGGGCTGGACCGGATCCGTCAGATCCGCCACCTCGACGACCGGCACCACTTCACGCTGGTCTGCCGGGACTTCGCGCAGCTCGGCCAGTTCGTCCAGATCAGCAACTCGGTCTTCCGGCTGGTGAAGGCGTCCACCCCGGGCAGCTACACGTTCATCCTGCCGGCCACCCGTGAGGTGCCGCGCCGGATGCTGCACCCGAAGAAGCGCACCGTCGGCGTTCGCGTACCCCGGCACACCGTCACCCAGGCGCTGCTGGCCGAGCTGGCCGAGCCGCTGGTGTCGAGCACGCTGGTCCTGCCCGGCGACGACGAGCCGATGACCCAGGGGTGGGAGATCAAGGAGCGGCTCGACCACCAGCTCGACGCGGTGCTCGACGCTGGCGACTGCGGCAAGGAGCCGACCACCGTGATCGACCTGTCCGGCCCCGAACCGGAGATCCTGCGCCGGGGTGCCGGCGACGTGTCCCGCTTCGAGTAGTCCGCCCGGCGCGGCGAGCGCGTCACCACGTCGATCACCTCACCCGGCAGCCTCTGGCTGCCGGGTGACTGTCGTGCGCGCTTCCTTTGCTCTGCCGCCGCTTACGCACCACCGGGCGGCGCGGCGCTGGCGCATCCGCAGGAGCAGAGCAAAGGGAGTGAACGACCCCTCGTGGACCCCGGCACCCCGCCGGACCTCAGACCATCACAACGCTGTCGACAGATACGACGTTATTGGCGTGGACAACACTGTGTGGCACACAGTATGGTGTGACACATGGTTAGCGAGGACGTTCTACGGACGCACCTGCAGGAGTTGCGTCGAGGCACCGTCGTGGTGGCCAGCCTGGTCGCGTTGCGCCGACCGGACTACGGCTACGCACTGCTGCAACGGCTCACCGACCACGGCTTCCCGGTCGACGCCAACACGCTCTACCCGCTGCTGCGCCGCCTGGAGGACCAGGGGCTGCTGACCAGCGAGTGGAACACCGAGGAGAGCCGGCCGCGCAAGTTCTACCGGACCAGCGACGAGGGCGAGTCGATGCTGACCCGGCTCCTCGACGACCTCGCCGCCGTACAGACCTCCATCACCGGGCTGATCCAAGGAGTCGACCGATGAACACCCTGACCGACCGCTATCTCGCCGCCACCCTGCGCTCGGTGCCCACCCAGCGCCGGGACGAGATCGCCAGCGAGCTGCGCGCCTCGATCGAGGACATGATCGAGGATCGCACCGGCAGCGGCCAGGACGCCCCCACCGCCGAGCGGGAGGTCCTCACCGAGCTGGGCAACCCGGACGAGCTGGCCGCCCGGTACGCCGACCGCCGGCTCCAGCTCATCGGCCCGACCTACTACCTGGTCTGGCTGCGACTGCTGAAGCTGCTGCTCAGCTTCATCCCGGCGGTCGTCGGCACGATCGTCGCCGTCGTCAAGGTCGCCGAGGGCAGCGGTTTCGGGGCCATCGGACCGGGCCTCGTCGTCGCCCTGCACGTGGCCGTGCACATCGGGTTCTGGCTCACCCTGACCTTTGCGATCATCGAGCGCTCCCAACCGGCCATGGACCTGCCGGACTGGACGGTCGACCAACTGCCCGACGTCCCGGCCCACCGCGATATCTCCCTCGCCGACACCATCGCGTCGGTGGTCATACTGGTGGTGACCATTGGCTACCTACCGTTCCAGCACTACCGGTCCTGGGTGCGCGACACCGACGGCGACAACATCCCGGTCCTCGACCCGGCGCTGTGGTCCTTCTGGCTGCCGGCACTGATCGTTGTCATGCTCGGCACCCTGGTGTTCGAGATCGTCAAGTACCGGATCGGGCATTGGAACTGGGCGCTGTTCGGGACCAAGGCGCTGCTCAACCTCGCGTTCTCGGTGCCGCTGGTGTGGCTGGCGCTCTCCGACCGGCTGCTCAACCCGGACCTGGGCGAGCGGTTGAGCTGGCTGGCGGACGCGGACAATCGCAACCTCATCGGGGTCGCCATCGCGGTGGGTACGGCCGCGATCCTGGTCTGGGACCTGATCGACACCGCTCTGAAGACGCGCCGCCAGACGGCGTGAGCGGCACCCGACACGACGGCCCGGCGCGCTCCCCGCGCCGGGCCGCCGCCCGTCGGCAGGAGCTGGCGGCGGTCCCGCCCGGTGGACGGGCGCCGGGGGTTCCGTGGCATCGTTCCTGGATGACCGTGGCACAGCGTGACGAATGGCGTCGCCCGGGTCCGACGCCGGAACAGCGCCGCAACGACCTCTGGCTCGGCCTCGGGGTGACCGCGCTGGCCCTGGTGAGCCTCACCCTGGCCCGCAGCACCGGGGCGTTCCTGCTGGGTCCGCCGCCGTCCGGGCAGGAGCAGCTGTTCTGGACCGTCGCGGTGACCCTGCCGCTGATCTGGCGGCGACGCTGGCCGGCCGCGACCCTGCTGATCATCTCGGTGGTGTTCATCGCCGCGCAGGCGCGCTCGGCCCCGGAGACCCAGTTCTCCTCGTGGGCCCTGTTCTGCGCCCTCTACACGGTGGGCGCCTGGGGACAGGACCGTCAGCGGTCCCGCCGGCTGCGGATCGGCGTGATCGCCACGATGTTCGCCTGGCTGGGGATCTACTACGCGGTGTCCATCGACCACATCCCGCCCGGCGCCTTCGCCGACGCCGTCGGGCCGGTGCCACCGGTGCTCGCCGCGATGGTCACCGGCGTCCTGGTCAACGTGCTGGTCTTCGGTTTCGCGTACTTCTTCGGCGAGACCGCCTGGGTCGCCGCGCGCCGCGAGCACGAGCTGCGGACCCAGGCCGAGAACCTGCGCCGGTCCCAGGCCGAGGCTCGGGAACGGGCGGTGCTCGGCGAACGGGTGCGGATCGCCCGGGAGCTGCACGACGTGGTCGCCCACCACGTGTCGGTCATGGGGGTGCAGGCGTCCGCCTGCCGCCGGGTCTTCGACCGCGACCCGGGCAAGGCCCGCACGGCCCTCACCGCCATCGAGCAGAGCGCCCGCACCGCCGTCGACGAGCTGCGTCGGATGCTCGGCGTGCTGCGGGCCCCCGCCAGCACCGACGCCGAGCCGCCGGCGACCGGCGGCGTCGAGCGGATCGGCGAGCTGGTCGAGCGGGCTCGAGCCGCCGGCCTGACGGCAACCCTCGGGGTGTACGGCGACGCGGTCGCGTTGCCCGAGTCGGTCTCGCAGGCGGCCTACCGGGTGACGCAGGAGGCGGTGACCAACACCCTGAAGCACGCCGGAGCGAACGTGTTGGACGTACGGGTCCGGTACCTGGCCCGCGAGGTGGAGGTCGACGTGACCGACGACGGACGAGCTGGCCGCCGGGTCAACACCCTCGGGCTGGGCCTGATCGGTATGCACGAACGGGTCAGCGCCCACGACGGCGACCTGGAGGCCGGGCCGCGCGCCGGTGGCGGCTGGCGGGTACGCGCCCGCTTCCCACTGCCGGCACTGGCGGACCCACCGGTCGGCGCGCAGCGGGCGCCGAGCGACGAGCAGCAGCCGGTCGTCGACACGGCGCGTTCGGCATGAGCGCCGCACCGACCGGCGAGACGTCGGCCCCGGGTCCGACCGTCCGGGTGCTGCTCGCCGACGACCAGCACCTCGTCCGCACCGGCTTCCGGGTCATCCTCGAGGTGGAGGACGACATCGAGGTGGTCGGCGAGGCGGCCGACGGCGAACGGGCCGTCACCATGACCCGAGCCACCCGCCCGGACGTCGTACTCATGGACGTGGAGATGCCCGGGATGGACGGCTTGGAGGCCACCCGGCAGATCACCGCCGACGGGCCCGGTGGGCCGGCGGTGCTGATCCTCACGACCTTCGACCGCGACGACTACCTCTTCGCCGCGCTGCGGGCCGGTGCCAGCGGCTTCCTGCTGAAGAACGGCACGCCGGAGGAGCTGATCGAGGCGATTCGTGTGCTGGCCAGGGGCGACGGCCTGCTCGCCCCGGAGATCACCCGGCGGGTGATCTCCACGTTC
Organism: Micromonospora jinlongensis; assembly: GCF_013410645.1. Lineage (NCBI taxonomy): Bacteria > Bacillati > Actinomycetota > Actinomycetes > Micromonosporales > Micromonosporaceae > Micromonospora > Micromonospora jinlongensis. Next base: position 6,648,321 of record NZ_JACCHK010000001.1, on the reverse strand, counting down.
GCCCGTCCCGGTGACCCGGCGGGCACCGCCCACCGGGGACCGGAGGCCGACGCCGCGCTGGCTGGGCTGACCCCGCGGGAACGGGAAGTGCTTGTGCTGCTCGCCGGCGGGTCGAGCAACGCGGAGATCGCCGCGAGCATCCACCTGGGCGAGGCGACGGTGAAGACGCACGTGAGTCGGGTGCTGGCCAAACTGGGCCTGCGCGACCGGGTCCAGGCGGTGGTGTTCGCGTACGAGAACGGGGTGGTCCGGCCCGGCGGGTGACCGCCATCCGTCGTAGGACGGACCCACCCGCTCAACCCTCGGACGGACGGCGTGACGCCGCATTCGATCTAGCGTGGATGCGTGACCAGAACGCTTCGCCTCGACGGCGTCGACCGCAGTTTCGGCGACCGGCAGGTGCTCAAGAACGTGTCCTTCGAGGTGGCCGCCGGCCGGATGACCGGCTTCGTGGGCGCCAACGGCGCCGGCAAGACCACCACCATGCGGATCATCCTGGGTGTGCTGTCCGCCGACGCCGGCGAGGTGAGCTGGGGCGGTACGACGCTCACCCGGCAGGACCGCCGGCGCTTCGGTTACATGCCGGAGGAGCGCGGCCTCTACCCCAAGATGACCACCCGGGAGCAGGTGACCTACCTGGGCCGGCTGCACGGCCTGGACGCACCGGCGGCCCGGCGCGCCACCGACACCCTGCTGGAACGGGTCGGGCTCGGTGCGCGCGGCGACGACCTGCTGGAGACGCTGTCGCTGGGCAACCAGCAGCGGGCCCAGATCGCCGCCGCGCTGGTGCACGACCCCGAGGTGCTGGTGCTCGACGAGCCGTTCTCCGGCCTCGACCCCCTCGCCGTCGACACCGTCGTCACCGTGCTGCGGGAACGCGCCTCGGCCGGAGCGCCGGTGCTCTTCTCCAGCCACCAGCTCGACGTCGTGGAGCGCCTCTGCGACGACCTGGTGATCATCGGCGACGGGGTGATCCGCGCCGCCGGCAGCCGGCAGCAACTGCGCGACTCGTACACCGTGCCCCGCTACGAGCTGGTGGTGGCCGGCGACGCCGGCTGGGTACGCGACCACCCCGGGGTCACCCTGGTCGAGCTGGACGGCGCGCGAGTCGTCTTCGACCTGCCGGCCGGCGCCGACGAACAGCCCGTGCTGCAGGCGGCCCTCGCCCGCGGCCCGGTCCGCGCCTTCCGCCCGGTCAGCCCCTCGCTCACCGAGATCTTCCGAGAGGTCACCCAGTGAACGTCACCCAGGCCACCCGGCTGGTCGCCGAACGCGAGATCCGCGTCAAACTCCGCGACCGCACCTTCCTGTTCGGCACCCTCTTCTTCCTGCTGATCGCGGCGGCGGGCACCATCCTGCCGCCGCTGCTCTCCGGCGGTCCGGACACTGTGGCCGTCACCCAGGAGGCAGCCGGACCGCTGCGGGACGCCGGACTCGACGTCCGCGTGGTTGCCGACGACCGGGCCGCCGAGCAGGCCGTCCGCGACGGTGACGTGGACGCTGCGGTGGTCTCCGGTCCGAAGGTTCTCGCGATGGACGAGTCCCCCTCCGACGTGGTCCAGGCGCTGAGCACCTCGCCGCCGGTGCAGTTGCTCGACCCGGACGCGGTCGACCCGGTGGTGGCGTTCCTGGTGCCGTTCGTCTTCGCGTTCGTCTTCTTCATCACCTCGCAGACCTTCGGCCTGCAGATCGCGCAGAGCGTCACCGAGGAGAAGCAGACCCGGATCGTGGAGATCCTGGTCGCGGCGGTGCCGGTACGGGCGTTGCTGGCCGGCAAGGTGGTGGCCGGCGGCATCCTGGCGTTCGCACAGATCGCGCTCATCGCCGTGGTGGCGGTGCTCGGCATGCAGATCGGCGACAGCGGCGGCCTGCTCAGCCTGCTCGCCCCGGCGATCGGCTGGTTCGTGCCGTTCTTCCTGCTCGGTTTCGTGCTGCTCGCCGCGATGTGGGCGGCAGCCGGAGCGCTGGCCAACCGGCAGGAGGACATTGCCGCCGTGTCGACACCCGTGCAGCTCGCCGTCATGCTGCCGTTCTTCGCGGTGATCTTCCTGAACGACAACGCCACAGCGATGCGGGTGCTGTCGTACCTGCCGTTCTCGTCGCCGACGGCCATGCCCCTGCGGCTGTTCACCGGTGACGCGGCCACCTGGGAACCGATCGTCTCGCTGGCCATCCTGCTGGTCGCCGCCGGTGCGTTCGTGATCGCCGGGGCCCGGGTCTACGAGGGTTCACTCCTGCGCACCAACGGCCGGACCTCGCTGCGCGCCGCCTGGCGGGAGCGCGAGACGATCGGCTGAGTCGACGGTTCGCCCCACGCGGGCGCCGGTGTCCTGACGGATGCCGGCGCCCGCCGCCGTACGGCCCCGTTCCGGGCGCTGTTCGGTGGCCGTGAACAGCGCGAACGCTCCTACGTTGAGCCGATCCTCACGGCAACGACCTGGTCGTCGCCGGTCCCTGGACCGGAAAGGCTCTCGATGTCCCCACCGATCAACACACGGCACCTTCGTCGCCTGCTCGCCGTGGTGCTCGCAGTCGCCCTCGCCAGCACCCTCACGGCCCTCGTCCGGCCCGCGCCGGCCGCCGCCGCCCCGGGCGACCTCATCCTCAACGGCACGTTCGACAACGGCAGCACCCAGCCCTGGTGGACCCGGCTCGCCTCGACCAGCACGACGGTCAATGCCGGGCAACTGCGCGTCCGCACCAGCGCGACGGTCGGCAAGCCCGTCTGGGAGGACCTGGTCGGCCACTTCGAGTTCGGAGTGACGGCCGCGCAGCCGTACCGGTTGCAGTTCGACGCCGCCGCGGACGTCAGCCGCTCCCTGCGCGTCTCGGTCTCCCGGGCGGACACGCCCTTCACCTCCTCCGTCGACCAGAGCGTCGCGCTCACCCCCACGATGCGCCGGTTCACCTTCGACTTCACCTCCCCGTTCGGTGACCCGAAGGCGGTGCTCCTGTTCCACCTCGGTGGCCAGGCCTCCTCGACGGTCCGGTTCGACAACGTCTCGCTCAGCCCGTTGGCCGTCGACCCGGCCACCGATCCGATCCTGTACTGGAACGGCGTGCTGCTGCGCACGTACCAGGCGCTGGACCTGCCGCCCACCTCCTCCTCCCGGGAGGCCGCCATCCTGCACGCGGCGATGCACGACGCCGCCGTCTCCGTCACCGGCGTCGGAAGTCCCTACCGGGTACGAGTGCCGGTCAGTTACCCGGGCACCATGGACAACGTCGTGGCGCCGTCCCTGCACGCGGCCATCGACCGGGCCGCGTACGACGTGCTGACCGCCCTGTACGGCGGCCAGGGCCAGTCCTACACCCAGGCCCTCGCCGGCGCTGTCGCCCTCCGGCCGTCCGGGGTGAACGCCGCCGAGACCGCCCGCGGTGACACCGTCGGCGCGGCGGCGGCCGCCGCCAACCTCCAGGCCCGCGCCAACGACGGCTCCGGCAACAACACCCCGTACCAACTGGACGCCGTACCCGGTTCGTGGCGGCCGACCAACGGCAAGGCGGCGGTCAGCCCGAACTGGGGCCTGGTCACCCCGTTCGCGCTCACCTCCGGCCGGCAGTTCCGCCCCGGGCTGCCGGCCGGGGTGACCGGGGGTTACGCCGACCTGCTCGGCGAGCAGGAATACCGCGACCAGGTGCAGGAGATCCGCGACTACGGCGGTCAGACGTCGTCGCTGCGGACCCCCGAGCAGACGCAGATCGCGTTCTTCTGGGCCAACGACCTGGCAGGTACGTACAAGCCACCGGGCCAGCTCTTCTCGCACACCCGGACCGTGTCGGAGCAGCGTCAGCTCGGCATCCTGGCCAACGCCCGGCTCTTCGGGCTGGTCGCGCTCGCCCTCGCCGACGCCGCCATCGCCGCCTGGGATGCCAAGTACCAGACACCGATCGACCTGTGGCGGCCGGTGACAGCCATCGAGGCGATGGGCGGCCCGGGTTGGCAGCCGTTGTCCCAGGATCGCGCCGGGGTGCCGTACACGCCGGCCTTCCCGGCCTACATCTCCGGGCACGCCACCTTCGCGGGGGCCTGGTCCGCCGTGATGAAGAGGTTCTTCGGCACCGACGCTGTCGCCTTCGACGCCACCACCGACGATCCGCACGCGGAGGGCGTGGTCCGGCACATGACCGGCTTCGACCACGCCGCCGAGGAGAACGCGCTGAGCCGCATCTACCTCGGCGTGCACTACCGGTTCGACGCGGACGCCGGACTCGCCACCGGCCGTTCCGTGGGCGCGTACGTGTACGCCAACCGGCTGCGGCCGTGAGGCGTCAGTCGGTGTGACGGGGGATGCTCCCCGCCCGGTCCGTGGACCCGGGTGGGGAGCATCACGCGTCACCGCGACGCCGTGCAGTGCCAGTGGCCAAAGTCGCCGGTACGCGACCAGACGTGCCGGGCCGCTCCAATGCTCCAACCCGGGTCCAGCGCCGTCCGCCGATCGACGCCCAACCGGGACAACTCCATGTCGCTGAACTGGAACAACCCCCAGCGCCGAGACCCGTCCCCGGCGATCTCCACGCGGTACGGGTCCAACCCGGACAGGCAACGCGCCAGCTGCACCGCCCCGCCAGGGTCCTCCGGGAAGACCCGCCGCACCTCCTTGCCGATCCGGTCCTCCGTCCAGGTGGGCGGCACCTTCGCCGCGCCGGACAGCTCGTCGAGCACCCGCCCGTCCGCCGTGCCGCTGACCGGCAGACCACCGAACGCCTGGAAGACGATCAGTCGGCTGGTGGTTTCCGGGCCGAACCAGCCGTCCACGGGCACGTCCAGTCCGCCCGCCACAAGACGTTCCTGGAGGTCCAGCACGCACGGGCCGTACATGCCCTGGCGCAGGATCAGCGGGCAGCCGTCGGACGGCGAACTGTCGACGGTGGCGGCGGCACCCGGGAGCAGCACCCCGGACGCCCCGACCGTCAGCACGCCGAGCACGGCGAGCACCGCGAGCCGAAGCCAACGGCGGGTCGGCCAGGGCGCGGTGACTCGCGGCGGCGCCGGCCGGACCGGGCCGACGACGGTCCCGGGCGGTCCGCCGTCCGCGCTCGGTCCGCCGGTTGCGGCCGGTCCGCCGTCCACGACTGGTTCGCTGTTCGCGGCCTGCTGGGGGGCGGCGGGTGGCGACGAGGTGGTCGGCGCCGCCTGGTTCTCCCATCGATCCCGCTCGCCGAGGCGGGCCTCGATGTTCCGCCGCGTCTCCACCCACCGCCGCACGTCGGCGGGCGTGGTGCCGCAGGCCACCAGCAGGGCCACGACGGTGCGCTCCCGGGGCAGGGTGGTCCGCCCCAGCATCGTGGCGAGGGTGCTCGGCGGTAGCCAGTGCCCGGCCGCCGAGGCCAGCCTGGTGATCTCCCGGTAGGTCAGACCGGAACGCCGACGCACCTCCCGGAGCAGTGCGACGTACTCCCCCGCCGTGGCCACCTGTGTCAGCCGATTCCGGGCAGCGTCATCCATCGGATCTCCCCGTGTCGTTGATGTCGTCGGGCCCCGGATCGGTGCCCATCCGAACGCGCCAGCCGCACACCGATCAGCGGCGCGGCCATTGAGGACAGACGGTAGATAGGTCCATCGGCGAGAACAATGCCCTGGTCAGCGCGGTGCGATGTCCGGGCAGCTCAGGACGGCATGTCCGGATCCTGTCCGACCATCTCGGACAGTCACCCCGGGCCACCTTGCCCCCACGAGTCCCGGGTCTGGACAATCGTGCGATGACCACGGGGGAGCTACGACCGGACGAGGCGACCGACCCGGCCGAGTTCGTCGACATGCTGCGCCGGCTCAAGGACCGGTCGCGGCTCACGTACCGACAGTTGGAGCAACGCGCGGCGGCGAGCGGTGACGTGCTGGCCCGCAGCACCGCCGCCGACATCCTGCGCCGATCCACACTGCCTCGACCCGAGGTGGTGGCCGCGTTCGTCCGGGCCTGTGGCGCGGAGGATCAGGTGGAGACGTGGCTGCGGGCGCGGCACCGGCTCGCGGTGGGCACGTACGCGCCGACATCGCCCCCGCCGGTGTCGCCCGCGCCCGATGACCGGCCCGCCGATGGCGACGCACCCGACCTCCGGCCATCCGTCGGCACGGGGGCGGGGAGCGCGAGTGCCACCCGACCGCGCTGGTTCGCGCGGCCGGTGCCGCTGGCACTGCTCGTCGGCGTCCTGCTGGCCGCCCTCGGCGTGGGCATCTGGACGCAACGCCCCGACGACGACGAGCGGCGGACGGCACAGCTCACCGACCCGAGCACGTCGGCAGGCGGGAGCCCGCCGGCCACGGCGGCGGGCGAGAGCCCCTCGGCCACGCCCGAGAGCAGCCCCAGCCCGACCATCGGCCCAGACGCGCTCCTGAGCCGGATCCGTCCCGCCCGCAGCCCGCAACTCTGCGTCAGCGAGGGGCGTGACCGCACCGGCGAGTACGGGAGCCAGGTGGCGGTGCAGATCTCCTGCGCCGAGGCCACCCCGCCTGACACCTATCTGGAGCCGGCGGCCGGCGGGCTGTACTTCATCAAGTGGAACCACCCGGAGCACGGGCCGGGCTGCCTCACCGTCCGGGGTGAGAATCCCGGCCGGAACATGCTCGAACCCGTCACCAAGTGCAGCCAGAGCAACTGGTCCCAGCTGTTCCGCTTCGAGCCGACCGGGTCCGCGCCGACCTCGTACCGCATCCGGCCCACCCGCACGGACCTGTGCGTCGGGCTGCGCGACGATGACACGGAGGTGTCGGCCGAGGCTCTCGTCGAGCCGTGCACGAACGGCCCGGACCAGGTGTTCCTGATCGACGCGCTGCCGAAACGCTGACCCCCGGGGGTCGGCGGGCTGCTCAGCGGGCGGGCGGCACCTGGTCCCAGCCGGTGGGCAGCGGGGGCGCCGACCAGGCCGGGTCGGGTTGCCATTGTGCCCACGCCGGGTCCCACCAACGCTCGCCCGCGTCGAGCAGCGCCGCGATTCGGTCACCCTCGGCCTGGATCGCGTCAGCCATCCCGGGGTAGCGCCCCTCGACGAGGCGCTGGGCGAACATCTCCACGTCCTTCCAGACGTACCGGTCGGCGTCCGCGCCCCACCACAGGTCCAGCTCGTGGTCGAGGGTGTCCACCCCGATCGGCGTACGCCGCACCGGGTCCTGGAGGTTGAAGTACCAGCCGGCGAAGTCGCGCCCCGGCCCCGTCCAGAACACGTCGACCGAGTGCGCCTCGCCGGGGCGTTGCAGCATCAGCTTGCCGTGGCCGGACCAGGAGCGGTGCCCGGCGGTCTCCCACGGGTGCCGTCCGCACGGAAAGACGCCGGTCTCCGGGAAGCCGAACTCGGCCCCCGGTGGAAGGTAGAGGGCGAGCAGGTCGGGCGAGTCCTCGACGCAGATCGTCGGGCAGGCGAACCAGACCTCGCCCCGCAGCACCTCACGGCGCACCACCGTGTCACCTGGCGCGAACCGGTCTGCCGCCACTTTCCCACCTCCACGTTCGACGCCATCGCCTGGTCAGCTCGGGTTTGCGAAAGTCGGGGTGTCCCAGCGCGAGGGACACCCCGACTTCCGTGGTTCCGAGTCGACAGCTCTCAGGCGTCGACCGCCGCCATCACGTCGTCGCTGATGTCGAAGTTCGCGTAGACGTTCTGCACGTCGTCGCAGTCTTCCAGGACGTCGATCAGCTTGAAGATCTTGCGGGCGCCCTCTTCGTCCAGCGGGATGTTCATGCTGGGGATCAGGGAGGACTCCGCCGACTCGTACTCGATGCCGGCGTCCTGCAGCGCCGTCCGTACCGGAATCAGGTCGGTCGGCTCGGAGACCACCTCGTACGCCTCACCGAGGTCGTTGACCTCCTCGGCGCCGGCGTCGAGGACGGCCATCATCACGTCGTCCTCGCTGGTGCCCTCCTTGGGGACGATCACCACGCCCTTGCGGGAGAACATGTACGACACCGAGCCGGCGTCGGCGAGCGAGCCGCCGTTGCGGGTCAGCGCGGTCCGCACCTCGGTGGCCGCCCGGTTGCGGTTGTCGGTGAGGCACTCGATGAGCATGGCCACGCCGTTCGGGCCGTACCCCTCATACATGATCGTCTGCCAGTCGGCGCCGCCCGCTTCCAGGCCGGAGCCGCGCTTGACGGCGCGGTCGATGTTGTCGTTCGGCACCGAGCTCTTCTTCGCCTTCTGGATCGCGTCGAAGAGCGTCGGGTTGCCGGTGGGGTCGCCGCCGCCGATCCGCGCGGCCACCTCGACGTTCTTGATCAGCTTGGCGAACATCTTGCCGCGCTTGGCGTCGATGACGGCCTTCTTGTGCTTGGTCGTCGCCCACTTTGAGTGGCCGGACATCTTCTACCTCCGTCTGTCATTCCACGCCTGCATCGACTGCCGCACCGAGTTCGCGCCGCATCCGGCGGTCCGGCGGCCGGTCGGCTCCGCGGGAAATGCCGCGCCGGGCGACGGCCCTGCCGAACCGCGGCAATCTTACCGAGGTCACACCCGGGCGTGTCACATCCGGCACCGGCTCGGGGTGCCGCCGGGCGCCCGGGTCACCCGCAGGACAACCACGCGGGGTCGGAAAACATGCCCCGGCGGCCGGGCGGCAGCGTGCCCGGACCGCTCAGGCGGCCCGCACCAGGTCCACGAAGTACGCGTGCACGCGCAGGTCACCGGTCAGCTCCGGGTGGAACGAGGTGGCCAACAGGTTGCCCTGCCGGACGGCCACGATCCGGTCGGCGGCCGGGCCGTCGGTCACCGTCCCGATCACCTGGACGCCGGCACCGACCCGCTCGACCCAGGGCGCGCGGATGAACACCGCGTGGAACGGCTCCCCCGGCACCCCGGTGATTTCCACCGGCGCCTCGAACGAGTCGACCTGCCGACCGAACGCGTTGCGCCGGACGGTCATGTCGATGCCGGCGAAGCCCCGCTGGTCCGGTCGGCCGTCCAGCACCACCCTCGCCAGCATGATCATTCCCGCGCAGGATCCGTACACCGGCATGCCGTCGGCGATCCGCTTGTCGATCGGCTCGCGCATCTCGAAGATGTCGGTGAGTTTGCTGATGGTCGTGGACTCACCCCCGGGGATGACCAGACCGTCGACCGCGTCCAGCTCGGTCGGACGCCGGACCGGGCGGGCGTCCGCGCCCGCCGCGGCCAGCGCCGCGACGTGCTCGCGGACGTCCCCCTGCAGCGCGAGAACGCCGATCACGGGTGCCGTCACGTTCACACCGTTCCTCTCCGCAGGACGCCGACCGGATGGGACGCTGACCGTCACCAGCCGCGCTCGGCCAGGCGGTGCGGCTGCGGGATCTCGTCGACGTTGATGCCGACCATCGCCTCGCCGAGACCCCGGGAGACCTTGGCCAGCACGTCCGGGTCGTCGTGGAAGGTGGTGGCCTTGACGATCGCGGCGGCCCGCTGGGCCGGGTTGCCGGACTTGAAGATGCCGGAGCCGACGAAGACGCCCTCCGCGCCGAGCTGCATCATCATCGCCGCGTCGGCCGGAGTGGCGATCCCGCCCGCGGTGAACAGCACCACCGGCAGCTTGCCGCTCTCGGCGACCTCCTTGACCAGCTCGTACGGGGCCTGCAGCTCCTTGGCCGCGACGTACAGCTCGTCGGCCGGCAGCGAGGACAGCCGGGCGATCTCCTGGCGGATCTTCCGCATGTGGGTGGTGGCGTTGGAGACGTCACCGGTGCCGGCCTCACCCTTGGAGCGGATCATGGCCGCGCCCTCGGTGATCCGGCGCAGCGCCTCGCCCAGGTTGGTCGCGCCGCAGACGAAGGGCACCGTGAAGGCCCACTTGTCGATGTGGTTCGCGTAGTCCGCCGGGGTCAGCACCTCGGACTCGTCGACGTAGTCCACGCCGAGTGACTGGAGGATCCGCGCCTCGACGAAGTGACCGATGCGGGCCTTGGCCATCACCGGGATGGAGACCGCCTCGATGATCCCGTCGATCATGTCGGGGTCGCTCATCCGGGACACCCCGCCCTGCGCGCGGATGTCGGCGGGCACCCGCTCCAGGGCCATCACCGCGACGGCGCCGGCGTCCTCAGCGATCTTGGCCTGCTCGGCGTTGACCACATCCATGATCACGCCGCCCTTGAGCATCTCGGCCATGCCACGCTTCACGCGGGCGGTGCCGACGACGGGGGCGGTACCGGTGTTCGAGGCGGTGTTTTCGGGCACGGGTCATCGCTCCTTGGACGGGCTCCTGGGGGTGGCAGCGAAAATGCTACGCGCGGGTCAACGCCGTACCGACAGCCAATCAGACCCCCGGTGGCCTGCTCTGTGGCACCGATCACCGGCCCACCGGGTCAGCTTGCGGGCACGTCCGCGGGCACCGTCAGGGTCGGGTCGTCGATGTCAAAGTAGCGCGGCCACTCCCGGCCCCGCCCCATCCGCAACAACCGCACCAGCGGCCGGCTGCGCGCCGAACGGGCGTCCCGCACCAGGTCGGTGTGCACCTGGCGGGACAGCGCGAGCCGGCGACTGGCGGCGATGACCGCCCCGCAGTCCGGATCGCCCGGGTCCAACTGGACGGAACGCAGCTGCCGGGTCAGGTCGTTCTCCGCCGCCTCCCGCTCGTCCGGGCCGGCGTCCAGGGCGATCCGGGCCGCCGCGTACAGCTCCACGCCGAAGCGCCGCTCGGCCAGCACGGCCGCCGCGGCCGCCCGGCGCAACAGGTGGGCGTCGAGAGCCCGGGCCGCCAGCTCCGCGCGGCTCTGCAACCTCTCGACCCGGCCGGCGGTCCAGATGAGGTACGCCGCGACCAGCCCCACGACCACGCTCGCGGCCACCACCCACCACATGTGCGGCATCGTAGTGCTGCTCCGTTTCAGCTCCGAGTGGGTGCGGTCACGCCGGACAACCGGTCGCCGCCGCACCATCCGTCACACCGGTCAGCCCAGCCCCACCCATTCCTGGTCGATGACCCGCCCGTCGGTCGCTTCGATCGCCGCTGCGTATACCTCCAGAACGCGGCGGGCAACCACGGGCCAGTCGAAATTCGCCACGACCTGATCCCCGCAGGCGGTCAGTGCGGCCCGCCCCGCCGGGTCGTCCAACAGCTCCGCCAGGGCGTCGCGCAGCCCCGCCGGGTCACCGGTGGGAAAGAGCCGACCGGCCCGCCCACCGTCGAGGACCCGCCGGAACGCGTCCAGGTCGCTGGCGACAACTGTCGTGCCGGCCGCCAACGCCTCGGTGAGGATCATGCCGAAGGACTCGCCGCCGGTGTTCGGTGCCACGTAGAGGTGCACACTGCGCAGCATCCGCGCCTTGTCCGGTTCGGTGACCAGGCCGAGGAACGTGACGCGCTCGTGCAGGTCGGGCGGGAACTGGTCGTACAGGTCGTCGGGATCGCCCGGGCCGGCGACGAGCAGCCGTAGCCCCGGCCTGGTGGCGGCCAGCGCCACGAACGCGTCGCGCAGCACCGGGAAGCCCTTGCGCGCCTCGGTGAACCGGCCCAGGAAGCCCAGCGTCCCGCCGGAGCCCGGGGCGCACTCACCCGGCCAGCCAGGCAACGGCTCGACGTCGGCGAACTTCGCCACCGCCACCCCGTTGGGGATCTCCACCGCGCCGCCGTCCATGTGCTCGACCTGGACCTTGCGGGCCAGCGCGCTGACCGCGATCCGGGCGGTGATCCGCTCCAACACGATCTGGAGCACACCCTGCGCCGCCGCCAACACCCGCGAACGGGTCATCGCGGTGTGGAACGTGGCCACCACCGGGCCGCGAGCGGAGAGCACGGCCAACAGCGAGAGACTCAGCGTGAGCGGCTCGTGCACGTGCAGCACGTCGAAGTCGCCATTGGTGATCCAACGTCGGACCCGGGCGGTCGAGACCGGGCCGAACGCGATCCGGGCCACCGATCCGTTGTACGGCAGCGGCACGGCACGGCCGGCGGACACCACGTACGCCGGCAGCGGCGAATCCTCGTCGGCCGGGGCGAGCACGCTGACCTCGTGGCCGAGCGCGATCAGCGCCTCGGCGAGGTCCATGACGTGGTTCTGCACCCCGCCGGGGACGTCGAAGGAGTACGGGCACACGATGCCGATCCGCATGCGTCAGCGCCCCCTGTCCGTGACCGTGGGACACCATCCCACCGTGCCCACCACCCCCTCAGACCTGCCCGGAGGCCGACGAGGGCAGCTCCGTGCCGTCCCCCGTCCTCCGCTGGTCCAGCCACATCCGCTGCAACATGTGCCAGTCTTCCGGATGCCGGGCGATGCCCGCCGCCAGACGGTCGGCGATCAGCTGGGTCAGCGAACGGACCCGCTGGTCCAGGGGCCCCACCTCGGGTCCCGGGATCGGCAGCGGGCCGGCGAGCGACGCGCACGCGGCGTCCGGTTCGTACCACATCGAGGCCACGTAGAGCGGCGCTCCGGTGTGCAGCGCCAGCAGTGCGGGCCCGGCCGGCATCCGGGTCTTCCCGCCGAAGAAGTCCACCTCGACCCCGCGGGCGGAGAGGTCCCGATCGGCCAGCAGCGGCACCACCGCACCGGCACGTACCCGGTCCAGCAGCACGTCGAACGCCGGACGTGGCCCACCGTGCGTCGGCAGGATCTCCATTCCGAGGACCTCCCGGAAGGCCAGGAACCGCTTGTACACGCCCTCCGGTTTGAGCCGCTCCATGACGGTGGCGATCGGCCAACCGGTGGCCGCCACCCAGGCGCCCGCGGCGTCCCAGTTGCCGGCGTGCGGCAGCGCCACCACCGCGCCCCGGCCGGCGGCCACGTCCGCGGCGAGCAACTCGGCGCCGTCGAGCCGGAAACCGGACAGGATCTGCGCGCGGCTGAGGGAGGGCAGCCGGAACGCCTCCATCCAGTACCGGGCGTACGAGCGCAACCCGCGCTTGACGAGATCGTCCAGCTCGGCGTCGGGCAGGTCTGGGCCGACCACCCGGCGCAGGTTCGCGCGCAGTCGGGCCGTACCCCCGCCGCCGGTGCGGTGGGCGCGGTCCGCGCCCGCCTGGAACGCCGCCGCCACCAGCGGCCGAGGTAACGCGCGGACCACCCGCCAGCCGGCGACGTAGCCGAGCTCGGTGAGGTTCACGCGGCCCGGCCGCCGGTCGTCCGGTGCCGGGTTCCCGCCGCGCCGCTCACGCCTGACCGTCCGGCTGGAGCTGCTGGGCCTGGCGGTGGACGTGCGCCATCCGCTGCCCCACCGTGAAGATCGACACCGCGGCGAGCAGCCAGAGCGCGATCTCCAGCGCCGGCTTCACGTTCAGGCCGGTGAGGATGCCCCCGACCCCGATGATCAGCAGCCGCTCGGTGCGCTCGGCGATGCCCACGTTGCAGGTCATGCCGAGCCCCTCGGCGCGGGCCTTCACGTAGGAGACCAGGCTGCCGGCGGCCAGACAGACCAACGCGGCGGCCACCCCGGAGTAGTTGCCCTGCGTGGCCAGCCAGTACGCGACGGCACCGAAGACGGCGCTGTCGGCGACCCGGTCCATGCTTGAGTCGAGGAACGCGCCGAATCTGGTGGAGCCGCCGCTCATCCGGGCCATCGTCCCGTCGAGCAGGTCGGTGAGCGCGAACAGGGTGACGATCAACGCGCCCGCGACCAGATGGCCGCGGGCACCGAAGCCGAGCGCGCCGACGAGCACACCAACGGTGCCCGCGACGGTGACGGCATTGGGGGTGACGCCGGCGCGCAGAAGGGCGCGGGCAATCGGCTCGACGACGCGGGTCATCCCCGCGCGGGCCGACACTTGGAAGATCTTCGCCATGGCGGTCCCCACGATAACGGTCGCCCCAGCTCCGCCGATACGGCCGGTCCCGCCGACGCGCCTGCGAGAGGCTTGTGCCTACCCGACGAGGGGTGTGAGATCGAGCCGGGAGGTGAGCCAGCTCACCCGTCCACCCGTCCCGTTCCCGCTGTGCAGCAGACCACCGGAGGATATCGCCGCGCTCTCGCCCCGGGCCGCTTCCACCTCGCGCGGCGGTCGCCACCCACCACCGGCTGAGGGAGGTGCGCCCCATGGCGCAGAAGCATGAGAAGGGTTCCACCGGCGGCACTCCGGTGCTGACGGAGCCCGAGCGGGTCCGCAACGTGGTGCTCGTCGGGCACTCCGGAGCGGGCAAGACCACACTGGTCGAGGCGCTGCTCGCGGCCACCGGCACGATCGGCCGGGCCGGCAGCGTCGTCGACGGCACCACGGTCGGCGACCACGATCCCGCGGCCGTCCGCCAGCAGCGCTCGGTCAGCCTGTCCTGCGCGCCGCTGCTGCACAACGGCATCAAGGTCAACCTGCTGGACACCCCCGGGTACGCGGACTTCGTCGGCGAGCTGCGCGCCGGGCTGCGGGCGGCCGACGCCGCACTCTTCGTCGTCTCGGCGGCGGGCGGCATGGACGCGGCCACCGTCGCGCTGTGGGAGGAGTGCGCGGCCGTCGACATGCCCCGCGCGGTCGCGGTGGCCCGACTGGACCAGCCCCGCGCCGACGTCGACGAGACGGTGGCGCTCTGCCAGCGCCTCTTCGGCGACAACGTGATGCCGCTCTACCTGCCGATGCTCGGCGACGACGGCGTGTCCACCGAGGGTCTGCTCGGCCTGATCACCCGCCGGGTCTTCGACTACTCCGCCGGGCTTCCCGCCGACGTCCGCGATCCCGACCCGGAGCACCAGCGGGCCATCGACGAGTCCCGCGACGAGCTGATCGAGGGGATCATCGCCGAGAGCGAGGACGAAACCCTCATGGACCGCTACCTCGACGGCGAGGAGATCAGCACCGAGGTGCTCATCGACGACCTGGAGAAGGCCGTCGCCCGGGGCCACTTCTACCCGGTGGTGCCGGTCTGCGCCGAGACCGGGGTCGGGCTGGACGTGCTGTTGGAGGTGCTGACCGCCGCGTTCCCGTCGCCGCTGGAGCACGAGTTGCCGGCGGTGACCGGCGTGGACGGCTCGCCGCGGCCGCCGCTGACCTGCGACCCGGCCGGGCCGCTCGTCGCGGAGGTCGTCAAGACCACCGTCGACCGCCACGTCGGCCGGGTCTCGCTGGTCCGGGTCTTCTCCGGCACGCTGCGCCCCGACCAGACCGTGCACGTCTCGGGTCACGGCATGGCCGAACGCGGGCACCCCGACCACGACGCCGACGAGCGGGTCGGGCACATCTACACCCCGCTGGGCGCCACCCTGCGGGAGGTGCCGCTCTGCGTGGCCGGCGACATCTGCGCGATCACCAAGTCGGGCAGCGCCGAGACCGGCGACACCATCTCCGCCCGGGACGAACCGCTGCTGATCGCACCCTGGGAGATGCCGGAACCGCTCCTGCCGGTGGCGGTCGTCGCCCACAGCCGCGCCGACGAGGACGCCCTGGCCCGCAACCTCGCCCGCCTGGTCGCCGGCGATCCCACGCTGCGGCTGGAGCGCAACCCGGAGACCCACCAGCTGGTGCTCTGGTGCATGGGTGAGGCCCACGCTGACGTGGTGCTCGACCGGCTGCGCGCCGGCGGCGTCGAACTGGACACCGAGCCGGTCAAGGTATCGCTGCGCGAGACGCTGACCGTGCCCGCGAGGGGGCATGGCCGGCACGTCAAGCAGTCCGGTGGCCACGGCCAGTACGCGGTCTGCGACATCGAGGTCGAGCCCCTGCCCCCGGGCAGCGGCTTCGAGTTCGTCGACCGGGTCGTCGGCGGCGCGGTGCCGCACAACTACATCCCCTCGGTCGAGAAGGGCGTCCGCGCCCAGCTCGAACGTGGCCTGGTCGCCGGTCACCCGGTGGTGGACCTGCGGGTGACCCTGGTCGACGGCAAGGCGCACAGCGTCGACTCCTCCGACGCGGCCTTCCAGACCGCCGGTGCGCTGGCGTTGCGCGACGCCGCCGACCGCGGCCAGCCGGCCCTGCTGGAGCCGATCGACGAGGTCGCCATCCGGGTGCCCGACGGCTCGGTGGGCACGGTGATGGGCGACCTGTCCAGCCGGCGCGGCCGGGTGCTCGGCACCGAACCGGACCCGGACACCGAGGGCCGCACCCTCGTCCGCGCCGAGGTGCCGGCCACCGAGTTGCTGCGCTACGCCGTCGAGCTGCGGTCGATGACGGCCGGCACCGGCACCTTCCGCCGTCACTTCGTCCGCCACGACCCCATGCCCGCGCACCTGGCCGACCAGATCCGCAAGGAACACACCCCCTGACCATCGCCTTACCGCGCCGGCCGCCCGGAGCCCGGTTCCCGCGATCCGCGAGGCACCACAACTCTTGATCGACAGGGGCGGCGCGGCGGGTCGGCATGGCATGTCGCGCGTCCTGTGGAGCTGCCCCAGATCTGGGGCAGCTCTACCCGCGCGCCGGGATCTGACCGAGCCGCCGCCTCAGGCACACCGCAGCTTCACAGGCCACCACCGCCCGACCAGGCCACCGCCACCTGACCAGGCCACCACCGCCCGACCAGGCCACCGCCACTTGACCAGGCCACCACCGCCCGACCAGGCCACCGCCACCCGACCAGGCCACCACCGCCCGACCAGGCCACCGCCACCCGACCAGGCCACCACCGCCCGACCAGGCCACCACCGCCCGACCAGGGCCACCGCCCGACCAGGCCACCACCGCCCGACCAGGGCCACCGCCCGACCAGGGCCACCGCCCGACCAGGGCCACCGCCCGACCAGGCCACCACCGCCCGACCAGGGCCACCGCCCGACCAGGGCCACCGCCCGACCAGGGCCACCGCCCGACCAGGGCCACCGCCCCAGATACGGGGCAGCTCTACAGGAGGCCGCACTCACAGGTGGGGTGGGCACCCGAGCCCGGGACGGAACGGCGGCACGGACCGGACGGGTGCGCCGGACGGGTGCGCCGGACGGGTGCGCCGGACGGGTGCGCCGGACGGGTGCGGGTGCCCCGCTCAGGGATGGATGGTGGGGTGCGTGGGAGGGGGCCAGTGGGGGCGGTCGGCGTCCCGGAGGGCGGCGGTCCGCAACGCGGCCAGCTGGCGCTCCACCTCGACGAACTGGTCCGCCGGCAACGGGCCCCGGTGCAGCGCGGCGGCGTTCTCCTCGACCTGGGCGACCGTACGGCAGCCGGGGATCGGGATGGTGCGACCGCTGCGGGCCCAGATCCAGCCCAGCGCGCCCTGGGCGAGGGTGCGCCCGTCGGCGGTGAGCGCCGCGCGGACCGCGCCGACCCGGCGCAGCCACTCCGGTGCGGGCCGTCCGCCGCGGAACCACTCCAACCAGCCGGGGGCCAACCCGCGTACGTCGTCGCGGGG
Source organism: Micromonospora jinlongensis (assembly GCF_013410645.1). Lineage (NCBI taxonomy): Bacteria > Bacillati > Actinomycetota > Actinomycetes > Micromonosporales > Micromonosporaceae > Micromonospora > Micromonospora jinlongensis. Next base: position 6,631,165 of record NZ_JACCHK010000001.1, on the reverse strand, counting down.
CAGGGTCGACCCGGACGAGTACTTGCCGGTCAGCAGCCCCATCCCCAGCGGGCCCCGGTTGACGCTGGCCAGGTCGTACTTGTCGCAGACGGCGAGCAGTTCGGGAGCGTCCCGCAGCACCGACAAAGTGTGCTGCACGGCGGTGGCACCGGCGGCGGCCTGCCCGAACGCGGCGGCCCGGTCGGGACGGTCGGTGCTCCACCCGTACGCCCGGATCAGGCCCTCGGCGACCAGGTCCTCGCAGGTGCCGATGAGCGCCTGCGCCCGCGGCACCGGCAGGTCGGCCAGGTGCAGCTGGTAGAGGTCGATCCAATCGGTGCCCAACCGGCGCAGCGAGTGCGTGACGGCCCGGCGCAGGTACGCGGGCGACGCGTCCTCCCCGGTGGCCTGTCGGCTCGCCTCGTCGAAGGTGTAACCCCACTTGGTGGCGATCACGGCCTCGTCCCGGCGGCCGGCGAGCGCTCGGCCGAGCACCCGCTCGCTGTGCCCGGCGCCGTACGTGTCGGCGGTGTCGAAGAGGGTGATGCCCTCATCCAGCGCCCGGCGTACCGCCCGCACGGACTCGTCGTCGTCGACCGCGCCCCAGCCCAGCGGTTGGGCGCCCTCCGCCCAGGGGCCGCCGATCGCCCAGCACCCCATGCCGAGGGCGCTGACCTCGATGCCGCTGCGTCCCAACGTCCGTGTCGTGACTGCCATCGGCCGATCGTGCCACCTTCGCCGGGTCGGGGCGTAGCAGATCCCGAGGCGGAATTTCGGATGCGCACCCACCGGTTGGGTGCGGCATGATCGACGCCATGCGACGGCTGGGTGTGGACATCGGCGGTGTGATCATCGAGCCGGCCGACGGGGACGCCGACACGTCCTTCTTCGGCGCGCACTACCTGCGGACTCCCGCCGTCGAGGGGGCGTTCGACGCGCTCGCGGCGCTCGGCCCTGCGTTCGACGAGGTGCACCTGGTGTCCAAGTGCGGGGAGGCCACCGAGCGGCGTACCCGGGAGTGGTTGGCCCACCACGACTTCGCGGCGCGCACCGGCGTCCCCGATGAACGGTTGCACTTCTGCCGCACGCGACCGGACAAGGCGCCGATCGCCCGGCGGCTCGGGCTGACCCACTTCGTGGACGACAAGCTGGAGGTGCTCGGCTACCTCGATTCGGTGCCGCACCGCTTCCTGTTCCGGCCCCGCCCGGCGGAGGTCGCCGCGCACGCCGCGCTGCTGCCGCGCGTACACCGGGTGGAGAGCTGGCCGGAGCTGACCCCGCTGCTGCGCGCCGACTAGCCGGACCGGCGCGGCCGTCGCGCTCCGACGGCGGTCAGGACGGCCAGGCGCGGGCCAGCAGGTCGCGGGTGTCGCCGAGCAGTTGCGGCAGGACCTTGGTGCGGCCGATCACCGGCATGAAGTTCGCGTCACCGCCCCAGCGCGGCACCACGTGCTGGTGCAGGTGCGCGGCGATGCCGGCGCCGGCCACCCCACCCTGGTTCATGCCCAGGTTGAAGCCGTGCGCGTTGCTCACCTTGCGGATCACCCGCATCGCGGTCTGGGTGTACGACGCCAGCTCGGTGGTCTCCGGCACGTCCAGGTCGGTGTAGTCGGCGACGTGCCGGTAGGGGCACACGAGCAGGTGCCCTGGGTTGTACGGATAGAGGTTGAGCACCACGAAGACGTGCTCGCCGCGGGCCACCACCAGGCTGTCCTCCGGCGGCAGCTTGGGGGCCCGGCAGAACGGACAGCCGGTCGGCTTCTCGTAGCCCTCGGCCGGGCGGTCCTCGCCGGAGATGTAGGTCATCCGGTGCGGCGTCCAGAGCCGGTCCAGGCCGTCCGCCATGCCGTCGATGTCCGTGTGCCGTTCCGCCCCTGTCACGAGCCGATCCTACGGAGGCACCCAGGCGGGCCGCGACACCCACTGTCGGGAAAACTCGTTGCTGCAAGTTATTGACGGATCAATGCCGAAACCTGAAAATTCCATGCATCCAAGAACTTCCATGCATTGATGGAGGGCTTCATGATCCGACGGCTCGGCCGGCTCCTCGCGGCACTCGCCCTGACTGCCGCCACCACAGTGGCTGGCGTCACCCTCACCGCCGGCGCCGCACAGGCGGACGGCTGCTACACCTGGGGTCGCGCCCTGTCCCAGGGGATGTCCGGCGAGGACGTCCGGCAACTCCAGATCCGGGTCGCCGGCTACCCCGGCTACGGCGCAGTGCTCACCATCGACGGCGCGTTCGGCCCGGCCACCCGGTCCGCGGTCATCCGCTTCCAGCAGGCGTACGGGATGTCGGCGGACGGCGTCGCCGGCCCGCAGACCTTCAACCGGCTCTACGCCCTCCAGGACGACGACTGCACACCGGCCAACTTCAGCTACCCCGAGTTGAACAAGTGCAACAGCGACTGGTCCGGTGGCGCGGTCTCCGCGAGCACCGCACGGTTCAACGCGCTGGTCTCGATGTGGAAGCTCCAGGCCATGCGGCACGCGCTCGGGGACGTCTCCATCGCGATCAGCAGCAGCTTCCGCAGCTACGCCTGCAACAGCGCGGTCGGCGGGGCGTCGAACAGTCGACACCTCTACGGCGACGGGGTCGACCTGGTCGGCTCCCCGTCGTTCTGCCGGCTGGCCCAGCAGGCCCGCTACCACGGCTTCGGGCAGATCCTCGGCCCCGGCTACCCGGACCACAACGACCACACCCACGTGGCGGCCGTCGGCGGCTGGTCAGCACCGAACTGCGGCGTCTGACCCCAGGCGCCGCCTCCAGGCGAAGATCGCGCCCGAACATGGAAGTAGTGGCCTCCCCACGCCGGGGAGGCCACTACTTCCTGGATCGAGCGCGATCTTGCGGCAAGCGGGCCGCGCGACGGGCGCGCGACGCCCCGTGCGGCGTTACTCCGCGGCGGCCGAGGGGCCGATGTTGGTACGCGAGCTGACCACGTCCAGCACGTGGGTCACCGCCTCGGCGACCGGCACCCCGTTGCGCTGCGAGCCGTCGCGGTAACGGAAGGAGACCGTACCGGCGGCCACGTCGTCGTCACCGGCGATCACCATGAACGGGATCTTCTGCTGCTGCGCCGTGCGGATCTTCTTCTGCATTCGGTCGTCGCCCGCGTCCACCTGGGCCCGGATCCCCTCGGCGCGCAGCGCCGCGACGAAACCGTGCAGGTAGTCGGTGTGGTCCTCCCGGATCGGGATGCCCACCACCTGCACCGGCGCCAACCAGGCCGGGAACGCGCCCGCGTAGTGCTCGGTGAGCACCCCGAAGAACCGCTCGATCGACCCGAACAGCGCCCGGTGGATCATGACGGGCCGTTGGCGGGTGCCGTCGGCGGCCTGGTACTCCAACCCGAACCGCTCCGGCTGGTTGAAGTCGACCTGGATGGTGGACATCTGCCACGTCCGGCCGATCGCGTCCCGCGCCTGCACGGAGATCTTCGGCCCGTAGAACGCCGCGCCGCCCGGGTCGGGCACCAGGTCCAGACCGGAGGTCGCGGCGGCGGTCCGCAGCGCCTCGGTCGCCTCGGCCCAGTCCTCCTCGGCCCCGATGAACTTGGGCGAGTCGTCCCGGGTCGACAGCTCCAGGTAGAAGTCGTCCAGGCCGTAGTCGCGCAGCAGGTCCAGCACGAAGCTGAGCAGCGCGGACAGCTCACCGGCCATCTGCTCACGGGTGCAGTAGATGTGCGAGTCGTCCTGGGTCAGGCCACGGACCCGGGTCAGGCCGTGCACGACGCCGGACTTCTCGTACCGGTAGACAGTGCCGAACTCGAACATCCGCAGCGGCAGCTCCCGGTACGACCGCCCGCGCGACCTGAAGATCAGGTTGTGCATCGGGCAGTTCATCGCCTTGAGGTAGTAGTCCGCGCCCTCCAGCTGCATTGGCGGGAACATGGTGTCCGCGTAGTACGGCAGGTGACCGGAGGTCTGGAACAGCTGCGCCTTGGTGATGTGCGGGGTGTTGACGAACTCGTACCCCGCCGCCTCGTGTCGCTGGCGGGAGTAGTGCTCCATCTCGCGGCGGATGATGCCGCCCTTGGGGTGGAAGACCGCCAGGCCGGAGCCGATCTCGTCGGGGAAGCTGAACAGGTCGAGGTCCGCGCCGAGCTTGCGGTGGTCGCGCCGCGCGGCCTCCTCCAACAGCTTCAGGTACGCCTTGAGCTCGTCGCGGGTCGGCCACGCCGTGCCGTACACCCGCTGCAACTGCGGGTTCTTCTCCGACCCACGCCAGTACGCGGCGGCCGAGCGCATCAGCTTGAACGCGCCGATCAGGCGGGTGGTCGGCAGGTGCGGGCCCCGGCACAGGTCCGACCAGCAGACCTTGTCCTCCTTGGCGTCGAGGTTGTCGTAGATGGTCAGCTCGCCGCCGCCCACCTCCATCACCTCGTCGGTGTCCAGGCCCTCGCCCTTGACCTCGATCAACTCCAGCTTGAACGGCTCGTCGGCCAGCTCGGAGCGCGCCTCGTCCAGGCTGTCGAAGCGGCGGCGACGGAACCGCTGCCCGGACTTGATGATCTCCTGCATGCGCTTCTCGAGCTTGCTGAGGTCATCGGGCTGGAACGGCTTGTCGACGTCGAAGTCGTAGTAGAAGCCGTTCTCGATGGGCGGGCCGATGCCCAGCTTGGCCTCGGGGAAGATGTCCTGCACGGCCTGGGCGAGCACGTGCGCGGTGGAGTGACGCAGCACGTTCAGCCCGTCGGGCGAGTCCAGACTGACCGGCTCGACGACGGTCTCCTCGGCCGGCGACCAGTCCAGGTCACGCAGCTGGCCCTGCGGGTCGCGGACCACGACGATCGCCTTGGGGCCGTTCGCGGGCAGTCCGGCCGCGGCCACCGCGTCGGCCGCCGTGGTCCCGGCGGCGACGACGACAGGGTCGGCCACGGCGGGGGTACGGGGTGCGGACACGGTGACTCCTCCAAGTGGTACGAAACGGTGCCGATCCTCGGCTCCTGCCGATGCTATCGGTCGCCCCACCCCCGACCGGGAAGGGCACCTTCCTCACGTCCGCGTTGAACCTTTCGCGCCTCGCAGCCGAACTACAGGGTGTGGCCGGAACCGGTGCCGGTCGCGCGGACGGATGGGGGCACGAGATGGCGAGCACGCACGGCGGCGAGCGCCGACGGCGGATCTTGGCGGTGACCGCGCTGACCGCCGCCGGGCTGCTGCTCTGGCCCGGCACGGCGCACGCGGTGGACGTGACGACCACCCCGACCGAGGCCCGGCAGGGCGACGCCGTACGCCTGGAGTTCAGCGTGCCGGAGGAGCGGGCCGGCACGAAGACCAACCAGGTCGAGGTCCGATTGCCGGCCGACGCGCCGATCGCCGAGGTCTACCCGATGTCGGTGAACGGCTGGGCGCCCCGGATCAGCTCCCGCACCCTGGACAAGCCGGTGGCCGGCATCCACTCCTCCGGCGTGAGCACGGTGACCACGGCGGTGACCTGGGTCCGGGTGGGCGAGAGCGACCCCGGCCCGGCCCGACTGGCGCTGTCCATGGGGCCGATGCCGCAGGCGGAGCGGCTCACCTTCGAGGTGGTCCAGACGTACGCCGATGGCACGGTGGTCCGTTGGGCGGACGCCGCCGGTCCGCACCGGGCCCCGGCGCTCACCCTGCTGCCGGCGGCGCCCGGCGCGACGGGTCAGGCCGCACACGGCGGGCACGGCGGTCCGGCGGCCGGTGCGCCAGCCGCTGCGGACAGCGGTGTCGACGCCCCGGCCGCTGGTGCGGGCGGCGCGGACGAGGAGTCCGGTAGCGCCGACGGGATGTTGGCCGCCGGCCTGCTGGCCGGCTTGGGCGGCGGCGCGGCGATCGGTTGGCTGGTCAGCCGGTGGCGCCGACGCGACCCGGACGAGGCCACCGCGCTGGCCGAGGTGACCGGCGCCGTTTCCACGTCATCTCGGTGATCCACTCGGCGTCCCGGAAACCGCGGCATCAACGCCGCACGGACACCCCGATTTGCAGAAACCCGAGTCGATCATGGCCCGGTGCGGCCAGGCCAGGTGGCGGTTCAGGCCGGCCGGGCCGCACTGGCAGGCCGGGGTGGTCAGGGCAGCCAGGTGGGTAACGGCTCGCGGGCGGCCAGCCAGGACTCCGGCACGCCGCCCGGGGTGCCGACACCGGTGTACGCCGCCACCACCGCCCCGGCGATGGCGGCCGTGGTGTCCACGTCCCCACCCGCCCGCACGCACGTCCGGATCGCCGCCGGATAGTCGTCCAGGTGGGTGGCGACCACCCAGAGGGTGAACCCGACGGTGTCCTGGGCGGTCACCCGGGACCCGTTGCCGAGCGCCGCCACCACCCGGGGCAGCGGCCGGCCGAGCAGCCCGGCCGCCCGGTTCACGCTCCGGTGCACCTCCGTGCCCGGATCGAGCGCGGCGGCGATCCCAGCGAGCAGCCGCTCCGGGGCTGGCCGGTGCCCGTCGAGGCGTGCACGAGCGGCCAACGAGGCGGCGACAGCGACCGCGACGGCGCCGGCGACGCCCTCGGGGTGCGCGTGCGTCACCTCGGCCGAGGAGCGGGCCTGGGCTGCGGCACGCGCGGTCGAGTCGGCGAAGTACGCGCCCAGCGGACCGACCCGCATGGCCGCGCCGTTGCCGCAGGAGCCCTGACCGTCGAAGGCGGAGGCGGCGGCCAGCGGCCACGGGGTGCCGGTGCGGATCAGCCGAAGGACCAGCGTCGCGCCGGCGCCGTAGCCCCGACGCGGCTCGCAGCGCTCGGCGAAGGCCAGGGCCAGCCGGTCCCGGTCGATGCTGCCGGAGTCGGCGAGCTCGGCGAGGACCGAGCAGGCCATCTCGGTGTCGTCGGTCCACTCCCAGGGCGACGGCGGCATCGCTTGCGGGGTGAGATCCACAGGTGCCGACCCCGGGAGGAAATACTGGGCGCCGAGCGCGTCGCCGGTGGAGAGACCGGCGAGGCTGTCCCGGGCGAGCGCCAGGCGGGCATCGGCGAACAGGGTGAACGACATCGTCGTACCAGCTTGCCCCCTCGCCAGGCACGTCGCAACGCGATCAACTTGCCAGGCCCAGTACGGTCTTGTCGTGGCCTCCGTGCTCCTGGTCGAAGACGATCACGTCGTACGCGGCGCGATGCTGCGGTCCCTCACCGACCGGGGGCATGCCGTGCACGCCGTGGGTACGGCGTTGGACGCGCTGCGCCGGGTCGCCGCGGAGACACCCGACCTGGTGGTGCTCGACCTGGGTCTGCCGGACCTGGACGGCTCGGACGCGCTGCGGATGCTGCGCGGCATCACCGACGTCCCGATCATCATCGCCACCGCCCGGGACGACGAGCAGTCGGTGGTCAAGTTGCTGCGTGCCGGTGCGGACGACTACATGGTCAAGCCGTTCACCGGGGCGCACCTGGACGCGCGGATCACCACCGTGCTGCGCCGGGCCGGGCGGGCCAGCCGGACGGTGCAACCCGCGGTGCACAGCGTCGGCGGGCTCCGGGTGGACGTGGGCGAACGCAGTGCCCAGCTCGACGGGGAGCAACTGGCGCTGACCCGCAAGGAATTTGACCTGCTGGCGTATCTCGCGGCGCGACCTGGGCGGGTAGTGTCCCGCCGGGAACTCTTGGAGGAGGTATGGCGGCAGCCATCGGTCGGCGAGGATCAGACAATCGACGTTCACCTGTACTGGCTCCGCAGAAAGATGGGCGAGTCCGCGGCGAAGCCGCGCTACCTGCGCACCGTGCGGGGGGTCGGGTTCCGGCTGGTGGCACCGGACTGAGGACGGCGCTGGCCCTGCTCACGGCCGGCATGTGCAGTCTCGTCGCGCTCGCGTTCCTGATCCCCCTCGGCCTCAGCCTGCGTGAGCAGAGCCGGGACGAGGCGATCGCCGACGCCGCCCGGCGCAGCGCGCTGGTGACCGGCGCGCTGGCGGTCAGCACCGACCCGGCGGTCGTCGAGCGTGCCGTGGTGGCCAGCGCCGAGGGTGCCCAGACCCGGCCGGTGGTGCACGGGTTGGGTCTGGACGAGTCCGCCGCCCGGGCCAGTGCCAGCGACCTGGACCGGGCCCGGGCCGACCGGCGGTCGCTGGTCGTGGACGTCGACGGCGGTGTGGTCCGGCTCGACCCGGTGGTCCTCGGTGACCAGACGGCCGTGGTCGAGGTGTTCCTTCCGGATTCGACGCTGGGCGAGGGTGCCGGCGGCACCTGGTTGCTGCTGTTCGCGGTCGGCGCGGCGATGGCCGGCGCGGCGGTGCTGGTGGTCGACCGGGTCGCCGCCCGCGCGGTGGACTCGACCCGAGGTCTGGTCAAGGCCGCACTGTCCATCGGCGACGGCGACCTGGGCGTACGGGTGGAGCCGACCGGTCCCCGCGAGCTGGCCGAGGCCGGGTACGCCTTCAACCGGATGGCGGACCTGCTCGACGCGGCCCGCACCGACGAGCGGGAGCTGGTGGCCGACCTGTCGCACCGCCTGCGTACCCCGTTGACAGTGCTGCGGTTGGACGCGGAGGCGTTGGAGTCCGACGACACCAGCGTGGGTTCGTTCAGCCCGGCGGAGCTGGACCGGCTCCGGGGCATCCGGCGGATCCGGCAGGCGATCGTCACCCTGGAGGGTGAGATCGACGTGCTGATCAAGACGACCCGCAAGTCGGTGGCGCACGAGGCCGGTCCGGCGATGTGCGACGTCAGCGAGGTGGTCCGGGACCGGATGGTGTTCTGGGCGGCCCTGGCCGGCGACCAGAACCGGCCGCACCGGGTGAACGGCGCGCAGTTGCGCATCCCGGCGCCGGTGCCACGGGCCGAGCTGGCCGCCGCGCTGGACGCGGTCATCGGCAACGTCTTCCGCTACACGCCGCAGGGCACCGCGTTCGAGGTGGCCGTGTCCCGACGGGACGGTTACGTGGCGATCCGGATCGACGACGCCGGTCCCGGCATCACCAACCCGGACCGGGCGCTGCGCCGGGGCACCAGCGACCAGGGTTCCACCGGGCTCGGGCTGGACATCGCCAAGCGGGTGGCGTTGCAGGCCAACGGGTCGGTGAGCATCGACCGCGCCCGGCTGGGCGGGGCCAGCGTGGTGATGCTGCTCGCCGACCCGGAGGCGACACCCCGGCAGGTGAGCCGCTTCGGTCTGGTCGGCCGGATGGCCCGCGACGCCCGGGACACGAAGTCCAGCGGACGTCGCTGGCCCCGCCAGCGCCCCACCGACGAGTGACCGCAACGGCCCGGGTTGTGGGCCGGCGCAAGTCTTCCTTAGATCGCGGTTAACGATCGCGTGTGACCGGCTGCGGGCTGACAGGATCAGTGCACGAACCCACCAGTTTCACCGGTCGAGCGCACCACGCACCCCCGGCCGGTGAAGCCGCGCGCGCGGCGGGAGCCTTAGGTCCCCCCACACCCACGCTCCCGCCGCGCGCCCCGCTCCCCCGAACGGCTCAGCGCCCGCTGCGAGCGGCCCACCGGCTCAGCCGCGCTCCGGCCGTTTCGCTCAGCCGGCAGTGGCGAGGTACGCGTCGATCTCGGCGCTGATCCGCTGCTTGCCGGCGGGGTCGAGGAAGGACGCGGTCACCGCGTTGCGGGCCAGCCCGGCCAGACCCCCGCCATCGGCCCCGAGCAGACGGGCCGCCACCGCGTACTCGTCGTTGAGGGTCGTGCCGAACATCGGCGGGTCGTCGGAGTTGATGGTGACCAGCAGCCCCGCCCGGACCAGCTGGGGCAGCGGGTGCTCGTCGAGGCTGGCCACCGCCCGGGTCCGTACGTTGGACGTCGGGCAGATCTCCATCCCGATCTGTCGCTCGGCCAGGTACGTGAGCAGCTCCGGGTCCTGCGCGGCGGAGATGCCGTGACCGATGCGCTCGGCGCCCAGCTCGTTCAGCGCGTCCCAGATCGTCTGCGGGCCGGTGGTCTCCCCGGCGTGCGGCACCGAGCGCAGACCGGCCGCGCGGGCCTGGTCGAACCAGGGCCGGAACTGCGGTCGGGGTACGCCGATCTCCGGGCCACCGAGACCGAAGCTGACCAGCCCGTCCGGGCGTTCCTCCAGGGCGATGCGCAGCGTCTCCTCGGCGGCGGGCAGACCCGCCTCGCCAGGGATGTCGAAGCACCAGCGCAGTTCGAGGCCGAAGTCGGCCAGGGCGCGCCGGCGGGCGTCCTCGATCGCCTCGCAGAACGCGGGCGCGGGGATGCCCCGACTCACGTGCGAGTACGGGGTGATGGTCAGCTCCGCGTACCGGACCTGTTGGCGTGCCAGCTCCCGGGCCACCTCGTGGGTGAGGATCCAGACGTCCTCCGGGTCGCGGATGAGGTCCACCACGCTCAGGTAGACCTCGATGAAGTGCGCGAAGTCGCGGAACTCGAAGTAGGCGGCGAGCGCCTCCGGGTCGGCCGGCACGGGGGTGCGTCCCTCGTGGCGGGCTGCCAGCTCGGCGACGATCCGGGGCGAGGCGGAGCCGACGTGGTGCACGTGCAGCTCCACCTTGGGCAGGCCGGCGATGAAGGTGGGCAGGTCGGTCACAGGTTCTCCTGGGCATGGTCGCCGGTGCGGGCGACGACGAAGACGCGGCGGAACGGGAAGTACACCTGACCCTGCCGCACCGGGTACGCCGCGGTGAGCCGTACCCCCAGCTCGGCCCGGAAGGCCGACCAGTCGGCGGCGTCCAGCGCGGCCCGGACCGGGCGCAGCGCGGTGCCTTCCATCCAGGTCAGCACCGGGTGCTCGGCGGCGGGCCGAGCCGGCAGCAGGTGCACGTAGGTAGTCTCCCAGGCGTCCACCGCGCAGCCGGCGGCGGTCAGCAGCGCCACATAGTCGGCCGGGTCGTCGACCGGGTCCGCGCGCAGCAGCGGAGCGATCTCGGCCCGCCAGGCCGGCTGGTCGGCGACCTCGCGCAGGGCGCGGTGCGACGCTGCGGCGAAGTTGCCGGGGACCTGCATGGCGAGCCACGCCCCGGCGGGCAGCTCGGCGGCCCAGCGGCGCAGCAGCTCCTGGTGGCCCGGCACCCACTGGAGCGCGGCGTTGCTGACGACCACGTCCTCGTCGCCGGTCGGATGCCAGTCGCGCAGGTCGGCGACCGCGAAGTCGACCGGCGCACCTAGGGCCTTGGCCCGGTCGATCATGTCGGGTGAGGAGTCCAGGCCGAGCACCCGGCTGGTCGGCCAGCGCTCGGCGAGGGTGGCGGTGAGCTGGCCAGGGCCGCAGCCGAGGTCGACCACGGCCCGGGGCCGCGCGGCGGGGATCCGCGCGACGAGGTCGTGGAACGGCCGGGACCGCTCGTCGCCGTAGCGCAGGTAGGTGGTCGGGTCCCACATCGCAGCCTCCCAAACCGTACGTCCGTCTTGTTTCAAGGTACGGCTCGCGTGGCAGGCCGGCAACCCGGTCACTAGGCTCGGGGCATGGAACAGCGCAGCTTCAACCGGCTCGGCCGGACCGTCGGCGCGGTCGGCCTGGGCGCCTGGCAGCTCGGCGGCGACTGGGGCACCGTCAGCGAGGGCGACGCGATGGCGGTGCTCGCCGCCGCCGTGGACTCCGGAGTCACCTTCCTCGACACCGCCGACGTGTACGGCGACGGTCGCAGCGAGCAGCTGATCGGCCGCTTCCTGCGCTCCCGACCCGACGCCGGGCTCACCGTCGCCACCAAGATGGGCCGCCGCGTCGAGCAGCGGCCGGAGGCGTACACCCTGGCCAACTTCCGGCAGTGGACCGACCGCTCCCGAAGCAACCTGGGCATGGATACGCTGCACCTCGTCCAGCTGCACTGCCCGCCCACCGCCGTCTTCTCGTCCGACGAGGTCTTCGACGGCCTGGACACCCTCGTCGCCGAGAAGGCCATCGCCGGGTACGGGGTCAGCGTCGAGACCTGCGACCAGGCCCTCACCGCGATCGCCCGGCCCGGAGTGGCGAGTGTGCAGATCATCCTCAACGCGGTCCGCCACAAGCCCCTGGAGCAGGTCCTTCCCGCCGCTGCGGCGGCCGGTGTCGGCATCATCGCCCGGGTGCCGTTGGCCAGCGGCCTGCTCTCCGGCCGGTACGACGAGCACACCGAGTTCCCCGCCGACGACCACCGCAACTTCAACCGCACCGGCGCGGCCTTCGACGTCGGCGAGACGTTCTCCGGCGTCGACTTCGCGCAGGGCCTTGCCGCCGTACGCCGGCTGGCACCGCTGGTCGACGCGGACCGCACGATGGCGCAGTTCGCGCTGCGCTGGGTGCTCGACCAGCCGGGCGTCACCGTGGTCATCCCCGGCGCCCGCGACGCTGACCAGGCGCGGCGCAACGCCGCGGCGGCGGACCTGTCGTCGCTGAGCGACGACCAGCTGGCAGCCGTACGCGAGATCTACGACGAGCTCATCCGCCCGCAGGTGCACGACCGGTGGTGACCCGCACGCGCAGGGTGCTCGCGTCGCGCCCCCCGGCCGACCATGCTGGAGGGCGACGCGCCGCCTCGGGTGGCGGAGAGGGGACGCGATGAGGGGCTGGCTTTCGCTCACCCTCGGCCTGCTGGCCGTCGTGATCGGTGCCGTGTGGACGGTGCAGGGCCTCGGCTATGTCAGCGGCAGCGTGATGACCGACCAGAAGATCTGGGCGGTGCTCGGCCCGATCGTGGCGCTGGCCGGGCTGGTGGTGCTCTGGCTCGGCCTGCGCTCGCGCCGCCGACTCTGACCGACCGGTCCGCTGGTCCTGGTGACCCGGCACGGGAAAGCCCCGCATCCCTGAAGGGATGCGGGGCTTTCCAACGGCCCTGTGCCGGACCGTCCCACTGACCGGCGGGGGCCGGCCGTCTCACTCAGATGGGACGGACCTGCTCAGCCTGCGGGCCCTTCTGACCCTGAGCGATCTCGAACTCCACCCGCTGGTTCTCCTCCAGCGAGCGGTAGCCGCTGGTCTGGATGGCCGAGAAGTGGACGAACACGTCAGCACCCCCACCATCGACGGTGATGAAGCCGAAGCCCTTGTCAGCGTTGAACCACTTCACGGTTCCCTGAGCCATGTGTATCTCCCTCTAAAAACTGGCGGCCGTGCACGCCGTCCGGCCGATTGGCCGTTTTCGAGCAGCGGTGCCTGAGGCGGCCCCACGAAGGAGACTTCTCTCAACCCACGCCATCTCGCAACAGCGGGGACCAGCAAATCACGGAGGTAAAAAGTCTGTCACGACCTCTCCGACGAATTTCTCCGACATGTGACCTGACGGATGCCTCAGTTCCGCTGGGCGGCGTCCGAAGCCATGCGAAAGCCCCCTTCCCATCGATGCGGGAAGGGGGCTGAAGTCGCTGTGTGGTCAGTCCGGCCAGCTGCCGGTCATCCGGCGGACGCCGACCGCGCCGCCCCGGTCCACCGCGGCCCGGACGACCGCGAAGATGGCCCCCTGCAACGCCGCGGCGGCCAGGATCTCGCCCCAGCGGCGATCCTCGTCGGTGGCGTTGGGCGCCTCACCGTCGCCCGCGGTGACCTTCCAGACCTGCCGGAAGATCGCCCCGGCCACCGTGCCCGCGGCGATACCCAACAACACGCCGACCGGCCGGTACGCGACCCTGCCGATGCTCCTGCTCACCTACGCCTCCCCCGCACGATCATCAGAACCACCACGGTGGCCACCGCACCGGCGGCGATCGCCGCCCACGGCACAGGGTTGCGGCGCACCAACTCGCCCTTGTCGTGCGCCTGTGCGCGCACCAACTCGCCCTTCTCGTGGGCCTGCGCGCGGGCCATCTCGGCGCCCCGCACGGCCTGCCCGCGAACCCGGGCGACGGTCTGCGCCGCCTGCTCGCGCATCCGCTCCTTCGCCTGCTCGGCGGAAACCTTCAGGCGCGCCTTGACGTCGGCCTTGGCGGCCAGCGCCTCCATCGTCTCGCCCAACTCGACCCGGGTGCGGCGGATCTCCTCGCGGAGCGCCTCCGTGTCGCCGGTCCCGTTGCCGGTCATTGCCGCCCCCTGTCCTTCACCGCGGCGGTGACGGTGTCCACGTCGGCCCGGAGGCTGCGAACCGTCGCCGCCGGCACCGGTGGGACCGCACGGCTGACCTGCTTCTTGCCCACCAGGGCGAGGATGCCAGCCACCAGGAAGCAGGCCACCGCCACAATCAGCGCGGCGGCCCAGGCGGGCAACACCAGGTCGAGCAGCAGGATCGCCGTGGCGACCAGAGCGCCCAGGCCGAAGAACGCCAGCGCGCCGCCGCCGCCGAAGAGGCCGATGCCAATGCCCGCGTGCTTCCCCTTCTCGGTCAACTCCGCTCGGGCCAGCGCCAGTTCGTCCCGTACGAGACGGGAGACCTGCTCGGTGGCCCGCTGCACCAACTCGGCGGTGGAGGGCTCGCTCCCGTTCTGGGATGTGCGGGCGTTCGCCACGTCAGCCATGCTGTCCTCCTTTCCTCATCACCGCGCTGTATGCCCGGAGTCGCCGCCCGTCAATCCTAAAGCGCGCCAAGCAGCTCACCGTCCGCGTTGTCCGGACGGCGCGCCGAGGACCGTCACCCCGTCCAACGCCGATCGCGCCAGAGACGTCCGGCAGCACATCCCCCACCCAAGCCCGACCAAACCTCCCAGACCCCACCCACCCGCCCCGCTGCGTCCCGCACCTCCCGCGCGTGACCAAGAGGTTCCGGTCAGGAAACGCCGGGGTGGGTGACCGAAACCTCTTGATCAACCGCTGGAGGGGGTGCGAGGGACGCCAGGCGTACCGGCCCGGTCGGTGACCGCCCGGGGCCGGCCGGCGACGATCGCGGGGCGGGGTGGGGGGTCAGGGGCGGGTTTCTTCGGGGCCCACGAAGGCTTCGCTGCGGGCGTCGCCGTCGTCGCTGCCACCGAAGACGCGCGCGTCGTCCGGTGCCTCGGTCTCCGACAGGCGGCGTGCCGGCCGCCTCGGCTGCACCCACTGCCAGGGCAGGTTGCTGCTGGAGTCACCCAGCTCGGTGCGCATCCGGGGCATCGCGGTCGGGCGGTTGTCCCGGATCCAGGCCACCAGATGCTCCCGCACCAGGCAGCGCAGGTCCCACAGGCTGCCCGCGTCGGCGGCGCTGACCAGCGCCCGCATTCGTACCGTCCCGCCGGTGGCGTCGGTGACCTGCAGGACGCACACCCGGCCGTCCCACAGCTCGGTGCCCTCGACCAGGCGGCGCAGCTCCTCACGCATGGTCTGCACCGGCACCGACCAGTCCACGTCGATCTCGGCGGTGCCGAGCACCGCCGCCTCGGTCCGGGTCCAGTTCTGGAACGGCTTGCTGGTGAAGTACGAGGTGGGCAGGATCAACCGCCGGTCGTCCCAGATCTGCACGACGACGTAGCTCAGGGTCAACTCCTCGATCCGCCCCCACTCCCCCTCGACGACCACCACGTCGTCGAGCCGGACGGCGTCGCTGAAGGCGAGTTGGAGGCCGGCGAAGACGTTGCCGAGCAGGCTCTGCGCGGCGAGCGCGGCCACCACACCGACCACACCGGCCGAGGTCAACACACCCGCGCCGATGCCGCGCACGCTCGGGAACGTCATCAGCATCACGCCGACGGTCAGGATGACGATCACCGCGATGGTCAGCCGGCGCAGCATCACCACCTGGGTCCGGACCCGCCGGGCGTGCCGGTTGTCGGGTACGTCGACCCGGAACCGGGCCAGCGCGGTGTCCTCCACGACGACCAGCAGAGCGGCGACCAGCCAGGCGGCGCTGGCGATGACGGCGAGGACGAGCAGGTGCAGCAGCAGGCGGCGCCAGCCATCGCCGACCGCGTACCCGGTGCTGAACCGGACGGCGAACTGCACCGCGAGGACCGTCCCGGCGACCTGGAACGGTCGGTGCGCGTGGTCGGTCAGCTCGGTCAGCAGCTGTGACCGGCGGCCGTACCGCCGGGTCAGCCGGTGGACGACCTCGACCAGGAAGAGAGCGACCGCCGCCGCGACGAGCGCGGCGACGGCCGTTTCGAGATAGTTCTGCACAGCTGCGTTGCTCCCCTTCGACAAGACGTCGGGCACTCCGGGCAAAAGCCCAAGAGTGCCCGACAGTCGTGATATCGACCAGCTCAGACCTTGCGGTACCGGGACTGGAGGAAGCAGTAGACGCCGAAGGCGGCGATGCCCAGGGCGACCAGGGTCAGCAGGATCGTGCCGTACGACTGCTCGCGCAGGGTGTGCAGCGCGGCGTCCAGACCACGGGCCTTCTCCGGGTCGTAGTTCACCGCAGCCACGATGACCAGCAGACCGGCGATGCCGTACGCGACGCCCTTGGCCACGTACCCGGCCATACCGAGACGGCGAGCCAGTTGGCGGGTCTTCGGGCTCATCTCACCGGTCTTCAGGTGCTTCTCGAACTTCTTGCGGATGCCGTAGATGACCAGGCCGATGCCGATCGCGGCGAGCACCAGGCCCGCCAGGCCGACGAGCCAGCGACCGCCGCTGGAGGTCATCAGCTTGCCGGTCAGCGCCTCCTGCTGGTCGGCGCTGTTCGACCCGGCGTCCTTGAAGACCTTGAACGCGGTCCAGGCGAAGTAGAGGTAGACGATGGTCCGGCCGGCCGAGGCGAGCCGTTCGATGACCCGCTCCCTGCCCCGCTCGGCGCGGTGCCCGACCGCCGCCTCCAGCGCCTGCCAGATCGCCATCGCGAGCAGGCCGACCGCGACGGCGATGACCAGGAACTTACCGAGGGGCTGTTCGGAGAGGGTACGCAGCGCGCCGGACTGGTCGCCGTCGTCGGACGACTTGTCGAAGGCGATCTGCAACGCCAGCCAGGCGAAGAGGAGGTGGACGATGCCGTAGCCGATGAAGCCGGCCCGGGCGAGGAGTTCCAGCCACCGGCTGTCCGCCGTACGGGAGGCGGTGGCTTCTGCGCTACGGGTGAGTGACATGGCGCCACAATCTCCGATTCGGAAGATTCCCAAACGTCGGCCACCGCCGCCCGCCCAGGTCAGCTGCCCGGGTTACGCGACACGCGAATCTTGACCTGTTGGTCGGTGACGCTGTCCAGGGTCACCCCGAAACCCCCGGCCTCGGCGGCCTGCTGGCCGGTGGTGAGGGTGAGCTGTTCGCCGGCGACCTCGACGGTCACCTGGTCACCCTCGGCGCCGACCAGCTTGGCCTCGACGCCCAGGATCGTGGTCCTCGCGTCGACACCCCGATCGAAGGTGACAGTGCAGGCGTCCACCGAACAGTCTGTGGAGGCGCCCTGGGAGCTGCAGCCGGCGAGCACGGCGATGCCGAGCGCCAGACCGGCGAACAGACCGGCGGCGCGGCGGACGGGGGGCATGGGCATGGTGGCGGGTCGGTTCGTCACCTCGCCAAGAGTACGAGACGCCCGCGATGTCACGGTCGATCGGTGATCACCCGGTGGCCGGACGGCGTCGCGGGAGCACCGGCTAGGGTCCGGGACATGCCGTTCGACATCGCCCGCACCCGGGCCGCGTACCCCGCCCTGACCGAGGGCTTCGTCCACTTCGACGGGGCCGGGGGCACCCAGACCGCCGCCGGTGTGATCGACGCGGTCGCCGACGCCATGCGCGCGGCGGTCGGCAACCGCAGCGCTGCCAACGTAGCGGGCCGCCGGTCGTTGGAACTGGTGGCCGAGGCCCGCTCGGCGGTGGCCGACCTGCTGGGCGCCGACCCGGCCGGGGTGGTGCTCGGCCCGAGTGCCACCGCGCTGACGTACACCCTGGCCCGCACGCTCGGCGCGACCTGGCGCCCGGGTGACGAGGTGGTGGTGTCCCGGCTCGACCACGACGCCAACGTCCGGCCGTGGGTGCAGGCCGCCGAGGCGGCCGGTGCGACGGTGCGCTGGGCCGAGGTCGACCGGCACACCGGCGAGCTGCCCGCCGCCCAGTACGCCGACCTGGTCGGCGAGCGGACCCGGCTGGTCGCGGTGACCGCCGGCAGCAACGCCATCGGCACCATGCCGGACGTGCCGGCGATCGCCAAGATCGCGCACGCTGTCGGCGCACTCGTCCACGTCGACGGGGTGCACTCCGTTCCGCACGGGCCGACCGACCTGACCTCACTCGGTGCCGACATGCTGGTGACCAGCGCGTACAAGTGGTCCGGGCCGCACCTGGCGGCGATGGTGGCCGACCCGGCCCGCTGGGCGGCGCTACGCCCGGCGAAGCTGGTGCCGTCCTCCGACGCGGTGCCGGACCGGTTCGAGTACGGCACGCCGAGCTTCCCGCTGCTGGCCGGTGTGACGGCGGCGGTCGATCACCTGGCCGGCCTGGACCCGGACGCGGTCGGGGACCGGCGGGCGCGACTGCGGGCCGGTCTGGCCGCCGCCCAGGCGCACGAGGAGGCGCTGCTTGACCGGTTGCTCGGCGGGCTGGCGGAGCGGCCGGCGATCACCGTCTACGGCTCGCCGGCCCGGCGCTGTCCCACGGTGTCGTTCCGGGTCGCCGGGATGTCACCGGCGGCCACCCAGGAGGCGTTGGGCGCCGCCGGGTTCTGCCTGTCGGTCGGCGACTACTACGCCTACGAGTACTTCCAGATGATGGGTCTGCGGGACAGCGGCGGCGCGGTGCGGGCCAGCATCTACCACTACAACACGGCCGACGAGGTGGACCGGTTGCTCGGCGAACTCGACGCGCTGACCGGCGGCACGGGGAGAATGGCCGGATGAGCACCCTGGTCGAGGACAACCCGGCGAAGCACCGCTTCGAGATCCTGGTCGACGACGCGTTGGCCGGCTTCACGGCGTACCTGATGCGCGGGGAGGTCCTGGTCTTCACCCACACCGAGGTGGACCGGGGCTTCCAGGGCAAGGGCGTGGGCGGCGCGTTGATGCGGGGCACCCTGGACGAGGTCCGCGCCCGGGGCGCCACGGTGGTGCCGCAGTGCCCGTTCATGGCCGCGTTCATCGACAAGCACCCCGAGTACGCCGACCTGGTCGCCGACCTGCCGTAGGCGCGACGGTCGGCTCAGCGGGTGCCGGTCAGCACCTCGGCGGCGGCCCAGCCACTGGCCCGGGTCGCGCCGTGGGTGGCCAGGTGCACCGACCCGGTCACCAGCTCCGGCACACCCAGCTCGACAACGATCGCGTCCGGCCGGGCGGCGAGGGCCCGCTGCACGGCGGAGCGCATCCAGTCGTGCCGGTGCAGGTCGCGGACCACCAGGACCAGTGGGCGGGTGCCCGCTGCGGCGCCCGGGTCGGCCGGCACGTCGGGCTCGGCGTAGCGGACCGTGCTGGTGCCGGGCAGCAGCTCGCCCAGGGGAGCGCCGATCCCCCACGGGGTCTCCACGCCGATGGCGATGTTGCGCAGCGGCTCGAACTCGACGACGTACGCCGGGCGGGTCAGCGGCAGCGCGTCCGTCGCGGTCCGGGAGGCGGTGACCCGCACCGCGCGGCGGGCGGCGACAAGCCCGACGTCGGCGGCGTCACGTCGCCCGGCCGACCCGGCGGTGCGGGCGGCCACCGTCCAGGCGGCGAGTTGCCCGACCCGCTTGGCCGCCTCGGCGAGTCGCTCCTCGGGCAGTTCACCGGAGACGACGGCGGCCACGATGGCGTCGCGCAGCTCGATCGCCGCCTGCTCGTCGGCCCGCTCGCCGCCGATGCAGATCGCGTCGGCGCCGGCCGCCAGGGCGCGAACCGTCGCACCGGCGAAGCCGTACCGGTCGGCGACGGCGCGCATCTCCATCGCGTCGGTCACCACCACGCCGGAGAAGCCCATCTCGTCGCGGAGCAGCCCGCTCAGGATGCGCTGACTCAACGTGGCCGGCAGTTGCGGGTCGAGCGCCGGCACCAGCAGGTGGCCGGTCATCACCGCCTGCACTCCGGCGGCCACGGCGGCCCGGAACGGGGCCAGTTCGTAGGCGTCCAGCCGGTCCCGGTCGGCGGTGATCCGGGGTAGGTCGTGATGCGAGTCGACGCGGGTGTCGCCGTGCCCCGGGAAGTGCTTGGCGCAGGCGGCCACGCCGCCGGCCTGCAAGCCGCGTACCCAGGCGGCGGTGTGCCGGGCGACCAGCGCCGGGTCGGCGCCGAAGGAGCGCACGCCGATCACCGGGTTGTCCGGGTTGGAGTTGACGTCGGCGTCCGGGGCGTAGTTGAGGGTGACGCCGGTCGCGGCCAGCTCGACGCCGAGGTCCCGGGCGACCGCCTCGGTCAGCTCCGGGTCGTCGACAGCGCCGAGGGCGAGGTTGCCGGGTCGGGAGCTGCCGTGCACCGATTCGAGCCGGGTCACGTCGCCGGCCTCCTCGTCGATCGCCACGATGACGTCCGGCCGTTCGGCGCGCAGCGTCGCGGTGAGCGCCGCCACCTGCGCGGGGTCGACGACGTTGCGGGCGAAGAGCACCACCCCGCCGAGGCCATCACCGAGCCAGCGGCACACCCACGGCGGCGGGGTGGTGCCGACGAACCCGGGTTGCAGGACGGCGGCGGCGAGCGCCGGAAGGTGCCCGGCGGACGCGGTCACACCGCCCCCTCGGGACGGTCGGTCTCCAGCACCGGCGTCGGTGCGCCCCCGTCAAACCACTGGTCGCGCTCGTTCATGCGGCCCCGTACCCCATCTCTCGCGCGCCCTCGGCGCACCGCCACCGGCAGGCGGTCATGCCATGGTCACACCGTGCGATTCAATAGTCAATAAACCTTACAGTTGCCTGCCGGCCCGCTCCCCGGGAGAGTGCGGGGATGGACCCCGCCCTGCTGGCCGACGCGACGAGCCCGGCCGACATCCCCGGCGTACGCCTGCTCGGCCTGGTGGTCGGCGCGCTGCTGCTGCTCGCCGCGATCCGGGCGATGTTCGGTCGACGCTGAGCGCCCCGCACCAATCGGGGCCCGGCGAGCCGTGTGTGGCCGTCCGCGCCCGGGGTACGGCATTCCCCATCAGCAGGATCGCGCGCCGAAGGGGAAACGATGAAGATCGGATATTTTCTGTCCAGTGAGGAGTTCACGCCAGCCGAGCTGCTGGAGCAGGCGCGCGGTGCCGAACGGGCCGGCTTCGAGGCGCTGTGGATCTCCGACCACTACCACCCGTGGGTGGACGCGCAGGGCCAGAGCCCGTTCGTCTGGTCGATGATCGGCGCGCTCAGCCAGGTCTGTTCGCTGCCGGTGACCACCGCGGTGACCTGCCCCACGGTCCGGATCCACCCGGCCGTGATCGCGCAGGCGGCGGCGACCAGCGCGGTGCTGCACGGCGGGCGGTTCGTGCTCGGCGTCGGCACCGGCGAGGCGCTCAACGAGCACATCTTCGGCGACGCGTGGCCGCAGGCCGACGTCCGCCTGGAGATGCTGGAGGAGGCCGTCGAGGTGCTGCGCAAGCTGTGGACCGGCGACTTCGTCAACCACCACGGCAAGCACTACACCGTCGAGCACGCCCGGATCTACACGCTGCCGGACACTCCCCCGCCGATCTACGTCTCCGGGTTCGGCCCGAAGTCCATCGAGCTGGCCGCCCGAATCGGTGACGGGTACGTGAGCACCATGCCCGACGGCGAGATGGTCCGGCGCTTCCGGGAGAACGGCGGCGGCGACAAGCCGTGCCAGGCCGGCTTCAAGGCGGCGTACGCGGACAGCGAGGACGAGGGCATGCGCATCGCGTACGAGCGCTGGCCGAACGCGGGGGTGCCGGGCGAGCTGTCCCAGGTGCTCCCCTCACCGCGCCACTTCGAGCAGGCCGCCGAGCTGGTCAAGCCGGAGATGGTCAGGGACGCGTTCGTCTGCGGCAACAACGTCGACGCGCACCTGGAGATGATCGACAAGTACGCCAAGGCCGGCTTCGACGAGGTGTACGTGGCCAACACCGGCCCGAACTACCAGGGCCTGTTCGACCTGTACCAGCGCGAGGTCCTGCCCCGAGTCCGCTGAGCCCCGGATCGGACGAGCCGGCTACCCAGGGGCATGGCCGATGCCCTGCCCATGATCGTGCGAATGTGTTTCGGCGGTCATGGGCTCGGGTACCTCCGGCCCTCGATGAAACTGTCCACGCACTCGATGACGTTGCGCCGCGCGGCCCGCAGCCTTTTCGGCTGGAAGGCGCTGCGGCCCAACCAACTGGCCGCCATGCGCGCGGTCATGAAGCGACGCGACGCACTGGTGGTGTTGCCCACCGGTGCCGGCAAGTCGGCGATCTACCAGATCCCGGCCAGCCTGATCCCCGGCCCTACCGTGGTGATCTCCCCACTGCTGGCCCTCCAGCAGGACCAGATCGCCTCCCTCAACGAGCGGCAACGCCCGGAGTTGCGAGCGGTGCGGATCAGCTCGAACGAGTCGCCCACCCAGCAGGCCGAGGCGATCACCGAGATCCGCGAGGGCCGGGCGGAGTTCCTGTTCATCACCCCGGAACAGCTCAGCAACCCGGACCGGATGGCCGAGGTCGCCGATCTGAAGCCGGCGCTGGTGGCGATCGACGAGGCGCACTGCATCTCGGCGTGGGGGCACGACTTCCGCCCCGACTACCTGGCGCTCGGGCACCTCATCGACGGCATCGGTCGGCCGCCGGTGGTCGCGCTGACCGCCACCGCTTCCCCTCCGGTACGCGACGACATCATCGCCCGGCTGCGGCTGCGCGAGCCGGAGGTGGTGGTCTCCGGGCTGGACCGGCCGAACCTGTTCGTCGAGGTGGCGCACTGCCCCGATGAGGGCTACCGGTGGCGGCGCCTGATGACCCTGCTCCGCGACGAGGGGCGGCCCGGGATCATCTACGTGCCGACCCGTCGGGCCGCCGAGGAGTTGGCCACCCGGTTGACCGACGCGGGCTTCCCGGCGCAGTTCTACCACGGTGGGATGGCCGCTGGCGCGCGCAACGAACTGCACGAGGCGTTCCTCGCCGACCAGGTCCCGATCATGGTGGCGACCTCGGCGTTCGGCATGGGCATCGACAAGCCGAACATCGCCTGGGTGGTGCACATGGCGCTGCCCGACTCGCCGGACAGCTACTTCCAGGAGATCGGCCGGGCCGGTCGGGACGGGCAACCGGCCCGGGTGCTGCTGCTCTGGCAGGCCGAGGACGTGGGTCTGCAACGGTTCTTCAGCGGCGGCCTGCCCGACGTCGACGAGCTGCGCGACCTGGCCGCGCTGCTGCGCCGTAAGCCGGCCACCAAGACCGAGCTGCGCGAGACCACCGGTCTCGGGCCGCGCAAGCTGGGCCAGTACCTCTCCCTGCTGGAGCAGATCGGCGCCGCCGAGCCGCGCGCACGGCAGCGCATCGGCGCTCCCCGCTACTCCCCCGCCCCGGCGGACGCCGCCGCGGCAGCGCTGGCCGAGGCGGAGCGCCAGCAGACCGTGACCCGGTCCCGCACCGACATGATGCGGGCGTTCGCCGAGACCCGGGCCTGCCGGGGGCAGACCCTGCTGGCCTACTTCGGCGAGCAGATGACGGACGTCTGCGGCCACTGCGACAACTGCCACAACGGCACCAGCGTGGCCGACCAGGGCGCGGTCGGGCCGTTCCCGGTGCACAGCCAGGTGCGTCACCCGGAGTGGGGACCCGGCATGGTGCTCTCCTACGAGGAGGACAAGATGACTGTTCTCTTCGATGAGGTCGGGTACAAGACGTTGTCGGTGCGCGTGGTGTCCGAACAGGGCCTGCTGACCCTGGACTAGCCTGACCCGGGCTCCCGTTGTCGGGCCCGGTGGATCGACCAAGCGAAGCACCGAGTGACCAAACAGAGCAGGGCGGAAGGGGCATTGCCGTGATCGAGCAGCCGGCGTACACCGGTTTCGGTTTCTCCGACGGGGAGTGGGGGCTGCTGGTCGGCCTGCCGCAGTCGGTTCTGACCGCGGCGAGCGCCGCCGAGTCCGACGGCACCCGTCGCACCATGGCGGAGAACGCGGCCGGCCTGGAGACCATCGCCGCCGGCCGGGAGTCGGCCAGCCCGCTGGTCGCGGCCGTGGCTGGCGAGATCGTGACCCGGGTCGGTGACCCGGATACCGGCGAGGAGTTGCCGGTCATCGCGCCCGCCGACCCCGGGGCGTACATCGACGACGTGCTGCTGCGGGCCGGCCAGGCCTCCGCGCTGCTGGCCGCCCGGGTCGACGAGGGCGAGGCCGGCGCGTACAAGCACTGGCTCGTGAAGATCGCCGAGCAGGTCGTGGGCGCCGCGTCCAGCGGTGGGCTGCTGGGCATCGGAGGCGAGTCCGTCAGCGACTCGGAGCGGCGTTTCCGCGACCGGCTCGCGCACGTGCTCAACGACTGACGCGCCCCGAGCAGCCCTTCCGGTGGCGCGACCGCCGGGTGGGTGCGGTGCGCACCGTTGATCGACTCGGTTTCCTGGAAACCGTGGCATCCCCGCGTTCGGGACGCCCCGACTTCCGGGAAACCGAGTCGATCATTTGGGGCGGCTACGCCTCGGCCGGCGCCGGCAGCGCGGTCGGCGTCGGGTCGCTCGGGAGCGCCTCGGTCGGGTCGGCCGGTTGGACGCCGCGCAGCGTGACCAGCGCGGCGACCGCGCCCAGCACCATCGCCACCATGGCGGCGACCGCCGCGAGGTGCAACCCGTCGGTGAACGCGACCCGGGCGGCGTGCAGCACCGCGTCGGCCAGATCCGCCGGTAACGCCTGGGCCACCGCGAGCGCGCCACCCAGCGTCTCCCGGGCAGCGTCACCGCTGTCGGCGGGCAAATCCGCCGGCAGGCCGTCGAGGATCTCGCGACGGTAGACCGCCGCGCCCACGCTGCCGAGGATCGCCATTCCCAGCGCACCGCCCAGCTCACTGCTGGACTCGGTCAGCGCCGACGCGACTCCGGCCTGCTCGGGGGGCGCCGCGCCGAGGACCAGCTCGGTGACGAGCGACATCACCATCACCAGGCCACCGGCGTAGACACTGGCGCCGACGAGCAGTAGCCACAGCGGCGACTCCGGCGTGACACGGGTCAGCACCGCGAAGCCGAGCACGGCGATCCCGAACCCCGCTCCGATCAGGTACGCCCGCTCGACACGCTGGGCGAGCGCGGCGGCGGCTGGCGCCACACCGCCCACGGCGAGGGACGGCACCAGGCTCCACAGTGCCGCTCGCAGCGGGCTCAGGCCGAGCACCAACTGGAGGTGCTGGGTGGTGAAGATGGCGAAGCCGACCAGCGCGAACATCGCCAGCAGGTTGACCGCGAGCGACCCGGCGAAGCCGCGGCGACGGAACAACGCAAGGTCGATCATCGGGTACGCCCGGGTCCGCTGCCGGTGCAGGAACAGCGCACCCATCAGCAGGCCGGCGACGATGGCGAGCACCCGCGTCGGGCTGAGGCCGTCGCGGGCCATCTCCTTGATGCCGTAGATCACCGGCAGCAGCGCGCCGAGGGACAGCGCGGCGCTGAACAGGTCGAACCGCCCGGTGGCCGGGTTGCGCGACTCCGGCACCAGGACCGGGGCGAGCAGGAGCAGCATCAGCATCGCCGGGATGTTGATCAGGAAGATCGACCCCCACCAGAAGTGCTCCAGCAGGATGCCGCTGAGCACCGGGCCGAGCGCGATGCCGCCGGTGAGTGTGGCGGTCCAGATGCCGATGGCGGTGCCCCGCTGCCTGGCATCGTGGAACAGGTTGCGCACCAGGGCGAGCGTGGACGGCATCAGGGTGGCCCCACCGATGCCGAGCACGGCGCGCGCGGCGATCAGCGTCGCGGCGCTGTCGGCATACGCGGCCAGCAGCGACGCCGCCCCGAAAGCGGCGGCGCCGATCAGCAGGAGCCGGCGTCGGCCGATCCGGTCGCCCAGAGCACCCATGGTGATGAGCAGCCCGGCCAGCACGAAGCCGTAGATGTCGAAGATCCAGAGCTGCTGGGTGGCCGTGGGGCGCAGCTCCTCGCTGATGAACGGGACGGCGAAGTAGAGCACCGACACGTCCATCGAGACCAGGAGCAGCGGCAGCATCAGCACCGTGAACCCGATCCACTCCCGTCGGCCCGCCCGTGGTGCCGGTGTGGTCGTCGCCATCATGACCAGTCCCCCTTCTGCGTATGTCGTACGCTGTTATGCGTAGACCATACGCAGAACTAGGATGGCGAGGCAAGGAGGAAATGTGGCGGCACAGACGGACGACAGCGGGCCCGCGATCCCGGCCTCCATCGAGAGCGCCTGGGGGCTGCGGGAACGACCACCCAAGGGCCCCCGGCCGGGGATGAGCGTGCCCGCCATCGTGGACGCCGCCGTACGGGTGGCCGACGCCGACGGGCTGGCAGCCGTCTCGATGAGCCGGGTCGCCAAGGAGCTGGGTGCCGCCACCATGGCCCTCTACCGTTACGTCGGCTCGAAGGACGAGCTGCTGATGCTCATGGTGGACACCGGCTACGGCCCGTCGCCGGGGCCGCCCCCGCCGGAGACCGACTGGCGCGCTGGCCTGACCCGGTGGGCCTGGGCCGAGCACAAGGTGCTGCGGCAGCGCGCCTGGCTGCTGCACGTGCCGATCACCGGTCCGCCGATCACCCCGCAGCAGCTCGGCTGGATGGAGGACGGGCTGCGCTGCCTCGACGGCACCGCCCTCGGCGAGGGCGAGAAGATGTCCGTGCTGCTGCTGCTCACCGGGTACGTCCGCAACGAGGCCACCCTCACGTCGCAGATAGCCGAGGGCGGCAAGGCGGCCGGCGTCGCGCCCAGCGAGATGATGCCGGCGTACGGTCGGACGGTGGCCCGGCTCATCGACCCGGCCCGCTTTCCGGCGCTGCACCGGGTGCTGACCGCCGGCGTGCTCACCCAGGACGACGACCCCGACGACGAGTTCGCCTTCGGCCTGGACCGGATCCTCGACGGCATCGAGGCCCTGATCCAGCGCCGAGCGGGCTGAGGGAACCGGATGCTTCCGAGAGAGACCATCGACACCACGGTCCTGCCCCCGGGCGAGCGGTTCGGGATGTGGCTCGACCTCGTCGCGCGCACCTCCGCGCCGCTGCGCATCCAGTCCGCGCACGCCGACGACTTCGCCGCCCGCGCCGACTTCATCGAGCTGGGCCCGATCCAGCTGGTGGAATACCAGTACCCGTCACTGGACGCCACCCGCACCCGCAAGCTGGTCCGCCAGTCCGACCCGGAGCTGTACATCCTCGCCTTCACCACCGGCGGCATCGGCACGTCCAGCCAGGACGGTCGCCGCAGCGAGATCCTGGCCGGCGAGTTCACCTTCTACGACGGGTCCCGACCGCACGACGTCTGCCACCACGCGACCGACCCGGAACGGGACCAGGCCACCTCGATCATCACGTTGATCCCGCACGCCGCGCTGCCGTTGCCGCCGCAGCGGATGGCCGCGCTCTACGGCGGTCGGATGTCCGGCAGCGAGGGGATCGGGGCGCTGTTGGCGCAGTTCCTGTCGCAGGTGACCGGGCATCCCGAGCAGTACCATGCTGCCGACGCCAGCCGGCTCGGCACTGTGGGACTGGACCTGGCGACCACCATGCTCGGCCGGCACCTGGTCGCCGAGGACGCCGTGCCCACCGAGGTGCGCCGGCGGGCGCTGCTCAACCAGGTGCAGGCGTACGTCCACCGGCACCTCGGTGACGCGACGCTCGGCCCACAGATCCTCGCCGACGCCCACCACATCTCGGTGCGGTCGCTGCACCGGCTGTTCGAGGCGGAGCACACCACTGTGGCGTCGTACATCCGGAGTCTGCGGCTGGCCCGGTGCCAGCGTGACCTGTCCGACCCGGCGCTGCGCAACCAACCCGTACAGACCATCGCGGCGCGTTGGGGGTTTTCCGACAAAGCCCATTTCAGCCGGGCGTTCCGGGCGGCGTACGGGGTGAGCCCGCAGGAACACCGCGACGGCGGCTCGCATCCGGCGCGGATCGTCAACCGGCCGGCATCAACGGTCAACTCACTGCCGGCAGACTGACACCAGCGCGTCCACCGTCCGATCGGTGGGCCGCCAACGGGGGCCGTGGCGCGGCGCCCGCCGCGAAAGTGCGGCGGGCGGCCGCCCGGTGCACCCCTCATGCCTGAGGCCCCGGTCCCGCCACCTCCCCCCCAGGATCGTCGGCGGGGCCGGTCAGGTCTTCTCCAGCAGCTCCAGGACGACCCGCTCGGCCTCCTCGCGTGGCGCCTGCGGGTCCACCGACGCCACCACCCCGTCGTGGTACAGGTCAACGACCCGCGGATCCACGTAGGACGTCCGCGCCACCGTCGGGGTGTTGCCCAGCAGCTCGGCCACCTCGCGCATCACCGCGACCACCGCCTTGCGCCGGGCGGTGACCGAGCGGGCCGGGCCGGCGGTGGCCAACTCGGTGGCGGCGAGCACTGTGGCGTGCCAGGTGCGGAAGTCCTTCGCGGTCATCTCTCCGCCACTGGCGTCACGCAGGTACCCGTTGACCTCGTCGCTGCGCACGTCGCGCCACTCCCGGCCGTCCCAGTAGCCGAACAGCCGGTCCGCCCACCGCCGACGACGGCGCAGATCGACCAGCACCTGGCACAGCTCCGGGTCCTCGATCCGGCGTACCTGCTCGATGCCACCCTTCGCGGGGAACACGAAGACCACGCAGCCGCCCCGGGACCGAGCATGCTCGGGACGCAGGGTGGACACCCCGTACGTCGGGTCGTCGCCGGCCGCGTACTGGTCGCTGCCGACCCGGAACATCCCCATGTCCAGCAGTCGGGCCACCGTCGCCAACACCCGGTCCCGGCTCAGTCCCCGGCCGTCCAGGTCACGCCCCACCCGCTCGCGCAGCACCGGCAGCCGGCGTGCCACCTCCAGCATGTGGTCGAACTTCGCCTCGTCCTGCTTCTCCCGCCACCGGGGGTGGTAGACGTACTGCTTGCGCCCGGCCGCGTCGATCCCGATCGCCTGGATGTGCCCGTTGGCGTGCGGCGAGATCCAGACGTTCTGCCAGGCCGGAGGAATGACCAGCTCCCGCAGCCGGGCCAGGACGTCCGGGTCACGGACCGGATCGCCGGCCGGGTCGACGAAGGCCCAGCCACGTCCGCGCCGACGCCGCCCGTACCCCGGTCGACCCGGGTCGCTACGCCGCAACCGCACCGGAGACACGCACCAGCCTCTCCACCTCAGCCACGGCGGCCAGCACCTCGTCGAGACGCAGGGCCACCATCGTCGGGTGGCTTCCTACCCCGTCCCACCTGGGCCAATCCCCGTCGCCGGCCCAGAGCACCCGGTGCCGGGGCCGGTCCGGCGGCGGCCCCCAGTGCGCCGGCCGGACGGGCCCGAAGAGGACGACCGAGGCGGTGCCGTACGCGGTGGCCAGGTGGGCGACCCCGGTGTCCCCGCTGACCACCAGCCGGGCGTGCGCCACCAGTGCCGCGAGCGCGCCGAGGTCGGTGCGGCCGGCCAGCACGGCGTCGGACGGTAGGCCGGCCGCCTCGGCCACCCGTCCTGCCAGTGCCCGCTCGTCGGCCGATCCGGTGAGCAGCACCCGGTGCCCCTGCTCGCCGAGCGTCCGGGCCAGCGCGGCGAACCGTTCGGCGGGCCACCGCTTGGCGGGGACCTTGCTGCCCGGATGCAGCACTGTGACACCCGTGGGCAACCCGGCCGCCCCCGGCCGGCGCAGGTCGAGGTCGGCGCGGTCGGCCGCGATGTCGTACCAGGACAGCAGCCGGCACCACCGGTCCACCTCGTGCTCGTCGGCGGACCACCGCGGGCCGTCGGTGTGGCCAGCCTCCGGGTTGGCGAAGGCGAGCAGCCGGCCGGGCCGGGTGGCCGCGAGCAACCGGTGCGACTGCGGGCCGCGCCCGTGCAGGTTGACCGCGACCTGCGGGGCCGCCCCGACCCCGATGGGCCGGTCCAGCCCGGCCGTGTCCACCAGCCGGTCGACACCGCCGACCAGGTCGACCAGCGGGGCCAACCAGGCGGGCGCGGCGAGCGCCAGCTCCCGGGACGGGTACGCGGCCCGCAGCGCCCGCAGCGCGGGCACCGCGGTGACCAGGTCGCCGACGCCGAGGGCGCGCAGCACGAGGATCACGGGTACGACGTCTCCTGCTCGGCGCAGACCACCAGCTCGCGAACCGCGCAGCCGGGCGGCTGGTTGAGCGCGAACATGACGGCGGCGGCGGTGTCGGCGGGATCGTTGAGGATCGCGTCCGGCCCCGGCCTGTACTGCGGGTCGCGCTCGTCGAAGAACGCGGTGCGCATCCCGCCCGGGATGAGCAGGGTGACACCGACCTGCCCGGCGAGCTCGGCGGCGAGGGCGCGAGTGAAGCCGACCACGCCGAACTTGGCCGCGCAGTAAGCGGTGGCGTCGCTGACCGCCTTGACGCCCAGGGTGGAGGCGACAGTGACGATGCGCCCCCGAGACGTCAGCAGGAACGGCAGGGCGGCCCGGATCACCGCCGCGGTGGCCAGCAGGTCCACCGCGACGATCCGGTCCCAGGTCTCCCCCGGCACGTCGGCGAGTCGACCCGGCACGTCCGTGCCGGCTGCGGTCACCACCGCGTCCAGGCCGCCGGCCTGCTCGGCGAGGTGCTGGGTGGCCACCTCGGCGGCCCGCGTGTCGGCCAGGTCGCACTCGGTCCAGGACACCCCGTCGGCCGGCGGCTGCCGGTCCAGCACGATCGGTCGGCCACCGGACGCGGCCACCGCCGCGACCACCGCCGCGCCGAGCCCGCTCGCGCCGCCGGTGACCAGGACGGTGGGCCCGGCTCCGGGCCGCGTCGCGGTCATCGGACCCGCTCCGCGAGCGTTCGGACGATCATGTCGGTGGTGGACCGACCGTCCAGGTAGGGCACGACCACCGTGTTTCCGCCCCACCGGCGCAGGACCTCCGCCTCCGGCAGGGTGGCGGCGGCGTCCCCGCCGCCGGTGGCGTAGTCGCCGCCCTTGACCCAGACGTCGGGTCGTATCCAGGACAACGCCGCGTCCGGGGTCGGCTCGTCGAAGACGAGGACCGCGTCGACACAGCTCAGAGCGGCCAGCAGCCGACTGCGGTCACCCTCGGACATCACCGGCCGCTCCGGGCCCTTCAACCCGGTCACGCTGGCGTCGGAGTTCAGGCAGACGATCAGGCAGTCGCCGAGCTGCCGGGCGGCCTCCAGGGTGGCCACGTGCCCGGCGTGCAGCAGGTCGAAGCAACCACCGGTCGCCACCACCGTGCCACCTGCGGCCCGTACCTCACCCAGGAGCGTGGCGACCGCCGCGACTCCGACCCGGTCACCACCGGGGCTGACCAGAGCGGCGTTGGCAGGGCCGCCCCTCGTTCGCGACTGCGCGGATCGCAACCCGGACTCCCTCCTCGCGTTCGCCGCCGGAAGCGCCGCCGCCACTCCTCCACCCGCCACGAACCGGGACGCCTCGGCGACCGCCGCCTGCACCGCCTCGGAGACCAGGGCGCCCTGAGCCAACGCGAGGCTGGCGGCGGCCGCGAAGCGGTCGCCGGCTCCGCAGGTGTCCCCCTCCGCGCTGCCGGGGGTCGGCACCACCAGCGGCGTCGACCCGGCGTGGCAGAGCAGCGCGCCGTCACCGCCCAGCGTCACCGCGACCGCGCCGGCCCGCCAGCGCCGCCGGAGCCCCTGCGCACCACGCGACGCGGTGGCCAGCCGGGAGGCACCGGGCAGCGCGGGAACCAGCTCGCGCACCTCCGACTCGTTCGGGGTGGCCAGGTGGACGCCGGGCACCGCCGCCGGACCGCGCGGATGCGGGTCCCACACCACCGGCGCGCGGGTCCCGGCCAACGCGTCACGCAGCGCGGGCTGCCGGGCCACCCCCCGGCCGTAGTCGCTGACCAGCACCGCCGACGCTCCGGCGATCACCCGCAGCACCTCGTCGGAGGGCTGGCCCGGCTCCCCGGACGCGCCGCCGCGATCGTGGCGCAGCAGCACCCGACCCCGAGCCCGTAGCCGGATCTTCTCCGGCGTCGCGCCGGAGAGAGCCAGGGGATACACCTGCACGCCGGCGGCGGCGAGCAGCGCGCTCAGTCGGGCTCCGCCGGCGTCGTCGGCGAGGGCGGTCACCAGCACCACCTCGGCGCCCTGCGCGGCGGCGAACACCGCCGCCAGACCGGCGCCACCGGGTCGGTCGGTGGCCACGGTCTCGTCGAGCACCGGCACCGGGGAGTCCGGGCAGAGCCGGTTCACCACCCCTTCCACGTCCCGGTCGAGCAGGGTGTCGCCGAGCACCACCACGGGTCCTCTCACGCTTGCCTCCTCATCCTCACGCGTCGACCTGCTGTCCGGTCCCACCGTCGAGCACCACTTCGACCCCGGTACGCACCGATCGAGCCGGCGCCGCGGGCTCCCCCGGGTCGTGGTGGACGGCCGTCGGGTCGGCGACCGCGGCCAGGGCGGCGGGCAGTTCCTGTTCGAGGTACTCACAGAGCAGGTGGCTGGTCACGAGGTGCAGCTCCTGGACGACCTGGGTGTCGGGGGACGCGACAGCCAGCACCTCGTCACAGGCGTCGGCGAGGGGATTGGGCGCCGCCCCGGTGAGCGCCCAGCTCGTCAGGCCGGCCTCCCGGGCGGCCAGCGCGGCGGTGACCAGGTTGGCGCTGCTGCCGCTGGTGCTCAGCAGCAGCAGGACGTCACCGGGACGACCATGCGCGCGCACCTGGCGGGCGTAGACGTCGGTGTAGCCGTAGTCGTTGGCGATGGCGGTGAGCGCGCTCGTCTCGGCGTGCAGCGCGATCGCGGACAGCGGCTGCCGGTCGTGGTGCAGCTTGCCGACCAGCTCGGCGGTGAGGTGCTGGGCCTCGGCGGCACTACCGCCGTTGCCGGCGACCAGCAGACGACCCCCGCCGGCCAGCCGGTGGGCCAGGTCCGCACCCCAGCGGGCCAGCTGCGACTCACACCGCCGGTACGGCACCAGCGCCGCGGCGAGGTTCGTCAGGTGTGTGTCGAGCAGGCTTCCCGACGGCATCAGGCCACCACCCGGGTCGGGCGGCGCACGGCGGCCACCTCGCTGTAGACCTCGACCAGCCGCTCGGCGGTGGCCGCCCACGAGTACCGCGTCCGGGCACGCTCACGCGCCGCCGTCGCGTACGCGAAGCGCCTGATCCGGTCGTCGAGCAACCCCTGGATCGCGGCGGCCAGCGCCTGCGGGTCCCGCGCCGGCACGAGGTCACCGGTCGTCCCGTCGACAACGGTGTCCCGGATGCCGCCGACGGCGGTGCCGACGACCGGCACCCCACAGGCCATCGCCTCCAGCGGGGTCAACCCGAACGGCTCGTACCAGGGTGCGGCGACCAGCAGGTCCGCCGAGCGGTACCAGCGGCCCATCTCCTCCCGGGGCACCGCGCCGACCAGGTGCACCCGGTCGGCCACCCCGCACGACTCCGCCAGTGCCCGAAGCCGCCGGGCATACGGGTCGGTCTCCAGCAGCCCCTCGGGCGGGCCGCCGACCACCACGCACTCGGCGTCCGGGACCAGGGCCATCGCACGGACCACGGTCTGGAAGCCCTTGCGTTCGACCAGTCGACCCACGGTCAGGACCCGGGCCCGACCCGGCTCGCGGTCGGCGGCCGGCCCGAGCGGGGCGAACGTGGCGAGGTTGACTCCGGAGGGCACGACGGTCATCCGGGACCGGGGCACGCCCATCCGGACCAGTTCGCCCACCTCGTCGCGGCACTGGGCGACGATCCGGTCCACCGAGCGGCCCAGCTCGCGCTCGTAGGACACCCGACGTGCCGGGCTGGTGTCCTGCACGCCCTGGTAGCGGCGCTTCACAGTGCCCAACGCGTGGTACGTCTGCACCACCGGCACCCCGGTCTGCCG
The DNA here is from genome assembly GCF_013410645.1 of Micromonospora jinlongensis. Classification (NCBI taxonomy): domain Bacteria; kingdom Bacillati; phylum Actinomycetota; class Actinomycetes; order Micromonosporales; family Micromonosporaceae; genus Micromonospora; species Micromonospora jinlongensis. The sequence continues at coordinate 6,597,731 of NZ_JACCHK010000001.1, read as the reverse complement.
GCCGGCGGTCAGCGCCGCCAGGCCACTCATCCAGAAGTGCGCGTGGATCACCTCGGGCACCCAGTCCCCGCCCCGCCAGCGCTCGATCAGCCAGGCACTGAACTCCCGCATGTGCGGCAGCAGCGCGTCCTTGGCCACCGGCTCGGCCGGCCCGGCGGACACGTGCACCACGTCGTACCCGTCCGGGCTGCGGACGGTCACCGGCAGGTCGGGCGCGTCCCGCCGGGTGTAGACCCGTACCTCGTGCCCGGCGGCGGCGAGCGCGGCGGACAGCTCCGCGACGTGCGTGTTCTGGCCGCCGGCGTCCTCCCCTCCGAGGACGGCGAGCGGGCTGGCGTGCTCCGAGATCATCGCGATCCGCATACTTCCTCCTCCAGCAGCCGGTCCCAGTCAGCGAGGAAACGGTCGAGGCCGTACCTGTCGCGTGCGGCCGTTCGCGCCGCCGCACCGGCCTGGCGCGCGGTCGCCGGTTCGGCGATGAACCGGCGGGCGGCGTCGAGCAGGGTGTCCGTCCGGGTGGCGAGGGCGCCCGCCTCCGGCGGCACCGCCGTCACCGCCTCGGTGGTGGCGAGCGCGACGACCGGCATGCCGATCGCCATCGCCTCGATGAGGCTGAGCCCGAGCGAGGTCCACCGGCACAGGTGCAGGTAGGCACGCCGCCGGGCCAGCTCGGCGTGCATCCGGTGCTGGGGCACGTCGTCGTGGCTGGTGAGCCGGTCGGCGGGCAGCCCGAGGTGGTCGGCCAGGCCGGCGACGCCCATGCCGAACACGTCCAGCGGTGCGATCTCGGCGAACCGGGGCAGCAGGTCGGTGCCGGTGACCCGTCCTCGCCGGATCGGCTCGTTGATCACCACGGCGAGCCGGTCGAGTTCCCCGGTGTAGGAGACGGAGGGGTCGACGATGCCGTGGTCGACCACTGTGGTGCGGGTGGCGCCGGTGTCCCAGAAGATCTGGTTGAACCCGGTGACGTGGGCGATGAGCAGGTCGTCACGGTCGGCCATCGGGTGCCGCGTGTTGGGCACGTCGCCCTTCGGGGTGTTGTGTTCGACGTAGATCGCCGGGAGGTCGCGGCCGGGGCGGCGGCGCAGCCACGCCTCGGCCCGGTCGATCTCCTCCGGCCGTTGCAGGATGACCAGGTCGACGTCGGTGTCCGGCAGGTCCTCCGGGGCGACCTCGACCGCGCTGTCCGGCCAGGGGTAGGTGCGGGCCCGGCCGAGGCCGTAGGGGCCGCGGTCGGGTGTGGTGGGGATCAGGTAGCGATGGCTGCCGTGCACGAACGACGTGGTCCACGAGCCGTGCACGTGCCAGAGCAGGATGTTCATCGACCGCCACCACCACTGACGGCGAGCGTCCGCAGCGCGTCGACCACCTCGTCCGGGTCGATGCCACGCAGGCAGGGGTGCCCGGGGACCGGGCAGCTGGCGGCACGGGTGTCCCGGCAGGCCGCTGCGGCGTCGCCGAGCCGAATGGTGGGCACCCGGTAGGGACCCCACTGACCGAACGGGACGGTCGGCGCGAAGAGACTCACCACCGGCACTCCGGCCGCGGCGGCCAGGTGCGCGGGCCCGGTGTTGCCGACCACGACCGCGCTGGCGTCCGCCACGATCCCGGCCAGCCCGGCCAGGTCGGTTCGCCCACCCAGGTCGGTGCCGCCGGCCGCCGCGACCCGGGCGGTGACGTCACGCTCGTCGGAGCTGCCGGTGACCAGCACCCGGTGCCCGGCGGCGGTGAGCACCCCGGCGATCCGGGTCGCCACCTCGGGCGGGCAGGCCCGGCTCGACGCGGCCGAGCCGGGGTGCAGCACCACGTACCCCGGGTCGCCGAGGTCGGCCGGGCGCGGCGGCACGGCGTCGCGGCGGAGCCGGAGCACGGGTTCGTCGCCGTCGGGCAGCCGGTGACCGGCGGCGGCGGCGAGGGAGAGGGCACGTTCCGGTTCGGGGACTCCCACCGGCACCCGGTGCCGGATGTCCAGCAGCGAGCCCGGGTAGTCGTCGCTGATCGCCGCGATCCGGCCGACACCCGCCATCCGCAGCAGCAGCGCCAGCGGCAGGGCGGACTGGTGGAACGAGGTGAACACCACCGCCTGGTCCGCGCCGAGCGCGCTGAGGCGGGCGGTGAGGCTCCGCACCGCCTCCGGGTCGACCGGCCCCGGCGTGGGGTCGATCCAGGGCAGCGGGTGCTCGATGATCTCGTCGACGCCGGGCAGCAGGTCGGCGGCGGCGCGACCACGCGGCCCGCACAGCAGCACCACCCGCTGCGCCCCCGCCGCGACGGCACGGATCGCCGGCCCGGTGACCAGCACGTCCCCGGCCGAGTCCGACCGGACCACCAGTGCCGTGCGCACCGCGTCACCGGTCCGGGTCGCCGGTCGTACGGCCTGCTGGCGGCGCAGGATCTCGTCCACCGCCGCCGGCAGATCGGTGGCCACCCACCCGGCGGCCGCGATCTCCTCCGGTCGGGTCACCGGGGTCGGCACCAGCACTCCCGCCGCCCCCGCGGCCAGCGCGGCGCCGATGTCCCGGCCGATGTCGCCCACCAGCACGCACCTGGACGCGGTGGTGCCCAGTTCCCGAGCGGCGGCGTACACCAGGCCGGGTGCCGGCTTGCGGCAGTCGCAGCCGTCCTCGTCGTCGTGCGGGCAGACCAGCCACGCGTCGAACCGGCCCAGCAGCTCCTCGACGCGGGCGTGCACCGCCCGCATCTGCTCCCCGGTGAAGTAACCCCGGGCCAGGCCCGACTGGTTCGTCACGACCGCCAGGCGCAGCCCGGCCGCCCGCAGCCGGTCCAGCGCCGCCCGCGCCCCCGGCACCGGCCGCACCTTCTCCGGGTCGCCGTTGTACGGCACGTCCTCGATCAGGGTGCCGTCGCGGTCCAGCAGCACCGCGTCGTACAGGACGGGTCGAGGGCTTCCGACAGCTGTGCGAGCGGACCCGGCGGAACCGGCGCGGTCAGCAGCGGCGTAAACCGGGGCTGACCTGCGCTGATACGGATCCTCCTGGTCCTGTCGCACAGCCGGCGGGTTCCCTGCGCCCCGAGGAGTAAACGTCGTCGTCGAGGGGGTGGGCCAGCGCCGCCAGCGGTGCCCCGCGTCGGCCTTACCCGCCGTGCCGGAGAAGCTAACCCGCCGGCCGTTAGCCGGTGCCTGCCGGGGGTATGAAAGCCCAGTGGCGATTGTGGAGAAAGTGATCGACGCTCCCCCGCAGCAGGTGTTCGATGTGCTCGCCGACGGGTGGACGTACAGCGACTGGGTGGTCGGGACGACACACGTGCGGGACGTGGACGACGCCTGGCCCCGGGTGGGCAGCCAACTGCACCACAAGGCCGGGCCGTGGCCGTTCTCCTTGCAGGACGCCTCGACGGTGCTGGCCTGCGAACCGCCGCACCGGCTCGTGCTCAAAGCCGGTCTCTGGCCGGCCGGCGAGGCGATCGTGGCCTTCACGCTGGAGCCGGTCGGCGACAACGCCACCCGGGTACGCCTCGGGGAGGACTTCGCCGCCGGTCCGCTGCGCTGGGTCCGCAACAAGGTCAACGATCTGGTGCTGCACCTGCGCAACCGGGAGACGTTGAACCGGCTCTCCGACATCGCCACCCGGCAGAAGGGGTCGCCGTGACGCAGACCGTCGTGGTGACCGGGGCGAGCGCCGGCGTCGGTCGGGCCGTCGCCCACGCGTACGCGGACCGGGGCGCCCGGCTGGCGCTGCTGGCGCGGGGCGAGGCGGGCCTTGCCGCCGCCGAGCGGGAGTGCCGGCTGCGGGGTGCGACCGACGTGCGCGCTTACCGGGTCGACGTGGCCGACGCGGGCGCGGTGCAACGGGCCGCCGACGACGTGGTGCACCGGTGGGGCGACATCGACGTGTGGGTCAACAACGCGATGGCGTCGGTGTTCGCGCCGGCCTGGGAGATCCCGGCCCGCGAGTTCCGCCGGGTCACCGAGGTCACCTACCTCGGCACGGTGCACGGCACCCTGGCGGCGCTGCGGCACATGCGGGCGCACGGGCGGGGCACGATCGTGCAGGTGGGCTCGGCGTTGGCCTACCGAGGGATCCCGCTGCAGTCGGCGTACTGCGCGAGCAAGCACGCCGTTCAGGGTTTCAACGACTCGTTACGCGCCGAGCTGCTGCACGACTGCCCGGGGGTGAAGCTGTCGATGGTGCAGCTGCCCGCCGTCAACACGCCGCAGTTCTCCTGGGTCCGCACCCGGCTGCCTCGGCATCCGCAGCCGGTGCCGCCGATCTTCACGCCGGAGTTGGCCGCCCGGGCCATCGTGTGGGCCGCCGACCGTGGCACCCGGGAGCTGAACGTGGGCGGCCCGACGTGGCGGGCCCGGCTGGGCGACATCCTGTTCCCGGGCCTGCTCGACCGGAAGCTGGCCCGCGACGGTTACGAGAGCCAGCAGACCGGCGAGAAGATCGACCCGGCCACCTGGCGGGACAATCTCGACCATCCCGGCGACGAGGACACGGACCGGGGCACGGCGGGAGTGTTCCACGACCGGGCGCGCGACCGCTCGGCGGCGCTCTGGGTGGGCACCCACAAGCCGGCCCTGTCCGGTGTCGCGCTCGCCGCTGCGGGACTGACCCTCGCGGCCGTGGCACGTCGCTGGCGCTGACCGACCCCGGAAGCGCTGGCCGGCCCCCGCGCCGGCGTTCACCTGGCAACGCCGCGACCAGCGATGGGTGGACACGGCCGGCGGCGCCGTCCGCAACGCCCGGAAGGGGTGCCTCTTCAGACCGAATGCGCCAACTGGATACCCTCAGCGGTGAGCCCTGTCCGCGAACCGAGGATGTCCCGCATGATCGAGCCTGTGCAGCTGCCGTCGCCGTGGCAGGACGCGCGTCTGACCGTCGTCGTGCCCACCTACAACGAGGCGGGCAACCTGCCCACCCTGGTGGAGCGGCTTCTCGCACTGCCGCTGCCTGGTCTGCGCATCCTCGTCGTCGACGACAACTCCCCCGACGGCACCGGCGACGTGGCCGACAAGTTGGCCATCGAGCATCCAGCCCGGATCGAGGTCGTGCACCGCGCCGGCAAGGAGGGCCTCGGCCGCGCGTACGTCGACGGGCTGGGGCGGGCGATCGAGGGCGGCGCCGAGTACGTGGCGCAGATGGACGCCGACCTTTCGCACCCGCCGGAGGCTCTGCCGGGCATGCTGGGCGCGCTGATCTCCACCCAGGCCAGCGTGGTGATCGGTTCCCGCTACGTGCCCGGTGGCGAGCTGGACGAGAACTGGCCGTTGTACCGCCGGGCCCTCAGCGGCTGGGCGAACCTCTACGTGCACACCCTGCTGCGGGTACGCATCCGGGACCTGACCGCTGGCTTCAAGGTCTGGCGTGCCGACGCGCTGCGCGACATCGGCCTGGACCGGGTCCAGTCCAACGGCTACAGCTTCCAGGTGGAGATGCACTACCTCGCCACCAAGCTGGGGCACACCATCCTGGAGGTGCCGATCCGCTTCGAGGAGCGGCAGGAAGGCCTCTCCAAGATGACCACCGCGACCAAGGTGGAGAGCGCCCTGATGCCGTTCCGCCTGCGCAGCAAGCACCGCAACATCACCCGCTGACCCACCCAACCCCGCCTTGGTGAGGGCTGTGGAGCGGGGCCTGGGCGGGGTCAGTCGGGATAGATGGCTCGGTGGGCCGTTGCGATGGCCGCGGCGTAGGCACGCCCGGTGAGGGCGCGGTCGCGGGCCAACGCCGCGCGGGCCGCGTTCGCACCGGGGGCGCCGTGCACCCCGCCGCCGGGATGCGCCGACGCGCTGGCCAGGAAGAGCCGGTCCACCGGAGTGTCCGCCCGGCCCAGGCCGGGGATGGGACGCAGGAAGAGCTGCTGGTACGCGGCAGCGGTGCCACCGCCGAGGGTGCCGCCGACCAGGCTCGGGTTGCCCTTCTCCAGGTCGGCCGGCCCGGCCACGTGCCGCCCGACGATGAGCTGCCGGAAACCCGGGGCCGCCTCCTCCAGCACGTCCTCCATGCGCTGCACGTGACCGGCGACGTCCTCGGCCCGCCAGTCCCGGCGAAACGGCAGGTGGGTGTACGACCAGAGCGACTCGGTGCCCGGCGGGGAGTGACTAGGGTCGGCCACGGACATCTGCCCGACCAGCAGGAACGGGTCCCGGGGCAGCTCACCTCGGGCCAGCTCGCCCGCGTAGTGGGTCAGCCCGTTCAGGTCCGCGCCAAGGTGCACGGTGCCGGCCCCGGCCAGCTGCTGGTTCGTCCAGGGCATCGGCGCGGACAGCGCCCAGTCGACCTTGAGTGTCGAACCGTCCCAGCGGAAGTGCGCCAGGTCCTCCACCAGCCGCGACGGCAACGCTGCCGCGCCGACGAGGTCGAGGTAGAGCGCAGGCGCCGGCACGTCGGCGAGCACGGCCCGGCGGGCCCGCCACAGCGTGCCGCCCCGCGTGCGTACGCCCATCGCCCGACCCCGGGCGGTGAGCACCCGGTCGACGTGGGCGCCGTAGAGGATCGCGCCGCCGCGCTCTTGCAGCCGCGCCACCAGCGCGTTGGTGATCTGCTGCGCGCCGCCGGCGGGCACCGGCCAGCCGACCTGCTGGCCGAGCATGGCCAGCAACCAGCCGTACACCCCGGAGCCGGCCTCCTCGGGGGACAGGTCGGTGTGCAGGGCGCAGCCGGCCAGCAGGGCCGGCCCGCCGGGGCCGTCGAAGAGTTCGTCGCCGAGCTTGCGCACCGGCACCACCAGGCGCCGGGCCAGCCGCAGCGCCCCGGCGACGCGCAGCTGACGCAGCAGACCAAGCCCTCCGCGGACCGGCGGGAACGGCGTGGTGATGGTCTCCAGCATCGGCTCGGCCACGTCGAGCCAGTCGGTGTACGCGTTGAGCCAGCGCTTGCCGTCACCAGGGGCGAACTGCTCCAGTGAGGCGGCTGTGACGTCCGGATCCCGGTTGATCACGGCGGCCCGGCCGTCCGGCAGCAGGTGCGCCAGCACGTCGGGCGAGTGCCGCCAGGACAGCCCCTGCCGGCCCAGGTCCAGGCCGGCGAGCACCGGAGAGGCGTACCCGAGGGGGTAGAAGGAGCTGTAGAGGTCGCTCAGATAGCCCGGCGCGGTCACCTCGGCGGAGCGGACGGCGCCGCCGGGTGTCGCGGTGGCCTCCAGCACCACCACCTCCCAGCCGGCGTCCGCCAGCAGGTTCGCCGCCACCAGGCCGTTGTGACCGGCACCGACGACGACGGCGTCCGCGCTCTGCGCGGCGGTGGTAGTCATCCGATCCGCCTACCCTGCGCGCAACCGGGCGAAACGCGTTTGCCTCGCCGAGGCCGGGGCATCCAGCGCCGCATGTACACGGTTGCGCAGTTGGTGGGTGGGGTGTGGGGCGCCGGCGGCGACGGCGGTGAACTGGTGGTGCGTGACCCGGCGGACGACTCGCCGGTCAGCACCGTGCCGGTGGCCACCGCCGACGAGGTCGGCAAGGCGACCCAGGCGGCCCGCAACGCGGCGGCGCAGTGGGCGGCGACCGCGCCGGCCGAGCGGGCGGCGGTGCTGCACCGGGCCGCGGACGCGGTGGCGGCGGCCACCGAGGAGCTGGCGGCGGCGGTCACCGCGGAGATGGGCAAGCCGTTGGCGGACGCCCGCGGCGGCGTCGAGGCGGGTGTCGGCACCCTGCGACAGTACGCGGAGCTGGCCCCGCTGCGCGGCGGGCGGACGCTGAACGGCGAAGCCGACGCGCTGGACTTCCTCACCCCGCAGCCGCGCGGTGTGGTCGCCGCGATCACCCCCTGGAACGACCCGGTTGCGGTCTCCTGTGGGCTGCTCGGCGCGGCCCTGGTGACCGGGAACGTGGTGCTGTACAAGCCGAGCGAACGGACGCCGGCGACGGGTTGGCTGCTGGCGCGTGCGCTGGACCAGGCACTCCCGACCGGTGTGCTGTCACTGCTCACCGGCGGCCCGGAGGTCGGTGCGGCGCTGGCGGCGCAGGACGTCGACGTGGTGGCTCACGTCGGGTCCACCGCGACCGGACGGGCGATCGCCGCCGCCGCGGCCCGCACGGGCGCCAAGGTGCTCCTGGAGAACGGGGGCAGCGACCCGCTGATCGTCGACGCGGGCGTCGACCCGCTGTGGGCGGCCGGTCAGGCCGCGATGGGCGCGTTCGCCAACGCCGGTCAGATCTGTGTGGCGGTGGAGCGGATCTACGTGCACCGGGAGGTGGCCGGGGACTTCGTGGCCGCGCTCGCGCGTCACGCCGAGGCGCTGCGTGTCGGGCCGGGTCGGGACCCGGGCACCGAGCTGGGCCCGCTGGTCGACCGACGGCACCGCGACCACGTGCACGGGCAGGTCGCGGCGGCGGTGGCGGCCGGCGCTCGGGCGCTGGTCGGCGGTGAGGTGCCGGACGGGCCGGGGGCGTTCTACCCGGCCACTGTGGTCACGGACTGCCGACACGACATGCCGCTGGTGCGGGAGGAGACGTTCGGGCCGGTCGCGCCGGTGGTGGTCGTCGACTCGTTCGACGAGGCCCTGCGCTGTGCCGCGGACTCCCCGTACGGGCTGGCCGCCACGGTGCTGACCGCGTCGATGAGTCACGCGCAGCGGGCCTGGCGCGAGCTGCCGGTGGGCACTGTGAAGGTCAACGCGGTGTTCGGGGGCGCGCCGGGTGGCGCCGCGCATCCGCGCCGGGCCAGTGGGCAGGGCTTCGGGTACGGCCCGGAACTGCTGGACGAGTTCACCGCCACGAAGGCGGTGCACATCGAGGCGCCGGGCGGCGGGCACTGGTGAACGGCACGGACGGACGCAGGGGTGGTGCGTCCGCCCGTGCCGTCGTCCGTGCGGTCAGTCGCCGCGAGCCTTGCGGGTGGCCCGGTCGTTGGCCTTCTCGATGGCCTTGACCAGGTCCGGCTTGGTCATGCTGGACCGACCGGGTACGTCCAGTTTGCGGGCCACCGACATCAGGTGGTCCTTGGTGGCATTGGCGTCCACCCCGCCGGCGGTGGGGGCTCGCCGTTCCGGCCCGCCACCGGCGGCCTGCTGGTCGCTCGGGCCCTTGCGGCCTTTCGGCTCCCAGTGGTCGCCCACCTTCTCGAACTGGTGCTTCACCGCGGCGAAGGCGGTGCGGTGCGACCGCTGCCCCTCGCCGTAGGTTTCTACCGCCGAGTCGTGCGTCTTCTCCCAGGTGCGCTGCGCCTTCTCCGGGGAGCGCCGCAGCGTGCTGGGCAGGTCTTCGCGCCCGGGCATCTCGTCCTCCTCCGTTTCGACGGGGTTCCCCTTGCCGTTCCCCGGTGTCGCGGCGGCAAACCATAGGCGGGATCCGCACGCGCGGGGCGAGTTTCTCAATTTCCCGATCCGGGTATCGGGGGCCAGGCCCGACCGGACGACCGGTCATCCGGTGGCCGGGGCGCAGGGAGCGGGCATGACGACCACGGAGCCCGGTACGACGCGCGAGGGCGCGCACGACACGCGTGTTCCCCTGCGGATCCGGCAGCTGAGCTGGCGGACCTGGCGCGGGGTGCTGGTCCGCAGTGTGCAGAACTTCGTCAACGACAACTGCTCCGACTGGGCCGCCGCGCTGACCTACTACGGCGTCCTGGCGCTCTTCCCCTCCGCCATCGTGGTGGTGGCGCTGGTCGGTCTGGTGTCCGACGGAGAGCGGACCCTGGACACGGTGGTCGACCTGGCCAACCAGGTGGGCGCCGGGTCGGTGCTGACCGACGGCGAGGGCGGCGTGGTCGGGGTGATCCGGTCCGTGGTGCTCGACCAGAGCAACCCCAAGCTGCTGCTGAGCTTCGGCCTGCTCGGGGCGCTGTGGTCCGCGTCGGGTTTCATCGGCGCGTTCACCCGGGCCTCCAACGCCATCTACGGGGTGGACGAGGGCCGGCCGGTCTGGAAGCTTCGGCCGTTGCAGATCGGCCTGGCGGCGATCACCCTGGTGCTGCTCGCGGTGGTCGCCCTCGGGTTGATCGTCAGTGGGCCGGTCACCGACGCGGTCGGGGACCTGATCAATGCCGGCGGTCTGGCCCGCACGGTGTGGAGCGTGGCGAAGTGGCCGGTGCTCGCCCTGATCATGATGGCGTTGCTGTCGCTGCTGTTCTGGATCGCGCCCAACGTGCGTCAGCCCCGGTTCCGCTGGCTCACCCCGGGCGGCGCGGTGGCCCTGGTCTCCTGGGCGGTGGCCTCCTTCGGCTTCGGCCTCTACGTGGCCAACTTCGGCTCGTACAGCACCACCTACGGCAGCCTCGGGGCGGCCATCGCGTTCCTGGTCTGGCTCTACCTGTCCAACTCCGCGCTGATGCTGGGCGTGCAGATCAACGCCGAGGTGCAGCGCGGGCGGCAGTTGCAGGCCGGCGACCCTGACCCGGAGGAGCCGGTGCTGCCGCCCCGGAAGCCCGCCGACGACTGAGCCGGTTCGGCACCGCTCGTCCGGTTCGCGGTCGGACCATGGGCCCGTTCGTGGCCCGGTGCCGGTTTAGCGGGCGGGGTGCCGGGTAGCGCAGAAGGCATGGAGCGTGGCAACAGCAAGCACGGACCGAGGATCGACGAACAGATGAGCCAGGAGGTCAGCGGCCTCGTGCAGGGGCCGGGGACCGGTGGCTCTCGGGTCGATGAGGCGCGGGTGCCGGAACCGGCTGGCGAGGACCAGCCGGAGACGACCACCGCCCCGGCCGGCGACCTGCGCACCGGCACCCCGCAGGGGATGAGTTCCACGGACGTCGAGCAGCGCAGCCGGCTCGGCCGGTTCATCTCGATGAGCGCGCTGCCGGGCGACCGCCTGGTGCTCATTGCCAGCGCCCGGGAGAACGAGGCGCCCGACGACATCGTGGCGGCGCTGGAACGGCTGCCCGAGGGCACCGTCTACCAGACGGTCTCCGAGGTGTGGGCCGCGCTCGGCAACAAGAACGAGACAACTCGCTGGTGACCGGATCGTCCCCCGATCCGACAGCCATCGGCGACTGAAGGAGGTTCTCTGATGAGTGGCGTAACCGAACATGTCGACGTTGCCGTGCCCGTACGCACCGCGTACGACCAGTGGACGCAGTTCGAGGAGTTCCCGCAGTTCATGGAGGGCGTGCAGGAGGTCCGGCAGCTCTCCGACACGCTGACCCACTGGACGGTGGACATCGCCGGGGTGAAGCGTGAGTTCGACGCCGAGATCACCGAGCAGCTCCCCGACGAGCGGGTCGCCTGGCGCTCGACCGGCGGCACCCAGCAGGCCGGTGTGGTGACCTTCCACCGGCTCGACGAGGACAAAACCCGGGTCACCCTCCAGCTGGAGTTCGAGCCGCACGGGGTGGTCGAGCAGGCCGGCGACAAGCTGGGCATCGTCGACCGGCGCGCCAAGGGTGACCTGGAGCGGTTCAAGACCTTCATCGAGCGGCGCGGTCAGGAGACCGGCGCCTGGCGTGGGTCGGTGGACCGTCCGCAGCCGTGACCTTGAGCAGTGACACCGATGGCCGCCAGAATCCTGGCGGCCATCGCCGTGTCCGAGCCTTGTCGCACGCCACCGTTTGCGATCATCGCGCCCGGGTACGGCTGAAGACATGACCGACGACAACATCAGGGTGTGGCGGGACGAGGAACGGCTTCCATTGGAAGAGCTGGAGCAGGCCGTGTCCGGCTCCAGCCTCGACGGGCAGGCCGACGACGTGACCGGCAACGACGCGGGGGAAGAGGCGACGTTCGGTCACGGGCCGGCAGCGGACGACCGCAAGGGGCAGGCCCAGGGCAACAGCCGGGAGGACACCGATCCGGAGCGCCGCTACCGCCCGTCCACCACCGGGCGGACCGGCCCCGACGTCGGCTGACCCTCCCCGCCGGTCTGCGCGGGCACCGGGTGCGCGGTGGGCCGGCCGGTCGAGCGACGGGCGCCCCACTCGTACAGCGCGATCAACGCCAGCGCGAGCACCAGCAGGGCCGAGCCCAGCACCTGCACCGACGTGTTGCCGATCAGGACACCGAGTCCGGCCGGGACAAGCGCGGCGCCGATGCCGGACGCGCCGATCTGGAGCCCGATGGCCCGGTCCGCGTGCGCCGCGCCGACCCGGTCGGCGGTGGTGAGGGTGAGCAGCGGGAACACCGGCGCGGCGGCGAACCCGACCACGACCAGGCCGGCCACCGCCAGCGCGGCCGGACCGGGAACGGCGATCAGCAACGCGCCCACGGCCATTCCGGCCAGGCTGGCGCGTAGCACCAGGCCGGCCCCCAACCGCTCGGCCACCACCCCCTGCACGACCCGGCCCACGAAGAGGCTGCCCCAGTACGCGGAGACGCAGCCGCCCGCCACCGCGGCGCTCAGCCCGCGCCCCTCGGTGAGCAGCAGGAACGCCCAGAGGCCGGCGGACACCTCGATGGCCACGTACAGCGCGAAGGCGACCGTCCCCGACCAGACCGCCGGCAGTCGCAGCGTCGCCCGGACCGGAACCCGAACCACCGCCGGCGTCTCGGCGGGTGTGGCGTCGGCCGCCTCGGTGCCGGCCGGTACACCACGGTGCCAGGCTCGCACGGTGAGCACGAAGGCGATGGCGAGGACGATCTGGGCCCCGGCCACGATGCCGTAGCCCCAGCGCCAGGCCAGGCCGGCGCTCAGCACCCCGGTCATGATCAGCGGACCGATCGCCACCCCCAGGCCGAAGAAGGCGTGCAGCCAGTTCATGTGGCGCGGCCCGAAGGCCCCGGCGGCGTACGCGTTGAGCCCGGAGTCGACCGCGCCGGACCCGAGCCCGAGCAGCAGCGCACAGCCCACCAGCACGGCCAGCACGGGGCTCACGGAATAGCCGGTCAGCGCCAGGCTGGCCAGCAGGGTGCTCCCGGCGAGCAGCGCGCCCACGCCGACCCGGGCCAGTGTGAAGCCGGCCAGGACACTGGAGGTGAGATAGCCGACGGTGCCGGCGGTCAGCACCCACCCGACCGCCTCGGTCGGGACGCCGAAGTCGCTCCGGATCGACGGCCAGGCGACGCCGAGCAGGCCGTCGGGCAGGCCGAGGCTGACGAACGCGAGGTAAGCCAGCAGGAGCAGCGAGGCACGGGGCCGTGCAGGCGTGGTGGGCACGAGACACCATCCTGCCGCAGGGGCACCTTAGCGCCGTCGGCACCCGAGCGCCCCCGGCGCAAAGAAGTCGTGTCCGGACAGTCGAGAAAACGGACAGCTCATCCAGAATCGGCCGATCGGAGGACGGCAAGCCGGCGTGTTCGCGTAACAATTTCGGGATGCGTCAAGGCTCCGGAATCCTCTCCATGCGTCAGCGCCGCCTCGCCTGGCTCGGCTTCATGCTCGCCGCGCTGCAGGCGCCCGTGTCCGCCTGGCTCGTCGCCGACGAGTCGTGGCTGTTCAGCCTCTGCGTCGCGCTGATGGTGGCCATCGTGATCATCGCCGACGACGCGGCGCGGCGACGCCCCGCCAACGCGACCGGCGACTAGCCCTCGCTGACCGGTCGGGCCTCGTGCCCCGGCCGGCCCCGACTGCGGCGGCGCTCCTTCATCTCCGCCTCGTAGAGGTGGCGCCGCCCGCCCACCAACTCGTCACGGGCCTGTTGATCCACCTCGCGGAACAGCGCGTGGTAACCGTCGTCGAAGTCCTCGACGATCTGGAACGTCCACCGCCCGGCGATGACGTTACGACCCCGCAACTCGGTGGCGATCCGCTCGGCGAGCTGCTGATGCCCGGCGGCGCGGAACTGCTCCACCGCGTCGTCGAGCATCAGGTCGGCGTGCCCGATCAACTGGTGCAGGGAGTACAGGTGCCCCCGGGCCCGCTCCACACACTCCAGCGCCTCGCTGAGCTTGCCGAGCGCGGCGACCGTCTCGTCGCTCACCCCCGGTGGTCGCTGGTGCTGCTCGTCCGGTCCGTCCGGCTGCTGTCCCATTCGTGCCTCCGTGCCGTGTGCCGTCATCCACGGGCTTTTTCCTGGTGCCCCGTCTGTGCCGGATCAACCCCCGCGGTCAGCCCTGGTCGCCCAGTGGCGCAGCCGACATCCGCCGAGCGGCCGAGGTAGACCCGGTCACCAGTCGGTTAGCCTCGGTCACCATGCGTGTGCCGTTCACCCGGGTCGCCTCCCGTACCGCCGTCGACTCGGCGCGGTCCACCCTGGCCGCCCTCACCGTCTCCATCGGCACTGTCGGGCTGACCGCCGCCGCGGCGCGACCGGGGCTGCTGGCCCTCGTCGACCAGCACGCGGCCGCCGTCCGGGACAGCCTCGACGGGGACCGTCAACCGCTGACCGCCGCGGCGCTCGCCGGCTACGCCGAGGGGGTCCGCGAGGCTGCCCTGGAGCACGGGTGGACGCCGCCGGGTGGGCCGGTCGACTGGAGCGAGCCGGAATGGCTGCTCACCCGACTGCTCGCGGTCTGCGCGCTGGCCCGCTCGCTCGACGGGGCCTGACACGCGCGGGGAGGGCACCCCGCGTCGTACGCGGAACACCCTCCCCACCCGCCGTACCGTTACGAACCCTTACGAGCGGTACTGCTGGGCTTCGTCCGCCCGAGGCATCGCCTGGGTGCGGTCGCCCCCGCGGTCGGCCATCTGCCGCTCCACGTCGCTCCGTCCGGCCGCCGTGGCCTGACGCTGCTGCTGCACCGCCCGGGCCTCCCGGGCGGCCCGGTCCAGCCAGCCGTCCCAGCGGTTCTGCATCGGCTTCACGAGGCCGCCACCGACACCGACGATCAGGATGCCAGCCACCGTGGCGAGCACCGCGATCAGCACCGGAGTGGTCACCGTGGTGGCGATACCCACCTGGTTCAGCGCGGCGATCACGCCGAGAGCGATGATGAAGATCGCCGTCAGGTCGGCCAGAACCTTGCCGTACGAGAGCCCGCCCAGCGCCCCGGTGACCAGATCCCGGACAGCGTTGGCGATCGCAGCCGCCACCACCACGATGACGATCGCGATGAACGCACGTGGCAGCCAGGACACCACGCCGCTGATCAGGTCACTGATCGCGTTGGGCCCCCAGACTCCGAAGGCGAACTGCAGCGTGAACAGCAGTACGGCGTAGTACGCCAGTCTGGCCAGAATGTCGCTGGCGTCGTACTTCGTTCTCTCCAGGGCCCGTTTGATGCCGCCACGTTCGACCGCCTGGTCGAAGTGCACCCGTTCCAGCACCGTATCCACGATCTTGAGGACGGCTCTGGCGATGAGCCAGCCGACCACGAGGATGACGATGAAGGCCACTGCCTTCGGGATGAAGAGCAGCACCGACCTCCAGGTGTCGGCGATGGCATCGCCGATGTCGGCCTGCCGGACCGCGAGGGTTTTCAGCATGATGTCCCTCCTGTCGCATGGACTGCGCCGGGCGCATACCCGGCTACCGGTGCGGCACTCCGCGCAGAGCGCCGCGTTTTTTGCGACAAGCCGCCGAACAGGGGCCCTGAACTGCCCGAACGGCCACCGCGAATCGGGCCGTGCCAGCCCACGGCCATGATCGGATGCCTTTTCCGGTCGGCCGACTAGGCTGCGGACATGCCAGGAACGGTCGGGCGAGTCCCCATGCCAGCAACCCCGGGCCCGGGCGCACCCACCGGCTCCGGTGCGGCCGCTGCCGTGCTCGCCCACGACTGGGCCGGCACCCCGCTGGGCCCACCCGAGAGTTGGGACATGGCGATCCGGGTCGTGGTCGAGCTGATCCTCGCCTCGCCGATGCCGATGGCCCTGGCGTACGGCGACGACCTCGTGCTGCTCTACAACGCCGGCTACGCCGAGTTGCTGGGCACCAAGCACCCGAGCGCCCTCGGCCGCCCGGCAGCGGAGGTGTTCGCGGAGATCTGGGCGCTGCCCGGCGTCGGTGAGGTGATCGAGCGCAGCTACCGGCAGGGCGAGCCGTTCCTGGAGAAGGAGTCCACCCTGCCGCTGGTCCGTGGGCATTCCCCGACGGTGGAGCAGGCGGTCTTCACCCGGGGCTACTCGCCGGTGCGCGACAGTGCCGGGCAGATCGTCGGCGTGTTGACGGTCGCGGCCGAGACCACCCACGTCACCGAGCAGTTGCAGAGCCTCAGCGAGGTGGCCGCGGCGCTCGCCGGCACGCTCACCCTCGACGACGTGGCCCGGGTGGCGCTGCGCTACGCGCTCACCACGTTCGACCCCGACCAGGTCTCGTTCGCGGTCGACGAGGGCGGCGGCGGTTGGCGCATGGTGCGCCGGGTCCGCGGCGAGTTGCTGGACGAGGCCGACGAACGACTTCCCCCACTCTGGCGACGCGCCCCGGCTGACTGGTCGACGCCGGTGGTGCAGGCGGCGCGTTCCGGCGGGCCGTCGTTCGTTCGGGACGGGCAACCGCTGCGGGAGACGGCGGTGGACCGCCACGACCAGAAGATCCGCTCGATGGCGGCCCTGCCCCTGGGCACCTCGGTGGTCCGCGGCGGGCTGGCGGTCGGCTATCAGATTCCGCACACCTGGTCCCCCGCCGAGCGGGCACTGCTGGCCGCGTCGGCCGAGCTGATCGGCCAGGCCGCGGAGCGGGCCCGCCGCTTCGAGACCCAGCACGGCACGGCCCAGCTGTTGCAACGCAGCATGTTGCCGGAGCACCTGCCAGATCTGCCCCGGCTGCGGATCGCGGCCCGTTACGACCCGGGGGTCGACGGCAACGCGGCCGGCGGCGACTTCTACGACGCGTTCCTGCTGCCCGACGGCACGCTGGGCGTGGTGCTGGGCGACGTCGCCGGGCACGACGTGCAGGCCGCCGCGCGGATGGGGCAGGTCCGGGCCGCGTTGCGCGCGCTGGCCCTGGCCGACCCGGCACCGGACGCGGTGCTGGGCGGTCTGGACCGGCTGGTGACCAGCCTGGGCGCGGAGGCCGGCACCCACGAGCTGTTCGTCACCGTGGTGTTCGGGGTGATCGACGCGGAGCGGCGGGAGCTGACCCTGGCAAGCGCCGGCCACCCCGCGCCGCTCATCCGCCGAGGGGACCCGGAGGGCCGCTCCCACGCGGAGTACGCGGACGTCCCGGCTGGGCCCCCGCTGGGTCTGGGCGGCCGGCCGGGCACCACGACTGTCGAGTTCCGCCCGGGCGACACCCTCCTGCTGTTCAGCGACGGGGTGGTGGAACGTCGCCGGCAGAGCCTGACCGTCGGGCTGGCCACCCTCAGTGACGCGGTCGCGAAGGCCGGCAGCGGCGACCCGCGTGCCCTCTGTGCGGTGGCCACCGCCTCGGTTCCGGGCGGCACCGAGGACGACGTTGCCGTGCTGGCGGTCGAGCACGCGCTCAAGCCGAGTCGCTCGGCGAGCATGGAGGTGCCCGCGGAGCCGACCGCCCCCAGCCGGGTCCGGCACTGGATGACCGGCCAGCTCACCGACTGGCAGGTGCCCGAGTCGGTGATCGGTGCGGCGGTGCTGTGCACCAGCGAGCTGACGACCAACGCGCTGCTGCACGCCGGCACCGCCGCCCGGGTGGAGATCGACCTCAGCCCCGAGCGGCTGCTGGTCTCGGTCGCCGATTCCGGCACCCGGGGCACCGTGACCCGGGCCCGCACCGACACGTTGAGCAGTCGTGGGCGTGGGCTCGGCCTGATCGAGGAGCTCAGCGACGCCTGGGGCACCGACCCGTCGGTCCGCGGCTCCACGGTCTGGTTCGAGATCCTCACGCCGCCAGCCGCGCATTCCTGAGAGGCCCCGAGGGTAGGAGCACGCCATGCGTACCGACGAGCCCGCCGGAGTCTTCTTCGACGTCGATGGCACCCTGGTCGACACCACCTACCTGCACACCGTGAGCTGGTGGGAGGCGCTGCGTCAGACCGATCAGCCGGTGCCGATGGCGATGGTGCACCGGTCGATCGGGATGGGTTCCGACAAACTCCTGGATCACCTGCTCGGCCCGGAGCGGGACCGCGACGCCGACACGAAGCTGCGCGACGCGCACGACACCCTGTACGCCGAGTACTGGGAACGGCTCACGCCGCTGCCCGGGGCGGCGGACCTGCTGCGCGCCTGCGCCGAGCGAGGGCTGCGGGTGGTGCTCGCGACCTCCGCCTCGGAACCCGAGGTCGATGCGCTCCGTCGGGCACTGGACGCCGACGACGTGATCGACACGGTCACCTCCTCGGCGGACGCGAAGCAGAGCAAACCCGCACCGGACATCCTGGTCGCCGCGTTGGAGCAGTCCGGGTTGGCCGCGGAGCGGGTGGTCTTCGTCGGCGACTCGGTGTGGGACGTCGTCGCGGCCGGGAAATTGCACATCCCGTGTGTGGGGTTGACCTGCGGCGGCACCAGTCGGGGCGAGCTGGCCGGCGCTGGCGCTGTGGCGGTGTACGACGACCCCGCCACACTGCTGGGCGAGTTGGCGGACTCGCCGCTCACCCGACCCCGGTGAGGATCACTCAGGTTCGCCCACCCGTCCGCGCATAGCGACCGGCCCTGCGGGGCATGGTCTGTCACCACCTGCCCGCGCCTCGCGGGTGCGGCTGAAAGGTGGTGCCGTGGAGCCGGTAGATGTGGCGTTCGCGCTGGTGGGCCTGGGCGCTCTGCTCGCGGGCATCCTCCCGCGGGTGTTGGAGCAGCGTCCCCTGTCCATGCCGATCGCCTTCCTCGCCCTCGGCATGCTGGTCTTCCTGCTGCCGGTGGGGCTACCGACACCGGATCCGCTGGCCCACCCGGAGTTGACAACCCACCTCACCGAGATCGGGGTGATCGTCGCGCTGATGGGGGCCGGGCTCAAGATTGACCGGCCGTTGAGTTGGCGGCGGTGGTCGTCCACCTGGCGGCTGTTGGCGATCGCGATGCCACTGTGCATCGCGGCGGTGGCCCTGCTCGGGTGGTGGTGGGCGGGGCTGGTGCCGGCCGCCGCGCTGCTGTTGGGCGCCGCGTTGGCCCCGACCGACCCGGTGCTCGCCGCCGACGTGCAGGTCGGCGAACCGACCGACGTGGAGGATTCCGAGGACGAGGTCCGCTTCGCGTTGACCTCCGAGGCCGGTCTCAACGACGGGCTGGCGTTTCCGTTCGTCTACGCCGCGATCGCCATCGCCTCGACGAGTCTCGCCCCCCGCGACTGGTTCGCCGAGTGGTTCACCGTGGACGTGCTCTGGAAGGTGGGTGTCGGCGTCGGCGGTGGCCTTCTCATCGGTTGGCTGCTGGGCAAGTTGTTCTTCCGCGCGCCCAGCAAGCTGCGGTTGGCCCGGCACGCCGAGGGCTTCCTGGCGCTGGCCGCCACGTTCCTGGCGTACGGGTTGGTGGAGGTGGTCGGCGGGTACGGCTTCCTGGCGGTGTTCGTGGCCGCCCGGGCGATCCGGTCCGCCGAGCGGACCAGCGAGTTCCACTCGGTGCTGCACGACTTCGCCGAGCAGGTCGAACGGCTGCTCACCCTCGTGCTGTTGCTGCTGCTCGGCGGCGCGATCGTCGGTGGCCTGCTGGTTCCGTTGACCTGGTCGGCCGCCGCCGTCGGGCTGGCGCTGGTGTTCCTGATCCGACCGCTGATCGGCTGGTTGTCGCTGCGCGGCGCGCCAGGACGGCCGGCCGAGCACTGGGTCATCTCGTTGTTCGGCATCCGGGGCGTCGGCTCGTTCTACTACCTCGCGTACGCCACCACGAAGGCCGACTTCCCGCAGGCCGAGCTGCTCTGGGCGACCGTCGGGCTGGTGGTGCTCGTCTCCGTGGTGGTGCACGGCATCACGGCGACTCCGGTCATGCAACTGCTGGACCGGGAGGGCGAGCGGACCTCCGACCCGGCCGAACGGCACACCGACGACCCCCGGCCGGTCGCGGCGGGGCACGCCTAGGCCTGCGTCAACGCTCCGGGGCCAGGGTCCTACGACAGCGGCCAAGGGGCACGGGCACGCCGCTCAGGTCAGGCGGGCGACCAGGGCACGGCCGAGGTCCCGGCCGGAGCGCCAAGCGCTCTGCACCCGGGGCTTGCCGAACGCGTCGCCGGCCAGACCGATCCCGTCGGGGTCCAGGTGGTAGGTGTCGCCGCCGGCGTCGCTGGTCGGCTTCGCGTACGTCCAGCGGTGCACGTGCACGTCGGCGGCGTCCTCGGGCAGTCCCAGCAGGTCCCGGACGGCCTGCTCGATGGCCGGGCCGGCCCCGGTGGGCTGGGCCAGATGCCCGGCGGCGAACTCCGGCACGGTGTGCGCGACGAGCACCGGCGCGCCGTCGCCGCGTCGGTCGCCGTCGTCGCAGACCAGGTTGAGGACCGGGTGGTCGTTGACGAACGCGCCCCGGAAGTCCGGCCAGCGGCGGGTCGGGAACCGCAGCACCGCGGCCAGCGTCGGCGACCAGCGTTGCGCCTGGACGACCTGGGTGGCGGCCGTCAGGGCCGGGTCGAGCAGCAGGGCGGCCTGCGGCCCCGGCATGGCCAGTGCGACCGCCGCGCACGACTCGCCGTCCACTGTCGGCCCGGGCTCCACGATGAGCACCAGCCGGTCGACGGTGACCGGCACCTCGCTGGCCAGGTGTTCGACCAGGGAGCGCAGCCCACGTGGTGCGGCGAAGCGCATCGGCCCGGGCACCTCCTGGCGGCCGGCCCGGTCGTAGGCCTGGAAGGTGTCGGTCCATTCGCGGACCAGCCCGGCGGCGCGCCACTGCTCGACCACCTCGGCGAAGTCCGGGTCGCTGGCGGTGAAGTACGCGGCGCCGATGTCCGCGGGCCGGCCCTCGAAGCGTTTGGTGGCCATCCGGCCGCCACGGACGTGGCCTCGCTCCCGGACCTGCACCGGCACCCCGGCACGGGTCAGCTCGACCGCACAGGCCACCCCGGCGATGCCCGCCCCGACCACCACCACTCGCGTTCGGTCCACCCTCATCCGGTGATCGTAGGTGGCGGCGACGGCCCGGCATGAACCACCGACGATCAGGGTACTGGCACACCTGTTCGAAGAAAGGATGATGACAATGACGGACCGCCGCAACGAGCAGGCCGACCAGAATGCCGCGATCAAGGACCCGGACGAATGGGTCACCGGCGACGAGCCGCCCACGGCCGCTCAGGAGTCCTACCTGAACACGTTGGCCCGTGAGGCCAACGCGGACCTTCCGGACGACCTGACCAAGGCCGAGGCGTCCAAGCGCATCGACGAACTCCAGGCCGAGACGGGCCGGGGCCAGTAGTCAGTGGTCGACTCCGCTTCCGGGACCATGGGGTGTCCGCGAGACCTGGACACCGCGAGATCAAGGAAGCGGAGTCGATCACGCTTCGGACCAGCACCGTGGGCCGGTGGTCAGCCGCGGGTCAGCCGGTGCAGCTCCACCTCCGCCAGGCGGCCGGCACTGATGGTGGCACTGAGGTAGGTGGCGTGCGGTTGCGAGCGCCGGTCGGTGGGTGAGCCGGGGTTGAGCAGCCGCAGCCCGCCGGGCGCCTCGGTGTCCCAGGGGATGTGGGAGTGCCCGAAGACCAGCAGGTCGACATCGGGAAACAGGGCAGCACACCGCTTTTCGCGACCGGTCCGTGGCCCGGTCTCGTGCACCACGGCGACGCGCAGGCCGTCGAGTTCGACCCGGGCCACCTCCGGCAGCCGGGCGCGCAGCGCCGGCCCGTCGTTGTTGCCGTACACCCCGATCAGCCGGCGCGACCGCGCGGTCATCGCGTCGAGCAACGCCTCGTCCACCCAGTCACCGGCGTGTACGACCACGTCCGCCGCCTCGATCGCCGCCCAGAGCGGCCCGGGAAGGTCCCGGGCCCGCTTCGGTACGTGGGTGTCCGCCGTGAGCACCAACCGCATCCCGGCATTCTCCCCCGCGTCCCGGCCGCCCGCCCGGGGACGCGGGCGGACGGCGGGGACACGAACCGGTCAGGGGCCGGTCACGGCAGGGTCCAGCGTTGCGCCCCGGTGCCGTTGCAGGTCCAGATCCGCAGTTGCCGGCCGTCGGTGAGGTCGGAGTTGGGGATGTCCAGACACCGGCCCGACTGGGGATTGCGCAGGCTGCCGTCCGGCTGGGCGGCCCACTGCTGGGCCCCGCTGCCGTTGCAGTCGTAGAGCTGCACGAGCGTGCCGTCGGTGGTGCCGCTCGCCTTCACGTCCAGGCACTTGGCCAGCCCGCGCACCGTCCCGTCGCCGGGCAGGGTCCAGCGTTGCGCGGCGGAGCCGTTGCAGGTCCAGGTCTGCACCCTGGTGCCGTTGGCGGTCTGGCTGGAGGCGATGTCCGCGCACTTGCCGAGGGCCTTGACCTCACCGGTGCGCGCCCCGCCGGTGCCGACGCCCGGGCCGGTGAAGGTGTAGCTGTCCACGTCCAGCAACGCGCCGGTGCCACCGGTGACGACCAGGTACAGGTCGTGGGTGCCGTCGTCGGGCCTGGTCACCGTGGCGCTCAGCTCGGTGTAGTTGTCCCAGCCGCCGGTGTTCGGCACCGCGATCCGGGCGACCTCGGTGCCGGTCGGTGAGTCGTACCGGAAGGAGAGGGTGCCCCCGGGGCCGCCGGAGGAGACGCGAGCCCGCACACCGGTGATGCCCTTGAGGCTCACGGCGTGGTGTCGGACGCTCTCACCGTTCTGGATGTCACCGAGCCGTTTGCCGCCCTCGGCCGCCGCCTGGTCGATCACCTTGGGCCCGTTGAGTTGGACGAGGTGCTCGGCCTGCCACTGTTTCGGGTAGAGGATGATCTCCTTCTCGCCGGTCAGGCCGGTCGAGCCGGTCGCGCCGCGATCGGTGTAGCTGCCTCGCAGGACGAAGAACAGCACCGAGTCGGGGCCGGCGTGCACCGGGCCGGTGTTGAAGGTCGCGCCGCAGCCGGTGCCCTCCCCCTCCTCGTGGGCGTGCTCCTGGTGGCCGAGCGCGGCCCGGACGACCACCGCCGAGCAGGCCGGCGTGCCGTCCTGCGGGTCACTGGCGGTGGCGCTCACGGTCAGGTCCTGCCCCCAGTCGAAGAGACCGCCGGCGGGCAGCCCGTTCACCGTGACCGTCGGCCGGTTGTTGCCGACCACCACCGGCACCAACGTGGTGGCGCTGCGGCCGGTGCCGTCGTTGACGGTGAGTCGGGCGTTGTAGCTGCCGTTGGCCGAGTACGTGAAGGACGGGTTCGCGGCGGTCGAGTCGGTGCTGCCGTTGTCGGTGAAGTCCCAGGCGTACGTGAGCGGGTCACCGTCCGGGTCCGAGCTGCCGGCACTGGAGAAGGTCACGGCCAGCGGCGCCAGACCGTTGTCCCTGTTGACGGTGGCCTTGGCCAGTGGCGACCGGCCACCCTGCACGTAGTTGATTTTGTATAGACCGGCGTCGGCGGCGCCGGAGAAGTAGCCGCTTCCGTATTCGAGCAGGTAGAGCGAGCCGTCCGGGCCGAACTGCCAGTCGATCGGGTGGACGAACCTCATGCCGGCGAGCACCGGCTCGATCACTGTCGGCGCGCCGGTGGCCGGGTTGCCGTTGTCGAACTGGACCTCCTTGATCCAGTTGCGGCAGTACTCGGAGATCAGCCACTTGTTGTCGTAGTAGGCCGGCCACTTCACGTCCGAGACGAGGTTCGGGTCGTAGTGGTAGACCTCGACGTGGTTCGGCGACCCGCACCCACCCGGGTTGTCCAGCGCGGGCCAGTCTTCGCTGCCGCCGTGCTGCTCCCAGACCAGCGCCGGCTTCGTCGCCGGAAGCTGCTGGAGACCGGTGTTGCGGGGGGAGTTGTTGACCGGGCCGGTCGAGCCGCCGCACGGGAACCAGCCGCGCGGCGAGGCGGTGGCGAAGTCCCAGTCGTTGTAGGCGACGTTGGGACCGCCGCAGTACGGCCAGCCGTAGTTGCCGGGTCCGGCGGCCCGGTTGAACTCGTCGTACGCCGCCGGGCCACGGTTGGCGAGGTCGACGCCGGCGTCCGGGCCGACCTCGCCCCAGTAGAGGGTGTTGTTGGCCTTGCGGTCGACCCAGATCCGGTACGGGTTACGGACACCCATCACGTAGATCTCCGGTCTGGTGCGAGCGGTACCGGCGGCGAAGAGATTGCCGGAGGGGACGGTGTAGCTGCCGTCGTTCTCCGGATGGATCCGGTTGATCTTGCCGCGCAGGTCGTTGGTGTTGCCCGAGGTGCGCTGGGCGTCGTACTGCGCGTTGCGGCTGGTCCGCTCGTCGATCGGGGCCATCCCGGCGGAGTCGCCGCCGGAGTTGGTGTTGTCGCCGACGGCGAAGTACAGGTTGCCGGCGGTGTCCCAGCTCATCGAGCCGGCCGAGTGACAGCACAGGTCACGTTCGGTGGGCCACTCGATGAGCAGGTCCTCGCTGGCCGGGTCGAGCAGCAACGTGGACGGGTTGAAGGTGAACCGGCTGATCCGGTTGACCAACGGGGTGACCTTGGGCGAGTAGAAGAGGTAGACCCAGCGGTTGCTCGCGAAGCTCGGGTGCAGCGTGATGCCGATCAGGCCGTCCTCGAAGCGGGCGTCCAGTGGCAGGGTCAGCGCGACAGTGGTGGATCTGGTCGCCGGGTTGTAGAGACGGACCTGGCCGCCGCCGCTGCTGGTGCCTCGATTGATGTAGAAGACCTTGCCGTCGGGGGCGACGGCCAACTCGATCGGCTCCCCCATGGAGAGCCCGCCGTCGAGGGCGATCTTTTCGAACCCGACGGTGGCGGGCGGCGCCAGGGCAGCGGCGGCCCGGGCCGGAGATGCGGTGGCCGCTTTCTCGGTGCCGCCGCGTGCGGTGGCCGGCGGGGCGAGGCTGAGGGTGGCGAGGACGGTGAACAGGGTGGTGGCGGCGACGAGACGTCGACGCAGAGTGCGGGACACGAGACCTCCAGCTGTCCGGGGGATCTCGGTGCCGCTCCCGCCGACTGGAGGAGCACCGCGGTGTGTCCCGGACATTAACGTCTTTCACTGGAAGGCGATAGAACTTCACGTCAACGAATCGAAAGTTGTCAAGGTCTGGACGAAAGTACGGGTCAGCGACGCGGCGTGAAATGCGCCGGGGGCATCCCGCACTCGCGCAACGTCGGGTCCTGCTCGACGTCGGTGAGCACACCGGCGGCATTGATCAGGCCGATGTGCGAGAACGCCTGCGGAAAGTTGCCCAACTGCTCCCCGGTCTGCTGGTCGATCTGCTCGGCGAACAGGCCCAGGTCGTTGACCCGACCAGCCAGATCGCGGAACAACGCGTGCGCCCGGTCCCGCTCACCGGCCAACGCCAGGCAACTCACCAACCAGAACGAACAGATGACGAAGCCCGCCGGGTCGCCGTCCCAGCGCCGCAGCAGGCCGTCGTGCGACAGCCGCCGCTCCACCGCGCGGACCGTCGAGCGCATCCGCGGGTCATCGGCCCGCAGAAAACCCACCAGCGGCATCACCAGCACCGACGCGTCCAGCTCGTCGGAATCAAAAACCCCGGTGTACGACTGGAGCCGGTCGCTCCACCCCCGCTCAAGGATCGCCGCGCGCACCTCGTCCCGGGCCGCCGTCCAGCGGGCCAGGTCCTGCGGCCCGCCGAGCTGGTCGCCGAAGCGGACCGCCCGGTCCAGCGCGACCCAGCACTCCACCTTCGAGGACACGTGGTGGTGTTGCACACCACGCTCCTCCCACATCCCCGCGTCCGGCTGTTTCCAGTCCTGCTCGGCCTGATCGGCGAGCACCCGGAGCAGGTGGTAGACGTCCCTGTCGAACGGCTCCAGCTGGTCCCGCATCAGCCAGGCGGCGTCCATGGCCGCGCCGTAGATGTCGTTCTGCCGCTGCCGCCACGCGTCGTTGCCGGTCACCACCGGCGGACTGTCGCGGTAACCGCCGAGCTGGTCCAGCCGATGCTCGGTGAGGTCCCGCTCCCCCAGCACCCCGTACATGATGGGCACCGGCTGGTCGCTGACCCGGCCCATCGCCCGGCCCAACCAGGCGAACTGCCGCCGCACCTCGTCAAAGCACGCCGACCGCCACAGCGCCCGCAGGGTGTGGCTGAAGTCGCGCACCCAGACGTAGCGGTAGTCGTAGTTGCGGTCCCCGCCGAGCTTCTCCGGCAGCGAGGTGGTCACCGAGGCCACCACAGCGCCGCTGGGCCGGTACGTCATGCCCTGCACCACCAGCCCGCTGCGCCGCACCTCCTCGGCGTAGAGGCCCTGGTAGTCGTGCTCGTCGGCCCAGGACCGCCAGCCGGCGACGGTGTCGGCGATCGTCTGGTCGGCGTCCGGCACCTCCGGCAGTGGGGCGTCGTAGGTCGGGGCGTACCCGAGAGTGAAGTTGTGGGTCGTGCCGGCGCGGACGGTGAACGTCGCCGCGGCATCGCCATCGTCGCCGCACGCCAACCGCACGCTGCCGCGGAACGTGAGTCGCGCGGCCCCGGCGATGGCCTCGAGCATGTCCTCCCGCTCGACCAGGTACGCGATGGTGCGCCCGTACTCGAAGCGCGGCCGATAGTGCACCCGCATCGGCACCGCACCGGAGAGTCCCTGCACGCTGCGGACCAGCACCTGCGGTGGGTGCATCCCGATGTCGTGACCTCGCGAGCCGGGCTCGAAGGCGAGCGCGTCGGTGAGCGCGACCTCCCCCTTCGCGGTGCGGAAGACGGTCCGCAGCACCAGGGTGTCCCGCAGGTAGCTGCGTTCGACAGTGAAGTCGGCCTCCGGTCGGATCGACCAGTGCCCCGCGCCGTCGTCGAGCAGCCGCCCGAACACCGACGGGGCATCGAACCGGCCCGGGCACCACCAGTTCACCGAGCCCGCGGCGTCGACCAGCGCCGCGCTGCGGCCGTCGGCGAGGAACCCGTAGTCACTGATCTGTCCGCTCTCCACCTGACTGGCTACCCGGGCCGCCCGCGCACATTCCTCCCATTCGGGGACGACACTCACCGTGCTGGACGGCGTTACCGCTCGGCATGGCCGGGAACCCGGGAAGCTGACGAGGGAGGATGCTCATGACGTCAGCTTCGGGGCCGACCGCCGCGTGGCGGCCCGGCACACAGGGTGGCGACCTGCTTCCATCCGGGCCGGCCGGCCGATTGGCGACACCGGCCGGTGACGGTCACGGACCGCAGGCCGGGCCGCCAACCGTGACGATCGGCTCGTACCCGGACTATCCGGCCGCGCAGCGGGTCGTCGACTATCTGGCCGACAACCGGTTCCCGGTGGAGCACAGCGCCATCGTCGGCACCAACCTCACCCTGGTGGAGTCGGTGCTCGGGCGGATGACCACCGGTCGCGCCGGCCTGCTCGGCGCCGGCACCGGCGCCTGGTTCGGTCTCTTCATCGGCCTGTTGTTCGGCATCTTCACCGTCGGCAACTGGCTGGCGGTGATCCTGGTCGGGCTGGTCATCGGTGCGATCTGGGGCGCCGTGTTCGGCGCGGTCGCACACGCGATGACGGGCGGGCAGCGCGACTTCACCTCGGCCAGCTCACTGCGGGCCGGCCAGTACGCGGTGACGGTCGACGCGCAGTTCGCCGACCAGGCCCGCCAGCTGCTGGGCCGGATGCAGATGCCCAACCCGGCCGCGAACACCCGCTGAGCGACGATCGACCGGCCGTCCCGGCAGTACGCCGGGGCGGCCGCTCAGTCGTGGTACGTCAACTCCCCGGCGCGGATGTCGACCTCGACGCGGTTCTCCGGGGGTGCCAGTGGGCAGGCCCAGCGGTCGTCGTAGGCACAGCTCGGGTTGTAGAGGTAGTTGCCGTCCAGCCGGACCCGGTCGCCGGGCAGCAGCTCGACGCCCCGCCCGAAGGTGCCCTTCACCGTGTCGGTGAGGTAGCGGCCTCCCCCGTAGGTGTCCCGCCCGCAGGTGCCGTCCCGCAACGGCACGAACAGACCGCCGCCGTACGCCTCGATCCACCACAGGGTCAGCGGCCCCCACGGTGTCTCGGCCACCGCGACCCGCCGGTACGCGACCACCCCGTCCGGACCGCCGGTGTCGATCCGCAGCTCTCCGCTGGCCGCCCGCAGGGGCGCCTCCACCACGGCGTCCGGGTTGGGCGGGAAGTAGCGCACCCCGAAGAAGCCGACCCGTTCCGCCGGTGGGATCGGGCTCTGCGGGTGGGTGGCGAAGAGTTCGTCGCGTCCCGCCCGGAACCCGGTCAGGTCGACGTCGGACAGGTACAGCCGGGCGACCCGCTCCCGCCAGTCGGCCAGCTCCAGATCATCCACGCCACCGAGCCTATGCCGTCCCGCGGCGGCACTTCAGCGTGGCGGCCAGTTGGTCAGGACGGCGTCGAGGGCGTCCAACGTCCGGGACCAGGAGTCGTCCGTCGGACGCGGGGTGTGCCGGAAGCCGCCGGTCTTCTCCAGGCTGACGAACCCGTGGAACGTGCTGTGCATCATCCGTACCGCGTCGGTCTGGTCCGGCTCGGAGAGTCGGTAGCCGCGCAGGATGGCCCGGGTCATCTCGGCGTGCCGGACACCGGCGCTCGCCGCGGCCGTCTCCGGGTCGAGGTCGATCTGCATCGCGGCGTACCGACCGGGGTGCTGCCTCGCGTAGTCCCGGTAGGCGTTGGCGAAGGCCACCAGCGCATCCTTGCCGGCCCGGCCGGCGAGGGCGGCGGCCACCCGGTCGACCAGCTCCGCCAGGGCCAGCAGGGCGATCCGGACCCGCAGGTCCCGCGCGTTCCTGATGTGGAAGTACAGGCTCGCGTCCTTGACCCCGAAGTGGCGTGCGAGCGCGGCGACGGTCACGTTCTCCACGCCCACCTCGTCGGCCAGGTCGGCGGCGACCAGGGTCAGGCGCTCGGCGGTAACCCCTGCACGTGCCATGCACCACACCCCAAACCTAGCCGCAATAATCGTTTGCCTAGGAGGGCTAGGCTACTACCTATGCTACAGCCGACCGAATCCGCGATCCGCAAGGCCTTCGTCAACTGCACCCAGGGTGAGGCGAAGCGGATGGCCGTACCAAATGATCTTGGCACTCGCCCCTGGGACGACCTCGACTTCTTCGGCTGGCGGGACCCGGCCGCACCGCAGCGGGCCTACCTGCTGGCCGAGTCCGACGGCAAACTCGTCGGCGTGGCGCTGCGGGCCGCGACGCACCAGATCGGGCGGGTGCGGCGCAGCATGTGCTCGCTCTGCCTGACCACACACCTCGGCGACGGCGTCTCGTTGATGACCGCCCGTAAGGCCGGGCCGGGTGGACGGCAGGGCGACTCCGTGGGCACGTACATGTGCTCCGACCTGGCCTGCTCGCTCTATCTGCGGAAGAAGAAGCACGCCGGGCCGCCCATGCCCGACCCGCTGCCCCTGCCGGAGAGGATCGACCACGTCCGGGCCGCCCTCGCGGCGTTCCTGCGCAAGGTCAACGAGTGATCTGAGGGTCGGTGGCCAGGCGGGCGTGCAGGTGCTCGTCGTAGCGGCGGCCGTCGCCGTAGCGGTACGACTCGCGCAGCGTCCCCTCGGCCGCGTAGCCGGCCCGGTCCGCGACGCGGCAGGAGGCCGGGTTGGCGACGGCGTGGCACAGCTCCACCCGGTGCAGCCGGAGGTCGGTGAACGCCCAGTCGGTGAGCCGGACGACGGCCCGCACCGCCACCTGACGCCCACGCGCCGCAGGCACCGTCCAGTAACCGATGGACGCGTCGCCGTCGTGGATGCGGTGCAGTGACACCGAGCCCAGCAGTTCGCCGTCGGTCGGCGCGGTCACCGCCATCGAGACATGGCCACCGGTGGACCAGTCGGCCCGGCGGCGAACCCAGAGCAGCGCGACCTCGTCGTCGATCGGGTCGCCACCCTGCGGGTTCCACTGGGCGATCGCCGGGTCGCGCAGGGCGTCGCGGACCGCCGGGGCGTCCTCGTCGCGCCAGGGGCGCAGCAACAGGTCGGCGGCGGTGAGTTGCACGTGTTCCACGAGGCCGGAGTCTGGCACATCACGTCACCACAGCGCCGCCGGTTTAGCGTCGATTTCCTTCAAAGCTGCACGACCGGGTGCCGCACGGCGGAAAACGTGACCCAGGTGACGCGTTACGCCACTAGTTAAATTTTTAAGTAGTGCTATCGTCGTGGGCATGACCGAGAGCCTGGACAGCACCCGAGAGGCCGCCTGGCGCGCCTACATCGAGGCCAGCCAGCGTCTCTACACCCAGTTGGAAGAGGACCTGCGCGCCCAGAGCGATCTCAGCTTCGCCGACTACCACGTGCTGGTCCTGCTCTCGGAGGCACCGGGGCAGCGGCTGCGGATGGGTGAGCTGGCCAGCCGGCTCATCTTCTCGCCCAGCCGCCTGACGTACCAGATCTCCTCCATGCAGCGCCGGGGCATGGTCAGCAAGGAGCCCTGCCCGGACGACCGACGCGGCAGCGAGGCGGTCCTCACCGCCGCCGGGCTGCTCGCCCTGCGGGATGCCGCACCTCACCATCTGGCGTCGGTGCGCACCTACCTGATGGACGACCTCGACGACGCCGAGGTCGCCTGCCTCACCCGGGTCTTCGGCCGGATCGGTGACCGCCTGCGGGCGTCCCGGGCCGGCTCGACAACCCACGCCACGAGCTAGGAGCCCTCGATGCCCGCGATCACCGTTGACAACGTCCTCGTCCTGCCCCGCCTGCCCCGGCTGGAGGAGTCCACCACCTTCCGCCCGGTGCGCAAGGTGACCACAGCGCCCACCAGCTTCGAAGGTGAGGGCTTCCCGGTCCGTCGCGCCTTCGCCGGGGTGTCGACCACCGACCTGGACCCGTTCATCCACCTCGACCAGATGGGCGAGGTCGACTACGCGCCGGGCGAGCCGAAGGGCACCCCCTGGCACCCGCACCGCGGCTTCGAGACCGTCACCTACATCATCGACGGGGTCTTCGACCACCAGGACTCGAACGGCGGTGGTGGCACCATCACCGACGGCGACACGCAGTGGATGACGGCGGGCAGCGGGCTGCTGCACATCGAGGCGCCGCCGGAGCACCTGGTGGTGAGCGGCGGGCTGTTCCACGGCACCCAGCTCTGGGTCAACCTGCCCCGCTCGGCCAAGATGAACCCGCCCCGCTACCAGGACATCCGCGGTCGGGAGTCGGCGCTGCTCACCACGCCCGACGGTGGCGCGCTGATCCGGGTCATCGCCGGCGAGATCGCCGGGCACCGGGGCCCGGGGTCGACCTTCACCCCGATCACCATCACGCACGTCACAGTGCAGCCGGGGGCGCAGGTCGACCTGCCCTGGCAGCCCGACTTCAACGCCCTGGTGTACGTGCTGGGCGGTCGCGGCACGGTCGGCACCGACCGGCGGCCGGTGCGTACCGGCCAGCTCGCGGTGCACGGCCCGGGTGACGCGCTGCGGTTCAGCGCCGACACCGCGCAGGACAGCAGCACCCCCGCGCTGGACCTCTACATCATGGGTGGCCAGCCGATCCGGGAGCCGGTGGCACAGTACGGCCCGTTCGTGATGAACACCCGGGACGAGCTGCTCCAGGCATTCGAGGACTTCCAGGCCGGCCGGCTCGGTGTGATCCCCACCGAGCGACTGCCGCACACCGACGGCCAGGGCACCCGGCCCTGACCCCGCGTCACCACTGAGATCGGCGCTGGCGCCCCCGGTTCATCACGAGGGCGCCAGCGCCGCCTCAGGAGACCGCAAAAATCCCGGCGACCCCCAGAATCACCATCACCAACACCGCTACCAGCGCACCCCGCTCGCTCTCCACCGCCGGCTCGCGGTACTCGGTCACGGGATTCGTCGTGTCGCGGGGCATGGTGTGGCCTCCTCGGCTGTTGTCGCGTCGCTTCCGATGGCGTTGACCAGGGGCCGGTCTGCCGGCCCGGCATGCGGACCCGCGTCGGGGGTCCTACCGTGAGGACGTTGCCGACCTCCAGGGGGGCTGGACGTTGCCGTTGCAGGACTGGTTCCTCACCGCGGAGGAACGCGCCAACCCGGTGTCTGGGTTACCCGTCTGGACCAGGGAAAACCTCGCCGAGCCGTTGATTCACGGCGTCGCGTACTTCGACCGGTTGGTCGACGAGGTGGAGGCTCTGGGCCCCGGCGATCACCTGTTCTTCACCGACTGGCGGGGCGACCCGGACCAGCGGCTGCGCCCGGACGGCCCGACCGTGGCACAGCTCTTCGCCCAGGCCGCCCAACGCGGCGTGGTGGTCAAGGGGCTGATCTGGCGCTCACACCTCGACGTGCTGGCCTACAGCGAGGCGGAGAACCGCGACCTCAGCGAGACGATCTCGGCAGCCGGCGGCGAGGTGCTGCTCGACCAGCGGGTCCGGCGCGGCGGGTCGCACCACCAGAAGCTCGTGGTGCTGCGGCACCAGGGCGCACCGGAACGGGACATCGCGTTCGCCGGCGGCATCGACCTGTGCCACAGCCGCCGCGACGACGCCGACCATCATGGCGACCCGCAGCCGGTGCAGATGTCCCCCCGCTACGGGCCCAACCCGCCCTGGCACGACGTGCAGCTCGCGGTGCGTGGTCCGGTCGTGGGCGCTCTGGACACCCTGTTCCGGGAACGCTGGACCGATCCGATGCCCCTGGACTCGGAGAACCCGATGGCCTACCTGCGGGATCGGCTGCGCGGTGCCGACCTCCGCCCTGACCCGCTGCCCGAGCAACCGGCCGACCCGCCGCCCTGCGGTCCGCACCAGATCCAGGTGCTGCGCACCTACCCCGCCGTCCGCCCGCGTTACTCGTTCGCGCCCGACGGCGAGCGGACCGTGGCCCGGGGTTACACCAAGGCGGTACGCCGCGCCCGCCGGCTCATCTACCTGGAGGACCAGTACCTCTGGTCCGCCGAGGTCGCGGATCTGTTCGCGCACGCCCTGCGGGACAACCCGGAGCTGCACCTGGTCGCCGTGGTGCCCCGCCACCCGGACGTGGACGGCAGGCTGGCGCTGCCGCCGAACATGGTCGGGCGGGAGCAGGCGCTGTCGCTGTGCGAACGGGCCGCACCGGACCGGGTGCACGTGTTCGACGTCGAGAACCACGCCGGCGACCCGGTCTACGTGCACGCGAAGGTGTGCGTGGTCGATGACGTCTGGGCCAGCGTGGGCAGCGACAACTTCAACCGCCGTTCCTGGACGCACGACAGCGAGCTGTCCTGCGCGGTGCTCGACGACACCCGTGACCAGCGGGAGCCCACCGACCCGGCCGGCCAGGGCGACGGTGCGCGCACCTTCGCCCGGGACCTGCGGCTGCGGCTCTGGCGCGAGCACCTGGACCGGGACCCGGCCGGCGCGGACGACGCCGACCTGCTCGACCCGGCGGACGCGGTCGCGGCTGTCACGGCCGCCGCCGACGCCCTCCAGCAGTGGTACGACGACGGCCAGGTGGGCGAGCGACCGCCCGGACGGCTGCGCCCGCACCGCCCCGAGCGGTTGCCGTGGTTTACCCGGGCCTGGGCGTTGCCGGTGTACCGGTTGGTCTACGACCCGGACGGCAGACCACTGCGGGCGAGGCTGGCCGGCACCTGGTGAACCGCTCGGGCCGGCTCCGGTGCCGTGGCGACCGTCGGGTGCACGCTCAGCCCACCGGGGTAGGCGAACGAGGAGCGCGGCGAGTAGTAGCCGAAGCCGATGGTCAGCGGGTTGTCCGGGCGGAGCGCGTACGTCGGGTGCCCCGGCTGGAGGAACTCCACCGACTCGATCTCGAACGGGGCGACCGGCTCGGCGATGAACGGGTAGACCGAGCTGAGGAGCTGCCCGTCCCGACGGGTGAAGTAGCGGTGGTGCCCGCTGCTGATCGCGTGACCGGTCTCCCCCACCCGGCACCGTGCCCGGATCAACGGCGTCCGGTCGATCGTCGTCTCGGAGAGCAGTTCCTCACCGCTCACCTCGATCCGGGTGCGGCCGGCGAGCACCGGGGCACCGCGGGCGGCAGCGTACTCACGGACCAGGCGACTGGAGGCCACGTAGTGGGTCCACCAACCGCCCGGGCTGAGGCCGTCGGGGGCGTCGACGCCCAGCAGTGAGACGCCGAGATAGGTCAGCGTGTACGCGCCGAAGCCGGAGGTCTGCGTCTCATCCTCGACGATGTACTGGTTGAGGAACACCTGGCGGTCGGGGCGGGGGCACAGGCCGGCCGGGACCAGTGCGGCGACCGCGTCCGGGTCCGCCGGCAGCCAGCTGAAGTAGAGCGTCCGACTGTTCACGACGAGCTGGGGAGCGGCTGGATCGAGCACGGTGCCTCCGAACCGGGTGTGTACACCGACGCTACGGCCGGTCCCACCGGCGGGACAAGGACGGATAGTCGACACTGCTGCCCCATTGTCGGATTTCATGTTGACCGCTCGGCGCGGGCCGCAGGCCGTTCGCTCGAAACCGAGGGATGAACGGGCGGCAAGACATGGCCGAAAAATGGGTAAGGACCCTCACAGTCCTCTCGACTTCCGCCGCGTTCGCCCCTTTTGTGGTTCGACACACCTTAAGTACATCAGCCTTTCGGCTAGATTTCCGCGAGACGATCAGGTTAAGGTGGGTCCCGAACGGCCCATAGGAAGCTAAACCAAAGCGTCACACCTTTTTTGTCCGCGGACGAGGTGCAGGGAGGACCACCCATGACCGCTTCAACGATCACCGAGCAGCCGAACACCGCTGCCAAGGCGAGCACCAAGCTTGACCCGCGCGCCCTCACCGACAGTGCCGCCGACCTGCTCAACGCCATGGCCGCGCTGCCCGCCAACCACCCGTCGCGTGCCGCCCTGCGGGACCGCGCGATCGAGGCCTGGCTGCCGCTGGCCAACCACCTGGCCCACCGCTACAGCGGGCGTGGCGAGCCGACCGACGACCTGGCCCAGACCGCCGCGGTCGGCCTGATCAAGGCCATCGACAAGTTCGACCCCTCCCGCGGCGTCGACTTCGCCGGCTACGCGATCCCCACCATCATCGGCGAGCTCAAGCGGCACTTCCGGGACCGCACCTGGGACATCCGCGTGCCGCGCCGGCTCCAGGAGCTGCGTCTGGCCATCTCCGACGCCAACAGTTCGCTGCTGCAGACCCTCGGCCGCTCGCCGACGGTCGCCGACATCGCCGCCCACCTCAAGCTCACCGAGGAAGAGGTGCTGGAGGGCCTGGAGGGCGCCCGCGCGTACAACGCGGTGTCGCTGTCCACCCCGACCGGCGACGGCGAGCGGGCGACCGAGCTGGGCGACATGCTCGGCGGCGAGGACAGCGAGTTCGAGCTGGCCGAGCTGCGGGTCGCCCTCGGCCCGGCACTGGCCACCCTCGACGAGCGCGAGCAGAAGATCCTGACGCTGCGCTTCTACGGCAACCTGACCCAGTCGCAGATCGCCGACCAGATCGGCGTCTCGCAGATGCACGTCTCGCGGCTCCTGACCCGGGCGCTGACCAAGCTGCGCGGTCAGCTCGACGGCACGTACTGATCAGTTAACGACAGGAGGGCCGGGTCCATGACCCGGCCCTCCTCCGTGTCCGCGTTGTCACGGGAACGTGACAGTGCGGACCGAGCCGGTCAGCGGCTGACCGGCTCCCGCCACATCGGCCAGAACGGCGTGCCGTCGGGCACCCGGAACGGCTCCCCGGCCAGGTAGCCGTTCTTCGCGTACAGGTCCCGGCTGCGCGGGCTGCTCGCCTCCAGGTACGCCGGCATCGCGTTCGCGTCCAGCCAGGCGTGGTGGTGCCGCATCAACGCGGTGCCCAGCCCCTGACCCTGCCGGCCCGGCTGGGTCGCCAGGAAGGCCAGGTGGTGGTGCTCCGGGTGCGGGTGGTGCGCGGCGAACAGCTCGTCGAGATGCTGGAACCGGTCGGTCCACTCGCCGCAGGCGGCAGCCAGTCGGGCGTCGTAGTCCACCGGCGGCGGAGCCGGCTCGCCGACCGACGGAAACCAGACCGCGACCGAGGCCCGGTCCTGGGTGGCGTGGACGAAGCCGTGCCGCATGGCGTGCCCGACCAGGATCTCGAAGTCCCCGGCCAGCACGGCCTCCCGCTTGCTCGGGTCGGGCACCAGCCAGCGCGTCACCTCCAGGACGGTGAACGCCTCGGCGATCCGGCCGGCCACCAGGCTGGTCTCGTCGGGTCCGAGTTGCTCGATCACGATGCTCATCGGTTCACCTCCACGCTGGTCGGCGCGGTCGGCGAGACGGCGGTGGCGGCGCTCGCCGCGCCGAGGCCGATCCGGGCGTACGTGTCCGGGCGGTTGCTGCGCAGCACCAGCCCCCAGCCGATGCCCAGCAGGGCCGCCACCGGGTACACGGCGGGCAGCGCCCAGCGCAGGGTCGAGTCCGGCGCGACGCCGAGCAGGTTGGCGAAGTTCGACACGGCCAACCAGATGATCACGAAGAGCGCGAGGGTGGCCAGGCCAGGTGCGATGGCACGTCGCCAGAGGTTCTCGCCGCCGCCGGTGCGGGCGAAGTAGGCGATCACCGCCACCGAGGTGGTGGCGATCAGCAGCAGGACACCGAACCCGCCGGTGGTGCCGCCCCAGAAGAACAACTGGACCACCGGGTCCCAGCCGTTGACCGCGTACAGCAGGATGACCACGAGGCCGAGGACGCTCTGCGCCACCGAGGCGGCCCGCGGTGCGCCGGTACGGGCCGAGGTCTGCCCGAATACCGCCGGCAGCACCCGCTCCCGGCCGAGCGCGAACGTGTACCGGGCCGTGGTGTTGTGAAACGAGATCATCGCGGCCAGCACCGAGGTCAGGAAGAGCACCTGCCCGATGGTGACGGCGGTGTCGCCGAGGTGCGCGGCGGCCAGGTTGAAGATCAGCCCGACGCTCTGCTCGCCGGCCTCGGCGACGATCTTGTCCGGCCCGACGGCGACCGTCATGGTCCAGGACGACAGCGCGTACAGCCCGGCGATGATCGCCACCGAGAGGTAGGTCGCGATCGGCACCGTCCTCTTCGGGTCCTTGCTCTCCTCGCTGAAGACCACGGCGGACTCGAAGCCGACGAAGCCGAGGATGGCCAGCACCAGCACCGCGCCGACCCCCGGCACGAAGAGGTTGTCCGGCGAGAACGTGGCGAAGCTGACCTGACCGTCGGCCGGGTTGCCGATCTGTCCCAGGTCGAAGACGAGGATCACCACGATCTCGGCGATCAGCAGTGCGGCCAGGACCAGACCGTTGATGTCCACCCGGAGCAGGCCGAGCACGCCGACCAACGCCCACGCCACCAGGGCCACGACGGCCCAGTGCGGGTGCCCGCCGAAGATCCGGTCGAGCACCGGCTCGGCCGCCACACCGATGGTGCCGTACAGCCCGACCTGGAGCGCGTTGTACGCGATCAGCGCCACCCAGGCGGCGCCCACGCCGACCGGTCGACCCAGGCCACGGGAGATGTAGGCGTAGAACGCGCCGGCGTTCTCCACCCGGCGGGACATCGCCACGTAGCCCACCGAGAACAGCGCGAGCACCGCGGCGACCAGCAGGAAGGCCAGCGGGATGCCGGTCACCCCGACCACGCCGTAGCCGGTGGTGACGACGCCGGCCACCACGGTCAGCGGCGCGGCGGCGGAGAGCACGAAGAAGATCACCGAGGGGATGCCGAGACGGCCTCGGGCGAGGGCTTCGGAGACGTTGCTGGGTCGGTCGACTGTCGATGTCGGGGGCATACGACTACTCCGGTTGTCGAGGGGAGGGACAGGGGGTTACCGGGGGATCAGGGGATGCCGCGCAGCACGGCGGCCCCGACGGCGGCCTCGGTGTGCCCGACGAGCTCCTTCAGGGGTGCCGGCAGCGCGGGGATGAGGACGTTCAGGCGGTGGTGGGCGCGCGGGCCGGCGCTCCACAGCACCTCGCGGGTCAGCCCCGCCGCCACGACCAGGCCGAGCAGCAGAGCGTCCGGCACGCCCGGCGGGTCCGGTCGGTCCAGCAGTGCTCGCAGCCGGGTGGCCGGCCAGGCCACCGCGTTGAGGTCGATCGGCAGGTAGCTGACCGAGGTACGCAGCAGCCGACGGCTCTCCTGGCGGCGCAGCACGCCGGCGCGGGCCAGCCGCTCCCCCACCGAGGTCGTCGCGCTCTGCGCCAGGAAGCTGAGCCAGGTGCGCAGCGCGTGGTGCTGGGACTCGCCGATCAGCTGGTCGAGCACGGTGTGCGCCAGCGCGTCAGCCGGCGGGCGGCGGTCGATGACGGTGACCCGGCCGTCGGAGACGGTGATGTGTCCATAGAGGAGCAACTCACCGAGCAGCCCGGCGGCCAGTCCGAGCCCGGTCGCCGCCGGATGCAGCTTGGCCTTGCCACGACTGTCGTTGTGTGCGATCAGGAAGAACTCGTCGGCGATGAGCAACGGTCCTCCCGCACAGATATGTCCACAGTGATCGCGACCGGGAAAGGATGCACCCAGCGCTACTGCAACGCAACTCCCAGATTTGAAAGTTGCACTCCGTGCATGCGCGACCTGCGGATCTTGTCTGTCAGACTCGGACGGTGACCGCCGCTCCCCCCACCCGATCCGCCACCAGCCCGACCGTGCGCCGCCGACGCATCGCCAGAGAGCTTCGCCAGCTCCGGGAACGCGCGGGTATGACCCTCGACGTGGCAGCCCGTCAGCTCGACATGTCGAAGAGCAACCTCTCCCGCATCGAGACCGCCCAGATCGGCATCAAACCGCGCGACGTCCGGGCGGCACTCGCGCTGTACCAGGTGACCGGCTCCGACGCTGAGGCGCTGATCGAGATCGCCCGAGGCGCGCAGCAACGCGGCTGGTGGCAGAACTACAGCGACGTGCTGCCCGAGTGGTTCGAGTTCTACGTCGGGCTGGAGGCCGAGGCGGCGACGCTGCGCACGTACGAGGCCGAGTCGGTGCCCGGGCTGCTGCAGACCGAGGCGTACGCGCGGGAGATCTTCCGGCGCACCGCCGGCGAGGACGGCCTGGAACGCAAGATCGCCGCCCGGCTGCGCCGACAGGAGGTGCTGCGTCACGAGGACCCGGTCCACCTCTCGGTGGTGCTCAACGAGGCGGTGCTGCTGCGCCCGGTCGGCGGCGCCGCGGTGATGGCCGAACAACTGGTCCACATGACACGCATCGCGCAGTTACCCAACGTGACAATTCAGGTACTTCCATTCGCGGCCGGCGGCCATCCCGCGATGAGCACCCCGTACGTGATCCTCAACTTCGCCGATGCCGCCGACGCCTCCGTGGTTTACCTGGATAACCTCACGATGGGACTGGCTCTGGAGGATGGCGATCATGTGCTCGGGTATAGCCTTCTGCACGAGGAGCTGTGCCGGATGGCGCTCGATCCGACGGCGTCGCTGACCCGTCTTGAGCATGCTTCTCGTAACTTTGCGTGACCGCTTCTGCGGCACGCCGACGCAGACGAGAGGTATCCCGGATGACGGCGCACGACCTGACCCGAGCGGACTGGCGCACCAGCACGCGCAGCAGTGGCAACGGCAACTGCGTGGAGGTCGCGACAGCCGACGGTCAGGTCGCCGTACGCGACAGCAAGGACCGCTCCGGCCCGGTGCTCGCCTTCGGCCCGTCGGCCTGGCGGGCCTTCCTGGTGGGCGTCGGCGAGGTCCGTCGCCGTTGAGGCACCCACGCCGGTGCGAGACTGGGCCGTGCTCTCCGACGTAACAGTGGACCTGCCGGTACGCCCGGTGCTGCCGGCGATGGTCGCGGCGCTCGACGCGGCCGGCGCCGGCGTGCTGGTGGCCCCGCCGGGCACCGGCAAGACCACCCTGGCGCCGCTGGCGGTGGCTGACCGGGTGACCGGCCGGGTGGTGATCGCCCAACCTCGTCGGGTGGCGGCCCGCGCCGCCGCCCGACGCATGGCCGAGCTGCTCGGCGAGCGGGTGGGCGAGCGCGTCGGCTACGCGGTCCGCGGTGAGCGCAAGGTGGGACCGGCCACCCGGATCGAGGTGGTCACCACCGGCCTGCTGGTCCGGCGGCTGCACCACGACCCGGAACTGCCCGGTACGGGCGCCGTGCTGCTCGACGAGTGCCACGAACGACAACTCGACGCCGACCTCGCGCTGGCCTTCACCGTGGAGGCGCGGGCCACCCTCCGGCCGGACCTGTGGCTGCTGGCGATATCCGCCACCCCGGACACCGACCGCTTCGCCGCGCTGCTCGGCGGATCCGCCCCGGCCCCGGTGGTACGGGCCGATTCCGCGCTGTACCCGGTGCAGCGCATCTGGGCGCCGCCGGCGCGCCCGATCGCCCCGTCCGGGGCCGGGCCGGTGGACCGGGCTCTGCTCGACCACGTGGCCGCCACCGTCCGGCGGGCGCTGTCCGAGCGCGACGGCGACGTCCTGGTCTTCCTGCCCGGGGCCGGTGAGATCGCGGGGGTCACCGGCCGCTTGGCCGACCTGCGGGACACCGTGGCACTGCTGCCGTTGCACGGGCGCCAACGCGGCGCCGAGCAGGACGCCGCCCTGCGTCCCGCCGACCGACGCCGGGTCGTGCTGGCCACCGCGCTGGCCGAGACCAGCCTGACCGTCCCGGGCGTACGGGTCGTGGTGGACGCGGGGCTGTCCCGGGTGCCGCGCATCGACCTGGCGCGCGGGCTGGGCGCTCTGGTCACCGTGCCGGTCTCCCGAGCCGCCGCCACCCAGCGGGCGGGCCGGGCCGGCCGGGAGGCCCCCGGGTACGTCTACCGGTGCTGGTCGGTGGCGACCCACGAACGGCTGCCCGCCCGGGCCGAGCCGGAGATCGCCACCGCCGACCTGACCGGCTTCGCGTTGGAGCTGGCCGCCTGGGGTCGGCCCGACGGCGTCGGGCTCGCGCTGCCCGACGCGCCACCGGCCGCCGCGATGACGGTGGCCCGGGAAACGCTGCACACCCTGGGCGCTGTCGACGTCGATGGCCGGATCACCGCGCGAGGGCGGGCGATCGCCGCTGCCGGCGCGCACCCCCGGCTGGCCCGGGCGCTGCTCGACGGCGCCGGGC
Source organism: Micromonospora jinlongensis (assembly GCF_013410645.1). Lineage (NCBI taxonomy): Bacteria > Bacillati > Actinomycetota > Actinomycetes > Micromonosporales > Micromonosporaceae > Micromonospora > Micromonospora jinlongensis. Next base: position 6,557,244 of record NZ_JACCHK010000001.1, on the reverse strand, counting down.
GGGTCGGCACCGACCGGGCGGCCGAGGTCGTCGCCCTGCTCGCCGAGGAGAGCGCAGCGGGCCCCGGTGACGACCTGGTCGCCGGTTGGCGTCGACTGCGAACCGGTGTCGACGCGGGCGCGACAGCCCGGTGGCGCACCGAGGTACGACGGCTACGCGCCGCCCTGCCCGCCGGCCCCGCACCCGACGGCCGCGCCGACTCCGCGGGCCGGGGCGGCTCGGGTGGGCTGAGCGACGATCTCGCCGCCGGGCTGCTCGTCGGTCTGGCGTACCCGGAACGGTTGGCCCGGGTGCGGCGACCGGGCGGTTCGGCGTACCTGATGACCGGCGGGACCGCCGCGGAGCTGGCGGTCGGTTCGGGGCTGGCCGGTGCCGACTGGCTGGCGGTGGCCGTCGCGGACCGCACCCCCGGCGCGCCGTCGGCGCGGATCCGCCGGGCCTCGCCGGTGGACGAGGCGACGGCGCGGGAGGCGGCCGGCCCGCTGCTGCGTACGAGTCGGGAGGTCGGCTGGTCCGACGGCGACGTGGTGGCCCGGGAGGTGACCCGGCTCGGCGCGATCGAGCTGGTCCAGCGGCGGCTGGACCGACCGGACCGCGCGGAGGTGGCCGCGGCGTTGCTGACCGGCCTGCGTCAGGAGGGTCCGGGGTTGCTGCCCTGGACCCCGGCGGCCCGTGCGCTGCGGGAGCGGCTCGCGTTCCTCCGACACCATCTGGGCGCCCCGTGGCCGGACGTCAGCGACGAGGCGCTGCTCGACGCCGCCCCCACCTGGCTGGGGCCGGAGCTGGCCGCCGCCCGGCGCCGCGCCGACCTGGCGCGGGCGGACGTGACGTCGGCGCTGCGCCGGCTGCTGCCCTGGGCTCAGGCCGCCCGGTTGGACGAGCTGGCCCCGGAGCGGATCGAGGTGCCGAGCGGTTCGCGGATCCGGGTGGACTACACCGACCCGACCGCGCCCGTGCTCGCGGTGAAACTCCAGGAGACGTTCGGCTGGTCGGTGGCGCCGCGCGTCGGCGACGGGCGGGTGCCGGTGCTGCTGCACCTGCTCTCCCCCGCCGGCCGGCCGGTGGCGGTCACCGCCGACCTGCCGTCGTTCTGGCGTACCGGCTATCCGCAGGTCCGTTCCGAGTTGCGCGGGCGATATCCCCGGCACCCGTGGCCGGAGGATCCGGGAACGGCGACGCCCACCCGGCGCGCCACACCACGGCGGCGCTGAGCGCGCGCCTATTCCTCCACGACGTCGGCCACCACGACGGTGACGTTGTCCGGTGCGCCCGCGTGCAGCGCCAGGTCGATCAGCTTGCCGACGCACTCCGAGCGCTCCGGGTAACCGGTGAGCACCTCGGTGAGGGTGTCCGGCCGGACGACGTTGGACAGGCCGTCGCTGCACAGCAACCAGCGGTCGCCGGCACGGGGCACCATCGTCGCGTACGACGGGGAGACCTCGTCGCCCTGCAACGCCTGGGTGACCACCGCCCGTCGCGGGTGGCTGCTGGCCTGGTCCGCGGTGATCACGCCCTGGTCCACCAGCATCTGGACGAACGTGTCGTCCCGGGTGACCTGCTTGAGCACGCCCTCGCGGAACAGGTATGCCCGGGAGTCGCCGACGTGTGCGAGGGCCAGGCAGCTGCCGGTACGGGCGAAGAGCAGGGCGGTCAGCGTGGTGCCCATGCCCTGCCGCTCGGAATCCTCGGCGACCGCCTGCCGGATCCGGGAGGTGGCCAGCGCGATGCCACCCTCCAGCGCGGCCACCAGCGCGTCCTCGGGAGTCTCGACATCCAGCGGGGCGACCGCGTCGATGGTGAGGGCGCTGGCCAGGTCACCGGCGGCCATCCCGCCCATGCCGTCGGCGACGGCGACGAGCCAGGTGCCGGCGTGCAGGGCGTCCTGGTTCCCGCTGCGGATCAGCCCACGGTCGCTCGTTCCCACGGAACGCAGCTTCAGGGTCATGGGAGGCAGCCTGCCAGGCGAAGGGCGCAGTTGTCTCTAGGAGATCAGGACGACGGCGCGTGGCGCGGCCAATCTCACGTCCGGGTGGCGGCGCGTCGGGGATGCCAGTCGGGCTGACCGCCCTCGTCGGATGCCGAAACCCATCCAACCAGATCAATTGACATGACGTACCGGCACTGGAAACATCGAGCCGACACCTGGGAGCGCTCCCAGGTTCTCTCCGCACCACCGTGCCACCACCAATGTCCCACTTTCCGTCCCGGAAGGACTCCCCGTGACGCCATCCCGACGCCGCCTCCTGCTGGCCGCGGCGACCACCCTGGCCCTCACCGGCGCGGGCGCCGGCGCGGCCCACGCCGACCCACCACCGGACGCCCCCGAGCAGATCGACAACGGCGACTTCAGCGCCGGAGTGAGCCCCTGGTTCTCGTTCGGCACCGGCCCCCTCGCGGTCACCGACGGCCGGCTCTGCACCACCGTCGCGGGCGGGCTGGCCAACCCCTGGGACGCCGGCATCGGCCAGGACGGGGTGCCGCTGATCGCGGGCGCCGAATACACCCTCGGCTTCGCCGTCTCCGCCACCCCCGGCGCCGCGGTCAAGGCCGTGCTGCAACTCGGCAGTGCCCCCTACACCACGTACGCGGCCGTGGACGCCAGCGCGACAGGCACCGCCCAGCGGGTCGAGCAGACCTTCACCGTCCCGGACGACAACCCGAACGCACAACTGATCTTCCAGGTCGGCGGCTCCCCCGAGACGCAGACCATCTGCCTGGACGACGTCTCGCTGCGCGGCGGTGAGCCACCCGAGCCGTACGAGCCGGACACCGGGCCACGGGTACGGGTCAACCAGGTCGGCTACCTGCCGGGCGGCCCGAAGAACGCCACAGTCGTCACCGAGGCAACCGAGGCGCTGCCCTGGCAGCTTCGCTCGGCCGCCGGCGCCGTCGTGGCCAGCGGCAGCACCACCGCGCGTGGCGTCGACGCCGCCTCCGGGCAGAACGTGCAGACCGTCGACTTCTCCAGCTACCGCACCCCCGGCACCGGGCTGACCCTCACCGTCGACGGCGAGACCAGCCACCCGTTCGACATCTCCGGAACCCTCTACGACCAACTGCGCTCCGACTCGCTGCAGTTCTTCTACGCCCAGCGCAGCGGCATCGCCATCGACGGCGACCTGATCGGCGACGAGTACGCCCGCCCGGCCGGCCACCTCGGCGTGGCACCCAACCAGGGCGACACCAACGTGCCCTGCCAGCCGGGTGTCTGCGACTACTCCCTCGACGTGCGCGGCGGTTGGTACGACGCCGGCGACCACGGCAAGTACGTGGTCAACGGCGGCATCGCCACCTACCAGCTGCTGAACACCTTCGAGCGGACCAGGACGGCGGCCACCGCCAACGGCGGCGCCGCGCTGGGTGACAGCACCCTGCGCGTCCCGGAGCGCGGCAACGCCGTGCCGGACATCCTCGACGAGGCCCGCTGGGAGCTGGAGTTCCTGCTGCGCATGCAGGTGCCGGCCGGCAAGCCGCTCGCCGGGATGGTCCACCACAAGATCCACGACCAGAACTGGACCGGGCTGCCACTCGCCCCGCACGACGACCCGCAGCCGCGCGAGCTGCACCCGCCGTCGACCGCGGCCACCCTCAACCTGGCCGCCACCGCCGCCCAGTGCGCCCGGCTCTTCGCCCCCTACGACGCGGCGTTCGCGACCCGCTGCGGCACTGCCGCGAAGACCGCCTACGCCGCGGCCAAGGCCCACCCCGCGGTGTACGCGAGCCCGACCGACGGCACCGGCGGCGGCGCGTACGACGACAGCAACGTCACCGACGAGTTCTACTGGGCGGCGGCCGAGCTGTACCTCACCACCGGGGCGCAGACCTACCTGACCGACCTGACCGCGTCGCCGCACCACACCGGTGACGTGTTCGACCCGCGCGGCTTCGGCTGGCAGAGCGTCGCCGCGCTGGGCCGCCTCGACCTGGCCACCGTGCCGAACGGGCTGCCCGCCGCCGACCTGGCCCGCGTCCGCGCCTCGGTCACCGCCGCCGCCGACAGCTACCTCGCCGAGCTGCGCCGACAGGCGTACGGGCTGCCGATGCCCGGTGACGCCAACAGCTACTTCTGGGGCGGCAACAGCAACGTCATCAACAACGCCGTCGTGCTGGCCACCGCCTTCGACCTGACCCGCAACCCCGTCTACCGCGACGGCGCCGTGCAGGCGATGGACTACATCCTCGGTCGCAACGCCCTGAACATCTCCTACGTCACCGGGTGGGGCGAGCACGCGGCGCAGAACCAGCACAGCAGGATCTTCGGCCACCAGCTCGACCCGAACCTGCCCCGCCCGCCCGCCGGCTCCCTCGCCGGTGGTCCCAACGCCGCGCTCCAGGACCCGTTCGCGGCGCAACTGCTCGCCGGCTGCGCCCCGATGTTCTGCTACGTCGACGACATCAACTCGTACGCGACCAACGAGGTGGCGATCAACTGGAACTCGGCGCTGGCCTGGATCGCCTCGTTCCTGGCCGACCAGGGTGACGCCGGCGCGGTGCCGGCCACCACCTGCTCGGTGAACTACACCAACTACGGCGCCTGGCAGGGCGGCACCGGGTTCACCGCCCAGCTGACCATCCGCAACACCGGTGCCACGGCCGTCAACGGCTGGAGCGTGCGGTTCGCGTTCACCGGCGACCAGCGGGTCCGCGAGGCGTGGCTGGCGAAGGTCACCCAGGCCGGTTCGACGGTGACCGCGCGCAACGAGTCGCACAACGCCAAGATCGCACCCGGCGGCACTGTGACGTTCGGCTTCAACGCGACGACGGCCGGCGGCGCCAACCCCGCTCCCGGCCTGATCACGGTCAACGGCGGAGCCTGCAGCCTGTCCTGACCCACTGGTGGTGGCCGCCCTCCCCGGGCGGCCACCACGCTCGCATGATCGCGCGGCCGGCGGGCTAACCGCCGGCCGCGTTGTGCTTCGCGACCAGACTGGGGAGTTCGTCCAGCGAGTCGATCCGGAACAGGCACCGTTCGGACACGGCCGGGATGTCGAGGACGTGCCCCCACGGTGAGCGTCGGATCAGGCACGTCTTCATCCCGGCCTCCTGGGCCGGGCGGGCGTCGTTGTCGGGTCGGTCGCCGACGTACAGAATCGACGACGCGTCGCCGCCGCCCTCGCGAACGACCCGCTCGAAGAAGGCCGGTGACGGCTTCGCCACCCCCCAACCGTGCGACGTGCCGGCTGGCCGGCGGCCGCGCGGCGCTCCAACTCGACTGCGAGATCGAAGTCCGGCCGGAAGGCCCGGAAAGTCTCCTGATAGTCCAAGCCCCGAGCGATCACCGCGCCGAAGACCGCCGAGAACGTGCGCCGTGGAACGCCGAGCTAGTCGGCCCAGGCGGCGAACTCGTGGGACTCGTCGAGAATCGTCCCACCGACATCGAAGAAGATCGCATTGATCACTTACGTCCCCCGCCACTGTCGTGTTGTCGGTGGATCATAGGCAGCGGCACGACCGGCCACCAGGAGTCCATGATCGTTTGATTGTGTGCAGCTGGAACACCGCGACTTCCGCTACTGACCATCAAGTGATCGAGGGCAGGCGGCGGTGTGCCGCTCCAGGAGCGTTCGGGGCGAGCGGAGGACACCTTCCGCTGGCGCTGTCGAGCTGATGACGCAAACGATTCACCGGGCACGCAGCAAACCGGTGGATCGGACGCGCCGAGTGAGCCGTACGCCGCCGGCATGAGGGCCGCTCCGTCCGCCCGGCCCGTGCCGAACCGCGCGCCCTGAAACCGTCGTACACCTGTTCTACTCTCGTTCCATGTTGGAGGAGTTGACGCAGGCGGAGGCGGCAGTCGCCGACTGTCTCGACGCGCCGGCGTGGGCTCTTCCGGAGCACGACCTCGTCGCGGCACTCGACGCCGCGCACCGACTCGAGCAACGCCTGGCCGCGGTCAAGCTGGCCCTCGTGCGCGAGCTGGACGGTCGAGGCACCGGGGCCGCGCAGGGCGCGTCCTCGACGGTGGTGTGGCTGCGGGACCGGCTGCGGCTCAGCGTCTCCGCCGCTCGCCGGCTGGTCGATCTCGCCGGCGCGTTGGACGCCGGAGTGCCAGGCGTGCGCGCTGCTCTGGCCAGCGGGGATATCAGCCTGGAGCAGGCCCGGGTCATCGGCGACACGGTCAGCACGGTGCACACGGCCGCCGGTGCCGAGGCGGCCGAGAAGGCGGTCGGCGTCCTGGTCGAGTGGGCGGGGCAGTTCGAGCCGACCTTGCTGCGCAAACTGGGCACCCGCATCCTCGATCACGTCGCCCCGGAGGTCGCCGAAGCCGCCGCCCGGGCGGCGCTGGAGGCCGAGGCCCGCCGAGCCAGCCGGGATCGCCATGTCACCCTGTCCGAGCTGTCGGACGGCCGGCTGCGGCTGTCCGGCAGCCTGGACGCCGAGGCGGCCGGCCTGCTGCGCGCCGCGATCGACCCCCTGACCGCACCGTCCGGTCCGGACGATCCGCGTTGTCCCGGGCAACGCCGGCACGACGCGCTCGCCGACCTCTGCCGGCTTGCCCTGCGCGCCGGCGAGTTGCCCGAGCACGGTGGTGACCTCGCCCAGCTCGTCGTCACCACCAGCTTCGAGACGTTGGCCCGACAGCTCGGCGCCGGCACTCTCGACACCGACCTGCGGCTCACCCCGGAGACGGTTCGCCGGCTCGCCTGCGACGCGGCGATCCTGCCCGCCATCCTCGGCGGCGCCGGTCAGACGCTCGACGTGGGCAGGCAACGCCGGCTCGTCACCGGCCCCCTGCGACGCGCCCTGGTCCTGCGCGACCGCGGCTGCGCCTTCCCGGGCTGCGACCGCCCGCCCCGCTGGTGCGACGCCCACCACATCCACCACTGGGCCGACGGCGGCAGCACGAGCCTGACCAACGCCGTGCTGCTCTGCGCCCACCATCACCGACACGTGCACCGTGGCGAGTGGACCGTCCGGCTCGGTGGTGACGGTAGGCCCGAATTCGTCCCGCCGGCCTGGCTCGATCCCGACCGGCTCCCCCGCCGCAACCAGTACCACCGGCGAACGTGACCTCCTTAAGGCCGGCCACTTCCGCTCAGGCGGCCAGTGCTGCTCGGGTGGCCAGTGCTGCTCATGTGGCTGGGAAGGACGGCCGGGAAAGACGGCCGGCACCGATGACAGGAGCCAGGTGACGGCTGTGGTCAAGGCGAGGCGAGGCGAGGCGAGGCGAGGCGAGGCGAGGCGAGGCGAGGCGAGGCGGATCTTTGTGCTGAGCCCACCCGAGATCGGCCTGGAGGCGGGTTGTGACGGGCACCGCACTGCGCGGGGCATCGATGAGCAGGCGGCGGCTCTAGGGTCGGTGAATGGGCACCACGGGGGAGGCTGGCGGCCGCTGGCGGTCGCTGTCACCGCTGCCGCCGCCCGGTCGGTTGCGCACCCTGTCGCTGGCCACCCTCGCCAACACGGTCGGCACCGGGCTGTGGGTGACGGGTGCGGCGCTCTTCCTCACCCGCGCCGTGGGGCTGACCCCGACCGAGGTGGGGCTCGGGCTCACTCTCGCCGGCCTGGTCGGGCTCAGTGCCAGCGTGCCGCTCGGCGGGCTCGCCGACCGACGTGACCCGCGGAGCCTCCGTGCCGTCCTGCAACTGGCGCAGGCGGTTGTCGCCGCCGCGTACCTGATGGTCGGCTCCTTCCCGGTCTTTCTGCTGGTGGCCACACTGGACGCTCTGCTGATCTCCGGCAACCTCGCTGTCCGCGCCGCGCTGGTCGCGGCGGTGGGCGGCCCCGAGGGACGGGTGCACGCCTTCGCCACCCTGCGGGCGGTGGCCAACCTGGGCGTGGCGCTCGGTGCGGGGCTGGCCGCGTTCGCGCTGGTGGCGGACACCGGGTGGGCGTACCGACTCCTGGTGCTCGGCAACGTCGCCACCTATCTCGTCTCGGCGGCGCTGATCATGCGGCTCCCGGCGTACCCGCCGGACCGGCGACCCCTGCGCCAGAGAGCCGGCCGGGCGCTGCGCGACGGGCGGTTCCTCGCGGTCGCCGGCGCCTCGGCGGTGCTCTCCGTGCACCACGTGGCGTTGACGCTGGTGCTGCCGCTGTGGGTGGTGGCGCACACCGATGCGCCTCCGGTGACGGTCTCCGCCCTTCTGCTGGTCAACACGCTGCTCACCGTGCTGCTCGCCGTACGGCTCAGCGGGAGCGCCCGGCACGCGGTGCCGGCGGCGACGACGATGCGCCGGGCCGGGTTGGTGCTCGCGGCCGGGATGCTGCTCTGGGCCGCGACCGCCGTCGTGCCCACCGCGGCGGCGGTCGGCCTGCTGCTGGCCGCGACGGTGATCTACACCGTGGGCGACCTGTGGCACGCCGGGGCCGGGGCGGCGCTGGCCTACGACCTCGCCGCCCCGGACGCCCTCGGCGCCTACCAGGGGGTCGACGGACTGCTCGCCGGGCTGGTCCGCGCGGCCGGCCCGGCCCTGCTGACCTGGTTGATCATCGACGGCGGCCCGGTCGGCTGGCTGGCGCTGGCGGGGTTGCTCGCGCTCACCGGCCTCGCCGTGCCGCCGCTCACCCGACGCGCCCTGGCCAACCGCACCGAACGCGCTGACCGCGCCGAACGCGCCGACCGGTCACCGCAACCGGGCTGACCGTCAGCCGATCTCCTCGTCGACGAAGCACCATCGCCAGGCCTCGCCCGGCTGCGCCGAGCGGATCACCGGGTGGCCGGTGGACGCGAAGTGCTTGCTCGCGTGCTGGTTCGGCGACGAGTCGCAGCAGCCGACCTGCCCACAGCTCAGGCAGGTGCGCAGGTGCACCCAGTAGGTCTCGCCGATGGCGACGCAGTCCTCGCACTCGTCGGGGGTACGCGCCTCCGCGGCACCCGCCTCGGTCAGGTGCTGACAGCTCACTTCCCGGCCTCCCTCAGCAACGACTCCTCCAGGTCCAGGTCACGATAGGCCTGCACCAGCACCTCCTCAGGGATCCGACCGGAGTCCCGGGCAGCCCGGAACACATCCCGCTCGGCGTCGATCATCTCTTGTCGCAACCGACCGTACGCCTGCGACGGGGTCTCCCGCTCGGTGCCACCGAGCCGTTCCCACGCCATGTTGGTGCGGTCCTCCACCGCTCGGCGCAGCCGGTCCACCACCGCGTCCGGTGCGCTGTCGGCCAGCTCGTCGAGGCGCTCCTGCGCAGCGCGGCTGGCCTGCTGCTGCACACCGGCCGCGGACAGCGCGTCCTGCACCGGGTCGTCCTGCGGCAGCTTCAACCGACGGGCGACCAGCGGCAGCGTGGCGCCCTGGCCGACCAGCGTGAAAACGATCACGGCGAAGGCAAGCCAGATGAGCAACGCCCGGGGGTACGGCTCGCCGTCGGCCAGGGTCAGCGGCAGCGCGAGCGCGGCGGCCAGGGTCACCACGCCGCGCATCCCGGCCCAGCCGATGATGATCGGGACCTTCGGCGACGGCCTGGCGTCACGTCGGCGCACGCGGGGCACCAACCGGGCCAGGTAGGTGGCCGGGAAGAGCCAGACGAACCGGGTCAGGAAGACGGCGGCGAGCACCGCGAACGTGATCAGGATGAGCGAGCCGGCCGGCTCGTCGAGGTCGCGCAGCACCTCCCGCAGCTGGAGCCCGACCAGCAGGAAGACCAGGCCCTCCAAGAGGAAGCGGACCAGTCGCCAGAACGCGCCGACCTGCAACCGGGACGCCGCCGACAGCAGCTGCGGCAGCTTGTGCCCGAGCACGAGACCGGTGACGACCACCGCGACCACACCTGAGGCGTGCAGGTGCTCGGCGGTGAACACCACCGCGAACGGGATGATCAACGACAGCGCGTTGTCCAGCAGCGGGTCGGTGATCCGCCGGTGCAGGAAACCGAAGACCACCGCACCGAGCGCCCCGATCAGGATGCCCCCACCGGTGGAGCGCAGCACTTCGATGGCGACGTCGGCCGTGCCGACCGCCGAGCCGACGGTCGCCAGCGTCGCGACCCGCAGCAGCACCAGCGCGGTGGCGTCGTTGACCAGGCTCTCCCCCTCAAGGATGGTGACGACCCGGCGGGGCAGGCCGACCCGCCGGGCCACCGCCGTGGCGGCCACGGCGTCCGGCGGCGCGACCACCGCGCCGAGGGCCAGGCAGATCGCGAACGGCAACTGCGGCAGCAGCAGGTGCAGCACCAACCCGACCACGAACGCGGTGAACAACACCAGGCCGACCGCGAGCAGCAGGATCGGCCGGATGTTGTTCTTGAACGCCGGCACCGAGGTCTCCAGCGCGGCCACGTAGAGCAGCGGCGGCAGGATGCCGATCAGCACCAGTTCGGGGTCGAGTTCCACCTGGGGGAAGCCCGGTACGAACGAGAGCGCCAGACCGAGCACGACCAGCACGATCGGCGCGAGCAGGCCGAGCCGGCGGGCCAGCGCGGCACCCAGGGTGGCGATCGCCAGGAAGACGACGACCGGAAACAGGCTTTCCATGGGGTACGAGCCTAGGGGTCCGTTGGTTGAGCCCTCGATCAGCCAGCCGGGCGCAACTTCGGCAGCACCTCCGCGCCGAACGCGTCGATGAAGCCGCGCTGCTCCTGCCCGACGTGGTGCAGGGCGATCTGGTCGAAGCCGAGTTCGACGTACTCCTCCAACCAGCCGACATGCCGACCCAGGTCCGCGGACACGTTCACCACCTCGGCGACCCGCTGCGCCGGCACGTCGGCGCTGACCACGTCGAAGTGCTCGACGGTCTCCAGGTCCCAGCAGACCGGCGGGGCGAAGACGTTGCTGCGCCACTGGTCGTACGCGATGGCCTCGGCCTGCGCCTGCTCCGGCGCCCAGGAGACGTGCACCTGAAGGTGCAGCGGCCCGCGCCCACCGGCGTCCCGGTACGCGTCGATCATCTCGCGCAGGTGTGCCGTCGGCGCGTTCACGGTGATCAGCCCGTCCGCCCACTCGGCGCACCAGCGGGCGGTTGCCACGCTGACGGCGGCGCCGACCAACGCGGGCGGCTGCTCCGGGCGGGTCCACAGCCGGGCCCGGTCCACCCGGACCAGGCCGTCGTGGCTGACCTCCTCGCCGGCCAACAGCGCGCGGATCACGTCCACGCACTCGCGCAGCCGGGCGGCGCGGACGTCCTTGCGCGGCCACGGGTCGCCGGTGATGTGCTCGTTGCTGGCCTCGCCGGTGCCGAGCGCAGCCCAGAACCGGCCCGGGTACATCGCGCCGAGCGTGCCGATCGCCTGCGCGATGATCGCCGGGTGGTACCGCTGGCCGGGCGCGTTGACCACGCCGAACGGCATGCCGGTGGCCTGCAACGCGGAACCCAGCCAGGACCAGGCGAAGCCGGACTCGCCCTGCCGCGTGCTCCACGGGGAGAAGTGGTCGGAGCACATGGCCGCGTCGAAGCCGGCCCGCTCGGCGTGCATCACCGCTTCCAGGAGGGCGCGTGGACCGATCTGCTCATGCGAGGCGTGAAACCCGAACGACGTCATGAGCACACTTCCTACCCACGACGGCACCGGCTGACGCGTGCCGCGCCCCGAACTACTCGGCGTGCGCCCCGGCGCCGGCCGACGCGGCGCCCTCACCCACCCAGACCGTCTTGGTGTTGCAGAACTCCCGCATGCCCAGCGCGGACAGCTCGCGCCCGTAGCCGGAGTTCTTCACACCACCGAACGGCAACTCCGGGTAGGACGTGGTCATGCCGTTGATGAAGACGTTGCCCGCGTCCAGGTCGGTGGCGAAGCGCTCCTGCTCGGCCGGGTCCCGCGTCCAGGCGTTCGAGCCGAGCCCGAAGCTGGTGCCGTTGGCGACCTCGATCGCCTCGGAGTACGACGAGACCCGGTACAGGCCGGCGACCGGGCCGAAGACCTCCTCGGACCACATCCGCATCTGCGGGGTGAGGTCGGTGACCACGGTGGGCGGGTAGAACCAGCCGTCGCCGGGTGGCAGCTCGCCGCCGCAGAGCACTGTCGCGCCGTTGTCAACGGCGTCCTGGACCTGGGCGTGCACCTCGTCGCGGCCCCGCTCGCTGGCCAGCGGCCCCACGTCGGTGTCCTTTTCCATCGGGTCGCCGACCCGCAGCGCGGCCATGTTCGCGGCGAACTTCTCGGCGAAGGCGTCGAACACGTCGGTGTGCACGATGAACCGCTTCGCGGCGATGCAGGACTGGCCGTTGTTCTGGCAGCGGGCCGTGGTGGCCACCTCGGCGGCCCGGTCCACGTCGGCCGAGGGCATCACCACGAAGGGATCGCTGCCGCCGAGTTCGAGGACGGTCTTCTTCAGCTCCCGTCCGGCGATCTGCGCGATGGACCGGCCGGCCGGCTCACTGCCGGTGAGCGTGGCGGCGCGCACCCGCGGGTCGCTGAGGATCCTTTCGACGGCGTCGGAGCCGACCAGCACGGTGGTGAAGGCCCCCTCGGGGAAGCCGGCCCGCCGGAACACGTCCTCCAGCAGCAGCGCGGTCTGCGGCACGTTCGAGGCGTGCTTGAGCAGGCCGGTGTTGCCGGCCATCAGCGCCGGCGCGGCGAAGCGCATCACCTGCCAGAGCGGGAAGTTCCACGGCATCACCGCGAGCACCACACCGATCGGCTGGTAGCGGATGAACGCCCGGGTCGCCTTCACGGCGTCGGCGTCGGCCGGCTCGTCGGCGAGGAACGCCGGGGCCTTGTCGGCGTAGAAGCGGGCGGCCGTGGCGCACTTCGTCACCTCGGCCTGCGCCGACGCGTACGTCTTGCCCATCTCCGTGGTCATGATCCTGGCGATCTCGTCGCGCTCGGCGTCGAGCAGGTCGGCGGCGGCGTTCATCCACTGCGCGCGCTGGTCGACGGTCGTCTGCCGCAACTGCTGGTACGCGAGGTCGGCGCGCTCGATGGCACCGTCGAGTTGCTCGGTGGACATCGCCTCATAGGTCTTGAGCACCTGGCCGGTGGCGGGGTTGGTGGTGGCGATGTGGGGCATCTCGTCCTCCTGTCACTCGAACAACGAGTGTCGTACGCCCGGCTCCTCGCGGCGGCGGGCGGCGCGGCGGCGCTGGATCACGACCAGGTCGACCACGGCGACCACAGCGAAGATCGCACAGACCACGCCCAGCCAGGCGATGCCGGCCCAGAACGCCAGCACCGCGAAGAGCACCATGATCACCAGCCCGAAGCTGGCGAGGGTGAGACGGAGGTTCAGCGCGCTGTTCGCGTGGCCGACCGTGCCACGGGCGCGCCGGGGCTGCGATCTCGTCATGTTCAGGGACCTACCCCCGATCGCCAGCGTTAACCGGCCTCGGACACCTCGGTCAGTCGCGAACGACCACCGACAGGTTCCGGCCGATGGCCGGCACGGCGGGGCGGCACCGGAGTGCGCCGGTGTGCTCGATTACATCCGTTCGCGTCATGGCCCCTGCCGACCGCAGGATGGACGCATGTCATTGACCCTCGCCGTGCCGGTGACCGTCGCCATCGCCCGCCGTGTCGACCCGGCCCGGTCCAGCGAGATGGTGGCCTGGATGCGGGCCGGCACCGCGCTGGCCGAGGCGTTCCCCGGGTTCCTCGGCGCCGGCTGGGTGCAGAGCGGCCCCGGTTCGCCGGAGTGGCACATGCTCTACCGCTTCGCCGACGCCGAGACGCTGCGCCGGTGGGAGGAGTCCCCGCAGCGACACTGGTGGCTCAGCTCGGCGCAGGGCATCGTCGAGCACACCCGGGTCGAGCGGCGTACCGGGATCGAGGGCTGGTTCGACCCTCCGCTTGAGCACTCGGTGGACCCGGTGGAACCGGTCGGGCCGACGTCGCCGCCGAGGTGGAAGCAGGCAGTGACGATCTGGCTGGCGTTCTTTCCGCTGAGCCTCAGCGCCACCCTGCTGACCAGTCGTTTCCTCGACGCGGTGCCGCTGGCGGCGCGCGTGCTGCTGATGACCCTCTGTCTGACCCCGCTGATGACCTATCTCGTGCTGCCCCGGATCACTCGGGCGCTGCACTGGTGGCTGCACGATCAGCCGGCGCCCTGGCGGGCCTTATAGCACCCCGCCGGCACCAGTGTCGGCGCTCTGCCGCATACCCGACAGCACCTCCCCGGCAAACCAGGTCCTACGCATAGAGTTACCGCGCTGTCGCTCTGTGCTGCGGGAGGGGATGTCATGCCTCGACGGGGGGTCACCGCCCTGGCCTGTCTCGCGGCGCTGGTGGCGCTGGCCTGCGAGGGCGGCACCTCCGCGACACCCCGCCCCACCAGGAGCGCGCCGCCGTCGAGCGGGCCGGGCGGCATCGCCGCGCTCGGAGACTCGATCACCACCGGCTTCGCCTCCTGCCTGGTGCTCACCTCCTGCGAGCGCAACTCCTGGTCGACGGGGGACGGCCTGCGGGTGCAGAGCCACTACCGGCGACTGCTGGAACAGGATTCGGCGATCCGCGACCGGACGTACAACCACGCCCGTCCCGGCGCCCGCGCGGACGCGCTGGAGGGCCAGGCCCAGGCAGCGGTACGCGACCGCGCCGACTACGTCACCGTGCTGATCGGCGCCAACGACGTCTGCCGGGGCGGGGTGGACGCGATGACCCCGGTGGCGCAGTTCCGGGCCGACGTCGACCGGGGCCTACGGGTGCTGCGGACCGGCCGGCCGAAGGCCCGGGTGCTGGTGGTGAGCATCCCCGACCTGTACCGGCTGTGGGAGGTCGGGCACGACGACGCCCGGGCCGTACGGGCGTGGCGGCGGGGCATCTGCCCGTCCCTCTTGGCCGAGGCGACCTCGACCGCGCCCGCCGACCGGGCGCGCCGGGCCGCCGTCCGGGACCGGATCAACGCGTACAACACCGAGTTGGTGGCGGCCTGCCGGGCGTACGGCTCCCGCTGCCGGCACGACGGTGGCGCGGTGCACAAGGTCCGGTTCACGCTGGACCTGCTCAACCCGCTGGACTGGTTCCACCCCAACGCCACCGGCCAGGGCCGGCTCGCCGAGGTCACCTGGCGCTCCTCCGGCCTGGCCAACTGACCAGGCTGGCCAACTGACCCGGCTGACGGCCGTCAGCGGTGGCGCGGATCCGGGACGGCGACGCTGCGGGAGCGGTACAGGGCCCGGGATCGCTGCGCCAGGTCCTTCGTGGCCGACGAGTTGGCCCAGGTGCCCAGGACGATCGCCGCACCCGGGATGATCTTGGCGACCATCCGCTTGGCGGCCCGGACGCCGGCCATCTGGGCCAGCCGGACGCCGAGTTGCAGCATGACCCGACCGAGCGGGCGCCGGCCGCCGGAGCCGAAGAGCGCGTCGGCGCGCTCCCGGCCGGCGGCCACACCGAGGGCCAGCCGGGCGCTCTCGGCGACTTTGTGCACGCGCTGGAGCACCAACAGATCGGTGGCCCGGTCGCCGTGCAGCGGGTCGACGTCGTACGCGGCGGCGATGTGCAGCACCATCCGCGCCTGAGTCCAGGCCAGCACACCCACGTCGATCACGGCCCCGGGCAGCCCGGCCGCTCCGGAGACCGCGCCCGACAGCCGGGCCAGGTTGACGAACTTGCGGGCCGCCTGGTCGGCAAGGACGTCGGCCGACACCCCGGGCTGTTCCGCTCGGGCCCGGACGGCCCACTGCGCGGCCTCCGGCCCGAGCCGGCGCACCGCCTCAAGGGCCAGGTGCTCCGGGGCGTACTGCGGATCGTCGCGCATCCGGTCCCAGAGACGGGCCGGCGGACCCTCGGGGGCGTCCACCGGCCCGGCCGGCAGGCCGACGGACGGCTGGGGGGCAGGGGCGGCAGGTTGGCCGCCGACGGGTGGGGTGTCGGTCACCGGGTCTCCCGAGGGGTGGGAAAGGCGGACAGGGCGGCCGATGGAGCGGTCAGCGGCGGCGGTTGGAGAACTTGGCCGCCAGCCCCTTGAGCTTCTGCTGGTTGCCCGGCTTGGCCATCTCCCGACGGCCTCGCTCCACCAACTGCTGCCCCTTCGGCGATCTCAGGAACGTGGTGATTCGCTGCATCAGTGACATGGCGTCCTCCTGTCGATGGTCCCGCTGTCATGTGTACCCCTAACCCGCAACACATGTACCCAGGATGCGACAGCCTCAACCCTGACCGTCCACAGTGGGCGGTAGGTTACCGCCCCGTCGGCACGATGGCGTCGACGACCCGGGTGGCCCGCCACTCGTGCTGCTGGTAGTGCTCGGGGTACGCGGAGACCTGCACCGCCTGAGCGGCGTCGGTGAGCCGCATCCGCTGCCAGCCGGGCACCTGCTCCAGCGCGGCGAGGAACTGCCGGGTGGCGAACTCGGGGTCCATCAGCCGACCCACCGGGCCCCAACCGCTGCTCGAACGCTGCTGGAACAACCCGACCGAGTCGTGGTCCCAGCCGACGCCCTGATGCGGGTAGTCCTGCGACTCGGGCAGCACACCGCTGGCCACGTTGTAGAGGTTGCTCTCCTGCATGGCGGTGGCCACCGCGATCACCAGCCCGCGCCGGGGCACCCCCATCTTGCGGCCGGCACGGACGATCGCCTCCGCGTTCTCCATCTGGTCCTCGTCCAGCCCGGCGACGGGCGCCGGGTCGGTCGGGCGAGCCGGTGCGGCCTTCCGGGCCGGCGCGCTGGTGTCCGGGTCGGCGGGGGTCGCCGCGGCGGACGGAACAGCGGCGGAGGTGCTCGGGGCAGGCACTCGGTCGAGGCCACGGGACGCACTCTGCTGCTCGGCGCGCTGCGCCAACTCGGAGTTGGAGATCGCCCCCTCCCGCGTCGCCGCGTCGGCGGACTCGTCGCGGACCTGCGCGACGGCGGCCAGGCCGAGGCAGCACACCACACCCGTCGCCAGCGCCACCTGCGCCCGGCGTCGACCGGTCAGGTCCCGGGCGTACGCCCGAAGCCGACTCGCGGCGGTTGTCCGTTCGGTTGAGGTGCCATCCTCCGTATCGGCAGTGGGGGTACTCGGGGCATACGGGTCGTCGAGGGTGCCGTCGTCACGCATCAACCGAGGCTAGGCAGGGGGAAACCCTGACCACGCACGGTGATCACGTGGCGCTCCCCACACATTCGGCCCCTCCTGGTGGACGACCTGGGCGGCTCGGCCCGCCCGGGGAACGTACCTCGCGTACCGGACCAACCAGGCGGCAGACGCAGGCCGGCCCGACCCGTGACAGGCCGGGACATCGACCGCGCCACCCGACATGATCGACAAACTCGGCCTTTGGGCCGAACCGGGCTCGTCCGATCGGTCGACCGGACTCGCCTCGTGGCGTAAACAGGTGATTGGTCCGATCGCGCCCACCCCCCGGGCGGCGGATCGCCCGAAGCAGGAATGCACCAGGATGGCGGGTACGTTGCCCGAACGGGTGCCCTCCGTCGCGTCGGCACCCCGCAGGCACATTTCAGGGAGGTCCGCACCGGTGCTCGACCCACACGAGCTCTACCAGCTCACCGACGATCTGCCCGACCTCGGGCAACCGGTCCTCATCCAGGCCCTCACCGGGTTCGTGGACGCCGGCAACGCCAGCCGGCTGGCGCGCGAGCAGCTGCTCACCTCGCTGGAGGGTCGGCCGATCGCCACCTTCGACGTCGACCAGCTCTTCGACTACCGGTCCCGACGACCGGTGATGACCTTCGTCGAGGACCACTGGGAGAGCGTCGACGCTCCCAAGCTGGAGCTGCACCTGCTGCACGACGACGACGAAACGCCGTTCCTGCTGCTCACCGGCCCCGAGCCGGACCTGCAGTGGGAGCGGTTCGTGGCCGCCGTCGCGGGCCTCGCCGCCCGGTTGGACGTCCGGCTCACCGTCGGGCTCAACTCGATCCCGATGGCGGTGCCGCACACCCGGCCGACCGGCGTGACAGCGCACGCCACCCGCCCTGAGCTGATCGCCGGCTACGAGCCCTGGCTGCAGCGCGTCCAGGTGCCCGGCAGTGTCGGCCACCTGCTGGAGTTCCGGCTCGGCCAGCAGGGGCGGGACGCGCTGGGCTTCGCCGCCCACGTGCCGCACTACGTGGCGCAGACCGAATACCCGGCAGCCGCCGAGGTGCTGCTCACCTCGGTGTCCCGCAGCACCGGCCTGCTGCTGCCCGGTGACGGGCTGCGCTCGGCCGCCGAGGTGGTCCGGGTGGAGATCGACCGGCAGGTCGCCCAGACCGACGACGCCGCTGCCCTGGTCCAGGCCCTGGAGGAGCAGTACGACGCGTTCGCCCGGGGTCGGGGCGAGAAGAACCTGCTCGCCCCGGACGCCGGACCGCTGCCCACGGCCGACGAACTCGGCGCGGAACTGGAGCGGTTCCTGGCCGAACAGACCCGTCCCGGCGACACCCCGGGTAGCTGACCGGGCGTCGCGGGGGCGGATGCGGCAGGCTGGGGGCATGCGCCTGGCGACCTGGAACGTCAACTCGGTGAAGGCCCGCCTGCCCCGACTGCTGGAGTGGCTGGCCGACACCGGCCCCGACGTCGTCTGCCTGCAGGAGACCAAGTGTCCGGACGGCGCCTTCCCGGCGCCCGAGGTGGGCGAGCTCGGCTACACCGTGGCCAGCCACAGCGACGGCCGGTGGAACGGGGTCGCCATCCTGTCCCGGGTCGGGCTTGACGACGTCCGGGTCGGGTTCGCCGGTGAGCCCGGCTTTCCCGACCCGGAGGCCCGGGCCATCTCCGCCACCTGCGACGGGGTGCGGGTCTGGTCGGTGTACGTGCCCAACGGCCGGACGCCGGACGACCCGCACTACGCGTACAAGTTGGCCTGGTTCGCGGCACTGCGCGACGCGCTGGCCGCGGAGCTGGCCGGTGGACTCCCGCTGGCGGTCTGCGGCGACTTCAACGTCGCCCCGACCGACGCCGACGTCTGGGACCCGGCGGTCTTCACCCACTCCACGCACGTCACCCCGGCCGAGCGGGCGGCCCTCGCCGCGCTGCGCGACCTGGGCCTCAGCGACGTCGTGCCCACCCCGATGAAGGGACCACACCCCTTCACCTACTGGGACTACCGGGCCGGGATGTTCCACCAGAACAAGGGCATGAGAATCGACCTGGTGTACGCGTCCGCCCCGTTCGCACGAGCGGTCCGCTCCGCGTACGTGGACCGGGAGGCCCGCAAGGGCAAGGGCCCGTCGGACCACGCGCCGATCGTGGTCGACGCGGACCTGGTCCCGGTGGTCGAGGCGTTCTGAGTGGCTAGGGTGGGCAGATGGCAGTCGTGAAGATCAACGCAATCGAGGTCCCACCCGGCGGCGGCACGGAGTTGGAGAAGCGGTTCGCCGCCCGAGCCGGCACGGTGGAGAACTCCCCCGGCTTCCTCGGCTTCGAGCTCCTCCGTCCGGTCGCTGGCGAGACCCGCTACTTCGTCTACACCCGGTGGGAGACCGAGGAGGCCTACCAGGCCTGGGCCGCCGGCCCGTCCCGCGCCGCTCACGCCGCCGCGCCCGGTGAGAAGCCACGTCCCCCGGTCGCCACCGGCGCCAGCCTCCTGGAGTTCGAGGTGGCCCTGCACGTCCCGCAGCCGTAGCCGGCGCCCCCGCAGCGTCGGGGATACCCACCGGGGCCAGTGGCTGGAATCCGTTCGAGTCGGACTTTACCGCTGATAACGTCGAAGCGGCCCGAGCGGTAGCCGGCCATCGGTCACCCTGTCCCGACGAGCCGTCGGCACGGGTCCCACGAGGTTGCGGGGGAATTCCGGCCATGTTCGAGGGATTCGACGAGTTCGACGTCGACACGACCGGCGCGACGATCCACGGACGTCGCGGCGGGAGTGGGCCTCCGGTCCTGCTCCTGCACGGCATCCCCGAGACGCATCTCATGTGGCATCGGATCGCGGCACGGCTCGCCGAGAACTTCACCGTCGTCGCCACCGACCTGCGCGGCTGGGGCGACAGCGGCACACCGCCGAGCACCGCGGATCACGAGCCGTACGGCATGCGAGCCATCGCCCGCGACCAGATCGAGGTGATGCGGAGCCTCGGCCACGAGCAGTTCCGACTCGTCGGCCACGATCGCGGGGCCCGCTGCGCGTACCGTCTCGCGTTGGACGAGCCGGACGCCGTCACGCGGCTGGCCGTCATGGACGTCGTTCCCATCGGAGATGTCTACAACCGCGCCGACAAGGCGTTCAGCCTCTCCTACTGGGTCTGGTCCTTCCTGGCGGCACCGGCTCCGGTGCCCGAGCAGTTCATCGACGCGGCGCCCGCCGTGCTCGTCGACTTCATGCTCGACACCTGGCCCGAGGTGAAGGACTCCTTCCCGGCCGAGGTGCGGGCGGCGTACGTCAGGCAGTTCAGCGATCCCGCCCGGGCCCACGCGATCTGCGAGGAGTTCCGCGCAGCCGCGACGCTGGACTACCAGCAGGACGAGGCGGACCGGGGAAACCGGAAGATCGCCTGCCCGGTGCTGTTTCTCTGGAGCCAACGCGGTCAGGTCGCGAAGCTCTACGACGATCCGCTCGCGATCTGGCGGGAGTGGGCCGACGACGTACGCGGCGAGCCCGTCCCGGTCGGGCACTTCATCCCGGAGGAGGCCCCCGAGGAGACCACGCGCCAACTCCTGGACTTCCTGCGTTGACCCCGGCCCGGCCAGCGCGCGCCGACGGTTGATCGACTCGGGTTTGGTGAAGTCGGGGTGTCCGGCGCGGCGCGATACCCCGACATCATGAAAACCGAGTCGATCTTGGGGCAGCGGCGGGCGAACCGCAGTCGGCGGCGGCGGGCTGGCGTCGGATCAGGACTTGCGGGAGGACTGCAGGGTGGCGAAGGCGATCACGTTGTCGGCGTAGCCGGTGCGGCCGCCGATGAACTGGCCGCCGCAGGTGATCAGCCGCAGGCCGGGGGGCCCGTCGTGACCGTAGATCCGTTCGGCGGGCAGTTGGTCCTTCGGGAAGTGCTCGACGGTGTCGACCCGGAACACCACCACCGATTCGTCCGCCCGGGCCACCTCGATCAGGTCGCCGGGGTGCAGCTTGCCCAGGTCGTAGAAGACCGACGGGCCGGTCTTGGTGTCCACGTGCCCGACGATCACCGCCGGGCCGGACTCGCCGGGTGTGGGCCCGCGGTCGTACCAGCCGGTCTCGTTGTGGCGTTCCAGCGGCGGTACGGCGATCGAGCCGTCCCGTGCCTGCCCGACGGGTGCCACCGGCGCGGCTACCTTGATCGCCGGGACCGTGAGGCGCACCGGACGGCTGGCCGCCAACCCGACCGACTCGCTGCGGGCCGGCTGGTCGCCACCGGCCGGGGCGAAGTCGAACGGGCCGACCGAGCGGCCCAGCCCTGCCCCGGTGGCGAAGACCCCGGCCAGCACCAGCACCACTGCCAGCGGCACCGACCAGGGGCTACGACCGGGAGGACGGCTACGCCGAGGCGTGACGGCGGTCGGCGGGCGAGCAGCCACCGCCGGGCGGTCGACAACCAGCGGGCGGTCGTCCCGCGGTAGGCGGTCGTCCTCCGGCCACGGGTCGTCCAGCGGTAGGCGGTCATCCTCCGGCCAGCGATCGTCCCGCGAGCGGCGAGCACCGGGAGACGGACGCGCGCCCGAGGACGGACCGGCACCCGAAGACGGCCGCCCACCGGAAGACGGGCCGGCACCAGGAGACGGGCGCGGACCGGGCGACGGGCGCGGACCAGACGGCGAGCCGGAAGCGCCGGGCTGGCGGGGACCGGCCGGCGGCGACGGGGGGCGGAAGATCGCCATGGCAGGCTCAGCGCCGTGTAGTGCCGTGGACCGGGCGCGGCCGGCGCAGCGCCGTCACGGCGAGGATCAACCCGGTGATGGTCAGGGCCGCGCCGCCGGGCAGCAGCAGCTTGCCGGTCATCCCGCCGGCGCCCCCGCCGAAGCCGGTGGCCGGGCCGCGACTGGGCTGGGACGGCACCTTCTTGACCACTTGGAGCATGGTCGAGGCGGTTTCGCCGTCGCGGCACTCCAACTTGACCCGGTAGTTGCCGGGGCGAGTGCGATCACGCACCATCGGCGCGGCGGTCAGCACCCCGCGCTGCGGCTGCACGCCGACCGCGCCGAAGGCGTCGGAGACGACCGTGGCGCCCACCGAGTTGTCCCGACAACTGGCGCGGATGCCGACCAGGTAGCCGGGCTGCACCGTGCTGGGGCTCACCTCGACGAAGATGTCCACCGGCGATGGCTGGGAGGTGCCACCTGGCGGGCCTTCGGGCTGCGGCGCGGGAGCCGCGAGCACCCGAGCGAGGGGCGCAGGAGCGGCAGGCACCGAGGCGAGGGGCGCAGGAGCGGCGAGCGCGGGAGCGGCGGCCAGCAGGGGCCCGACGAGCACGGCCAGCACCGACAGGGTCACGCCGCCACGGGTCGCTGTCACGATGCCCCCTCTCGACGCCGCGCGGCCGTGTCGGGCAGCGGAGCACCCGACCTGCCGTACCAGTTGGATCCTCTCATTTCCGGTCGCACATCACACCCGATCCGTCGACGGCGTCGCGTACGCTCGGGTCGCTGTGACCGCCACCGACCATGACCCCGCCGTCCCGCCCGCGAGCCGGACGATCCGCACGTTCCACCCCCGTCGGGGTCGGATGAGCGACCGGCAGACCGATGCGCTGGGCCGGCTCTGGCCCGCGTACGGCCTGGATGTGCCGGACGGACCGGTCGTGCCCGTCGACCTGGCCGACCTGTTCGGTCGCCGGGCACCGGTGGTGCTGGAGATCGGCTCGGGCATGGGCGACAGCACCGCCGCGATGGCTGCCGCCGACCCGGATCGAGATTATCTGGCGGTCGAGGTGCACACGCCGGGAATCGCCAACCTGCTCGACCTGGTGGAGCGCGGTGGCCTGCGCAACGTACGGGTGGCGCAGGGCGACGCGCTGTCCCTGGTCAACGGCTTGCCCGAGGGCGTGCTGGACGCCGTACACATCTTCTTTCCCGACCCGTGGCCGAAGACCCGCCACCACAAGCGGCGGATCATCCAGCCGGCGCACGTGGCGCTGCTGCGGTCCCGGCTGCGGCCGGGCGGCACGCTGCACTGTGCGACCGACTGGGCCGAGTACGCCGAGTCGATGCGGGAGACCCTGGAGGCGGACCCGGCGCTGGTGGACACGTACGGCGGGTTCGCGCCGCGTCCGGCGCACCGGCCGGTGACGAAGTTCGAGCGGCGGGCGATCACGGCCGGCCGGCCGGTCGCCGACCTGATCTACCGCCGACGGTGACGCTCCGGCCCGGCCCGGCGGCCCGGGCCCACCGCCCCGGACGGGGGTCCGGCGGACACCGGGTTGGCGTAGCGGGGCATGATCCAGGCACCATGGACAGGCTATGACGCTCACCGCCGCGCTTCCGAGAAGCGCCGACCCCGACACCCTCTTCGACGCGTTCGCCGGTTGGGCGAAGGAGCGCGGCCTCGACCTCTACCCCCATCAGGAGGAGGCGGTCATCGAGATCGTCTCCGGCGCCAACCTGATCATGAACACCCCGACCGGCTCGGGTAAGAGCCTGGTGGCCATCGCCGCGCACTTCGCGGCGCTCGCCGACAGCCGGACGACCTTCTACACCGCGCCGATCAAGGCACTGGTGTCGGAGAAGTTCTTCGCGCTCTGCGAGGTCTTCGGCGCCGAGAACGTCGGCATGCTGACCGGCGACGCCAGCGTCAACGCCGATGCCCCGATCATCTGCTGCACGGCGGAGATCCTGGCGAACCTGGCGCTGCGCGAGGGCACGAAGGCCGACGTCGGCCAGGTGGTCATGGACGAGTTCCACTTCTACGCCGAGCCCGACCGGGGTTGGGCGTGGCAGGTGCCGATCATCGAATTGCCGCAGGCCCAGTTCATCCTGATGTCCGCCACCCTGGGGGACACCACCCGCTTCGTCGACGACCTGACCCGGCGCACCGGGCGGCCGACCGCCGTCGTCCGCTCGGCGGAGCGGCCGGTCCCGCTCATCTTCTCGTACGCGATGACGCCGCTGCACGAGACGCTTGAGGAGCTGCTGGAGACCAAGCAGGCCCCGGTGTACGTGGTGCACTTCACCCAGGCCGCCGCACTGGAACGCGCCCAGGCGCTGACCAGCGTCAACGTCTGCACCCGCGCCGAGAAGGACATGATCGCCGAGGCGATCGGTGGTTTCCGGTTCACCGCCGGCTTCGGCAAGACGCTCTCCCGGTTGGTCCGGCACGGCATCGGCGTCCACCACGCCGGCATGCTGCCGAAGTACCGCCGACTGGTGGAGACCCTCGCCCAGGCCGGCCTGCTCAAGGTCATCTGCGGCACCGACACCCTCGGCGTCGGCATCAACGTGCCGATCCGCACCGTGCTGTTCACCGGCCTGTCGAAGTACGACGGGGTCCGTACCCGGCTGCTCAAGAACCGGGAGTTCCACCAGATCGCCGGGCGGGCCGGCCGGGCCGGCTACGACACCATCGGCCGGGTCGTGGTGCAGGCCCCCGAGCACGTCATCGACAACGAGAAGGCCCTCGCCAAGGCCGGCGACGACCCGAAGAAGCGGCGCAAGGTGGTCCGCAAGAAGCCGCCGGAGGGCTCGATCGGCTGGGGCCAGCCCACCTTCGACCGGCTGGTGGACGCCGAGCCGGAGCCGCTGACCTCCAGCTTCCAGGTCAGCCACTCGATGCTGCTCAACGTCATCGGCCGGCCCGGGGACGCGTTCACCGCGATGCGGCACCTGCTCACCGACAACCACGAGGAGCCTGCCGCCCAGCGCCGGCACATCCGCCGGGCCATCGCCATCTACCGGGCGCTGCGCGCCGGTGGCGTGGTCGAGGAGCTGCCCGAGCCGGACGAGACCGGCCGGCGGATCCGTCTCACCGTGGACCTCCAGCTCGACTTCGCCCTCAACCAGCCGCTCTCGCCCCTGGCCCTGGCCACGATCGAGCTGCTCGACGCCGAGTCCCCGTCGTACGCGCTCGACGTGCTGAGCGTGATCGAGTCGATCCTCGACGACCCCCGGCAGATCCTGTCCGCGCAGCAGTTCAAGGCGCGCGGCGAGGCGGTCGCCGCGATGAAGGCCGAGGGCATCGAGTACGAGGCCCGCCTCGAACTGCTCGACGAGGTGACCCACCCGAAGCCCCTCGCGGAGCTGCTGGAGGCCGCGTACGAGATGTATCGGCAGGGGCACCCCTGGGTCGCCGACCACCAGCTCTCCCCCAAGGCCGTCGTCCGCGACATGTACGAGCGGGCCATGACCTTCACCGAGTACGTGCAGTTCTACGGGCTGACCCGCTCGGAAGGCCTGGTCCTGCGCTACCTGGCCGACGCGTACAAGACGTTGCGGCAGACCGTGCCTGAGGACGCCAAGACCGAGGAGCTGATCGATCTCATCGAGTGGTTGGGTGAGCTGGTCCGCCAGGTCGACTCCAGCCTCATCGACGAGTGGGAGCGGCTGCGCAACCCGTCCGACGTGGCCGAGGTGGCGCTGGCGCACGCCGCGCTGGCCGACCGACCGCCGGCGGTGACCCGCAACGCGCGCGCGTTCCGGGTGCTGGTGCGCAACGCGCTGTTCCGCCGCGTCGAGCTGGCCGCGCTGCGCCGCTGGGACCTGCTCGCTGAGTTGGACGCCGAGGACGGCTGGGACTACGACGCGTGGGCCGACGCGCTCGCTCCGTACTTCGAGGAGTACGACTCGATCGGCGTCGGTCCGGACGCCCGAGGGCCGGCACTGCTCATGATCGAGCAGGGACGGGAGCGGTGGACCGTCCGGCAGAGCTTCGACGACCCCAACGGCGACCACGACTGGGGCATCAGCGCCGAGATCGACCTGGTGGCCTCCGACGAGGTCGGTGCCGCGGTCGTCCGGATCACGGACGTCGGCCAGCTCTGACGCCCGCCGTCACCCGGCCTGGGCGGCAGCCTTGGTCCGGCGCACCGCCTCGACGGCACCCTCGTTCCAGGGGGTGCCGTGGCCGGGGAGAATCCACGTCGCCCGCAGGTCCTCGATGCGGGCCAGCGAGGCGAGTGCCAGGGCCGGGTCGTCGGTGAACGGCGCCGGCTGCGGGCCCGGCCGGCCGGTCAGCACGTGTCGGGTGGTGAGCGCGTCGCCGACGAACACGGCGTCGGCGACCGGCACGTGCACGGCGATGCTGCCTGGCGAGTGGCCGGGCATCCCGATGACGCGCGGGGCGCCGGGCAGGTCGAGCACCTGACCGTCCCGCACGGTGATCACCTCGCTGAGGTACGTCGTGCGCAGCCCACCCTTGCGGCCCGCGTACATCAGGAAGCTGGCCACGGCACCCACCTTGAAGGTCCCGAAGGGCGACTTGGACTTGACCTCGCCGCGGGCTCGGGCGGCGTCCGCCTCGTGCACGTAGACCGGTACGCCGTGGTCGCGCCGGAGCCGCTCGGCGAAGCCGATGTGGTCGGTGTCGCCGTGGGTGAGGATCAGACCTCGGACGTCGGCGAGCGAACGACCCATGGCGGACAACTCCGCCAGCAGCTCCGGCCAGTGACCGGCGAGGCCGGCGTCCACGACGGTCACGCCCTCGTCGGTCTCGACGAGGTACGCGGCGACGATGTCGTTGCCGATGCGGTGCAGGTGCGGCCCGAGCTTCATGGCTTCCTCCGAGGTGATGTCGTTGTCTGATAGCTACGATACATAGCCATGATGCCTAAGGGCCATAGCTATGATGGGTGACGAGCGTCGCCCACCCCGGAAGGAACACCGCATGCCGACTCCCGATCGGACGTCCCTCGCCGACATCGTCGCGGCCGCCCGCCAGATCCTGGAGTCCGAAGGGCTTCCGGGCCTGACCATGCAGGCGGTCGCCCAGCGGGTCGGCGTCCGCGCCCCCTCGTTGTACAAACGGGTCCGCAATCGCGACGACCTCATCCGGCTCGTCACCGAAGCAGCCGTGCACGACCTCGGCGAGCAACTCAGCGCCGTAGCCGGCAGCGGCGATCCGGGCCGAGATCTCGCCGAGTTGGCCCACGCCTTCCGCGCGTTCGCCCACGCCCAACCCGCGGGCTACCACCTGATCTTCGCCACCGGCCCCGCGGACACCAGGCCCAGCCTCGAGATCCTCACCCGAGCGAGCGCCCCCGCCATGCGCCTCGCCGCGGAACTCGCCGGACCCGAGCACGCCCTGTCGGCCGCGCGCATGTTCACCGCCTGGGCAAACGGCTTCATCAGCATGGAGCTGGCGGGTGCCTTCAACCTCGGCGGCGACCTCGACGAGGCCTTCGCGTTCGGCATCGACCGCCTGACCGCCGCCCTGACGACCATGGACCCGCCCCGACCGTCGCCCGACACCGGCCGTACGCCCGGGACGCCGCCGCCGAGGCACGGACGACAACCTCGACCGGCCGAGTGATTGCTGACCGCACTCCCAGGTCCTCCGGAAACCGCACGTCTCCGGGCCCCAGATTCGCTGGGCGATGTCAGACCCGTCGATTAGAATGTATGTACTAATCGAGTTCCTGACCTGGGAGGACGCTCGTGACAGTGCCCGCCTCCACGCCCCTCACCCCCTACGCCACACTGCTCGGTTTCACCCGCTACGTCGACCGCACCGGCCCCACCAAGGCGACCTTCGTGGGCGGCCTGCGCAAGCAGCGCGCCAGCAGGTCCGGCTTCAACCCGCACGGCCAGTTCGTCAAGGCGCTCAAGGCCGACATCGCCTTCCACACCGGCGGCACGCACCTGACCGGGGTGGTCGACGTGGTCAAGCCACGATGGCGCCCGCTCTACCAGGCGCTCGTCCCCGGCGCCACGGCCTGGCTGCACTCCCTCGGCGATCCGGCAGCCGTCGACCTCGCCCAGACCCGCGATGCCCTGGCGATGCTGGGTGACCTACCCGTCAAGATCAACCCTCACTTCGGCGTACGCCACGCCGACGGCCGCGCCGAAGCGGTCCGCCTGCACTTCGACGAGGCCCCACCGAGTGAGGAGTCGGTGCTCGCCACCCTGCACCTGATGGCCCGACACATGGACGCGGTCCTCCCCCACGCCGAGCCGATCCTGGTCGACATCCGTCGCGGCCAGGCACACCGCATGCCCAGCGACGCCAAGCCCGACCAGATCGAACGCTGGCTGTCCGGCGAAGCCGCCGCCTTCCGCGCCATCTGGTCCACCGCCGCCTAACCCCCACCCCCACCACACCCCGCTTCCCGCCCCGCTCGCCCGCCGCGCTCCATCCGCCCAAGATCCGCGCAACTTCGGCGATGCTGCTGTCTCACGTCGTGAGGAGGCAGCAAGAACAGCGAAGTTGCGCGGATCTTGGTGTTCAGGACCTACCCCGGGGGTTATCCACAGGGGCTGCAGGCGCAGACCTCCGCCGGTCAAGGTGTCTCATGCCTGTTTCCCCACGACCGGCCGGCGAGCCTCCAGGGGCGCGTTTTTCGCGGCTCCCGTGTCGTTGCCCAAGGCCTGCTCACCCGAACGGAGCTGCGCAGCAAGGCATGGCGCCCACTGTTCCGCGACGTCTACGCGGATGCCCGACTGGAGGTCACCCATCGCACTCGTTGCGCCGCCGCGGTGCGCTGGGTCCTGCCACCGGGTGTGGCGATCGCTGGTCGCAGTGCGGCGGCTCTCTACGGCGCGGCATCGGTTGCCGACCACGAGCCCCTCGACGTGCTCGTGCCCGCCGCTCAGCGGTTCGGTCCCGTTTCGGGGCTCGTCGTGCACGCCAGCGGATTCGCCCCGACCGACGTCGCGATACGTCAGGGCATTCCGCTGACCACGCCGACGCGCACATGTTGGGACCTGGCCCAGTGGCTGCCAACGGAGGAGGCTGTCGCCATCGTGGACCGCCTCGCCAGCCAACGGCTGGTGGTGATCTCTGAGCTTCGCGCAGGCTCCCGGTTGAGAGCCGGCAACCGAGGCTGGAGACGGATGATGCGGGTAGCCGAGCTGGCCGACGCGGGCGCCGAATCAGCCCCGGAGTCGCGGCTCCGGGTGCGGATCGTGCTCGCCGGGGTGCCGGCGCCCGTGACCCAGTTCGTCGTCGAGCGAGACGGAAGGTTCGTGGCCCGCCTCGATCTTGCGTGGCCACATCTCAAGGTCGCCGTCGAGTACGACGGCTTGTGGCACGACGATCCCGAGCAGTTCCACCGGGACCGGCGCCGCCTCAACCGCCTGCTCGGTGAGGACTGGATCGTCCTTCACGTCACCGCGAAACGGTTCCGCGAGGACTTCGATGGCTTCCTCGCCGAACTCCGTCAAGCCCTTCGGTCCCGCTCCCGCTGACCCGTCCCAAAACCACACCCCCGCCCCCACCCACACCCACACCCACACCCACACGAGCCAAGATCCGCGCAGTTTCAGGGATCTTGCTGTCTCACCAGCTCGTGAGGCAGCACTTTCACCGAAGTTGCGCGGATCTTGGGGTGGGCGCGCGCGGAGCGCGGGCTCAACGTGGCGCGGGCGCCGAGGGCTTGTCAGGCGGCGGGGAGGTACTTGGTCAGGTCGTCGAGGATCTTGTTGGCGGCACCGACGCCGATGCCCGTCATCCAGACCTCGTCGGAGACGGGGTACGCCTTGCCGGCCTTGACGGCGTTGAGGCCCTTCCAGAGGGTCCCGCCCGCGACCTTGGTCTGCTCGGCGGCGGCCTTGTCGCCGTACGCGGTCACGAAGATGACGTCACCGTCGACCTCGTTGACCCGCTCGGGGCTGACCAGGTCGAAGCGCTTGTCCTCCTTGTTGGCGAGCAACTGCCGCTCGGGGCGGCCCAGACCCGTGTCGCCGATGACGATGCCGGAGAACGAGTCCGGGCCGTACACCCGGATGTTGCCGGGCAGGAACCGCACGATCGACACCTTGCGGGTGGCGGCGTCGCCGAGGGTCGCACCGAAGTCCTTGGCCCGCTTCTCGTACGCGCCGAGCAGGTCCTTGGCCTGCTGCTCGCGGCCGAGCGCCTTGCCGTCGAGGAGGAAGTTCTCCTTCCAGGTGATGCCCACCTTGTCGGTGAACACGGTCGGCGCGATGGCGGCCAGTTCGTCGTAGAACTTCTCCTGGCGGAACTTGCTGCCGAGGATGAGGTCCGGCTTCAGGGCGTTGATGGCCTCGAGGTCGGGCTCGGTGAGCACCCCGACCTCCTTGATGCCCGCGAGCTTGTCGGCGCCGAAGTAGGTCGGCCAGCTCTTGGCTTCGCCGGCCGTGGCGGCGCCGACGGGCGTGACGCCCAGCGAGAGCGCAGTGTCGATCTTGTCGGTGTCGAGCACGACGACGCGCTTGGGCTCGGCCGGGACCTTGGTGGTGCCCATGACGTGGGTGATCTCCCGGGTCTCCCCGGTGGTGGAGCCGGCGACCGGGTCGCTCTCACCGCAGGCGGTGAGGCCGACGCCGAGGGCGACGGCCGCGGCGAGAGCGGCGACGAGACGACGCATCAGAGTCCTTTCGAAGGGTGCGAACCGGCGAGCGGGGTGGCCGCGTCGCCGGTGGTGGGTCGGGCGTCCGGCACGGACGCCGTCGACGAATCAGGGTCTCCCGCGCCAGCGGACGCGACGACCGCGCCGCCCACGCTCGCGGACGCGGACCCGACGGAACCGCCAGCGGACGCGGACGCGACGCCACCGCCAGCGGACGCGTGCCCGGCGGAGTTGCCGCCGGTGTACGCGGGCACCACCAGCGGCGCACCGGTCACCGGGCAGGGCACGACCACGCAGGCCAGCCCGAAGACGTCGCGGACCAGGTCGGCGGTGAGGATCTCCCGGGGCGGCCCGGCGGCCACCACGGCACCGGCGCGCATCGCGACCAGGTGGTCGGCGTAGCGGGCGGCCTGGTTCAGGTCGTGCAGCACGGCGACCACGGTGCGGCCCCGCTCGACGCGCAGCCGGTGCAGGAGGTCCAGCACCTCCACCTGGTGGGCCAGGTCGAGGAAGGTGGTCGGCTCGTCCAGCAGCAGGGCGTCGGTGTCCTGGGCGAGCGTCATGGCGATCCACACCCGCTGCCGCTGACCACCGGAGAGGCTGTCCACGGGCCGGTCGGCCAGGTCGGTCACGTCGGCCAGGGTCATCGCCTGGTCGACGGCCGCGCCGTCCTCCGGCGACCACTGCCGCCACCAACGCTGGTAGGGCTGCCGGCCCCGCCCGACCAGGTCCGCGACGGTGACGCCCTCGGGCACCAGCGGGCTCTGCGGCAGGACGCCGAGGCGGCGGGCCACCTCCCGGGTCGGCAGCTCACGGATCGCGGTGCCGTCCAGCAGCACCGTGCCCCGGCGCGGGGTGAGCAGCCGGGCCATGGTGCGCAGCAGGGTGGACTTGCCGCACGCGTTCGGGCCGACGATCACGGTGAACGCGTCGGTGGGCAGGTCCAGGTCGAGCCCGTCGAGCACGGTCCGCTCGTCGTAGCCGGCGACCAGGTCGCGGGTGGAGAGCATCACACGACTCCTTGAGGCGTCACGACGACCGCCGCCGTCCGCGCAGCAGCAGGAAGATCAGGTACGGGCCGCCGATGGCGGCGGTCAGCACACCGGCGGGCAGTTGGGTGGGTGCGAGCAGGCGTCGGCCGGCCAGGTCCGCCAGCACCAGCAGCAGCGCGCCGAGCAGCGCGGCGCAGACCAGCGGTGGCCGTTCGGCGCGTACCAGTCGACGGGCCACCTGGGGCGCGACCAGCGCGACGAAGTCGACGGCGCCGACCTGGGCGGTGACCATCGCGGCGACGAGGACGCCGGTGCCGGCCAGGCCGATCCGGCGGGCCACCGGGCGCAGCCCGACGCCGCGGGCGGTGTCGTCGTCCAGGGCGGTGCTGTTCAGCGCCCAGCCGGCCCAGGCCAGCACCGGCAGCAGCACCAGCAGGGTGCCGGCGATCCAGGCCGCCTCGGTCCAGCCCCTGCCGGCCAGGGTGCCGATCAGCCAGATCTGCGCGCGGAGGCCGTCGATCGGGTCGGCGGTGAGCATGACCACCTCGGTCAGCGCCCGGAAGCCGAAGGCGACCGCCACACCGGCGAGCACGAACCGCTGCGCGGCCAGCCCGTGCCGGGCGCCGAGGGCGAACAGCAGCACCGCCGCGAGCAGCCCGCCCACCAGCGCGGTGGGTGCCACCAGCACGGCGGCCATGCCGCTGGTCAGGGCCACCGTCGCGGCGAGACCGGCGCCCTGGGTGATGCCGATGACGTCCGGGCTGGCGAGCGGGTTGCGGGCCACGCTTTGGATCAGGGTGCCGGCGATGCCGAAGGCGGCGCCGGCCGTCGCCGCCAGCACGACCCGCGGCAACCGAAGATCAAAGACCACGAGGTCGTACGGGGTGCCGGCGCCGGAGAGGGCGCGCAGCACGTCGGCCGGGGCGACGTACGGGGTGCCCAGCGAGAGGCTGAGCACGACGGCCAGCAGGAGCAGCACGGTCAGCACGGCGGCCACCAGCACCGCGCGGCGGCGGATGACCAGGCTGACCGGGCCGATCCGCAGCAGCGACCGACCGGGCAGCCGGGCAGAACCGCCAGCGGGTGACGCGGTGGGTGACAGGCCGGTCGGGGCGGGCGAACCTGCGGGGCGCTGGGTGGTGGTCACGCGGTCACCACCCGGGCGCGGCGGACCAGCACGGCCAGCAGTGGCGCGCCGATCAGCGCGGTGACGATCCCGGCCGGGATCTCGCCGGGCGGGGCGACGACCCGGCCGACGATGTCGGCGGCCAGCAGCAGCGCCGGCCCGAGCAGGGCGGAGACGGCGAGGGTCCAGCGGTGGTCCGCGCCGACCAGGGCACGGGCCAGGTGCGGAACGGCCAGCCCGACGAACGCGACAGGTCCGGCGGCGGCCACCGCGGCACCGGTCAGCAGCACGGCGGCCAGGCCACCACCGAGGCGGACCAGGCCGATTCGGTGGCCGAGGCCGCGTGCCACGTCGTCGCCGAGGGCCAACGCGTCCAGACCTCGGGCGACCAGGGTGGCAAGCACCAGCCCGGCGAGGACGAAGGGCAGCACCTGCGCGGCGACCGAGAGGTCCCGGCCGGCCAGGCCGCCGACCACCCAGAACCGGTACTCCTCGAAGGTGCGGGCGTCGATGCTGAGCAGCGCGTACACCCCGGAGGCCAGGCTGGCGTCGAGGGCCGCGCCGACCAGCGCGAGGGTGACCGGGCTGGCGCCCTCGCGGGCCCGGGTGGCGATGGCGAAGACCAGCAGCCCGGCGATGAGGGCTCCGGCGATGCCGAACCAGACGTACCCGGCGAGCGTGCTGATGCCGAAGACGGAGATAGCGAGCACCACGCCGAACGACGCGCCGGCGCTGATGCCGAGGATGCGGGGCTCGGCGAGGGGGTTGCGGGTGAGCGCCTGGAACAACACGCCAGCCACCGCGAGGGCGAGCCCGACGGTGAGGCCGAGCGCGGTGCGGGGCATCCGCAGCTCACGGACGATGGTGCTGGCGTCGCCGCCATCCGGTGCGACGAGAGCGTGCCAGACCTGGTCGATGCCGAGTTGCCGGCTGCCGAGCGCGAAGCTGGCCAGGACGGCGAGCAGTAGCACCAACGCGGACCCGACGGTGACGGCCACCCGACGGCCGGTGCGGGTGCCGGACCGGCTACGAGCCGGGGCCGCCCGGGTGGCGAGGATGGTCACGAGTCTCCTGCACGTTCACGCTTAGGTACGCCTTACCTTAACCGACCTGCTGAGGGTCGCCTAACTGGCGCTCATCGATCCGCGGCAGGCTGACCAGGGCAGACGCCCGCGCGACGGCGGCTACACACCTAGGGTGTGGGCATGCGATTCGACCAGCACACGGTCGTCCTCCTGGCCCGACCGTCGCACCCGCCGGAGCTGCCGCAGGACGCGATCGACCGGTTGCAGGACGCGCACCTGGCTCACCAGGCGGGGCTCGTGGAGCAGGGGCTGGTGCTCGCGACCGGGCCGTTCCTGGACGCCGACGACGACCGGCTGCGGGGCTTCGTCGTGCTCTCCATCGCCCCGGACGAGGCGCGTGACCTCTACGCCAACGACCCGGCCGTGCGGGCCGGACGACTGGAGGTGCGGGTGATGAGCTGGATGGTGCCGGAAGGCAACGTGCGGTTCGAGGGCGTGCCGATCCCCCGGTCGATGCTGGAGGCGGCGGCGGGCGACTGACTCAGCCGGGCAGCGAACCGATCTCGACCACCCGCAGCGCGTCCAGCTCTCCGGTGATCACGCGCAGCGCCGGAAAGTAGTCGGCCAGCACCTGCCGACAATCGCCGCACGGCTCGCTGACGTCGCGACCCCGGTCGGCGACGATGACGATCGTCTCCAGGTCGGTGACGCCCTGCGTGGCGGCCGTGCCGATCACGACCAGTTCGGCGCAGCACCCTCCGGTGGCGTGCTGGACGTTCACGCCCGTGAAGACCCGCCCGTCGGCGGTCCGGGCGGCCGACGCGACCGTGTGGTGCTGGCTGCGGCAGCGCAGCTTGGCGACCGCGGTGGCGGCCTGCACCAACGCACGGTCGGTGTCCCGCAGCTCCATCTCGGCCCCCCAGCGCTCGACGTCGAGCGCCCACTCTAGGTGCCGCCCGCGGACGTCGACGGACCGGCCGCGCGGTAACCCAGGGGCGGTACGCCGCCGGGCTGCCTATCCTTGGGCACGACATGCAGAATCCAACCGCCTCCGTCGCGACCGACCCGGTTCGCGAGCTGCACAGCCGCCTGACCCCTCTGATGTTCCGCGACCAGCGCCGGCTCCAGCGGCGGCTGGACGGTGCCCGCAAGCTGCGCGACCCGCAGCGCCGGGAGGCGGCGCTGGCCGAGATCACCGCCGACCTGGTCCGGGCCGAGCAACGGCTCGCCAACCGCCGGGCGGCGGTGCCCGTGATCACGTACCCGGCGGGGTTGCCGGTCAGCGAACGCAAGGACGACATCGCCAACGCCATCCGTGATCACCAGGTGGTGATCGTGGCGGGCGAGACCGGCTCCGGCAAGACCACCCAGATCCCCAAGATCTGCCTGGAGCTGGGGCGCGGGGTGCACGGCCTGATCGGGCACACCCAGCCCCGACGGTTGGCCGCCCGCACGGTGGCCGACCGGATCGCCGACGAGCTGGGCACCGAGCTGGGTGACGTGGTCGGCTACAAGGTGCGTTTCACCGACCAGGTCAGCGAGCGCAGCCTGGTCAAGCTGATGACCGACGGCATCCTGCTCGCCGAGTTGCAGACCGACCGGATGCTGCGCCAGTACGACACGTTGATCATCGATGAGGCGCACGAGCGCAGCCTCAACATCGACTTCATCCTCGGGTACCTGCGGGAGCTGCTGCCCCGCCGACCCGACCTCAAGGTGATCATCACCTCGGCGACCATCGAGACCGATCGGTTCGCCCGGCACTTCGCCGGGCCACCCACGGCCGACGAGCCCGACGGCGTGCCCGCCCCTGTGGTCGAGGTCTCCGGGCGTACCTATCCGGTGGAGGTGCGCTACCGGCCGCTCGTCGAACTCGCCGAGGGCGAGGAGGACGGCGACGGCGACGAGGAGAACGTCCGCGACCAGATCCAGGCGATCGGCGACGCCGTCGAGGAGCTGGCCGCCGAGGGCCCCGGCGACATCCTGGTCTTCCTCAGCGGTGAACGGGAGATCCGGGACACCGCCGACGCGCTGGGCAAGCTGGTGCAGAAGAAGCGCACGCTGCTCGGCACCGAGATCCTGCCGCTGTACGCCCGGCTCTCCTCCGCCGAGCAGCACCGCGTCTTCGCCGCGCACAGCTCACGCCGGGTGGTGCTCGCCACCAACGTCGCGGAGACCTCGCTGACCGTGCCCGGCATCAAGTACGTGGTGGATCCGGGCACCGCCCGCATCTCCCGCTACTCCAGTCGCCTGAAGGTGCAGCGGCTGCCGATCGAGCCGGTCTCCCAGGCGTCGGCCAACCAGCGCAAGGGCCGCTGCGGCCGCACCTCGGACGGCATCTGCATCCGCCTCTACGACGAGCAGGACTTCGGATCCCGCCCCGAGTTCACCGACCCGGAGATCCTGCGCACCAACCTGGCGTCGGTCATCCTCCAGATGACGGCGATCGGGCTCGGCGACCTCGCCGCGTTCCCGTTCATCGACCCGCCGGACAAGCGCAACATCACCGACGGCGTCAACCTGCTGCACGAGCTGGGCGCGTTGGACCCGACCGAGGCGGACCCGGCGAAGCGGCTCACCGCGCTGGGCCGGCGCCTGGCCCAGTTGCCTGTCGACCCGCGCCTGGCCCGGATGGTGGTCGAGGGCGAACGCAACGGTTGCGCCACCGAGGTGTTGGTGATCGCCGCCGCGCTCTCCATCCAGGACCCGCGCGAGCGGCCGGCGGAGAAGCAGGCCCAGGCCGACCAGGCGCACGCCCGGTTCGCCGACAAGGAGTCCGACTTCGTCGCCTACCTCAACCTGTGGCGCTACCTGCGCGAGCAGCAGCGGGAGTTGTCCTCCAGCGCGTTCCGCCGGATGTGCAAGGCGGAGTACCTGAACTACCTGCGGATCCGCGAGTGGCAGGACATCGTCAGCCAACTGCGTCAGGTGCTGCGTACCCCGTCCGAGGGTGACCGGCGCGGTGGGCGACCGGCGCGCGACACCGCCGACGGCGCGGACGCCGGCCGGGGTGCGGGCCGCGCGGGTGCCGACCTGCCGGAGGAGATCGACACCCCGAAGGTGCACCAGTCGCTGCTGCCCGGCCTGCTGTCGCACATCGGCCTCAAGGACGCCCAGAAGCACGAGTACCTGGGGGCGCGGGGAGCGAAGTTCGCGCTCTTCCCCGGCTCGGCGCTGTTCAAGAAACCGCCGCGCTGGGTGATGGCCGCCGAGTTGGTGGAGACGTCCCGGCTGTGGGGCCGCATCGCCGGCCGGGTCGAGCCGGAGTGGGTCGAGCCGCTGGCGCAGCACCTGGTCAAGCGCAGCTACAGCGAGCCGCACTGGGAGAAGAAGCAGGCCGCGGTGATGGCCTACGAGAAGGTCACCCTGTACGGCGTCCCGCTGGTCAGCTCGCGCAAGGTCAACTTTGGGCGGATCGACCCGACGCTGAGCCGGGAGCTGTTCATCCGGCACGCCCTCGTCGAGGGTGACTGGCAGACCCACCACCAGTTCTGGGCGGACAACAAGCGGCTGCTCGCCGACATCGAGGAGTTGGAGAGCCGGGCCCGTCGCCGGGACATCCTGGTCGACGACGAGACCATCTTCGGCTTCTACGACCAGCGGATCCCGGCCGACGTGTCCTCCGGGCGGCACTTCGACAGCTGGTGGAAGAAGACCCGCCGGGAGCAACCCGACCTGCTCACCTTCACCCGTGACCTACTGGTCAACGACGGGCGGCCGGGGGTGGACGAGGACGACTACCCGGACGAGTGGCAGACCCAGGGGGTGACGCTGCCGCTGACCTACCGGTTCGAGCCGGGCACACCTACCGACGGCGTCACCGTCGACATCCCGCTGCCGCTGCTCAACCAGGTGCCGGCGGAGAGCTTCGACTGGCAGGTGCCGGGGCTGCGCGAGGAGACGGTGATCGCGCTGATCCGTACGCTGCCCAAGGCGGTGCGCCGCAACTTCGTCCCGGTCCCGGACTATGCCCGCGCCGCCCTCGCGGCCATCACCCCGGGCGAGGAGCCGTTGCTGGACGCGCTCACCCGCCAACTGCGGCGGATGACCGGCGTGACCGTCCCCCGCGACGCCTGGGAGCCGGGCAAGCTCCCCGCCCACCTGCGGGTCACCTTCCGGGTGCTCGACGCCGACGAGAAGCCGGTCGCCGAGGGCAAGGACCTGCCGGCTCTGCAACGTCAACTGCGCCAGGAGGTACGCCAGGTGGTGGCCGCCGCCGCGCCGGAGGTGGCCCGGACCGGGCTGCGCGAGTGGAGCATCGGCACCCTGCCCCGCAGCATCGAGCAGGTCCGCGCCGGCTACGCGGTGACCGCGTACCCGGCGCTGGTCGACGAGGGCGCCACGGTCGGGGTGAAGGTGTTCGACTCCCCCGCCGAGGCGGAGGCGTCGCACTGGGCCGGCACCCGCCGGCTGCTGCGGCTCACCGTGCCGTCCCCGGCGCGGTTCCTCCAGGGGCGGCTGAACAACGAGGCG
Source organism: Micromonospora jinlongensis (assembly GCF_013410645.1). Taxonomy (NCBI): domain Bacteria; kingdom Bacillati; phylum Actinomycetota; class Actinomycetes; order Micromonosporales; family Micromonosporaceae; genus Micromonospora; species Micromonospora jinlongensis. The sequence goes on along the minus strand of NZ_JACCHK010000001.1, from coordinate 6,519,521 downwards.
AAGCTGGCGCTGAGCCGCAACCCGCACGGCGGCGTGCAGGAGCTGATCGAGGACGCGGCGGGCGCGGCCATCGACCGGCTGATCGGCGCGGCGGGCGGGCCGGCGTGGGACGCCGACGGGTTCGCGGCCCTGCGCGAGAAGGTCCGCGCCGACCTGGTCGACACCGTGGTCGAGGTGATGGACCGGGTCCGCAAGGTCCTCGCCGCCGCGTACGCGGTCGAGCAGCGCCTCGGCGCGACGAGGAACCTCGCCGTGGTGGCGGCGTTGGCGGACATCCGCGGCCAGCTCGCCGGGCTGGTGCACGCCGGGTTCATCACCGAGACCGGGTACGCGCGCCTGCCCGACCTGCTGCGCTACCTCACCGGCATCGAACGTCGGCTGGACCGCCTCGGTGGCAACCCGCAGCGGGACCGCCAGCAGCAGGACCGGATCGCGGCGGTGCAGAAGGAGTACGCGGACCTGCTCGCCGCCCTTCCGCCGGCCCGCCGGCAGGAGGCCGCCGTCCGGCAGATCCGCTGGATGATCGAGGAGTTGCGGGTGAACGTCTTCGCCCAGGCGCTGGGCACCCCGTACCCCGTCTCGGAGCAACGGATCTACCGGGCGATGGACGACGCCGAAGGCCGCTGACCCGACCGGGCCGTTCTCAGGCCGGCTGGGCCGCTCTGGCCCGGCCGGGCTGCTCGGACCCGGGCGGGCCGGTCAGGTCAGGGGCTCCACGCCGGGCGGCAGCTCACCCCGGTCGATCGCCGCCTGGATGTAGTCGAGCAGGATCCGCCGCAACTCCCGCCCCGCGTGGGTGGGCACGATGTCGCGGCGGCGGGCCACCGCGATGGTCCGCCGCACCCCGGGCGGGGCGAGGGGGGTGATCCGCACGCCGGGGCGGCGGGCCAGCACGATGCCCGGCACCAGCGCGATGCCCAGCCCCGCCTCGACGAAGCTGAGGACGGCGTCCATCTCGCCGCCGTCCACCGCGAAGCTCGGTTCGAAGCCCGCCTCCCGGCAGGCCTGGATGGTCGCGTCCCGCAGGTCGTAGCCCTCCCGGAACATGACCATCGGCTGGTCCCGCAGGTCGGTGATCCGCAGCTCCCCGGTCAGCGACGCGGTCGGCACCTCCCCCACCGAGGCCACCACCAGGCTCTCGCGCAGGATCGGATCGACTCGCAGCCCGGGGTCAGCACCCTGGGCCGGCATGATGATGAGGGCCAGATCGAGGTCGCCGCGGAGCAGGTCGCGCACCAGATCCTGGGAGCCACCCTCCTCGACCTTGAGGTCGACGGTGGGGTGCGCGTCGCGAAACCGGCGCAGCACCGGCGGGGCGAGCGAGGTGGCCAGGCTCGGGGTGGCGCCGAGCCGGACCCGACCGCGGCGCAGCCCCACCAGCTCCTGTACCTCGCGGGTGGCGGTGTCCACGTCGGCGAGGATCCGGGTGGCCAACGGCAGCAGCACCTCACCGGCGGCGGTGAGGGCGATGTTGCCCCGTACCCGCTCGAACAACGGCGCCCCGAGGTCGGTCTCCAGAGCGTGAATTTGCTTACTGAGAGAAGGCTGAGTGATGCCTACGAGATCGGCGGCTTGGGTGAAATGTCGTACTTCGGCCACCGCGACGAAGTACCGAAGCTGATGGAGCTGCATCTACATAGCCTACGGCTATCAACACTACGAGTTTGATGCATTGGACGACTGATCGAAGTGCTCCTAGCGTCGGTTGCGTGGTAATGACGAAAACTCGGTCGCCCATCCGCTCGAACGTCGGCCTCAAGGCCGTCATGGCGGTGACGGGCATCCTGCTGGCGCTGTTCCTGATCGCCCACATGCTCGGGAACCTCAAGGTGTTCACGGGGGAAACCTCGTTCGACCACTACGCGCACTGGCTGCGCGACATCGGCAAGCCGCTGCTGCCCGGCGTCTGGTTCCTCTGGATCCTGCGCACCGTGCTGGTGGTCGCGGTCGTCGCCCACATCGTCGCCGCCACCGTGCTGGCCATGCGTGCCCGCGCCGCCCGCCCGGTCAAGTACGCCCACCGCAAAAAGGTCAACGGCAGCTACGCGGCCCGCACGATGCGCTGGGGTGGAGTGATCATCCTGCTCTTCGTGATCTACCACATCCTGGACCTGACCACCGGCACGCTGAACCCGGTTGGCGACGCCAGCAAGCCGTACGGCAACGTCGTCGCCGACTTCGCGCCCGAGCGCTGGTACGTCACGCTCTTCTACACGCTCGCCATCGTCGCGGTGGGCTTCCACCTGCGCCACGGCGCGTTCAGCGCGTTCCGCAGCCTCGGCCAGCAGACGCCGCGCGGCGAGCGTCGGGCGCGTACCGCAGCTCTGGTCTTCGCCGTGCTGCTCTGCGCCGGGTACCTGGTGGTCCCGTTCGCCGTACTCACCGGATTGGTGTCCTGACATGGAACTCTTCACCGAGGGCGACCCGATCGCCGACACCAAGGCTCCCGCCGGCCCGGTCGAGAAGCGCTGGGAGACCCGGCGCTTCGAGGCCAAGCTGGTCAACCCCGCCAACCGCCGCAAGATGACGGTGATCGTGGTCGGCACCGGGCTGGCCGGCGGCTCGGCCGCGGCGACCCTGGCCGAGCAGGGCTACCACGTCAAGTCCTACTGCTACCAGGACAGCCCGCGCCGGGCGCACTCCATCGCGGCGCAGGGCGGCATCAACGCGGCGAAGAACTACCGCAACGACGGCGACTCCGTACACCGGCTGTTCTACGACACCGTCAAGGGCGGCGACTTCCGCTCCCGCGAGTCGAACGTGCACCGGCTCGCCGAGGTGTCCGTCAACATCATCGACCAGTGCGTCGCCCAGGGCGTGCCGTTCGCCCGCGAGTACGGCGGCCTGCTGGACACCCGTTCCTTCGGCGGCGCCCAGGTGCAGCGCACCTTCTACGCCCGGGGCCAGACGGGTCAGCAGCTGCTGCTCGGCGCGTACCAGGCGCTCGAACGGCAGATCGGCCTGGGCAACGTCGAGATGAACACCCGGCACGAGATGCTGGAGCTGGTCCTCGTCGACGGCAAGGCCCGCGGCATCGTCGTCCGGGACATGGTCACCGGCGAGATCAGCACCGAGATGGCCGACGCCGTGGTGCTCGCCTCCGGCGGCTACGGCAACGTCTTCTACCTCTCCACCAACGCCAAGGGCTGCAACGTCACCGCCACCTGGCGGGCACACCGCAAGGGCGCGTACTTCGCCAACCCCTGCTACACGCAGATCCACCCGACCTGCATCCCGGTCTCCGGCGACCACCAGTCGAAGCTGACCCTGATGAGCGAGTCGCTGCGCAACGACGGCCGGGTCTGGGTGCCGAAGGCCAAGGGCGACGACCGCAACCCCCGGGACATCCCCGAGGCCGAACGGGACTACTACCTGGAGCGGATCTACCCCTCCTTCGGCAACCTGGTCCCCCGCGACATCGCCTCCCGCGCCGCGAAGAACGTCTGCGACGAGGGCCGGGGCGTCGGCCCGACCAAGCTCGGCGTCTACCTCGACTTCGCCGACGCGATCAACCGGCTGGGCCGCAAGGCCATCGAGGCCAAGTACGGCAACCTCTTCGAGATGTACGAGCGGATCACCGGCGAGGACCCGTACGAGGTGCCGATGCGGATCTACCCCGCCGTGCACTACACGATGGGCGGCCTGTGGGTCGACTACGACCTCCAGTCGAACATCCCCGGCCTGTTCGTGATCGGTGAGGCCAACTTCTCCGACCACGGCGCGAACCGCCTCGGCGCCTCGGCGCTGATGCAGGGCCTCGCCGACGGTTACTTCGTGCTGCCCACCACCATCGCCAACTACCTGGCCTCCGGCCCGCTGGAGAAGGTCGACGCCAGCCACCCGGCGGCGGTCGAGGCCCGCACCGACGTCGAGGACCGCGTCCAGCGGCTGCTCGCGGTCAATGGTGACCGGACCGTGGACTCGTTCCACCGGGAACTGGGCCAGATCATGTGGGAACACTGCGGCATGGAACGCAGCGAGGCCGGCCTGCGCAAGGCGATCGACGAGATCCGCTCCCTGCGCGAGCAGTTCTGGCAGCGGGTCAAGGTGTCCGGCACCGGCGAGGAACTCAACCAGTCGCTGGAGAAGGCCGGCCGGGTGGCCGACTTCTTCGAACTGGCCGAGCTGATGTGCATCGACGCCCTGCACCGCGAGGAGTCCTGCGGCGGCCACTTCCGGGCCGAGCACCAGACGCCCGACGGTGAGGCGCAGCGCGACGACGACCGGTTCGCGTACGTGGCGGCCTGGGAGTTCACCGCCGACGGCGAGCCCTCGGTGCTGCACAAGGAAGACCTGAAGTTCGAATACGTCCACCCCACGCAGCGGAGTTACAAGTGAACCTGACCCTGCGCATCTGGCGCCAGAAGGGCCCTGAGGACAAGGGTCGGATGGTGACCTACCCGGTCGACGACGTGTCCCCGGACATGTCGTTCCTGGAGATGCTCGACGTACTCAACGAGCGGCTGATCCTCGCCGGCGAGGACCCGGTGGCGTTCGACCACGACTGCCGCGAGGGCATCTGCGGCATGTGCGGCCTGATGATCAACGGTGACGCGCACGGGCCGCAGCGCGGCACCACGGCGTGCCAGCTGCACATGCGCCAGTTCACCGACGGCGAGACGATCGACATCGAGCCGTGGCGGGCCAGCGCCTTCCCGGTCATCAAGGACCTGGTGGTCAACCGGGGTGCCCTCGACAAGATCATCGCGGCCGGTGGATACGTCACCGCACCAACCGGCAGCGCGCCCGAGGCGCACTCCACCCCGGTCGCCAAGGCCAACGCGGACGCCGCCTTCGAGTCGGCGGCCTGCATCGGCTGCGGCGCGTGCGTGGCAGCCTGCCCGAACGGCTCCGGCATGCTCTTCACCGCCGCCAAGCTCACCCAGCTCTCACTGCTGCCGCAGGGCCAGCCGGAGCGGTACACCCGGGTGATCGGCATGGTCGACGCGCACGACGAGGCCGGCTTCGGCGGCTGCACCAACGCCGGCGAATGCACCCCGGCCTGCCCGAAGGGCATCCCGCTGAACACCATCGGCCGGCTCAACCGCGACTACCTCGCGGCCACCGCGAAGGGCGCCGGCAACACCCCCGGCTCCTGAGGCCACCGCACGACGCCGGACCGCCGTACCCCTGCGCTGTTTTCGGGGTACGGCGGTCCGGCGTTCGTCCTTGGCTCGGCGTTCGGTTTTTGGTTGCGGTGGGGCTGGGGCGACCGTCCCCGGCTCCGGGCGGTCAGGCTTGATCCCTCCGCCGGGGACGGTCGCCCCAGCCCTGACCCTGGTCACGGTTGGTCCGTGAGTTGCTGTTTCGCTGCGGTACGCCGGTCGCTCCGATCGCGGACACTTCGTGAACCTCGTCCCGCGCCGTCGCGCGCCTCGCCGTCCCACCCGTGTCGATCTGCGCCACGCCACGCCGCACCGCACCGCCCCACACCACGCCGCACCGCCCCACCGCCCCGCACCGCCCCACCGCCCCACCGCCCCGCACCGCCCCGCCTGACCTGCCTGCCTGCCCACACCGCGCCGCGCTGCCCCGACCCGCGCCGCCGCACTGGCCGCGACTGCGTGATCCACTCGGATTTCATGAAGGCGGGCTGTCAGAGCGCCTCCGATACCGCGACTTCAAGGAACACGAGTCGATCAACTCGATCTCGGCCTGCGGAGGTCACACAGCAGCACGACAGAAGGGGCAATCCGGGCACATCGCGGCGTGATTCCCGGAACCTGCAGACCGCGCTCGGAGCACGCAAGCAGCGGTCACCTCACGGGTCGGAGTTCACGGGTCGGAGTTCACGGGTCGGAGTTCACGGGTCGGAGTTCACGGGTCGGAGTCACGGGTCGGAGTTCACGGGTCGGAGTCACGGGTCGGAGTTCACGGGTCGGAGTCACGGGTTGGGGCACGGAGCGCCCCACCGGCCGGGGCGAACTGACCAGCCCACCGAGCCACAGACAGCACCAACCACCGGCCGGGGCGAACTGACCAGCGCACCGAGCCACAGACAGCGCCTCCATCGGTCGGGGCTCGGGGCGACGCACGGAGCGGACGGACAGCGGCCACCCACGGGGCTGGGGGCGACCGTTCCCGGCGGAGGGATCAAGCCTGACCGCCCGGAGCCGGGGACGGTCGCCCCCAGCCCCGACCGCAACCACCCACCTGGCCGCCCAGCCAGCCAGCCAGCCAGCCGGAAGAACGGTTGCCCTCAGCCCCGACCACACCCACCCACCGACAGGCAGAGCCGAGAACAACCCGGACATCGGAGAGCGCCGCAGGTTCAAGTGCCCGAGCCCGGGTAGCAGTCTTCGGAGACGGCGTGAGAAGGGACGAGGGACATGAAGGCACTGACCTGGCAGGGCAAGCGGGACGTACGGGTCGAGGAGGTGCCGGACCCTCGGATCGAGGAGCCGACCGACGCGATCGTGAAGATCACCTCGACTGCGATCTGCGGCTCTGACCTGCACCTGTACGAGGTTCTCGGGCCGTACCTGAAGCCGGGTGACGTCCTGGGCCACGAGCCGATGGGGATCGTGGAGGAGGTCGGGTCGGGCGTGACCGGGCTCAAGCCCGGCGACCGGGTGGTGATCCCGTTCAACATCTCCTGCGGGAGTTGCTGGATGTGCCAGCGTCAGCTCTACGCGCAGTGCGAGACCACCCAGGTCACCGGCGAGGGCAAGGGCGCGGCGTTGTTCGGTTACACCTCGCTCTACGGTTCGGTGCCGGGCGGGCAGGCCGAGTACCTGCGCGTCCCGCAGGCCCACTTCGGGCCGATCAAGATCCCGCAGACCGGCGCTGACGAGCGTTACCTCTACCTGTCCGACATTCTGCCCACCGCCTGGCAGGCGGTGAAGTACGCGGACACCCCGCCGGGCGGCACCCTGGCCGTCTTCGGGCTGGGCCCGGTCGGGCAGTTCTGCGCGCGGATCGGCCGCCACCTCGGCGCGGGCCGGGTGATCGGGCTGGACCTGGTGCCGGAGCGGCTTGAGCTGGCCCGCCGGCACGGCATCGAGGTGCTCGATGTGAGCGAACTGTCCGACGTGCCGGGCGCGTTGATCGACCTGGTCGACGGGCGCGGCCCGGACGCGGTGATCGATGCGGTCGGGATGGAGGCGCACGGTTCGCCGGCGGGGAAGTTGGCTCAGACCGCCGCCGGGCTGTTGCCGGACAAGCTGGCCCAGACGATGACCGACCGGGTGGGCGTGGACCGGCTGTCCGTCCTGCACGCCGCGCTCAAGGCGGTTCGCCGTGGCGGCACCGTGTCGCTGTCCGGCGTGTACGGCGGTGAGGCGGACCCGATGCCGCTGATGGAGATGTTCGATCGGGGCATCCAGCTGCGGATGGGGCAGTGCCACGTGCGCCGGTGGACCGACGAGATCCTGCCGTTGCTCTCCGGTGACGACGACCCGCTGGGTGTGGAGGACCTGCGTACCCACCGGGTGCCGCTGGCCCGGGCGCCGCAGGCGTACGAGATGTTCCAGAAGAAGGAGGACGGCTGCATCAAGGTCGTGCTCGAACCGTGAGTGCGGGGAGCGAGCCGTGAGCCGGGTCGTGGTGGTCGTGGGTGCGAGCAGCGGGATCGGCCGGGCGACAGCCCGGGAGTTCGCCGAGCGCGGCGACCGTCTGGTCCTCGCCGCTCGCGCCACCACGACCCTGGCCGAGGTACGCGCGGAGTGCGCCGACGTCGATGTGTTGACCGTGCCGACCGACGTCACCGAGCCGGGCGCTCTGGATGCGCTCGCCGACGCGGCGATCGAGCGGTTCGGCCGCATCGACGTCTGGGTGCACACGGCGGCGGTGATGGCCTACGGTCGCTTCGACGAGCTGCCTGGGCGGGTCTTCGACCAGGTGGTACGGACCGACCTGCTCGGCGCGGCCGGCTCGGTGCGGGTGGCGCTGCGGCACTTCCGGGCCACCGGGGCCGGCACTGTCGTCCTCACCGGCTCGGTGCTCGGCCACATCACCGCTCCGAACATGAGCGCGTACGTGGCGAGCAAATGGGGGTTGCAGGGTCTGGTCCGCACGGTGCAGCAGGAGTTGCGCGACAGCCCGGAGATCCGGCTGTGTCTGGTCAACCCGGGCAGCGTGGACACACCGGTGTACCAGCAGGCGGCCAACTACCTGGGCAGGGTCGGGCGACCTCCGCCGCCGGTCGCCAGCCCGCATCGGGTTGCCCGGGCCATCGTGAACTGTGTGGACCGTCCCCGTCGGGAGGTGTCCGTGGGCCGGCTCAACGTGGTGATGCGGGTCGGGTTCACCGTGCTGCCGGGCGTCTACGACATCCTCGTCGGGCCGTTGATGCGCCTGGCCGGCCTCAGTGGACGGCCGGTCGCCGCGCACGACGGCTCGGTTTTCGCCCCGAACCCAGCCGGTGAGGCGGTACGCGGCGGTCACCTGCCCGACCTGCGGCAACTCGTGTCCGGGCCGGCGGGCGCGGTCGGTGCGGCACTGCGCCGACGGTTCGGCTGACCTGTTCGGGACTGTTCGGGACTGGTCGGGGGGCATTGTGGATCGATCAACTCGCCTAGGGTGGTGGGCCAGCAAGCGCTCTGGCGCACCACGATGGGGGAGACGATCGACAATGCGACTGAACCGCAGAACGGCACTCGGGTTGGGCACGGTGGCCACCGCCGGCACGGTGCTGGGCGCCGCCTCCTCGGCGAGCGCCGCCGAGAGCACCGAGGTCACCCCGACCACCCCGGCCCGGGCAGCCCGCCGGGTGGCCGCCGTCTTCGCCAAGCACAGCGTTGAGGCCGGCGGCAACTGGCAGGCGTACGTCAGCGTCGCCGACCCGGCTGGCACGCCGGTGGTCGCGGTGGAGGCCGACGCGGACCGGCGGATCGAGGCGTACAGCGTCAACAAGATCGCGGTCGCCACGGCGGTGCTCGACAAGGTCGACCGGGGGCTGCTCACCCTGGACCAGCAGGTCGAGGTGAGCGCGGCGATCGTCGTGCCGGGAGGCGACGGCATCTTCAGCCTGGACGGCGCGTACCCGAGCATGGTGACCCTCGGGCACGTGCTGGCCAATCTGCTGACCGTCTCGGACGACACGGCGGTGCGGCTGTGCGGGCTGGTCGCCCCGGCTGCCGAGATCAACTCGATCCTGGTCGCCAAGGGTTTCCCGAACACCCAGGTCGAGCCGGTGGCCAACCCGAACCGGTTCTTCCTCGGCACCAGCACGCCGCGCGAGACGCACGACCTGCTGCGCGCCCTGGTCGGCGGCACGCTGCTCTCCCCTGCCTCGACGACGTACCTGTTGGGCCTCCTGCGTTCCCCGGTCGCGTTCACCGACGGCATCCGGCGCACCATGTCCTCCGACGAGCGGGCCCGGATCGCCACCAAGGCCGGCTGGTACGCCGACGCCCGGCACGAGGCCGGCGTGATCTTCGACCGCTCCGGTGCGGCAGTGCTCACGTACGCGCTCTTCGCCGACGGGCAGGCCAACCCGGAGGACTTCGGCGCCACTCACCCGGCGGTCCAGGCCCGGGCCGCCATGGGCCCCAAGTTCCTGGCCGCGGTGGACCGGATCGCGGGCGTGGGCCGGACGTTCCGGGTCACCGCCCGACGCCCCAGCAACGGCGGCTAGAGCACGTCCCGGGTCGGTCGCCGCTGCCGGCGACCGACCCGGCGTGGCGACCGCCGAGGCACGGGCCGGTCCGGGTGACTACCGTGTAGGGCGGACACGTCGGAGGGACGGCAATGGCACGAGCGCAGAGCACGGACGTCGAACGGTCGCTCGGGCGGCGGATGCGGGGCGCCGCCGGGCTGGCGGCGCTGGCCGGGCTGGCCTGGGTCGCCCGGGATGTGCCGGCGGCGCTCGGCGGCCGGCTCAGCGGTGCCCGGGCCGAACGGGCGGCCCGCTCGCCCCAGTTCCGCGAGGGCACCTTCCACAACCAGGCCGGCATCCGCACGATGGTCGCCGAGCCGGGCCGCAACCTGCTCCGCGAGCTGATCTTCGGCAAGCAGAAGCGGCGCCCGACCGCACCCGTGCCGCTCCTGCGCTCCAGCGCACAACACGACGTCGACACCGCCGACGAGCTGAACATCGTCTGGTACGGCCACGCCTCGACGCTGATCGAGATCGAGGGCCGGCGGGTGCTGCTCGACCCGGTGTGGAGCGAGCGGTGCTCCCCCTCCGGGCTGGTCGGTCCTCGCCGGCTGCACGAACCACCGGTACGCCTCGACGAGCTGCCGCCGCTGGACGCCATCCTGATCTCGCACGACCACTACGACCACCTCGACATGCCGACCGTGCGGGCGCTGCTGGCCGGGCAGTCCGCGCCGTTCCTGGTGCCGCTCGGCGTGGGCGCGCACCTGGACCGCTGGGGCGTACCCGCCGAACGGATCATCGAGCTGGACTGGTCCGAGTCCCACCGGGTCGCCGGGCTGGAGATCACCGCCACCGCCGCCCAGCACTTCTCCGGGCGAGGGCTGCGCCGCGACGGCACGCTCTGGAGTTCGTGGGTGGTGGCCGGGACACGCCGCAAGGTCTTCTACACCGGCGACTCCGGTTACTTCGACGGGTACGCGGCGATCGGCGCCGAGCACGGGCCGTTCGACGTGACGCTGATGCAGATCGGCGCGTACGACCGGGCGTGGCCGACGATCCACATGTTCCCCGAGGAGGCGGTCGACGCCCACCTCGACCTGCGTGGCGGGCTGTTCGTCCCGGTGCACTGGGCGACGTTCAACCTGGCCCTGCACGACTGGTCCGAGCCGGTCGACCGGCTGTGGGCCGAGGCGAAGGCCCGCGACGTGCGCCTTGCCGTGCCCCGCCCCGGCGAGCGGGTGGTGGTCGACGAGCCGCCCGCCGTCGACGGCTGGTGGCAGTCAGTGGCCTGAGCCGGGTCAGAGCACGAAGGCGTCGGTCCAGAGCGCGCCGGACCGGCCGGAGAGCGCATCCAGCATGGCCACCGCCTGACCGTCGGTGAGCTGCGCGACGAAGTCCACGATGGCCCGCCCCCGGGCGCGACCGATCCGGTCCGGGATCCGTGGGTGCAGTTCCGCCTCGGCCAACTCGACCAGGTCGTGCAGCCGGCGGGGCAGCCGCGACTCCTCCTCCGGGTCGAGCAGCCACTCCCAGAGCGCCTCGACCAGGGTGCCCAGCAGCCGGGCCTGGCCGCGCTGGTGCAGGGCGAGATCCGGTCGGGCCAGCACAAACCGGTGGTGGACGAACTTGAGCACCTGCACCTCGTGCCACTGCGCGCAGCCCAGCAGCACGTGACCGGAGCGCACCGACGGCTGGTCGGTCACCGTGATCGCCTCGACGAAGCGGGTGGACCATCGGGCGGAGAACCGCGCCACGTACTGCTCGGCCTCGATCGAGCCGTCGAACGGCATCGCCAGCAGGCCGTCGACCAACTCCTCGCGGACGTGCTCGACGGCGGCCGCGAACGCGTCGTCGTCGGCGATCCAGGCGTCCTTGCGGTGCAGCTGGCGACGCAACCGCTCGATCGCCGCCCCGGGACGCCGGGCCGCGGTGGCCAGCGCCGCGTCGGTGATCGCCCGGAAGTGCCCACTCTCGCGCTGCCACGCCATCAACTCGGCGGACACCGACCCCTGTTGGAGCACACCGACCCGGTAGAAGTCCTCCACGTCGTGGATGGCGTACGCGATGTCGTCGGCGGTGTCCATCACCGACGCCTCCACGGTCTGCTGCCAGTCCGGGATGCGGCCGGCAAACGGCTCGCGGGCTTGGCGCAGGTCGTCGAGTTCGGTCCGGTACGCGCCGAACTTCGACGAGCCGCTCTCCGGGTCGTCCGGCGGCGGGGTGGCCCCGCGCGGCGGCGGGTCCATCGTGCGCGGGTGCGGGTCGGGGTGGTCCAGTCGGGTCCACGGGTACTTCAGCATCGCCGCGCGGACCGCGGCGGTCAGGTCCAGCCCGGTGGTGGCCGCGCCGCGGATCTCGGTGCTGGTGACGATCCGGTACGACTGGGCGTTGCCCTCGAACCCGTCGGCGAGGCCGAGGCGCTGGCGGGCCAGCCGGTCCAGCACCCGCTCCCCCAGGTGCCCGAACGGCGGGTGGCCAAGGTCGTGGGCGAGCGCCGCGGCCTCCACCACGTCGGGGTCGCAGCCGCCGAGCTTGTCCAGCAGGTCACGCCACCGCTCGTCGGCGTTCAGCCGCTCGGCGACCGCCCGGGCCACCTGGGCCACCTTGAGGCTGTGGGTGAGCCGGTTGTGCACCAGCAGCCCGGAGCCGACCGGGCTGATCACCTGGGTGACACCGCCGAGGCGGGCGAAGAACGGCGAGCCGACGATCCGGTCCCGGTCGGCGCGGAACGGGTTGGCCGTCAGGTCGCCGAGGGCCCGGGCGCTGCCGCCGAAGAGCCGCCGGGCGCGCGGCTCCGCAGGTGTTTCCATGATCGCCACGCTAGCGCAGGGCCGCTGACACCGCCGCCGGTCACCCCGGCCGGGCGCGGCGACAGCGTCGGGGGCCGCCCGGCAGAATGCAGGCGGTACCCGCTCTTTGAAGGCGGATCGAGTCGAAGGCGGATCGAGATCGTGACCCAGTCTGTTCATCAGCGGATCGCCGACGAGCTCGGCGTGGCCGAGCGTCAGGTGCGGGCGGCCGTGGAGCTGCTCGACGGCGGCGCCACCGTGCCGTTCATCGCCCGTTACCGCAAGGAGGCCACCGGCCTGCTCGACGACACCCAGCTGCGCACCCTGGAGGAGCGGCTGCGCTACCTGCGCGAGCTGGACGAGCGGCGGGCCGCCGTGCTGGAGTCGATCCGCGGTCAGGGCAAGCTCGACGAGGCCCTGGAAGCGCAGATCATGGCCGCCGACTCGAAGTCCCGGCTGGAGGACATCTACCTGCCGTACAAGCCGAAGCGGCGGACCCGGGCGCAGATCGCCCGCGAGGCCGGGTTGGCGCCGTTGGCCGAGACACTGCTGGCCGACCCGACCCAGGACCCACGGGCCACCGCCGCCGGGTTCGTCGATGAGGAGAAGGGCGTCGCCGACGCCGCCGCCGCGCTGGAGGGCGCGCGGGCGATCCTCATCGAGACCTTCGCGGAGGACGCCGACCTGATCGGCACGCTGCGCGAGCAGATGTGGTCGCGAGGCCGCCTGGCTTCCCGGGTACGCGAGGGACAGGAGACCACGGGCGCCAAGTTCTCCGACTACTTCGACTTCTCCGAGCCGTACCCGAAGCTGCCCTCGCACCGGATCCTGGCCATGTTCCGGGGCGAGAAGGAGGGCGTGCTCGACCTGACCATGGAACCGGAGGAGGCCGGCGAGTCCGACGCCGCGCCGACCGGCCCGACCCGGTACGAGGCGGCCATCGCCGGCCGTTTCGGGGTGTCCGACGCCGGTCGCCCGGCCGACCGCTGGTTGACCGACACGGTCCGCTGGGCCTGGCGTACCCGGATCCTCATCCACCTCGGCGCGGACCTGCGGATGCGGCTGTGGCAGGCGGCCGAGGAGGAGGCGGTGCGGGTCTTCGCGACCAACCTGCGCGACCTGCTGCTGGCCGCGCCGGCCGGCACCCGGCCCACGATGGGCCTGGACCCGGGCCTGCGGACCGGTGTGAAGGTGGCCGTGGTGGACGCCACCGGCAAGGTGCTCGCCACCGACACGATCTATCCGCACGAGCCACGCCGGCAGTGGGACGCGTCGGTCGAGACCCTCGCCCGGCTCGCCGGGGCACACGGGGTGGAGTTGATCGCGATCGGCAACGGCACCGCCTCCCGGGAGACCGACAAGCTGGCCGGTGACCTGATCAAGCGGCACCCGCAGCTCAACCTGACCAAGGTGATGGTCTCCGAGGCCGGCGCGTCGGTCTACTCCGCCTCCGCGTACGCCTCGCAGGAGCTGCCCGGGATGGACGTGTCGCTGCGCGGCGCGGTCTCCATCGCCCGACGACTCCAGGACCCGCTCGCCGAGCTGGTCAAGATCGACCCACGGTCGATCGGGGTCGGCCAGTACCAGCACGACCTGTCCGAGGTGAAGTTGTCCCGGTCGCTGGACGCGGTGGTGGAGGACTGCGTCAACGCGGTCGGGGTGGACGTCAACACCGCCTCGGCGCCGCTGCTGACCCGGGTCTCCGGGATCGGCGCCGGGCTGGCCGAGAACATCGTGCTGCACCGGGACACCAACGGGCCGTTCCGGTCGCGTACCGAGCTGAAGAAGGTGGCGCGGCTCGGTCCGAAGGCGTTCGAGCAGTGCGCCGGTTTCCTGCGCATCCCCGACGGCGACGACCCACTCGATTCCTCCAGCGTGCACCCCGAGGCGTACCCGGTGGTGCGCCGGATCCTCTCCAGCACAGGTCAGGACCTGCGCTCGGTGATCGGTAAGAGCACCATCCTGCGGGGGCTGCGGGCCACCGACTTCGTCGACGACCGGTTCGGTCTGCCCACCGTCACGGACATCCTCGCCGAGCTGGAGAAGCCGGGCCGGGACCCGCGCCCGGAGTTCCGCACCGCCACCTTCGTCGAAGGGGTGGAGAAGATCGGCGACCTGACGCCGGGCATGGTGCTCGAAGGGGTGGTCACCAACGTGGCCGCGTTCGGCGCGTTCGTCGACGTCGGGGTGCACCAGGACGGTCTCGTGCACGTCTCGGCGCTGTCCCGGACCTTCGTGAAGGACCCCCGCGACGTGGTGAAGTCCGGTGACGTGGTCAAGGTCAGGGTGCTCGACGTGGACGTACCCCGCAAGCGCATCTCGCTGACCCTGCGCCTGGAGGACGAGCCGGGAGCCGCAGGTGGTGGTGGCCGGACGAGCCAGGAGGGGCGTGGCGGCCCGGCGCAGCGCGGGCCGCAGGGTGGTCCTGCCGGTCAGGGTGGTCGCGGCGCACAGGGTTCCCGGGGCGGGCAGGGTGGCGGTCAGGGCGGCCGCGGCGGTCAGGGCGGCCGCGGAGGGCAGGGTGGCGGTCAGGGTGGCCGCGGCGGTCAGCAGCGGCAGGGTGCGCCGGCACCGGCCAACGACGCGATGGCGGAGGCCCTGCGCCGCGCCGGCCTGGCCTGATCAACCAGCGGGGCGCGCAGCCCTCGCTCGACCAGCTCGGGATGTCGCCCCATGCGGGCGGCATCCCGAGCTGGTCGAGATTCTGTCGACCTCGATCGCCGGCCTGCCCGGTGCTCCACGGCACGGCGTCGTGGTGGAGGCCGAGGAGGACAGGCGGGGCCGTCCCTGCCTGGTCGTCAGCGAGCTGCCCCACGGGAGCCTGTTGGTGAGCCCTGCCCCGAGCCGACCGCACCAGCGCGACCGGTTCCTCACGGCACCTGTCGAGCTGCCCCACTCGTGGGGCGAGTCCGTGTGACGGCGGTCCAGATCTGGGGCAGCTCGACAGGGGCCGCATGAATGGGCCTGCATCCGCCGTCGGAGCGAGGGAAGCCACGGAGGAAGGATGCGGACCCGGGAGAAATACGGGTCGCCGGGCAGCGCGGCGATGCGTGATGATCTCGCGGTGAAGATGCACGCCGATCAGCTCGACGTCAGCGCCGAGGTGGTGGCCGCCCTGGTCGCCGAGCAGTTTCCCGAGTGGCGGGCGCTCCCCGTTCGTCCGCTCCCCTCGACCGGCACGGTGAACGCCCTCTTCCGGCTCGGTGCGGAGATCGTCCTGCGGTTTCCCCTGCAACCGAGGGCCGACCCCGAGCTGCGGGCCGAGCTGCTGCGGGAGCAGGAGCACGCTCGGCTGCTCGGCCGGCACCTGCCGATCGCGGTGCCCGAACCGCTCGGCCTCGGCGAGCCGGGCGAGGGGTACCCCGGGCCGTGGACGGCGTACCGCTGGATCCCCGGCGAGCCGATCCACCCCGACCGCTTCGGCGACCTGGACGCCTTCGCCCGGGACCTGGCCGGCGTCGTCACCGCCCTGCACGCCATCGACACCGGCGGCCGGGCCTGGTCCGGGTCCGGCCGGGGCGGCCCGCTGGCCGACCAGGACGGCGGGGTGCGGTCGGCCCTGGCCAGCAGCGTCCAGCTCACCGACACCGCCCGACTCGCCGAGGTGTGGGACCGCTGCCGGGCCATCCCCCGGCACGAGGTGGCCGACGTGTGGATCCACGCCGACCTGATGCCGGGCAACCTGCTGGTTCGCGACGGCCGGCTGGCCGCGGTCATCGACCTGGGCGCCGTCGACGTGGGCGACCCGGCGGTGGACCTGATGCCGGCGTGGAACCTGTTCGACGCCGGGTCGCGGGAGACATACCGGCGGGCGCTCGGCGTGGACGATGCGACGTGGGAGCGCGGACGCGGATGGGCGCTGGAGCAGGCGATCAACGCGCTGCCGTACTACGTCGAGACCAACCTGGTGATGGCCGCGATCGCTCGACGCACCCTGCGGGCCGTCCTCGACTGAGCCGCGTCGCGTACCGTCGGCGTCGTGACTGAGCCGGACGGCCGGACGTGGCGGGATCAGCGGCAGCAGGCGGTGCGGGCGCACGCCGACGCGGACGCGCGGCGGCGGGCCGCCGAGCAGGCCGAGGCGGCGAAGCTGGTGGCCTGGTTCGTGGCCGAGGCGACTCGGCGGGGGCTGCGCACCACCCGGCTGGTTGCCCGGGGTTACGACGGGCGCGGGCGCTACCGGACCAGGCTGACCGGCTGGTACGTCGACCGGGCCGAGACCCGGGCGGTGGACGTGGACGGCCGGTTCCACCTGCTGACCGTGCCCGGCGGTCTGCGGGCCCGGCTGTTCGGCGTCGACCCGGAGCCCAGCCCGGCGCCGTTGGTGGTCGGGGCCGGTGGCCGCGACGGTGAGTCGATCCCGTTGCGGACGCTGCTCACCCGGTTGCTGGACGACGGGACCGGCGAGCCAGACCCCACCACCAGACCTGCTGCACCACGAGGGTGAGCAGCCCGGCCAGGACGATCGCAGACAGGTTGATCACCAGTTGGAGGGCCGAGCCGCCCGCTTCGTCCCACGCTCCGTAGGCGGCGGCCACCGCCACGTTCGCGGCGGCCGGGACCGTGGTCACCGAGATCAGCACCCCGACCAGGCTGCCGGACTTCTTCGATGTCAACGAGAGCATCCCGGCCACGCCGGCGAGTAGACCGACCACCCAGGACAGCGCGTCCGGCCGCCAGATGAAGTCGGTGAGCGGGCGTTCGGCGAGCAGCATCTCCCGACTGACCAGGCCAGCTGCGGTCAGCGCCCAGGTGCTCAGCACGGTCGCCACCATGGCCGCCAGGAACCCGACCACGAGAGCCTGCACCGAGCGGCCGATCACCCCGAGCTGGCGGCGCAGCAGCGCCACGCACAGTGCGGCGAGGGGGCCGAACTCCGGACCGACCACCATGGCCCCGACGATGAGAATCGGCTGGTCCAGCAGCACCCCGATGCCGGCGATCATGGTGGCCACCACGATCAGCACGAGGTAGGTGCCGGACAGTTCCGTCTGCTCGCCGGTCTTCGCGGCGATCTCGTCCCAGACCACCGCGTCCGCGCCGCTGCCCGGTGCCTCCTCCGCCGCCCGGTCGGCCGCCGCGGAGATGGTCAGCTCGACGTCGTCGGCCGCGATGCCGCCGCTGGTGTCCACGCCGATCCGCCGCAACTCCCGCAGCACGCGGTCGGCGCTCTCCCGCACCACGTCGCAGAGGATGAGATCACCCGGTGGTTGCCGAGCGGCACCAGGCAGCACGGCGAGGTGAGTCACCCCCGCCTCCGCGGAGAGCAGGTCGACGACCTCCGTCGACCGGTCCACCGGGGCGATCACCCTCAGGTGCAGCACGCCATCCCCCTCGCCCGACCGGCCAGTTCTTCCCTCGCCTGACCGGCCGTCGCGACTCTACCGCCCGGCCCTTCGACGCCAGGAGCTGCACAAGGCCGCTGATCTGGCCGTGTCCGAGTACGGGGTTTCGGGGTTGATCGGGGGAATGCGGACTGACTGTCGCGATTCGGTGACACCGCGTCATGTGTACCTGATATGACAAATGAGTACCTTTTGTGTAAATCGTGTGGGAGGTCACACCGTGCCGGTGCCTGATGGTCTCGTGGACGCCGATCTGTCACTGCCCCGGTCCAGCCCGAAGCGGGGCAAGCGAGTCGCCGACGTCATCGTGGCGGCGGTCCTTCTCGTCCTGGTCACGCCGTTGCTGATCGTGGTGGCGGCTCTGGTCGCGATGGGTCTCGGTCGCCCGGTGCTCTTCCGCCAGTGCCGCGCCGGACTGCACGGACAACCATTCGAGATGGTCAAGTTCCGCACCATGCGGCCACCCAACCTGAACCTCGGCCTGGTCGGAGACCGCGATCGACTCACCCCGCTCGGGCGTTGGCTGCGCGCCACCAGCCTGGACGAGCTGCCCACGCTCTGGAACGTGCTGCGGGGCGACATGAGCCTGGTCGGCCCGCGCCCGCTGCTGCCCGAATATCTCAGCCGCTACTCCCCCCGCCAGGCCCGACGGCACGAGGTCCGGCCCGGCGTCACCGGGTTGGCCCAGGTGCGGGGGCGCAACAGCTTGAGCTGGGAGGAGAAGTTGGAATTCGACGTGCGGTACGTGGAGAGCCACAACCTCCGGGTGGATCTGTCGATTCTCGCCGCGACCGTGCGGACCGTGCTGCGCCGCGAGGGAATCAACGCGGCCGGGTCCGCGACCGCGCCGGAGTTCCTCGGTACGCCGCCCCGACGTCCGGCACCTCCGCAGCGCGACCGGACACCGGCGTGACGACCCTCGGGGGAGCCGGCCGATGAGCCAGACGATCCACCTGTCCCCGCCCGACGTCGGCCCTCTCGAAGAGTCGTACCTGGTCGCGGCCCTGCGTTCCGGCTGGGTGGCGCCGGCCGGCCCGGACCTGCAGGCCTTCGAGCACGACATCGCCGAGCGGGTCGGCACCAACGGAGCCGTGGCGGTCAGCTCCGGCACCGCCGCCCTGCACCTGGCCCTGCTCGGCGTCGGCGTGAGGCCTGGTGACGTGGTCATCGTGCCCACGCTCACCTTCGTCGCCACCGCGAACGCGGTCCACTACATCGGCGCGCGTCCGGTCTTCGTCGACTGCGACCCCAGGACCGGCAACCTCGACGTCGATCTCACCGCCGACCTGCTGCGTCGGCTGCGATCGCGCGGCGAGCGGGTCGGCGCGATCGTCCCGGTGGACATGTTCGGCAGTTGCGTCGACTACCTCTCGCTGGCCCCGGTCTGCGCCGAGGCCGAGGTCCCCCTGGTGGAGGACGCCGCGGAGGCGCTCGGGGCGAGTCACCGGGGACAGCCCGCCGGCTCCTTCGGGCACGCCGGCGTGCTGTCGTTCAACGGCAACAAGATCATGACCACCTCCGGCGGCGGGATGCTGGTGAGCGACGACGTCGCACTTCTCGACCGGGCCCGCCACCTCTCCACCCAGGCCCGCGAACCGGCGCGGCACTACGAGCACCGGGAGACCGGCTACAACTACCGGCTCAGCAACCTCCTCGCGGCGCTCGGCCGGGCCCAGTTGCTCCGGCTGGACGAGATGATCGCGCGACGCCGTCAGCTGCGCGACCACTACGCCAAGCTCTTCGCCCCGGTGCCGGGCGTCCAGCTGCTCGGCGCCGAGGACACCGAGTCGAACTGCTGGCTCACCGTCATCACCGTCGAGCGGGAGCGGTGTGGTTGGCAGGCCGACGACCTGGCGGCCCACCTGGCCGAGCGGGACATCGAGACCCGGCCGGTGTGGAAGCCGATGCACCTTCAGCCCCTGCACGCCGGCGCGGAGAGCCTGCTCACCGGCGCGGCGGAGCGGCTCTTCGCCGACGGGCTCACTCTGCCCAGCGGGAGCGCCCTGACCGAGCCGCAGATCGCACGCGTGCTGGCCGCGATCGACGAGTTCCTGGCCGCTCAAACGGGAGGGCCCGCGGCGTGACAACGGGACTGGTGGTGGTCGGTTGCGGCGGCCACGGCCGGGAGGTGCTGACCATCGCCCGGGCAGTGAACGAGGCCGCCAGCCGGCCGATCTGGCAACTGCTGGGCGTCGTCGACGACCGACCCAGCGAAGAGAACCTGAAACGGTTGCAGCGACTCGACGTGCCGTACCTCGGGGACGTGGCCTGGCTGCGCGACGCGCCCCCGGCCACCCGACACCTCATCGGCATCGGCGATCCCCGGATCCGCCGCGTCATCGGCGGCCGGATCGACGGGTACGACACCGAGGCCGCGAGTCTCGTCCACCCGGACGCCACCATCGGGCCGGACACCGAGTACGGGCCGGGTTTCGTGGCCTTCGCGGGAGCCAGGGTCACCACGAACGTCACCCTCGGCCGGCACGTCCATCTCAACCAGAACGCCACCGTCGGCCACGACAGCCGCCTCGCGGACTACGTCTCGGTCAACCCGCTCGCCGCGGTATCCGGTGACTGCCACCTGGCCGAGGGCGTGCTGGTCGGGACCACCGCCGCGGTGCTCCAGGGCCTGCGGATCGGGCGGGACAGCACGGTCGGGGCAGGTGCCTGCGTCGTCCGGGACGTACCCGACCAGGTGACGGTCAAGGGCGTTCCGGCCCGCTGAAGTACCGGACCTACCGCCTATTCAGCTCGCAAACACCGAAAGCGCCCAACAGCGCCACTTTGGCATGTAACAAGAACAAAGAGCCTAGAGGCTTCTTCCGCCGTGTGGGCGGAAGAAGCGCGCGACGGGACAGGGAGCCAGCACATGCCGCAGGACACCGAGAACACGCAGCGCGCGGACCGGCAGGCGCGGCGGGCCAGGGCCCGTCAGCGCACGGCCGGGTTCCTCGCCACCGACACCACCGCCTGGGTCGGTGGATTCGTCACCGCCGCGTGGACCCGGTTCGAGTTCCAACTCCCCCCGGGTCAACTGGGTCGGGCAGCAGCGGTCGGCGTCGTGGCGGCGGTCGTACACGTGGCGGTGGCGGCGCTACGCCGGCTCTACTCCGGACGGCACCCGCTGGGCAGTCTGCAAGAGGTTCAGGGCGTCGCCGGGACCGCCATCACGACGGGGGGCATCGTGCTGCTCGCCCTGCTGCCGTCCGGCGAGCGACCGGTTCCGGCGAGCACCCCTCTGGTCGGCGGCGCGCTGGCCCTGCTCTTCATGCTCGGCGCCCGGTTCGCGTACCGGCACCGGCGCGACCTCGCCATGCGGCCGGACGTCCGGTCGTCGACGCCCGTGCTGCTCTTCGGGATGGGTGACGCCGGCCAGGGCCTGCTCCGCGCCATGCTCAGCGACCCGCGCGGCCGGTACCTGCCGGTCGGCGCGCTCGACGACGACCCCGACAAGCGCGACCTGCGCATCGGCGCCGTGCGCGTGCTGGGTGGACGGCAGGACGTCGCCACCTCGGTCCGGCGTACCGGCGCCACCACCGTGATCTTCTCGGTGGCCAACGCGGACGCCGCGCTGATCCGCCAGATCCGCGAGGCCACCCTGGAGGCCGGCGCGGTCTTCAAGGTGCTGCCACCGGTGCGGGACCTGGTCGACCACCGGATCACCGTCACCGACGTCCGGGACGTGCAGGTCAGCGACCTGCTCGGCCGCCGGCAGGTGATCGGTGACCTGCCGCTGAGCACCAACAGCCTGACCGGCCGGCGGATCCTGGTCACCGGCGCCGGCGGGTCGATCGGCTCCGAGCTGTGCCGCCAGGTGATGAAGGCCAACCCGGGCGAGCTGATGATGCTAGACCGGGACGAGTCGGCCCTGCACAGTCTTCAGATGTCGCTCGCCGGGCGGGCCATGCTGGACGGGCCCGAGCTGATCCTCGCCGACCTTCGTGACGACGAGGGAATTCGGCGGATCATCCGGGAGCGCCGGCCGGAGATCATCTTCCACGCGGCGGCGCTCAAGCACCTGACGCTGCTGCAGCGGCACCCGGGCGAGGCGATCAAGACCAACGTCTGGGGCACCCTCTCGGTGCTGGACGCCTGCCAGGACGTGGCGAAGTTCGTCAACATCTCCACGGACAAGGCCGCCGATCCGATCAGCGTCCTCGGCTACTCGAAGCGGATCACCGAGCGGTTGACCGCACACGCCGCGTCCCGGTTCCCCGGCACGTTCCTCAGCGTCCGGTTCGGCAACGTGCTGAGCAGCCGCGGCTCGGTGGTGACGGCCTTCCAACGGCAGATCGAGACCGGCAAGCCGCTGACCGTCACCCACCCGGACGTCACCCGCTACCTGATGACCCTGCAGGAGGCCGTCCACCTGGTGCTGCAGGCCGCCGAGATCGGCCGGGACGGGGAGGCGCTGGTGCTCGACATGGGCGACCCGGTGCGGATCGTCGACCTGGCACGCCAGATGGCCGACCAGGCATCCAGTTCCGTGCCCATCGTCTACACCGGTCTGCGGCCCGGCGAGAAGCTGCACGAGGATCTGCTCGGGACCGGCGAGGTCGACACCCGACCACTGCACCCTCTGGTGTCCCACGTGGCCGTGCCGCCGCTCGACCCGATGGAGGTCAGCGGGCTCGACCCGTACGAGGACGCGGCGAAGGTCGTCGAGCACCTCGCACTGCTCTGCACCCAGCCGACCGACCCGGTGGTGGAAGGCCCCCTGGGCGTACCGCTGCAGTCACGCTGATCGCACGACCGGGCTGACGCATCAGGGCCGGCGACCGCAGGTACGCGGTGGCCGGCCCTGATGGCGACCCGGTCTCAGCGGCGGATGCCCGCCCAGTCGTGGTGCCGGCGGACCGTGGAGAGGATGAAGTCGACCACCCGCCGGGAGGTGTCCGGCACCTGGTAGTCGACCGGACAGGGCACCCCTCGCGCCTCGACCTGGGCGACGGTGACCCCGATGGCCTCGACCACGCCCTCCGGGTCGAGGCCGGTCATGATGATTCCGCCCGCGTCGAGTGCCTCCGGACGTTCCATCGAGTCGCGCAGGGTGACCGCCGGGAAGCCGAGGATCGCCGCCTCCTCACTGATGGTGCCGCTGTCGGAGAGGGTGCACCGGGCCTGGCTCTGCAGGCGTACGTAGTCGAACAGACCGAACGGCTCGTGGAAGGTGATGCCGTCGGCGCTGAGGTCGACGTCGGTCAGGGCCTCCAGCCGCTTTCGCGTGCGGGGGTGGGTGGAGACGAGCACCGGCAGCCCCCAGGTCTGCCGTACGACGCGGAGGCAGTCGAGCAGCCGACGCAGCCGGGCAGGCTGGTCGACGTTCTCCTCCCGGTGAGCACTGACCACGAAATAGCCGTCGGGTTCGAGGCCGAGTTGGCGCAGGATCCCGGAACCCTCGATGTCCGCGGCGTAGTGGTCCAGCACCTCACGCATGGGCGAGCCGGTGTGCAGGATGCGGCGCGGATGAAGCCCTTCGGCGAGCAGGTTGCGCCGGGCGTGCTCGGTGTAGACCAGGTTGAAGTCGGCGATGTGGTCGACCAGACGCCGGTTGGTCTCTTCCGGGACGTTGAGGTCGAAGCAACGGTTGCCGGCCTCCATGTGATAGACGGGCACTCGCATCCGCCGTGCCATCAGGGCGGCGATGCTGCTGTTCGTGTCGCCGAGGACCAGGAGCGCGTCCGGCCTCAGCTCGGTGATGGCCGTCTCCATCCCGGTCAGCACGCCGCCCAGAACCCGTCCCAGCGAGGACGTGTCCACCCGCAGCGACCGGTCCGGCTCCCGCAGCCCCAACTCCTTGAAGAAGACGTCGGAGAGGGTCGCGTCCCAGTTCTGCCCGGTGTGGACCAGCACGTGCTCCACGGTCTCGTCGAGCGCGGTCATGATCCGGGACAGTCGGATGATCTCTGGTCGGGTCCCTACCACGGTCATCACCCGTGTCATGTGTCCACCCTTCGCCGATGACTGCGCCGGACTCCGTCTCGGGCCGGCAATTCGATCGTTGGACAAACGAGTCGAGATAGCCGGTGGTAGCGGCATTTTTAATGAAAATTAGTCGCTTACCAAATTTGTCAGCGGTTATCCGGCTTCCCGGGTCATTGGTCTGCTTAGGACGGTATGGTCCGGATCTATGAAAACTGCGAACTCCCCTGAAACGGCGGAGAGGGCTGGAGGAGAAGTGATTTCCTCGCTTTCGGACCGACGTTTCCTGATCACCGGCGGGACCGGCTCCTTCGGGCAGACCATGGTCCGTCGCCTGCTCGACGCCGGGGCCTCCGAGGTGCGGGTACTCAGCCGCGACGAGTCGAAGCAGGACGCGATGCGGCACCGCATCCGCGACGACCGGGTCCGCTACTACGTCGGCGACGTACGCGATTACGACTCCGTGGCCAAGGCCAGTCGGGACACCGAATTCGTCTTCCACGCCGCTGCTCTCAAGCAGGTCCCCTCCTGTGAGTTCTTTCCCCTGGAGGCGCTACGGACCAACGTGTTGGGCAGCGCCAACGTCGTGGACGCCTGCGAGCGCAACGGCGTCGAAGCGCTGGTGCTGTTGAGCACCGACAAGGCGGTCTACCCGGTCAACGCGATGGGCATGACCAAGGCGCTCATGGAGAAGGTGGCGCAGGCCCACGCGCGCAACAACCCGGCCGCCCGGACCCGCGTCTGCTGTGTGCGCTACGGCAACGTCATGTACTCGCGGGGCTCGGTGATTCCGCTGTTCATCGACCAGATCCGCAAGGGGACACCGCTGACGGTGACCGAGCCGACGATGACCCGCTTCCTGATGTCGCTCGAAGAGTCAGTGGACCTGGTGGAGCACGCCTTCCGGCACGGCCAGCCCGGCGACATCTTCATCCGCAAGGCCGACGCCTGCACCATCGGCGACCTGGCGACGGCGCTGTGCAACCTGTTCGGGGTCCCCGTCAAGATGAACGTCCTCGGGATCCGGCATGGCGAGAAGCTCTACGAGACCCTCGCCAGCCGCGAGGACCTGTCCCGCGCCGAGGACTTCGGGGAGTTCCTCCGGGTGCCGGTGGACAGCCGGGACCTCAACTACGCCCTCTACTTCGACGAGGGCAGCGTCGACCGGGGCACCCAGGACTTCAACTCGCACAACACCCGGCGTCTCGTCGTTCCGGAGATCGAGTCGCTGCTGCTGAACCTGCCGGAGGTGCGGGCGCACCTCGACGCCGTCGCGGCGTGAGCGCCCCGGCCAGAAGTGGCGGACGGCCTGACCGGGTCGCACTGGTCAGTCAGTGGTTCCCCCCGGAACCGGCGCCCTTCGCCGAAGGCATCAGCGACTCGCTGCGCCGACAGGGCTTCGACGTCGACGTGCTCACCGGGGTGCCGAACTATCCGAAGGGCGTCGTGTACGACGGATACTCGGCCCGCCGACGGACCGTCGAGCTGCGCGACGGCTCCCGGGTCGTCCGTACGCCCCTGCACCCGAGCCACGACCGGTCCGCGGTCGGCCGGGCCGCCAACTACCTGAGCTGGGCGGCGTCCTCGTCCCTGCTCGGCGCGTCCGTGCTGCGCGCCGCCGACGTCGCTCTGGTCTACTCCTCGCCGGTTACCGCCACGGCCGCGGCCATGACGGCACGGCGACGCTGGGGCACCCCGTACGTGACCATGGTGCTGGACCTCTGGCCGGACTCCATCTTCGCCACGGGGTTCCTCACCGACGGGGTGGCCCGCCGGCTCGCGGAGGCGAGCCTCGGCTGGTTCACGGACCGGACGTACCGCTGGGCCGATCACGTCACGGTCCCGGCGCCCGGCCTGCGGGACACGATCATCGCCCGGGGCGTCCCGGCCGAGAAGGTCTCGGTGGTCTACAACTGGGCCGACGAGAAGGTCATGCAGCCGACCGAACCGGAGCCCGGCCTACGCGCCCGGCTCGGCCTGCACGACGACGACTTCGTGCTGATGTACGCGGGCAACCACGGCCCGGCGCAGCGACTCGACACCGTGATCGACGCTGTGGCCCGGCTGCACGACCTGCCCGACGTCCACCTGGTCCTGGTCGGCGACGGGGTGGAGAAGGACGCGTTGATCGCGCAGGCGGCGCGGAGCCGACCCGGTCACGTCCACTTCCTCGACCCGGTCCCGCCGGACCGCTTGGCGGCCCGGATGGCAGCCGCTGACCTGCATCTCG
This sequence comes from Micromonospora jinlongensis, assembly GCF_013410645.1. Classification (NCBI taxonomy): domain Bacteria; kingdom Bacillati; phylum Actinomycetota; class Actinomycetes; order Micromonosporales; family Micromonosporaceae; genus Micromonospora; species Micromonospora jinlongensis. Next base: position 6,493,694 of record NZ_JACCHK010000001.1, on the reverse strand, counting down.
TGTCCCTGGCGAACGATCCGCTGTTCAGCATCACCCTGCCCAGCAAGGTCCAGTCGATCCTGGCCTGCGGCCAACCCGTGCTCGCCTGCGCGCCCGGCGACGCCGCCCGGGTCGTCCGGCACGCCGGCGCCGGCTTCGACGCCCGACCCGAGGACCCGGCGAGCCTGGCCGAGGTCGTCCGGCAGGCCAGGCAGACGCCGCGGTCGCGGCTCCGGGCGATGGGACGGGCGGGCCGGCACCACTACCTGACCCACATGAGTCAGGCGACCAACGTGCAGGTCCTCGCCGACCTGCTCACCGAAGCGGCACGGCGGGCCAGGAGCGACACCCGCCGGGACAAGGAGTCACGATGACCCGACGCGTCCTCGTCCTCGGAGCGACCGGGATGCTGGGCCACGCACTCGTCCGGGAGCTGAGTGAGGATCCGGGGCTCGACGTGTACGGCGCCGCGCGGAGCATGGAGGGCCGCGCGCACCTCTTCTCGCCCGACCTGCTCGCCCGGATCACCCCCGCCCTCGACGTCAGCCGGTTCGACCAGGTGCGACAGGTGATCGACGACATCCGCCCGGACGTCGTCGTCAACTGTGTCGGCGTGATCAAGCAGCGTCCGGATGTCCAGGACGCCGTCCACACGGTGATGCTCAATGCGATCTTCCCGCACCTGCTGGCCCATGCCTGCGCTCAACTCGGCAACCGGCTCGTGCACATCAGCACCGACTGCGTGTTTTCTGGCAAGCGCGGTGGCTACCTGGAGGACGACCTGCCGGACCCACCCGACCTCTACGGGCAGTCCAAATTGCTGGGCGAGACCAGGTCGGCTCCCGCGCTCACCCTGCGCACCTCGATCATCGGGCACGAGTTGACCACCAACCGGTCACTGCTGGACTGGTTCCTCTCCCAACAGGGTCTGGTGCGCGGGTTCACCAGGGCGATCTACAGCGGAGTGACGACCGTTGAGTTCGCCCGACTGCTGCGCGAGGTCATCCTGCCCCGCGAGGACCTGACCGGGCTGTACCACCTCGCCGCGGAGCCCATCTCGAAGTACGACCTCCTCCGGCTGGTCGCCGACGTGTACGGCTGGCGGGGCGAGTTGCTGCCGGACGTCGACTTCGTGATTGACCGGTCGATGCGCGCCGACGCGTTGGCGCACGCCACCGGTTACCGGCCGCCGGCCTGGCCGGACATGATCCGACTGATGCACGACGCGCGAGCCAGGTGGAGCATCCCCGACGCACTGGTGAGCCGACAGACCACGCCGGTCTGACCGCACGTACACCAGGGGTCGGCTGCCGGCCGGCCTCTCCGCTGACACATCGACCAGGACCACCCGCCGACGCCGATCCAGGCCGGCAGGAGCCGAAGGACATCACGTGGTAGAACGCCTTGGCCTCGTCGCCCTCGTCGTCGGGGCAGTCTGTCTCACGGCGGTCACGACCGCCTTTGCCCTGGACGAACCCATCATCGCCGCCGGTGTGGCGCTCCTGCTCGCCGCGCTCTATCTCACGCGGCGACTCGACGCCTTCCGACGGATCCTGGCCGTGGCGACGATCCTGCTGGTCTGCGCCTCGTCGAACATGCCGTCGCTGGTCACCTTCAGCTTCTACGCGCGGTACGTCGCGGTCGGCTGCCTGATCGTCTGCGCGTTGGTCGGGCGGGACCGCCGGGTCCGGCCAGCCGACAACTGGACACGCCTGTTCATCGCCGCGCTCTGGGCGACCGCGGCGCTGGCCACGCTGAGCAGCGTGTGGTCGATCGCCCCGCTGCACACCCTCCAGCAGGGCGTCGCGCTGCTGCTCCTCGCCGCGCTGGCCCACGTGTTGCTGCGCCGCCGGTGGGTCGACACAGCGGCCGTGGCCACAGACCTGCACGTGGTCTACGCGGTGCTCAGCCTGTCGCTCGTGGCCAGTCTCGGCTACGGGATCGCCGGGCGGGCGTCGGCCACCTCCTTCAACGACCGGTTCCAGGGCCTGTACGCCAACCCGAACATGCTGAGCATCATCTGTGCCCTGACGATTCCGCTCGGCTGGGCGCTCTACCAGCAGTCGCGCAAGCGAACACAGTTGCTCGGCGTCGTGCCGGCGCTCATCGCCGTCCCCCTCACCGAGTCCCGCACCGCGTTGATCGCCGTCGTCGTCGGCGGGCTCTGGGTGGTGCTGCGGCACGGAGCCGGGCCGATGGCACGCCTGCTGGTGGTAGCGGTCGGGGGCCTGGGGTTGGCGTACCTGTTCGGCATGCTCCCCAGCGTCGTGGGTTCGACCTGGGCGCAGACCTTCGCCGCCCGGTTCACCGACCCCGACAACGGCGATCTCTCCAACGGACGAACCCAGACCTGGCAGGCGGCCTACGAGCTGTGGCAGAGCCGCCCGACGCTGGGCTTCGGCTACTCGTCCGGAATCCACCTGTTCGAACAGACCCGCCAGAACGGCTTCTTCGACGTCAGCGTCAACCTCGTGCACAACAGCTACCTGCAGTGGCTCCTGGAGCTGGGGGTCATCGGCGTCGCCCCGCTGCTCCTGCTCCTGCTCGCCGCGATGCGGGCGGTGCTGCTGGCGCCCATCGGGGCACTCAACTCGGGTCTGGTCTGGCTCATCGTCACCGGCCTGCTGATCCAGGTCACCGAGTCGACGATGTTCGGCATGGGCCAGCCCTACCCGTACGTGTTCTGGCTGGCCGTGGCCGGCGTCCTGGTGAAGACCCGCTCGGGGCGCCACGTCTCCGGGGTCCCCGCCGCCGTGTACATCTCGGCGCGTTCGAACGGCGGGCCGTACCCGCACAGCTCGACGGGTCGGCGACAGCCGACCGGTGCGCCCGGTTCGAACCGGCGGGAACGGGTGCCCGTGCGATAAGGCCCGGCCAGGAATGCCGGACGGCCGCCCCACCGGGGCGGCCGTCGGTCGTTTCGGAACCCGCGCGTCAGCTCGCCGGGCCGGTCGGACCGAGGAAGGCCGTCACCCGTGCCCGCCAGGCCCGGTGGTCGAAGGACTCGCGGGCCGTCCTGCGGGCCGCTCGGCTCATCGCCGCCCAGTCCTCGTCCCGCAGGCGCAACGCCCGCTCGATGCCGCGCTGGACGTCCTCCGGACCGTTGCCGTCGAGCACGAGGCTCTCCACCCCGTCCCGCACGTACGCGGCGAGGTCGCTGGTGTAGTTGAGCATCACCGGACATCCGGCGGAGAGGCTCTCCGGCACCTTGGACGGGAAGCCGTGGGCGGCGTACCCCCCGGTGGGGCGCACCAGCAGCGAGAAGTGCGCCTCGGACAGCAGAGTGAGCACCGTGTCGCGAGGCACCCGGCCGAGGAACGTCACCTCGGCCGACATCGAGTCCAGCACCGAGACGTCCAGGTCGGACAGAGCGGCGGCGTCCTGGCGGCTGACCCCGGCGATGGTGAGGCGTACCCGCGCCTGGTCCTGCGGTGACAGTCGGCTGATCCCACGGAGGATGACGTCGAGCATGTCCTTACGGCCGGGAGTGCCGGCGTACAGCAACCGTAGCCCGCCGGTCAGCGACGACGGCCGCGGCTCGGCGAACTCGTCGCAGTCCACCTGCGGCGGCACCACCAGCACGTCGAGGCCACGCCGTTCGAAATAGCCGCCGAGGGTGGTCGAGACGGCGATGACCCGGTGGACGAGGCGGGTGGCCAGGAACGTCGACCAGCGATGCCGAACGAAGTAAGGGGCCAGCCAACCGCGCCGGAACTGGCGACGATCGTGCCGCTCGCTCGCGTCCACCACCACCGGGCAGCGCAGCGCGAACCGCAGGACCGCCCAGTTGCCCAGGGTCATCATGGCCATCGGCAACAGCACCACCGAAACGTCACCGCGCACCACCCCCCGACGGCGCATCGCCCGCAGCACCCGCACCGGACGGGCGAGGCGGGCCGACATCCGGGTGACGCGGTTCCCTCCCGGGGTCCGCAGCGTGATCAGCTCGATGCCCGGGACCTCGTCGCGCTGCGGTGGCGCGGACCCGTCGGACGGCCAGTCGTTGACCACCAGGGTGTGCGTGCCGTGCGGGGCCGCACACCGGGCGAGTTGCAGCAACCGGTTGGAGGTGGCGTCACCGTACGGGAAGCGGTAGTGGCCGATCAGGAGCGGACGTGGCTGCCCTGCCCGCCGCGCCGGGCCGTCGTGCGTCCCGTTGTCGGTTCCGAGCACCGTCGTCTGGTCGTTCATCTGTCTCACCGTTCCGAAGCGGCGGGCAGCCGACTTCTGTTCTTGGCAACAGGTACGGACGGCAGGCCTTCGGGCAGCCGCCGCCGGTAGATCGCCAGGTGCGTCTCGACTGCCGCTTCGATCGCGAAGGGGCTCGACTGGAAGCGTCTGCCGGCCGTGTCGGGATCGGTCGCCATGGTGTGGCCGGCGGCGCTCGCCACCGCCGCCGCCCACACCGCCGGCGCCGCGTCGGTGTCGACGATGGTGACTCCGGGCAGGTGCTCGTCGATGAAGCGCACACCGGGCAGGTCGGCGGCGACCGTGCCGATCCCCAGGGCGATGGGTTCCAGCACGCCGCCCGGCAGGCCTTCCAGGCAGGACGGGTGTACGACAACGTCGGCCTGGCGGAGCAGGCCGCCCACGTCGTCGCGTGGGCCGAGCAGGTGCACCCGGTCGGCGACGCCGTGTTCGGCGGCGGCGGCTCGCACGCGGGCTTCGTCGTTGTCATCCGAGGGGCCGATGAGGACGACGTGGGCGTCGACGCCCTGATCGCGCAGACCAGCCAGGATCGGTGGCAGGAGCCAGCGCCGCTTCTCCGGCGAGGCCCGGCCCACGCTCACGCAGAGCAGGTCGTCCGGGCCGGCCCCAGTCAGGGCCCGGAGGTGGTGGCCGGTCGGCCGGTGGAGCCGGTCGAGGTCCAGACCGTTGAGCACGACCTGACACCGCGGGTCGTCGCGCCACGCCCGGTGATAGCCACAGGTGAGAGCGCTGGGCGAGACGCCGAGGATGTCGGTGGCCGACGCTCGCAGGAGCTGTCTCCAGACCCAACGCTGCGCCCGCCGACGCAGGCTGCGGTGCTGGTTGTCGTCACCCCGGAAGTGGGCGACCCGGGTCGGTACGCGGCCGAGCAGCGCGAGGCAGAGAAGCACGCCGGAGAAGTTCGCGCAGTCCACGTGCACCACGTCCGGGCGCAGCCGCCGCAGCAGCCGGAGGAAGCGCAGCGGGAACCGGGCATCGAGCGGGATCGGGATGACCGACCCACCGTGCCGGACGGCCGCCTCGGCCAGGGGCCCGGGCCCGATCCGGTCGCTGAGCGTCACGAAGTGGACCTCCGTCCCGGCGGCCGCGAGACGGGGCAGCAACTCGGCGGTCCGCATCTCCGTACCCCCGAAGTTCAGCTCACCGAGGACCCGCAACACCCGGCACGAACCGTCGTCGGCCCGACTCCCCGGGCCGACGCCGACGTCGGCGCTACCGACCGCGTCCTCGCGCATTGCGCCCCCTCGCGCTGCCGTCCGGCTCCGCGTCACGGTCGGACCGCCCGTGACGCGGCTGCCGCCGACCTGTCGACCTGGCGGCCCGGACGCTCCCGGTCCAGTCCCAGCAGCCGGGTGAAGTACGCGCCCCGCTCGAACGCGTCCGGTTCCGGGACCACCGCCCGGTCTATCTCGTCGAGCGCATCAGCGAGGCTCGCCACGTCCGCAGTGCGGTACGGGGTCAGGGCACTGCCCGCGACCTCACGGGACTGCTCGCTGTCCGGTGCCAGCACGGGCAGGCCGTAGACGCGTGCCTCGGCCAACGGGTAGCCGAAGGACTCCACCAGGCACGGGAAGAAGACAGCCGTCGTCCGGCGCCAGTGTTCGGAGAGTTCGTGGTGCGGCAGCTGCCCCAGCAGGTCCAGTCGCGGATGCCGGGCCAGGTCTTCCGGCAGTTCGTGGGGGTGCGCGGTCATCCGTACCCGGGCCGGGTGCTGGCGTCGGTCCAGCGCGGCGAGCAGCACGCGGAGCTCCGCGACCACGTTCTTGAACGGTGACGGCACGATCGGGACGAGGATCGACACCTCGTCCGTGGGCACCCGGGGGCCGACCGGGCTCACCGGGTTCGCGAGCACCAGCAGCCGGTCGCGTACCGCCGGCACCCGGTCGGCGACCCGTCGCGCCATGGCCGAACACGGTACGGCGATCACGTCGGCCCGATGCAGCATCCGCCGGACCACGGGAATCTGCGCCCGCAGCGACCGGGGTTGCAGCGCCAACAGTCGCCCCTCGGTGGGTGCCAGGAAATGCAGGGCGTTGTGCACCAGCACCCGCCGCTCGGCGCCGCGCCAGGCGAACGAGACGTTGTTCAGCGAGACGACCACGGGGGTGCCCACGGCGGCGACCTCGCGCCGCACCAGCCACGACGGCGTGAGGTGGCGGTCCCGCCCGATGACCCGGATCGGGGCGGTGCCATCGGCGAGGAAGGCGTCGAGTTCGGTCTTGAGACGTCCGGCACCGCCGCCCGCCCCGCCCGCGGCGTCGATGACGATCTGCGCCTGTTTCATCGAAGGACTCCCCTAGCTGTTGAAGAGGACCGGCCGGCTGACGATCCCCGCCGGCCTGGACGGCGGACGGTCACACCGCCACCTCGGACCCGCTGCGCGCGGCGGCACGGTCGGACCTGGCCAGCGCGCGCCGGTAACCGACGATGGCGGCGGGCCAGATGGTGAGCAGGTAGGCCAGGCAGCCAGCCAGCGGCAGGCCCACCAGCCCGAACTCCCGTAGCCCGGCGAGCTTCAGCGCCGTCGCGAGCAGCAGGAAGGCCGCCCAGCCGACGAACTGCGGTCGAAGGAGGCCGATGCTGTTCTGTACGAGAAGCAGCGGGGAGGCGACCGCCACCAGGAACGACCAGAGCGCAAGCCCGGCCAGGACGGTGACCGGCACCACCGCCGTGTCGACCCCACCGACCCACAGGTCGAGCAGCCGGTGACCGAGAACGACCAGCGCGAGCCCGGCCGTTCCCACGATCAGGCCGTTGAGCAGCACCATCCGTCGGGTGGTCCGGCGTACCCAGGCGATGTCGCCACGGGCGAGGGCGGCTCCGTTGGCCGGCCAGACCGTCATCCCGACCAGCGCGACGAACAGTGACAGGACGCCGAAGAGCTTCCCGACGACCGCGTAGTACGCGGCGACGCTGAGCCCGAGGACGTGTGCCACCAGCGGGTTGTCCACATTCAGCGCGATCGACGACATCGCCGAGAGCGCGAAGAACTGGAGGCCCAGCCGGAGCAGGCCCACCGCCGTGGCCCGGTGCACCAGCCCGGGTCGCGGTCGTGCGGTGGACTCCTGCCGCCAGAAGTAGACGAGGGTGTTGATCAGGTTGGTCAGCGGGACGGCCAGCACGGCGCAGGCGATCACCGTCAGCGGGCTACTCCCGGCGGCGATCGCGGCGAGCACGGCCACCATCGAGGCCAGGGCACCGGCCGCCTGCCACGCGTTGCTCTGGGTAACCTGCCCGCGGGCGTACTGGACCCGTTGGATCAGCGAGAGCGGAACGTTGACCGCGAAGGCGCCGAAGCAGAGCAGGGCGAGGGCCGACGCCTCCGTGGCGATGGCGGGGTCGGTGACGCCGAACACCCGGGCCCAGGGCACCACGGGTTCGATCAGGACGAGTCCGGCCAGCAGGGCCATCGCGACCACACCGAGCGTGGCGTACGCGCTGGAGATCTCCCGCGCCCGCTGGCGGGGGTCGTCGGCGAGGAGACTCAGCCGGGTGAGCAGACCGTTGCCGAGCCCCAGGTCGGCGAACCAGGCCATCCCGGTGAGCGCGGTGATCGCCATCCACAGGCCGTAGCGCTGGTCACCGAGATATCGGAAGCACGCCGGGGTGATGACCAGTGGCGCGGCGAGACCCACGCCCTTGGCGACCAGGGAGGTGGCGATGTCGACGCTGAGTCTGCGGTCGCGCCCCGCCGGCAGGAGTCGCGACAGGCCGCGTCGGGCCTGGACCCCCGGCGCGGCCGGTGCGCCGGGGGGTGGGAGGGGCGGGTCGGCGGTGAGTTGGGCCCGCCCTGCCCTGCTCGTTGACTTCTGGGTCACCGCTGTGCGGCGTGTTCGACGTGCAACAGCCCGGCCATCCACTCGATCGTCGCCCGGAGCCCGTCGGTCCGGTCGATCGGCACGACGTCCGGGAACAGCGCCCGCAGCCTGGTGTTGTCGGCCAACGAGTGGGGGACATCCCCGACGCGGGGCGCTGCGTACTCGCGGGCGATCGGGCGGTCCAGCAACTCGGTGAGTTCGTCCAGCACCTGCAGCAGACTCGCCCGCGCGCCGAAGGCGAGGTTGACCGGGTGCGGGTGGTGCACGCGCCGACGGATTGCGTCGAGAATGACCTCGCACACGGTGCCGACGAAGGTGAAGTCGCGGGACTGGGTGCCGTCGCCGTGCAGCACCACGGGCTCCCCCCGCAGGGCCGCGTGGACGAACCGGGGGATGACCGCGGCGTAGGCATGGTCATGCCGCTGCCCGGGGCCGAACACGTTGAAGAACCGGAACGCCAGCGTCGGCAGACCGAACGATGCCTGGTGGGCGAGGGCGTACGCCTCGGTGGCGAGCTTGCTGGCAGCGTAGGGGCTCATCGGCCTGGTCCAGGTGAGCTCCTCCTTCGGTAGCGCGGGGTTCAACCCGTAGACCGACGAGGAGGAGGCGACCAGGACGTGGCCGACGTCGTGCCGTCGCGCCGCCTCGAGGACCATGAGCGTGCCCGTCGCGTTCGCGTGGTGGGAGGCGAGCGGGTCGCTCAGCGAACGGGGCACGCTGGGCAGCGCCGCCAGGTGGACGACGGCCTCCCGTCCGGCCATCGCGGCGTCCAACGCACCGGGATCCAGGATCGACCCCTCGACGAAGTCGACATCCAGCCCGTCGAGGTTGCTCCGCAGTCCGACCGACAGGTCGTCGAGGATGGCCACTTCCTTCACCGCAGGATCGACCAACGCGGCGCGGGCCAGGTTCGAACCGATGAAACCGGCCCCGCCAGTGATCAGAATGCGCATCGACAACCCCTCGGTGTGTGGACCGACCACCTGTACATCGAGCGAGGACAGCGCTCAGTAACGGGAATTCCCTAACGGGAAAAGGGCGTAATCCCGATTAATCGATGCGGCTGCCACGAGCAGCAGCGAACCTCGTCCATTTGTCGATGGCAACATTCCCGCCAATGGGTGAGGATGAGGTCCAGGGGTGTTAATCATGATCGATATGACTGTGTACCGGGGCGGCAGCACACTCTCCATCCGGTCCCGGTTCGACAACACCCGCGACGTGATGATGCCGGTGAATCTGGCGTACCCTCCCGCCACCATGGTCGGCCTGTGGCACGCCGGCCTCCCGCAGGTCATGCTCGTACCGACGACCGCGACCGACGCCCAGGTCTGGCCGGTCGTACCCTCGAGCATCGGCACGAAGATCCACGACACGTCGGACGACAACTGTCCGATCAACACCGGCTGGTCGTACGTCGGCGGCAACCACGGCTACAGCGTCGGCAACCGGATCGCCCTGGCCAACCACGGCAAGACGACGGCCGACGTGGGCTCGCGGTGGACCGACGGGGCGCGCGTCTACACCCTGTTGGCGATCATCGACGGCGACAACCTGTTGTTCGGTAACCCGTACACGATCGTCGGCGGCATCGCCGAGGGTGTGAAGATCCCGCCATCGGCACCGCTCACCCACCTGTCGGGTGCGACCCACGCGGCCACCGTGCCGATCCAGGACATCCTCATTCCGGCAGTACAGATTCTCCCCGCCACCCACTCCCGCACCGTGACCGTCGAGCTGGACGGCCGGCCGGTCCCCGACGGCACGTCGACGGGGCAGGCGTTGACGATCGAGGAGTCGTACAACATCTCGTCGTACCGAGGAATGATCGACACCGCGCAGGCGAACATCGGCACACCGATCTCCACGATCATGCCGCAGGCACCCTCGCTGTGCCACGTCGGCAATATCTACCGCTGGTCGCGGGGCACGCTGGTCGTCGCCCAGCGGGTGACCGCTCTGCAGAAGTTCACACTGAACATGGGCGTCACCCAGTGCTTTCCGCTGACCGCGCCGACGGGCGGCACCCGCAGGCAGTTCATGCCGAACGTGGGCGTCGCCGGCACCCTGGACTGGTCGACGTGGGCCAACATCGACACGCTTCCCGCGCTCACCGATATCACCCCGGCGACCCTGAAGAACCCGCTGATGCCGGCGAGCAGCATGACCCAGTGGGCGGTCGACGCAAATGGCGTCCCGCAGTGGGGCATCACCGTCGGCCTGCTGCCGATCGGTGACGGGCACCCCCAGATCCGGGTCAGGTACACCACAGCGAAGGGCTGGTTCATCAGCTCCAGCTTCAAGAAGAACTATCCGCAGCTGGTGTGGGGCCGCACTCTCGAGGCCGGGGAGTCGGCGGCTGGCACCGCCTACCGCCGGTACCTTCCCCCACCCCGCACCGCCACCGAGATCATCGTGTCGGACGGCACCCACGAGTTCGCCATGATCGAGCGGGTCGGCACCGTCACCGGTGCTCGCATGCACGCTGCGGAGCTGCTCAACCGGAGGCTGGTCCCGGCCGGGCCGACGAACCTCCGGGTGCCGGACCGGGTCACCGCCGACGGAATCCCGTACGAGGTGCCGACGTCCCCCGGGTACGGCATGTGGCTCGCGGAGCCCTACGAGCCACGCATGGAGGCCTTGCCCGGGGCGACGCACGGGGTGGGCACCTACTTCCTGCCCGTGGCCGGCGAGACCGGCAGCACCACCTGCGCGGGCACCTACCAGCGCCTCCTCCTGCACCCGACGTACCTGGCCGAGGCCACTCCGGTCGACCGGGTGTGCGTCGAGGTGACCGGGGCCGGCACCGGCGTCCTGCGGCACGGCGTCTACGGCCACGATCCGGCCACCGGCTGGCCCGTGACGAACCGCCCGATCGCCGACTTCGGCACGCTGGACGTCACGTCCACCGGGGTGAAGGAATCGGTCCTGGCGACGCCGGTGGTCCTGCCAGTCGGCTGGCACTGGTACGGACACGTGTGGCAGGCGACCTCCACCACCCCGCCCACGTTACGGACCAGCACCACCGGCAGCGCGACCCCGCTGAACCTCGGCACCAGCTCGGCGGCCATGACCGGCGACCGTTTCGGCTACGAGGCGACCGGGGTGACCGGGGCGCTGGGGACCATCACCATCGCCGGCGTCCACCAACTGCCCGCGCCCCGGGTCGCCTACCGGCGGGCCTAGCCGCGAGCCGCCCCGGAGGGCGGCGTCAGACCGTCGTCACACCGTAGATCTTCTTGATCGCCTCGTGCTTCGCCTGGACCGCGAGATGGCCGATGCCCAGCGACTTGGCCTGCAACTGCTTCAGATACTCGTCGGTGGTGCGCAGCGGGCGAGCCGGCACTCCGGCCGCCACGGTGTTGTCCGGGATGTCGCGGGTAACGATCGACCCCGCCCCGATCACGCACCTGTTGCCGATGTTGACCCCAGCCAGGATCATCGACCGCATGCCGATGTAGACGTCGTTGCCGATGGTGATCGGGGCCGTCCAGTCCAGCTCGGGGTGGTCCTTGCGCAGGATCAGGGTGCCACCGTCATGGGTCACGAACTGGACCCCGGCGGTGATGTAGACGTTGTCCCCCATGGTGATCAACCAGGGCTCGGACCCGAACATCGCACGGTTCACCGCGTAGAACTTGACCCGGCCGTTCAGCTTCACACCAAGTGACCGGGCGAACGCCTCCGGATCACGGGAGCCGGCGAGGTGGTCCTGGACCCTGCGGATCATCGTGCGAACGCGACTGGGCACCTGTCGACCTCACTTACTGAGCAATCGGCGGAGAACATGGCACAACGTGATCGGACCAGACACCTCCGTAACGATCCCGTCGAGCCGAGGTGACGGAACTTCTGAGCGCAGCTCTGCTTCGGACCGACCACGGTCACCGCCGTACACCTGCGGATACGCCCTCGGCGTGCCAGCACACCTTCCGGTGTACGCCGGGTGCGCTCGCCACCGATGTGATGAGCTGTACGGGTGTCGGGGCTGGGACTTGTGCTGCACCCCACCCGGGATGTCACCGAGGTGGTCGGGATCATCGAACGGTGGGCGACGCGCCACCGCAAGACGCTGATCGTGCGCGAGGAGGACCGGCACCGGGTGCCGTCCTGCGTCGAACCGGTGCCGGCGGACGAGGTCGCCGCCCGGGCCGACGCGTTGATCAGCGTCGGCGGCGACGGCACGATGCTCGGTGCGCTGCGCTCCGCCATCCGCGACCCGAAGCCGGTGCTCGGCGTACACCTGGGTCATCTGGGGTTCCTCGTCGAGGTCGAGCCGCCGGAGCTACCCGATGCGCTGAGCCGGCTGCTGTCGAAGGACTTCACCATCGAGTCGCACGCCTGCCTGGCCTGCGACGTGTGCGGCGACGACGTCGTGGCGTTCAACGACATCGCGCTGGTGCGCCAGCCCGGCTCCGGCTTCGTCAGCGTCACGCTCGCCATCGACGGCCAGCAGTACGGCTACTACCGCAGCGACGCCGTGGTGGTCAGCACCCCGATCGGCTCGACGGCCTACAGCTACGCCGCCGGCGGCCCACTGATCTCCCCCGCCGCCGACTCGGTGGTGATCACGCCGTCGGCGCCGATGGCCGGCATCTCCCGGTCGGTGGTGCTCTCGGCGGACGAAAAGATCCGGCTGGAGATCCGACCCGACTCGTCGCCGGTCGTGGTGGAGATGGACGGGCTGGTGTTCCGCGACGCGGCGACGGAGGGGACCGTGGACATCACGTACCGCCGCAACGCCGGCCTGGTGGTCCGTTTCGACCCGCTGCGCTACCAGGAGCGCAACCAGTTGAAGATGACCCTGCTCGACCTGCCGTTCCTCCCCGAGCAGCTCCGCGAGCTGCTCCCCGAGGAGTTACGCCGACGCACCCAACAAGAAATCCCCCCACCCTGCTGAACCCACCCCACCCATCCCGTCGATCATGAAGTTATTGCCGCGACACGCCGAGGTGCAGGGCAATAACTTCATGATCAACACGGACGTTCGGACGTTCGGCCCGGGGTTAGGCGGTTAGGGCTTGGTCTACCAGGGCTTTGGCTTCTTCCTGGATCTTCTTGAGGTGGTCGGGGCCCTGGAAGGACTCGGCGTAGATCTTGTAGACGTCCTCGGTGCCGGACGGGCGCGCGGCGAACCAGCCGGACTTCGTGCTGACCTTGAGGCCGCCGATCGGGGCGTTGTTGCCGGGAGCGGTGGTCAGCGTCGCGGTGATCGGCTCGCCGGCCAGCTCCGTGGCGGTGACCTGGTCCGGTGAGAGCTTGCCGAGCACGGCCTTCTGCTCCCGGGTGGCCGGGGCGTCGATCCGGGCGTACGAGGGCGCACCGAACCTCTCGGCCAGCTCCGCCCAGTGCTCGCTCGGGCTGCGCCCGGTGGTGGCCAGGATCTCGGAGGCGAGCAGGCAGAGCAGCAGGCCGTCCTTGTCGGTGGTCCAGGTGGAACCGTCGCGGCGCAGGAACGACGCCCCGGCGCTCTCCTCGCCGCCGAAACCGACCGCGCCATCGAGCAGGCCCGGCACGAACCACTTGAAGCCGACCGGCACCTCCAGCAGCGGCCGGCCCAGGTCCGCGGCGACCCGGTCGATCATCGACGAGGAGACCAGCGTCTTGCCCACCGCAGCGTCCGGACCCCATTCGGTACGGGTACGGAACAGGTGACCGATCGCCACCGCCAGGTAGTGGTTGGGGTTCATCAGGCCGGCGTCGGGGGTGACGATGCCGTGCCGGTCGGCGTCCGCGTCGTTGCCCGTGGAGATCTGGTAGTCGGCGCGAGCGGCGATCAGCGACGCCATCGCGTTGGGCGAGGAGCAGTCCATCCGGATCTTGCCGTCGCCGTCCAGGGTCATGAACCGCCAGGTCGGGTCGACCGTCGGGTTGACCACTGTCAGATCCAGCCGGTGCCGCTCGGCGATCTCACCCCAGTACGCCACGCTGGCCCCGCCCAGCGGGTCCGCGCCGATCCGGACCCCGGCATCGCGGATGGCGTCGATGTCGATCGCCGACGGCAGGTCGTCGACGTAGTGGGCGAGGAAGTCGTACTCCCCGGTGGTGTCCGCGGCCCGGGCCCGCGCGTAGGTGATCCGGCGGACCTCCTTGAGCCCGCCGGTGAGGATGGCGTTGGCCCGGTCCTGGATCCACCGGGTGACGTCGGTGTCGGCCGGCCCGCCGTTGGTGGGGTTGTACTTGAAACCGCCGTCGTCGGGCGGGTTGTGCGACGGGGTGATGACGATGCCGTCGGCGAGCCCGCTGGTGCGACCCCGGTTGTGGGTGAGGATCGCGTGCGACAGCGCCGGCGTGGGGGTGTAGCCGTCGCGGCTGTCCACCAGCACGGTGACCCCGTTGGCGGCGAGCACCTCCAGGGCGTCCACCGCGGCCGGCGCGGAGAGCGCGTGGGTGTCGCGGGCGAGGAAGAGCGGCCCGTCCAGGCCCTGCTCCCGTCGATAGTCGCAGAGCGCCTGGGTGACCGCGAGGATGTGGTCGGAGTTGAACGCGTTGCGCAGGCTGGAGCCGCGGTGCCCGGAGGTGCCGAACGAGACCTGTTGCGCCGGGTCCGTGGGATCCGGATGCTCGGCGTAGTAGGCGGTCACCAGGCGCGGCACGTCGACCAGGTCGGCGGGCTCGGCGGGCTGGCCGGCACGGGGGTGGGTCACTGCGGGATCCTCCTCGGGGAGTGCGGGTCGGTCACGGCTCGACCTTCTGGCCCTTGCCGATCACTACGATGCCGTTGTCGGAGACGGTGTAGCGCTGCCGGTCCTTCTCCAGGTCGACGCCGATCTCGGCGCCCTCCGGGACGAAGACGTTCTTGTCCAGGATCGCTCGCCGGACCACCGCGTGCCGGCCGATCTCCACACCCTCCATCAGCACCGAGCCCTCGACGTGCGCCCACGAGTGCACCCGCACCTTCGGCGAGACGATCGAGTTCTCCACCAACGAGCCGGAGATCACCACGCCCGGGGAGACCATCGAGCCGACCGCCCGGCCGACCCGCTCACCCCACTGGTGGACGAATTTCGCCGGCGGCCACGGCGGCTGCTCGGTGTAGATCGGCCAGTCGAAGTTGTACATGTTGAACACGGGGTGCACGTTGATCAGATCCATGTGCGCGTCGTAGAACGAGTCGAGCGTCCCCACATCCCGCCAGTAGCCACGGTCGCGGTCGGTGCTGCCCGGCACCTCGTTGTCGCGGAAGTCGTAGACGTTGGCCTCGCCGCGCTCCACCAGCATCGGAATGATGCTGCCGCCCATGTCGTGCTTGCTGGTCTTGTCTTCGGCGTCGCGCTCGACCGCTTCGCAGAGCGCGCGGGTGGTGAAGACGTAGTTGCCCATCGAGGCGTAGATCTCGTCCGGTGCGTCGGGCAGACCCACCGCGTCGGTGGGCTTCTCGCGGAACGCCCGGATCCGCTTGCCGTCCTCGCCGACCTCGATGACGCCGAACTGGTCGGCCATCGACAGCGGCTGGCGGATGCCGGCGACGGTCACCGCGGCGCCGGAGGCGATGTGGTCCTCCACCATCTGCCGGGGGTCCATCCGGTAGATGTGGTCGGCGCCGAAGACGATCACGTAGTCAGGCTGCTCGTCGTTGATGAGGTTGAAGCTCTGGTAGATGGCGTCGGCCGAGCCGGCGAACCACCACGGGCCGCGACGCTGCTGCGCGGGCACCGGGGTGACGTAGTTGCCGAGCAGCGTGGACATCCGCCAGGTCTTGGTGATGTGTCGGTCGAGGGAGTGGGACTTGTACTGGGTCAGCACGACGATCTTGAGATAGCCGGCGTTGGCCAGGTTGGAGAGGACGAAGTCGACCATGCGGTACATCCCGCCGAACGGGACGGCCGGCTTGGCCCGATCCGTGGTGAGTGGCATCAGGCGCTTGCCCTCACCACCCGCCAGGACGATCGCGAGCACCTTGGCAGCCATGCCCCGACGCTATCCACCCTCGCCCCACTTCACCACTCGTACGGGGACTCTTCTGCACTAGGGTGCGGGGTCATGACGGAACCCACCCCGCTGCGCGTCGATCTGCTCACCCGCGAGTACCCGCCGGAGGTCTACGGCGGCGCCGGGGTGCACGTCGAGTACCTGGCCCGGGAGTTGCGCCGCCTCACCGACGTCCGCGTGCACTGCTTCGGTCTGCCGCGCAGCGAGCCGGGCGTCACCGCGTACGCCGAACCGCCCGGCCTGACCGGCGCGAACGCCGCGCTGCGCACGATGGGCGTGGATCTGGAGATGGCCGCCGCCGCGGCCGGCGCCGACGTGGTGCACAGCCACACCTGGTACGCGAACATGGCCGGCCACACCGCGAAGCTGCTGCACGGGGTGCCGCACGTGGTGACCGCGCACAGTCTGGAGCCGCTGCGGCCGTGGAAGGCCGAGCAGCTCGGCGGCGGTTACGCGCTCTCGTCCTGGATCGAGCGCACCGCCATGGAGGCCGCCGACGCCGTGATCGCGGTCAGTGGGGGGATGCGCAACGACGTGCTGACCGCCTACCCGCAGATCGACCCGTCCCGGGTCCGGGTGGTCTACAACGGCATCGACACCATCCAGTACGCCCCGGACTCCGGCACCGACGTGCTGGTCCGGCTCGGTGTCGACCCGTCCCGACCCAGCGTGGTCTACGTGGGCAGGATCACCCGGCAGAAGGGCCTGCCCTACCTGCTGCGAGCCGCCCGGGAGTTGCCGGCGGACACCCAGCTCGTGCTGCTCGCCGGCGCGCCGGACACGGCCGAGATCGCCGCCGAGGTGGAGGACCTGGTCGCCGAGTTGCGGGCCAACCGCTCCGGCGTGGTCTGGGTGGCGGAGATGCTGCCCAAGCCGGAGGTGATCCAGGTGCTCACGCACGCCACCGTCTTCGCCTGCCCGTCGATCTACGAGCCGATGGGCATCGTCAACCTGGAGGCGATGGCCTGCGAGACGGCCGTGGTGGCGACCGCGACCGGCGGCATTCCCGAGGTCGTGTCCGACGACGAGACGGGCCTGCTGGTGCCGATCGAGCAGGTCAGCGACGGCTCGGGGACCCCGTTGGAGCCGGAGAAGTTCGTCGCCGACCTGGCGTCGGCGATCAACACGCTGCTCGCCGACCCGGCGCGTACCGCCCGGTTCGGTCAGGCCGGTCGGCGGCGCGCCGTGGAGCACTTCTCCTGGGACGCCATCGCCCGGCAGACGCTCGACATCTACCGCTCGCTGCTGGCGTAGGGGGCCTGACGGAGAACGCCGCCGGACCGGCGTGCCTGCGCCTAGATCAAGCTGCCGAGCCACAGGCCGAGCGCGGCCAGCACGAGGCTCGCGCAGAGGCTGCCGAGTACGTTGAAGGCCTCGACGGCGGCGTTCTTGCGCAGCAGTCCCAGGGAGTGCCATTCCTCGGTGGAGAAGGTGGTGTACGCGCCGAGGAAGCCGACGCCGACGATCGTGGCGAAGTCCTGCGCGCCAGCGGCGGTGTGTTTCACCGCGTAGCCAGTGACGATGCCGAGCACGAAGGCGCCGGAGACATTGATCAGGAAGGTGCTCGCCGGGAAGGCCTTGCTGGGCCCGTTGGCCCGCCTGCTCCACCACGGCTTCACCAGCGCGTCCACCCCGGCCCGGGACAGCGCACCCAGCCCGCCGGCCAGGAACACTCCGATGCCCACCCACATCACGCACCCCTTCCCGCCGGGTGCCCCACCCGCAGTTCCGCCAGACGGGCGCCGAGCGCCGCCGCGATCACCCCACCGACGATGGACACGACGAGGTAGACGATCCCGATCCCACTGCGCCGCGCCCCGATCAGTTGGTCAGCCTCGACGATGAAGTGCGACCAGGTCGTGAACCCGCCGATCAGTCCGGTCGACAGAAACGGCTTGCCCCACGGGCCCGGCAGCCGATGTGCCGCGAGCAGCGTCATCACGGCGCCGAGAGCGAAGGCGCCCACCATGTTGATCACGAAGGTGACCCAGGGGAAGTCAGGTGGCGTGGACGGCGCGAGGCCGAGCCCCAGCAGGTAACGCAGGGTGGCGCCGATGCCACCGCCGACGACGATCGCGAGGATTGTCATTCGCTCATTCACTCACCGTCGTCCTCCACCGACGCCCCGGCTGGGCAACCCTCACCCGTACGGTCGACGCCCCGCCCGGTCTCCCCGACGCCCTGCGTCGCCAGTCAGATCGCCGTTCCGGGCGGAGACTTGAGCAGGGACGTCGCCTGAGCGGGATGACCACCGTGCCCGTTGCGGAGCGCGCTGGCCGCGATGCGGATGAGGTCGATGTTGACCCCGGCAGCGCCACTGGGGTCGTCCACCCTCAGTTTCACGTCAAGGCTCACCACCGTTTCGCCCCAACCCCGCGCCTCGATGTTGAGGTGCGCCACCTTCTGTGATCGCAGGTGCGGCAGGTACCCGAGCGGAGCCATCTCGACCTTGCCGGCATCCGGCAGGGCGTTGAGCTTGGACCGCTTCTTGGTGTTGGGGTTCTCGACCAGGTTGCGGAAGTCCTCGGTGCCGCCCAGATTGACCTGGTAGGAGCTGACCAGCGTGAGGCCCCGCTCCTGGAGCAGCCGCAGCAGCGCGTTGTGCACCACCGAGGTGCCGAACTGGCTGGCCAGGTCATCTCCGAGCAGCGGCAGACCGGCCGCCTCGAACCTGCTCATCACCTCCGGATCGCGGGCGATCGGGTCGGCGGTGGTGTTGATGAAGGCGACGCCCGCCCTGCACGCTGCCTCGGCGTACGCCCGGGCGACCTCCGGTCGGCCACTCGGCGCCGAGTAGAGCAGCACCTCCGCCCCGGCCAGCGCCGCCGCCACCCTGTCCACCCCGGTCGCGTCGACCAGCCCCTTGGTGACGGGGACACCTGCCTCGGGCAGGTCGCAGTCGAGCCGGGGGAAATTGTTGGGCGGCAGGAAGATCGCCTCGGTCAGGTCCTTCCCGATCTTCTCCTGAGAGGTGGCGAAGGCCGCCACGAACTCGATGTCGCCCACCGCGAGCCCGTCGACGGCGGGCCTGCGGACACCCACCAGACTGCCGCTGTGGCGGTGGAGCGCGATTCCCTGCACCAGCGCCGAAGTGTTGTTGCCGACACCCACTACCGCGACTCTCGCCTGCTTGATCATGGCCGGAGGCTACGTCACGTCACGTCACGTCACCCGCACCGCGAAGACGCGAATGCACGGATCCTGGCTCGCGCCGCAAGGGTGGGATGGACAGGCGTGCTTGGCCGCGCGCGAACGGATCTCGCGCAGTAGGTTGGCGGGGTGACTGGACGGTTCCCGATCGAAGACGTCTCCCCCGTCGTCTCGTGCGGGCGGTACCCGGCCAAGGCGGTGGTCGACGAGCCGGTCCCGGTGTCGGCCCGCGCCTACCGGGAGGGGCACGACGCGCTCGGCTGCAACGTGGTCTGGACGGGTCCGGACGGCGAAGCCCGGCCGTTCACCCGGATGCGCCCCGGCGAGCCCGGCCAGGACCGGTGGCACGCCACGATCCGGCCGGACGCCGTCGGCTCCTGGTCCTTCGCCGTCGAGGCGTTCCAGGACCCGTACCTGACCTGGCAGAACGCGGTGATCAAGAAGATCGCCGCCGGGCAGGGGCCGGAGGACCTGGCCAACGACCTGGCCGAGGGCGCACGCGTGCTCGCCGCCGCCCGGGACCTCGTCCCGACCGCCGACCGGCCCCGTGTCGCCGATGCCCTCACCGCGCTGGTCGAGACCGACCTGCCGCTGCCGCAGCGGGTCGGCCCGGCACTGGCACTGGCCGACCTGCTCTGGGAACACCCGGTGCGGGAGCTGGTCACCACCGGTGACACACACTCGATCTGGGTTGACCGCAAGCGCGCGCTCTACTCGGCCTGGTATGAGTTCTTCCCCCGTTCAGAGGGGGCGGTGGGTGGCCGCTCCGGCACCTTCGCCACCGCCACCGACCGGCTGCCCGGCGTGGCCGCGATGGGCTTCGACGTGCTCTACCTGCCGCCGATCCACCCGATCGGCCGGGTCAACCGCAAGGGCCGCAACAACGCGCTCACGGCCGGGCCGACCGACGTGGGCTCACCGTGGGCGATCGGCGCCGCCGAGGGCGGCCACGACACCATCCACCCCGACCTGGGTACGCCCGCGGACTTCCGCGCCTTCATCGAGGCGGCGGCGGCGCAGGGCCTGGAGGTCGCGATGGACCTGGCGTTGCAGTGCGCGCCGGACCACCCGTGGGTCACCGAGCACCCGGAGTGGTTCACCACCCGGGCCGATGGCAGCATCGCGTACGCGGAGAACCCGCCGAAGAAATACCAGGACATCTACCCGGTCAACTTCGACAACGACCCGGAGGGCATCCGGGCCGAGGTGCTGCGGGTCGTGCTGCACTGGGTCGGCGAGGGCATCCGGATCTTCCGGGTGGACAACCCGCACACCAAGCCGTTCGACTTCTGGCACTGGTTGATCGCCGAGGTGAAGGCGGTCGACCCGGACGTGCTGTTCCTGGCCGAGGCGTTCACCCGGCCGGCCATCATGCATGGCCTCGGCAAGATCGGCTTCACGCAGTCGTACACCTATTTCACCTGGCGCACGACGGCGGCCGAGATGCGGGAGTACTGCGAGGAGCTGGTCGAGTCGGCCGACTACATGCGGCCGAACTTCTGGCCGAACACGCCGGACATCCTGCACGAGTCGTTGCAGCACGGCGGCCCGCCGATGTTCAAGATCCGGGCGGTGCTGGCCGCGCTGCTCTCCCCGTCCTGGGGCATGTACGCCGGCTTCGAGCTGTTCGAGCACGTGGCCCGGCCGGGCGCCGAGGAATACCTGGACAACGAGAAGTACGAACTGCGCCCCCGGGACTGGGCCGGCGCCGAGGCGCAGGGCCGTTCGCTGGCACCGTTCCTCACGACCCTCAACCGGGTACGCCGTGACAATCCGGCCCTGCACCAGCTCCGCAACCTGCGCTTCCACGAGATCGACAACCCAGCGCTGCTCTGCTGGTCGAAGCACGACCCGGAGACCGGCAACGCGGTCATCGTGATCTGCTCGTTCGACTCGCGCGAGGTGCAGTGGGGCAACACCACCCTCGACATGCCGGCGCTGGGCTTCGACTGGCACGAGCGGTTCACCGTGCACGACGAGCTGACCGGCACCAGCTACGACTGGGGTCAACGCAACGCGGTGCGGCTCGACCCGTACCTGCAACCGGCTCATGTGCTGACCGTGCGTCGGCCGGCCCCGCCGACCGAGACGCAGCCGGCGGGCGCCGAGCCGGCGGACCTCACCGTCGCCGAGGTGCCGGAGGACCTCTCCGGCGGCACCGCGCCGACAGCTCCCGCGCCGACAGCTCCCGTTCCGACTCCGCCCCGCCGGTCGGGCCCGGTACCGACCCCGCCGCGCCGATCGGCGACCCGCCCGCCCGCCTCCGCACCGACCGACGCCGCCCCGAAGGACGCCCGATGGACCAGCTGATCTCCGGCGCGACGCACGACCCGCACGCGCTGCTCGGCGCGCACCCCGCCGACTCCTCGACGACGATCCGCACGATGCGCCGGGGCGCCGGCGACGTGGTGCTGCTCGTCGGCGACGAGCGACACCCGATGAAGCGGGTGCACGACGTGGGCGTCTTCGAGACCCAGGTCGAGGGCACCGTGCTCGACTACCGGGTGGAGGTCGACGGCACCGCGCACGACGACCCGTACCGCTATCCGCCGACTCTCGGCGAGCTGGACCTGCACCTGATCGGCGAGGGCCGGCACGAGCGACTGTGGGACGCCCTGGGCGCACGGGTCTTCGACGAGGGCGTGGCGTTCAGCGTGTGGGCGCCCAACGCCGGCGGGGTCCGGGTGGTCGGCGACTTCACCGGCTGGGGGCCCGACGACGGCTGGCCGATGCGCTCGCTGGGCTCCAGCGGCGTGTGGGAACTGTTCGTCCCCAACGCCCGGGTCGGAGCCCGCTACAAGTACCGGGTGCTGGGCGCCGACGGGCAGTGGCGGGACAAGGCCGACCCCCTGGCCGCGTACGCGGAGGTGCCCCCGGCCACCGCCTCGGTGGTGCACCACTCGACGTACCGGTGGAACGACGCGGACTGGCTGGCCCGACGGGCCGAACGGCAGCCGCACCAGGAGCCGATGAGCGTCTACGAGGTGCACCTCGGTTCGTGGCGACCCGGGCTGAGCTACCGCGAGCTGGCCGACCAGCTCACCACGTACGTCACCGAGTTGGGCTTCACGCACGTGGAGTTCCTGCCGGTGATGGAGCACCCGTTCGGCGGTTCCTGGGGTTACCAGGTCACCGGCTACTACGCGCCGACCTCACGCTTCGGTGACCCGGACGAGTTCCGGCACCTGGTCGACCGGCTGCACGCCGCGGGCATCGGCGTGATCCTGGACTGGGTGCCCGCGCACTTCCCCAAGGACGAGTGGGCCCTCGGTCGCTTCGACGGCACCCCGCTCTACGAGCACCCCGATCCGCGCCGTGGCGAACACCCCGACTGGGGTACGTACGTCTTCGACTTCGGCCGCAACGAGGTGCGCAACTTCCTGGTCGCCAACGCGCTCTACTGGTGCGACCAGTTCCACGTCGACGGGCTGCGGGTGGACGCCGTCGCCTCGATGCTCTACCTCGACTACTCCCGCAACCACGGCGAATGGGCCCCCAACCAGTACGGCGGCCGGGAGAACCTGGAGGCCATCGCGCTCATGCAGGAGGTCAACGCGACCGTCTACAAGCACCACGCCGGGGTCGTCATGATCGCCGAGGAGTCCACCGCCTGGCCGGGTGTCACCAGCTCCACGGCAGAGGGCGGGCTGGGCTTCGGGTTCAAGTGGAACATGGGCTGGATGCACGACACCCTGCTCTATACCTCGAAGGACCCGATCTACCGCCAGCACCACCACCACCAGCTCACCTTCTCCCTGGCGTACGCCTGGAGCGAGAACTACGTGCTGCCGATCAGCCACGACGAGGTGGTGCACGGCAAGGGCTCGCTGGCCGGCAAAATGCCCGGCGACACCTGGCAGCGGCTGGCGAACGTACGGGCGCTGTTGGCGTACATGTGGGCGCACCCGGGCAAGCAGCTGCTCTTCATGGGCTCCGAGCTGGCCGACGACCGGGAGTGGAGCGAGGAGCGCGGCCTCGACTGGTACCTGCTGCACGACCCGGCCCGCGCCGGGGTGCAGCGCCTCGTCGCCGACCTCAACCGCGTCTACCGGGACACCCCGGCGCTCTGGGCACAGGACACCGAGCCGGCCGGCTTCCGGTGGATCGCCGGCGACGACGTCACCAACAACACCATCTCGTTCGTCCGGATCGCCCCGGACGGCTCGACGCTGGTGTGCGTGGCGAACTTCTCCGCCCAGCCGCTGCACGACTACCGGATCGGCCTGCCGGCCGGCGGAACGTGGACCGAGGTGCTCAACACCGACGCCCACCACTACGGCGGCTCCGGGGTGGGCAACCTGGGCGAGGTACGTGCCGAGGACGTGCCGTGGCACGGCATGGTCGCCTCCGCGGCCCTCCAGGTCCCGCCGCTCGGTGCCGTCTGGCTCCGCCAGGGGTGAGGTGCGGGCGGGCCGTTCGGTTCAGCAGGGACCGGCGCCCTCGTGGAAGCGACCGTCCCCCGGAGCGTCGAGACGCCCCGGGGGAACAGACGCGGCTCAGAGCCGGGTGATCCGGACGGCGTCGGCTACGACGTACCCCTGGGTGCTGGTCCAGCGGCTGACCCCGACGACCTGGCGCGTCCCCGCGGCGAAGTCGTAGGTGCCCAGCACCCGCCACTGGCCGCCGCCGGTGCGCTGGTCGACGAAGGCCGTCACGGTTCCGTTCGCGGTGGCCACCAGGTGCGGCGTGGCGCTGTTGTAGCCGGGGTCCGCCGGGTACCAGACCTCGACCCGGTACGAGCCGGCGGCGGGCAGGGTCGCGCTGAACCAGGCCGGGTCGCTGACCGCCTGCGGCTCGGCGAATCGGTAGTTCGTGCCGTACCGCGTGGTGAGGTACGACGACGTGCCCCAGGTGGCGGCGGCGGTGAAGCCAGCAGTGGTGGTGTTGTCCACGATCACGCTGAACGTGCCGCCGGTGCCGCTGACGACCCGCGCGTTGCTGGCCGGGCTCTCGTGGTGCAGCCGGTCCAGGGCGGTCACCAGGTACCGGTAGGTCGAGCCCGCCGCGGCGGTGGCGTCGGTGAACGTCCCGGTGCTGCCGGACGCGCGCACCGTGCCGAGCAGGTTGCGGGCGTCGGCCAGGTCGCAGGGGTCGACCGCGCCGTCGCCGGGCAGTCGGTACACGGCGTACTCGGCGGTGCTTCCGGTGCCGCCACGCTGCCAGTTCAGGATCACACCGCCGGTGCCGCGTACCGCCGAGGTGAGGTTCGGTGCGGCGGGCGCTGTGCCACCCACGCCGGCCGGCGAAAGGGCGGGCCTGCGGTAGTGGTCGGTCGCCACCCGGGAGACGGCACCGATGCGGTCGGCGCGTACGTCCTTGGCGCTGAAGTGGATGTCGCCGAGGATCCGGGGGTAGGTGCGGTTGAGGGTCAGGTGGTCGGTCAGTTCCGCCGGGTCCTGCCAGGCGGCGTCCTGCCCGGACGCCCCGGCGCGGTAGGTGGCCTGCCCCACGAGCAGCTGCACGTTGGTGCCGGTGACAGTCTCCGACCACCAGCGGACCAGCTCCGCATAGTCGGCCGACGGGTGGCCGATCTGCCAGTAGATCTGCGGGGCGATGTAGTCGATCCAGCCCTGCTTCACCCAGCGTCGGGTGTCGGCGTAGATGGCGTCGTACGACTGGAGGCCGGTGGTGCGCGAGCCGAGCGGGTCGGTGCCGGCGTTGCGCCAGATGCCGAACGGGCTCACGCCGAGCTTCACCCACGGCTTCGCCGCCCGGATCTTGGCACTCATTTCCTGCACCAGCAGGTTGACGTTGTTGCGCCGCCAGTCGGCGATGGTGCTGAAGCCGGCGCCGTACTGGGCGTAGGTGGCCTGGTCGGGGAAGCCCCCACCGCTGCCCGGGTACGGATAGAAGTAGTCGTCCCAGTGCACCGCGTCGATGTCGTAGCGGTTGACGGCGTCCATCATGGCGGTCTGCACGAAGGCCCGGACGGCGGGGATGCCGGGGTTGTAGTAGAGCTGGCCGTTGTAGGCGACGGCCCAGCCCGGGTTCTTGCGGGCCGGGTGGCTGGCGGCCAGCTTGGTGAGGTCGGTGTGGGTCGCGACCCGGTACGGGTTGAACCAGGCGTGGAATTCCAGGTTGCGGGCGTGCGCCTCGGCCACCATGAAGGCCAGCGGGTCGTAGCCGGGGTTGCCGCCCTGGGTTCCGGTGAGCCACTGCGACCACGGCTCGTACGTCG
This sequence comes from Micromonospora jinlongensis, assembly GCF_013410645.1. Classification (NCBI taxonomy): domain Bacteria; kingdom Bacillati; phylum Actinomycetota; class Actinomycetes; order Micromonosporales; family Micromonosporaceae; genus Micromonospora; species Micromonospora jinlongensis. Next base: position 6,468,428 of record NZ_JACCHK010000001.1, on the reverse strand, counting down.
AGGGCCAGAACGCGTCGGCGGCGGGGCGGATCTGCACGACGACGGCGTTCATCCGACGCTGCTTGGCCAGGTCGAGCCAACCCCGGTACTCCGCCTGCTGGGCGGCGGCGGTGAGCCCGGTGCGGCTGGGCCAGTCGATGTTGGCCACGCTGGCGATCCACATGCCCCGGAACTGCCGTTTCGGGGTGGCCGGATCGGTCACGCAGGCTGCCTGGGCGGCCACCGGCACGGTGTCCGGCGGGGTGGCGGGGGCTGCTGCGCCGAGCATCAGCGCCGCTACCAGCGCCAGGCCTGGAAAATATCGATAGCAGTCTCTGGGCATGAAGGGATTTTCAAGGTTGCCCGACTGTTGTGCAAGTAACCTTCACGACGGCGAGGTCGAGCGGTCAGACCAGCCCGGCGTCGCGCAACAGCTTCCACAGCCCCGCGCCGTCGGGTGCGGAGAGCCACTTCTGCCCCACCGGTCCCGCCGACGACGAGCCGGCCGGGGCAGGCAGGCTACCGGCCAGCACCGACTGCGTGGGCGAGAGCCGACGGATCGCCACCCCGGCGACGTTCTCCGGGTGGGCGGCGGCGAACTCGCGGTAGATCTCCTGGTCGTGCTGCCCGTCGTCGCCCACCAACAGCCACTTCACGTCGGGAAACTCCTTGGCCATCCGGGCCAGGGTGACCCGCTTGTGCTCCCGCCCGCTGCGGAACCAGCGGTCGGCGGTCGGCCCCCAGTCGGTGAGCAGCAGCGGCCCGGCCGGGTAGAGGTGCCGAGACAGGAAGCGGGTCAGGGTGGGGGCCACGTTCCACGCGCCGGTGGAGAGGTAGAAGACCGGGGCGCCGGGGTGTCCGGTGACGAGCCGCTCGTAGAGCACGGCCATGCCAGGCACGGCGTTGCGGGCGTGCTCGTCGAGCACGAACGTGTTCCACGCGGCGAGCAGCGGTCGGGGCAGCGCGGTCACCATCACCGTGTCGTCGATGTCGGAGATGATGCCGAACTTGACCTCCGGGTCGAGGATGCGCACCGGCGCATCGACCGGCTCGGCGTCCGGCACGCTGAGCCGGACAGTGCCCCAGCCGGGTGGCAGGTCGGCCTCGACCAGGGTGTCGACGAAGCCGCTGCGGTCGGCCTGCGTCTCGTGCCGCACCCCGCCGGCCTCGATGGTCACGGTGACGTGCTTGTTGGGCAGAGTGGTGAAGCTGCGCCAGCCGCGGACCTTGTCCAGCCGACCCCGCTGGCGGGTGTCCGGACGGCCCAGCAGGACCCGGCACATCACCCGCACCCAGCCCGGCGCGCCATAGCCGGTGTACGCGACGATGTTGACCCGCCACCCTGTGCGCCGCAGCCGACGCTGGACGAGCTCGTGTACGGCGTCCTCGATCCGCGCGGCTCGGTGCAGGTTCGGAACGGCCAACTGGCCGGCGGGAGTGGGTGGCACGCGCCAACCCTGCCACACGTCGTCAGCCACGGCCACGTGAGCCGTCCCGGCTGCGCCGATCCACCTCGGCGACCCCGCCGAACGTGAAACACTGCGTCGGGACGGCGACGGGGGCGTGGTCGTGTCAGATCTGGAGCAGCACCGTGGGCGATGGCGCCCGCGACTCGACCGGCCGGCGCTCGTCGCGCTGCTGTTCGGGCTGGCCGGTGTCGTCTACCGGCTGGTCCTGACCCTGTTCACGGTGCCGGTGTCGAACAGCGACGAGGCAACCTTCGGTCTCGCCGCGCTGCACATCGGGCAGGGCCGGGAACGCCCGGTCTTCCTCTACGGTCAGCACTACATGGGGATGCTGGAGTCGTACTTGGCCGCTCCCCTGCTGGCGGTGGCCGGGCCGAGCTGGCCGGTGCTGCGGCTGCCGATGCTCGCGCTGTACGCGCTGTTCCTCTACCTGATCCACCGGCTGACCCGCCGGCTCTGCACACCCTGGTTCGCCACCTTCGTCGTGGGCCTGCTCGCGCTCGGCGGAGAGCGGGTGGTGCGCGATCAACTCACGGTGGTCGGTGGCCGGCCCGAGGTGAAGCCGGCGGTGCTGCTGATGCTGCTGATCACCGTGGGGTTGGCCGCCGGCACGGTTCGCCGCCGACGGCTCGCGGTCGCGGTGTTCGGCCTGCTCGTCGGGTTGGCTGCCTGGTCGGACTGGCTGATCCTGCCGTACCTGGCGGTGGCCGGGCTCGCCCTGGTGTGGGCGGTGCGGCGGGAACTGCTCGGCTGGTCCGGCCTGCTGCTGGTGGTGGGGGCCGTCGTCGGGGTGGCGCCGATGATTCTCGACAACCTGCGGGCCGGGCCCGGTGAGGACTCGCTGTCGGTGTTCCGCGAGGTCAGCACCAAGGCCGGGCCGGTGCCGCCGTGGTCGGACCGGATCCGGGGCGGTCTGCTGGAGGGGGTGCCGCTGGCGCACGGGCTCTGCCCGGTGGGCGGCTGCGGCCGGTGGCAACAGTGGTTCGGCGTGTTGTATCCGGTGCTGCTGGTGGTCGGCGCGGTGCTCGCGGTGCTCGCGTACCGTCGCGCGGCCGGGGCGCCGCGCGGGGAGCGGGTCGGGCCGGTCGTGCAGCTCGCGCTGGTCGCCGGTGCCGCGTTGACCCTGCTGTCGTACGTGCGCAGCCCGCTCGCCGCGACCAGCCCGCTGGACAACGCCCGGTACCTGTCGGTGCTGCAACTGTCGGTGCCGGCGGTGCTCTGGCCGCTGTGGGTGGCGGCGGTGGCCTGCTGGCGGGGGACGGTCGGGGCGCTCGGCCGGCTCACCGGCGCGCTGTCCACCGCGGTGCTGGCCGCGCTGACCGCGACCACCGTGGTGATCACCGTGCTCTTCGCGGCCACCGACACCGGCGCGTCGCGGACCGAGGAGCGCGAGGCCCGGGAGTTGGCCGCCGCGCTGCGCGCTGACGGACCCCACGAGGTGTACGGGGACTACTGGACCTGCAACCGGTTGATCTTCAACACGGATGAGACGGTGGTCTGCGGAGTGCTCGACGGCGACCTGTCCCCCGGGCAGAACCGCTACCTGCCGTACTGGCGGCAGGTCGGGCGGGCCGAACGACCGGGGTACGTGGTGGAGGTCGACTCGCCGATGGACCGGCGGCTGCGCCGGCTGCTCGCCGACCGTGCCGACACCGCACTCGTGCGCGAGGTCGGCGGCTATCGCGTGTACCACCCCGACACCCCGGTACGACCCTGGCGGTAGCGACGGGTCGTACGCTGGCCGGGCCGGCGCGTGGGGCGCCGCCGTTGCGCCCGTCGAGGAGAACCATGCTCATCCTGCTGCCGCCCTCGGAGGGGAAGGCCGACGCCGGCACCGGGCGGCGCTGGGCCCCGGACCGGGTCTCGCTGCCCGAGCTGAACCCGGCCCGCGAGCGGGTGCTGGACGCCCTGGTGGCGCTCTGCGCCGGGCCGGACACCGACGCCGCGCGGGCCGCGCTCGGGCTCAGCGACGGCCAGCGCGGCGAGCTGCTGCGCAACGCCCGGCTGCGGGAGGCGGCCACCGCGCCGGCCGAGCGGCTCTACACCGGGGTGCTCTACGAGGCGTTGGACCTGGCCTCGTTGCCGGCTGCGGCGCAGCGCGCGGCCCGCCGCTCGATCATGATCAGTTCCGGGCTGTGGGGCACGGTCCGGCTGGCCGACCGGATTCCCCCGTACCGCTGCCCCATCGGCGCTCGCCTGCCGGGCGTCGGGGCGTTGTCCGCGTACTGGCGTCGGGAGCTGACGCCGGTGTTGGACGCCGCCGCCGGCAAGGGCCCGGTGCTGGACCTGCGCTCCGGCGCGTACGCGGCCACCTGGACGCCGCGCGGGACGCTGGCCGAGCGGACCGTCACCGTGCGGGTGCTGCACGAGCGGGAGGTGGACGGCGTACCGGTCCGGTCGGTGGTGAGCCACTTCAACAAGGCGACCAAGGGGCGGCTGGTCCGCGACCTGCTCGTCGCCGGTGCCCGACCGCGCACCGCCGACGAGCTGGTCGGCACGCTGGGCGAGCTGAAGCACACCGTCGTGGAGCAGACCAACGCTCCCGGCCGGGTACGGCAGGTCGATCTGGTGGTCACCGAGCTGTAGCGGTTCCGGCAGCCGCAAGATTTGCTCAAGGCTGGGCCGGAGGAGTTCCGTAACGGCGAGGCAGGAGCCACGGTAGGGGAACCCAGACTCCGACAAGGGAGCCTTCGTTGACCCTCGAACCCGCCCTGCTCGACCGGCCCCGCTCCCCGGCGCCGTCCTCTCCGTTGGACTGGCTGACCCTGGGCGACGCGTTCGAGGCTGCCTGCCTGCTGCGCTGCACACCGCCGCCGACCGCCGCCCGACCGGGCGCGGCACGCCTGGCGCACGCCCCCGGGGTGGAGTTCAACCGGGAGGACGCCGCACAACGCACGCGGCAACTGCTCGCCCGGCTGGACATCCCGGTGACCCACGAGGTCGTCGTGGGCGGTCTGCGCCGCCGCTACGAGCTGCACCGGCTCTGGGTGCCGCAGGAGCACCGGGAGGCGTACACCCGGGTGTTGGACGCGGGCTGGTGGCAGGGGCGGCGTGAGCTGCTCGGCGGGCCGCTTCCCGGGGCCTCGCCGGCGCGCCGGCGGTTGGTGAGCCGGCTCGCGGCGGCGGCCTGGCGCTCGGCGCTGCTGGCCGCCGGGCGGCACGTCCGCCGGCACATCCTCGGCGTGCGGCTCACCGACCGGGAGCTGGCCGCGGTGCTGATCCGCAGCGCTGCCGTGCTCGACGTGCCGGCCCGGCTGCGCCCCGGCACCGGTTGCTTCCTGGTCAGCGTCGCCGACGGCCCGGACCGGGCGCGGATCCTGAGCAGCGCGGCGTTGGAGCCGGCGCGCGGGCCGGTGGCGGCGCGGGGCGGCGCCGTGGCGCCGGCAGGTCGCCCGGCCTGCTGATCGAGGTTCCGGCCACACCCGCCCGGCGCGGCGGCAGGGGGCTTGCGCGCGCCGGAGCGACGGCGCACAGTGCACCGCGTGAGTCGTACCTCGTCCCGCCGGCCCGGCCGCCACCGCGCGGGGCCGGCTGCCCTGTTGACGGTGCTGCTGACCGCGACCCTGGCCGCCGCAGGCTGCCGGGACGCCCCGACCGCGCCGACGACGATCCGGATCGCCACCGGCAGCCCCACCGCCGTCTACTACGCGTTCGGGCAGTCCCTGGCGGCCATCCTCAACCGGGAACTGCCCAACGTGCGGGCCAGCGTGGTGATCACCGCCGCCTCGGCGGAGAACGTCCAACTGGTCGGGTCCGGCGCGGCCGAGCTGGGTTTCACCCAGGCCGACGTGCTGCCCGCCAGCACGGCGGAAAGCCCCGCGGTCGAGGCCATCGCCCGGGTGTACGACGACCAACTGCACCTCGTCACCACCGGCGGCGGCCCGGTCCGCACGGTGGCCGACCTGCGGGGCCGTCGAGTCTCCGTGGGCGCGTCCGGCTCGGGCACCGAGATCACCGCGACCCGGCTGCTGGAGGTCGCCCGCCTGGGCGGTGACGAGGTACGCCGGGAACGGCTCGGGCTGGACGACTCGGTGGCGGCGCTGCGGTCCGGGCGGATCGACGCGTTCTTCTTCTCCGGCGGGTTGCCGGTGCGGGGCATCGAGGAGCTCGCCTGGCGCAGCGCCACCCGGGTCGTCGACCTCAGCGAATGGACCGAGCCGCTGCGCTCCCGCTACGGGCAGGTCTACGTCTCCCGGGACATCCCCCGCTCGGTGTACGGGGTGGACGCGGTGACCACGGTGGCCAACCCGAACTACCTGATCGTGCGGGCCAACCTGCCGGAGCGGTTGGTTCGGGAGGTGACCAGGCTGTTGATGGAGCGCCGGGCCGAACTGGCCGCCGCGCACCCGGCGGCGGGCCGGATGAGCCCCCGCTCGGCGATCGTCACCGCGCCGCTGCCGTTGCACCCCGGGGCCGCCGCCTGGTACCGCGCGGCCAAACCCTGACGGCGGGCGTCACCGCGCCGGAGCGGGCCGCAGGTCGGCGGGCACCTCCTCGTCCGCGGGCTCCACCGACGGGTCGGGCTCCGGCGCCGGAAACCACAGGGCGGCGACCAACCCGCGCGACTCCCCCGGGCGCATGGTGAGCCGCCCGTCGGACGCGTCCACCAACACCGCGGCGATGGTCAGACCCAGCCCGGCACCGTCCACGTTCTGCGCGTCCGGGGCCCGCCAGAACCGCTCGGTCGCCTGGCCGAGCTGACTCTCGGTCATGCCCGGGCCGGAGTCGCGCACCTCCAGGGCCACCCCGTCGTCGCGGCGGGCCACCGTCACCGTCACGGCCCCACCGGCCCCGCTGAACTTCACCGCGTTGTCGATCAGCGCGTCCAGCGCCTGGTCGACGGCGGTCGGCACCGTCCGGGCGTACGCCGGGGCGTCGGTCGTGGCCAACCGCAACGCGACCGAACGGTGCCGGGCCAGCGGCGCCCACGCGGCCACCCGGGACGCGGCCACCGCGGCGGCGTCCACGGTGACCCGCTCGTTCTCCTCCCGTTCGGCCCGGGCGAGGGTGAGCAGCGCGTCGAGCACCAACGCCAGCCGGTCGGTCTCCTCCAGTGCCAACTGGTGCTCGGACCGGCCGTCCGGGTCGGTGAGGCTGGGCCCCAACTCCTCCACCCGCAGCCGCAGCGCGGTGAGCGGGTTGCGCAGTTGGTGGCTGGCGTGCGCGACGAAGGCACGCTGCCGGTCCATCACGTCGGAGACCACGTCGGCCATGTGGTTGAAGCTGGCCGCGAGACGGCGCAGCTCCGGCGGGCCCAGACGGTGCTGCACCCGGGCGCCCCGGTCCCCCTCGGCGATCTCGTGGGTGACCGCGTCCAGCTCGGTGACCGGGCGCAGCACCCAACCGGCCAGCCCGAACGCGGTGAGCACGCAGGCCAGCACGACGAGCAGACCAGCCAGGGCGAGCAGCAGCCACCACGAGGCGACAGCTCGGCGGATCGGGCCGGACGGGGTCACGATCACCACCGCGCCGAGCACCTCGCCTCCGTCGTTGATCGGCACCGCCACCGCCACCGGGTCGGTCGTCCAGGGCCAGACCGACTCGGGCGCGCTGGTCTGCTGCCCGGACAGGGCGATGTCCAGGACCGTCGCGGTCACCGGGCCGGGCCGGTACCTCGGCGACGAGACCGGGGTGCTCCGGTCCCGGTCGACGATCGCGGCGCCGATCGCGTACAGGTTGTCGTAACTGGTCAGCTCCGACTCGATCGGGCCCGGCCCGCCGTCGCGTAACGCCGGCCCGGCCAGCGAGGCGAACCGGGTGGCGTCGGCGAGCCGGTCGGCGCGCACCCGTTCGGTCTCGCGGCTGGCCATGGTCGCGGCCAGCGGTGTCTCCAACGCGATGAGGACCAGCACCATCAGCAGCAGATAGCTGATCACCAGACGGCGGCGCACGTCAGCTCCTCACGCGTCGCGCAGTCGGTAGCCGACACCGCGGACGGTCTCCACCAGGCGGGCGTCACCGAGCTTGCCCCGCAGCGACCCGACGTGCACCTCGACCGTGTGCCGGTCAGCCCAGGTGGTGCCCCAGGCGTCGAGCAGGATGCGGTCGCGCGGCACCGCCACCCCGGGCTGGCGGGCCAGCGAGAGCAGCACGTCGAACTCCTTGCGGGTCAACGTGACGTCGCGGCCGTCCACGGTCACCGTCCGGGCGGGCACGTCGATGCGCACCGACCCGGCCTCGATGAGGTGCCGCTGCGGCGCGGCGTTCGCGGCCCGGCGCAGCACCGCCTCAATCCGGGCCTGCAACTCCACCATCGAGAACGGCTTGACGACGTAGTCGTCCGCGCCGAGGCGCAGACCCAGCACCCGGTCGCGTTCCTCGCCCCGCGCGGTCACCGCGATGATGCCGAGCTGGCTGCTGCGCCGGCGCAGCTCCCGGCACAGGTCGGTGCCGTCCCCGTCGGGCAGGGTCAGGTCGAGCAGCACCAGGTCGCACGGGGCGGCGGAGAGGGCGGCGGCTACGGTGCCCGCGTGCTCGACCTCGTATCCGCGGCGGGTCAGGGCGGAGGAGAGCGCAGCGGCGACCCGGCGGTCGTCCTCCACCAGCAGGATCCGCACCCGTGCCCCCGTCCGTCGCAGCGCCGTTCTGCGAATGGTGGCAGAAGCGTGCGCGGAACGGGAGGCCGGATACCGCGATGTGCCAGCCAGGCTGTGTGTCAAAGTCCTCGGTCGAGCCGAGGCGGGGGGCTCTGACGCAGACCCTAGAGGCCGAAGACGTCGTCGGCGGTGGCGTCCCGGACGCCGTCGGTGAAGCCGCGAAAGCCCGGGTCCTCGTGGCTGGCCGGCACGCTGGTGACGTTGACGCCGCTGGCCTGGGTCACCGCGTCGACCAAGGGCGGATAGTCGATCTCGGCATCCTGGAAGGCGTCGTCGTCCGCCTCGGCCAGGTTGATCACGTGCTGGACGTCGTCGGACGGAGTGTCCGGATCCTCGGCCCACTCGCCGCCCGCCCGGTAGCACTCGTCGTACAGCGCGCGCTGGCTGTCGGTCCAGTCGTCGTCGTAGCTCTGCATCGCCCATCCCCTCCGCGGCCCTTGACCTGAGCATGCCCGGCGGGGGGCGACGGGCGCGGCGGTACCGGCGAAAACCGGGCCAGCACGCCGACCGGACCCCCGTAGGCTGCCGAGGTGATCTACAAACTGCTGTCGAACACGGAATGGGACAACGCCCTCGCCGTCGGCGCCTTCTCCGGCTCCGCCGTGGACCGGCAGGACGGGTTCATCCACCTCTCCGGCGCGGACCAGGTGGTGGAGACGGCGCGGCGGCACTTCGCCGGTGCGACCGGTCTGACCCTGCTCAGCGTGGCCGAAGAGCGGTTGGGCGACACGTTGCGCTGGGAGCCGTCGCGCGGCGGGCAGCTCTTCCCGCACGTGCACGGTCCGCTGCCGGTCGCGGCGGTGGTGGCGGCGCAGGCGTTGCCCGTGGACACCCCGGCCGCCGACGCGGTGGCCGCCCTGCTCGGCTGACACAGACGCGCCCGGCCCGACAGGTGTCCGGGCCGGGCGCGCAACGCCGTGCGTACGGTTCAGCGGCAGAGGCGGTCGATCTCCTCCTGGAACCGGTCCATCGGGTTCGCCTCGGCGGGGCCGAGCAGATAGGTCTTCAGCTCCCGGCGGGCCTCGGTCATCGGGTCGTCGCCGGCCCGGGTCACCGACACGATCTTCTCCAGCTCACCGCAGTCCTTGGAGAGCAGGTACGCGGCGCGAGCCGTCGGGTAGTCACGGCGGAAGTCGTCCTCGGACAGGCCGGCCGGGTTGGCCACCACGTACGGCCGCTGGCTCTGCACGAAGTCGGAGACCACGCTGGACACGTCGCTGATCAACAGGTCGGTCTGGTTGAAGCAGTCGAACAACCCCGGCGTACGACCGGTGACCACCAGGTGCGCGGTGCCGTCCAGCGATGACGCGTCCGGGTTGCCGCCGGCGGCGCGGATGGCCGCGACGACCCGCTCGTGCACGGTCCGGGCCGCCTTCGACCGCGACCCGGTGAGAGGGTGCGGCTTGTAGATCAGGCGCAGCCGGGGATTCGTGGCCAGCAGTCCCTTGACGATGCGCTCACCCATCAGCACCAGCGAGGTGTGGAACGGGTCGTCGTCGAGCCAACCCTCCCAGGTGGGGGCGTAGAGCACGGTGTACGGCCGGTCCACCGACTCGGCGCCGAAGGTGTGCACCCCGGCGAGCTGCGGACGGCCGATCTCGACGATGTCCGAGTCGAGCACCCCCACACCGGCCCGGGCGTAACGCTCCCGGCCGGCCAGCCCGGCGACCCAGACCTCGTCGTACACCTTGCTGTAGGGGTTGACGCTGGCCTGCTTGTCGCTGTCACCGTGCCCCACGAAGACGTGCTTCGTGCCCGGCTCGCGGAGCATGTGGATGTTCGCGCCGACGTTCGCGGAGTAGAGCGCCGCGCGGATGCCGCTGATGTCGAGGTTCATGAAGTCGACACCGGTCGGAACGCAGATCACCGGCAGCCGGGTGTCGGCCAACTCCAGGAACGCGTCCCGGCTGCGCATCAACACCACCGCGCGCTGCTGGAGCGCCTCGGTGGGGGCGAGCCACATGTTGGCCTGGTAGACGTCCTTGGCCGGGCCGGCGAAGTAGAGCGCGACCTCGGGCCGGTAGGTGTCCAGCCACCGCTGGACGGCGGGCAGCAGCGGCGCCTGTGGGGCCTTCCGACCCCGCAGCCAGGTCAACGCCAGGACGGCACCCACCAGCGCGGTCGCCACGACCGCCACCGCGCCGGCGGCGAGAAACGGCGTCGGATCGTGCTGCACCGCGGCGGCCACGGCGGCCGGCACCAGCAGCAGGTTGAGCAGCGGCATCCGGTCGCCGGTGACCGCCACCACCCAGGCCGGCGGCTGGGGTGCGGAGCGCAGGTCACCCAGCTCGATGTTGCGCACCATGGCGGAGAGCGGGTTTCGACGCTCGATCATGATGGAGAGCGCACCGGCGAAGACCGACACCACCCACACCACGGCCGGCAGCACCAGCAGCAGGGTCAACTCGCCGCCGGTGAGCCGCACCTCGGCGGCGACGAGCAGCACGGCCGCGAGATCCCGGGTCAGCTGCCGGTACGACCAGTGCAGGCCCGCCTTGTCCAGCAGCAGCTGCGAGGTGGGCGACCAGCGGGCGAGGGCGAACTCGCCGATGACGGCGGCCGACCCGACGACCGCGAACAGGGCGATCCAGCCGAGTGCGCCAGCGACGAGCATGACCAGGTAGGCCAGCAGCAGCAGCGCGGCGCTGGCGGCCGCTCCGATGCGAGCTGAGAACGTGCCGAACAAACGAGTTCGCTCCCTACGATTTCCGTATCGGGCTGGGCTCGGTCTTCACGCCCACCAGGAGCCGAGACTGAAGCGCCTGGTGGCGCTCGTCACGTCACGCCAGCGCGAGGCTGACGGACGTGACTGCGACCTTAACGCGAATGGGTGCGATGGTATCGAGCGGGTACGCGAGCAGCATTCCGGTCAAAACTCCCAGCACGACAAACCTCAGGACCCGCCGGTGGTCGAGCCGGGTGCGCCGACGCGATAGCAGACCATGGCGCCGGGCGCCTTCCTCGACGCGAAGCGCTCCAGGCCCAGGGTGGGGGCGACCTCGGCGACGGTCGTGTTGCCCTTCCACACGCAGACCATGCCCACGCCCACCCTGCCCATCGCCTCGGCGACCGCCGGGATGGAGACGGCTTCCCCGTCGGCGAACTTCGCGAGCAGCAGCCGGTCCTGGGCGAACTGCGTCTCCATGCCGTAGTCGGTGAGATACAGGTCGCGTGGCAGCACCACCCGGACCTCCGTGGTGACCTGCGGGAGCGCCCGCATCATCGACGACGGGGCGAGCACCAGGCCGGCGGGACGGTCCAGCTTCTTGATCCAGAAGGAGGCGGCCTTGCGGTTCTCCGGCATCCGCCAGGTCGGCTTCGACTCGACCAACGTGCCGCCGTACCACATCGGCCTGCCCTGGGTGTAGAAGAGGAACACCAGGACCACGGGCAGGGCGACGGCGAGGACCCGGTTGACCCGGGTCAGCCCGGGCAGGCGGATGACCGCGAGAAAGCCGACGAGCGCAGGCACGGGCAGGATCCACGGCACCCGCCAGAGCACCGCCGTCAGACCGCTCAGGTCACCACCGACCTTCAACAACCCGGGGACCATCAGGACCGTCACCGCCAGCCCGGCACCGACGGCGAGCTGCTGTGGCACGCCTCGGCGGAGCAGGAAGGGCGACCACCAGACGGCCAGCCCACCGATGAGACCGAGGATGCCGAGCCACAGGGTGAGCTCGTAGATGGTCCGCAGGGGCAGCAGCTGCGTGTACGTCGTCACGGCGCCTTCCAGGCCGCCGCGGAGCAGCTGGACGAGCACGCCGGACAGCAGCGGATAGGCCGAGGCGGCCAGGAAGCACACCACGGCCTCCCGCCAGCGCCTGGTGACGACCAGCGTCACGCCGGCCGCCGCGGCGAGCAGGGGCAGGAGGATGACCGCGGTGGTGGTGTAACCGACGCCGGCGACGGAGAGCAGCACGAGCAGGACCAGGGCGCGCCGCGAGCGGCGCTCCAGGTAGTCCGTCAGGTACACCCAGGCGAGCGGGATCAGGCCGTGCACGAAGACGCTCTTGCCCTGGGTGAGCCGCGGCAGGTGGTAGGTGTTCAGGGCGTCGGCGTAGTGCGCGACGAGCAGGATGTAGGCCACCGCCACGCCGAACACGACCAGCGGCCGCCGGGGGGCCCAGCGCTGCACGAGACGCCACAGGGCGAGGACCACGAAGACGGCGAGCACCGGGAGGAGGAGGTACCACATCACGGACGCCGTGTGGATGTGCAGGGCACGGGCCAGCGCCCCGATGAACACCTCGAAGGAGGGCAGCGGCGGGTTCGCCGAACCACCCGGCAGCACCCCCTCGGTGAACAGGAAGTCCCGGAACGGGATGTTGTCCCGCTCGGCCACCCACACCGACTTGCCGACGTAGAAGACGTCGTCGAGCGACACCCGGTTGATCAGCGTGGCGAAGTACGCGGCGGCCAGGGCGACGGCGAGGACCACGTACCCCTGCACCGGGGTGGTCGCCCGCACGATCGGCGCGGCACCGGCGTCGGACGGTCGGCCACCGCGGGGCAGCGCCAGCCAGGCGGAGACGACAGCGACCAGACCGAGCCCGGCCGCCAACCACCAGCTCAGCGATCCGGTGCCGAAGGAGGCGAAGATCGCCGCTCCGATCGCGGCGACCACCGGCAGGGCGTAGCGACGCAGCAGCGAGGCGCGGTCGACCGGGGCCTCGGCCCGCTCGGTCACCGCCTCACCGTCGCCGGAGTGCCGCGTCACCACGTCGCGTCGGCGGAGCCTCCAGGCCGCGTACGCCGCGACCGGTTGCAAGACGACCCAGACCAGGAAGATGACCGACGGCCGCAGGTTCAGGCCGAGGTTGAGGTGGTAGAGCAGCGTCCAGATGGCGAAGCTGACCACCGCCGCGTCGGTGAACACGACGGGCACACCCGCCACCGCGGCGTTGAGCCGCCCGATCAGACCGCGGCCCGGTCCGGGCCGACTGCTACCACCAGGTCGGGCACCCACGCTCGGGGTGTTCCTCTGGTCAGCTGGCGCTGGAGCCACAGCAGCGTCTTCGACTTGCGTCACGGGGCGTCCTTGTCGTCCGGCGATGGATTCGGGGAGGCGAGAAGCGGATGTCTGATCGATGACAGCCGGGTATCAAGGGGGCAGCCTAGCGGAATCGGACAGACGGACCGCTGCTGCGGGCGACCGAGTGTCGGGTGCCTGGTCAGCCCGAGATCGGGGCCGCCCGAGGGCGGGGCAGGGCACTGTCGGCGCCGAGCCCGGCGGCCACGGATTCGACCAGGTTGTCGAGGTATCTGTCGGTGAGCGGGAGCCGGGCGATGGCGAGCCGCCAGTAGAGCGGGCCGACGATGAGGTCGATCGCCGCGTCCGGGTCGGTGTCGGCGGGCAGTTCGCCGCGCTGCACGGCGCTGGTGACGAGCCGACCGCCGATCTCCTGTTGGCGGGCGTACACCACCTGACGCAGCGTCTCGTCGATGCTGGGGTTGCGGGCGGCCTCGGCCAGCAGGTCCGGGATGATCTGCGACGCCAGCGGGTGACGCAGCGCGTGCGCCACCGCCTGGAACAGCAGGGCGAGATCACCGCGCAGGGTGCCGGTGTCCAGTGCCGGCAACTTGCCCTGTGCCGCCGCGGCGACGATCTCCAGCACCAGGTCGAGCTTCGAGTTCCAGCGCCGGTAGATCGCCGTCTTGCTGACGCCGGCCCGCCGAGCCACCGCCTCGATGGAGAGCCGGCCGTAGCCGACGGCGGCGAGCTCCTGCATCAGCGCGCGCCGGATCGCCGTGGTGATCTCGTCACGCAGCACCGCCGCTCCAGCCGGGGCCCGCCTCTTCTCGGTGGTCATCGAGAGCTCTTATCGCAGGTCACGCCGACCAGAGTAACGCAACGACGATACGGTTGCGTCCCGACGTGTTTCGGACTACTGTCCACGCAGCGACGAGGCGGCGCCCCGCGCACATTTCCCACTAGGATCCCATCGTCGCGAGCCACCCCGTCTGCACGAAAGATCGGAGCGCCATTTCCATGGCCACCACCGCGCTGGTCGACCCCGACACGGGCCTGACCCAGGCGCAGCTGGCCGCTCGGCACGGGCTACGGGTCGCCGGTGAGCGCCCCAGCGTCGTCGAGTACAGCCGCCGACTATGGGCCTACCGGCACTTCATCGCCGCGTACGCCAACGCCAAGCTGGTCGCCTCGTACAGCAACGCCAAGCTGGGTCAGCTCTGGCAGGTGCTCACCCCGCTGACCAACGCGGCGGTCTACTACCTGATCTTCGGTGTGGTGCTGGCACAGAACGACATGCCGAACTACATCGCCTACCTCACCACCGGGCTGTTCATCTTCAACTTCACCCAGAGCGCGGTCCTGACCGGCACCCAGGCGATCAGCAGCAACCTGGGGCTGATCCGGGCACTGCACTTCCCCCGGGCCAGCCTGCCGCTGTCCACGACGCTGACGCAGTTCCAGCAACTGCTGGCGTCGATGGTGGTGTTGATCGGCATCGTGCTGGTCACCGGCGAGCCGCTCACGTGGGAGTGGCTGCTGCTGGTGCCTGCCCTGCTCCTGCAGGCGGTGTTCAACGCCGGCGTCGTGCTGACGGTGGCCCGGCTGGGCTCCAAGTCGACCGACCTGAAGCAGGTGATGCCGTTCATCCTGCGCACCTGGATGTACGGCTCCGGCGTCCTCTACAGCGTCAGCCTCTTCGAGCGGCTGCCGAGCTGGGCCACGACGCTGGTGCAGTACAACCCGCTGCTGGTCTACATCGAGCTCGCGCGGTACACGCTGCTGGAGGAAGCACCGCTGCTCAACGAGTCGCTGACCCAGCTCTGGCTCGTCGGCGGCGGGTGGGCGCTACTCGCCGGCCTGGGCGGCTTCCTCTACTTCTGGCGCGGGGAACAGGAGTACGGCCGTGGCTGAGCAGTTCGACGCCCCCATCGAGGCGAGCGCGACGATGACGTCGACGCAGGAGCGCATCCCGACCGTGGTCGTGGACGACGCGCACATCATCTACCGGGTGCACCAGGGCGCCGGCGGTGGCACCACGCCGGTGGCCGCGCTGCGCCGACTGGTCAAGCGCACCAACGCCCCGAACATCCGGGAGGTGCACGCGGTCAAGGGAATCTCCTTCACCGCGTACCGGGGCGAGGCGATCGGGCTGATCGGCAGCAACGGCTCCGGCAAGTCCACCATCCTGCGGGCCATCGCCGGCCTGCTGCCGGTCAACCGGGGCGCGATCTACACCCAGGGGCAACCGTCGCTGCTGGGCGTGAACGCCGCCCTGCTCAACGACCTCTCGGGCGAGCGCAACGTCACCCTCGGGTGCCTGGCCATGGGCATGGACCCCGATGACGTGGCCAAGCAGGCCGCCGGGATCATCGAGTTCTCCGGGATCAACGAGCGGGGCGACTTCGCCAGCCTGCCGATGCGGACGTACTCCTCCGGCATGGCGGCCCGGCTGCGGTTCTCCATCGCCGCCGCCAAGAAGCACGACGTGCTGCTGATCGACGAGGCGCTCGCCACCGGCGACAAGGGCTTCCGCAAGCGCAGCGAGCAGCGGGTACGCGAGTTGCGGGAGGGCGCGGGCACCGTGTTCCTGGTCAGCCACCAACTCTCCTCGGTCCGGGACACCTGCGAGCGGACGATCTGGCTGGAATCGGGCGTCCTGCGGATGGACGGGCCCACCGACGAGGTCATCCGGGCCTACGAGGCGTACGCGAACAGCAAGTAGAGGTCCGGCGAACACCAGCATCGACACGGCGCCATGGACCGCGTCGCCCGCGTTGGGGCGGCGCGGTCCGCGCGTTAAGGTTCATTCCGTCGCCGCTCGGGCGGAACCTTCCGTTAACGCATCCCTGAGAGTGAGGATCCGGCAATGACGCAGGACCAGACCACTGG
This sequence comes from Micromonospora jinlongensis, assembly GCF_013410645.1. Taxonomy (NCBI): domain Bacteria; kingdom Bacillati; phylum Actinomycetota; class Actinomycetes; order Micromonosporales; family Micromonosporaceae; genus Micromonospora; species Micromonospora jinlongensis. Next base: position 6,452,523 of record NZ_JACCHK010000001.1, on the reverse strand, counting down.
CCCGGACGCCGAAGCGGAGACCCCGACGCCGTGGCGGCCCTCGCGGACGGTGGCCGTGGTTCTGGCCGGAGGCACCGGAACCCGCCTGGGCCTCGGCATCCCGAAGCAACTGCTGAAGATCGCCGGCAAGCCGATCATCGAGCACACCCTGGCGGTCTTCGAGACGGCACCGGAGATCGACGAGATCATCGTGCTGATGGCGTCCGGTCACGTCGATGACGCCCAGCAGATCGTCGAGAAGGCCGGCCTGCGCAAGGTCACCAAGGTGATCGAGGGTGGTGACACCCGCAACGCCACCACCCGGATCGCGCTCGACGCGGTCGGCCCGGCGGACTGCAACATCCTCTTCCACGACGCGGTGCGCCCACTGCTCAGCGGGCGGATCGTGCGCGAGTGCGTCAACGCGCTGTGGACCTACGACGCCGTGGACGTGGCCATCCCGTCCGCGGACACGATCATCCAGGTCGACGACAACGACTGCATCACCGACATCCCGGTGCGCTCCCGGCTGCGCCGCGGGCAGACTCCGCAGGCGTTCCGCTCCCCCACCATCCGCGAGGCGTACCGGCTCGCCGAGGGCGACCCGAACTTCGCCGCCACCGACGACTGCGGCGTGGTGCTGCGCTACCTGCCCGGCACCCCGATCAAGGTGATCGACGGCTCCGACGAGAACATCAAGGTCACCCACCCGGTCGACGTGCACCTGGCGGACAAGCTCTTCCAGCTCGCCGCGGCGCAGGCACCCCGGCTGACCGACCACCGCAGCTACAGCGAGGAGCTGACCGGCCGCACCATCGTGGTGTTCGGCGGCAGCTACGGCATCGGCCACGAGCTGACCGAGCTGGCCCGGCGCTACGGCGCCCAGGTCTTCCCGTTCAGCCGTTCCACCACCGGCACCCACGTGGAGCGGGCCGAGGACGTCGAGGCCGCGCTGACGACCGCCTTCGAGGCCACCGGCCGGATCGACCACGTGGTGGTCACCGCCGGGATCCTGGAGAAGGGCAACCTCGCCGAGATGGACGAGGAGACCATGGACCGGGTGCTCCAGGTCAACTTCGTCGGCCCGGTGACCATCGCCCGCCAGGCGCTGCCCTACCTCCAGCAGACCAAGGGCCAGCTGCTGCTCTACACCTCCAGCTCCTACACCCGGGGCCGGGCCCGCTACGCGCTCTACTCGGCCACCAAGGCCGCCCTGGTCAACCTGACCCAGGCGCTCGCGGACGAGTGGGCCGACGTCGGCGTACGCGTCAACTGCATCAACCCGGAGCGGACCGCCACGCCGATGCGGACGCGGGCCTTCGGCGAGGAGCCGGAGCACACCCTGCTCGCCGCGGAGGCCGTCGCCCAGTCGTCGCTGGACGTGCTGATCTCCGACCTGACCGGCCAGGTGATCGACGTACGCCGGGCACCCGGCGACGGGCCGACGCCGACCGTGCCGGCCCAGTCCGGGCCGGGTCAGGTCGAGGTGCCGGCCGGCGCGGCCTCGGCGAACTGACGCCCACGGCTGCGGAACCACGAACGGAGCGACATGCGCGGCGACCTGGTCCGAAAGCTGGCTGCCCGGTGCCTGAGCACCGGGTTGGCCGTGCTGGCCTTTGTCGTGCTGGCGCTCACCGGCGCCACCGGCTGGGGCCTGGCGCTGGCCGTCGCCGCGGTGCTCGCCTCGGCCGTCGAGCAGCGCATCCGCCCCGGCGCTGACCTCGTCGCGGAGACGACGCTGATCGCCGCCGCGATCCTGGTGGGTTACTCGCGGCGGCTGGACGACGGGCTGGACCTCGCGCTGGTCGCCACCGCACTGGTCCTGCTGGGGTTGGTGCTGCTGGTGGGGCCCCTGCGTACCGCCGCCAACCTGGAGATCCGGGCGGCGAACCTGCCGGTGCGCGCCTGGACGCCGCTCTTCGCCGACCGACTCGGCAGCGCCCTGCTCGCGCTTCTCACCGCCCTGGCGCTCGCTGCCGCGCTCGCTCTTCCCGCCTGGGTGGCGCTGGCCGGCAGCCTGCTGGTCGGCGCGGGCACCGGTGTGGTCGCACTGGACCTGGCCCGGCGACGGTTCCGGCCGAGCGCCGGGGGCGGGGCGGTGGGCCGGGCGCTGCGCCGGCACCAACCGGAGTTCCTGCTCTACTTCTCCGCGCCGCCCGGCTCGGAATACCAGGTCACCATGTGGCTGCCGTACCTGCGACGGATCGGCCGGCCGTTCCTGGTCGTGCTGCGGGAGCCGGAGTTCCTGGCCCCGGTCGCCGCGGCCACCGACGCACCGGTGGTCTACTGCCCCACCCTGCGGGCCATGGACGAGGCGCTGGTGCCGAGCCTGCGGGCGGCGTTCTACGTCAACCACGGCGCGAAGAACAGCCACTGCATCCGGTTCACCCAGCTCACCCACATCCAGCTGCACCACGGCGACAGCGACAAGGCACCCAGCGCCAACCCGGTGTCGGGGATCTTCGACCGGATCTTCGTGGCCGGGCAGGCCGCGATCGACCGGTACGCCCGCGCCGGCGTGCAGATCCCCGCCGACAAGTTCGTGGTGGTCGGCCGCCCACAGGTGGAGTCGATCGAGGTACGCCCGGAGCCGGCGCGAGGGCTGGCGAACCCGACAGTGCTCTACACCCCCACCTGGACCGGGCACCACGCCGACGCCGACTACTGCTCACTGCCGGTGGCCGAGGAGCTGCTGCGTCGACTGCTGGCGCGCGGCGCGACAGTGATCCTGCGCGCCCACCCGTACACGGCGCAGAACCCGGCGTCGGCGCGCCAGTTGGGCCGGCTGACCGAGCTGCTCGTCGCCGACCGGGCCCGCACCGGCCGCCCGCACGTGGTCGGAGCGGCGGCCCGGGAGCTGAGCCTGACCGAGTGCGTCAACTCCTCCGACGCGCTGGTCTCCGACGTGTCCGGGGTGATCTCGGACTATCTCTACTCCGGCAAGCCGTACGCGGTGACCGACATGGGTGACGCGGGCGACCGGTTCACGGAGCGCTTCCCGTTGGCCGGTTCGGGGTACGTGCTGCGGCGGAACATGTCCAACGTGGACGCTGTGCTGACCGACCTGTTGGACACCGATCCGCTGGCCGAGACGCGCTGGGCCACCCGCCGCCGCTACCTGGGTGACTTCCCCGCCGAGGCGTACGCCGAGGCGTTCCTGAGCGCGGCCCGCCGTGAGCTGGAGCCGGTGCAGGAACTGGCCGCGCCCACACCTGTCTGACCGGTCAGCGGTACGGGTCCAGCAGCGCCAGCACCGCCGCCGGGTCCTCGACGTGCGCGTTGTGCCCGAGCCCGGGCAGTGTGGCGACCGGTACGCCGTACTCCTTGAGTTGTTCGTCGGTGACCATCGGGTCGTGCTCGCCGCGGGCCAGCACCACCGGCACGTCGGTGGCCGCGAGCAGCGCGGCCAGGTCGGGCTCACCGACGGCGAACGCGGCCGGGTCCATGGCGAGGCGCCACCGGCCGTCGACCTGACGGAGACCGGCGTCCACCACCGGGTGGTCCGGCGGGACGAGGCCGGCGAGCCCGGAGACGCGCAGGTGGCGGCGGGCCGCCTCGGCGCGGGTGGCGAACCAGCTCACCGGGCGGGCGGCCAGTTCGGCGGCGCGGGTCAGCTCCACGGGCGACCAGACCGCCTTGATGCCCAGCCCGACCACCGCGTCCACCGGCTTTCCGGCGGCGCGAGCGGCCAACGCCAGGCCGACCACCCCGCCCAGCGAGTGCCCGAGCACGACGAGCCGGTCGTCGGGAGCGAGGGCCTGCGCGATCCGCTGGGCGAAACCGGCGAAGGAGTACGACGCCAGCGGCGGCGCCCAGCCGTGGCCGGCCAGGTCCGGTGCCAGCCACCGCCCGGGCCAGTGCTGCTCGAGGTACGGCGCCCAGGGCAGCCACACGTCGCCGGTCGCACCCATGCCGTGCAGCAGCAGCAGGACCGGCCCCCGGCCGGCGTGACCACCCGATTCATCCACCACGGCGGCAGTCTCCCACGGTTCACGGCCTGGTACGAGAGTCGTCATCCGCGCCACCCCCGCGACGTGAAGATCCACTGTAGAGTTCGGCGCCTGGACGGGGAGCGTCATCTGTCGATCCCGTCGCGGAGAGGAGTCCACCGTGCTCACGAGGCATCGGTCCGCACTTGTCGCGGCCCTGGCGGTCGTCGCGCTCGGCACGGCCCTGAGCGCCCCCGCGCTCGGCACGCCCCCGAGCGGCCCCGCGCGGGGCACCGAGGCGGTCGCGGCGGCCGACCGGGTCCTGCGTGTCTACAACAACAACATCGAGAACCTGGTGGTGAACAACTCCGACGGGAGCTGCACCCGCATCTCCGGACCGGACCACCTGACCTCGATCCTGGTCGACGACGCCGGTCGTACCGGCACCAGCGGCGTGGTCGCGCCCGACATCCTGATCGTGCAACAGGTACGCGGGACCGGCCAGGCCGAGGCGTACGCCGACCAACTGTCGGCGAAGTTCGGCTACCCGGCGGGCAGCTACGGGGCGATCGTGGCGTGGAGCGACCCGGAGCCGTGGGGCAGCACGCACAAGTGCAGTTCCCAGTTGCTCGGGGACCTCAAGAAGAAGCAGACCAACGGCATCATCTGGAACAAGCGGACGCTGAGCCTGGCCAGCGGCGACGTCTCGAAATACTGGAGCGCGGGCTGGCTCAGGCCGGGCACGGCGTACGCCAACGGCGCCGGATGCACGCTGTACAAGCCGCCGAACAGCGACCCGGACAGCACCGACTTCTACAAGTGGAAGCGGACCAGCGCCATCGCGGCCCGGTTCACCATCAAGGCGACCGGCACGAGTGTGTTCGCCGCGACCATGCACCTGCCCCAGGAGAACCGGCAGAACGCCTGCGCCGGTGACGGGGACCGGGGCATCGCCAACACCGGCATCCACCTCGGCGCGGACGCGACCAGCCTGCTGAACGCGTCCACGATCCGCGTCGTGGGCATCGACGCGAACCGTACGGGCATCGGGGCCGGCACGTTGAGCGGCTACGGCATGACCGGTTACGGCTCGAAGGCCACCAGCGGCTCCAGCAAGATCGACTATCTCTTCCTGAACGGCGGTGTTCAACCGTCCACGATCGACCACACCGTCGGCGGGACGAAGTCGAACCACCTCGCGCTGTACGGCTTCATCGCGTACTGACGGCACGGACGAAGACGCCGCGGGCGCCGGCCCCTTGTGGGGGACGGCGCCCGCGGCGGTCCAGCGTGCCTGGGTCAGGCGGAGTAGCCCCGGCTCGCGATCCAGTTGGCCAGGTTGATCGTGGTGATCCAGTACGACGCGTCGGCCGGGTTCGCCGAGTCGGCGATCCGTACGGTGCGGCCGTTGTCCTTGTAACCCACGACGGCGATGTAGTGACCGCCACCGTAGGAGTGCCAGCCGCCAGCGGTGTCGGTGGCGTCGCCGACGACGTTGGCGACCACGCCACGGCCATCGGTGATGGCCTTGACCACGTCGGCCTGCAGCTGGTCCATCTGGGCCGGGCTGGGCGCGCCGGCGAACATCCGGGTCCGGTACGGGGAGCCCTTCACCTCGGCGTTGAGCACCCGGGTGGTGTCCAGGGCCGAGTTGGTGCCCATCTCGGTGGTGCCCAGCTCGGCGCCGAGCTCACCCTGGGTGCGGTCGATTCCGGCGGCGCTGAGCGCGTTACGGGTGGCTGCGGGGCCGCAGTTGTAGTACGTGTTCTGCGCCTCGTAGTCGTAGTCGAGCACCTTGGTCGCCGGCGGCTTCGGCCGCTCCGGCTTACGGGTCAGGTCGGGGTTGCTGCTGGCCTTGGCGGCGGGTGACGCGGCGGTGGTGGCCGGGGCTGCGGTGGTCGGCGCGGCGCTGGCCGACGGGGACGCCTCGCGCACCTCGCCGCGGGAGGCGGCGACGTCGCTGCGCATCTCGGCGACCGTGGTCGCGGTGCGCTGGCCGGCCGGCGCGTCGTCGGCGGTGGTGAGCAGGGCGCCGGTGGTGGTGGCGATGGCGAGGGCCGCGGCGGAGGCGGCAACGATCTGGTACGGACGCTCGGTGGTGAGGCGGCGGAGCTGACGCTTCAGGGTGTGCTTCACGGGGTCCTCCACGGATCGGGGGGAGAGCGGCACACCGGGGCCGGACCGGCATCCGGGCAGGCGCCAGCGCGCGGACGATGGTCCGCGGATGGTGAACCGCTCAGGGGAACGCCCGGCGCGGCCGGGCGGTTAGGCGATGACCCGGGGGGGTCAGCTCACCGTCACTGGACGAATGAGCGGGGGCACCGCTACGCCGTGGAGGCGAAGGAACAACCGAGGGGTGGAAAGGTGCTGCACGAGGATGGAACTCCTTCCGACACCGCCTACCGGGTTAGCTGACGGATTCGGGCGGGAAGATCGCCCTACCGCGGGCCGTGGCTCGCGGATTCACCCCGGACTTACTGATGGGTCCCCGGTTCGTTAAGCACGATTGAGCGGGTCGGCGCGGCGTCGCCTCTTGCGATCGGTTACCGCACCGGACGGGACGACACTACTGGGCCGTCCACACCCTGCCAAGCCAGGTTCACCTGCGTAAACCCGAATTCACGCGGCAATTTCTGCGCGTATTGCCGATGACGTGACTCGATGGGACAAGCGGTTACGGCGACGCCAACGGGCGACAACCGGACAGGTCGTCGAGAATGCGGCCACAATCACGGGAACAATCGGGCCGATCGCGCCGGACGACCGATTCGGCATCGGCGTGACCCGGCTCACGTCACGGATCGGGCTCAACTCGCCCGGGCCGGGCGCCACCGTGCCACGACGGCGGGTCGGAACACCCCGGTCGCCGCCCGGCGAGCGGGCAGCGGGGCCGGTCGCAGCCGGGCCGCCGCCGCGTACGCCTCAGCGGTGAGGACGCGCGCCGACTCGGCGGCCAGCTCCGCGTCGCGCCACGCGGCCCGCTCCCGGGTGGCGGCAGCGTCGTAGTCGGCCAGTCGCGCGTCCCGGATCGCCCGGCTGAGCAGCACCTCCTGCTCGACCGGATGCCGCCGGGGATCCCAGCCGCGCCGGTGGGCGAACACGTCGCCGAGCTGCGCCATGGTCAGGTCGCCCCGCCAGTACGCCGCCATCGCCGCCCGGTGCAGATAGCGCTCCCGGGCGGCGTACTCGGCGGGGGTGTGGGGGGTGCAGGGGGTGGGTAGCGCCCCGGCACCCGCGAAGCGACGGGCGGCGGTGTCCGCCTCGTCGTACTTGGCCCAGGCCCGCTCCATCTCCTCCTGAGCGGTCAGCCAGGCAACACGTCGCCGCTGTGCGGTCCTGGCCGCGCCGGCCGCGGCGACGGCCACCTCCTCGGCGTACCGGTGCAGGTCGACGGCTTCTGCGGCGGCCACCTCCCGAGCGGTGGGCACGGCTGGGAGCGGATCACCAGTGGGCCGGTCCCGCTCCGGGCGGGCAACCAGCAGGGCGAGCAGACCCAGGGTCAGCAGGAACAGGGTCGACCAGATGGCGGCGGCCTGCGGCACCTCGGTCACGAACTGGTAGAAGACAGCGGTCTTCATGGTCGGCACCTCGGGGAGAGAGCAGTGCGATGGGGATCGGCACCGGCCACCTGGCCACGGCGGAGCACGGGTCGGCGGAGCGGTGCTGGTGGGTCGACAGGCGCAGCGTCGGGACGCTCGTCCCGGTGGCTCAGCGCCCGGGTGGGGCCCGGGGTGCCCGGCTGCTCGGGCCGTCGGCGAGGGGCAGCCGGTCAGACCCGGCGGCGCGCACCGGCAGCACGCCGGCCGGGATGACGCCCTGGCCGTCGGGCGGCGCTGGCTGAGCGTTGTCGGACCAGGTAGCGGAGGACTCCTCGACGACCCCCTCGGGGACCGCCTGAGTCGCGTGGGCGGAGCCCGCCGAGGAGCTGAACGGGCAGGACGCCGGAAGTGCACCGAGGGCGAACGGAGGTGGCACAGCGGCCGCGGTCGGGCCCGCGCCAAGCGCCAGGGCCGCGACGACGGCGAGGCTGGTCAGCACCCGTGTCGCCCAGCGCGCCACCCACCACAGCGGACAGGTGATCGCGACCGGAAGCACGTCCCCACGCTACCGCCGTGCCGACCCCTGCGCACCGACCACGGGCGTGTCGGCTCACGCCGCGCCGAACCCCGCTGAGCAGGGTGGACAGTGTCAGCGCGAGTCGACGTACGGCGATCGACCGCCGCTCTGGTCACCCTCGCCGGCGGCGTCGGTCTGCGGCCGGGCGGCGTCAGTCTGCGGCCGGGTGGCGTCGGATTCGGCCGTGCGTTGTCGGGGGACGGGCGCCGGTCGGGCCGGACGGCGGGGCGCGAGCCGGCGCATCATCGGAGTCTCGACGTAGCGGTGCAGCAGCCCGGCGAGGACCAGGTTCGCCACCAGGAAGCCGAGCACCACGGCCGGGCCACGCCAGCCCGCGAACCCGGTCCCCCAGTCACCGCTCCAGCGCAGCACACTCGTCATCACCAGCACGTGGACCAGGTAGAAGGCGAAGGAGACCTCTCCGAGCCAGACCAGCGGCCGAGACCGCCACGGCGAGCGCTTGTTCAACACGTCCGCGTTCGCGGCGGCGGTGATCACCAACAGGTACGCGACCGCGAGCAGTGTGGTCCACAACTCCGCGCGGATCCACTGCGCGGCTGCCACCCAGGTGCCCAGGAAGATCACGGTGGCGACGGTCAGTCCCGGGCCACGCCAGAGACCCCGGCGCATCAACTCGGCCGCCACCGCGCCCAACCAGAACTCCAGTGACCGTGCCGGCGGGAAGATCTGGGTGAACCACCACCGGCTCACCTCCGGGACCAGCTGCTGGGCCGGCCAGAGCGCGAGAATCAGCAGCGGCAGCGCGACGATCAGCACCCAGAGCAGCTTCGGCCGGGCCCGGCGCAGCAGCGGCAGGGCCAGCGGCAGACACAGGTAGAAGAAGAACTCGCAGGACAGCGACCAGCTCACCGTGTTGATGCTGTAGAACCAGCCCGGCCGGGGGTCCCAGGCCTGCAACAGCAACAGGTTCTCCAGCGCGGCGGCCGGCAGGACCGGGTCGGCGAACCACCAGGCGACCAGCAGCGTCGCCCCGAACAGCACCAGGTGGTTGGGGTAGATCTTGGCGACCCGTCGCCGCCAGAAGGCGAGCCGGGAGTCGCCGTCCCGGGCCGACCAGACCAGCACGAAACCGCTGAGGATGAAGAAGAACTGCACCCCGGACAGGCCGAGGGTGAACAGCGCGTCGATCACCGCCTTGTAGTCCGGCTCGGCGATGATCCGCATGGTGCCCGCGTGGAAACCGAAGACCAGCAACGCGGCGATCCAGCGCAGCCCGGTCAGCGAGGGCAGCCGGGCCGACGTGAGGGCGGGTCGGTCGGCCGACACCGCGGGGGCGCTCGTCATGCCGGGATCCTGAAGCTCGGCAGGGTCACCAGCACGTTCGTATCCCTCCTCGGCGCGGCGTCGGACGGCGCGACGGCGACGCCCGCGACGGCCCAGCAGGGCCGCACCGAGGCACCCTACCGGGTCACTCCCGGGTGAACCGGACGCATCCCACCCGTCATTCCCGGGCCGGGCAGGCACCGGCCGGCCGTCGTTAACCTTCCGTCGGGCGGGAGTTCAGAGACTTCACCACCGGCGGCCACGCCGGGTTCCGGGGCCGGCCACCCTGGTCGCCGAAGGTGGCGGGCGTGGTCAATGAGCCGACGCACGCACCGCTGCTGAGCATCGTCGTGCCCGTGTACGGCGTCGAGGCGTACCTGTACCAGTGCCTCGAGTCGATCCGGGCCGACGTCCCGGCGGGCGAGTCGGACGCCGTCGAGCTGATCGCCGTCGACGACGCCTCCCCGGACGGCTGCGGCGACATGCTCCGCTCCTACGCCGCCGGCCACGACGGCGTGCGCGTCGTGCACCTGAGCAGCAACGTGGGTCTGGGCCTGGCCCGCAACGCCGGGCTCGACGTCGCCACCGGCAGGTACGTCTGGTTCATCGACAGTGACGACTGGGTGCCGCCCGGCACGATCCCGGCGGTGCTGGACCGGTTGCGCCAGCACGAGCCCGACGTGCTGATGCTGGACCACCTGCGGGTGCACGAGGACGGCCGGCGGGAGGTCGACGCGAGCAGTCACCTGTTGCGCGCGATCCCCGGCGTCAACCGCCTGGACGACCAGCCGCAGCTGTTGCGGGTGCAGCACACCGCCTGGAACAAGGTGGTCCGCCGGGACTTCCTGGACCAACTGGAGCTGCGGTTCTTCCCTGGCTGGTACGAGGACATCCCGTTCAGCCATCCCCTGCTGATCGGCGCCGAGAAGATCTCCGTGCTGGACCGGGTCTGCTACCTGTACCGGCAGGGCCGGCACGGCGCGATCACCTCCACCCGCAGCGGCCGGCACTTCGACGCGTTCGCCCAGTACGAGCGACTGTTGGACTGGGTCGCCCGGAAGCACCCGGACGAGCGGTTGCAGGCCGAACTGTTCCAGCTGATGATCAACCACTACCTGGTGGTGGTGGGCAACGACGGTCGGCTGCACCCCCATCTGCGGCGGGACTTCTTCCACCGGGCCGCCGCGCACTACCGCCGGTATCTGCCCACCGGTGGTTACCCCGTGCCGTCGGGCGTGGCCGGGCTCAAGCACCGCCTCGTCGGGCGCGGTGACTGGCTGGCGTACTCGGCGCTGCGCCAGGCACACCGGGTCGCTGGTCGCCTGCGCCGACCCGGCCCGGCGGCTGTCGACAGCGGCGCCGGTCCGGTCACCGCCGACGACGACCCGGGCCGAGCAACGGGCACCGCGACAGCGGTCGACGGCCGGCTCGCCGTGGCCACGGATCGGCGCGACGCGCTGGCCGGGAGCCGCCGGTCGTGACCGCGCCCACCGCACACCACGCCGGAGGCCGGATTGGCTTCCGGCGCCCTGGTTCTCCAGGTCGCCCGCCCGCCGGGTGGACGACGACAGCACCTCCGCACCCCGGTGCGGGCGTCAGTGAGCAGAGGTCGGAATGACGGCGACAATCAAGATCGGACCGCACGTGGTCGGTGCCGGGGAGCGACCGTTCGTGGTGGCCGAGATGTCCGGCAACCACAACGGCGATCTGAACCGGGCGCTGGCCATCGTCGACGCGGTGGCCGAGAGCGGGGCGCACGCGCTGAAGCTCCAGACGTACCGGCCGGACACCATCACCATCGACGTCGACACCCCGGCGTTCCGGATCTCCAGTGGGCACGAGCTGTGGGGCGGGGAGAACCTGTACCGCCTCTACGAGCGGGCGCACACCCCGTACGAGTGGCACGCCCCGATCTTCGAGCGGGCCCGGGAGCGCGGTCTGACCGTCTTCTCGTCACCGTTCGACGCGACCGCCGTGGAGCTGCTGGAGTCACTGGACGCGCCCGCGTACAAGATCGCTTCTTCGGAGCTGGTCGACCTGCCGCTGATCCGGCTCGTGGCCAGCACCGGCAAACCGATGGTGATCTCCACGGGGATGGCGACGGTCGCCGAGATCGACGCCGCGGTGCGCACCGCCCGTGACGGTGGCGCGGCGGGCATCGTCCTGCTGGCCTGCACCGCGTCCTACCCGGCGCCGCCGGCCGACAGCAACCTGCGCAGGCTGCCCGTGCTGGCCGGCGCGTTCGACGTGCCGGTCGGGCTGTCCGACCACACGCCCGGCATCGGGGTGGCGGTCGCCTCGGTGGCGCTCGGCGCCTGCTTCATCGAGAAGCACGTCACGCTGGACCGGGCCGACGGCGGCGTGGACTCGGACTTCTCGCTGAACCCGGCGGAGCTGACCGCCCTGGTCGCCGAGTCCGGCCGCGCGTACGCGGCACTCGGTGGCACCGCGATCGGCCCGACCCCGGCCGAGCGGGAGGGACTGCGGTTCCGCCGTTCGCTGTTCGTGGTCGAGGACGTGCGGGCCGGCGATCCGGTGAACGCCCACAATGTCCGGTCGATCCGGCCGGCCGGCGGGCTGGCACCGGTGGAGATCGACCGGGTGTTGGGCCGCACCTTCACCACCGACGTCCCCCGCGGCACCCCCCTGAGCTGGGATCTGATCTGACCGGGTCTCGCCCACCGGCGTCGATCATGGAGTTGTGGTGGACATTTACACCTGCGGTGCCCGCTTGGTTGGGCACCACAACTCCATGATCGACCGTGGGGGTGGGGTGGGGGTGCCCCGGATGTGGGGCAGCTCTACAGGCTGCGGTCAGCGGCACCCCGGCCGTCGGGGACGAAGCCCACGGTGACCACCAGGTCGGCCGTCCAGAGGGTCCGCCAGACCGCCGAGCCGTCGGCCGGCGTACCCAGCCCGTGGCGACGCCACCACGCCGCCACCGGGACGTCGGCCAGCTTGCAGCAGCACTCGGCGCGGGTCCACCGCGCCCAGAAGTCCTCCACACCGAACCGGCGGGCCAGCGCCGGGGGCACCGGAGCGGCCACGCGTTCCGCGTCGATGGCCACCCGCCACCCGGGTGTCGGCGGGCCGTACCAGCCGACGCACCGCCCGTCGTCGAGGTGACTGCGGGTCACCGCGTCGGTCAGGTCGGCGGGAGCGCCGATCCGCAGGTGCCGCTCGGCGGCGACGAGCAGACCCGGCACCGGACGGGGCCGGACCAGCCGGTCCAGGTCAGATGGAGGCGGCACCGTCCACCACGATGACCTGGCCGTTGATGTTGGTGTGCTCCCGCAGCAGCATCCGTACGACCGGCACGACCTCCTCCGGCTCGGTCAGGTGACCGGTCGGGGTACGGCGGACGATCTGCTCAAGCTGGGTCGGGCCGAGCACGGCGGACATCTCCGAGGCGAAGAAGCCGGGCGCCACCGCGTTGACCAGCATCCGGCCGCCCAACTCCCGTGCGAGCGAGCGCGTGGCGGCGTCCATGCCGCCCTTCGTGGCCGAGTAGGCCACCAGGCCCGGGAAGCCGCGCTGCGCGCAGATGGAGGTGATGTTGACGATCCGCCCGCGTAGCCCCTTGCCGAGCATCCGGCGGACCACCAGCCGGGTCAGTTGCAGCGGGGCGGTCAGGTTGGTTTCGATGATCCGGGCGATGTCGTCGGTGGCGGTGTGCACGTGCAGGGAGTCCTGCCCGATGGCCGCGTTGTTGACGATGCCGTCGATCGGGCCGAGACGCTGCTCCACCTCGCGGACGAAGCTCTGCGCGGCGCGCAGGTCGGTGACGTCCACCGAGCCGACACACACCTCGTCGGGGTGCTCGGCGGCGAGTTTCTCCAGTTCCGGGGTGACGGTACGGGCGAACGCCGCCACCCGTACGCCGGCGTCGAGCAGGTCGGTGACGATGGCCAGGCCCAGCCCCCGGGAGCCTCCGGAGACGAGGACCACGGAGCTGGGTGGGACGAGCTGGGTGTCGGCGGGGTCAGACATCGCTCTTCAGGGTCTCCTTGACGGGAATCTCGGTCAGCACGCGGATACGCCGTGGCACCGCGTGCTCGGGGAGCCGGTCGGCGCACCAGCGGACCAGCGCGGCCTCGTCGGCGGGGTCGGCCGGGTCGAGGACCACCTCGGCGACCACCATCCGGCCGAGCACCGGTGCGCGGCGGCCGGTCACGCGGGCCCAGGCCACCGCCGGATGTCCGGCCAGCACACCGCGGACCACACCGGCGGAGACCTTGCTGCCACCGACGTTGATCTCGTCGGAATCCAGTCGGCCGGTGATCAGCACCCGGCCGTTCAGAACCTGCACCCGGTCGCCGGTGCGGATCGGGCCGGCCAACCCGGCACCGTGGTACGGGGAGGTGACCACCAGCTCGTCGTCGCGGACGGAGAGCGTCGGCCGGCCGGGGGTCTCGCGGTCCAGCCAGTCGACCGGGAAGCCGGCCCGCCCGTCGTGCACCACAATGGACGCACCGACCTCCGAGGACGCGTAGATCCACGAGATCCGGGCCGTGGGGAAGACGTCGCGGAGCTGGTCCAGGATGGCCTGGTCCACCGGCTCACCACCGAGGGTGATCTGGCGCAGCGGCACCCGCGCCAGCGCGGCGGCATCGCGGTAGAGGGTGCGACGCCAGAAAGTGGGGGTGCCGGAGGCGGCGTCGACGCCGTGCGCGGCCGCGACCGTGGGCCAGTCGTCCAACTCGTCGGGCTCCACCACCACGAGGTGCTGACCGGGCTGGGTCAGCGACAGGGTGACCACCTGCCACCAGGCGTACGTGCCGGGTGCGTACGGGCAGAGCCAGGTGCGGTCGGGCTGGTCGCCCCGCACGGTGGTCAGCGTGTCGAGGGTGTGCCCGACCCGTTTGGGACGCCCGGTCGAGCCCGAAGTCAGCAGCCACAGCCGGCCAAGCTCGGCGGCTCGCGGTCGGGCCGGTGCGCTCGGGTGCACACCGTCGTCGTCGAGGACGCCCACGGTGAACCCGGCTTCGCGCAACTCCGTACGCAGCTGCGCGTCCACCCGGCTCGCGGTGCTCAGCAACAGTTCGGTGCCGTGCACCGCGTGCTGCCGGGCGGCGGTGAGCGCGTGCAGGGCGGAGCGGGCGAGCACCGCCGCGGGGTCGGGCAGCGTGGGCATCGGCAACGAACGCCAGGTCAGCGTGGCGTCACCGACGACGAGCCGGTTGTCGACACCAACAGGCTCCGGCTGCGCCGGTGTGGGGTGACCCGCCGTCGCGACGATCACTGGTGCTGGAGCTCGACGAGAAAGTCGAGGACGTCGGCGACGGTGGCGATGCGGCGCAGGCCGGGGGCGTCGAAGTTGAGCTCCTCCCCCGTCTCGTCCTCCACCCGCAGGGCCAGCTCGGAGAAGTCGAGCGACCGGAAACCGATCTCCCGCAACTGCGCCGCGTCGTCCGCGGGCAGCTCCTTGTCCTGGTTCTTGAGCACCTGAGCCATGAGGTCGCGAATCTGCGCGCGACTCAATTCGTTCATGCGCCGCAGTCTACAACCCAACGAATGCATATCTGCTTTCCCGGTAGGCCCGGGTAAGGTGCTCCGACCGGACGTGAACAGATTAGAAAGCGAGACGCACGTGCTGCGCGAAGCGACGGCGGACGACGTTCACCTGATGTTGTCCTGGCGTAATCAGGAAACGAACCGTCAGGTCAGCAAGACCAGTCACGAGATCACCGCCGAGGAGCACGCCCGGTGGTGGTCGGCGGTCCGGGACGACCCGTCCCGGCGGGTTCTGATGTACGTCCGCGAGGGCCTGCCCTGCGGTGTGGTCACCTTCTTCGACCTGCGGTTGGAGATCCCCCGATCGGGCGCGTGGGGCTTCTATCTCGACGCCGATGGGCTGGACGGGCGGGGCGAGACCCTGCCCGCCTGGCTGGGGGTCATGCGGGAGGCCGTCGAGTACGCCTTCGACGGGCTGCACCTGGACCGTCTCGACGGTGAGGTGCTTGGGCACAATACCGTCGTACGACAGATGAACCGACGTTTCCGATTCGTCGAGGGCACCCCCCGGCAGGAGCTGTCCGACGGTCGGGAAATCACGGTCATCCCGATTTCCCTGGCTCGCGCCGATCGTCGCCAGCGCTGATTGCCGCACATATTTCCGCTGCGGACCGAAACCATTAACCGACAGTGCTCCCGATGGACATCCGCCGTTCATGGACAGCGGTTTGCACCGGGGGCGCGACGGGTCAGGCTCGTCGCCAGGCCG
Organism: Micromonospora jinlongensis; assembly: GCF_013410645.1. NCBI lineage: Bacteria > Bacillati > Actinomycetota > Actinomycetes > Micromonosporales > Micromonosporaceae > Micromonospora > Micromonospora jinlongensis. The sequence continues at coordinate 6,436,992 of NZ_JACCHK010000001.1, read as the reverse complement.
CCCAGTGCTGCACCGGGTTGCCGCCCAGCCGGACGAAGCCGTACGCGGTGCCGTCCCAGTCGTCGGCCTGGCCGGGCGCCCAGCGGGCGAACACCACCTGCGCCGCGGCCGGCGGCTGCTCGCTGAACCACCGGACGTCGGTCCAGGTCACCTGGTGGCTGAGGTTGAACCGGGTGACGTAGTGCACGCCGGTCGAGGCCCACACCCGCTCGCCGGGGCGTACGCCGACGTCGGCGACCCGGGGCGTCGGCGCGGTGCTCGCGACGGCGGGCCGCACGATGCGGTGGTCGATCACCTGCATGGTGACGAGGTTGACCACGACGAGCACGCCGAGCACCGGCATGCGCAGTCGGGGAACCAGCACGGTGGCCACGAGCAGCAGACAGCCGGCGATGCCGACGAGCGACCCGATCACCGGCCGCATCTCCCGCAAGCCCCCGGTCAACGCCACCAGGTCCGGTGCGCTGAAACCGCCGTAGCGCAGCCGGTGGCCTCGACTGGCCACATACGCGAGCCGGACGGCGATCAGGGCGCCACCGCCGACCAGCAGGGTGACCGCGACGGCGGCCCGGCGCAGGACCACCCGGCGGCCGGCGGTGAGCAGCACCCCGAGCCCGACCAGCAGCCAGAACGGCGCCAGCATCTGCACGTAGCGGCCGTAGATCGCGTCCAGTGGCTTGCCGGTGATACCGGCCAGGATCACCGACGCGCCGCCGGCCACCCCGACGGTCACCACCAGCGCCACACCCATCGTCCAGCGGGCGGCGTCGCCGTGCCGTGGGCGCCACAGCTCGCGCACGGCGGCGGCCCAGGCCACCCCCGCCATCCCGAACGTGATCACCACGAGGTACCAGATCTGGGTGGCGACGCCCACGCTGACGCGGACCACCCCCTGGGTGGAGGCGACCGCCTCGACCGAGCCACCGCCGGGCGTGCTGCCCAGCAGGTAGACCTTGTCGCCGAGGTGACGGATGGCGGCGGCGTTGACGAGCGCCATGGCGAGCACGGGCAGCAGCGCGGCGAGAATCGCGGGCGGGCTGATTCGGCGGCGGGCGAACAGCAGCAGGACCAACCCGGCGTGCACCGCCACGATCACCAGACCCCGGGAGTGCAGCAGGTGGAACCCGCCGACCAGCAGACCGACGGTGGCGGCGGCGAGCGGACCGGGCCGCTCGATCCAGCGGTGCACGGCGAGCAGCCAGGCGACCACCAGCGGCGCCATCACCGTGTCGATCATCGCGACGCCCGCGTAGAAGGCGGTGGCCGGCAGGGTCGCCGCAGCGACCGCGCCGAGCAGCGCGTACGACCGGCGCAGGCGCAGCAGGCGGCGACCGAGTAGGTACGCCAACGGCAGCAACGCCGAGTTCACCATCGCGTTGATCAGCTGGACGAGCCGGTAGCTGTCGGTGAAGTCCCGGTCCCCGAGGAACGCCGGCGAGATCAGCATTGGGTAGCCGGCCCGGCGCAGCAGGTCGTTTTCGCTGCTGAAGCCATCCGGCCCGCCGGCCAGCGCGCGGGCGGTGTTCAGGTAGCTGTCCTCGTCGGTGTGCGCGATCGGCAACACGATGTGCCGGGACAGCCACATCCGCCAGGCGACGCTGAGCACCCAACCGACGACCAGCAGCAGTGGCATCACCCAGCGCCGCGCGGGTGCGGCCCCGGCCGTCGCCGCCACCACCTCCGGCCGTTCGATCACGTCGCTACCGGATGCCATCAACGCCTCCAGAGTTGCCAGCCGGACCGGGCCCGCGCGAACCCGGCGGGCAGGTGGGCCCGCGTCGGTGACGCTCGGGATGAGCCACCCGCACCGGGCTGGTGCGGAGGTCGGGTGAACGCGGTGACCGGCTGGGAAAGGGGCGGCCGGGCCACTCGCGCGGTCACTGTAACGGCCCAATGTGGCCAGGTCAGGCCCGTTAAGGGCGGGCTGGAAGTGTTCGCCTACGCGGTGCCCGGCATTCACAGGAGCAGGGGTCGTGGTTAACCCGCGAGCGCCGGGGAGTTAACCCGCCATGGCTAGCGTCTCACCCCGGTCGGCCGGAAGAGGGCCGCCCGTTCATCCACGATCACGGGAGCACCAAATTGAGTGAGTTGAATGGATCGTCCATTCTGATCACCGGAGGAACGGGTTCTTTCGGCAGGACCTTCCTGCGCCACCTCCTCACCGAGGCCGACCCCGCCCGTGTGGTGGTGTTCTCCCGCGACGAGCTCAAGCAGTACGAGCTGCGCCAGCAACTCGGCGACGACCCGCGCCTGCGCTGGTTCATCGGCGACATCCGGGACCGGCACCGACTCACCCGGGCCATGCACGGGGTGGACCACGTGGTGCACGCCGCCGCTCTGAAGCAGGTGGACACCGCGGAGTACAACCCCTCCGAGTACATCGCCACCAACATCACCGGCTCCCAGCACGTCGTGGACGCCGCGATCGAGGCCGGCGTCAAGAAGGTCATCGCACTCTCCACCGACAAGGCGTCCAGCCCGATCAACCTCTACGGCGCGACGAAGCTGGTCGGGGACAAGCTGTTCGTCTCGGCGAACCACTACGCCGCCCAGCACCCCACCCGGTTCGCCGTGGTGCGCTACGGCAATGTGGTCGGCAGCCGGGGCTCGGTCGTTCCGCTGTTCCGCCGGCTCGCCGCCGAGGGCAAGAGCCTGCCGATCACCGACAAGCGGATGACCCGCTTCTGGATCACGCTGGACCAGGCCGTGCAGTTCGTCATGGACTCGTTCGACCAGATGCAGGGCGGCGAACTGTTCGTGCCGCGCATCCCGAGCATGCGCATCCTCGACCTGGTCGAGGCCGTGGCCCCGGACGCCACCACCCACGAGATCGGGATCCGGCCGGGCGAGAAGCTGCACGAGGAGATGATCGCCCCCGACGACAGCCGGCGGACGTTGCGCGCCGACGGCCGGTTCATCGTCCAGCCGACCATCGCCACCTGGGGCTACCAGCCGCCGGTCGACTGCGACCCGGTGCCGGACGGGTTCGCCTACCAGTCGGACACCAACGACGAGTGGCTCAGCGTCGACCAACTGCGCGACATGCTCGGCATCGCCGCATGACGGGAATGCTCCCGTACGGCCGGCAGTCGGTCACCGAGGAGGATGTCGCCGCCGTCGCCGCCGTGCTGCGTGGCGACTGGCTCACCACCGGTCCGCAGGTGGACGCCTTCGAGGCCGACCTCGCCACGTGGACCGGTGGCGTCGGCGTCACGACCGTCTCCAATGGCACGGCGGCGCTGCACGTCGCGTACGCGGCCGCCGGGGTGGGGCCGGGTGACGAGGTGGTCGTCCCGCCGATGACGTTCGTGGCGACGGCCAGCAGCGCGGCCGCTCTCGGCGCGACGATCGTGTTCGCCGACGTGGAGGACGAGACCTTCTGCCTCGACCCGGCCGCCGCCGCCGACGCGGTCACCTCGCGTACCAGGGTGGTCTCCGCTGTCGACTACGCCGGCCACCCGGCGGACTACGACGCGTTGCGCACCTCGCTGGTGGGCTCCGACGCGCTGCTGCTCGCCGACGCGGCGCACTCGATCGGCGGGACGTACCACGGCCGGCCGGTGGGCTCACTCGCCGACCTGACCACCTTCTCGTTCTTCCCCACGAAGAACCTGACCACCGCCGAGGGGGGCGCGGTCGCCGCACTGGACCCGGCCGTGCTGAAGCGGGCCCGCCGGTTCCGCGGCGTCGGCCTGGTGCGCGAGCGCGACGACCTGCGGTTCCCCGACGAGGGCGGCTGGCACCAGGAGGTGCACGAGTTCGGGCTGAACTACCGCCTACCGGACGTGCTCTGCGCCCTGGGCCGCAGCCAACTGCGCCGGCTCGGCGAGTTCAAGGCGCGCCGCGACGCCCTCGTCGCCCGCTACGACAAGGCGCTGGCCGACCTGGACGGCGTACTCCTGCCGACCCGCAGGTCCTGGGCCGACCCGGCCTGGCACCTCTACCCGATCCGGGTGCTCGACGGTCGTCGCCGCGAGGTGTACGACCGGATGCGGGCCGCCGGCATCGGCGTCCAGGTCAACTACCTCCCGGTGCACTGGCACCCGGTCTTCGCCGACCTGGGATACCGGCGCGGGTCCTGCCCGGTCGCCGAGCGGTTCTACTCCCAGCAACTGTCGCTGCCGCTCTACCCGGGGCTCAGCGACACCGACCAGGATCGCGTCATCGACGCGCTGACCGCGGCCCTGCGGGCCGGCTCGGTGCGTTCCGCCGCCTGATGGGAACCTGATGCACCACGCCAACCACTTCTACGGCCACGCCCACGTGCTGGCCCGCTACGCCGGCCTCGGCGACCGGCACCCACCACGGATCAACGGGTACGTGCAGCACGGCTGGAACATCGGTGACGGCCTGGCACCCGGTCACCCGTACGCCGAGCGCACTCCCAGCCTGCTCTGGTCGGAACAGACCCGCCGCCGGGCCTGGTCGGTGGGGCGGCGAAACGTGGTCGTCATCGGCGCGCCGTTCGCCTACCTGCTGGCGATGCGGCCCGAGGACCCGCCGGCCGAGGAACGGGAGGGCACCATCTGGTACCCGTTCCACGGCTGGGAGGGCCAGCACGTGAAGGGCGACCACCGAAAGTTGATCGCCCTGATCCAGGCCACCGAGCCTGACCCGGTCACGGTCTGCCTCTACTGGCACGAGTACCGGATGCGCAACGTCCGCCGGCTCTACGAGCGGGCCGGGTTCCGGGTAATCTGCCACGGCTACCGGGGGCACTGGTGGAAGGACACCGACCCGGAGTTCCTCGACAAGCAACTGACCGAGCTGCGCCGTCATCGGCGGGTAGCATCCAACCGGTTGACCAGCGCGATCTTCTACGGCATCGCGGCGGGATGCGAACCGGCCGTCTACGGCGACCCGATGATCCTCTCCAATGAGGACCCGACCTTCGGTGGCACCGCCCGCATCCGTCGGCAGTGGCCGGAGCTGCACGGCGCCGAGGTCGACCTGCCCACCGCGGTCCAGATCGCCCACGCCGAGCTCGGCACGGACCACCGCTGCACGCCGGCCGAGCTGCGCGAGCTGCTCGGTTGGGCGAACCTGCAGGAGGAAGAGGACGACAGTGACGACTGAGACGGCACCCTCCGGCCGGATCACCCTGCCCGGTGGCGAGATGCTCGCCTGGTCCGACCTGCCGCGGAAGCGGTTGGCCGACGGTGGGCCCCTCGCCGCGCTCGCCGCCCGACTCGTGCCGCCCGGCGCCCGGGTCCTGGTGGCCGGCCCGCACGACCCTGCCCTGCTCGACCAGCTCGGTCACGCCGAGGTGACCTGCCTGCTGCGCAGCCACCCGGACGCGGTCGCGCTGGCTCCAAGAGCCGCCCATGTGGTGGTGGGCGGCCCGACCGGGCTTCCCGCCGACGAGACGTACGACGTGGTGATCGCCGGTGCCGGCCTGGACCCGGTGGAGTCCGTGGAGGGCGTCCGACTCGGCTGGGACGGCGTGCTGGCACGACTGGTCGCCGCCGTCCGACCGGGTGGCGCGCTGCTGCTGCGCCTGGACAACCCGCTCGGCCTGCACCGACTCGTCGCCACCACCCCCTGGTACGCCGGCCGCGACGATTCCGCCTGGACGATCGGCGGCGTCCTGGATCGCGGCCACCCGGCCAACCGGGACCAGCTACGCGAGCGGCTCACCGAGGTGGGGCTGCGCCCGGCCGCGTGCTGGGCCGCGTACCCCCACGCCGGTAGCCCGACGGCGCTGCTCGACGCCGACCACCTCGACCGGGACACCGGCTCCGGCCTCTTCGACGCCGTGCTGCACGGCGCGTGCGCCGGCGGCAACACCCGCGACACGGTGCTTCAGGACCCGGCCCGGCTGGCCGTGGACGCGCTGCACGCCGGGCGCGCCGCCGACCTCGCGCCGGGCTGGCTGGTGCTCGCCCGCCGACCCGCCGACGACCCCACCACGCCGGCCGCCGACAGGGATCTGCCGGTGGCGCTGATGCAGACCGGGCGTCCCGGCAGCGGCGTGCTTGATGTGCTGCACGGCCCGTCGGGGTGGCGCTGGGGGCGCACCGCCGCCACCGACCGGGACGTGCCGGCCGCCGCGCCGTTCGCCAGCCGCGAGGCCGCGTACCGGGACGCGGATGCGCTGTCCGGGCCGGTGCCGTCCGGCCGGCTGCTGCGTACCCTGCTGCTCGACGCGGCCCTGCGCCGCGACCTGGCGACAGTGCGCACGCTGCTGCACGGGTACGCGGGCTGGCTCGCCGACCAGGCCGACGGCGACGGCCGGATCGCCGGCGCGACGGCGCTGGCCGGCACCGACAACGTGGTGGTCGACGGCGGGCGTTACGCGGTGCTCGACCCGAGCTGGCGGGCCACCAGCCCGTTGCCCGCCGACGTGGTGCTGGCGCGCGGGCTGTGGCGGTTCGCGGCGGCCCTGCTCACCGGTGGGTACGCCCACCCGTGGTCATCCACCCTCGACGTCGCGGGTCTGACCGTGGTGCTCGGCGGCCTCGCCGGCCACGACCTGGACCGCGCGACAGTCACCGAGGCGGTGGAGACCGAGGCCGCCGTCGCCGCCGCGCTGCACGGCCTGGACCGCGACGGCACTGTCGACCTCGCCACCGAGTTGCACGCCGTCGCACCGACCGACCCTCCGGTGGGCGCGCGCAGCTACCAGCAGTTGCGTGAGGCGTGGCTGCGCCAGCGCGAGGAACTCACCCGGCTGACCGCACTGACCGCGTGGACCGAGGAACTGCTCACCTCGCGGGAACGCGCGCTGCGCCGGGCCGAGACGACGATCGGCCTGCTCAGCGGGTCGCTCAGCTACCGGGTGGGCCGACTCGCCATCACCCCGGCCCGGCTGGCCAAGCGGGGTGCCCGCGCCGCCAAACGCCGGGCCAGCGCAGCGCTCGCCCCGAAGTCTGAGGAACAGCAGTGACCGGCGTACCGGTGCCCGGGGTGGGCGCGACCGACGGCGCCGGGCCGCGGATCGTCGGCATCGTGCAGGCTCGGATGGGCTCGTCCCGGCTGCCCGGCAAGGTGCTCCGCCCGCTCGCCGGGCGTTCCGTGCTGGGCCGGGTGGTGCGCGCCGCCTCCGACAGCGGTGTCCTGGCCGACCTGGTGGTCGCGACCAGCACCGACCCGGTCGACGACGCCGTGGCGGCCGAGTGCGAACGGCTGGGCGTGCCGTGTCACCGCGGGCCGGTCGACGACGTCCTGGATCGGTTCGTGGGCGCGCTCGCGGCACATCCGGGCGACGCGGTCATGCGGTTCACCGCGGACTGCCCGCTGCTCGACCCGGAGATCATCACCCTGGTCGCGTCGGTGTACCGGGCCGTGCCCGGGCTGGACTACGCGAGCACGTCGATCGCCCGCACCCTGCCCCGGGGACTGGACGTCGAGATCATCCGAGCGGAGACGCTCCGCACCCTGGGCCAGCTCGCCACCGACCACCACCGGGTGCACGTGACCTCGTACGCGTACACCCATCCGGAGCTGTTCCGGGTGCTCGGCGTGACGCTCACCCCGGACCGCTCCCCGCTGCGGCTGACCCTCGACACCGAGCAGGACTGGGCGCTGGTCAACGCGGTCATCGACCACTTCGGTGACGTCAGCGTGCCGCTGGCCAAACTCGCCGACTGGCTCGACGGGCAACCCCACCTGCGCGCGCTCAACGCCGGCGTCCGACAGAAGCACCTGGAGGAGTCCTGAGCACGCTGCGGGTCGGGTTGCGCTGCGACGCCAGCCCACGGCGGGGCGTCGGCCACCTCGTCCGCTGCCTGGCGCTCGCCGAGGAGTTCCTCGCCCGAGGCGCCCACGTGGCCGTACTCGGCACCGTCGAACGACTCGACTGGGCGACCGCGGAGCTCGCCGCGCGGGGCATCTCCCTGCACCCGGGCCCGGACTCGCCGGCCGAGCTGGTCGAGGCGGCCCGCCGACACCACCTGGACGTGATGGTCCTCGACTCCTACGAGCTGGACCCGGCCGGGGCGGGCGCCCTGCGCGCCGCCGGGGTGTTCACCCTCGCCGTGATCGACGGGGACAGCCGGGGCCAGGTCGCCGACCTCTACCTCGACCAGAACTTCGGCGCGGAGCTGACGGGGCTGCCCGGCCGGCTGCTCGCCGGCAGCGGGTACGCCCTTCTGCGCGACTCCGTGATCACCGCCCGGCCGCCGGTCCCCCCGCCCGTCACGGCGGTCAGCCGACCCCGGGTGCTGGCCTTCTTCGGCGGCACCGACGCGGTCGGCGCGGCCCCGGTGCTGACCCGCGTGCTGGTGGCCACCGGTCACCCGATGGACCTCACTGTCATCGTCGGCCGACCCGAGATCGAGGCGGAGGTCGAGGACGTCACCCCCGGGCGTGGGCAGGTCATCCGACCGGTCCCGCCCACCACCTCGCTACCGACCATGATCACCGAAGCCGACCTGGTGGTCAGCGCCGCCGGCACCTCCACCTGGGAACTCTGCTGCCTCGGCGCACCCGCCGCGCTGGTCTGCGTGGTCGACAACCAACGCGAGTCGTACGCCCGGGTGGTGCGGAACGGCCTCGCCGCCGGCCTCGGCGAGTTGCCGGAGCTGACCGCCACCGGAGTCGCCGGACGGGCCACCCGAGCGGCAGCGGCACGGACCCTGCTGGGGCTGCTCAGCTCACCGCAGCGGCGCGCCACGCTGGCCGGAAAGGCCTGGTCCACCGTCGACGGGCGGGGCCGGGCCCGGGTCGTGGACGCGGTGCTCGACGCCGTACGCCCGGCCGCCGTCACCGGCTGACCGCCAACGGTCCGTCGATAGCACGGGTGTACGAAAGTGCTGCTAGGGTGGTTGCATGACGCAGGCCGCCTACCAGCCGTCGATGCTCGACCTGGCCGACGCCGGGCCAACTCTGGGGCCGCTGCCCGGCCAGATCCGCCGGCACCAGCTCAGCCGGGGCGCCTGGGTCGACCACCTCCCCGGCTGGGTGCAGGGCTCCGACGCTGTCCTCGACACCCTGCTCACCGAGGTCCCCTGGCGGGCCGAGCGGCGCACCATGTTCGACAGCGAGGTCGACGTGCCCCGCCTGCTCTGCTGGTACGACCCCGACCGGCAACTGCCGCATCCCGTGCTCACCACGGCACGAGCGGAGCTGACCCGGCACTACGCCCCGGAGCTGGGCGAGCCGTTCGTCACCGCCGGCATGTGCCTCTACCGGTCGGGTCGGGACAGCGTGGCCTGGCACGGCGACACCATCGGCCGCTCCGCGCACAGCGACACCATCGTCGCGATCGTCTCCTTCGGCGCGCCCCGCCCCCTGCTCCTGCGCCCTCGTGGCGGTGGCGACAGCCTGCGCTTCCCCGTGGGCCACGGCGACCTGATCGTGATGGGCGGCTCCTGCCAACGCACCTGGGAACATGCCATCCCGAAGACCGCCCGCCCCGTCGGCCCCCGGGTCAGCGTGCAGTTCCGCCCCGTCAACGTCGCCTGACGTTGTCGGCGCCGCCGCGGCCTGCTCTACAGCAGGCCGGCGAGTCTGTAGAGGACCAGCGACCCGGCGACGGCGACGTTCAGGCTGTGGCCGTGGCCGACCATGGGAATCTCCACGGCCGCGTCCAGGTGGTCGAGTGCCTCGGGTGGGATGCCGGTCGACTCGTGGCCGAGCAGCACCACGGTGCGCCCCCGAGCGGCGGGCAGGTCACCGAGCCGGACGGCCTCGTCGGCCAGCTCCACCCCGAGAATCCGGGTGCCGGCAGCCCGTTCGGCGGCCAACCACCGCAGCGGGCTGCCGACCCGGTGGACGCAGCTCGGCCGGCGCAGGGTGTTGCCGCGGGCCAGAGCCTCGTCCACCCACCGGAACGGCGGCACGGCCAGACAGGCACCGACCGCGTCGCAGGTGCGCAGCAGGGTGCCCAGGTTCGCGCCGTGCAGCGGCCAGAGTGGGGCGGCGATCAGGTGACCCCAGCAGCGATGCTGGCGGGGTCGGCGGGCGGCACGCAGCTCACGCCTTGGCCGAACCCGGATGGCGGCGCTCACGCCGCGCCGGCGACTCCGCCGGACAGAAGAAAGATCATGTGAGAGGTGCTTGGCGGCGCACCCAGGCCATCACCGACGACAAGAGCCCTCACCATACCCCGCGCGCGGACCCGGTCCGGATGGTCGTGCGGAGGTTCGAACGCCAAGATCCGCACAGCTTCAGGGAAAGTGCTGCCTGCGGCATGCCGGAGCCAGCAACTTCCCCGAAGCTGCGCGGATCTTGAGGTCGGGACACCCCGCACGCTCCGGCGGGCGGCGGGGTTGGTGGGTCAGTCGCGTTCGATGAGGTGGCCCACCACCGTTGGGCCGAGCATCACCGCGAAACCACTGCCGTCGCGGCGAGGGTCTGCCGCCGGCAGCTCCACCGGATCGCCGGTGCCGGTCGCGCCGACCGGGCGCGGGCCCACCCAGGCAACGGCCACATCCGTCTCACCCTTGAGGAAGCGGTGCGCGCGCACGCCGCCGGTCGCCCGGCCCTTCGCGGGGTACGCCTTGAACGGCGTCACCTTGACCGTCGCCCCGGTGGAGGTGACCACCATCGGCTCGCCATGCCCCGGGTCGTCGGTGCGGACCGCGCCGAAGAACGCCACCCGCGAACCGGCCGGCAGGTTGATGCCGGCCATCCCGCCGCCCTTGAGGCCCTGCGGACGGACCAGCCCGGCGGGGAAGCGCAACAGCGACGCCTCCGACGTGACGAACGTGAGCGATTCGGTGCCGTCGGTCAGCCAGGTCGCCCCGACCACCTCGTCACCGTCACGCAGACCGATCACCTCGAACTCGTCGGAGCGCACCGGCCACTCCGGAGCACAGATCTTCACCACGCCCTGCCGCGTGCCCAGCGCCAGCCCCGGAGAGCCCTCCGCCTGCCCACCCAGCGGGGCCAGGCCGACGACGGTCTCCCCCGCCTCCAACGGCACCAGCTCGGCCGCGGACATCCCGCCCCGCAGCGACACCGTGCCGGCCTGCTCCGGCAACACCGGCAGCGGCAGGACGTCGACCTTGAAGGCCCGGCCAGCACTGGTCAGCAACAGCACCCGACCACGGGCGGTGGAGTGCGCGATGGCGCGTACCGTGTCGTGCTTGACCCGGCCGTTGCGTCGACGCCCCTCGGCGCTCTCCTCCGACTCGGCCGCGGTCCGGGCGACCAGCCCGGTCGCGGAGAGGATCACCTGGCACGGGTCGTCGGTGACCTCCAGCGGCCCGGCCGGCGCGGACGCGGCCAGCACCTCCTTGAGGTCACCGTCGACCAGCGTCGTACGCCGTTCGGTGCCGAACTGCTTGACCACGGCCGCCAGCTCGTCGGAGACCACCTTCTTGAGCACCCGCTCGTCGTCGAGGATCTTGCTCAGCTCGGCGATCTCGGAGCGCAGCCGCTCCTGCTCGGTCTCCAGCTCGATCCGGTCGAACTTGGTGAGCCGGCGCAGCGGAGTGTCCAGGATGTAGGTGGCCTGGATGTCGGACAGGCCGAACCGGCTCATCAGCCCGTCCTTCGCGGCCTGCGCGTCGTCGCTGCCCCGGATCAGTCGGACCACCTCGTCGATGTCCAGCAGGGCGATCAGCAGACCGTCGACCAGGTGCAGCCGCTCCTGCCGCTTGCGCCGACGGTACGAGGTGCGCCGGGTGACCACCTCGTACCGGTGGGCCAGGAAGACCTCCAGCAGCGCCTTCAACCCCAGCGTGCGCGGCTGACCGCCGTCCAGGACCAGGTTGTTGACGCCGAACGACTGCTCCAGCGGGGTCAACCGGTAGAGGTCGGCGAGCAGCGCCTGCGGGTTGACGCCCACCTTGCACTCGACGACGAGGCGGGTGCCGCTCTCCCGGTCGGTAAGGTCCTTGACGTCGGCGATGCCGGTCAGCCGCTTGGTCTTGGTGACCTCGTTGGTGATGGCCGCGATGACCTTCTCCGCACCGACGCCGTAGGGCAGCTCGACCACCGTGATCGCCTGGCGACCCCGGCTGCCCTCGATCGGGCCGATCTCCACCTTGCCGCGCATCCGCACCACGCCGCGGCCGGTCTCGTACGCCCGGCGCACCTCGTCCAGACCGAGCAGCACGCCGCCGGTGGGCAGGTCGGGGCCGGGGACGAACTCCATGAGTTTGTCCAGAGTGGCGTCCGGGTGGTTGATCAACCAGCGGGCCGCCGAGACGACCTCGCCCAGGTTGTGCGGGATCATGTTGGTGGCCATCCCGACCGCGATCCCGGACGCGCCGTTGACCAGCAGGTTGGGGAATGCGGCCGGCAGCACTGTCGGCTGGGTCAGCGACCCGTCGTAGTTGGGCTCGACGTCGACGGTGTCCTCGCCCAGCTCACCGACGAGCAGCATGGCCTCGCGGGACATCCGGGCCTCGGTGTAACGGCTGGCAGCCGGTCCATCGTCCGGAGACCCAAAGTTGCCATGCCCGTCGATGAGGGGCACGTTGAGCGAGAAGTCCTGCGCGAGGCGGACCATGGCGTCGTAGATCGCCGTGTCGCCGTGCGGATGGTACTTTCCCATGCAGTTGTGAACGACAAAGCCCTCGGCGACGAACGCGTGCTCGTCACTGCCAACCTGGATGTCGTACGTGACATCGGGCGAAGCCGCCTCAACCGAGGTGACCCGCAGGAACGAACTGCCGACCAACGCGTCGAGCCGGGCAGCGAGCGGTGAGCCAAGGCGGCGGAGTTTGTGGATCCAACCGTCTCGTACCGCCCGCTCCAACTGGAACGACCGGTCCGCGAGCGCAACGCCGTTGCGGTCCTTGCCGTACCGCACTTTCGGGCCACCGCTCGCCGAGAGCGAGTCACGGAACGCCTGTCCGTCCTGGTCCCGGAACCACCCGCCGCCCTGATGCGCTGCCGTGAACTCCGCGATGACCGGACCGTACGGTAACCGGTCGTTGCCCTGCTTGCCGCTGTACTCGTAGCCGATCTCGGCGACCCGCTGCAAGCCGTCGTGCTTGTATCCGATCCGCACCCAGGGCAGCAATAACCGGGCAAGGTCCGCGGCGTCCCGCCCGCTGACCGAAAGACCAAAAAGCGGATTACCCGCGGAGGCGCGCCCGCTGGTCCAGTGGTGCCCGTGCAGCCCCAGGTCGGCAAGCATGGCGTAGATCTGCCGCACCAGCACCTCGCTCGTGCTGACGAAGACGATCTCCCTGAAGCGCTTACGGACGTACCCGTCCCCGTCGAAGAAGCCGGCGAGGAACGGCACCCATGCCGACCGGTTCGTGACGATGTCGCCCGGCACGTGCTTGTCCCGGCTGAGCGGGCGTGTGGCCTCCAGCAGCCCCTCGTGCCGGCTGAAGGTCAGAATGTGCTGGTCGCGATGGAGAGGATTGCGTGCCTCGCGCTTACCTCTGGAGACGTTCAATCCACTAGCGACCGCCCAGCCGTGAGCGACATCCAGCGGCTCGACGTCACACATGTGGATCCGGACCCGGCCGTCCGCTTCGCGAGACCGATGGGCGGGGAAGCCCTCAGCCACCAGCAGCCCGCGAACATAGTCGTAGACATCACCGGCAGGCGTCGACACCGCATTGCGGCGACTGCCATACGCCAATGCCAGTCGCCCCGAGAGATCCCGAGCCTCCGCCCATTGAACCGAAAGGTCATCGGCGACCACGCGGAAGCGCTGGCCCGGCGTGACGAGCATGGTGTGCCCGTTGCTCCAGGTCACGCGCACGAGTTCGGAGGCCGGATTCCGATAAACAGCAGTCACCGGCACGGAGACTCCGTCGCCGTCCAGCACGAGGTCCCCGACCTTGATCTCCTCAATGGCCCGCAAACCGTCGGGCGTCGAGACGAGTGTGCCGGCAACGAAGCAGTCCCCGACAATTCGGGCAGACTTCACGTGCCCGCGATCCGGGCGGTAGCCCTGCTCGTACATCGACCAGAGGATGCGCCGGTGCACGGGCTTGAGGCCGTCACGCGCGTCGGGCAGCGCGCGGGAGTGGATGACCGAGAACGCGTACTCCAGGTAGGAGTCGGAAACCTCGGTGACCAGCGGGTTGTCGAAGACCCGCGCGCCAGCCTGGTCGAACGAGGAGAGGTCGACCTTGTTTTCCTTACGGCGTGCCATGACTCAGCTCTCCATCGGAACGGAACGGGCGCTCATGCGTCGATCGCATCCCGGTCGACGCGGTCGGCGGAGTCGATCAGCCAGTTGCGGCGCGGCTCGACCTTTTCGCCCATCAGCAGTTCGAGGATGCGTTCGGCGGCATCGACGTCGTCGAGGGTGATCCGGCGTACGGCGCGGGTGGCCGGGTTCATCGTGGTGTCCCACAGCTCGTCGGCGTCCATCTCACCGAGACCCTTGAAGCGCGGGATGGGTGTGACGATCTGCTTGCCGGCCTTCTCCAGCTTGCGGACCGTCGTCTCCATCTCGGCCTGGGTGTAGGTGTAGACAGTCTGCGGGCTGCGGCCCTTGGTGGTGATCTTGTGCAGGGGCGGCATCGCGGCGTAGAGCCGACCGGCCTCGATCAGCGGGCGCATGTACCGGGCGAAGAGGGTGATCAGCAGCGTGCGGATGTGCGCGCCGTCCACATCGGCGTCGGCCATGATCAGCACCCGGCCGTAGCGCAGTGCCGAGAGGTCGAACGTGCGCCCCGAGCCGGCACCGAGGACCTGGACGATCGCCGCGCACTCGGCATTGTCCAGAACCTGCTGGAGGTTGGCCTTCTGCACGTTGAGGATCTTGCCGCGGATCGGCAGCAGCGCCTGGTATTCCGAGGATCGGGCCATGCGGCTCGTCCCGAGGGCGCTGTCCCCCTCCACGATGAACAGCTCACTGCGGTCGATGCCGGTGGCCCGGCAGTCGACCAGCTTCGGCGGCATGGACGCGCCCTCCAGGGCGGTCTTGCGCCGGGCGGCGTCCTTCTGCTGCTTCTGGGTGAGCCGCACCCGGGCCGCGTCGACGATCTTCTGGAGGACCGTGCGGGCCTCGGCCTTGGTGCGCCGGTCCTCCAGCCAGGCCTTGACGTGCGCGTCGACCAGCGTCTGGAGAACCTTGGTGATGCCGGTGGTGGAAAGCTCGTCCTTGGTCTGCGAGGTGAACTGCGGCTCGGGGATCCGCACGTGCACCACAGCGGTCATCCCCTCCAGGACGTCGTCCAGGGTGGGCGGCTCCTCCTTGGCCTTGAGCAGGCCGCGGGTGTTGCGGATCGCGTCGGCGAGCGAGCGGACGAGGGCCCGCTCGAAGCCCTTGCGGTGGGTGCCGCCGTGCGCGTTGCGGATGGTGTTGGTGAAGCACTCGACGGTGCGCTCGTAGCCGGTGCCCCACCGGAACGCCACCTCGACCTCGGCACGCCGCTGCACGTTGGACTGCATGACGCCGTTGGCGTCGGCGGCGTTCTCCCGGTAGGTGCCCTCGCCGTTGACCAGCAGGATGCCGGAGACCGGCCGGTCGCCGGCCGGGGCGAGGAACTCCACCATGTCGCTGAGCCCGTTGGGGTAGTGGAACCGCTCCTCGGCGGGCGCCTCGCCGGTCAGGTCGCGCAACAGGTAGGTCACGCCGGGGACCAGGAAGGCGGTGTTGCGCAGCTTGGTGCGGACCGCCTCGACGTCGAGCGCGGCGCCGGTCTCGAAGTAGCGGGCGTCGTGCCACCAGCGGATCGACGTGCCGGTGCGCTGGCCGCGCTTGACCGCGCCGACGACCTGGAGCCCGGGGCCGGCGGTGAAGGGCGCGTCCGGCCCGTCGCCGTCGAAGATGCCCGGGACGCCGTGCCGGAACGACATCGCGTGGATCTTTCCGGCCCGGCGGACGGTCACGTCGAACCGGCGGGACAGCGCGTTGACCGCCGAGGCGCCGACGCCGTGCAGGCCGCCGGAGGTCTTGTAGCCGGAGCCGCCGAACTTGCCGCCAGCGTGCAGCCGGGTGAGCACCAGCTCGACGCCGGAGATGCCGGACTTGGCGTGCACGTCGGTGGGGATGCCCCGGCCGTCGTCGTCGACCTGCACCGAGCCGTCGGCGTGCAGGATCACCTCGACGGTGCTGGCGTGACCGGCGACACCCTCGTCGGTGGAATTGTCGAGGATCTCGTTGACGAGGTGACCCACGCCACGGCTGTCGGTGGAACCGATGTACATGCCGGGCCGCTTGCGGACAGCGTCCAGCCCCTCAAGGTGGGTGAGGTCATCGGCCCCGTACAGGGTGTCAGGCTCTGCGGTCAACTGGTCGTACTCCCCGGTCTCGGCGGTGTGCAGCCGGTCACCGGCGACATCAGCCGGCGTGGCGCGCCGCAGCGAGCCTAGCCCGAGGCTAGGACAACTCCCGGAGGGCCCGCGCGACCCGCCGCGCGGGAGCCTCCGGACGTGAGCGAGGAAACAGCCTGCGGGTGATCACGGGACCACGCAGAGGCACCGTCGTCGGTACGCTCCCATGATCACGGCTGGTCGAGGGCATTCGTCGGGAGGCGACCGGGATGGACGAGACGACACGTGACGCCCTGCGACGCTCCCTCGGCACCCGCGCCCGGCGGTGGCTGCTCGTGGGCACCCTGCTGGCGGGTGTGCTGTGCGCGGTGGCGCTGGTGGCGGCGGCGGCTCCCGCCGACCGGACGTTCGCGGCGCTCTCGGAGACGGTCCAGAGCCTGATGTCGGTCGTGACGCCGCTCTTCGGCATCCTGCTGGTGCGCGACCTGCGGCGGGCGCCCGGCTCCGCCCGGGTCCTGCCCAGCGTGCTCGCGGTGGGGCTGCCGGCCGTGGTCATCGGTGTCGTCGGGGTGCTGATCTGCGCGGCGACGCTGGCGCTCACCCCGGCCGAGGTCGCCGACGAGCCGTGGCGGCACGCCGGCACGGTCGCGGTGGGCAGCGTGCTGGTGCAGGTCGTCGCCGGCCTGGTCGGCACCGGGCTGGGTCTGCTGCTGCGGTCCACAGTGGTCGCGTTCCTCGCCACGATCGTCCTGCCGCTGGGCCTGTTCGGGCTGTTGGGCGCCGCGGACGCCCTCCGTCCGGCGCAGCCGTGGCTCACCCCGTTCGGCAGTGTCCGCAACCTGCTCTCGGGGGACATGACCGTGCTGCGGTGGGCGCAGTGGTTGTGCGTACTGCTGCTCTGGGGTGTCGGCCTGAACGCCGCCGGCGCGGCCGTGCTGAAGCGCGGCGGCGATCTGAGCGGCAGGTAACTCGGCGCGGCCACCCGGCGAAGGCCGGCGTGCTCGACGGCCGCGGTCACCCGAAACTCCTGGTCCGCCTCGGCGAGGCGCACGGTGCGCCTACGCGCGCATGTCTTTCATCGAACGATTCTGTTACGGGCCATTGACGCCCATCGCACAGGGGTGATCTGATCGCGCCCTCAGAGAATCTTTCATCTTTCGATGGATGGGGGCCCCATGCCCAGGTTCCGCCGTACCGCGCTCGCCGCGGGACTAACGATCGCCATGGCCGCGCTGTCGACCGCCGTCGCGCTGCCCGCACCCGCGTCCGCCGCGCTGCCCACCGCCGCGGTGGCACTCGGGGACAGCTTCATCAGCGGCGAGGGCGCCGGGGCGTACACCCCGGTGGTCGACGTCAACGGGGTCGCCCAGGGCTTCCCCGGCTGGACGGCGGCGAACAACAACGCCTTCTTCTGCCACCGATCCGCGAACGCCTCGCTCAACAAGGCCAACCTGCCGGGCATCCAGAACCGGTTCAACCTGGCCTGCTCCGGCGGCCAGCCACGCGACATCGCCACCGCCTCCGCCGCCCGGGAGAAGGGCCGCACGGTGGCCGCGCAGATCGACCAGCTCCGCGCCGTCGCGCAGACCCAGGACATCGACCTGGTGCTGATCGGCCTGGGCTCCAACAACAGCTCGTTCACGTTCGGCAGCGTGGCGGAGAAGTGCGCCAACCGGTTCATCGCCGACGCGTGGACCGGCTGGTGGGAGTTCTGGGCGTACCTGGGCGGCCCGGTGGAGCAGAAGCCGTGCAGCGACGCCGACCTGGCCACCGCCGCGCAGGTCAGCGCCGCGACCGCGGAGACCATCGCCGCCGTACGCCAACTGCTGACCACCCTGAACCAGGTGGACGCGGACGGGCAGCACCGGGTGGTGTTCCAGGACTACACCAACCCGCTGCCGCTGGACCTGAACCCGCAGTTCCACGAGGAGGACAGCCGGGACGACACCCGGGACAAGTTCCGCGACCTGGGTGCCGAGCGGTACGCGGCCGGCTGCCCGATCCACCGGGCCAGCCTGGCGCCAGGGCACCGCTTCTCGCAGGGCCTGGGGACCATCGTGAAGACCACCCGGGACACTCTGGCGGCCGAGTTCCCTTCCAACGACCTGGTGTACCTGAACGTGCAGCAGGCATTCAACGGTGCCCGGCTCTGCGAGCAGACGACCAGCCCGACGGGCTCGCTGGCCACTCCGATCCGGCTCCAGGACGGCGCGACCGGCACCTTCGTCACCAGCCTCGCCGGCAAGGACAAGCTCGACATCCAGCGGATCGCGAACACCTGCGTGAGCTACTTCCAGACCTGCCAGGAGTCGTGGCACCCGAACGCCGCCGGGCACCAGGTGCTCGGCCAGTGCCTCGCCGGCGCCGCCACCACCGCCGCCCGAGCGGTGTCCTGCGTCCGCGCGGGCAACGGGACCATCTCCGTCTCCTGATCGCGTCGTCGTCTCGGAGGCCCCGCCGATCGGCGGGGCCTCCGTCGTGTCCGACCACCTGTGGCTACCCGCCAGTAACGTCAGGCCGTAGGCTGGGCCGATGAACGGGGAACCGGAGTACGCGCAGGAGTTCGTCGAGGTCGACGGTGGTCGGCTGGGTGTGCAGGTTTACCCGGAGCCGACCGGTGTGACGGATGCGCCGGTGGCCGTGATCTGGCCCGCGATGGGGGTCCGCGCCCGTTACTACCGGCCCTTCGCCGCCGAGCTGCGCGCCGCCGGGCTGGCCGTGGTCGTCGCCGACCTGCGTGGCACCGGGGCGAGCACCCCCACGCCGAGCCGGGCCGACCGGTACGGCTACCCGGAGCTGGCCGACGACGTCGGCGCCGTGCTGGCCGCGCTCAAGCCACGACTGGACGGGCGCACCCGGTTGCTGGTCGGGCACTCGCTCGGTGGGCAGGCCGCCCTGCTGCACCTCGCCCTGCACGGCGGCGACGAGGTGGACGGGTTGGCGCTGATCGCGGTCGGCATCCCGTACTGGCGAAACTATCCGGGTCGGCGCGGCCTCGGCGTGCTGCCGTACACCCAGGGGATCGCCGCCACCACGGCTCTGCTCGGCGTGTGGCCGGGCTGGGGGTTCGGCGGCCGGCAGGCGCGCGGCGTGATCCGCGACTGGGCATACACCGCGCGCACCGGCCGGTTTCCCCGGCTCAACGGCACGGACACCGAGGCGGCGGTACGCGCGGTGCGGACACCGGTGCTGGCCGTCAGTGTGGACGACGACCAGTTCACCCCACACGAAACCGTGGACAACCTCTGCGGGAAGCTCGTCACGGCCCCGGTGACCCGGGAGCGCTACACAGTGGCACAGGCCGGCGCGCCGCTGGACCACTTCACCTGGGTTCGCGCGGGCGCACCGCTGGCGCGTCGGGTCGCCGAGTTCGCCAGCGACCTGCCGCCACGCTGAGTCGTACCGGCCGGTCGCGGTGCGACGGCCCGGCCGGCCGACTCACTCGTCCTGCTCCAGCGGCACCAACTCGTCGTCGCGCTCCACCTGGATCGCCGCGTGATCCTTGCGCGGCGCGACCTCCGCGGTGTTCTTGTGCGGGTCGTTGTCCGGGTGCATGAGCACAGCGTCTGTCTTGGGGGTCTTCTCCCGGCTCTCGTCCGGCTGCGACATCGCGTTCCCCTCTCGTCGGCGTCGCTTGCGGATCTACCCACCACCGCGCAAACGACTCCTGCTTGCGGCGATACGGTCCACCGACGCCCGCAACGTCCCCTGACTGCCCGGTACGGAGTGGATCGGCCCGCACGGGGCGGGGTTAGCCGCCCGACCGGCGGGTAAGCCGCAGCGCCCGACACGGCGGAAGGGGATCACATGTCCGAACGGCATACCGCACTGCGCTCGATGCACGATCTGGGCCTCGCGGCCTGGTTTGGCGGCTCCCTCATGGGTGCCTTCGGCGTCAACGGCGCAGCGGCGAAAATCAGCGACTCGACCCAGCGACTCCCGGTCGCCTCGGCGGGATGGTCCAGGTGGACCCCCGTCAACGCGGCGGCCATCGGCGCACACCTGGCCGGCGCGGTGGGCGAACTGGTGACGGAGAGCCCACGGGTGGCGGCCCAGTCCGGCGTCGCCCGGACGAGCGTCATCAAGACCGCGTTGACGATCGGCGCGCTGGCGGTCACCGGCTACAGCCGGTTGCTCGGCATGCGGTTGGAGAAGGCGGGCGGCCCGTCGGTGAGCGGCGCCACCGAACCGAACCACCAGACTCCGGCCAGCGTTGCCTCCTCGCAGCGGCAGATGAAGCTGCTCCAGTGGGCCATTCCGGCACTGACCGGCACCCTGGTGGTGGTCACCGCGTACATGAGCGAGCAGCAGAAGCCCGGGCAGGTGTTCCGGGGGATGCTCGGCCGAGGCGGCGGGATGAAGAGCGCCTCGAAGACCATGATCAAGATGGCCGGGATGAGCAACGGCAAACGGCCGATGGCGATGGCCGGACGCTGAACGTCGGGCCGGCCGGCGTCCCGCCGCCACCTCGACGGCGGGGCGCTGGCTGGCCCTACGCAGGCTCATTGACGCGTCGCGCAGGTCAGGTGGCGACGACGGTGGGCGGGGACGGCACACCATCCGCCGGTAGCGGCGGACCGACGAGCGGGGTGGCCATGGCGGCGTACGAGGCACGCAGCGGCGACAACGACCGGCAGGAGCCGGAGGCGTCGCAGCCGTGGGGCACCAGCGACGGCTTCGACGCCGACGCGCCCTGGGGCACGGATGAGGATTCACCGATGGACGAGGGCAGCGAGGAGACCGCGGTGCCCGAGGGACGGCGCGGAGAGCGACGCGCGGGTGCCCCGGCAGGGCCGTCGGACCCAGCGGGACGGCACGGCTTCGGCTCGGTGGAGCCGACCCGCACGACGATGGCCGGTCCGGGCGCCCCACCCGACCCGGCGCCCAGCGGCCGGACCTTCCCCGACGACGCGGACATCGGTGAGTCGACGCAGGACGCGTTCCGCGCCCGGGGCCGGCGCTCCTGACCCGACCGCCGGCCTTACCAGCCGTCAACCGGTGGACGACGTCGCCCGGGCCGGGACGGCCTGATCGGCGATCATCGTCTCGGCGAGCAGTTGCGCCAGCCGGGTGGCGTCGCGTTGGGACTGCCCGGCGCAGCAGTTGTTGAACAGCACGTGCAGGTCGTCGGCCTCGGTGGCCAGCTCGGCCAGCAGACCGGCCCAGTGCCGAAGCTCGTCCTCGGCGTACGCGTACCGGAACTTCTCCTGCTTGTCTCCGTCCCGCCAGGCCTCGCTGTGGCCGTGGAACCGGACAATCGCCGGCTCCGCCGTCGTGGTGAGGATCGGTGGCACCGACGACGGATGCCCCTGCGGCATGTCGACGCAGACCAGGGACAGGTCGTGCGCGCGCAGCAGGTCCAGGGTGTCCGCCGCGGCCGGTCCGTCGAACCAGGACCGGTGCCGCAACTCCACGCCGACCCGCCACGGCCGACAGCGCTGCGCCAGCTCGACGATCCGGCGTTCGGCCGCGACGCCGCGGGCCAGCCACGGTGGGAACTGCAACAGCACCACACCCAAC
The DNA here is from genome assembly GCF_013410645.1 of Micromonospora jinlongensis. Taxonomy (NCBI): domain Bacteria; kingdom Bacillati; phylum Actinomycetota; class Actinomycetes; order Micromonosporales; family Micromonosporaceae; genus Micromonospora; species Micromonospora jinlongensis. The sequence goes on along the minus strand of NZ_JACCHK010000001.1, from coordinate 6,415,392 downwards.
TTGCCGGCCGCCGCGATCGGGTCGAGGGCCGCGCGAAACCGGGCCCATAACTCGTCGTACGCCTCCGGCGGCAGGTCCCGGCGGCGAATCCGACTCGGGCCGCCCGCCGGGCGCAGGTCCCGGGGCAGCGCGGCGACCGGCGTCGGATGGCCGGTGAAGAGGCTGAACGCCTTGACGTCGAAGGTGAAGTCGTCCGGGGTGGCGTCGACCCAGCCCTGGGTGGTCTCCGGCACCGGGACTGCGTAGTAGGAGGTGTCCACCTCGACCAGAGGGAACCGGCCGGCGTAGAAGCCCAGTCGACGGGCCGGTGTGTTGGCCGAGCGCGGGTACCACCCGGAGCGCAGCAGCGACTGGTCCGCCCAGGACGACGTGCCCACCTTGATTACACCCATGTCATTCAGTGGACGGCCACCGGCGCGGATCGGCAACCGCTGGCGGGTCACGCGTCGTCCCGGTGTCGCGCCCCGGAAGTGTCGGTACCTCGTCCTACGGTGACACCGGATGAGATTTCGGGTGTCGAGCGCACAGCGACGAAGGGTGGCGGCATGACCAGCACGGAGCAGCTCACCGGTGAGCGGGCCGACCTGTTGCAGAGTCTGCGCAGGCATCGCGGTTTCCTCCTGCAGACCGTCGACGGGCTCACCGACGAGCAGGCGGCCACCCGCCCCACGGTCAGCGCGCTCAGCCTCGGTGGCCTCGTCAAGCACGTTGCCGGCATCGAGCACCGCTGGATGCTCTTCGCCGTGGGCGGCGCGGAGGCGATGGAGCGCGAGGCCGTCGACTGGGTCGGTCAGTTCCGGATGGAGCCGGGCGAGACCCTGACCGGGCTCGTCGAGCGGTTCCAGGAGGTAGCTGCCCAGACCGACGAGCTGGTCGCCACCCTCGACCTGGACACGGCGCACCCGCTGCCGCAGGCGCCGTGGTTCGAGCCGGGTGCGAGGTGGACGGTTCGTCGGGTGCTGCTGCACCTGATCGCCGAGACGTCCCAGCACGCCGGGCACGCCGACATCCTGCGGGAGTCGATCGACGGCGCCAGGACCATGGGCTGACCGAGGCGCTCACCGAAGACCGCGCGGGTCTCAGTGCTCCCGAGGGCGGGCCCTGTGCGCGGTGCTCCGGTCCCTCGCGTAGGCGTCGGAGTGACCCCATCGACCGGGGATGTCCAGCAGGTCCAACCGACCGAAGCCGGCCGGCACGGCCGGGTTCACCAGCAGGTTGTCGCCGGTGGGGCGCAACCCCAGCATGGTGCTCAGCAGCATCAGCAGCGCACCCGACGACCACGCCTGCGGGCGCCCGGCCGCCGGCAACTGGACGGGATACTTCGTCAGCCGGCGCTCGTGGCCCGCGATCATCTCCGGCACCGCCCCACCGAGGGTCTGCGCCATGTCGAAGATGGCGGCCGCGATGGTGGCTGCCTGGGTGTCGAAGCCGTAGCGGCGCAGCCCGGCGGCGATCAGGGCGTTGTCCGCCGGCCACACGGCGCCCAGATGCGAGCCCACCGGGTTGTACGACCGCTGCCCGGTGGCGAAGGTGCGCACCCCCCAGCCGCCGAACAACCGCGACCCGACCACGTGCTCGGCGACCGCCTCGGCGCGGTCGTGCGGGACGATCCCGCTCCACAGCAGATGCCCGATGTTGGATGACAGCGCGTCGACCGGCTCGCCGTACGGGTCGAGGGCCAACGCGTAATACTGCTGGTGCGGCAGCCAGAAGTCCCGGTTGAAGCGCTCCTTCAGCGCCGCGGCTTCCCGCTCCAGACGGTCGGCGTACGCGGGGTCACCCCAGAACTCCCGGGCCAGCCGGGCACCGCGCCTCTTCGCGTCGTAGACGTAGCCCTGCACCTCGCAGGTGGCGCGGGGAAAGGCGGGTTGCCGACCGTTGGCGTCGGTGATCGAATTCGGGGAGTCCTTCCAGACCTGGTTGATCGCGCCGTACCGCTCGTTGCGACGCTGGTAGCGCACGTAGCCGTCCCCGGTCAGGTCGCCGTACTCGTCGATCCAGTCCAACGCCATCCGGGCCGGGTGGCGCAGCTCGCGGACCAGGTCCGCGTCACCGGACCAGCGCTCGTACTCGTCGAGCAGGACGACGAAGAGCGGGGTGGTGTCCGCCGAGCCGTAGTACAGCGCGTTCGCCCGGTCGCCGAACGCGCCGGACTCGCCGTAGCGCAGATGGGCCAGGATCTTGCCCGGCTCCTCGTCGATGTCGTCGTCGAGCTGACCGCCCTGCATGAGCGCCAGCATCCGCAGCGTCGCGGGGGCCAGTTCGGGGGTGAACGCCATCGTCTGCAGGCTGGTGATGATGCTGTGCCGTCCGCACAACCACATCGTCCACGGCAGACCGGCGACGGGCACCCGATCGTCGTACGACAACGGCCTGTACCGCAGCGCCGCCAGGTCGGCCAGGCTGCCCCGGTACATCTCCTCCAGCCCGCGGCGCTCGGCCATCAGCTGCGGCGCCCGGTCCATCCAGCCCGCCAGGTCCTCGCGCATCCCGGTCCGCACGGCCCACTGGTGCGACTTGAGGTGGGCGCGCATGTCCTGGCCGTCCTCGCCGCCCATGGTCATGGCGACGTGCAGGTCCGTCTCCCACTTCCCGTCGGCGTCGATCCGGATCCGGAACGTCATTCCCCCCTCGTCCACCTCGACGGGAAGGGTGCTTCGCACGGTGGTCTGGCGGACGAACCGGTCCCGCTGATAGCGCAGCACGAGCTGTTTGTTCGCCGAGTCCGCGGTGGCCTCGACGGTCCGCTGCCGGAGCCCGAGCTCAGCGATGTCGGAGAAGTCGCTGCCCATCTCCATCCGTACGGTGAACTCGGCGGGCTGCGCCGAGTGGTTCAGCACGGTGATCTTCTCGTGGAAACAGTCGTGGACCGACCGGTGCCGGATGATCGAGACGTCGGTGTCGACGTAGTGACTCGCCGCGCCGGGCACCAGGAAGAACCGGGTCTCGAAGTACGTCATGTCGTCGCGGGAGAGCGCGTTGATCCGCTCGCCGTCGATCCTGAGCACCCAGTGGGAGAGGAAGCGGGTGTCGAACGCGAAGAGACCGACCGGCTGCTGCGGGTCGACCTCCATGTCGCCCTGAGCGTCGCTGTTGGCGAACACGGTGCCGGCGACCACGTGGAGCAGTTCCTGCCTCACTGTCACGCCTCCCGGATGGCCACCGTGTCGGGCCCCGGTGCCCGGCGCGCCAACGCGGCCCGACCGAGTTCCCGCGGATGGCGGGCGCCGGCCGGTCCCGGCAAGATTCGCCGCAGCAGCATCAACAGTTGGATGTTGCCCTGCACGGTCAGCTCGTTGCGCAGCAGAGCCGCGCCGGGATGCAGCTCACCGTTGACCATCTGGTCGACGACCGTCCGGTCCGCGCGGACCACCAGTTCGGCGTCGTCGGCCGAGCGGGTCACGGTGACGCGCTGGTCGGAGATCGTCAGATACCAGTGTTCGGTGCAGCCGTCGGCGCGTACGTCCAGCCGCAGTGTGCCCGCTGTGGTTTCCGGCAGGTCGGGGCGCCGACCGGCGTCCAACTGTCGCAGGTACTGCTCCGCCGTCGTACGCATCGGGTTCCCCTCCCACGGTTCTCCGCAGGATCACCGGCGCCGGGGTGACGCCGGTTCACCCGGATCGGGTGAGGGCCATCGTGGGCTGCCCTGGGCCCGGCGGACCCCGGTCAGCCGGCCTCGATCAGGCCGCGTACGTAGGCGGCCTGGCCCACGTGTTGCAGGTCGTCCTCGGCGACGCTGACCAGACGGACGCCGAGGGTGACCGGCGGGTCCCACGCTTCGTCGACCACCCGGTCCAGGTCCGCCGGGCGCAGGCCGGCCACAAACGATCCGGTACGCGACGCGACCGCCTCGTAGTAGTCGATCAGCGCCTGTGCGCTCTCCGGTCGCACTGCGGCGACCTGCGCGGGCGAGTGTCCGTAGCCGGTGTTGTCGGGGTCGGCGGTGAGGCCGAACCGGCCTGCCCAGTCGCCGCTCACCCAGATCTGCTCGGCGTCGAGCAGGTCGGCGACGTGATGGTCCTGCACGCGGGTGAGGTGCCAGACCAGCCAACCGATCGAGTTGGTGCCCGGTCTGGGCTCGTGGCGCAGTTGCTCCGGGCTGAGCCCGTCGACCGCCGCGCGGACGAGCTCGGGCAGCCGGTCGTACGTCTCGGTCAGCAGGTCACTCACGTCCACCGGGCACGCCTCCTGGTCGGTTTCGCACCAGGTACCGCCGGAGACGGGCGCTCAAACCTCGGCCGCTACGGTGATCGAATGGTCGCGGCGTTGGAGTTGTATCTGGACCCGGACGCCACCCGCCGGATCCGGGTGCTGTGGGACGCGCTGGAGGCCGAGGGCGTGCAGAGCATGCGATCGCTGCTGGAGCAGCGCCACCGACCGCACGTCTCCCTCGCGGTGGCGCCCCGCTTCGATCCGGAGCAGGTCGCCGAGGCGCTGCGCGGGACAGTGGTCGCGGCCCCGCTGCGCCTCGACTTCCAACACGCCGGCCAGTTCGTCGGTCGGGTGCTCTGGCTCGGCCCGGCGCCCACCCCGGAGCTGCTGGCCCATCAGCGCCTGGTGTCCGACCGGCTCACCGCCGCCGGCATCCCGCTGGCCGAGCACTACCAGCCGGGTCGCTGGGTGCCGCACTGCACGCTCTCCATGCGGGTGCCGAACGCGCTGATGGCCGCCGCGGTGCGGCGCTGTCTGGAGGTGTTGCCGCTGCCCGCGACCGTGGTCGGCGCAGCGCTCACCGACCACGCGCGCGGCATCGCCCACCCACTGCCCTGAGCACTGCCCAGGGGTCTGCCCCTGCGGCGCGGGAGGCGCCCACAAAATGTCCGGTTTGGCGGGCGACAGTCGGGAAACTGAAAACAAGCGGTGGTAACGCGGCCCGACGTGGGATGGTTCGACATGGATGCCGTACCGGTGGTGACCTGCCTGAGCGCGGGTGGCCCGGCCGGTGGCGCGGGCGCACCCCGTGCCGCCGAGGCGGCTTCGACGAGGAGAGGCAGTGCCTATGCAGGCTCAGCGCAGGCCACCGCGCGGGGAGCGGAGCCAGACCCGGGACGACCGGACCGGGGGCGGAATGACCGGGGCGGCCACGCCACTGACGATCTGGGCCGCCGCCGTGCTGCTCGGCCGGATCAGTGCCGGCGACGACGACGTCGAGGACGAACGGCACATCCTGCGCGGCATCGAGTGATCCCGGCCGCGCGGCTCACAACCAGCCGCGCCGCTTGAAGATCAGGTAAAGGGTGCCGCAGACCAGCAGCATCAGCAACAACGCGAACAGGTAGCCGAAGTGCCAGTTCAACTCCGGCATGTGGACGAAGTTCATCCCGTACACGGTGCCGATGAGCGTGGGAGCGAACAGGATCGCCGCCCAGGACGAGACCTTCTTCAGCTCCTCGTTCTGGGCGTAGCTGGCCGCGGTGAGGCTGCGCATCTCCTCGTTCTGCTGCTGCGAGACGAGCGTGGCGTTGACGGTGAGGATGTTCTGCAACAGGTGCCGGAACCCGTCCACCCGCTCCACGACCTGGGTCAGGTGGTCGGTCACGTCGCGCAGGTAGCGGCGCAGCTCCTCGTCCTCGCTGCCGCTGCCGGCGCCGTCGGCCAGCGCGTCGAGCACCGTGAGCAGGGGGCGGGCGGCCCGCTGGAACTGGATGACCTCGCGGCTGAGGCCGTAGATGCGCCGGCTCGCGTTCGGGTCACCACCGAACACCTCGGTCTCGATCTCGTCGATGTCGTTCTCCAGCCCGGCCACCACCGGCGCGTACCCGTCGACGACCTGGTCGAGGATCGCGTACAGCACCGCCTCCGGGCCCCGGGCGAGCATCTGCGCCTCGGTCTCCAACCGCCGCCGCACCGCGGCCAGATCCGGTGCCTCGCCGTGGCGGACGGTGACCACGAAGCCCGGCCCGATGAACAGGTGCAGCTCGGAGAACTCGACCTCCTCGCGCAGGTCTTCGTAGCGGGCGGCACGCAGCACCACGAACAGGGTCTCCCCGTACCGTTCGAGCTTGGGTCGCTGGTGGGCGTTGATCGCGTCCTCGACCGCCAGGTCGTGTAACCGGAACTCCCGGGCCAGCGAGGTGATCTGCTCGATGTCGGGCCGGTACAGGCCGATCCAGGCCATCGCGCCGTCCTGCTCCTGCAGGCAGCGGTACGTCTCGGCGAGGCCGGACGGCGAGGCGAACCGGTGCCCTCGGATGTAGACGGCGCTGTCCACCAGGCCGCTGGGGGGCGGATTGGGCGACTCCGTGGACGGCGGCACGCCGACCCTGGTCTCGTACTCGTCGAGTTGGCGACCGAAGCCACCACCCGGGCGGAAGCGACGGCCACCGACCATGCCCTGTCCCCTCCCCCGGCGACGCCCGGCACGGCGCACGCCCGCCGACCCGGGGGCGCTGTTTCCCCCCTGCCCCGGGCCCGAAACCCGCCGCCGCGCCGGCTGGGTTCCGCGCACCGGCGGACGGGCGCGGCACGGCGGGCGGATACTCACGGTGACCATGGGCGGGATGACGGGGGACGCGCCGGTGGAGGTCGACAGACGCGCGGGCCGGCTGCGCAGGTGGCTGCTCGGCACCGGCTCGGAGCAGCCCGTGCAGCACCCGGGGCCGCATGGGCGACCGCCGGAGCACCGGCACCACCCGTGGTGGAAGGTGATGTGCCTGACCGGCGTCGACTACTTCTCGACGCTCGGCTACCAGCCGGGCATCGCGGCTCTGGCCGCCGGGGCGCTCTCGCCGGTGGCAACCCTGGTGCTGGTGCTGGTGACACTGCTGGGTGCGCTGCCGGTCTACCGGCGGGTGGCGGTGGAGAGCCCACACGGTGAGGGTTCCATCGCGATGCTCGTACGCCTGCTGAGCTACTGGCCGGGCAAGTTGCTGGTGCTGGTGCTGCTCGGTTTCGCGGCCACCGACTTCATCATCACCATCACCCTCTCGGCGGCCGACGCGACAGCGCACATCGACGAGAACCCGTTCTGGCCCAGCGGGCTCAAGGGACACGAGGTGCTGGTCACGCTGGTGCTCGTGTCGCTGCTGGGCGCGGTGTTCCTCAAGGGATTCACCGAGGCCATCGGGATCGCCGTCGTCCTCGTCGCGCTCTACCTGGGGCTGAACGCGGTGGTGATCGTCGACTCGCTGTGGCGGGTGGTGACGCACCCGAGCGCCGTCGAGGACTGGACCACCACGCTGAGCACCGGGCACGGCGATCCCTGGATGGTGGTCGGGCTGTCGTTGCTGGTCTTCCCGAAACTGGCGTTGGGGCTGTCCGGTTTCGAGACCGGGGTGGCAGTCATGCCGAGCGTACGAGGCGACCCGCAGGACTCCGAGGCGCGCCCGCTGGGCCGGATCCGCGGCGCGCGCCGGCTGCTCACCACCGCCGCGGTGATCATGAGCGTCTTTTTGATCACCAGCAGCGTGACGACCACCGTCCTGATCCCGCCGGAGGCCTTCCAGCCGGGCGGCCCGGCGAACGGCCGGGCGCTGGCCTACCTGGCGCACGAGCAGCTCGGGGAGGTGTTCGGCACCGTCTACGACCTGTCCACCATCGGGATCCTCTGGTTCGCGGGGGCCTCGGCGATGGCCGGTCTGCTCAACCTCGTACCCCGGTATCTGCCGCGCTACGGCATGGCACCGACCTGGGCGCGGGCGGTCCGGCCGCTGGTGCTGGTCTTCACCGCGGTGGCGTTCCTGATCACGGTCCTCTTCGAGGCCAGCGTGGACGCGCAGGGCGGCGCGTACGCCACCGGGGTCCTGGTGTTGATCACGTCGGCGGCGACGGCGGTGACCCTCGCGGCGCGACGGCGACGGCAGCGCGGCCGCACCATCGCGTTCGGAACCATCGCGGTGATCTTCATCTACACCACAGCGGCGAACGTGGTGGAACGCCCCGACGGCGTCAAGATCGCGGTCTGCTTCATCAGCGCGATCATCGTGGTCTCGGTGCTCTCCCGGTTGTCCCGGGCCTACGAGCTACGGGTCAACCAGGTCGAGCTGGACCCGGTCGCGACCAGGATGATCGACGAGCGCGCCGGGCGGCGGATCCGCCTCATCGCGCACGAACCCGACCACGGGGACGTGGCGGAGTACCGCGCCAAGCTGGCACAGACCATGGCGGACAACGACTTCCCCGACGACAGCGACGTCATCTTCGTCGAAGTGCACGTCACCGACCCCTCGGACTTCGAAACCGAGTTGCTGGTCCGCGGCAGCATGGCGGACCACCGCTTCCCGGTGCTCAGACTGGCCAGCTCCTCGGTGCCCACCGCGCTCGCCGCCCTGCTGCTGGAGATCCGCGACCGGAGCCGGCGACGCCCACACATCTACTTCGAGTGGAGCGAGGGCAGCCCGGGCCGCAACATCCTGCGCTACCTGGCGTTCGGGCAGGGTGCGATCGCCTCGGTCACCCGGGAGATCCTGCGCCGCCAGGAGCCCGACCCGCGCCGCCGGCCGCACGTACACGCCGGCTGACCTGCGGGGCGGGGCACCTCGTCGCGCACGGTGAGCGTGGTCATAACGACTGGACGACCCACCGGTGCCTGCTGCTAGCCTCGGCCCAGGTCATGAGCGCCAGCGCGAAGCCCCGGCTCGCTGGCCGGCAACCCTCCTCCGCGGTGGGGTGCCCCGGGTGAAGACCAGGCACCGGCACGACGTCGGTGCAAGCGTGGCCTGGCACCCAGGTCAGCACAGACCCGGGAGAACCATGCGCATCCTCAGCACCGCCCCACCGACCGACGTCGCGGAACTCCGCGCCGGTTGGCCCTCGCCGGCACTGACCCGGCGACGGCACGTGGACATGATGCGAATGTGCAGCGCCGCCTGTCGCGGCACCACGCACTAGCGCAGCACTTCTCCCGAACCCTCTCCCTCACCGGTACGCCCATCGGGCGCACCGTCGGCGACGCACACCCGTGCGTGCCGAGACACGACCCTCTCGGAGACACCCGTGCGACTTCTTCCTGCCCTGACCCGTGCCGCCGCCCTCGGCGCGGCCACCATCCTGGCCGCCACCGCCCTCACCGCCTGCGGCGGCGACAGCTCGTCCGACGCCACCGCCAACCCGTACGGCCTGGCCCAGCCGGGCGTGCTGCGGGCCGGCACCCTGACCGACGCCCCGCCGAACGTCTTCCTCAAGGACGGAAAGTTCACCGGCTTCGACAACGACCTGTTGACCGCGGTGGCCGGCAAGCTCGGCCTCACTGTGGAGTTCGTCGGCACCGACTTCTCCGCGTTGCTCTCCCAGGTCAACAACCGCAAGTTCGACGTCGGCAGCTCCTCGATCACCATCACCGAGGCGCGGAAGAAGACCGTCGACTTCGGCAACGGCTACGACTTCGGTTACTTCGGCCTGGACGTCCCGGCCGGCTCCCCGATCACCGGCTTCGACCAGCTCGCCGGCAAGCGGGTCGTGGTGGTGCAGGGCACCGTCCAGGACGACTACGCCACCGGCAAGCAGCTCGACCCGGTGCGGGTGCCGGACTACAACGGCGCGATCAACCAGCTCAAGGCCGGCACCGCCGACGCGTGGATCGCCCCCGCCGAGATCGGCGAGAAGTCGGCCGCCGACAGCAACGGCAAGATCACCGTGGCGGCCAAGCAGCTCAGCCCGGCACCGACCGCGTACGCCGTCGCCAAGGGCAGCGACAAGCTGCGCGAGGCGCTGAACAAGGGCCTCGACGAGGTCATCGCGGACGGCACCTGGAGCCGGTTGCAGGCGCAGTACTACCCGGGCCGGCCGATCCCGGCGGACTTCACGCCGGGCAGCGGCACGGTGACGGCACCGTCCGCGTCCGTCGCGCCGTCCGCGTCCGTCGCGCCGTCGGCGTCCGCGTCGGCCGCGTCCTGAACCGGTGACGAGCGAGCAGGGCGGTAGGAGAGGCGACCGATGGATCCGTTGAGCACCCTGTGGGAAACCTTCTTCGACTGGGACGCGATGGGCGAGGCGCTGCCCGAGATGCTGACCGTCGGGCTGCCCAACACGCTGATCCTGGCGGTCTCCGCCGCCCTGCTCGGCTCGGTGCTGGGCCTGCTGCTGGCCGTCGCCGGGATCTCCCGCAGCCGGTGGCTGCGCTGGCCGGCGCGGGTCTACACCGACGTGTTTCGTGGGCTGCCGGCCGCGGCGACGATCCTGCTGATCGGCGTCGGGCTGGCCCCGCTGGGCATGCAGGTCTGGGGACCGGACCCCTACCCGCTGGGGATCCTGGCGCTGTCACTCATCGCCGCCGCGTACATCGGGGAGATCTTCCGCTCCGGCATCCAGTCGGTGGAGGCCGCCCAGCTGGAGGGTGCCCGCGCCCTCGGCTTCTCCTGGTCCGACTCGATGCGGCTGGTGATCATCCCGCAGGGCATCCGGCGGGTGCTGCCGGCCTGGGTCAACCAGCTCATCGCGCTGATCAAGGACTCCAGCCTGGTCTACTTCCTCGGCCTGGTGGCCAGCCAGCGGGAGCTGTTCCGGATCGGGCAGGACTACGCGGCCACCACCGGCAACGAGTCCGCGCTGCTGCTGGCAGGGCTCTTCTACCTGGCGCTGACCGTTCCGCTGACGCACGTCGTCAACTGGATCGACCGACGGCTGCGCAACGGTCGGCCGGCCGCCGCGCCGACAGACGAGGACGACGACGACACCACCCCGGCGTACGCCCCGACCGAAGGAGACCGGCGATGAGCACCGACACGACCACCTCGGTCAGCCTCGACGTCCGCGACGTGCACCTCGCCTTCGGGCCGAACCGGGTGCTGCGCGGCGTCGACCTCACGGTGCCGCGCGGAGCCACGGCCTGCGTGATCGGCCCGTCGGGGTCGGGCAAGTCCACCCTGCTGCGCACCATCAACCGGCTGATCGAGCCGGACCGTGGCGACGTGCTGCTGGACGGGCGCAGCGTGCTGGGCGACGACCCGGACGCGCTGCGGCAGCGGGTCGGCATGGTGTTCCAGCAGTTCAACCTCTTCCCGCACATGAGCGTGCTGCGCAACGTCACCCTCGCGCTGCGTCGGCTCCGCAAGCTCGGCGAGGACGAGGCGGAGTCCGTGGCACGGGCCCAGTTGGAGCTGGTGGGGTTGGCCGGCAAGGCCAACTCCCGACCCGCGCAGCTCTCCGGCGGTCAGCAGCAGCGGGTCGCGATCGCCCGGGCGCTGGCGCTGCGGCCCGAGGTGATGCTCTTCGACGAGGCCACCTCCGCGCTCGACCCGGAGCTGGTCAAGGGCGTCCTCGCGGTGATGGCCGACCTGTCCGCCGCCGGCATGACCATGGTGGTGGTCACCCACGAGATGGGCTTCGCCCGGCAGGTCGCCGACACCGTGGCCTTCATGGACCGGGGCGTGGTGCTGGAGGCCGGTCCGCCCGGGCAGGTCTTCGAACGGGCCGAGCATCCTCGGCTGCGCCGGTTCCTCGCCCAGGTGCTCTGAGCCCCGCCGTGCTCTGAGCCCGCCGGGAGCGGGTCGCAGGTGTTCACTCGTTGGGCCCGCGGCCCAGCAGCCGGATCTCCTCGTTGTCCAGCGCGGCCTGGAGCTCCTGAAGCACGAGATCGTCGATCTCCCGGTTGTCCCGCAGTCGGGTGACCTCCCGACGCTTGTGGGCGAGGACGCCGAGGCGCAGCCGGCGTTCCAGCCGGCGCTCCTCAGCCGTGCTCCCGCCGCTCTCGTTGAGGTCCGCCAGATGCCGCTGGTACTCGGCTTCCAACCTCTGCACCGCCTCCTGCCGGGCGCCGATCTCGGCGGCGACCCGGGGAAGAGCGGCCAGGCCCACCTCCGCGGCCCGCCGCCGGGCGTTGCGGGTCTCGTCGACGCGTTCCGGGTCGCCGGCCAGCCGGGCCCAGCGCACCACCAGCGGCAGGGTGGTGCCCTGAATGAGCATGATCAGCACGATCACCAGCGCGGTGACGAAGATGATCAGGTCTCGTTCGACCACCGGTCGACCGGAGACCGTCATCGTCGGGACGGCCAGGGCCGCGGCGAGCGACACCGCACCCCGGAAACCGGCCCAGCCGGCAACTGTTCCCACCCGCCAGCTCGACGGCCCCTGGCTCGGGTCGAGGATCCGGCGGCGCCGCAACTTCGCGACCTGCGCGGTCAGGTAGACGAATGCCAGGCGGGTGCCGACGACTGCCAGGGTGACCATCACCACGATCAGTAGAGCCCGCTGGGACGAGGTGCTGGTGATGCCCCGGACCGCGCGGGGAATCTGCGTGCCGAGCAGGACGAACAGACCGCCGTTGATCAGGAACGTGGACAGGTCCCAGAACGCGTACGCCAGCACCCGGGACCGGGCGCGGATCACCCGGGGGCCGGCATAGGCCAGCACGAGACCGGCGACCACCACTGCCAGCACACCGCTGGCGTGCACCGAGTCGGCGAGCAGGAAGGCGCCGAACGGTGTCAGCACGCTGAGCGCGCCCTCGCGCAGCGGATCGTCGAGCCGTTTGCGGATCAGCACCACGGCGGCCCCCACCAGCAGACCGGCGACCACGCCACCGACGCTGGCGCCGACGAACTCCTCACCGATGCCCAACACGCCCGGCTCCGCGCTCTGGCTGAGCAGACCCACGGCCACGGCGAAGACCACCAGCGCGGTGCCGTCGTTGATCAGGCTCTCCGCGTGCAGGGTGGTGAGGAGCTTGCGGGGCAGCCGTTTGGCGAGGCCGGTGACCGCCGCCGCGTCGGTCGGGGCGAGGACCGCGCCGAGCACCCAGGCGGCGGCGGGGTTCACCCCGAACGCCTGCGCGGTCAACGACACCGTGACCATGGTGAGCACCACCAGGACCACGGCGAGCAGCCCGATCACCGGAAGGTTGGCCCGGATCTCGCGCAGGCTGATGGTGAGGCTCTCCCGGTACAGGATCGCCGGCAGGAAGATCAGCAGCACCAGGTCGGGTTCGAGGGTCACCTCGGACAGCGGCGGCGTCAGACCGAGCAGGACCCCGAAAGCGATGAGCAGGACCGGCGGGGCGACCCGGTACCGACCGCCGAGGGTGGTGCCGATAAGGACGGTCGCGCCCAGCACCACGATCAGGACGAGCACCTGCACGGCGTACCCCCCTGATCGACGGCCGACGGTGGACGCGCCGGTGGTTCCATCTGACCGCACCCGCCGCCAGGTTCCGACGCGAATCGGCAAGTCGCCGCCGGCAACGGGCGGCGGTCAGGGCGCAGGGGTGGCGGCGCGGGCCCGGGCGGTGACCGCGCGGGCGGCGCGGCGGTGCGCGGCCGCTTCCTCGTCGCGGCCCAGCGCGTCGGCCAGGGCGGCGAGGTGCCCGGCCACCGGGCCGACGGTGAGCACCCCACTGCCGGCGGCCAGTTCATCCGCCGCCGGGAGCAGCTCGACGTAGACCCGCTCCATCGTGACCCGGTCTCCGAGGGCGTGCGCCGCCCGGCCGACGAGGCAGAGTCGCACCTCCCGCAGCAGATCGTGCGGCCCGTCCGGAAGAGTCCGCAGGGCCGCCGCGGCCGCGTTCCGGTCACCGTCGGCGAGCAGCAGCAACGGCCGAACCCACGGCTCGTGCGGACCCCAGTCCAGATCCGCCCAGCCCGCACCGACCGGCCCGGGGATCGGCTGGTCCGGACCGTCCGGACCGGGGTGCGGCCGGTCACCGCCGACGGCCTCGGCGAGCCGCAGGCCGAGCAGGGCGAGCGGAAGCAACCCGCGGGTCAGGCCCGGCATGCCGTCGGCGCTCAGCCGGGCGGCAGCCAGCCGGTACGCGTCCGCCGCCGCGGCCGAGTCGCCGTCCAGAGCCAGGCGCAGTGCCGCGTACCAGCGGGTGAAGACGCCGACCAGGGGCAGTTCGTACCGTTCGGCGAGGCGGTCGGCAGCGCGGGCGTGCGCGTCGGCAGCGGGCCGGTCGGCCAGCGCGCAGTGCGCCTGGAGCAGGACGAGGTGACCGAGCACCTCGAAGGTCACCAGCCGGTGCCGGGCCGCCAGGTCGACCAGTTCGGCGCCGATCCGGGCCCGGTCGGCGGCCAGGCCGACGCGGTCGAAGGCGTGCATGAAGCGGGCGTTGAGCGCGAAGGCCAGCAGCCCCGGGTCACCGACGGTCCGGGCGATCGTCTCGGCCTCGTGCGCCGCACGGCGGCCCCGGTCGGTGGTGGTGCCGCGCAGCTCCAGCGCGAGGGTGCTCAGCAGCCGGCTGCGCCGCGCCGAGCCGGTCGGGCCGAGAGCGGTCAGGGCGTGCTCGGCAGCGCGGACGATGTGCCCGGAGAGCAGGTCGTCGTCGTTGCGCGTCCAGATGGCGGGCACGTCGAAGCCGGCCAGCACCTCCTCGATCAGCAGCGGATCGCCGACGGACTCGGCGGCGGTGATCGCCTCGGCACGCCGCCGCCGCGCCTCGGCCAGCCGGCCCGTCACGGCCAGCGCGCGTCCCAGACCGAGCAACGCCGTCAACCGCTCGCGCTGCTCGACCGCACCGGCGCGGTCGTACGCCTCGATCGCCTGCCCCCACAGGCGGGCCGCCTCGTGCGGGGTGCCGCCCCGTTCGGCCTGCTCGGCGGCTGTGCGAGCGTACGCCGCAGCGCGACCGGCGGCGACCGGTCCGCCCGCGCGGAGCAGGTGGTGCGCGAGCGCGGCGGGCTCGACGGGCTCCCGTTGTCGCAGCACCTCAGCGACGGCCGCGTGCCAGGCGGCGCGGCGCGGCGTGGACAGGTCGGCGTAGAGCGTGTCGCGGACCAGGATGTGGGTGAAGCGCAGCCGCCCGTCGGGTTCCCGCTCGGTGAGGAAGCCGGCCTGAAGGGCGCGGTCGACGGCGTCCAGCACGGCGGCGGGATCACCGGCCAGCGCACCGAGCACCTCCGGGTCGAGGTCCCGGCCGAGCACGGCCGCCTGCCGCAGCACCGTACGTGTCGGCATGGGTAGCTGCGCCAACCGGTGCCGGATCACGTCACGCACCCCGGGCGGCACCGCGGCCAGCGCGGCCTCCCCCTCGCTCGCGTACAACTGGGCCAGCTCCCGGACGAAGAACGGGTTGCCGCCGCTGCGATCGTGGATCAACCGGGCGGTGGCCGGGTCCAGTGCCGCCCCGACGACAGCTCGGGCCAACTCGTCGGTCGCCGACACGGGCAGGCCGGCGAGATACTCCCGGATCGGCTCCAGCCCGGCGGCGCGGGCCAGGGCGGCGGTCAGCTCGGGGCTGATCTCGGTGGCCCGGTAGGTGCCGAGGATCAACACCGGCCCGGTGGCCGGCTGCGGGCCGGTGAGCAGGGCGGTCAGCAGGTCCAGGGTGTCACCGTCGGCGCGGTGCAGGTCGTCGAGGACCAGCAGCACCGGCCCGCGGTCGGCGACAGCCGAGACCAGTGACGCCACCGCACGGTGCCGGCGAAAGCGCGTCCCGGCGGGGTCCCCCGGGCCAGCATCGGCAACAAGGCCGTCGGCCGGCCCGGCATCGGTCGGCCCGGCGAGCGCGTCGGTGATCTGGGTCCACGGCCAGGCCGGCGGGGCACCCTCGTACTCCGGGCTGCGTCCCCACGCCGTGGTCCAGCCCTCGGCGGCGAGCCGCTCGGTCAGGGTCTCGGCCGTCGCGGTCTTGCCGGCACCCGGGTCGCCACTGAGCAGCGCGAGGGTGGGCTGGCGGCGTCGGGACGCCGCCTCGGCGGCCTGCCGCAGGCGATCCAGCTCGGCGTCCCGGCCGACGAACGGGCGCTGCCGGGCCGGGCCCGGCTCGACGGGTCGCACGGGGGTGGCGGCGTGGTCGAGGGCCGGGGTGAGGTGCGGCGCCTGGGCCAGGATGTCGGCTTCCAACCGGCGCAGCTCGGGCCCCGGGTCCACGCCCAGCTCGGTCACCAGGGCGTGTCGCGCCTCGCGCAGCGCGGCCAGCGCGTCGCCCTGCCGGCCGGCGCGGTAGCGGGCCACCGCGAGCAACCGCCAGGCATCCTCGCGCAGCGGATAGCTGGCCAGGTGGGCCGGCAGGTCGGCGGCGGCCTCGTCGGGCCGACCCAACGCCAGCAGCGCCTCCGCCCGCCGCTCTACGGCCAGCATCCGCAATTCGTCCAGCCGGTTGATCTCGGCGACCGCCCAGGGCTCGTTGGCGCAGTCCGCGTACGCGGGCCCGCGCCAGAGCCGCAGTGCTCCGTCCAGCGTCGCCAGGGCCGGCGCGGGACGTCCGGCCGCCAGCAACCGGCCCGTCTCGCCGACGGCCGCCTCGAACTGCCCGGCGTCCACCGCGTCCGGGGCGGCCCGCAGCACGTACCCGGGTGGCTCGGTGACCAGGATCCGGGGCGGCTGCCGGGGTGGTCGATCGGGCTCCAGGGCCCGGCGCAGGTCGGCGACGAAGGTGCGGATGGCGCCCACCGCGCCGTCGGTTGCGACCTCCCACAGGTCGTCGACGAGACGTTCCACCGGCACCACCCGCCCGTGGGCGATCAGCAGCCGGGCCAGCACCAGGCGATGCCGGTGCCCGCGCAGCGGGGCCGGGCCACGCGCGGTCACGGCGGTCACCGGCCCGAGGACGCCGAAGGTCACCGCGTCCGGTGCCGCCGGTTGCCTGGTCATGGCATCAATCTAGGCGCGCCGGGAGGACCGCACTGACTCGGCACTGATCGCCTGCTGATCACCACCGCGCAGGCTCGACCAGGTACGACGGCGAGGGCCACCGCCCCTGCCGGCACCGCTCACCAGGAAGGTTTCCCGTGGACCCCAGGATCAACGGATTCGACTACCGCCGTGTGACAGTCGCCGACGGTGTGACGCTCAACGTCGCCGTGGGCGGCTCCGGGCCGGCGATCGTGCTGCTGCACGGCTTTCCGCAGACCCACCTCATGTGGCGGCACGTCGCGGCCGACCTGGCCGCCGACCACACGGTCATCTGCCCCGACCTGCGCGGCTACGGCGACAGCGACAAGCCCCTCGACCCCGACGGCGACGGGTACGCCAAGCGCACCCTCGCCGCCGACGTCGTGGCGCTGGCTGCCGCGCTCGGCCACCAACGGTTCGCGTTGGCCGGCCACGACCGTGGTGCCCTGGTCGCGTTCCGCGCCGGTCTCGACCACCCGGAGGTGATCAGCCATCTCGCGCTGCTCGACGTGGTGCCCACCCTCGACACGTGGGAGGTGCTGCACGGCACCTCCGCCGCCGTCGCGTTCCACCTGTACCTGATGGCGCAGCCAGCCGGTCTGCCGGAAGCGCTGATCAGCGGCAGCCCGGACGCCTTCTTCGGCCATTTCCTGGACGTCTGGACCCGGGATCCGGAGGCGATGCCGGCGGACGTGCGGGCGGAGTACCTGCGCGCCTCCCGGGAGGCGGTCCCCTCGATCGTCGCCGACTACCGGGCGTCGGCCGGAATCGACGTCACCCAGGACACCGCCGACCGGGAGGCCGGCAACCAGCTGCGGATGCCGGTGACCGTGCTCCAGCAGGACTGGGGCGCCGCGCTGGGCTACGACGCGGCCGCGGTGTGGCGCGCCTGGGCTCCGGATCTGGAGCATCGGACGGTCACTTGCGGCCACTTCATGGCGGAGGAGGCACCCGCCGAGGTGGTCCGGGCGCTGCGGGCCCTGCTCGCCCGCTGACCGATCGGCGACCCGATCGCACCATTGTCACCCTCGGCAAGATATCTGACACTCTTCGTCACCGAGGTCATGGTGCGGTCGGGCCGCCGCGCTCCGGGCGACCCGACACGGTCGAATCCGGCCCGAAATGGGCTCTGACCTGCGTTAACCCGATGTTGCACCTGGTGGACGACAACCGGTCATCGGTGCTACACAGGCAGATATCGGCAGCCAACGACGGCGAGTCGCAGTTTTCTCGCTCAACGACCGTCCACAGGCAGCGCACCAACGGGCCACGCCGCACGGAACCGCCGCTCCACAGTCGCGACCCACCGAACGGCATCGGCCCACCGGCCGCTGCTGGACGCCGGTCCTCGACCAAGGAGTTGCCGTGGGAAACCTCCGTATCCGATCCCGTCACCAGCCGTACGAGATCGCTGTCCTGGCCGCGGCACCCGTCTGCGGCGTGCTGATGTTGACCCTCGACGTCCGGCCGACCTCCGTGCAGACGGCCATGCCGGTGCCCATCCAGGTCGCCTGGGAGCTGGGTCTCATCGCGGTGGGTGTGGGCGGGCTGCTGGGCATCGTGTGGCCCGGCCGGCTCTCCACCGGGCTCGGCGTCGAACTCGCGTCGGTGCTGGTGCTCGGCACGGTCACCGGCATGTACGCGGTGGCCCTGGCGGCCATGTCAGGCCAACAGTCCATCGCGACGACGTCGTTCGTCGCCGCGGTGGCGGTCGGGTCGCTCTGGCGGGCTGGGCAGATCGCCGTCGACCTGCGCAGGCTGGCCCAGGCGTGCGAACTGGTGAGCTACGAACAGTTGCAGGCGGGTGTCACGTGATCACTTCTCCGGCGCCGGCCGCACCGCAGTGGGTACAGATGGTGCTCAGTATCCTCGGCATCCTCGGTGGCAGCACCGGCCTGGCCGCGATCGCCACTGTGGTGGTGCAGCGGGGCAAGTTCAAGGCCGATGCCGCCGACACCCTCACCGAGGCCGCCCTCACCCTGGTGCAGCCGTTGCAGACCCGCATCACCCAGTTGGAGGGCGAGGCGCTCAACGCCCGCTCCGAGCTCAACGTGCTCCGCGAGCAGGTCAACCAGTTGCAGTTCCTGGTCCGGATCCTCAACCGGACGCTGGACCGCTGGCGGGCCGCGATCCGTGCGCCCGATGCGACCCTGCGAAAGGTCCGAGCGACGGTGGCGGAGACCGACAGGTCGACCGAGGGCCGTTGACCGGCACGCGGTCGGGAAGCCTCAGAGACGGAGGCGTCGGGCGAGCTCGCTCATCGCCGCCCGGAAGTCGGGATCGGACTCGCCCGGATGGTGCCCCCGCACCGGCGGCGGACGGCGCTCCCCCGGAGGGGGCAGCAGGCCCTGTGGGTCCCGCAACCGCCGGTCGACCCGGCCGGCCGGGTCGGCGGGGTCCGGAGGCGGATCGCCGGGCCGGTGCGGGGCGAAGATCCAACCACCGACGGGGTCGGTGTCCCGCCACAGGTTGAGCCACCGCCACTCGACCCGATCCCCCACCGTGCGAAGCACCGTTTCGTTGAGGTAGGCCGGAAAGAGCCGGGCGTACAGGCGGTCCAGCGGCGACCCGTAGGTGAGCAGGACGACGCGCTGGCGTACCCGCGGGGGCAGCCGCAGCACCGCGAGGGCGAGCAGCACCGACCCGTGGCTGTGCCCACAGAGCAGCACCCCGTCGTGCCGCTCGGTCAGGTGGATGATCCGGTCGGCCAGCTCCGGCACCGCACGGTCGGCGTAGCTCGGCGGTGCGAACGGGTGCGCGGCCCGGGGCCAGAAGGTCCCCAGGTCCCACAGGATGCCGACGTGCCGGCGGAACCACGCCGTGCGGTAGGCGAACACGCCTCCGAGGATCAGGGCCACCAGCACCGCAGCGACGAGATAACTGCCCAGGGCGAGCCCCATGCCGACGGCCCCGGCCGGCAGCCCGAGGACACGCCACGCCAGTTGGTCCGGTGCCAGGTCGGTCAGCCTCAACAGGCTGGTGGCCAGACCGATCCCCGAGAGCGCCGCGTACGTGATGGCGAGGAGTCCCAGCCACTCGGCGAACCGCGCCCGGGCGACCGCCCTCGTCACCTGTCGCAGCCGCTCGGCGCCCTCCGGCCCCACCGTCGGGAAGTCGCGGGCGGTGATCGCCGCCGCCGCCCGCCACCGGCGGCGTCGCGACAGGAGGGTCAGCCCACCGCACAACACCACGCCCGCGATGACGTGCACGAAAAAGGCCAACAGCGTCCACTGGTACGGCAGCGGTGGCCCGCCGTCGCCACGGTACCCGCCGAGCAGGTTGCCGCTCTGGTAGACGAGGTTGGCGGCGAACGCGCTGCCGAGGCCGACCGCGATGGCCGCGACCACCGCCGCGCCCAACCCCTGCGGCAGCGCGTTGCGGCGGTCTCCCCGGCCGTGGTGCCCCAGCACCAGCCCGCTCAGCGCCACCAGCAGCGTCATCTGCGTGAGCAGGGCCCAGCTCGCGACCTCGTCGTAGCCCGGCAGCCCGTCCGACGACGGCCAGGGGCGCTCGTCGAGGGCGACGGCGACGAGGGTGGCCACGCTCAGAGCAACGGCCACCGCGCCCACCGCGCTGGCGGTCCGGGTGACCATCCGCATGGTCGCCGCCCGGTCCAGCAGGCCGGGGACGGCGAGCAGACCGGCGCAGACCGGCAGCACCGCCGCGCTGAGCGTCAGCAGCACCGTCGTCGAGGCCGTCGCACCGCCGGCGGTCCGGGCCACGAGCAGCATCAGGTTGAGCACCGCGAGCGCGGCGGCGACGTGGACCGCGCGCAGCCGTCCCACCATCGGCTCGACGGCCCACAACGGGTTGCCTGCCGGACGGGGCCGACGGGTGCCGAGCAGCCGGAGGAAGGCGACGGCGGCGATCGGCAGCAGAGCGAGCACCGCCAACCGCGGCCCGACCTCCCGTCCGTCCAACCCCGCCATGGTGTCGAAGGGACCACGGCACCGCGCCGCGCCCAGACACCGCCAGGCGAGCAGGTCGAGGGCCACCCCGCCGATGGAAACCACGTACACCACGGTGAGGTTCAGGGCGAGGAGCCGGCACAGCACGGTGACCCCGGCGCCGCTGCGACGGTCGGTCGGCCGCATCCAGACCGCCACGTTGCTGAGCATGAACGGCAACAGGAAGACCAGCGAGAGCGTCCGGGCCACGGTGCCCGAGGGCAGATCACCCCACCGGTACGCCTCCAGCGTCACACCGTCCCGCTCGGCGTCCTCCGTTTCGGCGGCGCGGTGGAACCCACCGCTGTCGTCACCCGCGACCTGCCGGACGTGCGCCAGACCGAGGACCTGCTCCGGTCGCGCCCCCGACACGCCGTGCACCCGCAACTCCACGACGTCGTGCCGACCGGACCGCTGGTGGTGCGGCGTGTCATCCATCGGTGCGCCCAGCGGGTCGACTTGGCGTCTCCCGCCGTTGCGGCAGCCGCCCCGCAAGCCCACTCGCCATCGCCATCCCCCCGGCCCGCGGCTGCCACCGCCGCCCCAGTCGTACCACCCGGGCGAGAGGCCCGGGGCGGGTTCGGTCAGGCCCGACGGTCGTACTCAGCGGCCGGCGGTGCCGACGCGATGAGAGATCAGGTCCGACGCGACATTCCAGAGCCGTTCGGCGTTGCCCGGGTCGACGGCGTACGCGGCCACGCCGGTGTAGTCGGCAGGGCGCTCGGTGACGACCGCCGCCTCGGCGCAGTCCTCGAAGTAGCGACCGCCCACGCCGTCCAGCAACGGGGACGCGGCGAGCAGCACCGAGGTGGCGGCACCCTGCTGCGGGGTCTTCTGCCGTTCCTTGGGCGTACGCAGCCCGCCGGTGTGCTTCTGCAACCCGGTGGCGATCGCGCCCGGGTTGAGCGCGTTGGCGTGGATGCCCTCGCCGGACCAGCGGCGGGTCGCCTCGACCGCGAGCAACGCCTCGGCGCTCTTGGACTGCCCGTACGCGAGCAGCGGGTCGTAGGGCCGGAACGCGAAGTGCAGGTCGTCGAAGATCACCGGAGAGAAGAGGTTCCCGCTGGAGCTGACCGACACCACCCGGGCGCCACCCGCCGCGGCGAGCGCGTCGTGCAGACCGACGGTCAGGGCGAAGTGCCCCATGAAGTTGGTGGCGAACTGCATCT
This sequence comes from Micromonospora jinlongensis, assembly GCF_013410645.1. Lineage (NCBI taxonomy): Bacteria > Bacillati > Actinomycetota > Actinomycetes > Micromonosporales > Micromonosporaceae > Micromonospora > Micromonospora jinlongensis. Next base: position 6,393,794 of record NZ_JACCHK010000001.1, on the reverse strand, counting down.
CCCAGCCCTCGACGGTGCGCTCCAACTCGGGCAGCGCCATGATCCCCGCGTTGTTGACCAGGATGTGCAGGGGCTGGTCCCAGCCGGCGACGAACCGGCGTACCGAATCCTGGTCGGCCAGGTCCAGCTCGCGGGCGCTGACCCGGTCCGCACCGATGCTGGCGGCGATGTCGGCGGCGGCCTGCTCGCCGGCGGCGACCCGGCGTACCCCGAGCACCACCTCGGCGCCGGCGGCGGCGAGCGAACGGGCCGTCTCGACGCCGATGCCGGCGGCGCCTCCGGTGATGACGGCCCGCTTGCCGGTCAGGTCGACCCCGGCGAGGACCTCGTCGGCGGTCGAGGCGAAACCGAAGGGAGTGTTGATCCGAGTTGTCATTGCTGTCCCGTCTCTCGATCACGCTTACCCCGACACTGTCACCCAGGCGGCCGGTGCCAGCCGGATCCCTGCTTTTCCTGGGACTGGCAGGACCAGGATGGGCACCGGCGGTGGCTCCTACGATGAGCGGGTGAGCACAGCCGGCCCGCTCGGCGAATACCTGCGTGCCCGGCGCGAGCTGATCAGGCCGGGTGACGTCGGGCTGCCCGCGCACGGCCGTCGGCGGGTGCCCGGCCTGCGGCGCGAGGAGGCTGCCCTGCTCGCCGGCATCAGCGTCGACTACTACCTGCGGTTGGAGCAGGGCCGGGACCGGCACCCGTCGACGCAGGTGCTGGATGCTCTGGCCCGCGCACTGATGCTGGACGCGGAGGCCGCGGCGCACCTGTACGGCCTGGCCCGGCCGGCGCCGGCCCGTCCGGCAGCGCGGCGGCAGGAGCGGGTGCCCCTGGGCATCCGGCAGTTGGTCGGCTCGTGGAGCGAGACCCCCGCCTTCGTGCACTCTCGACACCTGGATGTGCTTCTCGCCAACCCCATCGCGACCGCGCTGGCACCGATCTTCACGGCCGGGGTGAACCTGCTGCGCGCGGTCTTCCTGGACCCGAGCGTGCCGGCGCTCTACCCGGCCCTGACGGCCGTCGCGGCCAACGCGGTGGCCGGCCTGCGCGCACAGGTCGGCGCCGAGGTGGACGATCCTCGGCTCACCGAGCTGGTCGAGGAGCTGACGGCCGGCAGCGAGCGGTTTCGACGGTTGTGGGCCCGGCACGACGTCACCGTTCGCGCGGGCGGCGGTCTACGGGTGTTCGGGCATCCGCGGGTGGGCGAGCTGGAGCTGCGCTACGAGAAGTTCACCATCAGCGGCACCACCCAGTCGCTGGTCGTCTACCACGCCGAGCCGGGTGGCCCGTCGGCGCGTTCGCTCGCGCGGTTGGCCCGAAGCGCGGGCAGCCCGGCGGGTGCGGCAGCGGACAACGACGAATCAGGCTAGCTCCGCGGCGCCGGTCACCGGGTGGCCGCCCGCTCCGCGACCACCACCGAGATCCCGTCGAGGACGCGTTGCAGACCGAACTCGAAGGCGTACTCCGGGCCGTACGCGGCACCGTGCTGCTGACCGGCCGCGGTGCCGACCCGGGAGGCGATCGGATAGCTGCCGGCCGTCATGAACGTCTCCAGCCAGGGCGCGTGCGACTGCCACCACTGGCCGTCGGTCATGCCGGACTGGCGCTCCAGGTCGACCACCTCGGAGGCGGCCCGCGCCGCGCTCTTCACGTGGCCGAGGACGAGCGTGAGCACCGCGTCCATCTCGACGTCGCTGAGACCGATGTCGACGACCGCGCCGAGCTCGTAGTCGTACTTGGCCAGCAGGTGCGGGCCGAGCACCGGTCGGGTCGTCTCGGCCCGCAGCATCCAGGGATGCCGCTGGTAGAGCGCCAGGTTGTCGCGGGCGATCCGCTCCAGCCGGGCCCGCCAGTCACCCTCGACGGCGGGGCGCGGCATCTCGCCGTACGCGGTGTCGACCATGACGTCCACGAGTTCGGCCTTGCCCGGCACGTACGTGTAGACCGACATGGTGCCGACACCCAGCGCCTCGCCGACGCGTCGCATGGTCAACGCGTCGAGGCCCTCCGCGTCGGCGATGTCGATCGCGGCCCGGACGATCCGGTCGACGCTGAGGCCGGGCCCGGCGCTGCGGCTGGTCGGCTCCCGGGTGCGCCAGAGGATGGCCAGGCTGCGGGCCGGGTCCGCGGTCGCCTTGCGCTCACTCGCCATGGTGCGGCCATCCTAACAACGCGGGCGTACGACGTACGCCGCGCGGCTGGCCGATGCTCGCACGCTGCCGCCGAGGTCCGGTCACAAACGCCTCGCGGTCGTCGGACAGCGCCGCACCGCCGTTCGGTGGGTAGTGCTGGGCATACCCCGAGAAGTGGATCTGGACGGCTGGGGTGCGCCCTCGTCCCCGATTAGCGTCTCTGGCATGACCCCGGAAAGTCCTTCTCACCTGGCCAGGGCGCTTCGTCGCCGCGACTGGCTGGTCTCCGCCTGGCCGTGGCGGGCGCTGGCCTACCTGGTCAGCACCGTGCCGATCGCGGGCGTGCTCGCCGTCGGGCTGCTCGTCATCGGCGCGCCCCTCTTCGCCGCCCTCAACGCGCTGCTGCACGACCGGCCGCCGGGCATCCCGCTCATGTTGTTCCTGGCGGTCGACAGTCTCACAGTGCTGGCGTTGGCGCCGATCATGAGCTTCCCGGTGGCCGTCGTCGAGCGGTGGCGGCTGGGGCTCGTGGACGGCCGGCCGCTGCCCACGTCACCGTGGCCCGGCCTGGCCGCCCGTTACCGCAGCGCCGCCGGGTGGCGGGAGGTGGCGTACCTGTTCTGGCTGGGCGGGGTCACCCCGGTCGCGTACTGGGTGTTCCTGGTGGTGGTGCTGCTCGACCTCGGGATGATCACCAGCCCCTGGCTGGCCGGCGACTCCAACCAGCCCGTCGTGATCTGGCAGCCGATCGACACCACCGGCGAAGCCGTCCCGTACGCGATCGTGGGCGTGCTGCTGATCCCGGTGCTCGGGTACGCCGTCGGTCTGCTCGCCGCCGCCCAGGCCGCCGTGGCCCGGTGGGCGCTGGCCTCGCCGGTCGACGCCGCGGCGCTGCGCGAGGTCGCCCGCTCCCGCACCCGGCTGGTCGGCGCGTACGAGGCCGAACGCCGCCGGATCGAACGGGACCTGCACGACGGCGCGCAGCCGCGACTGACCAGCCTCACCCTTCAGCTCGGCCTGGCCCGACTGGACGTACCCGAGGACTCCCCCGCCGCCCGGCCGCTCGCCGTGGCGCACGAGCAGGCCCGGGGCCTGATGGTGATGCTGCGCCAGTTGGTGCACGGCATCAGGCCGCAGAGCCTCACCGACCTCGGCCTGGCCGGCGCCGTACGCGAGTTGGCCGACGCGGCCACCGTCGCGGTCACCGTCCGCGCCGACCTCGACGGCGAGCTACCGGAGATCGTCCAGACCACCGCGTACTTCGTGGTGTCCGAGGCTCTCGGCAACGTGGTCCGGCACGCCGGGGCGACCAGCGCGGACGTCCGTCTCGCCCGGACCGGTGGCGACCTTGTGGTGGAGGTGTCCGACGACGGCCGGGGCGGCGCCGACCCGACCCGGGGTACGGGCCTCACCGGTCTCGCCGACCGGGTCGCCGCCGTGGACGGGCGGCTGTTGCTGTCCAGCCCGCCCGGCGGGCCTACCCTGGTCCGGGTGGAGCTGCCGTGCCGTCGCTGACCCGGGTGGTGCTCGCCGAGGACGAGGTGCTGCTGCGGGAGGGCCTGGTCGCGCTGCTGACCCGCTTCGACTTCACGGTCTGCGCCGCGGTCGGCTCCGCGCCGGACCTGCTCGACGCCGCCCGCGAGCACGAACCGGACCTGGTGCTGACCGACATCCGGATGCCGCCCGGCCGCCGCGACGACGGGCTGCGCGCAGCCGTCGCGTTGCGCGCCGAGCGACCCCACCTGCCGGTCGTGGTGCTCAGCCAGTACGTGCAGACCGGGTACGCGGCGGCGCTGCTGGACAGCGGAGACGGCCAACGGGTGGGGTACCTGCTCAAGGACCGGGTGGCCGAGGTCACCGAGTTCGTCGACACACTGCGCCGGGTCACGGCGGGTGGCACCGCCATCGACCCGGATGTGGTCCGGCAACTGCTGCACCGCCCCCGCGATCCGCTCGCCGCGCTCTCCGCCCGGGAGCGCGAGGTGCTGGCGCTGCTGGCCGAGGGCCGGTCGAACGCCTCGATCGCCCTCCGGCTGCACGTCACCGAGGCCGCGGTCGGCAAGCACGTGGGCAACATCCTGCTGAAGCTCGACCTGCCACCGAGCGACGACACCAACCGTCGGGTGCTCGCGGTGCTCACCTACCTGCGGGCCGACCCGGCGAGCTGACCGGCCTCGGGCCGAGATCGGGTCGGGCCGCTCGGGGCGATAGGTTTTCCTCAGCGGTACCGCCGCCACGTCGGGCGCGGACCAGGGAGATGGGGGCACGGCATGGCGGAGGCGCTGCGGGTTGGCCTGCTGGGGTACGGGCTGGCGGGCCGGGTGTTCCACGCACCGCTGATCGCCGCGACGCCCGGGCTGCGGCTCGACGCCATCGTGACCCGCGACCCGCAGCGGCGCGAGCAGGCCCGGCAGCACTTCCCGGACGCCCGCCTGGTCGACGACGCCGACGAGTTCTGGCGTACGCCGGACGCTCTGGACCTGGTCGTGGTGGCCACGCCGAACCGGCTGCACGTGCCGATGGCACGGGCGGCGCTCGCCGCAGGCCTGCCGGTCGTCGTCGACAAGCCGTTGGCCGCGACGGCCGCCGAGGGTCGCACGCTGGTCGACGAGGCGACCGAGCGTGGGGTGCCGCTGACGGTGTTCCAGAACCGGCGTTGGGACGGCGACTTCCTGACCGCCCGCCGCCTGGTCGAGCAGGGCGAGTTGGGGCGGGTGCTGCGCTTCGAGTCCCGGTTCGAGCGGTTCCGTCCGACGATCAAGCCGGGCTGGCGGGAGCTTGCCGGCCCCGAGGAGGCCGGCGGCGCCCTCTTCGACCTCGGCGCCCACCTCGTCGATCAGGCGGTGCAGCTCTTCGGCCGGGTCGACCGCGTCTACGCTGAGGTGGACCGTCGTCGCGCGGGCGCGGCTGTCGACGACGATGCCTTCGTGGCGTTGACCCACACCAACGGGGTGCACTCGCACCTGTGGATGGGCGCGGTCACCGCTCAACTCGGCCCCCGCCTGCGCGTGCTGGGCGACCGGGCTGGCTACACGACGTACGGGCTGGACGTGCAGGAAGCGGCGCTGCACGAGGGCGGCCGGCCGGACCAGCCGGGCTGGGGCGAGGTCCCGCCGGAGCGGTACGGCAAGCTCGGTGTCGACGGTGACCTGCGACCGGTGGCAACGGAACCCGGTGCGTACCAGAGCTTCTACGCGCAGGTGGCGGCGGCGCTGCGCGACGGCGCGCCCATGCCGGTGGACCCACGGGACTCGGTCGCCACGGTCGAGCTGATCGAGCTGGCCCACCGGTCCGCGGTCGAAGGCGCGGTGCTGCCGGTCCCGACCGTCTGACCTCCGTAACCGGCACCTGTCCAGTCGGACGGTCCTGAGGCGCTCGAAAAACCAGTGGATCGGTGCCGCTGGGCGCCGTTACCGTGCGCGGAACCAGGTCGTCTAGGCAAGGACGTGCCGTTGTACACCCTGTGAGACATCCCAAGCGCTGATCTGTCGCGCGTCGCGCCGTGTGCGCCGCGCTCCTTTTTGCTGCGGACCTCTCACTGAAACCGGTGTACCTCTGTGCTCAGAAACTGGGCCGTCGTGCCCACCTGCCTGCCACTCGTTCACCGCAGTTGCCGCTCGTGCGCGTCCGAACGCCTCCGGCCAAGCGGAAAATTCCGAGTCAATGCCAACCACAAACTCATCGACGTCTGGCTCCTCGCGCTCTGCACCGCCTGCGGGGAGACGGCAAAGCTCACCGTCCTGGAGCGGATGACCGTTCGCACCATCCCACCTGAGCTGCTGGACCGGCTGCACGACAACGACCCTGGGCTGACCGCCGAGTTGCTCCAGGATCCGGACGTGCAGCGCATAAACCGCATCGCCCTCGACTGGAGTGGCGCCTGGCACCTCGACACCGGCGGATCGGACCACCCGGACGGCGAGACGATCGACGTCTCGGTCCGCTTCGCGGCGCGGATCCCGGTCCGACCAGTACGACTGATCGCGGAAGGTTGCGGTCTTTCCCGGGGCGAGGTCGAGAGACTGATCGTCCAGGGGAAGCTCGTTTCGGCGGTCCGGTTGAGCGGCAAGCTCTCCGGCGACTTCACCTTCACCCTCAAGCACTGACCGCTTTTCCCTACGACCAGGGCCTGTCCGGCATCTTCCGCCGGGCAGGCCCTGGGCGTTCCACCCGCGCATCGCCGACGGGACTGTGCCCGCCGACCGGACTGTGCTCGCCAACGGGACTGTGCTCGCCGACCGGACTGTGCCCGTCAACCGGACTTGCCCCGTCAACCGGCCGGGCTTGCCCGCCGACCGGACTTGCCCGCCAACCGGCCGGGCTTGCCCGCCGACCAGGCTCTGCCCGATATGCCCGCCTCGGGTTGCCGGCAAGCGGTTGATCGACTCGGTTTCCTTGAAGTCGCGGTGTCAGACCGCCTGCGACACCCCGATTTCAAGGAAGCCGAGTCGATCATGGCCTGGCGGCCGGTGCCGGGTCGGTCGGGAGCGCGCGTGTCGGGTCGACGGACGGTTCGTCCGGCTCAGGTGCCTGGGTCCTGCTCGGAGCGGGCGTCGTCCGGCACCCGGGCGTCGTCGGTCTGCGCATCGTCGGTCTGCGCGTCGTCCGACGGTTTGGCGTCGTCGCCCAGCCGACGCTCGGCCTCCCGGACCTCCTCGTCGAGCCTGGGGTTCTCCTCGCCGGGACCGTGCGACATGGCGACCTCCATTCGGGCGCGACCGGGGACCTTCGACACCCGCGACCGGGGACCTCCGAGCACCCACGATCGGGGACCTCCAAGTACCCGGCCTGACGGCGGGGACACCGGTACACCGACGCCACTGCGCAGCAAACCGATCGAGAAGATTTACCGGCCTCCGCGACTCCGGCGACCACGCCCCTCAGGAAACAGGCGGCCGCCTCGATCGGGAAGGTCGCAACGTGACCGGGTGCTGCACCTGCGGCGAACGTCGCGCAGGTCATGTCGCAGAAGCGGTGAAGATGTCGTTGGCAGGCGACCGCAGCCGAGTCGGCTGGGTGCCGAGCACCGGGCCGCTGGCTACCGAGCACCGGGCCGCTGAGTGCCGAGCGCCGGGCCGCTGGGTGCCGAGCACCGGGCCGGCCGGCGAGCGCGCCGGGCTGGAGCCCAGGAGCGTTGCCGGCCCGGCCCGGAGCCGGATCAGCGCTGCTTCAGCTCGCGCCAGGAAGGGTGGGTGCCGCGCCAGGCGTCGGCGAGGATGGCCGCCGAGGCCCGGCTGGGGCACTGCTGCACCCGCTCACGACCCGACGCCCCACCGATCTGGGCGCGGACCTCCCAACCCTGCCCGTCAGTACGGATATACACGTCCCGGCGCCCGCGCGGGGTCGTGTCTCCGTTCCACCAATGCTCCTCGACCTTCATTCGCCGACCGTATAGCAATTTTTGCGTCGAGGGTACGGCGCAGGCGGGTGGATACCAGGGCGATAGCCATAATTCAGGCGTACTTCGACCGATCTGGTGACAGGGAGGAACCGCGAGGACGGATCCTCCCCGCCCTGAGTGGCGGATCAGGCAGATCTGAGATATCGCTGAGTACACCGGTCAGGGTGCTTGCCGACCCGTCCTGCCCTTGGAGACGGGGTTGGCGAGCGGCCCTCGCTTGTGATGTGAACATCACAGCGAGTAACCGAGGGCGGTGCTCACCCCTGCGCGGTGAGCAGGTAGTCGTCGGCTTCCGGGCTCCAGCGCAGGTCGACCACTCCCCCGGTGGCCGCGGCCTTGCAGAACTGGAGGAAGCTGCGGTAGCCGAGCTTCTTCTCGCTGAAGTCGGGGCGGGCACGGCGAAGCTGGTTCTTCAACCCGGACAGCGCCACCGGGTTGCCGCTGCTGCCCAGCTCGGCCACCACACCACGAAGCAGCCCGAACGCCACCTCCCGGTCGCCGTGCTCGGGCAGCGAAACCTCGGGGTCACCCTTCGCGGGGCCCTCCGCCAGCTCGATCACGGTCTGCTCGGCGAGGTGCCGCAGCAGCTCCCCGAAGGTGCGGAAGCCGTAGTCGGACTCACTGAACGTCGGGTCCTTACGCAGCAGGGTGCGCTTGAGCCGGGAGGCGGTGACGTCGCCGTTGGCGCTGCCCTGCAGCCCAGCAACGGTCTGGGCGACCAGCACGGCGAGTGCGTCGACGTCCCGCCCGGGCTCCTCGCCGGCGGGTCGGCGGTCCACCTCGGGCTCGGGCTCGCGCTCCCGTTCGAGCTCCTGCTCCGGCTCGGGCGGTCGCTGCTCCACCCCGGCCGGCCGGCTGGAACGGCCCCGCCTGCTGCGGGTCGGCGGGATGTCCACACCCTCCAGCCGGTCGTAGTAGAGGAACTCGTCGCAGGCCGGCGGGAGCAGTGCCGACGTGGAGCCCTCGACCCCGACACCGATGACCCGCTTGTTCAGCTCGCGGAGCTTGTGCACCAAGGGAGTGAAGTCGCTGTCGCCACTGCAGATCACGAACGTCGAGATGTAGTCGCGCTCGAAGGCCAGCTCGATCGCGTCGACGGCCATCTTGATGTCCGCGGCGTTCTTACGGGACGCGCCCATCCGTTGCGGGATCTCGATCAGCTCGACGTGCGACCGGGTGAGCATCCGGCGGTCCTCGTCGAAGTACGACCAGTCGGCGTACGCACGGCGGACCACGACGCGGCCTCGTTCGGCCAGCGCGTCGGCGATGGGGCGGAAGTCGAAGTCCGCGCCGCCACGGTTGTCGCGTGCGCCCAACGCGAGGTTTTCGTAGTCGAGGAAAAGGGCGATCCGGTCTTCTTGATCCACGAGGGTCAGCCTACGCCCGGCGTGAGCTGGGCGGGGCAGGCGACGCGCGACACCTCAACTCGACGATCGTCCATTTCTTGCGGCTTTATAGCCCGTTATTTTCATTGCTCGATAGACGTCTTGCAGTGCGATGTGTGGTGCTGCATCATGACGATCAATGTCGGGCGTCGGGGGAACGCCGGGCGGACCTCCACCACCACCCACCCAGGAGGGTCACCGATGTTTCGCAGCCTCATGCCGGCGCGGGGACGCCCCGGCCAGCCCGGCGGCACCGCTGTCGCGCTCGCGGCCGGCCTCGCCGTACTGGTCGCCGGGCCCACAGTGGCCACCGCCAGTCCATCCGCGTCCGCCGGCGCCCAGCCGGTCGTCACCCGGGCTGCCCTCGACCCGGCGTTGGTCGCCGGGCGCGGCGCGGACGTCGACTTCATCGAGCAGGAGGCGGAGAACGCCCGTACCACCGGCGAGGTCATCGGCCCCGACCGGACCGCCTACACGCTGCCCGCGGAGGCCTCCGGCCGCCGGGCGGTCCGGCTCACCCCCGGGGAGTACGTGGAGTTCGTCCTGCCCAGCGCGGCCAACGGGATCACCGTGCGGTACAGCATCCCGGACGCGCCGCAGGGCGGCGGGATCACCGCGCCGTTGCGGGTCGCGGTCAACGGCAAGCACGTGCGCACCATGACGCTCACGTCGCAGTACTCGTGGCTCTACAACCAGTACCCGTTCACCAACGACCCCCAGGCCGGGCTGCTGCACCCGGACTGGTGGATCACCGAGTGCCAGTGCGTGCCGTCGGCCACCACGCCGGCCCCGAGCATCAGCAGGCCGTTCCGACCCGGCCAGTTCTACGACGAGCAGCGGCTCCTACTCGGGCGCACCTACCGGGCCGGCGACAAGATCCGGCTCACCGCGCCGCCCGGCAGCGCCGCCGCCTGGACCGTCATCGACCTGCTCGACTCCGAACTGGTCGCACCGCCGCACGTCCGGCTGCTCGCGGCGAACGTGCTGGCCTTCGGAGCCGACCCCACCGGTCGGCGGGACTCCGCCGACGCACTGGACCGGGCCATCGCCTTCGCCAGGCGCACCCACCTCAAGGTCTACATCCCGCCGGGCACCTACCAGGTAAACCGGCACATCATCGTCGACGACGTGACCATCGAGGGCGCCGGCAACTGGCACACCATCATCAAGGGCCGCGAGGTCGCCCTGCCGACGCCCGCACCGGACGGCTCGGTGCACACCGGCGTCGGGTTCTACGGCCGCGACGCCGCCGACGGCGGCAGCCGCAACGTCCACCTCTCCGGCTTCGCGATCGAGGGAGACGTCCGGGAGCGCATCGACACCGACCAGGTCAACGCGATCGGCGGCGCGATGAGCGACTCGACCATCGACGGGCTCTACCTGCACCACACCAAGGTGGGCGTGTGGTTCGACGGGCCGATGCGCAACGTCCGGGTCACCAACAACATCATCGTCGACCAGATCGCCGACGCGCTCAACTTCCACACTGGTGTCACCGACTCCGTCGTGGCCCACAACTTCGTCCGCAACACCGGCGACGACGGTTTGGCGATGTGGTCGGAGAAGACGGCGAACGCGCGCAACACGTTCGACCACAACACCGTGCAGTCACCGACGCTGGCCAACGGCATCGCCATCTACGGCGGCACGGACACCACCGTCTCGCACAACCTCGTCGCCGACCCGGTCCGCGAGGGCAGCGCCATCCACGCCGGTTCCCGCTTCGGCGCGGAGCCGTTCACCGGGCACCTGAGGTTCACCAACAACACCACCGCCCGCGCCGGCACGTACGAGCTGAACTGGAACATCGGGCTGGGCGCGATCTGGATCTTCGCCCTGGACCGGAGCATCGACGCGGACGTCCAGGTGACCGGTGACGCGTACCTCGACAGCACGTACAACGCGATCATGCTGGTCAGCGACTGGCCGGTGAAGGACCTCTACTCGATCACCAACGTGCGGTTCCGGGACGTCCGGGTCGACGGCACCGGCACCTCGGTGGTCAGCGCCCGTGCGGCGGGATCCGCCTCGTTCGCCAACGTGGACGCCCGCAACGTGGGCGCTGTCGGCGTCAACAACTGCGGTTCGTTCCACTTCACCCCGGCCGGTTCGGAGTTCACACTGACCGACCTCGGCGGCAACGACGGAGGTTGGCTCGCCCCGTGGCTGCTGCCCAACACCATCACCTGCGACGACCGGCCACCCGTGTCGCCGCCACCGCCTCCGGCGCAGTGGTGAACGCGGTGGGCGGTCCGACTCGTCGGGCCGCCCACCGCACGCTCATCGCGTCCTGGCGTACGCCAGCGGCACGCTCGTCGGCTGCCCGTTCCAGCTGCCGAGCAGGGTGGGGCCGGTGGCGTCGCCGGCACCCGGCCGACGGACGACGATCAGTTCGGCGGAGTCGGTGACGATGGTGGTGGTGTCCTCGTCGACCACCTGACGCACCGCGCCGACCGGCGTCACGTCGGCATCCCCGGCGCCGCTGACGGCGATCGTCACGGTCGGCTCGCGCACCTCACGCCGACCGTCCGCCTCGAAGTACTGCTCCGCCTGGCCACCGCCGGCGAGGATCGCGTGGGCGAGCGCGGCGACGTAGACCGGGTCCGCGCAGCCGTCGTACACCCAGCGCGTGCCGAGCACCGAGTGCTCGGTGGTGCCGACCAGCCAGTCGTCCGCACCGTCGAGCGGCGCGGCGCGGTAGGTGAGCGGGACCTGGTGGACCGGCCCGTCAGCGGTGCCGACCAGCATCGTCTCGATGCCGACCTCGTCGGCCGGGTCGTCGAAGCGGTACGCGCCCCGACTCACCACATCGGCGCCGGTCAGGCCGCCGGAAACACCGGCCAGCTCGCCGGAGACGTCGGTCGGCCCGGCGAACCAGGGTTGGCTGGGCAGCCAGGCCGCCAGCAGGTCGAGCTTCGTGGGGCGCAGCGTGGCCCGGTGCAGCAGTGCCATGAGCGCAGCCTAGGTCAGAGGCCGGCGCAGGGGTTGCCGTCCACCGTGCAGGTCTCCGGTTCCCGGGCCTTCGGCCGGTTGTCGCGTACGTCGAAGCGGAACGTCTGCGACCCACCGGCGGGCACGGCCGCCCCGGTGAAGGTGACCGACCGCCCGTTCTGTCGCCAGTCCGCGCCGTCGACGTCGTCCACGGTGCTGCCGTCGGCGAGGCTGACCACCACCACCCAGCCGTCCACCGCGGTGGCGGCCGGGTTGCCGAGCACCACCTCGCCCGTGTAGCCGAACAGCCGGCTGGAGTCGGTGTCGTAGCTGGCCGTCAGCGGCGGTGGGGGCGGCGGCGCCGACGTGAGGGTCGGCGAGGGCTTCGCCGACGGGCTCCGGCTCGCGCGGGCGGTCGGCGACCCGGCCGTTCGCGAGGGGCGTACCGAGGTCGTCGGCCGAGGCGTGGCGGCGACCTCGACGGGTGTCGCGGACGGCGACGGCGACGGGGCCGAGGGCGGCGCGGCGCGCTGCTCCGATCCGGCCGGAAGCGCCACCCACGCCGCCACCCCTCCGACGGCCACCACCCCGACCAGTGCGGCGGCCACCTGCCGGCCACGGCGACGGGCACGGGCGGGCCCACTGGACGCGCCGACCAGCGGCAGTTCCGCCGTCATCCCGCCGTCGCCGCGGCGCAGATCGACCTGCTGGAAGGCGAGCCAGTCGAGGATCGCCGGCAGCCGTACGGTCAGCGCCTGCCGGAGTTGCTGCTCGCGTGGTTCGTGCTGCTCGGCGGACCACGCGCCGTGCGTGGTGACCTCCCGCATCTCCAGCCGACAGCCCTGTTTGGTGGCCGTGACCGCGCAGGTCAGCTCGCTGAGCCGGCCGGCCTCGTCACAGGCCAGCACGAGGAGTTCCGGCTCCCGCCGCTCGGTCACCTCGACTTCGACGTTGGCCTCGAAGCCGGGCAACCCGGCTGTGTGCAGCAGCAGCCGGTCCGGTACGCCCTCCACCGTCTCGGCGTCGGCGAACCACCGGCCGAGCAGCTGCCGATCGGTCAGTGCGAGCCAGACCCGGTCGGGTGGGTGGGACAGGTCGACCTGCGCACCGATCTCGATCACGGCGAGACTCTAACGGGTCTGTGGCCGTCCCGCCCCGGCCCGCCAGGGCCGGTTGCCGGCGTCCTGGTCATCCCCAGCGGGTCGAGCGCTCGAGCACTGCGGCGAGCGCCGCCCGCACCCCGGCGCTCACCTCGGTGACCACCTCGGCCGCCGGCAGGTCCCGGGCCAGCGGGTGCGCCTGCCCGGCCCACAGGTTGGCGACCGACGCGTCCCCGTCGCGGCGGGCGGCGGCGAGCAGCGGACGTGTCAGGTGCAGCACCTGGGGGTAGCCGGTCGGCGCCGCCGCGTCGTGTTGGCGCAGGAAGTCGTTGGCCAGGCCGCGGGCCCGCTTGCCGGTGAACGACCGGGTCAACGCCGTCGGCGCGGCACCGGCCACCGCCGCCCGGTGCATCGGCGAGCTGCCCGCCTCCGGGCAGCGCAGGAACGCCGTGCCGAGTTGCGCGGCGGCGGCACCGGCAGCCAGCACGGCGGCCACCGCGGGGCCGTCGACGATGCCGCCCGCCGCCACCAGCGGCAGGTCGCAACAAGCGGCAACCAGCCGGAGCAACGGCAGCAGCGCGTAGTCGTCGTCGTCCGGCAGGCCGCCACGATGCCCACCGGCCTCGGTGCCCTGCACCACCACCGCGTCCACCCCCAGGTCCGCGGCGGCCGTCGCGGCGTCCGGGCGGGTGACCGTGGCCCACACCTCGGTGCCCCGCTCGCGCAGGGCGGCCACCGCCGCCCGATCGGGCAGCCCGAACACGAAGGACACGACCGGCACCGGGTCCGCGAGCAGCGCGGCCAGCTTCTCCGGGTACGCGTCGTCGCCGCCCACCGGTGCGCCCAGGCTCACCCCGCGCTCGGCGGCCAGCGGGGCGAGCCGTTGCGCGTACGCCTGGATGGCGGCCTCGTCGACGCCGCCGGGGTCGGGCAGGAAGAGGTTGACGCCGAACGGCCGGTCGGTGCGCGCACGGACCTCGGCGATGTCGGCGACCAGCCGGCCGGTGTCGATCATCCCGGCGGCCAGGAACCCCAGCCCGCCGGCCGCGGAGACGGCTGCGGCGAGCGCCGGCGTGGACGGGCCGCCCGCCATCGGGGCGGCGACGATCGGGTGGCGCAACGTGGACAGCACGGACATGGACCCATCCTGCCGCACCGGCCCGTTCGCCTACGGGCGTGCCGTGTGCCTCCACCACAGCACACCGGCCAGTGCCAGCAAGCCCAGCAGTGTCCCGCCGCCGGCCGCCAGCAGCCAGGGCCGGCCGCCCAGGCCGATGGTGTCCTCGGCGATCGGACGGACAGCGGTGGGCGACACCGGGCCGGCGGACCCCGTCGGGTGACCGGCGGTGACCGGCCCGTCGGTGGCCGGGTAGCGCAGGATCGTCGGGCGGGTCCCCGGCGGCTGGTCGGCGGATTCGGAGACGGTGAGCAACGACCCGCCGTCGCGACTGTAGGTGATCGACTCGCCCTGGGGTTCGTCCGGCAACGGGGTGATCCGCGGGGTGCCGGAGGTCAACGCCTTGACCACGTCGCCGTCGGGCACGTCGTACTCGAAGGCGTCGGCGTAGCTGCGCAGCACCACCCGTCGCCCGTCCGGCGCGTTCGCCGCGCCGGTGACCACACCCCGCCCGATGAACGAGAACGGGTTGCTGGTGTCGGTCATCGGCAGGGACACCTGGCCGGCCGGGGCCAGCGGTGTCGTCGCGCCCGGCCGCAGCGCGATGCTCGGCGCGTACAGGAAGACCGTGCCGCTGCCGCCCTTGGTCACGATCAGGGGCTGGCCGTCCGAGTCGAGCAGCAACGCCTCGGCGTCGTGCGGGCGGTCCGGGTACGCCATCCGGTGCAGCACCGGCTTGTCCTTCCCAGGCGCGAGCCGCCACACCGCGACAGTGGTGCGGGAGCGGTCGTTGTCGCCGATGTCGGCGACCCAGACGGTGCCGTCCCGGCCGATGGCCAGGTCCTCGGTGTCGCGGGGCTGGGACGGGTAGGACACCGTCCGGACCACAGCGCAGCGCTGGTCGAGGAAGAAGATCCGGCGGCGGGCCTCGTCGTCGGCGCCGTCGTTGACCACCACGTACCCGTCGTCGGTGGCGACCATCCCGGAGATCTCCTTGAGCCGGTCGTCGCGGATCTGGCACACCGGCGCACCGGCCCCCGCCGCGCCCGCCGCCCCTGGCGTGAGCAGCACGGCAGGTGTCACCACGCCGGTGAGCAGGGCCGCCAGCACCGCCCCGATACGGGCACGTCGCCCCCACCTCAACCGCCCGCGTACCCGCATCGCCCACCCTCCTCGTCGCGGCCGTGACCCGGCCACCCGCCCATCCTGGCCGATCCCGGCCACCGGCGGCGGTCATCGGGGGTACGCGCCCGCACCGCTGGTGGATGTAGTGTCGCGCGGCCGCGGCCGCGCGCCGTCACGGGCCGCCCAGGGCCGGTCCCACCGGGTACGGCGTGGGACCGGCCGGGCGTCCGCTACCGGGTGGACCAGCGCTGCGCGCCGGTGCCGTTGCACGTCAAGAGCTGCGTGGTCGTGCCGTTGGCCGTCCCGGCGGAGGTCACGCTCACGCACTTGCCGGCGGAGGTGAGCACGATCGTCCCGTCCGTGCGGAAGGTGAAGCGCTGCGCGGCGGTGCCGTTGCACGTCCAGATCTGCACCCGGGTGCCGTCGGCGCTGGCTCCGCCGTTCACGTCCAGGCACCGGTCGCCGTAGACCCGCAGTTCCCCGGCGGCGGTACGGGTCCAGCGCTGGTTGGTGTTGCCGTGGCAGTCCCAGATGATGGTGGGGGCACCAGCGGTGGTGCTGGCGCCGGAGACGTCCAGGCAACGCCCGGAGGCGGGATTCACCAGGCCGACCGGGGTGCCCACCGGCGGCCCGCCCGCCGGGACCAGACTGTCGGGCACCGAGCGCAGCGCGTCGTACCAGCGGGCGGCCATCTTGTCGTACCCGCCGGCGTTGGGGTGGACGCCGTCCGCGAGGTCCGCGGTGGCGAGCGCGGCGTGCATGTCGACCAGGTGCACCTTGCTGCCCTTCTGCGCCACGATGCCGGGGATCGCCGCGTTGTACGCCTGTACCCGGGCCTCCCGGTTCGGGTCGGACTCCGGCGTGATGGTGGCGACGAAGATGTCCGCACCCGGGGCCGTCGACCTGATCTTGTCGATGAGACCGGAGAGGCGGGCCGGCGCGTTGGCCACGTCGTAGTTCTGGTTCACGTCGTTCGTGCCGATGTGCAGCAGCACGGTACGCGGGTCGGTGGCCCGCAACCAGGTGACGATGTTCGCGTCGAGCTGGTCGATGCGCCAGCCCGAGTGACCCTCGTGGTCGTGGTCGCCGAGGCTGGCCGGCCCGTTGAAACCCGAGCCGACGAAGTCGACCGTGTAACCGCCACCGGCCAGGCGCTGCCACAGGTTGATCCGGTACCCGCCTGGCACGTTGTACCCGTCGGTGATCGAGTCACCGAGTGGCATCACGCGTACGCCGCCGTTCGACTCGGCCTGGGCGGGTGCGACCTGGGCCAGTGCCAGCACGGCACCGAGGACGAGCCCGAAGCCGCCGGCAACGGCCCGTCGTGCGTTCCATCGCATGGGTGTTCCTCTCCTCGCGGGTGGTCGGGGATTGATGCTTGACGATCGACTGGGTGCCCGGGACCGGGAACGGCACGGGCGCGAGCCGAACGCCGCACTGGCTGCGCCGAACGGTCCCGGAGACCGGTCCCGGCTGGCTGACGAGGCGTCCGCACCCAGGCGTGCCAGCGGCAGCGGCGGGTAGGCAGCAGCCCGGCGGCATGTCGACACCCGCCGGTCAGGAGGCTCCGATGAGCACGTACCGGGATGATCAGGGCGACACGTTTCCGCCCCCGGAGGCGGATGCCCAAGAGCAGCGGCAGAACGCCGTCGACTACGGGCCGCCGGACCGGGTGTCGGGTGACGTCGACCCGGAAGCGTCCGAGGCGGATCTGGCCGAGCAGGGCGCCCTCCCGGCGGGGTCGCTCGAGGAGGCGACGTCGCTGCCGGCCGACGCCAACCCGGCCGACGCCCTCGAACAACGCCAGGAAATCCCCACCCGCGACGAGGGCCGTCGCACCTGACCACGCACGCCGCCGGCCCGGCCATTCACGCCGGGCCAGGGTCGCCAACGCGTGTGATGCCTGTGAGTCATGCATATGACCCACAGGCATCACGCTCGTGCGGACGTCGCCGCCCGGACGCTCGGCTCAGCCGGCCACGCCCGACCAGCCGGCCTCAACCGGCGACGACCTGCCAGAGCAGGAAGGCGTTGAGCGCGACCACCAGTACGGCCACCAGGGACGCTGCGGCGGTGGTGAGCGGGTGGTTGACCAGGTTGCCCATCAGGTCGCGTCGGCGGGTGAAGGCGACCACGGGGATCAGCGCGAACGGGATGCCGAAGCTGAGGATGACCTGGGACAGCACGAGCGCCCGGGTGGGGTCGAGGCCGATGGCGAGCACGGCCAGAGCGGGCAGCAGGGTGACGAGCCGGCGGAGCAGCAGTGGGACCCGCCGCCGCAGGAAGCCCTGCATGATCACCTCCCCGGCGTAGGTGCCGACGCTCGTCGAGGCGAGCCCGGACACCAGCAGGGCGACGGCGAACCCGAACGCCGCGGCGGTGCCGATGGTCTGGCCGAGCCCGGCGTGCACTCCCTCCAGGCTGTCCGCGCCACCCGGGCCGCCGCCACGGAAGCTCGCGGCGGCGATCAGCAGCATGGCGAGGTTGACGGCGCCGGCCGCGCTCAGGGCGAGCAGCACGTCGGTGCGTTGGCCACGGAACAGGATCCGGCGCTCGGAGTCGTCGGCGGCGGGGATGCGGTCGCGGGTCAGCGCGGAGTGCACGTAGATGACGTGCGGCATGACGGTGGCACCGAGGATGCCGGCGGCCAGCAGCACGCTGTCGGTGCCCTGGAGCCGAGGCACCAGGCCGGCCATCGCGGAGCCGGGGTCGGAGCCGGAGGCGAGCAGGTTCGCGGCGAAGGCCAGGACGATCACACCGAGCAGTACGGCGATGGTGATCTCGAAGGCGCGGTACCCGCGTGAGCGCAGCGCGAGCACGGCGAACGCGGCCGTGCCGATGATGAGCCCGCCGGGCAGTAGTGGGATGCCGAAGAGCAGGTACAGGGCGACCGCGCCGCCGATCACCTCGGCCAGGTCGGTGGCCATGGCGACCAACTCGGCCTGCACCCACATCACCCGGTTCACCGGCCGGGGCAGCCGCTCCCGGCACAGCTCGGGCAGGCTGCGCCCGGTGGCCAGACCCAGCTTCGCGGTGAGTGTCTGCACCAGCATCGCCATCAGGTTGGCCACGACCACGACCCAGACCAACAGGTAGCCGTATCGGGCGCCAGCGGCGGAGTTGGTGGCGAAGTTGCCCGGGTCGACGTACGCCACGGCGGCGACGAACGCGGGGCCGAGCAGGATCAGCCGCCCGCGTACCCGCCCACGTGCGCGGGCCACCTGTAGTGGAGTCGCCCTCGACGTCGTCAGTTCGTTGGTGACCATCGCACACCTCCCCGTCCACACGGATTGCTGCCGCTCCTTTCCCGTCGGGCTGACCCGTCGGTGCCAACCTCTGGCCTGCCGGTGCCACCGCCGTCGGCACGCGGGGACGCTCTCTGTGACGCGCCGTGCCGGAGCGGACACGCCGCGTCAGCCTTGACAGCGCCCCGACCGCCGATGAAGCTGTCTGCTAGTCCTACTGTCGTAGGACAACAGGAAGGATCATCGCGAGTGATCGAGTTCGTGCTGGACAGCCGGTCGAAGGTGAACACCTACATGCAGCTCGTGCAGCAGGTGAAACAGGCTCTGCGGGTCGGCCTGCTGACGCCGGGCGACCAGTTGCCGAAGGTTCGGGACGTCGCGCAATCCCTGGCGATCAACCCGAACACGGTGCTGAAGGCGTACCGGGAATTGGAGATCGAGGGCCTGGTCGGCGGCCGACCCGGGGTGGGCACGTTCGTCCAGCGCACCCTGGCCGGCGCCTCCCTGCCCAACCAGGCCGAGCTACGCGACGACCTGGTCGCCTGGCTGGACCGGGCGCAGGCCGCCGGCCTCACGGCCGAGGACGTCATCGCCCTGGTGGAGACCACCCTGCGCGCCACCCTCGCCGACGACGCCCCGAGCAAGGAGCACGCATGAGCGGAACGAGAGGACAGAGAATGGACATGGTCTTGGAGGCCGACCGGCTGGGCAAGCGGTACGGCAGCACCTGGGCGTTGCGGGACTGCTCGCTGCACCTGCCGGCCGGTCGGATCGCCGCGTTGGTCGGCCCGAACGGCGCGGGCAAGAGCACACTGCTGCACCTGGCCGTCGGCCTGCTCAGGCCCGACGCGGGCGCGGTCCGGGTCTTCGGCAGATCCCCGTACGGCGACACGGAGGGCCTGGCCGACATCGGGTTCGTCGCCCAGGACACCCCGCTGTACCGGGACTTCACCGCAGCCGAACTGGTCATCGCCGGCGGCAAGCTGAACAAGCGGTGGGACGCCGCGTTGGCCCGCCAGCGGCTGGCGCAGCTCGGCATTCCACCGGATCGACCGGTCGGCAAGCTCTCCGGCGGCCAACGGGCACAGGTGGCGCTCGCCCTCGCGCTGGCCAAGCAGCCCCGGCTGCTGCTGCTCGACGAGCCGGTGGCCAGCCTCGACCCCCTGGCCCGGCGGGAGTTCCTCCAGTCGTTGATGGGCAGCGTGGCGGACTCCGGCACCACCGTCCTGCTCTCGTCGCACCTGCTGGCCGACCTGGAACGGGTCTGCGACTACCTGATCGTGCTCAACTCGGCCCAGGTGCAGCTCACCGGCACGGTCGACGACCTGGTCGCCGGGCACCGGCACCTGGTCGGCCCTCGGCACGACGGCGGCGTCATCGGGGGCGTCGCCGCCGTGGTCCGGGCCAGCCACACCGACCGGCAGTCCACGCTGCTGGTCCGCACCGACGGCCCGGTCACCGATCCGGCCTGGACGGTCCGCGAGGTCAGCCTGGAGGACGTCGTGCTGGCCTACCTGGCCGACGGCACCACGCAGACCAGTCACAGCGAGTGGGGAGTGGCAGCATGATCTGGCTGACCTGGCGGCAACACCGCAAGCAGGCGCTCTACACCCTGCTGGCGCTCGCGGCGCTCGCCGCTCTGCTGGTGCCGATCGGCCTGGCGATGCGGCACACCTTCGCCGACCTCGGGCTGACGGACTGCGCACGTCAGCTCGCGGACACCAACGTGGCGGCGGCGACCCGGGAGGCCTGCGACGCAGGCTTCCGACGCTTCGGCAACCAGTACGGCAGCCTCAACCTGGTGGCCGTGCTGTTGATCACCCTGCCGGCGCTGGTCGGCCTGTTCTGGGGCGCGCCGCTGGTCGCCCGCGAGGTGGAGCACGGCACGCACCGGTTCGTCTGGACCCAGGGCGTCGGCCGGACCCGCTGGGCTCTGGTGAAGTTCGGGCTGGTGAGCGCGGCCGTCCTGATCCTCGCGGCGGTCTACGGGCTGGGCATGTCGTGGTGGGTCGACCCGCTCACCCAGGCCGCGTACGAGGGCCGGTTCGGCATGATCGTCTTCGACCTGCAGGGCATCGTCCCGATCGGGTACACGCTGTTCGCCGTGGCGCTGGGCGTCTTCGCCGGCACCGTCTGGAAGCGGATGCTGCCCGCCATGGGCATCACCCTCGCCGGGTTCATCGGCGTACGGGCAGCGGTGGAGCTTCTGGCCCGACGGCACTACCAGCCGGCCCGCACCCAGACCTTCCCGATCGAGGGAGAGGGGCCACCGGAGATCAGCCGGGGAGACTGGATCCTCGCCCAGGGCGTCCGGAACCCCGACGGCACGATGATCGCGGAGGGCGGCCGGATCCAGTGCCCGCCGGGCGGTAGGGGGCCGGAGGGTCGGGTCTGCGGGGCGGAACTGGGACTTGAGCCGGGCGCGTACAACTGGCAGTTGTACCAGCCGGCGGACCGGTTCTGGCTGTTCCAGGGCATCGAGACGGGCATCTTCGTCGCCCTCGCCCTGCTCCTGCTCTATCTCGCGGTACGCCGGATCCGCCGGATCGCGTAGCTGGCGACGGGTGCTCGTCGGGGAGCGGGGGCCTCGGCGAGCACTCGTCGGCGCAGTCGGATTCCAGCCCGTCGCCAACGCGACTCAACGTGCCGTTGCACTCACCCACAGTGCTCCGATGTGGACTCCGGGCCCGGGTCGGTCGGGCCGCAGAGATGGGAGCGCACGCGTGAAGTCCAGAATCCTCCGTCGGGTCGCCGCGTCAGCCGTGGCGCTCGCCTGCGCAACGGTGGGCGCGGTGACGTTGCCGGCCGCCCCGGCGACGGCCAGCCCCATCCGCAACGCGACAGCCTGGTCGGTGCTGCTGTGCAAGTTCAGCGACAAGCCGGCGGAGCCACAACCACCGTCGCACTTCGCCAACTTCCTCACTGCGGCCGGGGTCGGCACCGGTGGGGTGGCGGACTACCTCGCCGACCAGTCCGGCGGGCGGGTGTCACTGGCCGGCTCGGTGGTGCGGGGCTGGTACACGATGCCGTACACGTTGGCGCAGTTCCAGTCGATCGACCGGTGGACCCGGATCCAGCGCTGCGTGGACACGGCGGCGAGCGCGGGCTACGCGGTGCCTGCCGGCAACCGGATCGCGGTCATGCTCAACGACTGGGTGGATTCCGGCGCGGCCGGCGGCCGGGTGCTGCTCGACCCGGGCGCCTGGAATGTCGGCTTCGCCGCGCACGAGATGCTGCACGGCTACAACCTGGACCACTCGTTCTCCAACGACACGACCTACCAGAACGCGCCGTGGTCCCAACCGGGCGAGTACGACGACCCGTGGGACGAGATGAGCGCCATGAACATCTACGCGTTCACCACCGCGAACTACGGCACGAGCGCCGTCGGGCTGAACGGGCCGCACCGCGACGAGCTGGGCTGGCTGCCGAAGAACCGGATTTTCACCATGGCCGCCGACGGCGTCGGCTCACGCACGCTCACCCTGGCCCCGCTGGAGGTGCCCGCCGCGAGCGGCCCGCAGCTGATCCGCATCCCGTTCGACCCGGCCGACCTGTTCCACTACTACACCATCGAGTTCCGCCGGAAGACCGGCTGGAGCGCCGCCATCCCCGCCGACACGGTGCTGCTGCACGAGGTCCGCAACGGCACTCCCACCCTGCTGCGCACCGGGCCCGGGGGCGGGCCGGCCCAGTCGCTCAACGCCAACGGAGTGCAGATCGGCGTGAACCGGCTCTCCGGCAACGCCGCTTCGGTCACCGTGACCACCGACGTGGTCAACCGCTGCCTCCAGGGGTACGTCTGGCGTGAGGCCCGCGCCGGCGACCTCGTCTGTGTCACCGGCGCGACCCGCAGCCAGGTGTGGGCGGACAACGCCGCCGCGGCGAGCCGCTGGGTGAACGGCCCGTACGGCCCGCACACCTGCGTCGCCGGCTACGTGTGGCGCGAGGCGTACGCCGGGGACGACGTCTGCGTCACCGGGACGCAGCGCAGCCAGGCCGCCGCGGACAACGCCGCCGCTGTGTCCCGGCGCAACCCGGCGCGCCTGGTGTCCGGCCCGAACACCTGCGTCAGCGGGTACGTCTGGCGCGACGCCGACCAGTCCGACTACGTCTGCGTCAGCGGCACGACCCGCTCCCAGGTGCTGGCGGACAACGCGGTCGCCACGAGCCGCTGGGTCAGCGGACCGTACGGCCCGCACACCTGCGTAGCCGGCTACGTGTGGCGCGAGGCGTTCATCGGCGACGACGTCTGCGTCACCGGGACGCAGCGCAGCCAGGCCGCTGCCGACAACGCCGCCGGCCCCGGCCGGGTGCTACGGCCGGCAGGCTGACGGGCCGCGCCCCCGGTGGGTCGACCACCGGGGGCGCACTCGTCGAGCGGATCAGCCGGCCAGTCGCCGGTAGCGGGCGACCGAGAGCGGCAGGAAGACCGCGACCAGGACGACCGGCCAGAGCACCGCCAGCCACGGGTAGTGCTGGGCCGCCCAGGAGTCACCACCCCAACCGGGGTTGCCGAACAGCTCACGGGTCGCGCCGACGGTCGCCGACAGCGGGTTCCAGGCGGCCACCGCACCGAGCCACGCGGTCATGGTGGACGGTGCGACGAACGCGTTGGAGAGGAAGCCGAGCGGAAACTCCAGGGTCTGCACGGCCACCACGGCCGTCTGCCCGCGGGTGACCAACCCGAGGAAGATGCCGACCCAGATCAGGGCGAAGCGCAGCAGCAGGATCAGTCCCACCGCCGCCAGCGTGGCACCGGCCCCGCCGTGCGCCCGCCACCCGATCGCGAGACCGGTCAACAGCAGGACCGCGAGGGTGACCAGGGCGAACAGCATGTCCGCCACGGCCCGGCCCACCAGCGGGGCCAGCGGTGAGACGGGCATCGACCGGAGCCGGTCGGTCACCCCGCGCTCCAGGTCCTCGGCGACGGCGATCGTGGTGAGGCTGATGCCGAACACCATGGTCATCACGTACATGCCGGGCATCAGGAACTCCCGGTAGCTGCCGCCGCCGGGCACCTGCAACGCGCCACCGAACAGGTAGGCGAACATCAGCACGATCAGGATGTTGAAGCCGAGCGAGGCGATCAGCGGGCCAGGATCACGTCGCCAGCGGGCCAGGCCGCGCCAGATCAGGGTGCCGCTGTCGGTCAGGAGAGCTGGCCGGCCGGGCGTCAGGTCCACCGCCGGGGCCGGCATGCTCGTCGCGCTCATGCCGCCACCTCCTCGGCGGTCCGGGTCCGGTGCCCGGTGAGGTGCAGGAACACGTCGTCCAGGGTGGGACGGCGCAGCGCGACGTCCGCCACCGGGACGTTCACGGCGTCGAGCGCCCGCAACACGTCGACGAGCGCGCCGGCCCGGTGACCGACCCGGACGCTCACCATCCGCCGGTCCACGTCGACCGTCGGCTCGCGGTCGGCCACCCCGCGCACCTGGGCGACGGCGGTGGCGAGGTCGGTCGGGGCCGCGACGACCACCTCGATCCGATCGCCGCCGAGCTGGGTCTTGAGGTCGTCCGGAGTCCCCTCGGCGATCACCCGGCCGGTCTCGACCACCGAGATCCGGTCGGCGAGTTGGTCGGCCTCGTCCAGGTGCTGGGTGGTGAGCAGCACTGTGGTGCCGGTGCGCACCAACTCCCGGACCGACTCCCACACCTCGTTGCGGCCACGCGGGTCTAGCCCGGTGGTGGGTTCGTCGAGGAAGAGGACCGCGGGAGCCAGGATCATGCCGGCGGCCAGGTCGAGCCGACGGCGCATGCCCCCCGAGTACGTGCTGACCGGCTGCTCGGCTGCGTCGGCGAGACCGAAGCGTTCCAGCAGCTCGCCCGCCCGCTGCCGGGCCCGGCGGCGACCCAGGTGGAACAGCCGGCCGAAGAGCACCAGGTTCTGCCGGCCGCTCAGCGCCTCGTCGAGCGCGGGATGCTGCCCCACCAGCCCGATGCGGTAGCGGACCTGGTCGGGCTGGCGGGTCACGTCGTACCCGGCGACCTCGGCGCGGCCCCCGTCCAGCCGGAGCAGGGTGGACAGGATCCGTACCGAAGTGGTCTTGCCGGCCCCGTTCGGGCCGAGCAGGCCGCACACCGTGCCCTGCCGCACCCGCAGGTCGAAGCCGTCCAGTGCGTAGCGGTCCCGATATCGCTTACGCAGCGCTTCGGCCACTATCGCGTCGTCTCTCGTCGTCACAGCGCTCCCCTCCCACAGGCGTCCAACAGCTGTTACCGTACAACATACGGTAAGGAATACGGGAACGCCGCCTCGATTAGGTTCGACAGATGACGATCTCCTTGGACGGTCGGCGGTTCCGGGCCGTGGCGGACGTGGTGGCCGGCGAGGTGGGCACGCAGACCGTGTTCGCGTACCACGAACGGGCCGGCGAGGTGTGGGCCGAGTACGCCGGCGGGTCCATCCGACGCGGCCACCTGGTCGGCACCCGTACGGGCGACCGACTGGACTTCCGGTACGTCCAGCTCAACACCGACGGTCAGACGTCCTCGGGGCACTGCGTCTCGGAGGTGTCGGTGCTGCCCGACGGCCGGGTCCGGCTGCACGAGACCTGGTCGTGGGAGTCCCGGCCGGGCAGCGGCAGCAGCGTGGTGGAGGAGGTGCCGGCTCCCTGACGGTTCACCGATGGGGCAGTGCGGCTACGCGGGCTCGGTGCTCGCGGCCTGGCCGACGACACCGACGTTGAGCGGGTCGGCCAGGAGCTTGTCGAACGCCAACTCGGCGGCGCCGATCAGGACGGCGTCGCGGCCGAGGGCCGCCGCGCGCAGCCGCAGGTGCTCGCGGGAGGCCGGCAGCGGCATGGTGTCCAGTCGCTCGCGTACCACCTCGGCACCCGCGCTGAAGATGTCGCGGAGAGTTCCACCGAACACCACGGCGTCCGGGTTGACCACGTTGACCAGGTTGGCCACACCGAAGCCGAGCCAGTCGGCGACCTGCTCGACCGCCTCCCGGGCGGTCCGGTCGCCTTCCGCGGCCGCACGCAGCACCTCGGCCACCGCCCCACGGTCACCTGGGTCCAGGCCCGCGTGCCGCAGCAACGCGGCTTCGGAGATCTCGGTCTCCCAGCAGCCGCGTGAGCCGCAGCCGCAGGGCAGACCGTTCGGGTTGACGACCATGTGGCCGACCTTGCCGCTGTGGCCACGGTGGCCGGCGATCAGTCGACCGCCGACGATGATGCCGGCACTGATGCCCAGGTCGCCGTGCAGGTAGATGACGTCGTCGATGCCCACCGCCACGCCCCGTACGTGCTCGGCCAGGCCGGCGATGTCGGCCAGGTCACCGGCCACGAAACCCGGGCCGGGGCGGAACTCCGCCGCCAGCGCGGTGCCGAGCGTCTCGTCCACGCCGGCGATCCGGATCCTGCCGTCCGGGTCTCGGGTGGTGTCGGTGACCGCGACCGCGCCGCCGACCAGCAGCGCGTCGGGGGCCACGGAGCGTTCCATGTCACGGACCAGGTCGGCGAGAGGCCCGACGGCGTCGATCGCCGACATGCCACCGGGTCGAGGGATCTCTCGCAGATCGAGGATCTGCCCACCGAGACCGACCCGGGCGGCGCGCAGCCGGTCGGCGTCGATGCTCAGGGCGTGTGCGTAGACCCGGTCGGAGCGGGGGCTGACGACCAGAGAAGGCCGGCCGGCGCGGCGGGCGGTGGTGGGTGCCTCCTCGGTGACCAGTCCGCTGGCCACCAGGTCGGCAGCGAGGGCGCCGATGGTGCTGCGATTGAGGCCGAGCCGACCGGTCAGCTCGGCCCGGGACGTCGGCCCGTGCAGGTGGACGTGGCGCAGCACGGCGCCGAGGTTCTGTCGCCGGATCTCCTCCTGGCTGGCGCCGGGAACGGACGGCAGCGGGGAGTCGGTGTTGCGGCCGACGCCGGCTGGCCTGGACCGGACGGGTGACGCCACGGTCAGACCTCCTTCCGGGTCGGTGCCGGGTGGTGCGGGGCTGTCAGGACGACGATGGGTCCCGGAAGAGGAGATCCGGGACCCATCGGCGTTGCTGCCTACCGTGCGGTGATTACTTGGTGAGCGGCGCGAGCTTCGGGTCGTTGGCGTACGCCTCAGCCGCGTTCGCCTTGGTGACGGCGACCGGCGGGAGCAGGTACGTGTCGACGACCTTGCTGCCGTTGTTGTAGGACTTGGTGTCGTTCACCTGCGGGGCGTTACCGGCCTGGAGAGCCTTGACCATGTTGACGGTCTCCTTCACCAGGTTGCGGGTGTCCTTGTTGATCGTCATGTACTGCTCGCCAGCGACGATCGACTTGACCGACTCAACCTCGGAGTCCTGACCGGTGACGACCGGGGTCGGCTTGCCAGCACCCTTGACCGAGGTCAGGATGGCGCGGGCCAGCGTGTCGTTCGGGGAGAGGACGCCGTCCAGCTCCTTGTTGCCGTAGGTCGAGGTGAGCAGCTGGTCCATGCGGGCCTGCGCACCCTCGGCCTTCCAGCCCTGGATGGCGGTCTGCTTCACGTCGGTCTGCTTCGAGGCGACGACCACGTTGCCCTTGTCGATCTCCGGCTTGAGCACGTCCATCGCGCCGTTGAAGAAGACACCGGCGTTGTTGTCGTCCGGCGAGCCGGAGAACAGCTCGATGTTGTACGGGCCGTTCGGCTTCTTGGCCTTCATGCCGTCCAGCAGGGCCTGGCCCTGGAGCTGGCCGACCTTGAAGTTGTCGAACGCGACGTAGTAGTCGAGGTCCGGCGTGTTGGTGATGAGCCGGTCGTACGCGATGACCTTGGCACCGGCTGCGTGGGCCGCTGCCACCTGGGTCGACAGCTGCGCGGCGTCGGTCGCGCCGATGACGATGACCTTGGCGCCCTTGGTGGTCATGGCGGTGATCTGGGCCTGCTGGTCGGCGACCGTGGTCGACGCGCCGGCGTACTGCACGTCAGCCTGGAAACCGGCCTCCTTGAGGCCACTGGTGAACAGGTCACCGGCGAGGACCCAGTTCTCCGAGGTCTTGGCCGGAAGGGCGACACCGATCAGCGAGTTCGCCGCGAAGCCCTTGGCGGCCTCGCCGCCGGAGTCGCTGTCGCCGTCACGGCCGGAGCCGCAGCCGGCGAGGGCCAGCATGGCGGCGGCGCTGATGGCGACCACCGACGTACCAAAGAATCTACGCATGTGAGGACTTGCCTTTCTAGATGGTGAGGCGGGTGGAGAGGTCGGTGGCCGTCAGCCGGACACCGCTGCCTTGGCGGGCTCGCGCTCCGCGTCCGGCGGTGAGGCGGGTGGGGCGGAGTCGTCGCGACGGAACGGCCGCATCAGACTCCCGATGATGGAGAACCGCCCCTGGCTCTTGTTGTAGACGTCGATCGCGACTGCCAGCAGCAGGACCAGGCCCTTGATGATCTGGACGCGGTCGGTGCCGACGCCCATCAGCTGCAGGCCGTTGTTGAGCACGGCCATGACGAGACCACCGACGATCGAGCCGCTGATGGTGCCGATACCACCGGAGACGGCCGCGCCCCCGATGAAGACGGCCGCGATGGCGTCCAGCTCCCAGCCGTTGCCGTCCTGCGGTCCGGAGGCCGCCGAACGGGCCACGAAGATCATGCCGGCCAGCGCGGCCAGGACGGACATGTTCATCATGACGAAGAAGTTGACCCGCTTGAGCTTCACACCGGACAGCTCGGCCGCCCGGGAGTTGCCGCCCACCGCGTAGATGTGCCGGCCGCCGGCTGTGTTGCGGGTGTAGAAGGAGTACGCGATCACCAGGACCAGCAGGATGATGCCGGAGATCGGGAAGCTGGTGCCGACGCGACCGCTGGCGAAGCGCAGCGCGGCGAAGGCGATCGCCCCGACCATGATGGCCATCCGCAGGATCGAGATCCACATGGGAGCCGGGTCGGCGTCCATCGCCCGCCGGGTCTTGCGGGCCTGGATCTCGCGCCACACCACCGCCACCGCCGCGGCCAGACCCAGCAGCAGCGTGGCGTTGTTGTAGCCGGTGTTCGGACCGAACTCGGGCAGGAAGCCGGAGCCGATCTCCCGGAAGCCTTCCGGCACCGGGATCGTGTTGGCGTTACCGATGAACTGGTTACCACCACGGAACAGCAGCATGCCGGCCAGGGTGACGATGAACGCCGGCACCCCGATGTAGGCCACCCAGAAGCCCTGCCAGGCGCCGATGAGCGCGCCGATGCCGAGGCCGAACAGGATGGCGACGGGCCAGGGCAGCGACCAGTCGGCCATCGACTTGGCCACCAGGATGCCCGCGAAGGCCGCGACGGAGCCGACCGACAGGTCGATGTGCCCGGCGACGATCACCATGAGCATGCCGATGGCCAGAATCAGAATGTACGAGTTCTGCTGGAACAGCGCGATCAGGTTGTCCGACCGCAGGGTGAGGCCATCGGTCAGGATCTGGAACAGGACGACGATCGCCACCAGGGTGAAGATCATTCCGAACTGGCGAGCGTTGGAGGTCGTGCCTCCGAACAGGTTCTTCTGAAGGTCCTTCAATCGGCTCATCGTGTGGCCATCTTCTTCGTCGAGGTCATCTGCTTCATGAGGTTTTCCGGGGTGGCGTCCGCCCGGGCGATCTCGCCCGTGATGGCACCTTCGAACACGGTGTAGATGCGGTCGCACAGCCCGATCAGCTCAGGCAGCTCCGAGGAGATGACGATGACGCCCTTCCCCTGGTCGGCGAGCCGCTGGATGATGCCGTAGATCTCGTACTTGGCACCCACGTCGATGCCGCGTGTCGGCTCGTCGAGGATCAGCAGGTCCGGGTCGGTGAACATCCACTTCGCCAGCACGACCTTCTGCTGGTTGCCGCCGGAGAGCTTGGAGACGCTCTCGTCGACCGTCGGGGCCTTGGTCCGCAGCTCCTTGCGGTACGACTCGGCCGCCTGGTATTCCTCGACCTCGCTCAGGACACCCCGGTGCGAGATCTTGGACAGCTTGGCGGCCACCGTCGACGACTTGATGTCGTCGAGCAGGTTGAGGCCGATCGCCTTGCGGTCCTCGCTGACGTACGCGAGCCCGTTGTCGATCGCGTCCGCGACCGACTTCAGGACGATCTCCTTGCCGTCCTTGATGATCGTGCCCGACTCGAACACCCCGTAGGAGCGGCCGAAGACACTCATCGCCAGTTCGGTACGGCCCGCGCCCATCAGACCGGCGAAGCCGACAATCTCGCCGCGGCGCACCACGAAGCTCTCGTTCTTGCAGACCTGCCGGTCGGCGGAGATCGGGTGCCGGACGTTCCAGTTGCGAACCTCGAAGAAGACCTCGCCGATCTTCGGCGTGTGGTCCGGGAACCGACTGCTCAGCTCTCGGCCGACCATGCCCCGCACGATCCGGTCCTCGTCGACCCCGTCCGCCTTGACGTCCAGGGTCTCCACGGTCCGACCGTCGCGCAGGATGGTGATCTGGTCCGCGATCGCCTCGATCTCGTTGAGCTTGTGCGAAATCATGATCGAGGTGATGCCGCGGGAGCGGAACCCGCGCAGCAGGTCCAGCAGGTGCTTGGAGTCGGCCTCGTTCAACGCCGCGGTGGGCTCGTCCAGGATGAGCAGCTTCACGTCCTTGGCGAACGCCTTGGCGATCTCCACGAGCTGCTGCTTGCCGACCCCGATGTCCTTGATCAGGGTGTCCGGGTCCTCTTGCAGACCGACCCGGGCCATCAGGTCCAGCGCCATCCGGTTCGCGGCCTTCCAGTCGATCGCGCCCCGCTTGCGCGGTTCGTTGCCGAGGAAGATGTTCTCGGCGATCGACATTCCGGGAATGAGCGCGAGCTCCTGGTGGATGATCACGATGCCGGCGTTCTCACTGGCCCGGATGTCGGAGAACTTGCTCTCCGACCCCTGGTAGATGATCTGGCCGTCGTAGGTGCCGTGCGGGTAGACCCCGCTGAGCACCTTCATCAGGGTGGACTTGCCTGCGCCGTTCTCGCCGCAGATGGCATGGATCTCGCCGGCGCGAACCACCAGGTTGACGTCGGAGAGGGCCTTGACTCCAGGGAACTCCTTGGTGATGGAGCGCATCTCAAGGAGGATGGGCACGTCGCTCATCGCTCGTACCACCTCGCCAACGTCATCGGTTGCCTCCGGAAGGTTGAACCTTCACTTGGTTTTGTTGTTGACGGCAACGTATTGCGGCCGGAGGGTCATCCGCAAGGCGAGGGCCTGTTGAAAATGTAACAATCCGGCAATATAGACGTCACACTGTCTTCGCCCGTCACAGCCGCCCCCGCAGTCCCTCCCGGCACCCTCGCGCGGCGGTGGCAACGTTGTCAAATGACAGCGACGTGGCGGTTGACGCCAAGCACCCTTGACAAGCCCCGCCACCAGGGGTGATCCGCAGCAACCAGACAGACGACGACGCACCTGCGCACCCGCCACCATCGAAAAATCTTGATCGGACCGCGACGCCGACGTCCTCTCCGGGACGCCGCGGCAACCCTCGACCAGCGGTGTGACCCACGCCTCTATGGACGACCCGGATCGACGACGGTCACCTCGACACGCCCGCCACCAGGAGAGGGATCCGCGCCTTAACGCCCATTAAGGCCGATTCGCGGCCGTCGGCCGCGATCCACCCGGTCAGCTCGGGCGCAGCACCGCCTTGATCACGCCGTTCTCTCGGCGGTCGAAGCTGCGATAGAGCTCGGGAGCGTCGTCAAGGGTGCCGTGGTGGGTGACGATCATGCTGGGCCGCGCTCGGCCCGCAACGACCAGGTCCCGCAGAAGGACGGTGTAGCGGCGGTCGTGGGTGCGACCGAACCGGACCGCCACTCCCTTGCTGAACAGCGCTCCCCACGGCGCGACCAGGTTCTCGTGGCCGTCCGCGCCAGGGCCGGGGTGTGGGTCCCGGTCCGGGTACACACCGGCGACCGCGATCGCGCCAGCGGCATTGACCAGTCGGGCCGCGTCGGCGATGACCTGGTTCGGACGCTCCTGCTCGGGGTGCTCCCGGTCGCGGGCCTGAAACCCGACCGCGTCGATGACCTTGTCCACCCCGCCCAGCTTCTCCTCGCCGAGTGGCAGCCCGGTCCGGGCCCGGTCGGCGCGGATCTGCTCGACCGGGTCGCCCCGGCGAAAGTCGATCGGCACGGCGCCCATCTCGCCGGCCTTGTCGAGCCGG
Source organism: Micromonospora jinlongensis (assembly GCF_013410645.1). Lineage (NCBI taxonomy): Bacteria > Bacillati > Actinomycetota > Actinomycetes > Micromonosporales > Micromonosporaceae > Micromonospora > Micromonospora jinlongensis. Next base: position 6,362,280 of record NZ_JACCHK010000001.1, on the reverse strand, counting down.
GCGGCGACACCGTCGACGCAGTACACGACCCGGGCACCCCGGAGCAGCGCCGAGTACGCGCTCAGCAGACCGATGGTGCCGGCGCCGAACACGGCCACCGTGTCACCTGGCTCGACCCCGGCGAGGGTGGCCGCGGCGTGCCACCCGGTGACGAACGCGTCGGCGAGCAGCACGAAGTCGTCCTCGTAGGCATCCCCCGGCTCCCCGGGCACGGGTACGCAGTTGGCGTCGGCCCACGGCACGCGCAGCAGGTCGGCCTGTGCGCCCCGGTACGGACCCATCCCGGCGTAGCCGTACGCCGCGCCCGGCCCCTCGGCCCGGGCCCGCAGGCAGGCTGCCGAGAGCCCTCGCGCGCACATCACGCACGTCCCGCAGAACAGGTGCGTGGGGATCACCACCCGCATGCCAGGCCGGACGGTCTGCACCGCGGTGCCGACCTCCTGCACCACACCCAACGGTTCGTGGCCCAGCACCAGGCCAGGCTCGGCGCTGGTCCGCCCGTCGTACATGTGCAGGTCGGTGCCGCAGAGGGCGGCGGAAGTGATCCGCACGACCACGTCGGTCTCCGCCTCCAACGTCGCGTCGGGCACCTCCCGCACGGCGACGGTCCGGACGTCCGTGTAGACGACGGCTCTCATCCCGGCACTCCTGTTCGGCAGCGGAAAGCCGGTCTTCCCCCGACTGCGCCCTTCATGCCCTCAAGCGGCAACCGGGTTGGCGGCGGTGCTATCTTAGGGGTCCTAAGTTATTTCCTAACCACCCAAAGGAACGGTATGCCACGGCAGGGCCTGACCAGCGCGCGCGTCTCGGCCGCCGCGGCCGAGCTGGCGGACTCGGTCGGCCTGTCCCGGTTGACCGTCGCTGCCGTCGCCCGGCGTTTCGGCGTCTCGGACGCCGCCCTGTACGTGCACGTCCGCAGCCGGGAGGCGTTGATCGAGCAGGTCGCGATCCGCGCGGCGGCCGGATTCGCCGACGCACTCGCGATCGCCGTGGCTGGTCGGGCGGGCAACCAGGCCCTCGTCGGGTTCGCCGACGCCTGGCGCGCGTTCGCCGTCACGCACCCGGGGCAGTACGCAGCGACCCAGATCCCGTTGCCGGTCGAGGTCGGCACGAGTTCGACGGGGCACCTGCGCCTCGTCGAGCTGAGCTACGCGATGCTGCGCGGTTACGGGCTCGACGAGCCCGCCCTGACCGACGCGTTGCGATTCGTCCGCAGCACCCTGCACGGCTTCGTGAGTCTCGAGACCGTGGACGGCTTCGGGCATCCCCGCGCCGTCGACGCGTCCTGGCACTCGATCCTCGACGCGGTGCACACCACACTGAGCAACTGGCCGACCGGAACGCGGGAGCAGCAGTGACCAGCCACGATCACCATGTCGAGTCGGCCGACGGGACCCGCCTGGTGGTCCGGCGCCTGGGTGCCGGCGACCCCGTCGTCCTCGTGCACGGCTCGGGCGGCGGGCTGCACTCCTGGGCCACCGTCGCGGACGACCTGGCCGACGACCACGAGGTGTGGATGCCGGCCCGGCGCGGCTACGGGCCCAGCGACGTCCCGCCCGGCCCCAAGTCCTTCGCGGAGGAGACCGCCGACCTGACCGCCGTCGTCGCGGCGGCCCGCCAGCCCTCCGGCAAGCCGGTCCATCTCGTCGGAGCGTCCTACGGAGCGACACTGGCGTTGCACACCGCATCGGCCGATTCGCGCGACGTACGCTCGCTGGCCGTCTTCGAGCCCCCGCTCTTCGCGGCCGGAGCGGAGATCGCACCCCTGCTCGACGAGTACCGTACCGCCTTCGAGCGCGACGACGCCGGGGCGATGGCAGCGGCGTTGAACGGCGTGACACGGGTTCCGGCTGAGGTCGTCGCCGCCTTCGCCGCCGCGGCCGGCGACCGGACGCCCGACCCGGTCGAGGCGCGGCGGTCGGCGATCGGTTGGCTGCACGATCTCGAGGCCCTCGCCGGGGACAGCACGGACATCGTCCGGTGGTCCTCGATCACCGTGCCGACTCTCGTGCTGTCCGGCGCTGACACGTGGGAGCCGATGCCCACGACGACGCACACCCTCGCGGCCACGATTCCGGCGGCACGCCACGTCGTCTGGCCGGGCCAGTCACACTTCGCGACCATGACGGCACCAGCCCTGGTCGCCGACACCCTGCGGCAGTTCTTCGCCGAGATCTCGGCGGCCTAGCCGAAACCCCGGGTGGCCGAGACGGCGACAGTTCCGCCGGTCAGCCCATCGAGTGCACCCGGTCCGGCTCGATGGTCAGGATGATCCTGACCTGGTCGCGGCCACCGAACCACGGGTACGGCCCGCCGAGGTAACGCTGCGCCAACTGGTCGATGTGTTCGGCGGCGCCCTCGGTGCTGGTACGGACCACCCGCCCGCGAACCTCGTGGTAGCGGCTCGGCTTCTGTGGGTCCGAGATCGCCACCGCCACCCGGGGGTCGCGCCGGACGTTGCGCGTCTTCTGGTGGGTCTCCACCGAGCTGGCGGGGCCAGCACGGTCCACACCGGACGTAGCATCGGCGAGGCACGATATTCAGGCGGACCACCCACCGACCGGATCGGGCACTCGACATGACGACCGAGCAGACCACGTCTCCCCCGCGTACCGGCGTCGGCATCACGGCCACCGGCCTGGGCCGCACCGTCCCAGGCGGCCGCCGCGTCCTGGACGACATCTCGCTGACCATCCAGCCCGGCGAGGTCGTCGCCGTCATCGGCGTCAGCGGCGCCGGCAAGACCACCCTGTTGGAGACGCTCGCCCGGGTACGGCTGCCGGCGACGGGCACCGTGGCACACGACGGGGCCGACGCGGTCCACGCGATCGGCTTCGTGCCCCAGGACGACATCATCCACCGCGAGCTGCCATTGGCCCGCACCCTGCGGTACGCGGCCCGGCTCCGCCTCCCACCCGGGACCGGGCCGACCGAGATCAGCGACCGGGTCGCCGAGGTGCTCGCCGAGCTGCGGCTCGCCGAGCGGGCCGAGGTGCCGGTGGGCCGGCTCAGCGGCGGTGAGCGCAAGCGCGCCAGCATCGCCGTCGAGCTGCTCGACCGGCCCGGGGTGTTCTTCCTGGACGAACCCACCTCCGGGCTGGATCCGGCGATCGCCGTGGAGTTGCTCCGGGTGCTGCGCACCCTCGCCGACGCGGGGACCACCGTCGTGCTCACCACCCACCAGATCACCGACGTGGACCACTGCGACCGGGTCGTGGTGCTGACCCGCCAGGGCCGCCTGGCGTTCGCCGGCACACCTTCCGTCGCCCGGGAGTTCTTCGGCCTGCGGTCCCTCGCGGAGGTGCATCTGCGCCTCGATGAGGAACCCGATCCGGCCGCCTGGCCCGACCGTTTCGCCGCTCAGCGCGACGCCGGCCCGCCGGTCCCCGCGACCGACCACGGTGACGTCTCCGCGCCAGCTCCCCGGCGGGTCGGCCGGTTGCGTCAGTGGGCCGTCCTCACCACACGCAATGCGGAGATCGTCGTCCGCAACCGGCTGACCCTGGCGATCCTGCTCGGCTCGCCGCTGATGGTGCTCGGCATGTTCGCGCTGCTGTTCCGCCCGGGCGCGTTCGATCCGACCCGGCCGAGCCCGACGGTGACCGTGATGATCCTGTTCTGGATCGCGTTCGGCGGCTTCTTCTTCGGGCTGACCTACGGGCTGCTGCAGATCTGCACCGAGTTGCCGATCCTGCGTCGCGAGCGGCTGGCGGGCGTCCGGCTGGTGCCGTACCTGATGGGGAAGATCGCGGTGCTGCTGCCGCTGCTTGCCGTGGTGGACCTGGCCCTGCTCGGGGTCTTGCGCGGCATCGACCGGCTGCCACCGGTCGACGGCCCGGATTTCGCCGCCCTGTACGCGACCCTGCTGTTCTCCTCGGCGGCGGCGCTCGCCCTCGGCCTGCTGTGCTCCGCGGCCGTCTCCGACGCGGCCCAGGCGACCCTCATGCTGCCGATGCTCTGCTTCCCGCAGGTGCTGTTCGTCGGCGCGATCCTGCCGGTGCCCACCATGGCGACCGGCGGTCAGTGGCTCAGCTACGCGATGTCGAACCGGTGGGCGTTCGAGGCCCTGGGGCACACCGCCGGGGTGGAGCAGCTCTGGCGGGACGGTGGTTCCCCGCTCGGCCCGCCGCTGCTCGCCACGTACGGTGACAGCTTCTCCCGGCCGGTGTGGGTGAACTGGCTGGTGCTCGGTGGCTTCGTGCTGCTCTTCCTGTGCGCCACCTGGGCGGTGCTGGCACGACGGGACTCCCGTGGCACGACCTGAGCTGCCGCGCACCTCCCCGACCGCGTTGCCGGGATACGTCGCCACGGGGCGGATCGACGAGCTGCGCGCCACCGAGTACCGCCACCTGGACACCGACGGGCAGGTGTATCTCGACTACGCCGGGGCCGGGGTGGCGGCACAGGCCCAGGTACGCGCACACCACGATCGGTTGCTCGCCGGCCTGTACAGCAATCCACACTCGGAGAACCCCGCCAGCGCGGCGGCAGGTTCGCTGGTGGACTCTGCCCGAGGGGCGGTGCTCGACTTCTTCCACGCCGACCCGGCCGAGTACGCGGTCGTCTTCACCCCGAACGCCAGCGGCGCCTGCCGGCTGGTCGGCGAGGCCTACGACTTCGGACGGGCCTCGCCGCTGGTGCTGACCTGGGACAACCACAACTCGGTCAACGGCATCCGGGAGTACGCCCGGGCAGCCGGCGGGGCCGTGCGCTACGTACCGCTGAGCGGGCCGGAGCTGCGGGTCGCGGAATCGGATCTGACCACGGTGCTCGACGCCGGCCCGCGCGGGCTGGCCGGACGGTGGGGTCGTACGGGCCGCCGAGGGTTGTTCGCCTACCCGGCGCAGAGCAACTTCTCCGGCGTGCAGCACCCGCTGAGCTGGGTGGAGTTGGCCCACCAGCACGGGTACGACGTGCTGCTCGACGCCGCCGCCTTCGCGCCGACGAACCGGTTGGACCTCAGCGTCGTCCGGCCGGACTTCGTGTGTCTGAGCTGGTACAAGCTCTTCGGCTACCCCACCGGGGTCGGCGCGCTGCTGGCCCGGCGCGACGCGCTGGCCCGGCTGCGCCGGCCGTGGTTCGCCGGCGGCACGATCCGCGCGGTCAGCGTGCAGGGCGACTGGCACCGGTCGATGGATGACGAGTCGGCGTTCGAGGACGGCACGCTCAACTTCCTGAGCATCCCGGACGTGGAGTTCGGGTTGCGCTGGCTCGACTCGATCGGCGTCGATCTCGTGCACACCCGCGTCGGCCTGCTCACCGAATGGTTGCTGGAGCGGCTGGTCACCCTGCGGCACGACACCGGCGGGCCGCTGGTCCAGGTGTACGGGCCGACGACGGGTGCGGCCCGCGGCGCGACGGTGACCTTCAACCTCTGCCATCCGGACGGCACGCTGGTCGACGAGCGGTTGGTCGCACGGGAGGCCGCGGCGGCCGGCTTTTCCCTGCGTACCGGCTGTTTCTGCAACCCGGGCGCGGGTGAGGGCGCGTTCGGGATCAGGCGGGAGTCGCTGCGGCGGCGGTTGTTGGCGCGGGTCGACACGATCGACCAGTATCTCGCCGCGTTGCGGCTGCCGACGGGCGGCGCGGTCCGCGTCTCGTTCGGACTGGCCTCCACCGCGACCGACGCGGAGCGCTTCGTCGCCTTCGTCCAGTCGACCTACCTGAATCGTGAAGCCGGCATCGAGGCTGCTCTGCCGCCCCGGCTGCGGTGTTGACCTGACCGACGGCGCGCTAGCTGACCTGGGCCACGGGCGCCGGGCGGTGCTTGATCTCCTCCATGAACGGGAACTGGGCGGTGAGCTCGGCGATCGTCATCCCGGCCTGCCAGGCCGCCGCCACCTTGGCGACCTGCAACAGGTCCATGACGTCGCCGCGCGCGAGGACCTCGCCCGAGACCTGCAGATCGATCATGAAGTATCGGGCCTGCGATCCCAGCTTCACGCAGACCACGCCCTGCCCGGAGTGCAGCTCGGCGCAGGTGAACCGGCTCCGCCCCTGCTCGGGGGCGGTGACCCGGCCGAGATCGAGCCCATGACGGGCAGCGGTTTCGATGAGCGCGGGGGCCAGGCCACCCCGCTCGACCAGATCCGGGTAGAGGCGCACACCCAGCGCCGTCGACGCGTCGCTCATGACTGACTCCCACTTCCTTGTGACAGAGACCAGCAGCGCGCAGGTTACGGGGAGGTTTCCCGCACGCCTCGCCATCCTGTCCCGGGTGGACGCCTCACGGCAATAGGAAGGGTCGATTCGACCGCTATCGAGTAGTACTCGGCCGCGGCGACCTGCTTCGATGCGGCGACTGCCGTCCACCGTGCAGACATCGGTCGACCTCGTGTTCGTGTCGCCCACCGGCACTCCACCGCTCACTGCACAGCATCGGGCGGTAACGGACGGTTGGCATATTGGAAACAGTCTTGACAGAAGGACATGATATCGACATGCTTCAGTCTAGAGAGCGCTCTCCGCCCTCTCCGGTACGCAGCCTCCGCCACCCCCTCGCTGAGGAGCCTCCCGTGTTCACAGCCCGCCCCAGCCTCCGCTTCCGCCCTCTCGTACTCATGGCGGTCGCCCTCGTCGCGACCGCCGCGGCACTCGTCGTCCCGCCGCATCCCGACCGGGCCGAAGCCGCCATCGGCTCGATCAGCTGGCAGGACGAGTTCAACTCCCCCGCCGGCACGCCTGTCGACCAGAACAAGTGGCGGTTCGACATCGGCGGCAGCGGTTGGGGCAACAACGAGCGGCAGTACTACACGAACAGCACCAGCAACGCCGTCCACGACGGCCAGGGCAACCTCGTCATCACGGCCCGCCGGGACAACCCCGCCAACTACCAGTGCCACTACGGGCGCTGTGAGTACACGTCGGCCCGGCTCCTGTCGGCGGCCACCTTCACCCAGACGTACGGTCGGTTCGAGGCGCGGATCAAGATCCCGCGCGGTCAGGGCATCTGGCCCGCGTTCTGGATGCTCGGCACCGGCGGCGGCTGGCCCGACGCTGGCGAGATCGACATCATGGAGAACATCGGCCGGGAGCCCAACACCGTGTACGGCACGGTGCACGGACCCGGCTACTCGGGCGGCGGCGGCATCACCGGCAGCCGCACCATCGGGGCACCGCTCGCCGACGACTTCCACACCTACCGGGTCGACTGGGAGCCGAACGTGATCACCTGGTACCTGGACGGGGTGCAGTACCACCGGGTCGACCCCGCCCGGCTCGGCGGCAACCGTTGGGTGTTCGACCACCCCTTCTTCATGATCCTCAACGTGGCGGTCGGCGGTAACTGGCCCGGCTACCCGGACGGCTCCACGCAGTTCCCCCAGCAGATGCTCGTCGACTACGTCCGGGTGTCCAGCTACACCTCCGACGGTGGCGGCAACCCGACTCCCGGCACCAGCCGGATCCGCGGCGCGCAGAGCGGCCGCTGCATCGACATCCCCAGCGCCAACCCCGTCGACGGCGCGAAGCTCCAGATCTGGGACTGCAACACCACAGCCGCGCAGGCCTGGACCTTCGCCTCGGACGGGACCATCCGCGCGATGGGCAAATGCATGGACCCGGCCTGGGCCGGCACCGCCAACGGCACCGAGGTCAACCTCGTCACGTGCAACGGCAATCCCGCGCAGCGCTTCACCCTCAACGCGGCCGGCGACCTGGTCAACCTCAACGCCAACAAGTGCGTGGACGTGCGGGAAGCCAACCCCAACAACGGCGGCAAGCTGCACCTCTGGGACTGCCTCGGCGCCGCCAACCAGAAGTGGTCTCGCATCTGACGACACCAGCACCGACGAGTGGGCCGTCCGAGCACAGCATCGGGCGGCCCACCGCCGTGTGGGCCCCAGCCCGGGCGACTCCGGATTCAGCCGATGACGCGGCAGGTTGCCTCCTGCCCGCTATGTTCGGATTAATCCAGATGTTCGGCCGCTCGGGAGTGAACTCATGTCGCACCATCTCGACACCCCGCTCGCCGCCCAGGGCGGCCAGCTCTACATCGACGACCTGTACGTCTTCAACGGCAACCGCGCCACGGTGTTCGTGATGGACGTGAACAGCTCGGTGACCAAGGCTGACATCAAGCGCGGCTTCCACGCCGAGGGCCGTTACGAGATCAAGATCCACGTCAACGGCGCCGAGATGGAGGATCTGACCTACCGGTTCGCCTTCGGCGAGCTCGACGGTGACAACAGGCAGACCTTCCAGCTGTACGAGCTGACCGGGGCGGACGCCCGCGACGACGCCGCGATGGGCACTCCCATCGCGGAGGGGCGCACCGGCGAGGTGACGACCGGCGGCAACGTCCGGATCTGGGCCGGGCGGATCGCCGACCCGTTCTTCATCGATCTCGACGAACTCGCCACCATCAACGGCGCGGTGAAGAACGGGTCGATGGTGGACCGCTCAGCGTGGCGCGTCGACCAGGCCAAGAACAGCTTCGCCGGCACCACCGTGGAGTCGATCGTCCTTGAGGTCTCCCATGACGAGCCGCTGCTGCGCGACGGCACCGAGATCGGCGTGTGGTGTCGCACGCTGCTGGCCACCGATGCCGGTGGCTGGCGCCAGATCAACCGTGCCGGCCACCCCATGATGTGGCCGATCTTCTGGCCGCACGACACCGACTTCTCGGATCCCGCCAACTTCCGCCACCCCAGTCGCGACCTCACCGAGGACGGCGAGGAGATCGCCAACGCCGTCGCGGGTGTCGTCGCGGCGAACGGCACCGCACCGGACCCGCAGGCGTACGGCTGGAGCGTCGCGCGACAGCTCTACCCCGACATGCTCTCGTACAAGGTCGGCACGGCCGCCAACTTCGGCTTCGCGATCCGCAACGGGCGCACCATGGCCGACAACGCGCCCGAGGTGATGTTCTCCCTGGTCCTCAACACCGGCACCACCTCCGGGCTCACTCCGGAGGTCACCAAGGCGGCCCGTGCCGCCTCCTTCCCCTATGTGGTCCCGGCCTGAACGGTGCCCGAAGGGCCGCTCACGCCCCGGAACCACCCACTCTGGCCGTGATCCACTCGCCTTCATGGAAGTCGGGCTATCCGGGACGTCCCGATACCCCGCCTTCATTGAAACCGAGTCGATCACACAGATAGCCGGACAGCCGTGGTCGGCGACCGACGGGCCGTGAAAGCCCACTGACCTCCTCGGCGATGCCGAGGAGGTCAGTGGACGAAAAGCGAGCTGTGTCAGCCCTCGATGTCACGGGGGTCACGACTGCGGGGGTAGGTGTTCTTCTCCCCGATCGTGCCGTCCTGCTTCTTGATCACGTGCTCGACGCCACGGTCGGCGGCCATCTCGCGGCCCTGGGCCTGCGCGTCGGCCTTCACGTCATGCGTGCTGCTGGCCCGCTCGTTGCCCTCCGGCTTGTTCTTCCACTGCCCGTCCTCGTGGTAGGTCTCGACGTCACCCTTGGCCATGGCCGGCTCCCTCCCTGCGTCTGAACTGTCTCCCGAATCAGTGCCCCCAGGCACGCCGGGGCAAACTGCCGTCCTCAGGAGACGGCCGCGGGGCAGTTGTTGCTCGTCCTCCTGACCGTGTATTCGCGGTCGTCGGTGGTGATGGTCGACGGCTCCCCGTCGAAGTGGGTCTCCACCTTGTCCCAGCCGCGTCGCTGCTCGTAGTGCAGGTGCGGTGCTCCGGAGTTGCCGGTGCTGCCCAGCCGCCCGATCTGCTCACCCTGGGCGACCTTCTGACCGACCTCGACCAGCGGTGGTTCGAGCATGTGCAGGTACTGCGTCTCCCACTTGCCGCCGTGGTCGATCTTCACCCAGTAACCGCCGCCACGCCCCCGTGGGCCGTCGGGGTTGTCCGGGGTACGGCCACCGAGCGACCCGTTGATGCCCGCCACCGTGACCGTGCCGGCGTAGGACGCGAGCACCGGCCGCCCCCACGCCTCGCCCTCGGTGGGGAACAGGTCGACGTCGTAGTCGTCGTGGCCGGGGTAGGTGCCCAGTTGCCACGTCTCGCCGCAGCTGACCGGCATCTGGAAGAGCGGACGCGGACCCGCCGGTCGCAGCATCGGCACCACGACCAGGGCGATGCCGAGAACGGCCGCCACCGCGACGAGCGCGAGGAGAACCCGGACGGTGCGGTTTCGAGGGCGGCGGTGGGTGCGGGCTCTGTCGGGGCTGCCGGTCGTCACCGGCCCGAGCATGGCAGACGCAGGCAACGCTCCCGCTCCGGGCCGCCCGGCCCAGGGAGACATTGCAGTCGCATCGTGAACCAGGTACGGTCAGATGCAATGCAGTCGTATTGCAAAGAGAGTGGGTCCCATGCACGTGATCGCGTTGTCCGAGGCGACCACCCGGATGCTCGACCTGGTCGGGGGCAAGGCCGCCGGTTTGGGCGAGTTGATCCGGCGCGGTGAACGGGTCCCCGAGGGCTTCTGCGTCACCACCGAGGCCCACCGACTCGGCGTCATCCCCACGGCCGAGGTCGTCGCCGCGTACGAGCGGCTCGGGGCGGGCCCGGTGGCGGTGCGCTCCAGCGCCACCGCGGAGGACCTGCCCGACGCCAGCTTCGCCGGGCAGCAGGACACCGTCCTCAACGTCACGGGCACCGCCGAGCTGATCGCGGCCATCGAGACCTGCTGGGATTCGCTGCACAGCGACCGGGCGACCGCCTACCGCGACGCTCACCAGATCGATCATCCGACGGTGCGGATGGCCGTCGTCGTGCAACGCATGATCACGCCCACGGTTGCGGGGGTGCTGTTCACCGCGAACCCGCTGACCGGGCGTCGCGACGAGATGGCGGTCGACGCCGCTGCCGGCCTCGGGACGACAGTGGTGGACGGCGCGGCGACCGTCGACCACTACATCCTCGACGGCGCAGCGATTGTCGACCACCACGTCGACGGCGTCCCACGCGGCGACACGGGATGCCTGACCTCCGCCCACCTGGCCGAACTGCGGGCCACGGGCGAGCGGTTGCAGGCCCACTTCGGCTCCCCGCAGGACGTGGAGTGGGCGGTCGACGCCGACGGCGTGCTGTGGCTCCTGCAGTCCCGGCCGATCACCAGCCTGTTCCCCCTCCCACCACGGACCGGGGAGCCCCTCCCCCGGGTCTACCTGGAGTTCGGTCATGTCCAGGGCATGCTGCAACCGGTCACCCCGATGGGCATGTCGACACTGCGGACGCAGATCGCCGCGATGCTCGCCGCGCTCGGCGTGCGGGTCGACATCGTCGACATCGGTGGCCGGCTCTACGGCGACCTGAGCGACCTGGCGCGAGACAGGTCGTCCCGCAGGCGACTGGTGAAGCTCCTGGCGGTCGACTTCGGGCCACGCGCCCAGGCGGTGATGCAGCACGTACTGGCGGACCCCCGATTCGCGCCGACCGGCAGCCGCGCGAGGCGCGGCGGGGCGCAGGGTGCCGCGTCGCTACGGACGGCCGGCCGCGCGGTGGTGGGGATCCTGCGGGCTCTGGCCCGCCCGGAGGCAGCGCGGATCCGGATGGTCGAGGCGATCGAGCAGATGAGGGTACGGTCGGCCGCCCCCGCCGACCTGCGGACCGCCGCCGACCGGCTGCGCTTCGTGCAGGGGCAGGACTCCGGCGACAGCGCCGACGCCATCATGTGGCCGATCGTCGCGGGGATGCTCGCCGCCGCGCTGCCGACCGCGCTGCTCAAGGGCGTCGCCGGCCCGGACGAGATCCACACCGTGCTGGGCGGCATGCCGCACAACGTCACCATCGAGATGGACCTGGCCCTGTGGCGGCTCGCCCAGGGCGCGGGCGACCACCGTCAACTCCTCCTCGACACCCCGCCGGCCGAGCTGGCCGCGCGCCATCTGCGCGGAACGCTGCCCGACATCGGCATGACCACCTTCCTCGACGTCTACGGTCACCGTGGCGTCGCCGAAGTCGACCTCGGCGTGCCGCGCTGGGCGGAGGACCCCACGCCGGTGTTCGCCGCGGTCGCCAACTACCTGCGGGTGACCGATCCGCGGCAGGGCCCCGACCAGCGCTTCCAGCGGACCGCCGCCGCGGCGGAGGCGTCGCTGGCGGAGCTGGTCACGCGAGTCCGCCGTCGGCGCCCGGTGCGGGGCCGCATCGCCGGCTTCCTGCTGCGCCGGGCGCGGTCGTTGGCCGGTCTGCGCGAGGCCGGCAAGTTCGCCGGGCTGTACCCGTTGCGCGAGACGCGCCGCCAACTGCTGCTCATCGGCGCCGACCTGCACGGCTCGGGATTGCTGGACCAGCCCGACGACATCATGTTCCTGACCCTCGACGAGGTGCACTCCGCCGTACACCAGGGTGTGGATCTGCGCGGGACCGTGACCGCCCGACGGGCGGTGCACCGCCGGGAGTTGCGGCGTCGGACGGTGCCGGTGGCGCTGCTCTCCGACGGCACGGATGTGGAGACCGTCCTGCCGGCGGTGCCCGCCGACGACGGGACGCTCGCCGGCGTGGGCGCGTCGGCGGGGCGGGTGACCGGCCCGGCCCGGGTCGTCCACGATCCGGGCACCGCCCACATCGAGCCCGGCGACGTCCTGGTGGCCGCGACCACGGACCCCGGCTGGACCCCGCTGTTCCTCACCGCCGCGGCGCTGGTCACCGAGACCGGCGCGGTCATGGCGCACGGTCCGACGGTGGCCCGCGAGTACGGCATTCCGGCCGTCATCTGCGTGCCGGACGCCACCCGGACGATCTCCACGGGACAGCTCGTCACCGTGGACGGTGGCGCCGGGACCATCACGGTCCACTGACCGTCGGCCCCCTACCGAGAAGGACGACCATGACCGACACGAAGGCACCGACCAGGGCGCGGGTGGGCCCGCTGCTGCGCCGGGCGGCCGAGGCCGAGGCCGCGACCTGGCGCAGCCTGTACGTCTGGGCCCGGCGCCGCCCCCTGCCCCTGGGGCCCGGCGACGAGCCGTTCGGCTACCTCGGCGTGGTCAAGCCGATCCTGGGCATCTTCATCGGCCTGTCGGTCGTGGAGATCCCCATCTTCGATGTCGTCGTCACCCACGTGGTGCCGTGGCGGCCAGCCCGCTGGATCGTGCTCGGCCTCGGCATCTGGGGTCTGCTCTGGATGATCGGGCTGTTCGCCAGCATGACGATCCATCCGCACATCGTGGGCGACCGGGGTCTACGGGTGCGGCTCAGCTCGGGCATCGACATCTTCATCCCGTGGACCGACGTCGAGGCCCTGCGCAAGCGCTACCGCTCGCTGCCGTCGAGCAGGTCGGTGCAGGTCGAGCAGGAAGGCGACCGTCGAGTGGTGTCCGTCTCCGTCGGCAACCAGACCAGCATCGACGTCCTGCTGCGCCGGCCGCTGACCTTCGATCTGGCGAAGACCGGGTCCACACCGGTGGACGAGCTGCGACTGTACGCCGACGACCCGGACGGCCTCCTGCGCAGCGCGCGCGGCGCACCCGCGAGCACCACCGTCAGCCGGTGACCGCCGCAGCGCCGGCGGGGTGTCCGGGTCACCCACTGTGAAACGATCGAGGCCATGCCCAAGAAGGTCGATCACCAGGAGCGACGCACCCTCATCGCGGACGCGCTGATGCGGGTCGCTGCGGATCAGGGCCTGGAGGCCGTCAGCCTCCGTCACGTGGCTGCCGAGGCCGGCGTGTCCGCCGGCATGGTCCAGCACTACTTCCGGACCAAGGACGAGATGATGGCGTTCGCGATGGCGGTTGTCCGCGAGCGCGGCCAGATCCGGGTCACCGAGGCACTGGCGCGCCTGGGCGAGAACCCCGCCCCCCGGCTGCTGCTGCGCACGATGATCGCCGCGCTGCTACCGCTCGACGATCGGACCCGTGACGACGGGCGGGTGGCGCTGGCATTCCTCGCGTACACCGCGGTACGACCGGCGTCCGCGACCGGCCTGCGCGCCGACACCATGCAGCTGACCAGCTTCATCGCCAGCGTCCTGCCCACCGGAGACGCTGCCCAGGCGGCCGGCCTGCTGGCCCTGATGGAGGGGCTGGGCCTCTATCTGCTGGGCGGGCAGTACACCGCCGAGCAGGCGCTGGACGCGCTGGACGCCCAGCTGGACCTGCTCTTCGGCTCGTCGACGGCCGCCTGAGCGGTCGCCGTCGTAGGGTGCCCTCAGCAGCGCGGTACGTTCGGGATGTACCCGTCGTAGCCGGTCAGCACGAAGGCGTCGGAGACGTAGCGGTTGGTGCCGATCCGGTTCCAGACGGAGGTCGTGCCGTACGGGCCGGTGACCGTGCTGCCGACGGCCTGGCAGTAGACGGAGACGGTGGCGCCGTCGGCGACCGAGCCGACGACCGGGTAGCTGGCGCCGGGGCCGGAGCGCACGTTGAGGCTGGACGCCTCGGTGGTCACCGTGCCGGAGCCGATGCCGGTGATCCCGTTCACCAACTGCATGTAGTAGGTCCAGTTCCAGTTCGGGCCCGGGTCGGTGTGGGTGGCGCCGGGCACCTCACGGTGGGCGATGATGTGCGCCCGGTCCCTGGGTATGCCGTACTTCGTGGCGAGGCTACGGGTGAGCGCAGCCGAGGCGCGGTACATCGCGTCGGTGAACCAGGCGGGGTTGTCGACGAACCCCTCATGCTCGATGCCGATCGACTCGGTGTTGTAGGTCCAGTTGCCGGCGTGCCAGGCGATGTCCTTCTCCCGCACCGACTGGGTGACGGCCCCGTCGGAGGAGCGGAAGGTGTAGTGCGCGCTGGCCTGGGCGGCCGGGTTCTGGAACCAGCCGACAGCGCTGGCATACGAGCCCTGCGTCATGTGGATGACGACGCGGTTCACCGGGTGGCTGCCCGGTCGACTGGCCACCGTGTAGTTGCTCGTGCTGGCCGGCGCCCACGCCGCCGGCCCGTAGTCGGTGCTGAGGGTGCCGATCCCGCCGAGCACCGCGGCCCGCTCCAGGCCACCCCGCCGGGGCGCGACCGGTCGCCCGGCCACCGCCTCACCGCGCCCGGTGAACCCGGCACGCAGCAGGTCGTAGACGGTGTCCGCGTAGAGCCGCGCGACCGACGGCTCGCTGGCGCCGCCGTACCGGGCGACCGGTCCGAACCAACCGTTCACGTCGTCGCGCGCCGAGGCGGTGAGGCCCGCCTGATCGGCGTACGAGCGCAGGACGGCGGCCGCTCCGAGCACGTTCGCTGTGGGTTCGGTGCGCAGCGCGGCCGGACTGAGCCGGGTGAGCGCGGCAGCCTCGTCCAGGGTGCGCACTCCGGGGTTGCTCGCCAGGTGCATCAGCCCGTGGCCGCCCGCCGCGCTCGGTGTGCTGGCGTGCATCTCCAGCCGTGACTCGGCGTAGCCCAGCGCCACCAGGAGGTCGCGCGGAACGTCGTACCGGGCGGCGGCGGTGTCGAACGCGACGGACAGCGGGGCGGCCGTCACTGGCGTGCCACCGGGGTCGGCAACGGCCGGTGACGCGACCGCGACGACTCCGGTCAGGGCGGTGGTCAGGGCGAGCAGGAACCGGCCTCGGTGGAAGCTTCGAAAGGACATGAGCTCTCCTTGCGGTGACTGAGGTTGGCGGCCGGCGAGCCGCCAACCTCGGCGGTCGAACTCGTCAGCACCAGCCGTTGATCGGGCCGTTCACACCGGTCGACAGGTAGGCGTCGGACACCCAACTGCCGTCGCTCAACCGGTTCCAGAGCGCCGTGGTGCCGTACCGCCCGGTGTGGGAGGTGCCGTTGGCGGAGCAGGAGATGGTGACGGTGGCGCCGTCGGCGACCGAGCCGAGCGAGCCGTAGCCGGTGCCCGGCCCGGCACGTCGGGTGAGCACCCCACCGCCGTTCGCGTCGACCACTCCCTGGTTGAAGCCGAGCGCGCCGTAGTTGTAGAGGCCCGCCCCGGCGCCGGCCCAGGCCGACCCGTGCCGCGCGCCGCCCTGGTACGCGGCGGCGCCGTTCGCGAGGACCCACTTGCCGATGTCGTGGCCGGCGATCGGCACGTACGCGCTGTTCTGCCGGAGCCCGAAGTGGACGTGCCGGCCGTAGGCGGCGCCGCCGCAGGTCACATCGGTGCCGGTGTTGCCCAGGACGGTGCCCTGGCCGACACCCGCGCCGTTGACGGAGATGCTGTTCCACAGGTGGTAGTAGTCGGTCGAGTAGCCCCGGTCGTGGATGACGCGGATCCACCCCTGACACATCGTGTACGCCGCCCCGGCCCGGGCCGCGCGGACCACCTGGTCACCACCGGCCAGGTCGACCGAGCTGTACGGCGACTCGGTTCCGCCCCAGCCGTGCGGGCCACTGGTGAGCGTCCACGTCTGGCCAACGCCGAACGGCAGGGCCATTCCGGTCCGGTAGTCGCCGCCCGCGTACATCGGGGCCGGTGTCGTGGTGAGCACGTTCCTCTCCTGGCCCGTCATGAGGGGCGACTCGGCGGCCAGTTCGCCGAAGGCGGCCTCGCCGTCGAAGGCGATCCGCCAGCCGGTGGACCCGGACCGGGCGAGGAAGATCGACCCGGTCGGGTGGGCGTCCTCCTGTCGGGGCGCGAGCGCGACGGCGGTGCCGAACGCCCACCGTCCGCTGGTACGGCTGACGGTGACCCGGGTTTCCGGTCGCGCGTCAGCCGTGGACAGCTGGGCGGAACCGAGCAGCTTGGCGGTCACCGCGGCGGTGAGCGTGGGGGTGACGGCCGCGGCGGCGGCGCTGGGCGCCGCACCGATCAGGCTCGTGACCATCAACAGGGCCGCGGCTGTGCCGCCGACCAGTCGTCGACCGTGTCTCATCGTGGCCTCACTCTCGGGTGGGTTTCGGGCCGTCGGTTTCCGCCACGGGTGCCTCCTTCCGGATGACAACCGAGAGACAACCGTCGATATTGACGCTGATTGTTGTGTAGCAAATCGTCGAAGTCAACGCACCCATCGAAGGTTTTCTACATCCCTGGATTCCTGCCCGCTCCGGCCGGCGTCGGGCTGGGCAGCGCACCGGGCCCGGCGACGGCGATTGCGCGATCCCGTCGGGCGTGGCACTGTGCGGAACGCCGATACCGGAGGGGGCGAGCGCAGATGTTGACTCTTCAACGCGTGTCGGTCGGCTACGGCGACGCGCCGACCGTCCTCCGGGACGTGTCGGTGACCCTCCGACCGGGTCGGGTGCTGGCGTTGACCGGTTCGTCGGGCGCCGGCAAGACCACCCTGCTCAACGCGATGGCCGGGCTGCTGCCCCCACGAGACGGCACGGTGACAGTCGACGGGCAGCCGCTGCGCGACCGTGATCACGCGGTCGAGCACCGAATCGTCCTCGTCCCGCAGGACAACGGTCTGGCCCCGATCCTGACCGCGGCCGAGAACCTTCAGGTGGCACTGGTCGCCGGCGGTATGGCAGCGTCGGAGGCCCGCCAACAGACCGCAGCGCTGTTGGATCGGCTGGGCCTCTCCGGCCAGGCCGACCAGTTGGTCGAGGAGCTGTCCGGCGGCCAGCAGCAGCGCACGGCCATCGCTCGCGGTCTGGCGCTGCGCGGCGGCGTGCTGCTGGCCGACGAGGTGACCAGCGAACTCGACGCGGGCAATCGGCAGCGGGTACTGGACCTGCTGCACGACGAGGCGCGCCGGGGCGCGGCCGTCGTGTTCGCCACCCATGACCCGGAGGTGGCCGCCGCCTGCGAAGCGGAGCTGCACCTCGTCGAGGGTCGGGCGGAGATCGTCCGCGATTGACGGACGTGCGGTAACCGGCAGGTCACAGTCCACCCGCGGGGGGCGGTGAGAATCGGACTCCGCCGATACCCTCACCGTCAATGCTGACCATCATCTGGGCAGCGCTCGCGGCCCGCCGGGCGCAGGCCACAGCCGTGCTCCTGCTCGCGTTGCTCGCCAGTGCGGCCGCCGCTGCCGCACCGACGTACGTCGCCGCGGCCGGGCAGGCCTTGGCGCGCCACGAACTGTCCACCGCGCAGCCGAACGAGCTTCGGGTGCGACTCGCCGATCCCGTCGAAAGTCCGGGGATGCCCGGCGATCCCACCAGGACGGCGTTCGTCGGCAAGGTCCGGCAGTTGACGCCGGCCGGGTTCGACGTCGTCCTGGGCGCCCAGAGCGGCGGTGTCGCCGCCGGCCGTGCCGGCAGGGTGACCTCGAACCTGACCTATCGGGCGGGGGTCTGCGAACGCGTCACCGTGAGCGGCGCCTGTCCCCGGGCCACCTCGAGGGGTCAGCTAGCCGAGGTCATGGTCAGCACGCACACCGCGGCGCGGCTCGGTGTCGCCGTCGGGGACCAGTTCACGTTCGGCGTCGTGCCGGTGCGGGTGGCTGGCGTCTACCAACCGCTGGACGTGCAGGACCCGTTCTGGCTTGGCGAGGAGCTCATCCGGCCCCCTGCGGCGGACTCTCCCAGCACCTCGATCCCGGGCAGCGCCGAGGACGCCATCTTCAGTTCCGACTCCTCACCCCTCGCCGACGATGATGTGATCCTGTCCCGGTCGACAGCCGATCTCTACGCCACCGAGCGGTTGTTGGACAGCCGATCCGTACCGGACCTGCAGGCGGCGCTCGCGGTGCTCAAGCGCGACGGGGGCCGTGCGGGTTACGGGGCCGGCACCAGCCTGCCCGGTCTGTTGGATCGCGTCACGCTGCAACGCGGGCAACTGGCCGACGGCGTGGTGCTGGGCGCGGGGCTGCTCGTCCTGCTCTGCTGGCTGGTCCTCTTCGTCGCGGTCGGTTCGGCTGCCGACCAGCGGCGACCGGAGCAGGGCCTGCTCCTGCTCCGTGGCGTGCAGCGCCGACGACTGTGGGCACTGGCGATCGGCGAGCACGCCGTGCCCGTCCTGGTCGCGATTCCCCTCGGCTGCCTGGCCGGTCTGGGCGCTGCCACACTGCTCGCCGCGCGCACCCTTCCGGCGCACGCCGACGTCACGGTGGACGGGACCACGATCGGATTCGCCACCATCGGCGCCGTCGGCGCGCTCGCCGCGGTGCTGCTGGCCCAGGCTCGGATGATGTCCGCGCCGGTCGTCGACCTGCTACGCCGGGTGCCGGCACGGGTACGGGGGTGGCGGGCGACCATCGGCGACATCGTCGCGGTGTCCATCGCCGTGGCCGCGGTGGTGCAGTTGCGCTCCGGCGGATCGCCCAGTGGCCTGGCACTGCTCGCGCCGGTCGCCGGAGCACTCGCCGCAGGTGTGCTGCTGGCGCGGCTCGCGATGATCGCCGGCGCCACGGTGGGTGCAGCGTTGCTCGCGCGCGGCCGGACAGCCGTCGGCCTCGCCCTGGTGCAGGTGGCCCGGCAACCACGCTTCCGGCCCCTGATCGCCCTGCTCACCGTGGTCGTCGCCATGCTCGCCTTCACCGTCGCGACGAGTGCTGTCGCTTCGGCCGCCTACCGCGACCGCGCGGTCGTCGAGGTCGGCGCCTCCCGGGTCGTCACGGTCGACGCGACGTCGCGTGCACACCTGTTGACAGCCGTGCGGACGGTTGATCCCGAGGGCAGATTCGCGATGGCCGCCGTGGTGTCGGGTTCGCCCGCCGCGGCCGGCACACAGCTGTTGGCCGTGGACTCCGACCGACTGGCGACGGTGGCCGCGCCGCATCCGTCCTACGGCGTGCCCCTGGCGGACATCGCCCGGGACATCCACCCGCCAGCACCGGGGACACCTGTGCAACTGCGGGGTCGACAGCTCATCATGGCGCTCTCCGCCGACTTTGACGCCGAGGTCTTCGACGCGTATCGAGTCCGCCTCGCGATCACGATCTCCGGAAGGAACGGCACCCGGGTGGTCCTTGCTCGCGAGAACATCCAGCCCGGCCGGAAGGATTACGACCTCCAGGTGCCCGAGTGCGCGCAGGAATGTCGACTCGTCAAGATCGAAGTCGACGCTCCCGTGGTGGCCCGGCCACTCAAGGTCCAGTTCGAGGAGCTGCGCACGGCCGACGCCGAAGGCCAGGGCGAGGCGGTGGTGCTGACCGGCGCACAGCTCGCCGATCTGCAACGGTGGCGGCTGCTCGATACGGATGATACGTCCATCAGCGCTGCGAGCGGAACGAAAGCCGCGTTGGTCCTCAATGTCAACGAAGGCCGGCGGGCGAGGCCGGCCGGCGTCGCTGTGCTCGATTCGCCGTTCCCGCTGCCCATCTACCTGACCCGGTCGAAGGGAACGACCGTAGGCCGCTTTCATCCGTACGACGGTGTCGACGGGACACCGACCAACGGGTCGGTTCGAGGACTGGTCGACCGCCTGCCACGGCTCGGTGAATCCGGGCTCATCGTCGACCTGGAGTACGCGGACCGACTCGCCGTCGCCAGTCAGAACGGCAACGAGGAGGTCTGGTTGGCGCGGTCGGCTCCCCCAGACGTCCTCGACCGGCTTCGCGCACAGGGTCTGGTCGTGCGGGACGAGAAGACGATCACCCACGTACGAGAGGATTTCGATCGGCAGGGAGCGGCTTTGGCGCTGCGCTTCAACATGTTCGCCGCGCTGGCCGGGGTGCTGATCGGGGCGGCCGGCATGGTGGCGACTGCCTCCGCCGAGCAGCGCACCCGGGTGGCCATGCTGGTGGCACTCCGCCGGCAGGGGTTGCCACCACGCGCCGTGCGTGGCGGTTACGGGTGGCCGGTCGTGTTCGCGGTGGGGTCGGGTGCGCTCGTCACCCTGGTGATCTGGCTTCTCACCCGGGGCGGGCAGCGTCTGTTCAGTGACGGCCGCTCACCGGTCCCGATACCCGACTGGCCGGACGTCGGCCGGCTGCTGTTGTTCGCGGTGCCGACGGTCATCCTGTTCGCCCTCACGGCGGTCGTGCTCGGTCGGATCGTCGCCGCCTCGGTGCGCCGCCGGAGCGGTCGATGACCGCCGCGCGGCAGGACGAGCCGGTGACCGCCGCACAGTCGGCCGGGGGCGTCACCGTCACCTGCCACCGGCTGATCCACATCTACCCCACCGCCACCGGTGACGTCGTCGCGCTCTCCGGCGTGGACCTGACCATCGCGGCCGGCGAGATGTTGGCGCTGGTGGGTCCGTCCGGCTCTGGCAAGTCCACGTTGGTGGCGATCCTCGGTGGGCTCATGCAACCATCGGCCGGGCGGGTCTACGTGGGCGACCACGAGCTGTCCCGACTCTCCTCCAAGGGCCTGGCCGCCCTGCGCGGGGCCACTGTCGGCACGGTGCTCCAGGGTGCCGAACGCAACCTGCTGCCGTACCTGTCGCTGTCGCGCAACATCTGGCTGGCGCAGCGACCCGCGGCGCGCCTCGCCGGACGCCGGCTCGACCCACCGGAGGCGATCCTGGACCTCGTCGGCCTCGGCGGCGCCGGCGCGCGGCGGGTGGGCGACCTGACTCCGGGGCAGCGTCAGCGGGCCGCCCTGGCGCAGGGGCTCGCCGCCGGGCCCGGCCTGCTCCTGGTCGACGAGCCGACCAGTCAGCTCGACGTGGCCGGTCGAGACGAGGTGCTCGCGGCGCTGGCCACCGTCAACGCGGAGCGGGGCACCACAGTGGTCGTGGTGACCCACGACGGCGAGGTGGGCGCCCAACTCGGCCGAGCGGTCACCATCCGGGACGGCCGGGTCGGCGCCGAGGGGCGTAACGGCCGGGACTTCGCCGTGGTGGCCGGTGACGGCACGATCCAGTTGCCGCCCGAGACGTCGGCGGCCTTCCCGGCCGGGACGTTGTTCGAGGTCGACCACAACGATGAGTCGATCACTCTGCGCGCCGTGGCCACCCCGTCGTCCCTCGGCGGAGACGACGGGATGGCCAGCGCCAGCGGCGAGCCTGACCACGCCGTCTGAACGGGCCAAGTTGGCTCAGTTCACCGTCGTAGCGGCCCGCGCCTTCAGCCGGCGCAGCTCGTCGGCGGACATCAGCCAGGTGGAGTTCGTCGTGCCCAGGCCGAGGAGCACCTGGTCGAACGCGTTGCCGTCGTTGTCGTCGGTGTAGCAGACACTCACCTCACCCCAGGGCGACGCGGCGACGGCAAAATGCTCCTGGCGACCGGTCGTGGTCTGGCTCAACGCCTGGGCGGCCAGCCGGCCGGTGGACGTGCCGTCGGGGTTGAGGCCGCGCGCCCAGACATCCGGGTTGGCGCCCGACACCGTCCAGCCCACCACGACGTTGTCCTGGTCGTCGATTCCGACCCCGGGAGCGACGGCGCCGGCCCCGGTGGAGACCTCGACCTCGCCGTGCCGGGCGGTGCCGGCCGCGGTGAACGAACGCGCCCAGACACCCCGACCGCCGGTGTGGTCGGATTCCCATCCGACCGTGAAGTCACCGGCGAAGTTCGCCGCGACCGAGGCGCGCTGCTGCTGCCCTCCGCTCTGCGCGTTGGCCGTCCGCCGCGACAGCACCACCGCACCGTTGGCGCGGGCCAGCCGGGTCAGACCGATGTTGTACGAGCCGTTCGCGTCGGCGTCCTCGTCCCACACCACCAGCGCCTCGCCGGACGCCGACACCGCCACGTCGGGGCGGTGGTGCGTGCCAGTGGTCTGCGAGGCCGTCACCTCGTACCCCTTGGTGGTGGCCGCGGTGAAGCCGGCGGCCTTGACGGTGGCGGAAGCGGTGCCCTGCACGTCCTCCCAGACCACGGTGAAACCGACAGCGGCGGTGGTCGGCGCGCCGTCCGGGTCGACGGCGACCTTCGGCCAGATCTGCTGCCCGGCGTCGCTGGCGTTGGCCTGCCCCGAACCGAGCACCGCGCCGGTGGGCGACACCACCCGGTACTGGATGTTGTAGACGCCGTTGCCGTCGCCGTCGGCGGCCCAGACCACCACGGCGTTGCCCCGGTCGTCGAGCCCGACGTCGGGGCTGATGTGCCGCCAGGCGGCCCCACTGGTGCCGCCGGTGGAGAGCTTCAGCTCGTAGCCCGGCGTGCCATCGCGAAACAGCCGCAGGTAGATCTCGCTGTGGGTGTCGTCCTCGGGGGCGGTGCTGTCCCGGTCGTCCTCCCACGCCACCGCGACCTGACCGTTGCGGTTCATCGCGATGGCGGGCAGGTCCTGGTCGCCGGTGGCCACGCTGTTCGCGGTGGCCCAGGTGACCGCCTCGGCGGTCATGGCGGTCGGGGCCGGTACCACGTTCGGCACCAGCAGGGACGCGGTGAGCAGTGCGGTGATTGCGGTCATGATGACTCTCCCTCAACCGGCCTGGAGGCCGGGCTGGCCGTCGAGGATGACGAACGAGCCCACCGTGGACGCCGCGGCGCCGTGCTCGGTCACGGTGTTCAGCGCGCGGAAGTCCGCGCGGACCTGGCTGCGACTGATCGTGGTACGCACGTAGCCGCGCCGGTCCGAGTGGAACCTCAGGTGCGGGTTGGTCGCCGCGTTCGGGATGGTGGTGCTGCCGGTGCCGTTGCCGGCGGAGGTGATCGAGGTGCAGACCAGCTCGGTGCCGATGGTGGCGGACGACGGGTTGGCGTAGTCGGCCTTGAGGTCGTTCGCCCACGACTTGTGCACGTCCCCGGTGAGCACCAGCGGGTTGCGCACCCCGCGCTGCTGCCAGCCGGTCTGGATCCGACTGCGCGAGGCCCGGTAGCCGTCCCACGCGTCCATGCTCGCCGCCCCGGCCGCGTCGAACTGGCGGGCGAAGAAGACCTGCTGGCCGAGGATGTCCCAGGTGCCGTAGCGCTGGGCCAACCCGTCGAGCAGCCACGCCTCCTGGGTCGCCCCGGTCAGCGACCGCGAGGCCAGGTCGGCGTCGGCGCAGACCTTCCAGCCGTCACCGCACGCCTGGTCGTCGCGGAACTGCCGGGTGTCGAGCATGTGGAAGGTCGCGAGCTGTCCCCATCGGACGCGCCGGTACAGCGGGATGCTGTTGCCGTTCGCGGCGGAGGCCGGCCGCAGTGGCATGTTCTCGTAGTAGGCCCGGTACGCGGCGGTGCGTCGGGCGGTCCACTGCGCGGCGGTCAGCGTCGGGCTGCTGTCGTTGCGGACCATGTTGGCGTAGTTGTTTTCCACCTCGTGGTCGTCCGGCACCACCAGCCAGGGTGCCGCCGCGTGCGCCGCCTGCAGGTCGGGGTCGGACTTGTAGAGCGCGTACCGGCGGCGGTAGTCGGCGAGCGACACGATCTCCGCGCCGACGTGCTGCCGCACGGCGGAGGTGTTGACGCCACCCTCGTAGATGTAGTCCCCCAGGTGCAGGATGAGCCCGGGGTTGTCCTCGGCCATCCGCCGGTAGGCGGTGTAGTAGCCGGCCTCGTAGTGGGCGCAGGAGGCGAAGGCCATCACCAGGTCACGGCCGAAGCTGCCCGGTGCCGGGGCGGTCCGGGTGCGCCCGACCGGGGAGATCTGACCCTGGGCCCGAAACCGGTAATAGTAGTCGGAGTCGGCGGCAAGCCCGCCCGCGATCGCGTGCACCGAGTGGGCGTCGGCGTAGCGGGCGACCACCGACCCGGAGGCGACCAGCGAGGTGAACCGGTCGGTGGCGGACACCTGCCACTCGACTGTCACGTCGGCGTTGGCCATGCCGCCCTGCCCGTCGGCGTTGAGCGGAGACGGTGCCAGCCGGGTCCAGAGGACCACGCTGTCGGGCGCCGGATCACCGGACGCCACACCGAGCTTGAAGGGGTACGGCACCGCGGCGTGGGCACCCTGGCGGGGTGTCACCGCGACACCGGCGGCTACGAGTCCACTGAGGACGAAGATGCGACGGCTCAGCCTTGTCATGGTCAACAGCTTCGGGAACTTCGATGAACGGCGATGGCTTAGGCGCGGAATCGCGCGTGACGGAATGCTGTCCGCACCAAGGCGGTCAGGTGTCCTGACCACCCGAGCGCGGGGCTCGTGCCGTCAGGTGAGTGGGGACGGCGACTCGGCGTCGGGGATCACCAGCTTCGGTGCCCCTGACCCGTCGGCCGGGACGCTCCACACGTCCGGGCGGCCGTCGCTCTGCCGCAGCGTGTAGGCCAGCGTGGCACGGTCGAGCCAGGCCGCCTGGTCGTCGACGCTGGTCGTCTCGGCCGTCGCGGTGATCCGCCCCGACGCCAGGTCCAGGACCGACAGTCGCCAACCCTTCGTGGGGTCGGCGTCGACCGCCTCCTTGAACGCGAGCCGGGTGCCGTCCGGTGACAGCGACGGGCACTCGACGTTTTCCTTCAGCGTCTCGACCGTACGGGCGGCGAAGTCACCCCGGACGAGATACCTCCTGCCCCCGGTCGACATGGTCGCGTAGAAGCTGTTGTCGTCGGCGGTGAAGGTGACGCCCCAGTAGTTGACGTCCGGGTGGCGGTAGCGGCGGCCGTCCTTCGTGACGGCGAACTCCTCCAGCGAGGCCACCGTGGCACCACTCACGGTGTCGAGGATCCCGGTGCGGGTGGAGAAACCGCTGGAGGTGTACGAGTCGCCGCCGACGAACGTCGTCCAGGAGACCATCCGGCCGGAGGCCGAGACCCGGGCCCGGTTCGGCAGGCCCGGCACGCTGATCGCCCGCGTCTGGCGCAGCGCCGCGTCGAGCACGACCATCTGGTACGACCAGGCGGTCTCCGGCTTCAGGCAGACCCCGGTGCCGGCGGCGGCGTACACCCGGAGGCATTCCAGGCCGGAGACCGTACGCGACCCGGCGGGGTCGGCCGTCGCGACGGTGGACACGTACCGGTCGGTGATCGCCAACAGGCGCGGGCCGGGTGTCAGGGTGACCGCCTGGTCGCCGGCGGCGGGAGGTGGCGGCATGGCCGGTTCCGCTGCCATGGCCACATAGCCGGCCGCCACGCTGCCCAGCAGCACGGCCGAGGCGACCACCACGCCGATCTTGGCTCGGGTCGACATCGCGGTCATCGGGGCACCTTCCGGGTGATCAGGCGGGACGGGGAGGCCAGCAGGAGGAGCGTGCCGACCAGGACCCCGGCGACGGCGACGGCCGCCGCGCGGATCGCGTTCTCCGGTCCCCACGCCTGCCAGGCGAGACCGAACAGGACGGAGGAGACGAGGTACGCCAGGGCCTGCCCGGTCTGCACGAGCGCGATCCCGGTGGTCCGCAGTCGCGCCGGCAGCACCGGGCCGGCGAGCGCGATGAGCACGCCGTCGGTGGCCGCGTAGAACGCGCCGTACAGCGCCAGCGTCAGCGCGATCAGGGGCCAACCGTCGACGGGACCGGCCAGCAGCAGGTACGTCGCGCCGAGGGCGGTGTAGCCACCGATCACCACGGGCAGACGGCCGATCCGGTCGGCGAGTACGCCGAGCGGGGCGGCGAGCAGCAGGTAAGCCAGGCTGGTCCCCACCGCGAGCAGCGGAAACCAGCGCAGACCGAGGTCCTCCCGGCGTTGCAGCAACAGGTAGACGAACCCGTCGCCGATGGTGGCCAACCCGAGCATCGCCGCGGCCAGCACCAGCCGGCGGGCGGGTCCGCCGCGCAACAGCCCGAACGCCTCGCGCACGGAGACCGTCGGGTCGCTCGGCTGCTGCGTCGGCTCGCCGGCCGGACGCTCGCGGACGAAGAGCACGAGCACGACCACGGCCAGGGCCGCGATGCAGAAGCTGGTGACGAAGACCGCGTCGTAGGACTGCCCGACGACCAGCAGGACCGCGAACGCGGCGAGCGGCCCGAGGAACGCCCCGACGCTGTCCATCGCCCGGTGCACCCCGAACGCCCGACCCAGCGCCTCGGGTGGGCTGGAGAGCGTGATCAGCGCGTCGCGCGGCGCGCTGCGTACGCCCTTGCCGAGCCGGTCGACGGCGATGACGGCGCCGATCGCCGGTATCGACCGGCCGGCGAGCAGCAGACCGAGCTTCGCGAGCGCCGAGAGCGTGTAACCGATGCCGGCGATCAGCTTGCGCCGCCGGAACCGGTCGGCGGCGAAGCCGCCCACGACCCGCAGCAGGGCGGTGGCGCCGGTGTGGACGCCGTCGAGCACGCCGAAGGCCACCGGGCTGAGTTGCAGGCCCAGCACCAGATAGAGGGGCAGGACGGCGGCCACCATCTCGGCCGAGACGTCGGTGATGAGGCTGACCGTGCCGAGTGCGACGACGTTGCCGCTGACCAATGCGAACCGTCGGCGCCGTGGCCCGGGTCCGGGTTCCTCGGCGGCCGGCCGGGAGACGGTCGACAGGTACACGAGCATCTCCTCGGGTCGACGACTGACGGTCAGCCATGGTGGCGACCGGGCCGGAAGGGCCGCAAGGGACGGTGGGCGTCAAGCAGACATGTGACGGATGAACAGGTGACAAACATCGAGAGGTTTCATCGTTCGAACGTACTGTTCATCTGGCGGCAGTGCGTCGGTTCATCGGCCTTTCTACATTCCTTGCGCTCTCCACCCGCAGAAAGGGAGTCCTGGATGGACATTCGATTCGCCCGCCCACCGCTGACGCTGGGAACGGTCGCGGTGCTCGTCGTCGCCAGCGCCGCCGTCGTCCTCACCAGCTCGGTCGCGGCGTCGGCGGCGAGCGTGACGTTCACGCCGGTCGCTGACACCTACGTTCAGAGCGACACAGCCTCCACCAGCTACGGCACGTCCACGCAGATCGTGGTCGACAACTCGCCGGTGCGGCGCTCGTTCCTGCGCTTCACGGTGA
Organism: Micromonospora jinlongensis; assembly: GCF_013410645.1. Taxonomy (NCBI): domain Bacteria; kingdom Bacillati; phylum Actinomycetota; class Actinomycetes; order Micromonosporales; family Micromonosporaceae; genus Micromonospora; species Micromonospora jinlongensis. Next base: position 6,334,921 of record NZ_JACCHK010000001.1, on the reverse strand, counting down.
GCGGCGTCAGCGGCACGGTGACCGGCGCCAAGCTGCGACTACGCACGATCAGTGGCAACAGCGGCAGCGACGCCGGTGGCACGTTCCGCCGCATGTCCAACACGACGTGGTCCGAGACCGGCACCACCTGGAACAACCAGCCGGCCATCGACGGGGCCACGCTCGGCACGGTCGGCGCGGTCAGCGGCAACACCTGGTACGAGGTCGACGTCACGGCGGCGGTCACCGGCAACGGCACGTACAGCTTCGGTGCGACCTCCTCCAGCGGCGACGGCGCCTACTACGACACCCGCGAGAGCGGGGCAGACGCCCCGCAGCTGGTGGTCACCACCGGGACCACGCCACCCCCGTCCGGGGACCCGGTGTTCGTCGGCGCCGGCGACATCGCCGACTCGGGCTCCGGCGACAGCGCCACCGCGACGCTGCTCGACAACATCCCGGGGACGGTCTTCACCACCGGCGACAACGTCTACGACAGCGGCACCGCGTCGCAGTTCAGCAGCTACTACGAGCCCACCTGGGGTCGGCACAAGACGCGCACCCGCCCGTCGCCGGGCAACCACGACTACAACACGTCGGGAGCCACCGGCTACTACAACTACTTCGGTACGTCCGCCGGCCCGAGCGGCCGCGGCTACTACTCGTTCGACCTCGGCAACTGGCACATCGTGTCGCTCAACTCGAACATCAGCATGTCGGCCGGCTCGACGCAGGAACAGTGGCTGCGCGCGGACCTGGCGGCCAGCAGCAAGCCGTGCACGCTCGCGTACTGGCACCACCCGCTGTTCACGTCCAGCTCCAACCACGCGCCGTCGACGTCGACGCGTCCGCTGTACCAGGCGCTCTACGACTACAACGCCGACGTCGTGGTGTGGGGGCACAACCACGTGTACGAACGGTTCGCCCCGATGAACCCCTCCGGTGGCGCGGACGCCAGCCGGGGTATGCGCAGCTTCGTCGCCGGGATGGGCGGTGCGAGCCACTACGGCTTCGGCACCATCCAGCCCAACAGCGAGGCGCGCAACAGCTCGGCGTGGGGTGTCCTGAAGTTCACCCTGCACTCCGGCAGCTACGACTGGCAGTTCGTGCCGGTGGCCGGGCAGACCTACAACGACAGCGGCACCGGCAACTGCCACTGACCGCGTGATCCCGCTGCGTCGTCCGCGGCGCAGCGGGATCCTCTCGCGCGCGGCCGCAGTGCCGCTAGCGGCGCTGCGGCGCTACCGGCACTGCAGCGCTGCGGTGTCGCTTCCTGGCGGGCCCTGGGGTGTGTCCGGCTCAGTGTAAAGCTGCCCCAGATATGGGGCGGCGCCGACCGGATCACCACCCGAGAGCGCCACGGGCACTGGCAACGGCCGCGAGCACCATGAGCCCCGGTGCAGGCAGGGCCAGCCGGGATTCACCGCAGCCGTCTCCGCAGGGCGGTCATATTCACCGCAGCCGTCTCCGCAGGGCGCGGTCAGATTCACCGCAGCCGTCTCCGCAGGGCGCGGTCAGATTCACCGCAGCCGTCTCCGCAGGGCGCGGTCCATATCTGGGGCAGCTCTACAGGACCACCGACAGGTGGGGCCGACCCTGCGGGCGGTTCAGGCATCGGCGCGGGAAGCCCTCAACCAGCGCGCCGGGCGCCGGCTCGGGGCCGAGGCGGGGCCGGTGTGTCTAACGACCACGTGTTGACGCGTGGCCCCTGCCCGCGAGGCGGGCAGGGGCCACGGTCGTGCTGTCGCGACGTCAGCGGGCCGTGCCGGCCCGGCGCTTGTTGTAGACGTCGAAGGCGACGGCGACGAGCAGGACGAGACCCTTCACCACCGACTGGGTCGACTGGTCGATACCCATCAGCTGCATGCCGTTGCTCATCACCGCCATGATCAGGCCACCGACCATCGCGCCCACGACGGTGCCGACACCACCGGTGACCGCCGCGCCGCCGATGAAGGCCGCGGCGATCGCGTCCAGCTCGAACATGTTGCCGGCGGCGGGCTGCGCGCCGTTCGACCGCGACGAGTAGATGACGCCGGCCACCGCGGCCAGGAAGCCCATGTTGACGAACATCCAGAAGTTGACGGTCCGGACCTTCACGCCGGACAGCGCCGCCGCCGACAGGTTGCCACCGATCGCGTAGACCTGGCGGCCGAAGACCGTACGCCGGGTGAGCAGGCCGTAGACCAGCACGAGGACCGCGAGGATGATCAGCACGATCGGCAGGCCACGGGCGTGCGCCAGCTGCCAGGCGAAGTACATGAGGACCGCGCCGACCACGACGACACGGGCGACGAACAGCGGGAACGACTCGACGGGCTGCTGGTAGCGCACGCGGGCCACGCGGGTGCGGAAGCCGCTCACCGCGTAGCCGGCCACCGCGACGGCGCCGATCAGCAGCGTGAAGGCGTCAAAACCGTTTCCGCCGAGCAGGCCGTTGAGGAAGCCCGCCGCGACCTGCTGGTATTCCGACGGGAACGGCGACAGCGAGATGTTGTCGAGCACCCGCAGGGTGAGGCCCCGGAACAGCAGCATGCCGGCCAGGGTCACGATGAAGGCCGGGATGCCGGCGTACGCAACCCAGAAGCCGTGCCAGGCACCGACCGCGACACCGACGGCGAGCGCGGCGAGGACGCCGACCCACCAGGGATAGCCCTGCTGGATCACCAGGACGGCGGACACCGCTCCGGTCAGCGCGACGACCGATCCGACCGACAGGTCGATGTGCCCGCCGATGATCAGGATGACCATCCCGATCGCCAGCACCAGGATGTACGAGTACTGGAGAACGATGTTCGTGATGTTGCCCGGGCTCAGCAGCACCCCGTCGGTCAGGATCGCGAAGAGCCCGACGATGACGACCAGCGCGACGTAGATCCCGCTCTGCCGCAGGTTGTTCAACACCAGCGCACGCAGGTCGCTCGTCCCACTGTGCAGGGCGGCGGCGGGCGTGCTGTCCGGGGGCGTCGGGCGCTCCGTCGAAGGGGTCTTGATGCTGGTCATCCGACGAGCTCCTTGTCCTTGGTCATCAGCTCCATGAGGCTCTCCTGAGTCGCCTCGGCCACCGGCATCTCACCGGTGATCCGGCCGGCGGCGAGGGTGTAGATGCGGTCGCACATCCCGAGCAGCTCCGGCAGCTCGGAGGAGATGACGATCACCGCCTTACCGGCGGCCACCAACCGATTGATGATCGTGTAGATCTCGAACTTCGCGCCGACGTCGATCCCTCGAGTGGGTTCGTCGAGGATCAGCACATCCGGGTCGGTGAACAGCCACTTCGACAGCACGACCTTCTGCTGGTTACCGCCGGAGAGCTTCCCGACCACCGCCATGACGCTGGTGGTCCTGATGTTCATCTCCTTGCGGCTCGCCTCAGCGACCTTGATCTCCTCGTTGCCGTTCACCCAGCCCAGCCGGGACAACCGGTCCAACGCGGCGGCGGAGACGTTACGGCGGACGTCGTCGATGAGGTTGAGGCCGTACCGCTTGCGGTCCTCGGTGACGTACGCGATGCCGTTGTCGATCGCCTCGGCGACGGTGCGCGCGTGCACCTCGCGCCCGCGCACGAACAGCCGGCCGCTGATGTCACGCCCGTACGAGCGACCGAACACGCTCATCGCCAGCTCGGTCCGCCCGGCGCCCATCAGGCCCGCGATGCCGACGACCTCGCCGGCGCGGACGGACAGGCCGACGCCCTCGACGACCTTCCGGTCCTGGACCGGGTGCCGCACCGTCCAGTCCTCGATCCGGAGGACCTCCTCGCCGGGGGACGACTCGCGGTCGGGGTAGAAGCTGTCCAGGTCGCGCCCCACCATGCCCCGGATGATGCGCTGCTGAGTCACCTCGTCGGACTTCATGTCCAGGGTCTCCACGGCGCGCCCGTCCCGGATGACGGTGGTCGAGTCGGCGATGGCGGTGATCTCGTTGAGCTTGTGCGAGATCATGATGCAGGTGATGCCCTGCTCCTTGAGGGCCCGCAACAGATCGAGCAGGTGCGCCGAGTCGATGTCGTTGAGTGCGGCCGTCGGCTCGTCCAGGATGAGCAGGCGCACCTTCTTCGACAGCGCCTTGGCGATCTCGACCAGCTGCTGCTTGCCGACACCGAGCTGGATGACCGGGGTGACCGGGTTCTCGTGCAGCCCGACGGACGCCAGCAGCTTCGCCGCTTCGGCGTTGGCGAAGTTCCAGTCGATGAGCCCGCTGCGGCCGCGCCGCTCGTTGCCGAGGAAGATGTTCTCCGCGATCGACAGGTACGGCACCAGGGCGAGCTCCTGGTGGATGATGACGATGCCGTTGGCCTCGCTGTCGCGAATGCCCCGGAACTGCATCGGTTTGCCGTCGAAGAGGATCTCACCGTCGTACGAACCGGACGGGTGGACGCCGGACAGCACCTTCATCAGGGTTGACTTGCCGGCGCCGTTCTCCCCGCAGATGGCGTGGATCTCCCCGCGACGCACCGCGAGGGTGACGTCCTCCAGCGCGGTCACGCCGGGGAAGGTCTTGGTGATGCGGCGCATCTCCAGGATGGTGTCGTCCATGGTCACTGTCCTCTGTCAGGTCGGACGCGGTACACCACAGCGTCGGGCCCGGCGATGATCGCCGGGCCCGACGGGTGGCTTACTTCTTGGCCTGACCGGCGGCGACCTCTTCCGCCGTCCAGTAGCCGGAGTCGATCAGAGTCGCCTTGATGTCGTCCTTGTAGACGGTCGCGATCGGCAGCAGGTACGCCGGGACGACCTTGACACCGTTGTTGTACGTCTTGGTGTCATTGGCCTGCGGCTGCTTCTTCTGCAGGAACGCCTCGGCGGCGTTGACGGCCTGGTCGGCGAGCAGGCGGGTGTCCTTGAAGACCGTGGAGCTCTGCACGCCGTCGTTGATCAGCTTGATCGAGGCGATCTCCGCGTCCTGACCGGTCACCACCGGGAGCTTCTTCGCGCCGCTGCCGTAGCCGGCGTTCTGCAGGGCGGTGATGATGCCGCGGGAGATGCCGTCGTACGGCGACAGCACCCCGTCGACCTTCGAGCCGTCGTTGTAGCTGGAGGTGAGGAGGTTCTCCATCCGCTTCTGCGCGGTCTCCTGCTGCCACCGCAGGATGGCGACCTGCTCGGGGGTGGTCTGCTTGGACTTGACGACCAGCGTGCCGTCATCGATGAACGGCTTCAGGGTGTCCATCGCGCCGCCGAAGAAGTACTGGGTGTTGTTGTCATCCAGCGACCCGGCGAAGAGCTCGACGTTCAGCGGCCCCTTGGCCGTGCCCTTCGAGCCGTCCTTGTTCAGCAGGCCGAGGCCGACGAGCAGTGCGGTGCCCTGGGCGACGCCGACCTTGTAGTTGTCGAAGCTGACGTAGAAGTCGACGTCCTTGCTGCCGCGGATCAGCCGGTCGTAGGAGATGACCGGGATCTTCGCGGCAGCGGCGGCCTGCAGCTGGCTGCTGAGCGCGGTGCCGTCGATCGCCGCGAGGATCAGGACATCCGCGCCGCGGGTGATCATCTGGTCGACCTGCTGCGACTGGGTGGGAATGTCGTCGCCGGCGTACTGGAGGTCGACCTTGTAGCCCTTGGCCTCAAGCTTCGACTTCACGGCGTTGCCGTCGGCGATCCACCGCTCCGAGGTCTGGGTCGGCATCGACACGCCGATGGTCAGGTCGCTGGGCTTGTCAGCCCCGCTGCTGCCGTTACTGCCCGCACCCTCGCCACTGCACGCCGCCAGGCTCAGCGCCAGTGCCGCGCTGCCCAGAGCAACCAGGAATTTCCTGCCCACGGGCTTCTCCTCTCTGGACTCCCCGCGACTGCCGGGGCCAACTGTCATCTTTCGGGTAGTGTTAGCGCTCACAAAGTTCACGTCAACACCCGGGCCGAAATACCGGTGTCACGGTCTCGTAACGGAGCATCCAGGCGAGCGTAGTCATGCGATCGATCGGCGGGAAGTGGTTGACGCGACGACTCACCGTCACCGGCGCGACGCCGCACAGACCGGTGCCCGCCGACGACGGCTGTCGTCAGCGGGCACCGGCACTTCCGAGGGATCAGGCGGGTTGCCACGACCTGGTCGGTGGATGGACCCGACCTGCTACCGCCGCGTCCACCGCTGGTTGGCTGCCCCGGTGCAGGTCCAGAGAAGCACCGTGGTGCCGTTGGCCGTGCCGTTGTTGTTGACGTCCAGGCAGAGCCCGGACTGCGCGCCACTGATCGTCCCGTTGGCGTTGATCGTCCACCGTTGGTTGGCTCCGCCGTTGCAGTCCCAGATCTGCGCCTTGGCGCCGGCGGTGGCGTTGAGGGGTGCGTCCAGGCACTTGCCGAGAGCCTGCAGGGTCTGACCGTTGAGGGTCCAGTTCTGGTTGGCGGCGCCGTTGCAGTCCCAGATCACCGGCTGGGTGCCGTTGGTGGTGTTGCTCTGCGGGACGTCCAGGCAGCGGCCGGAGGCGGCACTCACGAACGCGCCCGACGTGGTCGGCGGCGGAGTGGTCGTCCCGCCACCGCTGACCCGGAACACCACGGTGCCGTGCGCGGGGACGCTGGCACTGATCGTCCCGCTGCTGGAGCTGGTGCCACCGGTCCACGCGTCCACCAGCGTGAACGACGAGCCGGACTTGCCGACGGCCGCGGCCGTGGTGGAGATCGTCGTCGTCGAGCCGCCCTGGTTGAAAAGGGCGACGGCGACGTCACCGTTGGCGAGGGGCTTGGCCAGCACCCGACGGGTGCCGTCGAAGGACACCTGCGTCCCCTGCAACCCGAGCGAGTCCTGGTTGATCGCGATGAGGTTGGCGTTCTTGAGGATGGTCTGCGTCGCGGCGTTCATGTTCCGCACGTCGTTCCCGGCGATCAGCGGGGACGCCATGATCGCCCACATCGCGAAGTGGCTGCGCATCTCCGTGTCGTTCATGCCGCCCCGCCCGACCTCCATCATGTCCGGGTCGTTGAACCCACCCGGCCTCGCGTAGGACGCCAGCGGGACGGTCACGTTGATGATGTTCTGGATGCCCATCGGGTAGCCGTTGCTCTGACCGGTGTCCCACGCGTTGGTGATGTCCTCGGTGGTGCGCCACATGTTCGCCACGTCGCCCCAGTTGCGCTGCGGGCCGGTCTTGGCGTGGATGCTGTTCGGGTTGATGCTGTAGACGATCGGTCGGCCGGTGGCGGCCAGCGCGTCACGCATCTTGGCGAAGGTGGCCACCTGGTCGTTGATGCTGCCCTCCGGCGAGCACCAGTCGTACTTGAGGAAGTCGACGCCCCAGGCGGCGAACTGGCGCGCGTCCTGCACCTCGTGGCCCCGGCTGCCGGTCGCGCCGGGGTAGGAGCCGAAGTACTGCGCGCAGGTCTTGTCGACCGGCACCTGGTACAGGCCGAACTTCAGGTTCCGGGCGTGCAGGTAGTCGCCGAGCGCCTTCATGCCGCTGGGGAACCGGCCGGGGTCGCCCTGGATGTTGCCGGAGCTGTCCCGGTTGGGGTTGAACCAGCAGTCGTCGACCACGACGTAGTTGTAGCCCAGGTCCCGCATACCGCTGCTGACGATCGCATCCGCCGTCTGCCGGATCAGCGCCTCGTTGATGTTGCAGCCGAACGAGTTCCACGAATTCCAACCCATGGGGGGAGTACGCGCCACCCCGTTGTCCAGTGCCTGCGCCGCGGGGGCGCGCAGGCCGACCAGAGCGCCGGCGAGCAGCACTCCGGCCGCCAGTACGCTCCCCCAGCGACGACCTCGGGTGATGCGGTTCATCGAGCCTCCTTGTCGGTGGCGCCCGCCCCTGACTACGATCTTGGGTCGCTGGGCCTATTGCTGGACGCCAATATTGTTAGCGTTAACAGAGACGCCCATCATGTTACGGCGACATTTCACGAGGTTCAATACCTTGCCCTTGATGCATTGCCAAGCGTCGATAGAGTCGCGCTACGACAATCCAACAGCGTCCATCGAGGGGCGAGCGTCAGCGACGCGGTGGGGCGACGCTCTCGCGGGAGACCAGGGTCGGGGCGACGGTCTGCCGTAGCGCCCCGCCGGTGCCCGACTCGATCTGGCTCAGCAGCATCTGCAGGCTCGCCCGCGCCACTGCGTCGAAGTCCGGGCGAACGGTGGTCAGCGGTGGAATGAAGTACGCCGCCTCCGGCACGTCGTCGAAGCCGACGACGCTGATGTCGTCCGGCACCCGCTTGCCGAACTCGTGCAACGCCCGCAGCACGCCCAGGGCGAGATGGTCGTTGGCGGTGAAGACCGCGGTGACCTCCGGCATCCGCGCCAACATCTGCCCACACCGGTAACCCGAGGCCGCGGACCAGTCCCCCGGCATCAGCGGCGGCGGAACCAGCCCGGCGGCCAGCAGAGCCTCCCGCCAGCCGTCGATCCGACCGACGCTGTCGAACCAGTCGGACGGGCCCGAGACGTGCCAGACGGTGCGGTGCCCCGCGTCGAGCAGATGTTGCGTCGCCGCCCGGGCACCCGCCACCTGGTCGACCGTCACCAGTGGCACCGGTCGGCTCGGGTCACCGTCGACCGTGACCAGCGGGACATCCTTCGGCAGGCGTTCCAGCGCCTCACCGGCCGACTCGACCGGCGCGATGACCACGATGCCGGCGACGCGGTGCGACAGGTGCCGCTCGACGGCCGCCGAGATGGATCGGTGGTCCAGGTTGCGGACGCTGCCGACACTGACCGCGAAGCCCTCTGCGGCGGCGGTCTGCTCCAACGCCGCCAGCAGTGACGCGGGACCGTAGAGCGTCGTGTTCTGTGCGACCACGCCGATGACCTGCGATCGACCGGTCACCAGCGCGCGTGCCGCGCCGTTCGGACGGTAGCCGAGTTCGGCGATCGCCGCGCGCACCCGGAGCCGGGTCTGCTCACGGACGTTGGGGTGCCCGTTGAGCACCCGCGACACCGTCTGATGGGAGACACCGGCGAGACGAGCAACGTCCGTCATCGCGGGACCGTGGACGGCCATTTCGCTCCCCCCGCTACGTCTCCGGCCCGCAGCCCGTCGACGTCGACTGGAGCGGCCCGGCCCGATCCCCCTCGCTCAGTCACCACGCCGGTGCTGAATCCCAGGTGACCAGCGCTGGATCGCCGACAGTCTACGCCAGCCACCGCCCCGAACACGGGACGGCGGTAGGGGTCCGCGCAACGCACCGAGGCCGTGCAACGCATCCCCCACCTGGAGTACGCGGCCAAGCGGCGTACTCCGTCGTTGCCAGACGCCACGCCGGCCCGCCCTACGCTCCCTGGACAGAGCGTGGAGCAGGCCGGCGACGGCATCACGCGATGGCGCGGGCTCGACGGGCCGGCGGGCACGTGCGTGCCCACGCCACCGGATCAGACCGATCCTGTTGTGACTGGTGTCACGGCGTTGTCAGGTCGAATCGGCGCACGGTGACAGCGCCACCGAGTGCCTGGGTCGCGTGGTTGAAGATGGCGAACCGGTAGCCCATGAAGAACTGCCAGTTGTTCGCCAGGGTGAGCGCGTTGCCGAACGAGGTGAAGTTGACCCCGTCCGTGCTGTACGAGAAACGGGCCTGCCGGCCGGAGCCGGGTCTGATGTCGGCGTTGGCCCGCAACCAGATCCGGCCACCCGAGACGGCGGTGCTCGCCACCTCGCTGCCGGTGCTGGTGGTGTTCCAGCTGCCGTCCATCGTCAGGCCGTTCTGCATGACCAGACGTGTCGATCCGTTGTCCCGTCGGACCCCGATCCAGGCCGACGAGTTGCGCAGCACCGCCAGGCCGGTACGGTCACCGTCTCGCATCGTGGAGTAGTCCAACTCGATCGTCGCGGTCGAGGTGGGGCCCTGGATGCGGTGGGTCAGCGTGTTGCGCGCCTTGTACAGGTCGCCGGTGACGGTGGCGGTCTGCAGGTTCAGCCCGTTGTTCACCGCCCACTTGCTGTTGTCCGGGTTGTGGTTCCACTCCCACTGCGGGCCGAGCGTGGTGCCGGCGAACGTGTCGGTGCCGGTGAGCGGTTTGACCGCGCGCGGTGGCGCGGGCAGGTTCGGCTTCGGGTACGAGGTGCCCCAGGTGCCGTTGACCGTCTGCAGCACCGGCCAGCCGTCGCCGGTCCAGGTGATCGGCGCCATCGCCGGCATCCGACCACCGGGGTACGCGTCGACGAAGGACATGTAGTACCAGTCGCCGTTCTGGGTCTGGACCAGCCCACCCTGGTGCGGCACGCCGCCACCGGAGATCGGGCCGTGCAGGTTGAGCAGCACCTGACGCTGCTCGTACGGGCCGAACGGGCCGTTGGTCGACTTCAGCACGTACTGACCGTTGGCCGGGCGGGTGAGCCAGATGTAGTAGGCGCCGTTGCGCTTGTAGAACCGGGCGCCTTCCAGCGTGCCGATGCTCGACGGCGTGGTGTAGACCTGCTGGGCCCGAACCTGTGACTTCCCGTCGGCGGACAACTGCGCCACGCTGATGGTGCCGTTGCCGTACGCCACGTACATGGTGTCGTTGTCGTCGATCAGCATGCCGGCGTCGTAGTAGCAGTTCGGGATGGTGGTGTGCTTGCTCCACGCACCGTCGACTGCGGACGCGGTGTAGATGTGGGTCTGCGCGAAGTCGATGCACCCGGCCCAGTAGTACGTCCGGTTGCTCGGTCGGTAGTTCAGCGTCGACGCCCAGATCCCGTCGACGTACGCGTTACCGCCGCTCATGTCGTACTTCGAGCCGAAGTCCAGCCGGGGTACGGAGTGACCGGCGAACTCCCAGTTCACCAGGTCGTACGAGCGCAGCACCGGCGCTCCCGGCGAGTAGTGCATGGTCGACGCCGACATGTAGTAGGCGTTGTCGACCCGGATGATGTCGACGTCGGCGAAGTCCTGCCAGACGACGGGGTTCGTGTACGACGTGCCGGGGTTGCCGGGGTTGCCCCCGCCGACCTGGACGAGCTGCCACTGCTGGTTGTTGCCACCCCAGTCGTCGTACTGCACGACGTTGCCACCGTCAGCGGTCGACGCGCCCTGGATCTCCATCGCCTTGTTGCTGTTGCGGTTGATCAGCCGCACGTAACCGCCGTCCGAGTCGGCCAGGCGGAACTGCTGGTTGGTGCCGTTGCCGTCGGCCCACTGCACGATCGACGCGCCGTTCGCGGTCGAGAAGTTGTAGACATCGAGCACCTTGCCCGAGTGCCGCGACTTGAGCCGGTAGTAGCCACCACCGGAGTCGACGAACTGCCACTGCTGCCAGGCACCGTCGTTGCGCGCCCACTGGGTGATGCGCGCACCGTCGTTCGTCGCCTGGTTGTACACGTCCAGCGCCTTGCCGCTGTTGCGGTTCACCAGGACGTACCACGCGTTGGTGTCGACCGTCGCCGCCGACGCGGCGGTCGGCGCGACAGCCGCCAGAGCCCCGCCGACCACCACCGCGACCGCGGCGGCGGCGAGGCGCGAGAGCCAACGACGCCCCCGCGCTGACGATGCTCTCCAGGGAACCCGACCGATGGCAACCATGATCCTCCTTTGACGTTGCGAACCGAACGGCCTGGGCCGGCATCCACGGCACCGGGCGGTGCGCCGAACTGACCCGATCGCTGAATGTGATCGCTAACATCACTCACCGTGTTTCGCGGCGCTGATTTCCGCTCGCGGGTGAGGGACATGATCGCGGCCGGGCCAGCCACAGACATCGACCGTCTTAGTTATAGACTGTGAGCGATAACACGCCCTTAGTCAAGACGTAACCCAGTCGGCTCGCTGTCGTGCTAGCGCGCACCTGAACGGGTGGCCCGCCCCTGCCCGAGGGATGCAGGCAGGGACGGGCCACCCGTCGCGGAACGCGGCTCAGCCGCCCGGCTCAGAAGCCGCGCGCCAACCGGTAGTAGGCCTGGTTCCAGCGGATCTCGTCGGCGAAGCGGCGCGGCTGGGTGTCGGCGTCGATGACGACCAGCTCCGTGCGGCTCATCTCGGCCAGGTCATGCAACTCCTCCACCCCCACCGCCTGCGACAGAACGGTGTGGTGCGGCGCGCCCGCGGTGATCCACGACTCCGCCGACACCGGCAGGTCCGGCCGCGGACGCCACACCGCGCGGGCCACCGGCAGCCGGCGCAGCGGCTGCGGCGGAGTGACCACGTCGATCTCGTTGGCCACGAGTCGGAAGCGCTCCCCCATGTCGGCCAGACCGAGCACCACCGCCGGACCGGGCGCGGCGTCGAAGACCAGCCGGACCGGGTCCTCCCGCCCGCCGATGCTCAGCGGGTGGATCTCCACGTTCGGCACGCCGGACGCGATGGTCGGGCAGACCTCCAGCATGTGGGCGCCGAGCACCAACTCCTCGCCCGGGGTGAGGTCGTAGGTGTAGTCCTCCATGAACGACGTGCCGCCATCCACGCCCACCGACATCGCCTTGAGCGTCCGGACCAGCACCGAGGTCTTCCAGTCGCCCTCGCCACCGAAGCCGTAACCGTCGGCCATCAGCCGCTGCACGGCGATGCCGGGCAGCTGACGCAACCCGCCGAGGTCCTCGAAGTTCGTGGTGAACGCCCGGAACCCGCCCTCGTCCAGGAAGGCACGCATGCCCAGCTCCAGGCGGGCCGCGTACCGCAGGGAGTCGTGCCGCTCCCCCCCGGAGAGCAGGTCCGCGACGACACGGTACGTGTCCTCGTACTCCTTGACGAGGTCGTCCACCTGCGCGTCGGTGACCTCGCCGACCACCTCGACCAGGTCGTTGACGCCGTAGGTGTTGACCGACACCCCGAACCGCAGCTCCGCCTCGACCTTGTCGCCCTCGGTCACCGCCACGTCGCGCATGTTGTCGCCGAAGCGGGCCAGGCGCAGCGACCGCATCGCCGACCAGCCGAGCGCGGCGCGGGCCCACGCCCCGACCCGGGCACTCACCCGAGGGTCGCTGACGTGCCCGGCCACCGTCTTGCGGGCCACACCGAGACGGGTCTGGATGTACCCGAACTCGCGGTCGCCGTGCGCGGCCTGGTTCAGGTTCATGAAGTCCATGTCGATGTCGTTCCACGGCAACAGGACGTTGGCCTGCGTGTGCAGGTGCAGCAGCGGAGTCTGCAGCGCGTCCAGACCCGCGATCCACATCTTCGCCGGTGAGAAGGTGTGCATCCACGCGATGACCCCGATGGCGCCCTGCGCCGCGGCGTCCCGGCAGACCTGCAGGATCTCACTGCTGTTGGTCAGGACGGGCTTCCAGACCACGCGGGCGGGAATCTGCGGCGAGTCGTCGAGCGCGGCCGCGATCTGGCGGGACTGCTCGGCGACCTGCCGGAGCGTCTCCTCGCCGTACATGCCTTGGCTGCCGGTGAGGAACCAGATCTCGGGTGCGGTGTGTGGTGCCATGGGGTTGCCTTCCGCGAGAGGAACTGTCACTTGTAACGGATGCCGATGAGGCGCTGGAGAAGGATGAACGCGAAGAGCAGGCCGCCGATCACGATCTTGGTCCACCAGGAGTTGAGACTCCCGTCGAAGGTGATGAGGGTCTGGATCACGCCCAGCACCAGGACGCCGAGCACCGTGCCGAACACGTAACCCGAGCCGCCGGTGAGCACCGTGCCTCCGATGACGACGGCGGCGATGACGTCCAGCTCCATCCCGACGGCGATCAACGGCGCGCCGGAGAGGGTGTAGAAGGACAGCAGGATCCCACCGATCGCGGAGCACAGACCGCTGATGGTGTAGACGGCGATCCTGGTCCGCCCCACCGGCAGACCCATCAGCAGGGCCGACTGGGGGTTGCCGCCGATGGCGTACACGTTGCGTCCCAGCCGGGTGTAGGCCAGCACGTACGCGGCGACGGCGACCACGACGAAGGCGATCAGCACGCTGATCGAGACGAAGTTGCCCCGGGGATCGCCGATCCGTTCCTGCGACATCCTGGTCCAGAACCCGTCGGTGATCGGGATGGACGAGCCGGAGATGAACGTGCACATCCCCCGGGCGAAGAACATCCCCGCGAGCGTGACGATGAACGGCTGGATGTCGAAGAAATGGATGGCGCAGCCCATCAGCAGGCCGAGCGTCGGCCCGATGAGCAGGGCGATGACGAGCACCAGCGCCGCCGGCAGGCCCTCCTGGAGCAGCCAGGCCGACACCATCGCCGTCATCGCCACGACGGACCCGACCGACAGGTCGATGCCGCCGGTGAGGATCACGAAGGTCATCCCGATCGCGACCACGAGCAGGAAGCCGTTGTCGATGAAGACGTTGAAGATGACCTGCACGTTGGAGAACGCCTGGTACTGGGACACCCCGATGCCGTACATCACCAGCAGGAGGACGAGCGTGGCCAGGACCGGTATCTGCCGCCTCGGCAGCCGGAACCGGGCACGACCAGCGGTGAGCGATCCAGTGGTCATGCCGGTACCTGCTCCTTCGGCTTGTCGGCGATGGTGTTGGGCTTCGGCGCGCTGCGCCTGCGGCGGGCGAACCGGGCCCGGAAGGCCGGCGCCTGGATGAGGCAGACGGCGATGACGACGACCGCTTTGAACAGCAGCGAGGTCTGCGGTGAGATGTCCATGGCGTACACCGTGGTGGTGAGCGTCTGGATGATCAGCGCGCCGATGATCGTGCCGCTGAGGAAGAACCGGCCACCGGCGAGGGACGTACCGCCGATGACGACGGCGAGGATGGCGTCCAGCTCCACCCAGAGGCCGACCGCGTTGCCGTCGGCACTGGAGACGTTGGCCGTCATCATGAAACCGGCGATCGCGGCGCAGGCGGCGCTGAGCACGTACGCGAGGAAGATGACCCGGCCGGAGCGGATGCCGGCCAACCGGCTCGCCTCGGCGTTGCCACCCACCGACTCGACGATCATCCCGAGTGCGGTGCGTCGGGTGAACGCGGCGACGAGCAGTGCCGCGGCGAGTGCGATGAAGATGGCCAGCGGCAGGGTGAACAGGTGGCCCAGCCCGATCGCCCGGAACGGCTCGGAGTTGATGGTGATGATCTGACCCTGGGTGATCAGCTGGGCGAGGCCCCGGCCGGCCACCATCAGGATCAGGGTGGCGATGATCGGTTGGATCCCGATCACGGCCACCAGCACCCCGTTCCAGGCGCCGAGCACGAGCGCGACGCCCAACGCCATCGCGAGGGCCGTCAGCACCACGACAAGGCTGTTCTGGTCGGACTGCTTGCTGATGTACATGCAGGCGATCGCGCCACTGATCGCACACACCGACCCCACTGACAGGTCGATGCCGCCGGTCGAGATGACCAGGGTCATCCCCAGCGCGACGAGGATCAGCGGTGCGCTCAGCCGCAGGATGTCGATCGGCGAGCCGTACAGGTGCCCGTCCTTGAGCTCGATCGACAGGAACCCGGGCCGGTAGATCGTGTTCGCCGCGAGCATGACGACCAGCACGGCGGCGGGCCAGAACAACCGGTGACCGGTCACCGCCCGGTAGCGGCCCATGGTGGCGTTCATCGGTCTGCCTCCTCCCGGTGGGACCCACTGGCGATCGTCTGCATGATGCGGTCCGCGTCCAGGGTGTCATCGTTGGCGAGCTGCGCGACCATCTGCCGGTCCCGCATCACGGCCACCTTGTGGCTGAGGCGCAGCACCTCCTCCAGCTCCGCGGAGATGAACAGCACCGCCATGCCGCCGTCGGACAACTGGGTCACGAGCTTCTGGATCTCGGTCTTCGCGCCGATGTCGATGCCCCGGGTCGGTTCGTCGAGGATCAACAGTCGCGGCTCGGTGATCAGCCACCGGGCCAGGAGCACCTTCTGCTGGTTGCCACCCGAGAGGTTGCGCACCGGCACCTCAGGGTCCGCGGGCCGGATGCTGAGTGCCTTGATGTACTTGTCGACCAGCTCGTCCTGGCGGCGACGCGGGATGGGTCGCAGCCAGCCACGGGCGGCCTGCATGGCGAGGATCATGTTCTCGCGGACCGACAGGTCGGCGACGATGCCCTCGGCGCGACGGTTCTCCGAACAGAAGCCGACGCCGTGGTCGATGGCCTGGGCGGGGGTACGCAGGCTGCTCGCCGTGCCGTCCACCGCCACCTGGCCGCCGTCGCTCCGGTCGGCCCCGAACAACAGCCGCGCGACCTCGGTACGCCCGGAGCCGAGAAGGCCGGCCAGGCCCACCACTTCGCCGGCGTGGATGGTGAGGCTGAACGGCTCCACCGCACCGGCACGGCCGAAGTCCGACACCGCCACCAGGGGGGTGCCCTCCTCCAGGGCGGCCAGGTCCCGTCGGGAGTGCTCCTCGATGCCCTCCAGGACGTCGAGTTCCTTGCCGATCATCTTCTCGACCAGGGAGAGCTGGGGCAGCTCGGCGGTCAGGTACTCGCCGACGAGCCCACCGTTGCGCAGCACCGTGATGCGGTCGGCGATCTCGTAGACCTGGTCGAGGAAGTGGGTCACGAAGAGGATCGCGATGCCCTCGTCGCGCAGTTGCCGCATGATGCGGAACAGCTGCGCCACCTCGCCGGCGTCCAGGCTCGACGTCGGCTCGTCCAGGATCAGCACCCGAGCCTTGATGTCGATCGCGCGGGCGATGGCGACCATCTGCTGGATAGCCAGGGAGTACGAGCCGAGCGGCGCGCTGACGTCGAGGTCGAGGTCGAGGCGGGCCAGCAGGGCCCGGGCCCGGCGGCGAACCTCACCCCAGTGCACGGCGCCGAGGCGCCGGGGCTCGCGGCCGATGAAGATGTTCTCCGCCACCGAGAGGTTGGTGCAGAGGTTCACCTCCTGGAAGACCGTGCTCACCCCGGCGGCGGTCGCCTGCATCGGCCCGCTGAAGGAGACCGTCTCGCCGTCGAGGGTGATCGTGCCCTCGTCGGTGTCGTAGACGCCGGTCAGCACCTTGATGAGGGTCGACTTGCCGGCGCCGTTCTCGCCCATCAGGGCGTGCACCTCGCCGGGAAAGAGCCGGAAGTTGACGTCGTGGAGTGCGCGCACCCCGGGGAAGGACTTGCTGATCCCGGTCATCGTCAGGACCGGACGGCTATCCGTCATCCCATCAGACCTCTTCTGGGTCGTCGACACGGAAGGGCCGCCACCGCCCCGTGCGCCCGCCCGGTCGTCCCTGGGGATCGTCCGGGCGGGCGTGCTGCGAAGGTGGTCGCGGGCCATGCCCGGTCCGTTGCGGGTAGGGGACGACGCGGCGGGGCCGCCACGCGAACGCGGCGACCCCCAGCGTCGATCAGTACTTGCGGTTGGGCAGTGCTTCCTTGGCCTGCTCGGACGTGAAGGTGGTTTCCTCGGTCTCGATCCGAGCAGGCACCTCGTCGCCCGCGTGCACCTTCTTCGCCAGGTCCATCAGCTGTGGGCCGAGCAGCGGGCTGCACTCCGCGATGAAGTTGAACTTCCCGTCGGCGAGAGCCTGCATGCCGTCCTTGACAGCGTCGACAGTGATGATGGTGATGTCCTTGCCCGGCACCTTGCCGGCGGCGGTGATCGCCTCGAGCGCGCCGAGGCCCATGTCGTCGTTGTGCGCGAACAGCACGTCGATCTTCGGGTTGGCCTTGAGGAACTGCTCCATGACCTGCTTGCCGCCGGCCCGGGTGAAGTCGCCCGTCTGGGAGGCGATGACCTTCAGGTTCGGGTTGGCGGCGATCGCCTCGGCGAAGCCCTTCTTGCGGTCGTTGGCCGGCGCCGCGCCGGTGGTGCCCTGCAACTCGACGATGTTCACCGGGCCCGAGGCGGTCTTCTTCTGCTCGACCAGCCACTCACCGGCGAGCCGGCCCTCCTTGACGAAGTCCGAGCCGAGGAAGGTCTTGTACAGGCTCTTGTCGGCCGAGTCGACCGAGCGGTCGGTCAGGATGACCGGGATGCCGGCGTCCTTGGCCTCCTTGAGCACGGTGTCCCATCCAGACTCCACCACCGGCGAGAAGGCGATCACGTCGACCTTCTGCTGGATGTAGTTGCGGATCGCCTTGATCTGGTTTTCCTGCTTCTGCTGCGCGTCGTCGAACTTCAGCTCGATCCCCGCCGCGGCGGCGGCGTCCTTGATCGAGGTGGTGTTCGCGGTACGCCACCCGCTCTCCGCACCGACCTGGGAGAAGCCCAGGGTGATCTTGCCGTCGTCCTTGGCGCCACCGCCGGTGTCGCTGTTGCCGCAGGCCGCCACGCCGCCGACGAGCAGCACGCTGGCGAGGACCGCGACAGCGCGCCACGGAGCGGACTGCGTTCGCATCTTTCCCATCGAATCTCCTTGGCTGGATGTGGTGGGTAACCGCGGCAGCCGCCGGAGGTGCGCAGGAGCGGCGTACGCGGGTGGTGCGTGCTGGTGCGTCGTGGTGCAGACCGACGGGTCCCGGGCAGCCGTTGGACGGTCAGGAACCCGTTGGTGCGACTGGTTGTTGACCGTAGACGTTCTGGTAACGGTCATAAAGAGCATCGATGTCCGCCTGCGCCATCGGAACCGGCTGACCGAGGGTGTGGGCCAGGTGCGCGGTACGGGCCACGTCCTCGCACATGACCGCTGCCTTGACCGCCGCTTTCGCGTCGCGGCCGATGGTGAAGACGCCGTGGTTACGCATCAGCACTGCGGGCGAGCGGTGACCGGCCAGCGTGGCGACGATGCCCTTGCCGATGTCGTCACCGCCGATCAGAGCGAACGGGCCGATCGGGATCTCCCCGCCGAACTCGTCGGCCTGGGCGGTGAGGTGGCACGGGATCGCCTCGCCGCAGGCGGCCCAGGCGGTGGCGTACGAGCTGTGCGTGTGCACGACCCCACCGACCTCGGGCATGGCCCGGTAGACGTAGGCGTGCGCAGCGGTGTCGCTGGACGGGGCGAAGTCGCCCTCGACGAGAGAGCCGTCGAGGTCACACACCACCATGTTGTCCGCGGTGAGATCGTCGTAGCTGACGCCGCTCGGCTTGATCACCAGGAGGTCCTGGCCGGGAACCCGCGCGGAGACGTTGCCGGACGTCCAGGCGACCAGACCGTAGCGGGTCAGCTCGGAGTGCAGGCGTGCGACGGTCTCGCGCAGCTCGCGGATCTGTCGGGTCACCTCGGTGCTCATGCGACCACCTCCAACGCGGCCTCGGGTGCGGCCGCAGCGGTTCCGGCTGCCGCGTTGCGGATCGCCCGCAGGCGGAGCATGACGTCGTTGCCGCCGCGACCGAAGTGGTCGTGCAGCGTCCGGTACTCGGCGTAGAGGGCGTCGTAGGCCCGCGCCCGCTCGGGATCCGGTCGGTACACGGCCTCGTGCACCCGACCCATCGCCTGCGACGCCTCGTGGACCGAGGGAAACTCACCGGCGGCCACGGCGGCGTGGATCGCCGATCCCAGCGCCGGCCCCTGCGTCGAGGCGATGATGTTCAGTGGCCGCTTGGTCACGTCGGCGTAGATCTGCATCAGCAGGGCGTTGTTGGTGAGGCCGCCGGCGATCACGAGGTCGTTCACCGCGACTCCCGCCTCGACGAACGCCTCGATGATCATCCGAGTGCCGTACGCGGTGGACTCCAGCAGCGCCCGGTAGATGTCCTGCGGCCGGGTGGCCAGGGTCATTCCGACGATCATCCCGCTGAGGTCGTGGTTGACCAGCAGTGAACGGTTGCCGTTCCACCAGTCCAGGGCGATCAGGCCGTGCGCGCCGACCGGCTGGCTCGCGGCCAGCTCGGTGAGGCGTTCGTGCGAGTCGACGCCGGCCGGAGCCGCGTGCTCGACGAACCAGCCGAAGATGTCCCCGACACCGCTCTGCCCGGCCTCGTAACCCCACGCGCCGGGGCTGATGCCGCCGTCCACGACACCGCACATCCCGGCCACCTCGGCGACCTGGGCGCCGTTGACCACGTGACAGGTCGAGGTGCCCATGATGGCGACGAGCCGGCCGGGCTCCACGGCCTGCGCGGACGCCGCGGTGACGTGCGCGTCGACGTTGCCGACGGCGACCGCGATCCCCTCCGGCAGGCCGGTCCAGGCGGCGGCCCGCGCGGTGAGCGAGCCGGCCCGGGCACCCAGGGGCAGCAACGGACCGTCCAGCTTGGTCACGAAGTCGCCGAACCCGGGATTCAGCGCGGTCAGGAAGTCCTCACTGGGGTACTGACCGTCCTGAAGGATGCCCTTGTAACCAGCCGTGCAGACGTTGCGGGTCTCGGTGCCGCAGAGCTGCCAGACGATCCAGTCGGCCGCCTCGATGAAGCGCTCGGCGCGGTGGTAGACCTCGGGGTCCTCCTCCAGCATCTGGAGGCCCTTGGCGTACTGCCACTCGGCGGAGATCTTGCCGCCGTACCGGCCGATCCACGGCTCGGCCCGCTCGTGGGCCAGCGCGTTGATCCGGTCGGCGTGCGTCTGCGCCGCGTGGTGCTTCCACAGCTTGACCCAGGCGTGCGGCCGGTCGCGCAGCTCGGGATCCTCGCAGAGCGGGATGCCGTCGGCGGTCGTCGGCAGCACCGTGCAGGCGGTGAAGTCGATGCCGATGCCGACGATCGCGGCCGGATCCACCCCTGCGGCGGACACCGCCGCCGGGACGGCGTACCGCAGCACGTCGCGGTAGTCCTCCGGGTTCTGCAGGGCCCAGTCCGGGGGAAGCGGTCGCCCTCCCGGAAGCGCCGTGCTGATCACTGCGTCGCCGTACTCGTGCACTGCGGTCCCCAACTCGGCACCATCACCGACACGGACCACCAGAGCGCGCCCGGACAGGGTGCCGTAGTCGACACCGACGACATAGCGGTCGCCTGCTCCGTCCACACGGTTCATGTTCACCTCCACCGTTAACGGAGATAGTGTTAACGCTCACATCCAGCCCCGTCAAGACATCTACCCGCAACAGCTCCGTAACGGAACGCCGAAGGCGGGCTGACTCGGGAGGGTCAATAACGGACCGGCGCAAAAGGCGCGAATCCAGTGCTGAGCGCTCGGCCCGGACTCCGGAACGGTTTGCCCCGTGGACCGACCGACGCCCGGACGCCTCTCGGCGGGCAGGACGACAAGGTCCCACCCTCCGCCACCACGAGACGGCCGTCCGACGGCGACCGCGTGCCGCTCGCCGATGATGTTGGCGATAACATCATCGAGGCATCACCATCTCTTGATCAGATCTATAGAACCGCGGCCGACGGTCGCGCAGGCTCATGGGTGAGCGCCCCGACGGGTGACCGGTGCATCTCGCGGTCGGACACCCGGCGGGTGTTATCGATAACATTCGACGTTTCGATGGTGCCTGCGTCGGCCTCGTGCCCGCGGGTCGGACGGACGGCTCACGGCCGGCCTCCCGCGCCAGCGCCGTGGCGCGACGCACGCCCAGCGCCGTGGCGCGACGCACGCCCAGCGCCGTGGCGCGACGCGGGCGGTGGGGTGGCCGCGTCGTGCGGCCTGGTAGATCCACTCGCGTTCCTTGAAATCGGGGGGTCCGAGGCGCGGCGACAGGCCGAATTCATGAAATCCGAGTCGATCAAGCCCTCGCGACGCCGCCCGGCCGGCCCGCACCACCATCGGCCCGCACCACCGCCGGACCGCACCACCGCCAGCCCAGCACCGCCCCGGCCCGCACCATCGCCAGCCGAGCACCGCCCCGGCCCGCACCATCGCCAGCCGAGCACCGCCCCGGCCCGCACCATCGCCAGCCGAGCACCGCCCCGGCCCGCACCACCGCCAGCCCAGCACCACCATCGGCCCGCACCACCGCCGGACCGCACCACCGCCAGCCCAGCACCACCATCGGCCCGCACCACCGCCGGACCGCACCACCGCCAGCCCAGCACCACCATCGGCCCGTCCCGCGCGACGTGGACAGCCGGCGGCTCGGCCCAGTGGGCCGAGCCGCCGGCTGTCCGTCGCGATGGCGGGGACATCGAACGCCGGTCGGGATCAGGTGGCTCGACTGCGGTTGTAGAGGGTCTTGGCCCAGAGGAAGGACAGCCCGCTGATGACGACGCACCAGATCACCGCGATGATCCCGTTGGCGCCGATCCCGGTGCCGAGGAGCAGGCCGCGGAGGGTTTCCATGACGGGCGTGAAGGGCTGGTAGTCGGCGAACCACCGAACCGCGGTGGGCATGGAGTCGGTGGGGACGAACCCGCTGCCGAGGAACGGCAGGAGGATCAGCGGCATGGGCAGGTTGCTGGCCGTCTCGACACTGTCGCTGACCAGGCCGAGGGCGACCGACAGCCAGGTGAGCGCAAAGGTGATCATGGAGAGGACGCCGATGGCGGCGAGCCACTCGACCGGGTTGGCCGTGGGCCGGAACCCGACGAGCAGCGCCACACCGGTGACGGCCGCGAGGCTGAGCAGGGTCTGGACCAGGCTGCCCAGGACGTGTCCGGTGAGGACCGACGGTCGGAAGATCGCCATCGTTCGGAACCGGGCGATGATGCCCTCGGTCATGTCCATCGCGACCGAGATGGCGGTGCCCTGCGCCGCACTGGCCACGGTGATCAGCAGGATGCCCGGCGTGACGTAGTTGGCGTACTGGGAACGGTCGCCGGTCGGGCCGAGGCCGGCACCGAGCGTGCCACCGAAGACGTAGACGAAGAGCAGCAGGACGATGACCGGGACCCCGACGAGCAGCAGGGTCATCGACGGGTAGCGCCGCATGTGCAGGAGGTTGCGCCGCAGCATCGTGCTCGAGTCACGGACGGCGAGGGAGAGGGTGCTCATCGCGCTGGAGCCCTTTCGTGGTCGGGGCGGCCGGCGCGGGTGTCCGGCTGGCCGGTGAGGGTGAGGAAGACGTCGTCGAGATCGGGGGTGTGCACGGAGAGCCCGGCCACGGAGATGGAGGCGCGATCGAGTTCGTCGAGCAGGGACCGCAGCGTTCCGACCCCGCCGTCACTCGGCACCTGGAGGGTGAGCGCGGCGTCGTCACGGGTGGCGGCGGCGAACGCGCGGGCCGCCGAGTCGAGCCCTTCCTGATCGGCGAACTGCAGGACGACGTGGCCTCCCGGGATGAGCCGCTTGAGTTCGCGCGGTGTGCCCTCGGCGATCAGCCGGCCGTGGTCGAGGAAGGCGACGCGGTCGGCGAGCTGGTCGGCCTCCTCCAGGTACTGCGTGGTGAGCAGGATGGTGACGCCCTCGGCGACGAGGTTGCGGATGATCTGCCACATGGCCCGGCGGCTGCGCGGGTCGAGGCCGGTGGTCGGCTCGTCGAGGAAGATGACGCGGGGCTCACCGACCAGGGTCATCGCGAGGTCGAGCCGTCGGCGCATGCCGCCGGAGTACGTCGACACCGGTTTGCCCGCCGCCTCCACCAGGTCGAACTGGTCGAGCAGGTCGGCGATCCGTCGCCGCCCGGCCGCCTTGTCCAGGTGACACAGGTCGGCCATCAGGCTCAGGTTCTCCCGCCCGGTGAGCAGGTTGTCGACGGCGGAGAACTGGCCGGTGACACCGATCAGTTCGCGTACGGCGTTGGGCTCTCGGGCCAGGTCGTGGCCGAAGACGCGGGCGTGGCCGCCGTCGGCGTTGATCAGCGTGGAGAGAATCTGCACGGTGGTGGTCTTGCCGGCGCCGTTGGGGCCGAGCAACGCGAAGATCGTTCCCTCGGTGATCATGAGGTCGATGCCGTCCAGCACGACCTTGTCACCGTAGGACTTCCGCAGGTCGGTGGCGACGATTGCGGGTTTCGTGGAGCTGGTCATGGTCTCCTCTTTGCGGTCTGGGTGGCTGCGGATCAGGCGCGGCGGATCATGATGTCGCCGTAGGCGGTGTTCGCCCGGACCTCGACCGTCTCGTCGGTCTGCGTCGGGCTGTCGGTGGTTTCCAGGGCGTTGTGTACGCGGCCGTGCTTGGAGCTGACGTCGAGCCAGGCGGCGGTCCCCCGACGGATGCCGACCTCGATGGCCCCGTACGAGGTGTTCAGGTCGATCGATCCACGGGCGACCTCGCCCAGCCGGAGGTTGCCGTAGGCGGTGCGTGCCGTCACCGAGGCGGTCGACGTGTCGAGGGTGATGTCGCCGTAGGCGGTGTTGACCCGGACGTCGCCGCCGCTGCGGCCGATCCAGCAGTCGCCGGAGGAGTTCTTGATCTCGGCGGTGCCGTCGACCGCACCGATGCGCACCTTGCCGGACGAGGCCTTCACCCGGGCGGAACCGGCGACGCGCTCCACGGCGACCTCACCGTGGCTGCTGTCGATGTCCAGCGGGCCGGTCTCGTCGAGCCGGATCCCACTTCCGGTCTTGATCCGGCACTCGCCGAGCCGGCCCTCGCAGCGGAATGCCGCCCACGACGATTCGGCGTGCACCCGCGACCCGGTCGGCAACTCGATCAGGACGTCGACCGACGGCCCGGGGCCGAAGCCGTAGCGGCGCCAACTCTTCGACACCCTGATCAGCAGTTTTCCGGCGGCGTACTCGACGGTGCACTGTTCGGCGGTGCTCACGTCGGCCCTGCTCGACGGGTCGCGGGGCCGCACTGTCACCACCGTGTCGGTGCGGTCGGTCGCGCTGATCCAGACATCCCCGACGGGCAGCTCGATCTGGACGGAGATGGGCTCTGGCGTTTCGAAAACAGGCATGGTGGTCTCCCGAAAGGTGGTCGGTGAATGTCGCCGCTGGTCAGCGGCGCGAAAACAAAGGGGGTACGGGGAGTCAGCGGGCCCAGCCGGTGAAGTGCTGCCCGGAGCGCGGCTCCACCCGGCGGGGTGGACGACGTTCGGTGTCGCCCGCCCCGATGGCACCGGCGACAGCTCGCACCAGCCAGGCGTTGACCGAGAGCCCGGCTCGCCCGGCGGCCTCCTCGACGCTGGCCTTCAGGTGGTCGGGGAGCCGGAGGTTGATCCGTGAGGTGCCGCCGTCGTCGCCGTCCGGTGGGAGCACCGGGGCAGGAGGTGCCTGCGGCGCGGTGACCTCGCTCGGCTCGTCGGCCGGCGGGCTGGCCGGGGTGACCACGAAGTCAGGCTCGCGCCCGCGCAGCCGGACGTGCACCGAGCCCGGTGCCAGCTCGCGGGTGATCTCGTCGGCTGCGTCGGACAGCGCCTCCAGCAGGGTGAGTCGGGTAGCGGCTTCCAGTTGGGCGAAGAGCCGCTCGGCCAGCGCGCGGCCGTCCGCGTCGACGCCCTCCGCAGCCACGGCGAACTCGTCACGCAGGTTCTCGACGTATGACCTCAGCTCCATGGCACCATCATGGCACCACTTTGGCTCAACATGCAACACCCATGGCTCACCGTGATGCCATTCGCTCGGGCAGGGTGGGGTCAGAGACCACCGAACGAGCGTCTGACCAGGCGATTCGCGTTTTCCTGACTCAGTCCGGTGGCCACCAAAAGGTCGCTGACCGTCGTACGAACCTGCGCCACCACCACCGCACCGGAGAATCCGACGCCCTCCCGGTAGGCGTGACCGGCCGTCTCGACCGCCAGCAGTGCCTGCTTGCGCGCCCGGTCCGGCTGTTCACCCGCGGCGAACTGCCGCTTGAGCAGCCGAACGGCCTCGGCGAGATCGGCCACCGCCCTGGGCAGCGGCTCCGGGACCGGTTCGCGGTCCTCGATCAGCGTCACCGAGCGACGGATCAAGGTTCCGCTGTTACGCATCGCCCGGTCGATCGGCTCCGCCGCCTGCGCGTAACGGCCCACCGGCCCGCGTCGCTGGTGCCAGTGCACCGGTGACAGGGTGCTGGCCTCCCGGGCGCCCTGGGTCGCCTCGACGAACGCCTTCAGCGGGCCCTTGTTCTGCCGCAGCGCGCTGCGGGCGGTACGCGCGCGAGCGGCATCACGCTCGGCCAGCGCGTCGGCGGTGGCGTCGAGCTGGGCGACCAGGAGATCCAACGCCGGACGCGCGGCCCGGTTGAGCACCCGCAGCGGGTTCAACGGCAGCAGCACGGCGGTGACCAGCAGTGCCACCCCTCCCCCGACGAGCGCGTCCACGAACCGGGGAACCTCCAGGTCGCGGATCGACGGGCTGAGCGTGGCGATGAGCACCGCCGTCGCCCCGGCCTGGATCACCACCGCGGCACTGCCCGCGAGGAACAACGCGACGACGATCGCCAGCACGACGATCAGGGCGAGTTGCCACCATCCGGTGCCGATCACCAGGAGCAGCAGATCGCCGATCAGCACCCCGACGGTGACGCCGAGAATCAGCTCGACGGTACGACGTAGCCGTTGACCGACGGACGCGGCGATGGTCGAGACGGCGGAGATCGGCGCGAACACCGGCTGCGACACGTGCAGCAGCTCGTGCGCCACGAACCAGGACAGCGCCGCGGCCAGCCCGGCCTGCAGGGCGAGGCCGCCGACGGCGCGTACCCGACGGAACCGCTCCCGCACCGTGGCCAGCGCACGGTCCCGCAGCCGGGCCACGGTGTCCGCCAGGCCGCCGTGGGCGGTGTCCCCGGCACGTGCCGGAACGCCACCGTCTGCTCCGCGCCGACCGGCAGCGACCATGGCGGCACCTACCCCGCGGTGGTCGGATCAATCCTCTCCCCCGCCGATCGGTCGGCGCCCGCGAGCAGGCGCGCGACGGCCGGGCCGGCGGATAAGCTCCACGACCGTGACGTTCGCTCGGCTGATCGACGAGCACCGCGACGAGCTGACCGCCCACTGCTACCGGATGCTCGGTTCCTTCCACGACGCCGAGGACGCGGTGCAGGAGACGCTGACGCGGGCCTGGCAGAACCAGCACCGGTACGAGGATCGCGGCACTCTACGAGCCTGGCTCTACAGGATCGCCACCAACCGGTGCCTGAGCATGATCGAGAGTCGGGGTCGCCGCCGGGAGCTGCCGACCGACCTGACCCCGGGCGCCGCCGCCGTGGCCGAGACGGCCTGGCTCGGGCCGTACCCGGACCGGCGCTCCACGCCTCCCGAGCAGCGGGACCCGGCGCAGAGGGTGGTCGACAGCGAGCACCTGGAGCTCGCCTTCGTCGCGTCGCTGCAACACCTGCCCGGCCGACAGCGGGCCGTGCTGCTGCTGCGGGAGGTGCTCGGCTACCCCGCCGCCGAGGTGGCCGACCTGCTCGGCACCTCCACCGCAGCGGTCAACAGCGCCCTGCAACGCGCCCGACGGGTCGTGGACGCGCTGCGCCCGGCCGAGAGCCAGCAGGCGGAGCTGAGCAGCCTCGGCGACGACACCGTGCGCGAGCTGGCACGGCGGTACGTGACCGCGTGGGAGCGGGGCGACGTCGAGGCCATCCTGGCGATTCTCACCGACGACGCCCGGTACTCGATGCCGCCGCTGCCCCAGTGGTACGAGGGCCGCGACGCCATCCGCCAGTTCCTGCTGGACGGCCCGTTGGCGGTGCGGTGGCGGTTCGTCCCGACGTACGCGAACGGGCAACTCGCCTTCGGGACGTACCTCTGGAACGCGGAAGCGTCGCTCTTCACGGCGGCGGCGCTGGACGTCGTCGCGCTGCGCGGCGACCGAATCGCCGAGGTGGTGTCGTTCCTGACCCCGGAAACCCTGCCCATGTGCGGTCTGCCGGCCCAGCTGGACCAGGCTCCCGACCAGGACGAGGAGAGCCGGTCGGCACAGAGCGATGAGTTTGTCGCTCCGCGCGGGTTGTAGAGGTGAGAGCAACCCGACGCACGAGGGAGCACCATGGCCGACGACGAGACACAGATCCGCGAGCTGATCGAGCGGTGGGCGCAGGCGGTCCATGCCGGTGACCTGCCCGGCGTCCTCGCCCGCCACTCCGCGGACATCGTCATGTACGACGTACCCCCGCCGCACCAGGGGGTCCGGGGCATCGGGGCGTACGAGCGGACCTGGCCCGACTTCTTCCGGTGGCAGGCGTCCGGGGCTCTCTTCGAGCTGACCAGCCTCGACATCACCGCCGGCGACACCGTCGCCTACGCCAACGCGCTGCTGCGCTGCGGCACCCCCGAGGACCTCGCCAGGCGGCCCGAGCTTCTGCTGCGCCTGACTCTCGGGCTGCGCAAGGAGAACGGCTCGTGGGTCGTGGCGCACGAGCACCACTCGTTCGCCGACGACAGCGGCGCCGACGACCGCGAGACCTCCGAGCGGGAGGTGCGGTCACTGCACGAGCGCTGGTACGAGGCCACCGAGGCGAAGGACCTCGACGGGATCATGGAGCCCGTCGCCGCGACGGTCGTCTCGTACGAACACGAACTGCCGCTGGAGTACGTCGGCCGCGACGAGGTTCGCGAGGTCTGCGCCAACGGCCTCGACGTCAGCACCGGCACCGTCACCTGGACCGTTCCGGATCTGGCGGTCATCGCTCGCGACGACCTGGCCGTGTCGTGGGGCCTCAACCGGATGACCGCGCAGCAGCCGGACGGCGCCACGATCGTGAGCTGGTCGCGGGGCACCCGCGTCTTCCAGCGGGCCGGTCGGGGCTGGGAGATGATCCACCAGCACGTGTCGTTCCCCTTCGACCCGGACACCGGGCAGGCGAGGACGGACCTGACACCCGACCGGGAGCACTGAGTCCTCGCCAACGGTCACCGACCCGCTCCCGGGTAGCTCGTGCGGTTGAGGCCGTCCGGATCGGGTAGACGGGGCTGCCGAGCGCCTCGGGGGGTCGTCGCATGGATCAGCGCGGTTGAGCGGGTCGGACATCCCCCGCGATGTCGTGGAGCTGCGAGTGCACGGCGTCTCGGGCGCGAGCGCCGCACAGGTGCTCGACCTTCAGCAGACGGCGCAGGTCGCGGGTGACCGCAGCGGTGGCTTCTACCGGCCGCGGCCCCGGTGCGAGGACAGCACCGGGGCGCACGGGGTGACGCTGGAGGCGTACCGCTGGGGTGACCTGCCGTCCGGGACCGTGGCCCGCACCCTGGCGGTGGTCTTCCTGCTGCCCTTCATGCTGGTCAACGTCGCGATCTGGATGCGCCCGGCGAACCCTGGCTCCGAGGCGGTGGTCAAGTCGCTGTGCCGGCTGCTGGCGCTCACGCTCACCGTGCTGTACGTGCTCGCCATCGCCGGCGTCGCCCTGGATCTGGTCGGCTGGAAATGCCTCTCCTCGCCGCGCTGCCTGGCCGGGCGCAGCTGGTTGTCCTGGCTGAGCGGACGACCGGTCGGACTGCGACTTGCGGTGCTCGCGCTGGTCCCGGCCGCTGCGATCGGCCTGATCTGGCGGATCAGCAACCGCCCGGGCCGGACGTTCGAAGCATTTCGCGCACCCGATCGGGAGTTATCCGGGTCGCGGCTCGGCACCGTCGGTCAGTGGGACGCCGAGCCGCTGGTGGGCCGGCTGCGCTCCATCCACGTCGCCGCCGCGTTCGCGACGCTGGACCTCACAGTGCTCCTGGCCCGGGCCGCGAGCGGCGCCACGGCGATCACGATCACGCTGACGGTCGTCACCGGAGTGGTCCTGGTGTGCTGCGCGGTGCTGCTCTGCACGCCGCCGTTGATCGACCGGGCCGCCGACAACCAGCGGCTCGACCGGGTCACCCGTACGCTCCGGACCGTCGCCGTCGTCCTGACCGTCGTCGTCCTGGCTCACCTGGCGACCGGTCCACCGCAGTGGCACGGGGGGCACGGGCTGCCCGGCTACGAGACGCACCTGGCCGGGTTGTTCGTCGCACAGACGGCGCTGCTGGCCGCTCTGGGCGTGGTGCTGCTCTGCCGCCGGAATCGCGGCGCCACCCCCCTGTTCGGGCTGGGCGCCCTCGTGGTCGCGGCCACCGGGATCAGCCTGGCGGTGGCGTACTCAGCGGAGTTGGTCTACCGGGTGGCGGACTTCCTCGATCGCGACGTGCCGACCGGGGAGGGCATCGCCACCGGTCCGCCTCGGGCGTACACCTGGGCGATCTACGGCTTCTTTCGGGCGCTGCTGGCCACCCTGATCGTCGCCGGCCTCGTCATCGTGCTCTCCCGGCGCAGTCGGCGCCGAGCCGCGGCGGCGATCGTCGCCCACGACTACCCGGACGCCCCGGCCGAGGCCGGGCCGCGACTTCGGCAGGTCCGAGACGCGATCGCCCGGGCTCGCTTCACCGAGAAACTGGTGCCGCTGGCCGTGCTCTACGGCTGTCTCACCGGACTCGCCACGGCCACCACCACCGTCGGCCTGCTGGGGCAGTTCCCGCACGACGTCATCGAGCGGAACATCGGTCTGCCCGCGGACTCGGTCATCTTCGGCATCGCGTTCGGCAGCTGGGTGATCGCGGCGATCATCCTCGGCCTGCTCATCGGGGGCATCTTCGCCTACCGGACCGTCCCGTTCCGTCGGCACATCAGCGTCCTCTGGGACCTCGGCACCTTCTGGCCTCGGGCCGCCCACCCGTTCGCGCCGCCCTGCTATTCCGAGCGGGCTGTGCCGGAACTGGCCCGCCGCATCACGTACCTCGTCGAACGCGGCGACGCGGTGCTGCTCACCGGGCACAGCCACGGCTCGGTCCTGCTCGCCGCGACGGTGCTCCAGTTGCCGCCGCACGTCGGCAGTCGGGTCGCTCTGCTCACCCACGGGTCACCGCTGCGCCGCCTCTACGCGCGGCTCTTCCCCGCGTACGTCGACGACGCGGCGCTGCACGAGATCGGCCACCGGGTCGGTTGGCGGTGGGTGAACCTGTGGAGTGACGCCGACCCCATCGGCGGCTGGATCTTCTCCGCCCACCGGCCGCACGCGCCGGCCGGCGCCAGCGGCCCGGCCGCCGCCGTGGATCGCCGGTATCGCGACCCTCGCGACGTGGTGACGCCGCCCAGCGACAGCGTCCCCCCGCCCATTCAGGGACACTGGCCGGGCGAGTCCGACCAGCAGTTCACCGAGGTGGTCCGGGAGTTGGCGCAGCGTCTCGGACGAGCCGATCCGCCCGACACCCCGACCTAGCGTCAGCGACCGCCGGCCATTCGGGCACGCCAGTCGTCGAGACGCGTACCGGCGATCCGGGCGCCGTCGGCGGGAACGAGGGAGCGTTCGCCCAGCTTGGCGCCGAAGTAGCGGGCGTCGGGGTCGGCCACCACCGAACGAGGGTCCTGCCGGGCCGCGAGCATCGACCGGCCCAGTTCGTCGAGACGGAACTGCTCCGGGCCGGCGACCTCGACCACGGCGTTCGTCGGCGCGGCGACCACGGCCTCGGCCACCGCGGCCGCGACGTCGTCCGCGGCCATCGGCTGAATGAGCACCGGCGCGAGGTGCACGGTGTCACCGTCCGTGCCGGCGTCGATGATGCCCTGGAGGAACTCGAAGAACTGGGTGGCGTGCACGATCGAGTACGGGGTTCCGGACCCGACGATGAGCTTCTCCTGGGCGACCTTCGCCCGCATGTAGCCGCTGTCCGGGATCCGGTCACAACCGACGATGGAGAGCGCGACGTAGTGGCTTACCGCGGCGTCCGACGCGGCGGCGAGGAGCGTCCGGGTGGACGTCTCGAAGAACTCCAGCACGGCCTTGTCCTCGAACGACGGCGAGTTCGACACGTCCACGACCACGTCGGCGCCGGTGAGCACATCGGCGACTCCCTCGCCGGTCAGTGTGTTCACGCCGGTCTTCGGCGAAGCCGGCACCGCCTCGTGGCCCTGTCCGGCAAGGCCGTCCACGAGCTTGGAACCGATGAGGCCGCTGCCTCCGATGACGACGATCTTCATGGTCGTACCACGTCCTGTCTGCGCTGGGTCGGATCGTGCTGCCAACCAGTAAGACGGAAAGCGTGCGCCGATGCAGGACAATCGCGGGAGAACTGTCACCCGCTTCCCGGAGGTCGACGTGGCTACGGTGTCCCACCCGGTGTTCGCCCGGGTCTACGAGCGGCTCAGCGTCGCCATGGACCGTGCCGGCACGGCGGAGTTCCGACGGGACCTGGTCGCCGGTCTGTCCGGCCGGGTGATCGAGATCGGCGCCGGCAACGGGCGGATGTTCTCCCACTACCCGCCGGGGGTGGGCGAGGTCGTCGCGGTCGAGCCGGAACGCCGGCTACGGGCCGCTGCCGAGCGCGCGGCACCCACCGCGCCGGTTCCGATCACTGTCGTCGACGGCCTGGCCGAGAGCCTGCCCGCCCGCGACGGCGAGTTCGACGCGGCGGTGGTCGCGTTGGTGTTGTGCACCGTGCCCGATCAGGCGAACGCGCTGGCCGAGATCGGCCGGACGCTACGCCCCGGTGGCGAGTTGCGGTTCTTCGAGCACGTCGCCGCCGACGAGCCCAGCAGGCTGTACCGGACCCAGCGGCTGCTCGACGCGACACTGTGGCCGAAGCTGTTCGCCGGCTGCCACACCGGCCGGGACACCATCGCCGCGATCACGGACGCGGGGTTCGTGATCGAGGAGTTGCGCCGGTTCCATTTTCCGGCTGGCAGCAACAGCCCGTCCTCGCCCTGCGTACACGGGCGCGCGACCTGGCCGGCAGCCCCGCGCCAGCGATAGTGGAGGCGGCCGACCCGCTGCCCTGAGATCAGGCGGGACGAGGTCGGCGCGGCGCGGGTCGTCGTGCCAGTGGACCGGGACGCAAACGCGAGGCCGTCAAACGCGAACGTGAGCTCCGATCCTCTTTGCACGGACGACTGCGGCTGATTATTCCGTTTTGTGGGCATTCGCGCGGTCCGCGTGATGTGGTGGTCAACGCCGCTCGGCGGTGCCATATCGGCCGTATCACGCGCAGGACACGACTCACCAGACGCGTTCCTGCGAGTAGTACCCACGGAGGATGTTCTGTGACAGTGAAACCCAGACTCGGCCTACGGCGGCGGGTGGTGTTGCCGGCGCTCGCGGCCGGAGCCGCCGCGACAGTGGCGGCCAGCCTATTGCTCTTCAGCTCGACTGCCGCCAACGCGCAGGAAGCGCCGGTGAACCTCGGGACGGCGGCGGACTTCTCCGTTCTGGCCGGGGCCGAGCCCACCAACACCGGCCCCAGCTTCCTGGCGCAGAGCCTCGGGCGATTCCCAGGAAACACCGCGGCCGGCTTCGGAACGGCGACCATCGGCGGCGAGGTCCACCTCGGCGACGCGGTCGCTCTCCAGGCCCAGAGCGACCTGACCATCGCCTTCAACGACGCCGCCGGTCGGACCCCGTTCACCAACCTTCCCGCGGAACTCGGCGGCAACACGCTCAACGAGGGGGTCTATCGGATCGGGGCGGCCCAGCTCACCGGGCCGTTGACCCTCAACGGCCAGGGCGACCCGTCGGCGGTGTTCATCTTCCAGGTCGACTCCTCGTTGACGACGGCGTCGAACAGCAGCGTCGTGTTGATCAACGGCGCTTCGGCCTGCAACGTGTTCTGGAAGATCGGCAGTTCGGCGACGATCGGCACGGGGACGACCTTCGTCGGCACCATCATGGCTCAGGCGGCGATCACGATGGCCACGGGCGCGACCCTCCAGGGCCGCGCGCTGGCGCGTACCGCCAACGTCACCCTCGACACCAACGTCATCACCGCGCCGGTGTGTGCGGGACCGACCGGCCCGCCCGGGCCGACCGGCCCGCCCGGACCAACTGGCCCGCCCGGCCCGTCCGGCCCGCCCGGCAGCCCCGGCGCACCCGGTTCTCCTGGCGTGCCCGGCAGCCCCGGCGCACCCGGCAGCCCCGGCGCACCCGGCAGCCCCGGCGCACCCGGCAGCCCCGGCGCACCGGGAGCGCCTGGAGCACCCGGAGCACCTGGCAGCCCTGGAGCGCCCGGAGCACCCGGTAGCCCTGGAGCGCCCGGAGCACCCGGTAGCCCTGGAGCGCCCGGAGCACCCGGTAGCCCTGGAGCGCCCGGTAGCCCCGGAGCCCCGGGCAGCCCCGGAGCACCTGGCAGCCCTGGTGGCAAGGGCCCCATCCTGCCGGTGACCGGCGGCAGTGTGGTCCCGGCCATGACGGGCATCGGAAGTGTGATGGTCGTTCTGGGCGCGTTCGCGTTCTTCCTCGCGCGGCGCCGACGCCAGGAGTCCTGATCGGTGGTCCGGCCGGTGAACTGCCGGCCGGACCACTCCAGGCACTGTCATCCCGTTCGTCGTCGGCCCACTCCCGATCAGGGGTGGACCGACGACGGGTGTGGCAGAGAGAACTTCAGTCGGTGAACCCGAGTCGCAGCATGGCTTCGTCCTCGCGTTCGTGCGAGGGGTAGAGCAGGATCCGCGGCCGGTCGTCGCCGCGCACCGGTCAGCCCGAACTCGCGAGTACGTCAGGCAGAGTTCCGGTCGACACCCCGGCGTGGCAGGCCAGCCAGCCAGTCGTCCAGTTCCGCCGGGGAGCGCAGCAACACCACGGGCGGCGCGGACGGGTCGCTCTGCCAGGCCCGCATCCGCCGTCGCGCGCGACCGAACGCGGTGACGTGCCACAGCAGGATCGAGTCCGCGGACAGCACACTGCCCAACGACTCACGGTTGCCGTTGCAGATCTCCTCGCCCGTCACCACCCGGCGTACGGTGCGCCGCAGCAGCCGCCCGAACGAGCGCCACCGTGGATGGTCCAGGCCGACCACCAGGTCGGCACGGGCCAGCGGAACGTCCCGCCAGCCGTGGTACGCCCCGTCGATGATCCAGCGGTCCCGTCGGCAGATCTCCTCGATCCGGCTGCGCTGCTGTGCGACCGGCACCTCGACCCAGCCCGGCTGCCAGAGCAGGTCGTCCACCGGATACCAGGGCAGCCCGAGGTGGTCGGCCAGCCGCGCCGCGAGAGTGGACTTGCCGGAGCCGTACACGCCGTAGATCAGGATGCGACGCGGTGCGCTCATCGCGGCAGCGTACGACGCGAAGAAAAATCGTTTGTCGTACCCGGCGTGCTCGGCGAGAGTGGCGTCCATGACGTACTGACGGACTCCCTCCCCGCTCCACCCCCGGTGACACCTCCCGGCGGCGTGACGTCGTCCGTTTCCACCTTCTCAACGAGAAGTGAGTACCCCTTGTCCCAGCACCACCCCGCTAGGAATTCCACGCCCTCCCCCACCGCTGCCTCCGTCACGGTGTTCGCGTCGGCCGCGAGCTGGATCGAGTCCGGTGCGCTCGCGCAGTGCCAGCAGGTGGCCGCCCTCGACGGCATGGTCCACGTTGCCGCGATGCCGGACCTGCACCCGGGCAAGGGCGCCCCCATCGGTGCGGCCATGGCGTCGACAGTGCTCTACCCGTTCCTGGTCGGATCGGACATCGGCTGCGGCATCGCCGTGTTCCCCATCAAGCTCAAGCGAGCCGTACCGGAGCGGCTGGCCTCCCGATTCCCCGACCTCGACCGCGCCCTGGACCCGGAGCGGGACGCCGACGACCCGGCCTGGGAGCTCGTCCAGGGCGACGTCCCGGCCGGTCACCTCGATGGCCTCGGGACCGTCGGCCGAGGCAACCACTTCGTCGAGCTCGCCCGCGTCGGCGCCGTCCTCGACCCGGGTCACGCGAGTCGGCTCGGGCTCGACGCAGGCGATCTCGTGCTGGTCGTACACAGTGGTTCCCGCGGCCTGGGCGAGCAGATCCTGCGGACGCACACCGAGGCCCACGGCGCCGGTGCCGCCCCCGACCCCGCGGCCTACCTGGCGCGGCACGACGACGCTGTGCGCTGGGGTTCGCTCAACCGCCGGGTGCTGGCGGCCCGGGTCGCGTACGCGTTGGGGGCCGAGCCCACCGAACCGATCGTCGACCAGTGCCACAACCTGGTCGAAGTCCGCGACGGGGTGTACCTGCATCGCAAGGGGGCGGCGCCGGGTGACGGCCGGGACGTCCTCGTCGCCGGGACGCGGGGGACGGCGTCCTACCTGGTGGCCGCCCACGCCGGTCCGGAGGCCAACCACTCCGTGGCGCACGGCGCTGGCCGCAAGATGTCACGCGCCGACGCGCTGCGCCGGGGCCGCGCCAAGCACACGGTCGAGGAGCTGCGCCGCACACCCGTGGGCTCGCTGGTGGTGTGCGGCGACCGTCAACTGCTCTTCGAGGAGGCGCCCACCGCCTACAAGCGCATCGAGCAGGTGATCGCCGACCTCGTCGAGCACCAGCTGGCCACGCCGGTGGTCAGCACGATTCCCCTGGTCACCTACAAGACGCCCGACCTCGGGTCCACGGCGCGGTCCGACCGGCGGGGCCACCGCGGCAGGCGAGGCGGGTCGTGAGCACGCTTCTGCTGCTGTCCGCCGGACGCGGTCCGCGGGAATGCGCCTGGGCGCTGACCCAGCTCCTGCACCGCTTCAACGCCGACGGCAGCCGGCGGGGTCTGACCATCCGGCAGGTCCAGGCCGTGCCCGGTGACCGGGCCGGCACCTACCGGTCGGTGCTCATCGAGATCTCCGGCGCCGACGCGGAGGCGTTCGCCGGGTCGTGGACCGGGACACTCTGCTGGCAGGCCCCCAGCCCCTACCGGACGAGCGTCGGTCGGAAGAACTGGTACGTCACCGCCCAGCCGCCCCGCCTCGACGCCGCGCCGACGACGTTTTCGGAGGCGGATGTCGACATCGTCGCCTGTCGCACCGGCGGGCCCGGCGGTCAGCACCGCAACAAGGCCAGCACGGCGGTGCGGGCGACGCACCGTCCGTCGGGCATCGTCGTGGTGGTGGACGAGGAGCGGCAGTTCAGCCTCAACCGCCGGATCGCCCTGCAACTGCTGCGGCAACGCATCGATCAGGGCGACGAGAGGGCGCGGCGTGCCGTCACGACCGCGCGGTGGCGCATCCACGACGAACTGGTACGCGGCGACCCCGTGCGGGTGGAACGTCCGGAGCCGCAGCGTCCGGGCCGCCGAGGCTGACGAGCCGGGTCAGACCTCCAGCACCGCGTCCGCGAATGCCTGCGGCGCCTCCTGCGGCAGGTTGTGCCCGACACCGCCGCCGATGGTCCGGTGCTCGTACCGCCCGGAGAACCGCTTGCCGTAGACGCCGGGCTCCAGGTGCGGTGCGCCGTTGGCATCCCCCTCCAGGGAGATGCTGGGCACGGTGATCTTCGGTTTCGCGGCCAGGCGCTTCTCCACCTCGTCGTACTGCGGCTCGCCGGCGGCGAGGGCCAGTCGCCACCGGTAGTTGTGGATCACGATGTCGACGTGGTCGGGGTTGTCGAACGCCGCCGCGCTGCGGTCGAACGTCGCGTCGTCGAACGTCCACCGGGGGGACGCGGTGTGCCAGATCAGCTTGGCGAAGTCGCGCCGGTTCTTGTCGTACCCTTCCCGGCCGCGCTCCGTGGCGAAGTAGTACTGGTACCACCACGCCAGTTCCGCCTTCGGCGGCAACGGCACCTTGCCCGATTCCTGGCCGTCGATCAGGTAGCCGCTCACCGAGACCAGACCCCGGCAGCGCTCGGGCCACAGCGCGGCCACGACATCCGCCGTACGCGCACCCCAGTCGAACCCGGCCAGCTTCGCGCTGTCGATGTGCAGGGCGTCCATGAGGGCGATGAGGTCGAGCCCCATGGCCGCCGGTTCGCCGTTACGCATCGTGTCGTCGGAGAGGAACCGGGTGCTGCCATAGCCTCGCAGGTACGGCACGACGACCCGGTGGCCGGCGTTGGTGAGCAGCGGTACGACGTCGACGAAGCTGTGGATGTCGTACGGCCAGCCGTGCAGGAGGATCACCGCGGGCCCGTCCGGCGGCCCGGCGTCCACGTAGCCCACGTTCAGGACCCCGGCGTCGACCTGTTTCACCTCGGCGAACGACCCTGCACCGGCCACCGCGATCGACCTCTCCCCGCGTCCCGAACTGCTCCGACCTGCTGGCCCTGCCGAATGTAGGGGCCGGTCACGGACCTGATGGCGCTTTGCGGCAAGGAGCGCTGCACGAACGCGGAGCTGGGTAGGATGCCGGCCCGAAGTCAGCCGGAGGCATGCCACGAACGCCGAGCGCGGACCGGACGACGGTGGAGGTCGTGGGGCCGTCGGAGGATGACCGTAGGGTGATGGCATGGCTGAGCGACCTCTGACCCTGATGGCGGTGCACGCCCACCCCGACGACGAGGCGACGAGCACCGGTGGCGTGCTGGCCCGCTACGCCGATGAGGGCATCACGACGGTGCTGGTGACCTGCACCGACGGGCGGTGCGGCGACGGCCCCGGCGGGGTCAAGCCGGGCGACCCGGGGCACGATCCGGCCGCTGTCGTGGCAATGCGCCGGGCCGAGCTGGAGGCGAGCTGCGCGGTGCTGAAGGTGAGCCACCTGGAGACCCTCGGTTACGCCGACTCGGGGATGATGGGCTGGCCGACCAACGACCAGCCCGGGGCGTTCTGGACGACCCCGGTGGCGGAGGCTGCGGGCCGGCTCGCGGAGCTGATCCGGCTGCACCAACCGGACGTCATCGTCACGTACGACGAGAACGGTTTCTACGGCCACCCGGACCACATCCAGGCGCACCGGATCACCATGGCCGCCGTCGAGATGACCGACAGCCCGGCCAAGGTCTACTGGACGACAGTGCCGCGTACCGCGTTCGAGCAGTTCGGCCGGATCATGCAGGAGCTCGGCGTGGAGTGGTCCGAGCCGGACCCGGCGGCGGAGCCGATGCCGCAGCTCGGCCTGCCCGACGACGAGATCAGCACCTGGGTCGACACGAGCAGCTACGGCGGGCAGAAGTTCGACGCCCTGGCCACCCATGCCAGTCAGACCGAGAACATCTTCTTCCTGCAACTGGGTCGCGAACGGTTCACCGAGCTGATGGGTGTCGAGACGTTCGTGCGCGTCCGGGACCGGACCGGCGCGCCGACCCCCGAGGACGACCTCTTCGCCGGTCTGCGCTGACCGCGCCCCTCACACTCTCGTAACGCCACCAGGCATCGTCGGCCACCCGGCCGGCGATGCCTGGTTGCGTGGCAGTAGCACGCCACCGGTCTCCGGAAGTTTCGCGGAGCTGCCAAGCAATCCCCCGCAGCTCATATGACGAATTTCCGGAAGTTTTCAGCGTTGACGCCCGGACATAGACGGCCTTAACGTTTCGAGCAGGTTTCCGGTCACCGACCGGAACTATCAGCCCTTCGCCCGGACCAGGGCGCTCGATTCCGAACCCCGCTCCCCACCCGCCCACACCGGACCCGCACCTTCTTGATCGACATTTGTCGATCAAGGGTCTGGAAAGGAAGGCACATGAAGCTGAGACAGTGGACGACCGTCGCCGTGGTCGCCGTCGCGACCGTGGCGGCGTTGAACACGGTGCCGGCCACCGCGAGTCGGCCCTACGACCCCACGGCGCAGAGCCTCGGCGCCCTCGGCCTGCGCCACGGCCTCCACGTCGGCACCGCGGTCAACATGGATGCCCTCAACGACGCCGGTGACCCGCAGTACCGCGCGCTGGCCTCCTCCGAGTTCACCTCGGTCACCGCCGAGAACGTGATGAAGTGGGAGGTCCTGGAGCCCACCCGCGGCACCTACAACTGGGCGGCGGCCGACCAGCTCGTCGAGTTCGCCAAGCGCAACCGGCAGAGCGTGCGCGGCCACGTGCTGGTCTGGCACAACCAACTGCCCGCCTGGCTGACCGCCGGTGTCGCCGACGGCTCCATCAGCAAGCAGGAGCTGCGCGAGATTCTGCGCAAGCACATCACCACCGTCGTCAACCGTTACAAGGGCAAGATCTGGCAGTGGGACGTGGTCAACGAGGCCGTCAGCGACCCGTGGGACACCCCGTCGACCCTGCACTACAAGGGCTTCTGGGCGCAGAACCTCGGGCCCGGCTACATCGCCGACTCGTTCCGCTGGGCGCGGGCCGCCGACCCGAAGGCCCTGCTGTTCTACAACGACTACAACATCGAGGCGTTCGGCTCCGGCAACCCGGCGGACGACAAGACCCAGTTCGTCTACGACATGACCAAGGGGCTGCGCGCACAGGGTGTCCCGATCGACGGCGTCGGCTCCCAGGGCCACCTGGGCACGCAGTACGGCAACTTCGACACCCTTCAGGTGACCGCCGCGCTGAAGAAGTTCAGCGGGCTCGGCGTCGCCACCGCCTTCACCGAGGTCGACGTCCGCAGCCAGATGACGGCAGGCGTCCAGACCGGCAACTCGGAGGAGATCAACCCTCGGCTCCAGGCGTCCGCCGCCAACTTCAGCGTGCTGATGAAGGCGTGCCTCGCGGTGCGGAGCTGCCTGTCGTACACGGTCTGGGGTTTCAGCGACAGGTACTCCTGGGTGCCGGACTGGTTCGACGACCCGCCGGAGGGCCTGGCCACCATCTACGACGAGAACTACCAACCCAAGCGGGCGTACCAGGAACTGAAGTCGGACCTGATCATCGCTGGACCGCCGTACGTCCTGCCGCGCATCACGCCCAGGCCCCGCCGCTGACCGCGGGCCCGGCTGATCCGACGGCACGTATGCCGGCGTAGGGCCGTGTGGGGCGCGGCGGAGCCCCACACGGCCCGTACGTCACCACGGACGTCGAGGTTCGACTCACGTTCGGACGTACCGCGCGGCCATCCGGACGCCATCGGAGGACTGGTGCCGGTTCTACCGGCTTATTGATGGTGTTGGTGTCACTATGGCAGGCGTGGGAACTGCGAAAACTGCCATGCCTGCGATCTCGCCGCTCACCGGCGACCCGATCAAGCGGGCCGATGCCGAGCGGCTTGCGGGGGTGCTGAAGGCCTTCGCCGATCCGGCGCGCCTCCGGCTGCTCAGCCTGATCCAGTCCGCCCCGGAGGGTGAAGCGTCCGTCAGCGACCTCACCGCGGCGCTCAACCTCTCCCAGCCGACCGTGAGTCATCACCTGCGGATCCTCACCGAGGCGGGCCTACTCGAGCGGGACAAGCGCGGGGTCTGGGCGTACTACCGCCTGGTGCCCGCCGCGATCGCGCAGATCGCCGATCTGTTGACGCCGCCTCGAAAGCGGGCCACGAAGAAGGCCCGCTGACCCGGCGGCTGCCCCGTCACATCCGCTCCAGGGTGCGGATGCCGAGCAGGTGCAGCCCCTGCCGCAGGGTCCGTGCGGTCAGCTCGGCCAGCAGCAGCCGACTCTCCCGCAGCTCGTCCGGCGCGCGCAACACCGGGCAGCGCTCGTAGAACGCGTTGAACGCCGT
Organism: Micromonospora jinlongensis; assembly: GCF_013410645.1. NCBI lineage: Bacteria > Bacillati > Actinomycetota > Actinomycetes > Micromonosporales > Micromonosporaceae > Micromonospora > Micromonospora jinlongensis. Next base: position 6,294,360 of record NZ_JACCHK010000001.1, on the reverse strand, counting down.
CGCGAGCCGATGCAGGTAACCGGCGAGGTGGTGAAAGTCGAGACTCCGCTCCACCTCGGTGACCACCGCGCCGAAGCCGAGCAACTCGACCGTCAGCGCCCGCTCCGCCGGCTGCGCGAGCACGATGGGGGCGTCCCTCCGCGCCTCCGTGCCGGCCCGCCGGAACACCGCCCGGATACGGGCGTACGCGTACTGGAGGTAGGGCGCGGTATTGCCGTCCAGGGAGAGCATCCGCTCCCAGTCCAGCACGTAGTCCTTCCTCCGATCGGTGGACAGGTCGGCGTACTTGACGGCGCCGATACCGACGGCCCGCCCGATCTCGGCGGCGGCCTCGGCGTCCAGCTCCGGGTTCCTGCTCCGGGCCAGCTCGGTGGCGCGGGCGACCGCCTCCTCCAGCAGCCCGGCCAGCTTCACCGACTCGCCGGACCGGCTGCGCAGCATCCGCCCGTCGGCGCCGAGGATCGACCCGAAGCCCAGATGCTCGGCCCGGACCGGCGGGCACAGCCAACCGGCCGCCTGGGCGACGGCGAAAACCATCGCGAAGTGCTGCCGCTGAGGTAAGCCGACCACGTACAACAACCGGGTCGCGCCCAGCTCCCCGGTGCGCTGCCGCAGCGCGGCCAGGTCGGTGGCCGGATAGCCGTACCCACCGTCGCTCTTGCGCACGATCAGCGGCAACGCTTCGCCGTCACGGCCGGTGAACCCGGGCGGGAAGACGCAGTCGGCCCCGTCGCTGCAAACCAGCAGCCCCAACCGGTCCAGGTCGTCGACGATGCCCGGAAGCAGGTCGTTGTAGGCGCTCTCGCCCCGGAAATCGTCCTCGGACAACGTCACGTCGAGCAGGTCGTACACGGTCAGGAAGTACCGCTCGGACTGCTCCACCAGCAGCCGCCACAACCGCAGCGTCCGCTCGTCGCCGCCCTGCAACGCGACCACCCGCAGCCGCGACCGTTCCCGGAACGCCTCGTCGGCGTCGAACTTCACCCGCGCCGCCCGGTAGAAGTCGTCCAGGTCGCCCATCGACAACTCGTGTGCCGCTTCGGCTCCACCGAGGTCGGCGAGGTGCGCGATCAGCATGCCGAACGGTGTCCCCCAGTCGCCCAGGTGGTTGACCCGCACCACCCGGTGCCCGAGCCAGTCCAGCAGCCGCACCGCCGCGTCGCCGATGACGGTCGAGCGCAGATGCCCGACGTGCATCTCCTTCGCCACGTTCGGAGCCGAATAGTCGACCACCACGGTCTGCGGCGCCGCCGCCGGCGGCACGCCGAGCCGGGCGTCGCCCGCCAGCCCGGCGACCAGGTCGGCCAGTGTCCGGTCGGCGATGGTGAGGTTGAGGAAACCCGGCCCGGAGACCTCCGCCGATGCGCAGACGTCGTCGAGCACCGCATGCTCCAGCACCGCGACGGCCACGTCGCGCGGCGGGCGGCCGAGCCGCCGGGCCAGCGCCAGCGGCGCGTCGGACTGGAAGTCCGCGTGCGGTGACCGCCGCACGAGCGGGTCGACCGGGCCGCCGGCCACCGCCGCGAACGCCGGCGCCAGCCGGTCGGACAACAGCTTTTCAAGATCCATGAGTACGCCGATCTCACTCGTACCCGCGCCGTCACGCGAGTCGTTGAATGGGGAGATGCGGGCGGACCGAGGACGACCAGCGGATGACCGGCGGCTCGATCCGCCGGTCGCAGGAAACAGGTCAGCGCGGGCGGGCGACAGGTCGCCGGCGTCGCTGCGCACCGACCAGGACGTCACACGACGGTCCGGTGCGGTGGGCGCTCACGCTGGTCATGCGGGGCAGCCTAACGGCCCGACCGCAGTGGCGGCACCCCGTTTCCCGAGGCCCCGATCCGGCCTGCGCCCACTGTCGTTTTGGGCGACTCGTCGCAGGGAACTGCGTCTGAACAGACAAGGGGTGATTATGAGCCGACACGTGACACTGCCGACCTCCCGTACGCGAAGCCTGCTTGTGCTGGTCCCGCTGCTCGGCAGCATCGCACTCGCGGCTGCCTGCACCACTACTGAAGACTCGCCCGACTCGACCCCGTCGAGCGCGGCGCCGACGACAGTGGGGGCGGCAACGGACCCGAGCGACCCACCATCGTCGAGCGCGAGCGCTCCGGCGACCATCCCGACGTCAGCCTTCGTCGAGCTGCCCGCCGAACTGCGGAAGTCCCCCCGACGGACGACGCCCGTCGAGGAGGCCCTGCCGAAGCTGTGCGCCAACGAGTTCGGCACCGGAGGTCGGCAGGTCACCGCCAGCGCCGCGATGACCGTCACCTACAAGAAGGCCGGCGAATCGGAAGCCAACACGCCGCAGGGGATGATCCACCAGACCATCTTCACCTTCGAGGGCGACGGCGCCTCGGCGTACATGGCGCGTCTGCGCACCGCCGTGCAGGCGTGCCCCTCCTACGACCACTCCGGGATCCCCGGCACCGTCAAGAGCCAGGCCCTGCCCGGCGTCGGCGACGAGGCGCTGCTGCTGACCCGGACGTGGGCCGAGACGAGCCTGAACGGAGAGCGCACCGGCGGCAAGGCGTCCAGCCAGATCGCCGTGGCGCGCGTCGACAACGCGGTGACGGTCTTCAACGACCAGGGGTGGGAGGGCAGCAGCGGCAACCCCGCCATGGTGGACCAGGTCGTCCGCGACGGCGTACGCACCATCGACGCCTGGCAGCGGTAGATCAGGCGTCTCTGCCGGCCAGAGCGGATCGAGTCAACGGTTGAAGGCGACGTAGAGCCCCAAGCCGAAGTTCACGACCAGGATGATCGCGCCGATGACGGCGAACCAGCGCTGCCATGCCGTCCACCGGACCGTCCGCTGGGATGTGACGATGCCCGCCTCCTCGACCCGGACCGCGGCGATCCTCTCCCGCTCGGCGTCGTCCCGGCGATCCGAGGTGACGGTGGCACTGAACAGGGCGACATTGGCCCGTAACTCCTCAGCGAGGGCGTGCAGCGCCCGAGTCATCGAGTCGATCGAACCGTTGATCTGCCGCAGGTGCTCATCGTGCCCCTGCAGACGCTGCTCGATGCGTCCCGCGCCGAGACCCCGGTTGTAGGCAGCCGTGTTCTCGGTGTTCTCCGGGCCCGTCACGACGGTCTCGCCGGTCGCAGTGGTGGGGGGCTGAACTCGAACACTGACGTGACCATTGCGTCACCCCGATCGGTGGATGCTTCAGTCGTATCACTCGGAGTCCACGAACGCCACTGCTCGAATCTGACAAAACCGCAGGTCAAGGCCACTTTTTGGCCAGCAGCCGCTGGTCACGGGAGACAACTGCGGCGGTACGACGGGCGGCGTGCGTACATCCCACGTGGTAGGCCCATCGACATCGTCGGCATGACGACTCACGGGCACGCCGGTCCATACGCTGCGGCGGTAACCGTCGTGGGACCGAAGGGAAACGTGATGTCGATCCGTCGCCTGCTTGCCGCCGCCGCTGCCGCCGCTACCGGGGCAATCGCCCTGGCCGCGCCGGCAGCCGCGCACGCCTCCGTCCAGCCGACCGCCGCCACCACCATGACCATGAGCTCCGGGCGACTCGGCGCCAGCGCGGCCGTACTGCTGGGGTTGGTCGGCGCGGTCATCGGTGGGCTGGCCCTGGCCCGCCCCGCCAGTCGCCTCGGCACCGGCTCCGGGCTGCTCGGCGCCGTCCTGGCCCTGGCGACAGGCCTGCTCGGTCTGGCGCTCGGAGCGCTGGTGGTGGCCACCTCCGACAGCGGCATCGGCACCGGCAACGGGCGGGGCGGGGCCTACCTGGCCCTGGCGGTCGGCCTGGTCGGCGTGGTCCTCGGTGGGCTGGCGCTGGTCCGCGCCCGCCGCACCGGCCGGCTGGCCGCCTGAGGCCGGGTCAGGATCGGGTGAGCCAGCCGGGAACGGTCAGGCCCGACTCGTAGGCGAGGATCACCAGCTGGGCTCTGTCCCGCACCTGGGCCTTGGTCATGATCCGGCTGACATGCGTCTTGGCGGTGGCCGGGCTCAGCACCAGTCGCGCGGCGATCTCGTCGTTGGACAGGCCCGCGGCGACCAGTGTCAGCACCTCACGCTCCCGCTCGGTGAGCACGCTCAGTCGCGGCCCGGGGTCCGGATGTCGGACCCGGGCCGCGAACTCGGCGATCAGTCGACGGGTGATCGCCGGCGCGATCAGCGCGTCACCGCGGGCGACCACCCGCACCGCGTGGATCAGCTCCGCCGGCTCGGTGTCCTTGACCAGGAAGCCGCTCGCGCCGGCCCGCAACGCACCGTAGACGTACTCGTCCAGGTCGAACGTGGTCAGGATGATGACGCGGGCATCGGTGCTCGTGACGATCTGCCCGGTGGCGGCGAGGCCGTCCAGCACGGGCATCCGGATGTCGATGAGGACGACGTCCGGCCGCAGCCGCACGGCGAGCCGCACCGCCTCGGCCCCGTCGGCGGCCTCACCGACGACCTCGATGCCGTCCTCACCGTCCAGGATGGAGCGGAAGCCGGCGCGGACCAGGGTCTGGTCGTCGACGAGCAGCAGCCGGATCACGCCCGCTCCCCCGCCGGCGTCGGGTCGGGCCGCAGCGGCAGGCGGGCATGGACCCGAAAGCCGCCGTCCGGCCGCGTGCCCGTGGTCAGCGACCCGCCCAGCGCCCGGGCCCGTTCGCGCATGCCGAGGATCCCACTGCCGGGCGCGCCTGGCACGCCGGTGCCGTCGTCCTCCACTTCCACCAGCACGTCGGCGCGGTCGGGCCGGACGCGGACCACCGCGGCGGTGGCGCCCGCGTGCCGGGCCACGTTGGTGAGTGCCTCCTGGACGATCCGGTAGACCGCCAGGTCGACCTCCGGCGGCAGCGCCGGGATCTCCGCGAACTCGGTGCGGATCTCCAGCTCGGAACGCCGTGCCGTGGTGATCAGGTCGTCGAGGCGGTTGAGGCCCGGCGCGGGCACGATCGGCGCCTCGCTCTCCTGCCGCAGCACGCCCAGCGTCGCCCGCAACTCACGCAGTGTCTCCTTGCTGGTTTCCTTGATCGCGGTGAGCGCCTGCTCGGACCGGGCGGGGTCCGGTCGGTGCAACGCGGCACTGGCCTGCACGTTGATCAGAGAGAGATGGTGGCCGAGCACGTCGTGCACCTCGCGGGCGATGCGCAACCGCTCCTCGGTGGCCCGTCGCCGGGCCTCCTCCTCCAGCCTCTGCTCGGCGGCAACCGCCCGGGCCTGCGCCTCGGCAAGGTAGGCCCGGCGGTTTCGGGTCACCCCGACGATGACCGCGACGAGCCAGCCGGCGTGCAGCAGCGTCGCCCCGTTCCTGGTGTCCGGGGAACGGTTGGCGCTGTCGGCGACGGCGAAGGCGATCACCGAGGCGAGGCCGAGCCCGATGGCGACCCGGAGATGTCCCTCGTCGACAACGGTGTAGAGGGCCACGACGAACACCAACATGATCGGGCCGGGCTTGTGCAACAACGCCCCGTACGCGCCGACAGCGACCAACGCCACCACGCCCACCGGCACCGGGTGGCGGCGGCGGACGTACAGCGCACCGGAGGAAGCCAGCACCGCCAGCAGCGCCGCCGACTCGGCTGCGGTGTCGATGCCGCGCGACTGCACCACCAGGCCGACGAGGGCCACCAGCCCGACGCCGAGCACCAGGCCCGCGTCCGCCGCCCGGCCACGCCACCGCGACCCTGACATGGGCCGAAGCCTAACCTCCGGCGCACAGGCGGGAGTACGCCCGAACCGTCGGACTCTGTCAAAGGCGATCATGTTGGCCGCCGACGTACACGATCACCGACGCCACAGTGCTCGCGCAGCTCGCCCGATGAGAGATCAGCCCTTGCCAACGACGTCGAGGCGCGCTCGCAGCGCTGCGGCGATCTCGCCCGCCGCGATGATCTGATCTGGTGTGAGGGCGTCCACGAAGAGCTCACGGATGGCGCGCAGGTGGGGAAAGGTGGCCCCGGCGAACGCCTCGGCTCCGACCTTGGTGAGCAGCACCTCGGCTCCCCGGGGCACGGTGGCGCACTCCTGGCGCCGGATCAGGCCCCGTCGCTCCATCCGCCCCAGGTGGTGGGAGAGCCGGCTCCGCTCCCAGCCGATGTGGGACGCGAGTTCGGAGGACCGCATCGACTGGCCCTGCGCCTCGCTGAGAGCGAGCAGCACGGCGTAGTCCCCCGTCGACAACGCGGAGTCGCCCTGTAGGCGGGACTCCAGACGCGAACTCAGCGCCGCCGTCGTCTCGATGAAGTCCCGCCAGGTGCGTAGCTCCTCGGCGGTCGGGAGCTGGCGTCCTGCCCGCCGGCCGGGTGTGGTGTCCGTCATGTCATTCTCCCGGGAATTGACGTGTCAATCGCCAAGTTAGCATCATTGACACGTCAACCGGCAGGAGGAGACGATGGCAGCAACAGGCTTCGAGCTGGGGCTCAACTCGTTCGGGGAGGTGGCCACCGACGGCGGCCGCGTCCTGAGCGACGCCGAGACCGTCCGGCTCCTCGTCAACGAGGCACGACTCGCCGAGTTGGTCGGGCTCGACGTGTTCAGCGTCGGCGAGCACTACCGGGAGGGCCACAACGACTCGGCGACACCCGTCCTGCTCGCGGCGGCTGCGACGGCCACCGAGAGGATTCGCCTCGGCACCTCGGTCACGGTGCTCAGCACGAACGACCCGGTACGCCTGTACCACGAGTTCGCGACCCTCGACGCAGTGTCGAACGGGCGCGCCCAGATGGTTCTCGGACGGGCGTCGGCTACCGAGTCGTTCCCGCTGTTCGGCTACGACCTGACCGACTACGAGCGGTTGTTCGAGGAGAAGCTGGACCTCTTCCTGCGGCTTCAACGGGACGAACCGGTCACCTGGTCCGGCACTGTGCGAAGTGCCCTGGTCGAACAGCGCCTGCACCCACGGATGCAGCCGGGCGGCATCCCGACGTGGATCGGCGTCGGGGGAAGCCCGAACTCGGTGATCCGCGCCGCCCGGCACGGACTCCCACTGATGCTCGCGATCATCGGCGGGCGACCCCAGCGGTTCGCCGGCCACGTCGAGCTCTACACCAAGGCGCTCGAACAGTTCGGGCATACCCCGCAGCCAATCGGGCAGCACTCTCTCGGCCTTGTCGCAGACACCGACGAGGAGGCGGTGGAGACGTGGTGGCGATACTGGCAGCCGGTGGTGGCCGCGCTGGCCGAGGAACGCGGCTTCTACAAACCCGACCGCGCGCGCTACGAGGCCGAAATCGACCACGGGGCGCTCTTCGTCGGGTCACCCGAGACGGTGGCGCAGAAGATCGCCACGGTCGCCCGCGACCTGCGGCTGAGCCGCTTCGACCTGAAGTACGACATCATGCACCTGCCCCGCGAGGCACGCGCGCGCACCATCGAACTGCTGGGCAGTGAGGTCGCGCCGCGGGTCCGGGAGCTGCTGGCGAAGGAGCCCACCCATGTCTGATCTGTTGTTCGGCCTCGACACGTTCGGCGACGTACCGGAGGACGACTCCGGCAAGCTCGTCTCCCACGCCGCCGCGATCCGGCAGGTCGTCGACGAGGCGGTGCTCGCCGACCAGCTCGGCGTCGACGTCATCGCCCTGGGCGAGCACCACCGGCCGGAGTACTCGGTGTCGACGCCGGAGACGGTGCTGGCCGGTATCGCCACCCGTACGTCACGGATCCGGCTGGCCTCCGGCGTGACGGTGCTGAGTTCCGACGACCCGGTCCGCGTGTTCCAGCGCTTCGCCACCGTCGACGCGCTGTCCCACGGCCGGGCCGAGGTGATCCTCGGTCGCGGCTCGTTCACGGAGTCGTTCCCCCTCTTCGGCTACGACCTGCGCGACTACGACACGCTGTTCGAGGAGAAGATCGAGCTGTTCGTGAAGTTGCTGGACGAGAAGCCGGTCACCTGGAGCGGCACCCTGCGTGCACCCCTGGAGAACGCCGACGTCTTCCCCAAGACGGAGTCGGGTCACCTGAGCACCTGGGTCGGCGTCGGTGGCTCGCCGCAGTCGGTCGTCCGCACCGCCCAGTACGGCCTTCCGCTCATGCTCGCCATCATCGGTGGCGCGCCCGAGCGCTTCGCGCCCTACATCGACCTGTACCGCCGGGCGGCCGATCAGCTCGGCACGACGGCGCACCCGGTCGGAATGCACTCGCCGGGCTTCATCGCCGACACCGACGAGGAGGCCAAGGAAGTCTACTGGCCGCACTACCGCGTGATGCGCAACCGCATCGGCGCGCTGCGGGGCTGGCCACCGATCCGCCGCCAGGAGTTCGACTCCGAGGTGGACAACGGCTCGCTCTACATCGGCTCCCCGGAGACCGTGGCCCGCCGGATGGCCCGCGCGATCCGCAGCCTCGGCGTCGGCCGGTTCGACCTCATCTACTCGGCCGGAGCGCAACCGGTGAGCGCCCGGATGCGGGCCGTGGAACTGTACGGCTCCAAGGTGATCCCCATGGTCCGCGACATCCTGGCGAGCTGACCAGCGGCGCACGCACTTCGTACCGAAAGGACGACATGAACGACAACGACCGGAGCCGGCCGGTGACCCTCGGCATCCTCGGGGCCGGCAAGGTGGGCACGGTGCTCGCCCGTCTCGCCGTCGCCGCCGGCTACCGGGTGCTGGTCGCCGGCTCCGGCGACCCCGCGAAGATCGCCCTCACCGTCGAGGTGCTCGCGCCGGGGGCGGTAGCCACCACCGCGGGTGACGCGGCAGCCGACGCCGACATCGTCATCCTCGCCCTCCCGCTGGGCAAGTACCGCAGCGTTCCCGTCGACGCACTGCGCGGCAAGCTCGTCGTCGATGCCATGAACTACTGGTGGGAGATCGACGGCATCCGCGCGGACCTCACCGATCCGCACACCTCGTCGAGCGAGATCGTCCAGGCCTTCCTGTCCGACTCACGCGTCGTCAAGGCCTTCAACCACATGGGCTACCACGACCTTGAGGATGAGGCGCGACCGGCGGGAACGACCGGCCGCAAGGCCATCGCGGTCGCCGGCGACGACACCGCCGCCGTCACGGCGGTCGCGACCCTGGTGGACGCGCTCGGCTTCGATCCGGTCGTCGCGGGCCCGCTGGCCGAGGGGGTACGGCTCGAACCGGGCAGCGAGATGTTCGGCGCGAACGTCAGCGCCGACGAGGTACGCGCCATGCTCGACCGCTTTCCCGACTCGGAGCGTGGACGAACCATCGCCGCGGCCCGAGAGGCGTCGTAGTCGACAGTGGCGTCGCCCGTCAGACATCGCGCGCCCCGTATCGGACATTGGTCGACGCCTGACCGGCGACCAGCGGTCAACGGCCCTCAGCGCTGGTCGCGCGCGAAGGCCGCCCGTGGGTCGAGGCCCTGACCCGCCGCGTACTCCTCGTCGAAGGCGGCGCGGCCGAGCGCCTCGATCGCGGTGGTGCGCATCCTGGCGAGGTCCGCCGCGTCGTCCGGGTCCGGCACCTGGCCGAGCGCCGTGAACGCGGCGTCCGCGACACCGATCATCAGCGCCGCCCGCGCATGATCGCCCTCGGCCGTCGCGAGCGCCGCGCCCGCGACGCAGACGTACGGCACGAAGTCTGCCCAGTCGTTGGCGAACACCCGCTCGCGGTTCTCGGCGAACAGCGTCCTCGCCGTATCGAGATTGCCCAGCCCCAGCTCACAGAACGCGAGGTTGTGGAACTCGGAGTTGACCATCATCGGCCGGCCCAGCGACTCGTTGAGCGCGATGCTCTCCCGGTACAGGTCCCGAGCCCGCAGCAGGTCGCCGGACATGCGCGCCACGCCGGCCAGCACGTGCCTCGGCCGTTCCTCCAGGCTGCGGTCGCCGGAGCGCAGCGCCACCTCCAGAGCTTCCCGGGCCCGCGCTTCGCCGCCCGCCAGGTCGCCGCCGCGGATCGCCACCCGGGCCAGGCTGTAGCGGGCCTCCACCTCACCCGCCGGGTCACCGGCCGCCTGGGCCCGCTCGATCTCGGTCTCACTCATCCGCACCACGGCGTCGGTCTCACCACGCCGAAAGGCCGAACGCACGCTCTCACTGAAGGTCACGAAGCCTCTCCCCACCCATGTGTCCGAATCACCGCCCCGACGGGCGGCAGCCGCACCCGTCAGCGCGCCTGGAAAGCGGTCCAGGTCTCCAGGAGCGCGAAGCCCATCGACTCGTACAGCGGCCGGCCCATCGCGCTGCTGTGCAGGTAGGCGGCGTCCGCGCCAGCGGCGATGCCGTCGCGCAGAACCGTCTCGGTGAGCACCCGCCCCAGGCCACGACCCCGGGCGGACGGTACGACGGCGATGTTGAACACGCCCACCACGCCTGAGGTCAGCATCCCGAGCCCCGTGCCGGCGGGGCGGCCGGACTCCTCGGCCAGATAGCCGGTGATGGCGTCGGCGTCGAGCACCGCACCGCCCATCAGCGAGCCGAAGGCACCTGCGGGTGCCTCGAAGCTCTGGGCGAGCGCCTCGGTGTAGAGATCACTTTCAGTGGCGTCGACCTGGCGCACCAGCCCCCGCTGCGCCGTGCCGCCGCGCAACACGATGTCGTCGGTGGCGCAGGCCAGAAACGGCATCTCGCTGCGTTCGAGCAGCCCGTGCCGGGCCGCGAGATCGGCGACCTCGTCGCTCGCCTCACCACGCACCATGATCGACCATTGCGCGGCCTGCCTGCCGACCTCGGTCGCCATCTCATCGAGCGATCCGAGATCCGGCTTGGTCGTCGTGTCGTAGGCCGCGTTGAGCGTCGCGATGCCAGCGTGGGTCACGGCAGCGCGGGCGGTGCCCCGCTCGGCGTACCAGCCCTTCGGAGTCACCCGGCAGAGGATCTCGATGGCGTCGAAGTACGCCGCCGCCATCCGATCCGCGGTGGTGTTCACGGCTGTCCCCCTGCGTCGTACGTGAAGAGAACGACCGTTCCCCCGTGCCGGCAAGCTAACCGCTGCTCACGCTGGCGAGCAAATCCGGGCGTGCGGGAGAACCGATCAGGAATCGAGAAGCCCGACGGGTGTCACCCGGCCTAGCCTTTCCCCAGGTCACCGGCAGCACGCCTGACCTGAACGACGAGAGGGAGCCTGAGTATGTCCGCGAAGACCTCCACGACCACCTCCGACGGCTTCAGCGCCGACGAGCGGGCCGCGATGAAGGAGCGCGCCGCCGAGCTGCGCGCCGAGGGCAAGAAGGGTGCCAAGAAGGCCGACGGGCTGCAGGCGATCCTCGACCGGATCGCGCAGATGGAGCCGGACGATCGCGCGCTCGCCGAGCGCGTGCACGTGACGGTGACCGCCGCCGCCCCGGACCTGACGCCCAAGACCTGGTACGGGATGCCCGCCTACGCGAACGCGGACGGCAAGATCGTCGTGTTCTTCCAGGACTCCGGCAAGTTCAACTACCGGTACTCGACCCTGGGCTTCCAGGACGCGGCCAACCTCGACGACGGAGACCTGTGGCCGGTGGCGTACGCGCTGCAGAAGTGGAGCCCTGCGGTGGAGAAGAAGGTCACCGAGCTGGTGAAGGCAGCGGTCTCCTGACCTACGCCCCGCTGCGTCCGTCCATCGGCACGAGCGGCGTCCGGCCCTCGCTGGCCGGACGGCGGTGACGTGGACGATGATCGAGGGCCGGAGGCTGAGGGAGGCAGGCAGTGCGAACGATGTGGCACAGGCCGACAGCGGTGGGACGGGTCGCCCGGTGACGGGCCGGGCCGGTGAGGTGTTCGACACCACTCGGGCGGTGTCCGACATCGAGACGTTGCTCGCCGCGGATCTGCCCACCGGCGGCGCGACGGTCAGCGAGGGTGACCCGGCCACCGGGGAGTGGACCGGCACCCGGGGCGCGGGTTTCCGGATCATCCCGCTGTGGGAGAGCGAAGCCCTCACGGGCGTGTACGGCGCCGACTGGAACCAGGCCGAGGATGCCGCCGAGGCGAACCTGGCTCTCGTCCTCCGGGAGTCGGACCATCGGTGGGGCCCGCACCGGAAGGTCTCCATGCGCGTGCCGCTGTTTCGGCACCAGGCCCGCGCACCCCTGCCGGCACTGTTCCAGGCGCTGGCCGACCTGGACTGCTTCGGCGACCTGACGGTCTGGGGGCCGACGGCGACCGGAGGCCGATGGATCGCGGTCTCGGTCAACCAGTGTGACGGCGACGCCCCAATGATCATGACTGCGGTCGTCAGTCACGCCCCGATCATCGAACTGTCGGAGTGACGGATGTCCACCACAGACGATGCGCTGGCCATCGAGGCGGCGGAGGCCGGAGCCGCGGTGGTCCGTTCGCAGTACGGATCCTCGCTGACGCGCTTCGCGAAGATCGGCACCGACTTCGCCACCACCGCCGACATCGAGGCGGAGAAGGCCATCCTCGACATCCTGCGGGCGGCGCGTCCGGACGACGGCCTGCTGGGCGAGGAGAGCGGACGCACGGGCACCGGTGGAAACGGACGTACCTGGCTGGTCGACCCGTTGTGCGGCACGCTGAACTACAGCGCGCGGACCATGCTGGTCTCGGTCAACGTCGCTCTACGCACCGGCACACACCTCGCCGTGGCCGCCTCCGCGGACCCGTTCAGCGACGAGGTGTTCTGGACCGACGGCGTCGGCGCGTACGTCCGGGGTGCTGGCACCGACCGTCGACTCGCGCCGTCGGCCGAGTCGACGCTGGTCGACGTCAATCTTGATCCACCGTTCCCCCACCGGGACGTGTTCCAGGCCGCCCGGATGCTCGCCGACGAGGGGTTCATCGCACAGTTCCGCCCACGTGTGGTCTCCAGCACCCTGGCCGTGGCCTGGGTGGCTGCCGGTCGCCGCGCCGCCTACGTGACGGACGGCCGCGACCTGCGCCAGAGCGTCCACTTCGCGGCCGGCATCGCCCTCTGCCAGGCGGCCGGATGTGTGGTCACCGGGATCGACGGCCGGCCGCTGCACGCCGGCGGCGAGGGCCTCGTCGTCGCCGCGGACGAGCAGACACATGCCGCCCTGCTGGCTCTCATCCGCAAACAGGGCACCGGAAGGGAGTAAGGCCTGCTTGACATGAACCGCGGTTCAGGTTCTAGCGTCGCGTGGTGGATCACGTTGGTGGTCGGAAGGCGGATGAGTTGTTTCGCCGGACGTCCGTCACCCCCAGCACTGCTGTCGGAGGAAATCTGATGTACCTGCCACGCCCTCTGCGCCCGCGCACCGTCGCGAGCGCACACTGCGACCTGCCCTGCGGCGTCTACGACCCGGCGCAGGCCCGCATCGAGGCCGAGTCGATCAAGGCGATCTCCGAGAAGTACCAGGCCAGCGACGACCCCGAGTTCCGCACCCGATCGCTGCTCATCAAGGAACAGCGGGCCGAGCTGGTCAAGCACCACCTCTGGGTCCTGTGGACCGACTACTTCAAGGCACCGCACTTCGAGAAGTACCCCGAGCTGCACGGCCTCTTCAACGAGGCCACCAAGCTGGCCGGCGCCGGTGGCGCGAAGGGCGCCGCTGACCCGGCGGTCGCGGACCGGCTCCTCGGAAAGATCGAGGAGATCTCGAAGATCTTCTGGGAGACCAAGCAGAGCTGAACCGACCGGGACCGGGTGGCGCAGGCCACCCGGTCCGGCGTACCGCCTTTCAGGAGGACCGCATGACGTCGCGCACCGACCTCGTCGAAGAGTTGATGAGCCGCTTTCCGCAGGTGCCACGAGAGGCGGTCATCAAGGAGGATCTGCTGCGCGGCGGGCTCGCCTTCGACGACGCGGCGCTGACCGACAACGAGAACGGCACGGTCAAGCCGAAGTCGTACTTCATCTTCTCCTTCGATCACCGGACGCTGCCGGAGTTGGGTACGGCCGCGCTGCGTCGGCCGCCCGAGGAGATCGTGCTCACCGGCGGTCCGTACGAGCTACGTCGTACCGTCGTCTCCGTCCGCATCAATCCCAGCTCGCCGTACCGGGTCGGGACCGACGGCGACGGTCGACTGCGGCTGTTCCTGGACGGACGGCCGATCGCCGATGTCGGGCTGCCGCCCATGCCGGCCTACTACCGCCACACGCTCGCCAACGGCAAGTCGGTGATGGAGGTCGCCCCGACGATCCAGTGGGGCTATCTCATCTACCTGACCGCGTTCCGGGTCTGTCAGTACTTCGGTGCCAAGGAGGAGTGCCAGTACTGCGACATCAACCACAACTGGCGGCAGCACAAACAGGCGGGTCGGCCCTACACCGGTGTCAAGCCCGTGGACGAGGTGCTGGAGGCCCTGGAGATCATCGACCGGCACGACACCGACCGCGCCTCGCAGGCGTACACGTTGACCGGCGGGAGCATCACCTCGCAGGTCGACGGACTGGCTGAGGCGGACTTCTACGGCCGGTACGCGCAGGCGATCGAGGAGCGGTTTCCCGGGCGGTGGATCGGCAAGGTCGTCGCCCAGGCGCTGCCCCGAGCCGACGTGCAGCGCTTCCACGACTACGGGATCCGCATCTACCACCCCAACTACGAGGTGTGGGACAAGCGGCTGTTCGAGTTGTACTGCCCGGGCAAGGAGCGCTATGTCGGCCGGGAGGAGTGGCACCGCCGCATCCTCGACTCCGCCGAGGTCTTCGGCGCGGGCAACGTGATCCCGAACTTCGTGGCGGGCATCGAGATGGCGGCCCCCCACGGCTTCGCGAGCGTGAGCGAGGCGATCGACTCCACCGCCACCGGGCTCGAATACTTCATGTCGCGTGGGATCACGCCGAGGTTCACCACCTGGTGCCCGGAGCCCACCACGCCGCTCGGCCGAGCCAACCCCGAAGGCGCACCGCTCGAATATCACGTCCGCCTGCTGGAGGTCTACCGGGCGACGATGGACGCCAACGGTCTGTCCAGCCCACCCGGATACGGCCCGGCCGGACCCGGCCGGGCCGTATTCTCGGTCAGTTCCTTCATGGACACCCTGCCGGCCACGCCCTCGTGACGGGTGCCCGTGGCACGGTCACGCCGCGGCGACTGCCCGAGCGGCCGGGAACCGTACGCCGGTGAGGTCTTCCGAGACGGCCCAGAGGCGTTGCTGCACTGTCACGTCGTAGGACTCGGGGCTGGACGTGACCAGCCTCGGGTGGCCGCGCACCTCGCCCAGGCCGTCGGGGCCGTAGTACTGCCCGCCGAGGACGGACGGGTCGGTGGCGGCCCGCAGGGTGGGCAGCGCGCCCGCTGTCGCGGGCTGCGTGATCACCGGGGCGAGCCAGGTGACCGGCCGGCGGACGACCGCCGGGGTGTTGCGGGTCAGTTCGGTGTTGGAGACGCCGGGGTGTGCGGCCACCGCGACGGTGGTGCCGTGCGCGGCGAGACGACGCTGCAACTCGTAGGTGAACATCAGGTTGGCGAGCTTCGACTGGCCGTAGGCGGCAGCCCGGCCGTAGGAACGTTCCCACTGCAGGTCGGCGAAGTGGATGGCCGCGCGGATGCGGTGGCCGGTGCTGCTGACCGTGACCACCCGGGAGCCGGGCACGGGCAGCAGCAGGTCGAGCAGCAGGCCGGTGAGGGCGAAGTGGCCCAGGTGGTTGGTGCCGAACTGCATCTCGAAGCCGTCGCGGGTGGTCTGCTTCGGGGTGTACATCACGCCGGCGTTGTTGATGAGCAGGTCGATCCTCGGGTGGGCGGCGCGCAGGCCGTCCGCGGCGGCGCGCACCGACTCCAACGAGGTCAGATCCAGCTCCCGTACGGAGACGTCGCCGTTGATCCGGGCAGCGGCAAGCTTGCCCTTCTGGGTGTCGCGCACGGCCAGCACGACTGACGCCCCGCGCTCGGCGAGCCGCCGGGCGGTCTCGAAGCCGAGGCCGGTGTTGGCGCCGGTGACCACGGCCACCCGGCCGTCCTGGCGCGGAATCTGCTGCTCGGTCCACTTCATCTTGGGCTCCCCAATGTACCGCCGGTAACTTATGTCTGAACGGTAATGTACCGCCGGTACGATGTCAAGAGACCGCCGGTACCTAAGCTAGGGTTGACGGCATGACGTTCCAGCGGGCGCGCAGCGAGGAGCAGCGTGAGATCCGGCGCCGGGCGATCCTGGAGACGACCTCGGCGATGCTCGACGAGATGCCGGTCGCCGAGGTGACCCTGAACGAGCTGAGCCGGCGGGTCGGCCTGGCCAAGACGGCGGTGCTGCGCTATTTCGAGTCCCGCGAGGCGGTGCTGCTCGACCTGATGGACCACCGGACGACGACCTGGCTGGCCGAGCTGGACCAGGAGTTGGCACGCGGTGTCGACCTGGACCGGTCCGCGTTGGAACGGGCCGAGCAGGTGGCCGACGTGCTCAGCCGGTCGCTCGCCGCCCAGACCGTTCTCTGTGATCTCTTCGGCGCGCAGGGCGGGGTGCTTGAGCACAACGTGTCGGTCGAGGTGGTACGCCGACACAAGCGGGCGTCGCTGGGCAACCTCGCGGTGATGGCCGACCTGGTCCGGCGGCACCTGCCCGAGGTCGGCGACCGCGCCGAACTGTTCTGCCTGAACGTCCTGCTCGTGGGTGGCGCGCTGTCCGCCTACACCTCGCCGCCGCCGAGCCTGCTCGCCGTCTACGAGTCCGAGCCGGCGCTCGCGGTCCACCAGGTCGACCTGCGGACAGCCCTGCGGGTCGCGATCATCACGTCGCTCGTGGGCATGCTGCCGCGCTCCTGAGTCCGGAGCACAGCAGCATGCCCACGCCCTAGTACTCCTACGTCACTTGATCTGCCGGCTGGCTTACTCGGCTAGCTCATGAAGAAGATCATGGCCGCGAGGCTTGCCCCCATGGCCAGGTACTCCCAACGGAGCAGGTCCGTGATCCGTCGATTGCGCAGCCGGACGAGTGCGGCCGCCATCCAGCAGAGGTCAGCCGCCGTGGCGGCGCGTAGCAACACGAGCGTCGCGTCATGGCCGGTGACGATGCCGTGGTCCATCCGGGGCCCGGCGGCCATGTGGTGGGTAGCCATCGACCCGCCGTGTTGATGCATCAGCACGGCGAGCGCCATGAGCACGGCCCCGGCCGTACGGTGCCAGTCCACCTCCGGGCCGCGCTCGGTCGGACCGCTGGTGACGAGTGCCACCGCGAAGGCGAGGAGCAGCAGCGCGCCCGCGTACTGCACAACCGGTGCGGCGTCGAGGGTCACCGCGACCATGACAGCCACCATCGCACCCGCGAGCATCCGGGCCCTGCGGGACGCGCCCGCCCGCGGCACGACGCAGCAGCAGGCCGACACCACGGCCGACCCGAGCATGATCATCTCGAGCGTCAGGACGTCACCGCCGGCGTGACGCCGGGGCGTGACCATTGGGCGGTGGGGCGGCCGTTGAGACGCCACGGGTGACCACTGACCCGCGGCCAACCTTGGGGTGAGTTTTCCCAGTTCTCTTGCCGGCCGTACACGGTGAGGTCCAAGGCGTGGTAGCTGGTCGTCAACGCCTCCACGCCCCGCCCGGTGGTCCAGTAGGTTTCGTAGACCTGGTCGCCGTCGCGCAGGTAGCAGGCGATGAACCCGAATTCGCGACCGTCGGCTAGAGCCGGGTCGGAGTCTTTCGCCGAATACCAGGGGAACGGGTAGCCCATGAACTCCGCGAACGGCGCACTTTCGTCGTAGGGGCCCTGGCAGAACACGGCGTAGGTGACGTCCCGGGCATGCAGGTAGTCCAGCATCTGCATGTGACAGGTCGAGAAGGTGCACCCCTCACACTGATCCCCGTACGGTTTGTCGTCGTGCCACATGTGGAAGTAGGCGATGAGCATCCGGCGGCCCTCGAAAACCTCCGCCAGCGGGGTGTCCCCGCCGGGGCCCCGGACCGTCACCGTCGGCATCAAGGTCATCGGCAGCTGACGACGAGCGGCTGCGATCGCGTCTCCTTCGCGGGTATGGGCCTTCTCCCGGACCAGCAGTTCGTTGCGCTCGCGCAGCCAGGTCTCCCGGTCGACGACCGGGGGCGTGGCTGCGCTGGACGCGGGGGTTGCCGTCATGGCTGTCTCCTTCGTGTGGGGATTGGTCACAGGTACAGACGACCGAGTCGGCGATCGTCATCGGTGACCGATGACGGATGGGGCCCGCGGTCGTCAGTACGGTTGTGAGGACCACTCAGCCCCGGGGAGATCACATGTCCGACTCGCCTGACAAGCAGGCGGTCTGGCTGCAGCGCGCCTTCGACGAGCACCAGCGCGAGCTACACGTGCACTGCTACCGCCTCGCAGGGAACGTCACCGACGCGGACGACCTGGTGCAGGAGACCTTCCTGCGGGCCTGGCGGGCTCGCGACCGCTTCGAGGGTCGGGCGTCGGCGCGCACCTGGTTCTACCGGATCGCCACGAACGTCTTCCTCGACAGCCGCAAGGCGGCCGGTCACCGGACGGTTCAGTATGGTGACCCGCTGGAGTGGTCCACCGAGCTCGGTCCCTATCCAGACGCCCTGTTGGCCGACGATCCGCAGACCGGTCTCGCCGCCCGGGAGACCGTCGAGCTGGCCCTGATCGCAGCGCTCATGTACCTGCCGCCGCGGCAGCGGGCGGCCTTCGTGCTGCGCGACGTCTACGGCTGGACGCCGCAGGAGATCGCCGGCGCGCTCGACACCGCCGTAGCGGCCGTCAACAGCCTCCTCCAGCGGGCCCGCCACACCCTCCGGCGGCGCGCTCCGTCGGACCCACAGGACTGGCGCCGCCCGCAGCTCACCAGCGAGGACGAAGAGATCCTGCGCCGCTACGCCAACGCGAAGGACCCGGAGACGGTCCGGGCACTGCTCGCCGAGGACGTACGGATCACGATGCCGCCCGAGCCGCCGGTCGTCGGGATCGACGCGGCCGCGGAGTTCCTCGGCCGACCGCTCGACTGGCGTACCTTCCCCACCTCGGCCAACGGGCGCCCGGCACTGATCAACTATCTCCGCCGGCCCGGCAGCCCGCACTACGAGGCGCTGGTCGTCGACGTACTCCGGATCGAGAACGGGAAGATCGTAGAGAGCAACGCCTTCATCGGTGCCCGTCACGTCGCCGCCTTCAGCATGCCCGCCACGCTCGAGCCCTAGACGAGTAAGTTTCAAGCTAAGTGGCCGAGCCTGCGCTGGTAGTGGGATCGCCGGGCTCGGGCTTGGGATGTTCGTCGCCAGGTGGACCAATGCAGGGTGTGCGCTGGGGGTAGTGGCAGGGCGAGGACGAAGGCGTTGAGGAGTCGGCGGATCTCGGCGACGGTCAACGCGATGATCTCCGGGTCGGGGTCGGGCTGCTGCGCGGTGGTGGCGGCGAGGATGGTCAGGACGGCCAGGGCGAGCATGGCCAGGGTGATGAACCGGTGCCAGCCGGTCCAGCCGCGGACCTGGTAGTGGTCAAGGCCGACCTGGCCTTTGCCGGTTTGGAACAACTCCTCGATGCTCCAGCGGGATCCGGCGACGGTCACGAGGGTGTGCAGCGGCACCAGGCGAGGTGACCAGCACAGGTAGAAGGCCAGCTCGCCGGTGGTTCGGTTGCGGCGGATGAGCAGCCACCGGTGCTCACCGGCGCTGGTGGCGGTGGTGACCCAGGCCCACGGATAGTCGCGGGGACCTTTCGCTCCCGATCCGCAGCTGTGCTGCTGCCACTCGGCGGTGGGTATCCGGTCGGCGAGGTCGTCGACGCGGATCGAAGTGCGGCCGTCGTTGACGTGCACGCGTCGGTCGCAGCCGACGGCCAGGACGTAGCCGATCCGGCGGCGTTCCAGGTCAGCGCGCAGGCCGGGGTGGGCGCCGTAAACCTCGTCGCCAGTCACCCACCCGACCGGGACACCGGCGTCCAGCGCAGCGGCGATCATCTGCCGTGCCAGGGCAGGCTTCGTAGCGAACCCGACGTCGTCCGGGACGCCGGCGGCGGTGAGACGGTCGGGGCGATCGCACCAGGATGTCTCGGGTAGGTAGAGCCGGCGATCGATCATCGCCCGCCCCGCCGGTGACACGTAGGCCAGGAACACCCCGACCTGGCTGTTCTCGACACGCCCGGCGGTGCCCGTCTACTGCCGCTGCACCCCGACCGAGCACACGCCCTTCTTCAGGAAGCCGGTCTCGTCGACGACAAGCACCGCGTCGGGGTGGCCGAGCTGCTCGATCAGCCAATCACGCACGTCATCGCGGACGGCGTCGGCGTCCCACACCGCCGTACGCAGCAGCCGCTGCATCGCCTGCGGATCGTCGTGACCCGCCCGTTCGGCCAACGACCAGCAGGTCTTACGTTCCACGTCCGACAGCAGCCCTTCCACGAACTGCCCGGCGGTCCGACGGGGCTCCGCCCGCACGAACCGGTCCGCGACACGTGTCACCGCCTCGTCCAGGATGACCCGCCACCCGGTCGGGTCTACGCTGCGGCACACGGCCACCGCACGATCTTCGGTTGTCCTCACAAACCATCGATGATCAACGCGGTGGCCGTCCTATGCCGGCGCCACGCCCAACGCCGAAGCCAAATGACGTTGGAGTACTAGCTGGCGTACGTCTCGAACTCGCCGACCCGGGGCGTACCGCTGGAGCTGTTGATCTTGAAGGTGATCTTGCTCAACGACGTAGCGGAGAAGCTGATGGAGCCCGCCCCGCTGCCGGAGGCCAGGACGGCGCCGGTGTCGTGGTTGACCAACTGCCAGGACCCGATGGAGCCCTGGGTTCCCGACGGCTCACGGATGATCACTCGGGAAACCCGTGTGGCCGAGCCCCACTTGATCGAGATGGAGCCGGTCGAGCCGGCCGGTGACCAGTAGCTGCTGATGTTGCCGTCGCGCACGTTGCCGTAGCTCGTCCCGCTGGCCTTGCTGGAGCCGTCGGCACTGGCACCCAGGCTGAGATTGGTCCCACTGGGCGGAGGCGTGGTCGGCGGCGGCGTGCTCGGCGGCGGCGTGGTGGGTGGGGGCGTGGTCGGCGGAGGTGTGGTCGGCGGCGGGGTCTGCGGCGAGCAACTGCCGTTCGACACCCTCAGACCCGTGTTGGCGCCCACCGTCTGCCGAACGATGTCCGGCACGCAGCTCGCGCCGTCGAGGCTGTACGGGTACGGGATGCTGACCGTGGTGGTGGACGTCAGGTTGGGGCCGGCGGGGTAGTTCTCGCTGCCGGTGCCGGACCAGGTCACGTTGTCGAGGATGTTGCCGCTGACCTGCCAGAAGCCGCGCTCGTTGGTGTAGAAGGTGCCGAGGACGTCCTTCGAGTCACGGAAGTAGTTGTTCTCCACCTTGGCCTTGGCGCCGGCCCGGGAGTTGATGCCCGACTCGTGCAGGCTCACGTAGTGGTTGTTGTAGATGTGGGCCGTGCCACCGCGCAGCAACGGCGTACGGGAGTCGATGTTCTCGTACAGGTTGTGGTGGTACGTGATGAAGCCGTTCGAGAGGTCGCTCTCGCTGGAGCCGACGAGGCCGCCGCGACCGGAGTTGCGCAGGATGCTGTAGGACAGGGTCACGTACTGCGTGTTGTCCTTCATGTCGAAGAGGCCGTCGTACCCCTCGGACTCCCCTCCCGACGCCTCCAGGGTGACGTGGTCGACCCAGACGTTGCGGACCGTGCTCTCCATGCCGATGGCGTCTCCACCGTTGGAGGTGGGCGAGCCGGACTTCTTGACGTTCCGGATGGTCACGTTCTGGATGATGATGTTGCTGGAATCGCGGATGTGGATGCCGAGCTGGTCGAAGACGGCTCCGCTGCCGACCCCGATGATGGTGACGTTGCTGATCTGCTTGAGCTCGATCACGCCCGCCGCGGTGTTGCAGCTCGAACCGGACACCTTGGTGGTGTTGCCGTGGTTGATGGTCCCGGTGACCTCGATGGTGATCGGGGTGCTGCTGCTGGCCCGGCCGCACAGTGCCGCATGGATCGCCGTGCCGGTGGTGGCCCGCACCGTCTGCCCGCCCGCGCCGCCGGTGGTCCCGCCGTTCTGGGTGGCGTAGCCGGTGGCGCTGCCGACCGCCGCCGACGCCTGAGGGGTCGGCATGGCAACCACGACCGCGATCCCCACGGCTGCCGTGGCCAGCGCTGCCGGTAGTCGTACCGAAACTGCTCGTCTCATCTCGCCTCACTTCGCATTCGTCTGGTCTTTTCCGACGCAACGCGACGGTCGTCGCGACCGGCCGGCACCTCGCGTCTGAGAAATTGGCGGTAGTCAATCGCCTGACTGTCCTCGACATCCCCTTGCCCCTGGTGAATGCGGCGGGCGTCGCGCAATCGACACCCACTGCTGGCATCGCTCTAAATGCGATCACCCGGGCTCATGAATGAAACATCGATGCAACGCAATCGTAGGAAAGCGGTTTCCCTCAAGGCAAGGGTTAGCGCTTGCAGGTTTGTTGCAGTGCCTGACGCGAGGCGGGAGTTGCGACGGCGACGACACACCAGCGCCGACCGCGGTGGACCTTCGAGCCGTCCCCGGGACCACCCGGTCAGACCCCGGCGATCATGAAGTTGTTGCCCCGACACGCCGCTGTCGATGGCAATAACTTCATGATCGACGAGGTCCCACTGGGCCGGTTGTCTCAGGCGGGCTGACCGTGGTCGAGGAGCCGTAACCGGGCAGGTCCGGGCGGGGCGCCTTCGCCCCGGCCCGGACCTGTCGGCGCACGCCGCTGTCTCAGCTGCGCAGCTGCCACTGCTGGTTGGTGCCGCCGTTGCAGGACCAGAGGATCAACTTCGTACCGTTCGCCGTTCCGGCGCCGTTCGCGTCGAGGCACAGGCCGGACTGCACGCCGGTGATCGTGCCGTTGGCGTTGACGTTCCACTGCTGGTTGGCCTGGCCGTTGCAGTCCCAGATCACCACTGTGGTGCCGTTGGTGGTCCCCTGGCCGGAGGCGTCCAGGCACTTGGTGCCGTAGACCATGAGCTGTCGGCTGGCGGTATGGGTCCACCGCTGGTTGGTGGCGGAGCTGATGCAGTCCCAGATCTGGGCCTGCGTGCCGTTGGTCGTGCTGGAGTTGCCGATCTCGGCGCACCGGCCCGACTGGACGCCCACGATCTGCACGTTCTGTGGGTTGGTGCCGCCGCCGCTCTGCACGCCCGCCGCGTTGATCACCGTCTGCGCGCCCGACGGCCAACTGCCTCCTGTGACCGTGACGTTGCCGTTGACCACGTTGCCGCGGTCGCCGTTGGTCACGTTCGTGGAGTTGTTCGTCGACCAGTTGTTGGTGACGGTGAAGTTGCCCATGTTCTCCGCGTACCAGTAGTTGGCGGTGGCCCAGGTGCCGGTGGAGGAGAACACGTTGTTGCGGGCGGTGTAGTAGCGGGAACCCTCGTCGAAGTAGAGCCCGAACCAGCCGTTGGTCCGCAGGCAGTAGTTCTCGTTGATGGTGCCGCCCGGGTTCGCCGACAGCGTGTAGATGCACCCGCCGTCGGTCATCTGCTGCATGACGTCGTGCACGTAGTTGCCGATGACCTGGTTGTTGGCCGCGGTGGTCGCCGTGGTGTAGCGCGGCTGGTAGTTGTACAGGCCCCGGTTCGCGTAGTGCTGGCTACCGCCGGCGTCGTTGGCGCCCCAGCCGTAGCCGACCGACAGACCGGTGTACGGCATGTTGTAGACCTCGTTGTGCGAGATCAGCGACGTGTTCACGTAGGTGGCCAGTATCGAGACGACCCCCCGGTACTCCAGGCCGAGATCGTGCACCCGGTTGTTGCTCACGGTGATGTTGCGGTTGAGCATCCGCTGGTCGCCGGGGTGGTGCGCGTCGGCGCGTACGCCGCCGACCACGATGCCGCCGGCGGAGTTCCGGGCGATCTCGGATCGGGTGACGGTGATGTTGCTGGCGCCCAGGCCGACACCGCTGGCGTGGGCGTTGGCGTCGTTACCGATGCCGATGGCCGTCTGGCCGAGGTTGACGAACTGCGAGTCGCTGAAGGTGATGGTGTTGGCGGCCGACACCTGTACGGCGGCGGGCATCTGATTCCAGTTCGGCCGGGTGGCCTCGAACTGGGGGCAGCCGGCCTGGCAGGAGGTCAGCGCATCGGACGGACGCGCCCAGGTGCCGGTGAGGTGCGCGCCGGTCTGCTGGTCGGCGAAGCCGTTGCTGCTGCTGGGGCCGAGCCAACTGGTGCCAGTGAAGGTGATGCCGTTGAACGAGATGTGGTGCGCGGGCGCGTCGTAGGTGCCGCCGACGTTGACCAGGGACTGGAGCTGCGGCAACTCCACGCTGACGGAGCTCATGTTCTGCCCGGCGAGCGGGATGTAGTTGAGCTGGCCGTTGCCCGGGTTGAGATACCACTCCCCCGGTGAGTCCAGGAACTCGTACGCGTTGGTCAGATAGAACGGACCGGCGCGGTGCGGGCTGGAGAGGGTGTCGAACCCGAAGGTGTTGTTGTTCCACGCGGGTTGCTGCATCGTGAGGAAGTTGCCGCTGATGCTCTGCACCGGCGAGTACCGGTCGGTGAACGAGCCGATGCTCTCCACCTCGACCCGGTTCTGGTTGCCGAGGTTGTTGAGGTAGCTCAGCGCGCTGTTGCTGAACCGCATGCCGGCCGTGGTGAAGGTGAAGTCGGAGCGGTTCACGGCGGTGCGCGCCCGGGTGGCGACTGCCCCGTTGACGTAGAGCTGGCGGGAGTCCAGCCCGGCGCCGACGTTGGCACGCCAGATGTTCCTGCCGGAGTCGACCTGCGTCCAACCGGTGACGGCCCGGGCACCGGTGATCGTCGGACGGGCGGAGGGCGCCGCCCGCCAGATCACCTGGTAGCCGTTGTTGCCGGAGTCGGCCGCGGTCAGGCGCATCGGTGAGGTGAGCCGGTAGGTGCCGTTGGCCAGCTCCACGACGATGTCACCGGACATGGAGCTGTTCTGCGACCGCACCGCAGCCTGGGCGGCGGTCAGCGAGCACGGTTGGCTGGCGGAGCAGCTGGTGCCGCTGCCGGTGGGCGACGCGTAGAGCGTGGTGGTGGCGGCGACGGCCGGGGTGGCCGCGAATGTCACGGCGGCCACTGCGGTCACCGCCGTCACGGCGGCGCCGGCCAACAGCCGGCGCAGAGGAGGGAAAGAGGACACGGGACGGTGCTCCTGACGTGCGGAGGGCATGGGGAAGGGACGCCTCGACGGGCGGGAGGCGTGGCGGTCGGGCGGGCGGCTACCCGAGGGTCTCCCGGAGATAGCGCAGGCCGTCCGTGGCGAGGCGGTCCTGTGAGGGTGCCAACGGGCGCCAGATCGCCGCGGCGGTGGCGATGGTCTCGTTCTCCGCCGTGAACGACTCGATGCAGATCGCGCCCTGG
Organism: Micromonospora jinlongensis; assembly: GCF_013410645.1. Taxonomy (NCBI): domain Bacteria; kingdom Bacillati; phylum Actinomycetota; class Actinomycetes; order Micromonosporales; family Micromonosporaceae; genus Micromonospora; species Micromonospora jinlongensis. The sequence continues at coordinate 6,269,303 of NZ_JACCHK010000001.1, read as the reverse complement.
TAGCCGGTGTCCCGCAGGACCGTGAAGAAACGGGGCCAGTCGAAGTGGTCGGCACCGGGAGCGCCCCGGTTGGTGCCGCTGACCTGGACGTGCTTGATGTGCGGGCCGGCGACCGCGAGGGCCGCGTAGGGGTCGGCCTCCTCGATGTTCATGTGATAGGTGTCGATCATGATGCCGACGCTCGGCGGTAGGCCGTCGATCAGCTCGACCGTCTGCTCGATCGTGTTGACGACGCTCGTCTCGTAGCGGTTCAACGCCTCGACGCCGATGCTCACGCCGCACTCGCCCGCCAGCTCGGCCACCGGCGCCAGGGCCCGCCGGAAGTCCTTGTAGCAGGCGGCGCGAGCCGTCGCCGACATCCGCCAGGTGCGGCCGACCGAGGCGTACACCGGGCCGCCGACGCATCCAGCGCCGACGGCCGCGGCGCTCGCCACGCACCCCATGAGGTACGCCACCGTCGACTCCACGACGGCCGGTGCGGCGTCCACCAGGTCCCGCCCCGGCGGGGTGACCGCGCAGACCCCGGCGGCGACGAGGCCGTGCGCCGCCAGCAGGTCCCGGGTACGGACCGGGTCCCAGTCACCGGGCTGCTCGATCGGCAACTCGACAGCGTCGAAGCCGAACGCGGCGATCCGTGGGATCAGCTCGGCCAGGGCCTCGTCGTCGACCGGCGAGGCCCACACCCAGGGGTTGACACCGATGGCGTACACCCGAACCTACTTCCAGCGCTGCGGGTAACCGGGCAGGTCGGTGCAGCCGCACATCGCGTAGTGCAGCGGCGGCATGCCCGGATCGAGGTACCGGTCCAGGTTGTCCTGGGTGACGGTCGGCTGCGGCAGCTTCCACGGGTTGGAGACCTGCTCGCCGTCGAGAATCCGCAGTGCGGCGATGATCGGCGTACGCCACTGGTAGGTCGGGTAGGTCGGCGCGATCGCGGTGAGGTTCTTGTCCTTCCAGATCTTCAGGAAGTCGAGCTGGTCCTCACCGTTCATCGGCGGGACGGGCTTGCCCGCGTCCTGGAACGCCTCGACCGCCGCGACGGCCACCGCTCCGGCGTCCATCCACACACCGTCGATCGTGCCGTAACGCTGGATGTAGTCGTCCACGATCTTCTTGGTCTTGGCCGGGTCGCCGTCGGTGAACTCGACACCCACGACGTCGACCTTCGCCTTGTCGAACGCCACCTTCGCCGCCGACCACCGGGTTTCCAGGACGTCGACACCAGGCAGGATCCGCAGGGCGAGGACCTTGCCGCCGGGCTTCATCTTCTGACTGACGAACTCGGCGCCCACATGACCGAACCCGTAACCGCCGATGGGGTTGATGAAGGTCACCGGGCACTTCGTGTTGACGCCACGGTCGAAGACGATGACCGGCAGACCCGCCTGGCAGGCCGCCTCGACGGCCGGGGTCAGCGTGGCGGTGGTGTTCGGCGAGACGATGAGCGCGTCGCAGCCCTTGCCGAGCAGGTCGTTGATGTCCGCGATCTGCTTCTGGTCCTTGCCTTCGGCGTCGACGTGCACGAACTCCTTGATGCGGCTCTTCTGTGCCTCGACCTCGGCCTGCATGGTCTTGAACCCGACCTGCCGCCACGGGTTGTTCAACGCCGCGTTCGAGAAGCAGATCTTGTGCGGGCCCGCCTTCTTGAACTTGGCGGTGTCCACCATCGTCGGGTTGAGCACCTGCTCCCACGGCTTGTCCGCCGGGCCCGTGGCGGCGGCGTCGAGCAGCGCGAGCTCCGCGTCGTAATCGGCCTGCACGAAGAACTTCGACTGGTCCCCGGTGCCCGAACCGGCGGCAGGGGCACTGCCCGAGGGGCCGGCGGCCGGCTCGTCGGTGGAACAGGCGGTGACGGACAGCAGCGTGACAGCGGCCAGCGCCGCCATGAAACGTCGCACTATGGTTCCCCTTTATCTCGACGAAGAACGAGTTGCGGAGACCGCCACGGCGAGCAGGATGATCCCGCCCTGGACGGTCGACCTGAGGGCGCCGGAGACGCCGTAGAAATTCATGAGGGCGAAGAGCAGTTCGAGGGTCAGCGCCCCGAGCATCGCGCCGACGACCGCGCCGCGACCCCCGCCCAGAGCGACGCCACCGAGGACGACCGCGGTGATGGCACCGAACTCCAGGCCCGCTCCGGCCTGGAACGAGACGCCGCTGTAGCCGCCCAGCAGGATCGCCGCCACGGCCGCCGCGAGCCCGCTGAGGATGAAGGCGATGGTCCGGGTACGCCAGACGCGTACGCCGCTCAACTCGGCGGTGCGCGGATTGTCGCCGACGGCGACCAGCGTCCGGCCGAAGTCGGACCGCATCAGCAGCACGGCCACCACCGCCAGGACCAACAGGACCAGCAGCGCGTACGGCATTCGGCCGAGCACCGGCACGTCCTCGAAGGCGCGCCGGCCGAACCGCCGGAACTCCTCGGAGAGCCCACCCTTCGGGGCACCGTCGGACCACAGGTAGACCGCCCCGACCAGGATCAGGAACATGCCGAGGGTGGTGATGAACGACGGCACCCGCAGCCGTGTGGTGATGAGGCCGTTGACCAGCCCGACGAGTGCTCCGAAGGCGAGCAGGAGCAGCACCACCGGCCAGGTACGCGCCGGGTCTCCGTCGATCAGCCGGGCGGCGACGACCACCTGCGCGGTGACCAGGGAACCGACGGAGAGGTCGAACTCACCGCAGACGATCACGAAGTACTGACCGGCGGCGAGCAGGATGATCGGCGCCGAACGACCGAGGAAGGACATCAGCGACGGCGGGGACAGGAAGTCGGGCTGCCGGATGCCGACGAGCACCAGCAGCACCGCGAGAATCGCGAGGATCGGCAGGACGCCACCGGGGCGCACCCGCGGCAGACGCAGCGGCAGCGAACGGGGCTGGACGGTCTGCATGGTCAGGCCGCCTTTCGCATGGCCCTGCGGGCGTAGACGGCGACCGCGGCGATGATGATGACGCCCCGGATCACCTGCTTGAAGAAGGCATCCACCTCGAGCTGGTTGAAGATGGCGTCGATGCTGGCGAGCAGCAGCACCCCACCGACGGTGCCGATGACACCGCCGCGCCCACCGGCGAGGGCGGTCCCGCCGATCACCACGGCGGCGATCGACTCCAGGTCGTAGAGACCCTCGGTGCCCACCCGGGGAGCGCCCGAACCGAGCCGACTGGCCAGGTAGATGCCGGCGAGCCCGGCACACATCGAGCAGAGCACGTGGGCGGTGACGAGGATCCGGTCGTTGCGGACACCCGAGAGCCGGGCCACCTCCGGGTCGCCGCCGACGGCGACCAGGTGATGGCCGAAGCGGGTCCGCGAGAGCGCGAACCAGGCCGCCGCGGTCACGGCGATCAGCAACAGGAACGACAGTGGCACCGGGCCGACGCGCTGGTAGCCGAGAGACTGCACGAGCGTGGGCGAGGTCGTGCCGGCCGGGCCGTCGTAGCCGTTGTCCAGGTAACCCTTGAGCAGCAGACCGACGCCGAGGGTCGCGATGAACGCGTTGACCCGGAACTTGGTGACGAGGAGCCCGTTGAGCAACCCGACACCAGCGCTGACGGCGAGCGCCAGGCCGATCGCCGGCACCAACGCGCCGTCGCTGCCGTTCATCGTCTCGGCCGCGACGAGAGTGCTGAGGCTGATCACGTACGCCACCGACAGGTCGAGCGAGCCGCCCAGGATGACCAGGGTCTGTCCGACGGCGACGAGCCCGAGGCCGGCGGCGACGTGCAGCAGACTCACCGTCGTGGACTGGTTGAAGAGCTGACCGCCGTCGACGAGGACGACCAGCCAGCCGATCGCGAGGGTGAGGGTCAGGGCCACGAAGACGCCCGGTACGGGACGGCGGGCCGGAAGGAGCGACAGGGCGCTCATGCAGCGGCCTCCCGCGCGGTCCCGACCGCCAACGCGACGACGTCCTCCTCGGACGCGCCGGCGGGCAACTCGCCCACAATGCGGCCGTCGCGCAGGACGACGATCCGGTCACTCATCCCCAGCAGCTCCGGCAGGTCGGACGAGATCATCAGCACGGCAGCGCCGTCGCGGGCGAGACGACGGACGAGATCGTGGATGGCGGACTTCGCGCCCACGTCGATACCCCGGGTCGGCTCGTCGAAGAGCAGGATCCGCGGGTTGAGCGCGAGCCATCGGGCCAGCACGACCTTCTGCTGGTTGCCCCCGGACAGAAAGCGGATCTCCTGGTCGTCGCCGGCGCCTCGGACCTCCACGGCGGCGAGCAGCTCGCGGGCGCGAACGGTGCGGGCGGCGTGGCCGGAGCGAATCGCGAACACGGCACGGCTGGCGAGCAGCGTGTTGTCGAGGACCGACTGTCGGGGGACGATCCCCTCGCCCTTGCGGTCCTCGGTGACGTAGGCGATGCCGGCCCGCATCGCGGTGCGTGGCGAGCGCAGCCGGAGCGGCCTGCCGTCGAGCGTGACCTCGCCGGTCGTGAACGGCGACACCCCGAAGAGCGCGCGGGCGAGCGCCGAACGCCCGGAGCCCTGCAGGCCGCCGACGCCGAGCACCTCGCCGGCACGCAACTCGAGGTTGACGCCGCGCAGCTTCCGGTTTCCCGCGTCGCGGACGGTGACCCGCACCGGGCCCAGGTCGTCGGGGCTGGCCCGGTCGGGGTAGTAGCTGGAGAGCTCCCGGCCGACCATGTGCCGCACCAACTGGTCGCCCGTGGTGTCCGCGGTGTCCACTGTGGTTACCCGGCGACCGTCCTTCAGGACGGTGATCCGACTGGACAGGTCGAAGACCTCGGCGAGCCGGTGCGAGACGTACAGCAGCCCGATGCCCCTCTCCTGGAGTCGGCGCACCAACCCGTAGAGCAGCTCGACCTCGTGGTCCGCCAGCGAGGCGGTCGGCTCGTCCATGATGAGCAGCCGCGCGTCCAGGGCCAGTGCCTTGGCGATCTCGACGACCTGCTGCTGCGCGACGCCGAGCTGCCCCACCCGGGCGTCCGCCGGCAACGTGGTCTCCCCGATCGAGGCGAGCAGTCGCGTGGTGCGGTCGAGCATCGCCCGGCGGTCGACCAACCCGCGGCGGACCGGCTCGTGGCCGAGGTAGACGTTCTCGGCGACGGTGCGCTCCGGGAGCAGGTTGAACTCCTGGTGGATGATGCCGACGCCGGCCCGTTGCGCGTCGCGCGGACCACGGAACACCCGGGGTTCCCCGGCGAACTCGACAGTGCCCTCGTCCGGCGAGTACCCGCCCGAGACGATCTTCATGAGGGTCGACTTCCCTGCGCCGTTCTCACCGACGACGGCATGGACCTCGCCTGGCGCGACATCGAAGTCGACATCGCCGAGAACGCGTACTCCGAGGAAGGACTTGCCGATACCCCGAAGGGTGAGCAGCGGCACCGGCCGCGAGTCTGACATCCCGAGTGCCCTCACAGACAGTAGTTATCGACAGCGTTCAATGCCACACTACGGTGACTTTGAAGCGCTGGACATCAAACTTTCGTAGGAACGGAGGCGGCTTACGTTCGCGCGTTGCAAACATTCTCTTGACATCGGCGAAACATCACACGTATGAAGATAGATGTTTGGATGCGGCTCCGCAATCCTCGATCTAGGCCGACTGCCAGGCCGGTCCTTGATCGACAGTGGCGCCGCAACCAGGGAGCCGCTCAGGGCCGTCGTCCACCGGGCAGGACATCGGATGTTACCCTCGTTGATTGACACACATCGATCTCTAGCTCATCCTGACCTCGCGGGCCACGGGACGACAACCACGGCCACCATCACGCTGTGTGACGTCCTGCCGGTCTGACTGCCGTTTCGGCGAACGGCACGAGGACAGCCCAGCGCGCGCTCGTGCCCGCCCAGGCGTCCAGGCACAACCTGACGCACCGTAGGGCCCGTGATCGCAATCCCCACGACCGCCCAACCTAGGAGACGGCATGCGTCGCAATACATTGATCATCGCGGTGATCGCCGGCCTGTTACTGTCGCTCGGACTCGCCCCACCCGCATCGGCGGCCCCGGCCTTCCGCGCCCTGCTGTTCACCAAGACCGCCGGCTACCGGCACGACTCGATCCCCGCCGGGATCGCCATGTTCCAGCAGCAGGCGGCGGCGAACAACTTCGAGCTGGTGGCGACCGAGGACTCCAGCGTCTTCACCGCCAGCAACCTGGCGACCTTCGACGTCATCATCATGTTCCAGACCTCCGGCATGGTCTGGACCTCGGCGGCGCAGCGCCAGGCGGTGGAGGGCTACCTCGCCAGCGGCAAGGGCATCGTCGGCGTCCACAACGCCACCGACATGGGCATCGAGTCGGAGTACCCGTGGTGGGACCAGACCATCAACGGCGGCGCCCACATGCCCGAACACTCCCCCGGCGTGCTGCCCGGCACCGCCATCGTCGCGGACAAGCAGCACCCGTCGACGGCCGGTCTGCCGGATCGCTGGAACCGCAGCGAGGAGTGGTACAACTTCGACACCAACCCGCGCGGCAACGTGCACGTCCTGGTGACCGCCGACGAGCGCACGTACAACCCGGGGTCCCGGGCGATGGGCCCGGACCACCCGATCTCCTGGTGCCGCAACGCCGGTGGTGGACGGGTGTGGGCCACCGCGATGGGCCACGCGATCGACTCCTACAGCGAGACGAACTTCCGCAACCACGTCCTCGGTGGCGTCCGGTGGGCCGCCGGCAACGTCGCCGGCGACTGCGGCGGCACCGTCTGGGGCAACTTCGAGAAGCGCACCCTCGACGACAACACCGTCGACCCGATGGCGATGGCAGTGGCCCCCGACGGGCGGGTGCTCTACGCCCAACGCGGCGGGCAACTGAAGATCTTCAAGCCCTCCACCAACAGCACGGTCACCGCCGGCACGCTGAGCGTCTACACCGGCGGCGAGGACGGTCTCACCGGCATGGCGCTGGACCCCAACTTCGCCACCAACGGGTACGTGTACCTGTACCACTCGCCGGCGAGCAGCACGACCGACGTCAACCGCGTCTCCCGCTACACGCTCTCCGGCGACACGTTGAACATGTCCAGCGGTGTGACGATCATCGACATCCCGGCGTACCGTGACCGGACGTTCCCGGAGCCCGGCCACACTGGCGGGTACATCGAGTTCGGCCCGGACGGCAACCTCTACATCGGCACCGGCGACGACACGCCGCCGAACCTCGACCCCAACTGGCAGGGTTACGCCCCGCTGGACTGGCGGTCGGGCAAGTCCAACCTCGACGCCGCCAGGACCGCCGGCAACACCAACGACCTGCGCGGCAAGCTGCTGCGCATCCGGCCCGGAGCCAGCGGCAGCTACACCATCCCGTCGGGCAACCTGTACCCCCAGGGCACCGCGCAGACCAAGCCGGAAATCTACGCGATGGGCTTCCGCAACCCGTTCCGCTTCTCGATCGACGCGGCCACCGGCTGGGTCTACCTGGCCGACTACGGGCCGGACCGCAACCCGCCCACCACCAACCGCGGCCCCGAGGGCCTGGTCGAGCTCAACGTGATCAAGACGCCCGGCAACTACGGGTGGCCGTTCTGCCACGGCGACAACCAGCCCTACGCGCCGTTCAACCCGGACACCGGCGTCGTCGGCTCGAAGTTCAACTGCTCCGCACCGGTCAACAACTCCCCCAACAACACCGGCCTGACCAGCCTGAAGCCGGTCGTCGCACCCAACATGTGGTACGGCTACGGCACCTCGCCGACCTTCCCGGAGCTCGGCTCCGGCGGCTCCGCGCCGATGGGCGGGCCGGTCTACCGGTACGACCCCGCGAACCCGTCCGCGACGAAGTTCCCGCCCTACTACGACGGCGTCCACTTCTTCTACGAGTGGTCGCGCAGCTACATCAAGGAGGTGCACTTCGACTCCGCCTCGGCGGTGACCCGCACCAACCCGTTCCTGCCCACGGCCCGGTTCAACAAGCCGATGGACATGGAATTCGGCAAGGACGGCTCGCTCTACCTGCTGGAGTGGGGCACCAACTTCGGTGGCGGCAACAGCGACTCCGGGCTCTACCGGGTCGACTACATCCAGGGCGGCCGGTCGCCGATCGCCAAGGCCACCGGCACACCCACCAGTGGCACCGCCCCGCTCACCGTCCAGTTCAGCAGCGCGGGCACGGCCGACCCGGACCCCGGCAACACGCTGAGCTACCAGTGGACGTTCGGCGACGGCACAAGCTCCACGGCCGCGAACCCGTCGAAGGTGTACACCGCCAACGGCAACTACACCGCGCAGTTGAAGGTCACCGACAACACCGGTAAGACGGGCTTCGCCAACGTCCAGATCACCGTCGGCAACAGCGCCCCGGTGGTCACCATCACCACACCATCCAACGGCGGCATGCTCACCTTCGGTGACAAGGTGTCGTACCAGATCAACGTGACCGACCCGGACGGCGGCACTGTCGACTGCTCGAAGGTGGTCCTCAACCCCGCGCTCGGTCACGACGACCACGCGCACGAGACCACCGAGTATCCGGGCTGCTCGGGCACCATCTCCACCGACCTGCTCGGTGGTCACCCGGACGGCGCCAACCTGTTCTACGTGCTGAACGCGCGCTACACCGACAGCGGTGGTGCGGGGGGCGCGGCCCCGCTCACCGGCACCGCGCAGGCGATCCTGCAACCGAAGCACAAGCAGTCCGAGTACTTCAGCAGCCAGTCCGGCATCCGGGTCGTCGACCAGGCGGCGGCGGAGAGCACCAAGCGCGTCGGTGACATCTCCAACAACGACTGGATCGCGTTCAGCCCGATGAGTCTGTCGGGCATCTCGACAGTCAGCTACCGGCTGTCGTCGCCATCCGGTGGAGGCTCGATCGAGCTGCGCGCCGGCTCACCCACCGGCACGCTGCTGGCCACGACTCCGGTGCCCAGCACCGGTGGTTGGGACAACTACCAGTCCACGACACCCGTGAGCGTTGCCGCGCTCAGCGGGACCCAGACGCTCTACATGGTGTTCAAGGGCAGCGGCAACAACTGGTTCGACCTCGACTCGCACACCTTCGGGGGCGCCGGCGTCGGCGTACCCGGAACCGGCGGTGGCCTGGCGGGGAAGACCTGGACGGTCACGGCCCAGCACAGCGGCAAGCTGATGGACGTCAGCGGTGTCTCCACCGCCGACGGCGCCCAGATCACCCAGTGGGCGGCCACCGGGGGCAACAACCAGAAGTGGCAGGCCGTCGACGCCGGTAGCGGTGCCGTCTACCTCAAGGCCGTGCACAGCGGCAAGTGCGTCGAGGTGATCGGCAGCTCCACCGCGGCGGGTGCCTTCCTCCAGCAGGCCACCTGCAACAACGGCAACCAGCAGAAGTTCACCGCGACCGCGACGGGAACCTCCGGGGTCTACACGGTGCGCAGCGTGCTGAGCGGGCTCTGCGTGGACGTCAACGGCGCCGCCACCACCGACGGCGCCCGACTGTTGCAGTGGACCTGCCACAGTGCTGCCAACCAGCAGTGGCGGTTCACCGCGGTGTGACCCGCGGCTGTCGCCGTAGCGAATGATGTCCCGGTCGGGACCGGTATCCGATGAGCGGAGCCGGTCCCGGCCGGGACATCGTCGTCAGGCGGGAAAGCAGAGCGTCACCCTAGGGCGCCGTGGCGAGCAGCCCAGCTGCCGTCAGCGCGTCCCAGAGTTTCTCCGCCACGACGGCCTCCGAGCGTCGCACCGCCTCGGCGACCTGGGAGGTGTTGCGCACACCGACCACCGTCGACACCACGGCCGGATGCCGGCGGACGAAGGCCAGTGCCGCCTGCGGCAGGGTCACCCCGTACGTCTCGCAGACCCTCGCGATCCGCCGCGCCCGATCGATCAGCTCTGCCGGGGCCTGCTGGTAGTTGTAGACGGCGTCAGCCGGCGGCCGGTCCCGCGACAGCAGCCCCGAGTTGTAGACGCCCGCGATGACCACGCCCACCCCGCGACTCTCGGCGGCAGGCAGCAGGTCATCGGCCGCGCCCTGCTCCAGCAGGGTGTACCGCCCGGCACACATCATCACGTCGACGTCGGCTTCCCGCACGAACCGGGCCAGCATCTCCGACTGGTTCATGCCGGCGCCGATGGCACCCACCACACCCTGGTCACGCAGGTCGACCAGGGTCGGCACGGCTTCCCTGACGGCCCACTCCCAGTGGTCATCCGGGTCGTGCAGGTAGACGATGTCGATCCGGTCCAGCCCGGTCCGGTCCAGGCTGGCCTCGATCGAGCGAAGGACGCCGTCGCGGCTGAAGTCCCACACCCGCCGGTGGCTCGCGGGAACATCGAACCCGTCGGAGTCCCGCAGGTGGGCGTCCTGCGGCGACGGCACCAGGAGTCGCCCGACCTTCGTCGACACGACGTACTCGTCGCGCGGGCGGTGCCGCAACGCGGCACCGAGCCGGCGCTCGGACAGACCGAGCCCGTAGTGCGGGGCGGTGTCGTAGTACCGGACGCCCGCCTCCCACGCGGTGTCGACCGCCGACGCGAACTCCTCGTCCGTCGTGGCCCGGTAGAGGTTGCCACCCTGGGCCGCGCCGAAGCCCAGCTCGGTGAGACGCACCTCCGGGCGACGCGGCAGTGCTCGCACCCTCACGACGCCTCCAACCGATAGACGCGACGTGCCGTGTCTCCCCAGAGCAGCGCCTGGTCGGTCCCGTCGTGGTCGCCCAGCAACTCCGCCAGCGCCTCGACCCATCGCGGGTACGAGCTGGCGAGCAGGCAGACCGGCCAGTCCGAGCCGTACATCAGTCGGTCCGGTCCGAACGTGTCGAGCGCGCCCTCGACGGCCGGTCGGAGGTCCTCCGTCGTCCAGGGCGACCGCTCCACTTCCGTCACCAGTCCGGAGAGCTTCGCCGTCGTGTTGGGCGAGGCCGCCAACGCCCGCAGACCGCGAGCCCACTCGGTCATCTCCGGACGGCCCAACGCGGGCTTGCCCAGATGGTCGAGCACGAAGCGCACCTCCGGCAGGTCGTGCGCCAGGCGTGCGGCCATGGGCAGCTGGTGTTGGCGCACCAGCAGGTCGAAGACCAGGCCGGCCGCGCCGACCGCCGCGACCCCCCGGCGGACGTCCGGACGGTCCAGGTACGCCGGGTCGGTCTCGCTCTGCACGAGGTGGCGGATGCCGACGAGGCGTTCCCCGCCCGGGGCGGCCAGCAGGCGTCCGAGGCGCTCGGCGATGTCATCGGCGGTCAGGTCCACCCAGCCCACGACCCCACGGACGAGGGTGTCCCCGGCCGCGACGGCCAGCAGGTCCATCGTCTCCGCCTCCGAGGCGATGGACTGCACCACCACGGTCGCGGTCACCCCGGCGGCCCGGGCCACCGGCGCGAGGTCGGCGGGTTCGAAGTCGGCGTCGATGGCCGCCATGGTCACCGGGTCGATCCACGGCTGCGGGTGCCGTGCGCGGACCCAGAGGTGATGGTGCGCGTCGACGATCCCGGCCCGTCCGGGCGCCTCTGCGCCCGTCATCGACCCAGCCAGCCACCGTCGACGGGCAGGACGATTCCGTTGACGTAGTCGGACGCCGCCGACGCCAGGAACACCGCGGCGCCACCGAGATCGTCGGCGCGGCCCCACCGACCCGCCGGGATCCGGGTGAGGATCGCCGGGGCACGGTCGGGGTCGTCGCGCAGCGCCTGGGTGTTGTCGGTGGCGATGTAGCCGGGGGCGATGGCGTTGACGTTCACCCCGTGGACCGCCCACTCGTTCGCCAGTGCCTTGGTCAGACCGGCCACACCCGACTTCGACGCGGCGTAGCCGGGGACGGTGATTCCGCCCTGGAAACTCAGCAGGGACGCCGTGAAGATGATCTTCCCTCGGCCCCGCTCGACCATCGTCCGGCCGATCTCCCGGCTCAGGACGAACTGGCTGCTGAGGTTCACCTCGATCACGTGGTCCCACATCTCGTCCGGGTGCTCCGCGGCCGGAGTACGGGCGATCGTGCCGCCGTTGTTCACCAGGATGTCGACCGGGCCGAGAGCGGTGATGTCCCGGGCCAGCCGGTGCACGGCCGCGCGGTCACCGAGATCGGCCCGCAGCGCGGTGAACCCGCGGCCCGCAGCCCGCACCCGGCGTTCCACCTCGCTGCCGTTCGCTTCGAGCTGGGCGGAGACCCCGACGATGTCGGCACCGGCGAGGGCCAGGGCCTCGGCCATGGCGAGGCCGATGCCGCGCCGTGCCCCGGTCACGACGGCGGTCCGTCCGGACAGGTCGAACAGGCCAGTCACCGGGTGCCCTCCCGCAGGTCGAGCAGCACCTTCATGACGCCGCCACCTTCCAGGGCCGTGAAGGCGTCGGCGGCCGCCTGGACCGGTTCGACGCGGGAGATGAGCTGTCGCGCCGGGATCGCGCCCGAGGCGACCAACCGGATCGCCTCCACCATGTCGTCGCGTTGGTACAGCCGGGCACCCAGGAGTTCCAGCTCGCGCCAGAAGAACCGGTGCAGGTTCACCTCGCGAGGCTTGGGGTGAATCGCCACCATCACCAGCCGACCCCGGGTGGTGAGGACGTCGACCGCCGTGGTGACGCCGGCCGCGGAGCCGGACACCTCGAAGGCGATGTCGGCGCCCGCGCCGTCGGTGCGGTCGTTGACAAGTGCCACGACATCGGTCGATCCCGGGTCGACGGCCTCGATCCCGATCCCGCCCGCCACCTCGCGGCGGAACGGGTCCGGCTCGACGAGGAGCACCCGTGCGCCGCGGCTCTGCGCGACGGTGGCGATGAGGACACCTACCGGCCCACCGCCGACCACGACTACCTGGTCGTCGGCGGTCACGTTCCCCCGCCGGACGTCGTGCACGGCGACCGCGACCGGCTCGACGAGCGCCGCGTGGTCGAGCGGCAACTCCTCGGGCAGCGGCAGGGCCAGCTCCACCGGCACGTTCCAGGAGGACTGCATGGCGCCCGGTGAGTCGATGCCGAGGAAGTTCATGGCGTGGCAGACGTGGGAGTTGCCGCGCTGGCAGGCGGCGCACTGTCCGCACGGCCGGGTTGGCATCACGGTGACTGCCTGGCCGACGCTCCAGCCGTCGACGTCCTCGCCGAGGGCCGCGATCCGCCCGGACATCTCGTGGCCGATGATCGCGGAGTCACCGACCCGGGCGTCCATGTCCCCGTGGTAGATGTGCAGGTCCGTGCCGCAGATTCCGGTGTAGGCCACCTCGATCCGCACCTCGCCGCGACCGGGTGGCACCGGTTCGCGTTCTTCGATTCCGAGGTGGCGCGCCCCCCGGTAGACGACTGCCTTCATCAATCCTCCGTCTCGACGGTCGGTACGTCGGTCGTGCCGACCGGCATGGTCGTGGGCGCACCGCCGTGACGGTGCACCCACGCTCCCCTTGGTGTGGTGGTCAGCTCAGTGCCGTGGGTGTCACGTCGTTGTGCGAGTTCAGCGACACGACGGGCACCTGGCGGCCGGGGACGATGCCGTCGACCCCGGCCAGCAGGCGACGGCCGGCCCGCTCGGGCCGGACGTTGGGGCTGTCGGCCGTCTGCGGCTGCGGGCGGCGGTTGGCGGCCCGGATCAGCTCCTCGTCGACCCGGACACCCAGCCCGGGTGAGTCGCCGAGGACGAAGGCACCGTCCTCGACGTGCAGGTCGATGGAGACCCCGACCGGTCGGTGAAGGTCCTGCAGCTCGCTGGTCAGATGGTTCGGCACCGATGTCGCGGCGTGCAGCAGCCCGATCGGGCTGTTGCCGATCGGGCTGACCGGCAGGTCGTGGGCGTGTGCCAGGGCGGACGCCCGCAGGAAGTGGGTGACGCCCCAGACGGCGGCCATCTGGACGACGTCGACCGCGCCGGCGGCGATCAGCGGGCGATACTGTTCGAGCCCGGTGAGGTTCTCCCCGGTGGCGACCGACGCGCACACTCCTCTGCTCACCGCAGCATGGCCCTCGGCGTCCCAGCGTCGGACGGGCTCCTCGATCCAGATGAGGTCCAGGCTGCGTTCGAGTTCGCAGACGTGCCGAACGGCCTGCTTGCGGGTCCATGCCTCGTTCACGTCGAGCATCAGACCCGGCCGCCGGCCGTGGCCGGCCTCGGTCAGGACGTCCCGGACCAGGCAGAGCCGGTGCCTGTCGCGCTCGATGTCGAGACCACCCTTGAGCTTGGCGGCCCGCAGGCCGTGGCTGGCGTAGACCTCGTACTCGGAGACGAGCTCGTCGTCGGTCAGCCCGATGTCCAGGCCGGACGCGTAGGCCGGAACACGCCGGTCACGTCCGCCCAGCAGCCGCCACAACGGCTCACCGGCGGCCTGCGCCTTGATGTCCCAGAGTGCGGTGTCGAGAGCGCCGATTGTGCCGAACACCGGGCCCGCGTGGCCCGCCTTGAAGGTGTGCCGCAACATGCGGTCGTAGAGGGTCGTCACCGCGCGCGGGTCCTCGCCCTCGATGGCGGCGAAGACCCGCTCGATCTCGACGTGCGGCCCGAGGCCGACCCCTGAGATGCCCTCGTCGGTGTCGACGACGACGATCGAGACCGGGACCACCCCGTCGGCGAAGACGCCGTTGGCATCGCCGACCGGCCGCCCCCATTCCTGGACCGTGGTGAGCGTCCGATAACCCGTGATGCGCATGTCAACCCTTCGTGGAACCGGCGGCTACACCGTCGGCAATTTGGCGCTGGAGGAACAGGTAGACCAACAGGACGGGTATCGCGGCGATCAGCACCCCGGAGGCGAAGGTGGGGATGTTGTCGGAGTACTGCCCGCGCAGCGAGGTCACCCCGATCATCAGCGTCCGGTGTTCGGCCGACGGCATCATCACCAGTGCCATGAGGACGTCGTTCCAGCAGAACAGGGCGTTGAGGATGCCGACCGACAGCAGCGCCGGGGTGCCCAGGGGCAGCATGATCCGGCGGTACACGCCGTACACGGTGTTGCCGTCGATCCGGGCCGCGTCGACGATCTCCGGCGGGATGCCCTTGTAGTAACTCGTCATCAGGAAGACGGTGAAGGGCAGGAACTGGGCCACGTAGACGAGGACCAGACCGGGGTACGTGTCGATGAGCGCCGTGTCGGCCATGATCCGGGCGAGCGGCACCATGATCACCTGGAACGGGATGAAGAGCCCCGCGAGGCAGCCCAGGAACAACGCCGACGAGCCACGGAACCGCAGCTGGCTCAGGGCGAAGCCGGCCATCGACCCGAGCAGCAGCAGCAGGAGCACCGACACCGTCACCACGACCAGCGAGTTGACGAAGTAGCGGCCCATGCCGACGCTGTTCCACGCCGTGCTGATGTTCTCCCAACGCAGAGCGTCGGTCAGGGAGAACCGGTCGAGGATGTAGTCACGGCGCGTCTTCATCGCGACGTTGGCGGTGAACAGCAGGGGGTAGATCGTCGCCAGGGCGAGCAACGACATGGGGATGGCGATCAGCCACCAGCCCAGGCGGAGGCGAGACATCAATCCTCCTTTCCGGATCGTTCGAGCAGCTTGATCTGCAACAGCCCCACCACGAGCATGATCATGAAGAGGATCGTCGACGCGGCCGACGCGAGAGCGGGACGGTTCATCTGGCCCTGCTGCTTCCAGATGTAGAACTCCGGCAGGTAGGTCGACCCCTCCGGCCCGCCGCTGGTCATGACGTAGAGCAGCCCGAACATCGAGGTCAGCATCCCGATCATCGTGGTCACGAAGACGAACTGGATGGTGCGCGAGAGGCTCGGGACGATCACGTGCCAGACCACCTGGCGCAGCGACGCCCCGTCCACCCGGGCGGCGTCGAGCAGCGCGGCGTCAAGAGTGGCGAAACCGGCGAGGAACACCACCAGGGCCATGCCGAAGGTGGCCCAGATGTGCACGCCGACCACCACGAACATCGCGATGCCCGGGTCACCGAGCCAGTCGATCGGATCGACACCGACCGAGGAGAGGACGGCGTTGACGGGGCCGTCGAAGGCGAGCAGCAGGTTGAAGATCGCTCCGACGATGACCGGTGAGAGCACAGCGGGAAAGAAGTAGACGCTGCGGTAGAAGCGGTGACCGGGCACCCGGAGGTAGATGAACGTCGCGAGCAGACCGGGGATCGCCACCGCCACGGGCAGCAGCAGCACCAGCAGCCCGACGTTTTTCAGCGCGGTCTGGAACAGCGGGTCGGCGAAGAGCTCGCGATAGTTGCCGAAACCGACAGCCGTCCCGTTCTGCGCACCGTCGCCGGTGAAGGAGAAGTTGACGCCGAGGATCAGCGGGTAGAGCCGCAGCGCCACGATGATCAGGACGGCCGGAGCGACCAGGATGTAGGGGGCGAACCGCTCGGCCCCCGCGCCGCCACGGGTACGACGGGGACGGGTGCCACCGCGGTGCGCGGCGGAGGTTGCCGCCGGGCCGCCGGTCCGCCCGGCCGAAGCCAGGCGGACCGACGGTTGCGTGTTTCCGATCGACACGAGGTCAGCCCGCCTGGTCGGAAGCGGCCAATTGCTTCACCACCTCGTCGACGGTGATCGAACCGCTGAGCAGCTGCTGGGACAGGCGCCCCATCAGGTCGATCGTCTTCGAGGAGAGCGCGACGTGCAGAGCGGGCTTGCCGGTCTTCAGCTCGCTCACGATCGTGGAGGCGGCCGGACCGGCCTGCGACACGTCGATCGTGATGTCGGCGGCGATGGCGCCCGCGTCGGCGTAGAACGCCTTCAACGCCTCGGCCGAGGTCAGGGAGCGCACCAGGTCGGCGGCCACCTTCGGGTCCTTCGTCCACTTGGCAACGGCGTAGCCGATGCCACCGTCGTACGGCAGGCTCGGCGTGGTGCCGGCGGTGACGATCGGGGGCTTCATGACGCCGAGCTTCTCCGGGGTGAGGAACTCGTTGAAGGACTTCCAGTGCCCGACGTCCGACATGAGGCCCATGACGTGGGCGGCCTTGCCGGACTGGAAGGCCGCGAAGGAGTCGTTGAACATGGCGGTCGAGTTCGCCCCGTCCGTGTTCATCTTCTTGTCGCCGGTCTCCTTCCAGAGCTCGAAGACCCGCTTCACGTTAGGCGAGGTCCAGTCGCGCTTGCCGGTGATCCAGGCGTCGTACTCCGCCGTGGTCAGGGTGACCGACCCCATGCTGGAAAGCCAGAACTGGATGCCGACGCCCTCCTTGTTGCCGAGGGCGAAGCACTTGGAACCGGCCTTGGCGACGGCGGCGCAGTCCGCGACGAACCTGTCCCAGGTGGTGGCCGGGCTGGCCGGGTCGAGGCCGGCCTTGCGGTAGATGTCCTTGTTGTAGTAGATCGGGTAGCCCTGCAGCGTCACCGGGCCGCCGTAGACCTTGCCGTCCTTGGTGAAGGCGTCCCAACCGGCCAGCCGCTGCTTGTCCTCGGCCACGTAGTCGGTGAGCGGCACCAGCGCGTCCACCCGGTCACGGATCTGGCCGCCGCCGTTGAACATCATGACGTCCGGGCCCTTACCGGACTGGATCGCCGCACCCAGCAACGTGTAGTACTGGTCGAAGGGCTGCGCGACAAACTCGACCTCGACGTCCGCGTGCTTCTTCTTGAAGTCAGCCTTCGCCTTGTCCAGATACGACTTGGCGAACGGCTCGCCGGACTTCCAGTCCCACACCACCAACTTGCCCTCGGAGCTCTTGGACGAGCCCGAGTCGCTAGCACTTCCACAGCCGGTCAAGGCCAGTCCAACAACGAAGACGGCCGACCATATTGCGCGCTGTCTCATGAGTTGTCACCTCTGAAAGTGGGGTGGCCGACGGGGCTGCCGTCTGCCATCGTTGATCGGAAAGTAACTCGTATGACGTATCACGTCAATACTCGGCCTTAGACTGGTGCGGACGTCGTGCCACGGCGGGTCATTCGGAGGGGACATGACGCCAGCTCAGGAGACAGCCCTGAACAATCCGGCAACCCCAGGATGGGTCCGTCGACCGACAAACCTCGCCCGAGCGGTCACCGCCGAACTCGTGCAGCGCATCGTCCGCGGAGTACACCCGTCGGGAACGTCCCTGCCTCCCGAGCCGATCCTCTGCGAGACCTTCTCGGTGAGCCGGACCGTCGTCCGGGAAGCAGTCAAGATCCTTCAGGAGAAGGGGTTGGTGCAGGTCCGCCAGGGTGCCGGCACCATGGTCACCCCACCGTCACACTGGGACATGCTCGACGAGCTCGTCCTCGCGGCCACCATCGCCGAGGACGACAGCCTCGCCATTCTCGACGACCTCGTCGTCACCCGGCGGGTGCTGGAGTCCGACATGGCGAACGTCGCCGCCCGCCTCGCCGACGACGAGACCGTCGACCGGCTGCGCGCCATGGTGGACCGGATGGACGAACTCGTCGACGACCACGTCACGTACCACGACCATGATCGGGCCTTCCACGACACGATCATGCAGGCATCCGGGAACCGCATCGCCCGCGGCGTCGTGCGGGCACTGGAGAGCCAGGTCATCAACACCGCGCGCTACATGGGCCGCACCGAACGCTCGCTGTGCGTGGCATCCAACAAGGGCCACCGACGCATCTACGAGCGCATCGCCGCCCACGACTCCGAGGGCGCCGCCGAGGCGATGTTCACCCACATCACCGAGGCCTGGCTGGTCCGCCGCAGCGGCTCGGGCAAGCCGGTACGTCTTCAGCGCTGAAGGGCGGCAGCTCCGACGCTGAGGGCGGTGGCGCCTGCTCCCGCGATCTCGGAGCAGGCGCCACCGCCGGTGTCAGCGCCGGCCTCGCCAGCGACCGGGATCAGGAGAACTGTGCGAAGAACCTCCAGATCTCACCCTTGGTCCAGGTCGTGATGCCGCTCTCGGCGTAGGTGCCGTCCACCGGACCGGGCATGTGACCGTTGTCGTACGCCGCCCACTGCACCGGGTAACCCGACCGGCAGCCCGAGTAGGTGGTCGTGATGTGGGTGCGGCTGCCCGCGCCCGGCTCGGGCGGGTTCTGCGCGGTGCACCCGTTGTTGCGGACGAACGTGTCCCGCAACGACCGCCCCTGGGAGATGCTCAGGACGTTGTCCGAGATGCCGTGCAACCCGAAGTACGCGATGGGCTGCGTGCCGCCGCTGCAACCGCTGATCTGCCCGCCGGAGATGACCGCGACGGCCCGGAAGACGGTGGGCCGTGCGCAGGCGATGGCGTAGCTCATGCCGCCGCCCCAGCTGAAGCCGAGGGCGAAGCGCTGCCTCGGGTTGACGCAGAGGCTGCTCTCGATCCGGGTGATCATGTCATCGACGAAGGTGATGTCCTCACCGCCGGCATTGCCCCAGCCGTTGCCGAACCCCTGGGGCGCGACCAGGATCGCGCTGTTGTTCGACTGCTCCTGCTGCCCGTAGTAGGACCACGGGGTCCCGCTGGTGCCGCCGGAGGAGATCTCCTGCATGGTGCCGCCTCGCCAGTGGAATGCGAAGATCAGCCGGTACGGATTGCTGTTGTTGTAGTTGGCGGGCACCCGCAGGATGAAGGTGCGGCTCTTGCCGTTGGTCTGGATCGTGTGCGTGCCACTGGAGAGCGTCGGCGCCTTGCCGCACCCGCTGCCGCCCGTCGGCGGCGGGTTGCCACTGTCCGTGGGGACGAGTTGCCACTGCTGGTTGGCGCCACCCCAGTCGGCGTACTGCACGATGTTGCCACCGTCGGCTGTGGAAGCTCCCTGCACCTCGACGGCCTTGCCGCTGTGCCGGCTGATCAGCCGCACGTGGCCGCCGTCGGAGTCGGCCAGTCGGAACTGCTGGTTGGTCCCGTTGAGGTCGGACCACTGCACTATCGCTCCGCCGTCAGCGGTCGAGAAGTTGCTGACGTCGAGGACCTTGCCCGAGTGCCGGGACTTCAGCCGGTAGAAGCCTCCCCCGGAGTCCACGAACTGCCACTGCTGGTTCGCGCCGTTGTTCCGGGTCCACTGGCTGATCCGTGCGCCGTCGTTGGTGGCCGAGCCGTACAGGTCCAACGCCTTGCCGCTGTTGCGGTTGACCAGGACGTACCAGGCGTTGGTGTCCACGGTCGCCGCAGCAGCGGGGGCGGCGTCGACCGCGACGAGCGCGCTGGCCGCCATGACCGCGGCCGCCGCTGCGGCCAAGCCTGACCGCCAGCGACGTCTCCGTGGAGAGGCGGGACGAGCCTCACCGATGGCCTTCATGGTCCACTCCTTCGATCGGGGTCACCCACGAGCAGAACGCACGCGGGCGCCCTGGCGTGCGTGCCGGCGTCTGGTGGTGGCGTCAGCACGTCTGGGGGGATGTGTGCGGGCGAGATGCGGCCACCGGCGCGAGCCCGCGCCTGCGGCACCTCTACGAGGAGGATTTCGGCGGCCCGCTCGGAGAGGGCGGACCGCCGAACCCTGTCATCTATGACGTGGCGGTCACTATCCGATGCGGACCAGCTGCCACTGCTGGTTGCTGCCACCCCAGTCGGCGTACTGGACGATGTTCCCGCCGTCGGCGGTGGACGCGCCCTGCACCTCGACGGCCTTGCCGCTGTTGCGGTTGATCACACGCACGTAGCCATCGGATGACTGGGCGAGCCGGAACTGCTGGTTGGTGCCGTTGCCGTCGCTCCACTGCACGATCGCCGCGCCGTCAGCGGTGGAGAAGTTGTAGACGTCGAGCACCTTGCTGGAGTTCCGCGACTTCAGCCGGTAGTAGCCGCCGCCCGAGTCAACGAACTGCCACTGCTGGTTCACGCCGTTGTTGCGCGTCCACTGGCTGATTCGCGCCCCGTCAGTGGTCGCGTTGGCGTACACGTCCAGGGCCTTTCCGCTGTTCCGATTCAACAGGACGTACCAGGCGCTGGTGTCCACCCCGGAGCCCGGCGGAGGCGTGGTGGGCGGGGTCGAGCCGGAGTTGAGCGCGTCCAGGACGGCCGTGTACGCGGCCTTCTTGTTGCCGTTGCAGTCGAAGAGCAGGGCGTTGTCCGATCCCCGCCACGAGTCGCAGTCGCGTACGCCCCAGGTGGTGATGCCGGTGCAGCGCGAGACAGCCAGGCAGGCGCGGGTGACCGAGGCGAAGATGTTGGCCTGGTTGCCGCCGGTCATCACGTCCAGTTCGGTGATCTGCACGTCCACGCCGAGATCGGCGAAACGCTGCAGATTCGCCTGGTAGTCACCGGCCAGCGAGGTCCCCAGGTGCGACTGGAACCCCACGCAGTCGATCGGCACACCACGGGACTTGAAGTCACGCACCATGTTGTAGATGCCTGTCGACTTCGCGTTGATCCCATCGGTGTTGTAGTCGTTGTAACACAACTTCGCACCCGGATCCGCCGCCCGCGCCGCCCGGAACGCCGCCTCGATCCAGTCGTTGCCCGTGCGCTGCAGGTTCGAGTCCCGCCGCGCACCGGAACCACCATCGGCGAACGCCTCGTTCACCACGTCCCACGAGTGGATCTTCCCCCGGAAGTACGTGGCGACCTGGGTGACGTGGTTGATCGCCGCGTTGCGCAACGCGCTACCCGACATGCCCTGCGCCCAGCCCGGCTGCTGCTGGTGCCACAACAGGGCGTGACCCCGCACGCTCATGCCGTTGGCCTGCGCGTGACTGACCAGACGATCACCGCCGCTGTAACTGAACCGGCCCTGCTGCGGCTCGGTGGCGTCCCACTTCATCTCGTTCTCGGCCACGACACTGTTGAACTCACGGTTCAAAATCGTCGTGTACGCGCTGGTGGACAGCTTGCCCGTCGCGACGGCGGCACCGAAGTAGCGGCCCTTCTCGGCGGCCGCCGCCTTCAACGTCGTGCCGGCGCCGGCTGCGGGAGTCAGCGCGACGGTCATACCGGTGGCGAGGGCGACGGCGAGGGTCGCCGCCGCCAGCAACGTTCTCCGTGATTTCATGTCGTTCCTTCTCAGTGGTTGCATCGGTGGTGGTGATGTGCCACTTCAGTCAGGACGGTCCCTGGTGCCGGCGCACGTGGTTGGGGAAGGCGTTCGCCGGCACTGCCGGGAGCCCTGAGGTGACGTCCGCCTGCCCGGGGGGACGCCGCGATCCGAGAAACGACCCGCAGGGCTCGCCCGGTGAGCCCAACGGAACGATTGTCCTCTATATCGAGAGTGAGCGATAACATGTCGTTCGTCAAGACGAAACGAGCCCGTTCACGCCGTCGCGCCGGAACACCTCGCCTCGCCACCACCTACCGCCTGCGAGGATCGTCGTCATTCGCCGCGCGACCTGCCGGAACGGCCGCGCCGCAGCGCCGCCGAAAGACGCCTGAGGGTGGCCCTGTTATCGCTCACAGCTAACGAGTGAGACCGGGCCGGTCGGCGGCGGAGCATCGGCGGGCGACGACCCACCCGCCAGGCAGGTCCGACCCACGCCAGGAGGACGCTCCTGCGGGTCGCCCTCAGTCCTGGAGGCGAAGGAAGTCGGTGATCAGGGTAGCGAGCTCCTGCGGGCGCTCGGCGACCATCGCGTGGCTGG
Source organism: Micromonospora jinlongensis (assembly GCF_013410645.1). Classification (NCBI taxonomy): domain Bacteria; kingdom Bacillati; phylum Actinomycetota; class Actinomycetes; order Micromonosporales; family Micromonosporaceae; genus Micromonospora; species Micromonospora jinlongensis. Next base: position 6,247,032 of record NZ_JACCHK010000001.1, on the reverse strand, counting down.
CGCCGGCGAGATGCCACACCCGCAGAGACGGGTTGTCCACAGCGGCGAGCCGTTCGGCGGTGACCTTGCGATACGCCTCGTACAAGCTGTGGAACGGCTGCTGTTCGGGCAGGTCCTCGGTGGCGAGGACGAGCAGCAGCGGGCAGCGGGCGTCGCGGTAGGCGGGCATCAGGTCGAGGGAGTCCATGGCTTCCCGGAGCTGCCGGGTGAGGTCCGGGCCGGGCCGCAGCCGGCTGCCGCCGTCGTCGCCGGGCACGAGGTTGCGCTCGAAGGCCGCAACCCAACCGTCGGGTGCGGCGCCGTAGCGCTCGGCCATGGTCCGCTGCCCTGCAACCATGGCGGCCACCTGTTCGGCGGTCAGCGGCTCGGCCAGCATCGCGGCCATGCCGTCGAAGACGGTCCGCAGCTTGGCCAGCCCCGCCTCAGCCTGCTCCGGATCCAGCCCAGCGAGCTGGTCCGGACGGTTGAGCGGCGGATTGCCGTCGAAGCTGACGGCACCGGGGCACTCCGGGTGACGCTGCGCCCAGAGGGTGGCGAGCATACCGCCGAGGGAGACGCCGACCACCGCCGGGGAGGCGAGGCCGAGGTGGTCGGCGACGGCGACCAGGTCGGCCAGTACGTCGTCCCAGCGCCACAGGCCGTCTCCGGACCGCCCGTGACCGCGCAGATCGACGGTGACCACCCGGTGGGTCGGACGCAGGTGCTCGGCGAGGGTGGTCATCTGGGCGAGGTTGCCACCGGCGCCGTGGAGGAGCAGCAGCGGCTGTCCGGATCCGCCGAAGTCGCGGATCGCGATGGGCACGGTACCGGAGTCGACAATGGTCTCAGCCACGTCGGGTTCCTTCCCTGAGCAGTCGGTCTCGTACGGAAGCGCAGCGCACGCCGCCTTCGGGGTGGCGGGCGAGCTTGTCACGGGAGACCAGGTCGTGGACGCCCTGGCGGGTGATGCCGAGCATGGCGCCGGCCACCGCGTACGACACGGATTCTGCGGTCGGGTGGCCGACCCGTCGAGCGACGGCCTGGCCGAGAGGACTGCGCCACCAGTCAATGGGTGGGTCGAACGGCCCGTCCCCCGGGTAGAGGGTGGAGATTGCGCGCATGACCGCGCCGACGGCGGCCCGGTCGTCGCCGCTGACGATCGTGGTGGCCCAGGATCGGGCCCGCTCCCGGATGACGGCGCGCAGCGGGCCGATGGCGTCGTGGCCGTCGACCAGGATTTCGAGGGGGTCGAGCAGCCGGATGTCGATCAACCGGATGAGATGCTCGGTCAGTTCCTCGTGGGTGGGTGCCATGCCGCCTCCTCCGCTACTTGACGCCCATCGTCAAGCACTTGACGTCGAGTGTCAAGCCCGATGGGCGTGAGCACGGTGGGCGGTACGGCCGACCGGCGCCCGCTCTCGTCAGCCGGCAGCCCCGCCGTACCCCCGCTCGGGCAGGCTCGCCTCGATGCGTACCCCGGCAGCCATGTCGGCTGTGGTGTGCGCCCGAATGCCGGGCTGCGCGGTGTCGGTGAACCGGGCGACGACCGCCCGGACGTGCCGCTCTGCGGGCGCTGCGAGGCCGTCGTAAACGGCCGCGAACAACTCCTGCGCCGGCCGCCGGAGCCACCCCTGCGGGAGGATTTCCACCGGCAACTGCGGATCGAGTACGGGAAACCGTCGGAACGTGTCCATCACCTCGGTACGCGCCCGCACCGCGGCAGCTCCGTCGACCGCACCGGACGCCACCGGTGGCAACAGCGGCGTCCAGCGCCGGAGGAACTCCTCGTAGCTGCGATTGATCGCCTCGATGTCCCAGGCCTCGATCGGGGCACGGTGACCGGCCGAGTCGAGCGGGACCTGCCGTCCGCGAAACACCGTGACGGCACCGTGGGTGAGCTGGTCGAGCTGGGCCCGAGCGGGAGCGGTCAGTTCGCGGGGCGAAATCCACAACCCGTCGTACAACGGCGCGTATCCGAGCCAGCGGAGCTGGGCGCGCAGGGCCCGCCGCTGCGTGCTCAGATCCTGGGGCAGCGAGAAGGCGACGATCGTCCAGCACCCGTCCCACCGTGCCGCGGCGGCGGTGGAGGTGATGATCCAGTGGCCGCCGGCGGAGAGGTTGGCGGCGGCCGCCCGGCTGAGCCGGTAGGAACTGCGCCGCCCCAGCCGACTGCCCTCCAGGACGCCGCGGCGGGCCAGCCGGCTGATCGCGGTACGCGCGCCGGCCGTGGTCACGCCGGCCTCGGCGAGCAGCTCCACGATGGCGGCGGACGGGAGGGCGGCCCTGGTCCGCAGTGTGTAGTCCGCCAGCAGGGTCACCGCGACGCCCTGGGGTGAGTTGCCCACCTGCCGCCGGGGCAGTCGGAGTGACTGGTCTCCGTCGTCCGGATATATCTCGTCGATATCGAACGGGCTTGCCACAAGCGCTCCGTGCTCTTCAGGGACGGTGTGACGACTGTAGACGGACTGCCGCCGAGCCGGGCCGCGGAGGCCACCATCGATAGAGGTACCTCGATTGACACTTGTCGGTCCCCGGGGAACACTAATTGCCACACGATGCCGTCCGGAGCCGGGCAGGGCGAGTCACCGACAGCGGGCATCGCGCGATCACCCGCGGCAGTCGGGCGCACTCGCCAGCGGACCGCGCAGCCAATCCCAGCCTGCACAGGCAACCGAAGGAGTCGTTCGTTGAGAACCAGAAGGAAACTGCTGCTCGCCCTCGCCATGCCACTGGTGGCCGCCGGCCTGGTGGTCCCCGCGATCCGACCCGCGTACGCGGCGTCGCTGACCGAGGTGACCAGCTTCGGCGACAACCCGGGCCGGATGCGCATGCACGTCTACGTGCCGGACAACCGCCCGGCCAGGCCGGCCACCGTGGTGGCCATGCACGGCTGCGGCGGGTCGGGCCCCGGCTTCTACTCCGGCAGCGAGTTCGCCAGCCTCGCCGACCGGTACGGGTTTATCGTGATCTACCCGTCCGCGACCCAGCAGGCCGGCTTCGGCAACTGCTTCGACGTCTGGTCGGACGCCGCCAAACGCCGCGGCGGTGGCAGCGACCCGGTGTCGATCGTCTCGATGGTCCGGCACGTCCAACAGCAGTACGCCGCCGACCCGGACCGGGTCTACGCCACCGGCAGCTCCTCCGGCGGCATGATGACCAACCACATGCTCGCCCTCTATCCCGACCTGTTCAAGGCCGGCGCGGCGTTCATGGGAGTGCCGTACAACTGCTTCGCCAACGCGGCGGACTTCCCACCCACCAGCAGCCAGTGCACCGGCGGTGCCATGAACCGGACCCCGCAGCAGTGGGGTGACGCGGTGCGCCAGGCGTACCCCGGCTATTCCGGCCCCCGCCCGCGCGTGCAGCTGTGGCACGGCACCAACGACACCCTCGTGCCGTACTCGCTGTTGCAGGAGACGATCGAGCAGTGGACCAACGTGTTCGGGCTGAGCCAGACACCGACCTCCACCGACACTCCCCAGGCCAACTGGAACCGGCGGAGGTACGCCGACACCAGCGGCACCGTCCAGGTCGAGGCATACAGCATCCAGGGCGCCGGGCACAGCCTGCCCTCCGGCGGCATGGCCGCGTCCGCCATCCAGTTCTTCGGCCTGACCAACCCGACGACGCCGCCCCCGACCACCCCGCCGCCGACCACCCCGCCCCCGACGACGCCGCCGCCGACCACCCCGCCCCCGACCACTCCGCCGCCTGCTCCCGGCGCCTGCGGTGTGACCGTCGCCATCAACGCCTGGAACACCGGCCTGACCGAGAACATCACCGTCACCAACACCGGCACCACCGCCATCAACGGCTGGTCCCTGGTCTTCACCCTGCCCTCCGGGCAGACCATCACCTCCGGCTGGAACGCCTCCTACTCCCCGAACTCCGGGCAGGTGACAGCCAGGAACGTCGCCTACAACGCCGGCATCCCCGCCAACGGGTCGGTGACGATCGGCTTCCAGGCCACGCACTCCGGTAACACCGCCAAGCCGAGCGCGGTCACCCTCAACGGCGCGTCCTGCGCGGTCGCCTGACACCAGGCCGACGCCCGACGAGACCGTGCGCCGGTCACCACTCAGGTGGTGGCCGGCGCACGGGTCGTTCCGGCATCGTCAGCGGTAACCGGCGGTCACCACGTTGGCCTGCACCGCGTTCTCGGTGCCGTCGGACGGATAGCCGGCGACCAGCCCGAGGGGATCTACGCGGTCGCCGATGGCACTCACTACAACCAGTGGTGCTGCTTCGACTACGGCAACGCCCAGACGAACAACCTGGCCGACGAGCGCGCCATCATGGAGACCGCCTACTTCGGTGCCAAGCAGTGGGGCGGCGGCACCACCCAGCAGTGGTCCACCCGTAGCTGACCACGCGCACCATCAGGTTGGTCGTGCCGGCTCCGCGAGGTCTGCGGAGCCGGCACGACCAACGCCCCGTTCGAGCCTCAGCGCGTGCTGCCCGGCGTGGATGCGGCACCGCGCGCCTGGCTGGCCCCACCTGAGCGCTTGAGCATGAAGGCCCCACCAGCAATGAAGACGACGGCGAGGATGATCCCGACGAGATTGCCCTGGGACAGACTGGAGAAGATCGCCAGAATGCCGATGATGACTGCCACTCCGCCGAGAAATCGCAGGAAGTAGCCGCCGACGGACTTGACCCGTTCATTCGTCATGGTCTTTCTGTGCCCGGCGTGCCGGTCCGACAAACAGGCCCGGGCAGCCAACGCCCAGGGCGGACGCACCCGCTCCGGTGCGCCGTATAGTGCCGGGGTGGACAGGGACAAGGTCCGGCAGGCGTACGCGTCCGTCGCGGAGCTGTACATCGGGCTGTTCGGCAGCCGCGAGCAGGTGAATCCGGCCGACCTCTCGTTCATCGGACGGCATCTGGGGCCTCGGGCGGGCAGGGTGCTCGATCTGGGGTGCGGCCCCGGCCATCTCACCGGTTACCTGCGTTCGCTGGGCGTCGACGCGGCGGGGATCGACCTGGTGCCCGAGTTCCTCGCCCACGCTCGGGCAGCCCACCCGGACGTCGAGTTCGAGCTCGGGTCGCTGGAGAACCTCGACGTCGCCAGCGGCTCCCTCGACGGCATCCTGGCCTGGTACTCGACGATCCATCTGCCGCCGCAGGAGCTGGACGCCGTCCTCAACGAATTCCGGCGAGCGATCGCCCCGGCCGGAACTGTGGTACTGGGCGTGTTCGTCGCCGACGAGGTCGGCGCCTTCGACCACAAGGTCGTGACCGCCTACCGCTGGCCCCTGGACGAGGTCTCCGAGCGCCTCAACCGGGCCGGCTTCAAGGAGGTCGAGCGCTTGGAGCGCCCCCGGGAAGGTGACCAGCGACCGCATGCCGCCATCGCGGCGATCGCGGTGTGACGGGTGAGCCCTTCGTGCTCAGCCGTGCAGGCGCGGGGAGGCCCCTGCGCCACGCCATCTCATCGAGGTGCCGCAGCAGGCGATGCGCCGGAGTTGTGGTCCGTCGGCCTGACGCAGAACTCGTTGCCGTCCGGGTCTGCCAGCACGATGGTCGGCGCGCCCCACGGATGGGGCAGCTCTACAGGCACCGAGCGACACATCCGAGCGACTGCGCCGTCCTGAGCGACATCGAGTCGAGTGGCGCCTAGCGAGACCAGCTCGGCGACCGTCGCCTGCTGGTCGCCATCGGCCGGGACCAGTTCGAAGCGCTGCCGGTTCGGCTCGGTTTCCGGGGCCACCGGCGAGCCCGCCCATGCGATCTTGGTGCCGCCGCGTGGTGACTGGATCGCGGTCTCCTCGTCCTGGTCCCACACCAGCGGCCAGCCCAGCACGTTGCTCCAGAACAGGCCGACGTCTCGGGAGCCGTCGCAGGTGAGTTCACCGAGGAAGCCGCATCCGGCGAGGTAGGCGTTGCCAGGTTCGATCACGCAGAACGCGTAGCCCGCGGGATCGACCAGGACGACGGTGCCTGCGGTTCGCGCCGAGCTGACCAGCCCGGCCCGGAACGAACCGAAGAGCAAGCTGGGCGTCGTCGCCCGGCAGGAGCGCGCCGACGGCGTCCTCGAAGACCTCCCGGCCGAGCAGAGCCGACCAGAACTGGGCCGCACGAGCCGGGGTCGTCCGCCTCGACGGTCACTGCCAGCAGTCGCGAACGCATCACCAGACCTAGACACCGCCCCGGCAGGGCGACAAAGGCATCAACGCCTCTGGTGCGCGTACCGGAGGAGGGTTTGCTCTCCTCCGCGCAGCACCGCGCCGCGACAACGCACACGGCGGGCAGGCGGCAGTTTGTGACTGCCGGCCACCGGCCGCGACGACGCCCACCCCTCACGTCAGTTGGTGATCACCGGCCAGGCGTAGGCGAGCAGGGCGCACGCCGCACCCAGAAGCGCGAGCGAGACGCCCCGGGTGGGCAGGGGCAGGGCGGCGAGCACGATGAGAATGACGGCGACGATGTAGAGAAATGCCTGGATCGACATGGGACTCTCCTCGATCATGGGGATTGATGGCGGCTGACTGTAACCCCCGGAGAGCCACCGCGCTCAGTCGTATCATTTCGGCCGTGACCTCTGCGCTCGGGAACCTCTCTGCCCAGCAGCGGGCGTTGGTGGACCGGTGGCTGCCGAACGCGACCGTCGAGAGGGACCACAGCTGGGGCCTGACGACGACCACCGTCGTCGAGGTGACCCACGCCGGGAAACGATTCATCGTCAAGGCCGCCGGCGCTGACGACCACCACATCCAGCGGGAACTCCATGCCCACCTCACCTGGTTGCGCCCCTGGACCAGCAGGGGACGCGCGCCGACCCTGGTGCACGGCAGCGCGGACGCGAAGGTCCTCGTCACCCGGTACCTGCCCGGTGAGCTGGTGCTCGGCAGCACGCACGCCGACGACCCCGCCATCTTTCGGCAGGCGGGCGAGTTGCTGGCCTTGTTGCACGCGCAGAGTGTCGTCGTGGACGACGACTACGAGAGGCGCGAAAACGAGAAATCACTGGCGTGGCTCCGCCAACCACACCGGATCGCCGCGGCCACCGCGGAGCGCCTACGAGCCGAGATCGAGACCTGGGCAACCCCGCCCGCGACCCTGGTGCCCACCCATGGGGACTGGCAGCCCCGAAACTGGCTCGTCCACCACGACGTCGTGGGCATCATCGACTTCGGCCGTGCGGCCATGCGTCCCGCGTCCACGGATTTCGCCCGGCTCGCCGTGCAGGACTTCAACCGCAACCCGGACCTCGAAACGGCGTTCCTCGACGGGTACGGGCCCGATCCGCGCGATGCGGGAGCGTGGCACCGCGACCGGGTCCGTGCGGCGATAGCCACGGCCGTCTGGGCCCACCGGGTGGGCGACGAACCGTTCGAAGCACAGGGCCATCGAATGATCGCGGAGGCGCTCTCGTCCTCCCGAGCATGACGACAACCCTTGCTGTCCCTGCCGCACCAGCGGTGATCGGGCAGCATGGTCGTCATGAGTTCGGTTGTCATGCTCCGGCGCTACCCGCTCAAGAGCGCTCAAGGCGAGGCCCTCACCGCCGTCGCGGTCGAGCCCACCGGCCTGCGCGGCGATCGGACGTGGGCCTGCATCGACCGTCTGGACGGGACGGTGGGCAGCGCGAAACATCCACGGCGATGGGGTCGCCTGTGCGATGTCGCCGCCACGACACACGTCGTCGGCGCGGAGACGACGGTGACGCTGGACGTCGACGGCACGTCGCTGCGAGCCGGCAGCGCTGCGGCAGATGCCGCACTGAGCAGGCACCTGGGCCGCCCGGTGCGGCTGAGTCGGGAGCTGCCGCCTGACGCGCGGCTGCACCGGACGCTGCCCGACGAGGTCGGCATGGTGCCGGACTGGATGAGCGGCACCCGGCCCGGTCAGGAGACCATCACGACGATCGCGGGCGCCGAACGGGTCGGCCGGTTCGTCGACTTCGGCGCCGTTCACATCGTGACCACCGGTGCGCTGGATCTGCTGGGCGAGCGCATCGGAGGCGCCAGTGTGGCCGCGGCGCGCTTTCGACCGAACCTGGTCATCGACGCACCCGGTGACCCGGAACCGGGGCAGGAGCTACGTCTGGGCGACGTCGTGCTCCGCGTTGCCCTGCCCACCCCGAGGTGCGTCATTCCCGGGCTGCCCCAGGCCGGCCTGCCGGCGGACCGCTCGGTGCTGAGCGCCCTGGCTCGGCACTACCGCATCCCGGTCGCCGGGCTCGGGCATGCGGCCTGCTTCGGGACGTACGCGGATGTTGTCCAACCAGGCCGGCTCAACCTGGGGCAGCGCGTCCGCTAGGCCCCCGTTCGAGCCGTGGACGGCCGGTGGCCTCCGTGGGACGCGAGCAGCGCCTCTGCCACGATCTCGGCGTCGGCCTCTGCGACGTCGGCCGGATACTCCGGCAGCAGGTCGTCCCAGACGGGCAGCCACGACCCGAACAACTGGGCCTGCCCTTCCGGCCGGGCGAAGAACCAGATGTGCAGGTGGGCGCCACCATCGCCGATGCGATACAGGTGTGCCCGCGAGATGTGCGGCAGCGCCTGCATGTGGCGAACGATGCGGGTGCCCAACAGCCCCAGTTCGGCGGCCAGCTCGTCCGGCAGGTCCGCCATGTCGTAGTGGTCGCGTGGATGCAGCATGAGCACCAGCGGGACGCCCACGCCCGAGATCTGGACCAGCCGCCAGTGGTCGTTCCACCAGATGCCCTTGTCCCGGTCGCGGCACGCGTCACAGTCCGACGGATCCTCACCGTGGCGCGCGGGCTCCGGGAGCACCGGCGGGCGCAGGGGCGTTACGCGCAACCCGTCCGGCTCGAACGGACTGATCTCCCAGGCCGTCATCCGTGCCAACGGCAGCCGACGCTCGCTGTCCGCGGCGGCGATCGCGTGGTCGTAGAACTCGTCCGGTCGCAAAGCCATGCGGCGAAGACTAGCCCGGGAGAATCGGCGTGATCAACAGCGTCTCGGGACGGTCACGACGCGCGCCACCCTCCACCGTTACGCCCGACGGTCGTGTGCTTCCGCCAAGGACCTGATGTGCGCTGCCCGCTGCCTCAGCAGACGTCGCAGATACGGCGCGACCAGCGCCCGCGCGGCCACCGCTCCCAGCGGCCCCCAGGGTGCGCTCATCGTCACGCGGTCGGTCATCCGCGTCCCACCGCCGTCGAGACCTTCGAAGAGGTGCTCGTGACGGAAAGCGCTGAAGGGACCCCGTGTCTGCTCGTCAACGAAACGGTGGGGCCGTTCGTGGACGGTGATCCGGCTGGTCATGCACCAGCGCAGACCCAGATGGCGAGCGCGGAAGGTGACCTCGTCTCCGAGCGTGAGTCGACGACGTCCGGTGCTGGTGGTGGCCGTCTCCTGGCTGCCGCGCAGGGACGCGGCGTGCACGTCCACATCGAGTTCCAGGTCGAACACCACGTCCGGGGCAGCGTTGATGACAGACACGATCTCGATCAGCGCCGGCACGTCAGCAGCCTAGAGCAGCCTGGTGAGCGCCCCCGCCCGGCTGCTCATGCCGCCCGGCCGGCGGCATGAGCACGCACACGTGCGTCACCTATCCCTGGAAGAGGGAGCGGTACCGGTCGAGGTACAGGGGCCACCCGGCTTCGTCCTCGACGCCGTCCCGAACCGATTCCCAGCCAGGCCCGTGCCGGTCGAGATGCCGGTGCTCCAACTCGACCCTCGTCTGACTCGGAGTCTCGACCACGAAGGTGACCTCAACCTCGCTGGTCCGGCCCAAGTCGGTTTCGAGCTGCCAGGTCGGTCCGATATCCCAACTGAAGACGACCCGCGTCGGCGGCTCGAAGGCGAGAATGCGCGCCCACCGGCATTCGCTGCCGTCGACGCCCCGGTCGTAGATGTGCCCGCCGACCCTGGGCTCGAACACGGTTTCCGCGATCGGGGCCTCAAGCAGGTTGTGCTCGCGGGGCTTGAAGTCACCGAACCGCTCGGTGAACACGGTGAAGGCCTGCTCGATCGGTGCGTTGACGACGATCTGTCGGCGGACCACCGACGTAGCTGCTTGCGTCATGAGCTCTCCTCGGTCTCTTCAACGGCATCCTGATAGCCCTCCAGCGCCCGGCGCCAGAACGTGTCGAGCTGGTCCCGCAGAGCGGCCAGGCCAACCGGGCTGAGCCGGTAGACGCGGCGGGTCCCCACGGCCTGGTCGACGACCAGGCCGGCGCTCTTGAGCACCTTGAGGTGCTGCGACACGGCCGGCCGGCTGATCGGCAGCTCGTCTGCCAGCTCCCCCACGGCGCGGGGCCCCTCGGCGAGGCGTTGAACGATGGCGAGCCTGCTGGGATCGCCCAGCGCTTCCCAACCCGGATGCGTTCGGTAAGTCGCCACGAACGTAAGCTACGACTTACGATTGCCGTGGTCAAGGGGAACCGCTGAACGATCACCCGTCGCCGCCTTCGCGACCCGCTACGGCGTCCCGACCGAGCCGGGCAACGTCCATTCAGGGCTGGGCGCAAACCGGCCTTAAGGATCGGAACGGTCTGCGACGATGTGAACGCCACAAAGGGCATGGCTTGGCAGTGCGTGGCGGCAGGACCAAAGTTCTGCTGCACCCCGACGGTCGACACGGGAAGCACTCGCTTCTCAGGGGTGACCTGGCCTACTTCGCAGCCGGCGTTGGTGACGATGGACGGCGACGAGCCCGGCCAGCGGTGAGGAGCACCGATGACCCGCAGTGAAAGGCACCGCCCACAGATCGTCGTCGGGCTGGTGGCGACCCCGCCGGATTACCCGGCCCGGGTGGCCGCGCGGCTCACCACCGAACTGGCCAGCGGGCTTGCCGAGCGGGTGAACGCGGACGTGCGCTGGACTGTCCGGGAAGGCTGGGGCGAGGTGGCGCCGCGCCGCGACGGCGGCGTTGAGGCGCTGCTCGACGATCTTGCCCAACGGCGTGCCGACGATCAGTGGGACGTCGCGATCTGCCTGACCGACCTACCGCTGCACGCCGAGCGGGTGCCGCTGGTCGCGCAGACCTCCGCGCGGCGCCGAGCCGCGGTGGTGTCCCTGCCCGCGCTGGGACTGCACCAGCTACGAGCAGCCCGCGCGGCCGTTCCAGATCTGGTGAGCCGGCTGCTGAGCGATGCTTCAGACCACCGGGTGCCGCGGGCCGGCTGGGCACCGACCGAGATGGCAAGCAGGGTTCCCGTCATCCACCGGATGATCGGCGAGGCCGACGCCGGGGAACGAAGCTACGTCGCCTCGCGGTTCATCGGCCGGGTGCGGCTGTTGACCGGCATGGTCCGAGCCAACCGCCCGGGGCGAGCCCTGCTGGGCCTGTCCAAGCTGCTGGTCGGCGCGTTCGGCACGGCCGCGTTCGCGCTCACCACGGACACCATCTGGCAGATGGGCGATGCCCTCGGAGGACTCCGGCTAGCCATGATCATGTTACTCGGGCTGTCGGCGTTGGTGGCCTGGCTGATCGTCGCGCACGACCTGTGGGAGAAACCAACCCGCGAGACACCGGGTGAGCTGTCACGGCTGTTCAACCTGGGTACGATCCTCACCCTCACTCTGGCCACGGCGCTGTCCTACGTGGTGTTGTTCGTGGGGACGGTGCTCGTCGGGGCACTGCTGATCGACACATCCGTGCTGGAACAGACCTTGCAGCGGCCAGTCAACGTCACCGACTATCTGAGGCTCGCCTGGATCACCAGCTCGCTGGCCACCGTCGGCGGCGCGATCGGCTCCGGGCTGGAGAACGAGGAAACGGTCCGGGCTGCCGCTTACGGCTACCATCCCGAACCGGATGGCTGGCGGGACGAGCAGGACGGGCAACCCCGCAGGAGGTAGGTGGGCGCGTGCTCCATCAAGCGACGCAGAACTCGTTGCCCTCGGGGTCGAGCATGACGACGTGCCCGAGGACATCGCCGTACCACTCCTCGCGGACCACCGTCGCGCCGGCGGCAACCAGATCGGGCACCTTCTGTCGAATCAACAGGGCGCGCACGGCCATGTCACCGGCGCCCGGTCCGGCGACCCGAATATCGATGTGCATGCGATTCTTGGCAGACTTACTCTCGGGCACCTTGAGAAACGCAATGGCGGGACCCTGGCCGTCCGGGTCGACGATGGACGCGTTGTCGGGCTCGTCAAAACCGGGTTCCTTGACATAGCCGAGGACCGACGCCCAGAAAGCAGCGATCCGCTGGGGATCGTCGGCATCAACTCCCAAGGTCCAAAGAGTGGCCATCGCGCCAACGTACCCTGTTGCTCGCAGCAGGCACGGCCAGCGCAGTCCGACCAGTCGGAACGAACCTAGCGGGTGGTGGCGCGGGCGGCGGTGTCGATGAGGTCTGCGACCGGGCCGGGCTGAGAGACCGCCACGGCGTGGGACGCCTCGATCTCGACCGTCGTGGAGCCGGCCCGCTTGGCCAGGAAGCGCTGCAGGTCCGGGGGAACCCCCATGTCCTGGGTGGTGATCAGGGTCCAGGATGGGATCGTCTTCCAGGCGGCCCTGGTCACGCTCTCCGTCTGGGCGGCCTCGGTGGGCGGCCGCTGCGTCACTGCCATCAGCTCAGCGGTGTCGGGGTCGACGTCGGCGGCGAACACCGCAGGGAACTTCTCCTGATAGATGTACTGCTCCATGGACGTGCCACCCTCGTCGAGGGGGTACGGCACCATCTTGACGGAAGTGAGGAGCGCGCTTCCCGGGAACTTGGTGACCAAGTCGGCCACGCTCTCGCCGACGTCCGGGCTCACGCTGGCGACGTACACCAGAGCCTTGACGTTGGAGGCACCATCCGCAGCCTCGGTCATCACTGATCCGCCGTATGAGTGAGCGGCCATCACGACCGGGCCGGACACGCTGTCTACGACAGATCGAACGTATGCAGCGTCCTTCTGCACACCGCGGAGCGGGTTCGCGACAGCGATAACCGGATAACCTCGACTCTTGAGGTGAGCGATCACCCCATTCCAGCTCGACGAGTCCGCGAATGCGCCGTGAACGAGCACGATGGTGGGCATCCCTGCGTCCTGGGCGGACATGTCAGAAGCAGCGTTCATCGCGGCATTCCTTTCGAGAGAATCCGCCATCCGCCGGACGCGTTGGCGCAGACCGGACGGCGAGGACGTTTCGACAGGGCGATTCGCTGAGGGCCGCCGTACCGGCCCCCAATGTCGGCTGTGGGAACGGTGCAGCACCCAGTATCCAAGGCCCCTCAGACCTCTGTCAGCGAGATCTGGAATGCCAGCTGCACAACTCGACGACGCCCGGGCGAGCGCTTGGTTGCACCGTCACCGGCCATATGTCTCCAGCAGCCGTAGCCAAACCTCGCTGACGGTCGGGTAAGCCGGAACCGCGTGCCACAGCCGGTCCAGCGGAACCTCGCCGACGACGGCGATCGTCGCGGCATGGATCAGTTCCGCGACATCCGGGCCGGCGAGGGTGAAGCCGACGATCACCTTTCGATCCTCGTCGACGACCATCCGGGCGTGCCCCTTGTAGCCATCGGCGTGCAGGGAAGATCCGGCGACGGAGCCCAGGTCGTAATCCACCACCCGGATCCGGCGTCCGGCCGCCGTGGCCGCAGCCGCGGTCAGCCCGACCGACGCGACCTCCGGGTCGGTGAAGATCACCTGCGGCACCGCACGCTCATCAGCCGTCACCGCGTGGCGGCCCCACTGGCCGTCCTCGATTTTCTCACCCCTCGCCCGGGCCACGATCACGTCGCCCGCCGCGCGCGCCTGGTACTTGCCCTGATGGGTCAGCAGCACCCGCCGGTTCACATCACCGGCGGCGTACAACCATCCCCCGCCGCCGACGACGCGCAGCGTGTCGTCGACCCGCAGCCAGGCACCCGGCGCCAGCCCAACGCGCTCCAGTCCGATGTCCTGGGTGTTCGGGGTACGACCAACTGCCACCAGCACCTCGTCGGCGTCAACCAGTTGGCCGTCGGCGGTCGTGACGTGGACGGTGCCGCCGGCGTCGCGGCTGACGGAAACGGCTTCCGCGCCGAGGCGCACCGACACGCCAGCCTCGCGCAGCGACTCCGCGACCAACTCCCCCGCGAACGGCTCTGCCGACGGCAGCACACCGTCACGGGCCAGCACCGTCACCGAAGATCCCAGAGCGGCGAAGGCGGTCGCCATCTCGGCCGCCACCACACCACCACCGATGATCGCGAGCCGGCGGGGCACCGAGGCTGCCGAGGCGGCATCGCGACTGGACCACGGCGCCGCCTCCCGCAGACCTGGGATATCCGGCAGCAGAGCGCTACTTCCGGTCGCGACGACCACCGCGTGCCGCGCGGTCAGCGTGACGGTGACGCCGTCGACCCCGGTCACCGGGACGACCCGGGCCGAACGGATTCGCCCCTGCCCGCGGTGCAGCGCGATCCCCGCCGACTCAAGCCAGGACACCTGCCCGTCGTCCTTCCAGTGCGACGCGAAGGAGTCCCGGCGCCCGAGCACCGCCGCAACGTCCAGGGTCCCCGTCACCGCCTCCCGCGCACCCGGCAGTTGGCGAGCCGCCCGCAACGCGGACGCGCTACGCAGCAACGCCTTTGTCGGCATACAGGCCCAGTACGAGCACTCCCCACCGACCAACTCCCGCTCGACGATGGCGGCGGTCAGGCCGCCCTGCACGACCCGGTCGGCGACGTTCTCCCCGACCGGACCGGCACCGATCACGATGACGTCGTATTCGATGGCGGTCATGTCAGTTGCCGCCCTTGACGGCACGGCCGAGGCGGATGGCTGCGATGAGGAAGAAGATGGCGCCCGGGATGGCGTAGCCGGCCGCGTTGGTCAGCGACGGGTCAGCCGCGGACGCACTGGCGATGAAGGACCCACCAGCCAGAACCGAGATACCGCCACTGATGATCATCGGCCACTGGCCGCCCATCTTCCGACGAGTGACACCCACGATCAGCTGGACCAGTCCGGCCACGATCGCCCAGGCGCCCCACACCCGCAGGACGGCGGGGATGCCGGACGCGCTGGCGACGCCCACGCCGACGGCGGTGATCAGGCTGACCGCGATGTTCACGTACAGGAGGGTCGGCGAGGCGGCGGTCCGCGCCGAACGAAGGTCGTAGATGGCGGCGCCCACGTCGAACAGCGGGTAGAGCACGAAAAGTGCCACCGTGAGCGGGCCGATCTCCTTGGCGGTGGCGATCGTCACGAGTGCCCACACGATGGCGAACGCGAAGCGGGTGAAATACAGCCGTCGCAACGCGGAAGCGGGCTGGGAGATACCGGGGGAGGCAATGGCGGTCACGGTGACCCTTTCGGCGGAGGCTTGACGAGAACGAACGTTCTGTCGTGGCCCAAGCATGACAAGCCCCGGCGCGACTGTCAAGACAGACCGTTCTACCCACCACGCGGTGCCAGGACCGCCACCGCAGATCTTTCACCGCGCGTGGCGTCAGACCGAACGTTCTATCGCTAAGATGGTTGGATGCTCCGCACCGAACCCGGCACCCGGCCTTCTGAGGCGCGACTCCGGCTCCTCACCACGGCAACCAGGATCTTCTACGCCGAGGGCATCCACGCCGTAGGCGTTGACCGGATCATTGCTGAGGCGAAAGTGACCCGGGCCACCTTCTACCGGCACTTCCCCAGCAAGGACGACCTCATTCTGGCGTACCTGCAGGAGATCCACCGCATGGAGCGCGGCACGGTCGAGGCGGCCATCGCCGCCGACTCCTCGCCGGTCGACCGCCTCCTGGCCGTTGCTGGCTCCATCGCTGGAAACATCCAGTCCCCCGGGTTCCGCGGATGCGCCTTCCTGAACGCGGCGGCCGAGTATCCCGACACCGACCATCCGGTGCACCAGGAGATCATCGCTCACCGGCAATGGTTCCTGGAGACGCTCACCACGCTGATGGCGCAGGTCCACGAGGAAACGGCGGCTGCCGCCGCACGCCACTTCGTCATGCTCCGCGACGGCGCCATGGCAGCCGGATGCCTTTTCGACCCCGCGTTGGTGTCCGAGACCTTCCTCAGCGGGATCGAAGGACTGCTCCGGATCAACACCGAGCGCCAGCCAGCCGAGTCCACCCCCTAGCAGGGCCGCGCGGTCATGCCTCGGAGTCACGCTCGCCGGATGCCTCTCGCCCGATCGGCGAGGCGGAACCCTCCAGCGGTCGTCCCCGGCTCCGCAAGCCGTCGAGTAGCGCGACAAGGGCCAGCACTGCGGCCACCACGCACAACCCGACCATCGGTGCCCAGCGGGCCAATGCCGGCGTGAACAGCAGCAGGGCCAGCAAGCCGGTCACCCGGGAAGGCGAGACCCGGCCAAAGATCTCGTACTCCAGCCGCATACGGGCGACAAGGAAGAGCATCGGACCGCTCACCACGAACAGAAGCCAACTGGGCCGCGGCGGCCCGAACGGATTGTCGATCACCAGCTCGTAGCCGACCGAGGTGACGAGCACGCTGAACACGATCAGCAGATGCGTCCGTTCCGACCTCGCGCCCAGCCTGCCGGGCATGGCCGACCGATCCAACGCCTCGGCCAGCAGCAGACCAGCGCGGTGGAAGTAGATCCGCCAGAGCAGCGCGCTGATGGCGAACGCGACCGCGAAGGCGGCTGCCCGCACCGCGGAGTAGTCCGTACCGCTGAAGACCACGCCGATGACCAGGATCGACTCACCGAGTGCGATGAGAAACATCTGCTGGTAACGGTCGGCGAGATGCGTCCCAGCGATCCGCCAAGCGCCCACCTCCGAGGCCCCGAGCCACGGCAGCGGCCAGCCCAGGGTCCAGGCGAGGTAGTCGACAGCGAGGGCGGCAGCCCACAGCGGCAGGCGAAGTCGATCCGGCCCCAACGCGCCGGCCAGCCACAGCGGCGCGCTCGCCGAAGCCCACACCGCGAGCCGAAACGGCACCAGTCGTCGCGGGTGGCCACGCAGCGCGGCCGCGATCACCAGCGGCCGCACCACCATCACCATCAGGTACGCGACCGCGAACGGCAGCGCCCGCTCCTCCATGGCCCGGGGCAACGCCACCGCCATGACCAGGCCGGCGAACATGGTGCCGACCACGACGGCCTGGATGATCGGTTGCTCTGGTTCGTAGCGACTGGTGATCCAGGCAGTGTGCGACCAGATCAACCAGAGGGCCAAGAAGAGCAGCAGCGTACGACCGAACCCCTCGACGAGGGCCCAGCCGGTGTCATCGCTCAGGCCGGCGAATCGTTGCGAGACCCGGGTGAGGGCCACAACGAAGGCCAGATCGAAGAAGAGCTCCAGGAAGGTCGCGCGGCCCGAACTCGTCGGAGGGCGAAGCAGTTCGGCGCCGCGTTCCGCCGCCATCGTCCGCCCCCGTCCTCCCCTTGTCGCACCAACGATCCGGTCGACAGAAGAGTTGCGTCAGCTCGGGACGACGATCGTCGAACTTCTCGACACCGGCTCGCCGGGTGTTCATCGGGTTCAGCCGAGGAATCGGTGATGCGGGTGGCTAGCGGGACATGAACCCGTCGAGGGCTCAACCGCTCGGTGGCACTTCCGGCGCCACTCCCAGAAGGCGATGTCGTGGTCCACGAACGTCCTGGCTGATGAGGCCGGCGGCTAGGTGCGTCGCAGCGACGTACTGACCGATGGCGTGAGCATGGCCCGCAACCTCAATCTATGGCTCACCTCGGATGGCCCGGCGGTAACCGTCGAGCGCCTGCCCGGAACGGCGGCGTTCCACCCAGCGGGAGTGTCGGCCCGCCTGTTCACCCTCGCCCACCGGCAGGTCGGCCGGTATCGAGCCAACATTCCGGATCCGATTCACCCAGCGCGCGTGCGGCGATTAGCGGCGGGCGGGCGTGCTGACATCCAGACGTAGCCTGGTCACCCGGATCAGGCGGTCGGTTGCCGCTGTTTGACGAGGTGGACGCTGCCATCCGGGGTGACGTCAGCGTAGGTGAGGGCGTAGCCGGCGCGTTCGTACATCTTGATGTTGCGCGTGCTGCGGTGGCCAGTGAAAAGCTCGTAGTGCGCCGTTCCCTCGGGGGCCTGCTGTTCGGCGTACGAGAGAAGCCAGGAACCGATGCCGTTTCCGGCCTGGTCGGGAGCCACCATGAGGCGACCGATCAGCCACCCACGGCCGCGTGTCTGGGCTCGGACCGCTGCGACGAGGCGTCCGTGTCGACGTACGCACCACAGCTGCCATGTCGACGTCGATTCGCGCAGTTCGTCGAGGGTTTCCCGCAGCGGCGACAGGTCGAGCGTGTCGTTCGCGAGGGCCTCCTGCACCCAGCAGCACCGCTGGAGGACAAGCAGCTCGGCCAGGTCGTCAGGCTGGGCGATGGTCAGCCGTAGTCCTTCGACCGGCCCGGGCAGGCTGGTGACGTCACTGTCCGGTTCGGTGCGCAGGGGCCGCATCGCCGAGGCCACCCGGGTCAGCTCAAGCAGCATCCTGCGAGCCGTGTCGTCGAGTCCCGCGGACCGGAGGACCTGCCCGTCCTGGGTGCTGTCGGCGATGCGGAGGGCGACGGTGGCGCCGATGGGCATCATCTTCAAGGTGGTGACGACCTGCTTCGTCATCTGCACCGACCGGGTGCCGGCCGAGGTGTTGCCGTAGCTGACGAATCCCACCGGCTTCCACGCCCACTCGTGGTACAGGAAGTCCAGAGCGTTCTTCAACACCGCTGGCATGCCGTAGTTGTACTCGGGTGTCACCACCACGAATGCGTCAGCTGCGGCAACCCGCCGGCTCCATGCACGAGTGTGCTCGTGGACGTAGATGCCGCTGGAGGGATGCTCGGGCTCGTCGAGCAGCGGCAGCCCGATGTCGGCCAGGTCCGCGATGTCGAGAGTGGTCCCGCCCGCCGCGGCTGTCGGAAGGGTTGCCTGGACGAACCAGTCGGCGATCGCTGGTCCCAGCCGTCCGGGGCGGGTGCTTGCGACGATGACCAGGACGTTCAGTCGGGCAGTCTGTGCGTTTGATGACATGTCATCGACCTTAACCGAGTTTTCGATGACGTGTCAACGAGGTGTAGTGTGACCACGTGGACACCGCCTGGTTGAGCGAGGATGAGGAACACGCCTGGCGCGCTTTCCGGCGCCTGCTGACAACGCTGCCGGCACGGCTCAACCGGGACCTGGCCCGCGACTCAGGACTGTCACCGGCTGACTACGAGGTGCTGAGCACCCTGTCGGAGAAGCCGAACCGTCGGTGGGAGCTCAAGGACCTCGCCCACAAAATGGAGTGGTCGCGCAGCCGACTGTCCCACCACGCGGCCCGTATGCAGGCCCGCGGACTGATCGACAAGGAGCCCGACCCACAGGACGCGCGGGGCTGCATCCTGCACCTGACCGACGACGGCTTCAAGGTGCTGGATGAAGCCGCCCCGCACCACGTCGTTTCCGTACGCGCCCGCTTCCTCGATCATCTAAGTCCCGACGAGCTCGCATTGCTGCGCAAGCTCTCGACCCGGATCGCCGACCTGCCTGACTGACGGCCGCACGGACTCGTTAGTCGGTGGCGATCTGCTCGACGGATTGCGCGGCGATGGCGAGCAGTGCGGGATCCCCGGAGCGGGTGTACGTGTCACTTACGGCATCAACGAACTTGATCGCGTGCGCGTCTCCGGTGTCTGTTGCGCGGCGCATGACCTCATCGAGGCTCAGGTCGGTGCCAGCGGGCGGGGCGCGCCGCGCCTCGGCAGGGGCGTAAGCCGCGGTAACGGCAGCTGTTGCCGCCCAGGCGGCGGCAAGGCTCGGCGCCCAGAGCGTTTGCGGTAGAGCCGGCAAGGCACGCAGGACCGCGTTCGGCGCGGTGGCGGCGTGGACGAGCATGACAGGGCTCGCGTACCCATGGGTGCCGTGCCGGACCACCGCGGCGTCGACGATGCCCGCGAGCCGTGTTGGAACGTCGTCACTGTCGTTTCCGGGCACCGCACCGGCTACTGAAGGCCACTGGGTCAGGTCGGCCAGTTGAGCGAGGCGGGCTCGGATGCCGGACCGCTGGTCGGGTACCCGGGGTACCGCGTCGAGCGCGGAGCGGGCGTCGGTTGTCGGGTATGGCCCGGCGCCGGGTCGTGCGAGGGGCTGCCACCGGGCGGCCCAGTAGGCCAGCCCCTGACCGAGTTCGGCGACGCGCGGCTGGGTCTCCTCGTCTAGCAAGGCCCGCATGGCGTGCCCGACCCGGATGACGCCGTGAGTCGCGCCGGCGGCTATGCCAGGCAGCAGGCGCGGCCACCACCGGACCAGCACCTCCCGCCAAGGTTCGCCGGCCAACTCGCGGTCGAAATAGTTCAGCCAGTCTCCGGTACGAACCGGGTCGCCGAGCGGGTCACGCCACTCATCACCTGGGATGGGTCGAATACCCCGTGGCCGCTCTTCCAGCCTGTCCGCGTAGCCGTCAATCCATCGGTGCACTGCCTGCTCGTGGCCGCGGTGGACCAGGGCCTCGACCGCCATGGGGGCGTGGTTGGACAGCCAACCGTTGCGCTCCGGGCCAGTGTGGCGCACCCGTTCGTATGCCTCGTCGAGGATGGAACTCGTCATGCAGTGAAGTCTTCAAACTGAAGTCCGGTTGAAGTCAAGCGATAGTTGACCGGGGTGGCGAGGTCGAGTCCCGCTGTTCGCCGCACCCCGCCACTCAGCAGAGAAGAGACCAATGCGTAACGACTGGACCACCCTGCCGGAGAGTGTCACGGCACGCATCGCCGAACGGGTCGACGGAGCCTTCGATGTCGTCCCGGCTTCCAGCGGCAACCATGCTGAGATCGCCTCAACAGTCACCGGACCAGCCGGACATATCTTCGTCAAGGCAGCCTCCGGCGAGTTCAGTGTTCGGTCTCTGCGCTACGAACTGGCGGCAACCCGGACCATCGACCGGCACCCGCCCGCAGTCCTGTGGCAGTTCGAATCCGATGGCTGGCTGGTGGTGGGGACCGAGCACCTTGCCGGTCCCCACCCCGACCTGTCCCCCGGCAGCCCGGACCTGGATCTGTTCCTAGCCACGCTGAAAGCACTTCAAGAGACGGCGGCGCCCGGCGAGAGCTGGTTCACTCCAGCAGCCCGTCTCGGGTTCACGCACCCCGCGATGGACGGCGAAACACTCATCCATTCCGACCTCAACCCGGCCAACCTGATCGTGACGCCGCTCGGCCTACGAATCGTCGACTGGGCGTGGGCAACCAAGGCCGCCGCATGGGTCGAACTCGCGTTGCTCGTCCCCTGGCTGATCGGCAGCGGCCACAGCGCCGAACAGGCAGAACAATGGCTCACCCAGCTTCCCGCATGGACCGCGACTGACCGTCAGGTCCTGGACGACTTCGCGTCAAGGAATGCAACGAAGTGGGACGCCAAGTCCCGGCAGAGCAGCGAGGCCTGGGTGCACGACCTCGCAACGTGGACCTGCGAGTGGGCGGACCACCGGACCGTCGGCCACCAGTCAGCGGATCAGCCATGACCCGGGGGCACCCTCTCGTGACGCGGGTACCGGCTCCTGACCTGCACGCACGAACGGTGGGCGATGCTGGTATCGAACCAGCGACCGCTTCGGTGCGAACTCTCGGCAAGGAGGTCGGATCGGACTTGATGCGAGGTCAGACAGCCTGCTGACGCACTTCTTGGCTTGGTTCGGCTGGCACGGGTGCTGCACTTCGCTGCTGAACTGCTGGCGTCAGACGAGGCGCTGGATCCGCACCTTCGGGTGCACGTTTCTGAGGTGTCCTTGCTTGTGTTGGCGGACCTGTTCGTCCCAGACCTCCTGGTCGTAGTCCGCGTCCGGCGGGATCCACCTGTGAGAGCCGTCGCTGTAGTGGAACTTCTCGTCACCGGGCCGCAGGATGCTCACCGAAGCCAGCCGAGGAAGCGTCTGTGCAGCGCACCCGCCGGCACCCAGGTCAGGTCCTCGGAGGCCCGCACCAGCTGGGCACCTAGGTAGAGAGCCAGAGAGATCGGAGCGTCGTCAAACTCGGCGCGTAGCTCGCGCTGCCGCGTGCGGCAGGGCCAGGGCGCATCGCAGCCGCCACAGCTCCAGATCGGCAGCACCGGGCCGTGCGTGGTCATGCGCGGCCTCCGAGCAGCGCTGCCGTCATCGACCGCGCCTGCCGGCTGGTCGCCCAGTTCACCTGCCAGCACGGGTACGGCGTGAGCCGCGACCACCACGCCCGGCAACCGGTGCAAAGGCCGTCGTTAGCGAGCAGGTGTACGACCAGGATTTGCCGCTCAGCCTCGTTGCTCACTGTTCCTCCTCGGCGGGCCAGTGCCCCCGTTTGATCGGGATGCGCTGTCGGCTGCGACAGGGCAGCTCCGCCCCACAGCGGCAGATCCAGCTCCACTTCCGCCACGACCAGGCCGGGCGGTGTCGCCGTGCCAGGGTCATCGCGACGGCGATCAGGTACTGGTCGTAGGTCACTCGTCGCCATGGTGGTGTCCTGTCCCGCATCGCTGGCTCCCTCCACCGGGCAGCACTCCACGGCCGACCCCGAAACGACGGGGCCGGATCTGGAACGTTCGGTAACTGCGACGCTACGATCACGACGGCGGCGGATGGACTCACCCGTAGTACGAGTGAGCAGGCCAGATGAGCTGCCGCAGCATTGGTTTCACGGCGGAACGTCGACCACGGGTCAACGTAGGGATGACGCATGAGAGGTCCCGGACGATCAGCACCGCATCGCGGCGAGGTGACCGGCTACCTGTTCAAGCTGATCCGGGAGTCCATCCCGCTCACCCAGGAGCAGCTCGCCGTCGCCCTGGACGTCGATCGCGTGACCGTGCAGAGCTGGGAATCCGGGCGCCGGCCATTCACCGCGGTACCGCTCGGGCAGGCGATCGCCGTCCGACGCCGGCTCGGACGGCTCGGTGCAAACACACTCCTGCTCGCAGCACTTGACGACGCTGCCGAGGCGGATCTCATCCTCGCCGCCGTCCTCAACGAACATGTGGGCCGCTGCGACATCGCCGAACAGCCGCTGGGCTGGTCCGTACTCACCCACCGTCTGACCGACTTGATCCTCTGGGCCGTCCTCGGGCAGACACCGACCTTCGCCAGAGGCCTACCCATCGCCCATCCCCGGCGGGGTCCAGTCGCGTCCGGGCCGACCCTGCCCGTCGACGAGCAACGTGCGTTCTTCGCTCACCTTCACGTGCTCGCCGATCGCGCCGCAGCCGGACGGCATCGGAACGTGCTGCTGCACCGGCAAGCCTGCTTCCTTGCCGGCATGGACCCCACCAAGGCAGCAGCAGGTTGGCTCACCCAGAGCACCGCCCGAGCACGCCGCACGACCACCTTTCGCACCTGGTCACCGCTGTGGCCCGACGCCCGCTCCGTCGTCACATCCCTCGCTAACCAGGGCGACCCGGAACCGTTACGAGACTTCATCGCTCGCGCACATCCCGATGATGCCTGCGAGCGAGCGGCTCTCAACTACTCGGCCTACTGGGTGGGCGAGATCCCGTACCGCCACCGCGACGACTCCTTCATGCCCGAAGCGCTCGCTGAATGGCATGGCTCAGTCCTTCTTCGACACCTGGTCCATCGCCTCGAACCAGGGCATCCCTTCGTCGACCTCAACATCCACAACGTCTGGGCTCTGCTGGCCGCACGACGCGGTCTCGCTCTCGACAACCCCGCCGCGACTCGGGCGCTCCTCGACCGCAGTGTCCCGCTCCTGGACAGTGACCGGATCTCCGCCCAGTCGCGGCAGGAACTAACCTCTATCGTCTACAGCCTGCGGGCGGACGGACTCACCGGCACAGGGACGGGCAGATGACCGACGATCACGACGCCGCCGGAGCGATGAACTTCATCTTCGAAGCTGGCGTCCTCAAACGCGCCGCCCGGACCGGATGGTGGTTCGCCGGCGTCAAGCAACCCGAGTCCATCGCCGAGCACTCCTTCCGAACGGCGCTCATCGGAATGATGCTCGCCGCCATGGAGGGCGCGGACCCGGCCCGGGTGTCGATGCTGTGCGTCCTGCACGACACCCAGGAAACCCGGATCACCGACATCCCGCACATCGCCAAGCGCTATCTCACCGCCGTACCCAACACTGCCGTCACCGCCGACCAGGTCGCCGCCTGTCCACCGGCCGTTGCCCAAGCCATCACCGCCGCCGTCGCCGAATACGAAGCTCGCGAAACACTAGAAGCTGTCGTCGCTCGTGACGCTGACAAGCTGGAATGCCTCGTCCAAGCCGTCGAGTACCGCCACCAAGGCGTCGACAACGTGCAGCGCTGGATCGACAGCTCACGAGCCGCTCTGAAGACCGCCAGCGCCCACCGCCTTGCCGACGCCGCCCTCAGCGGACAACCTCTGGCCTGGCTCGCTCCCCCGCCGCAGGAGTAAGCGTTCAACACTTGGCGTTTGATTGATCAACGGTGAGGGCGCAGTCGATCAAGCGGACGACTTGGAGGGTGCATAGCCCCAGCTTGGGAAAGTGAACGATCTGCACTCTCGGTTCTCGCGACAGGTCCCTGACCGGGCAGGGGTTGCTACCCGGCGTCGCAGGAAATCCGGTCAGCAGTCCCCGTACTGACCTTGCTGACTCGGCACGCAGGCAGCCCTCCGCGTCCAGGGTTGTAACGCTCGATCCAGTCTGCTCCTTCGGATGTCATCCGTGATTTGCGTCGGTGCCCTGCTGACGGAGGCGGACCCGGTGGAAGCCACGTCGGACAGCCACGACAACCGCCAGCACCCCGCTGGTGATCACACTGATGATGGCCAGACCGAACGCCGCCAAGCTGCCGAGAGCCGTGCCGCGCGCACCGTAGAACCGTGGTGGATCGCCGATCGAGAGGGTCGGTGCTGGGCCGACCCCGGATGTCCTGCAGCTCACTTCGTATCTACCGGCCGGGCCGGCGGACAGCGTGAGAAGGCCGCGCCACCGTTCGTTGTCGACGTTGAGTTCGACATTCTCGGAAAGCAGGTGGACCTCATGAGACTCAAGAACCTCCTGACCATCCACCGGTGACTTATCACATTTGATGTCCGGGACGCTCTGGCCGGTCTCCTTGACCCACACCATCTTCTCGTCTGCCGGCGACAGGTGCACCGTGACCACCTGATTTGGTGTAAGGCGCTGTCCCAGGTCACCCCCGGAGCGGAGAACGAACAGCATCACGCCGGCCGCTGCCAACACGCCGCCGACGGCGACCAGTGCCGCGATGGTGAACCAGATGCGGCGCGGCCGTAGTCCCACTGGAGTGATGACCGGAGAGAGAGTCATGGCGACATGATGCAAGGTGATCATGCGCAACACCAGTACACGAGTGGCTAGGACCGGGCCATGCATGTCGTCGAAAGTGGTCAGTCTTCTGACCCAGCGCGGGCCGAATCGAATCCACGACTTCTGCGTCCCGAAGGAACGATCAGGCGGGCCCGACCAGCGACGGCAGGCAGTCGGACGTGCCGAACGATTAGTCACCGGTCTCCTGCACGCATCGGGCACGCGACAGAGGCCCTTGCCCAGCTGATCTAATCTCGCGTCATGACGCGTGCACGCCGCCAGGGGCCATTGGCGCTCGTGGGCTGGACGCTCTGGCTCGCAGCGGGCGTCGGGCTGTTGCTCCGCTGGAATGGCGTAGGAGTTTGGCTGCTTACGGGCGCAGCCCTGCTCGCTCAACAGTGGTCACGTAGTTTCAGCCGTCCTGAGGTGGGCCCGGCCCAGAAGGAGCCACAATCGGCAGAGAAGGCACTCGGCTGATGGCGTCAGTGATCAGGCTTTAACCGTGGTTACCCGTCGCCGACCGCGACATCGGGCACGTAACGGGCACGCTCCCGCGCCAGGCTGCTGGCCTCGTCCCGCCCCGTTGCTGTCGACAGCAACGGGGCCACCACCGCTTAACGCTGGTCGGCCGTCGGCGCTTGCTGCCCGTTGAACTCCCGAAGGAGCCGGCAGAGGTTCGAATTGGCCCGCTTGTGGTCGTCATCGCTGACAACGCGGTCCCCGGTGGCACCGTCGCCGAAGGTCTCCATCAAACGACGGGCCGCCAACGTGTTGCCGCTACCACCTACCGTCGCACTGTGGCAGCTTGGATTGGTCTATTGGGCGCTCTCGCCGGCGCCGGTATGGCGTTGTTGGGCCAGTACCTACTCCGCCGTTCGGACACCAGGGAACGGGCCAGAGCGGCGCTTCTCGATCATTGTGCCGCGGTGGTGGCGCTCTCCGAAGACTATCGAAACCGCGTATGGGAAGAACGCCACCTTGATGCCGCCGGCGCGGTTGCAGCTTGGGATCTCCACCAGTATCGCCTAGCTGAAGCCCGTCTGCGGATCCTCTGCCCCGATCGACGCCTTGCCGCCGCTGTCGTTGCGTTGGATGCTGCTGGAAAGCAGCTGGGCAGGGCGTGGCGATTGCCAGGCCGGAAGGATGATCTTGTCGATGCGGCCTGGAGAGCACACCGCGAATCGGTGGACCGCTTCATCCAAGCCGCAGGGAAGGCCATCGGCCGATGATCGCCAGGATCAATAGTTTGAACGGCCCCCGAGCACTCGCCCGAGCGGCTGGCTCGTCGGTGGTCACCGGCTCGGTGCAGTGAGGGGCAGCAGGGAGCTTCAACTTTCTGGCAGGCTGCGGTGGTGGCCATTAGCTCGGGCAAGGTTGTGCGCATCACCGCAGCAGTGCTCGTCGTGACGCTAACTGGTGCCTGCGGAACAGGTCGCCGAGACGCCGTAGCCGAATCTCCACAAGAGGCGACATCGTCCGCGTCAGCGGGACCGCAGCATGGGAACCGAGCCTCGTCACCGGATGGATCCGTCGTGCTGCCTTGGGTCGCAGCGATCGTCGCTCGCGACGACACCTCGATCACCGTGGCCACCGGCATAGACAGTGCAATCTGCGGAGAGCCCACGCGTTCCCCCGAGGCGACGATCACCCATCAGGACGAGACCCAGGTGGTTATTTCGGTGACCACGAGAATCGTGCGAGCAGAAGAGGACGAATGCGCCATCACCGGTTACGCTGCGCCCGCTTTCGTATCGCTGCAAGAACCCCTCGGTGACAGAGTTCTGCGCGACGCCGCCGCCGCCCTGCCGCATCCGACCTACTACGAGCGAGATGTGCCGGACCTCCTTGCAGACAAGCGGTGGGATCCTTCCGGAGGACACCTGAGGACCGACGAACGCTGGCTTCAGAGCTTCCGGGATCCTCGCGGCACGATGCTGCTCCTCGACGCGCAGCCCACAACTAGGGTGCACCGGTCGGCCACTATCGCCACGTTCCCAATCCGCTCACAGCAAGGCATCATCACTCGCTACGGCGCAGCAGGCTCTTGGACGGTCTGGTGGGAGGTCGGGCGGGTCGCCTACTCACTGTCGCTCATACCGCCCGAGAGTCATGGCTTCACGCTGAAACAGTTCAAGCAACAACTCGCCGGGCTTACGTGGAGTTGATCGTGCCACGCTGACAACACCAGGCAGGCATCCTCTCCGCCTAACGCCGTCGAACCTGTGCCATCCCGATGCTCCTCTGGACGACAAGTGGAGCAAGTTGCACCAGCAGGCCAAGGCCGGGCCGGTCGCGACCAGCGTTCCCAGGGTCGGCAGCTTCCTCACCTACTGGCTGAACGAGATCATCGAGCCGTACCGCGCGCCCCTGACCTACGCCACCTACAAGACGTTCGTTCGAAGGACAAGCGGCGCTGCTGTGCGGTCGGCCGCTGCTGCCAGGCCGTCCCGTCGACGCGCACGGTCGGGGACATCCGGGCCGCGTTGCGGGCCGCCCTCACCCACGCCCAGGCCGAGGACCTCATCACCAAGAACCCGGCCGTTGCGGTCACCCTGGCCATCGTCCGTCGTCGACGAGGCAAGTCGTGGTCGAGCGACGAGGCGCGCAGTTCCTCGAATCGGCCCGCGCAGACGAGGACCCTCTCTACGCCGCCTACGCCCTGGTCCTCGTGACCGGCCTACGCAAGGGCGAGGCCCTGGGACTGACGTGGGAGGACGTCGACCTCGACGCTGGAGAGCTGACAATCGGCCGCCAGTTGCAACGCCTGCGCGGGCAACTTCTGCACCGAGACACCAAGACCCAGGCTTCCGACGCCACACTCCCCCTTCCCGACATCTGCCTGACGGCACTCAAGCTGCGGAGCGATCAACGCAACGAGACAGAAGCAGCCGCCGGCAACGCTTGGCACGAGAACGACCTGGTATTCACCACGCGCTATGGCACACCGATCGAGCCGCGCAATCTCCAGCGCTCCTGGCAAGCCCGGTGCGACAGAGCAAAGGTCCGCCCGATCACCGTCCACGACGCACGCCGCGCCTGCGCCACGTTGCTGGCCGACCTGGACGTCCACCCCCGAGTCGCCATGCAGGTGCTCCGGCATGCCCGCTTCTCGGTGACGATGGAGATCTACACCCAGGTCTCGTCGAAGGCGACCCGCGACGCACTCAGCGGCTCGGCGATTCTCTCGGCTGCTGACACACCAGTCGGCCAGGCCGGGCAGCGGTGACGCTGGTGCTCCTTCAGCTCTCGCTAGCGTTGACGCCTGGCAGGTCGAGGTAGGCCAGCAACCGCAGAACACCGGCGAGGTGTTGCAGGTCGTGCCAGAGCGCCGGCACGTGGTCTGCCGGGCGGCGCAGCAGTGCATGTAGCTCTGCCACGTCGTCACTACACTGCCCGACGTCGATTCCTAATTCCGGAACGTCTCTCAGGTCGAACGCGGTCCCCAGGTCGACGTTCCAGTAGAGGTCGACATCGACACGGGACAGATCGATCTCCGTGCCGAACCGCTCCTCCACCATGTCCAGCAGCACGCCGCACACCCGGCGAAGGTCTTGGACCTTCAGCACGTCCGTCACGTTCACCGCCCTCCCGGCAGCGCCACACACAGACCCAACGACCCCGGTTGCTGTACTCAGCTGCTGTACAGGCAGCAAAAAGGCCACCCCCAATGAATGGGAATGACCTTTGACCTGCGTGAACTGAGAGTGGGCGATGCTGGTATCGAACCAGCGACCGCTTGGGTGTGAAACAGGACGCCGGGCCCGCTCTGACCTGCCTGAACGTGTAGTCACAGGTAGGGGTGGGTGCATTTGAGCGCCGTTCAACGCCGTTGGATGCAGTTCAAGCCGTTCAGGGCGCCCCGCTGCTCCCAGTCCGCTCCACCTATCCGGGCCTGGCACCGCTCCCTTGCAAGTCACAGGCAGCACCAGCAGTACAGATCCTCGCCCGCGTCCCGCGCGCGCTTAAGCAAGGGCGGCAGCATCTGCCTGCGGACGGTGACAGCAGAAGCCGCGTAAACGGGCGTACCGTCGGAGCATCTTCCGGCCTGGTCACACACGGTCGAAATGGTAGACAGAACGGCGGCGCGAAGGGGTCAGCTGATGGCCAGTGGAGACGAGGATTCGGACTCGCGTCGAGACAGCGGTGGGTTCCTGCGCTGCGTGGAGCTGACCGATGACGACGCGGACCGGTCCGCCTATCCGTTTACGCTGCCCGTCGTCGCCGGCCTACGGGCGGCCGGCCAAGTGGAGCTGGATCCGGCGGTGACGTTCCTGGCCGGAGGCAACGGCACCGGCAAGTCAACTTTGATCGAGGCGATCGCGGTAGCGGCGGGGTTCAACCCCGAGGGCGGATCCGCCAACTTTCGGTTCAGCACGCGGGCCACCGAGTCGTCTCTTGGTGAACACCTACGACTGGTACGCGGCACCCGGAAGCCGCGCACCGGGTTCTTCCTGCGGGCCGAGTCGTTCTACAACGTGGCCACCGAGATCGACCGCCTTGGTGTCGTCGACGGCTACGGTGGCACCAGCCTGCACGAACGATCCCATGGCGAGTCGTTCCTCGACCTGGCCACCCACCGGTTCAAGCCTCAGGGCCTGTATCTGCTCGACGAACCGGAAGCCGCCCTGTCCGTGCATGGCTGCCTGGCGTTGCTTGCTCGCATTCGCGACCTCACTCAGGCTGGTGCACAGTTCGTCATCGCCACCCACTCCCCCATCCTGCTGGCCGTCCCGCACGCCAGGATCCTGCAGATCGAACCCGACGGCGTTATCCGTCACGTCGACTACGACGACGCTCAGCCGGTAGTCCTGACCCGCTCGTTTCTGGCCGACCCGCAGCGTTACCTGCACCACCTGTTCCGCGATGGCAACTGAACCCGGGCGAGACAAAGAGCCTGGTGGGTTGGTCGGCCTCCGGTCGCCCGGTCCCGTGTCCGCGCCTTCCGTGATGGCCATGAACTGGGATTATGGTCGAGTAATGGCGATCGGTGCTCTCTTTCGTGGTCGCTCGCGGGCGATGGCCAGGCGTCCGGTCGCGAATTCGCCGAAGTCGCTGTCACGCCGTCTGCCCGGCGAGTGAGCCGAGCAACGCAGTGTCAGCTGGAATCAGGGCCGAGGCGTCGCATCAGCACCGCGTACCCGCGCCCCGAGCCGACGAAGCCGAGCTTGCGGTAGAGCGCGAGAGCTGCCGGATTGGTGTCACTCACCCGGAGGCGAACCTGGTGAAAGCCTGCGGAACGAGCCCTGCGGAGGGCGTGTGTGATCATGGCGGTGGCGACGCCACGGCGGCGCCAGGAAACTCGGCTGCCCAGACAGTGCAGCACTGCGGTGGGTCTCTCCGTGTCGTCGGCGAGCGCAAAAAGGAAGCCGGCCACCGGGTTCTCGGCCCCGTCCGCCTCCACGAGCACCAGGCAGGACAGGTCGGGCAGGAATCGGGGGTGCGCGATGGCGTGCGCTGGCCAGGTGCGCTGGTCTGGTCGGATCGCGGACGGGCTGTCGGCGTATGCCTCGTTATGGGCCAGCCGCGCCAGCTCCTCGTAGCGCTCGTCGACAGGGCTCGACACCAGGCCAGGCGGCAGCACTTCTGTGGGCAGCGACTCCGGCAGCGCCAGGACCAAGTCCCGCTCGTGCCGGACCAACTCGAAGCCGTGCCGGGCCAGCAGCTCGCGTCCGACGCGATCGTTCTCGGCGCACCGCGTGCCGAGGACGGCCGCCTGCGCGGATCCGCGGGCCTGCCGCACCTGCTCGGCCTGTCCGAGGAGCCAGTGGTACAGCTCCGCACGGACGTCGCTCGCGGTGTCGGGACGGACGACATTGGCCAGCCGGATCCGGAGGACATGATCGACCTCGCCCATCTCCGCGACCTCCCCGTACGCGGCGACGTCCCCGTCCTCATCGCGGCCGACCCGGGTACCCGACCCGAGTTCCGGCCCGAGAGTCGCCAGCCGTGTCGTGACGTCGTCGGCGTGCTGCTCGAGGCCGACGGGCGCAACCGCCTCGACTCGCCGGAACAGGGCTGCCAGCGACACCGCATCGGCCAGCGTGGCGGGTTTCCAAGGCGGGATCTTCATCGACAGTCATCTTATCGGGCCGACGCCTCGCGCGGGGGGCCGGTCGCGCAGCATCGGGTTGGCAGGGTGGCGGCTGGACAAAGATCAGGCATGTCCACAGTCAAGAGAGGAACGGCTGGATGGTCCGGTCGCCGGCTTCCAGTCCCTGGCGGCTCAGCATCTCCCTGGTCAAAGCGCCCCGACGGGCGGTGTTCAGTCGAGCGGTCGGTTGTATTCGTGGAAGCCGACGACCTTGCCGTTCCGGACCCTAACGTGAATGCGGTGCCGGGCCGCGTATGGCTCATTGAAGAAGACACCCCGAGCCCATTCCTCGAAGACGACGCGATCCTCGGCGACGGTCTTGGAGATCACCTCGACCATGTCGAGCCGGCTAGCACCAGGTGCGAACACGCTGAAGAACCCGACCAGTTTCTCGCCCTCGGCCCCGGTGAAGCGGGCCGGTCTGCGGGGCCAGGAGGATCACGTCCACCTCATCGTCAAACAGGTCGAAGAAGCACTCTACGAACTGCACCTGCGCCGAAGACCACGCGCTAGCCGTCAACCATCCGGTCGGTGAACTGCTCGCGGACGCAGGTCGGCTACCCGCCTCGCTGCGTTCGGATCGCCGCGCTCAGGGACGCCTGGTTACGGGCAGCGGGCCAGCGCTGCGGACGATGTCGCGGTAGACGGCGAGGGCGGGCTTGGGTCGGTAGGTGTCGGTGACGATGCCCAATGTCCCGGTGGGTTCCGTGGAGCTGCTGTCGGCGTCCCTGAGGCTGAACAGTTCGTAGTGGGTAATGTTCATTGGCTCCTGTTCGGTGAGGATGACGCCGAGCATGTCCGACAGTGAGTCGCACTGTGCCTGCTCGGTGCGCGGTGACCCGCTCGGGGTGCCGTTCTCCACGATGTGGATGGGAATGCTGGGCGGGATGTGCGCGCGGGGCAACGACGCGCCCCGCAAGTGGCGCAGGGCGTGTGTGGTGAGGGATGCGGTGTCTCCCGGGTTGCCCCGCGGGGCGACGGGCGAGAAGGCGTCGGGGTACAGGCCCAGACCGACGTAGTCCACGTAAGCCGCGAAGTCCTGGTACGGGACCGAGGAGAGATACGACCAGAATTGGTCGTCGCCGCCCAACCATTCCGGTGGTTCGGCGACGGAGAAGCCGATCTGCACGTGCTGGAGACCCTGCCGGTCCAGTGCGGCGCGTGCGTGCGGAATGCCGAGGGTAAGGGCTTCGAGGACGCCGGGTGCGCTTCCGTCGATGAGCGGGATGGGGAAGTTCGGCTCAAGCGTCACCTGGAGGTACCGCGTCAGGTGACCGTAACGGTCGATGACGGTGTCGAGGAAGGCCAGCCATCCGGAGAGGTCGGCGGCCCGGGGGATGTAGCTGACCACGAGGTCCAGCTCGCGGTTTCCCTCGACGTACCACTCGTCGGGCATCGTGAGGTGCGCGAGTTCGTGTTCGGCGCCGAGCGAGGTGACGAGGTCCGGCGGTGCCATGTCACCGAGGAAGTGTACGTACTCGCGGATGACGAAGGGGCGACCGTCCGGAAGGTCGTCGACGAGGTGGCGGATCGCGGCGACATCGGGTGGGTGGGAGCAGATCGTGCCGGCCCGTCCGCCCGGATAGATACCGAACTTCACGCTTCTGCACTCCCGTATTGGTCGGTTTGCTGGGTTGGCCAGCCGATCTCGCGCGCACAGATCCGCCGCACCAGGGTCCTGATCCAGGTGGCTTCGGTGGCGACGATGGTGCGCCAGTAGGCGACCTCGAGCATGTGCACTTCGAGTACGTCACCGTCGGGCAGCCCCGAGAGGGCAGCCAGTTCGTGGTCGAGCCGGTCGGCGCGACCGTCCAGGATGCACGCCGCCTGGTCGATCGGGAGAATTCCGACGTAGGCGACCGCCATGACGAAGTCCACGGATGCGGCTTGGGTGTCGCGCACCCCAGCCTCGACCTTGTGGCGGAAGTCGGCGAGACCTGCGGCAGTCAACTCGTAGGTCGTACGTGGCGGCCGGTTTCCCACTCGCTCGGGCAGCCGGGGGGAGACCATGCCTGCCTTCTCGAGCGCCTTCAGCAGGGACGTGACCGTGCTGCGGGTGACCGATAGGTGTCCGTATCGCTCGCGTAGGCGTGTCGTGATGTCGTAGCCATGCGCCGGCTGCTCGACGAGGAGTCCGAGGATCGGCAACACCAGGCTGTTCCGTGACGCGTCCAAGGGCACCCAGGCAATTTATAGACGTATACGTCTAACCGCAAGACCGTGCCGCGCGCCCGAGACAACGGCCATGCTGCGCATCGCCAACGCACCACCCCGGCTCGATGCCCGGATATCGACATAAACGGACATCACCGGAGCGGGCAGCCCGCCGCACCACGGCTGACATCTTCGGGTCCGCCGTGACCGACCGGTCCGACACTCGCCCCGGCGTTAACCAGCAAAACCGAGGGTTTCCATCCGGCCGCTGCGGGCGGCCCCGATGAGCACGGACCCCGGAACCGGCCCACTTCCGCATTCGGCTCAGCTCTGTCGGCCAAGGCCCGCGCGAAAGCTGTCCTGTCACCGGCCTTCTGCTTCGACCAGGTGCTGATTGGGAGGCGTGGTTCATCGCTCGTCACTTTCAGCCTCGTCGCTGATCTGCCGAACTTCCGCAGCTGCCCAGCTCGTGGGCGCAGACGGCCGGGCTCAATTTCGGGTCACTCCTGCGGCGCGATCAGCCGGTCGTCGGTGGCGTCGCGGACGCACGAGTCGGCGGCGTCGAGGATGACATCGGCCGGGGCGACGACGTCGGCCAGCGGCGCGGACAGGCCGTCCACCAGGCGGAAGTGCTCGGGCGCGGCACCGGCGCAGATGGCTCGTGCCGATGCAGCGGCGCGAGTCCACGCCGATCCGCCAGACGGTACTCACCAGGCCACCGGCATTCCGAGCAGGCCCCGCACCAACATAAGTACTCGTTGCCGTCCGGGAGCCTGCGCCGCTACCTGAGGTCGCCCCGGCCGCCGATGGTGACTGGTGGCCGGGGCGTCGGTGCGGGGTTTGTCAGGCGGGGGGGCCGATGAAGTAGCCGAGCTGGTCCATGATGGTGTGGGTTTGGCCTGAGCTGTTGTTGTAGATGTCGACGCCGGTGCCGACACCGACCATGGTGGCGTTCGCGGCGGTTTCGCGGGCGACGAAGTTGACGTTCGAGGCTGTTGGCCGCTGTTGGCCGCCGGGGTGCGCGATGAGCACGCCGGCGGTGGTGGGAGCGGTTACGGTCAGGTTGGCCACTACCGCGGTGGGCGTGGGGCAGGCGGGGTTGCAGACCTCTGCCACGACGACGGCGGGCTGGATGCGGAAGGTTTCCCATGCTCGTAAGGGGCTGTTCACGGTTCCTCGTCCGGTGCCGTCGCGGGTGTCCAGCACCCGCACCGGGTCGAGTGGTACGAAGGTGTGCGTGGCGGACGGGCTGAACCAGCCGGCGAGGTCGGCCACGACGTGGGTGGTGCCGGAGCTGGCGTTGCGGATGTTCACCCGGCCGTTGACGACAGGCACGGTGACGAGGTTGGGGATGGTCTGCCCGGCGACGTAGTTGAGGTTCGAGGCGGTGGGCACGCTAGCGCCGTAAGGAAAGAGGGTGAGGAAGCCGTTGGCTGTCGGGCCAGTCGCGGTCACGTTGAGCACGGCGGCGGTCGCGTCGGCTGGCAGTTTGCTGGAGAGGTCGAGGGTGCGGGTGGCGTTGGCGGCAAGGGGTCCGGACGTGCCCTGGCGGGTGTCGAGGACCCGGGTCGGTGAGGTGGAGGCGTAGCCGGAGCCGGACGTGGTGTAGACGCCCTGAAGGTCCGCCACCAGGTGCACCTGCCCGAGGCCACGGTGGGTGAAGGCGATGTGGCCGCTCTTTATCGGCACGGTGACTTGGTTGGCCACCGTCTCCCCGGGAACGAAATTCACGGTGGAGACATTCGGCACGGCGAGCCAGGGATAGACGATGAGAAATCCAGGCTCGGTCGGCTGAGTGACCGACACGTTGAGCACCACCGCGGTGATGTCCGCGACGGGCACTCCGCCGAGGCTGGTGATCGGCATGATGATGCTGCCGTCCTGCCCCACCGGCTGCTTCGAGGTGGTGCCAAGGCCGGTCCGGGTATCGAGAATCCTTGTCGGGGTCACCGGCATGAACCGCGCTCCGACGACGGTGCAGGTATGCGAGCTGTAGCTGTCGCCCCCTCGGAGGTCACGCTGACTGCCGGTGATCGTTACGCAGATCTGACCGCCTCGGCGGAAGGTGCGCTCCACGGAGTTGGAATCGGTGACGTGCCAGTAGCGGTTCTCGGACAAGTCGCTGCCGTAGAACATGTAGGCGTACTTCGCACGTTGCTGCTCGACGGGCCAGGATGAGCGAATGCCGGCCCCGGCCACCACGTCGAGCGGGCCTGCGCCGGCCTTGCGGCGCAGGTACTGCGGGTCGGTCTCCCGTGGGCCCTGGGCTTCCACGGCGCCTCGGTCCCGGTATCCGCTGCCGGTGCCCGTGTTCGCGATCGCGGGGTCGTCGGCGTACGAGTTGTCGAGCAGGTCGGTGTCCAGCGTTCCCCGGGCGTCTGCGGCAGCCGAGTCGCGAGCCGGTGACGTCGACCCGAGCCCGTACCACTCGGACCAGTTCATCCGGGTCAGCAGCAGCCGCGGGTCGGCGTGCAGGTCGTGGGTGCCTTGCCCGGTCGCCGCGGTGAAGGACGTGAGGGAGTCGTGTGCCTGCCCGGACCAGGTGTAGATCGGTGCGCCGCTGACCGGGTCGACGAGGTTGTAGTCGGCGGTGGTGTCGCTGGCGGAGCCGTTGTCGACGCGGATGGCGCTGGCCTGTGCCAGGTTCGTGCACGCTTGACGCGACTTCGATGTCTGCACGATGTTGTTGCGCAGCAAGGCGCCGGTGGAGCCGGCGGTCAGGTCGATCCCGGTACGGCAGTCGGTGACGACCGTGTTGCCGGTGATGGTGAGCCCGGGCGAGGCGGTGGTGCGCAGTCCGGAGTCGATGAGCTGGTTGCCGGTCACCGTGACGTTCGTCGTGCCCGGGTCAAGGTCGACAGCCGGCCCCGAGGTGTTCTGGATGAGGCCCCGGCTGATCGTCACGCCGTCGGAGACGCCGCTGACCTCAACCCCGGTGGGCGCAGACAGACCACTGTGGATGGTGATCTTGTTCAGCGTGACCCGGCTGGAGTCGACCACGACGATGGCGTCGGAACGCTCAGCGCCGTACACGTCGAAGCCTTCGATTACGACGTCGTGCACACCCGAGACCGTCATGACCGCGCCGCTGACGGCGCCCGTCTGGTACGCGCCGACCCGGACCGCCTCTTGGCCGACGTAGACGGCGCGGAACGTGATCGGCGCTGACTCGGTTCCGGACCGGTTGAACGACACGTTTTCCTGGTAGACCCCCGGCTGCACCAGCACCGTCTGGCCCGGCCCCGCTACCGCCGACGCGGCCTGGATGGTGCAGAACGGTGTCTCCGGACTGCCGTTCTGCACACCCGTCGGCGAACAGTACGTCTTACTGACGTACAACTCGGAGGCCTCGACCGCCGCCGCCGCAGTCGCCAGCGCCGCCGGACCAACCAGGCTGGCTGTGGCGAACAACGGCACGACCGCGAGCCCGGCAAGCACACGTCTTCTCATCACACAGCCCCCGCAACCGTTGATCATGTTTACGCCGCGGCAGCCTATCCTGATCGCCCGACGAACACGGGCCGCCGAACGGGTTAATAGTCACGTCGCCTGGTGCACGAACGGCCCTGGCAGCCTTCCCCACGCTCTGCGTGCCGTGCTCGACGCAACTTGCGCGGCCTGCTTGCCGACGTCGCGTTGCTCGTCCCATGGCTGATCGGCAGCGGCCACAGCGCCGAACAGGCAGAACAGTGGCTAACCCAGCTTCCCGCATGGACGGCGACTGGACGTCGGGTCCTGGACGACTTCGCGTCAAAGACTGCAACGAAGTGGGCCGCCAAGTCCAGGCAGAGCACCGAGTTCTGGGTGCACGACCTCGCAATGTGGACCGGCGAATGGGCCAACTATCGGGCCCACGTCGCCAGTCAACCGTGAGCCACAGATCGAGGGCACCCTCTCGTAATGTGGGCGCCGGTAGCGGTAGGACTCCGCAACCAGCCAGCAGACCCGCTCGGGACCGCAAATCAGGTCACTCAGCCGGGCAGGTCCATGGAGGCCCGAACCGAGAACCAGCCGCGCCGCTCCCAATCTGCTCCCAATGTAAGCTGCACATGCCGCAAAGCCCGTTACCGACTGATTCGGTAACGGGCTTCTGACCTGTGCAAACTAAGGGTGGGCGATGCTGGTATCGAACCAGCGACCTCTTCGGTGTGAACGAAGCGCTCTCCCACTGAGCTAATCGCCCTCAGCGCCACTGACTCTACCCGATCGTGGAACCGGACCGGAAATCCGGGGTCAGTGCGTCGCGAGGTAGTGCATCGCCGCGGCCACCACGTCGATGCCGAGGCTGTACTTGAGGGACAGCCAGACCACTGTGCCCACGAAGACGAGGCCGACGGAGCCGAGCACGATTCGCACCGCCAGTGACTGGCGGGTCACCCACTGTGTCCATCCGTGGACGTGTCGGCGGGTGAAGCCGAGCAGCCGACGCGCCCAGTGGAATTCGACGGCCCAGATGCCCAGCCCGGCGATCACCAGCAGCCAGCCTGGACCGGGCAGGGGAATGAGAGCGATGCCGATGGTCACCACGAGCGCCCCGGCGATCGCGATGAAGATCTTGAGTGCGATCCGGCCGGTGGGATTGGCCCGGATGAGATCGAGGGTCACCGTGATCCGCTCCCGCCAGCGGGGGCGGCGTGGTGGGTCCTGCACGGCGGTGCCGCCACCGCCGCGACCGGAGCCGCCGAGCGGTCGATTCGCGTTCCCGTTGGCAGGGGGACCGACGGTCGACCGGTCCGCGCCTCGGCCGTTCGGATGATCGGCATCGGACGCCGGCCGACCGGCCCGTTCGGGCTGCTCCATCGGCACTGCGTACCCCCGCTTTTCGGCTGCTCGGACCGCGACGTTCGGCGGGCCGGGCGCCGCCGACGGATCCATTGGGGATCTCTTCGTCACCATTTCACCCCCCAGTGTCGCTCGGGCCCGTCACTGCAACGGCCGACTGGACGTTACCGGAGTAAGTCGACGACTGAACCACCCGATGCCGGGCGGGATCACGCACTGGGCAGAACCGGAAATTCTACGCGAATTCTCGTATTCACGCGGCCTTTCCGTCCCCCTTCCCACCACTGGGTGAAGTCAGCGTATGGCGGAGCGTAGCCAGGAGTAGCACCTGAGTATGGGAAAAGCGGGACACGCGCGTTCCGCAGCGGTGCCGGGGGGAGAACGTCCATGAGTGTCATCCGACCGACGACCGTAGAGGTCGAGACGTCGCTAAGGCTCGTCGCACCTGACGCCACCGCCTTGCCGGTGCGTGCCAGTCTGCGTTACGACCCTGCTGACCCGTATGCGGTCCATGTCCTGTTCCACGCCGAATCTGCCGGCGGCGAGGCGGTGAGCTGGTCCTTTGCCCGCGAACTGCTGGTCACCGGCCTGGACGAGCCAGCCGGCATCGGGGATGTGCGGGTCTGGCCCTGGGCCACACCGCGCGGTGACTTCGTCGCGCTGGCCCTCTCGTCACCGGACGGCAACGCCCTCTTCGAGGTGCCGCGCAGCGTCCTGGTGCGTTTCCTTCGACGGACGTACGTCGTCGTCCCGCGCGGCCGTGAGGCCGAGCACCTGGACGTCGACACGGCGGTGAACCGGCTGCTCGCCGGTCGCTGAGCACCGCCCGAACGGGCAACACCGGCCACACCGGGGCCGCGCGGATCTGCCGAGTCCGCGCGGCCCCGGCACACCCTGGGAGGTACGCGGGCAGCCCGACCTGGGTCAGCCGGTGCTCAGCCGTGCGTGGTGATGCCGCCGTCGACGGGGATGACCGCGCCGGTGAGGTACGCGCCGGCGCGCGACGACAGGTAGATGGCGGTGCCGGCCATGTCCTCGGGGCGACCGATGCGGCCCAGCGGCACCTGCTGCTCGATGGCGGCCCGGCTCGCCGGGTCGTCCAGTGCGAACGCCATCATCTTGCTCTCGAACGGGCCGGGCGCGATCGCGTTGACGGTGATCTGCTCGCTGGCCAGTTGGTGGGCCAGGCTGCGGGTGAGCATGTGCACGGCCGCCTTGGTGGCCGAGTACGCGTACACCTCCATCCACGGCACCCGGATGCCGTCGATCGACCCGATGTTGATCACGCGGGCCGGGTCGTCGGCGCTGGCGGCGGCGCGTAGCGCCGGCAGCAGCGCGGTGGTGAGCCGGAAGACGGCCTTGACGTTGACCGCCCAGAGCTTGTCGAACGCGGCCTCCGGGTAGCCCTCCAGCGGCGCGCCCCAGGTGGCGCCGGCGTTGTTGACCAGCACGTCGAGGCGACCGACGCGCTCGCGCACGGCGGCGGCCAGCGCCTCGGCGCCGCTGTCGTCGCCCAGGTCGGCGGGGATGGCCTCGCAGCGACCCTCGGCGGAGAGTTCCTTGGCGACCGCCGCACAGACGTCCGCCTTGCGGGACGAAATGATCACATGGGCGCCGGCCCGGACGAACCCCTGGGCGATCATCAGACCGATCCCCCGCGAACCGCCGGTGACCAGGACCGTCTTGCCTTCGACCGAGAACAGCTGCGTCATGCCCATCCCATCGCGAGTCGGCGGAGGCCGCCGGCCGGGCGGGCGGCCGGCGGTGCGCCGGGCGGACCGCGGACCGGACGGCGCTACCGCCGGGTAACGTAGCCCGGCCACGAGGATCGCGACAAGCCCGCATCGACGCGCGGGTTTCGCTGCACGCGTCGATCGGGATGCGATGACCTGCGGTTCGGGCTACCGTCGCAGGCGATGGTCTCCACCGGTCCCTCCCCCGCGCCACCGATCGGAACGGCGTCACCCGTCCCCGACGAGATAGCCACGTTCGCGTTGGCCGACCTCTCCCCCGACCCGCGCTGGCGTCGGCCCGTGATCGTCGAGCGGGAGCTGCTGATCCTCACGACGCGTGGGCACGGCGACGCCGAACTCGACTTTCACCCGTTGCCCTGTCGGCCCGGCACGCTGCTGCGGGTCCGCGCCGGCCAGGTGCTGCGCTGCTCCGGTCCGCAGTTCGACGCCACAGTGGTCGCCTGGGACCCGGAGGCGCTGCGCGGCTTCGACGTCGACCTGGACACGCCGGTGACCTGGCGGCAGTTGGCCGGCGAGGACGAGGACGCGGTGATCACCGAGGTGAGCCAACTGGTGGTGGACTGCCAGCGGCATCCCGACACCGTCGCCGCTCGCGCGCTGCTCCGCCACCAACTGGCCGTGCTGCTGCTGCGGCTGGCCCTGGGCAGTGCCGACCGGTCGACGCCCCGCCCCGAGGACGAGACGTTCCACCGGTTCTGCCGGGAGGTGGAGCACGGCTACCCGCACACCCGGCGGGTGGAGGATTACGCCGCCGAGCTCCGCTGCTCGGTGCGGACCCTGACCCGGGCCTGCCTGGCCGTCACCGGTCGCAGCGCCAAGCAGGTCATCGACGAGCGGGTCGCGTTGCAGGCCGGCCGACTCCTCGCCGCGACCGACCAGCCGATCGCCCAGATCGGCCGGCACCTCGGCTTCTCCGAGCCCACGAACTTCGGTCGCTTCTTCACCCGGGAGGTCGGCGTCAGCCCCGGAGCGTTCCGGGCCGCGCGGGACCAACCGGCCGCCCGGGTGATCCGGCCTCGGCCGCCGACCGAGCCGACGGGCGCCCACGGCGGCGGTTTCCGCGTCGGCGGGTCGGCCAACGGTTCTCACACCACGCGACCCGGGTCGCCCACCACACCGACCAACGGCACCGGGCGGGCATGATGACAGGGTGCAGATCTCCGCGCGCGGCGACTACGCGGTACGGGCAGCGCTGAGCCTCGCCACCGCGTACCCTTCGCTGCTGTCCACCCAGGCCATCGCCGCCGAACAGGACATGCCCCGCAAGTTCCTGGAGGCGGTCCTGGCGGATCTGCGCCGGGCTGGCATCGTGCGCGCCCAGCGCGGTGCCGAGGGCGGCTACACGCTGGCCCGACCGCCGCGCGAGGTGACCGTCGGCGCGGTGCTGCGGGCCGTCGAGGGCCCGCTCGCCGGCGTACGCGGGCTGCGCCCCGAGGAGACCCGGTACGAGGGTTCGGCGGAGAACCTGCCCGGCCTGTGGGTGGCGGTGCGCGCCGCCGTGCGGCGGGTCGTCGACGAGGTGAGCCTCGCCGAGATCGTCAGCGGTCGGCTGCCCGCCCACGTCCGCAAGCTCACCGCGTTGCCCGACGCCTGGGAGCCACGCTGAGGACAGGGCCGCCGGCCGGCGGCCCTGTCCTCAGCGCCTCACCGCCTCACCGCCTCAGCGGCCGAAGAGCTTGTGCAGCCAGGCGAGCTGTTCGAGCTGGTGGTGCGCCTCGCCACCTTCGTGGTCGTTGAACTCGTACACGCGCACCTCCTTGTCGCCGCCGTAGCGGTGGTAGGCGGCGAAGCAGGTCGAGGGCGGGCAGGTCGCGTCCATCATCGCGATGGAGAACAGCGCGGGCGCGGTCGCGCCGGGTGCGAGCACGGCGGCGTCGACGTACGACAACGTACGGAACACCTGGCTGCTCTGCCCCCGGTAAAGCGCGAGATACTCGGCGACCTCGCCGTAGGGGCCCTGACCGGCGACCTGGACAGCGCGCGGGAAGTCACACAGGAAGGGCACGTCGGGCATGGCCGCCGCCACGCCCGGGGACAGCGCGGCAACCGCCAGCGAGAGGCCACCTCCCTGGCTGATGCCGGTGACGACGACCCGGTCGGGGTCGACGGC
The DNA here is from genome assembly GCF_013410645.1 of Micromonospora jinlongensis. Lineage (NCBI taxonomy): Bacteria > Bacillati > Actinomycetota > Actinomycetes > Micromonosporales > Micromonosporaceae > Micromonospora > Micromonospora jinlongensis. The sequence continues at coordinate 6,205,061 of NZ_JACCHK010000001.1, read as the reverse complement.
GGGATGCTCCCGGGCAGCCTGGGCGAACCGGACCGCGTCGGTGATCAGTCTGCGGTAGTAGAAGTCCTCCGGGCTGGTGACCCCCCGGGTGAGGAAACCGGGAACGGTGCCCGCCGGATAGCGGTGCGGGTCGGCGGTGTCGCCGGGCGCGGCACTCCAGCCCTGACCCCGGCTGTCCATGATGAGGTGCGCGAAGCCCGCCGAGGCCCAGAACAGTTTCTCGTGCGGCAGGCCACGACCACGGCCGTACCCGAGATACTCGACCACGCAGGGCAACGGCCCGGTGGCATTCGTCGGCAGGTGCAGCCAGCCGTGCACCTGCTCGCCGCCGTAGCCGGCGACGGTGACCGACCAGGTGCGGATCTGGGTGAGACCGGTGTCGACGGGCTCGTACGTCGCCTCCACCGGTGCGTCGACGCGAAGTGTCCGCTCCCAGAAGGCGTCCAGGTCCTCCGGAACGACCAGATCGGGTCGGTACGCCCAGCACTCGGCGAGGGTGAGATCGCTCAAAGCCACAGCTTGGCCTCCGTGACAGCAGGATTGTCAGTTGTCCGTGGGTGGTGAACCTTCGGCCGCGACGCGGGACCGCGGCACGCCGGCTCGTGCTCCGAGCGCTACCGGGCGTCCGCCATCGCCGACGCGAACCAGCCGGTGATGGTGCTGGGGTGGGTGATCGCCGTGCCCACCACCACCGCCCACGCCCCGGCCCGCAGCGCCTGCGCCGCCTGGGCCGGGGTGTGGATCCGACCCTCCGCGATCACCGGCACGTCGATCGCGGTGGCGAGCTGAGAAACCAGGTCCAGGTCCGGGCCGGGCTGCTTGCTCGTGTACGCGGTGTAGCCGGAAAGGGTGGTGCCGACCAGATCGGCGCCCGCCGCCGCGGCGGCGATCCCCTCGCCGAGCGTGGAGCAGTCGGCCATCACCAGAGCCCCGGTCAATTCGTGGACGGCGGCGATGGTGTCACCGAGGGTTCGGCCGTCCGGCCGTGGCCGCGCGGTGCCGTCGAGCGCGACGACGTGCGCGCCCGCCCGTGCCACGGCCAGCGCGTGCTCCAGCGTGGGGGTGATGAAGACGTCGTCGTCGCCGTCCTTCCACAGCCCGATCAGTGGGAGGTCGACCGCCTCCCGGATGGCCGCGATGTCCGCCACACCCTGGGCGCGGATGCCGGCGGCCCCGCCCTTGGCGGCGGCGAGAGCGACCCGGCGCATCGTGTCCGGGGTGCGCATCGGCTCACCGGGGTACGCCTGGCAGGAGACGACGAGGCGGTGGCGGAGATGCGCGATCAGCTTGTTCATGCGGTGCCCTCCCAGGCGAGTGAGGCGGCGCCGAGCAGCGGGGCGTCCGATCCGAGGGTCGAGGCCAGCACGGGCACGTCGACCAGGCTGGGCAACGTCTCCCGCCGCACGGCGTCCCGAAGTGCCTGCCACCAGAGGTCACCGAGGCCGGCGACCCCGCCGCCGATGACGACGGCAGCGGGATCGAGCATGTTGACCAGTCCGCCGACAGCCGAGCCGACGGCAGCCCCGCCGAGCAGGACCACCTCCCGGGCCGTCGCGTCGCCGTCCGCTGCGCGCGCGGCCACCGACCGCAGGTCGTCGACCGGCTCGCCGGTGCGCCGCGCGTACTCCTGGGCGAGGCCGGGCCCGGAGGCGATCGCCTCCAGGTGCCCCTGACCTCCGCAGGTGCAGGGCAGCTGCCCGGCGTACGGCGACGGTTGGTGGCCGGCGTGGCCGGCCGCGGAGTGGGCGCCGGCCAGCACGGTGCCGTCGACGACGAACGAGGCACCGATGCCGGTGCCGACCGCGAGAAAGAGCGTCGTCTGGTGGCCGGCGGCCACCCCGTGGCGCGTCTCGCCGAGGGCGTGCGCGTGCACATCGTTGATCACCGTGACGGGCAGGTCCAGCAGCTCGCGCAGTCGTCGTCGCAGATCCGTGCCGGCCCAACCGGCCAGGGCGTCGGTGGCCGAGAGCACCAGGCCGGTCCGGTGGTCGATCACTCCGGCACTTCCGACTCCGACGGCACGGACGCGTGTCCCCGTCGCCCTCGCCCGCAACCGATCGACGAGATCGGCCGCGGTGTCGAGGATGGCGGTCGCCCCGGCCCGACCAGGGGTGGGGGCGGTGGCCCGGTGGATGACCTCGCCCTGCCTCGTGACGAGGGCGGCAGCCGTCTTGGTGCCCCCGATGTCGAGCGCGGCTACCGCCTCGTCGACGACCGGGGGCTTGCGTACCTTGGACATGGCTAGAGCAGCCCCGCCAGCTCCAGCTGGGCACGAACCCGCGCCGTCTCGTCGGCGTCGAGCGGTCGCATCGGCAGCGACACGGTGTTGCTGTCGATGACACCGAGCAGGGCCAGGGCGGTCTTGAACGCGCCCACGCCCCGGGTCGCCCCCGCCGCCGTCGCCGGGTCGGCCGCGTCGACGATCCGGAACAGCCGGGTCAGCCGGTCCTGCTCCGCGCGGGCGGTGTCCCAGTCGCCGTTCACGCAGGCCCGGTGCAGTCGCACATAGCCCGCCGGGTCCACGTTGGCCAGGCCGGGAACCGAGCCGGAGGCGCCAGCGAGCATCATCGCGTCGACCACCACCTCGTGCCCGGTCAACAGGCTGAAACCGGCGTCCGGCGCGCGTTCCGCGATCGCCAGCACCAGCTGGCGGAAGGCGACGTCGTCGCCGCTGGAGTCCTTGACGCCCGCGAGGATGCCCTCCGCCGCCAGCTGGCTCAGCAGACCCGGGGAGAGCTTGGTGTGCACGCAGACGGGAATGTCGTACGCCAGCAGGGGCAGCTCGACCGACGCGGCGAGCGACCGGAAGTGACGCTCGACCTCGTGCGGGCCGACGATGGCGTAGAAGGGTGCCGTGGCGACCAGGCCGTCGACGCCCAGGCGCGTCGACACGTCGGCCCGGTCGAGGACCCGGCGCGTGGTCGGCTCGATGCAGCCGGCGATGACCGGTACGGCGCCTGCGACGGTCTTCACGACGACCTCGAGAGCCTGGTCCCGCTGGCTGTCGGTGAGGAAGACGGTCTCGCCGGAGCTGCCGAGGGCGAAGATGCCGTCGACGCCTGCGCCGAGCGTCCGCTCGATGAGCCGCTCCAGGGAGGCGACGTCGACCGCACCCTCCTCGGTCAAAGGGGTGACGACCGGCGGCACGACTCCGGCGAACCGCGGGGCAGGGGTGGTCACGCTGTCTCCTCGAGATGTAGGGGGGTGGTGCGGCCGGTCGCTGCTCTGGCGAGCTCGACCAGCTCCGTGTTGCTGGATCCAGCGGGTACGGGGTGGTAGCACCGGAACTCGTGGGAGCCGTCACCGCCGGCGCCCGACTGGACCGGCGGCATCTCGATGGCGCAGCCGTCGGTCGCCTTCCAGCACCGGGTGCGGAACGGGCACCCGGTCGGCGGCTTGGTGGCGAGCGGGACGGGGCCGACGAGCGGGATGGGATCCAGGGGCGAGAGCAGACCCGGCGTGGCGGAGAAGAGCGCCCGCGTGTACGGGTGCTGCGCGACCTCGGGAAGCCCGGCGGCGGGTGTCTGCTCCACGATCCGGCCCAGGTACATGGTGACCACGCGGTCACTGATGCGCTTGACCGTCTGGATGTCGTGCGAGACGAAGACCATGGCCAGGTTCAGCCGCTCCTTGAGGTCCAGGAGCAGGTTGAGGATCTGCGCCCGCACCGACACGTCGAGGGCGCTGGTGGGCTCGTCGGCGATGACCAGGCCCGGCTCCAGGGCCAGGGCACGCGCGATGGACACCCGCTGGCGTTGACCACCGGAGAGCTGGCTCGGCAGGACGTCGGCGACCGACCGGGGCAGCCCCACCAGGGCCATCAGCTCGTTGACCCGCTCCTCACGCTCCTTGCGGGTGCCACGGCGGTGCACGTCGAGCGGATCGCGCAGGATGTCGCGGACCGGCATGCGCCGGTTCAGCGACGTGGCCGGATCCTGGAAGATCATGCCGACGCCGGCACCGATGTGCTGCCGTCGTTCCGACGCGTTCATCGACCAGACTTCCTTGCCGGCGAAGGCGACAGTGCCGCTCGTCGGCCGCTGGAGGCCCACCAGCACCTTGGCCATCGTGGACTTGCCGCAGCCGGACTCACCGACGACCCCGATGGTCTCGCCGGTACGCACGGTCAGGTCCGCGCCGGTGAGGGCGTACACCCGCTCGCGGCCGAACAGGCCGCCACCGCGGGTGCGGTGAACCACGTGCACGTCGCGTAGCTCGACGATCGAGTCGTGCGGGGCTGTCGCGCTCATCGGGCCAGCTCCTCTTCCCTGACGGTGACGGCCGGGTGGTGACAGGCGTACCGGTGGTCGGCGGCGCCCTCCAGGCGGGGCGTCTCCGTCCGGCAGACCTCGGTCGCCATGGGGCAGCGATCGGCGAACCGGCATCCCGCCGGGAAGTCGGCCGGCGACGGCACCACACCACGGATCTGAGTGAGCCGCTCCGCACCGGCCTCAAGGGAGAGGACGGAGCCGAGAAGACCCCGGGCGTAATGGTGTGCCGGTGCCCCGACCACGTCGGCGGTGACGCCGCTCTCGACGATCTGCCCGCCGTACATCACCACGACGCGGTCCGCGACGTCGCTGACCAGCGCAAGGTCGTGGCTGACCAGGATCAACGCGAAGCCCAGCTGGCCACGCAGCCGCAGCAGCAGCTCCATGACCTGCGCCTGGACCGTGACGTCGAGCGCGGTGGTCGGCTCGTCGGCGATGATCAGGCGCGGGTCCCGGGACAGCGCCATGGCGATCACCACGCGCTGCCGCTGCCCGCCGGAGAGCTCATGCGGGTACGCGGACAGGGTGCGCCGCGCGTCCAGGCCCACCAGTTCCATCAGCTCCTCGGCCGACCGGGTGCCGCCTCGGCTGATCATCTGGGCGAGCTGGGGGCCGACGCGCAGTGAGGGGTTCAACGCCGAGAGGGCGTCCTGGTAGACCATCGCGATCTCGCGGCCCATCAGGGCACGACGTCGTTTGGTGCTCATCGTCAGCAGGTCGCTGCCCGCGAAGCGGACCTCGCCCCGGACCCGGGCTCCCTGCGGCAGCAGGCCCATCACGGCGAGCGAGGTCAGGGACTTGCCCGAGCCGGACTCTCCCACCAGGCCCATCACCTCGCCGGGGCGGACGTCGAAGGTCAGGTCGTCGACGATGTCGACACCCCGGTGGCGCCCCTCGAACCCAATGGACAGGTTCCGGACCTCCAGGACGGGCTCACCCTGCGGGAGCGGACGGGCCCGCTCGCGCAGCCGCTGCGCCGCCTCGGGCAGGCCGGGCAGCTGCACCACCTCACCGGAGCCGGGCTGCGCCTCCTCCTGCGCGTCGCCGACCTTCGTCGCGGTGGCACGCCGCGCCGCCGGGGCGGCCCAGGCGTCGGACATCCCCTCGGAGAGCACGTTCAGGGCGAGCACGGTCAGCAGGATCAGCAGGCCGGGGAAGAACGTGGCCCACCAGCCACCGATCTGCACCATCTCCTTGCCGAAGGCGATCACCGAACCCCACGAGGAGGCCGCCTCCTGGGGCGCGAGCCCGCCACCGATGAAGGAGAGGGACGCCTCGAACACGATCGCGTCGGCCACCATGACGGTGACGAAGACGAGGATCGGGGCGGCGCAGTTGCGCAGGATGTGGCGCCAGAGGATGTGCGGTCGTCGGGCGCCGATGATCCGTTCGGCCGCGACGTAGTCCTCCCGGTACTGCGAGAGCACGTTGGCGCGCACGATACGCGCGATCGATGGGACGAAGACGAAGCCGATCGCGACCACGAGGACCACGAGGCTGTTCTTGCCGAAGGAGATGATCAGCAGCGCGGAGAGCACGATGGCGGGGAATGCCATGACGACGTCGAGGCACCGCATCACGATCTCGTCGACGGCGGGCCGGCTGGTTCCCGCCAGCGCGCCGAGAATCGCGCCGACCACCAGGGCGATGCCGGCGCTGCCGAAGCCCACGATCAACGAGCGTCGGGTGCCGGCGACCAGCCGCGAGAACACGTCGCGTCCGAGCTTGTCCAGGCCGAACCAGTAGTCGCCGTTCGGGCCGGTCAGCGCGGGACCGAGCCCGGCCTGCGCGGGGTCGTGCCGCAGGAGCAGCGGCGCGAAGATGCCCACCACGACGATGAGCAGGACGAAGCTCAGTGCGATCCGGGCGGTGACGCTGAGCCGTTTGAAGGCGATGCCGGGAGCCGACAGCCGGGCGGTGAGTGTTCGACGCATCAGTGGGCTCCGCGCAGTCGAGGGTTGGCGAAGAGGTAGAGGATGTCGACCACCAGGTTCACGAAGACGAAGCAGATGGCGATCGTCAGCACGGTTCCCTGCGCGAGGGCGGTGTCGTTCTGCTGCACCGCGCTCATGATCTGGGTGCCCATGCCGGGCAGCGAGAAGATGGCCTCGATGACGACAGTGCCGCCCAGCAGGTAGCCGATCCGCAGGCCCAGCACGGTGAGCGGGTTGACGAGCGCGTTGCGCAGCACGTTGCGTCCGATCACCACGCGGGGCGGCAGCCCGGCGCCGATGGCGGTGCGCACGTAGTCCTTGTCGAGTTCCTCGACCATCGACGTCCGCACGATTCTGGCCAGTGAGCAGCCGACCGGGACGGCGAGAGCTAGCGCCGGCATGGCGAGCGACTGGAGCCAGAGCGAGAACGAGTCACCGGGGTTGACGTACCCGCCGGTTGGGAAGACGGGGCGGCGGACCGAGAACTCCTGGATGAGCAGGAGGGCCAGCCAGAACGACGGCATGGCGATACCGGCCATCGAGACGAAGCGGATGACCTGGTCGGGCCAGCGGTCCCGGTACAACGCCGCGGTGATGCCGAGGGCCAACGCGATGATCAGCGCGCCGACGATACCGAGGGCCGTCAGCTGGATGGTCAGCGGCAGCGCGGTGGCGATCTTGTCGGCGACCGGGACGGACGGCGGGAAGGTCATGCCCAGATCGCCCCGCAGCAGGTCGCCCAGGAAGTGCAGGTACCGCAGGGGCAGCGGGTCGTCGAGGCCGTTGGCGGCCTTGAACGCGGCCACCTGTGCGGCCGTCGCCTGGTCGCCGAGGACGGACAACGCAGGATCGATCGGGGAGAACTGCATGATCACGAAGACGAAGATCGTGATGCCCAGCACCAGGGGTATCAGGGTCAGGAGTCGTCGCGTGACCAGGCTCAGAACGCTCAGCATGGTGTCTTTCTTTCGTCGAGGGCCGCCGGGACGTCCCGCCCAGCCCGAGGGACAGGGGCTGGGCGGGACGCTAGGGGCCGGGGTCCGGGCCCCCGAAGCGGGCTCAGCCCTTTCGGCTGGTGCCCAAGAAGTACAGGCCTGTGGTCGCCGCGCCCGAGAAGTCGCTGAGCTTCGCGGGGTCGTACGCGGTGACGACCTTGGTGTGCAGGATCGGGTACAGGGGGACCTCGTCGGCCACCTTGTCCAGAGCCTGCTTCCACAGGGCCTTGCGGGCCGCCTCGTCGGAGGTCTGCGCGGCCTTGTCGAGCAGGTCGGCCATGGCCTTACGGTCGGTGGCGTTCCACCGGTAGCGCAGGCCCGGCCAGGTCTCGCCGTAGAAGAACCAGCGCATCAGCAGGTCGGTGTCGACGCCGAAGACGCTGGGGTCGCCGGTGGCCATCAGGACCCGGAAGGTGTCCTTCGGAACGATGTCACCGTAGATGGCCGAGGACGGCACGGTGTTGAGGGTGGCGGTGACGCCGATCTTCTTCCACTGCTCGATGACCAGCGGGGCGACATCCTTCACGGCGGAGTTGTCCGTGGTGTCGAGCTGGAACTTCAGGTTCGAGACGCCGGCCTCCTGGAGCAGGCTCTTGGCCTTTTCCAGGTTGTAGTCGTAGACGGTGGCGGCCTTCTGGTAGTCCTTGTTGCCCTCGTCCAGGTAGCTCGTCGCCGCGGTGCCGTAACCGTTGAGCGCGGTCTTGATGACCTCGTCCTTGTTGATCGCGTAGTGCAGGGCCTGGCGCACCCGCTTGTCGTTGAACGGCGCCGCGGACGAGTTGAACATGAGGAAGACCTGGTTGAAGGCCTGCTTCACGTCAACCGTGTACTTGTCCTTGAGCGAGTCGACGTTCAGGTAGGGCACCGACTCGATGGCCTGGACCCGGCCGCCCTGCAGGTCCGACACCCGCGCGGAGGCCTCGGAGGTCGTGTTCCAGGTCATCGTCTCGACCTTGGCCGGACGGGGCCCGCTGTAGTTCGGGTTCTTGCTGAGCTTGATACCCGACTCCTTGGACGCGCTGTCCATCTTGAAGGGGCCGGAGCCGATCGGTGCGGTGTCGAAGGCCTTCGACGCGTTCGCGTCCGCGGTCTTCGCCTTCGGCAGGATCTTGATGACCGAGATCCGCTCGGAGAACAGGGCGAACGGGTACTTCAGCTTGAACTCGGCGGTCGTCGCGTCCTTGGCGGTCACCGAGTCGATGAACGACACGAAGCCCTGCATCAGCGGCGGGGCCTTGGGGTCCGCCGGCTTGAGGACCCGGGTGAAGGACCAGGCGACGTCCTCGGCGGTGACCGGGGTGCCGTCGGAGAACTTCGCGCCGTCACGCACTGCCACGGTGTAGGTGAGCCCGTCGGCGCTGGCCACCGGCTCTTCCTTCGCGAGAGCACGGTAGGGTTCCCGCGTGACCGGGTCTAGATCGATCAGACCCTCGAAGATGTGCTGGTTGACCGCGGTCGCCACCGCCGACGAGGCGTTCCCCGGGTCGAAGCCGCTGGAGAGGGTGAACGCCAGGGTGGTCTCGATCGAGGTCTTCCCCCCGCCCCCCTCGACGGCGTTGGTCGAGGCCGGCCCGCCGCTGCACGCGACCAGTCCGAGAGCGAGGGTTGCCGCAGTGGACGCGACGGCCAGCGAGCGGAGCCGACGCGGGGGGACGCGCCAACTCCCCGATGGCTTAACGGTGGTGCTCACGTAGCTGCCTCCATAGGCTCTTCATGCGCTCGCGTGACGCTCGCGCTGAGGGATTCGAAGATAATGGGGTCTGACGTCTGACATCTGATGCCGATAGGGTGAGCGTGTCAGATTCGTGAGGGAAGGGCAAGTGCCAGATGACGACCATTGACGCCACTCCGCTACGCGGTGCGGAGCGCCCAGGTCCCCGCCGGCAGGAAGTCGCTACCAAGATCAAGGAGTACATCCTGCGGAATCGCCTCAAGCCGGGAGACATCCTCCCCACCGAGGCGGAGCTGTGCGACGCGGTGGGCGCCAGCCGGTCCAGCGTGCGTGAGGCCGTCAAGATCCTCTCTGCCCTCGACATCGTCGAGGTGCGGCACGGTCACGGCACGTTCGTCGGCCGCATGTCCCTCGCCGCCCTCGTGGAGGGCCTGACCTTCCGCGGTCTCCTGAGTGGCGAGGAAGATCACCACGTGCTGAGGCAGGTCGTCGATGTCCGCCAGACCCTGGAGCAGGGGCTCGCAGCCCAGGTCATCGCCGTCCTCGACGGCGAGCACCGGGTGGCCCTCTCCGCGCTCGTCGACGATATGGAGAGCCTGGCGGCCCAGGGGAAGGACTTCCTCGACGTCGACCGGGCCTTCCACGTGAAGTTGCTGGAGCCCCTCGGCAACGACCTGATCCTCCAACTGACCGAGGCGTTCTGGCAGGTCCAGGCCATCGTCGCTCCCACGCTGCGCACCGAGCCGGAGGACCGGGTGATCACCGCCCACCGACACCGCGCAATCGTGGACGCGATCGCGGCCGGCAACGTGGCCGGCCTGCAAGCCGCCATCGCCGACCACTACGCGCCCATCCGGGCGAGCATCGCCCGCGTCGTGCGGGCCTGAATCGACACCGCCATCGCCGTACGACTCGCAATCCGGTCAGCGGCCATGGTCGGTCACAGTGCCCGGCGGAGCCACTCCTCGACGCCAGCGATGTGGACGGTCGCCCAGGAACGCGCGAGATCGGCGTGGCCGATCGTGATCGCGTCGACAATCGCCTGATGCTGCTCCCGGGTCCGGGTGATGACACCCTGTTGGGTGACACCGCGCCAGATGCGGGCCCGGGTGGTGGGCCCGGAGAGCCCGTCGAGCAGCGAGCACAGCACCGTGTTTCCGGAGCCGACGGCGATCAGGCGGTGGAACTGCAGGTCGTTGGCGACCAGGGCCTCCACGTCGTGGGTGTCGCCGAGGCTGTCGAGCACGGCCTGGAGGCCGGCGATGTCCTCGGCGGCCATCCGCTGCGCGGCCAGCGCCGTGGCGGCCGGCTCGAGGATGCGCCGGACCTCAAGGAACTCCAGCACCGTGTCGTCGCGGTGGAAGTCCACGACGAAATTGAGCATGTCGAGCAGCAACTGTGGGGCAAGGCTGGTGACGTAGGTCCCGTCACCCTGGCGGACATCCAGGATGCGGATGATGGACAGGGCCTTCACCGCTTCACGCAGAGAGTTGCGGGACAGACCGAGCCGCCGCGCCAGGTCCGCTTCCTTCGGCAGTCGATCGCCGGGGCCGAGCTCGCCCGACGTGATCATCATCTTGATCTTGCCGATCGCCTCGTCGGTGAGAGCCATCGCCGCCTCCGCACATGTTCGGGGTAGGGCCCGCTCCCATGATCGCCGGCTCAGACCACCAGCCGGTAGACCCGCGCGGCGGTGCCTCCGAAGATCGCGTGTGAGGCCGCCTCGGACAGCGCCGGCAACACCTGGTGCAGCGCGGCCCGCACCCGGCCGTAGCTGCCCGCGAGCAGGCACAGTGGCCAGTCGGAACCGAACATCAAACGATCCGGCCCGAAACGGTCGACCGCCTCGCGGACGAACGGTCGCAGGTCGTCGGCCCGCCACGAGACCCAGTCGGCCTCCGTCACCAGGCCGGACATCTTGGCCGTGACGTTGGGCTGCTCGGCCAGCGCCGCGAACGGCCCGCGCCACCGGGCCAGTCCGGTCGCACCCGCCCGGATCTCCGGCTTGCCGAGATGATCGAGGACGAAGCGGAGGTGCGGCAGCGCCGCAGCGGCCCGCGCCGCGGCGGGCAGCTGGTCCACCCGGACCAGCAGGTCGAAGGCCAGCCCGGCTGCCGCAACGACACGGAGGCCGCGGCGCACGTCCGGACGGTCCAGATGATCCGGGTCCGGCTCGGCCTGGATCTGGGCGCGGACACCGACCACCCGATCACCGCCGGAGCGGCGGAGGTGCCTGGCGATGCGGGCCTCCAACCCCGGGCCGGCCAGGTCGGCCCACAGCACCACACCGGCGATCTGCGGCGCCTCGGTCGCCCACCGGAGCAGGTCCTCCGACTCCGCCTCGTCGCATCGCCCACTCTCCACGAGGATGGAGCGATCGACCTCGGCGGCGCGCAGTTGCGCCTGCCACTGGGCCACTGTGAACGGACGCCGGACCGACCGCATCCGGTCGTCGTCGAGCCGGGCGCAGGCGGGCGGGTTCCCCCAGAGGTGATGGTGCGCGTCGACCGTCAGCACGCAGGCCCTACCACGGCTGACGCCGCGGGGCTGGCCATGTCCGCACCGCGATGCCGTGATCGCAGAAGCTTCACCACACCACCCCGCACACATCGGATGTTTCCGGGTTTGAGGAGCTCGGACATCTGATGTCTAACAGCTGTCGATGGATCAGGCAATAGCCGAAATGGGCTGGCGACCCACCATCCGGGTCGCGATCTTCATTGCAGGCAACCTCACCAGGGTTTCCAGTTCGGTCCATTGACAAAAATATACATCCCACGTTAACTCCCATGGCATAGAGGAGGCCCTATGCCTGTCATCGGCCGTACCCAGACGATCCTGCGCGCCGCAGCAGCGGCCCTTCTCGTGGCCGCGGCCCTGACAGCCGCGTCCACGAACTCCACACCGGCCGAAGCAGCCGCCGACCCCGGGCTGGCGCTCTGGTACGACGAGCCCGCCGCCAACTGGGAGAGCAACGCACTGCCGCTGGGCAACGGTGCGCTCGGCGCCATGGTCTTCGGTGGCATCCAGACCGAACGCCTGCAACTCAACGAGAAGACACTGTGGACGGGTGGACCCGGCACCAGCGGTTACAACCACGGCAACTGGACGTCACCACGGCCCGGAGCCCTGACAGGCGTGCAGGCTCAGATCGACCGGGACACACGGATGGCACCTGGCGCGGTCGCCACGGCACTCGGTCAGCCGGCGACCGGATTCGGCTCGTACCAGAACCTCGCCGACATGTACCTCGACATGTCCGGCACCCCGGCCACCGTGAGCGACTATCGGCGCGAGCTGGATCTCGCCGAGGCCACCGCTCGCGTCGGGTACTCCTATGGCGGGGTGTCCTACCAGCGCGAGTACTTCGCCAGCCACCCCCGCAACGTGATCGTCACCCGGCTGTCGGCCAGCCAGGCCGGAAAGGTCTCCTTCGTCCTGCGTACCGTGTCGGCCCAGCCTGGCAGCACCGTCACGGTGGCGAACGGCCGGATCACCGTGCGGGGCGCGCTGCCCGGCAACGGGCTGACCCACGAGACCCAGTACCGGGTGGTGACCACCGGTGGCACCCGGACCGACGGCACCGACCGGATCACCGTCGCCGGCGCCGACTCGGCGTTCATCGTGCTGTCCGCCGCGACGTCGTACGCCGACACCTACCCCACCTATCGCGGCGCCGACCCCCACACGCAGGTCACCCAGGCGGTCGACGGCGCGGCGGCCTCGACGGTGGCGGCGCTGCGCGCGGCCCACCTCGCCGACTACAAGAGTCTCTTCGACCGCGTCCGGCTCAACGTGGGCGGACAGATGCCGAACGTTCCCACCGACGAGCTGCGGTCGGCCTACACCGGCGCCGCCGGACGGGCCCAGGACCGCGCGCTGGAGTCGCTGTACTTCTCCTTCGGCCGGTACCTGCTCATCTCGTCGTCGCGGGGCGGGTCCCTGCCGGCCAATCTCCAGGGCATCTGGAACAACTCCAACAGCCCGCCCTGGCAGGCCGACTACCACACCAACATCAACGTCCAGATGAACTACTGGCCGGCGGAGACCACGAACCTGGCTGAGACCGCCACGCCGCTGTTCGACTTCATCGACGCCCTGCGCGCACCGGGCCGGGTCACCGCGCAGAACATCTACGGTACGAACGGCTGGGTCACGCACCTCAGCACCAACCCGTACGGCTTCACCGGCGTCCAGGACTGGGCCACCGCCTTCTGGTTCCCGGAGGCCGCGGCCTGGCTGTGCCAGCACCTCTACGAGCACTACCGCTTCACCCGTGACACCGCGTTCCTCCGCGACCAGGCGTACCCGGCGATGAAGGAGGCCGCGGAGTTCTGGCGGGCCAACCTGCACGTCGATCCGCGCGACGGCAGGTTGGTCGTCTCGCCCAGCTACTCACCCGAGCAGGGTGACTTCTCGGCCGGCGCATCGATGAGCGAGCAGATCGTGTGGGACCTGCTCACCAACACCATCGAGGCGAGCACCACGCTCGGCGTCGACGCCACCCTGCGCGGGCAGTGGCAGACCACCCTGAACAAGCTCGACCCCGGCCTGCGGGTCGGCTCCTGGGGTCAGTTGCAGGAGTGGAAGGCGGACTGGGACAGCCCGACCAACGACCACCGGCACGTCTCGCACCTGTACGCCCTGCACCCGGGTCGGCAGATATCCCCGTCGACCACCCCCGCCCTCGCCAACGCCGCCCGCGTTTCCCTCACGGCGCGCGGCGACGGCGGCACCGGCTGGAGCAAGGCCTGGAAGATCAACTTCTGGGCCCGGCTGCTCGACGGCGACCACGCCCACAAGATGCTCAGCGAGCAGCTCAAGAGCAGCACCCTCGCCAACCTGTTCGACACCCACCCGCCGTTCCAGATCGACGGCAACTTCGGGGCCACCGCCGGAATGGCGGAGATGCTGCTGCAGAGCCAGAACGGCGTCGTCGACGTGCTGCCCGCCGTGCCGGCGGCCTGGCCCACCGGCACGGTCAGCGGTCTGCGGGCACGCGGCAACGTCACTGTGGACACCGAGTGGCGCAACCGGCTGGCCACTCGGATCACGCTGACCGCCGGCAGCGGCGGCTCCCTCACCGTACGGAATCCGATGCTGGCCACCGCGTCGCTGGTGGACCTGACCACGAACCAGGCCGTGCCGGTGAACCGCACCGGTGACCGGGTCACGTTCACTGCCGTGGCCGGGCACCGCTACCAGGCCGTCTCCACGGCCGCGACCGGCACGATCGCCGGAGTGGCGAGCGGGCGCTGCGTCGACGTACCGGGGGCGGCCACCGCCGACGGCACCGCCCTGATCCTCTGGGACTGCTCCGGCGCGGCCAACCAGGTCTGGACCCGTGAGGCGGACAACACCATCCGCAACCGCGGCAAATGCCTCGCCCCCGCCAGCACCACCAACGGCGCCGCCGCGACCATCACCACCTGCGGCACCGCCACCAACCAACGCTGGACCTACGACACCACCACCAGAACCCTGCGCAACCAGGCCACCGGCACCTGCCTCGACGCCAACGGCGGCGGCACCACCAACAACACCAGACTCATCCTCTGGCCCTGCGCCACCGCCACCAACCAGCAGTGGCTGGTGTGACGCCGGCCCTCACCGCCGGCTGGCCGTACCCGTAGGTCACCCCATCTCTGCACCGCCCCTCCCTGACCCGTTCCCGGAGAGGACACCCCCATGAACCGCACCCTGCGCCGCCGTGCGCGCGCAAGCGGAGCCACCCTGGCCGCCCTGGCCCTGCTCGCCACCTGCCTGGTTCAGCTGACCCCACCGGCGGCACCGGCCACCGCGGCTCCGGGGGACGGCACGATCACGGGAGTGGCCAGCGGACGCTGTGTCGACGTGCCCGGCGCCGCCACCACCGACGGCACCGCCCTGATCCTCTGGGACTGCACCGGAGCGACCAACCAGATCTGGACCCGCCAGGCCGACAACACCATCCGCAACCGCGGCAAATGCCTCGCCCCCGCCAGCACCACCAACGGCGCCGCCGCGACCATCACCACCTGCGGCACCGCCACCAACCAACGCTGGACCTACGACACCACCACCAGAACCCTGCGCAACCAGGCCACCGGCACCTGCCTCGACGCCAACGGCGGCGGCACCACCAACAACACCGCAGTCATCCTCTGGCCCTGCGGCACAGCCACCAACCAGCAGTGGCGCGTCGCGGCGGCTGACTACCAACCGCTGCTCGACGTCGGCTTCAGCGGCACGTTCACCTCCGCCTCCGGCTACACCCCCTCGACCGGGGAGCTGGTCGACGGGCAGCTCACCCGGCTGGGCGGCGGTGAGGTGATCAGCGGTACGACCGTCACGCTCACCGGCGGCGGCACCGGCATCGGGTTCACCCCACGGATCCCGGTGACCAGTGCGAAGTACGTCAACAAGAGCCTGCTGGCCGAGGCGGTGGTACGCCGACAGAGCGGCGCCACGATCACCTTCGACACGCTGCTCAGCCTCGCCGGCGGGGGCTACTACCGCTACGCCAGCGGCTCGCAGACCACTACCGAGTTCGGCATGTACGGGCCGGATGCGCCGTACCACGACACCCGGCAGAGCGGGCCGAACCTGCCCGACACGCAGGACACCCACGTGGCGTTGGCCTACGAGTACGTGAGTGACAGCGCGGCACGGCTCGTCGCGTACGTCAACGGCTGCCAGGTGGGCACCGCAGTCACCACACCGGTGGCTGCGGCCAACGCGTCGCAGGGCCTGCTGGCCTTCGGCAACGACGCCGGCGCTCGCAACCGCGGCTGGCACGGCACGCTGGACGCCATCGCCCTCGCGTCGATGACCGGCGCCGCCGGCCCGGCCGACTTCCAACTCGACGCGCCGGTCTGCGGTGGCACCCCGCCGCCCCCCGGCTGCGCGGGCGACCCCGGCAGCAGCGGCCCGGTCACGCCGGCCACCGTCATCACCGTCGACCGGTGCGACACCCTCGACCGGATCCGGCAGAAGGCAGCCCAGGTCACGCCGTCAGCCGCCCAACTGGCCTGGCAACAACGCGAGCTGACGGCGTTCCTGCACTACGGCATGAACACCTTCACCGACGTCGAATGGGGCAGCGGGAACGAGGACCCGGCCCAATTCAACCCGACGGTGGTCAACCCGACACAGTGGATCGACGTGCTCAAGCGCAACGGGTTCAAGCAGGTCATCCTCACCGTCAAGCACCACGACGGGTTCCTGCTCTACCCGTCGCGATACAGCACCCACTCGGTACGCAGCAGCCCCTGGTGGGGCCGGACCAGCCAGAACGACATCCTGCGCGCCACCGTCGACGCCGCCCGCTCGGCAGGTCTCGCCGTTGGCTTCTACCTCTCCCCCGCCGACGGCGCGGAGATCCCCGGCCGGCGTGGCGGCGACCGGTTCGGCAACGGCAGCGCCAAGCGGAACGTCACCATCCCGACGCTCGTCGCCGGGGACACCCGGGCCCCGACGCAGACGTACACGTATCAGGCCGACGACTACAACGCCTACTTCCTCAACCAGCTCTACGAGCTGCTCACCGAGTACGGGCCGATGGCCGAGGTGTGGTTCGACGGCGCCAACCCGTACACCGCGTACCCGCAGCCGTACCAGGTCGGTGACTGGTACCGGTTGATCCGGGCCCTGCAACCAGGCGCCACGATCGCGATCAACGGCCCGGACGTGCGCTGGGTCGGCTCCGAGTCCGGGGCGTTCCGGGCCGACGAGTGGAGCGCGCTGCCGTTCAAGGGCACCGATCCCGGCGCGTTGAACCGCGACGACGACATGCTCACCGGCGCCGCGTCGAGCGACCTGGGTTCCAGCGCGCTGATCGGGCGCAACCTGGGGACGGTCACGTACCTGTCGTGGTATCCGGCCGAGGCGGACGTGTCGATCCGGCCCGGCTGGTTCTGGCACGCCGGCCAGAACGGCTCGGTCAAGCAGCCGGCGGCGCTGATGCAGCTCTACGAGAACGCGGTAGGTCGCAACGCCAATCTGCTGCTCAACGTCCCGCCGAACCGGGCCGGCGTGATCGACGCGCCGGACGTCACCGCCCTCGACGGGTTCGGCACCGCCCAACGCTCGCGGTACGGCCGGGAGCTGTTCGCCAAGACGGGCGCGACCGGCACCCACGCCGCCCTCACCGACGCGGCCCTGGGCACGTACTGGTCGCCCTCGGGTGGTGCCACCACCGGCGCTGTCGAACTGACCGCCTGCCGGGCCCGCACGTTCGACCGGCTCGTGTTGCAGGAGTCGGTCGGCAACGGCCAGCGCATCGAGGCGTTCGCCGTGGACGCCTGGATCAACGGCGGCTGGCAACAGGTCGCCGCCGCCGGAACGGTCGGCTACAAGCGGATCGTGCCGCTGTCCGCCGCCGTGAACAGCGACCGGCTGCGGCTGCGGGTCACCGCCGCGCGCGGTGTCCCGCAGGTCGCGACTCTCACCGCGTACGCCACCGACAGCACCGCCAACCCGGCGTCCTGCTGATTTTCCCAGCCCTTTGAGAGGAGCGAATCATGCGTCTTCGACGTATCAGCGTCACCGGCGCGGTGGGGGTACTCGCCGCCGCACTGTTGACCGTGCCAGTCACGCCGGCCTCGGCCGTACCGGGTGATCTGCAGGTGATCCCGGCGCTGAAGCAGTGGACGGCGGGCACCGGCAGTTACACCTTCGGTGCCGCGACCCGGATCGTGGTCGATCCCGCGTACACCGCCCAGCTCAACGACGACGCGGCCACCTTCGCCGCGGATCTGCGGGACCTGACCGGCCGCACCGTCCCGGTCACCACGGGAACGGCCGCGACCGGCGACATCCGGCTGACCCTGGGCGGCAGCCAACCCGCCGAGGGCTACACGATGACGGTCGGGTCGAGCATCGCCATCCAGGGCTCGACCGACGCCGGTGCCTTCTACGGCACCCGGACGGTGCTGCAACTGCTCAAGCAGTCCAGCACGGTGCCGGCCGGCACGACCACCGACGCCCCGACCAAGTCCGAACGCGGCATGATGGTCGACGTCGGTCGCAAGTACTTCACCGTCGACTGGCTCCGCCGGCACGTCAAGGAGCTGGCCTACCTGAAGATGAACCGGTTGCACCTGCACCTGTCCGACACGTTCGGCTTCCGGCTGGAGAGCACCACCCACCCGGAGGTGGTGTCGGAGCAGCACTACACCAAACAGCAGATCCGCGACCTCATCGCCCTGGCGGCCCAGTACCACATCGAGGTCATTCCCGAGATCGACATGCCCGGCCACATGAATGCCGTCCTGGCCAACCATCCGGACCTGCAGCTCGCCGACACCGCAGGCAACCGCAACCCCTACTACCTCGACCTGTCCAAGCCGGGTGCCTACACCCTGGCCCGGGACCTCATCACCGAGTTCCTGCCGCTGTTCCCCGGCCGGTACTGGCACATCGGCGCGGACGAGTACGTCGGCAACTACGCCGCGTACCCGCAGCTGCTGACCTACGCCCGCGCGACCTACGGGCCGAACGCCACAGCGAAGGACACCTACTACGGCTTCATCAACTGGGCCAACGACATCGTCCGCGCCGGCGGCAAGACCACCCGCATGTGGAACGACGGCATCGGCACCGACGGCACCATCCGGCCGGCGTCCAACATCCACGTCGAGGTCTGGTACAACTACGGCATCACCCCGCAGGCCCTGCTGGACCGTGGGCACACCATCTCCAACCAGGCGTGGGACCCCACCTACTACGTCCCCGCCATCGCCAAGCCGAACGTGACGTGGGCGTACGAGACCTGGACCCCGGACCGGTTCCAGGGCAACACCACCGTCGGCGACACGTCCCGCAACCTCGGCACGGTGCTGCACATCTGGTGTGACTACCCGGACGCCGAGACCGAGGACCAGATCGCGGCGGGCATCCGGACCATCCTGCGGGTGATCGCCCAGCAGACCTGGGGTTCACCGAAGCCGGCCGCCACGTACACCGCCTTCGGCGCGATCATCGACCGGATCGGCCGGGCTCCCGGCGGCCCGGCGGCGACCGCCGGCAACCTGGCGACCAACCGCCCGGTGACCGCGTCGTCGACCGAGACGGCCAGCTTCCCGGCCTCGGCGGCGGTGGACGGCGACATCAGCACCCGCTGGTCCTCGGCCTACACCGACCCGAGCTGGATCCAGGTCGACCTCGGCAGCAGCCAGGAACTCTCCCGCGTGGCACTGCGCTGGGAGGCCGCCTACGCCCGGGCGTACCAGATCCAGACCTCCACCAACGGCACCACCTGGACCACCGCGGCGACCGTCACCGCCGGCGACGGCGGCACCGACGAGCACCTCCTCAACACCACCGCACGCTACGTGCGCATGCAGGGCACCCAACGCGCCACCACCTTCGGCTACTCCCTCTGGGAGTTCGAGGTCTACGGCCCGAAGAAGGGCGTCATCACCGGCACCGCCAGTGGCCGCTGCCTCGACATCCCCGGCAGCAACACCACCGACGGCACCGCGGTCAACCTCTGGGACTGCAACAGCGGCGGCAACCAGACGTGGACCCACCGCAACGACGGCACCCTCACCGCCCTCGGCAAGTGCCTGGAGCCGGCGAACGGAAGCCTCACCGACGGCACCGCAATCGTGATCCGCACCTGTTCCACCGCCACGTACCAGCGCTGGACCTACGACGCGGCCACCGGCAGCTACCGCACCGGTGGCAAGTGCCTCGACGCCAACGGCGGCGGGACCGCCAACGGCACCCGCCTCATCCTCTGGCCCTGCACCAACGGCGCCAACCAGCGCTGGAGCACCCCCACCGCCTGAACCACAGATGGAGGCACGATGCAGCACGCCATGCCCCTGCCATCCTTATCGACAGCACGGCCACGGCGGCTCGTCGTGCCCACCATCGTCCTGACTCTGGTCGCTGGTGCCGTCGCAACGGTCGGGGGCCATCCGGCCCCGGCCGGCGCGGCGGTCCCGGCGGACCCGACCTACACCGACGCCGCCGGACTGGTCTTCCCCGGTGTCCAGCCGGGCGCGGCGACGGCGTCGCTCTCCGGCGGCAGCTTCACAGTGGCCAACGCCGCGCTGTCGACCACCTGGAGCGTGCAGGGCAGCACGGTGTCGCTGACCCGGTTCGACAACCGGGCGGCGAACACCACAGTGCCGATGAGCCTGCGCGGGCTCTTCACCCTCACCCTGGCCGACGGCAGCACCATCACGACGGCGAACACGAGCGTCTCCGCCGGTCCGGTGGTCAGCGACCTGCCGGCGAACGCCGGGTCGGCACGGCTCGCGGAACGCTTCGCCGGCAAGGCGGTCACCACCACCTTCCGGTACGGCGGCGGCGCGCGGACCCTCGACGTGCAGTGGCAGGTACGGCTGCGCGGCGGCGCCAACTCCGTGCAGCACAGCTTCACGGTGCGCTCGGTGGCCGGCACGTTCGACGTCACGTCGCTGCGCCTGGTGGAACTCAACCTGACGGACGCACGGGTGCGCGGCAACGACGACGGCAGCCCGGTGGTGCACGGCACGGCCGGCGGTGAGACGGTGTTCGTCGGCATCGAGAACCCGATGGCGAAGGCCACAGTGAACGGGTCCACCGTCGATATCGCGGTGCCCCGTGCCGGGGACCTCACCGCCGGCGCGTCGTGGGTCTACACCGCCTCCACCGGCGTCTCACCCGCCGGGCAGCTGCGCCGCTCGTTCCAGTACTACCTGCAACGCGAACGGGCGCACGACCGCCGGACGTTCCTGCACTACCAGAGCTGGCTGGACCTCAAGCCACCCGGCGAGGTCATCAACAGCGCCGAGCTGACCCGGGCCATCAACCTGTTCGGCACCCAGCTGCGCAACCGCGGCGCCACCATCGACAGCTTCTGGGTAGACGACGGCTGGGACTATCTACGGACGCCCCCGGTCGACGAGACGAACCTGAACGTCTGGTCGTTCGACCCGACCCAGTTCCCCACCGGTTTCGCACCGCAGAAGGCCGCGGCCGCGCAGTACGGCGCATCGATGTCGGTGTGGATGTCACCGTTCGGCGGGTACGGCACCAGCGCCGCCACCCGCCAGGCCATCAACGCGAGCAAGCCGGCCGACCAGCGGCTGGAAACCCACAGCGGCGGTCAGTTCAAGCTCGGCGGCGCCCGCTACTACGACCGGTTCCGGTCGGTCGCCTTCAACATGATGGACAACCAGGGGGTACGCGGCTTCAAGCTCGACGGCATCGGCGGCGGGCTCTACCAGTCCGGCCCGAACGCGAACTACATCGCGGACTACGAGGCACTGCTCGGGCTGACCGGCGACCTACGGGCGCACCAGAAGGACGTGTTCGTCAACGCCACCGTCGGCACCTGGGGATCGCCGTACTGGCTGTGGTACACCGACTCGATCTGGCGCGACGGGCACGACGCGGGCCTGGTCGGCGCCGGCAGCGCCCAGCAGCGCTACGTCAACTACCGCGACTCGGAGACGTTCCGCAACAACACCATGCAGAACCCGCTGTTCCCGATCCCGAGCCTGATGAACCACGGGGTCATCTTCTCCGACCGCACACCACAGTTCACCGCCGACTACGACCTCACCAAACCGAGCGTCCAGGCGGAGGTGTCGCAGGACATCCGCGCCTACTTCGCGCTCGGCCTGAGCCTGCAGGAGCTGTACGTGCGCAACACGCTCGTCGACGCCAGCAGGCCTGGCGCGGCCTGGTTCTGGGACACCGTGGCGGCGAACGCGAAGTGGGCCCGCGCCAACCAGGGACTGCTCAGTGACGTGCACTGGGTCGGCGGTGACCCGGCGGCGGGCGCCGCATACGGCACGGCCGCCTGGAACTCCTCGGCCGGGGCGTCCAAAGGCATGCTGATGCTGCGTAACCCGTCGGCGTCCGCGCAGAGCTTCACTGTCAACCCGCAGACGGTCTTCGAGCTGCCCGGCGGGACACACCAGCGGTACAGGTTCACCGAGCGCGACGGGCGCCGATCCGGCTTCGTGTCGGGTCCCGCCGCACCGGTGAGCATCACGCTGGCACCGTTCGAGGTGGCCGTCTTCCAGGCCACGCCGACGGATGAGGCGATCGGCGGCGGAGACAGCCCACAGCTGTCGCGCGCCCGCTGGACCGCGACGGCGGACAGCGTCGAGACGGTCGGCGAGAACGGCGCCGCCGCCAACGCCATCGACGGCAATCCCGCCACCATCTGGCACACCCGCTACGTCGGCGGTGTCGCCGCCATGCCGCACCAGATCACCATCGACCTCGGCAGCACCTTCCGCATCGACAAGCTCGACTACCTGCCCCGCCAGGACGGTGGCACCAACGGCACCATCGCCGACTACCAGATCCAGACCAGCACCGACGGCACCACCTGGACCCAGATCGCCGCCGGCACCTTCGGCTCCGGCAGCACCCTGAAGTCGGCGGTCTTCGCGCCCACCACGGCCCGGCACGTACGCCTGCGCACCACCCGCGCCGCCAACGGCGCCGGGTACGCCTCCGCCGCCGAGATCAACCTGTACGGCTCGACGGCCTGACCGGTCGCTCTGCCGTTCCGGGGCGACGCTGGTGTGCCCCGGAACGGCAGGGTCGACGGCAGTCCGCCCTACCGGGCGAGAACATGGGCGAGGACCGCCACGCCGCCCGTCACGACCAGCGCGCTGCCGGCGGCCAGCAGTACGGCACCCTCCGGCTGACCCAGGTGGGTGGGCAGTCGGACGGTCCGATACCGACGGCGCGCCAGCACGGCCACCGCGGCGGCGAGCGGAGTGCATGCCAGCACGATCCCCGCCGCGATCGGATGACGGGGCACCAACTCCCGGCCGACGACCAGCAGCACGGTGGCCGTCGCCAGCGCGGTGCGCAGCCACGCGAGCAGGGTGCGTTCGGCCTGTGCTCCCCGGTCGGCGAGCCGCGGTGGCTCCGTCACATCAGCACCACGACATCAGATCAGCACCGACATCAGATCAGCACCACGACGAGGATGGTCAGGCCGGCCACGACCACCCCCACCGCCGACACGACCGCGACGGGGGTGGACGGCAACGGCAGCTGGAGCCGCAGCGCCCGTTCGTTGCGGCTCCAGCGGGGGAACGCCTCGACGGCCACCCCGACGGCGAGCACCGCCAGCACGGCCGCCGCCCACTGCGAGCCTTCCGCGCCGAAGGCCTTGACCGCCGCGGCGGCCACCATGAGACCCAGCGCGGTCCGCAGCCACGCGAGGAAGGTGCGCTCGTTGGCGAGGGTGAACCGGGGGTCGGGCTCCGTGCCCACCCCGTAGACGCGGCGTGGCCAGCGGCGGTCGGGGCGGCCCCGGTCGGCCGGCGCGGGAGGTGCCTCGTCCGTCACCCGCTGACCGGCGCCGGGGGCTGCCACGGGACGTCGCCACACTCCCGCTGGACGCGGGCGAGTTCCTCGACGAGCGCGGCCCTGATCCGCCCGTACGCCGGGTCGTCGTAGACGCTGCGCATCTCCCACGGGTCGGCGCGCAGGTCGAACAGCTCCCACTCCGGCTCCTGCGCCGTGGCGGAGGTGCCGGGCAGACCCAGCCCGTCGGCGTAGTAGTAGACCAGTTTGTGGTCGTGGGTGCGTACGCCGTAGTGCGCCCACACGTGGTGCTCGTCGTCGTCGTGTTCCCAGTAGCGGTAGTACACCGACTGCCGCCAGTCGTCGACGTCCTCGCCGCGCAGCAGTGGTCGCAGTGAGCGTCCCTGCATGCGGGAGTCGGCCGGCACGTCGGCGTAGTCGAGGAACGTCTGGGCGAAGTCGACGTTCATGGCGAGCGCGCTGGTGGTGGAGCCGGCCGGGATCTCCGCCGGGTAGCGGATCAGGAACGGCATCCGCAGCGACTCCTCGTACATGAACCGCTTGTCGTACCAGCCGTGGTCACCGAGGAAGAAGCCCTGGTCGGACGTGTAGACGACGATGGTGTCGTCGGTCAGCCCGTGCTCGTCGAGATAGTCGAGCAGGCGGCCGACGTTGTCGTCGACGCTGGCGACGCAGCGCAGATAGTCCTTGATGTAGCGCTGGTAGGTCCAGAGGGCGGCCTCGTCGGGGTCGAGGTGTGGTGGCAGCATCTCCTTGATGTCGTCGGCGGTCAGGTCCCGGTCCACCCGCATCCGGGCGGCCCGGGCGGCGGCGGCGTGCCCCGAGTGGTCGTCGTCGAACGAGCCCGGCACGGCCACGTCGTCGACGTACATGTCGCGGTGCTTGTCGTCGGGTTCCCAGTTGCGGTGTGGCGCCTTGTGGTGCACCAGCAGGCAGAAGGGTCGTTGCGGGTCGCGCTGGTCGAGCCAGTCGACGGCCAGGTCGGTGATGATGTTCGTGCAGTAGCCCGGACGGACCTGCTCGGTGCCGTCCATACCGATGAAGACGGGATCGCGGTACCGACCCTGGCCGGGCACGACCTCCCAGTAGTCGAACCCCCGGGGATCGTGCTCCGGGCCGTGCCCGAGGTGCCACTTACCGACCAGGGCCGTCTGGTAGCCCGCGCGGCGCAGCAGCTCCGGGAAGACGAGCTGCCGGTTGTCGAACTCGGTCGACAACGTCTGCACGCCGTTGACGTGGTTGTAGGTGCCGGTGAGGATGGTGGCCCGGCTGGGCGCGCACAGCGAGTTGGTGCAGAAGCAGTTTTCCAGGAGAGCACCGCCGGCCGCGATGCGGTCGATGTGTGGCGTCTCATTGATCTTGCTTCCGTAGGCGCCCACCGCGTGCGCGGCGTGGTCGTCGGCCATGATGAAGACGATGTTGGGCCGCACGTGCTGATCCTTTCTCACGCGACCCGCCTCAGGACGCGTACGCGGCGGCGTCGTAGTAGGTGCTCGGGTCGACAGCGTTCGGCAGCTTCCCCAGGTCCTTGAAGAGCCCGTTGAGGCCGGTGAGCCAACCCGCGACGGTGCCGTCGGTGGACTTGGCGGCGAGCTCGACGGACGGCAGGAAGCGGGCGTTGGCGGCTTCGGCGCGCAGTTGGTCGATCGGGGCCGACTTGAGGAACTTCGCGGTGACCTCGACAGCGCGGTCCAGGTTGGCCGCCCGCTCGTCGTTGGCGGCACGCAGCACCGCGAGCACCTTCTTCACCAGCTCCGGCTTGCCGGTCACCACGTCGTTGCGGCCCACGTAGGCGGACGGGAAGCTGATGGCCGGGTAGAAGTCGTCGTTCTTGGCCAGCTCGGTCAGCTTCGGCACCCGCTTGCTGATGGTGCCGATGAGCGGGTACCAGATGCCGGCCGCGTCGATCTGGCCCGACCCGAACGCGGTGACGACAGTGCTCGGGTCCATCGCGACCTTCTGGACGTCGTCGATGGAGAGGCCGGCGCTCCGCAGGGCCAGCCGCACGATCATGTCGCCAGAGGTGCCTTCCGGCACGCCGACCTTCTTGCCCTTGAGCGCGGCCATGGAGGTGATGCCCGGCTGGGCGATGACCCGGTCGGCGAAACCGAGCGAGTTGATGGCGACGACCCGGGCCTTGCCGGAGGCCGGCAGCCACATCGCGCCCGGGCCCAGGTAGCCGAAGTCGAGGTCGCCGGCGCCGAGCGCCTGCACCTGCAGGGGGCCGTTGGTGAAGACCTTCAGGTCCGGCTTGAGACCGTGTTCGGCCCACAGTTTCCTGTCGTCGGCGATCGCCATGAGGCTCGCGCCGGTGAAGTCGGCGATGTAGCCCAGCTTCACCGGCTCGCTGCCGGAGCCGCCGGATCCGGACTGGTCGTCGTCGCCGCAGGCGGCGAGGGCCGCGGCGGTGCCGAGGCCGGCGATGCCGGTCAGCAGGGATCGACGGGAGAGAGGGCTCATTGCGATGCACCTTCCTGAGGGGTCTGGTGGTAGACGGCGCGCCAGACCCGATTGCGGATCCGGGAGAATTCCGGTGACAGGCGAACGGCTTCGGTGCGCGGGTACGGCAGGTCGACGTCGATGACCTCGTGCACCCGGCCGGGCCGGGCAGCCATGACGACGACCCGGTTGGCGAGGTAGACGGCCTCGTCGACGTCGTGGGTGATGAACATGACGGTGCGTCGCTCGGAGCCCCACGTGGCCAGCAGCTGATCCTGCATCTGCACCCGCGTGAGGGCGTCCAGGGCGCCGAAGGGTTCGTCCATCAGCAGGACGCCGGGGTCGACGGCGTACGCGCGGGCGATGGCGCACCGCTGCCGCATACCGCCGGACAGCATCCGGGGCAGCGCGTCGGCGAAGTCGGTGAGGCCCACCAGGTCGATGAAGTGCTGCGCCCGTCGCCGCCGCTCAGCCCGCCCGACCTTGGCGATCTGGAGACCGAACTCGACGTTCTGGCGCACGGTCAGCCAGGGGAACAGCGCGTACTGCTGGAAGATGACGCCGCGTTCCGGGCCGGGCCCACGCACCGGTCGCGAGTCGACGAGCACCTCACCGCCGGTGGGTTCGACCAGGCCGGCCGCGATGTTCAGCAGTGTCGACTTGCCGCAGCCGGACGGGCCGACCACCGTGACGAACTCGCAGTCGGCGATGTCCAGGTCGACGTTCCGCAGCGCGTGGAACGGTTTGCCGCCCACCTCGAACGTGCGGCTGGTGGAGCGGAAAGAGATCTTCTCGGTCATCGACGTTCCTGCCATCCGGTGAGGCGCTTCTCCGCGGTGAGCAGGAGCCGGTCCATGATCAGGCCGAGCACACCGATGGTGATCAGGCCGACGAAGATGCTCGGCAGGTCGTAGTAGATCTGCGCCTGCTGCATGCGGTAGCCGAGGCCCTCCTGCGCGGCGATCAGCTCGGCGGCCACCAGGGTCGCCCACGCCGCGCCGAGGCCGACGCGCATGCCGACCAGGATGAACGGAGTGGACGCGGGGACGATGACCCGGCGGAACACCACGGCGTCGTTGGCGCCGAGCACCCGGGCTGCGTTGATCATGGTGCGTTCGACGCTCACCACGCCCTGGAACGTCGACACGACGCAGGACAGGAACGCGGCCAGGAAGATGACGAAGATCTTCGGCGTCTCCCCGATGCCCATGAGCAGGATGGCCAACGGGATGACGGCCAGGGGCGGGATCGTGCGGAAGAACTGCACGTAGGGCTCGATCAGGCCACGTGCCGTCCGGTACCACCCCATCAGGAAGCCGACCGGGATCGCGAGGGCGGTGCCGAGCGCGAATCCGATGAGCACCCGGCGCAGGCTGGCGAGGCTGTCGTCGAGCAGGGTGCCGTCCATGGCGAGTTCACCGGCGCGGACGGCGACCGCCTGCGGCCCGGGAAGGCCCGACACCCCGACCCGGGCGAGCACGGTCCAGATGCCGATGCCGAGCACGACGGCGATCACGTTCCACGCCAGCAGCGGTACGGCGCGGCGTGGTGGCGACGCCGCGCGGGTGGTCTCCGACCCGCGGGTCCGGGGCGGTTGAACGTCTATCGGCACGGTGGCCCTCCGTAGCCCAGGTCGGATTGAAGCGCGCCTTCCGGGTGGGCGGCGCGCAAGGTAAGGGAATCTTTGGTGACCGGACTAATCATGTCAACCCTTCGGACTAAAATTGCCGAGCTGGCGGCACTGCCTCGATTCATAAGACATCCGATGTCCGGTGACCAGCAACCCTAGGGTGACGGCGCTGCCGTGACAACGCCCGCCCACCCCGCCGCGGGCACCGGATATTGTGCGACGCATTGACTAAATTGACGACTCTCGTCAGACTGCGGCGTACCGAGCCACCCCAGCCGCCCGGCGCTCCGGGCGACGGCCCAAGGAGTCCCATGTCGATTCCACGCTCCCGCCACAGCACCGGATCGAGACGCCGGCGCCTCGCCGCCCTCGTCGCCCTGCTGATCGCCGCGACGCTCGTCGCGCCGGTCACCTCCGGCACGCCGGCCGCGGCTGCCGCCGCGCCGGTGAACCTGGCCCGGACCGGCACCGCCACCGCGTCGAGCGTCGAGCTCGACCGGGCCGACTTCGTCGCCGCCCACGTCAACGACGGCGACCGCAACACCCGGTGGTCGTCGAAGTACCAGGACGCCAACTGGGTGCAGGTACGGCTGGCGACCCCTGCCACTGTCGACCACGTCGTGCTCGCCTGGCCCAACGCGTGCGCCCGTGACTTCACCCTGCAGACCTCGACCAACGGCACCACCTGGACGGACGTCGCCCGCGTCCAACGCGACACCTGCCCCCGGACGGACGTCATCGCGGTGAACTCGGCGCAGCCCGTGTCCCACGTGCGCATGCAGGGGCACCAGCGGTGGGCGGGTTACGGCTACTCCATCTCCGAATTCGAGATCTGGAACGAGACGGCGCCCGCACCCGCGCCCTCGCTGGGCCTGCTGCCCAGGCCGGTGTCGGTGACGGAGAACGGCGGCACGCCGTACACGCTGAACCGGAACACGCCCATCGTCGCGGTCGGGGCACCGGCGGCCGCGCCCGCGACCTACCTCGCCGGCCTGCTACGCCCGGCCACCGGGTACGGCCTGCCGGTGGTCACCCAGAGCACCGCGCCCGCGCCCATCGTCGTCGAGGTCGGCGCCGGCAAGGGCCCCGCCGGGCAGGCCGCCGAGGGGTACCGGCTCGTCGTCACCACCGCGAAGGTCCAGATCAGCGCCGACACGGCGAACGGCGCACTCAACGGGGTGCAGACGCTGCGGCAACTCCTCCCCCAGTGGGTGGAGTCCGACACCGTCGTCGACGCCACGTGGACCGTGCCGGCGGTGACGATCTCCGACTACCCACGCTTCGCCCACCGCGGGATGATGCTCGACGTCGCTCGCAGCTTCTACCCGATGAGCGAGATCAAGGCGTACATCGACGGCGCCGCCCAATACAAGATCAATCGCCTGCACCTGCACCTGACCGACGACCAGGGCTGGCGGATCGCCCTCGACAACCCGGCGAGCAACCCGGCGGGCATCGACTACGGCCTGCTCACCACGGTCAGTGGCCGTACCGCCATGACCTACAACGACAGCGGCCAGCTGATGGGCACCGAGCTCGGTGTCACCGGCTTCTACACCAAGGCCGACTACGCCGAGATCGTGCGCTACGCCGGCGTGAACGGCATGACGGTCATCCCGGAGATCGACATGCCGGGGCACACCAACGCGGCGCTGCACGCCATCCCCCAGCTGAACACGACCGGCGCCCAGCCGAAACCGGCCGCCGGACAGCGGACCGCCCCGGCCAACGGCACCGGCAATGTCGGCTACTCGACGTTCGACTCGGCCAGCACGACGACGTACGAGTTCGTCACGCAGGTCCTGACCCAGATCGCCGCCATGACGCCGGGGCCGTACCTGCACATCGGCGGCGACGAGGCCCACGTCACCAGCCACGCGAACTACACCACGATGGTGAACGCCTTCACCTCGACTGTCGCCTCGCTCGGGAAGACGGTGGTCGGCTGGAACGAGTACGCCGGCACGACGCTGCCACAGAACAGGGCCGTCGTACAGTACTGGAACGGCGACCGCACCGCGGTGGCCAACGCGGTGACCGGCCGCGGCGCCCAGGTCGTCCTCTCCCCCGCCCCCCACACGTACCTGCCGCAGAAGCAGGACTCCCGTCAGCCGCTCGGCGGCACCTGGGCGTGCGGCGGACCGTGCGGGCTGGACCGGCACTACAACTGGGACCCCGGCACCTTCATCCCGAACATCGCCGAGACCAGCGTGCTCGGGGTCGAATCGGCGCTCTGGGGCGAGTTCATCCGTCGCATCGGCCAGGCGCAGTACTACAGCTTTCCGCGCCTCGTCGCCACCGCCGAGGTCGGTTGGACGCCGCAGGCGCAGCGCAGCTACGCCGACTTCACCACCCGTCTGTCGGTGGCCGGGGGGCGGTTGACGGTCCAGGGCGTCAACTTCTTCCCCACCGCGGACGTGGCGTGGCGCAAGCAGGCGATCGGACGTCCGGCCACCGCGGTCGTCGGCGCACCGGCCGGCGCCACCTGGACGGTCACCGCCCCCGGACTCCGCACCGCCGACCTGACCGCCACGGTCACCTGGAGCGACGGGCGGGTGGAGGCGCTCACACCGACCGCCACGCGGGACCCGAGCATCCCCGCGATGCAGATCAACAGCGCGTTCACCGTGGTGTCCCGACGCACGTTCGGCGCACCGGGGACGTACACCGGGACGCTGTCGGCGCGCTCGGCCGGGGCCTCCCCCGTCGAGGCGGCGCTGACCGTCACGGTCCGAGCACCCTGACCACCGGCCGGCGCCGTCACCTCGCACTGGTGGCGGCGTCGGCCACCGCGCCCGTACGCTGCCGCAACGACATGGGAAACGAGGCATCGGTCATGATGGTCCGGTGATCGAACGCCCGGATGCCATGCAGCGTGTGCGGCTGGCACACACCGAGGTCCTGCTGGCTCAGCTCCGCAGCGCCGGCCCGCTCAGCCGGGCCGAGCTCATCCGACTGACCGGGCTGTCGCGCACCACGCTGTTCGACATCATCGGCGACCTCATCGCCCGCGGTGTGGTCGTCGAGCGCGAGCCTGCGCTGTCCGGCCACCGGGGCCGGGGACGGCCGTCCACGACCGTCAGCCTCAACCCGTCCGCCGGCCGGATCGTCGGCATCGACCTCGGCCGCACGACGATCACCGTCATCGTCGCCACCCTGGGCCACGACATCCTGGCCCGGGGCAGCCGCGCCATCCCGCTGACGGCGGGGCCGGCCCGACGAGCCAACGCCGCGATCAAGCTGATCGACGACCTCGTGCAGGAGCACGACATCGACCTGCGGGCTCTGGAGGCGATCGGCCTCGGCCTGCCGGGCCTGGTGGCCGGGCGGAGCCGTTCGGCCGGCGGCAGCGGCAGCAGCCCCTCGGTGGCTGCGAAGCAGATCAGCACCCGAATTCAGGACCGGTACGGCGTCGCCGTCGTCACCGACAACAACTCCCGACTGGCCGCGCTGGCCGAAGGCACCTGGGGGGCGACCCGTGACGTACGGGACGCCATCTACGTCCGGTGGAGTGACGGTGTGGGTGGCGGGCTCATCGTCGACGGCCGGCTCGCCCGAGGAGCGCACGGCGCGGCTGGCGAGATCGGTCACGTCAGCGTCGAGCCCGACGGCGACCCCTGTCCGTGCGGTGGCCGTGGCTGCCTTGAGCTGCTGATCCGCCCGTCGGCGCTGATCGAGCAGTGCGCCCGGCGCGGCGTCACCGTCGCGGACCCGGCCGATCTGGTCGCGCGGGCACTCGCCGGCGAGCCGATCGTCTCCGATGTGGTGCGGCACGCCGCGACGCTGCTCGGCCGAGTCCTGTCGGGAATGGTGGTGCAGTTGGACCCGGGCAAGGTGGCCATCGGTGGCACCCTCGCCCATGCCGGTGAAGCGGTGCTCGAACCGGTCCGGACGGCCATCGGTCAGCTGGCGATCCCCGGACACACCCGCCGCCTGGGCGTCGTGACGGCCCAGTTCGGCGACGAGGGCGGTGCCCTAGGCGCCGTCGCGGCCGCCCTGCGGCTCAACATGTCCGAGCCCCTGCCAGCGCTCCCCACGGCGTAGGAGCAGAGCACCGCCCGGCAGCGGCGGCTGGCTACGGCGTCGCGGGGAGGAGCGTGAGCAGTCGTTCGACAGCCCTGGTCACCGCGTCCCGTCCCGCCCCGAGGTAGCGGCGCGGGTCCCGGGACTCCGGCAGGGCCGCACGGACCGCGTCGGTGAACGCCACGTTGAGGGCCGTACCGACGTTGATCTTCACCATGCCATGACCGACCGCGGCGCGGATCTGCTCCAGCGGCACCCCGGAGGAACCGTGCAGGACCAGGGGCACGGGTACGGCTTCGCGGATCGCGGCCACCAGGTCGAGATCCAACGAGGCGGTGCGGTCGGCCATCGCGTGCGAACTGCCCACCGCGACGGCGAGAGCGTCGACGCCGGTCTCGGCCACGTACCGGGCGGCCTCGGACGGGTCGGTGCGGACGCCGGCGGTGTGGGCGCTCGCCGGAGCGTCCGGCTTACCGCCGACGTAGCCGAGTTCGGCCTCCACCCACAGCTGGCGATCATGCGCCCACTCGGTCGCCTTGCGGGTGGTCGCCACGTTGGCGGCGTACGCCAGCGCGGACGCGTCGACCATCACGGAGCTGAAGCCCGAGTCGGGAGCCTGCTCCAGCAGACTGATGTCGTCGACGTGGTCCAGGTGCAGCGACAGGGTCGCGCTGGACCTCCAGGCGACCTCGGCCGTCGCCGCAGCGATAGCCGACAGGCCCGAGTGGTAGCGCGCCGCGTTCTGGCTGATCTGCAGGATCGCGGGCCGGCCGGCGATCTCCGCCGCCGCGGAGATCGCCTGGGCGTACTCGATCGTGATCACGTTGAAGGCGAGCACGCCGGTGCCGGCGGCTCGGGCCGCCGCCACCAGGTCGGCGGTGGGCACGAGAGTCATCAGAGGTCCTCAGGCAACCGGCGCGGTCAGGACGACGGACCGGGTGAGCAGCCGGGGCTGGTCCGGGTGCAGTCCGCGACGGTTCGCGAGCTCGACCGCGAGCCGCTGCGCGGTGGTGAGATGCGCCATGGCGTCGACGTCCTCATGCACGACGATCGCGCCCGTAGCGGCCAGATCGTCGCGGAGGCCGGGCACCACCGGCCCGAAGATCCAGACCACGGACCGGTGGTCCACCACGCTGATCGGGCCGTGCCGGAACTCCATCGCCGGGTACGACTCGGCCCACATCTGTGCGGCCTCCCGCAGCTTGAGGGCCGCCTCGTGCGCCAGGCCGACGGTCCAGCCGGTGCCGAGGAAGGTGAACTGGCTCCGGTCGACAATCGCCGGATCGAGCGGGGTGCCCAGCTGGGCCCGCGCCTGATCGATCGCCTCGGTCAGGTCCTCACCGAGGCCGGCGCGCCAGACGGCGAGCGCGGTCGTGGCGAAGCGGGTCTGCACCACCGACTGCTCGTCGGCGAAGTCGAGGACGACGCAGTCGGTCGCGAGCCGGTTCACCGGACGGTCGGCGTCGGTCGTGAGCACTGTCGACCGGCTGCCGGCCGGCAACTGCTCGAGGAGCCGGATCACCTCGGTGGTGGTGCCGGAACGGGTGATGGCGACGACGCGGTCGTAGCGCCGCCCGGCGGGGAACTCCGAGGCGGCGAAGGCGTCGGTCTCCCCCTGGCCCGCCGACTCGCGCAGCGTCGCGAAACTCTGCGCCATGAAGTACGACGTGCCGCAGCCGACGACGGCAACGCGCTCACCCGGTTGGGGCAGCGCCCGCGCCACGCCCGGCTGGGCGACCAGGTCCGCGGCGCGACGCCACGTCTCGGGCTGGGAGGCTATCTCGGAGGCGACGTGTGACACGGTTCCTGCTCTCTGTCGAGTTGTTCCACAGTGGTTTGGGCCAGCAGCCGGGCCGCCAGGTCGTCGTCGTACTCGCCGGCCCACGGGCACGCCACGGCAGCCGCCGAGACGGCCGCACCTCGGGCGAGGACGTCCCGCCAGGGCGCGCGGGTGAGGAGCCCGTACGCGAGCACGGCCGCGAGGGCATCACCGGCGCCGGTCGGGTTGCCGGACACCCGTTCCGGCGCGCGGGCGCTGTAGGCAGTCCCGCCGGTGACCGCGACGAACCCGTCGGCACCACGGGAGACGACGCCGGCGTCGGCCCCGAGCCGGACCAGTTGGTGCGCGACCTCCACGGCGTCGTCGCGGGTGCGTACCGGGCGGCCGAGCAGGTCCGCCGCCTCGTGGGCGTTCGGTTTCGCCAACGCCGGTCCAGCGGCCAACGCATGCCGCAACGCGGGGCCGTCGGCGTCCACGATGGTCTCGGCTCCGGCGGCTCGCGCGATGGTGACGAGTTCGGCGTACGCGGTCTCGGGTACGCCCGGCGGCCGGCTGCCGGACAGCACCACCACCCGTGCGGCCCGCACCCGCTCAGCGAACGCGTCCCGGAACGCCGCCCACTGCGCCTCGGTGACGTGCGGGCCGGGTTCGTTGAGGACGGTCGCCGTGCCCTGCGCGAGGACGGTCACCGTCCGACGGGTCTCCGCGCCGAGGCGGGTGAACTGCGCCGGTACGCCGACCGCCACCAGTTCCGCCTCGATGTGCTCGCCGGAGGCACCGCCGAGCAGACCCAGGACCACTGTCTCGGCGCCCAGTTGACGCAGCACCCGGGCGACGTTCAGGCCCTTGCCCCCGGCACGGGCGACCACGCCGGTGACCCGGTGCGACGTGTCCGGGACCAGTTGGGGAACGGTGTAGGTGATGTCCAGGGCCGGATTGAGCGCCACCGAGATGATCAGGTCGCCCCGACCCCGACCCCGGACCTGCGGCGGGTCTTCGATCGTCATCTGGCCGCCTCCTCCGGCAGATGCCGGCTACACGAGCACGCATGATCTTTCGTGATATACGAGCGCCCATATCAATCAGGATGTTGCAGACCCTAGGATCTGAGCCTACTGCCGTCAAGGTCCCTCAACCCGCCTGGAGCTGGCGTACGCCGTTGGGCCACCCCATAGCCACGAGGATCAGCGAGGAGTGGTGAGGCAGCGGAGTCGGTTGGTGAGCTGCCGCGGGTGCACCCCCAGAGCTTGCAGAAAGTTGCACGCGGCGCCTGCTGACCTGTCCCACGTGCGGCGACCACGCGGGCGACCCACCCGGCGTCGAGGAGCCCTTGACGAGTGTCGATAAGGCTCGTAAGTTCGTCCGACATCTGACGTAAGACAATTCTCTCTTCCCGCTATCCGAAGGACAACCATGACTACAGGAATCTCCCGCCGCGCGGTCGCTGTGGCGGGCGCCGCCGGTGCCCTCGCCGCCGTCACGCCGTCCGGCCGGGCCGACGCCGCGATCGGTTCGACGTCCCTCCCGGTCCTCGGTGTCACCGACGACTGGAACGCCGTCCTCGCCCGCACGCCCCAGGTGCAGCTCACACCCGGTGCCACGTACACCCTTGCCGCTCCTGTCGCCCTGCCCGATCGCTGCGTCATCGTCGGCAACGGCGCGACGGTCACCGTCGCCAACGACCAGACCGGCGCCCTGTCCATCGCGGGTCGCAGCAGTGTCACCATCAGTGGAGTCCACTTTCTCGGGCGCCAGGCGAGCCCGGTCGACTCAGCACCGCAGTTCGCGCACGTCGGCATACGGATCAGCCGCAGCACCGGCGTCCGGATCCTGGACTGCGACTTCACGAACTGGCGCGGCGCCGGCCTAGCGGTCACCGGGTCGACGGCGGACGACTACTTCGGCTACCGGCTCAAGGTGAGCGGCAACGCCTTCCACCGCTGCTACTTCGGTGTCTCTCTGGCGGACCGCAGCGAATACTCGCAGTTGACCGCGAACAGCTTCACGTCGTGCCGACTCGCGATCTGGAACTCGTCCGGGAACTGGACGATCAACGGAAACGTCGTCGTCGGTTGCTACGGCGCCTACTACTCGTTCGCCCAGACCAGCCCGTACGGCGCTCTCACCAGCGACAACTGGGGGCACGGCAGCGTGACCGGCAACACCTTCAACCACTGCAACGGCGGTGTGCCCGTGCGATGGAGCACCTCGTTGGCCTTTCCGATCGGCGGGGCTGACCGCAATCCCGGCGCCGGCGTCGTCGTCGATGGCGTCCTGCCGCCCACGTTCACCGGCAACACCCTCTGGTACAGCGACATCCGCGCCACGAACCTGCTGGGCACCCGCTGGATGCTGTCCGGCTGCACCCTGTCCAATCTCGCTGTCAGTTGTACGGGCGCCGTCCCGGTGCACCTGGTGGGCACGCAGGCCAACAGCGGCAATCTGCCCCTGTTGCAGGGCAACGTCAAGGATCTTCTGCCGCTCTGAGCGTCACCCGACCGGAGGTAGGCGACAGTGTTCCCATCCCGCAAACAGCGTCTTCTTCTCGTACTCGCCGTCCTGCTGGCCGGCGCGGGGCTCCAGGTTCCGTCGGCGGCGCACGCGGCCAACCCGGCGCCGCAGGTCGCGCCGAGCGTCCGGGAGTGGACCGGCGGCACCGGCGTCTACACGCTGACCGCGACCTCCCGGATCCTGGTGGACCCCGCCCACACCGCCCAGTTGTCGGCGGCAGCGACCGCGTTGCGCGTCGACCTCGGCGCGATCAGCGGTGTCGACGTACCTGTCATCTCGTCGGCGGCGCCCGCGACCGGCGACATCCTGCTCACCCTCACCACGACGGACGCCGGCATCGGCGACCAGGGATACCTGCTGACCGCCGGCCCGACCGTCGTGGTGAGAGGAAACGCGGCGGCCGGCGTGTACTACGGCACCCAGACCCTCCTGCAGATGATCAAGCAGAGCGCGACGGCGACCACCGTGCCGGCGGGAACGATCCGGGACTTCCCGCAGTACCGGGAGCGCGGGTTGATGCTCGACGTCGGCCGGCACTTCTACGAGATGGACTATCTCGAGAACCTGCTGCGCCGCATGGCGTGGCTGCGCCTGAACACGCTGCGCATGCACTTCACCGAATGGAACGGCTTCCGGCTCCGCAGCGACCGGTACCCCGGTCTGGCGTCTGCCCAGTCCTACAGCAAGGCCGACCTGCGCCGGATGCAGGATGTCGCCAAGCGGTACCACATCACCATCGTTCCCGAGATCGACCTGCCCGGGCACGCCACCACGATGACGACGTACGACCCGACGATGCGGTTCACCTGCCCGTCGATGGACTACGCGCCCTGGCCCGGCGGATCGAACGGCGGTTGGACGCTCAACCTGACCAAGGACTCCGCCCGGACGTTCGCCATGAACCTGCTGTCGGAGTTCGTGCCGCTCTTCGACGGCCCCTACTTCCACATCGGTGGCGACGAGTACCAGAACGACACCGCCAAGAACAGCTGCCCCGAGCTGGTCAGCTACGCACAGGCACGCGGCTTCCCCTACACCGGCGACGTCTTCACCGAGTTCATGAACCTGATGAACGACAAGGTGCGGTCGTACGGCAAGACAGCCCAGCTCTGGAACTGGTGGGAGACGAACGGCCAGCAGACCAGCATCAAGCCGTCGACCAGCATCGTCCTCACGCCGTACACCGGGTCGCTGAACTACTTCTACAACCTGGGCTACACGGTCGTCGGCGTTCCGGAGAGCACCCTGTACGTGACTCCCGGCCTGAACCTCTACGTCAACGCGAAGAACGTGTACGAGAGCTGGACTCCCGACACGAACGCGAAGGTGAACGGCTACAAGATCGCGCGCTGGTCGGATGCGGTGGAACACCAGACGGACGAGTGGTTCGACCAGTACGCGAAGCGGCCGACGGAGGTCCTCGCCGAGCGTCTGTGGGGTGGCCCGCGGTCGAGCACCGTGGAGGCGTTCTTCACCCGGGTGGACGCAATCGGGGACGCCCCGGGCGTGCCGAGCGTGGTCCAGGTCAACGACAACACCACGGGAACCGGCGACAACCAGTTCAGCTACTCGGGCACCTGGCAGTACGGGACCAACGGCGCCCGACAGTTCCAGGGCGACGACCACTACAGCAGCACGCTTGACAGCGCGTACCAGGTCCGGTTCACCGGCAACAAGATCAAGCTCTTCGCTGCCAGGGCGGCGAATCACGGGCGGGCCGGCGTCTCGATCGACGGGGGCCCGGAGACGGTGGTCGACCTGTACTCCCCCACGCGGGTGGACCAGGCGATGGTCTTCACCAGTGGGCTGCTCGCGCAGGGCTCGCACGTCCTGCGGGTGCGGGTGTTGAACAGCAGGAACGCCAGTTCGTCCGGCACCGCGGTCACGGCGGACAAGGTCGAGGTGTCCCGGGCGGCGACCCCGGCCGCCACGTTCGACCCGTCGACCGAGTACCGGGTCGTCAACCGCAACAGCACCAAGGTGCTTGAGGTGCCGGTCGGCAGCGGGGACGGCGGTGGCGCCATCCAGTGGTCGAGCAACGGTGCGGCACACCAACGGTGGACTCTCGTTGAGGCCGGCGGCGGCTACCACCGCATCGTCAACCGCAGCAGCGGCAAGGTGCTGGACGTCTCCGGCTCGTCCACCGCCGACGGCGCGAGCGTCGTCCAGTGGACGAGCCACGGCGGCGCGAACCAGCTGTGGAGCGTCATTCCGGTCGGCACGCATTACAAGATCATCAACAGGAATTCCGGCAGGGCGCTCACCGTAGCGAATGCCGCGACCAACGACGGTGCCGCCGTCGTCCAGTCGACCTACCGCGGAGGTACCGAACAGCAATGGACCATCACCCGTTGAAACTGCGGCACCCGGCGGCACGGGCGGGCACCGCCGCGACCGTCGCCCTGCTGCTCCTGCTCAGCCTGCTGGTGCCGGCCTCCGCCGGGCACGCCGCGGCCACTGCGACCCTGGACTATCCGGTCAACCAGGCGTTCAACGGCAGCAGCACCTTCCTCGACAAGTCGGCCGACGTGTCCGGCGTGGCGAACCTGACCCAGGGGGCGATCGCCGTCCGGTTCCGGTCCACGAGCACCGCCGTCGCGAAGAGCTTCTTCAGCGCGTCGCACACCGCCGACGACTCCAGCAACCTGTCCTTCTCCCTCAACGGCGGCTCCGTGTACTTCGAGAACCGGGAGAACGGGGCGTACGCCACCCAGGTGACGTCCACCGGCGGCCCCTACAACGACGGCGTCTGGCACACCGCCATCCTGACCGTCGGGTCCGAGGGCACTCGCCTCTACGTCGACGGGACGGTGCGGGCCACGCACCCCTCCACCCGGTTCTTCGCGAACGTCCGAGACCTCAACGGGATGTGGATCGGCCGCAACGTCGACGCCCAGGGATCCCAGTGGCACTACAGCGGTGACCTGGACTACGTGCGCGTGTACGGCACCGCCCTCTCGGCGGGTGAGATCAGTGATCTCAGCATGCGCATCGACTACACGATCCCGTTCCTCGACCTCAAGGACGACACGCGCCGTCAGGTGCTCACCGACCGCCAGGCCGGGCAGTACCTCGGGCACCCCGACACCGTCCTGCTCGACGACGGACGCACGATGTTCGCCGTCTACCCCATGGGCCACGGCACCGGTCAGATCATCCTGAAGCGCAGCGACGACGGTGGCCGCACCTGGACAGGCCGGCTCCCCACGCCGGCGAGCTGGGCCACCAGCAAGGAGACACCCACCCTCTACAAGGTGGTGAAGCCGAACGGTACGACCCGGTTGCTGCTGGTCAGCGGCCTTCCGGCGAGCCCGGGCGGGTTCAAGACCGCGTACTCCGACGACAGCGGCCGGTCCTGGTCGGAGTTCACCCACCACTTCGCCGACGCCGGTTTCAGCGGCTTCGTGGCCCACGCCACCCTGGTCCGCCTCAAGAAGGCCGACGGCTCCTGGGACTTCCGGTACATGGGCATCTTCCACGACGGCGGATACAACAACTGGAAGACCTACCTGACTTTCGACGCCAGCGGCAACGCCGTCTGGAGCACGCCGACCCGGCTGCTCGCCGCGCACAACACCATCGAGAAGTACGCCGGCCTCTGCGAAATCGAGATCATCCGCTCGCCGAACGGTCGTCAGCTCGCGCTGCTCGCCCGAGCGCAGAACAAGCGCACCAACGCCATGGTCGCGTTCTCCAACGACGAGGGGAACACCTGGACCGAGCCGCGTGAGATGCAGGGCGCCCTGATGGGCGAGCGCCACGCGGCGACGTACGACCCGGCCACCGGTCGACTCGTCATCACCTTCCGGGACATCATCCGCAACAGCGTGAGCAACACCGGGGCGTGGGTGGCCGGCGACTGGGTGGCCTGGGTCGGCACGTACGACGACCTGGTCAACTCCCGCGAGGGGCAGTACCGGGTGCGGTTGCTGGAGGACTTCACGCCCTCGGTGAAGAGCGGCGACACCGGCTACGCGGGCAACGTGGTGCTGCCCGACGGCACGTTCGTGCTCACGTCGTACGGATACTTCGACCCGGCCGACACGAGCTACCCGTACATCATGACCGTCCGGTTCAGCCTCAAGGAACTCGACGCCCTGAACGGCTCGTTCGACCCGAACGCGAGCTACACACTCACGAATCGAGCCAGCGGGAAGGTCATGGAGGTCGCGGTCGCCGCACCGGGTGACGGCGGCGACGCCGTCCAGTGGGCCGACAACGGTGGTCTGCACCAGAAGTGGTCGATCGTTCCCGTCGGCGACGGGTACCACCGCATCGTCAACCGCCGCAGTGGCCGCGCCCTCGACGTGGCCAGCAACTCGACCGCGGACGGCGCCGACGTCATCCAGTGGACGTACACGGGTGGGGCCAACCAGCAGTGGCGCATCACGCGGGTCGGCACCTACTTCACCATCACGAACCGCAACAGTGGTCGAGCGCTCGATCTCGACGGAACGATCACCGACAACGGGGCGGACGTCGTCCAGCGCACCGCCACCGGCGCGACCCGCCAACAGTGGTCCTTGTCCTGACCCCGTTTTCGGCCCCGGTTCTGGCCGTGGCCCGTCGGACAGGGCGGCAACCCTGTCCGACGGGCCGCGCGAGGATCAGCTCCCCGACGCCACCGGGGTTCCGGTGATCGCCAGGTCGGCCATCGTCGTCCAGGGACCCCTGGCGCCGGCCTCGCTCAGTGCCCGTAGGCGCACGTACCGGCCGCTGCGGGCGGCGCTGAACGGCACCACCTTCTGCGTCGACGAGTCGGCGAAGGTCCCCGACGCCACCGCCGTGCCCCAGTTGCTGGGGCTGTCCGAGACGTACACCTCGTAGCGGCCGATCCGGCCGTTCACTCCGCCGTCCTGTCGGGGCAGATACCGCAGCCCATCGACCTGGTACGTGGCGCCCAGATCGATCTGGATCTCGTGCGGCAGGGGCGCGGCGGTGGACGACCAGGCGGTGTGCCAGGAGGTGGCCGGGTTGCCGTCGAACGCGTTGGTGGCCGCGCCGTTCTCCGCGCTGGTCTCCTCGCTGTCGGCGTACACGAGCCGCCAGTCGTCCTGCGGAATCGGCGGCGGCGTCGTGCTGGTGCCGGCGACCGGCAGCACGGCACCGTCGATCCGGGTCTGGAACGCGGTGCTCCGCGACCCGGCCTTGATCCGCAGAACTCCGTCCGCGTAGAACCAACCGCTGCTCGCCGAGTCGTACGCGGCGCGCGTGGCGAGCGACGGCAGCGTCTGGCCAGCGACCGTGACCGCGCGGGGAGCGGCCGCCAGGTGCGCGGTGAACTCGTAGGAGCGCGACGACGGCTTACCGGTGTACGTGCCGGTGGAGGCGCCCACGTCCACTGTGACAGTCCCGGTGCCGGACGTCGGTGCCGCCATCCGGACCTGCTGGGTGGCGTAGGCCCCGCCCTGGTAGGCGCGAGTGATGCCGTCGTCCTCGTAGAGAGTGAAGCTCGACGTGCCGCGCGGGTACAGGTCGTAGGTGAGTGTGGAGACCGGCTTCTCGCCGGTGTAATTCATCTGCGGCCACATCGGCACGATGGAACCGCCCTTGACGAACAGGGGCAGCCGGTCGAGCGGTGCGGCGTACCCGTTGAGGGTCAGTGGCCCCTGGTACACCCGCCCGGTCCAGTAGTCGGTCCAGGTGCCGGCCGGCAGATAGATGCCGTCGCGCAACTCGGTGTCGGAGACCACCGGCGCCACGAGGAAGGCGTCGCCGGCCATGAACTCCCCGGACGTGGCGTTGCCGCGAGCCACCGGGTCGTTGGGATACTCCAGCACCAGCGCTCGGGTCGCCGGCACACCGGTCACGCTGGCCACGCGGCTCATCGTGTAGTGATACGGCATCAGCCGCATCTTGAGCTGGAGGTACCGGCGGTTGATCGACAGGTACGGCTCGGCGTAACGCCAGGGCTGCTTGTCCTGGTAGCCGGCCGCCGGGTTGGTCACGCCCCAACCGGACATCGTCATGAACGCCGGGGTGAACGACTTCCACTGAAGGTCCCGCACGTAGGTGTTCGGGCTGCCCCCGAAGATCCCGTCGACGTCGCCGGTGGCGTAGTTGAAGCCGGACAGCCCGGCGCCCGCGACCGCCGGCACGGTCCACCGCATGTCGTCCCACCGGCCGTACGTGTCACCGGTCCAGACCACGGCGTTGCGCTGGGTGCCGGCCCAACCGTCGACGCTCCACACGTAGCGGCGCGCGTCGGAGTTGCGCTCGATGCCGTCCACCGCCTGCTGAACACCACGGAAGGCGTTCTGGTAGCCGCCGCCGACCCAGGCGACGTCGGTCTTCACGCCGCGGCTGCCGGCGGTGCCGACCTCGTAGTCGATCGACGACAGGCCGGTGGAGGTCCACAGGCCGGTCTGGAAACCGAGCGCCTTGGCTCCGGCGACGGTTGCGGGCAGGTCGTTGTAGCCGCAGCCGTACCCGTCGTTGGGCAGGAACCAACCGGACGGCATGTCCTTGGCCCGGGCCTCCCGTGCGTACGACAGCACGTCGGG
Organism: Micromonospora jinlongensis; assembly: GCF_013410645.1. Taxonomy (NCBI): domain Bacteria; kingdom Bacillati; phylum Actinomycetota; class Actinomycetes; order Micromonosporales; family Micromonosporaceae; genus Micromonospora; species Micromonospora jinlongensis. Next base: position 6,163,032 of record NZ_JACCHK010000001.1, on the reverse strand, counting down.
GGTCCGCTGGTGCCCGGCCCGGTTGTGGTCGCCCTGGTAGGCGGGGTTGGATGCGTTGAAGCAGTCGGCGTTGCCGAGTTCGAGGCCCCACATCGGGCTCAGGAAAGGCTTGCCGGTCACGTCGGTGTACGCGCCGAGCACGCCCTTGAGCGAGTCACCCACGAAGTAGTAGGCGTCGAAGCGTTCCTCGTTGTGGGTGGTGGTCACCGGCGCGGTGAAGCCGTACGAGCCGGGCGCCCACGTGTTGCGCAGGACCCCGTAGCCGTTGGTGGACATGTAGAAGGGCGCCGGACTGGCGTTGGTGTTCTCCCGCCACTGGTTGTCCACGGCGACCGGGACCGTCTTGTCGCGCAACGCCCACTCCCCCAGGCGCAGGCCGGTGCCGTAGAACTGCTCGTCCGCGGCGCGGGCCAGCCGTTGCGTGGTGCGGCCCGAGCCCCAGTCGAGCGGTTGTGACTCCCGCCAGATCAGCGTCCCGTCCGGGCGCTGGACCTGCATCGTCAGGGGGCTCTTGTTGATCCGGATGACCACCGCCGAGGTGGCGATGCGGAAGGAGGTGCCCTCGTCGGTCATCGTGCTGGCGACACTGCCGAAGTCGGTCCGTACGGTGATCTCGTTCGCCGCCGGTTCGGTGAAGGTGCCGTTGGGTGCCACCCAGACGCGGAAGATGTCCGCGCGGGCCAGGGTGAGCCGGATGCGGGCGGCCGTGCTGGTGGCGATGGTGTACGTGTTCCCGGCCCGGGTGAGGCCGGTGGCGCTTCCCGGTGTAGCGGCACGGGCGGGTACGGCTTGCAGCATCGCGGCGAGCAGGATGAGGGCCACGACGGCGGCCCGGACGGCGGTTCGGGGGCGGGACGCGGGCAGCGATGACCAGATCATCGTTTTCTCCCGGTGTGGTGAGGGACGATGCGGCTCCAGACATTCACATGGGCCGATAAGCAGGAATGCTGCACCCACTTGACTCAAGATGCAAGAAATCGGCGGCGATTTCGCATCGAGTTCCATCTTTGCCGTCGGGACCGTTCCCGCCGGCGACGCTCGTCAGACCTGGACCACCTTCACCCCGGCCTGCTCGACGAGGCTCACCTGCTCCGGATCCGCCGCCCTGTCGGTGATCAGGGTGTCGATGTTGCCCAACGGACAGATCCGGTTGAAGCTCCGGCGGCCCAGCTTCGAGGCGTCCGCCACCACGATCGTCCGCGCGGCGCTGGTCACCATGACGTGGTTGACCGCCGCCTCGCCGTCGTTGTGCGCGCTGGCGCCGTGCTGGTGGTCGATCGCGTCCACACCGAGGACGACCACGTCCAACGCCACGGACGCGAGCATCGTCTCAGCGATTCGGCCGACCAGCTCGTACGACTGCGGGCGGGCCGTCCCACCGGTGAGCACCACCCGGATGTGCGGCCGCACGATGAGTTCGTGGGCGATGTTCAGCGCGTTGGTCACCACCGTGTTCGCCGTCATCTGCCCGTTCGGGTCGGTGCGCAGCGCGAGAGCCCGGCCCACCTCGGTCGTCGTGGTGCCCCCGTTGAGCCCCACCGTGCTCCCCGGCGGAATCAGTGCGACGGCGGCCGCGGCGATGCGCTGCTTCTCCGATGCCTGCCGGACCGCCTTGTAGCGCAGCGGCAGGTCGTAGGACACGTTCGTGACGACCACGCCGCCCCGGGTACGTGTCACCAACTGCTGGGTGGCGAGCTCGTCGAAGTCACGTCGGACGGTCGCCGTGCTCACGCCCAGCTCGCGGGCGGTGGACTCGATGTCGAGCTGACCCTCGACCGCGACCATCTCCAGGAGCCGGTGCCACCGCTCGCGCTGGTTCACGTCTCACTCCGGTCGCTCGGCCCGCCCATGCGCCCATCCTTGCATCCCAGATGCAATGTCCCGCACCGCACCACGGCGGAGCGGGCCCGGGAGCGCGGGGTGGACATCACGCGTCGGTGAGCCCGTGCCGGTGAGGGCCGGTAGGTGACCTCTGCGGCCGCCGCGCCGCAGCCGGTCGCCTGCCCGGCCCTCACCGTCCCGGCCGAACCGCTGGTCAGGCCGGTGTCATCTCGCCCGGGGCATCAGCTTGGGGTGAGCCGCCAGTGCTGGGAGGCGCTGCCGGTGTCGCTCTGCTGCACGATGGCGGCACCGTTGGTGGTCGCCCCGCCGGCCACGGCGAGGACCTTGCCGGTCTGCACGTTGACGAGTTTCACGAAGTCGCCGGAGGCGGTGACGACCCGCCACTGCTGGTTGCCGCCGCCGGTCGCGGTCCACTGGATGACCCGCGCCCCCTCCGCTGTGGAGCTGGCCTCGACGTCCGCCAGCAGCCCCGAGTTGACGCTGGTCATCGTGGTGACGCCCCCCACCGCACCAGCCATCAACCACGCCTGGTTGGTCCCGCCGTTGGGGGTCCACTGGATCAACTGCACGCCGGTGACCCGGGACAGGTCCGGCACGTCGAGGGCCTTGCCGCTGGCCCGGTTGACCACCGTGTGGCGGACGGCGCCCGACTGGCCGCTCAGGGTGGCCTCGAAGGAGATCGGCTGCGCCTGCACCTGATGCAGGTCGAAGACGACGATCTCGTTGGCCCCGACCCGCAGCCACGGCGCCGGGCAGTAGAGCCGCTGCTGTGGCCCCACCTTCCAGTAGCGGCCGAGGTTACGGCCATTGACCCAGACCACGCCCTTGGTCCACCGGGACATGTCGAGGTACGTGTCGCCGGTCTGGGTGAGATTCACTGTGGCTTTGAAGAAGATGCCGGGCCGGGAGCTGTTGCTGATCACTGGACGGAGGCCGGCCACGAACGCCTCGTCGACGGGCAGCAGGTGGGTCTGCCAGTTGGTCAACGTGCCGGTCAGGGTGCCCGCGTCGACAAGCGACACCCGTTCCGTGATGCCCTTGCGGTCGACCAGGGCCTGGCCGAAGTTGTTCCGGCCCATGCCCTCCACCAGGATGTCGAGCGTGGGACTGCCACTGGCCGAGGTCTTCAACGCCAGCGGCGCGTCCTGCACTGTCACCCCGAGCGGCGTCGTGTAGGCCGCCGGGAGGTTACTTCGGGACAGACCGCCCTGGTAGACGCCGTCGAGGAACACCGTCGCGTAGTCGCGCGCCGACCTGATGTCCAGCGTCGCCCGGGTGTAGCCGGGCAGGACCCGGCGGTACAGCATGAAGCCGGAGTTCTGGCCGTACATCTCCATCGGTTGGGGGTTCGTCTGCGTCGACAGCGCGGCGGGCAGGTTGTCCCACAACGAGGCGTACGGCGTCGGCAGCACCGCCTGACCGCCGGTACGCACGATGGTGGGGTTCGGCGCGGGCACGGCCGGCAGCGTCACCCCGAGGGCCGTGCCGATGATCTCGCGATAGGTGGGGTACAGCCGAGACGGGGCGCCCTGCTCGTTGATCGGCGCGCCGTAGTCGTAGCTGGTGATGTCCGCCTGGTAGCCGGACCCGTTGTCGGCGGCGTTCGCGCCCGCGGAGTACCCGAAGTTCGTCCCGCCGTGGATCATGTAGAGGTTGAACGACAGCCTGCCGGCCATCAGGCCCCGCAACTGGGTGGAGATGTCGGTGTTCGACCCGGCGAAGCCACCGTCGCTCCAGTGCGTCAACCAGCCCGTGTAGAGCTCGCCGGACATGGCCGGGACGGTCGGGAAGGACTGACGGGCCGCGGCGATGGCCGCCGCGTCACCACCGCTGAGCGCGATCGCACCGCCGGTCACGACCGTTCGGTTGCCCTGCACCTGGCCGAGCCCGTCCTCGGTGTAGAACGGTCCCGTGATCCCGGCGGCCAGCCACAGTTGTCGCAGTTCCTCGAGATAGACGGCGTCGCTGCCGTACGACCCGTACTCGTTCTCGATCTGGACCATCAGGATCGGCCCACCGTTGGCCACCATGAGCGGCCTGACCTGCGCGGCGAGCGCGTTGACGTAGCGCGTGACGGCCGCCATGTAGTTGGGGTCGGAGGCGGTGCGGACCCGCAACCTGATGTTCGGATTGCGCAGCAGGTACGGCGGCAGACCACCGAGGTCCCACTCGGCGCAGACGTAGGGGCCGGGACGCAGCAGCACGTACATGCCCTCGGCCTGGCACAGCCGGATGAAGCCGGCGATGTCCCGCCGGTCGGTGGTGAAGTCGAAGACGCCGGGCCGTTCCTCGATGTGGTTCCACATCACGTAGATGGCGATCGTGTTCATGCCCATCGCCTTGGCCATCTGGATCCGATGGCGCCAGTACTGCACAGGGATGCGGGACGGGTGCATCTCCCCGCTGCGGATCTGGAACGGCTGACCGTTGAGCAGGAAGTTGCTGCCATCGGCGGAGAACCCGAAGACCTGTGCCGCGGCGGCCGCAGCACCGGCCGGGCCGCCCGACGCCAGCATCGCCGCGAACGGACTGAGCACACCCAGGGTGAGGAGTTGGCGCCGTTGCATGGTCTCTCCTTCGGACAGGCATCGTCGCCACGCAGGCGGCGGCCGAGGGGCGGGACGGGCCGGATCGCCAGCGTGTCGACAATTATCGATGTAGACCGAGCCTGCCAGACGCTGCAACATGATGTAAATATCTACGCTGTTTTTGCATCTTCGATCATCTACGCCGGCAATTGATCGCACATGGCAGCTACCACGGCTCCCCGAGCGTCGATCTATTGACGACCCGCCCGGCGCCCCTTAGCGTCTTGGACGTCAGATATCCGACGTCTTATGGCTAACTTCGCCGTTCCTCACCCCCGTCCCCGGAAGGACATCCCCCGTGTCTCCTGTCCGAGCACTACCGCGCCGAGTGATAGCGGTCGTGGCCGCCGTCCTCGGCGTGGCCGCGATCCTGCCCGCCACGCCAGCTCACGCCGCCCCCGCCGGTGTGAGCGCGACGGCCAGCGCCGACTGCACGACCGGCCGGCTCAACCTGCGGCTCACCAACGGCAGCACCACCGCGCAGACCTTCACCGTCACCTGGCCGGGCCGCACCAACTCCCCCTGGACCCGGACGGTCGCCGCCGGCACCAGCAGCAACGAGCTGTACTGGACCCTCCCCGCCGGCACGGCGTACACGCTGCGGACGACCACCCCGACCGGGTTGGACGACACCTCCGCCGGCATCTTCCACTGCGGCACCGGCATGTCGGCGGTCGCCAGCTACGACTGCACCGCCGGGCGACTCCAGCTCGCGTTGGAGAACCGCACCACCACCGCCCGGGACTTCACCGTGGCCTGGGCCGGGCGCACCGGATCCCCGTGGACCCGCAGCGTCGCCGCTGGCGGCAACTTCCTGCACTACTGGACCCTCGGCGCGGGCACCGCGTACACCCTGCGGGTCACCGCTTCCGGTTTCGACACCACAGTGCGCGGCACCACCGGGTGCGGCCTGGCCGCCGGCACCCCGCAGATGAACAGCACCGCGGTGCTGACCACGCAGAGCGTCATCCGCAACATCAACGGTCCCAACGGCCGCTACGACGGCACCTCCGCCTCGGTCCGCATCCCGGGCATGGCCGTCACCAACAACGGCACGGTCATCGCCGTCGCCGACGCCCGGATCAACGGCCAGTACGACCTGGGTGGCGGCACCAACAACATCCAGATCGCCATGACCCGCAGCACCGACGGGGGCCGCACCTTCGACCAGCCCCGCGTCATCCACGCGCCCGCCACCACCAGTGAGGGAGCGGGCGACCCCAGCCTGCTGGTGGACCGCAAGACCGGCGTCGTCTACTGCTTCTACACCTACTCCCCCAAGCCGGGCATCAGCTTCTGGTCCGGCTCGTCCGGCCTCAACACCGCCAACGACCCGAACAGCCTGCACCTGCAATACATCACCAGCCGGGACAACGGCGCCACCTGGAGCACCCCGGTCGAGCTGAACCCGACGATCAAGCTCCCGACCTGGCAGCAGGCGTTCTTCTCCTCCGGGCACGGCATCCAGAGCAGCACCGGACGCCTGATCCAGCCGTTCGTCTACCGGGACGCGGCCGGTCTCACCCAGACCGCCAACGTCTACAGCGACGACAACGGTGCGACGTGGAAGCGCGGTGGCTCCGCCGGCGGGAACATCAACGAGAGCAAGGCCGTCGAGCGTGGCACCGGAGCGATCGTGCAGAACATGCGGCACAACAGCACCCGCAGCCGGTTCTACTCCACCTCCACCGACGGTGCTGTCACGTTCGGCGCGGCCACGGCCAGCCCTCTGCTGACCGATCCGCTCTGCAACGCCGACGAGATCTCCTACCTGCGCCCGTCGGAGGTGGGCACGAACGGTGCTCCGGTGCGTACCCGTACCGCCCTGTTCAGCAACAACGCGGCCCCGTCCGCCCGTAACGACCTCACCGTCCGGCTCTCCACCGACGACGGTGCCAGCTGGCCGGCCCGGGCGCTGGTCAAGCCGGGAGCGGCGGGTTACTCCACGATGGCAGTGCTGAACGACGGCACCATCGGCAACCTGTACGAGGTCGGCGGCACCGGAGGCATCTTCTTCGCCCGCTTCACCCTCGACTGGGTCAAGGGGGCCTGACCCGCGACCTTCCGCCCCCGGTGCCGGCCTCACGCCGGGACCGGGGGCGGTCCCGTTCCCCACTCAGCCGTCGAGCGTGCTGATCACCTCCCCGGTGTCCAGCCGGGGCAGACGGTCGGGCGAGTCCCCGGCGTCGGGGTGCCCGAGATTGAGCAGGAGCAACACCTCGTGCCGACCGTCGGGGAAGAACTCCCGCCGCACGCCTGCCGCGTCGAAGCCCGCCATCGGGCCGGCGGCGAGACCCGCCGCGCGGACACCGACGATCAGGTAGCCGATCTGCAGGGTGGCGTTGAACCGGGCCTGCTCGACCCGCGCCGCCCGATCCGCCAGCCAGTCCCGCGCCTGCGGACGGTGCGGATACAGCTCGGGCAGCCGCTGGTGGAAGTCCACGTCGGCGGCGAGGACCGCGGTCAACGGAGCGGCGGCCGTCTTGGCCCGGTTGCTGCTGGAGACGTACGGCAGCAGTCGGGCGCGCGCCGCCGGTGAGCGGAGCAGCAGCACCCGCAGGGGCTGGCCGTTGTAGGCGGTCGGCCCGTACCGGATCAGGTCGTGGATCGCCGCGACCTGGGCGTCGGTGACCGGCTCGTCGGTGAACGTGTGGGCCGTGTGGGCCGCCCGGAACAGCAGGTCCTGGGCGGCCCGGTCCAACGCGAGCAGGTCCGGCGTGGTCGGTGCGCTCACACCTCGACCGCCGTGGTGTAGCCGCCCCGGTGGTGCACCAGCGGCGCGCCGTCCCCGCCGTCGCCCAACGCGAGCGGCTCGGCGATCACCAGCGTGTGGTCGCCGGCCGGCACCCGGTGCACCACCCGACAGAGCAGCCGGGCCAGCACTCCGGTCAGCAACGGCACCCCGAACGGCCCCGGCGTCCAGTCCGGGTACGCGGCGAACCGGTCGATGCCGCTGGTGGCGAAGACGGCGGCGGCCTCCCGTTGCCCTGCGGCCAGCAGGTGCACCGCGACGTGCTCGGCTCGGGCCAGCACCGGCCAGCTCGACGACGCCGTCCCGAGGCAGAACGAGACGAGCGGTGGATCCAGCGACACCGAGGTGAACGAGGTGGCGGTGAATCCCGCCCGGATCGGTGCGCCGATCCCACCCAGGCAGGCGGGGTCGGTGGCGCGGGCGACGGCGGTGACCACCGTGACGCTGGTGGCCTGCCGACGCAGCAGAGCACGGAACAGGTCCCGGCTCACCGGCCGCAGCTCGGCGGCGTCCGTCGTCAGACGCTCCACGGTGGTCACGCCGACACCAGGGTCGACGCGGCGTACGCGCTGACCGGTCGGGGCAGGCCGTAGTGCTCGCGTAGCGTCCGGCCGGTGTACTCGCTGCGGAACAACTTACGGGCGCGCAGCACCGGCACCACGTGGTCGACGAAGTCGGCGAGCCCACCGGGCAGGTGCGGCGGCATGATGTTGAAGCCGTCGGCGGCGCCCTGGGTGAACCACAGCTCGATCTGGTCGGCGATCTGCTCCGGGGTGCCGGCGACCACCCGGTGACCCCGGCCGCCGCCGAGCCGGCCGATCAGCTGCCGGATCGTGAGCCGTTCCCGGCGGGCCAGCTCGGTGACGAGCTGGTATCGGCTCTGGTGGGCCTGCACGGTGCCGGAGTCGGGCAGCTCCGGCAGCGGCCCGTCCAGCGGCAGGCCGGTCAGGTCGACGCCGAGGATCCCGGAGAGCTGGGCGAGGGCGTAGTCGGGGACGATCAGCTCCTCCAACTCGGCGGCGAGCGCCTGCGCCTCGGCCTCGGTGCCGCCGATCACCGGCGCGATGCCGGGCAGGACCTTCACCAGGTCCGGGTCCCGGCCCGCGGCGGTGACCTGCCGTCGCAGCTCGGCGTAGAAGCCCTGCCCGTCGGCGAGGGTCTGCTGTGCGGTGAAGACCGCCTCGGCGTAACGGGCGGCGAAGGCGATTCCGTCCGGTGACGAGCCGGCCTGCACCAGCAGCGGTCGGCCCTGCGGCCCGCGGGGGATGTTCAGCGGGCCGCGGACCTGGAACTCCGGCCCGCGATGGGCCACCTCGTGCACCCGGTCGGTGTTGGCGAACACCCCGGCCGTGGTGTCGAAGACCAGCGCGTCGTCCTCCCAGCTGTCCCAGAGCTTGATCGCGACGTCGACGAACTCGGCGGCCCGCCGGTACCGGTCGGCGTGCGCGGGGTGGCTGTCCCGGTTGAAGTTGACCGCCTCCCGCTCCTGCGCGGAGGTGACGATGTTCCAACCGACCCGGCCGCCGCTGAGGTGGTCCAGCGAGGCGAACTTGCGGGCGGTGTGGAACGGCTCGTTGTAGGTGGTGGAGACCGTCGCGATGAGACCGATGTGCTCGGTCACCGCGGCCAGCGACGCCAGCAGGGTCAACGGTTCGAAGACGGCCTGGATGTTGTGCCGGGGGTTCGGCCCGACCGAGAGCCCGTCGGCGAGGAACAGCGAGTCGAGGGTGCCGCGCTCGGCGATGCGGGCCAGCTCCTGGAAGTGCCGCACGTCGGTGACCCGACGCGGGTCGGTGCGGGGGTGCCGCCAGGCGGCCTCGTGGTGGCCGACGCCCATCAGGAACGCGTTCAGGTGCAGGGTACGGGTCATTGGTGTCCGTCCTATCCGGCCGATACGTCGACGCGCCACGTGGAGAAGCGACGTTCGAGGGCGACGAGGAGCTGGTTGACGACCAGGCCGATGGCGGAGATCGTGATGATCCCGGAGTACATGTCGGCGATCGCGAAGTTGTACTGCGCGTAGTTGATGAGGTAGCCGAGGCCGGCCTTGGCGCCGACCATCTCGGCCGCGACCAGCACGAGAATCGAGTACGCCCCGGCCAGCCGGACGCCGGTGAAGATCGTCGGCACCGCGGCCGGCAGGATCACCTTCTGGAACAGCCGCAGGTGGTTGAGCCCCATCGAGCGGGCCGATCGGATCAGCAGCGGGTCGACGCCCTTCACCCCGGCGATGGTGTTCAGCAGGATCGGCCAGGAGCACGCGTACAGCACCAGGGCGATCTTGGAGGTCTCCCCCAGGCCGAGGATGAGCACGAACACCGGCAGCAGGGCCAGCGCGGCGGTGTTGCGGAACACCTCCAGCAGGGGGCTGAGCAGCTCGGCGAGCGGCCGGTACCAGCCGATCAGCAGGCCGAGTGGGATGGCGGTGAGCACCGCCAGACCGAGCCCGGCCAGTGACCGGGTGAGGCTCGCACCCACGTGCTCTGCGAGCTGCCCGCTGCGCAGCAGCTCCCACCAGGCCACCAGCACCTCGGACAGCGGGGGCAGGAAGACCCGGTCCACCAGCCCGAGCCGGGGTGCGCCCTCCCAGATGGCCGCCAGCGCGGCGATGGCGACGGTACGGTGCAGCACCCTCGCCCCGACGCCGAGCAGTCGGCCGGCCCGGCCGGGGACGACACGGTCCGGCACGGCGGGTGCGGCCGCCAGCCGGGTGGGACGTTCGGCGATGTCAACCAACGCGGGCCTCCTCGGGGTGCCGGACGCCGGTGCCCTCGGCCGCCTGGGCGGCACGCACCTCGTCACGCAGCAGGGTCCAGATCTCGTGCCGGTGGTGGCGGAACGCGTCGGTGGAGCGCACGTCCTCGACCGCGTCCCGGTCGCCGAGGTCGATGTCGATGACCTGTTTGAGTCGTCCCGGCCGGGAGGTCAGCACGGCCACCCGCTGACCGAGGTGGACGGCCTCGTCGATGCCGTGGGTGATGAACACGATGGTCTTGCCGGTGCGGGCCCAGATCCGCACCAGCTCGTCCTGCAACGAGTCGCGGGTCTGCGCGTCGAGGGCCGCGAACGGCTCGTCCATCAACAGGACGTCCGGGTCGTACGCGAGGCTGCGGGCGATCGCGACCCGCTGTTTCATCCCACCGGACAGCTCGTGCGGGTAGCGGTCGGCGAAGCCGCGCAGACCGACCAGGTCCAGGTGGTACCCGATCAGGTCGGCGCGTTCCGCGCGGGGCACCCCCTTGGCCTCCAGTCCGAACGCGACGTTGCCGGCGGCGGTGCGCCAGGGCAGCAGCGCGTACTGCTGGAAGACGATGCCCCGGTCCAGGCCCGGGCCGGTGACGGGCCGACCGTCGACGAGCACCTGGCCCGCCGTTGGTCGGGTGAGGCCGCCGAGCAGATCGAGCAGTGTGGACTTGCCGCAGCCGCTCGGACCGACGACGACCAGGAACTCGCCGGGGCGTACCCCGAGGGTCACCTGGTCCAGCGCGGTGACCGCGCCGGCGCTGCCACGCCGGTGGGCGCGGACCGGGAAGGTCTTGCTCACCCGGTCGAAGAGGATCTTGTCGGTGCTCACGCGCCGCCCCCGTCCACGAAGGGGTTGAAGCGGTTGGTGTAGATGTCGGACGGTTTCGGGCGGTCGCCCTTCAGCTCGCCCTCGGCGGCGAGCCAGTCGATCCAGGTGCCGAACTCCTGCTCGTCGATCACGCCGCCCCGGCCGGCGACGCCGCTGCTCTTCCAGTACGCGACGAGCGACGGGTCCTCGTTGCGACCCCGCTTGGTGATGATGTCCCGCATCCGGGTGACCACGGTCTCGCGGGGTTGGGTGCGGGCCCACTCGATGGCCTTGCCCACCCCCGTCACGAACGCCTTCACGGTCTGCGGGTTGCGTTTGATGAAGTCGTCGCGGAAGACGTACGTGCCGCCGCTGAACGCGCCGAGCAGCTCGTAGTCGGTGAAGATGGTGCGGATGCCGCCACTGGCGACGGCCTTGTCCCGGATCACCCCGCCGAGCACCGCGACGTCGATCTGCTTCTGCCGCAGCGACTGCTCGGTGTTGACCGGGGGCAGGGCGACCAACTCGACCTGTTTGACCTCGGCGGGGTTGAGACCGCCGCGGGCGAGCCAGGTCTTGAGCACGGCCTCGGCGTGCGCGCCGAGGGTGTTCATGCCGACCTTCTTGCCGATCAGGTCGCGAGGGTTGCGGATCGGGCTGTCGTCGAGCACGTAGTAGCCCTGGAAGGTCTGCGCGTCGGAGCCGTAGTAGCTGACCACGGCCGTGATCGGTGCGTTGGCGGCGGCGAGTTTGACGATGGCGCCGTTGAACGCTCCGCCGAAGTCGCTCTGCCCGGTGGCGGTGGCCTGGATGTCCTGCGGGCCGCCGGTGACGTTGCCGATCCAGTTGAGTCTGACGTCGCCGAGGTAGCCGAGGTCGGCGGCGAGTTCGGGGAGGGTGACCTGGCCGACCGAGCCCTGGTAGCGCAGTTCGGTGGTCTGGCCTCCGCCGGCTGCGGCGTCGGCGCCGCAGGCGGCCGTGCCGGTCAGCAGGGTCAGGGCGGCGACGGCGCCGAGGGTACGCAGGATGGCGCGACGAGGTGGGGACATGAGGAGTCTCCTGATCTGTCCACGGTGGGAGCGGGGACGCCCGATGTGGGCGTGAAGGCACGCTGCTCCGCGTTGAGCGGGCGGGCGGTGGGAGTGCGGCGCTGGAGCCGAGCCGGACGAACCGGTCAGCTCAACAGAGCGCGCTCGCGTGCCGGACCAGGTCGACGTGCACACGAGCGGTGAGGAGGAGCTCATCCCGCTGCGACATGACCTCATGTTGCCGGGCACGGGATCGAGCGGTCAACGGTCTTCCAGAAGGTGAGACTTCTATCGCTGCCGATGTTACGAAGCGCCCCTAGCTGCGTTTACCCGGGCGCAACACCTACCTGCTGAATAGGGATAGCGCTCACTGTCCAGGACGGACACCGAGAGGGTTTCAAAAGTTGTCGGTTCGGGCATGTTCGATCTCGACACGGCAGGGAACGGTGACGAGGGGAGACCTCCGATGGGCCTCATGTTTCGTAAGCGCAAGAAGTACGGACCGATCATCCTGAACTTCACCGAGAACGGCTTCTCCTCGTGGAGCATCAAGATCGGTCGTTGGTCCTGGAACTCGAAGGCCAAGGCGCACCGGGTCGACCTGCCGGGTCCGCTGTCCTGGAAGCAGGACAAGTCCCGGTCGTAATCATCCCGGGAGTCGAGCGGGGTGCCGGTGATTCACCGGCACCCCGCTCGGCGTCTGTGGGGTGCGGGATGCTCAGCGCGCCAGGGCGATGATCTCGTCGCCGGCCAGCTTGCCGACCTCGCGGTCGCGCCGCACCTCACCCGCGTCGAGCAGGTCGGCGAGCGCCCGGTTGGCGTCGGCGGCACGGTAGACGGTCGCGGTGAGGGTGTGCCGGCGCAGTTCGGTGACCGGCCGCGACCCGCCCTCACGCAGCTCGGCCAGCAGTTCGCGGATCAGTGGTTCGAGGTCGGGATCGCCGGCCACGTCGACAGTCGCGCCCATCGGGTCGGCCGGGTCGCGGTAGCGCACGTCGAGATCCGCGCCGATCGCCCAGAGCGCGTCGCGGACCGCCTCCAGGCTCCGGTCGGAGCGGCTGCCGAACGCGATCACACCGGCCGCGTCGCCGTCCGGCAGCACCGGCGCCACCTCGGCGACCAGGGGGAAGCCGGCGGAGACGAGCGCGTCACGGGCGCTGTCGCCGGTGTGCAGCAGCAGCTCTCCGGTGCGACCGTTGGTCGCGGCGGTGAGCAGTTTCGGCGTCACGGCGCCGGGCAGGTCCACGAAGGAGAACAGTGGGGCGCCAGCGGCCCCGGCGGCCTTCACGGCGACCGGGAGGCGGTATGGGTCACCGGGCAGCAGGTGCACGGTGACCTCGGCGGGCAGCTCCGCCTCGATCGGGCCGAGTCGGGCCGGCAGGTCGGCGGCGCCGTCGGCCAGCACCAGCACCGTGACCTGCCGGCCGCGCGCCTGGTCACCGTGCGCGGCGATCAGGCGCAGCGCGGCCTCCGCGCTGCCGGCGGTCGTGCCGGCGAGTGCGACGGTGGCCCGCCGGGAGCGGTGCAGGGCCGCGGGCAGCCAGGTCGTCAACTGGCGGACCAGCAGCTCGCGGAGGAAATCGGTGGTCCGGTCGGTCGGCATCGGTCCGTTCTACCGTACGACCGATCAGGCCGGGACGGAGATCCCCACTCCGCCCCTGGTCTGCCCGCCGTAGCGCTGCCGCTCGGCGTCCAGGTCGAGCCGACCGATCTGCTTGCGGGCAGCGAGGGCGCTGTCGTCGAGCAGGTCGGCGGGGATCAGCCAGACGATCTCGAACTCCAGACCGTCCGGGTCCTTGCCGTAGAGGCTCTTGGTCGTGCCGTGGTCGGAGGTGCCGGCCAGCGCGCCGGCGGCGGCGAGTCGCTCGGCGGTGGCAGCCAGCTCGTCGAGGGTGTCCACCTCCCAGGCGAGGTGGTAGAGGCCGACGGTGGCCCGACCGGCGGTCGACCGCCCGGCCGCGGCACCGATCTCGAACAGGCCGAGGTCGTGGTCGTTGGTGGAATCGGAGGCCTGGAGGAAGGTGGCACCCCGGAAGCCGTCCGGGGTCATCGCCACCGGGCGGAAGCCCAGCACGTCGCGGTAGAACGCGACACTGCGGGCGAGGTCACTGACGTAGAGGACCGCGTGGTTGAGCCGGTGGATACCCATGACCCGAGACTAGCGCGATTTGGTTGAACGTTCAACTACAGGGGGTATGATGGCGGTCATGACCCGCTGGCTGGACCCCGACGAGCAACGCACCTGGCGCGCGTACCTCACCGCCACCCGGGTGCTGATGGACACGCTCGACCGCGAGCTGCAACGCGAGGCGGGCATGCCGCACGCGTACTACGAGATCCTGGTCCAACTCTCCGAGGCCCCAGGCCGCCAACTGCGGATGAGCGAACTGGCCCAGGCCGCCAGCTCGTCGCGCAGCCGGCTCTCGCACGCCGTGGCCCGGCTGGAGGCCGCCGGCTGGGTGCGCCGCGAGGAGTGCCCTACCGACCGACGAGGGCAGATCGCCGTGCTCACCAACGAGGGTTTCGCCACCCTCGCGGCCGCCGCGCCCGGCCACGTCGAGGGGGTACGACGACACCTGTTCGACGCGTTGAGCCCCGCCCAGGTCGACCAGCTGCGCGGGATCAGTGAGACCTTGGCCGAGCACCTGACCGGATCCTGACCAATCGACACCGGCGCGGGTCTTGTACTTACCGTCGTCGGATGAGCACGATGGGGCGTGTCTTCCGGCTTCGGCGAACTGACTGATCAGGCGCACCACCTCGTGTCGGCCGGTGATCTCGCCGGCGCGCAGCAGCTGCTCTCCGACGCGCTCACCGACGCCGACCCCCGCCCGGCCAACGCCACCGGAGAGCTGGCCGAGGCGGCCAGCCTCCAGGCGCGGGTGCTGGTGGCCCTCGGTGAGCCGCACTCGGCCCGGGGGTGGGCCGCCTTCGCATACGCGGCCACCACCCGACTGCACGGCCGCTCCGACCCGCGCACCGTGGCCGCCGCGGCGACCCTGGCCGCGGTGCTGCACCGGGTCGGCAGCCATTCGAGGGCCGCCCGGCTCTATCAGGAAGTCATCATCGAGCTGACCGCACAGGACGGTCCGGAGTCGCTGCGGGTGCTCGCGGCGCACGCCGACCTGGCCACGGTCGAGTACGCCCGCGGGCAGTGCACAGTGGCCCGTGACCGGCTCCAGGACGCCTGGGAGCTGCACCGCGAGGTGTACGGCGACGGGCACCCCAGCGGCATCAAGATGCTGGCGCGGCTCGGGGCGATGCAGCGGGACTGCGGGCAGTTCGCCGAGGCGCACGACAACCTGGCACTGGCCCGCGAGCTGTGCCGGCAGCACCTGCCCGCCGACGACCCGCTGGCGGCACAGGTGGCGACGCTGGCCCGGGCGGCGGCCAACCCCGACCACGCCTGCGCCGACGACCCGCCCACGGCCCCGGACACGCCGGTGGTGCCGGCCGCCCGTGTCCCTCCGCACCGCGACGACCCGGCCGACTCCGACTACCACCCGCCCGCTCCTCCCCCACACCACACCGGGGCGGCCGCGGGCGGCGGCGCCGTTCCGAACCCCCGGGTGCCCGCCGACGAACCGGTCGGGCCGGCAGGCACCAGATGGCCACCCGAGCCGGCGAGTGAACCCTCGTCGTACACCACCGACACCCCGGTGCCCCCGTCCGTGGTCGGGCTGGCCGGCGGCACGGAGGAGCAGTCCGGGGTGTACCGGCTTCGCCGGGCCGACGCGCACCCGCCGTCCGACCCGTACGCGCCGTCCGACCCGTATGAGCCGTCCGACCCGTACGCGCCACTCGAGCCGTACACACCGTCCCGGCTGCTGCCGGTGCCCGTGCACCGGGCGCCGTCGGCGCAGCGCAACCGGCTGGTGCCGGTGCTGGTGGCCGGCGTGGTCGTGGTCCTGCTCGGCGCCGCCGCCGTGATCGCCGGGGTGGCTCGGGTCGACGGCGACGACGAGCCGACCCCGCCACCGGCGAGCGGCTCCCCCAGCGCCGCCTCACCGGCCAGCACCGCGCCCGCCCCCACTGGCACCCCGCCCGCGTCGGCTGGCGACGCGGCTCCGCCCGGCAGTCCGCCCGGCGCGGTGACGCTGCGCGACACCCGGGACAGCATCGCGCTGAACTGGACCTACCCGGCCGGCAGCGAGGGTCCGGTGGTCATCGCGGGTGGCCGTACCGGCCAGGACCGCAATGTCTTCGCGACGCTGCCCGCGGGCACCACCAGCTACGTCATCTACGCGCTCAACCGCACCAACGACTACTGCTTCACGGTCGCCGTCGTCTGGTCCACCGACACCGTCGCCAGCTCCGAGCAGGTCTGCACCCGCCGCCGCTGACCCGCCAGGCAGGCCCCGCCGGCACGCCTCGCCGACCTCACTCAGCGTGGCTTGCCCGTTGACGAACCCGCTGTGACATTCCGTTACCTCCGGCGCACCCAGCCACACATCCCACCCCGCCTTTGCTTTGCTTACCTCGATGCACCACGGCGGACGAACAGCTGAGACGTCGCGGCAGCCGCTCCGACAGGCATCGGCGATTTATCACGCTTCGTAGCTGTCGCGCCCGCGAGTGCAGAGCAAAGGGTCATCGGTGGGTGGGTGGGGCAGGCACTTCGCCGTCACGGACCGTCAATCTGTGGCCCATGGCCGTCCTCGCCCGGGAACGCCGGCAGCAGCAGACACACTCGCAACCCAGCCTGCTCCGGCGCGTCGGTCAGGCTGATGCTGCCGCCCGCACGTCGCACCAACTCCCGGACGATGGCCAGCCCCAGGCCGGCGCCCCCGTCGTCGCGGGCCCGTCCGTCATCCAGCCGGGTGAACCGATCAAAGACCCGCTCCCGGTCCGCGACCGGGATCCCCGGGCCGTCGTCAGTCACCGTCACCAGGTGGTACGCCCCAAAGCCAGGCCCGTCCGGCGACGCCGCCTCGGCGGCGAGCACGACACTGCCGTACGCGTGCCGGACCGCGTTGTCGACCAGGTTGGCCAGCACGCGCCGCAGCTCGTCGGCGTTGCCGGTCGTCCAGAGCGGGCCCGGCGGCGGCGTCAACCGAACCGGCGGCGACGGGTAACGGGCGGCGACCTCGGCCAGCAGCGCGCCCAACTCCACCGGGCCGACGCCCCGGGTCGGTGGCGCTTCATCCAGGCGAGCCAGCAGCAGGAGGTCGTCGACCAGCCGGCTCAGTCGCTCGGTGTCGGTGAGCAGGTTGGTGGTGACCGCCGTCCAGTCCGTCCGGTCGGCGAGACGCTGGGCCACCTCCAGCTCGGTCCGGATGTTGGTCAACGGACTGCGCAGCTCGTGTGCGGCGTCGGAGACGAACGCCCGCTGGCGGATCCGGGCGGATTCCAGCCGGTCCAGCATGCCGTTGAGGGTGACGGCCAACCGGTGGATCTCATCGGCCGACGCGGGCACCGGCAACCGGCCGGCGCCGGCCCGCCCGGTGATCTCCTCGGCGCCTCGGCGGAGCGCCTCGACCGGGCGCAGGGTCGCGCCCACCACCCGCCACGCCACGGTGGCCAGCACGGCCACCAACAGGGGAAACGCCACCAGCAGGATGGTCCGGACGACGTGCGTGCTGTGCCGCACGTCGGCCATCGAGCGGGCGACCAGCACGGTGAGCGGGTCGGCCGCGGTGCCGGCGGGCACGGTGACCACCCGGACCGGACCGGCGAGCCCGACCCGCTCGGCCGGCACGTCCAGGCGCTGGCGGCGGTCGCGGTCCAGCCGCTCCGGGCGGACCATCGGCACCAGCCGGTCGGCATCGATCGAGGCGGCCCTGATCCGCCCCTGCGCGTCTACGACCTGGACGCGGACCTGGCCACCGGCCACCGGCAGCGGGTCGGGCAGCGCGTCCTCGGCGGCGAGCAGGGCGACCGCGTCGGCGGTCCGGAACGCCTCGGTGTCGACCGTCCGCTGGAGCACGAAGCCGAGCGCGCCGAGCAGCACCACCCCGCCCAGGGCGAGCCCGATGGTGAGGCCGAACACTCCGAGCGCCATGAGCCGCCCCCGCAGCCCGAGCACCGGCATCCAGCCGAGCCACGCCCGGCGGGCACCCACCGGAGCGTCGCCGATCACGTCGCCAGCCGGTAACCGGCACCCCGGACCGTCTCCAGCCGGTCGCGGCCGAGCTTGCGGCGCAGGTAACCGACATACACCTCGACGGCGTTCGGCGCGGTCTCCACGCTCGCGTCCCAGACGTGGTCCAGCAGCTCGGTCTTGGAGACCACCTGGCCGGGCCGGCGCATCAGGTAGTCCAGCAACGCGAACTCCCGCGCGGTCAGGGTCACCTCGTCGTCGGCCCGGGTCACCCGTCGGCGGGCCGGGTCCAGTCGCAGGTCACCGACCGCCAGCACCGCCGGGCGTTCCGGCGCGCCCCGGCGCAGCAGCGCCCGCAACCGGGCCAGCAGCACCACGTACGAGAAGGGTTTGGTCAGGTAGTCGTCGGCCCCGCAGTCGAGGCCGTCGGCCTGGTCGTACTCGCCGTCCTTGGCGGAGAGCATCAGCACCGGCAACCAGTGCTGCTCCGCTCGCAGCCGCCGGACCAGCTCGTAGCCGGAGAGGCCGGGCAGCATCACGTCGAGGATCATGGCGTCGTACCCGCCGTGCCGGGCCGCGTCCAGGCCGGCCGGACCGGTCCCCGCCACATCCACCGCGAACCCCTCCGCCTGGAGGCCGCGTTGCAGGGCGGCCGCCAACCGGGCTTCGTCCTCCACCACCAGCAAGCGCACGGTCCAAGGGTGCCACCCGGGTCAATCGTGCCGGTCCGGCGTCCTCAGCACACTCACAGGGCACAGGGGGGAGGATGTGCGGAGGAGGTGTCACCATGTCCGTTCTGAGAAGCCGTCCCGTCCTTCGTTGGCTGGTCCCGGCAACGGCTGCCGTCGCCGTCATCGGCGGGGGTGCGGCGATCGGCACGTTCGCCGCCGAGGCGGAGCCGAGCCTGCCACCGCGCACCGCGGCCCAGCTTCTGGTCGATCTGCAGACCTCCCGGCTGGAGGGGCTGTCCGGGACCGTGGTGCAGCGCGCCGATCTCGGCCTGCCACCACTCGTCGGGCTGGTCTCCGGCAACGAGCTGACCACCATGCTGACCGGCACGCACACCCTGCGGGTCTGGTATTCCGGCCCGGATCAGCAGCGGGTCGCGCTGCTGGACACCCTGGGTGAGCAGGACGTGATCCGCAACGGCCGGGACGTCTGGACCTGGCAGAGTCGCAGCAACACCGCCAAGCACCTCACGCTGGGCGGCGATTCCGGCGCCGGAAAGTCGGTCCCCGAGCCGGGGCCGACCATGCCCGCCACCCCGCAGCAGGCCGCCGACCTGGCGCTGGGCGCGATCGACCCGAGCACCGAGGTCAGCGTCGGCCGCTCGGCCACGGTCGCCGGCCAGGACGCCTACGAATTGGTGCTCCAGCCGCGCGACAAGGACTCACTGGTGCACCAGTTGCGGATCGCGATCGACGCCAAGCAGCACGTGCCGCTGCGCTTCGAGGTGCTCGCGAAGGGCAGCGACCGGCCGGCGTTCGAGATGGCCTTCACCCAGGTCGACTACCGCCGCCCGGACGCCGACCAGTTCACCTTCAACCCGCCGCCCGGTGTGACGGTCACCGAGGAGAAGGCGGAGCGGCCGGCCGCCGGCCCGGGCGCCGGCAAGCCTGGCCACGCCGCACCCTCGGGTGACCCGCAGGTGCGTACGGTGGGCTCCGGCTGGACGACCGTGCTGGTCGCCCGCCTCGACGGGGTTGACGGCGGCCCGAAGACCTCCGCGAAGCCGGCTGCGCCACCGGCCGGCTCGCCGGACGTGGACACGTCGAAGCTGCTCGGCGGGCTGCCGGCGGTCAGTGGTGACTGGGGCAGCGGTCGGCTCTTCAGCAGCAAGTTGTTCAGCGTGCTGCTGACCGATGACGGCCGGGTGCTCGCCGGAGCCGTCACCCCGGAGCGGCTCTACCAGGCCGCGCGCGGCTGATCCACACGGTGTTGGCGCCGGGTCGACCTGACGGTCGGCCCGGCGCTTCGCTGTGGGTCGGGCTGAGGTCAGGAGACGCCGAGGGCGGTGAGGTAGGCGTCGGCGAGGACCGCGTGGCCGGGCAGGTGCGGGTGTACGCGGTCGTCGGCCCAGCGCGTCGCCGGACTCACCGCCAGCACCCGGTCGAACGCCGCCTGGTTGGCCACGTGCACCGCGTCGAACTCGGTCGCCAGCCCCGCCACGACCGCTCCGTACCGGTCGGTGTCGGCGCGTTGCGGGACGCTCCGGTCGGCCTCGATGAGGAACGGGTCACCGAGGATCAGTCGGCAGCCGGTGGCGTCGACCGCCCGACGGAGCAGGTCGCGCAGGGTGCGCTCGTACTCCTCGATGCCGACGGCCTCATCCGGCCGGTCACCGTAGTGCCGCCAGATGTCGTTGATGCCGATCAGCACCGCGAGCCAGTCGGGGCGCTCGGCGATGGCGTCGTCATCCCAGCGGGCGGCCAGGTCCCGGACCGTGTCGCCGCCCACACCCCGGTTGACCCATTCCAGCCGCAGCTCGGGGTGCCGTGCGTCGACCAGGGCGCGCACGAGGCTGACATAGCCGCTTCCGTAGGGCGCGGCGTTGTCGCGTCGACCACAATCGGTGATGCTGTCGCCGATGAAGACCACCCGTTGCCCGGTCCGCAGGATCATCCGCCGCCACCTCGCGATCACCGGCGCGCCGACCCGTCCGGCTTGGTGAGAACCGACGGAACGCGCTATCTTCAACAGTTCGAGGACACAAAAAAGAACGGCTAAAAGCCGTTCCTGCAAAGGATTCTAATCTTTAGGGAGACGGCTTGTCAAGGCACTCCGGCGGTTCCGGCGAATTGCCGCTCGACGACGAGATCGGTCGCGAGCAGGAGTACGTCTCGATGCTCTACGACCGGCTGGACGGGCTGCGGGAGCAGGCCACCCACCGGCTCACCGCCGAACTGCGCAACACCGGCGGCACCCTCCAGGACCGCTCGCAGCGCGACAGCTCGGTAGCGATGTACGCCGATCAGGTCGAGCAGTTCTCCGCCGTGGAGAATGGGCTCTGTTTTGGCCGCCTCGACGGTGACGACGACTCCCGCCGCTACATCGGCCGGATCGGCATCTTCGACACCAGCGGTGACTACGACCCGCTGCTGATGGACTGGCGGGCTCCGGCCGCCCGCCCGTTCTACCTCGCCACCGCCGCCAACCCGCAGGGCGTACGTCGGCGCCGGCACCTGCGCACCCGGCAGCGCAAGGTCACCGGCCTCAACGACGAGGTGCTCGACATCGACACCGCCGCCCCCGGCGGCCACGAGGAGCTGACCGGCGAGGCGTCCCTGCTCGCCGCGCTCAACGCGGGCCGGACCGGCCGGATGCGCGACATCGTCGAGACCATCCAGGCCGAACAGGACCAGATCATCCGCGCGGAGCTGCCGGGCGTCATGGTGGTTCAGGGCGGGCCCGGCACCGGCAAGACCGCTGTCGCGTTGCACCGGGCGGCGTACCTGCTCTACACCCACCGCCGCGAACTCTCCAGCCGGGGCGTGCTGCTGGTCGGCCCGAACGCGACCTTCCTGCGCTACATCTCCCAGGTGCTGCCGACGCTGGCCGAGACCGGCGTGCTGCTGCGTACCCAGGCTGATCTCTTCCCGGGGGTGAGCGCCCAACGGACCGAACCGGCCGAGACCGCGGCGCTCAAGGGCCGGGCGGTGCTCGCCGAGGTTCTGGCGCTGGCCGTGCGGGACCGGCAGTGGGTGCCGGACGAGCCGCTGGAGATCGAGGTCGAGCGGGAGACGCTGACCCTCGACCCGGAGATCGTGCGGGCGGCCCGGGAGCGGGTGCGCCGCGTCGACCGCCCGCACAACCTGGCCCGCGCGCTGTTCGACGTGGAGATCGTGCACGCCATCGCCGACCAGGTGGCCGAGCGGATCGGCGCCGATCCGCTGGGCGGGGACAACCTGCTCGACGAGGCGGACCGGGCCGAGATCCGCCGCGAGCTGCGCGAGGAGACGGAGATCCAGGCCGCCCTGGACCGGCTGTGGCCGGTGCTCACCCCGCAGCGGCTGCTCGCCGACCTGTACGCCGATCCGGAGCGCATCGCCGCCGCCGCGCCGATGCTGACCGAGGACGAGCGGGAGTTGCTGCGGCGGGAGCCGGGTGGGTGGACGCCGGCCGACGTGCCGCTGCTCGACGAGGCCGCCGAGCTGCTCGGCGAGGACGAGCGGGCCGCCGCCGCCCGGCGGGACCGCATCCGGATGATGGAACGGGAGTACGCCGAGGGCGTGCTGGAGATCGCCCGGGGTTCCCGCTCGATCGACGTCGAGGACGAGGCCGAGGGCGGTGAGATCCTCGGCGTGACCGACCTGATCGACGCGGACCGGCTGCTGGAGCGGCAGGAGGAGGCCGACCGCCTGACCACAGCGCAGCGGGCCGCTGCCGACCGGACCTGGGCGTTCGGCCACGTCATCGTGGACGAGGCACAGGAGCTCTCGCCAATGGCGTGGCGGCTGCTGATGCGCCGCTGCCCGAGCCGGTCGATGACGATCGTCGGGGACGTCGCACAGACCGGCGCGCTCAGCGGCACGCCCTCCTGGGCGGACGCCCTCGCCCCGTACGTCGCCCAGCGGTGGCGGCTGACCGAGCTGACGGTCAGCTACCGCACCCCGGCCGAGATCATGGCGGTCGCCGCCGACGTGCTGGCGGAGATCGACCCGGCGCTGCGTCCGCCCCGCTCGGTGCGGGAGAGCGGCGTACCCCCGTGGGACCGCGCGGTGCCCGACGAGAGGTTGGCGGCGGAGCTGGTCGCCGAGGCCGCCCGCGACGCGGCCCGGTTGACCGAGGGTCGGCTCGGCGTGCTGGTGCCGGCCGGCCGGGTGGGCGAGTTGGGCGCGGCCGTGACCGCTGCCCTGCCGGAGGCCGCCGTGGGCGAGCATCCGGAGCTGGAGAGCCGGGTCGTGGTGCTGACCGTGGCGCAGGCCAAGGGGTTGGAGTTCGACTCGGTGCTGGTCGTCGACCCGGACCGGATGGTGGCCGAGTCGCCGCGTGGGCGCAGTGACCTCTACGTCGCGCTCACCCGAGCCACCCAACGCCTGGGCATCCTGCGCCCCGCAAGCTGATCCCCCGGCCTCCCGGTCAACCCCTCTGTCGATATGAGGTTGGCGTGGACTGTCATCTCCGACAGCCACGCCAACCTCATGATCACAGTGGGCTCTAGTCGCCCGCGTGATCCTGGATGGACTTGGCTGGTCCGGTCGCGGAGGTGGACTGGTCGCTGGTGCCACCACCCATCGGGGTGCTCAGACCGCCGGTGGTGGCGTCGCCGGTCGTCGTCGGTGCGACCTTGCCCGGGTGGCGCTCCGGCTGCCGGGCCACCCTGCGTACGCTCGCCGGACCGGCGGTGCCACCGGTGGTGGTCACCGCGCCCTGCCCGCCGACCGGGCCGCCGTCGCGCAGCACCTGCGGGTCGATCCGTTCGTGCGCCGGGTCGAGCGGGTCGTCG
Source organism: Micromonospora jinlongensis (assembly GCF_013410645.1). NCBI lineage: Bacteria > Bacillati > Actinomycetota > Actinomycetes > Micromonosporales > Micromonosporaceae > Micromonospora > Micromonospora jinlongensis. Next base: position 6,139,783 of record NZ_JACCHK010000001.1, on the reverse strand, counting down.
CGCTGAATCTCGCTCAGCACATCGGTGCGGGGCACCGTCACCTCTTCGACGGCTCCCTTGCCGTACACGCCTCCGGCGATCCGATCCTCGGCCTGGCGGGCGGCGTCCTGCCGCATGTCGTCCTCACGCACGATCATCACCTCGCAGAAGCTGTGGAACTGACTGCGTGCCCGGCCACCGGCCGACCAAACCCGGCGTGACCGGGAGGTCGTCCACGGCGGTTCACCGTCGCGCCGCCCACTGGCCGCCTGCCCGCAGTCCGAGATGTCCATGCTGTCCGGCGACCGGTGGGAGATGCCCGCCGGCAGAGGGGATGACAGCGTGCGCACAGTACGCCGTACCGCCGTCGCGGCCCTGGTGGCCGCGACGGTGACGACCGGGTTCGCGGTGCCCGCCCAGGCGAAACCGCGACCGGACCGGACATTCGACGTGCAGGCCCACCGGGGCGGCCTCGGGCTGCGGGTGGAGAACACCCTCGCCTCCTTCGGCAACGCCCTCCAGCTCGGGGTGACCACCCTCGAACTGGACGTGCAGATCACCGAGGACGGTCAGGCCGTCGTCACCCACGACCGGAAGATCAGTGGCGCCAAGTGCGTCGACACCGCCCCGGTGACGCCCGGCGACCCGGAGTTCCCGTACGTCGGGAAGTACGTCAACACGCTCACCGTGGCCCAGGTGCGCTCGCTCGACTGCGGCTCGAAGACCCTGCCCGACAAGCCCGGCCAGCTCGCCGTCCCGGGTGCCCGGATGCCGTTGCTGCGTGAGGTCTTCGCACTGGTCAACCGCTACCGGGCGAAGGACGTGAAGCTCAACGTCGAGACCAAGGTGGAGGCGGGCGCGCCGACCGAGACCGCGCCCCGCGACCAGTTCGTCCGGGTCACCGCGGCCGAGATCCGCGCCGCCGGGCTGCTCAAGCAGGTCACCATCCAGAGCTTCGACTGGGGCGCGCTGATGCGCATGCGCCAGGTCGAACCGAAGTTGCCGCTGGTCGCCCTGACCAACTACGACTTCCTGCAGACCGGACAGCCGGGCGCCTCGCCGTGGCTGGGCGGGCTGGACATCGACGACTTCGGCGGCGACCCGATCAGGGCGATCCGCAGCTTCGGCGCGAGTGCCTTCTCACCGGTGCACGGCTTCCCGCAGAACGGCACTGTCACCGACCCCGGCTACCAGCCGTACGTCACCAGGGAGATGGTCGCCCAGGCACACCGCTACGGGATCAAGGTGATCCCGTGGACCGTCGACGACGTGCCGACCATGGCCAAGCTGATCGACGACGGCGTGGACGGCATGATCACCGACTACCCGGACCGGTTGCGTGGCCTGCTGGCGCAGCGCGGCTACCGGCTGCCGAAGGCGTACGCGGCGCCGTTCGACATCCAGGCGCACCGAGGCGGTCGGGCCACCCGGCCGGAGAACACCCTGCCGGCCTTCTCGAACGCGTTGTCCAACCGGGCGATCTCCACGCTGGAGCTGGACACCGGCGTGACCGCCGACGGCAAGCTCGTGGTGCTGCACGACCGCACCGTCAACGGTTCGCACTGCGTCGACACGGCACCGGTGCGCCGCGGTGACCCCTCGTTCCCGTACGTCGGCAAGCCGGTGCACGAACTGACCCTGGCGCAGCTCAAGACCGTCGACTGCGGCACGAGGACGCTGCCCGAGCTGCCCGCGCAGGTGCCCACGCCGGGTGCCCGGATCCCGACCCTGGACGAGGTCTTCGCCCTGGTGAAGGCGAGTGGTCGCACCGACATCGGGATGAACATCGAGACGAAGATCAGCCCGGTGGTGAACGACACCGAGCCGTACCGCAGCTTCACCCGCAAGCTCGTCGACGCCATCCAGCGCGCCGGCTTCACCAACCGGGCCACCATCCAGTCGTTCGACTGGCGCACCATCACGTACGCGCGGCAGCTCGACCGGCGGATCGGGACTGTCGCGCTGGTCTGGCAGTACGGCCCGGCCGAGTGCACTTCCCTCGCCGACGAGTGCTCGTTGCAGGCGGTGTACGGGAACCCGTCGGTGAAGAGCCCGTGGACCGGTGGACTGGACTGGTGGAAGCACCAGGACCTGGGCAAGCTGACCCGGGCCGCCGGTGCGGGCACGGTCTCGGCCAACTGGCAGGTGCACGACCCGAAGCAGCGCACTGTCGCCTCGGCGGACTGGTACCTGCGGGAGAACCCGGCGTACTTCCACGGACCGGACGTCCGGACCCTTCAGACGCGCGACGACCTGAAGGTGATCCCGTACACCGTTGACGACGCCACGGTCATGCAGCGGGTGATCGACCTCGGTGTCGACGGCATCATCACCGACGACCCGGACCTGTTGGTGAGCGTCGCGATCCGCAACGGCCTGCGCTGACACGGCGGCCCACCTGATCGCCGGCCGGATTTTTCCGGCCGGCGATCGGTGTTACCTGCTCCCGGGCCTCGGGTAGTCGGGGGTTGTCCCCGCCACGAATGCGAACCGTGCCGTGGCCGAAACGCGGTAGCGGGGCGAGGGAATGCAGGTACGACTCATCGCATCCTGAGGAGGACCAGATGAGCACGCAGGCTGCTTCCACCCGGCCGATGAACCGGCCGATGAACGACCCGCAGAACCCGGCGTCGATGCAGAACACGTCGACGCAGCAGATGCCGGTCATGCACGACGGCCGTCGCAACGACATGCAGGCACCTGGTACGGAAACCAAGCAGGCGTTCAAGACCACCGAGTTCTGGATCTACCTGATCGCGGTGGCCGCCGTACTGGGCGCGTCGCAGGTCGTTGGAAAGAACTCCGCCGGGGTGGACATCTTCCGGGCCGACAACGCCTGGTTCCTGATCACCCTGCTGACGCTGGGCTACCTCGGTAGCCGGGGTCTGGCCAAGGCCGGCAGCGCCTGGCGCAGCGGCGACGAGCGCAAGGCCCGCCACTAAGCGGGTAGCACGAACACAGCGCACGGTGGCCTCCGGGAGAACCTCCCGGAGGCCACCGTCGCGTGTAGACGACTACTCGTCGCCGCCGAAATCGCCACCGAAGTCGCCCTCGAACGCATCCTCGATCATCTCGCCGGCGATCATGCCGCCCGCGACACCGAGGGCCGCACCGGCCACCATGCCGCCCATCCCGTGCCCCCGGCTGTGACCGTGGCTCGGGCCGTACTGGGAGCGGAGGCTGCCGTAGCGGGACGTGGTCTCGCGCAGCCAGCCGTCGACGACCTGCGCCCAGTCCACCCGGTCGGCGTCGGTGTGCGACACCTGGTAGCGGCCGAAGGCGTCGTGCCCGGCGCTGAGGAACCCGCCGCGCTTGTCGCACTCCAGGATGACCTCCACGCCGCGCTGACTGGTCACGAAGGTCAACTCGACCTCCCGGATCGTGTTCGCGTACTGCGGGGAGGCGAAGAACTCGATCTCCTGGTAGAACGGCAACGTCTGCTGGACACCACGGATGTGGCCCCGCTCCAGGTCGGCGTGCTTGAACCGGAAACCGAGCCGCTGGAACGCCTCCAGGATCCGCTCGTGCACCGGCAACGGGTGCACGGCGACCTGGTCCAGGTCGCTCTTGTCGACGGCGCGGGCGATCGCCAGCTCGGTGCGCAGGCCCATCGTCATCCCGTGCAGGCGCTGGCCGTACACGTCGGTGATCGGGGTCTCCCACGGCACCGGCAGTTGGAACGGGATGGAGAGCTGCTGCTTCGGGGCGAGCTGGAGCGCACCGCTGACCGCCATCCGGTGGAACTCCATCGTGCCCGCGTACTCGGTGTCGTGTCCTTCGACCTCGACACGGGTGACCAGCCCGATCACCACCTGCTCGATGGCTGCCTCGGCGTCGCCGCCGACGAGGTTGACCTGCCCGTCGAGGGTCAGGCCGGGCCGGGTGTTGGGGTTGGTCAGCACGGTGTCCACACTGGGACCGCCGACACCGAACGCGCTCAACATCTTCTTGAAGACCATCGAAACTCCTGTGCGACGCCGACCGCTCCAGGCTGGAGTCGGACGTTGACTCGAACGGCACCCTATCCAGCACCCCTGTGAGGTGGCTGTGAAGTGCGCGGGGACGCGCGTGTCGGCGCTGGGCCTCGCGCCGTGCGGGGCCTCGCTCGCCAGATCGGCGATGTGGCGGTGCCCGGCGGCCGGTATACCGCCGCATCGGCGCGGTAGAGTCGATCATCGCCGATCGCGGCTCACGCCGAGGTGACGTCTGCGATCACCAGGTCGGCCGCACGCTCGGGGTCGTTCCCGGCCCGCCTGAGCAACCCGTCGACCCAACAGTGGCCGGACAGGTCCGCGTCGTCGGTGACGTCGAGGTAGAGGCCGAGATCGCACCGCTCGCCGAAGACCGCGACCTCCAGGTCGGGTCGACGCCTGTGGACCGCATGCAGAAGCAACCACGCCGACTCGTCACGCTGGGCGCGGAGCAGCGGGTCGCACTCGCGAAGCGCCTCGGCGACAGCGTCCACGCCGGGATCGAAGCCGTCCAGCAGTGGCAGCAGCGACGGGTCAGCCAGGTAGGCGGCGGCCTGAAAGGTGAACCTGTGGACCTCGTCCTGCGCGAGCAGGTCGCGGACCAGGGGAAGCGCCCTGGGGTCCCGTCGTCGCGCCAACCCCCGCGCGCCCTCCGCGCGTACCTCCGGGTGGGTGTCCTGGGTACGGTCCCACAGCGCCTGCCGGACGGCATCGCCGTCCGCGGTGCTCACCCAGCCCAGGCCGAAGGTGGCCCATTCCCGGACCTCCGGTTCGGAATCGGCGCACAGGTCGATCAACACCGCCTCGCCGGCCGCTTCCGGAGGATCATCGAGCACCGCCGGCACCGCTACCGCGACCTGGAAACGCACGTCAGCGTCGGGGCTGCCCGCGAGGGCCACCAGGGTCGGCAGGGCTCGCGCGTCGAAGGTGTCGCCGAGGGCACGCGCGACCGACCAGTGCACCTCGGGGTCGGACTCGTGCGCCGCCAACAGGATCAGGGCGGTCGCCACCTTTTCGCGCAGGTCCATGTGCAGGCTGCTCGTCGCGCCGAGCAGGTCGCAGGCCGCCGCCCGAACCACACGGTCGGGATCCGAGAGTCTGCCGACAGCCAGCCCGACGGCCGCCGCCCCCGAGTCGGCGGCCCGGCGAAGCAGGTCAGAGCCGTCGTCGGAGTCGCCCGACTCGATGACAGAACGAAGCCGCTGCACCGCCTGGTCGAACAACTCCGCCACCTCATCCGACTTCACCGCCGGATGGTGCCACGCCAGGTGGTCGACGGCTGAGCCGTTTTCGCCGTGATCAACTCGGGTTCCCGGAAACCGGGGTGTCCGAGTGACCGGGACACCCCGGTATCCATGAAGCCGAGTCGATCACGGTCTGAGGGTGACGTCGGGCGTCTAACCGACCTCCACGACCACCAGCTCGCCGACCTGCTCGCCGATCGCGGCACGCGCCTCCGCCGGCAAGCCGCGGTCGGTGATCAGCACGTCGGCGGCCTCCAGCGGCGCGATGGTGGCGATGCCGATGATCTCCCACTTGGTGTGGTCGGCGAGCACCACGAGCCGGCGCGCAGCGCCGATCAGGCAGCGGTTGACCCCGGCCTCCAGCAGGTTCGGCGTGGTGAGCCCGGTGCGGGGGCTGAGCCCATGCACACCGAGGAAGAGCAGGTCGACGTTGAGCGCGCTGATCGCCGCCTCGGCCACCGGCCCGGTCAACGCGTCCGACGGGGTGCGGATGCCACCGGTCAACACGACAGTCTGGTCGGCGCGGGGATTCTGGTAGAGCGCGTCGGCCACCGGGATGGAGTTGGTCACCACGGTCAGCCCGCGTACGTCGGAGAGCAGGGTGGCCAGCGCGGCGGTGGTGGTGCCCGCGGAGAGCGCGATGGCCATGCCCGGCTCCACCATCCGCGCCGCGCGCTCGGCGATGGCCCGCTTCTCCGCCCGCTGGCGGATCGACTTCGCCGCGAAGCCCGGCTCCTCGGCCGAACCCGGCCCGGCGAGCGTCGCGCCGCCGTGCACCTTGTCCACCAGACCGCGCTCGGCCAGCACCTCCAGGTCGCGCCGGATCGTCATGTCGGAGACACCGAACCGACTGACCAGGTGGCTGACCCGCACGCCGCCGCGTTGGCGGATCAGATCGAGGATGGCGGTCTGCCGCTGCTGGGCGAGCATCTGGGGAACCTCCTTCGTGCCGTGGCTGTAGCCGGGTTCAGGCCGGGTCGTCGGCCCGATCCTCCCGGACGACCGCCACCTCACCGGCCGGCAGGGTCAGCTCACCGGCGCAGCGCGCCCCGGTCAGCAACTCCGTGCCCTGCACCGGGAGCCGCACCTCGGCACCGGTGTGGTTGATGACGAACAGCCAGCTCCGGTCGCCGTCGCGTCGACGGACGACCTCCACACCGGACGGTGCTGGCGCGGCCGGGCGGACGCCGGCCTCGTCGACGAGTCGGGCGACCAACCGGTCGGTGGCCGGTTCGTCCAGCCGGGTGCCGACATACCAGGCGGCGCCGTCGCCGACCCGGTGCCGGGTCAGCGCCGGCACACCCGGCAGGGGCCCATCGGTGTACGACGCCAGCACCTCGGCGCCCTCGGGGTGCAGCCACTCGGTCCACACATCCGCGGTGCTCCCGTCGTCGAGCCGGACCTGTTCGCCCTCCCGCAGCGGGAAGAACTCCTCGGTCCGTACGCCGAGCAGCTCACGGAACGCGCCCGGGTAACCGCCCAGCCGGATGTGGTCGTTCGCGTCGACGATGCCGCTGAAGTAGGTGACAGCGGCGGTGCCACCGTCCTCGACGTAGCGGTGCAGCGCCTCGACGTCGGCGTCCCGCACCAGGTAGAGGGTCGGTGCCAGGACCAGTCGGTAGCCGCTGAGGTCCGCCGACGGGTGGACGATGTCGGCGGTCACGCCGGCCCGCCACAGCGCCCCGTGGAGGGCACCCAGCCGGTCGGCGTACGTGACGTCGACGCTGGGGCGCGAATCCAACTCGACCGCCCACCACGCCTCCCAGTCGAACAGGATCGCCACGTCGGCGTCCACCCGACTGCCGCGTACCTCGGCCAGCGCCTTCAGGTCCGCGCCGAGCTGGCAGACCTCGCGGAACACCTTGGTGTCCGGTCCGGCGTGCGGCACCAGCGCGGAGTGGAACTTCTCGGCGCCGGCCCGGGAGGCGCGCCACTGGAAGAACAGCACGCCGTCCGCGCCCCGGGCGACGTGCGCCAGGCTGTTGCGGCGCAGCTGACCGGGCAGTTTGGCCACGTTGCGCGGCTGCCAGTTGACCGCGCTGGTGGAGTGCTCCATGAGCAGCCACGGGTCACCGCCGGCGACGCCCCGGGTGTGGTCGGCGGCGAGCGCCAGCCCGAGATGCGCCTGCTGGTCGGCGGCGGTCAGGTAGTGGTCGTTGGAGACGAGGTCCACGTCGTCGGCCCAGGAGTGGTAGTCCATGTGCTTGACGCCCATGCCGATCATGAAGTTGGTGGTGACCGGCTGCTGGACCAACGTCCGCAGCACCTCCCGTTCGGCGCGCAGCTGGGCGCGCTGCTCGTCCGAGGAGAAGCGCAGGAAGTCGAGTTGCTGTGTGGGGTTGGCGAAGGTCGGCGCGGTACGCGGCGGGTTGATCTCGGCCCAGTCGCCGTAGCGCTGGCTCCAGAACGCGGTGCCCCAGGCGTCGTTGAGCCGGTCCAGGTCGCCGTAGCGCGCCCGCAGCCAGCCACGGAACGCCTCGGCGCTGACGTCGCAGTAGCAGTGCACGTTGTGGCAGCCCAACTCGTTGGAGACGTGCCACATCACCACGGCCGGATGCTCGGCGTACCGGCCGGCGACCGCTCGCACCAGCTCCAGCGACCGCTGCCGGAACACCGGCGAGCTGGGGCAGTACGCCTGCCGTCCACCCGGCCAGAGGATCGCGCCGTCGGCGCGGCGGGGCAACGTCTCCGGGTGCGCGCGGGCCAGCCACGGCGGTGGGCTGGCGGTGGCGGTGGCGAGGTCGACCTGGATGCCGCCGTCGTGCAGCAGGTCCAGCACCCGGTCCAACCATCCGAACTCGAGCCGGCCCGGCGTGGGCTCCAGCAGGGCCCAGGAGAAGATGCCGACAGAGACCAGGTTGACCCCGGCCTGGCGCATCAGCTCGACGTCCTCGGACCAGGTCTGCTGGGGCCACTGCTCGGGGTTGTAGTCGCCGCCGAAATAGATGCCGTCACCCTGCCATCGCCGCATGAGAGCTGAGGGTGCACCGGCCCGGACACGCAAGTCAACAGGTTCCAACATGGACTTTTTTCCAACGTTTACCTCGTAACAGCCATATCACAACTGGGTTAGCGGAGGCGGAACGCCCTCTTGACAGCGCCCGTCGGAGCGGTACTTTGAGCCCCCAATGGCCGTTCGTGTTCGTCAATGTGGGTTCTCGGTGAATCCCGATCACTGACCACGACGGCCGCTCTGCCTTCACCACCCTGATGACCCTTGGGCGTAGCACCTCTTCACCAGCAGGAGGCACAGATGTCCCGTCCCCAATCCCAAGCCGAGTACCTGGCTCGACTCGTACCACCCTCGGTTGCCGGCCTCAACCGACGCTCCCTGCTGGCCGGCGCTGCCGGCACCGGCGCGCTGCTCGGCACCGGCCTGCTCGCCGGCTGCGGCGACGACTCCGGTTCCGGATCCGACTCGAAGGACGTGTCAGTCGGCTCGAACCAGTCCGACCCGAAGCCCAAGGACGTCACCGCCAAGGTCATGGACGGGTTCAAGACCGCGTCCGGCATCACGCCGGCGATCAACACGGTCGACCACAACACGTACCAGGAGAACATCAACAACTACCTGCAGGGCAAGCCGGACGACGTCTACATGTGGTTCGCCGGCTACCGGATGCGCTTCTTCGCCGCCAAGGGCCTGGCCAACGACATCAGCGACGTGTGGGGCAAGCTCTCCGGCTTCTCCGACGCCTTCAGGAAGGCGTCCACCGGGGACGACGGCAAGCAGTACTTCGTGCCCTCGTCCTACTACCCGTGGGCGATGTTCTACCGCAAGTCGGTGTGGCAGCAGTACGGCTACCAGGTGCCCACGACCCTGGACCAGCTCACCGCGCTCAGCGCGCAGATGAAGAGGGACGGCCTCATCCCGATCGCGTTCGCCGACAAGGACGGCTGGCCGGCGATGGGCACCTTCGACATCCTCAACCTGCGGATCAACGGCTACCAGTTCCACATCGACCTGATGGCCGGCAAGGAGGCCTGGACCTCCGACAAGGTCAAGAAGGTCTTCGACACCTGGGCCGGTCTGCTCCCCCTGCACCAGCCGGACAGCCTCGGCCGCACCTGGCAGGAGGCGGCGCAGTCGCTTCAGCAGAAGAAGAGCGGCATGTACCTGCTCGGCCTCTTCGTCGGCCAGCAGTTCAGCAACGAGGAGCAGAGCGACCTCGACTTCTTCACCTTCCCCGAGATCGACCCGGCGATCGGGGCCAAGGCTCTGGACGCGCCGATCGACGGCTACATGATGGCCCGCAAGCCCAAGAACGAGGCCAACGCCAGGAAGCTGCTGGAGTACGTGGGCGGCAAGGACGCCGCGAACATCACGGTGAAGAACGACCCGGCCACCCTCGTCGCCAACAGCGGCGCCGACGTCAGCGGCTACACCGCGTTGCAGAAGAAGGCCGCCGAGCTGGTCGGCTCGGCCACCGAGATCGCCCAGTTCCTCGACCGCGACACCCGGCCGGACTTCGCCTCGACGGTGATCATCCCGGCGATCCAGCAGTTCATCAAGAACCCCAAGGACATCAGCGGGCTCACCTCGTCCATCGAGAACCAGAAAAAGTCGATCTTCACTGACTGACGGCGGAAAGGGGAGGACATCGTGTCCGACCTGCCCCTGATCCAAGCGGATCGCGCCGTGCCGCCGCCGGCCGCGACCACCTCCACGGGTGGTCGTGGCCGTCGTCGGCGGCTACGGCTCCTGTCCCGCACCGACCGCGTGGTCATCACGCTGATGGTGCTCGTCCCGCTGCTGCTCGTAACCGGGTTCGTTTGGCTGCCGGCGGCGGCCACCGTGCTGCTCTCCGGGACCAACTGGGACGGCATCGGCCCCCTCAACGAAATCGAGTTCATCGGCGCCCGCAACTACAGCGACGTGGTGAACAACTATCCGCCGTTCGTGCCGGCGGTCCAGCACAACCTGCTGTGGTTGGCGGTCCTGTTCGTGATCGCCACCCCGTTCGGCATGTTCCTGGCTGTCCTGCTCGACAAGGAGCTGAGCGGCAGCCGCTTCTACCAGACCGCGCTCTACCTGCCGGTGGTGCTCTCGCTGGCGCTCATCGGCTTCGTCTGGCAACTGCTGTACTCCCGCGACCAGGGCCTGATCAACGCGGTGTTCGGCAGCAACATCGACTGGTACGGCGACTCCAGCGTCAACATCTGGGCGGTCATGGTCGCCTCCGGCTGGCGGCACGTCGGGTACATCATGCTGCTCTACCTGGCCGGGCTGAAGGGCGTCGACCCGTCGTTGCGGGAGGCCGCGGCGGTCGACGGCGCCTCGGAGAGCCGCACCTTCTTCCGGGTCGTCTTCCCGGTGCTGCGGCCGATCAACATCATCGTGCTGGTGGTGACGGTGATCGAGTCGCTGCGCGCGTTCGACCTGGTCTGGGTGGTCAACAAGGGCCGCAACGGGTTGGAGCTGATCTCGGCGCTGGTCACCCAGAACGTGGTGGGTGAGGCGAGCCGGATCGGGTTCGGCTCGGCACTGGCGACGATCATGCTGATCGTCTCGCTGGTCTTCATCACCATCTACCTGGCGACCGTGATGAGGGAGAACCGGGAATGAGCACCGCGACCGTCACCCGGCGTACCGAGGGTGAGCCCGAGGCGCCGCCGCGCCGCCGCAAGCTGACCCCGCTGCGGCTGTTGCTGCACGGCTTCCTCATCGTCGTCGCGCTGGTCTGGCTCTTCCCGATCGCCTGGGCGGTGCTGACCTCGCTGCGCTCGTACGACTACACCGCCGCCAACGGCTACGTCTCGTTCGGCGGCTGGACCTTCGACAACTACGTCACCGCCTGGCAGACGGCGGAGTTCGGTCAGCACTTCCTCAACTCGGTGTACATCACCGTGCCGGCCGTGCTGCTGACCCTCTTCCTCGCCTCCTGCGTGGCGTTCGTGATCGCCCGGTTCAGTTGGAAGCTCAACATCGTGCTGCTCGGGGTGTTCACCGCGGCCAACCTGCTGCCCCAGCAGGCACTGCTCATCCCACTGTTCCGGGTGTTCACCGAGGTGCCACTGCCGGAGTTCATGAGCGACTCGGAGCTGCTGTACGACAGCTACTGGGGCCTGATCCTGATCAACGTCGCCTTCCAGTGTGGATTCTGCGTCTTCGTGCTCAGCAACTACATGAAGGCGCTACCGCGCGACCTGTACGAGGCGGCGATGGTCGACGGGGCGAGCATCTGGCGGCAGTACTGGCAGGTCACCATGCCACTGTGCCGGCCGGCCCTGGCCGCGCTGGCGACGCTGGAGGTGACCTGGATCTACAACGAGTTCTTCTGGGCCACCGTCCTGATGCGCACCGGCGACAAGTTCCCGGTGACCAGCTCGCTGAACAACCTGCGCGGCGAGTTCTTCACCGACAACAACCTCGTCTCGGCGGGCAGCGTGCTCGTCGCGATCCCCACCCTGGTGATCTTCTTTATGCTCCAGCGGCACTTCGTCCGGGGCCTGACCTTGGGAGCCTCAAAGGGATGACGATCCTGCACCTGCGCCGCGCGCGGACCAGCCTGGTGCTCGACGCGCGCGGCCCGGGGCTGCCCCGGGTCGTGCACTGGGGCGGCGACGTCGGCGACCTCGACGACGACGGCCTGCGCCAGCTCGTGGACGCGACAGTGCCGCCGGTGGTGCCGAGCAGCTTCGACGAGCCGCCCGTGCTGTCGCTGCTGCCGGAAGCGAGTGCGGGCTGGAGTGGCCGCCCGGGTCTGGCCGGGCACCGCGACGGACGGGACTGGTCCACCTCTTTCCGCCTCGACGGGTTGGACGTGCGTGACACCCGCACCGACCCAGGCCACCTGGCCGCGGGCGGCGAGGCGGTGGGCGTACTCCCGGACGACGGTGGGCACGACGGGCCCGGCGGGGCGCTGCTGACCGTGCGGGCGTCGGACCCGGCCGCCGGGCTGACCCTGACCAGCGAGATCATGCTCGACCCGCACGGCCTGCTGACCGTCCGGCACCGGCTGCGCAACGACGGTGACACGGCGTACGAGCTACGGGAGCTGACGCCGGTGCTGCCGGTGCCGGCGGTCGCCACCGAGCTGCTCGACCTGACCGGCCGGTGGTGCCGGGAACGGTCCCCGCAGCGGCACCGGTGGCAGCAGGGCGCCTGGGTGCGCGAGGGTCGACACGGTCGCACCGGTCACGACGCCACACTGCTGCTGGTGGCGGGCACCGCCGGGTTCGGTTTCGGCCACGGCGAGGTGTGGGCTGTGCACACCGCGTGGAGCGGCGACCACGTCACCTTCGCCGAGCGCCGGCCCACCGGCGAGTCGACCCTCGGTGGCGGCGAGCTGCTCACCCCCGGTGAGATCCGGCTCGGCCCCGGCGAGTCGTACGAGTCACCGTTGCTCTACGCGGTCTGGTCCGACACCGGGCTGGACGGGCTCAGCGACGTGCTGCACACGCACCTGCGGGCCCGGCCCGGGCACCCGCGCTCCCCCCGCCCGGTGACCCTCAACGTCTGGGAGGCGGTCTACTTCGACCACGACCTGGACCGGCTGCGGGCCCTCGCCGACCGGGCCGCCCAGATCGGCGTGGAGCGGTTCGTGCTCGACGACGGTTGGTTCCGCGGTCGGCGCGACGACACCGCCGGCCTCGGCGACTGGTACGTCGACGAGGGTGTCTGGCCCGACGGCCTGCAACCGCTGATCGACCACGTGACCGGCCGGGGCCTCCAGTTCGGTCTCTGGGTGGAGCCGGAGATGGTCAACCCCGACTCCGACCTGTTCCGCGCGCACCCCGACTGGCTGTTGGCCGTACCGGGACGACTGCCGCCGTCCTGGCGCAACCAGCAGGTGCTCGACCTGGGCCGCCCGGAGGCGTACGACCACGTGCGGGACCGGCTCCACGCGCTGCTCACCGAACACCCCGGCATCAGCTATCTCAAGTGGGACCAGAACCGGGACCTCACCGAGGCCGGGCACCACGGCCACCCGGGGGTGCACGGGCAGACCCTGGCGGTCTACCGGCTCTTCGACGAGTTGCGCAGCCTCCACCCGGGTGTGGAGATCGAGAGCTGCTCGTCCGGCGGGGCCCGGGTGGACCTGGCCATCCTGGCGCGCACCGACCGGGTCTGGGCCAGCGACTGCAACGACGCCCTGGAACGGCTCAGCATCCAGCGCTGGACGGGCCTGCTGCTGCCGCCGGAGCTGATCGGCACGCACATCGGCCCGGAGCGGTCGCACACCACCAACCGCGTGCACGACCTCGGATTCCGGGCGGCCACCGCGCTCTTCGGACACCACGGCATCGAGTGGGACATCGCCTCGATCAGCACCGAGGAGCAGACCGAACTGGCTGCCTGGGTGGCACTGCACAAGCGGCTGCGCCCGCTGCTGCACGCTGGCCGGGTGGTCCGGGTCGATCACCCCGACCCGGCCGTCTGGGCGCACGGCGTCATCGACCACGACGGCACCCGAGCGGTGTACGCGGTGGCGCGGCTGGCCACCTCCGCCACGCCGTACCCCGGCCCCGTCCGGCTGCCGGGCCTGGACCCGGACCGCCGTTACCGGGTGCGGCCGGCATCCGACGTGCCGGCGCCGGCGAGCATCGACCGGTCCGCGCCGGGCCGGCTCGCGGGCGGCGTCGTCCTGAGCGGCGCCGCACTGGCCCGGATGGGTGTCCAACTGCCCGCGCTGCACCCGGAGCAGAGCCTGGTGCTGGAGGTCGACGCCGTCGACTGAAAAGATTCTGGAGATTCTTCGGGCGGGGTATCGAGAACGGCGCTGGCTGCTTCTACCTCAGGGTGAGAGCACCGAGGAGGCGCGCGGCCCGGCACAGACCGGGCCGTCCGGCGAGCTGATCTCACTGGCCGACCAGGACCGCGGCCGCTGGGACGCGGCGGCGATCGCCGAGGGCGTCGCCCTCGTCACCCGGGCGTTGCCGCGTGGGCCGGTCGGCACGAGATGGCCGGTGACCGCGAGCGGGCGATCGTCGACTACCGGGCTGCCGCCGCGCGGACGAGCAGCCTGCCCGAGCAGCGCTACCTCACCATGCGAGCGGCCCGGCTCGCGGCCGAACCAGGCGACGTCCTGGCACCGGTGCGGCCCGCCCGCCGGCGTTAGCCTGACCACGACGACTTCGGCCGAGCAGTCAGAACTGGGGACGCATGGCGTACGTATTGCTGGGGGTTGCCATCCTCGCCGAGGTGCTGGCAACCAGCCTGCTCAAGAGCACCGCCGGGTTCAGCCGCCTCTGGCCGACTCTGGGTTGCATCACCGGTTACCTGTTGGCGTTTCTCCTGTTGGCCCAGGCCGTCAAGGAGATCCCGGTGGGCGTCGCGTACGCCCTCTGGTCGGGCTTGGGCACGGCGACCATCGTGGCGATCGGGGCGGTGTTCCTGGACGAGCCGGTCGGACTGGCAAAGCTCGCCGGCATCGCGTTGATCATCGCCGGAGTGGTCATCGTCAACCTGACCGGGGAGCATTGACCCGCCGCACGGCGGGTGGGTTCCCCCGCCTCCCATCGGGGAGGCGGGGGAACCGCCGTCACGCAGAGGTGATCACTCGCCGTCGAACCTCATGTTCACCCACCAGCCGAAGGTGCGCGGCCGGTTCAGCCACGATCCGACGGGCGCGTTGAAGCCGCCACTCGCGGTCGAGGCAAAGGTGCCCATGGTGAGGCCCTCGTCGGCGTACTTGTAGAGGACGGCCAGGTCGTCGCGCTTGTCGCCGTTGTAGTCGCCGGCGGCCAGCTTCATGCTGGCGAAGTGGCCAAAGTCGGTCGACGACCAGGAATCCGCGGGCGCGTTGAAGTTTCCGTCCGCCTTGGCCGTGAAGGTGTGCAGGCTGGTGCTGCTGAAACCGCGATACTTGAGGACCGCCACGTCACCGCGACCGTCGCCGTTGAAGTCGCCGTCCATCACCTTCATCTCGGAGAGTGCGGAGAACGGCTTGTCCGCTGGGGTGGACCAGGAGGTGTACGGGGTGCCGAACTTGCCGTCCGCCTGACCCGGCCAGGTGAAGATCGACATGGCCCCGGTGCTGTAGCGGTAGAAGAGCGAGGCGTCGGCCCGGCCGTCCCCGTTGACGTCGCCAGCGAAGACGGAGGTGAAACCCCAGGTGCCGAAGGTTGACGCGCGCCACACCTCGATCGGGGCGGCGAAGCCGCCGTCCGGTCGGGAGATCCAGTTGATCCACGCCTCGTCGCCGTTGCCGGACTGGAAACCGTAGAAGGCGGTCAGGTCTGCTCGACCGTCACCGTTGAAGTCGCCGGAGGCCATCTTCATGGCACCGATGTGACCCCAGCTGGCCCCGGCCGT
The DNA here is from genome assembly GCF_013410645.1 of Micromonospora jinlongensis. Taxonomy (NCBI): domain Bacteria; kingdom Bacillati; phylum Actinomycetota; class Actinomycetes; order Micromonosporales; family Micromonosporaceae; genus Micromonospora; species Micromonospora jinlongensis. The sequence continues at coordinate 6,124,331 of NZ_JACCHK010000001.1, read as the reverse complement.
CCAGGAACGGATGGGCGCGCCGTACTTGCCGTCCGCCTGGGTGATGAACGTGTCGATGGCGAAGCTGCCATCGGCGGCGGTCGACAATGCCGCGACGTCCTTGATGCCGTCACCGTCGAAGTCGTCGTTGAAGACCTTGACGCGGTCCCGGTTGTACCTCGTCTCGGTGCTCTTCCACGAACCGATCGGGTCGGTGAACCCGCCCGTCGAGGTCGCCGGGAAGGTGTTCGGGGCGGCCTGCCCCGGGTCGTACGTGTACAGGAAGTTGACGTCCTCGTAAGCGTCGGTCGCCACACCCTGCGGCATGGTCGCGGCGAACCACGGCGCGAGATCGTCGACCCGGCTGTCCACCGCGTCGCGGCGAGTCTCCGTCTCGGCCAAGCACCCACCCTGCCACGAGCTGTAGTGCACACCGACGAGCTGCGGCTTGCCGCTCACCACCCGGACGGTGGGGCCGCCGAGGTCGCCGCGGCAGATTCCGGTCTGCCCGCTCCCCAGGATGTTGAGGGTGGACGCCCCGACCGCCTGGACGCCGAACGAGCCGCTGTGCAACTGATCGGGAACCCAGGCACTGGCCGTACGACCGAAGCCGGCACCGGTGAGCTGCTCGCCGACCGTCGGTGCGGCCCCCAGTGCCACCGGGGTCACGTCGACCCGGCGGGCCAACCGCACGAGGACGAGGTCACGATCGGGGTGCGGAACGATCCGGAAGGCCGGAACGACCGCGCCCGCGGACGCGGTGAGGTTGGGGCGCCCGACGGTGACCGTCGTCGGTTTTGTCGGCTTGCCCGCGACCACGGCCTGACCGTTGAAGCTGAAGCAACTCTTGGCGGTGAGCACCCACCAGGGGTCGACCAGGGATCCGCTGCACGAGCGCTCCAGCGACCCGACGTCGACCTTGGCGACGAAGGCGAACGCCCCGTCGGTGACGGGCGTCCCTCCGGTCACGGCCTGAGCCGACGAACCGTGGAGCAGCCCCGCAACCAGGGTTGCCGCGAGCAGGCCTGCCTGGGCTGCTCGCCGTCGATAAGACGATGACACTAATGATCCTTTCTGGATCAGAAGGCAGGGACGCTGCGCGGCGCGTACCGGTGTCAGTGACGACGTGCGTCGGAGCGCGGCGAGGACACGCCGTGCCGCGCTCACTGGCCTGCTCCTGAGAGCGGCGCGCTGGCTCCGGGCGTGGTGAAGCGAGTCGTGCCCGTCGATCGTGGGCACGACTGTGCACAGTCGTACATGAAGGACCCCCGTGGCCCCTGCGGGCTGAGCGGTTACCGGAAAGCAACCGCAGGCTCACCTTAGGGATCAATCTCGCAACCCACTGTCCCCCATCAATGTGGAGAATCCCACAGCCTGGCATCTTGCGAAATTCATCCATCATGAGCTATGCGCCCGCCGGCTGCACTACAGGGTGGCCGGGTCCGCACGGGACCCGGCCACCGCGGCGTGGTGCCTGGTCAACCGGCGGTGCAGCTCACCTCCGGTCGGGCGTTGCTGCCAGTCCAGCCGCCGATGAATCCGAAGGTGGTGCTGGCACCGGCGGCCAGTCGGCCGTTGTAGTCCACGTTGCGGGCGGTCACGGTGGCCCCGCTGCTGGTCACTGTCGCGCTCCAGGTCTGGCTGACGCTCTGGCCGTTGGCGAACGTCCACCGGGTGGTCCAGCCCGTGATCGCGGCGCTGCCGGCGGTCACCCGCACCTCACCCTGGAAGCCGCCCTGCCACTGGCCGGTCACCGTGTAGGTCGCCGTGCAGCCGCCCGCAGGTGGAGGCGTGGTCGGGGGCGGCGTGGTCGGCGGAGGCGTCGTGGGCGGCGGGGTGGTCGGCGGCATACTGCTGAAGACGCTCGCCTCCCGGGCCGTCTGCCGGATGCCGTTGGCGCCGTTGAAGAGCCGCTGACCCCAGGTGGTCAGGTTGGCCGGGTTGAACGAGGTGGCCAGGTCGAGATACTCCACCCCGCCGCCGTTGCCACTCCACGACCAACCGAGCCAGCCGATCCCGTTCGCCTGGCTGTAGGCGAGGATGGTGTCCTCGTCCGGGTCACCGTCGGAGTGGTTGAAGCCGAACTCACCGACCACGATGGGCAGCCCCGCCGAGCGGAAACGGCCCAGATAGTCGCTGATCTCCGCGGCGGTGTCGAAGACCCCGTACATGTGGATGGAGAAGACGGTGTTGCGGGCCGGGTCAGCGGCGAAGACCGACGCGGCGTTGTCGCGCATGGTGAACGACCAGTCCTGTCCCCAGTTCGGCGCGTCCACCATGATCGTGTGGGTCAGCCCGCCGGCACGCAGGCGCTTGATCGCGTTGGCGTTGTCGGTGGCCCAGGAGGCGTAGTTCTGGTTGCCGTACGGCTCGTTGCCGATGTTGACGATGACGAATCGTTCCTGGCCGGCGAGGACGTCGGCGAGACTGAGCCAGTAGTCGACAGCGCGGTCGAGAGTGATGGCGCCACTCTGCTCGCCGTACCCGGTGGTGTCGTGCACCTCGAGCACGCAGATCAACCGGTTGCCCTTGCACGTCGAGATGACGTTTGCGACGTCGGCGTTGGTGTTACGGGTCCACCGGTCGCCGCTGGAGAGCACCACCCGCACGGTGTTCGCGCCGAGCGCCTTGACGTCGGCGAACGAGCTGGTCTGCTGCGGATACCAGGTGTGGGCGTGGTTGACGCCGCGCATGATGAATTCGGTGCCGTTGGCGTCGTACAACCTGCCGTTCGCGACGGAGAAACCAGCTGCGGCGTGGGCCGGCTGGCCGAATGCCAACACCGCGACGAGCAATGCGAGCAGGGCCGCCGCGACGGCGGAGAGTCGAGTCTTCATGGCCTTCCTCAGGGAGGACCCCCGGTGCCCGACAGGGGTGGGACGTGACAGGGGAAGGCGGCTGCAGCCCGGCAGCCGCGCCCGATCCCGGCGCGCAGACATCAGCGTAGGACGATGGGTTGACCACCGCAACCGGTTCAGTAGGCAGGCCCGAGCCCAGACAGCCGCAACGGCCCACGCGAACGCGGGCCGTCACGGTGCGATCATCCCCACCACAGGATGTGCGCCACAGCCGGCTCTTAACCGGTTAAGAACGACGGTAGGCAGGTCGCCGCAATCCGTCAAGCAGCACCGGCGCCGAACCGGACGGGAGGGTTGACCGTCGCCGACCTGGGTATCCCGGGAACGATCCGTCGGTGAGAGGGGATACAGGATGGTCAGCGTCGGTTACACCCTGATGGGCGAGCAGGCCGGTCCCAAGCAACTGGTGGACCATGCGGTACGCGCCGAGGCCGCCGGCTTCGACCAGCTCGTGATGTCCGACCACTACTACCCCTGGCTGGATTCGCAGGGCCACTCGCCGTACGCCTGGTCGGTGCTCGGCGCGGTCGCCCACGCCACCTCCCGCGCGGAGCTGATGTCCTTCGTGACCTGCCCGATCCGCCGCTACCACCCGGCCGTCGTGGCGCAGAAGGCCAGCACGATCGGCGCGCTCTCCGACGGCCGGTTCACCCTCGGCCTCGGTGCGGGCGAGAACCTGAACGAGCACGTGGTCGGCGGGTGGCCGCACGTGCAGCAACGCCACGAGATGTTCGAGGAGGCGTTGCAGATCATCCGGCCGTTGCTCAACGGGGAGACGCTGACCTTCTCCGGCAACCATTTCGACGTGCCCGACGCCTACATCTGGGACCGGCCGGAGCGGCCGGTGCCGATGGCCGTCGCCGCGTCCGGTCGACAGTCCGCGACGCTGGCCGCCGAGTACGGCAACGGCATCATCTCCACCGAACCCGACCGGCACATCATCGAGATGTACGACGACGCCGGTGGCGCAGGTCAGCCCCGCTACGGACAGGTGGCCATCTGCTACGGCCCCGACGAGGCGGAGTGTCGCAAGATCGTGCACGACCAGTTCCGCTGGTTCGGGATGGGTTGGAAGGTCAACGCCGACCTGCCCGGGCCGGACTCCTTCGCCGCCGCCACCCAGTTCGTCCGGGAGGAGGACGTCGCCGAGGGCGTCTCCTGCGGCCCGGACGTGGACGCGCACGTGGAGGCGTTCCGCAAGTTCGTCGACGCCGGCTTCACCCACGTGGCGATCATCCAGGTCGGTGGGGAGACCCAGCCCATGTTTCTGGACTGGGCCCAGGAGCAACTGCTTCCCCGGTTGCGCGAGCTGTGAGCCAACCGGTGATCCATCGGCCGCGCGGGTCGACCCGACTCACCCGCGCCGGCCGCTTCGGGGTGGCCGAGCTGCGGCTCAGCATGGCCGCGCCCCGACCGGCCGCAGGACTGACCAGCGAGTGGCGGCTCGTCGACGGACTGCGCACCCACACCCGGCGCGGGGCCGACCCGGGCACCGGGGCGCCTCCCGTGGTGCTGCTGCACGGCCTGGCGGTCTCCCACCGGTACCTCACCGCGCTGGCCGTCGCGCTCTCCCCCACCCACCCGGTGTACGTGCCGGACCTGCCCGGCTTCGGGCTGAGCGAGCATCCCCGGGGCGCGTACGACGTGGCCGCTCACGCCGAGCACGTGGCCGCCTGGCTCGCCGCGTACCGGCTGCCGCCGGTCTGCCTGCTCGGTCACTCGTTCGGCGCGGAGGTGGCCGCCGCGCTCGCCGCGAACCACCCGGACTCGGTACGCGCTCTGGTGTTGGCCGGGCCGACCAGTGACCCGACCGCGCGGTCCCGCATGGCCCTGTTCGGCCGGTGGCTGGTGGACTGCCTGCGCGAAGCGCCGTTGCAGGCGCCGATCCTGGTCCGGGACGTCTGGAACGCCCGGCCCTGGCGGGTCCTCGCGACGCTGTCGCACTCGGTGCACAACGCGATCGAGGCGGACCTCGTCTGCGTCACCGCGCCGACCCTCGTCGTGACCGGTGAGCGCGACCCGGTCGTACCGGCGTCGTGGCGGGACGAAGCGGCCCGGCTGGTGCCGGACGCCGACCTGGTGGTCGTCCCCGGCGCCGCGCACAACGTGGTCACGACGGCCCCGACCCAGGTGGCGGACGCGTGCCGCCGCCTGCTCACCCCTCATTCCGCACTCCTGGACAGGTGACGCTCATGCGCTTCGGCAACATGGAGATCCGCCCGCTCGGCGGTGGCCTCGGCTGCCTCCTGATGATCCTCTTCTCGATCGTGGCCTCGGTGGTGCTGACCGTCCTGCTCAACCTGGTGCTCTGAGGCGTCCGCGCCAGGGCGCCGCGACGGTCAGCGGCGCAGGCCCAGGGCGCTGAGCACCTCCCGGGAGGCCAACCGGGCCGGGTCGAGCACCGCGCGGCGGGTCCACCGGGCCACCGGTACGACGGTGGCCCGCCAGGCCACCCCGAGCCCGCGTGCCACCGGCACGACAGTCACCGACCAGACCCACCGGACACCCCACACCAGCGGGAGCACGGTGTGCCGCCACACCCAGCGCAGCCCACGCCCGAGCGGGCGCAGCAGCAGGCGGTGGAGCAGTCGCAGCACCCGTCCGGCCGCCCACCACGCGCCCACCACCGCGGCGACGACCAGCCGGCCGAACCCCACGACGACCCACCAGATCCCCCGGACCAACCCGACGAGCGCGGCACGCACCGCCCCGGCGAGCACGCCGACGCCCCGCCACAGCAGCCGTCCGACGGGGGCGAGCGCCGCGCCCAACCAGCGCAGCGGCGGCAGGACCAGTCGTTCGACGAGCCAGACCAGCGGCGCCCGGACCAGCGTGCCGGCAACCCAGGCGATGCCGTACGCCAGCCACACCAGCGGTTGCCAGATCAGGGTGCGGGCCGCCCACGCGAGGCCCCGCCCGAGCCGGACCAGCGGGAGCCAGACGAGGGTCAGGGCCACCCAGCGCAACGGAAGCCAGATCAGGTTGCGGGCGCACCAGACCAGCGGGACCCAGAGGACTCGGTGCAGCGCCCAGGACAGCGGGGACAGCAGCCACCGGTGCAGGAACCGGCCGACGGGGCTGAGCAGGCTCCGGTACACCAGCCGGCCGGCAGCCGCGATCAGCTCCCAGAGCAGGCGTACCGGGAGCACCACGACCAGCGCCACACCCCGCGCGACGGCCGCAACGAGCGGGAGCGCGACGGCGGCCGGCTCTGCCGTGTCCGCGGCCGACGGTGCCGGACGCACCGCCGTTGGCGCGCCACGGTGTGCGCTCGGCGGCCCGGGCAGCGGCGAGTGGGCGACGGGACGGTCGGTCACGGTGGGCACCGTAACCGGTCCGCGCAATGCCTCAGGTGTCGGTTGCGGCCGGGCCGAGGTCGAGCGTGGTCAGCAACGGGTAGTGGTCCGAGGCGGTGTCCGCGGTCGCGCCCCTGATCACCCGGCACTCCCCCGCCCGCTGCGCCACCGCCCGGGTGCCGAGCAGGTAGTCCAGCCGCATCCCGGCGAACTCCGCCCCGCCGAACCGCGTCGGAACGGTGCGGCCGTCAGCCTCCGGTGCCCCGACGTTGCACGACGGCCACAGGTCGACCAGGTCGGCGGCGAGCAGCCGGGCGATCGCGCGGGTGTCCACGGCGCCACCGCCCCGGCGCAGGTGCCGCCGCCGGTAGAGGGCGGGCATGCCGGCCAGTTGAGCGGTGTGGTCGACAGTCGGGTCGAGCGAGTTGAGGTCACCGGCGATCAGCGCCAACTGCCCGGGGGTACGCCGCAGCGCGGCGACCAGCCAGTCGACCTCCATCCGCCGCCGTCCCCCCGAATACGGGTAGAGGTGGGTGCCGAACACGGTGAACGGGCCGGCGGAGGTGGCCACCACGACGCGGGCCGCGCCGTGGTGGAACGGTCGGCGCACCGTGCCCGCGTCGACGACCTGGTACGGAGGCCGGACCAGCACCGCCACCGGCTGCCCGAAGCAGGACCGGGCCAGGTGGGGCGTCATCCCCACCCGGCCCGCCACGCCTGCCATCAGCCCGTCGCGGTCGAAGCCGCGCAACTCCTGGAGGGCCAGCACATCAGGTGCCTGCTCGTTGACGACCTGGACCACCTGATCCAGCCGGCCGGGGCCGCCACGATCCCGACCGCCGGTGCGGATGTTCCACGTCATCACCCGCAGCACGGCGGCGCTCAGTCGGCTCGGCCGGCCCGCGCCAGCTCGTCGTCGAGGGTGTCCACGTCCTCCGACTCGATGGCCGGCTGGTTGCCTTCCAACAGGTCGGCGTTGGGGCGGACCACGAGGTAGAGCAGGCCGATCCAGAGCGCGGAGAGCAGGATCGCGCCCATGAAGTCGGTGGGGTGGTGCATGCCCCGGTACATCCGGGAGGTGGCCACCCCGACCGGCATGATCACGGCCAGCGCCACGAAGATCCAACGCCACCAGCGGTCGGTACGCGGGAACACGATGAGGGTGATCGCCAGCCAGACGCAGATCGTGGCCGCGATGTGCCCGGACGGGAACGACGAGGTGGGCATCTGCCCGTCCAGGTTCTCCACGGCCGGGCGGGGCCGGTCGACCGCCCGCGCCGACGCGAGGAAGAGGGTCAGTTCACCCACCATCGCCAGCGCCACGAACAGCACCGGCCGCCAGCGCCGCCACACCGCCAGCACCAGCGGGCAGAACACCAGCGAGATCAGCAGGATCGCGTGGGTGTCACCGAACTTGCTCCACCACCAGCTCACCTCGGTCAGCACGTCGGTGTGCCGCTCGGCGAACCAGCGCGGCACGTCGGTGTCGAGGGTGTCGAAGAAGGTGCCCTTGGCGTGGTAGCTGACGTACGTGCCGAAGCCGTACAACGCCCCGAACACGAGCACCCAGCCGACCAGCAGCTCGGCCACCGCCGAGCGGGGGTGGGCCAGCACGTGCTCCTCGGCCGGGGCGGGGGCGATGTCGTGCCCCGCCTCCGGCTCCAGGCCCTCGCTCAACGGCGGCACCGGTCGCCCGCGTTCGCGGCGCCACAGCTGGAAGGCGTACGCGGTGACGCCCAGCCAGGCGGCACCGAGCAGCCAGCCGGCCAGCACGTCGGAGATGAAGTGCACGCCCAGCGCGATCCGGGTCAGACCGATCAGCGCCACCAGCACGCCGACCACGACGATCACCGGCTTGCGCCAGCGCGGCGCCATCGCCGGCAGGAACACCAGCAGCAGAGCCCCGTACGCGACGAACGAGCCGAGCGCGTGCCCGCTGGGGAAGCTGTTGCCCGGGGCGCTGGCGATCGGCACGTCCACGACCGGGCGGAGCCGGCCGACCAGCGTCTTCAGCGACGGGTCGAGGATCAGGCCACCGACCCCGGTGATGATCAGATAGACGGCGAGTCGGGGCTGACGCCGGATCAGCAGCCCCACCACGGCGATGGTGACCAACCAGATGAGGATCGGTCGGCCGCCCAGGTCGGTCACCGCCTGCAGGACGGTGACGAGTGCGTGGTGCGGGGCGACGAGCCCGTTGAACCATTCGGCGACGGCGTGGTCGGCGTCCTGCAGAGGACTCCACCGCACCCGGACGAGCATCAACAGCAGCCCGAAGGCCACCCCGGCGCCGGTGACGGCCACCAGGCCGGCGATGCTCCGTTCGGCGAAATGACCGATCGGACGCCGTGCCACCTCTTTGACCGCGGTCACCCCGCACCTCCCTTATCTGTCTGGCGAGGCGCATTACCCGATCCACGTCCGTCGTACACGCCGGTGCCGCTACAGCGCCGACATGTCCCCGGTGTCGAGCAGCTCGGCCCGGTCCGGGTCGGGCTCCCACAGGTCCGGTTGGGCGGGCTCTCGCACACCGATGCGAAGCGCCTCCAACTGGGCGGCGAAGGCCAGCCCTCCGAAGAGGGCCATCCCGGTCAGGTTGGCCCAGAGCAGCAGCGCCATCATGCCGGTCAACGCACCGTAGGTCTGCCCGAAATCGTCACTGAACCGCACGTACGCGGCGAGCAGCAGGCTGGCCAGCCACCACAGGGCCGTGGCGATGCCGGCACCGAAGAACAGCCAGGACAGGCCGGGCTGGTTGCGGCGTGGCGCCTGCCGGAACAGCACGGCAACGGCGAGGACGGTCAGCCCGAGGCTCAGCGGGAAGCGGACCACGTTCCAGATGCCGTTGGCGACGGCACCCCACTCGTAGTGCTCGCGTACCGAGTCGCCAATCGCGCCACCGCCGACCAGGATCAGGAAGCCGGCGAGCGCGGGCAGACCGGCGGTGACGGCCAGCACGGCGGCGCGGAGGTATTTCCGCAGCGCCGGGCGGTCCCGTTCGACCCCGTAGATGCGGTTGGCGCCCCGCTCGATCTGGGCCATCGTGGTGGTCAGAGCGAACAGGCCGGTGAGCAGACCGAGGGTGAGTGCCAGCTCCCCGGCGTCCTCGACGCGTTCGCCCTCGCCGAGCAGCTCGCCGACCATCTGCGCGCTCTGGCCGGGGGTGACCGCCAGGACGGTGTCGGCGACAACCTCGCCGCCCTCCTGGACACCCAGTTCGCTGATCAGGCCGGTGAGGGCGATCAGGAAGGGCACCACGGCGAGGCACAGCTGCAGCGCGAAGGCCCGGGAGTGGCTGAACCCGTCGCCGTAGCGGAAGCGGATGAAGGCGTCGCGCAGCAGGTGCCAGCCGCCCTCGCGACGCAGCGTGTGCCAGGCGTCGTCGGCGGACAGCTCCTCGTCGGCCATCAGCCGGGTCTCCGGCACGATCCGGGTGCTACTCACGGCGCGCTTCCTCGATCAGCTGCTCGCCCCGCTCTCCGGCGCCCTGCGCGTCGACGGCCAGGTCGGGGGCGTCCTCGGGTTGCGGGACGCAGAGCCAGAGCGCCTGAGGGCGAACCTCGGCGTGCAGCTGCCGGCCCGGCGTGATGAGGTCGCCGTCCAGCTCCCGGGGCTGGGCACGGTTGCTGGTGACCACGACGCGCCGACCCCGGTAGACCTCCATCCGCGGCACCTGGCCACTGCGGCGGATCACCGCCCAGCCGAGCGCGAGCCAGTGCCGCAGGCTGCGCGGGGTGAGCACCGCGACGTCCAGCCAGCCGTCGTCCGGCTCGGCCTCGGTCAGCAGGCGAACCCCGCCCTGGAGTCGGCCCACGTTGGCGATCAGGACCGAGCGGGCCCGGCGGCGCAGCCGTGGGCGGTCGTCGATGCGGATCTGCACCCGCATCGGCCGGTCCCGCAGGTGCCGGGCGGCACCCACCACGTACGCGGGCCAGCCGATGCGGGCCTTGGTGGTCTCGTTGGTGGCCTCGAGCATCTGGGCGTCGAAGCCCATGCCGGCCATCACGGTGAAGTACTTGTCCTCGACCGCGCCGACGTCGAGCAGTCGTCGGCCCCGCTCGACGGCGACCTGCAACCCGGCGGCCAGGTCGGTGGAGAGGCCCAGGTTGGCGGCGAGCAGGTTGCCGGTGCCCTGCGGCAGCACGGCGAGGGCCACGTCGGTGCCGACCAGACCGCTGACGCAGGACATCACGGTGCCGTCGCCGCCGCAGGCGAAGACCAGGTCGACGCCGTCCTTGACGGCCTGTTCGGTCTGACCGCGGCCCGGGTCGTCGACTGTCGTCTCGAACCACTGCGGCGCGGGCCAGCCGGCCGCACTGAGCGCATCGTTCACGGTACGGCGCAGCTCGTCGAGATCGTCGACCTTCACGGGGTTGACCACCACGGCGGAGCGCAGCCCGCCGTCGCCGCCCGAGGGTCGCCTGTCCTGTCCAGCATCCACGGGCGCCAGTGTGCATCACCGGGGCATCTTCAGCGACCCAGCGTGGGGCTCGCGTCGAAAGTGCCACAGACAGGTTTCAACGCGAGCCCACCTGTCAGGCCGCCGCCCGCAGCGCGCTCTCCACCCGTTGGCGCAGATCGTCAAGGTCGACGCCGGACTCGGTGAGCACCTGCGCTCCCAGCCCGTGACCTTCACGGAGGACGCCCAGCAGGATGTGCTCGGTGCCGATGTGCTTGTGTCGCAGGCGCAGCGCCTCCCGCAGGGACAGCTCCAGCACCTTCTTGGACCGGGGTGAGAACGGGCCGCCGAGGAACCGCTTGCGCCCCCAGCGACGACGCGGCGCCGGCACGGCCTCGCGCAGCGCGTCCGGGCCGAAGGACTGCTCGATGCGGGCCACGATCGCGGCCAGGTCGATGCCGATCTCCCGCAGGGCCGCCGCGTCCGCGTCGCCGAAGCCCGCGCCACCGGTGGCGGTGTGCCGGCGGACGCGCTCGCGCAGGTCGTCGGCGCGCACGCCCGCGTCGGCGAGCACCCGGCTGGCCAGGCTCGCGTCGTCGGCGAGCAGGGCGAGCAGCAGGTGCTCGGTGCCGACCGGCCGTTGACCCTCGACCCGTGCCTCCTCCAGCGCCCGGCGCACCACGTCGCGCGCCCGGTCGGTGAACCGTTCGAACATCACGCCTCCCAGGATGAGTTGACCGCCGGTCGCCCGGCGTGCTTCTTGTGCACCGCCTGCCGGCTGACCTCGAGCGCGTCGGCGATCTCCTGCCAGGACCAGCCCTGTCGACGGGCGTTGTCCACCTGGACCACCTCAAGCCGCTCGAGCAGCCGGCGCAGCGCGCGGACGGCGCGCAACCCGACCCGGGGGTCGGTGCTGCCGGCTGCCGCCGCGAGTTCTGTCGCCTGACTCATGCCGTCAACATACGTTGACAGCGCTACCATTGTCAACCCTGGTTGACGGACGATGGTGACGCGACGCGAACCGCCCCACCGCCGAGCCCGTCCGACTACCCTCGGTCAGGACAGGCTGGTCGTGCCGGGCGCGACGCCCGGGAGGTGATATCGGATGGCCGCACCCGCCGACGCACCGGTGCTGGTCGGCCTCGGGTCGGCTCTCGACCTTCCGGTCGTCGAACAGGCCGCGCAGGAGGCCGCCGGGCACGGCCGGCCACTGCACCTGCTGCACACCTTCGACTGGCAGGCGGCCTTCGCGGCGGACACCGTCGCCGCGCCCCGCGACCGGGCCGAGCAACTGATCACCCAGGCGGCCCAACTCGCCCACCAGACCGAGCCGGGGCTGACAGTGGGCGCTGAGATCGTCGAAAGCGCCCTGCTGCCCACCCTCATCCGCCGGTCCGAGACAGCATTCCTGCTCGCTGTCGGCGACAGCGGCATGGCCGGCAGCGGCCAGTGCATCCCGGCCGAGACATCTGCCGTGCAGTTGGCCGCGCGGGCTGGCTGCCCGCTGATGGTCGTCCGCCGCGAACCGCCCCCACAGGGGCCGGTGCTGGTCGGCGTGGACGGCTCACCCAGCTCACATCTGGCCCTGCAATGGGCCGTGGAGTGCGCGTCCCGCAGGGACGCCCGACTGCTGGCCCTGCGGGTGGTGGAGTACGACGAGGACACCGACGCGGTCGCCGAGCAGCTCAGCGAGGCGCTCGCCCGGCACACCGATCTCCACAGCTCGGTGCCCACCGAGTCCCGCGTCGTCCGGGGCGATCCCGCCGAGGTGCTGATCGACATGTCCCGCTCGGCACAGGTGGCGCTGGTCGCCGCCCGTGGCGACGAACCGGGCCGAGCCATGCTGGGGGCCGTGGCCCAGTCCCTGCTCTACCACTCCCCGGCCCCGGTGGTCGTCGTCCGAGGTCTGGCCGAGATGCCGCTGACCGGGCCCGACGCTCGCCCGGCCCGGGACCAACGGCCCTGACCCGGGGCGGCGGACACGCAGTCTCAACAAGAGCTGACGCGGGAGCGAACAATTCCGTAGCCGCATGGCTGTGGCGCGGTCACCCGACCGCGCCACAGCACAACGGTCAGGACGATCCCACGGGCTTCACGCAGTTGGACATTCCGCTTTCCAACGCACCGTTGACGGCGGTGACGCAGAATTCGTAGTTCAAGGCACCGTAGACCAGGAACCCGACGCCCCAGGTCGTTTCCATGATCGTATTATCACCGGCTGTCATCTCGCTGCCATCGATGAGGTTGCGGACCCAGACGCGATAGCCGGCCGCACCGGTGGATTTGTTCCAGGTGAGGTAGACGCTTGAGGCGTCAATGGCATTGGCCTTCAGGCCGCTCGGCGCCGCGGGAGTTCCGCCGCCGACCAGGACGGGGCGGCCGGAATTTGGCACCCCTCCACCGCCGCTGGTGTCCCAACTCGATACCCAGACGAGATAACGGTGGCCGACTGTCAGACCGTCGATATGGGCCGCGTGACCCCTGATTCCGACGGCGCCGAGGAATGCGCCTGGTTCGTCCTGGTCCCAGTAGATGACCCCGTAACGTTCGACCGTCCCGACGGTTTCGCCCCAGGTGATATCGAAGCCGGTGCTGGTGGCCCGGGTGACGATCTGCGCCGGACCCGGAGGAGCAGTCGGGCTCGCCACCACGGGCGCCGTCGGGGACGTCCAAGCGGATTTCTGGTCATCGGTGTCGCCGTTGTCGGTGCGGACCTGGTATTCCCACTTCAGGCCATGGACAGAGAGCGTGTCGTGGCGGTTGGACGCCGCCCTGGACTCGCTCCAGTCCGCGGAGCCGACAAGACGGGACCGGACGGTGTATCCGTGGGCACCGAAGACCGCATCCCACGTCACCTTGAGACCCTGGGGGCCGGGCTCGACGACGACGTTTCTCGGCACGGGGGTCGGCCGCGCCGGAACGGTGTTGGGGATTGCGGGCACGCTGGTCCCGATGCGGAAGTTGTTGACGAGGGTGCGTTCGAACGCCTGGGCGATCTTGTACTCGCCGCGGGCGTTGGGGTGCAGCCCGTCGTAGCCGTCCGGACAGCTGTCGGGCCCGCAGGCGTAGTTCGCCCGCCAGTCGACCAACGCCACCGGGGACTGGCTCGTGCTCCACGACGGGATCGAGGTGGCCAGCAGCGTGTTGTAGCGATCCGTCTTGGCTGGCAGGTCTGGATTGACACCGAGCCGGGTGCGCTGAGGGACGTTGGCCAGGGCCACCTTGATGTTGGGATTGGCGGCACGGGCCTCATTCACCAGCGTCCTCATGCTGGCGATGGTCCCGTCGGGGTTGTCGACGAACCAGCCCAGGTCGTTGAACCCGAGCCCGACCAAGAGCAGATCGGGCTTGTGCTCCGCTACCTGCGTACGGATTTCGTTCTTGACCTGGGCCGCTTGGCGGCCCCAGACCGCGAAGTGGTCGGAGTCGAAGGCCGGCGCTCCTGCGGCGTACTGCCCCCAGACGCGAGGAATGCCCTCCCCAGGGGCGGGAGCCCCTTGCAAACGCGGCGGAGTCGGACCGGTTGCTTCCGTAGGGGGCGTGGTGCCGTAGTAGGGACCGACGAAGTTGACGACGACATTCTGAGTTCTGAACCAGTCCCACAGCCGGTAGCGCCAGGTCCAGTCACCCTCGGCACCCTGGGACATCGAATCGCCCACCACCATGACCCTGAGAGCCCCGACCTGGCCTTCCGTCGATGGGCTGACGGCCCGGAGCAACCGCGTGACCGCGTTGAAAAAAATATCGGCGAGCTCCGGTGTAAACGCATTAGCAAGGAAAGTCAGAGGAGCTCGCCAGGGAATGTATTTATCCGCGAATTCTCGCAGGATCTTTTGGGCCTGGGCAATGAACGGCCGCGTGGTCTGGGCGAGTTTCTCCAGTGCATACCCGGCGCCATAGCCCAAGAGACCGCCAGCCACTGTGGCGGCCAGTATCTCAGCCCAAGCTTTGGCGTCAAACGGCTCGTTCTTCAGGGCTACATGCACTATCCCGCCCACACCTCCGCCAATGGCCCCACCGACAGAAAGGCAGAACGGTGCAGCGGCCGGAGCCCCCACATTGAAGGCGGCTAGGCAAATGCCACCGATCGTGATCGATACTGCCGCCGTGACGAGGCTGGCCACCAGCGCCTTCCAGAAGGAATCCCAGAAGCCCGTAGTGCCGATGTCCGCTACCGGCACCACGATCACTATGCTGTTGCCGAGAGCCTGGATGCTTCCGCCGAACGTGGTGTCGGTCGGCCCCGAGTAGTAGCCCATCCCGCTCTCTCGGGCTTGCCGAGCGAAAGACTCACCTAGGGAGAGCCCTCCTTGGGTCTGGTCGCGATGGAAGACCGCGACCTTCTGCAGCAGGAGCTCGTGAAATTGCTCAGGGCGCTGCACAGGATTGAAGTCCAGGATCGCCACGACATCGTCGTCATTGTTGGCCAACTGCCGGAATTGCCCGGAGTCGCGCGCGCAGCCCACGCGCAGCCCCATGCTATCCGCCTCGACCGGCTTGACGTCGAAGGACGAGCCGTGCACGGAGCACGCGGCATCCGCGGGGGCGGCGGCCGCTTGGGTCACGCCAATATTGGTGGAGCCGGCCACAACCAGCACCAACGCAAGGAAGAACGCCGTGAGACGGGTGCCGTGCCGCCTGTTTCTGTGCACCCATGATCGGCTATGGGAATGAGGCATGGAGGACTTCTTTCTGTCCGATCATGGCGCGCAGGGTGAATCGGGAAGTCGACTTCGACGGATCATCGCGCCGGACTTCCAGGGCCTGCCCGCTGCCTGACCTGGGACAAGTAGGATCCGACGCTCGCCTCGACGTACGTCGTCGATGTCCGTCGTCAGTTGTCGGTCGTCAGTTCTTTACATCAATGATCTTCGTGTAAAATTCATAGATCTACAAGTCTCGAATCGATTACAGCCGCTGGTCTCCCCGGCCCAGCCACGCCACGCAGCGCAAGCCGAGGTGGGCCTACCGACGGGTCCGGCCAGAGCGGACCACGTCCCCGGCGGCCTTCACGCACCGCCGATCTGACCCCGTCGACGCAACGACGCGACTACCCTCGGTCAGGGAAGATGTGGCGGCGCGGGGAGGTGGGGCCGTTCGCGGACCGGCCTCCATCGCGCCAGGCGGGACACACGTCCGCACCAGCGGGGACCAACGGCCCTGCCCCATCCTCTCGGCGGCGACGAAGCTTTACGTGGCCGGGAAAACCCGGGACACCGGATGCGACGTCCCCGATTTCGCGAGAGGCTTACGCAGCATGGACTCCGCTGTTGACCTGCACAGCCCTCTGACCGAAGACGAACTGCGCCGGCTGGACGCCTACTGGCGCGCCGCGAACTACCTCACCGTCGGGCAGATCTACCTGCTGGACAACCCGCTGCTGCGGGAGCCGTTGACAGTCGACGACATCAAGCCGCGGCTGCTCGGCCACTGGGGCACCAGCCCCGGGCTCAACCTGATCTACGCCCA
The DNA here is from genome assembly GCF_013410645.1 of Micromonospora jinlongensis. Lineage (NCBI taxonomy): Bacteria > Bacillati > Actinomycetota > Actinomycetes > Micromonosporales > Micromonosporaceae > Micromonospora > Micromonospora jinlongensis. The sequence continues at coordinate 6,108,330 of NZ_JACCHK010000001.1, read as the reverse complement.
CCTCAACCGGGTGATCGTTGCGCGCGACCTGAACGCCATGCTGGTCACCGGCCCCGGGCACGGCGGCCCGGCCATCGTGGCCAACACCTGGCTGGATGGCACCTGGTCGGAGCGCTACCACGACGTGGCGCGCGACGAGGCCGGGATGGCCAAGCTGTTCCGCCAGTTCTCCTTCCCGGGCGGCATCCCCAGTCACGTGGCGGCGGACGTGCCAGGCTCGATCCACGAGGGCGGTGAGCTGGGGTACGCGCTGAGCCACGCCTACGGCGCCGCGTTCGACCACCCGGACCTCGTGGTGGCCTGCGTGATCGGCGACGGCGAGGCGGAGACCGGGCCACTGGCCGGCAGCTGGCTCTCCAACGTGTTCCTCAACCCGGCCCGGGATGGGGCGGTGCTGCCCATCCTGCACCTCAACGGCTACAAGATCGCCAACCCGACCGTGCTGTCCCGGATCCCCGAGGCCGACCTGCTCGACCTGATGCGCGGCTCGGGCTACCAGCCGTACGTGGTGGCCAGCGACGACCCGGCCCAGGTGCATGGCACGCTCGCCGCGACGATGGACCGGGCACTGGACGAGATCGCCGAGATCCAGCGGCGGGCCCGCTCCGGCGGTGTGGTCGAGCGCCCGCGCTGGCCGATGATCATCCTGCGGACGCCGAAGGGCTGGACCGGTCCCGCCGAGGTCGACGGCACCCAGGTGGAGGGCACCTACCGCGCCCACCAGGTGCCGCTGTCGGGTGTACGCGACAACCCGGCGCACCTGGCCGAGCTGGAGCACTGGCTGCGCAGCTACCGACCGGAGGAGCTGTTCGACGCCACCGGCGCGCCGGTGGAGGAACTGCTGACGCTGCCGCCGCACGGTGACCGGCGGATGAGCGCCAACCCGGTCACCAATGGTGGCCTGGTGTTGCGCGACCTGGCCCTGCCCGACTTCCGCGACTACGGGCTGGAGGTCCCCGAGCCGGGCACGCCGATGGCCGGCGCGACCGGGGTTCTCGGTCCGTGGATCCGAGACGTGATCAGCGCCAACCCGCAGACGTTCCGACTGTTCGGCCCGGACGAGGTCGCCTCCAACCGGCTGGGTGCCGCGTTCGAGGTGACCGACCGGGCGTGGGTGGCCGCCACCGTTCCCGGCGACGACCACCTCTCCCCCGACGGCCGGGTCATGGAGGTGCTCTCCGAGCACCTGTGCCAGGGCTGGTTGGAGGGCTATCTGCTGACCGGTCGGCACGGTGTGTTCACCAGCTACGAGGCGTTCATCCACATCGTCGACTCGATGCTCAACCAGCACGCGAAGTGGCTGAAGGTGACCCGGGCCATCCCCTGGCGGCAGCCGCTCGCCTCGCTGAACTACCTGCTGTCCAGCCACGTCTGGCGGCAGGACCACAACGGCTTCTCGCACCAGGATCCGGGCTTCATCGACCACGTGGTCAACAAGAAGGCCGAGGTGGTGCGGGTCTATCTGCCGCCGGACGCCAACACCCTGCTCGCCACGATGGACCACTGCCTACGCAGCCGGCACTACATCAACGTGGTGGTGGCCGGTAAGCAGGCCGCGCCGAACTGGCTGACGATGACCGAGGCGATCCAGCACACCCGCCGCGGGCTGGGCATCTGGGACTGGGCCAGCAACGACGACGGCAGCGAGCCGGACGTGGTGCTCGCCTGCTGCGGGGACGTGCCCACCCTGGAGACGCTGGCCGCCGCCGAACTGCTGCGCCAGCACCTGCCGGAGCTGAAGGTCCGGTTGGTCAACGTGGTCGACCTGATGCGGCTCCAGCCGGACACCGAACACCCGCACGGCCTGCCGGACAAGGAGTTCGACACGATCTTCACCCCGGACCGGCCGATCATCTTCGCGTACCACGGTTACCCGTGGCTGATCCACCGACTCACCTACCGCAGGACCAACCACGAGAACCTGCACGTCCGCGGCTACAAGGAGGAGGGCACCACCACCACCCCGTTCGACATGGTGATGCTCAACGACCTGGACCGCTTCCACCTGGTCATCGACGTCATCGACCGGGTGCCCGGGCTGGGCGCCCGTGCCGCGCACCTGCGCCAACGGATGGTCGACGCCCGACAGGCGGCCCGCGACTACACCCGCCAGTACGGCGAGGACGATCCGCAGGTCGCCGAGTGGCGCTGGGTCCGCGAAACCGACCCGACCAATCCCTGAAGGAGAACGACGTGCGCGACGCGGAGATCCTGGTCGGCTACGACGGCTCCACCGACGCCTCGGTGGCCCTCGGCTGGGCGCTGGAGGAGGCGCGGCACAGCGGCCAACCGGTGCGGCTGGCGTACGTCTTCGAGTGGTTGACCGTGGCCAGCTGGGTCGGCCCCGGTGTGGCGCCCGGCGTCTGGCCGGACGACACCGCTCGCCGGCAGGTCGAGGAGCTGGTCCGCAAGGCGGCGGCCGACGCCGCCGCCGCGAACCCCGGCCTGCGGATCACCGGCGAGGTGTACGACGGGCCGCCCGCCCTGGTGTTGCAGGAACGCTCAGCCGAGGCGGGCATGCTGGTGCTCGGCAGCCGAGGGCACGGTGGCTTCGGTGGTCTGCTGGCCGGGTCGACGGCGATATCGGTCGCCGCGCACGCCCATTGCCCGGTCGTCGTGGTCCGGGACGGGGCCGGCAGCGCTCCGGCCGACGCGTCGACCGGCCGGGTGGCCGTCGGTGTGGACGGCTCGGGACCGTCGCTGGTGGCGCTCGGCTTCGCGGCCGAACGGGCGGCGCAGCGCCAGGTGCCGCTGCGCGTCCTGCACGCCTGGACACCTGGCCCCGGCGGGGCGGCCGGTGTGCCCGACGAGCGGGCCGCCGTGGAGCAGGCACTGGAGCCGTGGCGGCGGACGTACCCGGATCTGGCCGTGACGGTCGACCTGGTCCCGACCAGCCCGGCGGCGATGCTGATCGAGTCGAGTCGCGACGCGCAGCTGGTGGTGGTCGGCAGCCGGGGCCGGGGCGGGCTGGCCGGGATGCTGCTCGGCTCGGTCAGCCAACAGCTCATCCAGCACTCCAACTGCCCGGTGGCGGTGGTCCGGGAACGCTGACCTCCGCCGGCCCGGAGCGCCGTACCCACGGTGTCGAGGGTTTCGGACCGGGGTCGGCGGGCGGACCGGCCCGCCGAGGTCGGGACCTACGGCCCTGCGGTGACGCCACCGGTGTGCCACACGATGGTGCGGCAACCCCCGCACCACAGAGGCGTCGTGAGGCACGATGAGCAGAGACGGAAAGGTCGTGACCATGAGTCAGGAGAACCAGCTGACCACCGCGCTGGCGGAGGCCGCCGCCACCGCCGGCCACGCCCCCTCGGTGCACAACACCCAGCCGTGGCGTTGGCGGGTGCTGCCCGACGCGCTGGAGCTGCGCTCGGTCGCCGACCGGCAGCTCGCCGCCACCGACCCGGAGGGTCGGCTGCTCGCGATCAGCTGCGGCACCGCCCTGCACCACGCACGGCTCGCGTTGGCGGCCGAGGGGTGGCGCGCCGTGGTGGAGCGGCTGCCCGACCCGGCCGACAGCGAGCTGCTGGCCCGGCTGACCGACCTGAGCCAGACAAAGGCAGACCCGGACGCCATGCACATGGTGCAGTGCATGCAGGTCCGGCACACCGACCGGCGGCCGGTCAGCGACGAACCGGTGCCGTCCACGGCGATCGAGCAGATCACCCGGGCGGTCAACGCGGAGGGCTGCCAGTTGCAGATCCTCGACCGCGACCAGATGTTGGAGCTGGCCGCGACCGCCAGTCACGCCGACACGGTCGAGGCCGAGGACCCGGAGCTGCGCGCAGAGCTGAGTTACTGGACCAGCCGCGCCGGCGAGGGCACCGGCCTGCCAGCGGAGGTGCTGCCTGAGCAGCCACCGCAGACCACCGTGCCGGGTCGCGACTTCGGCCGCCCCGGCAGCCTGCCCGTGGGTCCCGGCCACGACCGCATGGCGGTGTACGCGATGCTGCACGGCGACGAGGACGAACGGGACAGCTGGTTGCGTGCCGGGGAGGCGCTGTCCGCCGGTTGGCTGACCGCCACTCGGCTCGGTGTGTCGGTGGTGCCGCTCAGCGCCGTGGTGGAGGTGCCGGGCACCCGGCAGACCCTGCGGCAGATGCTCGCCGGGATCGGCTTCCCGTACATCGTGCTGCGGTTGGGCATCGCGGACCCGGCACAGTCGGGCCCACCGCACACGCCGCGACTGACCACCGCGCAGGTGGTCGACACCTCCGCGGTGCGCGGCGGGCAGGGCTGACGGGACGGTCAGCCGGCGAGCACCGCGGCCTCCCGGGCCGGGTCCAGCCCGATCGAGCTGTGCAGCGGTCGCCCGGCGCGGGAGGGCACGGTGCCGACCTCGCGTAGCCACCGCCAGGTGTCGTCGACCGTCTCGGTCACCGGCCGGCAGGTCAACCCGGCGGCGAGAGCGCGGGTCACGTCCCGCTCCAGCAGCCCCCGGTACGGGTGGCCGGTCGGCAGCCAGATCGGCAGATCGTTCCACGCCAGCACACCGGCGGCGAGGATCGTCGCCGGATCGGTCCAGCGCAGCCGGGCGTCGGCACCGGTGGCAGCCACACACGCGTCGAGCAGCTCACCCATCGTGGTCTGCCCGGGACGACCGGTCGCGTTGAACGTGCCGCCCAACCGCCGGGCGCCCGCGTCCAACATCCACCCCGCCAGATCGCGAACGTCGACGTACTGCACCGGCAGGTCGACCGGCCCGGGCGCGAGCACGTCGCCGCCGCGCTCGACGCGCCGCAACCACCAGGGCAACCGGCCGATGTCCTCCCCCGGGCCCAGGATCAACCCGGCCCGGGCGACCAGCGCGCGGTCGCCGAAGACCTCCCGCACGGCACGCTCGGCACCGGACTTGAGCTGCGGGTAGTCGCCGTCGACGGCGCCCGGGTCGGCGTCCACCACCGGGGAGTCCTCGCTCAACCCGGGTGCGGCCGGGTCGGTGTAGACCGACCCGCTGGACACGTACACGTAGTGGCCGACCGCGTCGACCAGGACGCGGGCGGCGTCGCGGGCAGCGCGCGGCGCGCCGTCCCAGGTGTCCACCACCAGGTCCCACTCGCCGCCCGCCAGCGCCGCCAGACCGTCCGGCGCGGTGCGGTCACCCCGCAACCGGTGTACGCCCGGGGGCACCGAGCCGTGCAGACCTCGGTTGAACACGGTCACCGACCAACCCCGCCGCACGGCCTCGGTGACCGTCGCCCCGCCCACGAAACCCGTACCACCCAGCACCAGCAGTCTCATGCGCTCGACAGTGCCGGCGCGGCCCGGCGGGCGGCACCCCGTTTCACCGGTAGCGGATCTGCCCGTGGCAGAACCCGCCCGGGTCCGGTGGTCGGGAGATTCCGCCCGGGGCATGGTCAACGGAGCCACCGATTGCGAAACTGCTTCAATCTGCGTGAGCACAACCCGGACGGAGCAGGGAATGTCCAGCACACCGCTGTCCCTGCCGCAGCCATCCGCACGGGCGCCCGAGTTCGGCCGGGACGCGCTCATCGTCTGCGAGAACCTGGTGCGGATCTACCAGACCGGTTCGATCGAGGTGCAGGCACTGCAGGGCCTGGACCTGGCCGTGGAGAGCGGTGAGCTGGTCGCCGTCGTCGGTGCCTCCGGGTCGGGCAAGTCGACGCTGCTCTCCATCCTGGCCGGCATCGACGCCCCCACCGCCGGGCGGGTCCGGGTCGAGGAGTGGAATCTGCTGGCGATGTCCCGCGCGGACCGGGTGGACTACCGGCGGCACACCGTCGGGTTCGTACGGCAGCAGACGGCGAGCAACCTGATCCCCTACCTGACCGCACAGGAGATGGTGGACCTGCCGATGACGGCGGCCCGCACCGCGATCAAGGAGCGCCGGGAGCGCGCGGCCGAGCTGCTGGACAGCCTCGGTGTCGCCGACTGCGCCGATCGGCGCCCCGGGCAACTCTCCGGAGGGCAGCAGATGCGGGTCGCGATCGCGGTGGCGCTGGCCAACCAGCCGCGGGTCCTGCTCGCCGACGAGCCGACCGGCGAGCTGGACGCCGCCACGTCAGCGGAGGTCTTCGGCGTGCTGCGGGACGTCAACCGGCGGTACGGCGTCACCGTTGTCGTGGTGACCCACGATCCGCAGGTCAGCAGCCAGGTCGAACGGACCGTCGCGATCCGGGATGGGCGCACCAGCAGCGAGGTGCTGCGCCGCACCACCACCGACGCCGAGGGCGACACGCACATGATCGCCGAGGAGTACGCCGTGATGGACCGGGCCGGGCGGGTCCAGGTGCCCCGCGAGTTCCGCCAGGCGCTGGCGCTGACCCGACGGGTCCGGCTGGCCCTGGAACCCGACCACATCACGATCCGCCCCGACTCGGGAAGCGGCGAATGAGCAGCGAGCCGTTGCTCAGCGTGCGTGGCGTACACCGGCGCTTCCGCACCGGGCCGACCGTCGTACACGCCCTGCGCGGCGTGTCGTTCGACGTGGCCGCCGGTTCGATGGTGGCGCTCGTCGGCCGGTCCGGCTCGGGCAAGACCACCCTGCTCAACGTCATCGGCGGCCTGGACCGCCCGGACGCCGGCACCGTGCACGTGGACGGCACCGACGTCACGGCACTCGACGAGGACGGCCTGTCCCGGCTGCGGCGCGAGAAGGTGTCGTACGTCTTCCAGAGCTTCGGGTTGATCCCGGTGCTGTCGGCCGCGGAGAACGTCGCCGCGCCGCTGCGGATGGCCCGCATCGCCCCGACCGAGCGCGAGCGGCGGGTCGAGCTGCTGCTGGAGCTGATCGGCCTGGCCGACCACGCCCGGCAGCGGCCGGCCGAGCTGTCCGGCGGCCAGCAGCAGCGGGTGGCGATCGCCCGCGCGCTGGCCGCCTCGCCCCAGCTTCTGCTCGCCGACGAGCCCACCGGGCAACTGGACGCCGAGACGGGCCTGTCGGTGATGGCCCTGCTGCGCGGGATAGTGGAATCCGAAGGCGTCACCGTACTGGTGTCGACGCACGACGCGGTGATGATGGCCCTGGCCGACCGGGTGATCCGCATCCACGACGGGCAGCTCGACGAACAGACGGCCGGGCAGCCGGACGCGCCCGTGCCGGACGCCGGGTGACCCGACGATGCTGAGGCTGGTCAGCCGGCGCGCCCGCGCGCAGTGGCCGTTGCTGGCAGCCCTCCTCGGTGTCGTCACGATCGGCGCGACACTCCTGGGCACCTGCACTCTGCTGGTCACCCGCACCGCCGAGCGGGCGCTGGAGGTCGCCATGGCCCGCGCCGCCCCCGCCGCCGTCGACGTGACCGTCTACACCGGCACCGTCGAGGGCCGGGACACGCGGTCCGTCGCCGCCGACACCCGCACCGCGGTGGCCTCCGCGCTCGCACCGTTCCCGGTGACGACAACCGCGTGGGCGTCGACGGTGCTGCGAGCGCTGCCGCCCACGCTCGCCAAGGGCACCACCGTCGGAGCCCAGGCGTACCTGTCCGGGCTGGACGACCTGCCGGCCCGAGCCGAGCTGGTCACCGGGCACTGGCCACAGCACCCCGGCGACGCGGTGCTGCTGGAGTCCACCGCACACCTGCTCGGCCTCACCCCCGGTCACCGGGTACGCCTGGGCGCCGAGCTGGCCCACCCGCCCGTCCCGGCCATCGACGTGACAGTCGTCGGTGTCGTACGCCCGCTGGCGGGGCGCGGCTGGGAACGCGACCCGCTGGCCGCCGCGGGCTCCGCCACCGGCTACCGGGACGGCCGCTTCCTGCAGCCGGTCAACGCCTACGGCCCGTTCCTCGTCGACCTCGCCGACCTGGTCACCACCGGTGCGACCGTCGACCGGATGGAGGTCACCGCCCATCCGGACCTGTCCCACGCCAACCGCCACGACCTGGAGACCGTGGCCGGGGCCGTCGGCGGTGCCGACCGCCGGTTGGCCGGCACCCTCGGCGACCGTGTCACGCTCGCCCGTGTCGCCTCCGACCTGCCGCTGACCCTGCGGGCCGCCGACGACCAACGGCACGTCACCGCCGCCGTCGTGCTCGCCATCGCCGCCCTCGGCGGTGTCCTGGCCGCGACGGCACTCGTCCTCGCCGGCCGGCTGACCGTGGGCATACGCGCCGACGAGACCGCCCTGCGGTCCGCCCTGGGCACCAGCCGTCGCCAACTCGCCGCCACCGCGACACTCGAGGCTGGGCTCGTCGCCGCCGTCGCCGCCGCGCTCGCGACACCGGCCTCGTCGGCCCTGCACGCCGGCCTGACCCACCTGCCGCCGCTGGACGGCGCCGGCCTGACCGTCCGGCCGGCCATCGCCGGTGCCCAGGTCCTCGCGGTCGCCGGCGGCGCGCTGGTGCTCGCCGCCGTCCTCACCGTCCTGGCGATCCGGCCCGTCCCGGCAGCCGGCGACCGGGGCACCCGCCGCGAACTGCTGGCCCGATCCGGCGCCGACCTGGTGCTCGCGGTGTTCGCCGCCGCCGGATGGTGGCAGCTGTACGCGCAGTCCACCGCCGCCAACCCACGCGCCGACGCGGTCCGGGTGCTCGCGCCGGCGCTGCTGCTCACCGCAGGCGCCGCCCTGGCTCTCCGGGTGGTACTGCCCGCCCTGCGCGGCGCCGAACGGCTGGCGTACCGCACCCGTGGGCTGGCGCTTCCGCTGGCGGCCTCCGAGGCCGCCCGCCGGCCACAAGCGGTCGCCGCCGGGTTGCTCGTCGGACTGGCCTGCGCGGCCGGAACCTTCGGCCTCGCCTTCGACAACACGTGGCACCAGTCGCAGCGCGACCAGGCCGCGCTCTCCGTCGGCACCGACCTGGCACTCACCCTCAGCACGGCGCCGGTCGCCGGAGAGGGCGCGGTCGTCAGCGCGGCCACCTCGGGGGTGGTCAGTCCGGCCCTCGACCGTGGTACCACCGTCGGTCAGTGGCTCGGCACCGCCGGCGATGCGCCGCGCCTGGTCGCCGTCGACACCACCCGCGCCGACGCGCTGCTGCGCGGGCGGCTGGACAGCGACCGCGGATGGGCGGGCGTCGGCACCACGCTGGCGCCACGCACCCGGGTCACCGGCCTCGCCATCGGGAAAGGTGCCCCGCTCGCCCTGAGCGGAACCGCCGACGACGACGCACCGCTCACCGTGACGCCCCGGCTGCTGCTGCAGGACGCCAGCGGCCTGCGCACGTCCTGCACCGGTCCCGCCGTACCGCTCGACGGCCGGGAGTATCGGCTGCCGGCCTGCGCGACGGCTGACGGGCTGAGCCTCGTCGCTGTCGCCCTGCCGGTCACCGCCGACGCGGTTGGCGGACCCGTCGCCGTAGCCGTCACGCTCACCGTACCGCCCGCCGGGTCGACGGAGAGGTCCACTGACGGATCGGACTGGACCGCCACGTCCGCGCCGCCCGTCCCGAGCAGGTTGAGAGACCCGACCGTCATGGTGTCCGCCACGCCGGGGGGATCCGCGCTACGGATGGCCGCGACCGTCGACCTCGGCGGCGCCGAGGACGCCGCCCGAACCCTCGTCGCCACCGCCTTCCCGGACCCCGGCCCGGTGCCCGTCGCCGTCTCCGCCCGCTTTGCCAGCGAGGTCGGTGCCGGGAGCGGCAGCCAGCTCAGCGTCACGGTTGGCATCACGCCCGTCCCGGTCGTCGTCACCGAGGTCGTGCCGACCGTACCGTCCGCCCCCGGCGCCGTCGCCGTCCTGGCCGACCTGGACACGCTGTCCCGCGCACGCGCCGTCACCGGCGACCTGACGTTCCCGGTCGACGCCTGGTGGGTCGGCCACCCAGCCGGTCCCGGTGCCGCCGAGCGGGCCACCGACCTGCACCTGGGCACCGTCGCGACCCGCGAGGCGGAGACCGCCCGCCTCACCGGCGGCCCGCTGCGCGCCGGGCTGCCGGCCGCGCTCCGGCTCATCGTCCCGGCCGCGACCCTGCTGCTGCTCGCCGGAGTCGTCCTGCACGTCACCTGTGATCTGCAGGTCCGCGCCGTCGAGGTGGCGCGGCTGCGCGGCCTGGGGATGTCCCGGCGCGGCATCCGGGCCGTGCTGCTCGGCCAGCACGCCGGCATTCTGCTGCCCCTGCTCGCGGCGGGCGCCGTCGTCGGCGCGCTCGCCACCCGCGTCGTCGCTCCCCTGCTCGTGCGCTCCGACACCGGTGCCGCGCCCGTCCCGGCCACCCAGCCACACTGGCCGTGGCCAGCCGAGGCCGCACTGCTCGCCGTACTGCTGGCCGGATGCATGCTGGCGGTCGCCGTCGTGATCACCGTCCAGGTCCGCCGGGCCGACGCCGCGCACCTGCGGGTGTCGCCGTGAACCGGTGGCTGACCCGCCGGTGGCCGGCGCTGCACTGGCCCAGCATCCGCGGCCGTGGCCGTACCGACGCGGGGCCGCTGCTGCTCACCGCCGCCGTCATCGCGGCCGTCACGCTGCTCGTCGGGGTCGTGCCGGCGCTGCTGCGCGCCGCCGCCGACGACGCCGTCCAGGACACGGTCCGCCGCACCGGCCAGAACTCCAACGTCCTCGTCCACGCCAACTGGGAACGCGACGACGGGCCGACCGGCGGACGGGTCCGGATGCCCCGCCTCGCCGAGGAGGTCGACGACTTCCGCGCCCAGGCGACCTACGCGCTCGGGCCCGACCTGGACGCCGCGCTGCTCCCACCCGTCGCCGCTGTCAACGGCCCGGTCCTCAGCATCACCGGCGGCAGCGTGCCGCGTACCTTCCAGTTCACCTACCTGGCCGGTGACCTCGGCGGCCCGGACCTGACCTGGATCGCCGGCAGCCCACCCGGCCCCACTGTCTCCGACGAGTACGTCGAAACCCCCTACGACGGACCGCCCTGGCCGGTGCAGGTCGGCCTCTCCGAGGAGGACGCCACCGCGCTCGATCTCGGCCCCGGCGACCGAATCCCGGTCAGGGACGGCCACGGTCGCGACAAGGACGTCCGGATCAGCGGGATCTACCGACCCGCGGACAGCGCCGACCCCGCCTGGCGACTCGCCCCGGCGCTCCTGCGCCCCGTGTCCGGCGCCGACGGCGTGGGCATCACCCGGTTCGCCGGCCTGCTGTCGCGCGAGTCGTTACCGGACGCCCGGCTCGCCATCGACGAGGACCAACTGCGACGCACCGTCCACTTCGCACCCGTTCCCGACGCGCTCAGCTGGGACGCCACCGCGGCGCTCGCCAGCCAGGTGGTCAAGCTCAAGGCAGCCTCCGGATCATCAAGCGACCGCGGCCAGACCCTGAAGTGGGAGTCGCAGCTCGACGCCGCCCTGCGCGACGCCCGTACGCGCAGCAGCGCCGCTTTCGCACAGGCCGCCGTCCTGCTCACCGGGGTGCTGACCGCCACGGTACTGGTCCTGCTGCTCGCCGCTGACCTGCTGGTCCGCCGCCGCACCCCGGTGCTGAGCGCCGCCCGGCAGCGTGGGGCGGCGCTACCCGACCTCGGTGCGGAACTGATCATCGAGTCCACAGTGGTGTCCCTGTCGGCCGCCGCCGTCGGGCTCGCGCTCGCCCGCGCGGCCGCTCCGGGTGTCTCCTGGACCTGGGCCGTCCCCGTGGTCCTGGCCGGTGCCGTCGCCGGGCCGGCATTCGGCACCCTCGCCGCCGCCCGCGCCAGCCGCGACCGGCGCCAACCCGCCAACCCGGCCGCTCGGCGCTGGATCCGGGCCACCGGCCAGCTGCGCCGCGCCGCAGTGGAGGCCGCTGTCCTGATCGCCGCGATCGCCGCCTTCGTCACACTGCACCAGCGTGGGCTCCTGCCCGTCGCCTCCGACGGCGACACCGGTGAGCTGACCGGCGACCTGATACTGCCGATCAGCGCCCTCACTCTGGGCGCGCTCGTCGGCGCGCTCGTCCTGCTCCGGCTGCTGCCCCTCGGGGCGCGGTTCGCGCTCCGACAGGCCCTGCGCTCGCGACGCCCACTGGCGGTGTTCGGTGCCGCCCAGGCGGCCACAACGGCCGGGCGCGCGCTGCCGCTGCTGGTTCTGGTCAGCACCACGGCGCTCGCGTCGGTCGCGCTCATCCTCGGCACCACCGCCACCCGGGGTCTGGACGACGGCGCGTGGAGCACCGTCGGCGCCGACGCCCGCCTCGACGTCGGCGCCGACGCCGAGGCCGCCACGCCCGCACTCGCCGGGCGCATCGCCGCCGCGCCCGGGGTAGGCCAGGTCGTCGTCGCGCAGGTGACCGACTCGGCACGCGTCTTCACCGAATCGACACTGCTCACCCCACGCCTGGTCATCGTGGACGCCGCCGCGTTCCAGCGCCTGCTGGCCACCACTCCGCTGCCCGACGTGCCTGCGCTGGCCCGGCTCACGGCACCCGGTCCTGGCCCTGGCGACGTCCCTGCGCTGGTCCGATCGAGCGACGGCAACCTGCGGGCCGGCACGCAACTGCAGCTACCCCGCGACGGTGCCCCGGCGATTCGTCTCGCCGCAGTCGGTACCGCTCCCTCCGTCGGCGGCGCCGACGACGTCGTCATCGTGGACGCCGAGGCCCTCGCCGACGCCGGGCTGCCCGCCGTTTCGAACACCGTCTGGGTGACCGGCCCCGGCGCGGCGCGGGCCACGTCGAACACCGGCGTCGCCGCCGACGTGGTGCTGCGCGCGGACGTCCTGCGGGCGCAGCGAGTGGCTCCGCTGACCGCAGGGCTGCTACGGCTGGCGTGGACGGCCGCCGCGGTGCTGCTGGCGCTGGGGTTGCTCGGCCTCACGCTCGCCGCCGCCGCCGGTGCGTCGGAGCGGTGGCAGACCCTGACCCGGCTGCGGACCCTCGGCCTGCGGCCACGCGACGCCCGCTGGGTCGCCGCCGGAGAGCTGCTGCCGCCGGTCGTGGTCATCGCGGTGTGCGGCCCGCTACTCGGGGCCCTGCTCGCACGCCTGACGCTCGGCCCGCTCGACCTGCGGCTGCTCACCGGCCAAGCCACCGAACCGGCGGCGGTCCTGCCGTGGTGGCTGCTGGGCCTGGTGAGCGTGGCGCTGCTGGCGGCGGCCGCCACAGTCGTACCTGTCGAGTCGGCGCTGCGGCGACGCGACCGGCTGAGCGAGGTACTCCGCGCCGGCGAGTAACCGGTTACTGGCAGAGCCGGGTGGTGCCCGGCGGCCAGGTTGGTGGACCGTAGTTGGCAGAATAAGAACCGCATACCCGCAGCTCAGGGGCCAATCGTCACGCTACGGGCCGTCCGGCACCGCACATCCTGACCGTTTCAGCGACCGCCACCAGCCGTAGCGCCGCTGTCCTGGTCACCCGACCACCACTCGCCGTTCGGCCAGGTTGTGCCACAGATGCCAGCGATCAGCGACCTGGATAGCGTCCGGTGCGCCGGTACGCGCGCCGTCGGCATAGGCGCCGGCCCGGTCCCGGCAGATCACCTGCACCCCCGGATGATCCCGCAGCCAGGCGGCGAGGGTGTCGGCTTCGCGGTCGGCGAGGACGTCCACCGGGCGGTGCGTGTCCATGTCGATCAGGATCGTGCCATAGACGTGCCCGCGGCGCAGCGCGAAGTCGTCCACTCCGAGCACCCGCACAGCCACCGGTTCGGGATCGGGCAGCCCTCTGATCAACCGCAGCATCGTGGATCGGGAGATCACCACCCCGAGACGCTCGGCCAGCCGGACGGCCGCCCGAGCACCTGCAGGGCCGCGGCCAGCAGCAGGCTGCGTCGCCCGTACCGGAAGGTCAACTCCGGGACCTGCTCGGCGAACCGGCGGATCCCGCAGGTGGCGGCTTCGCAGACGAACAGCCGTACCCGCAGTTTGATCTCCACCCGGCGACCGCCCAGCGCCATGTCGGCCAGCCGGCGCTCATAGCGGCGGTGCACCCTCGCACTGGCGACGCCGCAACCCGGACACTCCACCTCCTCCAGCGTGCTCCGAGCCCAGATCCGCACCCCACCCGCGAGCTGCTCTACTCGGTCGACAGCAACCCCGGCAAGGTGCGCAGCACCACTGCCAGGCAGTCATGATCACACCCGCACGACCATACACAGTGGACGAATTCAGGGTCCAGTCTCGATCAACTAAAGCGGGCCAGATCCAGTTTTCAGGCGTCGTTGACAAGGCCGTACTGCCATGCGGCGAAGCCGAGGTCGCGCAGCATGAGAACGACCAACAGGGGACTGACGGCCAGGATGCAGCCACCGAAGATCATCGCGTTCCAGTACAGGCCGGTCAGCCCTCGATGCCGGAAAATGTACCGCCATCCCGCGGTGACGTCGCGGGTCCAATGACTGTCGGTTCGCCGCAGTGGTGGAGCGGGCTCGGACTCGCGTAGCTGCCGCAGCAGCAACGCGGAGATGAGGAAGCTGACCGCATCCAAGACCATCGTCACGGTGGCGCCCAGCCACGAAATGAGGACGCCACCAACGGCGGGACCGATCGTGTTCACGGACCACAACGTTGTCTCGAACCTGCCGTTGGCGGCCCCTCGATATGGCTTGGGCACCAGGGTCCGCAACTGCGCGACACCGGCCGCGTCGAACACCATCCGCGCGACCATCTGCACTACCGTGACCAAGCACAGCTGCCAGTAGGTCAACATGCCGAAGAGGGCGGCCACCGGGACAGACGCGAGTACGACGAACTGCAGCAGATCTGCGGTGATCATCACGTAGCTTCCGGTGGTGCTCGATCCATGGAGCCAGCGGCAGTGCCATGACAGCGCTCACTACGCTGGCGAGCACGCTTAAAAGGGAAACCTGGAAGTCCGATGCCGCGAGCGTCAGGACCGCGATGATCGGTAACGCCGAATACCCCAGGGCGCTGCCTGCCTCGCTCACCGCGAATGCCGCCCACCGCCACCGGAAATCACGGCGCCAACCGCCGTCAATATCGGACCCGGCAGCAGAGGGGATCGCGGCCGGCCCTGCCGGCTCAGCAGTAGCCACCGCCGGACCCTTCCAACAAGCCACCCGCGGGGACAAGCACCCACGCCGCAAGCCTTCAAGATCAAGGCACTCAACTGCCGCCGAGCGCGTGCAGCGGCCGACTGATGGCCGTTACGTCGCGTGATGCAGGCTGGGTCGGTCCGGCGCACGCTCGTGCCGAAAGTAGTGCGGCGGTCAGGCCAAGAGAGTCAATGCCGCCCTTGCCGACGCCTTACGTGGTCCCATTCCGTTCTCCTGGCCAAGGCCTCGATTTGCCACAGGCCTGCATGGTGCTCACCGCTCGTCGAACTGAGGTGTTGGCCGATCTCGACCAACACCGACAACGCCGTGGCGTTCAACCAGGCACGCTAGGTTGAGGTCGACACGAGCCGGAATCCGTCGTCAGACTCCATCGCCAGTTCGTCCAGCAGTGGGAGGCCCTTGCGTGTGAGCCAAGCGATCTGCGTGTCGGCTTCCAGCGCAAGCACGGCGACACGACCGCACCCATGAGGCGTGCCTCCAGTGGTGTTTCCTAGGGGGGCGCTAGATAGTCTTGATGTAGCGGCAACGGCCGGGGCTCTCGTCCGTCGCGCTCAGCATGGATCCCACCGGTGGCCGGTGCTCGGATGGGATGCTCCTCAAGACATGACCGGTGCGCAGAGAGGACTCGACTATGCCGACGGCGACGTGGGAACGGCTTCCCGAGTCTCGTCGCGCTGCAGTGCTCGCGGCGGCCGAGGCGGAGTTCGCCGAGCACGGGTTCTCGGCGGGCAGCCTGAACGTCGTTGCCCGCAACGCCGGCGTATCGAAGGGCAGCCTTTTCCAGTACTTCCACGACAAGGTCGACCTCTACGCCTACCTCTCGGAGCTGGCAAGCCAGCGAATCCGGGCTGCGATGGAGGAGCAGATCCCCCACCTGCCGTGGGATACAGGCTTCTTCGCGGCCTTCCGTGAGTGGGCCCGGGTCTGGGTCGCCTACTTCGATGACCACCCTCTCGACCTCGCCTTCACCGCCGCGGTCAACCTCGAACCGGAGGGCACCGCCCGGGTCGCGGTCCGGGCAGTCGCTAACCGGCACTACGTCGAGGTCCTCACGCCGTTGCTGGAGTTGGCCCATGAGCGCGGCGAGCTGCGGGCCGACGCCGACCTGGACGCGATCCAGGCGTGGCTGCTCCTGCTGCTGCCACACCTTGCCCTCGCCCCGCATCACCCGGGGCTGGATCCCGTACTCGATCTCGCCTCGTCAGACCTCGCCGAACGGCAGGCCTCCATCGAGCGGCTGCTTGCGCCGCTGGAGGCGGCCTACGGGACCTCCGGCCAGGCTCACCCGATCAGTACGGGGCCGGCGCTCGCCGAAGCCAGGTGAGCATCGCCTCCGCGGGCCGCTCCCAGCCCGCGTCGAGCATCAGGTCGTGGCCCATGCCGGGGAACTCCTGCACTTCGGCGTGGTAGCGACGGGCCGTTGCCCGGATGCCGCCGAGGGGGACGAGGCGGTCGTCCGGGGTGGCGAGGACCAGCACGGGCGGCTTGCCGCGCGGGAGCGGCGACGGTCGATGGAACAGCAGTTGATACTGGGCCAGAGACGATTCCGGACCGCACCGCGCTGAGTTGCGTGTCGCGTCGGCGGTGGAGAGGCCGGTGAAGAGGTAGTCGGGGCGCAGGGGCAGGCTTGCCCCCAGCATCAGACGCAGCGCGTCAACGGGATGGCGCCGGGCGATGCTGACGAGGGACCCGACGGCTGGCCGAGCCGGGACCGGCGCGACCAGCACGGCTGCCCGGGCCGCGTAACGGGCGAGCGCCCGCTGCACCACCAGCCCTCCCATCGAATGGCCGATCAGGACGACCCGGCGCGGGAACGTCGCCGCGACCCGGACCACGTCGTCGACGTAGGAGCCAAGCGTCGCCCATCGCAGCGACCCGCCGCTTGCGGCGTGGCCCCGCAATGACACGGCGGCGGCGGGGTAACCGGCATCCACGGCGGCGTCGAGCCAGTGTTCCCAGCACCAGGCGCCGTGGCCGAGGCCGTGCACGAACAGCAACGGCGGGCGGTTCTCGGCGTCGACCGGGGCGCGTCGGATCACCTCCAGGGCAGGCCGCCGGCCAGAGGACGGTGTTGGGGGAGCGTTGCGCGCCACAGGACGGGACCTTACAGTGACCACCAGTCATATGACCACCGGTCACAATCGTGTGGAGGCTCGACGATGTCGTCCGTTCCGGTCCGTACGTGCATCATCGGCGCCGGTTCCTCGGGGATCGCCACCGCGAAGGTGCTGCACGAGCGCGGCATCGCCTTCGACTGCTACGAGCTCTCCGACCGTGTCGGCGGGAACTGGGTGTGGGGCAACAAGAACGGTGTCTCTGCCGCGTACCGGTCGTTGCACATCAACACGTCCAGGGAACGCATGCAGTTCAGCGACTTCCCGATGCCCGACCATCTGCCGGACTTCGCCCGCCACGACCAGATCGCGGCCTACTTCGACGCCTACGTCGACCACTTCAGCTTCCGTGACCGGATCGTGTTCGGCACCGGGGTGAGCCACGTCGAGCCGTTGGCCGGCGGCGGCTTCGAGGTCACCCTTACCACGGGTGAGCGTCGCTACTACGACGCCGTCTGCGTAGCCAACGGACACCATTGGGACCCGCGCTGGCCCGAACCCGCCTTTCCCGGCTCCGACACGACGAGCATCGAACAGATCCACTCGCACAGCTACTCCAGCGAGACCCAGCTCGCCGGCAAACGGGTCGTCGTCCTCGGGATGGGCAACAGCGCCATGGACATCGCCGTCGACGCCAGCTACCACGCACGAGCAACCTACCTGGCAGCCCGCAGTGGAGTGCACATCATCCCCAAATACGTCTTCGGCCGGCCTTACGACCAGATCGCCGGCAAGGAGTGGATCCCCGGCGCCGTTCGCTGGCCGTTGGCGCGGCTTCTCTTCAAGGCGGCAACCGGCCCCATGAACCGGTACGGACTGCCGGCGCCCGACCACAAGTTCGCCCAGGCCCACCCCACGATGTCGAGCCGGATCCTAGACCGCCTGGCCCACGGCGAGATCACCCCGAAGCCCACCATCGAGCGGTTCGAACGCGACGCTGTCCTGTTCACCGACGGCAGCCGGGTCGAAGCGGACCTCGTCGTCTACTGCACTGGGTACAAGCTGAGCTTCCCGTTCTTCGATCCGGCGTTCCTGGACCCCGGCGACAGCAACGACATCCGCCTCTACAAGAGGATGTTCTCCACCACCACGCAACACCTGTACTTCGTCGGACTGATCCAGCCCCTCGGCGCGATCATGCCGATCGCCGAACGCCAGTCCGAGATCCTCGCCGACCACCTGCAAGGCCTCTACGCCCTCCCGGGCACCCCCGAAATGGAGACCGAGATCAACCACTACCGCGCCTCACTCGCGAAACGCTACGTCCGCAGCAAGCGACACACCATCCAGGTGGACTTCGACGACTACATGCGAACCTTGCGGGTCGAGCGAGCCCGGGGCTCAAAACGAGCCCGCGGAGGCGCCGGGAAACGGCTTCCGCTGGTTGGTGAGATCCGATGAACCCGGAGCCCACCACACCTGCCAACGCTCGACGATCGGATGTCACGTTCTCGGTAGGCCGAGAACTTTGCGCCGCCTGGCTTTACCGGCCCGAGAACGTTGAACGGCCACCCGTCATCGTGATGGCGCATGGCTTCGGCGCGATCCGGACACTGCGGCTTGACGCCTACGCGCAGCGCTTCGCCGAAGCCGGGTACGCCGTCCTCGTCTTCGACTACCGGCACTTCGGTGACAGCACTGGCCGGCCCCGCGAACTGCTGAGCCTGTCCCGCCAACAGCAAGACTGGCGGGCAGCCATCGCCTACGCACGCGCGCTGCCCGGGGTCGACACCGGACGGGTCATCGCCTGGGGCTCCTCGCTCAGTGGCGGGCACGTCCTGCACACCGCGGCCCGCGACCACGACCTCGCCGCAGTCATCGCCCAGGTCCCCCACGTCTCCGGACCGCACGCCACGATCGCGATGGGAGCCCGCCACGTCACCCGCCTCGGAGTCGCGGCCGTCAAGGACCTGACACGGCAGCTCACCGGTCGCTCGCCCTACTACCTACCGTCGATCGGAGACACCGGCACCCTCGCCGTCATGCTCGACGACGACGGCACGGGAATCCTGCGACGACTCGCCGAGGGCCTGGATGTCGACAGCTTCCTACCTCGCAACCGCGTCGCAGCCCGCATCCTGCTGCACATGCCGCGCTACTCTCCCGGCCTGCGCGCGCACCGCATCACCGCCCCGACACTGATTCAGGCTGGGGAGCGAGACGAACTCACCCCGACGAAGGCGTCACGCTGGGTCGCCGGGAGAATCCCGGACTCGGAGTTCAAGACCTATCCCTGCGGCCATTTCGATCCTTACGTCGACCCTCACTTCGAGGGCGTGGTCGCCGACCAGATCGCGTTCCTCAACAGCCGCGTACCCGTCCGGCAGTGAGTATCTTCGATGACATGGTCGCCGTCTTGCCCGGAGCCGGGTCGTGGATCGGTCGTGCGGTGGCCATCGAGCTGAGCCGAACGGGCGCACACGTGACGGCTACGTCCTCGACACCACTGGACTCGCCGCCGCTGCCAGCTCGTCGAACGCCTCTTGCACAGTAGTCGCCGACCATGGAGCGATCGAAGAGACAGCGCCGGGGAGCCCCGCCGACTTCTGAGCATCGCCCGGCACACGAGGCCTGGCGCGCCGCGATTCGCTCACGTGCGCGCGACCCCAACTTCACCGGCGTCGTGGCGGGCCAGCTCACGCTCCTACGAACGGCCGTTTCCTTGGCCGAGCACCGCTGACGGCGGCCCTCGTCCCGGCACCGATCCCGCGTGCACCATCCGGACGCGACGCGACGTCCCACCCGTATCTCCGGGTCGCGACTGAGGTGTATCAAGGATTTTGGACAGGGGTTCTCTTCTGAGAGGCCTATGTCCGAGCAGCGTCGTGGCTCAGTCCGCAGGTCAAGGCTGAGGCGGTGCAGTTGGTGATCGAAACCGGCCGTCCGGTTGCGGAGGTCGCCCGCGATCTTGCTATCCACGACGGACCTTTGGCAGCTGGGTCAACGCGTGGCGGCGGGCGAACCCGGCACCCGAGCCTGCACTGTCGCCTGCGGATCACGCCCGCGCGCAAGAGTGGGAAGACGAGGTCCGCCGGCTGCGGATGGAGAACGAGTTCCCGTAAAAGCCACGGCCTTCTTAGCCCGGACGCACCCGTAGCGGCGCGCTGCGCGGTGATTGAGGCGGAGAAGGCCACCTACCCGATCGTGTTCATGTGCCGACTGCTGGCCGTGCCCCGCTCGACGTTCTCCGCGTGGCAGGCCCGCGCCCGTGCGGAGACAGCCACCGTTGGCCGTGGCCGAGTACATCGAAGTGTTCTACAACCGGCAACGCCTGCACTCCCGGCTGGGCTACCGCACCCCCGCCGAAGTCCTTACCGAGCCACCGGCAACAGCGACCAGCAGCCTGATCAGCAACCCGAATCACTGTCCAAGATCCTTGACACGCATCGAACGAGAGCGATCGACGGGTCTTGTCGCCCCTACCGGAGAGGGCTAATGTGACCACTGGTCATGTGACCAATGGTCACATGACGGAAACATTGGCGTGCAGTTGGGTTGACCCGCGCCGAGGAAGCGCGTGCCTGCCCGCCACCTCACGTCTCACCCGCAGGGTTTAGCGTCTCGGACGTCGAAGCACCCCTGCGGTCATGTCAATCACCCTCATCAATGGAGGTCCACCGCATGTCCGCACGCACTCTCGCCCGCACTGCGGCACTCGCCGCCGTGGTCGGACTCGGTCTGGCAGCGCTCCCAGGAGCCGCAGCGAGTGCCAACACCGTGTCCCGGGGCATCACGATTCCCGCGTTCTACTCCCCGCCCGCCCAGTTGCCCGCCGAGAACGGGGCTCTGGTACGCAGCGAACCGCTGCCGCTGTCGCTGTCGCTACCGGGCCTGGACGGCAGACCCCTTCCGGGACGGGCAACCCGGATCATGTACAAGACCACCGACTCGAACGGCCAGCCCGCCGCCGTGACCGGTGCGTACATCGAGCCATCGGCGAGGTGGTCGGGCAGCGGCCCGCGCCCGTTGGTCGTCGTCGCGCCGGGAACGATGGGTCAGGGCGATCAGTGTTCCGCCTCCCTGGGACTGCAGAACGTGGTCGCCTTTGGTGACAGCACCCTCTCGATCGGGGTCGAAAATCTGTCGATGTACCGGCTGCTGAGCAAGGGCATCGCGGTCGCCGTCACCGATTACATCGGCCTGGGAACCACGGATCGGGTGCACACCTACGTCAACCGGCTCGACGAGGGTCACGCGGTGCTCGACGCCGCGCGGGCTGCACGATCCCTGCCCGGTGCGTCCGTCACCGTCGACTCACCGACCGGTCTGTACGGGTTCAGCCAGGGCGGCGGGGCGGTCGGCGCGGCACTCGAGCTCCAGCCGACCTACGCGCCGGACGTCCCCGTGCGCGCGAGCTATGTGGGCGCGGCACCGGCCGACCTCGCTGCGGTCGGGGCGGGTATCGATGGCACCGAACTGGTCGGTGCCATCGGCTGGAACTTGAACGGGTTCGTGCAGTCCGACCCGTCCTTCCAGGCCCTGCTGGATAAGCACCTCAGCTTCATCGGCAGGGCGGTCCTCAAGGACCTCTCCACCAGGTGCCTGTGGGACGCGATGTTCACCTACTCCTACCAGCGCAGCACGGCCTGGACGAAGACCGGGCAGTCCATCTCGGCGATATTCGCGGCCGACCCCCAGTTCCGGGTGCCCTTCGAGCAGCAGCGGATCGGAACGCAGAAGCCGGCCGGGATCGTGCGTGTCGCCACCGGCGTGCACGACAACCTCGTCCAGCACGCGCAGGCCCGCCAGCTGGCCCTCGACTGGTGCCTGCGCGGCGGCAACGTCGTCTACGCCCCGATCTCGGGCATCGATGGCCCCAGCCCGATGCTGAACCACGTCGACTCCCTGCTCGTCGACCAGGGCACCGCGGTCACCTGGCTTAGCAACCGCCTGAACGGCATGCCCGAGGTCTCCAACTGCGCGACTGTCTCGCAGCAGCCCTGACCCCGGGCGGAGCGAATCCTCAGCGGTATCGAACAATCCGAGGGTCCCGGGTCTCGACCGACGCCGGGACCCTCGGTCACCCGAACGAACGGCCGGGAGTTCCTGACGCCTCCGCAGGCAAGATCCCGGGCGGAAGGAGAGCCGGTTCAGCGTCCGGAGCATTGAGCGTTGTCCAACCAGGCTCACCTGGTGCTATGCGCGCCCGAAGGGATTCGAACCCTAACCTTCTGTTCCGCAGACGAGTCTTGGGTTGATACTTGTCGAGACCTGTCGCCCCGGTCAGGTCGGTTCCGGCCCATCCAATACGCCCCGTCCGTGCCCGGAAGTTCGCTTGCAATCAGGTGAGTTGGCGGTGCCTGACCAGCCACCTGATGGCGAGCGCAACGATTGATCGGCCGGGGGAACCGGCTCGGTCCCACCAGAGCCCAGGCCGCCAGGGCGCCGCGACCGCCGACTCCGCATCAGCTGGACTCGATCGCTGCCTACTCAGGGGTTGAGAGGGTCATAAGTCCGGAAGGTTCTTGGCGCGCCGCGAATCAAGCATCTGCTGGCGCTCCAGTGCGTGCAGATTTTGCCGGTCGGTCAGCACGGCGACGTGGTCGAGGGACACGGGTATGGCATCCAGGCAGGCCCGGACCACGGTATCCGCCGACGGCAGGCTCGAAGCCGCCATTCCGGCATCACGCATCTGCGCCACGTAGTACGCCGTCCTCTCCACGACCTCGCGCTGGTCGAGCGCGGAACGCTGGCCGGCCTGGTCCAGCAGCCATATCTTCAGCTGAGCCCATGCCAGTCGCTCCGCCGGCCGATGCTCCCATCGCTCATCGATCAAGAGCAGCAGTACAACCACCAGTTCGCTTCCGGGCGCGTCGGCTGACGGTGGTCGAGTCACAGCCGACGCGCGTCCTCGTCCGACCGCAACAGCTGATTGGGTTCCTCGCCAGGCACCATCTCGTCTCGCACCGCGCCAACAGTGCCGTCGCGTTTCCTCAGCTCACCGCGCATCCGGCCGCGACGGGTCGCGCACTGCCAGTAGTCGATTCACGTTTGCCCAGGTCAAGGGCTGTTGGTGGGCGATACTGGGTTTGAACCAGTGACCTCTTCCGTGTCAAGGAAGCGCGCTCCCACTGCGCCAATCGCCCGTGGTGGCCCCGTGGGGCACATCGCGAGCGGACGACGGGATTCGAACCCGCGACCCTCACCTTGGCAAGGTGATGCGCTACCAGCTGCGCTACGTCCGCACGTCCCCGACAACCGCCGGCGACAGGTGAACTCTACCTGATGCCAAGATCGCTTGGCGCGGCACCCTGGGCGGTTGCGGTTGCACTGGTCGGCGGCGGGGTATTGAGGAATCTCGACAGCACACCACACCCCCTTAAGGAGGCTGTCGTGGGTATCGGCACCAGCATCTTCCTCATCGCGCTCGGCGCGATCCTCACCTTCGCGCTGGATGCGAGCGTCGGCGGCATCGACCTGGACGTGGTCGGCTGGATCCTGATGGGAGCCGGCGTGCTCGGCCTGATCATGACCACGCTGATCTTCAGTCGCCGCCGCCAGGTCGTCACCACCACCGAGCAGCCGGTGGAGTACCGCCAGGTCGAGGAGCGGCGGGACATCGCGCCGCCGCTGTGAGGGCTCAGCGTCACGGGCCGGCCGCCTCGATCGAGGTGGTCGGCCCGTGCGCGCGACACCCCACTCAGTCCAGGCAAGTGAGCGCGACCTCGGCGTAGCGCGTCAGCGCCGCCCGGTCCGGGTTGATGGCGCCCATCACCCGCAGACCCTGGAGGCTGGTCACCAGGAAGCCGGCCAGATCGGTGGCGCTGCGAGCGGACGTGATCTGGCCCCGCAGCTGGGCCTCGGCCAGCAGGTCGTAGAGCGCCGACTCCAGGGACTGCGTCGTCGACCGGAGCCGGTCGGCGACCCGCTGGTCCTGGTGTGCGCGCTCCATCGACGCGCCGACGATGAGACAGGAGAGGTGCTGGCCGTCGCCGGTGATGCCGTCCACCGTGCCGACGAACATCTCACGGATGACCGCTCGCGCGTCGTTGCCGGAGCGCAGCAGATCGACCATCGGGGTGGCGTAGCGCTGCCGGTACAGGTCGAGCACCGCCAGGTAGAGCCCGTCCTTGCTGCCGAACGCGGCGTAGATCGAGCCGCTGCCCAGGCCGGTGGCCTCGGCGAGGTCGCGCATGGAGGTGCCCTCGTAGCCCTTGGTCCGGAACACCTCCATCGCCGCGTTGACCGCGGCGTCGAGGTCGAACTCACGGGTGCGTGCCATGCCTGAACGCTACCCGCTATCTGGAACGTTCGACAAAGTACCGCCGGTCACAGGATGCCGACGGCCTGGTCGCCCTCGGCGCCGAAACCACCGACCTGCCTCGTTCGTGCCGGCCTATGCCCGGGTGTTCGGAATCCCGGCGGAGGGCGTGGCCGCGCCGGTCGAACGGGAGATTCTGAGCCAGCCTGATCCGCTCGGCGGCGCGCAGAACGCGGTGTGCAAGCAAGGCGGACAGCGCGACGTCAGCGAACCCGAGTAGGTCACGGGGTGCGCAAACCATTGACTACGGGGTTCAGACAGCGTTGTCTTTCACTGGCCCTGGGGAGGTACAACAGTGATCGACGATGTGTCCCTCGTGTTCTGCGTGACCGCCGACGTGTCGGTGCGCGAGCGGATGGTGCGGCGCCTGAACGGCCTCGGCACCCTGGTGATCTGCACCGACCTCGCGGAGTTGCAGGCGATGATCGGCCCGCCGGCCAGCAGCCGGCCAGCACGGCTCTCCACCTCCGCGACCGTTCCCGCGCCCAGTCCCGCCGCAGCCGCTCCCGCCACCGTCACCGCCGGCCGGACCAGTCTCGGCGACCTCACGATCGACCCACTCGGCCATCTGGTGACGTGGCGCGGACAACCGCTGGCCCTGACCCGCCTCGAGCGTCGCCTGCTCACCCAGCTCGCCACCGCACCGGTCGGGGTCTGGACGTACGAGAGGCTCTTCGAGTCGGTCTGGGGCGGCGCGTACCTCGGCGACACGTCGATCCTGCACTCGGCCGTCAAGCGGTTACGCCGCAAACTGCGCGCCGCCGACGACACCCTGCGCGTGCACACCGTTCGCGGGATCGGCTACCGGCTCAGCGTCGGATGAGCCCCAGCGGATAAGCAGAACGGCTCGTCACCGGGCTTTCGGTGACGAGCCGTTCTCTGTGGTGGGCGATACTGGGTTTGAACCAGTGACCTCTTCCGTGTCAAGGAAGCGCGCTCCCACTGCGCCAATCGCCCGTGCTTGTTGCCGAGGTGGGGACGGGATTTGAACCCGCGTACACGGCTTTGCAGGCCGTTGCCTCGCCTCTCGGCCACCCCACCGAGGTTGCCCCCGTCATGCGTGGCGGCAGCTCCGAGCGGACGACGGGATTCGAACCCGCGACCCTCACCTTGGCAAGGTGATGCGCTACCAGCTGCGCTACGTCCGCACGCCCCCGGACGTTCCCGGGTGACGGATGAGAACTTTAGCCGAGCCGGTGAACGACTGCCAACTCGGGGTCGCCTCGGCGCGTCCCGCCCTCGGCGCGGGTGGGATCAGCGCCATCCCGAAGGGCTTCCTAGGGGGCTGGTCTGGTGCCGCCATTAGTTGCGGACGGTCACCCTCCGAAACCATTAGGCAATGATCGTCATCACCGTGTCGCAGGTCCCGACAAGGGTGTACGCGCGCATCAGCCCGTGCCCGCGGACCTCGACGGACACTCCTTGGAGAACGACCGAAGAGGGCCTGAGAAAGTGTCCGGCTTCCGACTGTCGCAGCGCGGATCAGGGTGCGGTGGTAACTGTTCGTGTTCACTCGGATGGGCTACGGTAACGGTCGTGACGAGACGTGCGGCCGAGATCCGCCTGGATGCCCTGCTGCGCACCGCCTGTGACGTGATCGTGGAGCGCGGGCTGGCCAATACCCGAACGGCGGATGTGGCGCAGGCCGCCGGCGTTAGTCAGGCACTGGTTTTCTACCATTTCGCCACCAAGGAACGGTTGCTCTCACAGGCCTTCGCGTACGCGGTCGAGCAGGATCTCGCCCGACTGGACGTGGTGACCCGGTCCTCGGCCCCACCGCTGACCAAGCTCCGCCGGATCCTCAAGCTCTACACCCCGGCCGGCCGGGGCGCCTCGTGGTCGATGTGGATCGACGGCTGGTCCGAGTCGCTGCGTACGCCGGAGTTGGAGAAGGTCTCCCGCCGACTCGACCTGCGCTGGCGTCAGGACCTGGCCGCGGTGATCTCGGCGGGCGTGGCCGACGGCACCTTCCAGTGCGCCGACCCGGACGGGGCCGCCTGGCGGATCAGCGCGGTCATGGACGGCCTTGCCGTCCAACTCGCCGTGCACGACCGGGTGATCTCACGCCGGCAGTTCGGCGAGTGGGTCCGGCTGGTCACCGCCCGGGAGCTCGGCCTGGACCCCACCGACCTGGACTGAGCCGGGCGGCCAGCGCAATCACCCACACCAGGCCGGGCAAAACCGCTCGTCCCGCCCCGCCGACCGGAACAATCGGCAGCATGGATCTGCTGGAGGCGTACCGCCGGAGCCTGGCCGAGTTCATCGACCGGGTGGACCAGGTCGAGCCCGGCCAGTGGTCCGACCCGACACCCTGCTCGGACTGGGACGTGCGCACGCTGGTCAACCACGTGGTGAACGAGGACCGGTGGAGCGTTCCGCTGCTCGCCGGCCGGACCATCGACGAGGTCGGCGACCGACTCGACGGTGACCAGCTCGGCGCCGACCCGATCGCGGCGGCGCGGGAGGCGGCCGCCCAGGCCGAGATCGCCGCCACCCATCCCGGCACGATCGACCGCACCGTGCACCTCTCCGGTGGCGACACCCCCGCCGCGGAATACCTCCAGCAACTCCTCGCCGAGCACCTCATCCACGGCTGGGACGTGGCGGTGGCGATCGGCGTACAGCCTCGGCTCGATCCGGACGCCGTGCGCGTGGCCGCCCGGTGGTTCGCCAACGAGATCGACGACTACCGGCGCAACAACCTGGTCCAGACCGGGGTGCGGGTGCCCGACGACGCCGACGAGCAGGACCACCTCCTGGCCGCCTTCGGCCGCGACCCTGACTGGGCGCCGAACGACTGACCCCTCCCGTGGCGTCACGCTCCGGCGGTGGTCGTCGGCCCGTGTGCCGTCGCCGCCGTAGGGGCGAGCACCCGCCCATCCATCACCCGCCGCCACAGCGGCGGCACCAGCGCGACGGCCGCCACCGAACGTGGTGGCCGCCGTCGATGGGCTCTGCCGGTCGTCGCCGAGCAGCATGTCGATCACCGGGATCAGGCCGAAGACTTCGATCTCCTGGCCCGTGGGTGTCCCCAGCCCTTGCCGCCATCACGATCGACTGATATCCACAGATGCACATGCGTCATCGCGCACTGACGGCCGGCGATCGCCGGCCATCCCGCTCCCACGAGGAGGTCCCGTGCCACAACCGGAGTGGTTACCCCCGATGAGCCGGCGTCGACGCCGGCTCATCGCCGTCCTGGCAACGACGGCGACGGTCGCCGCGCTGCTCCCCACCGGCGTGAGCACCGCGGCCCCCACCGGCAACACGGCGTCCGCCGCGCGCAGTTCCGGACCATTCGCCGAGGGCCACGAGCCCGCAGACGTCGACAACCGCACCGGTACGGCGGCACCCGACGCCCGCCAGCGCGGCCTGGCCCGCGCCGCCGACCCCGACGTCCGGTGGAACCGGCTCGGCACCCCGCAGGCGCTCGGCCCCGGCCGTACCCCTCTCGCCACCGGGCTGCCCGCCGATCCGGAGGCCGCCGCACGCGCCTACCTGACCGCCAACCGCGACCTGTTCGGGCTGGACGCCGCCTCGGTGGCCGCCATGGAACGAGTGCTGGTCCGGCCGATCGGCAGCGGTGCCGTGGTCACCCTCCGGCAACGGTTCGGCGACCTGCCCGCCGGGCCGGACGGCCTCGTCACCCTCGCGGTCGCCAAGGGCACGGTGCTCTCGGTCAGCTCCTCGCTGGCCCGCAACACCGGAACACCGGCACCGGCCACCCGCACCGCCGAGCAGGCGTACGCGGCCGCGCTCGCCGACGCCAAGCTGACCGCCGACGCGGTGGCCAGCCACACCATCCGGTCGGTGGCCGTACCCACCCCGCTGGACGGGCCACGGGCCGCCTACGAGGTGACCATGATCGGCGCGGACACCGAGCACCCGGCCGCGTTCACCAGCTACGTGGACGGCAGCACCGGGCAGGTGCTGGTCCGCGAGGACCTCGTCGACTTCGACTCCGACAACCCGAGCTGGGCGGTCTTCCCGGCCACCCCGCCCCGCGACCTCGGCCCCGGGCAGGACCCCCGGGTGCGCTGGTGCGGCGACCCGGCACCCGGCTGCCAGGCCGCCTGGCGCGACCCGGCCACCGGCCAGCCGTGGGACGTCGACGCGGCCACCGGCACGCCGACCTTCACCTCGCGCGGCAACTCGGCCAACACGGTGCTCTCCTGGGGTGCCGGCACCCCGGTCGTCCCGGCGCCCACCAGCCCGGACCGTCGCTACGAATACCCCTTCACCGACCAGTGGCACCAGTCGAAGTGCAACCCGGAGGTTTTCACCTCCGCCCAGCGCAACGACGCCGACGCGTCGATCGCCAACCTGTTCGCCATGCACAACCGGATGCACGACTGGTCGTACCAGTTGGGCTTCACCGAGTCGGCGTGGAACCTCCAGGCGGTCAACCTCACCCCGTCCGGTCTGGGCGGTGACGCCGAGCAGGGCCGCGCCCAGCAGGGCGCGCTGACCGGCAACCGGAACAACGCCAACCAGGGCACCCCGCGCGACGGGCTGCCGCCGACCACCAACATGTACCTGTGGCAGCCGCAGGCCGGCGGGCCGTACCCGCCGTGCGTGGACGGCGACTACGACATGACGGTGATCGGCCACGAGTACACCCACGCGATCACCAACCGGATGATCGCCGGCCCGGACAGCGGGATCAGCGGCCACCAGGGCGGGTCGATGGGTGAGTCCTGGGGCGACCTGCTCGCCGCCGAGTACCTCTTCCAGCACGGGCTGCGCGCGCCCGGCGAGACGCCCTTCATCACCGGCGGCTACGTCACCGGCAACCTGGTCAGCGGCATCCGCAACTACGACCTGAGCCGCAGCCCGCTCAACTACTCCGACATCGGCTACAACACCGCCGGCCCGGCCGTGCACGCCGACGGGGAGATCTGGGGTGCCACCAACTTCCGGGTCCGCTCCGCCCTGGTGAAGCGGTACGGCCTCGGCACCCCGCAGCGGCAGCTCGACTGCGCCCAGGGGAAGGTCGCCGCCGACCAGTGCCCGGGCAACCGGCGCTGGTCACAGCTGGTGTTCGACTCGTTCCTGCTCCAGGCCGCCAGCCAGGTCAGCATGCTCGACATGCGCGACAACATGCTCACCGCCGACCTGCTCCGCTTCGGCGGCGCGAACCAGGACCTGATCTGGGCCGAGTTCGCCCGCTCCGGGATGGGCCGGGACGCCGCCACCAACGGTGCCGGCGACACCGACCCGACGCCGAGTTTCGCCTCGCCGCGCGGTGGCAACGCGACGCTCACCCTGCGCCCACGCGGGGACAGCGCCGACGCGCCGATCCGGGTGTACGTCGGGGCGTACGAGGCGCGGGCCGTGCCGGTGGCCGACACCGACCCGGCGACGCCGATCCCGGACACCGTGGAGATGGTGGCCGGCACGTACGACCTGTTGGCCGTCGCGCCCGGCTTCGGGCACCAGCGGATCAGCGTGGTCGCCCGGGCCGGTCAGGACGGGTACGTGGACCTGCGGATGAGCCGTAACCTGGCGTCCACCGCGTCCGGGGCGACGATCACCGGCGACGGGGTCAACCTGGACCGGGTCGCCGACGACACCGAGGCGACGAACTGGGCCTCCCTGGACGGGGTGGCCGGCCGGCAGCTCACCGTGGCGCTGCCCGGGGGCGCCCCGCAGACGGTCAAGCGGGTGAACGTCAGCGCGATGCTGCGCCCGGCGATCGCCGGCGACGCCGACACCGGCAGTCAGAACGCGCTCAGCGCGCTGCGCTCGTTCGCGGTGTCCGCCTGCAACGCCACGACCACCGACTGCGCCGACCCGGCGCGGTGGCAGCGCATCTACACCAGCGCGGGCGACGCGTTCCCCGGCGGGGCGTACCGGGCGTACAGCCGGGACATCAACCTCCGGACGTTCGCGGTGCCCAGCACCGTCGCCACCCACCTGCGACTTGAGGTGCTGGCGAGTCAGTGCACCGGTGGCCCGCACTACGCGGGCGAGCAGGACGACGACCCGGCCACCACGACGGACTGCGCCACGGCCAGTCCGGCCCGGTCGCAGGTCAGGATCGCCGAGTTCCAGGCGTTCTCGAACTGAAAAACCGTGGGGGTCGGCGGCAGGTCCGCCGGCCCCCACGGCCCTCAGGTCAGCGGCGGGCCGGTCGCCAACGGTCGGCGGTGGCGGGGCGCTCCCAGCGCCGGTCCACCGGTGGGTCGTCGGGCTCCGTGGCATCTCCGCCCGCGGCCCGGGTCAGGTGTCGTAGCCGCAGCAGCAACCCCATCCCGAGAAAGAGCAGCAGCCCGCCGAGCAGGAACGCGGCCTGCACCACCCCGAACCCGCCGGTCTGCGAGACCGGGCGACCGGGCGCGGGTGGCGCGGCGTCGACCGGGTAGTCCCCCACCGGCTCCTGGGCGGACGTGCTCTCCTCCTCGGCCGGCGCGCTCGGTGTCTCGCTGGGCTCCGACGGGGTGGCGGTCGGCTTCGGCGTGCTGGTCGGGGTGCCACCCGCACCCACCACCGAGCGGGTGGCCGTCTGTCGGGCCAGCAGGCGCGCGTTGGCGTCGTACGCCTCGGCGGCGAGGGTGACCCGCCCCTGGGTGACGTCCTCGGCGAAGGCCACCCGGTAGCGGGCGGTGACCGTGCGCCCCGGGCAGAGCGTGCCCGGGTCGAGCTGCCGGTCGGTCAACCGGGCCACGTCACCGTCGGTCTGAATCTGCAGCGGGAAGTCACCGGCCTCCTCCACCCGGTCCATCTTCACCTGGTCGAGCCGGAGGCCCTGCACGCTCAGCACCATCGACCAGCGCACCTTCACGCAGCCCCCGCGCCGGTCCGTCCGGGAGACGACGGCGGACACCGTGCGCACCTGCTCACCGGCGGTGAACCGGGCCGGCAGCCCACTCAGTTCGGTGCTGAACGCCGCCTGCGCCGGAGCGGCCAGTGCCAGCTCCACCCCGCTCAGACAGGCCAGCACCACCCCTACCCGCACCGCATACCGCCACACCGTCACCACCGCCGCCCTCCGTTCGGTCGTCTCCACTGAGCAACGCTAGGAGCGGCCCGTCGGCCGGACCAGACGGGTGTGTTCGCACCGACCGGCAAGGACGGGGTGGGTTTTCACCGACGGTGGTGAACCGGTCACCGCTCCCCCGCGACACGCCGGACAGCGGGCCGCTGGGACAATCGGCGACGTGTCCGAGCTCTCCAGCACGTTCGTCCGGCTGCACGCCCGGCTGGCCCCGGTCCCGTTCGTCCCCGAGGTGCGACTGCACCAGGCGGACGAACCGATCGGGCTGTGGGAGCTGACCGAGGGCGAGTTCTCCACCGACCGGCCGCCGCCGTTCTGGGCGTTCGCCTGGGCCGGCGGGCAGGCGCTCGCCCGTTACGTGACCGACCACCCGGAGCTGGTCGCCGGCCATCGGGTGCTCGACCTCGCCTCCGGCTCCGGCCTGGTGGCCATCGCCGCCGCCCGCGCCGGCGCGGCGTCGGTGCGGGCCGTCGAGGTCGACGAGCTGGCGGTGGCGGCGGTCGCCCTCAACGCGGAGGCCAACGGGGTACGCGTCGACGCCGAGTTCGGCGACATCCTCGACGGCGACGCCGGGGACGCCGAGGTGGTGCTCGCCGGTGACGTCTTCTACAGCGACGCGATGGCCCGCCGGGTGCTGCGGTTCCTGCTGCGCGCCACCCGGGCCGGCGCACCGGCGCTGGTCGGTGACCCCGGCCGGGCGTTCCTGCCCCGGGACCGCTTCGACGAGCTGGCGGCGTACGACGTGCCGGTGCCGGAGGCTCTGGAGAGCGTCCGGGTGAAGCGCACCACCGTCTGGAGGTTGCGCGCCGGGCTGCCGGGCGCCCCCGGCTAGCGTGTCCGGGTGCTGTTCCGCAGCTGGGCGCAGGTGACCGACCCCGCGTGGCCGGACGTGGCCCGGGTGCCGGACCACGTCGGCGGCACCCACCTGGTCGTCACCCGGCACGCGTTGGTCCGTCAGGTCCTCGCCGACCCGGTCACCTATCGGCCGGACAACGCGCTGGACGCGGTGACGCCGATGCCGGTGACCGCGCTGCGGGTGCTGGCCGGTCACCGGTTCCGGCTGCCGCCGACCCTCGCCAACAACTCGGGCGCGAGCCACCCGCAGATCCGGGCGATCGTCGCCGACGCGCTGCACCCCGCCCGGGTCGCCGCGCAGCGGCCCTGGCTGACCGCGCTGGTCCGGGACCGGGTCGCTCGGCTCGGCACGGCCCTCGACGCCGGCGAGCCGGTCGACCTGTACGCGGACCTCGCCGCCGACCTGCCGCTGCTGGTGCTGGCCCAGCTGGTGGAGCTGCCGAACGCCCCGGTCGGCGCGGTCAAGGAGTTCGCCCGCGCCGCGCTGGAGTTGTTCTGGGCTCCGCTGGACGTCGACCGGCAGGTGACGCTCGCCGCCGAGGTGGGACGGTTCCACCGCGTACTGCGCGACTTCGCGACCACCGGCGGCGGGTTGGCCGCCGAGCTGCGCGCGGCCGGGCACCCGCCGGACGTGGTGGTCGGCGCGCTCTTCTTCCTGCTGGTCGCCGGGCAGGAGACCACCTCGCAGTTCCTCACCCTGCTGCTGCACCGGCTGGCCGGCGAGCCCGCGGTCCGGGCCGGCCTGCGCACCGGTGAGGTCGCGGTGGCCGACGTGGTGGAGGAGGGGTTGCGGCTGGAACCTCCGATCGTCACCTGGCGGCGGGTGGCGGCGACGGACAGCACGCTGGGCGGCATCTCGGTGCCGGCCGGCAGCAGTCTCGTGCTGTGGCTGGGTCGCGCCGGTCGGGACCCGGCTGTCGTGCGGTCCCCCGACGAGTTCCGCCCGGGTCAGCGCGGGTCGCGCCGGCATCTGGCGTTCGGGGCGGGCGCGCACCGTTGCGTGGGTGACGTGCTGGCCCGCATGGAGGCGGCCGTGGTGGTGGCCGAGGCGGCACCGCTGCTGGACGGGGTGCGGGTGGTACGTCCGCCCTGGTGCCCGGACAATCTCACCTTCCGGATGCCCGACGCCTTCGTCGTCCGGCGCTCGCCGGGGGCACCGGCCTGAGGAGATCCTGATCTCTGTTCGGTAGGTTTCCGGGCGTGTCAGCGACCTCTGCGCGTCGGATCCTCGCCGTCGTAACACTTCTGGCCCTGCTGGTGCTGAGCGCCTGCACAGCCGGACCGGCGTTGCACGTCCGGCGGATCGCCACGGACCAGCCGGCCCTGTCCGCCTCGCCTACCGCGCCGTCGACTCCGCCGTCCCCGACGACGAAGCCCGCACCCGGGAGCCTGGACTGGTACGTGTCCCAAGTGCCGACCTTCCCCGAGGCGCCACCGCCGCAACCGGTGCCGCTGCCCGCGACCGGCGTGGCCCAGTTCTGGCACCGCCTGCCCACCGACCAGAAGGTCGCCTTCATCACCATCGACGACGGTGGGCTGGCCCGTCCGCCCGAGGTGGCCGACTTCATCTGGCGGGCGCACATCCCGGTCACGATGTTCCTGAACTCACCGGCCGCCGAGGAACACGACGTCTACTTCCGACAGATCGTGGTGGCGGGCGGGGTCGTCGAGAACCACACCATCACGCACACCTCGCTGGCCGGCCGGTCGTACGACCGGCAGAGGCACGAGATCTGCGGCGCGGCGGACAAGCTGGAGGCGCTGTTCGGCAAGCGACCCACCCTGTTCCGGCCGCCGTTCGGCGAGCACGACGCCACCACGTTGAGGGCTGCGCACGACTGCGGCGCGAAGGCCGTCTTCCACTGGACCGAGACCGTGCACGAGGGCAAGGTGCGCTACCAGACCCCGGAGAAGGTCGTCCAGCCCGGCGACGTGCTGCTCATGCACTTCCGGCCGGCGCTGATGGACGACCTGCTCGCGGCGCTGAAGGCGATCCACCGGGCCGGGCTCACACCGGCTCTGTTGGAGGACTACGTCCGCTGACCGACCCGCCCGCGCCCTGACGAAAGTCAGGGTCGGGTGCTGCCGTTCGGGCGCGGCGCAGCAGGGGGCTGCCCGCCTAGCGTCAGCGCATGATCACATTACGTGGGTTGACGAAACGGTTCGGGGCGACCGTCGCGGTCGACGCCTTGACCGTCGACATCGCGCCCGGCCGGGTCACCGGGTTCCTCGGCCCCAACGGCGCCGGCAAGTCCACCACCATGCGGATGATCCTCGGGCTGGACCGTCCCAGCGCCGGGCAGGCCCTCATCGGCGGGCGCGCGTACCGGGAGTTACGCCGGCCGCTGCACGAGGTCGGGGCGCTGCTCGACGCCCGCGCCATCCACCCGGCCCGCTCCGGCCGGGCGCACCTGCTGGCCATCGCCCGCAGCAACGGCATCCCCACCCGTCGGGTGGACGAGGTGCTGGACACCGTCGGGCTGGACGCGCCGGCCGCCAGGAAACCGGGACGGACCCTCTCCCTCGGCATGGGCCAGCGGCTCGGCATCGCCGGCGCGCTGCTCGGCGACCCGCCGGTGCTGATGTTCGACGAGCCGGTGAACGGCCTCGACCCGGACGGGGTGCGCTGGGTGCGGCAGCTCATGCGCTCGCTGGCCGACCAGGGACGGACGGTCTTCGTCTCCAGCCACCTGATGAGCGAGATGCAGCTCACCGCCGACCAGCTCGTGGTGATCGGCCGGGGACGACTGCTCGCCGACGCCCCGACCGACGAGGTGATCGCCGGCAGCGCTGTCGCGGTCCGGGTCCGCAGCCCGCACCCGGACGGCCTCGCCGCCCTGGCCGCGCGCCTCACCGCCGCCGGCGCGACAGTGCAGGCGGCCGACCGCAACGAGCTGACCGTCACCGGCACCACCGCCGACCGCGTCGGGGACCTGGCACACGAGCTGGGCGTACGACTGCACGAGCTGAGCCCGCACGGCGCGTCGCTGGAGCAGGCGTTCATGGAACTGACCGCCGACAGCGTCGAGTACGCGGGCGGAACGACCGGAGGTGGGGCGTGATGAGCACCAGTACCCGTGGTGGCGCGGTGGCCGCCGAGTGGACCAAGCTCTCCTCGGTGCCGAGCACCTGGTGGACAGCGCTGGCCGGGCTGCTTCTGATGGCCGCGAGCGCCGGCCAGCTGGCCATCTACGCCGCCAACGACAACACCAACGACGACCCGGCCGACGACCGGGGAATCGTCACCGTCGGCAGTGTGCTGATCGACTCGGTCGAGTTGACCCAGTACGTGGTGCTGGCACTCGGCCTGCTGGCCATCACCGCCGAGTTCACCAGTGGCACCATCCGGACCACGCTCCAGTGCACCCCGTCGCGTGGCCGCGTACTGCTGGCCAAGGCCGCCGTCGCCGGCGCCGTCACCTTCGCCCTCGGTCTGCTGCTCGGCGGCGTCGGCGCCCTGGTGGCCCGGCCGGTGCTCGGCGAGTGGGGCAGCGCCCCGCTGGCCGGCACGATCGGCGACATCGTGGCGGTGGCCGCCTACCTGGCGCTCATCGGTGTGCTCGCCCTGGGCCTCGGCGCCGCGCTGCGCAACGCGGTACTCACGATCACCGTGCTCCTCGCCACCCTGATGATCGTGCCGCTGTCGCTTCAGGAGCCGGACATCGACGTGCTGAACCGGATCGCCGACGTGTTCCCCGGCGTGGCCGGAGCGCACTTCCTGGCCGGCGACACCGAGCCGTACCCCAGCCTCGTCGGGCTGCTGCTGCTCGCCGGCTGGGCCGGGGCCGCGCTCCTGCTGGGCCGGGCCGCGCTGCGCCGCCGCGACGCGTGACGTCGGCGGCTGAGCGGGGGCCGCGCCGCCCCCGCTCAGCCGTCGACCAGCCCCGCCTCGTACGCGAGGATCGCCGCCTGCACCCGGTTGCGCACGTCGAGCCGGGTGAAGATGCTGGTCAGGTAGCTCTTCACGGTGCCCTCCACCAGGTGCAGCCGGCGGGCGATCTCGGCGTTGGACAATCCCGCCCCGACGAGGGCCAGCACTTCCCGTTCCCGCTCGGTCAGCCCGGCCGTACGGTCCCGTGCGGCGGGCCGGCGGGCCAACCGACCGGCGCCCAGCTCGATCACCCGGCGGGCCACCTGCGGCGACAGGTACGCACCACCGTCGGCGACGGCGTGCACGCCCGCGATCAGCTCACGCGGGTCGCCGGCCTTGAGCAGGAACCCGTTGGCGCCGTGTCCGAGCGCCCGGGCCACGTGGTCGTCCTCGCCGAACGTGGTCAGCATGATCGTCGCGGTCTCCGGCACCAGCCGGTGGATCTCGGCGGCGGCGGCCAGCCCGTCCAGCCGCGGCATCCGTATGTCCAGCAACGCGACCCGGGGTCGGTGGGCGCGGACCAGCTCCACCGCCGCGTGCCCGTCGCCGGCCTCGGCGACCACCTCGATACCGGGGTCACTGGCGAGGATGGCCCGGACACCCGCCCGGATCATCGCCTCGTCGTCGGCCAGCACCACCCGGATCGGTGGCGCCCCCGCCAAGTCGGTGTCCACTAGGCGATCCACTCCTTGCTGATCAGTCGGCCATCGGTGAAACAGAGCCGCCAGGTCGGCTCCGCGAGCGGGAAGTTGCCGTCGGTGTAGTACTCGCAGCCGGCCCGGTCGACCGGTGTTGGGCGCTCCAACTGCCGCCGGGGCAGCCCGACCAGCTCCGACCGGGCCGCGCCGACACGCATCTGGTCGAAGGTGGCCCGATCCAGCACCGTCCCGGCGGTCGCCACCGGGTAGTAGACGAACGAGAGCACCAGGGCGAAACCGACCGGTGCGACGAGCGCCACCAGCAGGCTGCGCCGAACCCGCCGGCGGGCGTCGTGCAGCCGCCGCTCGGCGTCCACCGGCCGCTCCACCGGACCGGGTCGCCCATCGGACCAGGACGTCAGCCCGCCCTCGGCCGCCGACCCGACCACCTCCGGCGGCGCCGCGGTGGCCGGCAACACCGCCCGTACCGCGAACCCGCCCTCGGCCCGGTGGCCGGCGTCGAGCGTCCCACCGGCGAGGCGGACCCGCTCGGCGAGGGCGAGCAGCCCACTGCCCTGCGAAGGCGGGGCGGGCAGCGGCCCGGCCGGCGGAGC
This sequence comes from Micromonospora jinlongensis, assembly GCF_013410645.1. NCBI lineage: Bacteria > Bacillati > Actinomycetota > Actinomycetes > Micromonosporales > Micromonosporaceae > Micromonospora > Micromonospora jinlongensis. The sequence goes on along the minus strand of NZ_JACCHK010000001.1, from coordinate 6,071,137 downwards.
GTCGTTGACGACTGTCACCTCGACCCGATCACCGTCCCGGGTCAGGCGCACCTCGACCGGGGCGCCCGGTGCGTAGCGGGCGGCGTTGGTCAGCGCCTCCCGGACGATCCGGTGGGCCGCGTGGCCGGTCATCGCCGGCAGCTCCGCGACCGCCGGGGCGGCCTCCATCCGTACCGCCATGCCGGCCTCCCGGGCACCCTCGACCAGATCGGCGACGGTCTCCCCGCTCGGACGCACCGACGCGCCGCCCTCGTCCCGGAGCACCCCGATGATCTCGTGCAGTCGCTCGGTGGCGGCGGAGACGCTGGCCCGCAGTTCCCCCGCCGCGGCCCGGTGCCGGTCGTCCAGGTCGGCGGCCACCTCCAGGGCGGCGGCGCGCAACGCGATCAGGCTGAGGTCGTGGCCGAGCGAGTCGTGCATCTCCCCGGCGATCCGGGCCCGCTCACGCAGCCGGATCCGCTCGGCCGCACCCCGCTGTTCGCGGGTCAGCGCGTCGACGTGCCGGCGGCCGGCGTCGGCCAACTCCTGCTGCTGGCGGCGGTACCGGCCGACCAACCAGGGGAACACGGCGGCGAAGAGCAGCACCGAGGCGAGCAGGAACCAGGTGGCCGCGCCGGCGCCGAGCAGCCCCAGGTTGAGCGCCGAGCCACCGGCTGTGATCAGCACGAAGACCATGATCGCCGGACCCACGCTGGCGCTACGCCGCCCGGCGAGATAGCTGAATACCGGAATGGCGAACACGAAGTTGCCGTCGACCAACGACCCGAGCACCGCCAGCACCAGGGCGACCAACGGCTGGCGTCGACTCGCCACCACCGCCGCACTCAGCACCAGCAGCTTGCCGACCAGCAGCGGCAACGTGTACCGCGAATAGGGCGGGCTGGCCTCGGCGTAGCCCACCGGGGCGGCCACCACCGCCCAGAGCAGCACGTCCAGCAGCAGGCGACGCCGCCGGTACAGCCAACCCGGCGACGCGGAGTCGAGGATCCGCACGGCGGTCAGGCTACCCACGCCCGACCTGGGCGGACACCGACGAAAGTCAGGTGTTCAGCCGCTCTCCTCGGCCCAGACCCGCCAGTCGTCGAGCACGCCGTGCAGGGCCGGGGTGAGCCAACCCGGCGCGGACCGCCGGAACACCCCCGGGTCCATCGCACCGGCGCCGTCGGGCAACGCGCCGAGCAGGTTCGGCACCAGGTCGGTGAGGTTCGTCCAGTGCACCAGCTCCGGTCTGGTCGGCCAGGCGCCGATCACCACGCCGGCCGGCACGGCACGCCGGTCGAGTGCCTCCAGGGTCAGCGCGGTGTGGTTGAGCGTGCCCAACCCGGCCCGGGCGACCACCACCGCGGGTACGCCGAGCGACACCGCCAGATCGGCCATCGTCCACGGCTCGCCCGACGGGCGCAGCCCCATCGGCACCAGCAGCCCACCCGCGCCCTCGATCAACACCAGGTCGTGCTTGTCCGCCTCCGCGCGGACGGCGTCCACCGCCGCGTACAACTCCAGCGGCGGCAGATCCGCCACCCGAGCGGCGGCCAGCGGAGCGAGCGGATCGGGATAACTGGCCAAGGTCCGGCCGGTCAGCGGGGCAGCCAGCCGGTTGACCGCATCCACGTCGCCGGGCTCACCGCTGGCCGTACCGGTCTGGCCCGGCTTGATCACCGCCACCCGCAACCCGGCGGCCTGCGCGGCGGCCGCGATCGCCGCGGTCACCACCGTCTTGCCGACCTCGGTGTCAGTCCCGGTGACCAGAACCGGCCCCTCCCACGCGGTCATGGGGCAGAGTCCACGATGACGTCCAGGGCCCGCTCGAACGCCGCCCGGGGCACCCCCGCGCTGATCGTGAGCCGTAGGCGGGAGCGGCTGTCCGGGGTGGACGGCGGTCGGAAGCAGCCCACCGCGACGCCCCGGTCCCGGCAGTCGGCGGCCCACGCGGTCGCCGCCTCCGGCCCGGGGGCCGTCACCGAGATCACCGCCGCGTCCGGCGCGGAGACGGTCAGCCCGGCCGCACGCAGCCGGTCGACCGCCAAACCCACCCGGTCGGACAGCTCCGCGCGCAGGTCGTCGCCGACCCGGGCCAGCCGCAGCGCGGCGTGCACACCGGCGGCGACCGCCGGCGGCAGGGCCGTGTCGAAGATGAACGTACGCCCGGTCTCGACCAGGTGTCTGACGAACTCGGCCGGGCCGGCCACCAGCCCACCCGCGCCGCCGAGCGCCTTGGACAGGGTGGCGGTGACCACCACGTCCGGCTCACCGGACAGCTTCGCGGCGGCCACCCCGCCCGCGCCGGCCGGGCCGGTCACGCCCAGCGCGTGCGCGTCGTCGACCAGCAGCAGCGCACCGTGCCGGCGGGCCACCGCGTGCAACCGGGCCAGCGGGGCGAGGTCACCGTCGACCGAGAAGACCGACTCGGTCACCACCACCGCCGGGCGACCCGGAGCGGCCGCGAGTGCGGCAGCCACCGCGTTCACGTCGGCGTGCGGGGTGACCACCGTCTCCGCACCGGAGATCCGGCAGCCGTCGATCAGGGACGCGTGGTTGTGCGCGTCGGAGACGAGCAGCGTCCGCGGTTGGACGAGTGCCCGCAGCGCGCCGAGGTTGGCCAGGTAGCCCGAGGAGAAGACGAGAGCCCGGTCGGTGCCCAGCCACTGCGCCAGCTCGTCCTCCAACGCCTGGTGTGCGTCGGTGGAGCCACGCACCAGGCGCGACCCGGTCGCCCCCAGCCCGTACGCCGACAGCGCAGCCGTGGCCGCGGCGGTGACCTGCGGGTGGGTGGCCAGACCGAGGTAGTCGTTGCCGGCCAGATCGGTCATCTGATCGTCGGCGGGACGCGGGTTCAGTCGCCGGGTCAACCCGGCCTTCGCCCGCAACTCCGCGCGGCGGTCGAGCGCCGCCAGCCAGTCCGCCACGTCACCCCTTCACCGCCGTCCGCGCCGGTCAGCCCGACACCCGCCGGGCGAAATTACCACCCGCCGCCGACGCCCGGCGGATCCACTCGCTGCGAGGGATCGACGGCTGCCAGGTCATTCCGGCTGATCGGGGCGCCTTGTAAGGTACGAGCCATGCCAGCGATCCTCGACCAGGCCCGGACCCAGGTCCTCGGTGACGGTGTCGGCCTCGACCAGGCCGGCATCCTCGCCGTGCTGAACCTGCCCGACGAGCACCTGCCCGCCGCTCTGCAGCTCGCCCACGACGTGCGGATGCGCTGGTGCGGCCCGGAGGTCGAGGTCGAGGGGATCGTCTCGCTGAAGACCGGCGGCTGCCCGGAGGACTGCCACTTCTGCTCCCAGTCCGGCCTGTTCACCTCGCCGGTGCGCTCGGTCTACCTGGACATCCCGTCGCTGGTCGAGGCGGCGAAGCAGACCGCCAAGACCGGGGCGACCGAGTTCTGCATCGTCGCGGCGGTGCGCGGCCCGGACGCCCGGCTCATGAAGCAGATGCGCGAGGGCGTCGCCGCCATCAGGGCGGAGGTCGACATCCAGGTCGCCGCGTCGCTGGGCATGCTCACCCAGGAGCAGGTCGACGACCTGGTCGACATGGGCGTGCACCGCTACAACCACAACCTGGAAACCTGCAAGTCGTACTTCCCCAACGTGGTCACCACGCACTCCTGGGAGGAGCGCTGGGAGACGCTGCGGATGGTCCGCGACTCCGGCATGGAGGTGTGCTGCGGCGGCATCCTCGGCCTCGGCGAGACCGTCGAGCAGCGGGCCGAGTTCGCCGCGCAGCTCGCCGAGCTCGCCCCGCACGAGGTGCCGCTCAACTTCCTCAACCCGCGCCCCGGCACCCCGCTCGGCGACCGCCCGGTGGTCGAGGGCAAGGACGCGCTGCGGGCCATCGCCGCGTTCCGGCTGGCCATGCCGCGCACCATCCTGCGGTACGCGGGCGGCCGGGAGATCACCCTCGGTGACCTGGGCACCCGCGACGGCCTGCTCGGCGGCATCAACGCGGTGATCGTGGGCAACTACCTGACCACGCTGGGTCGACCGGCGACCGCCGACCTGGATCTGCTGGCCGAGCTGAAGATGCCGGTCAAGGCGCTCTCCGACACGCTGTGACGACCGTGACGACGACGGAGCTGTGGTGCGACCGGTGCGGTGAGTCGGCGACGGCCACCGCACACCCGGCCTGCGCGTCGGCTCGCGAGTTGGAGCCGCCCCGGTTCTGTCCCCGGTGCCGGCGCCGGATGAAGGTGCAGGTGCTGCCGGTGGGTTGGTCGGCGGTCTGCGTCGAGCACGGCGAAGTTCGGGGCTGAGCCGGTGCTGCGCGGGCGGGCGGTGGTCCTGCGACCGGCGACGGCCGCGGACGTGGAGGCCCTCGTCGCGATCCGGGCCGACCCGGAGGTGCGCCGGTGGTGGCGCGGCGGCGACGACCTGACCGGTTCCGTCCGCGCCGACCTCGGCGACGACGACTTGCACGTGTACGCGATCGAGCACGACGGCCGGGTGGTCGGCGCCATCCAGTGGTACGCCGAGGCGGACCCGGATTACCGCCACGCCAGCCTGGACGTCTTCCTCGAACCGGCGGCCCGCGGTGCCGGCCTGGGCGGGGACGCGATCCGCACCCTGGCCCGGCACCTCATCGACGAGTACGGCCACCACCGCTTCACGATCGACCCGGCGGCGGCGAACAGCGCCGCGATCCGGGCGTACGCGAAGGTGGGTTTCCGCCCGGTGGGGGTGCTGCGCCGTTACGAGCGTGGCGAGGACGGGCGCTGGCACGACGGCCTGTTGATGGACCTGCTCGCCGACGACCTGGTGGAGTGAGCGGGCACTCAACCGTCCCAGCAGAGGTGCCCGTTGGGGAGTCGGCGGGCGCCCTCGGCGGGCTGGTGCGGGCTGAGCCGCCCCTCCGGCATGAGGTGGGCCACCGGTGTCCCGCGACCGAGCGCCGCGACGTCGGCGATCAGCCGGCGGTGGCAGCGCCACCAGAGGCTCTCGCTGCACATGACCGCGGTGGTGCGTTCGGCCGCGTCGGCCAGCACCCCGGTCAGCGCCGTGTCGAAGTCCTGCGTGCGGGTGTAGGCGGCGTACGCCCGGAACGCGTCGACCTTCCACCAGGTGTCCGGCTCGGGCTCACCGGCCGGGACGTGCCGGCGCCCGCCCAGGTGCGGCTCCCAGCGGTAGTCGATGCCGTACTCGGGTAGCCACCGCTCAAGCTCCTCGCGGTGCACGTCGGGGTTGGTGCGGCTGGCCGGGTACCGTCGCACGTCCACCAGCAGCGCCACCCCGGCCTCGGTCAGCAACTCTCCCAGCCGCACCCGGTCGGCGGTGCCGTGCCCTACGGTCAGCAACTCCCCCACACGGCTGACTTGCCCGGAATCCCTCGCGGTTATCCCGGTCCGGCGCGAGATCTTGGGTACAGGCGAGTGATGCCACCCAATGGCGTGCCGGGGGGTCAGGGCCGAAGAGGGCGCAGACCAGCAGGATGATCATCCCGGGTTCGGCGGTATGGGTACCCGGACGCAGACCTCGGACGGGCGTGCCCGGCACCGCCGGTGCCGGGCACGCCACGGTTCTCTGCGAACGGAGTGACGCCTAACGCTGGAGGGTCAGCACACCCGGCCGCCACGGCAGCAGGTTGTAGTCGCCCCCCGCACTCGGGTTCTTGCCCTGGTACAGGAACTGCAGGTTGCAGGCGTCGATGGTCTTGGTCTGGTCGGGGTTGTTGCGGACCAGGTCACCGTGGCTGATGTCGTTGGTCCACGTCGCGCCGCTGTTGGCCTTGCCGGCGAAGGGGTTGCTCTCGCTGGCGGCCTGCGGGGTCCACGAGCCGTTCAGGCTGGTGGACGTGAACGACCGGAAGTAGCGTCCCTGGCTCCCGATCGCCTCGACGATCATGAGGTACTGGTTCTGCCCCTGCACCTTGTAGACCTCGACGCCCTCGAACAGGTTGTTGGTCGAGTCGGTCATGATCGTCGTGTAGCTCGAGCCGAAGCTGCCCGGGAAGTTCCCGAGCGGCATGCTCGACCGGTAGATCTTGCCGTTGTCCCCGGCGAAGAACAGGTACATGTTCTGGTCGTCGCCGATGAGGGTCTGGTCGATCACCCCGTACGGGGCGTCGGGGAGGGTGGCGGTGGAGAGCGTCTGTGCCGAGGACCAGCCGTTGGCGTTGGTCGGGTCGCTCGACGTCTTGTAGCTGAACGAGGTCGGTCCCCACTGGTACGCCAGCACCCAGATGTTCTTCGGGGCGAAGTACAGCAGCGTGGGTGCCACGGTGCCCTGGCTCATTCCGGTCTGGCTGGCCGAGGCCATGTCGGACCAGTTGGTGAACGTGCTGAAGTTCATCGAGCCGTACTGGCCGCTGCTGTTGACGTTCGACGCGTAGACCAGGTGCTTGCCGTTGTAGACCACGTTGGTGAAGTCCTTGAGCGAGACCCAGCCGTTCTGCGGGTTCGCCAGCGCGCCGGTCGACGACCACCGGTAGGTCGACGGGAGCGCGCAGCCGCCGGTCGGCGGCGGTGTGGTGGTCGGTGGAGGCGTCGTGGTCGGCGGAGGCGTGGTCGGTGTGGTGCCACCGAAGTCGGTCCGCCACTGCTGGTTGGTCTGCCCGTGGCAGTCGTACAGCTGGATCTGCTGGCCGTTGCCGGTGCCCCAGACGTCCAGGCACCGGCCGGACTGCACGCCGGTGATGGTGCCGTTGGAGTTGATGTTCCACTGCTGGTTGGCCCCGCTGTTGCAGTCCCAGATGATGATTCCGGTGCCGTTGGCGGTGGCCGCGCCGTTCGCGTCGAGGCACTTGCTGCCGTAGACCCTCAACTGCTTGTCGGCCGTGTACGTCCACTGCTGGTTCGACTGACCGTTGCAGTCGTAGAGCTGGACGCGGGTGCCGTTGGTCTGCGTGGCGTTGGGCACGTCGACGCACCGGCCCGACTGCACCCCGACGATCCGGCCGGCGCCACCACTCGGCGGCGGGGTCGTGGTCGGGGTCGCGGTTGGCGTCGCGGTCGGGGTCGTGGTCGGGGGGGCCGCGTTGAGGGCGTTGAGGACGGAGTTGTAGGCGGCCTTCTTGTTGCCGCCGCCGTCGAAGAGCAGCGGGCTCTCGTTCGAGCGCCAGGAGTCGCTGTCGCGTACGCCCCAGACCGTGATGCCGATGCAGCGCGGCACGTTCAGGCACGCCTGGGTCAGCCCGGCGTACTGAGTGGTGGAGGAGTTGGTGACGTCGACCTCGGTCAGCGCCACGTCCACGCCGAGCGCGGCGAAGCTGGACAGCGTGGTCTGGAAGTTGCTCGGCAGCGAGCTGCCGCCGGTGAAGTGGGTCTGCAACCCGACGCAGTCGATCGGCACGCCCCGGGACTTGAAGTCCTGGATCATGCGGTAGACGCCCTGCGTCTTGCCGTACGACCAGTTCTCGATGTTGTAGTCGTTGTAGCAGAGCTTGACCGACGGGTCGGCCGCCCGCGCGGTGCGGAACGCCACCTCGATCCAGTCGTTGCCGGTGCCCTGGAGGTTGGACGTGCGGCGGCTGCCGTCCTCGTTGAACGCCTCGTTGACCACGTCCCAGGCGGCGAGCTTGCCCCGGTAGTGGCCCATCACGCCGTTGATGTGGTCGATCATCGCCTGACGCAGGTTGCTGCCGCTCAGGCTCTGCATCCACCCCGGCTGTTGCGCGTGCCAGGCCAGGGTGTGCCCGCGGACCTTCAGGCCGCGCTGGGTCGCCCAGTTGTAGATCTGGTCACCGGAGTTGAAGTTGAACTGGCCCCGCTGGGGCTGCGTCGCGTCCGGCTTCATCTCGTTCTCAGCCGTGATCATGTTGAACTCGCGCGCGGCGATCGTGCTGTACGTCGAGTCGCCGAGCCGACCCGCCGCGATGGCGGTGCCGAAGTACCGGCCCGACTGCGCGGCGGCCGCGCCGAGCGTGGTCGCGGCGGCGTTCGCCGAGGGCATCATCACCGCGACGGCGGCCACAGTCACGACGCTGAACGCGCCGGCGAGCAGTGCTCGGACGGCGGGCGATCGCCGTCGCCGAGTACCGCCGCGATGATCGAATGGGTTCATTGCCATCTCGGCCTCCTTACTGGCCAACACCCGGGCCGCCGAGGCGGGGACGACCGGACGTCTCGGTTGAAATATTTAACTCAGTCGATGCTTCCACATGCGTCGGTCCAGGCAATGATGTTTCGGAGAAGTTCCGGAAATGTTTTGGCCCAGCGCGGCGTGGTGGGTCGCCTGCAACGTCATTCCGAGTACGACAGGCTGCGTACGGCCGTCACGGATCTTGGAAAGTTACCGCCCGGCTAACGGAAACTGCCCAAGATCCCAAAGCGACCGACTCAGGCGACGGCGCAGGTGGCGTTGTTGACGGTGAAGGCGGTCGGCTTCGGGTTGGTGCCGGTGTGGGCGCCGTTGAAGCCGAAGCTCACCGACGCGCCCGGCGCGAGGGCGCCGTTGTAGGACAGGTTCGTGGCGGTGACCGCCGCGCCGGTCTGGCTGACCGTCGCCGACCAGCCCTGACTGACGGTCTGCCCACCCGGGAAGCTGAACCGCAAGGTCCAGCCGTTGATCGCCGTGGTGCCGGTGTTGGTGATCGTCACGGTGGCGGTGAAGCCGGTGCTCCAGTCGGTGGTGGCGTACCCCACCTTGCAGGCGCCGCCGACCGGCGGGGGCGCGGTGGTCACCGCGACCGGCGCGGACGCCGCGGAGTTGTTGCCGGCCGCGTCCACTGCCACCACGTAGAACTGGTAGGCCGTCGAGGCGGTCAGCCCGGACAGCGCCACAGTGGTGCCGGTCGGCGAGCCGACCAACGCGTCGGTGGCGCCGGCCTCGCGGTAGACCCGGTAACCGGTGACGCCGACGTTGTCGGTCGACGGGGTCCAGGCCAGGGTGAGCCCGGTGTTGGTGACCGCCGAGGCGACGGGCGTGCCGGGCGTGCTCGGCACTGTGGTGTCGGCGGTGCCGGCCGGCGGCGTGGTCACACTGAGCTTCGGCGAGGCGGCCGACTCGTTGCCGGCTCCGTCGCGGGCCACGATGGTGTACTCGAACGTCCGCTCCGGCAGCAACGTGGTGATGGTGATCGAGTTCTCGGTGACCCGCCGCGTCGCCACCACGTCGTTGCCGACCATGAACTCGCGGACGTCGTAGCCGGCCAGCCCGCTGCCGCCGCTGTCCGTGGACGGCGCCCAGGTCAGGGTGACCGTGCGGGGGCCGAGGTTGGACGCCACCGGGGTGCCCGGGACGGTCGGCTTGGTGGTGTCCGGCACGACCGGGCCCGGCTCCTCGCCCCAGACGCGGGTGCCGGAGTAGAGCGGCACCTTCCGGTTGGGCCCGGCGGTGGCCTGGTACGACGGGTCGTTGGTCGGGTCCCAGGTGCCACCCTCCGGCACGCCGATCTTGAACTGGACCTCCATCCGGTGCTGCGACTGCCCGGCCGGGGCGATGGTGTACCCGGTGCAGTCCACCTCGACGTACCAGATGTCACCGCTGAACTGCTTGGCCGTCGTCGGGGACGGACAGCCCTGGGTGTAGCCGGCGGTGACCTGCACTCCGCCGGTGCCGTCGGGCCGGAAGTAGTACCGGAACCGGCCGTCGGTCAACGCCCGGGCCGGGAACGCCGACTTGTTGTAGACCATCACCTTGAGCCCGGTCGCCCGCGGTTCGGCCTGCGTCACAGTGGTCTCCACGGTCAGCTCGTCGATGTCCGGCGTCTCGGCGACCGGGAAGTTGGCGAGCGGCGTGCCGCCGTACTCGGAGACCAGCCGGACCAGCGCGGAGGTGAAGCCGGCGTTGTAGTCGGTGGCCACCTCGTTCATCACGTAGTCCGACCGGCTGTCGCTGTACGCGTCGTTGGCCGAGGACGGGCCGCCGACCAGCGCGCCGTAGAGGGTGTGCCGGGTCTCGACGGGCACGGTCTGGCTGTCCCACCAGGATCCGTGCGCGGTGCGGTGGTGCGGGTTGCGCGGCGAGTTGGCGCCGAACCCGATGACGTAGCTGGAGTTGCGCGGGTTGTCGCCCAGCGCGTAGTTGATCTGCCGGACGGCGAAGTCGTGGTAGCGCGCCTTGCGGGTGGTGTCGGTGGTCCTGTCGCTGTAGACCAGCGCGGCGAAGGAGGTGTTGGCCGCGTAGCGCAGCGCACCCCAGGAGTCGAGCACCGCCATCCCACCCGGTGAATACGGCACCCGCTGCCCGTCCACCCCGACGGTCCAGTAGTCCAACCAGCGGTTGGCGTCGTCGACGTACTTCTGCTTGCCGGTCAGGTTGGCCAGCAGCACGTACGCCCCGAACTGCTTGTTGTCCCAGGCGATCGTCCACTTGTAGGAGCGGGTGGTGGACTGGTTCTCGGTGCCGAGCTTGTCGTACTCACTCTCGGCCTTGGCCAGGTAGCTGGCCTCGCCGGTGGCCCGGTGCAGCCAGATCGCCGCCCAGACCAGCTCGTCCTGCCAGCCGCTCCACGAGCGGTAGAAGCTGGTCGCGTCGGTGATGCACTCGTGGTAGGACTTCCGCACCGTGTCGGCGAAGGTGTAGAGCTGCCGGGCGTGCCCGAGCAGCTTGTCGGCGTAGGCCGCGTCAGTGGGACGGAAGACCATCGAGGACGCGGCCATCGCGGCCGCCGTCTCCCCCGCCAGGTCCGCGCCGCCACAGCTCGCATCGATCTTGTACGCGGGCCGCGACATCGCCATCACCTCGGCCGGGCCCCACCACTTGTGGTCGTCGTCGCCCTTGCCGACCTGTCCATAGAGGACGTTGGCTGACGGGTGCGCCTTGATGAAGTAGTCGTTGACGAAGCGCAGGTTGTTGAGCAGGTGCGGCAGTTGGCCGGAGGCGGTGTACCCGCTGCGGTACTCCACCGCGCCCCAGGCGAGCATGGTGGCGCTGAACGCCATCGGGAAGCCGAACTTCACGTGGTCACCCGCGTCGTACCAGCCGCCGGTGAGGTCCAGCCCCGCGTCGGCGCCGTCGGTGAGCGCGCTGTCGCCGCGCCAGGAGACCCGGTTCCAGTCGGGCAGCCGGCCGGACTGCTGCGCCTCGTAGAAGAGGAGCGACTTCTGCAGCACCTCGGCGTAGTTGTAGGCCGCCGGGGCGGCGGAGGCGGGCGACGACGTCGGCCCGGCGACCGCGAGGGCGAGACCCGTGAGCAGGGCGACGCCAGCGGCCAGCAACCGCCGCGGCCAGGGCTGGTCGACGACCGGTCGCCGAGATCGGAGGCGGAACCGCTGCGGTCGGTGCATGGCGGGCTCCTGTCGGTGGCGCCGCCGGTCAGCACCGACCTGGACGCGGGACGGTGTCGGGTGGTGCGGGCTGCCGGCGGCTGTGGTGGTGGAACCGGAAGCGCGGGAGCGCTCCCATGGATAAGCGACAATGTAATGCGCTCGTCACTGCTTTGTGAAGAGGCACCCGGACCCGCCCCGCCGTCGCCACCGCGACCTGCGTCAGAGCCCGCGCCAGAAGACCCCTAAAACCATCTCACATCATCGATGAAGTTCGATGAAATGAGTCGCATCGTCGCTGTTCAGGCCAGCCGTCGCCGGGCCGACAGCGAGGCCTTTCGAGCGTCGCAACCCCTGTCAGACGAACGTACTGTTGCCGACCCACTACTCGCCGCGAGACAGTACGGCTCATCAGCGGTGTCATCGACGCCGCCGCTCCCCGGTCGACCCTGAGGAGAAGCGATGGCACTACGACTCGCCGACGGCACCGCCTGGTCCGACGTCCTGGCCCGCGCGGTGGCCGCCACGCCAGAAGCGTTCGGCGCCGAGATGGACGGCGTCACCACCCTGCACAACCTGGTCGAGGGCGGATGGCGGGCCACCGGTCAGCCCGCCCCGGTCCGCACCCCGGTCGACAACACCGTCGTCATCAACCTGCGCCGGCTCGACGCCGACACCGCCCGCGCCGCGGTCCTGCACGCCGCCGCCGAACACCGGGCCTGGGCCCGGACCCCGCTCGCCGACCGCAAGGCCCGCGTCGCCGACGCACTGGACTCGCTCACCGCCCACCGCGACCTGCTCGCCATGCTGCTGGTCTGGGAGATCGGCAAGCCCTGGCGGCTGGCCTGCGCCGACGTGGACCGCGCGCTCGACGGCGTCCGCTGGTACGCGGACGAGATCGACCGGATGCTCGCCGGCGGTCGCGAGCCGTTGCCCGGCCCGGTCAGCAACATCGCGTCGTGGAACTACCCGATGAGCGTCCTCGTGCACGCCGAGCTGGTGCAGCTGCTGGCCGGCAACGCGGTCATCGCCAAGACCCCGTCCCAGGGGGGCGCCGTCTGCCTGACCGTCGCACACGCGCTGATGCGCCGCGCCGGCCTGCCCGCGACCCTCGTCAGCGGCGGTGGCGAGGAGTTGTCCGAGGTGCTGGTTCGCGCACCCGAGATCGGTGCCGTCGCGTTCGTCGGCGGACGCTCCAACGGCGGCAAGGTCGCTGCCGCGCTGCTCGACACCGACAAGCGGCACTTCATCGAGCAGGAGGGCCTCAACGCCTGGGGCATCTGGAACTTCTCCCAGTGGGACCTGCTCGCCGCCCACCTGAAGAAGGGCTTCGAGTACGGCAAGCAGCGCTGCACCGCGTACCCCCGGTTCGTGGTGCAACGTGACCTGGTCGACGAGTTCCTCGACATGTACCTGCCCGTCGTTCGCTCTGTCCGCTTCGGTCATCCGCTCGCCGTCGGCGACGACTGGGCCGCCGGTGACCCGCTGCCCGAGCTGGACTTCGGGCCGCTGATCAGCGCGGCCAAGGCCGACGAGCTGCGCCGCAAGGTCGACGAGGCAGTTCGCGGTGGAGCGGTGCCGCTACACCGGGGCAAGCTCACCGGCGCGCCGTTCCTGCCGGGGCAGGACACCTCGGCGTACGTGGCGCCATCGGTGCTGCTCGCCCCGCCCGGCCGGTCGCGGCTGATGCACGCCGAACCGTTCGGGCCGGTCGACACGATCGTCGTGGTGGACACCACCGACGAGCTGCTGGCCGCGATGAACGCCTCCAACGGGGCGCTGGTCGCCTCCCTGGCCTGCGACGACACCGACGAGGCCGGCAAGCTCGCGGTGGACCTCCAGGCATTCAAGGTGGGCATCAACAAGCCGCGCTCACGGGGTGACCGGGACGAGCCGTTCGGCGGCCGGGGTGCCTCCTGGAAGGGCGCTTTCGTCGGCGGCGACCTGCTGGTGCAGGCGGTCACCGTGGGCGGCGACAGCCGTCTCTACGGCAACTTCCCCGACTACAACAGCTACCCCGCCACCTGAGGTCGTCGCCGGCCCCCTGTCGACGCCCGGCGCGTGTGACAGGGGGCCGGCGGCGTACCGTCGCGAGATGGCGACGATCGAGCAGCTCTCCCTGGGTGTGTCCGACGCCGAACGGGCGGCGAGGTTCTGGGCCGCGGCCCTCGACTACCGCCGCCGGGCACCCCGATTCGACGGCGACGAGTGGATCGTGCTGGAGCCACAGCCAGGCGCGCCGGGCATGGCGGTCGCGATGGACCTGAGCGAAAGCCCGGCGCAGGATTTTCCCCGCCTCCACCTGGATTTGGACGCCGGCGAGCGCAGCCTCGACGAGGAACTCGACAGGTTGCTCGCGCACGGCGCCCAACGGGTGGACTGGCGGCACTACCCCACCGACCCGCACCCGACCGAACCCCCGTACGTCGTGCTCGCCGACCCGGAGGGCAACCGGTTCTGCGTGTCCGGCCGCCGGGAACCCCCCACGCGGTGACAGGGCCCGCCCTACGCACCAGGCGTCGAGAGGGTGCCCTTCCGGTCCGCGGCGAGCGGGACGGTGAGGGTGAGCAGGGTGCCGTCGCGCTCCGCCGAGCTGGACCGGTTCAGCCGGCGCAGCGTCCGCAGCATCGGGGCGTTGTCGGCCTGGACGTGCAGCACCAGCGCCGCGTACCCGGCTCGGTCGGCATGCTGGGCCAGCCGGCGCAGCAGCGACGAACCGAGCCCCCGCCGCTGCCAGTCGTCGCGCACCAGCAGCGCCACCTCGGCCTCGTCACCCTCGCCGAGCAGGTTCGCCAGGGCGACCACCGAATCCGCCTCGCCGTCGGCGCCGGTGGCCGTGGCGACCAGGGTCAGCCCTCGGTTCGGCTCCAGCAGCCGACGCAGCCGGGCCGGCTGCGGCAGCGCCGCCCCGCCCAGGTAACGCCGGTGCCGGCTGCGCGGCGAGCACGCCTCGTGCAGCTCCACGACGCCGGACAGGTCATCCGCGCAGGCGGGCCGCACGGCAACCTCGGCACCGTCGGGCAGCACCAGGGTGATCTGCTCGGCGGCCCGGCGGACCACTGTGGCGGCCAGCTCGACCAGAGCCTGCGCCCGGGCGTACTCCGCCGGGGTGAAGGCGGGCGCGACCCGACGCAGCGAGAACGAACCGCCCGCCGGGTCGGCCAGCAGCATGGTGGCGCCGGTTATTCCCCGTTCGACGCCGGTCGACGCGGGCCGCCAGCTGACCGAGTCGGCACCGAGCAGGGTTCGCAGCGCCGCGCCCGTCGCGTCCGGGTCACGCACCAGTCGATTGGCCAGCCCGAGCACCCGGGTGGGCTGGTCGGCCAGGCCGCGCGCCTCGCTGCGCGCCACCCAGCAGTCCCGACCCCGACCCCGCTCGACGGCGGCGATCAGCCCGGCCTCGTCGAGCGCGTCCGGCGCGTCGACCAGGAAGTCGTCCACCGCGCCCTGCTCGGTGGGCTGCACCTGCACGGTGAGGATGTTGACCCCGCGCAACGCGAGGCTCGCCGTGAGCACCGACAGGTAACCCGGCCGGTCGTCCACGGTGGCCCTGATCCGCCACAACGTCATGGTTGGCTCCCTTCCCCGGGTACCACCCTCGCCCCCCGCTGTTGCCGTCCGATTGCCCGGCGGTGACGGGTTCCGCTCGGAGGAGCCTCGGCGGACGAGGGCGGCGAGAACAGCCCGGGGGGGCCGTCCCTAGGCGGGACGGCTGCGGTAGCCGATGGGGCCTTCCCCGACCCGCTGGTAGGTGCCCAGGAACCCACCGCCGCCGAAGGCGACAGTGCCGTTGTTGCCGCGCAGGTCGCGCCAGGCCAGCCTGGTGACCGGGCGGCCGGCCACGGTCACCGAGACGAGCAGGTCACCCGAGCGGTGCCACCCACCGGCCCAGCCCTCCTGGGTGGAGAAGCGCCACGCCTCCTTGGCGACGGTGCCGCGCTGGGTCAGCCGGCCGCGGAACTCCGTCGGCTCCCCACCCGGCTGCCGCCGCCAGCCGTAGAAGGCGGCCTGCTGCTTTTCGAACGTGATCGCGTACTCGGCGCCGGACTCGTCGGCCCAGGCCACCTGATCGAGGACGGCCTGCTCGCCGCGGTCGATGAAGATGGTGATGGCGCCGACGTCGGTGGCGTACCGCAGCACCGGCTCGGCGATCGCCTGCCGTTCGAGGGCCAGCCCCGCCTGGTCGTGTGCGTGCATGGGGTCGATCGTCACCCGGTACAGCCACAGCATGCTGCGGGCGTCGACACCGCTCTCGATGCGCAGCGTGTTCCGGCCGGCCGTCAACTCCTCGGCCGGCACCGCGAAGGCCAGCCGTTGCGGGAGCCCACCGCCGTTGGGGATCCGCAGCCGGTCGGCCAGCGGCCTGCCGTTGAGGCGCACGGTGAGCGGGGCGTACCCGGGCGCCCGGGAGAGCATCGACGCGAGCGCCCGGATGGCGACGCAGGCCTCGCCGACGACGGTCGGGTCAGGCACGTAGAACTCCAACTCGACCGACCCGCCGGCGCCGATGGCCAGGTGGTCGCCAGCGGCCGAGGAACGGTCGACGTCGGTGATCGCGACGTTCCCGACGCGGGGTGGCTCGGAGCCGAAGTCGGCGTAGGTGGGGTCCATCTGGACCCCGGTCCGCCGCCCGCGCACCGGCACGGCGGCCGGCGGCCGTAGCAGCACCTCGTAGGACCAGGCGGTACCCTCGGCGTCGCCGTATCCGATGTTGGCGGCGCGAAAGGCCCGCCGCACCTTACCGATGCGCAGGGCGCCCGGCGCGACCGCCGCGCGGGCGACGTAGAGCGGTTCGCCGTCACTCTCGCGGCCCGCCGGCACCGCGTCCGCCGGCACCGCGCCACCGAACGCGATGCCCCAGACGCCGCGGTCCATCAGCACCTCGTACTCGTCGACGCGGACCACCTCGCCGGCCCAGGTGGTCCGGGCCGCGCCGAAGGCCGGACGGACCTGGCCCGGGTGCACGCCGCCGTGCATCCGGACGCGGCACACCCACAGGGGTTCGCCGTCCTCCTCGTACCCGTGCGGTACCGCGCCGGCCGGGATGGAGCCACCGCGGGCGGTTTCCCAGCGATATCCGTCGAAGGCAGAGTCCACTCCGGAGAGACTAGATCAACAGGCTCGGGCCCCGCGAGCCGCCGAGCCCCGACGGGTGGCGGCTCAGGGATTGACGGTGACCGGCGGTGCGCCGACCAGGTCGAGCCGGTCGCCGAGGATCACCGCACAGGCCCGGACGAGCTGGGTGAGCCGATCCACCTCGGTGCTGTGGAACGCCGCGGCGGAGAGGGTCTCGCTGCGGTCGCGGGCCACCACCAGCACCAGGCCCGCCCGGCCGAACGGCGCGATCGCGTGGTGGGTGCCGTCGGGTGTGGTCATCGACCGACCGCGCAGCGGGGTGACCTCCGGCAACCGCAGGGGTACGGGAGCACGCCAGCTCGCGTGTCCCACTGTCGCCCCGCCACCCCCGGTCCGCGAGGCCCAGTCGACCGGCACCACCGCGGCCACGGCCCAGTCGGCGGCCAGCAGCCCGGGCACCGCGTCGACCAGGGTGGCCAACCCGTCGGCCGGGTTGGCCGCGACCTGGGCCAACAGCTCCGCGTCCTGGCCGGTGGTGGTGGGCGCGCCGATCGCCCGCCACACGCCGTCCACCCGCACGCCCGGTATCGCCGCGAGGCCAGCCAGCAGCCGCTCCACCCGCGCCGCGCCCGGCCAGACGACAGTGAAGTCGTCCACCGCGCGCCCGCCGAGCCGTTCGAGGACCACCACCTGGACGATGTCCGCCCCGGAGACGCCCAACGTGCGGGCGACCTGGCCGAGGGTGCCCGGACGGTCCGGCAGGGTGACCCGAACTCGCAGCAACATGTCTGTCCCTCCGCTCGGCGGGCCGGCGAAGTGCGGCCGGCAGGCTGGACCCAGCCTGGTCGTTGACCATTTCGTCCCTGTTGCAAGGGCATGTCCCGAGCGGAAATTTGCGGGCCGGTGCCCGGCTGGTTCCGGCAGGTGAGGCAGCGAACACCGACGCTCAGGGCAGCCCACCCAGGGGCAGGACCGGTGTGGAGGCGAGCTGTGCGTGGTAGTCCGCGGCAGCTCACCGGGACCGAACGTGGTGAGGATCGCGGCCACGCCGGCGAGGCGGGCATATCCGTCGGCGCTGAAGCCGGCGTTGAGCTCGTTGCAACTACCGACCCACTCGATCCCGTCGAACGCCTCGACCTGATCGAGGAAATCCATGTTGTAGTCCCCCGGCAACCCGAAGACATGGCGCACCCCGAGGTCGTAGAGCCGGCTGAGCAACAGCTCGCCGACCGTCGTCGTACCCTTGCTCGCCTTCGCCACGATTGACCCCCGTCGCTCCGGAGACCGCCGCCGCGGCCTGCCACCAAGACGATATCCAGGCAATTGTCGGAAGGATGGCGGTTGTCCGTCATGCCGGCTCAACCGGCCGCGGCGCTACGTCCAAATGGCCGGAGCCCTCCCGACGACGCGTCAGGTGAATCTGACCTTGACAACGTGAACGGGCTGCCATCAACTAGTCGAATGAGTGATCCGGCCGTCGATGCGTTGCGGCCGGAGGCCGTCCCAGGCTCCCCCACCGGGCTCGCCTTGGACCGACTCGCCGACTATCTGGCCCAGCACCGACCCGAGCTGGTCGTCGGGCCACTGCGCGCCAGCCTGATCGCGGGCGGCAAGTCCAACCTCACCTACCTGCTGCGCCTCGGCGACCGTGAGGTCGTGCTGCGCCGCCCGCCGCTGGGGCACGTGCTGGCGACCGCGCACGACATGGCCCGCGAGTTCCGGGTCATCTCGGCGCTGGCGCCGACCGAGGTGCCGGTGCCCGGCGCGCTGCTGCTCTGCGCCGACCCGGAGGTGATCGGCGCGCCGTTCTACCTCATGGAGCGGATGCCCGGTGAGGTGTTCCGCACCCGCGCACAGACCGACCCCCTGGGCGACGAACGACGCCACGCCCTCGCCATGGCGATGATGGACACGCTCGCCGCGCTGCACAGCGTCGACCCGTCCTCGGTGGGGCTGAGCGATTTCGGTCGCCCGGAGGGCTACCTGGCCCGGCAGGTCCGCCGCTGGGGCGGGCAGCTCGACCGCTCGCGCAGCCGTGAGCTGCCCGGCATCGACGAGCTGCGCGACCTGCTGGCGGCGACCGCCCCGGAGGGCGCGAACGCCGGCCGGATCGTGCACGGCGACTACCGACTGGACAACCTTCTCGCGTCGGCCGACCCGGTGGCCGTGCACGCCGTCCTCGACTGGGAGATGGCCACCCTCGGCGATCCCCTCGCCGACCTGGGGCTGCTCCTGACGTACTGGGACGTGCTCGGCGGCAGCGAGACGGCCGACGGCAACCCGGTCGCCGACGGGCTCGGGCCGCGCGCCGGCTTCCCCACCGGCGCCCAGCTGATCGACCGGTACGCCGGGCGCAGCGACGTGGACGTCGGGCCGCTGCACTGGCACGTGGCACTCGGCTGTTTCAAGCTCGCGGTCATCTGCGAGGGCATCCACTACCGTCACACGCTCGGGCAGACGCTCGGCGAGGGCTTCGACCGGATCGGCGAGATGGTGGCACCGCTGGTCGCGCACGGGCTGACCGCCGCCAGGGAGCGGTGATGGACTTCTCATACGACAGCCGGACCGAGGAACTGCGCGGCGAGCTGACCCGGTTCCTGACCGAGCACGTCTACCCGGCCGAGGCCGTGCACGCCGAGCAGGTCGCCACGGGTGACCCGTGGTCGCGTACCCCCGTGTTGGCCGAGCTGAAGGCGGAGGCCCGCAAACGCGGCCTGTGGAACCTGTTCCTCCCCGACCCGCGCTACGGCGCCGGCCTGACCAACCTCCAGTACGCGCCGCTGGCCGAGTTGACCGGGCGCAGCCCGCACCTGGCACCGGAGGCGGTCAACTGCGCGGCACCGGACACCGGCAACATGGAGCTGCTGGCCGAGTTCGGCTCGGAAGCGCAGCAGAAGCGCTGGCTGATGCCGCTGCTGGAGGGCGAGATCCGTTCCGCGTTCTGCATGACCGAGCCGGACGTGGCATCCTCCGACGCCACCAACATCGCCACCCGGATCACCCGCGACGGCGACGAGTACGTGATCAACGGCCGCAAGTGGTGGTCGTCCGGCGCGATGGACCCGCGCTGCGAGATCTTCATCGTGATGGGCAAGACCGACCCGGACGCCGACCGGCACCGCCAGCAGAGCATGGTGCTGGTCCCCCGGGACACCGCCGGGGTGAACGTCCGTCGGGGCATGAGCGTCTTCGGCTACACCGACGGCTCACACGGTGGGCACGCCGAGATCGACTTCACCGATGTCCGGGTGCCAGTGGAGAACCTGATCGGCGCCGAGGGCACCGGCTTCGCCATCGCCCAGGCCCGGCTGGGTCCGGGCCGGATCCACCACTGCATGCGATTGATCGGAATGGCTGAGCGAGCATTGGAGCTGCTCTGCAAGCGGGCGCTCGGGCGGGTCGCGTTCGGCCGACCGCTGGCCGAGCAGGGTGTGGTCCGGGAGTGGATCGCCGAGTCACGGGTGCGCATCGAGCAGGCCCGGTTGCTGGTGCTCAAGACGGCCTGGCTGATGGACACCGTCGGCAACAAGGGCGCGCACACCGAGATCCAGGCCATCAAGATCGGCACCCCGGCGATGGCGGAGTGGGTGATCGACAAGGCCATCCAGGGGTACGGCGGCGCCGGTGTCAGCCAGGACACGCCACTGGCTGCCCTGTGGGCGCAGACCCGTACCCTGCGCCTGGCCGACGGCCCCGACGAGGTCCACCGCAACTCCCTCGCCAAGCGGGAACTCCGCCGCTGGACCCCGTAACCCGCCCCGCCGCCCAGGTGGGGTTCAGGCGCTGGCGCGGTAGACCAGTTGGGTGTCCAGGAGGATGTGCGGGGCCGGCAGGTCCTCGCCGCGGATGCGGGCGACCAGTAGGCGGGCCATCTGTCGGCCCATCTCCTCCACCGGCTGGAAGACCGTGGTCAGCGGCGGTTCCGCCTGCTGGGCGATCGTCGCGTCGTCGAAGCCGATCACCGCGACGTCCTCGGGCACGCGCCGGCCGGCCTCGCGCAGGGTACGCAGCGCGCCGAACGCCATGAGGTCGGACGCCACGAAGACGGCGTCCAGGTCCGGGCAGGAGTCCAGCAGTCGGCGCATGGCGGCCGCGCCGCTGCCCTCGCTGAAGTCGCCGTACGCGATCAGGTCGGGGTTGACGCCGCCCCCGGTGGCCTTGACCGCCTCGGTGTAGCCGGCCAGGCGGGCCAGGCCGGCGCCCATGTCCTGTGGCCCGGCGATGGTGCCGATGCGTCGGCGCCCCAACCCGGTCAGGTATTCCACCGCCTGCCGAGCCCCGCCAACGTTGTCCACGTCGACGAACCAGGCCGGTTGAGCGCCGGGTTGCAGCATCCGGGCGGGCCGACCGCCGAGCACGGCGGGCAGGCCGCGCTCCTCCAGCAGGGTCGGCAGCGGGTCGGAGTCGTGCAACGAGAGCAGCAGTACGCCGTCGACGTGCTGGTTGGTCAGGTGGTGCTCGACCCGCTCCCGCTCGACCGGCGACTGCGCCATGGCCAGCCAGAGCTGCATCGGTGTCTCCAGCAGCGCGGAGCTGATGCCCCGCACGATCGAGGCGAAGAACGGCTCGGTGAAGACCCGCTCGCCGGACTCGGACACCACCAGCGCGACGGAGTCGGTGCGCTGGGTGACGAGCGCACGGGCGGCCCGGTTCGGCACGTACCCCAGCTCGGCGATGGCCTGTTGGACCGCGGCCCGGGCCTCCGGGCTGACCTGGGGCGAGCCGTTGACCACGCGGGAAACCGTGCCCCGCCCGACGCCGGCACGCGCCGCGACCGCGTCGAGGGTCGGGCGCCCGAGCGACCGGGTGCGCTGCGTTGTCATCGTCTGCTCCTCCGACGGCGGACGGACCCGGCGCCACCTGCGGGAGGTGGACGCCAGGACCGTCCTGATGGCTGGCCCGAGCCTATTGTGCGGCCAGACCGTTGCGCCGGATCACCGAGGCGTACCACTTGGCGCTGGACTTGGGGGTGCGGACCTGGCTGTCGTAGTCGACGTGGATCATGCCGAACCGCTTGGTGTAACCCCAGGCCCATTCGAAATTATCCATCAACGACCAGGCAAAGTATCCCCGCAGGGGAACTCCGTCGTTGATTGCCTCGTGCGCGGCGCGCAGGTGGGCGTCGAAGTAGGCCAGCCGGTCGACGTCGTCGACCTGCCCGTCGACCACCGAGTCGACGAACGCGGAACCGTTCTCGGTGACGTAGAGCGGCAGGTCGGTGTAGTCGTGCACCCGCCGCAGCGTCTCGGCCAGGCCCGGGGCGTCGATCTCCCAGCCCATGTCGGTGACCGGGACGCCCCGGGTGACGAACCGTACGTCCTCGCTGCCCGGCCAGCACGAGGGAGCACTGTCGGTCGCGACACCCTCGGTCGGTGCGGCGACCACGTGCCGGCTGTAGTAGTTGACGCCAACCAGGTCCAACGGCGTGGAGATGGTCGCCAGGTCGCCGTCGCGCACGTGGCCGAAGTCGGTCACCGTGCGCAGGTCGGCCACGAGGTCCTCCGGGTACGACCCGCGCAGCAGCGGGTCCAGGAAGAACCGGTTGGCCAGCCCGTCGATCCGCCGGGCGGCGTCGCGGTCGGCAGGGGTGTCGCTGGCCGGGTCGACCGGGTAGAGGTTGACCGTCACGCCCACCTCGGCGGTCGGCCGGGCAGCCCGCAACGCCTGCACGGACAGGCCGTGACCGAGCATCAGGTGGTGCCCGGCGCGAACCGCGTCCGCCCCGTTGGTGCGGCCGGGGGCGTGCACACCGGAGCCGTAGCCGAGGAACGCCGAGCACCACGGCTCGTTCAGCGTGGTCCAGTAACGCACCCGGTCACCGAGCGCGTCGGCCAGCAGCGTCGTGTAGTCGGCGAAGCGGGCCGCGGTGTCCCGGGCCGGCCAGCCGCCGGCATCTTCCAGCGGCTGCGGCAGGTCCCAGTGGTACAGGGTGAGCCACGGCTCGATGCCGTTGGCCAACAGCTCGTCGACCAGCCGCCGGTAGAAGTCCAGGCCCTGCGGGTTGGCCGCGCCCGTTCCGCCGGGCTGCACCCGGGGCCAGGAGACCGAGAAACGGTACGACTTGAGGCCGAGCTCCGCCATCAGCGCGACGTCATCGCCGAGCCGGTGGTAGTGGTCGCACGCGACGTCCCCGGTGTGCCCGGCGACGACCCGACCCTCGGTGTGGCTGAAGGTGTCCCAGATCGACGGGGTGCGGCCGTCCACGGCCGCGGCCCCCTCGATCTGGTACGCCGCAGTCGCGGCCCCCCAGAGGAATCCGGGTGGAAAGGTCAGCCCGGGGCGCTCGTCGAGGACGTCGACGGCGGGTGGGCTGGCGGGGTTGCTCACGACTTGACGGCACCTTCCATGATCCCGCCGATGATCTGGCGGCCGAACACGAGAAAGACGAGCACGAGGGGGATGGTGCCGATCGCCGTGGCGGCGAACACCTGGGAGTAGTCGGTGTAGTAGGCGTACGAGAGGAAGGAGAGCGAGACCTGGAGGGTCGGGTTCTCCGGGGTGAGGATGGCGTACGGCCAGATGAACGAGTTCCAGGTCTCCATGAAGGTCAGCAGACCGAGCACGCCGGCGGCGGGACGTAGCGCGGGCAGCACGATGCTCCAGTAGATCCGGAACGTGCTCGCCCCGTCGACGCGGCCGGCCTCGATCAGCTCGTCGGAGATGGCCTGGCTGGCGTACTGCCGCATCATGAACACGCCGAAGGCGCTGACCAGGAACGGCACGGTGACCGCGTAGAGGGTGTCGTACCACCCCAGGTCCTGCATCATGGACCAGAGCGGGATGAGGCCCATCTGGGTCGGGATCATCATGGTGACGATGATCGCCAGCAGGAGAGCGTTGCTGCCCCGGAACTTCAGCTTGGCGAAGGCGAACCCGGCCAGTGAACCGGTGAGCACCACCGACAGGGTGACCACCGAGGAGACGATGATCGAGTTCATCATGCCGGTGAGGAAGTTGGCGGCGTCGTTGTCGAGCACTCGCCCGAAGTTGTCACCGAACGCCCCGCCCGGGGTGAGCGGCGGCGGCACGTCGTTGATGTTGTCCAGGCTGCGACTGCCGATCACCAGCATGTAGTAGAACGGGTAGATCGACAGCAGTGCCGCCAGGATGAGCGCCACGTAGGTCAGCGGGCTGGTGCGCCACAGGCGCTGGGAAGCCGAGATCATCGATCTCTCCTCACTTCGCCGAGCGGCGGACGAGTAGGAAGTTGACCAGCGACACCACGACGATGATCATGAAGATGGCCCAGGCGACCGCGGCTCCGTAGCCGGCGGTGTTCAGGTTCGCGATGCCCATCTCGTACATGTACATGGCCAGCGTCTGGAACTCCCGCTGGCTGCCGCCGAGAATGTTGCCGTTGGCGAAGAGCAGCGGCTCGGTGAAGAGCTGCATGCCGCCGATCGTGGACAGGATGACCACGAAGGTGAAGGTGGGCTTGAGCATGGGCAGGGTGATCTGCCAGAACTGCCGCCACGGGCCGGCGCCGTCGATCTCCGCAGCCTCGTAGAGGTCCTTCGGGATCGCCTGCATGCCGGCGAGCAGGATCAGGGTGTTGTAACCGGTCCACCGCCAGTTGACCATCGATGAGATGGCGAACCACGAACTCCACCGCTGCCCGTCCCAGTCGACCGGGTCGACACCGACGAAACTGAGCAGCCAGTTGAACAGGCCGAACTCTCGCTGGAACAGCATCCCGAAGACGATCGCGACCGCGGCCACCGACACCACGTTCGGCATGAAGATGGCCATCCGGAAGAAGGTCTTGGCGCGCAGGAAGGTCCGGTTGAGCAGGTTCGCCAGGAAGAGGGCGAGCAACAGCTGCGGGATGGTCGACATGGCGAAGATGCCGAACGTGTTGACCAGCGCGTTCCAGAAGTACTCGTCGGAGAACAGCCGGGTGTAGTTGTCGAAGCCGATGAACGACTGATCGCCGATCATGTCCCAGTCGTGCAGAGACATCCAGGCGGTACGCACCATCGGGTACAGCCCGAACGCACCGAAGATCAGGAAGAATGGGGCGATGTAGAGGTACGGCGAGTACTTGACATCGAGGCGGTTGAGTAGCCTTCCCCGGCGCTGCCGGGAAGGGAGATCGGGAGAAGGCGGTGCTGCTGGCGACGGCGGTGCCGTCGTGGCCGACAGGCTCATGCGAATTTCCTTTTCCGGCGAGGCCCGGGGGCCCTCGCGCAGGGCGCTACGCGGAGGGGACCGGCCGGTGGCGTCCGGGAAGCCCCGAACGCCACCGGCAGGGAATCACTCAGAAGGCACCCTGAGTCTTGGCGTCCTTCGTGAACTGCTCCCAGGCCTTCGCCTTGTCGGCCTGCCCGCTCTCGAACGCCCGCAGGGCCGGCTCGAGCGCGTTCTCCTTGATCGCCTGGTGCTTCGGACCCAGGTAGGTCGGCTGGATCTTGGCGACGCTCTCCCCGAAGATCTTGCCGGTCGGCGCGTTGCTGAAGTACTCGTTGGTGTAGCTGATGAACGCGTCGTTCTTCAGCGCCTCCAGGTTGGTGGGCAGCGGGCCCTTGGCCTTGAAGGCCTCCACCTGGCTCTTCGCGTTGGTCAGGTACTCGGCGAGCTTCGCCGCCTCCTTCGGGTACTTGCTCTGCGCCGGAACCGCGAGCCACGAGCCGCCCCAGTTACCGCCGCCGCCCGGCACGGACGCCACGTCCCACTTGCCCTTGTTGGCCGGACCGGAGTTCTCCGTGACGATGCCGAGCATCCAGGACGGGCAGAAGGTGGCCGCGAAGGTGCCCTGCTTGAAGCCACCGGACCACTCCGGCGACCAGGTCTGCGCCTTGGCGGAGATGTCCGCCATCGAGGTGGCGGTGTCCCAGGCGTTCTTCACCGCGGGGCTGGTGTCCGCGATGATGTTGTCTTCCTTGTCGTAGAACAGGTCACCGTTGCCCTGGAACATCACGCCGTTGGAGACGGCGGTGATCGAGTCGATGAACGCCTTGCCGCCGCTGCCCTGCTTGTACTTCCGGCCGGCCTCGTGGAAGCCGTTCCAGTCCGACCAGAGCGCCGACACCTGGTCGCGCTCGGTGGGCAGGCCGGCAGCCTGGAACAGGTCCTTGCGGTAGCAGACGGCGAGACTGCCGACGTCGGTCGGCAGGCCGATCAGCCGACCGTCCTGCGCCTTGCCCAGCTCCCACTTCCAGGGCAGGTAGTCCTTGGAGTGGTCCGAGACCAGCGGCGCGAGGTCGGACCAGTTGCGCGCGTTGGGCTTGAACTCGTTGAGGATGCCCTCCTCCAGGGCGGTGACGTCCGCCGCGCCCTTGCCGGTGGCCAGGTAGCGGACCAGCTTCGGCCGGTACTCGGCGAGCTGCGCGGTCTTGCGCAGCTCGACCTTGATGCCGGTGTCCTTCTCGTACTGCTTGACGAGCTCGTCATAGCCCATCTCGCCGAAGGTGTCGACGACCAGCTTGGCCGGCTTCTCGCCGGCCGCTGGCTTGTCGTCGTCGTTGCCGCAGGCTGCGAGACCGCCGATAGCGGTGATCGCGGCCAGGGCAGCGGCCGCCAGGCGGGTACGCCGCGTGGTGACACTCATTCGCTGACCCCTCTTTCCGGTGGTGAGGCTGGATGTGTGTGGTGGGGGTGCTCATCACGCCTGGCCGGGGATGCGTCAGTGACCCATGCCACCCTCGGGAGCGCTCCCATGAGATTGCCGACAGGTAACGGGAGTGTCAATAGGGCGATGGGAGCGTTCCCAGATCGTTACCGCTCAGCTGAAGCGGCGGAGCAGGGTGGTGGTCTGGTCCGGGTCGAAGCGGGACGGGTCGAAGGTGGAGCCCGCCCAGTCGCGCAGCGTCGCGTGCCGTGGATCGACCGGGCCGACCGGGTTGTCCTCGTCGGCCAACGCGACAAGGAGCGCCTGGTAGCCCAGCGGCCCGCCGACGCCCTCCGGTGGGCAGGCCCGCTCACCGCCCAGGCAGACCGGGTACCGCTCGTCCGGGTCTGCGGTGAGCGCGTCCTCCACGACCAGGTCGTGCTCCCACCAGTCGCCGAAGTCGTACGTGTAGGAGAACCGGCTGCCCTTGCCGAGCACCGCGTCCAGCCGCACGTCCAGCTCGTCGTGCAGCGCCAACTCCCCGTCCGGGTCGGGGTCGCCGTACTGCACGGCGTCGATCTCGAACGAGTGCAGGTGGCAGTCCCGCCAACCCATCGCGTGCTGCACGACCCGGTGCAGCCGGTCCAGCGTGTAGCCGGCCGGCACGAGCACCCGGCGCCACACCGCCGGGCGGACGCCGGCGAGGGACATCTTCAGCTGGAAGATCTGACGGGGCATGCTGTCCTGTCCTCCCGCGGCTTAGGCTGCGAGCATGATCTGCCGAGCGTGCCGGGCCCGGCGACACGACGACTGCCCGGGCCGGAACTGGTGCGACTGCCAGCACCGTACCGCCGAACCGACCCCTCCGGTCACTGGTCCGGCCGGCGAATGAGCGTCGGAATTCCGATCCGACGGCTCTGGCCCGAGCCGTCCACGCAACCACTCGACGACGCCGCGCTGACCACGCTCTACGGCCGCGCCGACCAGCCCCGACTGCGGGTCAACTTCGTCGCCAGCCTGGACGGCGCGGTCACCCTGGACGGCTACTCGGCCGGGCTCTCCGGCCAGCCGGACAAGCGGGTGTTCGGCGTGCTGCGGATGGTCTGCGACGCGCTGGTGGTGGCCGCCGGCACGCTGCGCCACGAGGGGTACCGGGCGGTCCGCCTCGACGAACGCCGCCGCGCCTGGCGTCGCGACAACGGGCTGGCCGAGTACCCGACGCTGGTGGTCGTCTCCGGTTCACTCGACCTGGATCCCGCGCAGGCCGCCTTCGCCGACGCGCCGACCCGACCGATCGTGCTCACCCACGCCGACGCCAACCCGCCGCCCGGCCTGACCGACGTCGCCGACCTGCTGCGCTGCGGCACCGGGCGGGTCGACCTGGCCGTCGGCCTCGCCGAGCTGCACCGACGCGGTCTCACCCAACTGCTCTGCGAGGGCGGCCCACACCTGTTCGGCGCGCTCACCGCCGCCGACCTGGTGGACGAGCTGTGCCTCACCGTCTCGCCGCTGCTCGCCGGGCCGGGACCGGGCCGGATCACCGCCGGCGACGCCGCGCCGCCCCGGCACCTGCCACTGCGGCACGTGCTCGCCGCCGAGGACGGCGTCCTCATGCTCCGCCACGCGCGTCCGTAACGGGTCGTCGTCCGGCCACACACCCACCGTCGCGGGTGTGACGGCGCATGGTGTCGTCCGCCGCGTCGCGTGGCGACCTGTCGTACTCCTCGGGCAGGATGCACCTCATGGTTCCCGACCGTGCTGCCCGACCGACCCGAGCCGCCCGATGAGCGACGCCGAGCTCGACAGCCCGGGCGAGGTGGTCGGGCGGGTGCTGGGCACCGCCGACGCCACCCCGTTGCAGTTCTGGACTGCCGTGGCGCCCGGCAGCTATCTCCAGCTCGACGACGTGGTGGTCACCCGGCGGGAGCTGCCGGACCGGGAGCCGGTGACGATTGCCGGGGTGGTCACCCAGGTCCGCGCTCGGCACGAGGGCGCGCAGTTCGAGTCCGACGTATTCGCCATCGCCGACGGCACGCTGCCCGCACAGGTGCAGGAGGCCGCCGAGGTCACCACCACCCGGGTCGATCCGGAGCTGTACGTGCCGCCGACCCCGGGCGCGGTGGTGCACCGGGCCGAGGGCGACGCCCGGGCGCGCGCGCTGCACTTCGACCGGATGGAGCGGCGCATCCCGATGGGGATGGGTCGGGACGGAGTCCCGGTCTATCTCAACGCCGACTTCCTCGACGGCAGCCGGGGCGCACACGTCTCGATCTCCGGCATCTCCGGGGTGGCCACCAAGACCAGCTTCGCCACCTTCCTGCTCTACTCGGTGTTCCGCTCCGGGGTGCTGGGCGGCGACGCGGTCAACGCCAAGGCGCTGATCTTCAACGTCAAGGGTGAGGACCTGCTCTTCCTGGACCACCCCAACACCCGCCTCGACGAGCCCACCCGCGCGGCGTACGCGAAGCTCGGGCTGAGTGCCGGCGCCTTCCCCGACGTGCGGGTCTACGCCCCGCCCCGGGTCGGTGACGCGGCCGGCACGCCCGATGTGAGCAGCCGGCTCACCGGGGTGGACTCGTTCTACTGGACGCTGGACGAGTTCTGCGCCGACCGTCTTTTGCCGTACGTCTTCGCCGACGCCGACGACGAGCGCCAGCAGTACACGATGGTGGTCCACTCGGTGGCCGCGCACCTGGCCCGCTACGCCCAGCCGGCCGACGGTGGGGTGAGCATCGACGGGGTTCGGCTCGGCTCCTACGGTGACCTGGTCGACCACATCGTCGACCAGCTCAACGACGACGAAACCCGCTCGGACTGGGCGGGCAGCGCGGTCGGTCTGGGCACCGTCAACGCGTTCGCCCGACGGTTGATCGGCAGCAAGAAGGACCTGGCCCGGCTGATCCGTGGCGACCTCGCCACCCGCCGCCCGCACTCGATCAACACCAGCGAGTCCGCGCAGGTCACCGTCGTCGACCTGCACAACCTTCCGGACCGCGCCCAGCGGTTCGTGGTGGGTGTGACGCTGAAGAGCGAGTTCGAGCGCAAGGAGAAGTCCGGCACCGCCAAACCGTTGCTCTTCGTCGTGCTCGACGAGCTCAACAAGTACGCCCCCCGGGAGGGCTCCTCGCCGATCAAGGAGGTGCTGCTCGACATCGCCGAGCGGGGCCGCTCGCTCGGGGTGATCCTGATCGGCGCGCAGCAGACGGCGAGCGAGGTGGAGCGGCGCATCGTCACCAACTCGGCGATCCGGGTGGTCGGCCGGCTCGACCCGGCCGAGGCGTCCCGCCCGGAATACGGCTTCCTCCCGCCCGCACAGCGCCAGCGGGCGCTGCTGGCCAAGCCGGGCACCATGTTCGTCAACCAGCCGGACATCCCGGTGCCGCTCTGTCTGGAGTTCCCCTTCCCGGCGTGGGCCACCCGGGTCTCCGAGGCGGGCCGGGCACCATCGGAGACGCTGCGCTCGATCACCCAGTCCGCCGACCCGTTCGCCGTGGTGGGCTCCGGCGGCGGCAGCACCGACGACGACATCCCGTTCTAGGTAGGGGCCGGCAACAGCCATGAAGATCCTGCACACCTCCGACTGGCACGTGGGAAAGGTGCTCAAGGGGCAGTCCCGGGCCGAGGAACACAAGGCCGTACTGGCCGGGGTGATCGACATCGCCCGTGCCGAGCAGCCGGATCTGGTGATCGTCGCCGGTGACCTCTACGACACCGCAGCGCCCACCTCGGAGGCGACCCGTCTGGTCACCCGGGCGTTGACCGCGCTGCGCCGCACCGGCGCCGACGTGGTGGCGATCGGCGGCAACCACGACAACGGCCCCGCACTGGACGCGCTGCGCCCATGGGCCGATGCCGCCGGCATCACGCTGCGCGGCGGGGTGCGGGAAAATCCGGACGAGCACGTCATCGACGGCACCACCGCCGGCGGCGAGCGGTGGCAGCTGGCCGCGCTGCCGTTCCTGTCCCAGCGGTACGCGGTGCGCGCGCTGGAGATGTACGAGCTGACCGCGGCGGAGACCAACCAGACATACGCCGACCACCTGGGCCGGGTGCTGGGGCGGCTGACCGAGGGTTTCACCGAACCGGACCGGGTGCACCTGGTCACCGCGCACCTGACGGTGACCGGCGCGACCACCGGCGGCGGCGAACGTGACGCGCACACGGTGCTGGGCTACGCCGTCCCGGCCACCGTCTTCCCGGCCACCGCGCACTACGTGGCGCTGGGCCACCTGCACCGGGCGCAGCGGGTCATCGGCCCCTGCCCGGTGCGCTACAGCGGCAGCCCGCTCGCTGTCGACTTCGGTGAGCAGGAGAACGTCCCCTCGGTGACGATCGTCGAGGTGACCGCCAGCACCGCCGCCCGGGTGCGGGAGGTGCCGGTGACCGCGGCGAGCGCGCTGCGTACGGTGCGGGGCACCCTGGCCCAGCTCGCCGAGATCGAGGCACCGGACGCCTGGCTGCGGGTGTACGTGCGGGAGCAACCCCGCGCCGGCCTGCGCGAGGAGGTGCAGGAGCTGCTCCCCCGGGCGCTGGAGATCCGCATCGACCCGGAGCTGCTGGCCGCGCCGGGCAGCGGTGCCCGCATCGCGCAGCGCTCGGGGCGTTCGCCCCGGGAGTTGTTCGCCGACTACCTGGACAGCCGGGGCCACGCCGACGAAGGCGTCCAGGAGCTCTTCGACGAGCTCTTCGAGGAGGTCGAGCACTGATGCGTCCGATGCGCTTGGACATGGCCGGGTTCACGGTCTTCCGGGACGACACCACCGTCGACTTCACCGACGCCGACTTCTTCGCCCTGATCGGCCCGACCGGTTCGGGCAAGTCCACAGTGCTGGACGCCATCTGCTTCGCCCTCTACGGCATGGTCCCCCGCTGGGGTGGCGCCCGTGGGCTGGCGAACGCGCTCGCGCCGTCGGCGACCGAGGCCCGGGTGCGGCTGGTCTTCGAGTCCGGCGGGGCCCGCTACGTGGCGACCCGGGTGGTCCGGCGGGACGGCCGGGGCAACGTGAAGACCGCAAACGCCGGGTTGCAGCTGATGCCGGCCGGCTTCGACGTGACCAAACTGGACACCGGGTTGAGCCCGGAGGACCTCGGCGAGGTGGTGGCCGGCACCCCCGCCGAGATGGAGCAGGCGGTCCTGGAGGCGGTGGGGCTGCCGTACGAGCAGTTCACCAGCTGTGTGGTGCTGCCGCAGGGGCAGTTCGCCGATTTCCTGCACGCCAAGCCGGCGACGCGGCAGCAGATCCTGGTCAACCTGCTGGGCCTCGGCGTCTACGAGGACGTGCAGAAGAAGGCGACGGCGCGTGCCGCGCAGGCGGACGCCCGACTCGACGCGGTCGACCAGGTGCTCGCCGGGCTCACCGGCGTGGACGACGAGGCGTTGGCGGAGGCCGAGGCCCGGGTCGAGCGGATGGCCGAGTTGGCGGCGGCGGTGACGGCCGCGGTGCCGGAGCTGGCGGCGGCCCGGACGACCGCGCGCGAGGCGGCGGCGGCGCTGACCGCTCTCGACGACGAGCTGTCCGTGCTGACCGGGATCCGCGCGCCGCGCGGGGTGGCCGAGGTGGCACGCGCGGTCATCGCGGCGCGAGCCGACGCGGAGGCCGCGGCGACGGGGGTGTCGTTGGCAGAGGAGCGCGAGGAGAAGCTGCGCGGCGAGCTGGCCGGCGCCGGCGACGAGAGCGCGGCGCGACTGCTGCTGCGGGCGTACGACGATCGGGACCGACTGTCCGCTGAGGCCGACACGGTCCGGGCGGCGGTGCGCGCGGCGAACGACGAACACGCCACGGCGGTGGCCGCGCTGGCGTTGGCCCGTGCGGAGGCCGAGCGGGCCGACGCCGACCTGGAGGCGGCCTTCCGGGCACACGAGGAGGCGAAGGCCACCGACCTGGCGGTCAGCCTGCGGGTGCACCTGCATGCCGGCGCGCCCTGCCCGGTCTGCGAGCAGCCGGTGGCGCGGGTGCCGGCGGTGCCTGCCGATTCGGCGGTGGCGGCCGCGACGGCGGCGGGCAAGGCGGCACGGGCCGCGACCAAGGCCGCGCAGACCGCGGTGCGGCAGCGCGACGAGACAGCGCGTGACCTGGAGCGGCTGCTGGTGCAGGCGCGGGCCCGGCAGGAGCAGGTGGACTCCCGGCTGGCCGAGCTGGACGGGCAGCTCGCCGGGGCGGCGGAGCCGGCCGTGTTGCGCCGGGAGTTGGCCGAGCACGCCCGGTTGCGGGGCGCACTGGAGGAGGCGGCGACCGCGGTGCGGGCCGGCCGCGAGGCCGCGCGCCAGGCCCGGGCCGGGGTGGATGCCGCCGAGGAGCGGCTGCGGGCGGCCTGGCGGGCCTTCGACACGTCCCGCGACGGGTTGGCGCGGTTCGGCCCGCCCGCGACCGATCGGGAGGACGTGGCCGCCGCGTGGGCCGCGTTGACCGGTTGGGCGACGACCGAGGCCGACCGCCGCCGCGAGGATCGGGCGAGCCGGGCGGTCGCCGTCGCCGAGGCCGAGTCGGTGGCTGACGCGGTGCGGCGGCGCATCGCCGGCATCTTCGCCGACGCCGACGTGCCGGTCGGCGACGACCCGGTGCACGCCGCGACCGTCGCGGTGGAGCGGGCCGACGCCGACCTCCGACGGCTGCGGGAGCGCCGGGAGCAGGCCGGGACGCTGCGCGAGCAGCGTGCCGGGCACGAGCGGGAGGCGCAGGTGGCGCGGGCGCTCGCCGGGCACCTGCGGGCCAACAACTTCGAGCGGTGGTTGCTGGCGGAGGCGTTGGACCTGCTGGTCGACGGCGCGTCGGGGATCCTGCGGGAGCTGTCCTCCGGCCAGTACGAGCTGGTGCACGACAAGGGCGAGTTCGTCGTGGTCGACCACCACGACGCGGGGCTGCGACGGGGCGTTCGCACCCTCTCCGGGGGTGAGACGTTCCAGGCGTCGTTGGCGCTGGCCCTGGCGCTCTCCGAGCAGCTTGCCGGGATGTCGACCACGGCGGCCAGCCTGGAGTCGATCGTCCTGGACGAGGGCTTCGGCACGCTCGACGCGGCCACCCTGGACACGGTGGCCGCCACCCTGGAAAACCTGGCCGCCCGGGGTGACCGGATGGTCGGCGTGGTCACCCACGTGCCGGCGCTGGCCGAGCGGATCCCGGTCCGGTTCGAGGTGCGCAAGGACGCGCGTTCGGCGCGCATAGAGCGGACGGGCCGGTGAGCGACGCCGCGTTCTTCGTCGACTCGTGGGATCCGGCGTACGGGGCGTCGTTCGAGGCGTCCGCCGCCGGGCCGGCCGCGCCGAGCAGCGCCCAGGTCGACGCGGACGCCGAGGTGCCCGCTGTCGACTGGCGGGCGATCGGGGTGCGGGCGGGGGTACGGGCACCCGACGTGGTGCTGCTGGTCGACGGGGTTCGCCGGATCGACGCGAGCATCTGGACGGCCGAGACCGACGGCCTGTCGTTTCCCGGGTTGGCCGCCTCGTACGCGGCCGGGGTGGTCCGGTGCGACCTGGGCCGGGGTGCGGCCCAGTTGGCCGGCACCCGGGTTGGCCGGGGTCTGTTCACCGCGAGCCCGTCCGCGCAGGACGTGGTGGCGGGTGCGATCCGCTATCCGGTGCACCGGGTGGGTGGCACCGGTGAGCTGGCGAAGTTGCCGGCCGCGGTGCAGGGCCCGCTGACCGCGCTGGAGGTGGCGGTGTCCGACGCCGCCCGGGTCGACGGTGACCTGCTGGTGGTGGACGGCCCGTTGCGGAGTCGCCGGCAGTTGCCGCGCACCCTGGGTTACATCAAGACGCAGCACAGCCAGTACCTGGATGCCCGGCTGACCGCGGTGGTGACCGGCATGGCGTCGGGTGAGCGCTCGCCGGTGTTCCGGCTCGGCACCGCCTGGGGCGGCTGGTCGTGGTATCTGCGGTTGCCGGTGGCGGTCGGTGCGCCGTGGGCGGGCATCGTCCGGGTGGAATGTTCGGCCGATCTGCCCGTCGAGGCGGCGATCGAGCTGGCCGACCTGTCGCTGGTCACCCTGCCGCGTTTCGCCTCCACCCCGTACAAGGATCCGCGCGCCCCACAGAACCTGATCCCGATCGCCGGTCTGGAACGCCGACTGCGTGCCCTGCTCGGCGATTCCCGACTGCTGCACCGCGCGTTGACCGCCGCGGCTCGCGCCGCGCGGTAGACGGGCGCTGGTCACGATGGGACGTAAACGGGCGGCTGACCGGGTGGTCGAGCAGGTCGACACCGGGCAGGCCGAGCTCGTTCCGGATCCGGACCGGGCGGGCTCGTGGACGCTGCTGCTGGACGGCGCGCCGCAGTCACATGTCGACCTGACCGACCCCACCCACCTGGAATTCGAGTACGTGCGACGGCTGGCCGCCGCGCTGGACCTGATCGCGCCGGCCGGTGAGCCGCTGCGGGTGCTGCATCTGGGCGGTGGGGCCCTGACCCTTCCCCGGTACGTCTCCGCCACCCGGCCCGGGTCGACGCAGCGGGTGTCCGAGGTGGACGGCGCGTTGGTGGAGCTGGTGCGACGGGCGTTGCCGTGGCCGTCCGACACCCGGCTGCGGGTGCGGGTGGAGGACGCGCGGGCGGTGTTGACCTCCACCCGGGATGCCAGCTACGACGTGGTGGTCGCCGACGTGTTCGCCGGTGCCCGTACCCCGGCTCATCTCACGTCCGTGGAGTACGCGGCGGAGGTGGCCCGGGTGCTGCGCCCCGCGGGTTGGTATCTGGCGAACCTGGCCGACGGCCCACCGCTGCGGCACGCCCGCGCGCAGGTCGCCACGGTCCGCTCGGTGCTGCCGCAGGCCTGTCTGGTGGGGGACGCGGCGGTGCTGCGTGGCCGCCGGTACGGGAATCTGGTGCTGGTCGCCGGGCGGGTCACACCGCCGGTGCCGGAGCTGACCCGGCGCGCGGCCGGTGACTGGTTTCCGGGTCGGGTGGTGGCCGGCGACGAGTTGGACCGCTTCGCCGGTGGGTCCCCGGTCGTCCGGGATGCCGACGCGACCGGCTCCGATCCCCCGCCCCCGGGGCTGTTCTCGGTCCGCCGCTGACCGCCCACCCGGCAGCGTGGCAGAACTTTTTCGCGGTTTGTTAATCCGTTCGGGGCGGTGGCGCGTACCACCGGGCGGCCCACCTCGTGGGCCGGCGTTGGTGACGGACATCCCGGAGGTCTGCATGCATGCGGTGGCGGCCGGTTGGCATGGCGACGCGGTACGCGCGGACTGGTTGTCGGCGCGGTCCTCGTCGCGGCCGACCCCCTCTGCCCGGGGGGTCGACGCGCACGCGACGTCTCGCCAGAATGGTCCGGTGACGCCGCGACCGGCGCCCGGGCGCCATCAGGCGACGTCAACCGAGGCGAGCCACTCCGACCAGTTGATCCGGTTGCTCTACGCCGAGCACGCCGGTCCGCTGCTGATGTTCGTGATGCGTCTCACCGGGGGGGATCGGCAGCGTGCGGAGGACATCGTCCAGGAGACGCTGCTGCGGGCCTGGCGCAACGCGCACCGCCTCGGCACGCAGGGGCAGGGCTCGCTGCGGCCGTGGCTCGTCACCGTGGCCCGTCGGATTGCCATCGACGAGCACCGCAGCCAGGAGGCCCGGCCACCGGAGACGTACGACCGGGACCTCACCGCGTTCGCCGAGGCGGACAGCACCGACCGGGTGTTGCGCACGATGACGGTGGCGGACGCGCTGCGTACGCTCAGTCAGTCGCACCGGGAAATTCTGATCTCGACGTACTTCCGGGGGCGGACGGTGCCGGAGGCCGCCGAGGAGTTGGGGCTGCCGCTCGGCACCGCGAAGTCGAGGGTCTACTACGCGCTGCGCGCGCTGCGCACGGCTCTGCAGGAGCGGGGGGTGACAGAATGAGCCGGCCGGACCACATGGACGTCGCGGCGTACGCGCTCGGTGTGCTCGACGAGCAGGATACCGAGCGGTTCGAGGAGCATCTCGCGACCTGCTGGGCGTGTGCGGCGGAGTTGGAGACGATGGTGCCGGTGGTCGGGCTGCTCTCCGACATCGACGGCGAGACGATGATGGCGCTGGAGCAGACGGCGACCGATCCGGCGCTGCTGAACCGGACGCTGGGCGCGGTCCGGGCGGATCGTCGGCGTACCCGGTTCCGGCAGATGTTGGCGACGGCCGCCGCGGTGGTGGTCTTCGGCGGGCTGACCGGGTACGGGTTCGTCAGCGTGACCGAGAGCGGCTCGACTCCGGTCGCCGGTCCGACGTCGAACGCGCCGATCGACCCGCAGACCAGCGGGCCGACGGCTCCGCCGAGCGGCCCGGGTGTGGGCGGCACGGAGGAGGAGGGCGACCAGGTCGACGCGACGGACCCGACCACGGGCGTGCAGACGACGGTGTTCCTGGTCAAGCGGGAGTACGGCACCCGGATCAATTTCAGCCTGCGGAAGCTGCCCGGCCCGCGCGTCTGCCGACTGGTGGTGGTGCGCAAGAACGCCGACCCCGAGGTGATTTCGACCTGGTCGGTGCCGGAGGGTGGCTACGGCACCAACACCCGCCCGCAGGGTCTTGAGTTGAGTGCCTCGACGTCTGCCCTGGTGAGTGACATCAAACAGCTCCAGGTGCAGTCGGTCGACGCCAATGGTGTGGCGAGTCCGCTGGTAACGGTCCCCATGTAGTCTCGCGTACGCTTCGGCGCCGGTCATTGTCACAATGACCGGCGCCGATCTGTCGTTGTGGGGGGGTTTCCCCTGCGGGGGCGTACGTGTCGCTGCCCCGATCGGTTCAATCAAAGAACGTGAAATTGACCACTGTTACTACTTCAACCTTGACAGCCCACTTCCCGTACCTATGGGTGAACTGCCAAGAATGAGGAGGGCACGTGGCACAGATGAAGCGGACCGTCATCGTCGCGAGCGCGATGGTCGCACTAACGGCCTGCGCTCCCGCAGGTTACGACGGGGCGAACTCGAGCGCGGCCGAGCCGGTCGCCGTCGCCGCGGCCGAGCCCACCGCGTCGGTTGCACCCGAGGCGTCGGCGTCCGCGGAGGCGCCCGCCGCCGACGCGCCGCCCGCGAACGTCGACCTGACCGAGAAGTTGGTCGGCAAGAGCGTCGCCCGGATGGGCAAGGTGGTCACCGACCAGGACGGTTGGATCCTGTACCGCTTCGACAAGGACACCGCCGACCCGCCGTCGTCGAACTGCGTGGACAAGTGCGCCGAGGTGTGGCCCCCGGCACTGACCGACGGCAACCCGCAGCTCACCGGCGTCTCCGACGACAAGGTCAGCAGCGTGACCCGCCAGGACGGCACCCGTCAGCTCACCGTCGGCGGCTGGCCCGTGTACCGCTACATCGGCGACAAGAAGCCCGGCCAGTGGAAGGGCCAGGCCGTTGGTGGCACCTGGTTCGTGGTCCAGCCGGACGGCAAGAAGAACCTCAGCTGCCTGCCCACCTCCACGCCGAAGGCGGTCGCACCCCCGGCGGACAGCGGCTCGAACGACGCCGGAGGCTCGGGCTACTCGTACTGAGCCCGGTACACCACGAGGACGCGGTGGTCGGTCGTCGCCGGGGAGGGCGCGGCCGGCCACCGGTTGTACGGGCGGGACGTCGGCACACCGGTGGTGCCGACGTCCCGCCCGTACGTGGCAGAGTTGGCGCCGTGACCGACACCGAACCCGCCGCGACCAGGGTGTTACGCCCTCCGGTCGGCTATCGGCTGGCGGCTTCTGTGCGCGCGCTCACCTTCAGCCCGTACGACCCGTGCGCGCGGGTCGCCGCCGGCACCTTCTGGTGGGCCACCCGCACACCGGACGGTCCGGCCACCCTGGCCCTGCGCGCCGCAGGCGGCGAGTTGCTCGCGGAGGGCTACGGGCCGGGCGCAGAGCACGTCCTGGCTCGCGCCGACGCGATCGCCGGGCTGCGCGACGACCTGACCGGCTTCGCCGAGCTGGCCGCGGCACATCCCCTGGTCGCCCGGTTGGCCCGGGAGCACCGGGGGCTACGGATGCCGGCGACCGGGCAGATCTTCCCCCGGCTGCTGCGCGCGGTCTTCGAGCAGAAGGTCACCGGCAAGGAGGCGTACCGGGCGTACGCGGCGACCGTGCGGCACTTCCGGGAGCCGGCGCCCGGCCCGCTACAGCCGCTGCTCCTGCCGCCCGAGGCCGCCGCGGTGGCCGCCACCCCGTACTGGGTGTTCCACCCGTTCGGGGTCGAGCAACGCCGGGCCGACACGTTGCGTCGCGCAGCGGCGCTCGCGGACCGGTTGGAGCGCAGCGCCGACGCCACCGACGCGACCCGCCGGCTGACCGCCATCGCGGGCATCGGGCCGTGGACGGCCGCCGAGGTGGTCCGGATCGCGTACGGGGACCCGGACGCGGTCAGCGTCGGCGACTTCCACATCCCGAACACTGTCGCCTGGGCGCTCGCCGCCGAGCCGAGGGGCGACGATGCCCGGATGTTGGCCCTGCTGGAGCCGTTCCGGGGCCACCGGGGCCGGGTCTGCCTGCTGCTGGAGGCCGCCGGCATCCGGGCGCCGAAGTACGGCCCGCGCGCCCCGATCCGCTCGTTCGCCGGTTACTGAGCCTCGTCGGAGCGACAGTGCCCGGCCCTCAGCGGCTCAGGCAGATCCGCCGCAGGGTACGGCCGAGCCACCAGGCGTACGTATGCTGCACCGCCCGGACAGCCGGGCCGCCGGCACGGGTGAACCAGCGGGCCGGGAGGCTGAACGCGCGTACCTCGAACCAGACCGCGCCGTCGTCCTCGCGGCCGACCACGAACGCCTCCTCGCCCCGCTCCGGATGCCCGGTCAGGCTTCCGTAGCCGAAGCCCGCGTGGGCGGGCGACTCCTCGCTCCAGATCACCTGACACGGCCCCCAGATGCGGGCCGGGCCGACGCCCAGGCCGGCGGTGACCAGCACCCCCTCGGTGGCGCGTGCGGCGGTGGTCCGCATCCGGACCCCGGCGGCGCGGTGCAGCCGCCAGCTCAGGACCGCCTCGGCCGCGGTGTCGAAGCTGCCCGCCGGCAACGGATACCGGTGGCGCAGGTGGTGGTAGCCGCCGGGCAGCGCCCCGTGCCGGGTCCGCCCCACCTCCGGGTACGTCAGCTCGGCCACCGCTCCCCCTCGTTCTCGGCTGGACACGGGCCAGCGTACGGCCGGCGCGGGCGGGGCCGCCCGCCGAGGACATCGGCGGTCGTGGTGTGCTGCCCCGATGAGCGTCGAGGCGAGCATCGTCCCGGCCGGTGTCGCGGACGCCGGCGAGATCCTCACCGTGCAACGGGCCGCGTACCTGACCGAGGCACAGCACTACGGCGACCCGTTCCTGCCGCCGTTGACCGAGACACTGGACGAGGTCCGGTCGGTGTTGACCGGCCCGGGCGTCGTCCTCGCGGCCCGGTCGGGGCACCGACTGGTCGGCTCGGTGCGGGCCCACCTGGCCGGGGACACCGCGCACGTCGGGCGACTCTCGGTGGCCCCGGACCAGCAGGGTCGAGGGGTCGGCGGGCGGCTGCTCACCGCGATCGAGGTGGCCTGCGCCGGCCGGGTGGCCCTGTTCACCCTGTTCACCGGCGCGGACAGCGCGCGCAACCTGCGGCTGTACCAGCGGCACGGCTACCGGATCGTGGCGCACCGGCCGGACCCGAACGGCATCCGGTTGGCGGTGCTGGAGAAGCCGGTGGTCAGCCCCGCTCGCTCCGACGCTTGAGCCCGTCGGCCTCCAGACGCAGGTAGCGCCGGAGCAGGTCGCCGTAGAGCCAGCCGATCACGCCGGCCAGCGGGCCGGACTGGGCGATGGCCAGCTCGACCCGGGTGCGCCCGTCGGGCAGCGGCAGCAGCCGATGCTCGCCCCGGGTGCGTACCCCGGGGGTCTGGGAGGCCCAGGTGAACTCCCGGCCCTCGGTCAGGTCGGTGACCCGCCACACGGCCGGCCGCAGCTTCGGCTGGGTCAACCGGGCCGTCGCGCCGACGGCGAGCGGCCCCGGCTCCCCCCGCTCGGCCCGCGACACCGAGGCCGTCCACTCCGGCCAGCGCGGCACGTCGACCAGCACCGCCCAGACCTGCTCGACGTCGGCGGCGATTTCCGTATCCGCTTCGAACCGCATCGTGTCTCCTCCCGGCGTGCCGGTCGGCACCGCCAGGGTGCAGACGAGGCCTCCGGGTGGATCGTGACACCCGCGCGCAACAGCGGTGGAATCAGGCCGCTTCGCGCAGGTCGGCCAGGCTCAGCGGGGTACGCCGGCGCAACAGCTCCTCCAGCTCCGGCACCGAACCGACCTCGCCGAGCACGTTGCGACCGCCGCCGAACCGCTCCGGGTAGCGCCGGGTCAGCCGGTAGCGGTAGCGGCCCCGGATCAGCTCGACGCTGACCCGCCACCGCCCACAGCAGTCGCAGACCCACTCGGACACCCCGCGAAAGTAGCTCTGACCTGCGGTTATCCGATCCGGTCGGTCGGGACGAGCAGCGCAGCGGCGGACACGCCGCCCCGGCACCCACGGTGATCTGCCTCACGACTGTCGGCACCGTCTGATTGACTGGCGCCGTGGACCTGCCGATCAACCCGCCGGTCGAGCCGATGCTGGCCAAGAGCGTGCCCAAGCTGCCCACCACCCCGGGCGTCACCTACGAGCCCAAGTGGGACGGCTTCCGGTGCATCGTGTTCCGCGACGGCGACGAGGTCGAGCTGGCCAGCCGGGGCGGCAAGTCGATGACCCGCTACTTCCCCGAGGTGGTTGAGCAGGCCCGCCAGCAGCTACCCGAGCGGTGCGCGGTCGACGGCGAGCTGATCGTGATCCGGCGCGACGGGCCGAGCGGCCAGCCGCGGCTGGATTTCGAGCTGCTGGCCCAGCGCGTCCACCCGGCCGCGTCCAGGGTGAAGATGTTGGCCGAGACCACTCCGGCCGACTTCGTCGCGTTCGACCTGCTGGCGATCGGCGACGAGGCGCTGCTCGACCAGCCCTACCCGCGCCGCCGGGAGCGGTTGGTCGAGGCGCTGGCCGGGGTGCGTCCGCCGGTGCACGTCACCCAGGTCACCACCGATCCGGACACTGCCCGCCGCTGGTTCGACGTGTTCGAGGGCGCCGGGTTGGACGGGCTGATCGTCAAGCCGGCCGACCTTCCGTACGAGCCGGGCAAACGGCTGATGTTCAAGGTCAAGCACGCCCGCACCGCGGACGCCGTGGTGGCCGGGTTCCGCTGGCACAAGTCCGGCCCGGTGGTGGGCTCGCTGCTGCTCGGCCTGTACGACGACTCCGGGGTCCTGCACCACGTGGGCGTGAGCGCGTCGTTCAGCATGGCACGCCGCGCCGAGCTGCTCGAGGAGCTGGCGCCCTACCGGGACACCGGAGGCGAGCACCCGTGGGTGCACGGCGACCACGAACGCGGCCAACGCATCCCCGGCGGGGTGAGCCGGTGGACGGGCACGAAGAACCTGGAGTGGGAGCCGGTGCGCCCGGAGCTGGTGGTCGAGGTGGGCTACGACGCGATGGAGGGCGAGCGGTTCCGGCACACCGCCCAGTTCGTCCGCTGGCGCCCGGACCGCGACCCCCGCTCCTGCCGCTACGACCAGCTCGACCGCCCGATCCGCTTCGATGTGGACCAGGTGCTGCGCGGCGACCCGACGGCCACCGTGGACCGAGCCGCCACCGGCCCGGCGTAACCTGGCCGTCGACCCGATCCCGGAGGACCACGTGACCCGCACCGACCGTCAGCCCCGGATGGCCGCCACTCGCCGGGTCCGTCGGCACCTGGCCGCCTTCGTGGCGGCCGCGCTGCTCACCGCCGGCTGCACGCTGCCGGCGTTCGCGCCGCGCACCGAGGTGGAGGGTGCCGCCGCGCCGACCGGGAGCGCCCCGACGTGGCGGCCCTGCCCGGAGGTGCCCGACGAACTGGTCGGGCGTGGCGCACCGGACATGCGTTACGAGTGCGCGCGCATCGCGGTGCCCCGCGACTGGGGCACCGGGGGCGGGGCGAGCACCGGCCCGGGCGCCGGGCAGACCTTCGAGATCGCCCTGCTGCGTGCCCGGTCGACGAAGCAGCGCGACCGGATCGGCTCGTTGGTGGTCAACCCCGGCGGCCCGGGCGGCTCCGGCGTCGACACCGCCGTCTACCTGTCCTTCGGCACCCAGTTCGGCGGGCTGCCCGCCTCCATCACCGAGCGCTTCGACATCGTCGGCTTCGACCCGCGCGGCGTCTCCCGGTCCAGCCCGGTGAAGTGCATCTCCGACGCCGACCTGGACGCCAGCTTCGGCTTCGACCCCGATCCGACGAGCCAGTCGGCGTTCGACGGCTTCGCCGGCCTGAGTCAGCGGATCGGGCGTGGCTGCGGCGACCGCTACGGCGACCAGTTGCCGCTGTACGGCACCGAGCAGGCCGCCCGCGACATGGACGCGGTGCGTGCCGCAGTGGGTGACGACAAGCTCACCTACCTCGGCTACTCGTACGGCACCCTGCTCGGTGCCACGTACGCCCAGCTCTACCCACAGCGGGTGCGGGCGCTGGTGCTCGACGGCGCGGTCGACCCGCAGCAGCGGCTGGTGGAGGGTTCGGAGAGCCAGGCCCGCGGCTTCGAGCGGGCCTTCACCAACTTCACCCGCTGGTGCACGGCGAACGCCGGCCGCTGCCCGATCGCCCCGGACGCGCGCGCCGCTGTCACCTCGGCCATCGACAAGGCCAAGGTCTCCCCGGTACGCGGCGCCGACGGCCGGGAGGCCACCGCCGGCTGGGTGTTCTACGCGGTCATCTCGTCGCTCTACACCGAATCCGGCTGGCAGGAGCTGGCCCAGGCGATCGACCGGCTAGGCGAGGGTGACCCGAAGGACGTGTTCCGGCTCGCCGACGCGTACGCCGGCCGGGCCGACGACGGGCACTACTCGAACCTGTTCGACGCCAACCTGGCCATCAACTGCGCCGACGAGACGGAGAAGCCGAGCCGGGAGCAGATCCGGCAGTTGCAGTCGGAGTGGCGCGGCAAATATCCGCTGTTCGGGCCGGCGCTGGCGGTCGGCATGCTGAGCTGCGTGGAGTGGCCGGGCGGGCGTGACCCCTACCCGACCGGGAAAGCCAACGGCGCGCCACCGATCGTGGTGGTCGGCACCACCGGCGACCCCGCGACACCGTACGAGCAGACGCCCCGGCTCGCCTCGATGCTGGGCGTCGGCCGGGTGCTCACCTGGGAGGGTGAGGGGCACACCGCCTACCCGCAGACGTCCTGCATCACCAATGCTGTCGACGCGTACCTGATCGACCTGACCGTCCCCCGGGAGGGGCTGCGCTGCCCCGCCCGGTGACGGTGCGGTGGGCGGTCAGGCGGCGGGCGGTGGCGTCCAGCCCTGCGGCAGGTGCCCGATGCGGACCCGCTGCGGGTGGTCGCCGACCGGGACACTGACCACCTTCTGGCCGGTGGCGAAGTTGATCGCGGTGACCTGGTCCGCACCGGATTCGGAGATCACGCAGTCCCGGCCGTCCCCGCTGACCGTGGCCCAGTACGGCTTGCTGGCCGGCACGAGCGGGCCCTCGCGCAGAGTGGCCCGGTCCACCACGGTCGCGTAGTCGTCCATGGTGCCGGCGACGCAGAGCCGGGCGCCGTCCGGGCTCACCGACAGGCCATGGTGCCGCGAGTCGTTCACCCAGGTGGTGCGGTCCTCGCTGGTGGCCGGGTTCTTCGGCAGCGTGGCGACCCGGGTGACCTGGTCCGCGGCCACGTCGTACTCGACCAGGCCGTTGAAGAAGGACACCTGGAAGTAGAGCTTGCCGCCGTCCGGGCTGAACACCGCCGGCCGGACCGCGTCGGAGAGGTCGCGGCGGCCCGCGGCGTCCAGCCGCTCCCGCATGTCAATCACCTTGACCACCTGCGACGTGCTGGTGTCGGCGACGGTGATCCGGCGGTCCCCCTTGGTCCAGTCCAGCCAGGGCGCGTCCAGGTCGGTGTTGACCTCACCGATGGACATGTTCCACAGCCGACGGCCGCCGTCGGTGAAGATGTTCTCGTGCGGCTTGTCGCCGGTGCCGAACGAGCCCAGCTGCGCCCCGGTGCGGATGTCCAGCACGTGCACCGTGTTCGAAGTGGAGGCCGAGACCGCGACCCTGGTGCCGTCGGGCGACACGGCCATGTGGTCGGCGCGGTAGCCGGAGACCGGGAACCGCCAGCGGATCCCGCCGGTGGCGAGGTCGATCGAGACCACGTCGGCGAAGCTGGGCCGGGATGCCACCAGGGCGGTGCCGTCGGGGGTGGTGTACATGTCGTCGACGAGCTGGTCGTGGCCCTCCCCCGGCCCCTGCCGGATGCCGAGGAAATAGGCCAGCTTGATCGGGTTGAGGTAGATCTCGCGCAGCCGTGCGGCCCGGTCCGGGGTCACGTTGATCCGGCCGAGCTTCGCGTAGTCACCGCGGGAGCGGATGACGTCGGCGGTGCCGTCCCAGTTGTTGCCGACAAACATCACCTCCTGCAGGGCTGCGGCGGCTGCGGGCGCGGGGGCCGCCGCCAGGGGGGTCGACACGGCAAGCGCGAGGGCTGCCAGCGTGGCGAGGCCAGCGCGGCGGCGAAGTCGGTACGGGCGGAGTGACGCAGGGGTCATGGAAGCCTCCTG
The DNA here is from genome assembly GCF_013410645.1 of Micromonospora jinlongensis. Classification (NCBI taxonomy): domain Bacteria; kingdom Bacillati; phylum Actinomycetota; class Actinomycetes; order Micromonosporales; family Micromonosporaceae; genus Micromonospora; species Micromonospora jinlongensis. The sequence goes on along the minus strand of NZ_JACCHK010000001.1, from coordinate 6,026,867 downwards.
GCAGCCGGTAGGACATCGACGTTTCTCGGTGCCTCAATCGGTGTTACCTTGCGGTAACAACCAGGAGAGCAACCAGACGGTCACCACGACTAGGGACCGGATGCCAACGACCAACCGTGCCGGTTGTGCGGCGACGACAACGGGAGGCGGCGCGCGCCGATGACCCGGACAGGAAAGGCCCCCACGTTCGGCGCGCTGCTGCGCGACCTGGCCGCCGACGCGGTCGTCGTGGATGAGGTGGCGCGGGCCGCGCGCGCGAATTCGCCCGAGGTGGCCCGCCTCCCGGCCGGCGAGGTTCACCGGCAGGTCGTCCTGCTGGTCACCAGTGGACTCGGCGCGCTGGAACGCGACGAGGACCCGGCAGGGCGTGACTTCACCGAGGCCCGCAGGCTCGGCGCCGGTCGGGCGGCGCAGGGCCTGTCCGTCGCCGGCCTGCTGCGCGGCGTACAGGCCGGCCGGGACCGAGCGGTGGAACTGGTGGTCCGGCACGGCCGGGCGGCCGGCATCGCGGACGACGTGCTGCTGGAAGGGCTGCTCACCATCGGCCGGTACGCGGCCGCGGTGGAGTGGGCGGTGGTGGACGGGCACCGGGCCGCCGAGCGGGAGTTCGTCGGCACCGGCACGGCGGCGCGGGCACGCCTGCTGGGCCGGCTGCTGCTCGACGGGCCCGCCGGCACGTCACCGGGCGAACTGGCCCGGTTCGGTCTACGGCCGCAGGGCCGCTACCACTGCCTGCTCGCCACCCGGACCGATCCGGCGCTGTCACACGCCCTGCACCGACAGCTCATCCGGCACGGCGGCCTGCTCGGTACCGTCGAGGGCAGGTTGGCCGGTTTGCTTCCGCGGTGTCCCGGCGCCGCGACGGTCGACCTGCTGGTCCTGGTGGCGCCGGCACAACCGCTGCAGCGGGCCCCGGCGATGTACGCGCTCTGCCTGGCGGCGCTGCGCACTGCCACGCATCGGCGGTTGCGCGGCCTGCGCCGATTGACCGACGTGGCCGCAGAGACCGCCCTGGACGCCCAGCCGGCCCTGGCCGAGCTGCTGCGGGGCACGCTGCTCGGCGCGCTCGACCCAACCGACGAGTTTCACCGGGAGCTGGCCCGCACAGCGCTCGCCTGGCTGGACCACGGCCAGCGGCTGGATCAGACCGCCGCCGCTGTGCACGTGCACCCAAACACGGTGCGCTACCGGTTGCGCAGGCTTCGGGAGGTGACCGGCGGACCGCCGGTCGAGGAGGGGGGACGGTGCACGGTGCCGGAGACCGTCCACTGGTGGTGGGCGCTGCGCGGCTGGCTGGACGGCCACTGAAGGGCCGTGCCAGGCTGCCCGGATGACCGATGTGATCTTCCGGGAGGCGGTCCGGGCCGACCTGCCCGCCGTCATCGCCCTGCTCGCCGACGACGTGCTGGGCAAGGCCCGCGACTTCGCCGAGGTCGACGAGGCCTACGAGAGGGCGTTCGCGGACATCAGCGCGGACCCGCGCAATCAGCTCATCGTGGCCGAGCAGGGCGCCGAGCTGGTCGGCTGCCTCCAGATCACCTACATCCCCGGGCTGGGCCGGCATGGTGCCGAGCGGTCGCTGATCGAGTCGGTCCGGGTCCGCTCCGACCGGCGCGGCCAGGGGTTGGGTCGGGAGCTGATGACCTGGGCGGTCGACCAGGCTCGGCAGCGGGGTTGCGCGCTGGTGCAGCTCACCACCGACAAGACCCGCGAGGACGCGCACCGCTTCTATCTGAGCCTCGGCTTCGTGGCCAGCCACGAGGGCATGAAGTTGGCGCTCTGATCCGCCGTCAGGCCCACCCGGCTGTACAGCGGAAGTCGAGCCGGCCGGGTTACGGTCGTTCGCGTGCACGAGCCGACGATCCCCGCTGGCGCGCAGCCGCACCCACCAGGGCGGCGGACGGGCTGGGCGCTTCTGACGGTTGGCGTCCTCGTGGTCGTTGTCGCGTTCTGGCTGCCCGCCTGGCGCAGTGTCTACCTGGATCGGATTGATGTCACTCCGGGCTCGAGGGTTCTCGGCTGGGCGCTACCGTTCGCGGTGATCGCTGCCATCTTCGCAGTGCTGTCGCTCGCCAACGTCGGTCCGGCCCGCTGGGTCTGGCGGCAGGCCAGCCTGGGAATGCTCATCTCCAACGCGCTCGCCTGCGGCAGCATCACCGGGGTGTACTGGTATTTCGAGGCCGAGGAGCCCTACGTCGACCACGAACTGCTGTCGACCGGGCCGGGCGCCGGTCTCCTCCTGGCCCTGCTGGGCTACCTGCTTATCCCGCTCGCCGGCGCCCTCCCCGACGGCTGCAAGGGCGCCGACCAGCCCAAGCACGACCGGCTCGACCAGGCGGAGTAGGAGGACGGTCTCCTCCTACCGTCGCGGGGCAGCCGCTCAGCGGCGGTCAGCTGTCGACCAGGCGACCGTCGCGCAGCACGAGCACCCGGTCGGCGAGGTCGATCAGGGCCGGGTCGTGCGTCGCCACCAGGGCCGTCATGCCGCGGGCGTGCACCACCGCGCGCAGCAGGTCCATGATGGAGCGTCCGGTTTCCGAGTCGAGCTGACCGGTGGGTTCGTCGGCGATGAGCAGGTCCGGCTCGTTGGCCAGCGCACGCGCCACAGCGACCCGCTGCTGCTGCCCACCGGAGAGCTCGTAGGGACGCTGCGCCGCGTGCCCACCGAGACCGACCAGTTCCAGCAGCACCGCGACCCGCTGCTCCCGTTCCGCGGCCGGCACCTGCGCCAGCCGCAACGGCACTCCGACGTTCTCGGCGGCGGAGAGGATCGGCACCAGCCCGAAGGTCTGGAACACGAACCCGACGGTGCCCCGGCGCAGCCGCAACAGCTCCGCCTCTCCCGCCGAGGTGACCTCGTGGCCGGCCACCACCACCTGACCACTGTCCGGCCGGTCCAGCCCGCCGATCAGGTTCAGCAGGGTGGTCTTGCCGGCCCCGGACCGGCCCCGGATGGCGACCAGTTCACCGCGGTTGGCCGTGAACGAGACGCCCTGCACGGCGTGGACGGCGTGCTCGCCCCGGCCGAAGGTCCGGCTGACGTCACTGACCCGCACCACCTCTGCGGGGTGCGCCGAGGGCACACCGCCGAACCCGGCCTCGCCGGTCACCACCATGTCCTGCTGGCTCATGCCCGTGCCCCCCGCTCGTCCGAGGCCCGGTCACCGGGCCGTACCTGCACATGGTCCGGCTCCAGGTCGAGCCGGACCCGCTCCTTCAGCGCGAGCGCGTCGACGAACGCGGCCGGTAGCTGCATCCGGCCGTTCCGGTCCAGCACCGCGTACTCCTCGCTGACCAGCTCGGTGTTGCCGTCCGCGCCGACCCGAGCGGTCCGGCGTACCTCGGAGGCGGTCCGGCCGTCGCGGATCGCGACGGTCCGGCGGACCTGCGTGGCCACGGCGTGGTCGTGGGTGACGACCACGATGGTCACGCCCAGCTCGGCGTTGATGGTGCGCAGCGCCGCGAAGACGTCCGCGCCGGTCGCCTCGTCGAGTTCGCCGGTCGGCTCGTCGGCGAAGAGCACCTCCGGGTCGTTGGCCACGGCCACCGCGACCGCGCACCGCTGCTGCTCGCCGCCGCTGAGCTGCCCCGGCCGCCGGTCGGCGCAGTAGCCCACGCCGACCATGTCGAGCAGTTCCCGGGCTCGCTGCCGACGGGCCTTGCTGCTGAGTTTGCCGGCCAGCTGCATCGGCAACTCGACGTTCTCCAGCGCGCTCAGATACGGCAGGAGGTTGCGGCCGGTCTGTTGCCAGACGAACCCGACCAACTCCCGCCGGTAGCTCAGCCGACGCTTCGCTGACAGCGAGAGCAGGTCGTAGTCGGCCACCCGGGCGATGCCGGCGGTCGGCGTGTCCAGGCCGGAGAGGATGTTGAGCAGGGTCGACTTGCCCGAACCGGAGGCGCCGACGATCGCCACCAGCTCACCCCGGTCGATGACCAGGTCGAGCCCCTGCAGGGCGACCACCTCCACCCCCTCGGTCTTGAAGATGCGCACCAGGCCGTCGCAGACGATGTGCCCGCGCAGGCGGTCCTGCCCGCCGGCCCGCTCGGCGGCGCGTTGCGCTGCCCGCTGTTGCAGGGCGGCCAGGTCCGGCACCAGTGGAGTCTGGGCGGTAGCGGTCATCTCAGCTCTCCTCTCCGAGCCGAAGCACCTCACCGAGGCGCAACCGGCGGTTGTTCAGGGCCTCGACGGCGACCGCGAAGCCGAGGGCGACCGCCCCGAGCGCGAGCACCGCGGCGACCAGGCTGGGCTCGAAAGCCACCTGGACCGGCACACCACTGGTGAACGCGGACAGGCCGAGCACCGGGTTGAGCAGCAGGGGCAGCACCGCACCGACCAGCGCACCGGTCAGCACCGACACCGCGACCAGCGGGGTCAACTCGACCAGCAGCAGCCCCCGCCACTGCCGGCGGGACAGGCCGAGGGTGCGCAGCCGGGACAGCACCTGGCCGCGGGCGCGCGCACCGGCCAGCACGGTGAACGCGATGGCCAGCAGCCCGAGCACGGTGCCGCCGACGGCGCCGGCCACGAACCCGAAGGCCAGCACCCCGTTCGCACCGCCGTCGCCGAGTTCCCGGCGGACGTCCGCGCGGGTGTCGACGGTGACCCCGAATGGCCGGTCCCGACCGGTGACCGCTCCGTCGCGTTGGTAGCGTTCCTGCCCCTGGTCACCGGCGACGCGCAGCGCCTCGGCGTCCAGTGGGTCCCCGGCGACCAGCAGGCTGGTCGGCACGGGTGTGGTGGTGCGTTCCGGCAGCGCCTGCCAGGGCAGGATCACGAACCGGCTGGCGTTCCCCGACAACAGCGGAAAACCCTCCTGGGTGTCGGCCACCCGGAACTCGTACCGCTGGCCCTGCACGGAAATGAAGGCCGAGTCGTCCAGCCCGGCCTTGGCCAGGTCCGTGGCGACCGCCGGGGAGACGATCGCCGGCAGCGGCCCCGCCCCGGGTCGGGCGGCGAGCAGCGTGGGCGGCACCGGCAGGTCGACCTCGGATTCGCGGGCCACCGCGTCCAGCCCCGAGCCGTCGACCAGGAGCACGTCCGTGTGCGCAACCCGCGCGTCGGTGCCGATCTCGTCGACCGCCAGCCGCTCGTCCGACTGGTACAGCACCCGGGTGACGGCGCGAACCCCCGGCAGACGACCCAACTCGTCGATGGTGTCGGGCGCGAACCGTTCCCCGCGGATCACCGCGTCGGCGGGCACGATCTGCTCGGCGGCCCGTTCCCGGCTCGCGTCGACGCCGGCGGCGACGACCGCGCAGAACGCCGCGGTGCCGATCGCCAGCACCACGACGACCAGCGGGGTGGCGACGGCGGACCGGCCGGCCCGCGCCGTGCCGAGGAAGGCCACGCTGCCCCGGGTCCGCGCGGCAAGCCGGCTGACCAGCAACAACGGCCAGGGGTACGCCCGCAGCGCGAGCACCGCCGCCGCGACCGCGAGCAGCACCGGCACCGACACGAGCAGCGGGTCCACCTCGCCGAGGGTGAGGCCACGTCGACGCAGCAGCACCGCGGCGAGCCCGGCCAGCAGCAACAGGGAGACCTCGACGGTGAGCCGGCGGGCCGAGGGGCGTACCCGGATCAGGTCACGGCGGGCCGCCGCACCGACCGGTACGGCCAGCGTCGCCAACGGCAGCGCGAGCGTGACCAGGACAGTCGCCGCGATGACGTAAGGCGTGGTCGGGTCCGGCTCGCCGGGGAGCAGGGTGCCCAGCCACCAGCCCAGCGCGGCGGCGACCGGCACCACCAGCAGCGATTCGGCGAGGCTACGCCGAGCACCGGCGGTGGCCGCGCCCCCACGGGCCCGCAGCAGCACGAACTCCGAGCGGCGCCGTCGGGTGGCGAGGCTGGCCGCGAGCACGATGAGCCCGGCCAGAGTGGCCAGTACCCCGGCGGCGATCACCGCGAGCAGGGTCCGGGCGGCATCGACCTGGGCGGCGAACGCGCGCAACGGCACGTCGACGCCCTGGGTCAACGTGAGGTCCTGGGGCCGGGTGCGCTGCATCGTCTGCAGACCGTCGATCATCTGGTCCAGCTCGCGTGCGTCGATCCGGTCGGCGCCCAGGCGGTATCGCCAGTTGTACTGGACCGGCCAGCCCGCCGCGACCCGCTTGTTGAGGGCCGACTGGGCGACCACGCCGACGATGACGAACGGCTGGGCGTCGCCGGGCGGTTCGATGACCCGCAGCAACTGTGGCAGCCCATCCCAGATGCCATTTGCGCGGTCGACGGGGCGGAACAGCCCGGACACCACCAGCGGGGCAGCGTCCGAGAGTTTGCCCTTGTCATCGGCGTTGCCGATGCGCAGTTGGCTGCCGGCGCGCAGGTTGAGCCTGCCGGCCACGTCGACGTCGAGCGCCACCTCGATCGGTCGGTCGGGAATGTAGGTCTCGCTCGGCCACGCCCCCTCGACGAGGGTGCCCGCGTCCTGGATCCCGGGCACAGCGCGTAGGCCCAGGTCGACCAGCAGGTTGCGAGCCGCGAGATCCGGCCCGACCACGCGGGCCGCCGGGGAGTCCACGTTGTACCACCGCTCGGTCACCGCCGACCGCACCTGCGGCGGCATCTCCGCGGCCAGGCGGTCGAACCGCTCGGCGGCACCGCCCATCGCCGTGTTCCTGGAGGTCGCGGCCACCACCCCGGTGGTGTACGAGATGTCCCGGCGGGCGGCTGGCTCACTGCTCAGCTGCGCCCGCAGGCCCTGTTCGGCGAGCCGGTTGACCAACCGGGGCACCCCACTGATCAGCAGCGTGACCACCAGGGTCAGCACCGCCAGGAGCAGAAACTGCCCGCCGTACGCCCGGACCCGCCGGACGGCCGCGCCGACGCTCATCGTTCTCCCCCGATTCGCAGTTGCACCGCCGCCACCCGCTGACGGATACCGGTGGCGATGAACGCGCTGAAGGCGAGCGCCGCCAGCAGCAGGCCGACCGCGGTCAGACCGATCGGCACCCAGGGCAGCGCGAACGTCGCCGGAGGGATCGGCCGGCCGGCGGCCGAGGTGAGGATGACCAGTGGTGCCATGGTGGCGCCGACTCCGGCTCCGAGTAGCAACCCGACCCCCACGCCGATGCCGGCGAGGAACGTCTGTTCGGCCAGCAGCGCCCGGGCCAGCAGCCGAGGCGTGGCGCCGAGGGTGTGCAGCACCGCGAACTCGCTGAGCCGGTGTCGCGCGGTGGCCCACACGTCCACCATCAGGCCGACGAGGGCGAGCAGCACCGCGCCGAGCGCGGCGGCGAGCATCCCGGTACGTGAGCCCTGCCAGTACGGGTCGTCGGCGGCCGACTCGTACACCGCTTCCCGGTTGAGCACGGTGACGCCCGGCAGTTCGCCGGCCGCCTGGGCGGCGGCCGTCGCGTCGTCGGCACCGATCCACCACTCCGGTACGGGTCGCATCGTGCCATTGCCCCGGACCAGCGTGTCGACCGCCGCGGGCAGGTCCAGCAGTATGCCTTCCCCGGTGGTGGTCGGCACCGCATCCAGCTCGCCCACCAGCTGGACCGGCAGAGTCGTCCCGGACAGCGTCAGGTCGACGGTGTCGCCGACGCGCAGGCTCAGTGCCGCGCGGACCCCGGGGGTCATCAGCACCGCGATGGGCTTGCTCTCCCCGCCCGGCACGATCGTGAACCGGGTCGGCGGCTGGTACAGGAACTGCCCGCCAGGGATCACGTCCACCGGGTGGACCGCGGCGAAGCCCGTGGGAGTGGTCCGCACCGGCGTGGGCTGCTCGCGGGGGGCCGTCATCGTCCAGTTACCGCTGAGCCCTGCGGGCGCGGTGGTGCCGTCGGCGTTGACCACCGTCAGCCCGTCGAGCTGGAGTCGGTAGGCGTTGCCGGCCGCCAGCCCACCGTCAGCTTCGAACCCGGTCAGCCGCAGCCGTGCCCCGCGGGCCTCGGGCAGCTGCACGGTGAACCGGGTGGCCCGGCCGTCGCTGGCGGAGTTGGCCGCGGGCAGCCGCAGGGCGAGCCCGTCGGAGCGGGTGACCAACAGCGTCACCGCGACCTGAACCGGTCGGCTCGCGTTGCTCACCGGGGTACGGACGGTGCCGGTGATCGCGCGCGCGTCGGCGGGCAGCTCGACACCCCCGAAGGCTCCCCGCGCCCCGACCATCCGCTCGTACTGTGTCGACGCGGGTCCGTCGCTCAGGCGGTCGGCGAGACGGACGACCCCGGCGGCGCTGGCCGGGTCGACACCGATCACGGTCGCCTGGAGGTCCTCCCGGCCGACCCGTATCTCGTCCCGCCACGCTGGCAGCACCCGCTTGACGCTCGGCAGCGCGGCGAGCTGGTCGCCCCGGGTCGGCGGAGCGGCACCGGTCCGTTCGGTGACCCGCAGGTCGGCGCCGACCGTGTGCCCGGCCTGCTCGACCTGGGACCGCTCCCCGGTGCTGATCAGGGACCAGGCCAGGGTGCTGCCACCGACGGCGAGGGCCAGCAGGAGCACCGGGCCGGCGTGCGGACGCCGACCGGCCTGCCACATGCCGAACATGGTGGCCGTCCAGGGCCGCCGGTCGACGAACCGCTCGGCGAACCTGGTGAGCGGCGGAAGCACCCGCAGCGCCAGCACGGCACCGGCCAGCACGCCGAGCGTCGGGGCGGCGACCAGCAGGGAGTCGAGCCCGAGTCGACCGCCGGACCCGGCCAGCGGGGAGGCGTACCGGCGTAGCTGCACCCAGGCGAGCACGGCGAGCGCCACGAGGACCAGGTCGACGCTGGCACGTTGGATGCTCGCCGACCGGTTCGGCCGGGACCGGGCAGCCATGTCGGCCACGTACGTGCCGGCGCTGCGCAGCGTCGGGAGAACCATGGCGACGAGGCAACCGGCCGCGGTGGCCGCCGCTGCCGCCCAGATCAGGGTGGTGTTGCCGCCGGCGGTGGAGAGGTCGGCCGACCCGCCGGGTCGGACGAACCGCAACGCCTCGCCGGCGATCAGCGGACCGAGCACGGCAGCCGGGGCGACCACCAGGGTCGCCTCGCGAGCGGCCAGGCCGGCCAGTTGCCGACGGGCGGCGCCTCGGGCTCGCAGCAGCGCGGTCTGTGGGCGGCGGTCCTCATGCAGGAGTGCGGCGACCAGCACCAGCGCGTACCCACCGAGCACCAGGATCAGCAACAGCGGGGTGGCCAGCGAGGAACGACCCACCAGGTCGGCGCGGGCGATCCGGTCCAGCAGCGTCTCCATCTTGGTCACCGTCTGCCCGGAGCTGCCGAGCTGAGCGGCCTCGGGCACGGCCGAGGTCGCCTCGGTGAGGGCTTTCCGCACGGCGGGCAGATCGGCGGTGTCGACGCCAGCGAGGTCCGGTTCGGCCAGCCAGGACGCCGACACCGACCCCGGCGAGGTGGCGACGAAGTCGGCCGGGTCGAGCGCGAACGGCCCGTACGAGGTGCCGGAACCGGCACTGCCCGCCCCCACTCCGGGGGCCAACAGCCAGTACGCGTCGGTCGGGTCGCGGGGCCGCCAGGTGCCGGCGAGGACCAGCTCACCGCGTCGTTCGGTGGCCCGGTCACGCACCGGGATGCGTTCGCCGACGCTGAGGCCCAGCGTGCCGGCGACCCGCTCCGGCAGGCTCACCTGGATGGGGCTCGCCCCCGGGCGGGGCCAGGCTCCGCTGGTCAGCTCCGCGTAGGCGGCGAGGTCGTCGAGCGTGGCCAGGTTCGCGAAGACCGGTTCGTCATCCGGACGGGCAACCTGCCCGAGGTCGCCGGTCAGCTCTCGGCCGGTGCCGTAGCGGGCGGCGGCGACGCTGACCGGGGCACCGGCGAGCCCGTTGGCGAACTCGGCTCGGACCGCCTGGTCCCGGGTGGCGAACTCGGCCGCGTCACGCCCACCTGAGCCGCTGACCAACAGGCCGCGTTCTTCGGCCGGCGAGGCGGCGACCAGGGCCCGCTGCCCGGCGTCCACCGCCCGGCGGTTGTAGTCGGACAGCCCGGTAACCAACGCGACGGCGACGAGGGCGGCGATCACCGCAGCAACCAGCAGCCCTCGCGCCTCGCGGGCCCGCCTCCACACCAGCTTCATCCGACGCCTCCCCTGGCCCCGGTGGGCCGACGACCATCAAGACAGGCCACCCCCCGGGAAAGGTTCGCGCCCGTTACATGATCGTTATTACGAGAGGAGTCAGCTCAGGCTGGCCGCGTCCGGACGGTCAGCTACCGCCCCGTACGTTGCGGATGCCGAACGCCACCGCGCCGATCACGAGCACGACGCCGAGGAGTTGGAGGCCCGGCGAGTCGTCGGCCTCCCCGTGCACGATGCCGGCGACACCGAGCGCGACGCCGAGGACGGCGACGACGGTCAGGACGTACTTCATGAGGTTTCCTCCTCAACCCACTCGAGCAGGTCTCCGGGCTGGCAGTCGAGCACCCGGCACATCGCTTCCAGGGTGCTGAAGCGGACGGCCTTGGCACGACCGTTCTTCAGCACCGCCACGTTGGCCGGCGTGAGCCCGACGCGTTCGGCGAACTCGCCGACGCTCATCTTGCGCTTGGCCAACTCGACGTCGATGCGGACGACGATGGGCATCAGATCACCGCTTCCATGTCGGTCCGCAGCGTGGTCGCCTGCCGCAGCAGCGCACGCATCACCACCATGAGGAGCCCGAGCACCGTCACGCCCATCGTCAACAGGAACAGCAGGATCGGGCCGCCCGGGTCGTCCGCGTTGAAGCCGACGTAGAGGAAGACGCCCACGAGCACCGCCCACCCCGCGCCGATGGCCCACACGATCAGGTCGACCCACTTCAGCGACGCCTCGGTGAAGATGCGGTCGTTCTTGACCATGTTGAGCAGCTGCCACGTCGACACGATCACGACCTGGACGCACAGCACCCAGAACACCGTCACGGCGGTCAGCGGCCACCGGAGGTAGGCGTGCTCCGGCGACTCCTGGGCCATGTGCGCGAACTGCCCCGGCAGCGAGAACGTCTGGAACCCGATCAGGACCACGAACAGGACCACGAGAACGATTCTGAGAGCGGCTACCGCTCGATGCTCTGTAACCATGCATCGAGTTTCGCTCGTTACCTATCGAAAGTCAATCGGTGAGTCGATGGTGGCTCCGTTGCGTCGCAATCGTCAGCCGCCCTTCCGGACCGGCCGCGCCGTCGGGGCGTCGGAGCGCGGCTCACGCGGCAGCGGTCAGCTCGGCAAGGATCGTGTAGAGCCGGGCAGCCGCCGACTGGTCGAACTCCGGTCGCGTGAGAGGGACCGGCGCGCCGCGCCGCAGCGCCGTCAGCCGAGCGACCGGCGGCTCGGCCAGCAGGGCCGCCAGGAGGCTGGCCGCGGTAGCGGTGGAGGATCCAAGGAGCGCGGCGGACGCCCCTACGAGGGCGCGCATCGGTTGGCGGAGTTGACGGTGCATACCGCTGTCGACGAACAGCGGGTTGTACAGCACGTATCGGATTGGGCTGTTCGGGTTGTGCGCGGCGAAGCCGGTGCCGAGGAGGTCGTTGGCGCGCGCGCCCTGCATCGTCGCCTTGAACATGGTGTATCCGCTGGCCAGCTGCAGATCGTCCCAGTGGATTCGGCCGGCCCGGATTCCGCCGGTGCCGCTGAGGTTGAGGATGACCGGTGTCTGAGCACGTTCCAATGCCGGGCGAAGCCGTTCGGCGAGCAGATAGCGACCGAGGACGTAGATCGCGAAGGTCTGCTCGAAGCCCTCACTGGTGACGATCCGCCGCTGGTCGAAACGCCCTGCCGCCAGTACCAACACGTCGATCCTGTCCGGTAACCGGTCTGCCAGTGCGGAGGTCTGCCGGACCGAGGTGAGGTCGGCGTCGGCACTGCCGATCGCGACCACCCGATCTCCGGCTCGCCGCAGTTTGTCGGCAAGGGCACCGCCGATGCCACGTGTCCCGCCCGCAATCACCACTGTGCGCATACTTCATCGTTGGCTTCTGTCGGCCCACTCGAAAGAAGGCACATCGATGTCACCGGCACTGCGGCTACCCGTGACCCTGGCCGACCGCGCGGCGTGTCCCGCAACCGACGTGCTGCGCCGCGTAGGCGAGAAGTGGAGCGTTCTCGTTCTCGCGGTGCTCCGCGAACGCCCCCACGGCTTCAACGAGCTCGACCGCACCATTCACGGTCTGAGCCGACGCATCCTCACCCGCACACTGCGCACCCTGGAGAACGACGGGCTGATCAGCCGTCATCAGACACCGAAGCGTGTCGAATACGCGCTCACCGACCTGGGCCGCTCACTTCTGCCACTGGTCATCGCCGTCGGCGAATGGGCAGTCACGCACGCCTCCGACATCGAGCAGGCACGAATTCGGATGCATGGGCCTGCCCCGAGCACGACGGTCCGTTGACCCCAGGGCCTCCCTGCGAACGGCGTCGAAGGCCAAGGGATGAGCCCATGAGAACCTGCCCGGAGGAACGGCGTCGCACCTCGGTTGTGACCTCGCACTTCTCGCGGATCACTGCTGACCGCGTACCGGTTGCCTACGTCCGTCGGTGGTAGTGGTTGCGACGCGGCAACTGGTCAGGGTCGAGCCAGGCCGGCGGCACGAACTCCGGACGGCCCTCGTCGCCGAGCTGGACGACCCAGTCACTGTAATGGAGGTGGCGGTGGTGGTGGCCGCAGAGTAGGACGGCGTTGTTGAGGTTGGTGGGGCCGCCGTCGGCCCAGTGGTGGATGTGGTGGGCGTCGCACCAGCGGGGTGGGCGGTCGCAGCCGGGGAAGGCGCAGCCGCCGTCCCGTAGCACGAGGGCTCGGCGCAGCGGGCCGGTGATGAGGCGGCGTTGTCGGCCCACGTCGAGGACCTGACCGGTGCCGCCGAGCACGGCGGGCAGGATCGCGGCGTCGCAGGCGAGTCGGCGCACCGTGTCGGGGGTGAGGTGCAGGCCGATGTCGAGGACGCCGGTGGACAGCTGCCGGGTCAGGCCGTCGTAGTTGGTGGTGACGACGATCTGGGCGGGGTCGCCGCCGCTGTCGGGCAGCTCACCGGTGCGCAGGGCGAGTCGGCACACGTCGGCGAGGGCGTCGTGGCGGCGCTGGCCGGCGCAGCGGTTGTCGTCGGGGCCGGCGGGTGCGCTGAGGGGGTCGATGGCGGCGCGCAGCAGCGCGGCGGCTTCCGCGTCGAGGGTGCCGCTGAGCCGTAGCCGGCCGTTGGTCTGCTCGGAGAGGGTGAGGTGCCGGTCGCGGGCCGCCCGGGCGGCCTCGGCGTCCAGCGCGGCACGGGCGGCGGCGTCGGCGATGTCGGGGGCGACGTGGTCGAGGATGCGGGTGCCGAGCTTGCGCAGCAGGGTGGGATCGAACTGCCCGGCCCAGTCAACCAGCACACCGACAGCTTTGTCGGCCACCTGCGGCCCGGCGGCCGACTGCACGGTGCTCACGGTGTCGGTGATGACGCGGGCCTGCTCCAGGCTGACCGCGCCGGCCGCCAGCGCGCCTCGCACGGCCGTCGGGGCCGCATCGACGCACGCCGCGAGATCGACCAACCGACGGGCCGCAGGAATGGTCAACCGCAGTCGCTCACGCAACCAGACCACGGTGCTGGAAGCGCCCTGCGCGACCGCCGTGCCCCGACCGTCCACCTCGCGCACCAACGCCAGCTTGACGGCGGCGAGACGCTGCTCCAGGCGGTGCGCGGCGTCGAGCGCCGCGACCAGCTCGTGCTCGGAGAGAGGCCAGGCGGCGGTGTCGGTGCAGGTCGCCACCGCACTCTCCGCCCGCACCAACTCATCGATCACACCCAAACTCTAGAACAGGTGTACGACAAATCTCGGCCGCACGATGAAGCTCGGGCCGACCGCCCAGAGATTTCTCTCAGCCGTCGGCCAACTCCGGGCGGTGCTCCCGAATCCAGGCCGCGACGTCCGACTTCCGCCAGACCTTCCCCATCGCCAGCACGGCGACCGGCTCAGGAAAGTTCCGTTGATTGGCGATCACGGACGCACGCTGCCGGGACACATTGCCCAGCATCTCCCGAATCTCCGACACGCCCACCAGGTCCACTCATTGACGATGACAGCGGCGCCGTCGTCGAACGGCGACAACTACGGAGACTGTTGACACATGCAATAGATGACGCCACGATTGGCCGGTGACCGCGCCGAAGCCCTCCCCCAGCCACGACCGTCCGCCGCTGAGCAACCTGCACCCGGTGCACCAGCATCTGCCGCGCCGGCCCTCGTGGCTCTGCCGGGTGTGCGCCGCCACCTGGCCGTGCCCATCAGCCCGGATGTTGCTGCGGGTGGAGTACGGGACCAACCGGGTGGCGTTGTCGATCTACATGGCGAGTCAGTTGTTCGACGCAACGGCCGACCTGCTCAGACTCAACCCCGTGCCGGCCCCCGACCCACGGGAGCTGTTCGACAGGTTCCTGGCGTGGACTGCCAGGTCACCCACCTGAGGCCAGGTCGGTCAGGCGTTGTCGTCGTCGGGGGTGCGCTTGGCGCGGCTGGGCTGCACGCGCTTGGGTTCGCCGGGCATCTTCGGGTGGTCCGGCGGGTACGGCAGGTCGCCCTGACCGGCGGCGGCGTCCCGGTCGGCCCACTCCAGCAGCGGGGTGATGTCCCACGGCGCGTCGTCGATGCCGGCGTGCGGGTCGCCGCGCTCGGCGAGCCGGGCCGGGACGGTGCGCAGGTCGAAGTCGTCCGGGTCGACGTCGGGCAGCTCGTCCCAGGTGACCGGGGTCGAGACGGTGGCCCGGGCGTTGGCCCGTAGCGAGTACGCGCAGGCGATCGTGCGGTCGCGCGCCATCTGGTTGAAGTCGACGAAGACGCGACTGCCGCGTTCCTCCTTCCACCACGCGGTGGTGACCAGGTCGGGGTGGCGGCGCTCCACCTCCCGGGCGAGCGCGATGGTGGCCCGGCGCACCTCGGTGAACGTCCAACGCGGCTGGATGCGCAGGTAGACGTGCACGCCTCGGCCACCGGAGGTCTTCGGCCAACCCGTCACGCCCAGCTCGTCGAGGAGCGCACGAACCTCCCCGGCGGCCCGGGCCGCATCGGCGAAGTCGGTGCCGGGCTGTGGGTCCAGGTCGATACGCAGCTCGTCGGGCCGGTCGGCGTCGGCGGCGCGGACGGGCCAGGGGTGGAACACGATGGTGCCCATCTGCGCCGCCCAGGCCACGTGCGCCAGGTCGACCGGGCACAGCTCCGCCGCGCTCCGACCGCTGGGGAAGGTGATCTGCGTGGTCGTCACCCAGGGCGGCACCCCTCGGGTGGGCACCCGCTTCTGGAAGAACGCCTCGCCCTCGATGCCCTCAGGGAAGCGTTGCAGCGTGGTGGGCCGGTCCCGCAGGGCGCGCATGATCCCGTCGCCGACGGCGAGGTAGTAGTGGAAGACGTCCGCCTTGGTGAACCCCCGCTGGGGGAAGATCACCCGGTCCGGACTGCTCAGCCGTACGCTGTGCCCGGCCACCTCGACCTCGGTGACCGCTGCCTTGGTGCCAGCCATCCCGCGACCTTATGCCACGACCCCGACGTTCGACGTACCGTTGACGGGTGAGTCTTGACGACAATGAGCTGCCCCGCACCGACGACGAGTGGCGGGTCCGACTGACCCCCGAGGAGTTCCACGTCCTACGGGAGGCGGGCACCGAACGACCGTGGACCGGCGAGTACGTGGACACGAAGACCCAGGGCGTCTACCACTGTCGCGCCTGCGGTTTGGAGCTGTTCTCCAGTGACACGAAGTTCGACTCGCACTGCGGCTGGCCGAGCTTCGACGACGCCATCCCGGGCCGGGTGAAGGAAATCGAGGACCGCAGCCTCGGCATGGCGCGTACGGAGATCCGCTGCGCCCGCTGCGACAGTCACCTCGGGCACGTCTTCCACGGCGAGGGCTTCACCCCGAAGGACACCCGGCACTGCGTCAACTCGGTCTCCATCAAGCTGGAACCCCGCTGACCCGGGCACCCCGGGCGTAACCGCGCTCAGGGCGTAACCGCTCAGGGCGTACCCCTCAACAGCTCGACCTCGGCGGTCCGCGACTGCTCGATCCGCCGGGCCAGGTCGCGGACCCGCTCGTTGCGGCCGACGTCGACCTGGGCTCGGGCCAGGTCGGCCGCCGACCGCTGGTGGTCGGCGAGCACCTCGCGCAGCACCCGGTCGACGTCCGCGTCCGGCGCGGTCCGCAGCCGGTCGAGCGCGGCGTCGTCGCCGTGCCCTTCGTGGTGGTGGGCGGCCGCGCTGGCGCCGGGCCCGGTCGTGGGCAACCAGCCTCGCATCGCGGCCAGTTCGTCGGCTTCGGTCGCCTCGATGGCGGCGGCCAGGGTGCGCAGCGCGTCGTCGCGCAGCCGGCCGGAAGCCAACCGGACGATCTGCAGGGTGCGTTCGCTGTGCCCGACCATCGTGCTGAGGAACACCACGTCGATCCCGCTCATCGTGCCGGCGTCGATCACGGAACCGGCCGGAGCGGCCCCGGCGCCCGCGGCCCCGGCCGGGGACGCCGGTGCCGGTTGCGGCCGGGCTGACGGGTTCGACGTGGGCGATCCGGCGCAGCCGCCGGTGAGCAGCAGAGCGGCGGCCAGGGACGCCAGACGGGTACGGCGAGGCATGCCGGGTGCTCCGTTCACGCGAGGGCGGCGAACACGGGTGCGGCCATGGGGCCGCACCCGTGCGGTCAGACCTGTTGCCAGAGCGCCGGTACGTTCGGCGGCTCCCAGCCGGGGATCGCGGTGTGCGCCTGCCGGCAGCGGTAGGTGGCTCCGCCGTAGGTGACCTGGTCGCCGACCTGGTACGCCCGGCCCGTCGTCCAACTGCCGCCCGGCACGGGCGGAGTGGTCGGCGTGGCGGTCGGGGTGGGCCGTGGGGTGGGTGAGGCGGTGGGGGTCGGGGTCGGGGTCGGGTTCGACCCGCCGCCGCCGATCTGCACGTCGATGCAGGAGTAGAAGGCGTTCGCCGTGTCGGAGATGTTCCACACCGCGAGGATCTTCTGCCGGCCGGAGAACCCGCCGAGGTTGACGTTGTGCGAGACCGTGGCGCCCGGCTGCTGGTTGTTGCCGTTGACCACGCCGACGCGGGTGTTGCCGATCCAGTACTCCCAGTTGCTGGTGGCGTGCCGGGCGGTGTTCACCCAGGTGAAGGTCAGCGAGCTGCCGACCGAGGTGGCCGGCCAGCCCCGGTTGTCGTCGTTGAGGACGGCGAACTGGGCGATTCCGGCGTTGCAGCTGCGCAGGCCCTTGGGCCCTTCGACGCTCTGCGGCTCGTACTTGATCTGCCCGCAGTCGGGCACCCGGCCCTGCGCGCAGAGCGCCTGCCGGCTGGGCGGGGCGGAGACGTAGCCGTGCGCCTGCGCGGGGGCGGCGACGGTGAGGGTGGCGGCGACAGCACCCGCCGCCACCAGCGGAATGGTCATTCTTCGACGCATCGGGGCAGCTCCTTCTCCAGGTACGGTGGGTGCCCCTCAAGGTAATTTAAACTTTGTTAACAGTAAAGACTCCCATCGATAAATGGATCGATGGTGGCGAGTTTTTTCTCAGATCCGGAGCAGACTGCCCCGGTCGTCGACCTGGTCCGCCGACTCGTCGTCCAGCCAGACGCCGCCGGTGGCGAGGTAGCGGAACCGGTACTCACCGGGAGGAAGTTTCACCGTCACCGTCCGGGTGCCGTCGCGGCGGGTCACCAGCTCGTGCCGGCCCGGCTCCCACCCGTTGAAGCAACCGACCACGCTCACCGGGCCGGGCGGGGCGTCCCGCGGGAGGCAGAAGGTGACCCGGGTCTGGTTGCCGAAGAGCTTTGTTGCGCTTGATCACTGTGATCCTCCGGGGGTTGCGGCGGTTCACCCCACACAACGGACGACACGCCGACGCCGACACGCCGCCGCGACTCCTGGACCTCGATATTTCGCCGCACAAGCCGCCAAACGGGGAGCAGTCTGTAGACACGTGTCGTGATATGGGAGGTTCCGGTGGCAACGTGCGAGGTCTGCGGCAACGACTACTGGATGGCGTTCGAGGTGCGCACCGTCAGCGGTGACGTGCACACCTTCGACTCGTTCGAGTGCGCGATCCACCGGTTGGCACCGATCTGCGAACACTGCCAGATCAAGATCGTCGGGCACGGTGTCGAGGTCAACGGCCGCTTCTTTTGCTGTGGACACTGCGCCCGTGCCGTCGAGGGCGACGTGGGCGCGGAGATCCGCGACGCCGTCGGCGCACGCCCGGCCTGACCGCACCTGCGGTACGGTCGTCCCCATGCGGCCACTGCTGGGCGTCCTGCCCCCGCCGCGCTCCTGAGCGGAGCGCCGCGCCTCTCGCCGATCGGGTGACCTGACCCGACCCGGCTCGCTGCCGTACGCGCTCCGTCGACGTCGTCCCCGTCAACGGCTCATCCTTCGGAGCGCATTCGTGTCCGTTTCCCGTACCGTGCAACCGGCTGCCTCGGCGCCGACCGTCGACCAGGCCCGCACCGGCCTGATCCAGATCACCGTCACCGGGGTGCTGTGGGGCACCACCGGCGTGGCGGTGCAACTCCTGCACGACAGCACCGGGCTCAGCCCGGTGAGCATCGGCTTCCACCGCCTCGCGATCGCCGCGTTCGTCCTGCTGGCGTGCACCGCCGGTCGGCTCGGCGCGATCCTGGCCACAGTGCGCGCGGCGCCCGTACCCCTGCTGGTCACCGGCGTCGGCCTCGGCCTCTACCAGGCGCTCTACTTCGTGGCCGTGGCCTGGGCCGGCGTCAGCGTGGCCACCGTCGTCAGCCTGGGCCTGGCCCCGGTGCTCGCCGCGGCCTGGGAGTCGGCGCGCGCCCGACGGTTCCCCGGCCCGCTGCGTCTCGCCACGCTGGTCGCGGCCGTGGTCGGTCTCGCCCTGATCACCGGGGCGACGGCGGACCCCACCGCCGCGGCGCCCGCGCCACTGCTCGGCCTGCTCGCGGCTGCCGGCTCCGGCCTCGGGTACGCGGTGACCACCCTGGTCAGCCGGCAGGTGTCGCAGCGCGTCGCACCGATGACGCTCACCACCATCTCCACCGTTGTCGGAGCGCTGACCCTGGCGCCGTTCGCCGTGGTCGCCGGGGTGAGCGTGCCGGTACGCCCCGACACGGTGGCACTGCTGCTGCACCTCGGTGTGATCACCACCGCGGTGGCGTACGCGTTGTTCTACGCCGGGCTGCGCACCACCCCGGGCAGCGTCGCCGCCGTGCTGACCCTGCTCGAACCGCTCACCGCCGCGGCGCTGGCAGTGGTGCTGCTGCACGAGCCGCTTCCGCTGCCGGTCGTCGCCGGCGGCGTCCTGCTGCTCACCGCCGTGGCCGCCACCTACCTGGCACCTCGACCGGGCACCAGGTGAGGCGGCCTACCATCGTCGGATGCCCTCGCAGACCACCGAGATCCGGACGGCCTCCTTCGCCGACCTGAACGCCCGCACCTTCCACGACCTGCTCAAGCTGCGCATCGACGTGTTCGTGGTGGAGCAGAACTGCCCGTACCCGGAACTCGACGGGCGCGACGTCGAGCCGGGCACGCGGCACCTCTGGCTGACCGACGGCGGCGCGCCGCTGGCGTACCTGCGGATCCTGGCCGACCCGGACGGCACCGCCCGGATCGGTCGGGTGGTGGTGGCACCGGCGGCGCGCGGCGGCGGGCAGGCCGGCCGGCTGATGACCGCGGCGCTGGAGGTGGTGGGCAACCGGCCCTGCGTGCTGGACGCCCAGTCGCACCTGGTCGCCTTCTACACCCGGCACGGCTTCGCGGTCAGCGGCCCGGAGTACGTCGAGGACGGCATCCCGCACACGCCGATGCGGCGCGACGCGCGGCCCCGCGCCAACGACGTCAGCCATTGACGCCTGACGATCGAGCTGGCATGGTGCCGGGTAGAGCCATCGCAGGAGCCAGCGAGTAGGCGCGGGAGTGGGCAACTCCCGTCGGTCCGGGTGTCGTCGTCCGACCTCATCCCCCCGGGGGCTCCATGTCCACTCTCATCCGATCACGACGCGTGTTCTGGTTGTTCGCCATCGCGACAGCCGCCGCGCTCCTGTTGACCACCGCGCTGACCACGATCCAAGCCAGGCCCGCCTCCGCGCACGGCTCGGTCGTCGACCCGGCCTCGCGCAACTACAGCTGCTGGCAGCGCTGGGGTGACGACTTCCAGAACCCTCGGATGGCCACCGAGGACCCGATGTGCTGGCAGGCCTGGCAGGCCGACCCGGCCGCCATGTGGAACTGGAACGGCCTGTTCCGTGAGGGCGTGGGCGGCAACCACCAGGGCGCCGTCCCCAACGGCCAGCTGTGCAGCGGCGGGCGCACCCAGAGCCCTCGCTACAACTCGCTGGACACCATCGGCGCCTGGAAGACCACATCGGTGTCGAACAACTTCCGGCTCCGCTTCTTCGACCAGGCCAGTCACGGCGCCGACTACATCCGGGTGTACGTGACCAGGCAGGGCTTCAACGCGCTCACCGAGCCGCTCGGCTGGGACGACCTGGAGCTGGCCGGCCAGATCGGCAACACTCCGGCGTCGCAGTGGAACCCGGACACCGGTGGCGTCTCCATCCAGATCCCGGTCAACGCGTCGGGGCGCACCGGACGGCACATCGTCTACACCGTCTGGCAGGCCAGCCACCTGGACCAGTCGTACTACCTGTGCAGCGACGTCGACTTCGGCGGTGGAACGGGCACCCCGCCGCCCACCACTCCCCCTCCGACGACCCCGCCGCCCACCACTCCCCCGCCCACCACCCCGCCGCCGACCACCCCGCCGCCGGCTGGGGCCTGCTCGGCGACGTACCAGATCACCGGCCAGTGGGCCGGCGGCTTCCAGGCTGAGGTGAAGGTGACCGCTGGCGGCTCGCCCACCCGAGGCTGGTCGGTGAGCTGGAACTACAACAACGGCCAGCAGGTGACCTCGTCGTGGAACACCACGATCAGCACCAGCGGCGGACTTGTCACCGCACGCAACGCCAACCACAACGGCACCCTCGCCGCCGGAGCGAGCACCACGTTCGGTTTCCTCGGCTCGTGGAACGGCAGCAACCCGGTTCCGCTGGTCTCCTGCACGACGACCAGTTGACCCCCGTCCGGTGCCGCACCCGGGCGGGGGTGCGGCACCGGCCGGCGGGCCCGAACGACGCGTCGGGCTCAGACGACCAGCGCGTCCGGGCTCAGACCAGGCAGTTGACGATCTCGGCGACCGAGCGGCGGCGGCCGGTGTAGAAGGGAACCTCTTCCCGGACGTGCCGGCGGGCGCCGGACGCGCGCAGGTCCCGCATCAGGTCCACGATCCGGTGCAGTTCGTCGGCCTCGAAGGCGAGCATCCACTCGTAGTCCCCGAGCGCGAACGAGGCCACCGTGTTGGCCCGGACGTCCGGATAGCCGCGGGCCATCTTCCCGTGCTCGGCGAGCATCTCGCGCCGCTCCGCGTCGGGCAGCAGGTACCACTCGTAGGAGCGGACAAACGGGTACACGCAGATGTAGGGGCGGGCCTCCTCGCCGGCCAGGAACGCCGGGATGTGACTCTTGTTGAACTCCGCCGGCCGGTGCAGCGCCATCTGCGACCAGACCGGGGTCAACGCCCGTCCCAGCGTGGTGCGGCGGAACCGCAGGTACGCGTCCTGGAGCGCGTCGGGGGACGCGGAGTGCCACCAGATCATCACGTCCGCGTCGGCGCGCAGACCGGCGACGTCGTACACGCCCCGGACCACCACGTCCTTGCCGGCCAGCTCGTCGAAGAGGGCCACGACCTCGCTGGTGACGTTGTCCCGCAGTGAGGGCAGCGGCGCGCTGGCCCGGAACACCGACCACATGGTGTAGCGGATGCTGTCGTTCAGCTCCCGCAGGCGGGCCGCGTTGGTCTGCTCGGTCATCTCGCCGATCCTCCCAGTGCTGTGACGATCTCCTCGGCCGCCGTCTCGCCGGAGCGGACGCAGACCGGGATGCCGACGCCGTCGTATCCGGCGCCGGCGAGGACCAGGGTGGGGTGCGCGGCCCGCAACGCCGTGCGCGCGGCGGCGACCCGGTCGGCGTGCCCGGGGGCGTACTGGGGCAGCGCCCCGCCCCACCGCTGCACGTGCCCGTCGACCGGGGCCGGCAGCGGGGTGCCGAGCACCGCCGAGAGCTCTCGATGCACGGTGGCCGCCAGGTCCGCGTCGGGGCGCTGGAGATGCGCCTCCTCGCCGTACCGGCCCACCGAGGCGCGCACCAACGCCACGCCGTCCGGCCGGCGCAGGTGCCCCCACTTGGTGGTGAAGAAGGTGGCGGCCTTGATCAGCAGCCCTTCCGTGCTCGGCACCAGGAAGCCGGACAGCTCGGGCAGCTGCGGCTGCGGCACCGCCAGGGTGACCAACGCGACGCTCGCGTAGTCCAGCTCGCCGACGCCCGCCGCGGCCACCGGCGCCGGGCCCGCGAGCAGCCGGGCCGCCGGTCGCGCCGGCACCGCCAGCACCACCGCGTCCACGTCGACCAGTTCAGGGTCACGGGTCGGGCCGACAGTGAGCCGCCAACCCGTGTCGGTCGGGGTCAACTCGCGGACGGCGGCGTCCCGTCGTACCGTCGCGCCGCTGGCCGTCACGGCGGCCTCGATCAGGGTGCTGAGCCCACCGAGCAGGGTGCCGAACACCGGGGCGCCGGGCGCGCGCGGCGCGGCGGCCTGCGCGGCCCGGACCGCACCCGTCAGGGTGTGCTCCACCCGGGCCGTGCGGGCCAGCGCCGGCATCGTCGTGACCAGGGAGAGATCGTCGGCGCGGCCCGCGTACACGCCGCCCAACATCGGGTCGACCAGCCGCTCGACCACCTCGTCACCGAAGCGGGACCGGACCAGCGCACCCACCGACACGTCCGCGTCCGGCCCTACCAGCGGCCGACCACCGTCGGTGTCGGCGCCCGCGAGCGGGCGGGCGACCGACGTCACCCGGTCCAGATCCCCGGGTACGCCCACCAGCGTGCCGCCCGGGATGGGGCGCAGCCCCCCGTCGACGACCAGCGCGGCCTGCCCCACCGTGGGGTGCACGATCTTCTCGGCCAGACCGAGCCGGCGGGCCAACGCCACCGCCGCGCTCTCGGCGCCCGCCGGGTCGCGCATCAGGAACGACTCGGCGCCGAACTCCACCGGCTGGCCGGCCAGCTCACCGGTGCGCAGCTTGCCGCCCAGCGCGCCGGACTGCTCGTACACAGTGATCTCGGTGCCGGCCGGTGCGCGGTCGCGCAGGCGGACCGCGGCGGCCAGCCCGGCGATCCCGCCGCCGACCACCGCCACCCGCCAGGGCTGCCGCATCGCCGGTCAGCCCTGGTCGGCCCGGCGGCTGGACAGCTCGTGCACCAGCGCGACCACCCGGGTCAGCACCTCCGGGTCGGTCTCCGGCAGCACTCCGTGACCGAGGTTGAACACGTGCCCGGGGGCCGCCCGGCCCTGCTCCAGGATCCGGCGCACCTCGGCCTCGACCACCGGCCACGGCGCGAGCAGCACGCACGGGTCCAGGTTGCCCTGCACCGCCTTGTCCGGGCCGATCCGGCCGGTGGCCACGTCCAGCGGGGTACGCCAGTCGACACCGACCACGTCCGCGCCGGCCTCACCCATCGCGCCCAACAGCTCGGCGGTGCCCACCCCGAAGTGGATCCGCGGCACCCCGGCGTGGGCCAGCCCGCTCAGCACGGCGGTCGAGTGCGGCAGCACGTAACGGCGGTAGTCGGCCTCGGAGAGCGCCCCGGCCCACGAGTCGAAGAGCTGCACGGCGGACACGCCGGCGTCGATCTGCACCCGAAGGAAAGCCAGCGTCACCTCGGCCAGCCGGCCGCAGAGCGCGTGCCACAGCTCCTCATCGCCGTACATCAGGGCCTTGGTCTTCGCGTGGGTCCGCGACGGCCCGCCCTCGACCAGGTAGCTGGCCAGGGTGAACGGCGCGCCGGCGAAACCGATCAGCGGGGTGTCACCCAGCTCGACGACCAACTGCCGGACGGCCTCGTCGACGTACCAGACGTCCTCGCGGGTGATCGGGCGGATCCGCTCCACGTCGGAAGCGGTGCGGATCGGCTCGGCGACGACCGGGCCGGTGCCCGGCACGATGTCCAGGTCGACGCCGGCCGCGGCCACGGGCACCACGATGTCGCTGAACAGGATCGCCGCGTCCACCCCGTGCCGGCGCACCGGCTGAAGAGTGATCTCGGTGACCAGCTCCGGGCGGCGGCAGGACTCCAGCATCGGCACGCTCGCCCGGATCTCCCGGTATTCCGGCAGCGAGCGGCCGGCCTGGCGCATGAACCAGACCGGGGTGTGCGGGCCGGGCCGGCGTCGGCAGGCCCGAATGAAGGGCGAGTCGGCCGGTCCGCCGGGGCGGGATTCTCCGTCTCGGGCGACAGTGCCCGTGGTGTCCGTGGTCATCGCCGCAATCGTGCCACGCCCACCACCCCCACCCGGGTGGGGGTGAGATGAAGGGCACCGTTCCTTACGCCCACGTCGGAGCCGGGGCCCCTCGATGAGCGTCGGCGCGCCGTCGAAGCGGGGGACGGGCGGCGGCATAGGCTGCCGACATGGCCCCCCCGATCGCGCTCCCGGAGACGTTCGCCCGCGCGGTCGCCGGGCTGCGGTCGGCGGCCCCCCGGCCGGAGATCACCCTGGAAGAGGTCGGCGCACCCCAGCGGCTCGCCCCGTACGCGTTCGCGCTCTCCGCGGCCGTGCTGCGCGACGGCGACGAGGTGGCCACCGGCCGGCTGATCCTGCTGCACGACCCGGTCGGGCACGAGGCGTGGCAGGGCACCCTGCGGTTGGTCACCTACGTGACCGCCGAGTTGGAGGTCGACCTGGCCGCCGACCCGCTGCTGCCCGGGGTTGGCTGGACGTGGCTGACCGACGCGTTGGACGCCCAGGACGCCAGCCACCGGGCGATCGGCGGGACGGTGACGCAGACCATGTCGACCCGGTTCGGTGACCTCGCCGGCCCACCGACCGTCGGTGACATCGAGATCCGCGCCTCCTGGACCCCTGTCGACGACGACCTGAGCGCGCACCTGCTCGGCTGGTGTGCGCTGCTCGCCTCCACGGCCGGCCTCCCCCCACCCGGCGTGACGGCCCTGTCCGACCGCCGCCCCGCCGGCGCAGCCTGACCCGGCGAGGGGCGGCGGGGGCTACAGGTAGTTCTCCGCCTCGTCGCAGACCTTGTCGAGGCCCTTCATCGCCGCGTCGTAGGCGGCCTTGTTGCCGGCCCCCGCCGCTCCCAGCGCGGTCGTCAGCTTGTCCAGGCAGCTCGCGATGACCGTCTTCTGCCGGGCCTGCTCGTCACGGTCGTTGCGGGTGCCGGTCAGGTCCTGCTCGGTGTTGTCGAGCTTCGCCTGCATCGTCCCCAGGTCGGCCTTCAGCCTCGTGATCTCGGTGGCGTTGGCGGCGATGGTGCCGTCGCGCTCGCTGACCTGACCGGTGAGACGCTTCTCGGTGCGGTTGAGCTCGTTGTTCTTCGTCACGAACAGCCCGGTCATCACGCCGCTGACGACGAAGAGCAGCGCGGCCACCAGGGCCAGCACCAGCACCGCCCGACCCCGCCCGGCCGCCGGCGCACCGGGAGGGCCGTACGGCGGCCCGTACCCCGGGCCGGAGACCGGCGGCGCGGACATCGGCTGGCCGGGGTACGGCGGGGCGCTGGCGGGGTAGCCCGGCGAGCCCTGCGGCATGCCGTACTGGGGTGGCACGGGAGGGTTCGCGGGGTACTGCGGCGGGGCCTGCCCCGGCGCGTACGACTGCGGGGCGGGCTGGGCGACCGGGTGTGGGACGGTCGGGTCGGCGCTGGTCGACTGCGGCACGGCCTGCTGTGAAACGGTCGCTTCAGCACCGGACGGACCGGCCTGGGGACCTGCGGCGTGCGCCACGGTCCGGTCGGGGTCGGGGGGTGTCGGAGAGGCCGGCGGGACAGCCTGCGGCTCGGGCGATGGGTGGGACATCTTCATTCCTCCAGATGGGCGTGCCCGCCTCGGCAGGCGCGGTGGCGTGCTGCGAAGAGATCGCCTGATGCCGGCTGATCAGCCGGGTCGGCGATGGGTCGGCGATGGGTCGGCGATGGCCGTGGGTGGTGCGTGCGGCCGGCGGCGTCGCCGGTCACCGGTTCAGCAGATCTTGAAGCCGTCGCAGGCGACCTTGATCGGTACGGCCAGCCCGATGCCCTCGGCGTTGCGCGCCTTGGCGGTGGCGATGCCGACAACCTCCTTGCTGCCGTTGATCACCGGCCCGCCGGAGTTGCCGGGGTTGATCGGGGCGTCGAACTGGATCGCCGGCCCGGACCCGCCCTGGGCCGGCCGCAGCGCGCTCACCACACCGGTGGTCACGCTGTCCTCCAGGCCGAGCGGTGCGCCGACGACGACGATCTGCTGGCCGGACTTCGCCGCCGCGGGCGCGGTGACCAGGCCGGTGAACTTGCCGGTGGCACGCAGGTGCGCCACGTCGTTGGTCTTGTCGACCTTGACGATGGTCGCCGGGAAGCGCTGGCTGGTGCGCTCCAGGAACACTTCGCGGCCGCCGCCGTCCCAGACGGCCTCGACCACGTGGAAGTTGGTGAACAGGTTCGTCCCGCCGCCGCTCGCCGGCTTGCCCACCGCGAACGCGGTGCCGGTGAACTCACCGGCCCGGACCCGGAACACGCTGGGCAGCACCGCGCTGGCCACCGCCTCCGGGTTGAACGCGGCACCCGCCTGCTTCTCCAGCGCCTCCGCGCGCTTGTCCAGGCTGTCGAGGCGGGCGAGGTCGCCGTCCTGGGCCTGCGCCAGCCGGCGGTCGGTGTCGGCGAGCCGGTCGCCGAGCCGGTCGAGCTGGTACGCCTGGAGCCCGGCCACCGCCGCGAGCACGACGACGGCCACCGTGGCGAGCGCGGCCGGCCAACGACGACGCGTGGGCCGGTCGGTCGGCGGAGACGCTGGCCAGTATGCGGGGCCGCCGGGGTGACCGCCGGTAGTGGAGGGCGCAGCGCCGGCCGGACCGGGCAGCGGATAACCGGCCACGCCCGGAAACCCGGATGCGGCCGGCGGGTAGGCGCCGGGGCCGGGGGCGACCGCCGGAGCGCCCGGGCCATGCTGCCCGGCGCTGCCGAACGGGGTAGGCGGCGGGCCCCACTGCCCGGTGTTGGGCGGGACGGGACGCTCGGGGCGCGGTGCGGGGACGGGACGGGCCGGATCCGTGCCGCCCGAGGGGGGCGTGGACCAGGTCGAAGCCGGTTGGGGCTCGATGCGCGGTGGCAGCGGACCGGGCCGACCGGCCATCGACCCGCTCGCGTCGTCGGGTCCGGCACCCGCCGGTCGCCCGTCCCCCGAACCGAAGCCAGCCGTCATGATCGTCGTGCCTTTCCCCGTGGTCTTCCCGCCGCCGTCGACTCGTCGTCCCGGCCGGCGGTTCGATGGAACGTACCTGTGCGATCGGGCTTTGTCTCCCCCGATGTCCGGCATCCGAAGGGACACCTTGCGGACACCTGACCGACACACCCCGGACCGGCTGCACCCGCCGGATCATCGCGCGCACTAGGGTTGGCAGGTGACCGACGAACCACCCCTGCGCCGTCGGCCCACCGAAGAACTTCCGGGAGACGCACCCCAGCACCCGCCGTCGGCCCAGCCGCAGCTGGCAGGCGAGGGAGCCGACCCGGCCGACGGTGGGCCCGTTCCGCTGATCGCCCCGCGTGACGGCACCCCTGACCCGGTGGCCGCTCCGGCCGAGCTTGCCGAGGTCGTGGCCCGTTTCGCGGCGGGCACCGGCCCCGTCGCCCTGGACGCCGAGCGAGCCTCCGGTTACCGCTACAGCCAGCGCGCGTACCTGGTGCAACTGCGCCGGGCCGGCGCGGGTACGGCGCTGATCGACCCGCTGCCGCTGCCGGACCTCAGCACGCTGGACGCGGCGATCGGCGAGGCCGAGTGGGTGCTGCACGCGGCCAGTCAGGATCTGCCCTGCCTGGCCGAGGTGGGGCTGCGCCCGCGCCGGTTGTTCGACACCGAACTGGCTGCTCGGCTGGCCGGATTCGAACGGGTCGGGCTGGCCGCGCTGACCGAGCAGCTACTCGGGTTCACCCTGGAGAAGCACCACTCGGCGGCCGACTGGTCGAGCCGACCGTTGCCCGAGTCGTGGCTGACGTACGCCGCTCTCGACGTGGAGCTGCTCACCGACCTGCGCGACGCGCTCGACGCCGAGCTGACCCGGCAGGGCAAGTCGGCCTGGGCCGCGGAAGAGTTCGCCGCGCTGGTCCGCACCGGGGCGCGCCCACCGCGGGTCCGCGCCGAGCCCTGGCGGCGCACGTCGGGCATCCACCGGCTGCGGGGAGCGCGGGCCCAGGCCCGGGTCCGCTCCATGTGGTACGCCCGGGACCAGATCGCCTCCCGACGGGACGCCGCGCCCGGTCGGGTGTTGCCCGACTCGGCGATCATCGCCGCGGCCGAGTTGGACCCGAAGGACGAGAAGACCCTGCTGACCCTGCCCGGTTTCGGCGGCCGGTCGGTGCGGCGGTTGGCTCGCACCTGGCTCGCCGCGCTCGACGACGCCCGGCAGCTCCCGGAGGACTCCCTGCCGGTCTCCCCGACCGTGGAGGGCCCGCCCCCGCCGCACCGCTGGGCCGAACGGGACCCGGTGGCGGCGGGTCGACTGGCCCGCTGCCGGGAGGTGGTCATCCGCATCGCCGGTGAGCACAACCTGCCGCCGGAAAACCTGATCACGCCGGATTCGGTTCGCCGGTTGGCCTGGACCCCGCCGGAGGAGCTGACCGAGGAGACGGTCGCGGAGACCCTGCGCGGTCTCAACGCCCGCGAGTGGCAGATCGGCCTCCTCACACCCGACCTGACCGAAGCCCTGGACCCCACCCCCTGACCCCACGGCGCGGCCCCGCGCCCGGGGGCGTGGGTCACCAGGCAGTGTGGGGTGGGCCACAGCGGGGGGTTGGGACGGGGTTGGTTACTGGCGAGTAGCATTTCGAGGGAACGTGCCCGTGTCGGCGACCCTTGGTTCAGTCCGCAGTGCCGCTCGGCGCGAAGGCCGGATCATGGTCGAATAGGAGGCTCAAGTGCCCCGTGAAGTTCGGGATGTCGTCTTCGTCGATGGCGTCCGTACCCCGTTCGGCAAGGCGGGTGGCATGTACGCCAACACCCGCGCCGACGATCTGGTGATCCGCTGCATCCGTGAACTGCTGCGCCGCAACCCGCAGCTGCCCCCGGAGCGGGTCGAGGAGGTCGCCATCGCGGCCACCACCCAGATCGGTGACCAGGGCCTCACCATCGGCCGCACCGCCGCGCTGCTGGCGGGTCTGCCCAAGACCGTTCCCGGCTTCGCCATCGACCGCATGTGCGCCGGCGCGATGACCGC
Organism: Micromonospora jinlongensis; assembly: GCF_013410645.1. Classification (NCBI taxonomy): domain Bacteria; kingdom Bacillati; phylum Actinomycetota; class Actinomycetes; order Micromonosporales; family Micromonosporaceae; genus Micromonospora; species Micromonospora jinlongensis. The sequence continues at coordinate 5,997,669 of NZ_JACCHK010000001.1, read as the reverse complement.
GGTGACCACCGTGGCCAGCGGCATCGCCATGGGCGCGTACGACATCGCCATCGCGGGTGGTGTCGAGCACATGGGCCGTCACCCGATGGGTGAGGGCGTCGACCCCAACCCGCGCATCATCGCGGAGAAGCTGGTCGACCCGTCCGCGCTGGTCATGGGCTCCACCGCGGAGAACCTGCACGACCTGGTCCCGCACATCACCAAGGCACGCACCGACGCGTTCGCGCTCGCCTCGCAGCAGAAGACCGCCAAGGCGTACGCCAACGGCAAGCTCCAGGACGACCTGGTGCCGATGTCGATCCGCGACGCGGAGGGCGGCTGGGGCCTGGCCACTGTGGACGAAGCCCCACGGGACACCTCGCTGGAGAAGCTCGCCACCCTGAAGACCCCGTTCCGCCCGCACGGCAAGGTCACCGCGGGCAACGCGGCCGGCCTGAACGACGGCGCCACCGCGAGCCTGCTCGCCGACGAGGCCACCGCCCGTGAGCTGGGCCTGCCGATCGCCATGCGGTTGGTGTCATTCGGTTTCGTCGGTGTGGAGCCAGAGGTGATGGGCGTCGGCCCGATCCCGTCGACGGAGAAGGCGCTGCGCCTGGCCGGGCTCAGCATCGACGACATCGGCCTGTTCGAGCTGAACGAGGCGTTCGCCGTGCAGGTGCTCGCGTTCCTCGACCACTTCGGCATCGCCGACGACGACGCGCGGGTCAACCCGTGGGGCGGCGCGATCGCCATCGGTCACCCGCTGGCCTCCTCCGGCGTACGGCTGATGACGCAGCTGGCCCGCCAGTTCGCCGAGCACCCCGAGGTTCGCTACGGCCTCACGGCAATGTGCATCGGCATCGGCATGGGCGGCACTGTCATCTGGGAGAACCCGCACTGGACGGAGGGCAACAAGTGAGCGCGCTCGCCGCACCGAACGAGGTCGTCACCAGGGCGCTGCTGCGCCAGGTGAACGTGCCGGGGCTGGACCGGCCCGCCGCGCTGATCACCCTCGACAACGGCTTCGACCACACCAAGCCGAACACGTTCGGCCCGGGTGGCCTGGCCAGCCTCGACGAAGCGATCACCGCCGCGCTCGCCGCCGACCCGGCGTTCATCGCGGTGACCGGCAAGCCGTACATCTTCTGCGTGGGCGCGGACATCGTCGGCCTGCCGCAGCTCGCCGACCGCGCACAGGCGCTGGAGATCGGCCGGCTGGGTCACCGGGTCTTCGCCCGACTCAAGGACAGCACCGTCCCCACCTTCGCGTTCGTCAACGGCGCGGCGATGGGCGGCGGCCTGGAGCTGGCGCTGCACTGCCACTACCGGACGCTCTCCGGTGGTGCGGCGGCTCTGGCCCTGCCCGAGGTCTCCCTCGGTCTGGTGCCGGGCTGGGGCGGCACCCAGCTGCTGCCGAACCTGATCGGCATTCCCGCCGCCACCCAGGTGATCATTCAGAACCCGCTCATGCAGAACAAGATGCTCAAGCCGAAGCAGGCCGCCGAGCTGGGCATCGCTGACATCCTGCTGGAGCCGGCCGACTTCCTGGAGCGGTCCCTGGAGTGGGCCGCCGGGGTGGTCCGGGGCCAGGTCACCGTGACGCGGCCCGAGGTCGACAAGGACATGTGGGCGGGCGTGCTCTACTTCGCCCGGGAGACGCTGAACCAGCGACTGCACGGCGCGGTCCCGGCCGCGTACAAGGCCCTCGACCTGCTGGAGACGGCGAAGGACGGCGACTTCGCCGCCGGCACCGCCGCCGAGGACGAGGCCCTCGCGGACCTGGTCTTCTCCGAGGAGCTGCGCAGCGGTCTGTACGCCTTCGACCTGGTGCAGCGGCGGGCCAAGCGGCCGGCCGGCGCGCCGGACAAGGGCCTGGCCCGCACCATCACCAAGGTCGGCATCGTCGGCGCCGGCCTGATGGCCAGCCAGTTGGCGCTGCTGTTCGCCCGCCGCCTCCAGGTGCCGGTGGTGATGTCGGACCTCGACCAGTCCCGGGTGGACAAGGGCGTCGGCTACGTGCACACCCAGATCGAGAAGGCCGTCACCAAGGGCCGGATGGACAAGAACACCGCCGCCAAGCTGTACGGCCTGGTCAGCGGCACTGTCGACAAGAGCGCCTTCGCGGACGCCGACTTCGTCATCGAGGCGGTCTTCGAGGACCTGGGCGTCAAGAAGCAGGTCTGGGCCGAACTGGAGAAGATCGTTTCCCCGGAGGCGGTGCTCGCCACCAACACCAGTTCGCTGTCGATCACCGAGATGGCCGCCGAGCTGGAGCACCCGGAGCGGGTGGTCGGCTTCCACTTCTTCAACCCGGTGGCGGTGCTGCCGCTGCTGGAGATCGTCCGGGGCGAGCGCACCGACGACGTCACGCTGGCCACCGCGTTCGCGGTCGGCAAGCAGCTCAAGAAGTCGAGCGTGCTGGTCAAGGACGCTCCGGCGTTCGTGGTGAACCGGCTGCTCACCCGCTTCCTGGGCACCGTCTTCGCCGCTGTCGACCAGGGCACCCCGCTGGACGTGGCCAACAGCGCACTGGACCCGCTGGGCCTGCCGATGCGCCCGTTGGCCCTGCTCCAGCTGGTCGGGCCGGCCGTCGCGTACCACGTGGGCGGCACTCTGCACGCCGCGTACCCGGACCGGTTCGGTGTCAGCGAGAACCTCAAGCGGATCGCCGACTCGGGCCAACCGATCGTGGTCGACGACCAGGTCAACGACGAGGTGGCCAAGCTGCTCGTGGTCGGTGACCAGCCGCTGACCGCCGAGCAGGTACGCCAGAACGCGCTCGACGCGCTCGCGCAGGAGATCCGGCTGATGCTGGACGAGGGCGTGGTCGCCGAGGCTCAGGACATCGACCTGTGCATGATCCTGGGCGCCGGTTGGCCGTTCCACCTGGGTGGGGTCACCCCGTACCTGGACCGGACCGGCACGTCCGAGCGGGTCACCGGTCAGCGGTTCCTGCCGCGCGGGGCGGCGAGCCTGCCGGCCTGACCGATCGCAGCACCACCGTCGCGGTGGTCGGAGCGTCCCTGGTGGACGACCCGGCCACCGCGACTGCTTGTGATCACATGGCGGCTGGCAGGGGCCTGTGCAGGGACAACGCCGGGGTCCTGGGCGGGTTAAGATCACGCGCTTTGCACCCCCAACTTGGAGCTGACTGATGTCCCAGCCGCCGGCCAACCCCTACGGCCCGCCGCACGATTCCCCCACCCCGCCGCAGCAGCCCGGTCAGCCGGGCCAGCCGCAGCAGCCCGGTGGTTGGCCCCCGCCGCAGCAGCAGGGATTCCCGCCCGCGCAGCCGGGTCAGCCGTACGGCGATCCCAGCCTCCTCGGTCCCCCGCAGCCGGCGAAGAAGTCGAAAGTCGGCAAGATCGTGCTGATCGTGCTGGCCGTGGTGCTGGTGCTCTGCGTCGGCGGCGCGGTGATCACCTGGCTCGCGGTCAAGGGGCCGGTGGGCGACGTCGTCGACGCCAGCAAGACCCGCCTCGTCGCGCCGGCCACCCTCGCCGGTCGGCCGAAGGTCACCGACGCGGAGCTCCAGGCGGCCGCCGACCAGCTGGTCCGCGAGATGAAGTCGTCGGTGCAGAACGAGACCAGCACGGTCGGCGCCTTCTACGGCGACCCGACCAAGCAGGACCTCGTCATGATCGCCGGCGCGTCCGGCCTGATGTCCGACCCGAAGAAGGAGATGGACACCGCCATCAGCAAGCTCTCCAGCGAGCTGACGGTGACCAACCTGGTGGCCGTCGATCCCGGCCCACTCGGCGGTGAGGCGAGCTGCGGCGACGGCAAGGCGGAGAGCGTGCCGCTGGGCGTCTGCGTCTGGGCCGACAAGGGCAGCCTGGGCATGGTGGTCATGTACTTCAAGTCCGCCGAACAGGCCAAGGCCGAGTTCGTCACGATCCGGGGCCAGGTCGAGCAGCGCTCCTGACGGTCGGCGACGGGGCCCCGCCCACCCTCGGGTGGCCGGGGCCCCGTGCTCTGCGCCGCCGGCCCTGGCCACCGCCGACCCAGCGAAACACGATCGAGGATCGCCGGATACTTTGCTCTTGCGCTAAGTGTCACTTCACGCGACACTTAGCCACATGGCACAGTATTCGGCGCAGCTCGACGGCGTGTTCGTCGCCCTCGCTGACCCGACCCGGCGCTGGGTCATCCGACGCCTCGGCCACGGCCCGACGAGCGTCGGCGATCTCGCCCGCGAGTTCCCAATGACCCTTCCTTCGTTCATGAAGCACGTGCAGACGCTCGAATCGAACGGGCTGATTCGCACGACCAAGTCCGGCCGGGTGCGCACCTGCGTGCTCAACCGCGAGCGCCTCGCCCTCGTTGACGACTGGCTCGCGGAGCAGCGCCGGATCTGGGAAGAGCGCACGGATCGCCTCGAACGCCTCGTCACCGATCAGCAGGAGGATCAGCAGTGAATCCCGACCTGGACCTGACCATGACGCGGGTCATCCGCGCCCCCCGCGCCGCCGTGTGGAACGCCTGGACCGACCCGTCCCGCTTCGCGAAGTGGTGGATCCCCGCGCCGTCCCTGTGCCGCGTCGACCGCCTGGACGTCCGGCCCGGCGGCGCGCTGGTGACCCGACTGAGCGATGACGGGGTGGAGTTCGTCCCACACCTCGACGCGTGCTTCCTCGTCGTCGACGATCATGAGCGGATCGTGTTCACGAACGTGATCGACAGCGCTTGGCGACCCGCAAACCCCAGCCCGGTCCCGATGACCGCGGAGATCACCATGAAGGACCACCCGGACGGCACGGACTACCGGGTCATCGTCCGCCACGGTGATCCCGCCGCTCGTGACCTGCACGAGAAGATCGGCTTCGCGGACGGCTGGGGTTCGGTGACCGCACAACTCGCCGGCGTCGCCGAAAGCCAGGACGCGCCCTCACCGCGTTCCTGACTCGGCGGTCGGGTGCCTGCCCGGGCAGCGTGGTGCCGGGGCCCCGGCCACCCGAGGGTGACCGGGGCCCCGAGCCGTACGCTGGCGGTCAGGCCGCTGCGTCGTCTCCCGCCGCGGCCCGTGCCGCCGCTGCCGCCGCCCGCTCGGCGGCGTTGCCGAGCACGCAGAACTCGTTGCCCTCCGGGTCGGCGAGCACCACCCACCCGCCGCCGGTCGGGCTGACCTGGTCGGCGACGAGCGTCGCGCCGATGCCGAGCAGTCGCTCGACCTCCTCGGCCCGGGTGCGGTCGGCGGGTTGCAGGTCCAGGTGCAGCCGGTTCTTCACCGTCTTGCCCTCGGGCACGGCGATGAACAGCACCTCCGGGCCGCCCGGCGGCAGAAGCATCGCCTCCGGGTCGCCGGGAAAGTCGTCGGGCTGCCGGGGGCAGTCGAAGACCTGCGCCCAGAAGCCGGCCAGGGCGTACGTGTCGTGACAGTCGATGCTGATGTTGTGGATCGTCGAACTCACAGCTGGTCCTCCACGGTGGTGGTGGCGACACGTTCCCCGGCGCTGCGGACCACGCAGAACTCGTTCCCCTCCGGGTCGGCGAGCACCGCCCAGCCGGTGCCGTCGGCGTGCCGACGGTCGGCGACCACTGTGGCACCGAGGCCGAGCACCCGCTCGACCTCCTCATCCCTGGTCCGGTCGACAGGTTCCAGGCAGATGTGGAGCCGGTTCTTGGTCACCTTCTCCTCCGGCACCTCTTGGAAGAACAGGTTCGGGGTGGCGTCGTCCGGCGGCAGCAGGGCCGCCTCCGGGTCACCCGGGGCGTCCTCGGAGTGCCGGGCGTACCCGAGCACGGCGGCCCAGAAGCCCGCCAGGGCGTACGTGTCGTGACAGTCAAAACTGATGTTGCGGATCCGTGGATACACGGGTGGTCCTCCATGTTCGGATGAGGACGCTCCGCCGGCCCGGGGTCAGCCTGCGAAGACCCGGGGTGCGGAGTCATGATTGGTGGACATCGACGCACCCCCCTTCACTCTCCGAGCTGACTCGGTGATCTTTTCAGCGGGTGCGCGTCCCGCGCAACCCCGTTCAGCCGGCGGCGGGCAGAGCCGGGGCGTCCGCCGACGGGAGGGTGACAGTCACCTCCAGACCGCCACCCGACTGGGCGATCACCCGTACGGTGCCGCCGTGCGCCGTGCAGACCGCCCGGACGATGGACAGCCCCAGGCCGGAGCCGCGGGCCCCGGTCCGTTCCCGGCCACCGCGCCGGAACGGCTCGAACAGCCCCGGCACGTCGGCCTGGTCCACCTCGAAGCCGGTGTTGCCCACCACCAGCCAGGACCGGTCGCCGTCGGTGCCGGTGCGCACCCAGAGCCGGCCGTGCAGGTGGTTGTAGCGGACCGCGTTCTCGATGAGGTTGCCGGCCAACCGGTCGAGCAGCCCCGGGTCGCCGACCACCGGAGCGGACTCCAGCGACGTCTGGACCCGCAGCCCGATCCGTTCCACCTCCCGGCGCATCGCGGACAGCGCGTTGGCGGTGCCGGCGGCGAGGTCACACTCGGTACGCCGGCCCAACTGTCGCCCGGCCTGGGCCTCGCTGCGCGCCAGCACCAGCAGCGCGTCCACCAGGCCGTTGGCCCGCTCCGAGGCGTCACGGACCACTGTGGCCATCCGGCGGTACTCGGCGGCGTCCGCGTCGTCGTCGCTGAGCGTCACGTCGATCTCGGTGCGCATCACGGCGAGCGGGGTACGCAGCTCGTGCGAGGCGTTCGCCACGAAGCGCTTCTGCGCCTCGAAGGCGGACGCGATCCGGTCCAGCATGGCGTCGAACGTCTTGGCCAGCTCGGCCACCTCGTCGTCGGCGCCCGAGTAGCCGATCCGCTGGTCCAGGGTCGCCTCGCCGAGCCGCTGGGCGGTCGCGGTGACCTGGTGCAGTGGGCGTAGCGCCCGCCCGGCGACCGCGTACGCGCCGGCCACCCCGACGACGCTGACCGCCAACAGCGCGACGAGGCCCTTGGCCAGCAACTCCCCGGAGGCGGCGTCGACGAGTTGCCGCTGCCACTGGGCGGCGTCCATCGACTCGCCGTCGGCCAGCAGCACGACCGTGCCGGGCAGCAACTCGTCGGTGGGTCGCAGCGCGTCACGGACCAGCAGCCAGGCCAGCAGCACGAGGATCGCCCCGGCCCCGATCAGCAGCACCCCGTTGAGCACTGTCAACCGCAACCGCAGGGTGGGCCGCAACCGGCGGCTCACGCGCCGACCTCGGCGGTGCGGTAGCCCGCGCCGACCACCGTTTCGATCAACGGCGGGTCGCCGAGCTTCTTGCGAAGCGTCATCACGGTGACCCGGACGATGGTGGTGAAAGGGTCCGTGTTCGCGTCCCAGACCCGTTCCAGCAGCTCCTCGCTGGAGACCACCGCGCCACGAGCCTTGAGCAGCTCGCTCAGCACTCCGAACTCCTTGTTGGTGAGGTCCACCGGCACGCCGGCGCGGGTGGCCACCCGACGGGCCGGGTCGAGCACCAGGTCGGCCAGTTCGAGCACTGGCGGCGCGGCCGGGGTTGCCCGCCGGCCCAGCGCCTGCACCCGGGCGACCAGTTCGTCGAAGGCGAACGGTTTGGGCAGGTAGTCGTCCGCTCCGAGCTGCAACCCCTCCACCCGGTCGGCCACCGTGCCGCTCGCGGTGAGCATCAGCACCCGGGTCAGCGCGCCGGAGGCCGCCAGGTCGGCGCAGATCTGGTCACCGTGCACGCCCGGCAGGTCCCGGTCGAGCACCACCACGTCGTACCGGGTGACGAACGCCGCCTCGTGGCCGGCGTCGCCGTCGTACGCCACGTCGACGGCCATCCCCCGTTTGCGCAACCCTCGCGCGATCGCGTCGGCGAGGTTGCGCTCGTCCTCCACCACCAGTACCCGCATCCCGGCCTCCTCGCTGCTGACCACCGACAACCTAGTGCCGGTCGGCAACCATCGTCCCTCGCCGCCCGCGCCGGTCGGCGTTGCGGACCATCTCGGCGTACGCGATGCTGGCCCGCGGCACCGAAGGACGGACGGACCTGGCATGACCATCGCGGCACCAACCACCGGGCGGGACATCGCCTACCGGGGTTTCCACCTGCCGGCCGACACGACGGCCGGCAACGGCGACGGCCTGCTCGCCACGGGTCGAGGGCTGGCCCTCGGCGGCGTGAACCAGCGGGGCACCTGGACGTCGCCACCGGTGCGGGTCGGCTTCGCCGTCACCGAGGTGGTGCCGTCCTGGACCGCCGACACCCCGGCCGGCTGCTGGATCGAGGTCGAGCTGCGCGGCTGGCACGATGACGCGCCGAGCACCTGCTGGTACCGGTTGGCCCGCTGGGCGGCCGACGACCGGGCGGTACGACGCACCTCCGTGCCCGGGCAGCGCGACGCCGACGCCCGGGTCGACACCGACACCCTGATCGTGACCGGCGCGACGGTCACCGGTTGGCAGGCGCGGGTCACCCTGTGCCGGCCGGCGGAAAGCCCGACCGGCCCGGTGCTGCGCGGCATCGGCGCGGTCGCGACCGGTCCCACGGGCACCGACCAGGGGTACGCGCAGCCCGCCTCGTCCGCCGCCTGGGGCCGGGTGCTGGACGTGCCCCGCTACTCGCAGCGGCTGCACGCCGGCCAGTACCCGCAGTGGGGAGGCGGCGGCGACTCCTGGTGCAGCCCCACCTGCACCTCGATGGTGCTCGCCCACTGGGGTGCCGAGCCGACCCCGGAGCACTACGCCTGGGTGGAGCCGCCCGGCCCGCGTCCGGTGGTGGTGCACGCCGCCCGACACTGCTACGACCACGCGTACGCCGGGGCGGGCAACTGGTCGTTCAACACCGCGTACGCCGGCCGGTACGGGGTGGACGCGTTCGTCACCCGGCTGCGGTCGCTGGTCGAGGCGGAGGCGTTCATCACGGCCGGCATCCCCCTGATCGTCTCCGCCGCGTTCCGGGCCGACGAGGTGCCGGGGCTCGGGTACGACACGGCAGGGCACCTGATGGTGCTGGTCGGCTTCACCGTCGACGGCGACCCGGTGCTCAACGACCCGTACGCCCCGGACGACGACGCGGTCCGCCGTACCGTGCCCCGGCAGCGGTTCGAGGCGGTCTGGCAGCGCGGCAGCGGCGGTGTGGCGTACGTGCTGCGGCCCCCGTCGGTGCCGCTGCCCCCGCGGCCCGCTCAGGCGAACTGGTAGTCAGTCGGGCAACTGCCAGATCCGGTACGAGCCGGCCGGGGCGGCACCGCACACCAGGTGACCGGTCATCGCCTGACACTCGCCGATGGCCTGGGGCAGCACGTCCAGGACCTGCACCTTCCCGGCGCGGACGTCCACCTCGCCGACGACCACCCCGCCGTCGGGATGCCGTCGTGTGCCGACCAGCCGACCACCGACACTGAGTTGGTAGAGGTCCCACCGGCCCAGGTCGGCCAGCTCCCGCCCGGTCAGCGGATCGAGCACGACGAAGTGCTCCGGCCCGTCTTCGCTGCTCAACACGTTGACCAGCAGCCGACCGTCGTACGGCCAGGCCCAACCCCACCGGCTGTTGCGCCAGCGCAACGCGCCGGTTGCGGTGTCGATCGCCTGGAGTTCGTTGTTGCCGGTGCGCACGCACAGGACGGGGCCGCAGTCCAGCGCGAAGTCCACGTTGACACCCGCGCGGCTCCAGCGTTGGTCGAGCTGGTCCAGCCCGTACGCGGCGACCGTGCCGGAACCTCTGTCGATGGCCAGCAGCAGGTCCTTCGTCAGGTCCACTCTGATCGGACCACCGTCGGGCGGGCGCAGGTCGGCGCGGGCCAGCACCGCGCCGGTGACCGCGTCGCGTACCTCGACCGGCCCGTCCACCTGGTTGAGCACCACCCGGTCCACTCCGTGCCCGGTGTCCCGAACGTTGATCTCGGCGGTGGTGGCGGGCAGCTGCCAACGCACTGTGCCGCAACACGGATCGACCACGCGCAGACCGGACGGCTGGGTCTCGCCACCGGTACGCAGCAGCAGGTTGCCGTCGGTCAGCTCGAAGACGCTGCCCGGCTGCTGCCAGCGGTACGCCCCGGTCGCCCGGTCCAGTGCGACGGTGCGTGTCTCCCGACCCTCGGGGCCGATCTCGTACCCGGTGACCAGCATCATCCCGCCCAGCGGAGTCATTCCCCAGTACCGCGCCTCCGCCGACAGCGGCGCCTGCCAGACCGGCTCGCCGCCGGGCAGCCGATACGCGGCCAGCCGCCCCTGCCGCGTCGGGCTTGTCGGCTCCATGACCAGGACGAGGTCACCGTCGACCATGACGTCGGCCCCGGGCTGGGTCGGCAGCGTCACCGGGGCCCGCCGAGGTGGTGGCACGGCGGAGGCAGCGAGCGTGACCAGCGCGAGGAGCAGGACCAGCGCGCAGCGCAGCTGCCGGCCGTCGGCGCGGGGCGGGCGGGGTAACGGCTCCGGGTCCGTGCCGTGCCGCAGCTCGCCGAGGTCGATCACCGAGTCGCTCACCGCGTCAACCTCCACAACGCGGTCGTGCCGTCGAAACGCCGGCAGAGCAGGACCGGCAGGGACGCCGCGCTGGGCAGGGGGCGGCCGGCGGCGCGCGGGCGGCGGACCGGAGGCGCCGACGCCGGCTCCTCCCGGATCTCGCCCAGCTCGATGATCGACAACGGTCGTCCTTCCGTCATCATCCAGGCTGGCCGACGGGTGACCGTCCGGCAAACCGACCGTGAGCGCACCGGGCCGGCAAAAGCGACGGAACCCCGCCTGTACGATGGCGCGTCGTGGCTGTGCCGGTGGTAGACCCTTCGCTGAATCCCCTTACCGACGCCGACCCGGTCGAGGCCGAGTCGACACGGCGGCCTCGACGCCGCCCGGCCCGAGCCGACCTGTTGGCCCTCGGAGCCTATGTCCTGTTGGGCGTCTTCGTCTGCCTCAACTACTGGGGTGACGTCACCGGCCGGGTCTCCTCGCACCTGCCCACCGACCACAGCTGGTTCGAGTGGCTGTTCGCGCACGGCGCGTACTCGGTGCGGCACCTGGAGAACCCGCTGTTCACGGCCCAGCAGAACGCCCCGGACGGGGTGAACATGATGGCCAACACCTCGCTGCTCGGGGTGACCCTGCCGCTGGCCCCGCTGACCATGCTGCTCGGCCCCCAGGTGATGTACGCGCTCTACCTCGGCGCGGCGCTGGCCGCCACCGCCGGCACCGGCTACTGGATGCTCTCCCGCCACCTGGTGCGCTCCCGGGCGGCGGCCTTCGTCGGCGGCGCGTTCCTCGGCTTCGCGCCGGGAATCATCCACCACGCCAACGGCCAGCCCAACTTCGTGTCCAACTTCCTGCTGCCGCTGATCGTGGTGCGGGTGCTGCGCCTCGGCGAGGCCGGCCGGTGGCGGCGCAACGGGTTGGTGCTCGGGGCGCTGGTGACGTACCAGATCTTCATCAACGAGGAGATGCTGCTCCTCACCGCGCTGGCCTGCCTGGTCGTCGTGCTGGCGTACGCCGTGCAGCGCCCGGCGGCCACCCGGGCCGCCGCCGGCACGTTCCTGGCCGGGCTCGGCGTCGCCGGTGGGCTGGCCCTGGTGCTCGCCGCGTACCCGATCTGGTTCCAGTTCAACGGCCCGCAGTCCTACCGGGGTCTGCAGGGTGGCGTCTTCCACAACTGGGGCGAGGACCTGGTCGCCTTCGTCACCTTCGCCCGGGACACCTGGGCCGGCGACCCGGCCGTGGAGAAGACGATCGGGCTGACCGAGCAGAACACCTGGTTCGGCTGGCCCCTGGTGCTGCTCTCGGTCGTCGCCCTGGTGCTGCTCGTACGCCGATCGTTGCCGGCCCGGATCGCCGCCGTGCTGATCGTCGTCTTCACCGTGGCGTCGATCGGGCCCCGGGTGCGGTTCAACGGCGTCGAGACCGGTGTGCGCGGCCCGTGGTCGTACGTGCCGGACGACCTGCCGCTGGTCGAGATGATGATGCCGACCCGGTTGACGCTGGTGGTGGCCGCCGCGGTGGGCGTACTGCTCGCGCTGACCTGGGACGCCGCGCACCGGCAGGGGCGCCCGGTGGCCGACCAGCCACGGGTGCCGGCCCAGCGCGTCGGCGAGGCGGCCCCGGCGACGTCCGACGAGCCGAGCTCGCCCGCGCCGGTCGCGGCGGGCCGCCGGTGGCTGCGCCCGGTGGGGTACGCGGCGGTCGCCCTCGCCGTGCTGCCGCTCTTTCCCCGGCCGCTGCCCGCCCAGCAGATCGACCCGCCGCCGCACTTCATCAGCGCGGGCGGGTGGCGACCGTACGTGCCGGAGGGTCGAACGCTGGTGCCGGTGCCGATCCCGAGCAACGTGCACGGCCTGCCGACGCTGCGGTGGAGTGCGCTGACCGGGCAGGAGTTCCCCGTCCCGGGCGGCTACTTCATCGGGCCGAACGAGCTGGGCGAGGGTGTCTTCGGCGCACCGAACCGGCCCACCAGCACCCTCATCTACTCCACCATGGACAAGGACGCGGTCCCGGTGCTCACCGACGAGAACCGTCGCCAGGCCGTCGAGGACCTGCGGTTCTGGCGGGCGTCGGTGGTGGTGCTGGGGGCGCACCCCCGCGAGGCGGTGCTGCGCGAGCTGGTCACCGGTCTGATCGGACCGCCCCAGCGGGTCGACGACGTCTGGGTCTGGGACGTCCGCGCCCTGGTGAGCTGATCAGTCGACCTGGTTCCGGACGTCCCACATCCACCCGCCGTCGACGGGCCGGCCCGGTCCGAGCAGGTCGTCGACGGTCCGACGGACCGGGTCGCCGTTGGTCAGCTGGCCGAGCACCACCACGGCGGCCCGCCAGTGCCGTAGATCCTCGACGGCCTGGCGGCGGTCGGTGTCGGTGAGCACCGGCGCCGTGCCGGTCTCGGCGACCCGCCGCAGCAGCACCGACGTGGGCCGGTCCGGAGCACCCCAGCGGGCCGCCGGGTCGTCCGGGCCGCTCGGGCCGATGAAGTAACCGCCGGGCGTGGGGAACGCCAGACCGGTACGGGCGGACCAGAGCATCGCCGGGCTCTGCGCCGCGCCGGTGACCGGCGGTACGGCGACCACCGTCCGGCCGGGCGGCACCAGCGGACGCCACCCGCCGTCGGCGACGAACCCCGGCACCGGCGTGACCGGCACCACCCGGATCGGCGTCGGGACCAGGGGCAGCAACGCGGCGGCCACCGCGCCGGCCCAGAGCAGCCGCACCGGCAGTCCAGGTGCGGCCGACAGCCGGCGCGCCGCCCGCACCCGGTCCAGGGAGAGCGCCACCAGCACACCCAGCACCGGTACGCAGACCAGCGCGAACCGGGCCGGCACCGCGAGGTCGAGCAGGGGCAGCCCGGCGACCAGCCGGTACGGCCCAGGAATGCCGGTGGCGGTGCCGTCGACCCGCAGCTCGGTGCCGAGGGAGAGCAGCGCGAACACCAGCCCACAGCCGGCCAGCGCGCGGACCAGCGGCCGTCGCCACAGCCAGATCACGATCACCACGGCGAGCACCAGCAGCCCCGGGCCGAAGAAGGAGTTCTCCTCGGTCGGGTTCGGCGAGAGCAGGCCCGGCAGCCAGTCGTCTCCGAGCACGGTCTGCCGGGCCGACGCGGTGAACGACGCGGCGTCCAACTGGAAGGCGTGCGTGGCGAACGCCATCCCGGAGTAGTGCTGCGGGCCGTGGAACTGGAACCACAGCGGGTACGCCAGCGGCACCGCCGCCACCCCGGCCGCCACCGCCAGCCGGCCGAGGAGGGCCGGGGCGAGCTGCCGGGCGGCCACCCGGTCGGCGAGCGCGTAGCCCAGCGCGAACACCCCCGCCGCGAGCGCCAGGAAGACCAGCACCTCCTCGCCGACGAAGACCTGCCAGACCAGCAGCAGCCCGAGGGCGATGCCGGGCCGCCACACGCCGACGAGCCGGTGCGCCGGGTCCACTGCGGGCCGGAACACCAGGGCGAGGATCGGGGGCACCAGGAACTGCGCGGCGATGTGCAGGTGCGCGCCCGCCTGGGCGATCATCCCCGGGGCGAAACCGCAGATCAGCCCACCGACCGCGGCGGCGGAACGGGTGGTGACCAGCCGTCGGCGCAGCAGCGCGTACCAGGCGGCGGCCGTGCCGGCGAGGCACCAGACGGCCGCCACGCAGAACGCGACCTGCGAGCCGAAGAGCAGGGTGACCGGGGTCAACGGGACACCCAGGCCGAGCACCGAGGTGTTCGCCATCAGGTTGACCCCGTCGGGCGCGTTCAACCCGGCACTGTGCAGCGGGTTGCCCCCCGCGACCACGGCCTGCGCCGCGTGGGCCAGCATCCACTCGAAGAGGATCTGGTCGCCCGCCTGGTGGAACAGCCGCCACGGCTGGCCCCACTGCGCGCTGGTCAGCACCGCGGCCAGACCCAGATAGCCGACCACCACCAGCAGGTCCCGCAGCCAGCCCGGACGGGACGTACGCACCACCGCCGGGGGCGAGGTGGCCGGGGACGTCGTCCCGGTGGTCATCAGACCGAACGGTCGGTCAGCGCCCGGACGTCCCACACCCAGACGTCCAGCTCCTGGCGCCCGGGGCCGACCAGATCCTCGACGGTACGCCGCAGTGGCTCGGCGTTCTGCTGGCGGAGCGGCAGCACCAGGATCGCGGCCCGCCAGTGCCGCAGCTCGTCGGCGAAGCGGCGGCGTTGCCGGTCGTCGAGCTTCGGCGTACGCCCGGTGGTCGCCACCTCCTCCAGCATCTGCCCCACCCCGCTGGGTCGGCCGCCGAACCGACCCGCGTCACCGGTGTTGCCGTTGCGCGGGGCGAGGAAGTAACCACCGGGGATCTTGAAGTCGAGGTTGGTGGCCGCCGCCCAGCGCATGCCGTGCGTGTTACCCATACTGGGCACCGGGATCGGCACCAGCGTCTGGTCCGGCCCGACGTACGCCCGCCAGCGGTCGGCCGTGATGAAGTCCGGCACCGGCGGTCGGGAGACCATCCGCAGTGGCATCGGAGCGATCGGCAGCAGCGCGAACGCCAGGCCCGCCGCGGTGAGCGTCCGCACGGTGCGCCGGTCGGCCGGTCGCAACGCCCAGGCCCGCTCGACGGCGAGCGCGAGCAGCAGACCGATCACCACACTGGTGATCAGACCGAACCGGGTCGGCACCACCGCGTCCAGCAGCGGCAGGTGGACCAGCAACTGCCACGGCCCGCTGACCAGCTCACGGTCCCACCAGGAGACCCGCTCACCGAGCGACAGGACGGCGAAGAACAGGCCGGTCACCGCGAGCGCCCGGACGATCAGCTCCCGGCGCAGCCAGACCACGATGCCGATGGCGAGCATGGACAGGCTCCAGCCGAAGAACGCGTTCTCCTCCGAGTAGTTCGGCGCCAGGTTGATGTTGGCTCGCTGGTTGCCGCCGAGGGTGGGCGAGCCGGGGGCGAAGAAGGCGGCGATGTCGTTGCCGTAGTCCTTCACCGCGTCGCTGAGCCCGTGGTAGGCCATCGGCCCGGCGAACTGCACGTACAGGGGGTACGCCAGCAGCGCCCCGGCCAGCAGCGCGCAGGTCACCACGCCGATGCCGAGGGGTCGCCAGGCCGCCGACCAGCGGGCGGGTTCCTGCGCGAGCACGGCCAGCAGGAACACCCCGCAGGCCAGCGCCGTGAAGAGCAGAATCTCCTCGTTGATGAACGCCTGCACGGTGACCAGCAGAGCGAGCAGCGCCCCGTCCCGGACCGGCCGGCGGGACCGGGTGAGCACCAGCACCCGCCAGACGATGAACGGCAGCAGGAACTGGCTGATGATGTTCGGGTGCCAACTGGCGTGCGACAGCATCGCGGGCGAGAAGCCGCAGAACCAGCCCCCGACCGCCGCCGCCAGCGGCGTACGCACCAGGTGGCGGGAGAGCATGAGGTACCAGGCCATGGCGGTGCCGGCGAGGCCCAGCGTCACCAGCACCACGAAGGAGACCGCCGGCCCGAAGAGCAGCGTCACCGGGACCATCGGGATGCCCAGCGCCAGCACGGCCGTGTTGGCCATCAGGTTGACGCCGTCGGGGTAGTTGAACTGCTCGGTGTAGAACGGGTACTCGCCGTGCAGCACCACGCGTACCGAGTGGGCGAGGAAGAACTGCACCTGGGCCGGGTCACCGGTGTAGAGCGATGCCACCCGACCGGACGGGTCGAGCCAGATCCGACTGGTCACCCAGAGCGCGGCGAGCAGGAACAGGCCACCCACGGCGAGGTGCTGCCGTCGCCGGGTCCAGCGACGCCACCACGCCCGCGTCGGTACGACCTCCGCACCGTCGGCCACTGCCGCGGCCTCCGCCGGCGCGTGAGGGTCCGCTGGCGTCACAGGCCTGGACGGTGCTTCGGGCTCCGACGGCGCGTGAGGGTCCGTCGGTGTTTCGGGCTCGGCCGGTGCTTCGGTGGGGGCAGTGGCGGCGAAGAGGCCGACCGGTGTGCGGTGGCTCACCATCTCGTCGGGGCCGGCTGCGGCCTCCGGGTGCGGCGCGGGCAGGGCGCGGGACTCGGCAGGCGTCACAGTCGGCGGAGTCTACCGGAGCAACAAAAACACCCTAAAGCCCCGGTGACGTCCATTGTGGTGGGTCTGACGGCGACCACCTGGGGTCCCGCACCGGACATCTCGTACTATGGCGCTTTCCGACAGCGACGGCGAGGCGATCGGGGGCGGACCAGGTGACTCCAGGCCGTCGGTACGGCAGGGCGCTTCCCGTCCTGCTCAGCGCGCTGCTGGCCGCCACGGCCTGCGGTCCGGTGGCCGAGAGGAAGCCGCAGGATCTGCGGGTCGGCTATGACAGCCTGGACGGCGCGTTGGCCGTGTGGCCGCCCCGGGGCGACCTCTCGGAGGACGCCACGGCGACGGCAGCGGTCACCAGGACGGTTCGCGACTGGCGGTCACCGGCCGATGACCGCGCGCACCTGCCCTCGTCCGGCATCCTCTTCTCCGGCCGGGTCGACGGCGCGCCGGTGGCACTCGTGGCCGCCGACGTGCCCGGCGAGAGCGCCTCCTGGCTGCTGCAACTCACCCGCGACGGCGACCGGTACGCGGTGACCCGCGCCGCCGAGTACACCGACCCGGGCTATCTCGTCTACTCCGACGTGCTGCCGGTGCAGACCGCCGCCGGCCGGCGCTACCTGGTCTCGGCGCGGGTGCAGACGCTGGTCGGGCCACAGGATCGGACGTTGCCCGTCACGGACGGCCTCAGCGCGCCGGTCGACGTGCCGTCCTGCACGGCGGTCGGAGTGACCGCCACCCTGCGGACCACCGAGTCGCTGCCCCGCGGGCGGGCCGCGGACCGGCTGCTCGACCTGGGCACCGGCACCGTCGACCCGCGCTATCCGCTGGTCCGCGACGAGTCCGGCACCGGCCGGAAAGCGCTCACCGGCCTGGACACCTGCGTGCTGGCCGGTGACCGGGGCCCGTTCGGCAGCATCCCCCGCCGGATCGGCGACCGGGACGCGCCGCGCTCGGTGCCGACGTCCTGGCCGATGGCGAAGCTCACCGTCCGCTCGCTCGGCGAGGTCGCCCTCGGCGGTGGCGAGGCAGCCGAGTTGCAGCAGCTCACCTGGGACACCGACGCCGGCGCGATGACCGCTGTGGTCTACCGACCGGCCGACGGGAGCGCACCCGTCGTCTCACCCGCCGACCGGGCCACCCCGTTGCAGGCGTACCAGTTGCCGGTGCCCGGTCAGCCGCTGGTGGTGCTGAGCTGGCGAGCCACCCGGGACAGCTCCCTGTCCGTTCCGCCGGGCACTCCCCTGCTGGTCGAACGCCCCGGCCTGGCGGTCATCCCCAGCCCGTCGCGTTCCCAGACCTACAGCCTCGCCAACACCGACAAGACCCACTACCGCTCGGTGAAGCCAACCAACTGACCCGCCCGTGGGGACGACTACGGCGGGCGTCCCCGGGAGGGGCGCCCGCCGTTGTCGTTTGTCAGTTCTGTGCGGCCGCGTCGCTGGGGGTGAGGCGGTCCGGGGTGGCGTCCAGGCCGGAGATCCAGCCGGTCACGTTGCGCGCCACGTCCTGGGCGGTCAGGCCCAGATCCGCGAGGATCTGCGCGCGGGTGCCGTGCGGGTGCCACTCGGCCGGTACGCCCAGGTCCTTGAGCGGCACCCGGACGTCGGCGTCGCGCATGGCCTGGGCGAGCGCGTCGCCCACCCCGCCGACCCGGACGCCGTCCTCGACGCTGACCACGAGCCGGTGGCGGGCGGCCAGGTCGACCAGCTCCGCCGGGACCGGACGCACCCAGCGGGGGTCGACGACGGTGACGCCGTAGCCCTGCTCGGCGACCCGGGCGGCCACCTCCATGCCCAGCTGGCCGAACGAGCCGACAGCTACCAGCAGCACGTCGGTACGCGCCGACTCGGCCAACACGTCGACCGGGCCCACCCGGCGCAGCGCCGGAAGGTCCGCGGCGACCGCGCCGGTCGGGAAGCGCACCACGGTGGGACCGTCGTCGACGGCCACCGCCTCGCGCAGCTCCTCCCGCAGCGTGGCGGCGTCACGGGGAGCGGCGATCCGCAGCCCGGGCACCACCCCGAAGACCGACATGTCCCAGATGCCGTAGTGGCTGGGGCCGTCCGGGCCGGTGATGCCCGCCCGGTCCAGCACGAAGGTCACCGGCAGCTTGTGCATCGCCACGTCCAGCAGGACCTGGTCGAAGGCGCGGTTGAGGAAGGTGGCGTAGACCGCGACCACCGGGTGCAGACCGCCGAGCGCCAGCCCGGCCGCCGAGGTGGCGGCGTGCTGCTCGGCGATGCCCACGTCGTACACCCGCTCGGGGTACTTGCGGGCCAGCTTGGCGATGCCGGTCGGCTCGGCCATCGCGGCGGTGATGCCCACCACGTCCGGCCGCTCGTCGGCGACGGCCAGCAGCTCGTCGGCGAAGACGTGCGTCCACTTCACCGACGGGGCGGCCAGCAGCGCACCGGTCTCGACGTCGAAGGCGCTGCTCGGGCCGTGCAGGCAGTCCGCCTCGTCCTCCTCGGCCGGGCGGTAGCCGTAGCCCTTGCGGGTGACCGCGTGCACGATCACCGGGCCGCCGAAGTTCTTGGCCGCGCGCAGCGCCGCCTCGACCGCCGTGACGTCGTGCCCGTCCACCGGGCCCACGTACTTGATGCCGAGGTCCTCGAACATGGCCTGCGGGGCGACCGCGTCCTTGATGCCCTTCTTGACCGCGTGCAGCACCTCGTACATCGGCTTGCCGACCAGCGGCGTGGAGCCGAGGGCGTCCTTGACGGTGTCGAGGACCTTCTCGTAGCCGGGGTTGAGCCGCAGCGAGGAGAGGTGGTCGGCCAGCCCGCCGATGGTCGGCGAGTAGGACCGGCCGTTGTCGTTGACCACGATCACGAGGGAGTTGCCGGCGGTGGCGATGTTGTTCAGCGCCTCCCAGCACATGCCACCGGTGAGCGCGCCGTCGCCGACCACGGCCACGACGCTGCGGGCCTCACCACGCAGGGCGTACGCCTTGGCGAGGCCGTCGGCGTAGGAGAGCGCGGTGGAGGCGTGCGAGTTCTCGATGAGGTCGTGCTCGCTCTCCGCCTGGCTGGGGTAGCCGGAGAGGCCACCGCGCTGACGGAGCTTGTCGAAGCCGGCCTGGCGCCCGGTGAGGATCTTGTGCACGTACGCCTGGTGGCCGGTGTCGAACAGGAGCCGGTCCCGGGGCGAGTCGAAGACGCGGTGCATGGCCAGCGTCAGCTCGACCACACCGAGGTTGGGCCCGACGTGCCCGCCGGTGCGGGAGACCTTGGCGATCAGGAAGTCCCGGATCTCGGCGGCGAGGACGTCCAGCTCCTCGCCCGACATCCGCTTGACGTCCTGCGGACCGCGTACCGTCCCCAGCAGCCGGCCGTGGTTGGCCGTGTCCTCTTCAACACTCATGAACGGAGAGTCTATCGGCCGCCCGGTACTCCGCAGCCTGGGCCGAGAGGCCCGAGCCGTGCGGGTCGGCTGAGCCCTGGTCAGAGCCGGATCCGCGGCCGCCGAGGTGGGCCGGCCGACATGCCGGAGGACGAGGCTTTCCGGTCAACGCCCGGCCGGCGGGAGCAGCAGCCCCACCTGCTCGACGTGCTGTGTCATCGGGAACAGGTCGAAGCCCCGCAGCGCCGCCAGCCGCCAACCGAGGTCGGTGAAGGTGCGGACGTCCCGGGCGAAGGCCGCCGGGTCACAAGCCACGTACGCGACCGCTCGCGGGCCGGCGGCGACGATGTCGCGCACCACCTGGGCGCCCGCGCCGGAGCGCGGCGGGTCGAGCACCACCACGTCGACCGGGCCGGTGATCCGTCGGCGGGTCAGCGCGGTCTCGACCCGGGCGGCGACCACCTCGATCTGGGGCAGGTCGGCCAGGTTGGCCCGGGCCGCCTCCACCCCGTCCCGGCTCGACTCGACCAGGGTGATCCGGGCGTCGCCGACCCGTCCGGCGAGGGCCGCGGCGAACAGCCCCGCGCCGCCGTAGAGGTCCCACCCGGTCTCGCCCGGCTGTGGGTCCAGCAGGTCCAGCACCGCCGTGCAGAGGGTGTCCGCCGCGGCCGGGTGCACCTGCCAGAACGCGGACGCGGGCAGCGTCCAGTCCCGTCCGGCGGCCACCTCGCGAACCTCGGCCGGCCCGCTGACCGGGGTGGGCACCCCGTCGCGGATCTCCGTGACGGTCACGTCCCCGCCGGTGCTGGCGATCGTCTCGACCGCCTCGGCGGCCGGCCAGCGCTCGGTGAGCACCGGCAGCTGCTGGATGGCCGGGTGGGCGATCCGGCAGCGGTCGATCGGCACCACCTCGTGCGACCGGTGCTTGAGCAGACCGGCCCGGTCCGCGCCGTCCACGGCGTACCGGACCCGGGAGCGCCAGCCGAGCAGCCCACCGGGCAGCGCCTCGACCCGGACGTTGAGCTGGTCCAGCTCGACGTCGGTCAGCCCGCCGAGGCGGACCAGCTGCTCGCGCACCACGGCGGTCTTCCAGGCCAGTTGCGCGCCCGGGGCGACGTGTTGCAGGTCGCAGCCACCACACGCGCCCGGCCTGGCGTACGGGCAGGGCGGCTCGACCCGGTCCGGTGAGGGGTCCAGCACCGTCACCGCGTCGGCCCGGACGAACCCCCGGTGCACCTCGGTGACCTCGGCGATGACCCGTTCACCGGGCAGCGCGTGCCGGACGAAGACGACCTGCCCGTCCACCCGTGCCACGCAGTGCCCGCCGGGGGCGACCGCGTCGACGGTCAGCTCGACCCGTTCCGCCTCGGCCAACCCACGCTCGGGTGCCGGTGGCACCGGGGTTGTCGCGGTCCGCTGCCCGCCCGACTCAGTCACGGCCGTTCCCTTCCGTTGCGCGGTCCGCCGGGCCACCCTCGCCCGGCGGCGGCGTGGAAACCACCGGCGGTGCGGAGACCAGCGGTGGCACGGTGCCGCGTGGACCCCGTGCCGGTGTCCGGGACAGCGTGGCGTCCAGCCGGTCCAGGTTCTTGCTCGCTGTCGATGCGAGCTGCCACGGCACGCTGACCACCATCACCCCCGGTTCGAAGAGCAGCCGGCCCTTGAGGCGCAGGGCGCTCTGGTTGTGCAGCAGGTTCTCCCACCAGCGACCCACCACGTACTCCGGGATGAAGACGGTGACCACGTCGCGGGGTGACTTGCGGCGGGTGGAGGCGACGAAGTCCAGGATCGGGCGGGTGATCTCCCGGTACGGCGAGTCGACCACGGTGAGCGGGATGGCCATCTCCCGCCGCTCCCAGTCGGCCTGCAGGTCCCGGGTGTCCTTCTCGTCCACGTTGACGGTCACGGCGGTCAGCGTGTCCGGCCGGGTGGCCCGGGCGTAGGCGATGGCCCGCAGCGTCGGCTGGTGCAGTTTGCTGACCAGCACGATCGCGTGGTTGCGGGCGGGCAGCACGGCCCGGCCCTCGTCCGGCGGGGTCAGCTCGACGGCGATCCGGTCGTAGTGCCGGCGGATGGCCAGCATCAGCACGTAGATCACCGCCATCGCGGCGATCGCGATCCAGGCGCCGAGCAGGAACTTCGTGACCAGGACGATCACCAGCACCGTGCCGGTCAGGCCCATGCCGAACGTGTTGATCGCCCGGGACCGGTACATCTTGCGGCGTGCCTCCGGGTCCCGCTCGGTCCGCAGGTGCCGGTTCCAGTGCCGGATCATGCCGGCCTGGGAGACGGTGAACGAGACGAAGACCCCGACGATGTAGAGCTGGATCAGCCTCGTCACCTCGGCCTGGAAGCCGACGATCAGCACGATCGCGAAGAGGGCGAGGAAGGTGATGCCGTTGGAGAACGCCAGCCGGTCGCCGCGGGTGTGGAACTGGCGGGGCAGGTAGCGGTCCTGCGCGAGGATCGAGCCGAGCACCGGGAAGCCGTTGAACGCGGTGTTGGCGGCCAGGAACAGGATCAGGGCGGTCACCCCGGCCAGCACGTAGAGCAGGATCGACCCGGAACCGAAGACCGTCTCGCCGAGCTGGGTGGTGACGGTCTTCTGCACGTACCCCTCGGGGCCGGAGACGATCTGGAGGCTCGGGTCCTCGACGAACTGCAGGTGGGTCAGCCGGGCCAGCCAGATGATCCCGACCAGCATGCTCACCGAGATCGTGCCGAGCAGCAGCAGGGTGGTGGCGGCGTTGCGGCTCTTCGGCGCCTTGAACGCCGGCACACCGTTGGAGATCGCCTCCACGCCGGTGAGCGCGGCGGCGCCCGAGCTGAACGTCCGCAGGAGCAGGAAGATGAGCGCGAACCCGGTCACGCTGTGCTCGGCCTGGATCACCAGGTCGGCGCTCGGGGCACGGAGGTCGTCGCCCAGCACGAAGACCCGGAACAGCCCGGTGAGCAGCATCCCGAGCATCACGATCACGAAACCGTAGGTGGGGATGGCGAACGCCGTGCCCGACTCGCGCAGCCCGCGCAGGTTGACAGCGGTCAGCACCACCACCGCGATCACCGCGATCAGGACCTTGTGGGTGGCCACGAACGGCACCACCGAGCCGAGGTTGGCCACCCCGGAGGAGACCGACACCGCCACCGTGAGCACGTAGTCGACCAGCAGCGCGCTCGCCACCCCGACGCCGAACTTCGGGCCCAGGTTGACGGTGGCCACCTCGTAGTCGCCGCCGCCGGACGGATAGGCGTGCACGTTCTGCCGGTAGCTGGCCACCACGGTCAGCATCACCACGACCACGGCCAGCGCGATCCACGGGGAGAACAGGAACGCCGAGGCACCGGCGATGGAGAGGGTGAGCAGGATCTCGTCGGGCGCGTACGCGACGCTGGACAGCGCGTCGGAGGCGAACACGGGCAGCGCGATGCGCTTCGGCAGGAGGGTGTGCTGGAGCCGGTCGGACCGGAACGGTCGACCGAGGAGAAGCCGCTTCAGCAGCGAGGTGGGACTGGCCACGAACGCCAAGGGTACGACCACCACGACGGGGACGCGGGGGTGGGCGATCACGGCTGCTCACGACGACGGGGTACGGTCGGTCCCCGCTTCCCACCGGGACGTGGCAGGCTCGCACTCGGAGGCCACCGGAAGCGGGGGCGGTACGCACCTTGGGAGGGACAGCGTGCACGTCGTGATCATGGGATGTGGCCGGGTCGGGTCGACCCTCGCCCACAGCCTGGAGTCCCGGGGACACTCGGTGGCGGTGATCGACCAGGACGCCGACGCGTTCCGCCGGCTCGGCCCCGACTTCGCCGGGATCACGGTGACCGGGGCCGGCTTCGACGGCGAGGTTCTCCGACAGGCCGGCATCGAGCGCGCGGACGCCTTCGCGGCGGTGTCCAGCGGCGACAACTCCAACATCATCTCGGCGCGGTTGGCCCGCGAGACGTTCGGCGTGTCCCGGGTCGCCGCCCGCATCTACGACCAGCGCCGGGCGCAGGTCTACGAGCGGCTGGGCATCCCCACCGTCGCGACCGTGCGCTGGACCGCCGACCGGATGCTGCGACACCTGGTGCCGGAGGGCAACGTGGAGATCTTCCGCGACCCCACGAGCACCGTGTCGATCGTCGAGGTGCCGGTCCACAAGGACTGGATCGGCCGGTCGGTGCGCACACTGGAGGAGGCGTCCGGCGCACGGGTGGCCTACCTGATCCGCTTCGGCATCGGCACGCTGCCCACCGGCTCCACCGTCGTACAGGAGGGTGACCAGGTGTTCATGCTGGTCAGCGATGACATCGTGGCGACGGTCACGTCGGTGGCGGCGGCGCCGCCGGAAGGGGGGCACTGAGCCATGCGGGTCGCCATCGCGGGCGCGGGCAACGTGGGCCGCTCGATCGCCCAGGAGCTGATCGACAACGGCCACCAGGTGATGCTGATCGAACGCCAACCCAAGATGCTGCGCCCGGACCGGGTGCCGGCGGCCGAGTGGGTGCTCGCCGACGCGTGCGAGGTGGCCAGCCTGGAGGAGGCCAACGTCGCCGGGTGCGACGTGGTGGTCGCGGCGACGGGCGACGACAAGACCAACCTGGTGCTGTCGCTGTTGGCCAAGACCGAGTTCGCGGTGCCACGCGTGGTGGCCCGGGTCAACCGGGCCGAGAACGAGTGGTTGTTCACCGAGCAGTGGGGCGTCGACGTCGCGGTGAGCAAGCCGCGGGTGATGGCCGCGCTGGTCGAGGAGGCGGTCACCGTCGGCGACCTGGTCCGGCTGATGACCTTCCGCCAGGGTGAGGCGAACCTGGTCGAGATCACCCTGCCGCCGACCGCGCCCTACGTCGGTCAGCCGATCCACGCCGTGCCGCTGCCCCGCGACTCCGCGCTGGTGGCGATCCTGCGCGGCAAGCGGGTCCTGGTGCCCAGCCCGGACGACCCCATCGAGGCCGGCGACGAGTTGATCTTCGTCTGCACCGCCGAGGTGGAGGACCAGGTCCGCGCGGTGATCCTCGGGCCGGACAGCGTCGAGCGGACCCGCGGCTCACGCTGAGCCGACGGGCCGTTCGGTCAGGCGCCGGGCAGTGGGGTCGGCGACGACTCCCGGGTGACCCGGCGCACCGTCCAGACCGTGATCAGCAGCAGCAACGCGTACGGCGGATAGCCCAGCGCCAGCCGGGCGACGCCCAGCGCGGTGTCCTGGTGAGCCAGGTAGAGCCCGGCCTGCACGCCCACCTTGGCCAGCCAGACCACGCCCCAGAGCACGGTGAGCTGGGTGAAGGTGCGCACCAGCTTCGGGTCGGTGCGCCACTCCGAGCGGCCCTTGGCAACCAGCACCGACCAGATCCAGCCCACCAACGGCTGCCGGATTGCCGCCGAGATCAGCAGGGCGACGCCGTACCCGATGCCGTAGAGGATGCCGGGAAGGTAGAAATCGCGCTCGTCGCCGGTGCGCCAGGCGATGGCCGCGCCGACGCCGACGCCGAACAGCCCGTTGATGGCATGCCGGATCGGCCGACGCTGGGCCAGCCGCAGCCCGGCGATCAGCAGCGCGACGGAGACCGAGGCGATCACCGCCGGTCGCAGCTCGCCGATGATGTTGGCGAGAACGAAGACCACGACCGGGATGCTCGACTCGACCAGGCCCCGCCAGCCGCCAAGCTGGTCGGCCATCTGCTCGGCGATCGTCGGCAGCGGCTCCTCCTCCGGAGGGTCGGTCTCCGGCTGCGCCGCCCGGTGCTGTCCCGTCGTCATCGCCGGCCTTCCGTCCGCAACGCCGTCACTTCGGCGAGTCCAGCTCGTAGTAGGGGTTGTAGATGACCTTGCGCTCGTCGCGCACCGCCACCCGGCCACGGGCAGTCAGGTGCCGGCCCGGCTCGATCCCGGCGATGTGCCGTCGACCCAACCAGACCAGGGTGACCACGTCGCTGCCGTCGTACAGGTCGGCCTCCAGGGTGGGCAGGTTGGTGCGCGGCGTGTAGACCACCGTGCGCAGCCGACCGGCGACCGACACCAGCTGACCCCGGGAGCACTGCTGTGCCGGGATGCCGCCGCACTCGGCGCTCTCCCGCCGCAGCTCCTGCGCGTCGATCTCGGCCTCGCTGGCGGTGAACCGTTGCAGGATGCGCCGCAGCGACACCCGGCCCTCGTCGGTCGTCATGACCTCCGCGTCACCCTCTCCACGCTCGCCGTCCCCGGCCGGCACCGGCGGCGCCGGAACCGTGCCGCCAGCGTACGCCGACGGGGCTGGTTCCGGCGGGCCGGTGCGCGCGGGTCAGACCTGGCGCGGCTCGGCGGCGGCGTCGCCCGCCTCGGTGGCGGCCTGGTCGGCGATCTCGCGAGGCAGCCGCAGCGGCAGCGGCTCACGGACCGGCTTGGCCTCCTGGCCACGGTCGACCACCAGGCCGTCCAGGCACTCCACCAGCGGCCCGGCCACGGCCGGGTTGGTGGCCACCGGGCCCTGGAACACGCCGCGGACCATCCAGCGCGGCCCGTCGACGCCGACGAACCGCAGGTTCGTCGGGCCGTCCGGTGTATTCACCTGGGCGTGCAGCTCCGGGCCGTACTCGCCCTCGACCTCTTGCGCGCTCGCGCCGTCGCGCAGCAGCGACTGCCGGATCTCCTCGCGCACCTCGCCCCAGATCCCCTCGGACCGGGGGGCGGCGAAGACGCCCAGCTGGAGCGCGTTGTCGCCATGCACCAGCACCACCTGCTGGACCACACCCTGCGGGTCGGCCTGCACCCGCACCTCGACGTCGGCGATCGCCGGGATGTGCAGGCTGCCCAGGTCGAGTCGCTGCACGTCGTCGTAGCTCTCGGAGATGTCGTACGGGCCGCGCTCCAACGTCGGCGCCGCATCGCCCTGGTCGGGGACCTGGGTGGCCCGCTCGTCACGGGTCTGCCGCTCGGCGTCGGCCCGCTTTCGGGAGAAGATCACTGCGCCTGCCCTCCGCTGTTCACACTCACCCTGCCACCTCTTCCGTCTGCCCGCGGCCCGGCTCGTCTGGCCGCCGCTCGACCCGGTCCTGGCCCGTCGGCGACGGCACCAGCCCGGCGTGCCCGCCGGTCGACCCGTGCCCGCCGACCCCACGCCGGGACGTGGGCAGCTCGACCACCGGCTCGAACCGCGCCCGTGCGACCTGCTGAACAACGAGCTGCGCGATCCGGTCGCCGCGGGAGATCTTCGCCGGCACATCCCGATCATGGTTGATCAGGTTGACCAGGATCTCACCCCGGTAGCCGGCGTCGACCGTACCGGGCGCGTTGAGCACCGTCACGCCGAGCCTGGCCGCCAGACCGGAACGGGGATGGACCAGACCCACGTACCCCTCCGGCAGCGCGATGGCCACGCCGGTGGGCACCAGGGCACGGCCACCGGGCGGCAGTTCCACGTCCGCGGCAGCCACCAGGTCGGCCCCGGCGTCGCCGGGATGGGCGTACGTGGGCAGCGGCAGCTCAGAGTCGAGCAGCTGCACGGGCACGGGTACGACGTCGGTCACGGGTCCCCTCTTCCGTCCGGTTCTCGGGGTGACCCTGCCATCCTGCCGGTTCGCCGAGCCGCCGTGCGCCGTACCCTCGCAGGAGTGAGCATGTCGCCCTCTCCCTCCGCCGATCAGCCGCCGGCCGACGCCCGCCCGGCGTACGCCGAACGGTTGGATCTGCCCTGGTGGCTGTGGCTGGCCGGGCTGGTGGCCGCCGCGCTGCTGGCCGTCGAGATCTGGATGGGCGCCGCCGGCGTGCGCGCCTGGCTGCCGTTCGTCGTGCTGCTGCCTCTCACCGCGGCAGGGCTGTGGTGGCTGGGCCGGATCCGGATCGGGGTCGCCGACTCCGAGCTGCGGGTGGACGACGCCCGCCTGCCGGTCCACTTCGTGGCCGACGTGGTGCCCTTGGACGTGGCCGGCCGCCGTGAGGTGCTCGGGGTCGGCGCGGACCCGCTCGCCTTCGTGGTGCAGCGGCCGTGGATCGGCGGCGCCGTGCAGGTGGTGCTCAACGACCCGGCCGATCCGACCCCGTTCTGGGTGGTGAGCACGCGGCACCCCGTCGAGCTGGCCGAGGCGGTGCTGGCCGCGCGGGACGCTCTGGCGCTCTCCCGGCCCACCGCGGGCGAGCAGGCCTGATCCGACGCCACCGACCCCCTCAGGTGCCGGTCGGCGGGCCGGGCAGGGCTGCCGGTGGCGCGGGTCGGGCGATGCCCCGCCGGCGCAGGTCCACCTGAAGCTGCTCGGCCATCTGCTGGGTGGCCCGGCGGTTGAGGAAGCTGGCCACCGCCGCGCCGGTCAGGAACGGCCCGAGCGTGGTGAGGTTGCGACCGAAACGCCGCAGCAGCATGTCCCGCAGTTCCTTGCGGGCCGCGGTGCCGAGCACCGCGCCCACCCCCACGCCGGGCACCATCGGGTTGACCCCACGCTGGGTGGCCCAGGAGTGCACCAGGGCGACCGCCCGTTGGCTGCCGCCCTCCGGTAGCGCCACGCCGTGGACCTCGTGCAGCTCACCGACCAGTTTCAGTTCCACGGACACCACGGCAACGGTCTCGGCGGCGAGCAGCACCGGTGCGGAGAGCAGGGTCGGGGCGACCGTCCACTCGACGGCGGCGACTCCCCCGCCGGCCGCGCCGATCGCGGCGGTGGCCCGGGACGCGTTGCGGATGAGCCGGTCGGCCAGG
Source organism: Micromonospora jinlongensis (assembly GCF_013410645.1). Lineage (NCBI taxonomy): Bacteria > Bacillati > Actinomycetota > Actinomycetes > Micromonosporales > Micromonosporaceae > Micromonospora > Micromonospora jinlongensis. Next base: position 5,969,326 of record NZ_JACCHK010000001.1, on the reverse strand, counting down.
GCGGCATCGTCCAGGCCGGGGAAATGCCGCCGCAGGGTGGCCAGGTCCCGCACCGGGATGTGCGGGGCGACCTCGGCGACGGTGTCGACCATCCAGCGCACGGCGGCACGGGGCTTGAACAGGTCGGAGATGCCCCGGGCGCGGGCCTGCCCGACCATCCGGGTCAACAGTTGGCGGCGACGGGCCGGAGCGAGGTCGTCCGCGGTCAACGCCGCGACGGTGGCGCCGAGGTCGTCCGTGCCACCGGTGGCACCAACGCTGCCCGTGCCATCGTCGGTGGTGCCGCCTCGATCGCTCATCGGACCTCCCGGTGCTGTGGCTACCCGCTACGAGTCAAGCAGGTACCCACTACCGGCGCATGCCTACACCAGCAGCGGCGGCCCCGTTCAGGAGGCCGCCGCCGGTGTCGTGGTTGTCAGACGCACTCGCGGCAGATCAACTCGCCGTTACGCTCGACTGCCAGCTGGCTACGGTGGTGTACCAGGAAGCAGCGGGCGCACCGGAACTCGTCCTGCTGCATCGGAAGCACCTTGACCGTGAGCTCCTCGTCGGCCAGATCGGCACCGGGCAGCTCGAAGCTCTCGGCCACCTCGGCCTCGTCGACGTCCACCGCGCCCGACTGTGAGTCGACGCGCCGTGCCTTGAGCTCTTCCAGGCTGTCCTCGCCGAGGTCGACCTCGTCGCGACGCGGGGCGTCGTAGTCGGTGGCCATCGGTTTCACTCTCCCATATCGATGTTGTCGCTTCCGGTTGTAACGCCGGACGACGCTGTTTCGGTTCCGTTGGCCGGCCACCACTTGTGTCGGGCACCCGACCCGAGGACCGAACGGGTCGAGCTCGCTGGGGCGACTCCCCTGCGAGCGCGGAACCTTACCCCCCCTTGGGCGAGGCATGTATACCGCCCTTGCGGCTGAGATGTACGCCCCCGCACGCGAAGTTGTTCCCAATGTGATTCAGGCGACACGAAGATAGGGGTAGTAGTACCCCGTTCGCGGTCGGCGCGCCGGCATGTCGGGCTGTTTCCACGCGACGGCCGGACAACCGTTAACCTCAGCGGCGTATTCGACGGCCGGCGGCCAGTCTGATCGTTGCCGGCTGCCGCCACCCACCTGAGGTCCCGGGAGTGCCCAGATGAGTTTTGCGCGAGTGCGAGCACTCGTCGTCGTCGGCCTGCTCGGGGTGCTGGCCCTGGCGTTCGTGGTCACCGCGATCCTCCGGGACACCCAGGGGAAGGCGGGCACGGCCGAGGGCTGCCCGGAGGGTTGGCCGCTGGCCGACGTGACACTGCACGAGCCCAAGGACGTCAAGATCAACGTGTTCAACGCGACCGACGAGCCCGGCCGGGCCGGCAGCGTCGCGGACGACTTCCGCAACCGCAAGTTCCAGGTCAAGAAGGTCGGCAACGACCCCAAGGGGATCGACGACGTGGCGGTGCTGCGCTACGGCCCGAAGGGCGTCGGCTCCGCGCACCTGCTGCAGGCGTACTTCCTCAACAACGCCGAGCCCGGCTACGACCCGAAGCGCACCGACGACGTCGTGGACGTGGTGCTGGGCAACGGCTTCCAGCAGCTCGCCACCACGACCGAGGTCAACCAGTCCCTCGGTGACATCGGCGCGCCACGGGCACCCAAGGGCTCCTGCCCGTCCCCGGCCGCCAAGTGACGGCCTGACCGCCCTGCCGGCCGCTCAGGGCCCGCCCGCGGCATCCAGCTCGGCCAGCCGGTCGTGCAGCGGCCCGAAGAGCGCGGGCGGGGCCGCGACCACCAGATCGGGCCCCGGCGGCCCACCGGCCAGGCCGGCGACACGCACGCCCGCCTCGGCGGCCACCAGCCCGCCGGCCGCCAGGTCCCAGGCCGCGAGGCCCTTCTCGAAGTACGCGTCGAGCCGGCCCTCCGCCACCAGGCAGAGATCCAGCGCGGCGGCACCGAGCCGGCGGATGTCCCGGACGTGGGCGATCAGCCCGGTCACCACCTGGGCCTGGTGCGTGCGGCGTCCGGCGTCGTAGCCGAAGCCGGTGCCGACCAGCGCCTGCCCCAGGTCCGTCTCGCCGGAGCAGCGCAACCGGACACCGTCGCGCCAGGCCCCGCCGCCGACCGTGGCCGTCCACTCCTCGCCGGTGCTCACGTTGCGCACCACGCCGGCGACCACCACCCCGTCCACCTCGGCGGCCAGCGACACCGCGCTGTACGGCAGCCCGTAGAGGTAGTTGACGGTGCCGTCGATCGGGTCGACGATCCAGCGCACCCCGCCCGGCGCGACCGGCCCGGTGTCCCGAATGCCGTATTCTTCGCCGAGCACCGCGTCGTCCGGCCGCAACTGCTTCAGCGCGTCGAGCACCTGCCGTTCGACCGCCCGGTCGGCCGCGGTGACCACGTCGGTGACCGTGCTCTTGGTCGCCGCCACCGAGACACCCTCGACCCGCATCCGGTACGCGGTGGCCGCCGCATCGCGGGCGACGCCGAGCGCGACGGCCAAAAGTTCCCGAGGTGACGGCGCCGAACGGTCCATCCCAACGTCCCCTTCCACGCGACCGGGGCGTTCCGCGCCCCGCGCGAGTATCATCCTTACAAAGTCCACATCAGCGCCGAATCGGCGGTCCCGCCGCCGTTAAGCAGTGCGGCGCAGGAAGATCGCGGCAGACGGCGTTACAATTCACCCCTGCCCACGCGCCACGGACCGCCGACCACCGGCCGGTCCGGGACACGGGGGTCCCTCAACCACACTGCCCGGCCCGGTTGCCCCACGCTGTGCCGGACAACCCGGCCGTGCCCGCTCTTCGCCTCCGGAAGGTCATTCGTGACAGAACCCCGCCAGACCGGCGCCGACGTTCGCTCGCTCACCGACACCCTGATCGCCCACGCGCAGAGCGCCGGTGGTCAGCTCACGTCGGCCCAGCTCGCGCGCACCGTCGAGTCCGCCGAGGTGACTCCGGCCCAGGCCAAGAAGATTCTGCGGGCGCTCTCCGAGGCGGGAGTGACCGTGGTGGTGGACGGCTCGGCGAGCACCCGCCGCCGCGTCGCCGCGGCCCGTTCGACCACGCCGGCGTCCCGGGCCACCACTGCCAAGACCACCAAGAAGGCCGCGGCGCCCGCCCCGAAGCAGGCGCCCGCCTCCGACGACACGCCGTCCGCGCCGGCCCCGCGCAAGGTGGCCGCCCGCAAGGCCACCCCCGCCGAGGGCGCTGCCACGCCGGCGAAGGCCACCAAGTTGACCCGGGCCACCAAGGCCACGGTCGCCGCCGCTGGCGCCAAGGCCGGCACCAAGGCCAAGGGCGAGGGCGCCGAGGGTGAGATCGACCCGGAGGAGCTGGCCGCCGCCATCGAGGACGTGGTGGTCGAGGAGCCGGCCGAGCTGGCTCAGGCCGCCGAGACCGACGCCGCCGCCTCGGCGACCGACAACGACTTCGAGTGGGACGACGAGGAGTCCGAGGCCCTCAAGCAGGCCCGGCGGGACGCCGAGCTGACCGCCTCCGCCGACTCGGTCCGTGCGTACCTGAAGCAGATCGGCAAGGTTCCGCTGCTCAACGCCGAGCAGGAGGTGGAGCTGGCCAAGCGGATCGAGGCCGGGCTCTACGCCGCCGAGCGGTTGCGCGCGGCCGACGAGGGCGAGGAGAAGCTCGTCCGGGACATGGTCCGTGACCTGGGCTGGATCTCCCGCGACGGCGAGCGGGCCAAGAACCACCTCCTGGAGGCGAACCTCCGACTGGTGGTGTCGCTGGCCAAGAGGTACACGGGCCGTGGCATGGCGTTCCTCGACCTGATCCAGGAGGGCAACCTCGGCCTGATCCGCGCGGTGGAGAAGTTCGACTACACCAAGGGCTACAAGTTCTCCACGTACGCCACCTGGTGGATCCGGCAGGCGATCACCCGCGCGATGGCCGACCAGGCCCGCACCATCCGCATCCCGGTGCACATGGTCGAGGTCATCAACAAGCTTGGCCGCATACAGCGTGAGCTGCTCCAGGACCTGGGCCGCGAGCCCACTCCGGAGGAGCTGGCCAAGGAGATGGACATCACACCCGAGAAGGTGCTGGAGATCCAGCAGTACGCCCGGGAGCCCATCTCACTGGACCAGACCATCGGCGACGAGGGCGACAGCCAGCTCGGTGACTTCATCGAGGACTCCGAGGCCGTGGTCGCGGTCGACGCGGTGTCGTTCTCGCTCCTGCAGGACCAGCTCCAGCAGGTGCTGCAGACGCTCTCCGAGCGTGAGGCGGGTGTGGTACGCCTGCGCTTCGGTCTGACCGACGGTCAGCCGCGGACGCTGGACGAGATCGGGCAGGTCTACGGGGTGACCCGGGAGCGGATCCGACAGATCGAGTCCAAGACGATGTCCAAGCTGCGCCACCCGTCCCGGTCGCAGGTCCTCCGGGATTACCTGGACTGAGCGGGTTTCGTCAACCGAACGTGTCGTTTTGACCACCTGGTGTGCAACACCAGATGGTGATCGTCCGGATGCACGAATGTGATCGTTGACGTGGCACCCTGGGTGCACGGCACACTGTCCCTGCCAGGTGTGACCTCGGTCCCCCGCGGGCACACAGGGAAGGCAGTGCCTAGTAAGGGTGTTGCACCATAGGTGAGCAACGACCGAAGAGATTGTTCATCGGTGACGACCAGAGGAGGAAGGCGATGACCCCGACCCTCACGCCGCCGCCCGTGACGGCGGCTCCCCCAGCCGCCGATGAACGGTGCGACCGCTGCAATGCTGCCGGGAAGCTCCGCATCACCCTGACGGGTGGGAGCGAGCTGGTGTTCTGCGGGCACCACGCGAACAAGTACGCGGAGGATCTCGTGAAGATCACCGAGCGGTTCGCGACGGAGCCCGATTTCAGCTGGCGTGGCGCCGATCTGATGGCGAACTAAATCCGCAAACCGACATAGCCGGCCGGAGGCACCCGAGGGTGTCTCCGGCCGGCTTTTCGCTACCCAAACCCGCCCGGCCCCGTGCGCTTGCGCCGGTGCTTGCCCCGCGTTCGTGCTCGCCCCGCCCCGTGCGCTTGTCCCGGCCCCGCGCGCTTGCCCGCCGGCCCGAGGGAACGCACGCCGCCGGAGCGCCCCCAAGATCCGCACTACTTCGGGGATGTTGCTGCCTCCGGCGCCCGGGAGGCAGCAACCTCCCCGAAACTGTGCGGATCTTCGGCCCCGCGCCCCGCGCCCCCGCCCCCGCGCCCGCGCCCGCGCCCGCGCCCGCGCCCGCGCCAAGATCGTGCTCGAACCAGGATGTAGTGGCCTCATCGGCGCGCCGATGCCACTACATCCCGGATACTGCACGATCTTGAAGTGGGAACGCTCCGCAGAGGGCACCCGCGGGCGTCCCGGGCACGTAATCCTCGGTCTCGCCCAAGGCCAGCCCATGATCCACTCGGTTTCACGGAAGTCGCGCTTTCCGCCGCGCTCGAATACCGCGTTTTCAAGAAAACCGAGTGGATCACGCCGGAAGCAAGCACGGCCGCAGAGCACGGCCGCAGAGCACGGCCGCAAGACCTCGCCGATGCGGCCGGTCTAGAGGGTCTGGACGGTCGCGATGCGTTCCTCGAGCTGCTCGATGGTGGCCTGGGCGCTCGGAGGGCCACCGCAGAGCCGGCGCAGCTCGGCGTGGATCTTGCCGTGCGGCTGGCCGGTGCGGTGGTGACGAGCGGCCACCAGAGCGTTCAGTTGGCGCCGGAGCGCCACGCGACGCTGAGCGGCGCTCATGGGTGCCGGCGGCGCGGCCGTGGGCGCAGCGGCCGGCTGAGCGGCCCCGTCGGCGGTACGGCGACGTTGGGCGGCGAGCTGTGCGGCCTGCCGCTTGGTCAGCAGCAGCGAAACCTGGTCGGCGGTGAGCAGGCCGGGCAGGCCGAGGTATTCCTCTTCCTCCGGGGTGCCGGCCTGGGCCGCGGTGCCGAACGACGCGCCGTCGAAGATCACCTGGTCCAGTTCGGCGGTGGCCGAGAGCGCGGCGAACCGCTTCTCCAACTCGCCGCTGGCCTGGTCGTCGCGCTGCGCCCGTTCCAGCAGATCGTCGTCGAACCCGTCGGATTCCTTGGGTTTGCCGAGGACGTGGTCCCGCTCGGTCTCCATCTCGCTGGCCAGGCCGAGCAGGTGCGGCACGCTGGGCAGGAAGACCGACGCGGTCTCACCGGGCCGGCGGGCCCGCACGAACCGGCCGATCGCCTGAGCGAAGTAGAGCGGCGTGCTGGCGCTGGTGGCGTAGACGCCGACCGCCAGTCGCGGGATGTCGACACCCTCGGACACCATCCGCACCGCGACCAGCCATCGCTGATCGGACGCCGCGAACGTCGCGATCCGCGCGGACGCGCCCTGGTCGTCGGAGAGCACCACGGCGGCCTTCTCGCCGGTCACCTGCTCGATCAGCTTGGCGTACGAGCGGGCGGTCTGCTGGTCGGTGGCGATGATCAGACCACCGGCGTCGGCCATGCCCGCGTTGCGCAGCACGGTCAGTCGGGCGTCGGCGGCCCGCAGCACCTGCGGCATCCAGTCCCCGGCCGGGTCCAGGGCGGTACGCCACGCCTGCGCCACCAGGTCCTGCGTCATCGGTTCACCGAGGCGGGCGGCCAGTTCCTCCCCCGCGTTGGTCCGCCAACGGGTCTCCCCGGAGTACGCCAGGAAGAGCACCGGTCGGACCACGCCGTCGCGCAGGGCGTCGGAGTAGCCGTACACGGAGTCGGCGCGCGAGCGCAGCAGCCCGTCTCCGCCCCGCTCGTAGCTGACGAACGGGATGGGGTTGTCGTCGGAGCGGAACGGTGTCCCGGTGAGCATCAGCCGGCGTACGGCGGGTTCGAAGGCGTTCTTCACCCCGTCTCCCCAGGACCGGGAGTCGCCCGCGTGGTGGATCTCGTCGAGGATGACCAGGGTGCGTCTGGTCATGGTGCGCCGCCGGTGCACCTGCGGTGCCATGCCCACCTGGGCGTAGGTGACCACCGCGCCGTGGAAGTCGGCTGCGGAGTGCACGTCGGCGTTGCGGAAAGCGGCGTCGAGCTGGATGCCCACCCGGGCCGCGGCGTCGGCCCACTGGTTCTTCAGGTGCTCGGTCGGCGCGACCACGGTGACCGCCTCAACGGTGCCGTCACCGAGCAGCTCGGCCGCGATCCGCAGGGCGAAGGTGGTCTTGCCGGCGCCCGGCGTGGCGACCGCGGTGAAGTCCTCGGTGCGCCGGCGCAGGTATTCCACCAGGGCCTTGCGCTGCCAGGCGCGTAGTGCCGGGAACGTCTCGAGCACCGGCGTCCGGGCTGCCACGCGAAAGCTCCTCTCCGACCGCACGACGGCGGACCCGGGGCGAGGGCCACGATGACCGCCGCCCATGAAAACGCCTCCGCGCAGAAGCTGCCGCGAAGGCCGACTCAGCATAACCAGCGAGGGCCCCACGGCCCAGGCGACGCCACGCTGGTCACATTCGCCACCCTGGCACGGGTGGCCTCACCACTCCCGGTCGGCGCGTGGATCCGCCCCACCGGCACGCGGTGGGCGCAGCGTCGCCACCGGCGCCGACCAGCGCCGACGCAGCGCGATCAGACGTAGACCGAAGACCAGGGCGGCAGCGGCGGTGAGCGGTACGGGCCCGGTCTGCCCGGTCACGTAGAGCAGCACCACCAGGACCGAGCCGGCGAGCGCGGCGAGGGCGTAGATCTCCCGACGCAGCACGACGGGGATCTCGGCGGTGAGCAGATCGCGGCCGAGCCCGCCGCCGATCGCGGTGAGCATGCCGATCAGGCAGGCACCGACCGCGGGCACTCGGGCGTCGAGTGCCTTGAGCGTGCCGGTCACGGTGAACAGTGCCAGGCCCGCCGCATCCAACACCAGGACGGTGGTGCGCAGTCGGGCCAGTTGCGGGTGCAGCCAGAAGACGGCGAGCGCGGTGATCGCGGCGGTGGCCGCGTACCGCCAGTCGGCGAAGGCCAGCGGCGGCACCTCGTCGATGACCAGGTCGCGGAAGATCCCGCCGCCGAGGGCGGCCACGAAACCGACGAACGCGACGCCGAACAGGTCCAGTCGCTTCGCCACCGCCGCCGACGCCCCGGATGCGGCGAACACCGCCACCCCGGTCAGGTCGGCGAGGAGCAGGGCGGTGGAGGTGGTCACCGCCGCAGGCTACGTCGCCGGCCAGAGCACCGGCCGAGGTTCACTCGCGGTACGAGTCGTAGATCTCCTTGCACTTGGGGCAGACCGGCGAACCCGGCTTGGCCGCCTTGGTGACCGGGAACGTCTCGCCGCAGAGCGCGACGACGTAGGTGCCCATGACGGCGCTTTCGGCGATCTTCTCCTTGCGGACGTAGTGGAACATCTCGGGACCGGTGTCGGCGTCCTTCAGCTCCGGACGCTCGAGAACCTCTGTGCTCACGTCTGCACCTCCAACCGACAAGTTTGGCAGGTCATCACGGCCGGGTCCACTTGAGGCCGGCCGGGGCCCCACCCCGTACCGTGCTCGTGTGAATGACTTTCGCATCAGCTACGGACCCGAGGTCGCCGAAGCCCTGCGCGACGGCCTGCCCGTCGTCGCCCTGGAGAGCACCATCGTCTCGCACGGCCTGCCCCGGCCGGAGAACCTGCGGGTTGCCAGGGAGATCGAGCAGACGGTCCGGGACGCCGGGGCCGTCCCGGCGACGATCGGCATGATCAGCGGCAGGCTGGTGGTCGGTCTGGACGACGCACAGTTGACCCGCCTCGCCACTGTCGACGGAGTGACCAAGCTCTCCGTCCGCGACCTCGCACTGTCGGCGGCGACCGGCGCGGACGGCGCCACCACCGTTGCCGCGACCAGCGCGGTGGCCGCCGCGGCCGGGATCGGGGTGTTCGCCACCGGCGGGCTGGGCGGGGTGCACCGGGAGGCAGCGCACACCTTCGACGAGTCGGCGGACCTGGGCACCCTGGCCCAGACCCCGATCGCGGTGGTCTGCGCCGGGGTCAAGTCGATCCTCGACGTGGGCGCGACGCTGGAGCGGCTGGAGACCCTCGGGGTCGCCGTGGTCGGTTACCGCACCCGCCGGTTCCCCGGCTTCTACCTGACCGACGCCGGCTTCGACCTGGACTGGTCGGTGGACTCGCCGGAGCAGGTCGCCGCCGTGCTCGCCGCCCGCGACGAGCACGCCGTGCACACCGGCGGACTGCTCGTCGCCAACCCGTTGCCGGTCGAGGAGCAGCTCGACCCGGAGCTGCACGACCGGACGCTCGCCGACGGCCTGGCCCTACTGGAGCGGGACGGGATCACCGGTAAGGCCGTGACGCCGTACCTGCTGTCGTACTTCCACTCGGCCACCGAGGGCGCGAGCCTGGCGGTGAACGTCCGGATCATCCTGCGCAACGCCGACCTGGCCGCGCGGATCGCGGCCGCCGCAGCGGCCCGCCGCACCACCGCCCCGGCATGACCCGACCGGCCCGGGTGGTCGTCGTCGGGGACGTGATCACCGATGTGGTCGCCGTGCTGTCCGGGCCGCTCGCGGCCGGCTCGGACACCGGAGCCGAGATCAGCATCGGCGGCGGCGGTCAGGCCGCCAACACCGCTGCCTGGGTAGCCGCGCAGCGGGTGGACGTCACGCTCGTCGGCGCCGTCGGTGACGACGACGCCGGGCGGGACCGGGTGGCCGAGCTGGAGCGGGCGGGTGTCGACTGCGCGATCGAACGTGTCGAGGGCGTGGCGACCGGCACGGTGATCGTGTTGGCCACCGACGGCGAGCGCACGATGGTCAGCCAGCGGGGCGCGAACCTGCGGCTGACCGCCGCGCACGTCGAGCGGGCCCTCGCGGCGGTGCCCGACGCAGGGCATCTGCACCTGTCCGCGTACACCCTGTTGGACGCCGGGTCGCGCGACGCCGGGCTGCGGGCACTGGCCGCCGCGCGCGAGCGTGGGCTCACCACCAGCGTCGACGCGGCCTCCGCGGCGCCGCTGCGGCGAGTGGGCGCGGCGGCTTTCCTGAGTTGGGTACGCGACGTCGACCTGCTGCTGGTCAACGCGGACGAGGCCACCGTGCTCGCCGGTGGGCTGGACCCGGCGGCGCAGGGGCGGGCGTTGTCGGCGACGGCCCGGCGGGTCGTGGTCAAGCGCGGCGGGGCCGGCGCGGTCTGGGTCGACCGCACCGCGGCGGTCCGCGTGGCTGCGGCCCGGCGGGTGGCGGTGGTGGATGTCACGGGGGCCGGGGACGCCTTCGCGGCTGGCCTGCTCACCGCCTGGCTCGCGGGTGCCACCCCGGCCGCGGCGCTGAGCCGCGCCACCGACCTGGGAGCGCTGGCCGTCTCCACCGTCGGCGCACGACCGCAGCCGTAGTCGTCGGCGCACGGCCGCGGCTCCCGAGTGCTCGAACCCTGGCCCGTTCGCGGGTCAGGGTTCGGCGTCGATGACCTTGTGCGGGCGCTCCTCGGCGGTGAGGCTCATCGGCGGGGTGTCGTCCGTGTGCCGGCGGTGGAACCTGTTGGCCAGCCGGTGTTCCTCCTTCGGCGGCCGGTCGTTGGCCAGCAGCACGGCCAGCCAGGGGATGAGCACCATGCCGAGGGCGCACAACGGCAGCCAGAGCCAGAGCAGTGGGGCGTTCGCACCGACCAGGATCGCGCCGACGATGATGCAGGCCACTCGGATGCCCATCATCAGGACATAGCGGCGCTGACGGCTGGTGAGCTGATCACCCTGGCTGCGCGAGGCGTCGGTGATCAGAATCGGCTGGTACGCCTGACGCTTCACCATGGACCTCCTCGAGGGGGTTACGCCTCATCCTGTCACCGCAGGGCCGTGATCAGCGAACTTCGACTCATCCCGCCGCGTGTTACGCGCGTGGTACGCTGCCTGGCGTGGGCAGCAGGTTCAGCTTCACCGACGAGGCGTTGGCCAACCTGAGGGTCTACGACGTCACACCCGGGGAAGTCTGGGAGGCGCTGCACAGCGCCCGACGGGTGATCCGCCATCTGGGTGACGACGTGATGGTGGTCTACGCCGCCGCCCGTCGGGGCCGCCGACTGGCGGTGCTGCTCGCCGAGGCCGATGGCACCGACAACGACTGGGACATCCTCTCCGCCCGTGAGCTGAGCGACGCCGAGTCCAAGCGCTACGACGAGGCCGTGCGGAGATCTCGCCGATGAGGAGGCCGTGACGATGCACCGAAACGACGCGACCAAGCAGTTCCACAGCGGCGACGACCGGATCGCCGAGCTGATCGACGAGGGCCCGGGGGTGGACCTCCCCGCCCCCGACACCGACGTGCCGATGGTGAGCCGGTCGGTCCGGCTGCCACTGGAGACGTACGAGCGGGTGCGGGCCGCCGCCGACGCCCGAGGCATCGGGGTCACCACGCTGATGCGCCAGTGGATCGAGGCCGGCCTCGCCGACCTGGACGACTCCGCGACCGTCTCGCTGGCTGACGTCCGGCGCGCGCTGGCCTCGCTGGCGCACCCCACCGCCGCCTGAGCGACAGGGTCAGCCGTCGGCCGTCTTCGCCTTGGCCGCCGCCTTCATCTGCTGCTTGTACTCCCGCACCCGGCGCAACGAGTCGGCGTCGGTGACGTCGGCCACCGACCGGTACGCGCCCGGGTCGCCGTACCCGCCGGCCGCCGTCCGCCAGTCCTGCGGGGTGACCCCGAACCGCTTCCCGAGCAGAGCCACGAAGATCTGCGCCTTCTGCTTGCCGAAGCCGGGCAGCCCGGAGACCCGGCGCAGCAGCTCCGGCCCGTCGGCGACGTCGGCCCAGAGCAGCGCCGCGTCACCGTCGTAGCGCTCCACCAGGACCTGGCAGACCTCCTGCACCCGGGCCGCCATCGCCTTCGGAAACCGGTGCAGCGCGGGCGGCTGGGCGAAGAGCGCGACCAGGGCCTCCGGGTCGTACCCGGCCAGCTCGACCGCGTCCAGCTCGTGACCGAGCCGCTGCGCCAGCACGTACGGCGAGGAGAACGCCTTCTCCATCGGCACCTGCTGATCCAGGGTCATCCCGATGAGGAGGGCCAGTGGGCTGCGCTCCAGCAACCGGTTGGCCTCAGGGTCGATGGGCAGCACAAGCGTCATGCGGACCATCCTGCCTGGCCCACCGATCCGGGCGGACACCGACGCTCCGATCGTTTCGCGACAGCTGGCGCCCTTCTGGCACGCTCGACGACATGCTTTTGACCGCCCCGCCCGGTTCCCCGTACCACCGGCTCGGCCGCACTGCCCGGCACCGTTGGTGGCAACCCATCGTCGGCACCGTCGCGCTGGTTGTCTCGGCGGTGGTGGTCCTCTGCCTACTCTTCGGCGTCGCCGCCGTCGTGGCCGAGCTCACCAACCGCCCGTACGACGCCGACGGGCTTCCCACCTTCGGCCCGATTCCGGACGCCGCGCTGCTGATCGCCTCGCTGGCATTGTTGCTCCCACTTCTGTTCGGCGCGGCCTGGCTCGTGCAACGCCGGCCCGCCGGCACGCTCTCGTCGGTGCTCGGCCGGCTGCGGTGGAACTGGCTCGGCCGCTGCCTCCTGGTCGCCACGCCGCTGATCATCGTCATGCTGTTCGGCGCGGACCTGCTGCTCGGGCTGACCGGCGAGAGCTCGGTACTCGCCCCGGCGGACACGTGGGTGGGTGGGCCGGAGTTCGCCGCCGGTCTGCTGATGGTCCTGCTGCTGGTGCCATTCCAGGCCGCCGCGGAGGAGTACGCCTTCCGGGGCTGGCTGCTACAGGCCGTCGGCGCGTACCTTCGCTCACCCTGGCCCGCGATCGCCCTTCAGGCGGTGCTCTTCGCCGCGGCGCACGGCTGGGGCACGGTCTGGGGTTTCCTGGACCTGGCATTCATGGGCGCGTTGTTCGGCTGGTTGACGGTGCGAACCGGCGGGCTCGAGGCCGCGATCGCGCTGCACGTGGTGAACAACCTGACCGCGTTCACCCTGGCGGCGGCGTTCGGCGGGCTCAGCGCCGACGAGACGATGGCCGACGCCCCATGGCAGCTCGTCCTCGTCGACGTGCTGGCGCTGTCGGCGTACGCCCTGGTCGTCGACCGGATGGCCGCGCGTCGAGGGCTGGCGACGGTCGTACCGCCGGACCTGGTCGTGGCGGTGCCCGGCGGGCCCTCAGCCCCGACCGGTACGGAGCTGAAGCGACCGGAGGTCGGGGTCGAATCTCGCGGGTGGTGACGGCTTCCTCCGCGACGGCAGGCAGGATGTCGGGGTGGACGAACACGACATGCTGCTCTCCCCCGCCGGCGTCGACGCGCTGCGCGACGCGCTGACCCGGACCGGTTTCACCAGCCATGGCATCGCCGAGCGCCTGGGCGCCCAGGCCACCGCCGCGGTCGCCCGCAACGATTACCGGGCCGCGCTACGCGCCACCGAGGAAGGCGACCCACTGGGCACCCTGATCCGGGTGTTCATCTGCGACCAGACCGAGCCGGAAGCGCAGGTGGCCGCCGCGCTGGCGCCGCTGAGCCTGGAGGAAGCGCTGGCCGGTGGGCTGGTCGAGCGGTACGGCGACGGCCTGCGTGCCGGCGTCGACCTGGAGCCGTACGGCGACGACTGGTGGGTGCTCGCCGACGTGCCGGCCAGTGCCCGACCGGGTCGCCCGTTGCACGCCGAGCACGTGCTCGGCATCGGCGGGGCCACCCACACCCTGATCGGGGCGACCGTCCGCCGGCCGGTGGGCAGCGCGCTGGACCTCGGCACCGGCTCCGGCGTCCAGGCTCTGCACCTGGCCACCCACGCCGACTCGGTGACCGCCACCGACCTCTCGGAGAGGGCACTGCGCTTCGCCGCGACCACCGCCGCCCTCAACGGTCAGGACTGGGAGCTGCTGCGCGGCGACCTGGTCGCCCCGGTTGCCGGCCGGCGCTTCGACCTGGTGGTGAGCAACCCGCCCTTCGTGGTGGGCCCGGGCACCACCACGCACGTCTACCGCGACTCCGGCCGGGTCGGTGACGCGATCGGCGCCGAGCTGGCCGCCGCCGCCCCGGGTCTGCTCACCGAGGGCGGCACCATGCAGTACCTGGCGAACTGGGTGCACGTCGCCGGCGAGGAGTGGGACGAGCGGGTCGCCGGCTGGTTCTCCGGGACCGGCCTGGACGCCTGGGTCATCCAGCGCGAGGTGGCCGACCCGATGACGTACGTCGATCTGTGGCTCACCGACGCCGGCGAGACCACCGACCCGCAGCGGATGGCCGCCTGGCTCGACTGGTTCGACGCGCACAAGGTGGAGGGGATCGGCTTCGGCATCGTGTCGCTGCGGCGGGGTGGGCACGCCGACCCGGTGGTCCGGGTGGAGGACCTGCGCCAGCGGGTGCAGCCGCCGCTGGGCGACGAGGTAGCCGCCTGGTTCGACCGCCAGGACTTTCTGCGGGTACGCGACACCGAAGCGTTGCTCGCCGAGCGCTACCGGGCCGCCGAGGGCCTCCAGCTGCGCCAGGAGGCCACCATGGGTGACGAGGGCTGGGCCGTGGACCGGCAGGTCCTCGCGATGCCGCACGGCCTGCGCTGGACCGAGGAGATCGACCCGCTGGTGCTGGCCCTGGTCGGTGGCGCCGACGGCCGCCTGCCGCTGCGCGACCAGCTCGCCCTGCTCGCCGCCGCGCACGACGTCGAGCCCGACGAGATGGCCGAGGCCGCGGGCCCGATCGTGGCGCACCTGGTGGAGCGCGGCTTCATCGAGGCGGTGACCGCGTGACGCGGGCATGCTCTGCGCCGGCTGCCGGCGTTGCGGCGGGCTGCTGATGCGTGCGGTGGTGCAGACCGTCGGACGGGCCAGCGTGACAGTGGACGGCGAGGTGGTCGGCGCGATTGAGAACGGACTGCTGGTGCTGCTCGGGGTGACCCACACCGACACCGCGGAAACCGCTCAGACGATGGCCCGCAAGGTGCACGAGTTGCGCATCCTGGACGACGAGCGGTCCGCCGCCGACACCGGCGCGCCGATCCTGGTGGTCAGCCAGTTCACCCTCTACGGGGACGCCCGCAAGGGCCGCCGTCCAAGTTGGACGGCAGCCGCCCCCGCCGAGGTGGCCGAACCACTGGTGACCGCCGTCGTCGACGCGCTGCGCCAGCGCAACGCCCCTGTGGAAACCGGCCGCTTCCGCGCACACATGCTGGTGGAGAGCACCAACATAGGCCCCCGAACCCTCCTCCTGGACCTCTAACCCCACCCCACCCAATTGGTGATCAAGAGGTTTGCGTCAAAGTTCGGCCTCTCCATGACGCAAACCTCTTGATCAACGGGGAGGGGCGCAGGGGGTTGGGGTCAGGAGAAGAGGCCTCGGCGGGACAGGGACTGGCGGAGCCAGTTGTCGAGTTCGGCGGTCCAGTCGGTGCGGTCGGCGGTGGCGTGGTCGACCGTGAACCGGCCGAAGGCGTCCCGCCCCTCGGTGAAGACACCGCCGCGCTTGTCGACCTCCAGCACCACCTGCATCTGCTGCGCGTCGGCGATGAAGGTGACCTCCAACTGGTTGATCGAGCGGGCGTACTGCGGCGCCGGGCTGAACTCGATCTCCTGGTAGAAGGGCAACGTCTGTCGTACGCCGTAGATGTGCCCACGCTCCACGTCGGCGCGCGCGAACCGGAAGCCCAGTCGCAGCAACGCGTCCAGCAGTCGCTCCTGCGCGGGCAGCGGGTGCACCGACACGGCGTCCAGGTCACCCTTGTCGACGGCGCGGGCGACCTCCAGCTCGGTCCGCAGGCCCATCGTCATGCCGTGCAGGTGCTGCCCGTACAGCTCGGTGACCGGTGTCTCCCACGGCACGTCGAAGCGGAACGGGATGTCGTGGCGCTGCCCCGGCTCCAGCCGGAACGCGCCGGTGATCTGCTGGCGGCGGAACTCCTGAGTGGTGTCGTAGTCGTTGTCGCCGCTCTCCACCTCGACCCGGGTGACCAGACCGAGAGTCACGTGGTCGATGTCGACCTGGTGGTCGCCGCCGACCACCTGGATGCGGCCCTCCAGCTGGCCGCCCGGGCGGCAGTTCGGGTTGGCCAGCACCGTCTCCACCGATGGCCCGCCGACCCCCATCGCCTTCATGAGCCGCTTGAAGACCACGCCGTCCTCCATCTTTCGTCGTCGCCGACCCGAGCTGGCCGGCCGTCCGCAACGTAGTCGGGGCGGGCAACCGCACACCGGGACGACACACCGCACCACAGATCCGACCTGATTCCTGTCGGGTGCCCGATCGCCTCACTCCCGTTTTACGCCCCGACCGCCAAGCTGTGTGCACACCGGCACCACTGGGCCGGAGACACGGCACAGACGTGGAAACGGGGAGAGACAGAGATGGTCCTGCAGATGACGGAACACCGGACGCGCCCGGCCACCACGACCGACACCGACGGGACCTCCGAGGTCCTCACCGACCTGGACGCCACCGACGAGCGTGGCATCTCCACCGACCTGGTCCGGGCGTACCTCAACGGGATCGGCCGCACGAAGCTGCTGACCGCCGCGCAGGAGGTCGACCTGGCCCGTCGGATCGAGGCCGGCCTGTTCGCCGACGAGAAGCTCGCCACCTGCACCCCGGTCTCCGCGGAGCTGCGGGCCGACCTGGAGCTGATCGTCGCCGAAGGCCGGGCCGCGAAGGACCACCTGCTGGAGGCGAACCTGCGGCTGGTCGTCAGCATCGCCAAGCGCTACACCGGCCGTGGCATGGCGTTCCTCGACCTGATCCAGGAGGGCAACCTCGGTCTCATCCGCGCGGTGGAGAAGTTCGACTACGCCAAGGGCTACAAGTTCTCCACGTACGCGACCTGGTGGATCCGGCAGGCGATCACCCGCGCGATGGCCGACCAGGCCCGCACCATCCGCATCCCGGTGCACATGGTCGAGCAGGTCAACCGGATGGTCCGCGCCCGCCGCGAGCTGGCGGTGACGCTGGGCCGCGAGCCCACTGTCGCCGAGGTTGCCCGCGCCCTGGAGATCCCCGAGATCCAGGTCATCGAGCTGATCTCCTACGACCGGGAGCCGGTCAGCCTGGACCAGGCCGTCGGCGACGACGGTGAGAGCGCGCTCGGCGACTTCGTGGCCTCCGTGGACCCGCGCACCGAGCCGGGCGACGCCGCCGCCCAGGGTGAGTTGCGCAACGAGGTGAGCATCGTGCTGGCCACCCTGTCCCAGCGGGAGCAGGCGGTCATCCGGCTCCGGTTCGGTCTCGACGACGGCCGGCAGCGCACGCTGGACGAGGTCGGTCGGGAGTTCGGTCTGTCCCGGGAGCGGATTCGGCAGATCGAGAAGGTGACCCTGCTGAAGCTGCGCGCGCCGGAGCGGGCCCAGCGCCTGGAGTCGTACGCCTGCTGACGCACCTGCTCATGGAAGGCCCTGGCGGTTCGCCGGGGCCTTCCATGCTGTCGGGGTGCTTGACCGGTGGCACCACCCACGGTAGAAACCATGTGGTTATGAAACCAGGAGGTTATACGTGGGCACCGAACTGCTGGACGCGACCTTCGCGGCGCTGGCCGACCCGACCCGGCGGGCCATCCTCGCCCGGCTCGCGGCCGGGGAGGCGACCGTGACAGAGCTGGCAGCACCCTTCGCGATGAGTCAACCGGCCATCTCCAAGCACCTCAAGGTGCTGGAACGCGCTGGCCTCGTCAGCCGGGGGCGGGACGCCCAGCGCCGACCCTGCCGCCTGGAGGCCCGACCGCTGCGGGAGGCGACAGCCTGGCTCGCCGACTACCGCGACTACTGGGCGGAGAGCTATCAGCGCCTCGACGCGCTGCTCGACGAACTCCAGGCCGTCGACGAGACCGACTCCGCCCGTCGACGCTCCCGACCGGACGGGTCGCGCGGGTGAGCGGCGTCGACGACCCGCTCGTCGTCCACACCCCGGGTGATCGGGAGATCGTGCTGAGCCGGCTGTTCGATGCACCGGCGCGCCTGGTGTTCGCCGCCTTCACCCGACCCGATCTGCTGGTCCGGTGGTACGGCGCGCGCGGCTGGAGGCTGGTGGAGTGCGACGTCGACCTGCGGGTCGGTGGGCGGTGGCGGTTCGTGTCGCAGGGCCCGGAGGGCGCGCGGATGGTCCAGGCTGGGGTCTACCGGCAGATCGAGCCACCGCACCGGCTGGTCTGCACCGAGCTGTTCGACGACCAGTCCTACCCGGGCGAGACGCTGGTCAGCCACGAGTTCACCGAACTGGCCGGCCGGACGACGGTCACCACCACGCTGCGCTACGCCACCGCGGAGGGGCGGGACACCGTGCTGCGCTACCCGATGACCCGGGGGGTCGGGCAGAGCTACACGCGGCTCGCCGACGTGCTGCGTTCCACAACGACGATACGAGGAGAGCAACCATGAACTGGACGCTGGAAGTGGTGATCGTGCCGGTCTCCGACCTGGACCGGGCCAAGAAGTTCTACGCCGAGCAGCTCGGATTCGTGGTGGACCACGACACCGTGATCGGCGACGAGGCGCGCATCATCCAGCTGACCCCGCCCGGCTCCGGCTGCTCGATCGTGATCGGCAGGGGCGCCGTCCCGGACATGCCACCGGGCTCGCTCAAGGGTCTGCAACTGGTGGTGCCCGACATCGAGCGGGCCCACGCGGAGCTGGTCCAACGTGGTGTGGAGGTCAGCGACGTCCAGGTGCTGGGCGCCAACCCGAGGCCCACGCCGCACCCCTTGGACAACGTGGGCTTCGTCTTCTTCACCGACCCGGACGGCAACGCCTGGGCCGTCCAGCAGATCTCCAGCCGCGCCTGACCGGCCCCCGTCACAGGCGGCGGGGGCCCGTGTCGGGGCGGGCGACCACACCGCCGACGCGTACCTGGGCGTGCAGGACCGAGATGCCGTCCGGGCGGGCGAGCACCGGGTTGAGGGTCAGTGACCGCACCCGGGGCTGCTCGTCGGCGAGCTGACCGACCCGCAACAGCAGGTCGGCCAGGGCCGCCCGGTCGACCGGCGCGGCGCCCCGGTGCCCCCGCAGCAACGGCGCCGCCCGGGGCTCGTCGACCAGCTCGGCCGCGTCGGTGTCGGTCAGCGGCACCGCCCGCCAGGCCCGGTCGCCCAGCAGCTCGGTGGCGACCCCGCCGAGGCCGAAGCCGACCACCGGCCCGAACGCCGGGTCCTCCACCAACTCCACGACACAGGCCACACCGGGCGGCACCATCGGCTGGACCAGCACGTCCGCGCCGAAGGTCGCCGCCAGCTCGGCGTACGCCCGGCGGAGGGTCGGCTCGTCGGGCAGGTCGAGCCGGACCGCGCCGAGGTCGACCCGGTGCCGCAGCCCGGGGTCCGCCGCCTTCAGTGCCACCGGGAACCCCAGCCGCGTCGCCGCGTCGACGGCCGCGCCGACGGAGTCGACTGGCACCGAGGCGACAACCTCGATGCCGTACGCGGCCAGCAGCGCCCCCGGGTCGGTGCCGTCGGCGCGGAGCGCGACCTGCGCGGCGGCCCGGTCGATGCCGGGCAGCTCGGGTGCCACCCCGGGCGGGCGGCGCAGCCACTCGGCGTACCGGTGCACCCGGGCGAGCGCCCGCACCGCCTCCTCCACACCTCCGTACGCGGGCACTCCCGGCGGCAGCCGACCGACCAGGAACGTCGCCACTGTCGGTTTGCCCAGCGCGAGGGCGGCCGGCAGCGCGGCGGTCACGTCGGCGTCCACATCGGTCAGCTGCCCGGGCAGCGGCGGGGCGAAGACCACCACCAGGGCGTCCACCCCCTCGTCGGCGGCGGTATCCGCGAGAGCGGCGGCGAACTCGGCGGCACCGGCGCTCGGCCCGACGTCGCGGGGATAACCGTCGGCCACGGTGAGGCCGTGCCCGACGCAGGCGGTGGCGGCCAGCCCGGTCAGGGCCGAGGAGTTGCCGACCACACCGACCCGGCCGCCGACCGGCAACGGCTGGTTGGCCAGCAGCACACCCACGTCGAGCAGCTCCGGCACGGTGTCCACCCGGATCACCCCGGACTGGGCGAAGAGCGCGGCCACCGCCACCTCGTCCGGGCCGGCGGTGTCACCGACCCCGACCGGGCGGGCCGGCGAGGCGAGCGCGACGACCGGTTTGGCACGGCCGATCCGCCGGGCCAGCCGGGCGAACTTGCGCGGGTTACCGAAGGTCTCCAGGTACAACATGATCACGTCGGTGCCGGGATCGTCCTGCCAGTATTGAAGGAGGTCGTTGCCGGAGACGTCGGCCCGGTTGCCGGCCGAGACGAAGCTGGACAGGCCCAGGCCACGCCGGTCCGCCTCGGCGAGCAGCGCCACCCCGAACGCGCCGGACTGGCTGAAGATGCCTACCCGGCCGGCCGGCGGCAGTGCCGGGGCGAGGGTGGCGTTGAGGCGTACCGTCGGGTCGGTGTTGGCCACGCCCAGGCAGTTCGGGCCGACCACCCGCATGCCGGCGGCGTGCGCCGCGCGGACCAGCGCCCGCTGCGTGGCCGCGCCCTCGGCGCCGGCCTCGGCGAAGCCGGCCGAGATGACCACCAGGCCGTGCACCCCCGCTGCGGCGGCGTCGGCGACCACAGCGGTCGCCGCCTCCGGCGGGACCGCCACCACCGCCAGGTCCACCGGAGTCCCGGCCTCAACCGCCGAGGGGTACGCGGGCAGCCCCGCCACTGTCGACGCGCTCGGATGCACCGGCACGACCGCACCGGTGAAACCGCCGTCCCGCAGGTGCCCGAGGACCGCCGCGCCGACGCCCTGACCGGTGGCGCTGGCGCCGTAGACGGCGATGCCCCGTGGGGCGAGCAGCCGGGCGATGGAGCGGGCCTCGGTGCGGTGCTCCCGCCCGCGTTGCACCTCCAGGGTCGCCTCGGTGGGTGCGATCGCAAAGCTCAGGTGGACCACGCCGTCGGCGTACTCACGCTGGACCTGGTAGCCGAAGTCGGCGAAGACGCGCAGCATCGTCCCGTTGGCCGGCAGCACCTCGGCGACGAAGCTCATGATCCCGTTGCGCCGGGCCGCGTCGGCCAGGTGCTCCATCAGCACCGAGCCGATGCCCCGGCCCTGGTAGGCGTCCTCCACGACGAAGGCAACCTCCGCCTCCGGGGCCTGCGGGCCGAGGCGCTCGTAACGGCCGACCGCGACGATCCGGTCGCCGGCCAGCACCACGAACGCCTCCCGGTCGCGGTGGTCGACGGTGACGAACCGGACCAGATCCCGTTCCGGGATGCGCGGGTACGGCGAAAAATACCGCAGGTAGCGGGTGCGCTCGGAGAAGCGGCTGTGCATCGCCACGATGCCCGGCGCGTCGGACGGGTCGATCGGTCGCAACTGGACGGTGCTGCCGTCGCTGAGCAGCACGTCCACCGGCTGGCTCACGGTCGTCACCGGCGTGGCCCTCCCCTGGCCCGGCTCAGTCCCGTGGGTCGTACGGGTCGAGCCCGAGCAACGGGAAGACCTTCTTGCGGGTCGCGGCGATCGCCCGGTCCACCGCGTTCGGCTCGCCGGTCGGCTGCCACGGCTCGAACGACGGGTCCGCGTCGTCGGTCATCCGCAGCGGCACCTCCCGGCCCAGACGACGGGAGGCGACCAGCTCGCGCCACGCGAGCGGGGTGAGCGTGGCCGGGTCGATCGGGTCACCGGTGGCCACGGCAAGCAGGTGACTCCAGGCCCGGGGCACCACCTCGACCAGCGCGTACCCGCCACCGCCGGTGGCCACCCACCGGCCGTCGCACAGCTCGTCGGCGAGCGCCCGCATCGCCAGGTAGGTGGCCCGTTGGCCGTCCACGGTCAGGTTGAGGTCGGCGAGCGGGTCCAGTCGGTGCCCGTCGGCCCCACACTGGCTGACCAGCACCTGCGGCCGGAACGCGCGCAGCACCGACGGCACGATGGCGTGGAACGCCCGCTGCCAGGCGCTGTCCTCGACACCCGGCGGCAGCGGCATGTTGACCGCGCTGCCCTGCGCGCCCGGCCCACCCGTCTCGTCCGGGAAGCCCGTGCCCGGAAAGAGCGCCAGCGGGGTCTCGTGCAGGCTGACCGTGAGCACCCGGGGGTCGTCCCAGAAGATCTGCTGCACCCCGTCGCCGTGGTGCACGTCGACATCCACGTACGCGACCCGCTCGGCGCCCAGGTCGAGCAGTCGGGCGATGGCCACCGCCGGGTCGTTGTAGACACAGAAGCCAGAGGCTCGGGCCGGCATCGCGTGGTGCAGGCCACCGGCCACGTTCACCGCCCGCCGTGCGTCACCGCGCCAGACCGCCTCGGCAGCAGCCATCGTCGCACCGGCGATCAGCGCGCTGGACTCGTGCATCCCCTCGAAGACCGGGTTGTCGGACGTGCCCAGCCCGTACCCGGCGAAGAGCGGATCGCGCGGCGCGACACGCACGGCGGCCAGGTAGGCCGGATCGTGCACCCGGGTGAGCGCGGCATCGTCGGCGGGCTCCGGCTTGACCATGCGCACCCCGGGGCGATCCAGGACGCCCAGCTCGCGGGCGAGCGCGATGGTCAACTCCACCCGGACC
Source organism: Micromonospora jinlongensis (assembly GCF_013410645.1). Lineage (NCBI taxonomy): Bacteria > Bacillati > Actinomycetota > Actinomycetes > Micromonosporales > Micromonosporaceae > Micromonospora > Micromonospora jinlongensis. The sequence goes on along the minus strand of NZ_JACCHK010000001.1, from coordinate 5,947,023 downwards.
GGGTCGAGCGGATGGTCACCCATGTCGTAGGCGAGCAGCGACTCGTCCCACACCACCACCGTGTCGTCGGACATGAGCCCATCGTCGCACGAGGACCGTCGCCGGCCCACCGCACGCGCTGGTCAGCGGTCGGAAGTCGGCCCGGAGACGACCGGCCGGGTCGGGTCGGCCACCCAGTTGCTCCACGATCCGACGTAGAGCGCGGCGTCCGCGCGACCGGCCAGGTGCAGCGCGAGCACCGCCTGCGCGGCGGTCACCCCGGAGCCGCAGTACGCCCCGACGGCCCGCGCCCCGGTGACCCCGGCGGCGGCGAACCGTTCGCTCAGCACATCGGCGGCCGGGAAGCGCCCGTCCGGGCCGACGTACTCCCCGGCGGGCAGGTTCACCGCACCCGGCACGTGCCCGGCGACCGGGTCGATCGGCTCGACCTCGCCCCGGTAACGGGGTGCCGCCCGCACGTCGAGCAGCACCGCGTCGTCCGCGGCGGCCAGCTCGGCGGCCTGCCCCGCGTCGAGCACCGGAAGATCACCGGGACGCACCACGACGTCGCCGGGAATCGGGGCGGGCGCGTCGGTGGAGACCGGCAGGCCGGCGGCGACCCAGGCCGGGAAGCCACCGTGCAGCAGGCGCACCGGACGGTGCCCCGCCCAGCGCAACGTCCACCAGGCCCGGGCGGCAGCCAGGCCGTCGCCACCGTCGTACACCACCACGGGGTGACCGGCGCGGACGCCGGCGGCCCGCAACGCGGCCTGCAACGCGGCCGGGTCGGGCAGTGGGTGCCGGCCGCCGACGCCGGGCGGCCCGCAGAGCGCGGTGTCCAGGTCGACGAAGACCGCGCCGGGCAGGTGACCGGCGAGGTAGTCGTCGTGGCCGGGCGGGCCGATGAGCCGCCAACGGACGTCGAGCAGGGTGGGCGGATCAGCGTCGTCGAGCTCGGCGGCGAGCCGATCGGCCTCGACCAGCGGCTCCTGGGTACCGGACATGGCGACCATCCAACACCATTCGTGCAGACGGCTCGCGGTTCGGCGGCGGCCGGTGGGCCAACAGCCGAGGTAGCATCGTGCACCGGAGGGCCGCTGACGTTATGAAGTCTCACGACCTGGTCGATACGACCGAAATGTATTTGCGCACCATCCTCGAACTGGAAGAGGAGGGGGTGCCGCCGCTGCGTGCCCGGATCGCCGAACGGCTGCAGCAGAGTGGCCCCACCGTGAGCCAGACCGTCGCCCGGATGGAGCGCGACGGCCTGCTGACCGTCGAGGGAGACCGGCACCTGACGCTCACCGCCCAGGGTCGCGGCAGCGCCGTGTCGGTGATGCGCAAGCACCGCCTCGCCGAGCTGCTGCTGGTCAACGTCATCGGGATGCCCTACGAGGAGGCCCACGAGGAGGCCTGCCGCTGGGAGCACGTGATGAGCGACGCGGTGGAGAAGCGGGTGTACGACCTGCTCAACCGGCCGACCCGCTCCCCGTACGGCAACCCGATCCCGGGGCTTCAGGAGCTGGGCTCACCGGCCGCGGAGGCCACCGAGATCGCCGAGGGTGAGCGCAACCTGGCCTTCCCCGGCCTTTCCGGGTCGGTCGTGGTGCGCCGGATCTGCGAGAGCGTGCAGAAGGACGCCGACGTGCTGCGCCAGCTGCACGCCGCCGGCGTCGACCCGGGTGCCACGGTGACTGTGGCACAGGAGCGAGACGGCGTCTCGATCGACCGCTCCGGGGACCGGGTGCGGCTGCCCCGCGAGGTCGCCTCCCGGGTTTTCGTCGCCGCCAGCTGAGTCGCCGCCAACTGATCAACCGGGCACCCGAGCGTCACAACGCGCGGGTGTCCACCTTTTTCGCCAGCGCGGCCAGGTCGCCGGTCAGCTTTTCCGCCGCCGAGCGCTCGCCGCCACGGGCCGCGGTCCACCGCACCGTGGCCAACCGTCCGTCGGTGGCCAGCCAGCCCACCTCGGCGACCGGCCCATGCCCGCTCGCCGCTGCGGTCGTCCGCCGGTACGCCTGCTGACCCAGCCCGGTGACCTTCGCCGCCTTGTCAGGCACCACATCCGCGGCGAAGGTGACCTTGTCGATCGTGGTCTCGGACACACTCAGTGTCAGCTCCGGCAGCGTCGCGCTCCTGGCCCGCACCACACAGGTGTGCGTGTCGCCCTGTTCACTGGCCGCTGCCACGTCGAAGCGCACCTTGACGAGTTGCTCGATCACCGTGAAGTCCAGCAGCCGGCAGGCCCCACCCGAGGAGGCTGCCGCCACGTCCACGGCGATCGGCGCCGGCGGCGGCACCGCCACCGGCTCGGCCTCGGCCGCACAGCCGCTCACCAGCAGCCCCGCCACCCCGGCGACCACGATCCGCCCGCGCACGTTCCACCCTCTCGCCGACCGACGGCGGAAGGCGCCCGCCAGGTGTCCGTCGGACACCGTACGGGGTGTCGGTGGCGGGCGGAAGCCCTCGTTCCGCCGGTCTGCCCGCGCTTATCCGGACTGTGGATCATCCACGTACGGGCAGTGCCGGCAGCCGCGTCCACAGCACGTGCCACGGCGGGCCAGAAAGCCGGCGCTGAGCACGAACAACCCGCTCTCCGGGTCGAGATAGCCGGCCTCCCCGGCGGCGAGCGCAGCGTCGTGCGCGGCGAGGATCCGGGCCCGGTCGGGGTGCTCCGGCGACAGCCGGGACGGGTGCGGCTCGGTGAGCGGCCGGTCGGCCAGGGGTCGTCGCTCTCCGCTCACCGAGGCAGTCTAGGGAAGCCCGCGGGGCAGTACGAGCGGGCCGGCGACCCGACCCGCGGCGCAAAAACGCGGTATCGTCCTGCTCCGCCACGAGCGAGCCGGTCGACCCATGTCACACCGGACGGCTCCACCCCCTGGGAGGGTGTACCCATGGCCACCTTCGCCGCGCCCGACGGCACCACACTCGCGTACCGGAGCATCGGCGCAGGCGACCCGCTGGTCTGTCTGCCGGGCGGGCCGATGCGGGACTCGGCGTACCTCGGTGATCTCGGCGGTCTGGGCGCGTACCGGACGCTGGTCGTCGTCGACCTGCGGGGTACCGGTCGGTCGGCCGTACCGGCCGACGTCTCCACCTACCGTTGCGACCAGATGGTCGACGACGTCGAGGCGCTACGCCGACACCTGGGCCTCGACCGATGTGACGTGCTCGCGCACTCCGCCGGAGCCAACCTGGCCCTGGGGTACGCGACCCGCCATCCCGAGCGGGTCGGCCGGCTGGCGCTGATCACACCGAGCACGCGGGCTCTCGGACTGGAGGCGACCGCCACGCTGCGCCAAGAGGTCACCCGGGTCCGAGCCGGCGAGCCGTGGTACCCGGCGGCAGCGGCCGCGTTGGACTCGATGGTGTCCGGTCGGGCGACCGCGGATGCCTGGCAGGCGATCGCACCGTTCTTCTACGGCCGGTGGGACGCGGCCGCCCGCGCGCACCAGGCGGCGGAGCCGGGCCAGCGCAACCAGGACGCGGCCCGGGTCTTCGGCGCCGAGGGCGCCTTCGATCCGCCGGCGACCCGCGCCGCGCTCGCCCAACACCGGGGTCCGGTGCTGCTGCTGGCCGGTGAGGTCGACCTCGGCGCCCCGCCCGGCCTGGTCGCGCAACTCGCGGAGCTGGCACCGGGCGCGGAGTTGGTCGTGCAGCCGGGCGCGGGGCACTACCCGTGGCTTGACGACGCCGGCAAGTTCACGGCCACGGTCTCGACGTTCCTGCGCTGACCATCGCCGAAACCCTGACCAACAGCCGTCGCTCTTTAACCTCGGTAGTCGCTCTGGTGGATGCCACCCTGCGGGGGCGCGCCGTACGAGCCCGGGAACCCGCCCACCGGCCCGAGGTGCAGTACCGCGGTCGGAGCGTCGGTCATGCTCCCACCGGCCGGCGTCAACAGCTCGGTCGTCGAGGGAACACCGGACTCCGCCCCCGCGTCCCGGGTGTTCCTCAGGCGCATCACCACCAGTGCGAGCGCGCCCGCGCCTGCGGCGACCAGCAAGCCGCCCAGGAGCAGGAAAGGCATCGAGTTGCTTCCCTCCTCGCTGACGGCCTTGAGGGTGGGCAGCGCAGCCCCGGGGGTGTCCTCGCCAACCTCCACCGCGCCGAGAGGGCTTGCCTCCACGGCGGGCGACGGCGACGTCGTAGTGGGCGCTGCCACCGCCGAAAGGGTCAGCCCCACTGTCGCGACGTTACCGGCGGTGCCTCGTACGGTCGTGCGAGTGGGACCGTAGCCGTCCATGGTCGCGCGGACGGTGATGGGGCCCTCGGCGATCGGCTTGCCGACGCTCGACGTGATCGAGAACTGGCCGCTGCGGCTGCTGGTCGTCCGGTATTCGTGCCCGGCGCTGTCCTGGATGGTCAGGTTCACGCCGCCGATTGCCTTTCCGCTGGCGTCGCGGACCCGGCCGGAGACACCTTTCACCCCGGCCGCCGGCTTGGCCCCACCCGACGGCGACGCACCCGGGCCGTGGACGTAGACCGTCCTGTGGTCATAGCTGTTCTGCTCGGCAAGCCGCACGCCGACCGAGATGTTGAGGCCGGTGATCTCACCCGGACGAGCCGTGGGGGCGACGAGCGTCGTGTCGAAGGTCTGGCTCCGGCCGGGTCCGAGTTTCGGCTCTGCCCGGCATCCGGAGGTGCATCGCAGGCCGCCGCCGACCACCACGATGGCCGTTTCGGCCCGGCTTCCGGTGTTGGTGACGCTGAAGCGCACGCGTACCGTCTCGTTGGGCTTCACGTTCTCCGCCGACACGCTCAGGATGCGGACGGGCTGCGGGGCGGCGGTCGCGGGTGCCGCCGACACCGCGAGCGTCCCCCCGATCAGCGTGACCAATGCTGCCGCTCGGGTCCATTCGACACATAAGCGCGTCGTCACTTCCAACCACCTTCTGCAAGAACAGGCAACACCGGTCGATGGCACCGCGGGCCACTATGCCCTGTCCGGGACGGGTTGCGCGACCCACCGCCGGCGTCCGGCCGGGGAAACAACAGTGCCAGGGCCGGGGTTGAGCGGGTCGAATGCGCCTGCCGCTGGTGTCGGGTTGAGTCTCCAGCGGGGGGAGACAGCAGGGTGGGGACATGAACGGGAAGACGCGTCACACGATCGGCAACCTGTCCGGGCGGACCGGCCTGAGCGTCAAGACGATCCGGTACTACGCCGACCGGGGAATCGTGCCGCCCACCGACCGGAGCCCCGCCGGCTACCGCCTCTTCGACGCCGAGGCGGTTGCCCGGCTGGAGCTGGTCCGCACCCTGCGCGAGCTGGGCGTGGACCTGGCCACCATTCGCCGCGTGGTGAACCGCGAGGTGACCCTGCCCGAGGTGACCGCCGCGCACGCCGAGGCGTTGGCGGTGCAGATCCGGGTGCTGCGGCTGCGCCAGGCGGTGCTCACCGTCGCGGCGAGGCGCGGGGCGGGCCCGGCGGAGGTGGACGACCTGCACCGCCTGGCCCAGCTCACCACGCGCGAACGGGGGCACCTGGTGGGCGACTTCCTGAACACCGTCTTCGCTGGTCTGGGAGACCAGCCCACCTCGCCCGGCGTCGTGGTGTCGATGACACCGAGCCTGCCCGACGAACCCAGCACCGAGCAGGTCGAGGCGTGGCTGGAGCTGGCCGAGCTGTGCCAGGACGCCAGTTTCCGGGCGAGCATGCGACGGTTGGCGCGCCAGCACGCCGCCGACCACGACGTCCCGGGGCTACCGCGCCCGGACGCCGTCGCGGTGGTTCGGGACGCGGTGGCCCCCGCCCTGGCCGCCGGTCTCGATCCGACCACTCCCGAGGCGGATGCCGTGGTCGCGAGGGTCATCGACCGGTACGCGCGTCTGCGGGGCCGCCCCGACGACGCCGACCTGCGCCAGCGGCTGCTCGACCGACTGACCGTGGCGAACGATCCCCGCCGAGACCGCTATGTCGACCTGCTGTCGGTGCTCAACGGCTGGTCGACCGGCGACGCGGTCGCCCCGGCGGCGGAGTGGTTCCTCCAGGCCCTACGCGCCCGGATGCCCGAACCGGCCCGCTGAGCCGACTCGCGCCGTCACCCGAACCAGGTCATCGTCTGGCCGTGGCCCCGGGCCCAGGCCAACGGCCTGCCATCCAAGGCGAGGACGTTGTGCATGGCCTCGTCCGGCGGGTCGGGCAGTCCGTCGTACCGCAGCACCTCCGGGGCCTCGTTCGCGATCCAGTGACCGGGCAGCTCACGGACCAGCCGGACGAACTCCTCGCGTCGCGGCGGCGGCACCTGGTAGAGCACTGACGTGTGGAAGACCACCAGCGTCGCGTCGGCCGGCGCCCGGGCGGCCAGCGCCGGCAGGTCGTCCACCAGATCACCGCGGAGCAGCAGCGGCGGGTCGGCCGCGGCGACCGCCGCCGCGGCGCGCAGCCGGGCCCGCCGGTGCGCGTGCTCCGGCCAGATCAGCGCGTCCAACCAGGACACGTCGTCGGGGTCGGTCACGTCGAGAGGGTTGAGGTCCAGGCCGGCCCGCCACACCACCTGGGGTACGCGGGTCGGCGGCACCAGACCCCTGGCCGCGCACTCCAGGACCGGCGCGCCGGAGCCGACCTGGTGCTCGCCGTAGCGGTACGCGTACCGGTCGGGGTAGAGGCAGAGCCCGGCGGACGCGCCGACCTCCAGCAGGGCGAGGGGCTGCGGCAGCGCGGCGAGCACCGGCAGCAGGACCGCACACCGGCCGCTCTCGTTCGTCTGGGTGGCCCGGGTGAGCAGCTCCGCCTTGACGGCGGGCCAGTGCGTCACCGTGAAGTCGTGAAAGGCGGCCGGTTCGTCGACGCGGCCGCCGAGCCACCGGACGACGCTGAACAACAGGTTGGGCTGCCGCTTGGCCGGCGGAAGCGCATCCAGCAGGGCGAGCACGGCATCGTCGTCGGCGACGGCGTACGACAGACGCTCGTAGGTGGGCGACACCCCGCGCGCCTCACGCCTGCCGAACTCCGCGTACGCCTCGGCGGTCGTCATGCCCTCATCGTCGCAGCCCATTCCTCGGTAATTCAGCCCCGTTCCCGTGCGTTGCCTCACCCGCCTCCTAGAGTGCCGCGGCGGCGTGATCGACTCGGGTTTCGTGAAGTCGGGGTGTCCGGGCGAGGTTGATGCCCCGGTTTCCTGGAACGCGCGTCGATCGCCGGGCGGGAACGCCGCGAGCGCGGCAGGTGATCCCTGCCGCGCTCGCGGATCTCGCGTTCGTACGTCAGCTGCAGCCGCTGGTGGAGCCGCAGCCCTCGCAGACGTAGCAGCTGCCGGCCGGGCGCATCTTCGTGCCGCAGGTGAAGCAGAGCGGAGCGTCGGCGGCCTTGCCGATCACGGCCTCCAGCAGTTCGGTGCTGGAACCCACGCTCGGCGCCGGCTTGGCGGCGGCCACGTCGGCCATCTCCTGCGCCGGCTGCGCGACGGCCTCCGACTTGGCCGGAGCCTCCACGGGCGCCGACGACGCCATCGCGGTGAGCTCGGCACCGGTGACACCGGCGGCCTCCGCGTCGGCCTCGGCCCGCAGTTGGGCGGCCCGCTCGGACGCGGTGAAGATGCCCAGCTCGGCGCGGCGCTCATACGGCAGGAAGTCCAGCGCCAGGCGACGGAAGATGTAGTCCATCACCGAAGCCGCCATCCGCACGTCCGGGTCGTCGGTCATGCCGGCCGGCTCGAAGCGCATGTTGGTGAACTTGCTGACGAACGTCTCCAGCGGCACGCCGTACTGCAGACCGATGCTGATGGCCACCGAGAAGGCGTCCATCACCCCGGCCAGGGTCGAGCCCTGCTTGGACATCTTGAGGAAGACCTCGCCGAGGCCGTCGTCCGGGTAGGACGACGCGGTGAGGTAGCCCTCGGCGCCTCCGACAGAGAAGCTGACCGTCTCGGACGGGCGCTTCTTCGGCAGGCGCTTACGCACCGGCCGGTACTCGATGACCTTCTCCACCGCGGCCGGCGCAGCCTCGACGGCGGCCGGCTCGGTGGCCTTGTTGGACTTCGCGACCGAGAGCGGCTGACCGACCTTGCAGTTGTCCCGGTAGATCGCCAGCGCCTTGAGGCCGAGCTTCCAGCCCTCGAAGTAGATCTTCTCGACGTCCTCGACGGTGGCCGCCTCCGGCATGTTGACCGTCTTGGAGATCGCGCCGGAGACGAACGGCTGGATGGCCGCCATCATCCGCACGTGACCCATCGGGGCGATCGTCCGCTCCCCCATGGCGCAGTCGAACACCGCGTAGTGCTCCGGCTTGAGGCCCGGGGCGTCGACCACGTGGCCGTGGTCGGCGATGTGCTCGACGATCGCCTCGACCTGCTCCTCGGGGTAGCCGAGGCTGCGCAGCGCACGCGGAACGGTCTGGTTGACGATCTGCATCGAGCCGCCGCCGACCAGCTTCTTGAACTTGACCAGCGCCAGGTCCGGCTCCACGCCGGTCGTGTCGCAGTCCATCATGAAGCCGATCGTGCCGGTCGGGGCGAGGACGCTCGCCTGCGCGTTGCGCCAGCCGAACTTGTCGCCGATCTTGTTGCCCTGGGTCCACTGCCTGGTCGCCTCACGGACGATCGCGGTGGCCACCGGGCTGGTCGGCTTGATCTCGTCGTTGGCGGCGGCGTGCTTGCGCATGACCCGCTTGTGCGGCTCGGCGTTGCGGGCGTAACCGTCGTACGGGCCGACGACGCCGGCCAGCTCGGCGGAGCGGCGGTAGGCGGTGCCGGTCATCAGCGACGTGATCGACGCGGCAACCGAACGGCCCTGGTCCGAGTCGTACGGCAGGCCGGTGGCCATCAGCAGGGCGCCGAGGTTGGCGTAGCCGATGCCGAGCTGCCGGTAGGCGCGGGAGGTCTCCCCGATCTTCTCGGTCGGGAAGTCCGCGAAGCAGATCGAGATGTCCATCGCGGTGATGACGAACTCGACGGACTTGACGAACTTCTCCACCTCGAAGCCACCGTCGGCGCGGAGGAACTTCATCAGGTTGAGCGAGGCCAGGTTGCACGAGGAGTTGTCCAGGTGCAGGTACTCCGAGCACGGGTTCGACGCGGTGATCCGCCCGGTCTCCGGGCAGGTGTGCCAGTCGTTGATCGTGTCGTCGTACTGCAGGCCCGGGTCGGCGCACTCCCAGGCAGCCTGGGAGATGGTGCGGAACAGCTTCTTGGCGTCGACGGTGTCGATCACCGAGCCGTCCAGCCGACCGCGCAGGTCGAAGCCGCCGCCGTTCTCCACCGCCGACATGAACTCGTCGGAGACCCGGACCGAGTTGTTGGCGTTCTGGTACTGCACGCTGACGATGTCGGAGCCGCCGAGGTCCATGTCGAACCCGGCGTCGCGCAGAGCGCGGATCTTGTGCTCCTCGCGCGCCTTCGTGACCACGAACTCCTCGATGTCCGGGTGGTCCACGTCGAGGATGACCATCTTGGCCGCCCGGCGGGTCGCGCCGCCGGACTTGATGGTGCCGGCCGAGGCGTCGGCGCCACGCATGAAGCTCACCGGGCCCGAGGCGGTGCCGCCGGAGGAGAGCAGCTCACGCGACGAGCGGATCCGCGACAGGTTGACCCCGGAGCCGGAGCCGCCCTTGAAGATCAGCCCCTCCTCCTTGTACCAGTCGAGGATCGAGTCCATCGAGTCGTCGACGGCCAGGATGAAACAGGCGCTGACCTGCTGCGGCGACGGCGTGCCGACGTTGAACCAGACCGGCGAGTTGAAGCTGAAAACCTGGTGCAGCAGCATCCAGGTCAGCTCGTGGCCGAAGATCTCGGCGTCGGCCGGGCTGGCGAAGTAGCCGTACTCCTCGCCCGCGGTGCGGTAGGTGGTGACGACCCGGTCGATCAACTGCTTGAGCGACCACTCCCGCTCCGGGGTCCCCACCGCGCCCCGGAAGTACTTGGTGGTCACGATGTTGGCCGCGTTGACGCTCCACGACTGCGGGAACTCGACCCCCCGCTGCTCGAAGTTGATCGAACCGTCCCGCCAGTTCGTCATCACGACGTCGCGGCGCTCCCAGGTGACCTCGTCGTACGGGTGGACCCCCTCGGTCGTCCACACCCGCTCGATCTTCAGCCCCGCGCCTGCCTTGTTTCGTGAACGGCTAGTTGTCACGCCGTCGCCCCCCTCGTCTGCGCGGTCACCCACCGCGCGTCCCAATCTCTTGAAAAACCGTGAAGATTCAGCTGGTACGGCCGGCGGCCTCAACCGCATCGGCCCTGCCCTGCCCCCGGGCGCGCGCCGCGGCCCGCAACGTCTCGATCTCGCGCTCGAAGTCGGCGAGTGAGTCGAAGGAGCGGTAGACGCTGGCGAACCGCAGGTAGGCGATCTCGTCCAGGTCGCGCAGTGGGCCCAGGATCGCCAGGCCCACGTCGTGGCTGGGGATCTCGGCGGCCCCCTTGGCCCGGACCGTCTCCTCCACCCGCTGCGCGAGCAGCGCGAGTGAGTCGTCGTCCACCGGCCGGCCCTGGCACGCCTTGCGCACCCCGCCGATGATCTTCGTGCGACTGAACGGCTCGGTCACCCCGCTGCGCTTGACGACCGCGAGGACCGCCTCCTCGACGGTGGTGAACCGCTTGCCGCATTCCGGGCAGGAACGCCGCCGCCGGATGAGCTGGCCGTCGTCGGCCTCCCGCGAGTCGACCACCCGGGAGTCAGCGTGCCGGCAGTACGGACACCGCATCGCCCACCTCCTAAAAATGATCAACTGCGCCCACACCGGACACTCCCGGGCACGACCCACCCCGGCGGTGCCACCCTCGGATGGCACCCGCCGTGATCGACGTTACGGGAGTGCGGTCGGTAGTCGGACCCAACCTGTGGGCAACTTACGCCCGTGTCACTACTACATCTAGGGGTTGACCGTATGTCGCTGGGGAAGCCGGGTCAAGTTGACCGGCGTGTCCGGCGCGTCACGGACCATCCGGTCATCCGCGACCATCGGCACGCCCGAAGACCCAACGCGAACACCGCGCGCGGGTTACCGGCCAGCGGGCCAGAGTGACCCGTAAAACGGCCGACGATCGAACACCAGTGCTACCTGACGTACCATTTATCAGAACATCCGTACGACCGGAGGGCTTTTTCACCCCGACACGCCGGTGAGAGGTCGTACAGATGTTTGAAAATGACCGATCTCACCTATACGGTCATGAACAACGTGGCACCACCGCACGCACCACGAGCCGACGAGGCACCCAGCGCCGACCAGGGAGGACGGACGTGACCGAGGACCGGGCCAGCCGGCCGAAGAGCCCGCAGCAGATCACCGAGGCGGGCCCGCCGGCCACCCGACGCCGCAGCGCCGCGCGCAGCCGGACGGGTCAGCCCGCCGTGCGCCAGGTCACCCCGGTGGTCAGCGCCTTCCCCGACCCGGCGACGATCGACCTGACCGCTCGCCAGCGACGCATCCTGGAGTTCATCCGCACCTGGGTCGAGCGGCACGGCTACCCGCCGAGCGTCCGCGAGATCGGCGAGGCCGTCGGCCTGGTGTCGCCGTCCAGCGTCGCCTACCAGCTCAAGGAGCTGGAGAAGAAGGGCTTCCTGCGCCGCGACCCTAACCGGCCGCGCGCGGTGGACGTCCGTGCTCCCAGCGAGGCCATCGACGACGAGCTGTCCCGGGCGCAGCGGCCGACCCCGGCGTACGTGCCGATGCTCGGTCGGATCGCCGCCGGTGGGCCGATCCTCGCCGAGCAGGCCGTGGAGGACATCTTCCCGCTCCCCCGCGAGCTGGTGGGCGAGGGCGAAGTCTTCATGCTCCAGGTCAAGGGCGACTCGATGCTCGACGCGGCGATCTGCGACGGCGACTGGGTCGTCGTTCGGCAGCAGCCGACCGCCGACTCCGGCGAGATCGTGGCCGCCATGCTCGACGGCGAGGCGACAGTGAAGACCTACCGACGGCGCGACGGGCACGTCTGGCTCATGCCGCAGAACCCGGCCTTCGACCCGATCCCCGGTGACGACGCCACCATCATGGGCCGGGTCGTGGCGGTGCTGCGCCGAATCTGACCGGCCCGCGGGTGGGTGCCCACGGCGCCCACCCGCGCCCGCTGTTCAAAAGCGCGGCCCACCCGCGCCCGCTGTTCAGAAGGCTGGCTTACCCGCGTTGGTTGTTTCAGGAGCGCGTGAGCGCGGCGACGCTCATCAGTAGCGGTCGCCCCGATAGCCGCGGCCGCCCCCGGGATACTGCCCGTACGGATCGACGGGCCCGTCGTCGTCACGCCGGCGGCCGGGCCGCTGACCCCGGTGGTCAGGTTCCTGTCCACCACGGCGGGGCGGCTCCGCCCGACCGGCGCCGGGCTGACCGCCGCCGTCGCCGTACACACCGCCGCCAGGACGACCGCCACCACTCTGCGGACGACCGCCACCTGCAACCGGGGGGCGACCGCCGCCACTGACCGGAGGGCGACCTCCACCGGCCGGGGAACGACCTCCACCGGCCGGGGGACGAGCTCCGCCGTACACGCCGCTGCCGGCGTCCGGCCGTGGCGTGCCGTAGCCACCGTCGGCGACGGCCGGGCGACCGCCGCCGCCGTACACGGCACCACCCGCCGGGGCCGGGCCGCCGCGACCCGCGGCACCGCCGTAGACCGCGCCACCCGCTGGCGCGCCGCCACCGTAGACGCCGCTCTTCCGGCCGGTGGGCCCCGCGGGCCCGTCGGCGGCACGGCCGGCACGCGGGCCTGACGGCTCACCATCCGGGTCCGACGAGTCGGGCCCGTCGGCGGCCGGCGGCCGGCGGCGGGCCCGGACGATGCCGATGATCCCGGCGCCGACCAACAGCAGGCCGACCAACCCGACGGCGCCGACCAGGTAGGTGATGTCGTCGAGGCTCAGACCGTCGGTCCACGACTTCGCCGCGGCCGGCTTGGCACCGCCGGCCGCTGCGAGTGGCACCGCCGTCGAGGTGGACGGTGTGTAGCTGAGAATGTCGAGGGGCTCGTCCTCGGCGAAGCGGGCCGCGTCGGAGACGGTCAGGAACGACTTCCCGTCCGGCGTGTAGCTGATGGCCTCGCCGAACGGGTCGGCCAACGCCGTCACCCGGGGCTTGCCGGTGGTGAGCGCGCCGACGATGTCGCCGCCGCTCACGTCGTACTCGAAGGCGTCCGCGTAGGTGCGCAGCACCACCCGGGAGCCGTCCGGGGACCGGGCCGCGCCGGTGATGGCGATCCGACCGAAGGTGTTGAGCGGGTTCTCCGTCTGCGTCTTGGGCAGCTCTATCTCGCCGGCCCTGCTCATCGGCACCGGGTCGGTGTCGCCGCTCTTCAGGGCTGCCGTCGGGGTGTAGATCTCGGCCTTGCCGCTGGTCACCTTCGTGATGATGAGCGGCTTACCGTCGTCGCCGATGAGCAACGCCTCGGCGTCGCGCGGCTTGGCCTCCGGGTACGCGAGCCGGTGCAGCGTCGGCTGCCTGACGCCGGTGACCGGCATCGACCAGAGCGCGATGCGGCTGCGGCGCTCCTTCGAGTCGGCGTTGTCGCCGATGTCGGCGATCCAGAGGGTGCTGCCGTCCTTGGAGAGAGCCAGATCCTCGGTGTCGAAGGGGCCCTGCCCGGAGTACCGGACCGGCTCCTTCGAGATCTTGCACTTGCTGTCGAGGAAGAAGACCCGCTTGCGTGCCGGGACCTCGGTGCCATCGTTGATGACGATGTAGCCGCTCTTGGTCGCGACCAGCCCGGACAGCTCTCGCAGGCGTTCGTCGACGATCGTGCACCGCTTCTGACCGGGAGCGGCAGCGGGCAGCCCCAACGACACGGGCGCGGGGGCCGCCGCGGCGACTCCGGCGAGCGCCACGGTTGCCCCGAGCAGGCCGAGGGCAACCGTGACCGAGGAAACAACGCGGCGCATTCGGCCAGTGTCGCATGCCACGCGTTTCAGGTGGATGACGCCGTGGGGGCTCAGGACCGGCTGCCGGCCGCCTGTCCCTGCCGCGCGACGTCGAACGGCGCCAGCTCCGCAGCCAGCTCCGCACTGACGCGGACGTGCAGCAGGGTGCCCTCCGGCAGGTGCGACGTGCTGAGCACCTCCCCGGTGCGGTGCACCCGGGACACCAGGTCACCCCGGTCGTACGGCAGGACCGCCCGGACCTCGACGGCCGGCTGTGGCAGCCGGTCCTCGATGGCCGAGCGCAGGTCCTCGATGCCCCTGCCGGAGTGAGCCGATACGAAGATCGCGTCCGGCCAGAGCCGCTTGAGCCGCAGCAGAGTGTCCTCGTCGGCGGCGTCGGTCTTGTTGACCACCAGCAGCTCGGGGAGCCGATCCGCGCTCACCTCGGCGAGCACCTCGTGCACCGCCCGGACCTGCTCCTCCGGATCCGGGTGGGTGCCGTCGACGACGTGCACCACCAGATCCGCCTCCGCGACCTCCTCCAGCGTCGAGCGGAACGCCTCGACGATCTGGTGCGGGAGGTGCCGGACGAAACCGACCGTGTCGGAGAGGGTGTAGATCCGCCCATCCGAGGCGGTGGCCTTACGGGTGGTCGGGTCCAACGTCGCGAACAGCGCGTTCTCCACCAGCACGCCCGCGTCCGTCAGCCGGTTGAGCAGGCTCGACTTGCCGGCGTTGGTGTAGCCGGCGATGGCCACGGCGGGGATCGAGTTGCGGGTGCGTCGGGCACGCTTGGTGACGCGTACCGTCCGCATGTTCTTGATCTCGCGGCGCAGCCGGGAGATGCGGTGGCGGATACGCCGCCGGTCGGTCTCCAGCTTGGTTTCACCGGGACCACGCACACCCACACCGCCACCGGCGCCGCCGCCCCGGCCGGAACCACCGGTCTGCCGGGAGAGCGTCTCACCCCAACCGCGCAGTCGGGGCAGCAGGTATTGGAGCTGGGCCAGCTCGACCTGCGCCTTACCTTCCTTGCTCTTGGCGTGCTGGGCGAAGATGTCGAGGATCAGCGCCGTCCGGTCGACAACCTTGACCTTGGTGCGCTGCTCCAGGTTGCGCAGCTGTGACGGCGACAGCTCACCGTCGCAGATGACCGTGTCGGCGCCGGTGGAGAGCACCACCGCGCCGAGGTCGTCGACCTTGCCGCGGCCGATGTACGTCGCCGGGTCGGGTCGTGTGCGACGCTGGATGAGCCCTTCGAGCACCTGCGAACCGGCCGTCTCGGCCAGCGCGGCAAGCTCGGTCAGCGAATTTTCCGCATCGGCGATCGTGCCCTCGGTCCAGACGCCCACCAGGACGACCCGCTCCAGCCGCAGCTGGCGGTATTCCACCTCGGTGACGTCGGTGAGCTCGGTTGACAGGCCCGGGACGCGTCGCAGGGACTGCCGCTCCGACAGCTCCATCTCGCCGGTGGTGA
The DNA here is from genome assembly GCF_013410645.1 of Micromonospora jinlongensis. Classification (NCBI taxonomy): domain Bacteria; kingdom Bacillati; phylum Actinomycetota; class Actinomycetes; order Micromonosporales; family Micromonosporaceae; genus Micromonospora; species Micromonospora jinlongensis. The sequence goes on along the minus strand of NZ_JACCHK010000001.1, from coordinate 5,931,785 downwards.
CGTCGTCGAGCTCGTCCTCGACGGGGACAAAGCTCTCCTGGTCTCGCAAGCGGTTCTCCTGTCCGTTTTGATAAGTAGAACGTAATCCTGACATGACACAACGCCGAACGCACCTGCTATATGCCCATGCTGAAGGTCGCCAAAAGTGGGGGCGAATGCTGGTCGGACTCGACAACCCGGTAGAAATGCGGTCGGCGGCCGACTGGCCGCACAGCCGTGACGGAGGGATCCCGTGGCCATCACCCGACTGCCGAGCGCCGGATTTTCGATCACCATCCGGATCGCCGTAACTGCGGACGCCTCCTCGATCGGCCGGCTCACCACCTCGGTCGGCGAGGCCGGGGCGATCGTCACGGCGCTGGACGTGGTGGACTCGGACCCGACCCACGTGATCGTCGACCTGACCTGCGACACCGCCGACGCCGGCCACGCCGACCAGGTGGTCGACGCGTTGACCGCGCTGGACGGCGTGGATGTCCGCAAGGTGTCGGACCGGACGTTCCTCCTGCACCTGGGCGGCAAGATCGAGGTGACCTCGAAGGTCGCGCTGCGCAACCGTGACGAGCTGTCCCGGGCTTACACCCCGGGGGTGGCCCGGGTCTGCATGGCGATCGCCGAGAACCCGGCGGACGCCCGGCGGCTGACCATCAAGCGCAACACCGTCGCGGTGGTCAGCGACGGCTCGGCGGTGCTCGGCCTGGGCAACCTGGGCCCGGCCGCCTCGCTGCCGGTGATGGAGGGCAAGGCGGCGCTGTTCAAGCGCTTCGGCGGGGTGGATGCCTGGCCGGTGGTGCTGGACACCCAGGACACCGACGAGATCGTGCAGATCGTCAAGGCGATCGCGCCCGCTTACGGCGGGATCAACCTGGAGGACATCGCCGCGCCGCGCTGCTTCGAGATCGAGGCCCGGCTGCGCGAGGCGCTGGACATCCCGGTCTTCCACGACGACCAGCACGGCACCGCGATCTGCGTGCTGGCCGCGCTGACCAACGCGCTGCGGGTGGTCGGCAAGCGGCTTGAAGACGTCCGCGTGGTCGTCTCGGGCGCCGGCGCGGCCGGCACCGCGATCATGAAGCTGCTGCTGCGCCAGGGCGTCGGCGACATCATCGCGTACGACCGGGAGGGCGCCCTGCACCGCGGGCTGACCGGGCTCAACTCGGCGTGGCAGTGGCTGGCGGACAACACCAACAAGGAGAACTACTCGGGCGACCTGCCGGGTGCGATCCGGGGTGCCGACGTGTTCATCGGGGTGAGCGCGCCGAACCTGCTCACCGGCGACGACATCGCCCAGATGGCGAAGGACTCGATCGTCTTCGCGCTCGCCAACCCGGACCCGGAGGTCGACCCCCGGGAGGCGCGCAAGCACGCCGCCGTGGTCGCCACCGGTCGCTCGGACCAGCCGAACCAGATCAACAACGTGCTCGCCTTCCCCGGGGTGTTCCGCGGCATGCTCGACGCGCACGCCGAGGAGTTCACCGAGGAGATGGCCCTCGCGGCCGCCCAGGCCATTGCCGACGTGGTCGGTGAGGACAAGATCAACCCAACGGTGATCGTGCCCAGCGTCTTCGACTCCCGGGTCGCCCCGGCGGTCGCCGCCGCCGTCCGCGCCGCCGCGCACAACCCCAGCCCACTCCCGGCAGCCGACCCCGGCCCGGCGGACCTCCCCGAGATCGCCGCCAACGCCAGCGCGACCCCCTGAGCACTCCCCCTGTTGATCAAGGTTTGCGTCAGGACCCACGTTGTTCCTGACGCAAACCTCTTGATCAACCCGGGTGAGCTGCGGCAGCGCGGGGCAGGGCGGTCGGGTCCAGCTCGCCGGTTGCCACCAGGACGGCTGGGCCGGAGAGCCAGCAGGAGTCAGCCGTCACCGTGACCGTCACACGGCCGCCGGGCACGTCCACGGCGACCACTCCGGTGTCCCGGCCAGCGTCGCGCAGGGCCACCGCGCCCACCGCGCAGGCACCGGTGCCGCAGGACAACGTCTCGGCGCTGCCACGCTCGTACACCCTCATCAGGCTGTGCGCGTCCGTGGCGTCGACCGGGTCGCCCGCCACGATGAACTCCACGTTCACCCCGCTCGGGAAGACCTCCGGGTCGAACCCGGGCGCGGTCGTCAGGTCCAGCGCGGACAACTCCACACCCGCAGGCAGGACGCAGACCAGGTGCGGGTTGCCGACGTCCACCACCGCACCGGTCAGGGTCAGCCCGCCAAGAGTGGCGGCGGAGCTGTCGTACACCTGGGGTCGGCGCATCTCGACGGACACCACGTCGCCCTCGACCAGCGCGCGCACGACGCCGGCCCGGGTGACCACCGGCAACGCCGCGCCGGCGGGCGTCGCCAACCCGGTGTCGAGCAGGTAGCGCACGAAGACCCGGGCACCGTTGCCGCACATCTCGGCGAACGAACCGTCGGCGTTCCAGTAGTCCATGAACCACTCGGCCTCGCCGGCCAGCCCGGCGCCGTCCGGATGCTTGGCCGCACGGACCACCCGCAGCACGCCGTCCGCGCCGATGCCCCGCCGCCGGTCGCAGAGCGCCGCGACCAGCTCCGGTGTCAGGTCGAGCTGACCGTCCGGGTCGGGCAGGAGGACGAAGTCGTTGCCGGTGCCGTGGCCCTTGGTGAACTCCACGCCCCCATTATCGCGTTTCGGCCGGCACCAGACGCAGGGCGTCCCCGATCAGGTCCGGCCCCGCCGAGTCCAGCCAGTGGATCCGCGGGTCGCGCCGGAACCACGACCGCTGCCGGCGGACGAAGCGCCGGGTCGCCCGTACCGTCTCGTCGTGCGCCTGCGACTCGGTCAACTCACCGGCCAGCATGCGCAGCACCTGCTGGTAGCCGAGCGCCCGACTCGCCGTCCGCCCCTCGGGCAGCCCGCGCCCGATCAGCTCACGGGTCTCCGACACCAGGCCGTCGGCCCACATCCGATCGACCCGCAGCGCGATCCGCTCGTCCAGCAGGCCGGTGTCCAGGTCGACGCCGACCTGCACCGACGGGTAGTACGGCGTCGGCTGCGGCAGCGAGGCGGTGAACGGCGCGCCGGTCAGCTCGATCACCTCCAGGGCCCGCACGATCCGCCGGCCGTTGCCGGGCAGGATGCCCTGGGCGGCGACCGGGTCGGCGGCGCGCAGCCGCGCGTACAGCGGGGCCGGCCCGACCTCAGCCAACTCCCGCTCCAGTCGCTCCCGCAGCGCCGCGTCGGTGCCGGGGAACTCGAAGCGCTCCAGCACCGCCCGCACGTACAGCCCGGACCCACCGACCAGCAGCGGCACCCGACCCCGGGACAGGATGTCGTTCACCGCCGCGCGGGCCAGCCGCTGGTACTCCGCGACGCTCGCCGGCTCGGTGACCTCCCAGATGTCCAGCAGGTGGTGCGGCACCCCGTCCCGTTCGGCGACGGTCAACTTGGCGGTGCCGATGTCCATGCCCCGGTAGAGCTGCATCGAGTCAGCGTTGACCACCTCGCCGTCGAGGGCGTGCGCCAACGCGATGCTCAGCGCCGACTTGCCCGCCGCGGTCGGGCCGACCACCGCGACGACCGTGCCCCCCTCGTCGCTGGTCACACCCGCTCCCAGGACGCCACGAAGTAGGCGACACCGTAGGGCGCCGAGTCGTGCAGCAACTCCCCACGCCATCCCCCACCGGCTGCGCGGGCCGCGCTGGCGAGCACCTGCCAGGGCGCGCGGCCGGCGGCCTTCAGCTCCGCCGACACCACCGGGTCGAGGCCGAGCAGGACGTCCAGGTCCGCGTCGGCCAGCGCCCCGGCAACCCGCTGGTCGTACGGGAGGGCGCGCGGGTCGTCGTACCCGGGTGACTTCTCTCCCCGGCAGGCCGACCCGTCCCCGAGCACCAGCAACGCCACCCGGTCACCCGCCGCGGACACCTGGTCGGCGAGCGCGGCAAGCTCCGCCATGCCGGCGTCGGCGGCCACCTGCACGGCGGACACGGGCGCGGCGGAGGCCGGCGCGGTGTGGCCCGGCGCGGTGTGGCCCGGCGCGGTGTGGCCTGGCGCGGTGTGGGCTGGCGCGGCGGTCAGCGGCGGTCGCGCGTCGTGCCGGGCCAGCAGCCACGCGCCGATGGTCAGGCTCAGCGGCAGCACCGCGCCCCGGTCGGGCTGACCGGGGACCAGCGGCACGTCCATGTCGACACCCCACGGCTGCAGGGAACCCGTGGCCGGGGGGCGGATCGGGCCGGTCACCGGACCGGTGCCGAGCAGGACCACACGGTCCGGGTCGGCGGCCAGCAAGCGGCGTACGGCGGTGTCACAGGCCGTCCGCAGGTCGTCCAGCTCGGGGGCTGCGGAGCCGGCCACCTCCGGCACGAGCAGGGGCGGATGCGGGCAGACAGCGGCGGCGACCAGTGGCACCCGTTCACCGTAGCGGGAATCCCCGGTGCGTCTCCGCGCCGATCCAGTCATTCGGCCCCTAGGACACCGTATGGTCACGGTCGGCGATAGGCGCTCGACGCGGACCGGGTGAGACCTGTGACAATGCCGGAAGCAACTTGGCTGCGCCGTGGCGGCGACGGGGGTCCATTCCCTCGACGCCGGGAGAACGAGGATGGGCACATGAGCGACTGGACTGCCTTCGGACGGGTGGACGCGGACGGCACCGTTTACGTCAAGACCACCGAGGGTGAGCGGGTGGTCGGATCCTGGCAGGCGGGTGCGCCGGAGGAAGGCCTGGCACATTTCGCGCGCCGCTTCGCCGATCTGGTCACCGAGGTGGATCTGACCGAGGCGCGGCTCAAGTCGGGTGCGGCGGATGCCGGACACTCGCTGAGCACGATCCGGCGGATCCGCACCACGCTCCCCGAGGCCAACGTCGTCGGCGACATCGACGCCCTGGCCGCTCGCCTGGACAAGCTGGCGACCCTCGCCGAGGAGAAGGCCGGTGAGGCGCGCGCCGCCCGGGACGCCGCTCGCGGCGAGGCCCTGGCCCGCAAGACCGCGCTGGTCGAGGAGGCCGAGAAGCTCGCCGCCGAGTCCACCGGTTGGAAGACCGCCGGGGACCGGCTCAAGGAGATCCTCGACGAGTGGAAGACCATCCGTGGGGTCGACAAGAAGGCCGACGGTGAGCTGTGGAAGCGCTTCGCCGCCGCCCGGGACGGTTTCACCCGACGTCGGGGCGCCCACTTCGCCTCCCTGGACTCGCAGCGCAAGCAGGCGCAGACCGTCAAGGAGGAGCTGGTCGCCGAGGCGGAGAAGCTCCAGGAATCCACCGACTGGGCCGCCACCGCCAACCAGCTCAAGGATCTGATGACCCAGTGGAAGGCCGCGCCGCGCGCCTCCAAGGAGGCCGAGCAGAAACTCTGGGAACGATTCCGGGGTGCGCAGGACGCCTTCTTCAGCCGGCGCAGTGAGGTCTTCTCCGCCCGGGACAACGAGCAGCGCGGCAACCTGGAGCGCAAGCAGGCCCTGCTCGCCGAGGCCGAGGCGCTGGACATCGACGCCGACCCGAAGGGCGCCCAGGCCAAACTGCGGGAGATCCAGGCACAGTGGCACGAGGCCGGCCGGGTGCCCCGCGAGGCGGCTGCCGGGCTGGAGCGCCGGCTGCGCGCCATCGACGACAAGGTCCGCGACGTGATGGACTCGGCGTGGCGCCGCACCACCAAGGAGGACAACCCCCTGCTCGCCCAGATGCGGGCGCAGGTGGCGGAAGCCGAGGACCGGCTGGCCCGGGCGCAGAGCGCCGGGGACGCACGCCGGATCAAGGAGGCCGAGCAGGCGCTCACCGCCAAGCGGCAGTTCCTCCAGCTCGCCGAGCAGGCCGGCTGAGCTGACGTCTTCCGGAGCCCCCGGTCCCTCGCAGGGACCGGGGGCTCCCGCGTGCCCAAGGCCCTCGCGCCCCGCGCCCCGCGCCCCGCGCCCCGCGCCCCGCGCCCCGCGCCCCGCGCCCCGCGCCCCGCGCCCCGCGCCCCGCGCCCCGCGCCAAGATCCTCACAACTTCAGGGAAACTGCTGCCTCAGATGCGCCGGAGGCAGCAGTTTCCCTGAAGTTGCGTGGATCTTGCCGGCTTGTTGGGCGCGGGCCGCTTGAAGGCCGACTTCCGACGCCGACGCCGACGCCGGTCATGGTCACGCTCGATCCTGGATGTAGTGGTATCCCCGCCTCTCGAGACCACTACATCCAGGATCGAGCGCGATCTTGCGGGGTGGGGGCGCAAGGCGAGCGCGGGACGAGCGCGGACGCGGGGCGAGCGCGGCGCGAGCGCGGGCGCGGCGCGAGCGCGGGCGCGGCGCGAGCGCGGGCGCGGCGCGAGCGCGGGCGCGGACGGCCGGGGCGCGGGACGCGGGCGGGCGGGCGGGCGGGCGCGGGACGGTGGGGTGGGGCCAGCCGGACGGCTGGTTGACGCATTGAAGACCGCTGATCAGAATGAGCGACGGAGCCAGGTCGGGCATCGACGCGAGGGCGCTGACGGCGGTACGACGTCGTCGGGGATCGTCGGTGTGCGTTACGCGAGTGACCACGTCCGCGTGACATGGGTCGTTCCGCGCTGTGCGCGTACTCCTGAGGGAGCGTGACGGGCGGACGGCCTCCCCCGGTCTTCCGCCCGCGCCGCCGACGGCGGCGTCGGGCATCCGAAGTGGAGCTCGCATGCACCGTCCCACCTCTTTCGGCGGCGCGCTGGCCGCGCTCGCCACCGCCGCGGCTGGCGCGCTCGTCGCCGTCGCGGTCAGCACCGGCCCGGCGGTCGCCGCGCCGGGCGGTACCGGCACCGGTTACCTGCACACCAACGGCAATCAGATCGTGGACAGCACCGGCGCCACGGTCCGGTTGACCGGCATCAACTGGTTCGGCATGGAGACCGACAACAAGACCTTCCACGGGCTGTGGTCGAACAACCCGTGGCGGGGGCAGCTCGACACGATGGCCCGGCTGGGTTACAACACGTTGCGGGTGCCGTACTCGAACGACGCGCTGAAGCCGGGCGCGACCGCCAGCGGGGTCAACGACTTCGTCAACCCGGATCTGGTCGGGTTGTCGCCGTTGCAGATCCTGGACAAGGTGATCGACTACGCCGGCAGCAAGGGGATGCGGATCATCCTGGACCGGCACCGCCCGACGGCGGCCGGGCAGTCGCCGCTGTGGTACACGTCGGCGGTCTCCGAGGCGACCTGGATCAACGACTGGAAGATGCTGGCCCAGCGGTACGCGGGCAACCCCACGGTGATCGGCGCGGACCTGCACAACGAGCCGCACGCCGAGGGCACCAACCCGGCGGCCACCGGCGCGTGCTGGGGTTGCGGCGACACCACCCGGGACTGGCGGCTCGCCGCCGAGCGGGCCGGCAACGCGATCCTCGGCGTCCAACCCAACTGGTTGATCTTCGTGGAGGGGGTGAGCTGCCCCAGCGGTGGCCTCTCCAACGTGTGGGACGGCGACACCAGCAACGACGAGGACTGTGGTTGGTGGGGTGGCAACCTGTCCAAGGCCGGCCAGTTCCCGGTACGCCTGAACGTGGCGAACCGCCTGGTCTACTCGCCGCACGAGTACGCCACCTCGGTCTACCGGCAGAGCTGGTTCGACGCCCCGGACTACCCGGCGAACATGCCGGCCATCTGGGACAAGTACTGGGGTTACCTCTACAAGCAGAACATCGCTCCGATCATGATGGGTGAGTTCGGCAGCACCCTGGCGGACCCGAAGGACAAGGTGTGGCTGGAGAAGTTGATGGCCTACACCGGCACCGGGGTGACCGGGATGTCCTTCACCTACTGGTCGTGGAACCCGAACTCGGGTGACACCGGCGGCATCGCACTGGACGACTGGACGAACGTCAACACCACCAAGCAGGCGATCCTCCAGCCGTACCTGATCGCGCCGACCGGTGGCGGCACCACCACCCCACCGCCCGACGGACCGACGGATCCGCCCACCGGCGCCTGCACTGCCACCTACCGGCAGGTCAACGCCTGGCAGGGCGGCTTCCAGGGTGAGTTGACCGTGAAGAACACCGGCCCCGCCGCGGTGAACCCGTGGTCGGTCACCTGGGCCTGGCCGTCCGGGGTGACGTTGGGCAGTGGCTGGAACGCCACGGTCTCCCAGTCCGGCACGACGGTCACCGCGGCCGCACCGGGGCACGCCCCGTCGCTGTCGGCGGGCGGGTCGGTCACCGTGGGCTTCACCGCCAACGGCACCGCCAGCACGCCGGGCACGGTGAAGCTCAACGGCGCCAGCTGCTGAGTTGTCGGGACGGCCGGCGCTTCCCGCGTCGGCCGTCCGCCGGCGCGGTCGGATCACTGTCTGAACGGGCGGCCCCTTGTCGTCGCGCGACGACAAGGGGCCCTCCCGCGCTCAGTGGGTGGCGCAGCCGGCAGTCGGTGCGGCGGCGACCGGCGGTGCGCCGATCGTGGGCAGACCGAGCAACACACCGGGGGTACGCGGGGAACGCCCCGCCTCGGCGGCGTCGCCGGCCCGGGTACGCCGGTGCGCCACCGGCGCTCCGTCGGCGTTGAGGTGGTGCGGCGCGGCGTACGTGATCGTGGTGTGCACGATGTCGCCCGGGCGGATCTGGCCGGCCATCGACTCCCCGCCGGGGGTGTCGGTCGCGAAGTGCACGAGCCGACCGTCGCGGGCCCGACCGGACATCCGGCCGGTGCGCTCGTCCTTGCGGCCCTCGCCGACCGCGACCAGCACCTCGACGGTCTCGCCCACCAGGCGCTTGTTCTCCGCCCAGGTGATCTCCTCGACGGTTTCGATCAGCCGTTCGTAGCGCTCCTGCACGACCTGCTTGGGCAACTGGTCGTCCATGGTCGCGGCGGGGGTGCCCGGGCGCTTCGAGTACTGGAAGGTGAAGGCCGAGGAGAACCGGGCCTCGCGGACCACGTCCAGGGTGCGCTGGAAGTCGGCTTCGGTCTCACCCGGGAAGCCGACGATGATGTCGGTGGTGATCGCCGCGTCCGGCATCGCCGCCCGGACCTTCTCGATGATCCCCAGGTAGCGCTCGGAGCGGTAGGACCGGCGCATCGCCCGGAGCACGTCGTCGGAGCCGGACTGCAACGGCATGTGCAGCGAGTGGCAGACGTTCGGCGTCTCGGCCATCGCGGCGATCACGTCGTCGGTGAAGTCCTTCGGGTGCGGGCTGGTGAACCGGACCCGCTCCAACCCGTCGATGTCACCGCAGGCCCGCAGCAGCTTGCCGAACGCGTACCGGTCGCCGAACTCCACCCCGTAGGAGTTGACGTTCTGCCCGAGCAGGGTCACCTCCAGCACGCCCTCGTCGACCAGAGCGCGCACCTCGGAGAGGATGTCGCCGGGACGGCGGTCCTTCTCCTTGCCGCGCAGCGCGGGCACGATGCAGAACGTGCAGGTGTTGTTGCAGCCCACCGAGATCGACACCCACCCGGCGTACGTGGACTCGCGGCGGGTGGGCAGCGTGGAGGGGAAGACGTCGAGGGACTCCAGGATCTCCACCTCGGCGGCGGCGTTGTGCCGGGCCCGCTCCAGCAGCACCGGCAGCGAGCCGATGTTGTGGGTGCCGAAGACCACGTCCACCCAGGGTGCCTTGCGGACGATCTCGCCCCGGTCCTTCTGGGCCAGGCAGCCGCCGACCGCGATCTGCATTCCGGGGTGCTTGTCCTTCACCGGGCGCAGCCGACCGAGGTTGCCGTAGAGCCGGTTGTCGGCGTTCTCCCGGACGGCGCAGGTGTTGAAGACGACGATGTCCGGGGTGTCGTCGGCGGGCACCGCGCGCACGTAGCCGGCCTGTTCGAGCAGGCCGGAGATGCGCTCAGAGTCGTGCACGTTCATCTGGCAGCCGTACGTCACGACGTTGTAGGTCCTAGCCACCCTCTTGGTGCCCCTTCCCCTCGGGCTACCAGGGTAGCGGCCCGTTCGGGGGCCCCAACCCACCGGCATTGACCCGGCGGCCCATAGCGGGCATCCACGACGGGCAGTACGCTGCACAACAAGAAAGTGTTCTGGGCGATTTCGGGGGCTTTGCACTCACCGCCGACAACGCGCGGCTCCGTTCACGGGGGAGCACATGACGACCCGCGGGAGGCCAACCGTGACGCGACAAGATGCGGCACAGCGCACCGTCACCACCCCGGACGGGCGGCACCTCGCGGTGGAGACCTCCGGCTCGCCGGACGGGCCTGCGGTCTTCCTGCTGCACGGCACCCCGGGCAGCCGCAGCGGCCCCCGGCCCCGGGGCATCGTCGTCTACCGCCTCGGCGTGCACCTCGTCTGTTACGACCGGCCCGGCTACGGCGACTCCGACCGGCACGAGGGCCGGCGGGTCGCCGACGCCGCGGCCGACGTGGCGGCGATCGCCGACGACCTCGGCATCGAGCGGTTCGCGGTGGTGGGCCGGTCCGGTGGCGGTCCACACGCCCTGGCCTGTGCGGCGTTGCTGCCGGACCGGGTCACCCGGGCCGCCGTCCTGGTGGGGCTCGCCCCGGCCGGCGCACCCGACCTGGACTGGTACGCCGGGATGGCCGAGTCGAACGTGGAGGACTACGGGCGGGCCGACGAGGACCTCGCCGAGCTCACGCTCAACCTGAAGGTCCGCGCGGAGGAGGCCCGGCGGGACCCGATGACGCTGCTGGACTTCCTGCGCCCCCAGTTGCCCGACGAGGACATCCGGGTCGTCGACGACGTCGCGATCCGCCGACTGCTGACCGACATGTACTCCGAGGCGTTGCGGCACGGCCCCGAGGGCTGGATCGACGACGTGCTGGCGATACGGCGTGGCTGGGGGTTCGACCTGAGCGCCATCCGCGCGGAGGTCCGGCTCTGGCACGGCGAGCAGGACCGCTTCTCGCCGGTGGAGCACTCCCACTGGCTCGCCTCGCGGATCTCGCGGGCCGAGGTCCAGGTGCAGCCCGGCGCCGCGCACTTCGGCGCGGTGGAGATCCTGCCGCAGACCCTCACCTGGCTGGCCACGCCGGACCTCGCGACCACCCCTCGGGTCTGAACGACCGTCGTTCAGCGCTCGGCCCCGGCGGGGCGGACCCGACCCACCCCGCCGGACCAACCCGGTCAGATCGTGTGCGGGTCGATGACCCGGACGACGAACCGCCGCTCACGCAGCGTCTGCACCGTCGGATGCTCCGGGCCGATCACCTCGGCCAGCCGGTCCGCCACCGCGCCGACGTCCTCGGCCGGGGCCTCGCCACCGGCCCGCCTCGACACCAGGGCCAGATCACCGAGGCAGCGCAGCGTGTCGGGGTGATCCGCGCCGATCACCGCGGCCAGGCGACCGGCTGTCTCCCGCAGTCGCTCCCGCGCCGGGTCCCACTCCCCCTCCTCGGCGAGGCACACCGCGTGGTTCACGTCCGCGGCGAGGGTGTGCGGGTGGTCGGGGCCGAGGACCTTGCGCAGCTCGCCGGAGGCCCGGGCCGCCGACGCGCGGGCATCCGACCTGCGCCCGAGCGCGCGCTCGGCGGCGGAGAGGTTGCTCAGAGTCGCCAGCGTGTGCGGGTGCTCCGGGCCGAGGCGCAGCTGCTCCTCGTACGCCTGGCTCACGGCGGTCATCTCGGTGAACGCTCTCGCCGCGTCGCCGACGGCCAGCAGGTTCGCCGCGCGACTCGACCGGCACGCCACCGTGTCCGGGTTGTCCGGCCCGAAGCGCTCGTCGAGCTCGCGGTACGCCGTCTCGAACATCGGCGCGGCCTCGGCTCCCCGACCGGCGCTGCGCAGTGACACCGCCAGGTTGACCTGGGCGGCGAGACTCTGGCCGTCATCCGGCCCGAGCACCTCGCAGTACGTGTCGTACACGGTGCGCAGCAGGGTGACCGACCTCTCGTACTCACCGGCTTCCCGCAGGTCGCTGCCCAGACGCACGGCGGAGACCAGGGTGTACGGGTGGGTGGGGCCGAGCACCAGCCGCCGCCGCTGGTGCACCTCGTCGTCCCACCTGCGGGCGGACCGGTAGTCGCCGACCAGCCGGTAGGAGACGGCGAGGTTGTTGGCCGCGCTCAACGTCCGGGGATGGTCCTCGCCGAACACCTGGAGCCAGGAGGCGTACGTGGATCGGTCCCGTTCCAGCGCATCGGCGTAGCGGCCGAGCGCGCGCAGGTCACCGCCGAGGCTGCCGGCGGTCATCAGACTGTGTGGGTGCATCGCGCCGAGCAGCCGGCGTTGCTCGGCCAGCACCGCCTCGTCGAGGTCCCGGGCCTCGTCGAACCGGCCCAGGCTGCGCAGGATGTTCGCCCGGTTGAAGCGCAGGTGCAGCAACTGCCGACCCAGCGCGGACGCCTCGACCTCGTCGTGCGTGTCGCCGAGTCGGGCGGACCAGGTCTCGTCCACCTCCTGGCTGAACCCGTCGGCCTGGTCCAGACCGCCGCGCTGCCACAGGTAGCGGACCCGGTCGATCAGCAGCTGACACACCGACTCGTCGGGGCAGGTCAACGCCTCGGAGACCTCCAGGTGCGGCCAGAGCATCCGCAGCCGGGGCCAGGTGGTCGGGTCGTCCACGTCACCGCGGGGCCGGGACGCCGCCAGCACCAGGTGCACCTGGTGTCGGGCCGCGTCGATCTCGTCCTCGGTCATCCGGTCGCGTACGACCGCCTGCAACAACCGGTGCACCTGGACCCGGCCGCCCTGGACATCGAGTTTGAGCAGGGCGAGCCGGTTGATCTGCTGGACGAGCGCACCGCGGACGAGCCGTTCGGACACCGACGGGTCGAACGGCACGAGGGCCGCCGCCATCTCGTCGCTGTAGATCAGCTCCAGCGCGATTTCCGGGGCCAGCACCGAGCAGAGCTGCAACAGCCGGTACGCGGCGGGCGCCTGGTCGAGCAGCCGGTTCAGCGACAGGTCCCAGGTCGCCTCGACGGAGAGCGCGCTGGGGCCGTGCCGCTCGATCTGTCGCAGGTAGTCGGCGACCGACGTGCCGGTGTCGGCCAGCCACGCGCCCGCCGCCGCCACCGCGATCGGCAGGTCGCCGAGCGCCTCGGCCACCCGGTCGGCCTCCTCGGCGCTGATGGTGGGCACCCGCTGGGCGAGGTGGGCGACGCTCTCGGTGCGGTTGAAGACGTCCACCTGGATCGGGTTCGCCCGGTCGCCCCAGGCGCGGTTGCGCGAGGTCAGCAGGACGTGCCCGGGGCCCTGGGGCAGGAAGGGCTCAATCTGGTCGAGCTCCTCGGCGTTGTCGAGCACGACGAGCCACCGCTCGTACGGCTCGCCGCGGCCCAGCACCTGCAACACGGACCGGACCGTGTCGGGCAGGGTCGGTCCGGTGAGGATGCCGAGGCGGCTGGCGAGGTCGGCCAGGGCCGTGTCGACGAACTGCGGCGGGTCCGCCACGATCCACCAGACCACGTCGTACGCGGTCTTGAACCGGTGCACGTACTCCAGGGCCACCTGTGTCTTTCCGACGCCGCCCATGCCCTGGAGGGCGACCGGCAGCACCACCGCGCTGCCCCCGCTCTGCAGTTGCGCGCGCAGCCGGGCCAGGTCGTCCTCCCGGCCCGTGAACCGGGCGTTCCGGTTGGGGGCGTTGAAGATCAACGGCTCGGTGCCGGGAAAACGGGTGCTCCCGCCCGCCGGGCCGTCCGCCGACGACGGCACCGGCCGGCCGACCAGCCGCAACACCCGCTCCACGGCGGTCGCCGCGCTCACATTGACCAGGTTGGTGGAACTCTGGGAGGGGAACTCCGCCAGCGGGCGCAGGTCAGCGACGTACACGGCGAGCGCCGTGGAGCCGGTGCTGGTGTCCCGGTCGGGCAGACCGCCGGACGGCGTCGCCACGTAGGCCGGCGAGACCACTGTCAGCGTGCGCGGTGCGGGCGTGCCCGCGGACCCGACGGCGGCCGTGGGCTCCACCACCCGCAACCCGGCCGAACTGAGCACCCGCTCCAGCCACTCGGCCCAGATGGCGTCCTCCGGCGCACACCGGAGCACGATCTGGTCGTCGATCGCCTCGGTGCGTCGACGGAAACGGGCCTTGCCCCGCTCCCGCACCGACTCGTCCATCAGCGGCAGCGCGGTCACCGCGCCGTCGGTGAGGATCCCGGTCAACGTCTCGAACGCGGCCAGCAGCGACGTCGGCGAGCCGGGCGGGTCCCCGAACGTCGCCAGTGTCTCCTCGTACGCGTAGAACGGCCGGTACGGGACCTCGACGGCAGCCCAGTAGCGCCGCCGTTCGGCCTCGGTCATACCCGCCGGCAACCCGGCGAACCGCCGCATGGCCAGCAGACGACCCGCCTCGGCCCGCTCCTTCTCGGCCTGGTCGACCCGCATCGGCACCGGCAGGACCCGGATGTCACGACGCCGGTACCGGTCGCGTACCGAGTGCGCCACCCGGGCCGCGCCGTCGATGCCCTGGTCGCTGAGCGTGAAACAGTCGACCAGCGTGTCCGGAAGGTGCAGGGTGCAGATGTCGGCGACGTCGCTCAACCCCGTCCGACTGTCGATCAGGGTGAAGTCGTACTGGCGCTTCATGTCCGCCCGCAGCGCTTCGAAGAACTGCGCACCGCCCAGCCGGTTGTAGAAGTTGTCCCAGTCCAGCCCGCTCACCGAGACTGCGTAGTCGCTGTTCTGCCGGCCCGCGGAGAGGAAGTCCAGACCCCCGCCGTCGGGGAAGTTCCAGCGCAGCGAGAAGGCGTGCCGCCCGACCCGGGCGTACTGCTCCATCCAGCGGTCCGGCCGGTCGTCGACCCGGGTGGTCTCCCACTCGTAGTCGCGGATCATGTCGATCACACCGCTGGTGCCCTGGATCGCCTCGGCGTCGAGAAACGGGTGGAAGAAGCGGTGCAGGCCGGGTGACTCGAGGTCCCAGTCGGCGACGAGCACCCGCCGGCCGCTGGCCGCGAGGATCCAGGCCACGTTGGCCAACGCCATCGTCCGGCCCGTCCCACCCTTGAACGAGTAGAAGGTGACGACCTGGCCTTCGCGATCGTTGTTCATCGGTTTTCTCCGTGGGGACGCATTGGGGCCGGATCGTCAGGCGTGGACGCGGGATCGGGGGTGACGGTCGAGCCGGCCGGCGGCAGGCCGTCACGCAGGCTCGGCACCGGCTCCGGCGGCGGTTCGAAGGGAACCACCGGGCCGTACTTGAGGAACTGACGGCGAGCCTCGGTGACCAGCGCCGGCATCAGGTCGACGAACTCCGGCATGCTGCACGCCCGTTTGACCTGGGGCAGACCGGCGTCGTGCAGCAACTGCGTCACCTCGGTCGCCCACCGGCTGGCGTCCTGGTTGTCGTCATCGTCGGTGACCACCAGTGGAACGACCCACTCCCGCAGGCCGCGCACCATGCCGGCGAGGATCACGGCGGCGTCCGGCGAGGCCGCGATCCACGGGTCGACCAACAGCACGGCCGGTCGCCGGTCGAGCAGCCCGGCGGCCTGCGCGAAGTCCGCTGTGCGGGCGGACAGCCCGAGTCGCTCGGCGGTGCTGGCCGCGTACTCGGCGGCGGGCAGCTCCTGGCGGCGCCCGTACGGTCGCCAGAGCCGGCCGCTGGCCGCGTAGCCGGCGGGGTCGCGGTCGGTCGGCAGATGGTCCCGGGTCGGCGCCAGGACGGCGACGACGAAGTCCGGGTCGGTCGGCCCCGGGCGGACGACCTCGTCGAGGCCCGGCGCGCGGGACGGGCCCAGCGGTCGCCGCTCGGCGGTGTGCACGATCCGGCTGGCCAGGCGGCTCAGCAGAAGCTCGTACTGTGCCCGGTAGGAGGCCAGCATGCAGAACGCCCGCAGGCCGTCCTCGGCGTACGCCGGGACGTCCCGACCCAGGTCCAGGGCGCCGTCCAGCTCCGGGTGCGTCTCCCACGGTGGGAACGGGATCCACAGCACCGGGGTGAGGTGGCCGGCGGTCAGCCGGGCCGACCCGGCGGCGGTCAGCCGGGCCCGGAAGGACTCCTGCTCTCCCAACGCCCACGGGCGACTGAAGTAGCCGGGCGAGTAGAGCGGAACGAAGACCTCTGCGTCGCCCAGCGCCTCCGCGAGAGCCGCCTTCCAGTCGGCGCCCAACGGGATGTGCTGGTCGAAGAAGCCGATCCGCATCCCCGCCACCGGTCGCGCCTGGCGCCGCACCTCGTCGGACAGGTCGGCGAAGAACTGGCCGACCCAGACGTCGGCGTCGGCGCGGGCGCCCGGCGGGGGCGCCGAGTGGGCGTAGCTGAGGAAGAAGTACGTCCCGCGCGCCACCGGTCGGCGCCGGTCCGTCGGCGGGCTCATCCTGGCTCCTCGGTGAACCGGTTGCACAGCTCGTCCACACTCGCCGGCACCCAGGGCTCCACCACGTACGACCGGTGGATCGCCACGATCCGCTGGGCGAGCCGCCAGACCACCGCCCGGTACGCGTTCTCCCACTGCATGGTCAGCAACCCATAGACCCCATCCCGCTGGTAGTGCACCGCGATGTCGGGATCCGGCACGGCGGTCGGGGTGAACCGTTGGATGTCGCGAAGCACCCGGGGCAGCGCCGTGCCGTTCGTCGGCGACCAGGTGACCGGCACGATGGCCGTCTCGTGGGGAGAGGCGGAGCTGTGCCGCGGGACGATAGTCCGGCGGGAGAACGCGTCCCACTCCCGGCCACACCAGTCACTGCCGAGCAGCGCGCTGGACACCAGCGGGACGAAGACCTGGCAGGTGCCGGCGGCCTGGAGCAGCTCCGGGCTCCACCGTTCACCCCCGGCGATGGAGCTGTCCAGAAAGCCGGCGTCCACTCCGGTCACCGGGCCGACCAGCTCACTGACGTGGACGGAGAGGTCCTCGAAGAACCGGGAGACGTACTCGGCGGGTTTGCCGGTGGCACGGCCGACCGGGGCCCGGGAGTAGCTGATGAAGAAGAGCGGGGCGCGCAGTCTGGAGGGTGCGTCCACTGTGCTCACCGCTGCCCCTCCGCCCTCCCCACGCGGCCGGAACATCAGCGTAGTCCCCGCGTCAACGCTGCGCCGCCAAGCGGTTCGCGGCGAACCAACCGACCGCGAAGTCCACAGCGGCTCGTGCCGGCAGCAGGCGAGCCTGGGCCCGCCCGACCCGACCGTGCCGGACGAACGGAGTGCCGTCCAGCGCGGCACCCACCCGGGGAAAGTCACGGTCGTCCAGGTCGAGCCCGCGGAAGTCGAGGCGTACGCGGCGACCGTCGACGAGCCGGAAACAGTGGTAGTCGCGCTCCGGCGTCGGCACCGGCAGCCGGTACTCGGCCAGGTGCAGGGCGCTGCACGCCTCGTAGCCGAGGCCGAGCAGCAGGATCTGCCCGTCGGCCGCGTACAGGCCACCCACCGGTGAGCGTTCTCCCAAATGGCAGGTGAGGTCGTGGCCGTCGGTGAGCTGCCGGGCCCGAGGGCCGAGCGCGGCGAACGAGGTCTGCGGATGGTCACTGCGCACCGCACCGGGGGCACAGCGGACGTACTCGGCGAGCACGCCCATCCGCTGCGAGGGCGTGGTCTGGCGGTCCCAGCCCGGCAGCGCCGCCTCGTACCGCTCGCGTTGCGCCCGGTCCATCCCGGCGACGGCCGCCAGGTGGGCCCGGGAGGTGGTCGAGTTGCCGTCGGTCTGGGTGGGCACCAGCAGCGTGCCGGCCGGGCCGAGGACGTCCCGCAGGGCGCCGGCGAGGGTCGCGGGGCCGTGCTCCAGCGGCCCCACCCGGCGCAGACCGCAGTGCACCAGAAGGCACACACCTGGGCGTACGCCCAGCGCCCGCAGGTCGTCGGCGAGGTGGGGGCGGCCCAGGGCGGGCGGATGCCGTTCATCGGGACCCGACACGGGTCTCCTCCAGGGCGTGGCGCAGCTGACCGACGAACCGCTCACCGGCCGCGGTGAGCGACCCGCTGGCCAGCAGCGCGTCGGCGCCGTCCCGGGTCCACGCCAGGTAGCGGGCGGCGTGCGCCGATGCCTCCCCGCCGTCGGTCGCCGCACGGGCCCGCCACACCTGGGTGACGGCCAGGTGGGCGTACACCCCCTGGAGGACCCCCTCGGGTGGCCGCGGGTCGGGTCGCCACGGCACCGTGATCCGGGTGCTCTGCCCGGGTGCCACCAGGTCGTACCGGTCGAGCACGGCACCGAGCTTCGCGTGCTGCCACTCGTGCACGAGCAGCACCGCCATCGTCTCCGGGTCCCGATGGGGGGTGACGGCGACAGCGCCGAACGCGTGCCGGGCGGTCGCGCTGCGCAGTGGTCGCGCCGGGTCGGGTGCCAGCGGCACGACGGCGCGCAGACCGCCGTCGAGCGCCGCCGCGTGCGCCGGCACGTCCCGGCACACGACCTGCCAGGCCTCGACCAGCGTACGGCCCAACGCCTGCGCGGCCGGGGTGTCCAGGCGCGACGCCACCGGCTGGCCGTAGCAGTCCCGGTACGGGTCGCCGTCCTCGATGACCAGCCGGCCAGCCGGTGCCGGCACGTCGCGCACCGGTCGCCAGCCGGCCGACGGGTCGACCCTGTCGAGGAGGACCGTCCGGTCCACCGACCCACCCCGGACCCGGAACCCACCGGGCAGGACGGTCACCTCGGCGCGCTCCCCCAGGCCGGGCAGCACCAGGCTGCCGAGCGTGGGCACCGTGATCACGTCGGCCCGCACCGGGACGTCCACAGTGACGGGGACGCCCACCCGGACGGCCGCGGCGACGGCGAGGACCGGCAGCGGGTCGGCCGCCGCGTGGACCCCGGACCGGGCCGACGGATCGAGGCGATGCACCAACCACGGACGGACGAAGGGGTGCTCCAGGACTGCTCGGACCGCCTCCGGTGCCTTCAGCTCAAGGTCGGCGAGCACCTCCCAGGCGGCCCCACTGTCGGACAACTCCCGGCAGGCCGCCAACAGCATCCGGGTGATGGCCAACTGGTCGTCGGCGAGTCGTCTGACGGTCTGCGGCGACCCGTACCCGGTCGCCAGGTCGTCCAGCAGGTCGTCGACCGTCGAGGCGGCGGACCACAGGCTCGGCGCGACGTGGCCGGGCGCCGGGTAGGAGTCCACAATGTCGATCAGGCGGAACAGGTCGGCGCAGTAGACCGAGGGGTTGTCGAAACCCGAACCGGTGCGCCAACGGTGGGCGTACAGGCCTCCGCCGCACCGGTCGACCACCGGGCAGGCCCGGCAGGTGGCACAGAGCCCCCGCACGCCGTCCTGTCGGATGGCCACCCCGGGATGCCCGGCGGCCTCGTCCACCGAATGGTCGAACACGTCGAACCCGGTGCCGGCGGCGCCGTGGTACGCCGTCTTCAGCGAGTCGACCTGCTCCCAGGTGCCGTCGGCCTCGACCACCAGCACGTCGGCCGGCGCGAGGCCGAACGCCTCGGTGCCGCCGCCACCCGGCATCAGCGCCTCGAACAGCCGGATCGACCCGGGCCGCCCGTCGTCCACCCACCGCCGGTGGATCCGCCCCAGCCAGTCCGCGTACGGGGTCAAGGCGGGGCCGGGACGCTCCGGTGGGTGGTCCCAGGTGGCGTGGGGCAGCAGCAGGTCGACCCGGGGCGGGCTCTCGGCCAGCAGCGCCTCGTAGACCCGGTCGGGATCGTTGCGGACGTCGACAGTGCAGAGGATGCCGGCGTAGCTGCTGCGGTACGCCGGTCGTCGGAGCAGGGCCAGGGCCCGCCGGACCTGGTCGTGGCTGCTGCCGCCGTGGGCGAAGACGCGGTGGCGGTCGTTGGCGGCACGGTCGCCGTCGAACGACACACCGACCCGCACGTCGTAGTCGACGAGCAGTTGGCACAGCTCCTCGTCGAGCAGCACACCGTTGGTCTGCATACGCAGGTCGAGCCGCGTCCACGGGGTGATCGCCGCCCGCAGCTCGGCCAGCACCTCGCGCAGCCCGGCGGCACCCAGCAGCAGCGGCTCACCGCCGTGCAGCACCACGTGCACGTCCGACACCTCGTGCTCGCGGGCGTGCTCGGCGATGCGCCGTGCGGCGGCGCGGACCGTCGCCGGTGGCATCCGCACCGGTCGGCCCCGCCAGGTCTGGTCGGCGTGCTGGTAGACGTAGCAGTGGTCGCAGCTGAGGTCGCACCGACTGTGCACCTTCAGCACGAACTGGCTGATCCGCCGGCAGGATCCGCCCGCTCCGGGCGCACCGCACCGGCAGACCATCGCTCAGATGGACGAGTTGAAGGCGGCGACGGGCACGCTGCCGGACGGCACCGATTGGCCTGCGACGACGCGCCTGCGGATCGCCTCGATCAGATCGGCGTGCTCGACGGCGATCCGATCCAACGGGGTGTGCAGGCTGCGTGCGAGGTCATCTGGGTCGGGACGGGGTGAGCGGGTGGGGGCATGGTCCACAATGAGTCTCCGGGGGCCCGGGGCGCTGGGGGCGCGAGCGGCGAGAATGGCTCGAAAGGCTCTGGTCCGTGACCAGGATAGACAAATATCGACCCAGTGTCACCGTCGGTACAGCCATCGGCACCACGAGTGGCAACCCGAGAGGAGCGCACATGTGCCGGAGCATCAAGACCTTGCGTGAGCCGTTCACCCCGCAGGTGACCGACGCGGACGTCGAGGCGGCGGCGTTGCAGTACGTCCGGAAGATCTCTGGCTTCCGGACGCCCGCCGCGCACAACGCCGCCGCGTTCGACGCCGCGGTGGCCTCCGTGGCCGAGGCGACCCGCACCCTCCTCGACCAGCTGGTGGTGCGGGGTGCCGGCTCGGGCACCCCGGACCGGCAGGCCACCGCCTCCCACTGATCGCCAACGCTGTCCGACGGACCGGCGCGGCACCCCGGCCCGACCGGGACCTGACCCCTCGGGAGGTCAGGCCGCGGCGAGCGCCGGGGCGACCGTGTCGGGCGCCCAACGCGAACGGTGACACTGCGACCAGCCCCGGCAGCCCGGGTCGCCCAGCGTGCAGAGCCGCCACCTGCTGAGCACCTCACCATCCTCGGTGTCCCGCACGTCGAAGTGCACCGGACGGACCGTGCCATCCGGGGCCACGAGCAGATGCCGGCCCGCGTCGAGCGTGTCGTCGCGCAACAGGCAGTTGCGGCCCAGCAGTCGCGCGAGCGCGGCGATGCTGGCGTGCTCGGGGAGCTGATCGGGCACCCCGTAGCAGTCCACCACCGTCGCGAACTCGCCCGGCGCCTGCCAGACGTCACACACCACCGCGTACGCCGGCAACCGGGCCGGGTCGGCCACCGCCAGCGGCATCACCACCCGGCCAAGCGCCTCGGCCAGCGCCGGGTAGACCTCCACGGGTTGAGCCCCGTCGATTCTCCAGTTCCACAGCTCGGTCATTCCGCCTCCTCGCTGCGTTCGTCCCCACCGGCCTCCGGATCGGGCCTTACACACGATGGTGGGGGGCATTTGACCCCAGCCGGGGGCAAGTTACCGGTCTGTGACCATTCCGGGCAAAATTTCCCTGAGCAGCATTGCTCGGAGTAGCGGGAAGGTGACAGTTTATCGGGTATGGTGCCCGATCCGCACCACCGCAGCCGCGTGTCCGACGACCACAACCGCAGGTCGAACGATGTGCCGGCCGGGTTGGGGTCAGCGCAGGACGACGAGGTGCTCGCCCCGGGGCAGCAGCTCGCCCACCACTGGCGCGCCGGGCACCTCCCCGGCCACCAGCAGGCCTCCGGAGGTCTGCGCGTCGGCCAGCAGCAGCCGTTCGTCCTCGCCCGCCGCCCCGAAATCGGTCCACGGGGTCACCCACTCCAGGTTGCGCCGGCTGCCGCCGCTGACGTGGCCGTCGCGCAGCGCCTCCCGCGCTCCCGCCAGATAGGGCACCCGGGCCGTGTCGATGGCCACGGTGACCTGGCTGGCCCGGGCCAGTTTCGAGGCGTGCCCGAGCAAACCGAACCCGGTCACGTCGGTGCCACAGCGGATGCCGGCGGCGACCGCCGCACGGGCGGCGTCCCGGTTGAGGGCGCTCATCGTGGCCACCGCCTCCGGAAAGCTCTCGCCGGTGGTCTTGTGCCGGGTGTTCAGCACACCGACCCCGAGGGGCTTCGTCAGGGACAACGGCATCCCGGCCCGCCCGGCGTCGAGGGTGATGAGCTCTTCCGGCCGGACCGTGCCGGTGACGGCGAGGCCGTACTTCGGGCCGTCGTCGTCCACGCTGTGCCCACCCGCCAGGTGGCAGCCGGCCTCCCGCGCCACGTCCTGCCCCCCGCGCAGGACCTCGCCGGCCAACTCCATCGGCAGCACGTCGCGGGGCCAGCAGAGCAGGTTGAGCGCGATCAGCGGGGTGCCGCCCATCGCGTACACGTCGGAGAGCGCGTTGGCCGCGGCGATCCGACCCCAGTCGTACGCGTCGTCGACCACCGGGGTGAAGAAGTCGGCGGTGCTGACCAGGCCGGTGCGCTCGTCCAGGCGCACCACCGCCGCGTCGTCGCCGTGATCCAGCCCGACCAGCAACTCGGCGGTGCCGGTTGCCGGGCCGAGACCGGCCACCATGATCTCCAGCTCGCCCGGCGGGATCTTGCAGGCGCAGCCGCCGCCGCGGGCGTAACGGGTCAGCCGTACCGGTTCGGTCATCCACCCATGATCGCGACAACGCGCCACGATCGCCACCGTTGTGTCCCTTACGGTGACCAGAATCGGACGGCCGACGCCGATCATGGCCGGTGTTACCGCTCCGTGACCCGCTGAGTTGCATTCCGCCACATCAGGCCGCCTACAGTGGCCGCACCGGGGGTCAACCGACCCCGATCCGGGAGATGACAGGGGACGGTGGACGACGTGACGACGGGCGAACCGCTCATCGTGCTGGACGCGGTCAACAAGTGGTTCGGGCCGCTGCACGTGCTGGACGACGTCTCGCTGTCGGTGGGTCGGGGCGAGGTGGTCGTGGTGATCGGCCCGTCCGGCTCCGGCAAGTCGACGCTGTGCCGCACCATCAACCGACTGGAGCCGATCAATTCCGGCACCATCACCTTCGACGGCCAGCCGCTTCCGGCCGAGGGCAAGCCCCTCGCGAAGCTGCGCAGCGAGGTGGGGATGGTCTTCCAGTCCTTCAACCTCTTCGCGCACAAGACCATCCTGGAGAACGTCACCCTCGGCCCGATCAAGGTCCGCAAGGAGAAGCCGACCGCCGCCCGCGAGCGCGGCCTGGCCCTGCTCGACCGGGTCGGCATCGCCAACCAGGCGGACAAGTTCCCCGCCCAGCTCTCCGGCGGGCAGCAGCAGCGGGCGGCCATCGCCCGGGCACTGGCCATGCAGCCCAAGGCGATGCTCTTCGACGAGCCGACCAGCGCGCTGGACCCGGAGATGGTCGGCGAGGTGCTCGACGTGATGACCTCGCTGGCCAGCGACGGCATGACGATGGTCGTGGTCACGCACGAGATGGGCTTCGCCCGGCACGCGGCGAACCGGGTCATCTTCATGGCCGACGGGCAACTGGTCGAGGATGCCCCGCCCGCGGAGTTCTTCGCGAACCCGCGCAGTGAGCGGGCCCGAGACTTCCTCTCCAAGATCCTCACGCACTAGGCGTCCGTAGTGGAGCGCGCCGTACTCGGTGGGCTCCGTTGAAAAAGGAGAAGAGTATGCGTATCAAGCGCGTTGCGGCAGTCGCCGCGGTCGCCGCTCTGGCGCTCGGCCTCACCGCCTGTGGTGGCGACGACGGCGGGGACACCGGTGCTGGCAGCAAGTCCTTCGCCGCCGGCAGCACCATGGAGAAGCTGAACAAGGCCCAGAAGATCAAGGTCGGCACCAAGTTCGACCAGCCCGGCTTCGGCCTGAAGGGCCTGTCCGGCAAGCCGGAGGGCTTCGACGTCGAGATCGCCAAGATCGTCGTCAAGGAGCTCGGCATCCCCGAGGACAAGATCGAGTGGGTCGAGGCCCCCTCGAAGGTCCGCGAGGACGTGATCGTCAACGGCACTGTCGACCTGGTCGCCGCGACCTACACGATCAACGACAAGCGCAAGGAGCGGATCGCCTTCGCAGGCCCGTACTACGAGGCCGGCCAGAACATCCTGGTCAAGAAGGACGACACCACCATCACCGGTCCGGACTCGTTCAAGGACGGCACCAAGAAGGTCTGCTCGGTCACCGGCTCCACCCCGGCCGAGACGATCAAGCAGTACGTCAAGGACGTCGGCACCCAGCTGGTGCTCTTCGACACCTACGACAAGTGCCGCGACGCCCTCAAGGGCGGCCAGGTCAACGCCGTGACCACGGACAACGTGATCCTGCTCGGCTACATCGCCAAGGACGAGGCCTCCTTCAAGCTGGCCGGCAGCAACTTCACCAAGGAGCCGTACGGCATCGGTGTGAAGAAGGAGGACGCGGACTTCCGCAGCTTCATCAACGACACGCTGGACAAGGCTGTCGCCGACGGCAGCTGGAAGAAGGCCTGGGACGACACCGCCGGCAAGTTCGGCGCGGAACTGGGCGCGGCGCCCACCATCAACCGCTACTGATCTGATCCTTCGATCTGGAGGGTGGGGAGGAACACCGAGCCGTGAACGTGCTCATCGACAAGTTCGACGTCTTTGCGGGTGGTTTCTGGCTCACCCTCCAGATCTGCATCCTCGCCGCGATCGGCGCCCTCATCCTGGGCGCCGTCGTGGCGGTGCTCCGCATCTCACCGGTGCCGCCGCTGCGCGCGGTCGGCACCAGTTACGTGAACGTCTTCCGCAACATGCCGTTGACCGTGGTGATGTTCTTCGCCGCGTTCGGCCTGCCGGCGCTCGGATCCAACGCGGACTTCCTCCGCATCCCGGTGATCGACTCGCTGTTCACCCGGCTCGGCACCGACCTTCCGTACTTCCGGTTCGCACTGATCGCCCTGGTGCTCTACACCGCGGCGTTCGTCTGCGAGGCGCTGCGGTCCGGGGTGAACGCGGTGCCCGCCGGCCAGGCGGAGGCGGCGCGGTCACTGGGCCTGACCTTCGGGCAGAACCTGCGGTACGTGGTGTTGCCGCAGTCGTGGAAGGCCTCCATCGTGCCGCTCGGCTCGGTGATCATCGCGATGATCAAGAACTCGGCGCTGGTCGGCTTCTTCGGGGTGGTAGGTGACCTGTCGGCCACGGCCGACCAGCTCACCTCGGCCGAGGGCTACGCCTTCGTCCCGGTCGCCATCGGCATCTCGCTCGGCTATCTGATCATGACCGTGCCGCTCGGCGCCCTGCTGGACCGGATCGAGAAGCGACAGGCGGTGGCCCGATGAGTCAGCAGACCAGCGTCCTCTACGACATCCCCGGCCCCCGGCAGCGGCGGATCACCCTGATCAGCAGCATCGTCGCCGGCGTGGCCCTGCTCGTCGGGGCGTACTTCCTGATCTACCGACCCCTGGACGAAAAAGGCCAGTTGTCGATGGAGCTGTGGGGGCCGCTCATCGACCCCTCCAACGAGAACTTCACCCTGGTCTGGGAGCGGATCGGCCTCGGCTTCAAGAACACCCTGATCGCGGCGGCGATGGCCATCGTGGCCTCGCTGGTGGTCGGAACGCTGCTCGCCGTGCTGCGGATCCAGCTCAAGAGCCTGACCCGACGGCGGTTCGTCGGCGCGGCGACACCGCTGGCGTACCTGCTGCGTGGGCTGAGCGCGCTGCTGTCGGCGATCACCCGCGTCTGCGTCGAGGTGTTCCGCGGCCTGCCCGTGGTGATCACCATCTTCTTCGTGGCCCGCGGCTTCCCCGAGTTCGGCCTCTACTTCGACAACCTCTGGTACCTGGTCATCGGCCTCACCATCTACAACTCGGTGGTGATCGGCGAGATCCTCCGCTCCGGCATGGAGGGGCTGCCGGGCGGCCAGGCGGAGGCCGCTGAAGCCATCGGGCTCTCCCCGACACAGACCACCCGGATGATCCTGCTGCCGCAGGCCTTCCGGATCATGCTGCCGGCACTGATCAGCCAGCTGGTCGTGGTGCTCAAGGACACCTCGCTGGGGTTCATCATCAGCTACGAGGAGACCCTGAACATCGGCAAGCAGATCATCGGCGCGCTGGGCAACCCGATCCAGGTGTACGTCGTGATCGCCGTGCTCTTCATCGTGGTGAACTACTCGCTGTCGAAGCTCGCCCAGTACGTTCAGCGGCGGCTCGCCCGGGGCCGCAAGACCGCGGGCACCCCGGCGCAGAACCCGCCGCCCGCGGCACTGATGTCCCAGGCCGAGGGCACCGGCGGGGCCGTCTGACGCTCAGCTCGCAAGGAGAAGGGCCAGCCCGGTGACCCGGGCTGGCCCTTTCACTGTTCCGACTAACGGGCGATCTCGGTGACCCGGGACTCGCGGACCACTGTGACCCGGATCTGACCCGGGTAGGTCAGCTCCTCCTCGATCTGCTTGGCCACGTCCCGGGCCAGCACTGCCGCCCCGATGTCGTCCACGTCGTCCGGCTTGACCATCACCCGGATCTCCCGGCCGGCCTGCATGGCGAAGACCTTGTCCACGCCGAGCTTGCCGGCCGCGATCTCCTCGATCCGCTCCAGGCGCTTGACGTACGCCTCAAGGCTCTCCCGACGCGCGCCCGGCCGACCGCCGGAACAGGCGTCGGAGGCCTGGGTGAGGACGGCCTCGATGGTCTGCGGGGGCACCTCGTTGTGGTGCGCCTCGATGGCATGCACCACGTCCTCGTGCTCGCCGTACTTGCGGGCCAGGTCCGCGCCGATGATGGCGTGGCTGCCCTCCACCTCGTGGGTGAGCGCCTTGCCGATGTCGTGCAGGAACGCCGACCGTTTGATGATGGGCACGTCCAGCCGCAGCTCGGCGGCCATGATGCCGGCGATGTGCGCGGTCTCGACCAGGTGCTTGAGCACGTTCTGCCCGTACGAGGTGCGGTAGCGCAGGCGGCCGAGCAGGGTCACCAGCTCCGGGTGGATCTCGGTGATGCCGACCTCGACCAGGGCGTCCTCGGCGGCGCGGAGGCAGAGCTGCTCCACCTCCTGGCGGGCCAGGTCGTAGACCTCCTCGATCCGGTGCGGGTGGATCCGCCCGTCCAGGACCAGCTTCTCCAGCGTCAGCCGACCCACCTCCCGGCGGACCGGGTCGAAGCAGGAGAGCAGCACCGCCTCGGGGGTGTCGTCGATGATCAGGTTGACGCCGGTCACCGACTCGAAGGCGCGGATGTTGCGCCCCTCCCGGCCGATTATCCGCCCCTTCATCTCGTCACCGGGCAGGTGCAGGACACTGACGACGCTCTCCGCGGTCTGCTCGCTGGCGACCCGCTGGATGGCGTCCACCACGATGTGTCGGGCCCGCTGTTCGGCGGTGTTGCGCGCGTCGGACTCGATGTCCCGCACGAGCAGCGCCGCCTCCCGCTTGGCAGACGTCTCGATCGCCTCCACCAGCTCCAGTCGCGCCGAGTCGGCGGTGAGCCCGGCGATCCGTTCCAGCTCCCGGCGGCGCAGCTCCTCCGACTCGGTCAGCTCGGCCTCCCGCTGGGCGAGCGCGGACTCCCGGGCCGCGAGGGCGGCCTTCGCCGCGGTGAGCTGCCGCTCCCGCTCGGCAAACCGCTCCACCTCCTCGGTGTGCATCCGCTCCCGCTCGTCCATGCGGGCAGCCCGGCGTTCCACCTCCGCGGCCTGCTCCCGGGTGGTGGCGGCGAGCACCGCGACCTCCCGCTCACCGCTGCGCCGGGCTGCCGTGCGCAACTGCTCGGCGTCCGCCTCGGCCTGCTTGTGGGCGCGCTCCAGAACGGTGTCCGCCTCGGCGCGGGCGTCATCGAGGACCCGCCGTGCCTCGGCGCGGGCCGCCTTCGCCTCGGCGTTCGCCGCCGCCGCCTCGGTACGGGCCGCCGCCGCGGCGGACTTCGCCACGTCGATCGTGCTGTTCACCTCGTCGGCCGCGGTCCGCAGGGCGGCGAGGGACTGCTCCTGCCGGTCCTTCTCGGCGATGAAGGCGGGATCCTCCGGAGCCGGCGCGGCGCCCATCCGGCGCAGTGTCCGAATGCCCACCAGCACGGCCCCGATCACCACCACCGCGAGGACGAGGACGGCCGCGAGGAGCACGACGTCGAACGCGTTCATGCCGGGACCCCGTCGGGTCTACCGGTGAACCTGTGCCGCCGCCCCGCCATGGCCGCCTCCCCTAAGGTCGAGACCGCAGCGACCGTGCCGGGGGCACACTCCTGCGGCTGTGGACGCCCGACCGGAGCGGCTGGCCGTGGGTAGCTCTCTCCGCCGGCGGTGCCCTCGGGCAACGTCGGCGGCCGGGTGCAGTTGTCGCGGCGTTCCGGACCGGCCAGTCCGGAGCTGCCGCCAAAGGCCGTAGAGCCGGCCAAAGTGATGCTGTCTTGTTACGCGTTCTATGTTGTGGACTTAGCCTGCGCTGGTCGGGCAATGTGAGCCTGTATGGCGAGGCTAGGTCGCCGGGGGCGCTCTGGTCAAGGACTCATGATCAAACCCCCCGAACGGAGCGAAGTTGCGGTGTCACTGCGAGCTGATGCGGTGTCGGACACGACGGGACAAACACGGCGAGTCACTGGCGCTGATCCGGATGTCGTGCCTGATCAGCGACGGCACCACCCCGCGTTGAGCCGACTTTTGTGACACCAGCGACCCTGCTGACCGAACGGCCGGCTGGTCGGAATCTTGGCTCATCGCGCGCCGGCGGCCAGCGCGGCGGTGACGAGCGCGGCGTTGTCCGGTGTCGGCGTGCCGTCGGGCAGCAGGAGCGTGTCCTCCAGCCCGATGCGGGTGTGCAGCCCACGGCTGACCGCCTCGGCGAGCACCGCCCAGGTGGCCGGACCCTCGGCGTGCAGCAGCACCGGTGGAGCCACCGCGCCCTGCGGTGAGCGTGCCGCCGACGGTGGCACGGCGGGCGCCCGCGACGACGACGGCAGCGCCGCGAGTATCCGCGCCGCGTCGGCCACCGCGACCGGCACCTCCTCCGCCATGCACTCGACGAGGATCCGCCCGACCGGCACCCGCCAGGACTGGTACGCCTCGACGGCGTCGAGCGTCCAGAGCCCCACCTCGACGAGCACACCCCGCTCGTGCAGGGCGGCGGCGACGGCCTCGGCACCGGCCTCGTGCGCGTTGACCGAGGCGAAGTCGGGCAGCACCGACCAGGACCGGACGGCGGCCACCCGAGCGGCCGGATCCGGCTCGATCCACGCTCCGGTGCTCACCCCCACCGGCAGCCCCGGCCGGGCGGCGCGGATCGCGGCGAGCGCGTCGGCGATGACCTCCGGGCGCAGCGACTCGACACCGGACGCGTCGCGGGGATGGACGTGCACGGCCGCGACGCCGAGCGCCGCGCAACGGGCCGCGTCGACGGCCAACTCCGCCGGGGTGACCGGCACCGCCGGGTGGGCGTCACGCCCGCGCCCACCGTTCAGACACGCCTTCAACATCGGACCACCCCACAGCCGCCAGCGCGCCTCTCAGTCGACCGGACGGTTGTCGCGGTCCAACTCGCCCTCGGCGTCGGCGAGCGCGTCGGCGTCGATCTGCTCGGCGAACTCGGCCGCCTCGGCGCTCTGCGCGGCCAGCGCGTCCTTCACTGCCCGGATCGCCACGCCGGGCGGGTAGCCCTTGCGGGCCAGCATGCCCACCAGCCGACGGAAGACCGCGTCGGGCTCACCTCGGGCGGTGCGCAGCTTGCGCTCCACGAGGGTGCGGGCGGTCTCGGCCTCGGTCTCCTCGTCCAGCTCACCGAGCGCCTCGGTGGCCACCTCGCCGTCCACACCCTTGCGGCGCAGCTCGTTGGCGAGCGCCCGGCGAGCCAGGCCGCGCCCGGTGTGCCGACTGGACACCCAGGCTCGGGCGAACGCGGCGTCGTCGATGATGCCGACCTCGTCATAGCGGTCGAGCACCTCGGCCGACACCTGCTCGGAGATGCCCCGCTTGGCCAACGCCCCGGCCAACTCGGCCCGGGTGCGTGGCCGGACGGCGAGCTGGCGCAGACAGATCTCGCGGGCCACCTCCGACTCGTCGCGGGGTGGGGACGCCGGTTTGTCCGCCTGCGGCTCGGACTGGCGGCCCCGTCGAGGACGGGGTGGATCACTGGCGTCGCCCGTACGAGGCGGACTGGCATCCCAGCCCCGCCCCGTACGGGCGCGTCGTCCTGCCATGGGTCAGCGACCGGTCAGAAGTCGACCGGCGGCAGCTCCGGGCCACCGGCGGCGTCACCCGCGCCGACCCCGACGCCGAGCTTCTCCAGGATCTTCTTCTCGATCTCGGCGGCCACGTCCGGGTTTTCCTTCAGGAACTCCCGAGCCTTTTCCTTGCCCTGGCCGAGCTGGTCGCCGTCGTACGTGTACCACGCTCCGGACTTGCGGATGATCGCCTGCTCCACGCCGACGTCGATCAGCGAGCCCTCACGCGAGATGCCCTTGCCGTACATGATGTCGAACTCGGCCTGCTTGAACGGCGCGGCGACCTTGTTCTTCACGACCTTGACCCGGGTGCGGTTGCCGACCACGTCGGTGCCGTCCTTGAGGCTCTCGATGCGTCGCACGTCGAGCCGGACCGAGGCGTAGAACTTCAGCGCCCGACCACCGGTGGTGGTCTCCGGGCTGCCGAACATGACGCCGATCTTTTCCCGCAGCTGGTTGATGAAGATCGCCGTGGTGCCGGTGTTGCTGAGCACACCGGTGATCTTCCGTAGTGCCTGGCTCATCAGCCGGGCCTGGAGGCCCACGTGGCTGTCGCCCATCTCGCCCTCGATCTCGGCGCGCGGCACCAGGGCCGCCACCGAGTCGATCACGATGATGTCCAGAGCGCCGGAGCGGATCAGCATGTCCGCGATCTCCAACGCCTGCTCACCGGTGTCCGGCTGAGAGACCAGCATCGCGTCGGTGTCGACGCCGAGGGCCTTCGCGTACTCCGGGTCGAGCGCATGCTCGGCGTCGATGAAGGCGGCGATGCCGCCGTTGCGCTGGGCGTTGGCCACCGCGTGCAGTGCCACAGTGGTCTTACCGCTGGACTCCGGACCGTAGATCTCGACCACCCGGCCACGGGGCAGGCCGCCGATGCCGAGGGCAACGTCGAGCGCGATGGAGCCGGTCGGAATGATCGCGGTCTGGACGACCGGCCGGTCACCCAGCCGCATCACCGAGCCCTTGCCGAATTGCTTGTCAATCTGAGCGAGAGCAAGGTCGAGTGCCTTCTCCCGGTCAGGCCCTGCTGCCATGGTTGCCACCCCTGCCTTCGCCGGCGTCTTTGCTGAGCTTCGCGTCACGCGGACACGCTAGGCGCTAGGTCCGACAGAAAACCAGCCGACGGGCCGCGAGCTGTGGACGAGCACCCAGCTGTGGACAATAGCCGAACAGGTGTACGACTCGACAAGCGACACGCGGAAGGGGCGAAAAGGCTGCTCAGCGTAGTCGGGCAGGCACTCGGTCGGGGTACGCGGCGCAGACCGCCCGCCACACCACGTGCGTCTGCTCCCCCGACGCCAGTGCCTGTTCGATGGTCCGTCCGCCCAGCTGGGACAGCACCTGGTCGCGGGCGATGCTGGCCGCGTAGCCGGGCCCGAACGCCTCATTCAGCCGCGTCCAGAAGTCGGTCAGCCGCACAGTGATCAGCCCTCCTCGTCCGGTGCCCCGGTCGGCACCGGGCGCAACGCTAGCGCCACCAGGGGCACCGCCGCGACCGCCGCGAGCAGGGTGAGCACCGGATAACCGGCGAGCTGCATGACAAACCCGCTCACCACGGCGGCGGCGGCCCCGGCCAACCCCATGATCAGGTCTGAGAACCCCTGGACGCTCGGCCGCACACCGGCCGGCACCGACTCGGACAGCAGCGTCGAACCGGCCACCATCGTCCCCGACCAGCCCAGCCCGAGCAGGACCAGACCCACCGACAGCCGGGGTGTGTGGTGCCCTGCGGTGCCGGCGACCGCACAGGCGCCCAGCAGCAGCCCGACCCCACCGAGGATCACCGCCCGCCGGCCGAGCCGGTCGGTGAGCCAACCCACCACCGGGGAGAACGCGTACATGCCCGCGATGTGCAGACTCAGCACGATGCCGACCAGCCGCAGCACGTCGGCGTCGGCGTGCGACTCACCGAGCCGGACCGGGGTCATCGCCATCACCGCCACCATCACCAGGTGACCCACCGCCACGGCGGCGATGCCGAGCCGGGCAGCGGGCCGCCCGCGTACCACCGACCAGGCCATCCGCATCCCGGCGGCACGCGGCGCGCGCACCTTGACCGGCGCGGCGGCCGGTGTCTGGGCCGCCACGCCGGTCGCCGGCGCGTCGGCTGCCAGCGGCGGGCCGGCGGTCGGTGCGTCGGCCGCCGCGAGCCGGCGCGCGGTGAGCAGCGGGTCGGGCCGGAGCAACCCTAGGAGTACGACGGCAGCCAGCACGAACGCGGCCGCGCTGAACGCGAACGGGCCGGCCAGCGGGGGCAGCCCCCAACCGGTGGTGACCCGGTCGGCCAGCGCGGCGAAGTTCGGCGCGGCCACCGCACCGATGGTGGTGGCCCAGACGATGAGGGAGAGCTGCCGGCCTCGACGGGCCGGCTCCGCGAGGTCCACAGCTGTGTAGCGGGCCTGCAGGTTCGCGGCGGTGCCCCCGCCGAAGAGCAGCATGCCGAGGAAGAGCAGCGGCACCCAGCGGGTGGCCGCGGCCAGCACCACCAGCACACCGCCGACGGCGCCGATCGCGTACGCCAGCACCAGGCCCGGCCGGCGACCGTGCCGCGCCATGATCCGGGTGACCGGGACGGCGAGCAGCGCGGCGCCGACCACCCCGGCGCTCTGCGCGACACCGGCCACCGCGGTCCCGGCGATCCGTGCCGCGAGCAGCGCGCCCACGGCGATGCCGATGGTCACGCCGATCCCGCCGATGATCTGGGTGGTGAAGAGCAGCCGCAGGGTACGCCGCTGGATCGACGCGACGTCGGGTCGGGCGGCGGTACGCGGCGCGGTCAGGTCGGTCGCCATCGGCGCTCCTCAGGAAGGGATGACCCATCCTCGCGCACCCACACCGACAAGCGGCAGTGGGTTTTGCCGACAGCCGAACCGACCCGTTCCCAGAGGCGTGCGGTCAGCGTCGGGCACTGCCGGTCGTGGCGGGTAGGGATGCCAGCCGGCGGATCCGGGTCAGGGTGAGCGCGGCAACGGCCGCACTGACGGTGGCGACCACACCGAAGATCACCGCGAAGCCCTCGCTGTCGGCGACGAGCAGGGCGAGCAGGACCAGCCCGAGGCAGATGCCCAGGATGGCCAGCAGCGCCGCCCAGGTGGCCCGCCGCTGCTCTGCCAGGTAGCGGGGCAGCGCGGCCCGTGTGGCCTCGTCCGCGGGCACGGTGCTGGTGCGTACGGCCTCGCGCAGCGCGTACCCCTCTGGATCGCGCCGGGCGGCCTGCTCGCCCGCGCTCCACCGACTGAAGTAGAGGGCGGGGCCGATCCAGACAAGGTTCAGTGCACCGTTCAGCACGGCCTCGACCAGCGGCTCCTGTCGGTCGAAGAGCCAGCGCACCGGGAGCCCGATGAGCACCGTCATCGGCACCCATTGAACGGCCATGATCTGCAAGCCGGGCGCCCGTTCGAGGAACCGCTTCCACCCCCGGCGACGCCCGGCCGAGCCACGCTCAGCGGGCGCGGCAGGCGCACCGACACGACGCGCATCGCTGTCGACATCCATCGACCCCTGTTACCCGCCCACGGCAGCCGAGCAATCCCGCTCGCACCGTCAATCTTGGACACTTTCCGTCAGCGGGGCGGGCCCCGCGAACGGAAACTGTCCAAGATCTGGAAAGGTCGCGGCGGCGCCCAGCAGAGCCGCCGGGCTACTCGGGCAGGGCTCGGGTGACGACGGTGAGGTCGGCGACCAGGCCCTCGTACGCCTTGTCCTGGTCGTCGGCCCGCAGGACGGCGGACGGGTGGATGGTGGCCAGCAGCCGAGCCTGTGGCGCGTCGGCCCGCTTTCCGGCATTGTCCACCGGCACCTGCTCGAAGTCTGCGGGGTGCTGGGCCGACTCCGGCCAGGGCAGCAACTCGCCGCGCTGCCGGGTGACCCGGAAGGACGGACCGAGCAGCGCCTTGGCAGCGGTCGCGCCGAGCACCACCACGATCTCCGGACGCAGGCGGGCGAACTCCGCGACCAACCAGGGGCGGCAGGCGGTGATGTGCACCTGGTCCGGGGTCTGGTGGATCCGCCGCTTGCCGCGCAACTCGAACCGGAAGTGCTTCACGGCGTTCGTCAGGTAGAGGTGACCCGGGTCCAGCCCGGCGTCGTCGACCGCACGGCGCAGCAGCCTGCCGGCGGGGCCGACGAAGGGCAACCCCTTCTGGTCCTCCATGTCGCCGGGCTGCTCGCCGACCAGCACCACCCGGGCGCTCTCGTCGCCCCGGCCGAAGACCGTCTGCGAGGCGTCCCGATACAGCTCACAGCCCCGACAGCCGCCGGCGGCGGTCCGCAGGTCGTCGATGGTGTCGGCAGCGGGCGGGATGAACCGCTGGGCGCCCGGGGCGCTGTCGGTCTGCTCGGCCATGCGGACTGTTATATACCCGTTCGATGCGTCGTGCCGGGTACGCCCCGGCGTGGACGCGCGTCAGTACCCGTTGCCGCCGCCGTCCCCGCCGGACGAGATCGCGATCAGCACGATGACGATGATGATGATCGCCAACGCCACCGCGATCCAGATTCCCTTGCGCGCTCCACCTGAAGCCATGACCCCCGCCTCCGGCGGCCCGCATACCCATCCCGTCCGCCCCGAATCACCGCAACCATGCACTTTCTGCCGCAACCTGCCGGCCGTGCCTCGGGACGAGGTCTGGTCAGGTGGGGAAGCCCGGTGGCGGGGTGGGGTTGGTGGCGTGGGCCAGGGCGGCGGCCAGGGGTGCCAGGTCGTCGGTGTCCAGGGAGCTGACGGTGACACGCAGGGCGGGCGGGGCGGCGATCCGGTAGAGGGCGCCGGGGGCCACCGCCCAACCGGCATCGCGCAACGCGGTGACCGCGCTGGTCTCGTCCTGCACCGGCAGCCAGACGTTGATGCCGCTGCGGCCGTGCGCGCTCAGGCCGTGCTCCGCCAGCGCGGTCAGCAGCCCGTCGCGCCGCCGCTCGTAGCTCTGCGCCGCCCGCCGCACCAGCTCGTCGACCGCCGGGTCCCGCCAGAGGGCGAGGACCAGCCGTTGCAGCACCGTGGAGACCCAGCCGGCACCGACGCGCGTCCGGCCGGCCACCCGGGCCACAGTGGTCTCGTCGCCGACCAGCACCGCGAGCCGCAGGTCCGGGCCGAAGGGTTTGCTCACCGACCGCAGGAAGGCCCAGCTCGCGGTCGCCCCGGCCAGCGGGTGCAGGGGTACGCGGGCCAGCTCGGCGGCGTGGTCGTCCTCGATCAGCAGCAGGTCCCGCCGGCCGGCGAGCAACCTCCGCAGCTCCTCGGCACGGACGGCGGAGACGGCGGCGCCGGTCGGGTTCTGCGCCCGGCTGGTGACCACCAGCGCCCGCGCTCCGGCGGCGAGCGCCGCGGCCACCCCGGCCACCAGCGGGCCCTCGTCGTCCAGCGGTACGCCGATCGGGCGCAGCCCCAGCGCGGCGACCAGATCCAGCAGGTTGGCCCAGCCCGGGTCCTCCACGGCCACCGCGTCGCCGGGACGCAGATGGGCGCCGAGCAGCCGCTCGATGCCGTCCAGCGCGCCGCCGGTGAGGGTGAGCTCCCCGGCCGGTACGCCGTCGGCGCCCAGTCGGGCGCGAGCCGCCTCGGCCAGTTCGGGCAGGACGCCGGCATGGGAGTAGCCGACCGGCGGGCCGGCGTCGGCGGCGAGCGCCGCCAGGTGCGGGCCGAGCGGGGGGAGCAACCGGGGGTCGGGTTCCCCCCGGGACAGGTCACGGGCCCCGGGTAACGGGGCGGGGCGCAGCGCGGAGCGGCGGGCGGCCACCGGTGGGCGGGGGCGTACCCGGGTGCCGTGCCGACCGGCGGTCGCGAGCAGACCACGCTGGCGCAGCTCCTGGTAGGCGCGGGCGACTGTGGCCGGGCTGACGCGCAACTCGGCGGCGAGTGCCCGCACCGGTGGCAGCGCGGCCCCCGGAGGAAGGGCGCCCGTACGGATGCCCGACTCGATGCGGGCCGAAATCTCGACGGCCGTCGTACCACTGAGCTGATAGCGTGCTGACACAAACAAGAGATTGTACTAGAACAAAGGGGCGCGCGCATGTATCCACCCACCGCCCGGACCACACCCCACCGTTCCCGCGACAGGATGAGCTACGACCGGGCCGCCGCACACGCCGTGCTCGACGAGGCGTACGACTGCGCGCTCGGCTTCACCGTCGACGGCCAGCCCCGGGTGCTGCCCACCCTGCACGTCCGCATCGGCGACACGCTCTACCTGCACGGCTCCACCGGCAGCCGGCCACTGCTCGCCGCCAGGGGCGAGGGTCTCCCGGTCTGCGTCGCGGTGACAGTGCTCGACGGCCTGGTCTACGCCCGGTCCCAGTTCCACCACAGCGCCAACTACCGCTCCGTCGTCGCGCACGGCACCGCCCGGCTGGTCACCGACGAGCGGGAGAAGCTCGCCATGCTCACCGCACTGGTGGAGAAGGTCGGCGCGGGACGCAGCACCCAGACCCGCCCGCCCAGCCGGCGGGAGCTGGCGGAGACCGCCGTACTGGCGCTGCCTCTGCACGAGGTGTCCGTCCGGGCCCGCAGCGGTGGGGTCCGCGAGGACGAGGACGACCTGCACCTGCCGCACTGGGCCGGTGTGCTGCCCCTGCGGGTGACCGCCGGGCAACCCGAGCCGGACGCCGGAGTCACCGCACCACTGCCGGCGTACCTGCGGGCGGCCCGCACGCCCTGGCACGACCCCGTGACGCTGCACGGCGAGCACGTCCGGCTGGAGCCGCTGGACCTGGCGCACGCCGACGAGCTGCACGCCGCAACCGGGGACGCGGAGGTGTGGCGGCACCTCAGCGTCGCACCGCCCGCCTCCCCCGCCGAAACCGCCGACGTGATCGGCACCGCCCTGACCGCCCAGCACCGTGGCGAGCGGGTGGCCTGGGTGCAGCGGTGCGCGGCGACCGGGGCGGTGGTCGGCAGCACGTCCTACTACGAGATCGACCCGGAGCGGCGGTCGGTGGCGATCGGGCACACCTTCCTCGGCCGGCCCTGGTGGCGTACCGGGATCAACACCGAGGCGAAGCTGCTGCTGCTCAGCCGGGCCTTCGACGACCTGGGCGCGGTACGGGTGGCCTGGCACACCGACATCCGCAACGTCCGCTCCCAGGCGGCCATCGAACGTCTCGGCGCGACCCGGGAAGGGGTGCTGCGGATGCACCGGCAACGCCCGGACGGCTCCTGGCGGGACACCGTCCAGTACGCGATGACCGTCGACGAGTGGCCGAACGCACAGGCCACGCTGCGAGAAAGACTTCTGCGGACGGCACCGGTGGCGTGATGATGGCGGGCGTGCTGGGGATCACCGACATCTGGACGTACGTGCTGGGCACCGTGGCCATCATTCTGCTGCCCGGGCCGAACTCACTCTTCGTGCTCTCGACCGCGGCCAAACGGGGCGTCGCGGTCGGCTACCGGGCCGCCGCTGGCGTGTTCGTCGGCGACTGGGTGTTGATGTTCCTCTCCGCCGCCGGGGTGGCTTCGCTGCTCAAGGCGTACCCCCCGCTGTTCATGGTGATCAAGTACGCGGGTGCCGCGTACCTCGGTTATGTCGGGGTGACGATGCTGCTCGGCGCCTGGCGACGCTGGCGCGACCGCAACGACCCGAGCACGCCGCGGCTCATCGACGCCGCGGAGCCGGCGGCGATGCGCAGCCCCTTCCGCAAGGCGCTGGTGATCAGCCTGCTGAACCCGAAGGCGATCCTGTTCTTCATCTCGTTCTTCATCCAGTTCGTCGACCCCGGCTATGCCTGGCCGGCGCTGTCGTTCCTGTTGCTCGGCCTGATCGCGCAGGTGACCAGCGCGCTCTACCTGACCGCGTTGATCTTCGCGGGCACCTTCCTGGCCGCCCAGTTCCGCCAGCGCCGCCGCCTGGCGGCCGGCGGCACCACCGCCGTGGCAGCCCTGTTCCTGGCCTTCAGCCTCAAGCTGGCCACAGCCAGCGCCGGCTGAGCCGGATGCGGGGTCAGGTGCCGTCGCCGCCGCCGGAGCCGCCTCCTCCCACACCGGCGCCGCCGGCGGTGCCACCGAGGCCGTAGCCGGGTCGGATCGGCTCGTCGGGGTGGCGGCTGACGTGGGCGGACCCCGCGATCTGCGCGGACCAGTCGGCGTGCGCGGCCGCGGCGGCGTGCCGGTTGATCGCCTGCCGGATCCAGCCGTCCACGGTGGCGACCCAGTCCCGCCGCTCGGCGTCCTCGTGCCAGATCCGGAACCGGCTGATGCTCTGGTGGGTGATCCCGGCCAGCGCCAGCCGACGATCCATCCAGAGGATCGCCTCCAGGCCCGCCGAGTTGGTCACGAAGATCACCTCCAGCTCGGTGATCGGGCCGGCGTAGAGCGGCCCCACCCAGTAGCCCCAGCGCTGGTGCAGGGGCAGGGTGTGCTCCACCCCCGGCAGCCCACCCTGAAGCAACCCGGACTGACGGATCATGAAACCGAGGGTGTCCAGCGCCGCCAGCACGTGCTGCTGCGTCGGGAGCGGATGCACGAAGACCGGCACCATGGCGCCCTGGTCGAGATCGGGGTCGAGGGACACCTCGGTGCGCAGACCCATCCGCAGACTCAGCAGCGGCACCCCACCGAACGTGGTCACCGGGGTCTCCCAGGGCAGCGGCAACGCGAAGTCGACCGCCCGCCGCCGACCAGCGGGCACGACGAACCGGCCGGCGATCGGTAGTTGGTGGAACTGCATGAGACGCCGGGGGGCCGCCGGGTCGTCCGGTTCGACAGTGGTGACGAGACCGAGCCGGATGTGCCGCACCAGCACGTCCTCCGGCCCGGCCGCGAGGGTCACCCGCCCCGGCAGGCACAGGCCCGGCCGGGTGCTCGGGTTGGGGAGCGTGGTCTGCACGGACAGTCCGGTCCCACCGGACTCCGGGGACACTCCCGTCAACCGCACCGCGCGCCCCCTCCCGGAACGGGGGCAGCACGCCCCGCACCAGCCGCGCCTACCCCGTCGAGGTGATGTCAAGCCCGCCAGTGCCGAGTGCTGACCCGGCCGCACTTCGTCAGTGCGGCCGGGTCGGCAGGTCAGCGCAACCGACGCCCGCGCGGGACCGTGTCGGTCTCGTCGTCGAACTCGCCGATGACCTCCTCCAGGAGGTCTTCCAGGGCCACGAAGCCGATCGGCCGGGCCGGGCCACCACCGTTGCGCACCAACGCGAGCTGCGACTGCCGCGCCCGCATCGCCGCCACCGCCTCGGTGACCGAGGACGTCGCGGGCAGGGTGAACGCGGGTGTCATCAGCTCCCCCGCGGTGGCGACGCGGCCGGTGGTGACCACCCGCACCGCCTCCCGCACGTGCACCAGGCCGCAGACGTCGCCCGCCTCGTCGAGCACCGCGAGCCGGGACCGCCCGCTGTCCCGGCTGACCTCCTCGATCCGCCCGGCCGGGTCGTCCCGACGGACGGTGACCATGGTGGCGAACGGTTCCATCACCTGCGCCACCGACGTGCCCTGCAACTCCAGCATGCTGGTCAGCAGTTGGTGCTGCTCGGCACCGAGCAGCCCGTGCTCACGGGACTGCTCCAGCAGGATCCGCAGCTCGTCCGGGCCATGGACCTGGGCGAGCTGGTCCTGCTGGTTGACACCGACCAGCCGCAGGATCGCGTTGGCCAGCGCGTTCAGCGCGGAGAGCACCGGCCGGGACACCCGGGCGAAGGCGCGGAACGGCAGGGCGAGCAGCGTCGCCGAGCGCTCCGCGTCGGTGATCGCCCACGACTTCGGTGCCATCTCCCCCACCACCAGGTGCAGGAAGGTGACCACCCCGAGGGCGAAGATCAGGGCGACCACGTGACTGGCGGCGTCCGGCAGACCCACCGCGTGCAGCAGAGGGCTGATCAGGTGCTCGATCGCCGGCTCGGCCAGCGCGCCGAGACCCAGTGTGCACAGCGTGATGCCGAGCTGCGCGCCGGCCAGCATCAGCGACAGCTCGCGGACGCCGTCCAGCGCGGCGCGTGCCGCCCGACCACCATTCGCCGCCGCCTGCTCCAGGCGGTAGCGCTTGCTGGCCACCAGGGCGAACTCGGCGGCCACGAAGAACCCGTTCAGCGCCAGCAGGATCACCGAACTGAACAGCGCGATCCCGGGGCTCATGCGGTCACCCCCGGTTTGCTGAGCTGAAGCCGCACCGAGTCGGCCACGTGCCGGTCCACGGCCAGCACCTCGACCAACGCGCGGGGCTCCGCCTCGTTGACCTCACCGTCCGCGCCCTCGGGCAGCAGGCTGATCTCCAGCCGGTCACCGACCTCCGGCACCCGACCGAGCTCCCGCATCACCAACCCGGACAGGGTGTCGTACTCCGGGGCCTCGGGTAGGGCGATGCCGGTGCTGTCGGCGACCTCGTCGATCCGCCAGCGCGCCGGCACCACCCAGGACCCGTCGTCCTGCTGGGCGGGCGCCCGCTCCGGTGGGTCGTCCTCGTCCCGGATCGGGCCGACCAGCTCCTCGGCGATGTCCTCCAGCGTGATCACGCCGGCGAAGCCGCCGTACTCGTCCACCACACACGCCATCTGCCGATGACCGGAGCGCAGGCGGTCGAGCACCGTGGGCAGGGGCAACGTCTCCGGTACGAGCAGCGGCGGCCCCGCCACCGCACTCACCGGGGTGGTCGCCCGCTCCCCCGGGGGTACGCCGAGCACGTCGGCGATGCCGACGACGCCGATCAGGTCGTCGACGCCCTCCGTACCGCGTACCGGGAAACGGGAGTGGCCGGTGTCCAGCAGCTCGACCACCCGGCTGACCGGCTCGTGCGCCCGTACGGTGTGCACGTCGACCCGGGGCACCATGGCCTCCCCGGCGGTCAGCTCCCGGAAGTCCAGACCTCGGTCGAGCAGCGTGGACATCTCGACGTCGAGGCTGCCCTCCTCGCGGGACTCGGCGATGATCTGTTCCAGGTCCGCCGGAGTGGCGCCGCTGGGCAGCTCCTCGATCGGCTCGATGCCGATCCGGCGCAGCAGGCGTACCGAAGCCCGGTCGAAGAGGTGGATCAGCGGCCCGGCGACGGCCAGGTAGATCAGGGTGGACCGGCTCAGCGCCCGGGCCAGTTGCTCGGCCCGCGCGATGGCCAGGTTCTTCGGGGCCAGCTCGCCGAGGACCATCTGCACGATGGTGGCGATGACCAGGGCCAACGCCACCGAGAGCGGCAGGCTGACCGCCTCGCTGACGCCCGCTACGCCGAGCAGGTCGGCGAGGCCGCCGCCGAGGAACGGCTCGGCGACGTAACCGACCAGCAGGGCGGTGACGGTGATGCCGAGTTGGGCGCCGGAGAGCATGAAGGAGAGCCGGCTGGTGACGGTCAGGGCCCGGGCGGCGGCGGGGTCGCCGTCATCGGCGAGCTGGCGCAGCTTGCCCCGGTCCACGGCGACATAGCCGAACTCCTGCGCCACGAAATAGCCGGTGGCGGCAGTGAGCAGAATGATCAGAAGAAGACCAACGACGATCAACACGGGTCGCTCAGGGCTCCCGGGGTCGTCGGTACGGGGATATGCCGGGCACGACCCGGCTGGCTACTGCTGCCCTCCTGGGCAGAAGAGTCGATCATGCCGCTATTTTATCGGCGCTGGCTGGGACTTCGCTGGGGGTGGGCCGAAGGAGCGGATCGTCCGGTTCACCGGCCATGCCCAGGGCCGTCACACCGGCCCCATCCCAGGCCGTCACACCGTCCCCGCCCCAGGTCGTCACGCTGGCCCCGACGAACCCTCGGCAGAACGACATTCGGCCAGCTCATCGGCGTCGAGGAGATCCCGGTCGAGTCGCCCGGACCGGTACGCGGCCCGTCCGATCATCTGGGCCGCGACGGGTGCGGTCGCCAACTGGAAGACCGCCACCAGCAGGATCATGCCCAGGTCCGCCGGAGACCGCAGCCGCAACATGATCCCCAGCAGCAACAGCAGCACCCCGAGCACCTGCGGTTTCGTGGCCGCGTGCATCCGGCTCAGCGCGTCCGGGAACCGCAGCACGCCGATCGCGGCGGCCAGGCCGAGCACGGCGCCGGCCACCAGACAACCGGCACCGAGCCAGTCCGCGATCGTGGCGATCACTGCTGCTCCCGGACCGCGAAGCGGACCAGCGACACCGAGCCCACGAAGCCGAGCAGGGAGAGCACCACCAGCACGGGCAGTGTGGTCGCGTGCCGGTTGACCGCCGCCTCGGCACCCACCGCGCCGACCATGGTGGCGAGCAGCATGTCCGCGGCGATCACCCGGTCCACCAGTGACGGGCCACGGTAGAGGCGCAGCAGCGCGAGCAGCGCGGTCACCGACAGCAGGACGGTGAGCACGACGGCCAGGAACGTGGTCACGAGCGGGTTCCCTTCTCGGACGGGTCGGCCTCGACGCGGCGCAGTTCGGCGGCCGAGCCCACCGCCCGGATGATCCGCCGTTCGAGGGTGAGGGTGCGTTGCCGGGCAACTTCCAGGTCAGCTGGCCGGTGGGTGTCCAGCACG
Source organism: Micromonospora jinlongensis (assembly GCF_013410645.1). Lineage (NCBI taxonomy): Bacteria > Bacillati > Actinomycetota > Actinomycetes > Micromonosporales > Micromonosporaceae > Micromonospora > Micromonospora jinlongensis. Next base: position 5,889,517 of record NZ_JACCHK010000001.1, on the reverse strand, counting down.
TGCAGGTAGAGCATTCCGGCATCCCGGTCCACCTCGAGGATCAACGTGCCCGGCACCAGCGAGACCGCCTCGGCGGTGAGCGCCAGGTTCAGGTCGCTGGGCACCCGCAACTGGACGCCGATGATCGCCCCGCGCGGCCGGTAGCCGGGTTGCACGGCGATCCGGGCGACGTGCAGGCTCGCGCTGACCAGCTCGACGACGAACCGGCCGGCGAAGACCAGCAGCGCCCCGGGTCGCAGCCGGCCGCCGAAGCTCACCGCCGGCAGCGGGTAGAACACCAGCACCGCGCCGCCCACCAGCAGACCACCGATCACGTTGGCCCAGGTGATGTCCCCCCAGAGCAGGTTCCAGACCACCACCAGCCACCCGAGCGCCACCACCTGGTCGCGCCACCGCCCGAGCCGGCCGCGCCCCACCACGGGGGGCCCGGGGGCGTCGGGAGCCGGCTCAGGGGTGCCGGTCACGGCACACCGCCCGGCAGCACGGCATGCACGTACGGGGTGCGCAGCCGCAGGTCGGCGGCCGCGTCCGTGGTGACGTCGAAGAGCGGACCGGCCAGCAGGGTCAGCGTGAGCCCGAGGGCGACCAGGGCCACGGTGGCCCCGACCATCAGCCTCGGCAGACGGACGGCGGGTTCGCTGGTGGCCAGCCGGGGCGCGCGCCAGAAGGCGATGTTCCACACCCGCGACGCCACGTAGAGGGTGAGCAGGCTGGTCACCGTGCCAGCCGCCACCAGCACCCCGGGCAGCGGGCCGCCGACCGCCACCCCCGCCTGGAGCAGGCCAATCTTGCCGAGGAAACCGGAGAACGGCGGCACACCGGCGAGGTTCATGGCCGGGACGAAGAACAGCACACCCAGCAGCGGCGCCACCCGGGCCAGCCCGCCGATGCGGCGCAGGTCGGTGCTGCCCGCGCGCTCCTCGACCAGCCCGGCGACGAGGAACAGCGTGGTCTGGATGGTGATGTGGTGCACCACGTAGAAGATCGCGCCGGAGAGCCCGGCGACGGTGCTCAACGCCACCCCGAAGATCATGTAACCGATGTGGCTGACCAGGGTGAACGAGAAGAGCCGCTTCAGATCGGACTGCGCCACCGCGCCGAGGATGCCGATCACCATGGTCAGACCGGCGACGACCATGAGCAACGTGTCCGCGTGCCCACCGGGAAACAGCAACGTCTCGGTGCGGATGATCGCGTACACGCCCACCTTGGTGAGCAGACCGGCGAACACGGCGGTGACCGGGGCCGGTGCGGTGGGGTAACTGTCCGGCAACCAGGCCGACAGCGGAAACACCGCCGCCTTGATCGAGAACGCCAGCAGCAGCATCAACTCCAGGGACAGGCGGACGCCGTCGGGCAGGTCGTCGAGGCGTTGGGCGAGCTGGGCGAGGTTGAGCGTGCCGGTGGCCGCGTACACCAGGCCCACCGACGTCAGGAAGATCAGCGAGGAGAGGATGCTGACCACCACGTACGTCGACCCGGTGCGGATCCGGGTCTCGGTGCCTCCCAGCGTGATCAGCACGAAGCTCGCGGCCAGCAGGATCTCGAAGCCGACGAACAGATTGAACAGGTCACCGGCCAGGAACGCGTTGGTGACGCCCGCGGTGAGCACCAGGTACGTCGGGTGGAAGATCGACACCGGGGCGGACTCGCTCGTCTCGCTGCCGCCCTGGCCGATCGAGTACAGCAGCACGCAGAGGGTCACCGCCGACGACACCACCACCATCAGCGCGGCGAGCTGGTCGGCGACCAGCACGATGCCGACCGGTGCCGGCCACCCACCGACCGCCACCACCACCGGCCCGTGCCGGTACGCCTGCACGAGCAGCAGCAACGCCACGGCGAGTGTGCCGCCCAGGCAGAACACGCTGATCGCGCGCTGGAGTCGGGGCTTCCCGGCCAGCAGCAGGGTCAGCGCCGCACCGAGCAACGGCACCACCACCGGCAGCGGCACCAGCGCGCTCATCACGACTCCTTCCCCCGTCGGAGCCGACGGCGGGCGGGCTCGGGATCGACCTGCTCCGGGTCGCCGTCCGGGCCCTCTCCACCGTGGTCGACGGCGCCCGCCTCGTTCCGCCCCGCCCGGCGGATGATCTGCCGGTCCTCCAGGTCGTCGGGCACCTCGTCGTCGCCGGTGAGATACCAGCTGCGGTACGCCACCGCGAGCAGGAACGCGGTGAACCCGAAGGTGATCACGATGGCGGTCAACACCATCGCCTGCGGCAGCGGATCACTCATCTGCCCCACCGCACCGGTGCCGACGATCGGTGCCCCACCCGAGCGCCCACCCAGCAGGATCAACAGGTTCACCCCGTTGCCGAGCAGGATCACCCCGAGCAGGATCCGGGTCAGGCTGCGCTCCAACAGCAGGATCACCCCGCACCCGACCAGCACCGCGACGGCCACCACCAGCACCAACGTCGGTCCCGCACCGCTCTCCGTCACTGTTCCGCCTCTGTTCGCGACTGCGGGGCTCGCAAACCCGGCTCACTCCTCGCGCTCACGCCCGGTCACCCTTGTCGACGGCCAGGCCACCGGTGGCCGTCCCGGTGGCCTCGATGTGCCGGTCCACCTCGGCGCCGAGACTGCGCAGGATGTCGAGCACCAACCCGATCACGACCAGGTACACACCGATGTCGAAGAAGAGCGACGTGACCAGGTGGGCGTCCCCGATCAGCGGCAGGACCCGGTCGACCTTGGCGCTCTCCAGCACCGACCCGCCGACCAGCAAAGCCACCACTCCGCTGCCCACCGCCGTGGCCAGCCCGGCGCCGAGGATCGGACCGGCGCCGACCGGCACCGCCTCGGTCAGCTCGTACCGACCGCCGGCCAGATAGCGGACCACCAGGGCGAGACCCGCCACCAGACCGCCGGCGAAGCCGCCGCCCGGCGCGTTGTGCCCGGAGAAGAGCAGGAAGAGGGAGAACAGCACCACGGTGTGGAAGATCAGGCGGATGACCACCTCCAACACGATCGAGCGGCGCTCCTCGTAGAGGGTGGGACCGCCGCGCAGCCACACCGGCCGGCCGGGTTCGTTCACCCGCTGATCCGACTCCGGCCGGCGCGGTCGAGGCCCGGTCCGGGACCGCTCGAAGATCAGGCTGGCCACCCCGGTCGCGGCCACCACCAGCACCGACAGCTCGCCCATGGTGTCCCAGGCCCGGATGTCGACCAGGGTCACGTTGACCACGTTGCGGCCGTACCCCTTGAGCACCGCCAGGTCCGGGAAGGCGGCACTGATGTCCGGTGCCCGGCGGGCACCGACGGCGGTGAGGGCCAGCCCGGCGGCCACCACACCCACCGCCACCCCGATCGCCCGACGGACCCAGCGGGTACGCCGCAACGGTCGGGCCGAGAAACGCTCCGGCAGGCGCCGCAGCACCAGCACGAAGACCGCGATCGTCGCGGTCTCCACCAGGAACTGGGTGAGCGCCAGGTCGGGCGCGCCGTGCAGGACGAACAGCATCGCGGTGCCGTAGCCGGTCATCCCCACCAGCAGCATCGCGGTCAGGCGACGGCGGGCACCGACCGCCAGCACCGCGGCGACCGCGATCACCAGGACGACCACCGGTTGCAGCGGGCTGTCCCAGAGCGGGATCCGGGCCCTCCACGGGCTGGCGGAGATCATCGCCGTACCGGGCACCAGCACCAGGGTGACCAGGATGATGCCCAGATACTGCGGCAGGGAACCCCGCTGGGTCGCGCCGGTGACCTCGATGGCCAACCGGTCGAACCGGCCCACGACCCACTCGTACCCCTGGTTGCCCCCCACCGGCGAGCGGAGCCGGGCCAGCACCGGGGCCAACGGCCCGCGCACGGCGAACAGCAGGCCGCCGCCGACGAGCGCCACCACGGACAGGCCGAGCGCCGGGGTCGGCCCGGACCAGAGCGCCAGGTGCGCGTCGACCCCACCGAGCAGATCGGCGTACGGACGCAGCAGCTCGTCCAGCACACTCGCGGCCGGACCGGCGAGCAGGCCGACCCCGGCGAGCACCGCCGGCGGGACCAGCAGGGACGCGGCGATGGGTCCCTGCTGGACCGGTTCCACCCCCGGCCGGTCGGCGAACGCGCCCCAGAGGAAGCGGGCGCTGTACGCGACGGTGAGCACCGTCCCGGCGACCAGGCCGGTGAGGAGCACCGGCTGATCGGTGAACGCCCCGAACACCGCCTCCTTGGACACGAAGCCGACCAGCGGCGGCACACCGGCCATCGACGCCGCGGCCAGCACCGCGACCACGAACAGCGGCCGGGACCATTGCCGCAGCCCGGAGAGCTCGCGCAGGTCACGGGTGCCGGCGCCGTGATCGATGACGCCGACGACCAGGAACAACGACGCCTTGAACAACGCGTGCGCCAGCAGCATCGCCGCGCCGGCCAGAGCGGCGTCCGGGGTGCCGGACCCGGTCACCGCGACCAGGAGGCCGAGCTGACTGACCGTCCCGTACGCCAGCAGCAGCTTCAGATCGGTCTGCCGCAATGCGGCCCAACCGCCGAGCAGCATGGTGGCCACGCCGGCGATCTGCACCACCGGCCGCCACGGGCCGACCGTGGCGAGTGCCGGCGCGAGCAGCCCGACCAGATAGACGCCGGCCTTGACCATGGCGGCGGCGTGCAGGTACGCGCTGACCGGCGTGGGTGCCGCCATCGCGACCGGCAGCCAGGAGCTGAAGGGCAGGATCGCCGACTTGGACAGCGCGCCGGCCAGGATGAGCAGCACGGCGCCCACCAGGTACCCGCCGCCGGGCAGTGGCTGGGCGACGATCTCCGACCAGCGGTAGGTGCCGGCGCGCTCGCCCAGCATGATGAACCCGACCAGCATGGCGAGCCCACCCAGCGTGGTGACGGTCAGCGCCTGCGCCGCCGCCCACCGGCTGGCACGTCGTTCGGTGCTGTGCCCGATCAGCAGGTACGAGAAGACCGTGGTCAGTTCCCAACCGACGTAGAGCAGCAGCAGGTCGTCGGCGAGGACCAGGACGAGCATCGCGCCGGCGAACGCGACCAGGACTCCAGCGAACTGCGCGAGGCCGGTCGAGCGGGTGTCGAAGTAGCGGGCGCTGTAGACCAGCACCAGCGCACCGATGCCGCCGATCAGCAGCGTCATCAACCAGGACAGCGTGGTGAGCCGCAACGCGATGTCCAGGCCCAACTGGCCGATCCACGGGTACGTCTCGACCACGGCTCCGCCGTCGCTGACGGCCGGGGTGCGGGCCAGCGCCCAGCAGAACGCGGCGGCTGGTGCCAGCGCCAGGGGGTAGCAGGCGTTGGATCCCCACCACCGCACGAGCAGAGGCGCGGCGAGAGCCGCCACGAGGTGGAGGACGAGCAGTACCAGCACCTGCGCTCCCGATCGAGGTGGCCGACGCCCGTGCAGCGGTGGCGCCTAGCAGCGATCAGACGCCAGTTCGTGGCCCTCCGGGCGGTTTTGCCAGAATTCGTCAGTGCAGCAGGGTGTTGGCCAGGGGTTGGGCGTCGTCGGGCGCGGGGCGGTCGCGGCGCAGCTCGGCCAGCAGGTCGAGGCGGCCGAGCTGACGCGCGACCCGGTCGACCACCCGTTCCGCGGCGGCCAGTGAGCGCACCGACAGCAACCGGCCTCGGCTCTCCCGGCGCAACACGAAGTAGTGGACGGCGACGCGCACCTGGCCACGATCGGCGGCGCTCGCCTGGGCGGTGCAGAGGACCAGCTCCCGCAGGCAGCGGGCGAGGCGTTCGGCAAGGTCGAGCTCGGGGCCGTGCAGACCGCCACGGAGTGCGGCAAGGTGGCTGTCGACCTTACGAATCAGCACGTCGGTGCCCGGTTCGATGGTGCGCTGCTCGCCGGCCATCAAATCCCCTCACCCCGGTTCGCGTTGCGGGTGAAGTTACTTTATGTTGCTCCTCAGAAGCAAGCAGTTAAGTGAGACTTAACGGATCAAGCGCACCTTCCACGCTTTTTACTAGCGTCGGGGCGCATTCCGCCCGGGTCGCTCGTGGTTGTCGTACCGGCGGGGCACGATGGACCGGTGACCGGGGCAGACGCAGACGCCGGCGCGGTGCTCGCCGGGTTCGGTCCGGCCACCCGCGCCTGGTTCGACGCCGCCTTCGCCGCTCCCACCGCCGCACAGACCGGCGCCTGGCGCTCGGTCGCCGCCGGCCGCAACGCCCTCGTGGTGGCACCCACCGGATCGGGCAAGACGCTCGCGGCCTTCCTCTGGTCACTGGACCGGCTGGCCCGCGAGCCGGCACCGGCCGAGGCCCGCCAGCGGTGTCGCGTGCTCTACGTCAGCCCTCTCAAGGCCCTCGCCGTCGACGTGGAGCGCAACCTGCGCGCCCCGCTGGCCGGGATCCGGCAGGCAGCGACACGGCTGGGCGTCGCACCGCCCGACATCACCGTCGGCATGCGCACCGGCGACACCCCGGCCGACGAGCGGCGCGCCTTCGCCCGCACCCCACCGGACATCCTCATCACCACTCCCGAGTCGCTGTTCCTGCTGCTCACCTCCGCGGCCCGCGATTCGCTGCGCGGCGTCCAGACGGTGATCGTCGACGAGGTGCACGCCGTGGCCGGCAGCAAACGCGGTGCCCACCTCGCCCTCTCCCTCGAACGCCTCGACGAGCTGCTGCCCGCTCCGGCGCAGCGCATCGGGCTCTCCGCCACCGTCCGCCCGATCGACGCCTGCGCGCAGTTCCTCGGCGGTGCCCGCCCGGTCGACGTGGTGCAGCCGGCCACCGCCAAGACCATCGAGGTCAGCGTGCAGGTCCCGGTGGAGGACATGACCCGCCTGGACGAGCAGGAGCAACCGGAGGACGACCTCGGCGGGCTCGGGCCACGCCGCGCGTCGATCTGGCCCGCCGTGGAGGAGCGGGTCTTCACCCTCATCGGGCAGCACCGCTCGACCATCGTCTTCACCAACTCGCGCCGCAGCGCCGAGCGCCTCTGCGCCCGGCTCAACGAGCTGGCCGCCGAGGCGGTGGCCGCCGCGTCGGACGACGGCGCGATCGGCGTACCGGAAGGGTTGCCGGCCGGCGACGACCCGGCGGGTGGCGACAACCCGGCATCCGGTGCGCAGCGGTGGGGTGACCCCGCCGGTCCGGTGCGCAACCGGCCGCCGGCCGAGGTGATGGCCCAGTCCGGCGCGGCCACCGGCGCGGCGCCGGTGATCGCTCGCGCCCACCACGGCAGCGTCTCCCGGGAGGAGCGCAAGCACATCGAGGAGGCGCTCAAGTCCGGCCAGTTGCCGGCGGTGGTGGCCACCTCCAGCCTGGAGCTGGGCATCGACATGGGCGCTGTCGACCTGGTGGTGCAGATCGAGGCGCCGCCCAGCGTGGCCTCCGGCCTGCAACGGGTCGGCCGGGCCGGGCACCAGGTGGGCGCGATCTCCCGCGGGGTGGTCTTCCCCAAGCACCGCGGCGACCTGCTCTCCTGCGCGGTGGTCGCCGAGCGGATGGCCGACGGCGCGATCGAGGAGCTGCACTACCCACGCAACCCACTGGACGTGCTGGCCCAGCAGATCGTCGCGATGGTGGCACTGGAGCCGTGGCCGCTCGGCGACCTGGCCGTGCTGGTCCGCCGGGCCGCGCCCTTCGCCGAGCTGCCCGACTCCGCGCTGCACGCCGTGTTGGACATGCTCTCCGGCCGTTACCCGTCCACCGCCTTCGCCGAGCTACGCCCCCGACTGGTCTGGGACCGGGCCACCGACCTGCTCACCGGCCGTCCCGGCGCGCAGCGGCTCGCCGTGACCAGCGGCGGCACGATTCCCGACCGGGGCCTGTTCGGGGTGTTCCTGGCCGGCGCCGAGCGGGCCGCCCGGGTGGGCGAGCTGGACGAGGAGATGGTCTACGAGTCCCGGGTCGGTGACGTCTTCCTGCTCGGCTCCTCCTCCTGGCGCATCGAGGAGATCACGCCCGACCGGGTGCTGGTCTCGCCCGCCCCCGGTCAGGCCGCGCGGATGCCGTTCTGGAAGGGCGACCAGCTGGGCCGGCCGGTGGAGCTGGGCCGGGCCATCGGCGCCCGGGTGCGCACCCTGCTGCGACAGACTGACGAGGCGGCGCTGGCCGCCCTGCGTGACGGCGGTCTGGACGACTGGGCCGCCGGCAACCTGATGGCCTACCTGCGCGAGCAGCGGGAGGCCACCCGCTCGCTGCCCGACGACCGCACGGTCGTGGTCGAGCGGTTCCGCGACGAGCTGGGTGACTGGCGGCTCGCCGTGCACAGCGTCCTCGGCGCCCGCGTCAACGGGCCGTGGGCGCTCGCCGTGGGCCGCCGGCTCGCCGAACGGTACGGGGTGGACGCCCAGGTGATGCCCTCCGACGACGGCATCGTGGTCAGACTTCCGGACACCGCCGACGAGCCTCCCGGCGCCGACGTGGTGGTCTTCGAGCCGGACGAGATCACCCAGCTCGTGGAGGAGTCGGTCGGCACCTCCGCGCTCTTCGCCGCCCGCTTCCGGGAGTGCGCCGCCCGGTCACTGCTGCTGCCCCGCCGCGACCCGCGCCGCCGCCAGCCGCTCTGGCAGCAGCGCCAACGCGCCGCGCAACTGCTCGACGTCGCCCGCGAGTACGCGGACTTCCCGGTCACCCTGGAGGCTGCCCGGGAGTGCCTCCAGGACGTCTTCGACCAGCCGGCGCTGGCCGGCCTGATGCGCGACCTGGCCACCCGCAAGGTGCGGCTGGTCGAGGTCGAGACCAGCTCGCCGTCGCCGTTCGCCCGGTCGCTGCTCTTCGGCTACGTCGGCGCGTTCCTCTACGAGGGCGACGCGCCGCTCGCCGAGCGTCGCGCCGCCGCGCTCGCCCTGGATTCCACCCTCCTCGGTGAGCTGCTGGGCCGGGTCGACCTGCGCGAGTTGCTCGACCCGGCCGTGCTCACCGAGACCGATCGGCAGCTGCGCTGGCTGACCGAGCAGCGCCGCCCCCGCGATGCGGAGGACGTCGTCGAGCTGCTGCGGGTGCTCGGTGACCTGAGCGACGCCGAGTTGACCGAGCGGGGTGTGCCGGAGGCCTGGCTGACCGAGCTGGAGGCGACCCGCCGGGTGCTGCGGGTCCGCATCGCCGGCGAACAGCGCTGGGTGGGTGTCGAGGACGCCGCCCGGCTGCGCGACGCTCTCGGCGTGGCGTTGCCGGTCGGGGTGGCCGAGGCGTACCTCGCCCCGGTGGCCGATCCGCTCGGTGACCTGGTGGCCCGATACGCCCGCACCCACGGGCCGTTCGCCGCGGCCAGCTGCGCGGCCCGCTTCGGGCTGGGCGTGTTCGTCGTCGAGCAGGCGCTGCGCCGGCTCGGTGCCACCGGGCGGGTGGTCTCCGGCGAGTTCACCCCGGATTCGGCCGGCGCCCAGTGGTGTGACGCCGAGGTGCTGCGGATGCTGCGCCGCCGCTCGCTCGCGGCGCTGCGCCGGGAGATCGAGCCGGTGCCGCCCCGGGCGCTGGCCGCGTTCCTGCCCCGCTGGCAGCAGGTCGGCTCGTCCGCCCGAGGTGTGGAGGCGCTCGCCGCGACGGTGGAGCAGTTGCAGGGCGCGGCGGTGCCGGCGTCCGCGCTGGAGCGGTTGGTGCTGCCCGGTCGGGTCGCCGACTACTCCCCCGCCCAGCTCGACGAGCTGTGCGCCAGCGGAGAGGTGCTCTGGGCCGGGTCGGGAGCGATCTCCGGCGGCGACGGTTGGGTCACCCTCGCGTACGCGGACGCCGCACCGCTGCTGCTCCCGCCGCCCGACGAGGCGCTGACCCGCACCCCGCTGCACGACGCGGTGCTCGACGCGCTCGGCGACGGGCAGGCGCTGTTCTTCCGGCCGCTGGCCGACCGGGTCGGCTCGACCGACGACTCGGCGTTGACCACAGTGATCTGGGATCTGGTGTGGGCCGGGCACCTCACCAACGACACCCTGGCGCCGCTGCGCGCCGTGCTCGGCGCGGGCGGGGCGCACCGCTCGCGGCCCTCCGCGCCGCGCACCCGTTACCGGCGGCCCGGTCGGGTGGCGCTGCCCACCCGGGGTGGTCCGCCGACCGTCGCCGGTCGCTGGTCGCGCCTCCCGGAACGGGACGTCGACCCGACCCGACGTGCCGCCGCGCTCGCCGACGTCCTGCTGGAGCGGCACGGGGTGGTCACCCGCGGCGCGGTGATGGCCGAGCAGGTGGTCGGCGGCTTCTCGGCGGTCTACCCGGTGCTGTCGGCGCTGGAGGAGCGCGGCGCGGCCCGTCGGGGTTACTTCGTCGAAGGGTTGGGCGCGGCGCAGTTCGCGGTGCCCGGCGCGGTCGACCGACTGCGCGCCCTGGCGGAGCCCGCCGACGGTGCCCGAGGCCGGGGCACCCCGGCCACCGTGCTCGCGGCCACCGACCCCGCCAACCCGTACGGCGCGGCGCTGCCCTGGCCGGAACGGGTGCTCGACTCCGGCGACGGGGCCGCCCCGGCGACCGGGCACCGGGCCGGCCGCAAGGCCGGTGCGCTGGTGGTGCAGGTCGGTGGCGACCTCGTCCTCTACGTCGAACGCGGCGGCCGCACGCTGCTCTCCTTCAGCGACGACACCGACACCCTGGCCGCGGCCGGCAAGGCTCTCGCCGACGCCGTCCACTCCGGGGCGTTGGGCGCGATGTCGGTGGAGCGGGCCGACGGCGAGGCGGTGCACTCCTCACCGCTGCGCGACGCGCTGACCGCCGCCGGTTTCCGGGCCACCCCCCGTGGCCTGCGCCTGCGCGGCTGACCCGCCACCCCACCCGGGCAGCCAAGGCCCGCCCGGCCGCGCCAGCCCGCCAGGCCGCCCGCCAAGGCTTGTCGGGCGATGCCACACAGACCCTGATGCCTGTGAGTCATCAAGATGACTCACAGGCATCACTCTCAGGAGAGCGACATGCCCCGGCCCCGCTGACGCCAGGCCCGGTGCTCAGCGCAGGCCGTCGAGCACCTTCTCGTAGCGCGGGCGGTCAGCGGCCGGGGTCTTCGCCTCCAGGTAGTTGAGCACCACCGCGCCACGCTGGTACGACTGGCCGCCCCAGGTTTCCGCGATGTCGCTGGCACTGGTCTCGTCCGGGAAAACGTAGACCGTGACGGCGTCGGTGGCCATCAGCTCGGAGCAGCCCAGGCCGAGGCCGTCCGGGCCACAGTCGACGGAACGATCCTTGGGGCGCGGCACCTTGAGGCCAGCGGCCCGGAAGGCGTCGACGACCTGCTTCGCACCGGGCGCACTGGCCGGACGTTTTGGCAGCACCACCGGTGGCGGGCTGGCCGGTCGGCGCTGGGTCGGCCCCTGCGCCCCGGCGGAGGGTGACACCGGGGCGGCCAGCGCGCTCGTGGTGGGGGACGTCGCCGCGCTCGGGAGGCCGGTGGGGGTCACCTCGGACGAGGCGGATGGGGCTGCGCTCGACCGGCCGTCGTCGTCACTGCCGCAACCGGCGGTGAGGGCAACGGCGACCAGCAGGGCCCCGACGGCGGGCAGGCTCCGAATTGTCACCAGGGCAGTCTGCCCAACGGCTTCCGGCGACGGGAGGGGCCGGTCGGTCACTGCGCTGTCCCGTATCCGCCACCCACCGCTGGACCACTCGACGCGGGTACGATCCCGGCCGGCAGGGCGGCGACGGCGGCGAGCGGAGGGCCGGGGCGTGGGTGGGTTCGAGGTACGGGCGATCCGGCCCGACGAGCGGACGGCGGTCGACGCGCTGCACGAGCGCGAGTGGGGCGGCCCGTACGTGGTCGCACACGACACCCGCCACGACCTGCGTACCCTGCCGACCCTGGTGGCTGTCGACGGCGCCGGGGCGGTGGCCGGCGCGTTGACCTACCACGCGGACGAGGACGGCCTGGAGGTCGTCAGCCTGGTCGCGGCCGTGCCCGGCGGCGGGGGCGGCACGGCGCTGCTCACGGCGGCGACGGCCACCGCCGTGGCGATGGGCCTGACCCGGGTGTGGTTGATCACCTCGAACGACAACCTGCGGGCGCTGCGGTTCTACCAGCGGCGTGGCATGCGGCTGGTCGGCGTGGACCGGGGCGCGATCGATCGGGCCCGCCTGCTCAAGCCGGAGATCCCTCTGGTGGGCGACGACGGGATCCCCCTGCACGACGAGCTCATCCTGGAGTGGCGCCCCGACGCAGGGCGTTAGCCACGGTGGGCCTCCCCGGGGTGTCTCCGAGGGACCTCCTGCGGGTATCGGGCTGATGTTCGACTGTGGAATGCTGCCCCGGTGGGTGAACAAGTGGTTCCCGTGGGTTGTCCCTGCTGCGCATCCCGGACCGGCGGGGGGACCTGCCCGGTCTGTTTCTGGACCGACGACGGCCAGACCGACGCGGACGCCGACGCCGTCCGCGGTGGCCCCAACGGCGACCTGAGCCTCTCGCACGCTCGACTCAACTACGCCGTCTACGGTGCCAGCCACCCGCGCTACCAGGACATGGTGCGCCAGGCCCGCCCCGACGAACGCCCCTGACGCAGCACTCGACGGGGCGGGCACGGGTCAGCAGACCGGCACGCTGCCGCCGTACACGCTCGAGATGTAGGCGTGGCTGACGTACTGGCCGGTCGCGAGACGGTTCCAGCGGGTGGTGGTGCGGTACGGGCCGGCCACCGACTGACCGGTGACGTAGCACTGGAGCGGCACGTGGGCCAGCCGGGCGGCGAGACCACGGACGGCGTACGACGTGCTGGCCCCGGAGCGGATGTTGAGCGGGCCGTCACCGACCACGCCACGCGGCCCGCCGCCGGTCCACAGGTAGGCCACGTCCACCCAGGCGTTGGTGGTCAGCCGCAGGCCGTCCCAGAAGGTGCCGTCGGCCAGGTCGACGCCGGCCGGGTTGAGCACCGTACGCCCGAACTGGTCCCGCCCGCCGTTGTAGCCGGACTGGTACGCGGCCTGCGCCTCAGGCCGGCCCTGCGGCAGGTTCTTCCAGTTTTCCCGCACTGACGAGGGGTTCCAGTAGTCGTCGCGGGTGTTCCACGGACCGACGTCCCAGACCGGGGCGTACTCGCAGCGGGCACCGCTGGTCGTGCAGACCCGCACGGTGTAGTCGCCGGTGTTGAGCGGGGAGAGGCCACGCCTCGACGGGAGTGCCACGAAGTGGTCCCGGGGTTGCACGGTACGGCCGTTGGCGGTCACCTCGCCCACCAACCCGATGCGGGTGGCGTACACCCGGTAGGTGCGGCCGGGCGTGGCGGCGGAGACGGCGGCGGTCGCGTCGGCGGTGAGCCGCACGCCGCTCACGGTCGCGGTGGCGTCGCCGTTGGGCGCGGTCAGCACCACCCGGGTCTGCACCCGGGTGACCGGCCGGTCGAAGACCGCACCTGCGGTGGCGGCCTGCCACTCCGTCCAGCCGGCGGTCCGCCAGCCGCGGACCTGCGCCTCCACTGTCGCCCCGGCGGGGACCGAGGCGTTGATCTCGGCGCGGACCCGGGTGGCCGGCCGGGCCAGGGTGCGGGGCGTGGTCAGCAGCATGCCCTCGGCGACAGCGCTGTGTGGGCTTCGAGCGCGGTGCCCGGTGGCCCGTGCCTCCCGCAGTCGCAGCCCGGCGGCGGTCCGTCGGACGTTGACGTCGTCGCGGTCGATGACCGTGACATCGACGTCCCACCGTTCGCCACCGGGCGCACCGGCGGTGAGGATGATCGGACTGCCGGCGACGGGTGCGGCCCGGTCTGCGCTGGTGACGGGCAGGAACGCGGCGGCGAGCAACAGGGAGAGGGTGGCGACGAGGGCGACGGATGGGATACGACAACGAGGTCGCGTCATGGGCATTCTCCTCAGAACCCCCTGACCTTCGCATGTCGGGAGATCATGAGGAACCTGTGTACAAATAGCGACACATGCGAATCTTGCTCGAAAGAGGGAGGATGGCAGGGTGCCCGAAGGCGACACCGTCTGGAACACCGCGCGCGTGCTGCACCGCGCGTTGGCCGGCGCGCGGATCACCAAAAGTGACTTCCGGGTGCCGCAACTGGCGACCACCGACCTCAGCGGCTGGACCGTGCGCGAGTCGGCCAGCCGGGGCAAACACCTGCTGCTGCGGCTCAGCGCCCCCGGCAGAAGTCCTGCAGAGGGACCCGCGCCCGACGCCCTCTGGACCCTGCACTCGCACCTGCGGATGGACGGCGCCTGGCGGGCGTACGCCCCGGGGGAACGGTGGGGCGGACGGCCCGCGCACCTGATCCGGGTGGTGCTGCACAGCCCCGGCGCTGTCGCGGTCGGCTACCACCTGCACGAGATGACCCTGCTGCCGACCGCCGAGGAGGACCGGCTGGTCGGCCACCTCGGCCCCGATCTGCTCGGGCCGGACTGGGACCCGGCCGAGGCGGTCCGCCGGCTCACCGACCACCCGGAGCAGACCATCGGTGAGGCGCTGCTCGACCAGCGCAACCTGGCCGGAGTGGGCAATCTCTACAAGTGCGAGGTGCTGTTCCTGCGGGGTGTGTCGCCGTGGACGCCGGTCGGCGCGGTGCCCGACCTGCCCGGCATGGTGGCCCTCGCGCAACGGTTGCTCGCGGCCAACCGAGGACGGTGGACGCAGAGCAGCACCGGCTCCCTGCACCGGGGGCAGACCAGCTACGTGTACGGTCGCCGCGCCCAGCCGTGCCGCCGCTGCGGCACCGCGATCCGCAAGGAGGAGCTGGGCGAGCGGGTCACCTACTGGTGTCCGGTCTGCCAGCCCGAGCACCCGGACCGGTCTGAGCCCGGCTGACCAGGCCGGCCGTTCGCCGACGCCACGCCAGAAACGGACGATTGGGTAATTCCTATCCGGCCGTCGGAGTCGCATGCTGCGGTTGAACCCTCACCGACCGTCAGCAGAGTGCCGAGGTCCGCCACGCCGGGGTGGCGGACGTCGTGCCCCGACCCCGGGGAGAGTCATGGCGATGTTCCGCAGGCTCCGCTCCACCTTCTTCGAGCGGACCACCCGCGAGACCGACGGCCGGACGGCATCCGTGCCGGCCGCGCGTACCGCCGAGGAGACCACGCCGGCACCGAGTCTGGACCCGGCCGTGGTGCCGCGCAGCTTCGGTCCCGTGCCGAACTTCGCCCACAGTCCTCGTCCGGCGCGTGACCCCGCGGGGCGGGTGGTGCCGGGCACCGGGCTGCGCAAGTTCGTCGACCCGCTGCCCGTTCCGGGCCAGCAGGGCCGCACCGACCTCGGCAGTCACCTGCCGGTGGCAGCGCCGGACACCATCAGCTATCCGGGATGCGACTACTACGAGATCAGCCTCCAGGAGTACGCGCAGCGGCTGCACCGGGACCTGCCGGCCACCCGGCTGCGCGGCTACCGGCAGCTCAACCTGGGCACCGACGAGACGGGCCACAACACGGTCGCACCTCCCGAACGGCCCTGGCACCTCGGCCCGATGATCCTCGCCCGCCGGGGTCGACCGGTCCGGGTGAAGTTCATCAACCAGCTCCCCACCGGCCGGGCCGGCGAGTTGTTCCTGCCCGTGGACGACACGATCGAGGGTGCCGGTCCCGGGCCGCTGGACGGGCCGGCCCCGTACCCGCAGAACCGGGCGGTGCTGCACCTGGCCGGGGCGCAGACCGGTTGGACCAGCGCCGGCAACCCGGGGCAGTGGATCACTCCGGCCGGGGAGATCACCCCGTACCCGACCGGGGCGGGCGTGACGCCCGTGCCGGACATGCCGGCACCGGGTGCCGGGGCCACCACCCTCTACTACCCGAACGAGCAGAGCGGCCGGCTGCTGTGGTTGCACGACAACACCCTCGGCCTGGCCCGGCTCACCGTCTACGGCGGTCAGCTCGCGCTCTACCTGCTCACCGACCCGGCCGAGGACCAGCTCGTCGCCGACGACGTGCTGCCGGCCGACCAGCTGCCGCTGGTGATCGAGGACAAGACGTTCGTGCCGGACGACACCCAGCTCGCCGCCGAGGACCCGACCTGGGACCGGGAACGCTGGGGTGCCCGGGGAAGCCTCTGGCACCCCCACGTCTACCAACCGCGGCAGAACCCGTACCGGTCCGGCGGACGCAACCCCACCGGCCGGTGGGACTACGGCCCCTGGTCGCGCAACCCCACCCCGGGCGGCACCCGCACCGACGGGTGGGCCCCGAACCCGCACCACGACCCGGTGGACGCGCCGGACGAACCGCCGCTGAGCCCTGGGCTGCCGCACCCGTCGGCGGTCCCCGAGGCGTACGGCGACACCCCGCTCGTCAACGGCGTCGCCTACCCGTTCCTGGAGGTCCGGCCGCGCACGTACCGGTTCCGGATCCTCAACGCCTGCCTGGACCGCAGCCTCAATCTCCAGCTGTACCGCGCCTGCTCCGACGCGGCGATGTGGACAGCCGACGGCGCGCTCGCCGACGCCGACGCCGGCGAGGTGCCGATGGTGCCCGCCGTGCGGGCGGCGGACCGGCCGCCGGGGTGGCCGACCGACGGACGCGACGGCGGCGTGCCGGACCCGCGCTCGGCCGGGCCCGAGTTCATCCAGATCGGGAACGAGGCCGGGCTGCTGCCCGCCCCGGTGGTGCTGCCGAACCGGCCGATCGGCTACCGGTACGACCGGCTCGACCCGACCGTGCTGAACGTCGACGGGCATACCCTGCTGCTCGCCCCGGGTGAGCGGGCCGACGTGCTGGTCGACTTCTCCGCCGTGCCGCCGGGCAGCACGCTGATCCTGTACAACGACGCCCCGGCTCCGCTGCCGGGCTACGACCCCCGCTACGACCAGCACACCGACGCACCGGACCGGACCGCCGAGGGTGGCCCGCCCACCACCGAGCCGGGGTACGGCCCGAACACCCGCACCCTGCTCCAGCTCCGGGTCACCGGGACGCCCGCGCCGCCGTACGACCTGGCCCGACTACGCGAGAGGCTGCCCCTGGCGTACGCGGCCAGCCAACGTCCGCCGATCGTGCCGCAGCCGGCGTACGACCCGGCGTTCGGCACCCGCACGGCGTCGGAGACGGCGGTGCCGGTGCACGCCACCACTGTGACGTTCACCCCTGCGGGCGGTGCCGGCCCGGTGACCCTGCCGATCACGGTCAAGGCGGCCCAGCAGGTCTTCGAGCCGGATCACGGCCGGTGGGCCGGCCGGCTCGGCGTCGGGCACCCGCACGCCGGGCCGCTCAACCCGACGACGCTGCCGCTGGGCCCGACCGATCCGGTGACCGAGGTGCTCTTCGCCACCGATCCCGCCGTACCGGTGGGCACCCCGACCGACGGCACACAACTCTGGCGGATCAGTGGCAACGTCCGGCAGACCGAACCGCTGCACTTCGGCGGCTGCGACGTGCAGGTGGTCAACCGGGTCGGCTGGGACGGCACGCTGCGGCCGCCGCACGGCACGGAGTTGGGCTGGAAGGACGTCGTCCGGATCAACCCGCGGGAGGACGTCGTGGTGGCGTTGCGCCCGGTCGCCCCGGTGCTGCCGTTCAAGCTGGGCGACAGCGTCCGACTGCTCGACCCGGGCCTCCCGGCCGGGGCCCGTACCGGGTCGACGCCGGTCAGCCCTGCGGACGGGCGGCCCGCCACGGTGGTCAACCAACTGGTCAACCTGGGCTGGGAGTACCGCTGGCACAGCTACCTCGCCGGCCACCGCGATGGTGGGATGACCCGGCCGCTGGTGCTGCGGGTGGCGCCGAAGGCACCGACCGGGCTGACCGCCACACCGGCGCCCGGCTCGGCCACCGCGCTACCCGCGATCGTCCTGGCCTGGACCAGCAACGGCGGACGACCACCTGCCACCAGTCACCTGCTGCAACGGGCCACCGACGCGACCTTCGGCGGCGAGGTCACCACGATCACCGTCGCGGCCGCCGCCACCCGGTACACGGACGCGACAGTCACCCCCGGGGTGACGTACCACTACCGGATCCGGGCGGAGAACGCGGTCAGCTACTCATCCTGGTCGAACGGGGTGCCCGCCTCGGTGCACCTGGCCGCACCGAGCGGCCTGGTCGCGGCACTGCCGCCCGCCGCGCCGCTGCGAGTGGCGCTGCGCTGGTCGAACCGGTCGTTCGCCACCGGCATCGACGTGCAGCGGGCGACCAACCCGACGTTCACCAGCGGCCCGGGCACCACGGCGATCGGGGTCAGCGACAACCACCTGGACGTCACCGTCGCGCCGGACACCACGTACTACTACCGGGTTCGGACCACCTACCTGGGCGCCGCCTCAGCCTGGTCGACAGTCGCCACGGTGAGCTGCCCACCCGCACCCGGCACCCCCAGCGGGGTGAGCGCCACGGCCAGCGCGCCCGGGCCGGACACGGCGACGGTGATCCTGGCCTGGGCGGCGAGCACACCCACCGGCCCCGGGTCCGGGTTCATCGTGCAGCGGGCACTGGACCCGGCATTCGACCGGGAGGTCGCCACCTTCACCGTGACCGGTCGAGGCTTCACCAACACGGGGCTGGCAAGGGGCGTGACCTACCACTACCGGATCCGGTCGTTCAACGTCGTGGGCAATTCGCCGTACACCGGCCCGGTGCTGGTCACGACACCACCGTGACCGGGCCGGCGGACCGGCCGTCGGCGCTGTTCTCAGCGGGTCGGTGCGCGCAGCGGCGTGCCGACTGCGCGCAGCTCGGCAAGGGCGCCGGCGACGCCGTGCAGCAGGTCGGTCGCCTCGGTGAGCCGGTCGGCGGCCGGGTGGGCGGCCTCGGGCCGGGCGTCCTCGGCCAGGTAGCCGGCGGCAGCGACCACCAGCCGCTCGTAGGCCGCGACCCCGCTCTCCAGTTGGCCGGTCAGCACGGCGTGCGCCTCGGCCAGCGACGCTCGGGCGTCGGCCGGGGCCAGCCGCAGCGCACGTTCGACACTGGCCACCCGTGCGGCCAGGTCGCGCAGCGAAGCGTCGGCGGCGGCGGCCTCCTGCACGGCGGGCTCGGCCAGCCCGGTGAGCCGGGGGGCCATTCCGGCCAGGGTGAGTGCCGCCCGGTCCAGTCGGGCCCACTGCTCGCCAGCGCTGGTGCCGCGCAGGGCGATCCGGGAGCGGACCCGGCGAACCTCGGCCAGCACGCCCGGGCCGACCGGCAGCCGCTCGACGGCGGCGATCAACCGGGCCCGCGACCGGGCCGCGGCCTCGGCCGGGTCGAGCGCGGGGGGCGCCGGCTGGGCGGCCAGGGCCCGCGCGTCGATCCAGCGCCAGGCGGCGAGCGCCACCGCGCTGCCCGCGGCGCCGGCCCAGGCCGCGTCGGGCAGACCGAGGCCGGCGTACGGGGTCAGCACCGCCGCCGCCCCACCGAGCCCACCGGCCAGCACGCTCCACCGTCGGGCGGAGCGACGAAGCCGGTCCAACCTCCGGAAGTATCGAGTCCGCTCGTCTGCTGCCACCCTGACCCCCTCGGTCCGGTCGTTCAGCCGGCGGCGGTCGGGTCGCCGGTGCCGCGCTCGCGAGCCATGCTGGCGCGCAGCTCGTCCAGCCGGGCGGCGGCCGTCGGGTCGGTGGCCGGGCCGGCCTTCTCGCCCTGCGGGACGGCCGGTCGCTGCGACGCGCCGCCGAGCTGCTCGCCCGCCATGCTGGACCGGATCTGCTCCAGCCGGGCAGAGCCGGCCGAGTCGATGGTCGACTTCTGAATCTCCAGCATCCGGCCCTCGACGGAGTTGCCGGCCAGCTCGGCGCGGCCCATCGCGTTGGCGTACCGCCGCTCGATGCGGTCGCGCACCTCGTCCAGCGACGGGGTGTTGGTGGGCGCGGTCAACGACGACATCGACTCCAGCGAGCGGGCCACCGTCTCCTGCATCTTGGCCTGCTCCAGCTGGCTGAGCAGCTTGGTGCGTTCGGCGAGCTTCTGCTGGAGGATCATCGAGTTGTTCTCGACCGCACGGCGGGCCTGTGCTGCGGCACCCAGCGCCTGGTCGTGCAGGGTCTTGAGGTCTTCGGTGGCCTGCTCGGCGGAGACCAGCTGGGTGGCCAGGGTCTGCGCCGACTGCTCGAACCGCACCGCCTCGGCTTCGTCACCCTTGGCCCGGGCCTGGTCGGACAGCACCAGGGCCTGTCGGGCGTTGCCCTGCAACCGCTCGACCTCGGACATCTGCCGGGACAGCTTCATCTCCAGCTGACGCTGGTTGCCGATCACGGCGGCGGCCTGCTGGACCAGCGCCTGGTGCTGCCGCTGGGCATCCTCGATGGCCTGCTGGATCTGCACCTTGGGATCGGCGTGCTCGTCGATCTTGGCACCGAAGAGTGCCATCAGGTAGTTCCAACCCTTGACGAACGGGTTCGCCATCTCCGCGGTATCCCCTCAGTAGCGTCGCTCCACCACAGCCGGGCCGGATGGACCGACCGACCACGACCGGCCGGTCTCCATCGTCCCAGCCGAACGCCAACGAGGCATCCGTACCGGGCGGTCGACGGCACCGGCAGCTCCTGCGGGCCACCCTACGCGGCCGGGGCCAGCCCGCCCACGGTCAACCGGAAGGACGGGCTCAGGCCGCGCAGACCACGTCCCGGTCGCGCTCGGTCGGGCGGACGCGGGCACTGCGCAGCGTGGCCTTGAGCGGCGAATCCTGACGGACCGACACGGCGACCTTGCCATCGGAGGTGACCTGACGCACACCCCGGTTGGTGCTCTTGGACGCGGCCGAGGGATCGGCCTGCTCCTCCTGCATCGAGACGAGCACCCCGGGCATCTGCTCGGCGAGCGCCACTGTGTCGCTCACCTCACGCAGCAGCTCGGACAGGCGCGCGCCGAGGGCGTCGCAGATCGCGGCGAGCAGCTCGCTGGACGGCTCCTTGTGCCCCCGCTCGATCTCGGAGAGGTAACCGAGGCTGACGTTGGCGGCGGTGGAGACCTCACGCAGCGTGCGCTGCTGGCCTTGCCGGCGCGCCCGCAGTGCGTCACCGATCACCCGGCGTAGCAGGATCATCGCACCTCCCCCTGAGGGATACCTCGCGCCCGCCGTTGGGCAGCCGGTCGCGGCGGACCGCGCCGACCCCGAACGTCGGAGCCTTCCCGCAACCGTACCCGCTGCGGGCCCGGCCGACATCCCGCCCCGCCCGTCGGTTCGCCGGCGCGGGCTCGCCGGCGGGCGGCGTCGGCCGTTCCGGCCCTGTCCCGGGTGCCCCCGGCGGTCTCGGCTGGATTTTCCGGGCCGTCGACTTCTGGGGCCTAGGGGTGGCCGGTTGCGGGTTCGGGGGCCCGGGCGCCGGGGCCGGAGTCCTGGGCGTCCGTGCCGAGGTCGGGGTCCTGGACGTCGGCGTCGTGGATCCGCTCGGCGAGTAGCCGCAGAGCCTCGATCACCGCGACCGCGCGGACGTGGTCCCGCCCGCCGTCCAGCTCGAGCTGGCGGACCTCCGCACCGTTGGGGCCGGCGACCGCGACGTAGACCAGGCCGACGGGCTTGTCGTCCTGCGGCTCGGGGCCGGCGACGCCGGTGGTCGCCACCCCCCAGTCCGCGCCGCAGCGCTGGCGACCGCCTTCGGCGAGGGCCGCCGCCACGTCCGGGTCCACCGGCCCCCGCTCGGACAGCAGGTCGGTGGGGACGCCGGCCAGGGTGCCCTTCAGCTCGGTGGCGTAGACCACGAGGCCACCCCGGTAGATCCCGCTGACCCCGGCGATGTCGACGATCGATGCGGCCAGCGACCCGCCGGTGAGCGATTCGACAGTCGCGAGGGTCTCGTGCCGCTGCACCAACCGGTGCACCACACCCGCCGCCGCGCTGCCCATCACGGCCTCGTCCGACGCCGCACCATCCCCCGCCCGCCCGACACCACCACCACTAGCCTCGCGCTGCATGAATCCGTCCTTCCCCACCCAACGGCCCCCAACCCTGCCGACCCGATCCCGTCGATCATGAAGTTATCGCCACGACACGCCGCCGCGGAGGACCACAACTTCATGATCAACCGAGGGGGTGGGGTGGAGCGCCCGGGGGGGTGGGGTTTTCAGCGGGGGCGGCGGAGGCGTAGGGCCTGGGCTATGTAGTCGAAGCCGGTGGCGACCGTGACCACGACGGCGGCGGCCATGATCCACGGGCCGACGGCGGCCAGGGCGGCCGGCATCGGCCAGAGGTACCAGGCGATGGCCAGGATCTGGAGCGCGGTCTTGACCTTGCCGCCTCGGCTGGCGGCGATCACGCCGTGCCGGATCACCCAGAACCGCAGGCCGGTGATGCCCAGCTCGCGGACGAGGATCAGCGCGGTCACCCACCAGGGCAGTTGGTCGTACCAGGAGAGCAGCACCAGGGCCGCGCCGGTGAGCGCCTTGTCGGCGATCGGGTCGGCCACCTTGCCGACCGAGGTGACCAGCCCGAACCGGCGGGCGATCCAGCCGTCCACCAGGTCGGTCGCCGAGGCCACCGCGAAGATCAGGCACGCCGCCATCCGCCAGCCGGAGTGGGTCATCCCGGACACCCCCACCGAGGCGGCGAAGACCGGCACCAGCACCAGCCGCAGGGCGGTCAGCGCGTTGGCCGCGTTGAGGACGGGCACCACCGCGACCACCGCCCGGCCGGGCGTCGACTCCGTCGCCCCGGTCACCGCCGCACCCCGCTCGGGTCGCCGTGGCGTTCCCGGTACCGCACCACGTGGCTCCCCCGCTCCGCTCGGGCCCGCCGTCACCGTGCCGCGCCGGGCGCCGCCGAGATCATCTCATCCGGCACGGCGAGCAGGTCCACCCCTTCGGTGCCGGTCACCGTTGCGCGTACGAGGTCACCCGGGCGCAGCGCGGAGAGGTCGACCCCACCCTCGGCCGGCGCGACCAGGGTGGTGGAGCCGTCCACCTCCGGCGCCTGGTGCGCCGCCCGGCCCTCGACCACGCCGTCGGAGATCGAGTCGACCAGCACCTCGACGCGTGTGCCGAGGCGGTCCTCGGCCCGCTGCGAGCAGAGCTCGTCGGCGAGCGCACTGAGCCGGTCGTACCGCCGCTTGATCGTGGCGGCGGAGACCTTGCCGGGCAGGCCGGCGGCCTCGGTGCCGTCCTCGTCGCTGTAGTCGAACATGCCGATCGCGTCGAGCCGGGCCTCGGTCAGGAACCGCACCAGCTCGTCGACGTCGGCGCGCGTCTCGCCGGGGAACCCGACGATGAAGTTGCTCCGGGCGCCCGCGTCCGGGGCCAGCGCACGGGCACTCGCCAGCAGCTCCAGGAACCGGTCGGTGGAGCCGAAACGCCGCATCCGGCGCAGCACCGGCTCGCTGGAGTGCTGGAACGACAGGTCGAAGTACGGGGCCACGCCCCGGGTGTTGGCGATCGCCTCGACCAGCCCGGGTCGGGTCTCGGCCGGCTGGAGGTAGCTCGCCCGCACCCGGACGATGCCGGTCACGGCGGCGAGCTGCGGCAGCAGCTTCTCCAGCGCACGGGGGTCGCCCAGGTCCTTGCCGTACGAGGTGGAGTTCTCGCTGACCAGCACCAGCTCCCGTACGCCGGACTTGGCCAGCCACTCCGCCTCGGCGAGCAGCTCGTCGGGCGTACGCGAGACGAACGCCCCGCGGAAGGCGGGGATGGCACAGAACGCGCAGCGCCGGTCGCAGCCGCTGGCGAGCTTCAGTGAGGCCACCGGCCCGGTGTCCAGTCGACGGCGCAGGATCTGCCGCAGGTGTGCCGGGGTGTGCTCGTCGGTGTCGGTGGTGGTGCGGGTCACGGTGCCGTGCCCGGGCAGCGACACGCCGCTGTCGCGCCGCTTCACCGGGGTCAACGGCAGCAGCTCCCGCCGGTCCCGGGGGGTGTGCGCCGTGATCTGCTCACCGGCGACGACCGCGTTCAGTCGGGCGGCGATGTCCGGGTAGTCGTCGAAGCTCAGCACCGCCTGGGCCTCGGGCAGGCTGTCGGCGAGCTCCCGGCCGTACCGCTCGGCCATGCAGCCGGCGGCGACGACCTTGGCCCCGGTGCCGGCGGCGGCGAGCAGGGTCTGGATGGAATCCTGCTTGGCCTTCTCCACGAAACCGCAGGTGTTGACGACCACCACGTCGGCGCCCTCGCCGTCGGTGCTCACCTGCCAGCCGTCGGCGTGCAGCCGGGCGGCCAGCTCCTCCGAGTCGACCTCGTTGCGGGCACAGCCGAGGGTCAGGAGGGCGACACGACGGCCCTCGGCGTGGTCGGAAGGAGAAGGAGCGGTGGCAGACACCATCCGAGGGTACCGGGCCGGCCGGGGAACCCCACGCACGCGGGCTGCGGGCACGACCCACGCACCGTCGTTCCGCCGCGCCCGAGGCCGGTCAGCGCGCCGCGACACCGACGCGGGTCAACGCGTCGAGCAGGAAGACCTCGGTCCCGGCCAGGCCGGTGGAGCAGAAGACGGAAACCTGGTCCGCGGTGGTCCGGCCGGGGACCGCGCCGGCCAGGATGCCGCCCAGGTCGCGCAACCGCTCGGCGTACGGGGGTGTGGCCGCGAGCATGGGCGGCTGGTAGTCCGCTGCCTGGGCTGGTGAGTCGGTGACCAGCAGGTCGGCCGTGTCCAGCAGGTCGGTGCCGAATTCGCTGCGGTCGAGTTGCTTGAAGCCGACGGCGTTGACGTGCGTGCCGGGGCTGAGGTCGGCGGCGCAGAGCACCGGGGTCGGGCTGGTGGTGGCGAGCACCACCAGGTCGCGCCCTGCGACGGCCGCGCCCGGGGTGGCCACCGCGCGGGCCGGCACACCCAGCTCGGCGCGGACCCGGGCGGCGAACGCGTCCCTGCGGGCGGCGGAGCGGCTGTGCACCACCACCTCGCGCAACGGGCGGACGGCGGCGGCGGCCCAGACCTGCGTCCACGCCTGCCGGCCGGAGCCGATCACACCGAGGGTGGCCGCGTCCGGGCGGGCCAGCGCGTCGACCGCGAGGCCGCCCAACCCTCCGGTACGCCGTGAGCCCAACTCCTCGCCGACCGCCACCGCCCGGACCGCCCCGGTGCGGGCGTCGTGCAGCACCACCAACTGTTCGCCCTGCTCGTGGCCGAAGGTGTCGTAGGAGCGGAAGCCGTACCACTCGCCGACCAGGTGCCCGGCGGTGAGCACCATCCGCCCGCCGTCGAGCGGGGCGGCGGCCCGAGGTGGAGCGATCAGCCGTCCCTCGTACGCGGCCAGGAGAGCGGCCCGCATGGCGGCGACCGTGGTGGCGGCGTCCAGCGCGGCGGCGACCTCGGGGTCGGCGTAGAGCAGAGTCATGCCAGCAATACTGCAAGTTGAAGTGAAGTGGAGGTCAACGGGCCGTGGCGGGAGTCACCGCCCGACGCCCGACGCCGGTGCTAGCGTCGGCTTCGGTGGCCCCGGATGCTCGTGGCCGCCCCGGACGAGTGGTGGGCGTACCCGGTCAGGCCAAGACGCCCCGCGTGACGTGCAGACTCGTCCCGGCGCGACAGCCCGGGCGCCTTCCGTGAGGTGGACGATGGCTTGGCTCGTGCTGGTGATCTCGGGACTGTTGGAGACGGCCTGGGCGATCGCCCTGGACCGCAGCGCCGGCTTCAGCCGGCTGATCCCGTCCGTGGTGTTCGTGGTGACCCTGCTCCTGAGCATGGCCGGGCTGTCGTACGCCCTCCGGGAGATCCCGGTCGGCACCGGGTACGCGGTCTGGGTCGGCATCGGCGCAGTCGGCACCGCGCTGGTCGGGATGCTGGCGCTCGGCGAGTCGGCGAGCCTGCCCCGGATCCTCTGCCTGCTGCTGGTGGTCGTGGGCGTGATCGGTCTGAAGATCTTCCACTGAGGAAGTACGCGTGACAAGTCCGCACAGTGGGTAGTCATCGATCCGTCACGACAGGCTCTCACACGGAGGAAGACATGGCTGACATGCCGAGCACCGCCCGTCCCCGCAGCAACGCCGCCCGCATCCTCACCATCGTGGGCTTCGTCTTCGCGGTCCTCGCCCTGCTGCTCAACCCGATCATCTTCGGCGTGCTCGGCGTGATCGCGGGCATCGTCGGCGCCGTGCTCGGCGACAAGCCGCTCGGCTGGTACGCCGCCGCAGCCAGCGTCGTCGCCGCGATCATCAGCATCGCGGTCTTCTCCGCTCTGGTGAACAACTAGCCGTATCCACGACACGGGCCCGCCGGCTGCCGGCGGGCCCGTCGCGTGTCCAGGGTCGGCCGCAGGTCACTCCCCGTCGCCGCGCAGGCCGGCCAGGACGTCCTCCAGCTCGTCCGGCTTGACCAGCACGTCGCGCGCCTTCGACCCCTCGGACGGCCCGACCACCCCACGGGTCTCCATCAGGTCCATCAGACGGCCCGCCTTGGCGAAACCGACCCGCAGCTTGCGCTGGAGCATCGAGGTCGAGCCGAACTGCGAGGTGACCACCAGCTCCACCGCCTGCACCAGCAGGTCCAGGTCGTCGCCGATGTCCTCGTCGGTCTTCTTCTTGGTCTCCTGTGCGGGGGCCAACACGTCCTTGCGGAACTCCGGCTCGCGCTGGTCCTTGCAGAACTTGACGACGTCGGCGATCTCCCGCTCGGTGACCCAGGCGCCCTGGATCCGGACCGGCTTGGAGGCCCCCATCGGCAGGAAGAGCCCGTCGCCACGGCCGAGCAGCTTCTCCGCGCCCGGCTGGTCGAGGATGACCCGCGAGTCCGCGAGCGAGGAGGTGGCGAACGCCAGCCGGGACGGCACGTTCGCCTTGATCAGACCGGTCACCACGTCGACCGAGGGGCGCTGGGTCGCCAACACCAGGTGGATGCCGGCGGCCCGGGCAAGCTGGGTGATCCGGACTACCGAGTCCTCCACGTCGCGCGGCGCCACCATCATCAGGTCGGCCAGCTCGTCCACGATCACCAACAGGTACGGGTACGGGCGCATCTCCCGTTCGCTGCCCGGCGGGGCCTTGATCTCGCCGTTGCGGACCTTGCGGTTGAAGTCGTCGATGTGCCGAACCCCGTTGGCGGCGAGATCGTCGTAGCGCATGTCCATCTCGCGGACCACCCAGTCCAGCGAGTCGGCCGCCTTCTTGGCGTTGGTCACGATCGGGGTGACCAGGTGCGGGATGCCCTCGTAGCCGGTCATCTCGACCCGCTTCGGGTCGATCAGCAGCAGCCGCACCTCGTCCGGGGTGGCCCGGGTGAGGATGGACACCAGCAGGGTGTTGAGGCAGCTCGACTTGCCCGCGCCGGTGGCGCCGGCGATGAGGATGTGCGGCATCTTGGCGAGGTTGGCGACCACGTAGCCACCCTCGATGTCCTTGCCGAGGGCCACCACCATCGGGTGGTGGTCGCTGGTCGCCGCCCGTGAGCGCAGCACGTCACCGAGGGCGACGTTCTCCGGGTCGGTGTTCGGGATCTCCACACCGACGGCGCTCTTGCCCGGGATCGGGCTGAGGATCCGCACGTCCGGCGACTTCACCGCGTACGCGATGTTGCGGGACAGCTGGGTGATCCGTTCGACCTTGACGCCGTGCCCCAACTCCACCTCGTAGCGGGTGACCGTCGGGCCACGGGTGAAGCCGGTGACCGCCGCGTCCACATCGAACTGGTCGAACACGCCGGTCAGCGCGGCGATCACCTCGTCGTTGGCCTTGCTGCGGGTCTTCGCGGCGGCGCCGGCGCTGAGCATGTTGGCCGGCGGGAGGGTGTAGTCCCCGGAGAGCCCGGTCAACGCGAGCTGCTCGGCCCGGGTCGGCGCGGGCGAGTGCTCCGGCGGCTCGACCGGCGGCTTGCGGCTCGCCGGCACCTTCGCCGGCGACTTGCGCGGCAGCACCATGGTTTCCTGGAGGTCCGCGCCGTCCAGGTCCTCGAAGTCGTCCGGGTCGAGCGGCGGAGGCATCCGCTTCGCCGGCCGCTTACGCGTCGGCTTCGCGGCCTGCTCGTCGGCGTCCTCCGTGGAGGAGTCCGGTGCCGCGACCAACCCACCGGCGAGCAGCCCGAGGCGCTCGGGGATCTTGTTGATCGGCGTCGCGGTCACCACGAGCAGACCGAAGAGCAGCAGCAGGACCAGCAGCGGCACCGCCACCCAGGCGGTGACGGCCCGCTCCAGCAGACCACCGACGCCCGCGCCGACCAGACCGCCTGCGAAGTCACGCTCCAGCGGGTCGGCCGGGTCCTGGCCGATCTGGAGCAGCGCGGCGGTCGACACCAGCAGCGAACCCCAGCCGATCAGCCCACGGCCCCTGTGCTCGGGGTCGGCCGGCTGACGCATCAGCCGCCACGCCCCGATCATCAGCAGCACCGGCACGACCACCGAGATCGCGCCCAGGAACAGCCGGATCGTGTCGGCCAGTCGCGCGCCCACCGGGCCCGCTCCGGAGAGCCAGAGCGCCACGGCGGAGAGCAGGGCGAGCCCGAAAAGCAGCAGCCCGGCGCCGTCGCGGCGGTGCTCCGGGTCGAGGTCACGGGCCGAGGCGGCCTGCCGGCCGGCGGCCCGCACCGCCCAGCCCATCCCGTGTGCCAGACCCATCCACAGTGCGCCGACCGCCCGGCCCACGTAGACGGCCGGGCCGGGCCGGGCGGGCGCGGTGCGCCGCCGGACCGGTGCCCGGGTCTTCTTCGCCGGTTGACGGGCACGACTGTTGGTGCCACCGCGCGGCGACGCGCCGCGCCGCCGGCTCGCCTGAGAGGTACGGCCCGCCATAGAGTCACGGTAACGGTGGGGCCGGGCAGATCCCCGCTTTTCCGGGTCGTGTCCGCGCGTCGCAACACGACCGCCACCGCCGGTCGTGATATCCGCCTCAGAAGGGATGCCCCATGGCGTCGCCGGAAACCGCGGGCGGTCCGGACGATCCGCTGGCCGGGCACCCTGGTGCGCTGCGTCCACTGAGCGGCGAACTGGTCGCCGCGGTGCTCGCCGCCCGTGGCCGGTCCGTCGGCCTGACCGTGGACGGCGAGTTGGTGGGCCTCTTCGACGACAACATGATCTGGTTCCTCCGCCTGGGCGGCGACGGGGAGCTGCTCCAGGTACGCACCATGGTCACTCCCACCTTCGGAATCGAGCAGGTCCCCGCCCTGTACGCCTTCTGCAACTCGTGGAACCACGACCGGCTCTGGCCCAAGGCGTTCGTGCACGTCGACGACGACGGTCGAGCCCGGGTCTACGGCGAGGTGATCACCGACCTGGAACGCGGGGTGACCCCGCACCAGCTCGACCAACTGCTCGACTGTGGCATCTCCACCGGCTGCCAGCTCGCCGTGGCGGTCCGTCGACTGCCCGGCGCGGTGCTGTCGTGACCGGCCGGGACGAGTTCACGGGCAGTCGCACCAACCGGGCCGGCGCTGCGCCCGACGGCCCGGTCGGCGGGGGCCGCCTACCGGCGCTGGAGGCCGCGCTCGCCGATGCCCGGGACCTGCCCGACGGCCCGGACCGGCAGGTGGCCCTGGAGCGGCTCGCCGAGCGCGCCGACGCCGCCGGGGACGTCCGGTCCGGGGTGGACGCCCGGTTCGCGCTGATCGAGGCGTACCTGCTCGACGGGGAGCGGTGGCGTCTGGTCGAGCCGGTCCGGCGCTGCCGGGCGGCCGCCGACCACCGACCCGAGCTGCTGACCGACAACGAGACCGGGCTGCTGCTGCGCTACCAGCGGTATGCGGTGGAGGCGCTGCTCGGCACCCCCCGGGTCGGGCTGGACCAGACCCGGGCCCTGCTGCACGACCTGGCCCACCGGGTCGGCACGGACGGTCCGGACGCGCCAACCGTCGCGGAGCTGCACTGCCGAATCGCCGATCACCTGGGCGACGAGCCCACCGCCCGCCACTGGTACGAGCGGTGGTCCGGGAAACGGCCCGGCCCGGCCGGTGGCTGCCCGGGCTGCGCCTCGGCCCGGCGGGCGGAGCTGCTGGCCGGCTGGGGTGAGTGGCGAGCCGCGCTCGGCGAGCTGGAGAAGCGCGACGGCGAGCCGGAGCCCTGCACCGACCAGCCCGAACGGGACCTGGTCGCCGGTCTGCTGCCCGCCCTGCGGGCTGGGGAGCGGGAGCGGGCCGCGGCGGCGCACGTGCGGGCGTACCGCCGGCACCGGCGTGAGCCGGCCGCGTTCCCGTACCTCGCCGCGCACCTGCGGTTCTGCGCGTTGGGCGGGCACCTGGAACGAGGGCTGACCATCCTGACCGAGCAGCTGCCCAGGTTGGACCGACCCAGCGACGACCTCGCCGCGATGGAGTTCGCCGCCGCTGGCGCGCTGGTCTGCGCGCTGGCCGAGGAGGCCGGGCTGGGTGGGCGGCCGCTGCCCCGACCTGCGTACGGCGGACGACCCGCCACCGACCCGGACGTGTCCACACTCGGCGCCCTGCTGCTCGGGGTGGCCAGTGAACTGGCCGGCAGCTTCGACGCCCGCAACGGCACCGGCCACCACTCCGGCCGGATGGCCGCCTGGCTCGCGGAGCGCCCGCTCGCGGCGCCGGTTGCGCTGCCCGCCGACGACGAGCCGGACGAGCCGGACGCCGACGGGTCTGACGGGCCCGACGCCGACGGGTCCGACGAGGCGAGCGGGTCGGGCGAGCGGGAGCTGATGGCGCTGACCGTCGACATGATCACCGCGGTACTGGACCGGCGCGGCGACCGGTACCTGGTGGAGGAGGGCGACACCGTCGTCGGCCGGTGGGGCGGCGTGGTGATCCAGTTCCGGCGGGCCGGCGAACGCGGCGAGGTGCTGCACGCCCGGGCGATGGCCGCCCGCCGGCTGCCGGCGACCCGCCGCTCCGAGGCGTACGCCTTCTGCAACGCCTGGAACCACGACCGGCTGCTGCCCAAGGCCTACGCGCACGACATCGGCGAGGAGTTGGTGCTGGCCGGCGACGTGGCCACCGACCTGACCCACGGGGTGGCCCCGGCGCAGCTCACGGTGCTGGTCGACGCGGCCATCGCCACCGGCGTCGCCTACGCCGAGGCGGTCGCGGCGCTCCCCTGAGTCGCGGACAGGGCGAATGGTTGCGCTCCGGGGCGCGGCTGTGCGACATCCGACAGCACGCAACCGGAAGTGCCACGTCGATGTGCTACGGCCATCACCGACCGCGCACCCCCGGGAGTCACCATGAACCGCCTGTTCGCCTCCGGCCTCGTCGCCGCCGCTCTGCTCTTCGTACCGACCCTCGCCGGGCCGGCCGTCGCCGCGCCGGCCGCCTCGACGAGCGTGGAAGCCGCGCCCACGATCACCGCTCGGGGCGACATCGTCTTCCTCGGCAGGGACCCCTGGTCGCCGTCCGGCCCGCTGGAGGTCACCGTCAGGAACCCGGGCAGCACGGCCGCGAAGGGCTTCTTCGTGCTGCGCCTGCCGGCCAACGCCGACCTGACCCTGGGCGGGGACTGCCGGACCGTCCAGGGCACGCCGCGTACCTGGCTCTGCGGCGGTGCGGAACTGCCGGGCGGGGGTGAGCGGGTGCACCGGCTGACGGTGGCCTCGACGGCTGCGGAGCCGGTCTTCGGGGTGCAGGCGTGGGGTTCCGTCGCCGGCCGGGACGCCGCCGGGGTCACCGACGAGTTCTCCGACTTCCGGATCAACTGGCCGGACCGCACCTCGCTGCGATTGCGGGCCACCGCTGGCCCGGTCGTCAACGGGACGACGACGGTGCGTGTGCGGGTCACCAACACCGGCACCTTCGACATCGGCGGTTACTCGTTCACCGTCACCACCCCGACCGGGGTGCGAGTGGCCGCGCCGGCGTGCGCGGACAGCGGCCGGATGGTCGGCGTCGGCTGCGAGATCCTGCGGCCGAACGTGCTCGCCGACGGCGCCACCGACAGCTTCGACGTACGGCTGGCGGTCACCGGGGGCACGAAGACCGTGAAGGTGTCGCTCTCCCCCGCCGACCGCTACACCAACAAGGACACCGCGCTGACGCTGCGCCTGAGCGGCTCGGGCGGGTCAGGTGCCGGCGACGCCACCACGCCGCCACCGGCCGGTCCGACCGCCACGCCGAGCCCGACCGCCGCCGCGACCACGTCCACCCCGGAGGCGGCGCAACTGCCCCGCACCGGCGTCTCCGGCAGCACGTACGGCCTCATCGGAGCAGCCCTGCTGGCTCTGGGGATCGGGCTGCTGGTGCTGCGGCGGCGACTGTTCCGGGGCTGAGCCGGAACCCCTCCTGAACGAGCCGGGCCGGCCACCGACATCCACGGGGGATGTCGGCGACCGGCCCGGTCACGCGAGTGTCAGACCTCGACGACGGTGGGCACGATCATCGGGCGACGACGGTACTTGTCGTTGACCCACCGCCCCACTGTGCGCCGAACGATCTGCTGGAGCTGGTGCGGGTCCGTGATGCCGTCCGCCGCGGCCCGGTTGAGCGCCTCGGTGACCAGCGGGACCACCGGGTTGAACGCCTCCGGGTCCTCGGAGAAGCCCTTCGCGGACAACGTCGGGCCGGCGACCACCTTGCCGGTGACCGAGTCCACGACGACGGTGGTGGCGATGAAGCCGCCGTCGCCGAGGATCCGCCGCTCGGTGAGCAGCGACTCGCTGACGTCACCGACGGCGAGGCCGTCCACGTAGACGTACCGGCTCTTCACGTGCCCGACCAGGGTGGCGCGGCCCTCGACCAGGTCGACCACGTCACCGTCCTCGCAGATCACCACCCGGTCGGCGGCGACCCCGGACTCGATGCCGAGCCGGGCGTGGGCACGCAGGTGGCGCCACTCGCCGTGCACGGGCATCAGGTTGCTGGGCCGGACCACGTTGAGCAGGTAGAGCAGCTCTCCGGCGGGGGCGTGCCCGGAGACGTGCACCTTCGCGACGTCCTTGTGCACGACCACCGCGCCGGCCCGGGCCAGCCGGTTGATGACCCGGTAGACCGAGGTCTCGTTGCCGGGCACCAGCGATGAGGCCAGCACGACGGTGTCGCCAGGGGCGATGGTGATGTGCCGGTGGTCGCCGCTGGCCATCCGGCCCAGGGCGCTCATCGGCTCACCCTGGGAACCGGTGGACATCAGCACGATCTGGTCCGGCGGCAGCGTGGTCGCCTCGTCGATGCTGATGACCAGCCCGGCCGGGATGTTGAGCAGGCCGAGGTCCCGGGCGATGCCCATGTTGCGAACCATGGACCGGCCGATCAGCGCGACCTTGCGGCCGTGCTCCGCAGCGGAGTCGAAGACCTGCTGCACGCGGTGCACGTGCGAGGCGAACGACGCCACGATGATGCGGCCCTTGGCCTTCGCGAAGATCGAGTCGAGCACCGGCCCGATTTCCCGCTCCGGGGTGACGAAGCCGGGGATCTCCGCGTTGGTGGAGTCGGACAGCAGCAGGTCGACACCTTCGGCGCCGAGCCGAGCGAAGCCGGCCAGGTCGGTGATCCGACCGTCCAGCGGGAGCTGGTCCATCTTGAAGTCGCCGGTGTGCAACACCAGGCCCGCGGGGGTGCGGATGGCCACCGCGAGGGCGTCCGGGATCGAGTGGTTGACCGCGAAGAACTCACACTCGAACGGGCCGAGCCGCTCCCGGCCACCCTCCCGCACGGTCAGCGTGTACGGCTGGATCCGCCGCTCGGCCAACTTCGCCTCGACCAGGGCGAGGGTGAACTGTGAGCCGACCAGCGGGATGTCGGGCTTGTGGGCGAGCAGGTAGGGCACCGCGCCGATGTGGTCCTCGTGACCGTGCGTCAGCACGATCGCCTGGACGTCGGCGAGCCGGTCCAGGATCGGGCCGAAGTCGGGCAGGATCAGGTCCACACCTGGCTGCTCGACGTCGGGGAACAGGACCCCGCAGTCGACGATCAGCAACTTGCCGTCGTACTCGAAGACGGTCATGTTCCGACCGATGGCGCCGAGCCCGCCGAGCGGGATGATCCGCAGGCCACCTTCCGGCAGCGGCGGGGGTAGTTCCGCCTCGATGTGCGCCTCGGTCACGCGTCCACCTCAATCTGCGACGCCGTCACTCGGCGTCCATCGTGTCGTTTGATCATTCGGGCAGCTCCAGGCCCGCTGCCGCGAAGTCCGCGCGCAGCTGGGCGATCTCGTCGTTGGTGGCGTCCACCAGCGGGGGTCGCACCGGGCCGGCCGGCAGGCCCAGCGATGCCAGGCCCGCCTTCACCAGGATCGTGCCCTGCGTGCGGAAGATGCCGGTGAACAGCGGCAGCAGCCGCCGGTGCAGCGCCAGCGCGGTCGGCATGTCCCCCGCGTCGTACGCCTCGATCATTTGTGCGGTCAGCGCCCCGGTGAAGTGCGTCGAGGTGCCGACCAGGCCCACGCTGCCGACGGCCAGCGCCGGCAGGGTGAGGGCGTCCTCGCCGCTGTAGAAGGCGAGGGCGGTCCGGCTGGTCACCCAGCTGGTGGCGGTCAGGTCGCCCTTGGCGTCCTTGACCGCGACGATCCGGCCGTGCTCGGCGAGCCGGACCAGCGTCTCGGTGTCGATCGGCACGCCGGAGCGGTGCGGAATGTCGTACAGCATCACCGGGAGGCCGGTGGCGTCGGCCACCGCGGTGAAGTGTCGCAGCAATCCACTCTGCGGCGGCTTGTTGTAGTACGGGGTCACCACCAGCAGACCGTGCGCACCTGCCTTCTCGGCGCCGGCGGCCAGCTCGATGGTGTGCCGGGTGTCGTTGGTGCCGACCCCGGCGACCACCTTGGCGCGGTCACCGACGGCCTCCACCACGGCCCGGATCAGGTGGTCCTTCTCCGCGTCGGTGGTGGTCGGCGACTCGCCGGTGGTGCCGTTGACCACCAGCGCGTCGTTGCCCTGCTCGTCGACCAGATGGCTCGCCAGCCGGGCGACGCCGTCAAGGTCGAGCGAGCCGTCGGGGGTGAACGGGGTCACCATGGCGGTGAGCAGCCGGCCGAAGGGGCGGGACGCCGGTCGGGCGGCGGCGTCGAGGTGGTCGTGCGTCATACCCTCCAACCTAGCGGACGACCAGCCGGGGCCCGCCGGGGAAGGGCTCAGGACGCCTCGTGCGGGCTGGCCGCCACTTCGGTGCCGTCCGGCAGCGTGGAGATCACGAAGTCGGCGAACACGTTGGGGGCGACGCCCTGAAGCTGCCGCAGGCACTCCACGGCCAGCTCACGGATCTCCACATCGGCGTGCTCGGTGGCGCGCATCGCGACGAAGTGCCGCCAGGCCCGGTAGTTGCCGGTGACCACGATCCGCGTCTCGGTGGCGTTGGGCAGCACCGCCCGGGCGGCCTGCCGGGCCTGCTTGCGGCGCAGCGTCGGGTTCGGTTCGTCGGAGAAGCGCTTTTCCAGGCCCTCCAGCAACTCGTTGTACGCCCGAACGCTCGCCTCGGCGGCCTCGGTGAACTTCTTGTGCAGCTCCGGGTCGTCGGCGATGACCGCCGGCTCGACCATGGCCGCGTCCCGTTCCGGGACGTAGCGCTGGGACAGCTGGGAGTACGAGAAGTGCCGGTGCCGGATCAACTCGTGGGTGAAGGAGCGTGACACCCCGGTGAAGTAGAAGGTGACCGACCCGTGCTCCAGCACCGACAGGTGCCCGACCTCCAGGATGTGCGCCAGGTAACCGGCGTTGGTGGCGGTCGCCGGGTTCGGCTTCTTCCACGACTGGTAGCAGGCCCGGCCGGCGAACTCGGCGAGCGCCTGGCCACCTTCCGCGTCGGTCGACCACGGCACGTCGTCCGGGGCCGCGAACTGGGTCCACGCGATCAACTTGACCTGGGGCTGCACCATCTCCGGCATGCCAGGGACTGTAGTGGCGCGGTGCCTCCCGCCCCAACTCAGGCGCGCCTCGTGCAATGTCGATCACTCAGGGCGCGGGCGGCACCGCCGCCGGGACGCGCCCGCCTGCGCGGCGCTCGCCGCGTGATCGACTCGGGTTCCTGGAAGTCGGGGTGTCCGGGGCGGGTGGACGGCCCGGTTTCCTGAACACCGAGTCGATCATGGGGTGGCAGCACATGCCGGCGGTGCGGCGAACCTCGGGCGGCGGGGCGCGCTCAGACGTAGAGCGACGTGAACGGCGCCCAGGGCAGGTTGCGCAACACCGAGAAGGCCAGCCACGCGCCCATGAACCCGACGATGACCTTCGAGCTGAGCCGCAGCTCCGGCAGTCGCCAACCGAACGCCTGGTTTCCCGCCCAGGCCACGAAGAGGTACGCGAGGAACGGCAGCGCGAAGACGAACAGGAAGTGGTGCCGGGCGGCGGCCGGCAGGTCGGCGTGCAGCACGTACCAGAGTGCGCGGGTGCCCCCGCAGCCCGGGCAGTCCAGCCCGGTGGTCAACTTCAGCAGACAGGTGGGCGCGGCGTCCGGGGCGGCGTGGGTCGGATTGCTGAGCAACGCGTAGCCCATGCCGATGGCGACGCAACCGACCGCGGCCAGCGGCACCGCCCAGCGCGGCGAACGCTCGTAGAGCCGCAGCACGAACCGCGTGATCCGGTCCGGCTCCGGTGCCACGTAACCATCCGGCGGTGACGTCGGCCAGCCCACCGGACCCGAGCCACCCGTGGCCGGGTCGGCCGGGACCTCGCCGGCCGATGCCAGGCCGGTCGGACCCGGGCTGGTCGACACCGCGCCGACAGGCACCGGGTGAACCGACCCGGGGGCGGGCTGCGGCTGGTCGACCGGTCCGGGAGCGCTCGTCACGCGCTCACGGTACACCGGACACGCCGGTCAACGCGGCGGTCAGCGGACCGGCCAGGTCGCCGGCGGTGGGCGGCGCCACCGCGTCCAGGCCGAGCCAGCCGGCGAGTCGGTGCAGCTCGGCGGCGAGCGCCACCGCCGTCTCCCCCGGGTCGGCGCCGGGCTCGACCCACGCGGCCGGCACCAGCAGCACACCCGCCTTGCGATCGGCCTTCAGGTCGACCCGGGCGGTGAACCGGTCGCCCTGCAGGAAGGGCAGCACGTAGTAGCCGTAGATCCGCTGTGGCGCCGGGACGTAGATCTCGATCCGGTAGCTGAAGTCGAACAACCTCTCGGTGCGGGCACGTTCCCAGATCAACGGGTCGAAGGGGCTGACCAGCGTGTTGCCGCGAATCCACCGGGGCAGCCGCGCGGACGCGTGCAGCCAGGCCGGCTGTCGCCAGCCCGCCACGGTGACCGGCACCAGCTCACCGGCCTCGGCCAGCTCCGCGACGGCCTGGCGGGCACCGGCCAGCGGCAGTCGGAAGTAGTCGCGCAGCTCCGGCTCGGCGGCCACCCCGAGCGACCGCGCGGCGAGGGCGACCAGCGTGCGGTACGCCTCGGCGTCGGTCGGGGTGGGCGCGGCCAGCACCGCCGCGGGCAGCACCCTCTCGGGTAGGTCGTAGCGGCGGGCGAAGGAGGTGCTGCGCTCCGCGGCAGTCACCTCGCCGGCCCAGAAGAGGAACTCCAACGCGCGTTTGACCGCCGACCAGTTCCACCCCCAGTTGCCGGTCTCCCGAGGTGCGTCGTGCTCGATCTCCGCAGCCGTCAGCGGGCCACGGGCGGCCACCTCGTCGCGAACCCAGGCGACCAGCTCCGGCTGCTCCTGGGCGATCCGCCGCATGCCGCCCCAGGATTCGCTGTGCGCCCGGGCCATCCGCCAGCGCAGCACCGGGTGCAGCTCGACCGGCACCAGCGACGCCTCATGACCCCAGTATTCGAACAACTCGCGGGGGCGGCGGTAGGCGGCCTGGTCCAGCAACCCGGTCGGGTAGGGCCCGAGCCGGCTGTAGAGCGGCAGGTAGTGCGCGCGTTGCAGCACGTTGACCGAGTCCATCTGGATCAACCCGACCCGGTCCAGCACCCGGCGCAGATGCCGGCGCGTCGGCACGCCGGTTGGCGCGGGGTCGGCGAAGCCCTGGGCGGCGAGCGCCACGCGGCGGGCCTGGGCGAGCGAGAGTGATTCCGGTGCGGTCATCGTCGGCGACGATAATTCATCGGTACGACGCCGGTGCGGGAAGCTGGACGCGACGGCCAACGGGGCATAGAACGGTGCAATGCTGACCATCCGCCGGGAGGAGCCGGACGACGCCGAGGCGGTCGCCCGGGTGCACGTGCACGGCTGGCAGGCGGGCTACGCCGGCTTCATGCCGGACGAGGTGCTTCGGCGGCTGAACGTGGCGGCGTGGGCGCAGCGCCGTCGCGAGGTCGGCACCGCCGACCCCGAGCACCCGTTCACCACCCTGCTCGGCGAGGTGGACGGGTTGGTCGTCGGCTTCACGACGTTCGGGCCGTACCGCCGCGACCAGGACCGCGACGACCTGGACCCGACGGTCGGCGAGGTGGTGGCGATCTACGTGGAGCCCGCGTGCTGGGGTGACGGGACCGCCACCGCCCTCCTGGCCGCCGCCCGGGCCGGGCTGCACGAGCGGGGCTGGACCGACTATCGGCTGTGGGTTCTGGCGGACAACCGGCGGGCCCGACGATTCTGTGAGCGGGCCGGGTTGTCACCGGACGGTGAGCAGTCGACCTACCAGGTGCCGCTTGCCGGTGGGAGCCCGCCGGTCGGGCTGATCGAGTTGCGGTACGCCGGACGCCTCGACGGCTGAGCCGCCCGGGGTCAGCCAACGGCGGATCGGCAGGAAGGCCAGCAGCGCCAGGCTGATCCACACGTAGGCGTTGCTGCCCAGGAAGCCGTCGACCCCGGTGAAGTCCTTCTCCCAGAACCAGACGGTGCGGCTGATCAGCACCGCGTACCCGATGGTCGCAGCGACCAGCAGGACCCGCCGACGGCGGCCGGCCGGCGCGGCCATCGCGTTGTCGACCAGCAGGATCAGCGCGGGCAGCAGCCAGACCAGGTGGTGCACCCAGGTCACCGGGCTGACCAGGCACATCACCGCGCCGGTCAACGCCAGGCCGGTCGCCTCGTCACCGACCGCGACGGCGGCACGGGACCGCCAGGCCCAGAGCGCCAGGGTGCCGAGCACCAGCAGCAGCCAGAGCACTGTGCTCGGGTGCTGCGGGTCGAGCCGGGCGACCACCCCGCGCAGCGACTGGTTGGAGACGAAGGCGAGCTCACCGACCCGGCCGGTGTTCCACAGCGCCTCGGTCCAGAACTCCCGGGACGCGTCGGGGAAGAGCGCACCCGCCAGCAGCGTCACCCCGGCGGCGGTGCCGCTGGCGGTGAGGGCCGCCCGCCATCGCCGGGTCACCAGCAGGTAGACGATGAAGACACCCGGGGTCAGTTTGATCGCGGTGGCGAGCCCGATGCCCACCCCGGCCCACCGGTTGCCGGCCGGCAGCAGCCGCAGCAGATCCACGGCCACCAGGAAGAGCAGCAGCGTGTTGACCTGACCGAAGTTGACCGTCTCCCGCATCGGCTCGAACGCGGCGGCCAGGCAGAGCGCCACGGCGAGCGCGAACCACCGGGTCCAGCCGGCCCGGCGGGCGATCGGGTCGATCAACCACCAGAGCAGCACCGTGGTGGTGACGACGCTGGCGAGCACACTCACCACGATCGCGGCCGTCCACGGCAGGTACGCCATCGGCAGCATGACCAGCGCGGCGAACGGCGGGTACGTGAAGCCGTACTGGGTGCCCGGCTTGAGATAGTCGTAGATCTCCCCGCCGTCGTGCACCCACCAGGTCAACGCGCCGTAGTAGACCTTCAGGTCGAAGAAACCGTGCCGGACGGCCGCGACGGCGAGGAACGCGGCGACCGCCGCAGCGAGCACCACCACCCCGACGACCTGCGCGGTCGTCCTGTTGGCACCCTGCGCCACCGTCGCCTCCCTCGCCCTGCGTAGGCTTCCGTCCCATGGCTCTCGGGTACGTCCGCCCGGCGCGTCCCGAGGACGCCGGCGAGATCGCACGCATCCA
This sequence comes from Micromonospora jinlongensis, assembly GCF_013410645.1. Lineage (NCBI taxonomy): Bacteria > Bacillati > Actinomycetota > Actinomycetes > Micromonosporales > Micromonosporaceae > Micromonospora > Micromonospora jinlongensis. The sequence goes on along the minus strand of NZ_JACCHK010000001.1, from coordinate 5,850,171 downwards.
GCTCGCAACCTGGCGGGTCGCGTACCGCCGCATCCTGCCTCGGCACGTGCTCGACAACCTGGACGAGGCGTTCCTCGCCCGGCGGTGGAGCGCCGCGGTGCTGGAGCCGCCCTCGGGCGCGCACCGGGTGCTGGTCGCCGTCGAACAGGCCGAGCAATCGTATCTGGTGGGGTTCGCCGCCTCCGGCCCGGCTGACGGCGAGGCGTTGGCCCCGGGTGAGCCGGCCGACGCGCTCGGCCCGGACGTGGCCGCCGTGACCGACCTGCTGGTCGAGCCGCGGTGGGGTCGCCGGGGGCACGGCAGCCGGCTGCTCGCCGCCGCCGTCGACCTGTGGCGCGAGGACGGAATGAGCCGGGCGGTGGCCTGGGCGTTCGAGGGTGACGAGGCGACCCGGAAGTTCCTCACCAGCACCGGTTGGGAGCCCGACGGCGCGGCCCGCGCGCTGGACGTCGACGACATGCTGGTGCCCCAGGTGCGCCTGCACGTCGGCGTCCCGGCAGAGAAGGTGCCCACAGACGAGTGACCCCCCCACCACGGGTCGATCACGGACTTGTGGTGGGCGCTACTTCCGCATACACCCCTTTTGTGGGGCACCACAACTCCATGATCGACCGGGGCGGGGCGCGGGCGGGGGCTTTATGGGGTTGGGGATTGTTCGGCTACCAGCTCTTCGTCGTCGACCGCTCCGGTGGGGTGGAAGCCCAGGGAGGTGTAGAGGGCGGCGGCCCGGGTGTTGTCCGGGTGGTACGAGAGGCGGACCGGCGGGTTGCCCTCCCGGGCCGCCAGCCAGGGGGCCAGCGTCTGCACTGTGGCACGGCCGACGCCCCGGCCCTGCTCGGCGGCGTCGATCAGCATCCCGCCGATCCAGTGCGAGCCGTCGTCGTCCACGCCCCACATGACGTGGCCGACGACCGTCTCGTCGGCGTACACGGCGAGCGAGGTCCACACCTCCGAGCGACTGCTCAGCAGCAGGTACCGCGCGCCCAGCGCGGCCACGAACCGGCGCTGGTCGTCACGCGGGGCCACGTCGGCCACCGCCCGCCAGTTGTCGTCGTCGACCGGCCGCAGCGTCACTCGCCGCCCGGCCCGGTCCAGGTGTCCCCCATTGATCATCCGCCGGATGCTACCCGAGCTGAGGACTCAGATCTTGGACAGTTTCCGTTCAGCGCTCACGGAAACTGTCCAAGGTCTGCCGCTGGCGACGAGCATTCTGGCCGCGTGGCGGAGGAACGGACCGTCAGTCGAGCAGGGCGTCCAGGCCGACGGTGAGGCCGGGACGGTTGCGCACCGCGCGGACGGCCAGCAGCACGCCCGGCATGAACGACGCCCGGTCGTACGAGTCGTGCCGGATGGTCAGCGTCTCGCCCGTGGTGCCGAAGAGCACCTCCTGGTGGGCGACGAGGCCGGTGGCACGAACCGCGTGGACGCGTACCCCGTCGATGTCGGCGCCGCGCGCGCCCGACACCTCGTCCTTGGTGGCGTCCGGCACCGGGCCGAGGCCGGCCTCCGCCCGGGCCCGGGCGATCTGCCGGGCGGTGTGTGTGGCGGTGCCGCTCGGGGCGTCCAGCTTGCGCGGGTGGTGCTGCTCGATGATCTCGACGGACTCGAAGTGCCGGGCGGCCCGCGCGGCGAACTGCATCATCAGCACCGCGCCGATGCCGAAGTTCGGGGCGATGACCACGCCCACCCCGGGCTTGTCGGCCAGCCAGCCGCGCACCTGCTCCAGCCGCTGCTCGGTGAAGCCGGTCGTGCCGACGACCGCACTGATGCCCTGGTCGATGCACCAGCGCAGGTTGTCCATGACGACATCGGGCGTGGTGAAGTCGACGACCACCTCGGCGGCGGACACGGCGGAGCGGCTGTCGCCCTGGTCGATCGACGCCGCGAGTTCGAGGTCGTCGGCGGCGTCGACCGCCTTGCAGACCTCGATGCCCATCCGGCCGCGGGCACCCAACACGCCGACCCGCAGCGGCTCGGCCGGGGTCTTGTCCTGCTCGTCAGTCACGGGGCACAACCTATCCCAATCGGGACGTGCCCCTCCGGCCGGATCCGGTGCGCTCCACCGGCCGGGACGCCCCGACCGGGGCGCCGTCGACCGCGCCGCGCGGCAGACCTCAGACCGCGAAGTCGCCCGCGCCGAACGGGCCGACCACGGCCAGCGACATCGGCCGGCTGAGCAGCTCGGCGGCGAGGACGTTGACGTCCTCCACGGTGACGTCGTCGACCCGGCGGAGCAGCTCGTCGACCGGCATCAGGTCGCCGTAGAGCAACTCACCCTTGGCCAGCCGGCTCATCCGGGAACCGGTGTCCTCCAGGCCGAGCACGAACGAGCCCTTGCTCATGCCCTTGCCCCGGGCCACCTCGGCCTCGGTCAACCCGTCGGCGGCGACCCGGGCCAGCTCGGCGCGGGTCAGGGCCAGCACCTCGTCCACCTTGCCCGGCGCGCAGCCGGCGTAGACGGCGAACAGGCCGGTGTCGGCGTACTGGCTGGCGTAGGAGTAGACCGAGTACGCCAGGCCGCGCTGCTCGCGGATCTCCTGGAACAGGCGGCTGGACATGCCGCCGCCGAGCACGTTGTTGAGCACGCCGAGGGCGAAGCGCCGCTCGTCGAGGCGGTCGATGCCGGGGCAGCCGAGGATGACGTGCGCCTGCTCGGTCTCCTTCGGCTCCACCAGGGTGGTTGCCGGCTTCGTCCGTACCGCGGGTGTTGCCGCGCGGTACGGCGCCGGGGTGGCCGGGTCGCTGTCCAGGGGGGTGCCCCGCACCGCCTGGCGGACCATCTTGACCACAGCGGCGTGGTCGAGGTTGCCGGCGGCGGCGATGACGATCTGCGGTGCCGTGTAGCGGCCCCGGTAGAAGCTCTGGATCTGCCGCCGGGTCATCGGCGTGACGGTCTCGGCGGTGCCGGAGATCAGCCGGCCCAGCGGGTGGTCGCCGTAGACGGCCTGGACGAAGAGGTCGTGCACCTCGTCACCGGGCTCGTCGTCGTGCATGGCGATCTCTTCCAGGATCACGCCACGCTCGGTCTCGACGTCCGCCGGCTCCAACAGCGAGTCGGCCACCAGGTCGCACATCACGTCGACCGCGAGCGGCAGGTCCTCGTCCAGCACGCGGGCGTAGTAGCAGGTGTATTCCTTCGTGGTGAAGGCGTTGGTCTCGCCACCCACCGCCTCGATCTGCGAGGAGATCTCCAGTGCGGTGCGCTTGTGGGTGCCCTTGAACAGCAGGTGCTCAAGGAAGTGCGCGGCACCGGCCTGCGGGCCGGTCTCGTCGCGCGAGCCGACCGCCACCCAGACGCCGAACGAGACGCTGCGCATCGCCGGAATCGCCTCGGTGAGGACGCGCAGCCCGCTGGGCAGCACGGTACGTCGTACCGTGCCGCCCAGCGGATCGTCGCTGAGCGTCCGGGTCACCGCGCGGGCGGTGCCGCCGGAGCGGCCCGCCCCGGTGTCCCGAGAGGGGGCCACCCCCCGTCGATCCGGTGGAAACGGCGCGCTGAAGGCCCGACTCACGTACTGCTCCCGGTTCGACGAGGGGTGGGTGATGCGAAGTACGACGATCAGCTGTGCCGGGTCCGGCGGCGCGGACGCTCGCCGCCCTCGCCACCCTCGCCGCCGCCGCCGTTGCCGCCCTCGCCGCCGCCGTTGCCGCGCTCCGGGCCACGCCCGCCCCGGTCGCCGCCGCGCTCACGGTCACCGCGGTCACGCGGAGCCCGGTCGCCGCGGTCACGACCAGCCGGACGGTCGCCACCGGCGGCCTCGCCGGCGGCCGGCGCCTCGGCGCCCTCCGGCCGGACCTTGTCCAGGTAGATCTTGCCGCGCGCGTCGATGTCGGCGATCTCGACCTCGACCCGGTCACCGACGTTGAGGAAGTCCTCAACGCGCTCGACCCGCTTGCCGTCGCCCACCTTGGAGATGTGCAGCAGGCCGTCACGACCCGGCAGCAGCGAGATGAACGCGCCGAACGCGGCGGTCTTGACCACCGTGCCCAGGAACCGCTCGCCCTGCTTCGGCAGCGTCGGGTTGGCGATCCCGTTGATCCGGTCGACGGCCGCCTGGGCCGACGGGCCGTTGGTGGCGCCGACGTAGATCGTGCCGTCGTCCTCGATGGAGATCTCGGCGCCGGTCTCGTCCTGGATCGCGTTGATGGTCTGACCCTTCGGGCCGATCACCATGCCGATCTTGTCGACCGGAATCTTGACGGTGGTGACCCGCGGCGCGTAGTCCGACATCTCGGCCGGAGCCTCGATCGCGGCCTTCATGACACCGAGGATGACCTGCCGGGCCTCGTTCGCCTGCTGCAGCGCGGAAGCCAGCACGTCCGACGGGATGCCGTTGAGCTTGGTGTCGAGCTGGAGCGCGGTGACGAACTCCGGCGTGCCGGCGACCTTGAAGTCCATGTCACCGAACGCGTCCTCGGCACCGAGGATGTCGGTCAGCGTCACGTACTGGGTCTTGCCGTCCACCTCGTCGGAGATGAGCCCCATCGCGATGCCGGCGACCGGCGCCTTCAGCGGGACACCCGCGGAGAGCAGGCCCAGCGTCGACGCGCAGACCGAACCCATCGAGGTGGAGCCGTTGGAGCCGAGCGCCTCCGACACCTGCCGGATGGCGTACGGGAACTCCTCGCGCGACGGCAGCACCGGGATCAGCGCACGCTCGGCGAGCGCACCGTGGCCGATCTCGCGACGCTTCGGCGAGCCGACCCGGCCGGTCTCACCGGTCGAGTACGGCGGGAAGTTGTAGTTGTGCATGTAGCGCTTGCGGTTCTCGGGGGACAGCGTGTCCACCATCTGCTCCATCCGGAGCATGTTCAGAGTGGTGACGCCCAGGATCTGGGTCTCGCCCCGCTCGAACAGCGCCGAACCGTGCACCCGGGGCAGCACGCCGACCTCGGCGGTCAGCGCCCGGATGTCGCGCGGGCCGCGGCCGTCCATGCGGACCTGCTCGCGCAGCACGCGGTTGCGCACCTCGGACTTGGTCAGCGAGCGGAAGGCGGCACTGAGCTCCTTCTCGCGACCCTCGAACCGAGCACCCAGCTCCTCGGCGACCCGGGTCTTGACCCGGTCCAGGGCTTCCTCGCGGTCGGCCTTGCCGGCGATGGTGATCGCCTCGGCCACGTCGCCACGGGCCAGGTCGGCCACGGCGGCGAACACGTCGTCCTGGTAGTCCAGGAAGACCGGGAACTCGGTGACCGGCTTGGCGGCGACCTCGGCCAGCTCGCTCTGCGCGCGGCACAGCTCACGGATCGCCGGCTTGGCGGCCTCCAGGCCGCTGGCGACGACCTCCTCGGTCGGGGCGGTGGCACCGGCCGAGATCAGGGCGACGGCGTTCGGGGTGGCCTCGGCCTCGACCATCATGATCGCGACGTCGCCGTCCTCGAGCGTGCGGCCGGCCACGACCATGTCGAAGGTGGCGCGGGCCAGCTCCTCCAGGGTCGGGAAGGCGACCCACTGGCCGTCGATGTGGGCGACGCGGGTCGCACCGATCGGGCCGGAGAACGGCAGGCCGGAGAGCTTGGTCGACATCGAGGCGGCGTTGATCGCCACGACGTCGTACGGGTGCTGCGGGTCCAACGCGAGGATGGTCTCGACGACCTGGACCTCGTTGCGCAGGCCCTTCACGAAGGACGGGCGCAGCGGCCGGTCGATCAGGCGGCAGGTGAGGATCGCGTCCTCGCTCGGCCGGCCCTCACGGCGGAAGAACGAGCCGGGGATGCGGCCCGCGGCGTACATCCGCTCCTCGACGTCGACGGTCAGCGGGAAGAAGTCGAACTGCTCCTTCGGGTGCTTACCGGCGGTGGTGGCGGAGAGAACGACCGTCTCGCCCAGCTGGGCGATGACGGAACCGGCGGCCTGGCGAGCCAGCCGACCGGTGGAGAAGGTGATCTCACGGGTGCCGAAGGACCCGTTGTCGATCACGGCGGTGCGGGATTCGGTGCCGAGTTTGGTCTCGGTCATGTGCTGTCGTGCTCCTTCGCGTCGTGGGCCCACGACATCGGGGAGCTGCTCAGCCGGCCGGTCTTCGATCGAAGCGCCCGGGTGGCCGGCATGATGCCGGGGTTCCCGGGGGCCACTACCGGAGACCGGTACGCTGACCGGCTCCCTCTCGGGTGGTCGCGCGGCCCGTGTTTCTTCAGATGGGACGCAGTACGGGGGAGCGGCCGGTCGGCCACTCCCCCGTCACGTCACCTGCGCAGGCCGAGCCGCTCGATGAGCGACCGGTAGCGCGCAATGTCCTTCTTCTGGACGTAGTTGAGCAGCCGACGGCGACGGCCGACCAGCAGCAGCAGCCCACGGCGGCTGTGGTGGTCGTGCTTGTGCACCTTCAGGTGCTCGGTCAGCTCGGCGATCCGCTTGGTGAGGACCGCGACCTGAACCTCCGGCGAACCGGTGTCGCCCTCGGCGGTCGCGTACTCCGCGCGGATGCTGGCCTTGGCTTCCTGGTCGAGCGCCATGTTCTCCCTGTTTCGGTGGGTTGATCAAGTAGGTGTCCGTCGTCCCGATGGACCGGGAACGGACCGGTACCTCGCACCCGCGGCGTCGAGCAGGCACGCGAGGCCCCACGCCGGTCACCCGACGTCTCGGCAAGACTACCAGCACTCACCGGTAACACCCGGCCAAGGGCCTCGGCCGGGCCGCGCGGGGGTCAGCCCAGAGCCCGCCGGGTGCGCTCGACGTCCTGATTCATCTGGGCGATCAGCGGCTCGATCGAGTCGTAGCGGATCTGACCGCGCAGGCGCGCCACGAAGTCCAGGGCCAGCCGTTCGCCGTACAGGTCACCGGAGAAGTCCAGCGCGTACGCCTCCACCCGCCGCTCCCGGCCGGAAAAGGTCGGGTTGGTGCCCACGGACACCGCCGCCATCAGCGGTTCATGCTGCCCACGGCGGATCAGCCGAGCCGCGTACACGCCGTCGGCGGGCACCGCCGCGTACCGGTGGCAGAGCAGGTTGGCGGTGGGAAAGCCCAGCTCCCGGCCCCGCTGGTCGCCACGGACCACCACGCCCTCCAGGCGGTGTGGGCGGCCCAGCGCGGCGGCCGCCGCGCCCACGTCGCCCGCGTCGACGCAGGAGCGGATGTACGTGGAGGAGAAGACGGTGCCGTCCTCGGCGACCAGCGGGCCGCCCTCCACGGCGAAGCCGAAGGTCTGCCCCAGCCGCTCCAACAGGGCCACGTCGCCGGCCGCCCGGTGCCCGAAGCGGAAGTTGCTGCCGACCACCACCAGCGCCGCGTGCAGGTGCTCGACCAGGACGTCGTGCACGAACTGCTCGGCCGGCAGCCGGGAGAACTCCTGGGTGAACGGCACCACGCAGAGCACGTCCACGCCGAGTGCCTCGATCAGCTCCGCCTTGCGGGCCGGCTCGGTGAGCACAGCCGGATGCGAACCGGGGCGGACCACCTCGGCCGGGTGCGGGTCGAAGGTGACCACCACCGACTGCACGCCCAGCTCCCGGGCTCGGGCCACGGCGTGCCCGATGGTCGCCTGGTGCCCCCTGTGCACGCCGTCGAAGACGCCGATGGTGACGACCGAGCGTCCCCACCCACCGGGCGCCGCGTCGTACCCCCGCCACCGCTGCATGCCGTTCCTCCCTGTGTCCCGCCGGCCGGCGGGTCGACACCGCCGGCCCCGGGCCGGCGGACCTGCTCCCCGCCGTCAGGCCGGGGCGAGCACGATCTCCGCGCGGGCCCGCCCGTCCCGCTCGCTGACGATAGCGATCAGGCCGCCGGCCGGCCCGAAGACGGCGTACGGCCCGGTGAGGCCGGCCGGGTCCAGCGGCCCGCCGTGGGCGAGCACCCGGGCCTCCTCGGGTGTCGCCTCGCGGCGCGGGAAGAAGCGGTCGGCTGCCGCGTCCAGCGGCAGGTTCACCACGTCCGGGGCGCGCTGCTCCAACTCGCCGAGGGTCGCCGCCTCGGCGAGGGTGAAGCCGCCCACAGCGGTCCGGCGCAGCGCGGTCAGGTGGCCGCCGACGTCGAGCGCCAGGCCCGCGTCCCGGGCGATGGCCCGGATGTACGTGCCGGAGGAGCAGGTGACGTCCACGTCCACGTCCACCACGTCCGGCTCGGTCCGGCGGATCGCCAGCACCTCCAGCCGGGAGATGGTGACCCGGCGCGCGGGCAACTCGACGCTCTCCCCGTCGCGAACCCGCTTGTACGCCCGCTGTCCGTCGATCTTGATGGCGCTGACCGCGCTCGGCACCTGGTCGACCTCGCCGCTGAGCCCGGTCAGCGCCGACCGGATCGCGTCGTCGGTGAGGTGACCGGCGGGCGCGGTGGCGATCACGTCGCCCTCGGCGTCGTCGGTGACGGTGGCCTGGCCGAGCCGGATGGTGCCGTTGTAGCTCTTGCCCGCGCCGATCACATAGGTCAGCAGGCGGGTGGCTCGGCCTACGCCGATCACCAGCACACCGGTCGCCATCGGGTCGAGGGTGCCGCCGTGCCCGACCCGTCGGGTCTTCGCCAGTCGGCGGATGCGTGCCACCACGTCGTGCGACGTCATGCCGCCGGGCTTGTCGACCACGATCAGACCATCGGTGCTCACGTCGGCCAAGCCTGCCAGATGCCCGGCGCCCGGCGGTGTGTGGGCGGGCCCGGCGTGACCCGAGCCTCCGCCCCGCGGGCTGAGCGGCTTTGTCGGGACGAGGCGTCGATCAGGCGATTTGTCAGGCCGGGGCAGCCGGCCGACCTCGGCGGGTGCGAAGATCATCCGCCCGCTGACGCCGACCCGAGATCAGGACCGCCGATGACCCCCGACCAACGTCCGGCCCATCAGCACCGCGCTCGGGTCGACCTGCCGGAGTGGATGCGGCATCCGGCGCCGAAGCGACGCACCCCGGCGCGCTACGTGGACGACCTGATCGAGAGCTGGCCGGCGCTGCGGACCATCCGCCGGGCGGTGTGGCACTGGCGCGGCCGGACCCGGTGGAGCGAATCGCATCCGAACCTCGTCGCCGTGCTGTCGTTCGTCGTGGCCGCCGTCCTCGGGACCGCGTTGGTGACCGGCGCCTACTACCTGCTTGCGCTGGCCACCAGCGGCGAATACTGACGGAGGAACGATGGAGCACACGTCGCCGAACGAGCCCACGCCGACGGACCCGGTCGAGCCTTCACCGCCGCCGGCCGCGGTCGCGCAGGTCAACCCGACGCAGCTACCGGAGTGGATGCGGTCGTCGCCGATCGAGCACCGACCTACCGGATGGGACCGCGTCCGCTTCTTCTCGGCCCGGCACAACGGGGCTGTGCTGGTCGGCCTGGGGCTGGTGCTGGCACTGCTGATGGTCGTCGGCGGCATGGCCCTGGTCGGCCGGATCATCGGTGGTGGCGGCGTGTCCGCCTCGGCGAGCCCCACGCCGAGTCCGACGCCACCGCTGAGCAGGGTCGGCGAGCCACGGGACCTGTTCGCCGGGTCGCCGGCGGCCTCCTTCACTCCAGCCGAGGAGGCCGTGCGGATGCCGGCGGCCAAGGGCACCGGGCCGTTCAGCGAGAGCCAGGTGCGGACCTCGCTGGAATCGGTGCGCAAGGCACTGGTCGAGAGCCGGATCGACACCTCGATGTTCATGGGCGACCCGGAGCCGTTCCTCGCGTTGCTCGCCCCGGACGCCCGCGAACGGCTCCGGTCGGACTTCTCCAACAACAGCTTCCTGCGGTACGCGACCCGGATGGCGTCGCCGTCGGAGTGGGAGCCTGGTGTCCGTGCCGACGGCCGGGTCAGCTACCGGGCCACCACGGCGAACGGCATCCGGGTGCTGGAGGTCTCCACGGAGTTCGTCTGGGCGTACCCGTTCGACGTGGACCTGCGGGCGCCCGCCGGTGCCAGCGTAGTGGCGCTGCGCGACCGCGTGGTGTGGCAGGTGCCGCATCCGGACGACGTCCCGGCCTCCACCCGAGGCCTCTGGATCACCTCGGCCGAGGCCGTGACCTGGAACGCGGACTGCGACGCGCTGCGCGACGGTTGGGTGCACGAGCAGTTCTGGGTGGCCGACGTGCACCGGGACCGGATTCCCGCCGGCGACCCGGGCACGATCTTCGACCTCGACGCACCCGCGCCGACGACCATGCGCTGCTGACCAGCGGGCCCACCGACCCGGTCAGCGGACCGCGCCGGTGACCGCCCAACCGCCGTTGCGCAGGCGCAGCAGCAGGGCGACCAGCCGGATCACCACGAACAGGGTGAGCCCGGCCCAGATACCGCCCAGCCCGAGGTCGAGGGCGTACGCCAGCCAGATGGCCGGCAGGAAACCGCCGAGCGCCGCCACGATGGTGAGGTTGCGCAGGTAACGCACGTCCCCCGCGCCGATCAGCACGCCGTCCAGGGCGAACACCACCCCGGCCAGCGGCAGCATGACGACGAACCACGGCCAGGCCGCCATGGCCTGCTCGCGTACCCCCGCGTCGGAGCTGAACCACGACGGTACGACGCTGGCGCCGGCGGCGATGAGCAGCGCGAAGCCGACGCCGCAGACGCCGCCGAGCAACCCGATCCGGCGGGCGAGCGCCCGGGCGCCGGCGTCGTCGCCGGCACCGAGCGCGGCGCCCACCAGCGACTGGGCGGCGATGGCCAGCGCGTCGAGCACCAGCGCGGTGAAGAACCAGAGTTGCAGGGCGATCTGGTGGGCGCCGACGGCGGCGGCGCCGAAGCGGGCGGCGACGGCGGTCGCGGAGAGGAAGCTGGCCTGGAACGCGAGCCCTCGGATCAGCAGGTCCCGGCTGAGCACCAGTTGCTGGCGGATGACGCGGGGGCGGGGCCGCAGCGACACCCGCTCGGCGACCAGCGCCGCGGCGAACAGCGCCCCGCAGAGCGTCTGCGCGACGACGTTGGCCACCGCCGAGCCGATCAGGCCCAGCCCACCGGGGTAGACCAGCAGCGGGCAGAGCAGCGCGGAGAGCAGGTTGGGGCCGAGCACGAAGAACAAGGGGCGGCGGGTGTCCTGCACGCCGCGCAGCCAGCCGTTGCCGGCGGCGGCGAGCAGCAGGCCAGGGGCGCCGAGGGCCGCGATCCGCAGCCAGTGCGCGGCGGCGTCGGCCACCTCGCCACCACCGCCGGCGAGGGTACGCGCGAGCGCGCCGCCGCCGAACTGCATGCCGATCGCGATCAGCAGACCGACACCGAACGCCAGCCAGGACGACTGGACGCCCTCGGCCACCGCGGCGGCCCGGTCACCCGCGCCGAAGCGGCGAGCCGCGCGCCCGGTGGTGCCGTACGCGACCACGGTGCCGACCCATGCGGTGAGGGTCATCACGGTGCCGCCGACGGCGAGCGCGGCGAGCGGCACCCGGCCGAGGTGACCGACCACGGCTGTGTCGACCAGCACGTAGAGCGGCTCGGCGGCGAGCACCACGAGGGCCGGCAGGGCGAGGCTGGCGATCCGCCGAGGCGAGGCGGATAGGTGGGTGGTGGCGGCGGCGGTCGGGCTCATCGCCGCCGATCCTGGCATGGGCGCAGTAAGGATCGCAAGCCCGATGGTGGCTTACTCCAACGGGACGGTGCGGTTGGCAGTCGGCAGTCGGTCCGGCCGGGGCGAGTGCCTCTGGTCAGAGGCTTTGGAGCTGATGTCGTAGACGAGTCACGTCGCGATGTCGCAGACGATTCAGCTCCGAAGGCACGCCACGAAGGGTCCGCCTTGACCGGCGGCACCGATCCGAAGGATCACCACCGCGCGGGTCGGATCACTACTGACGGGTGTCCATCGACGTCTGCAGCGCGCGGCGGGCCTGCTCGCGGGCGTCGTCGGTGGTCTCGGGCTTGGGCTTGTTCGGCATGGTGGTGGTCCTTCCAGGGAGCGAGCCACCGGCACGCGGCGGCCCTCACGGGCGGTCGTGCTGAGCGCCCCACGGCGGTCCGGGATTACCGGAGCAGCCGACTGGGCAGCGTGAGCCCGGGTCGGTGCGACCCTGGAGGGAGGCGGCACGAGGTGTGGCGCCACCACCCATGAGCTGCGCCGCCATGCGGCGCCGGCCCTCTCCCAAGTTATCGTTCAGGTCCACATGCTGCTCTTGGTTCCCGCCATCTGGACAGCGGACAACCCGGCTCAGCGGGCCAGGAAGTGCCAGCCCAGCCACCACCAGAACCCGAACAGACCGATCCGGCCCACCGGCACCGGACCGACCTCATAGCGCATCACGTACGCACAGACCTCGCCCAGAGTGGGTATCCGGGAGCCCTCCCGCCGGGCCATCCACTCGACCAGCGCGAAGAGGACCAGCGCGGTCAGGAAGCCACCGATCGCGAGTGCCCGCATCATCGCCGCACCAGCCCCCAGAAGGCGGCCAGCCAGGCGAACCAGACCGCCGAGCGGGTCAGGTGATCTTCCAGGAGGGGGTCGGCCAGCCGGGAGAAGGTGGGGAAGTCATCGCCGACCGCCAGCACGAAGGTCGTCCCCTCGAAGACGCCGAAGACCACCACCGGGACCGCCCACCAGGCCGCCCCCGCACCCAGACGACGCGGCGCGGGTCGGCGGGGCACCCGATTGCTCAGACCGAGCCAGATCAGCACCCCGCCGGTGCCGAGCGTGAAAAGATTCGCCTCAGTGGAGAAGGACGCGAACCGGCCACCGACGAGCGACAGGCAGACCAGGACGGGAACGGAGACGGCGGGCCGGTCCCATGCGCGGGGGGCCTCCACGGTGAGGTCGTGCGGCTGCTCCATCCCGCAATTCTTCCCGGTCTCACGGAGCGCGGGAAGACCAACACTCCCCGGAGCTGACCCTGATCTTCCGGACCGACCGATCGATGGCGGCGAAGGCCGTGTCAGCGTGCGGGGCGGACCAGCGCCGCGTCCAGTTGGCCGCGGATCGACTCGACCACCTGCTCGACGGTGCCCCGACCGGTGAACCCGGCCGCGAACGTGTGACCACCACCGCCCAGCGCCACAGCGACCCGGCTGACGTCCACCGCGCCCTTGCTGCGCATCGACACCGCCCACTCGCCCGAGGTGGTCTGCTTCAACACACAACCCACATCCGCCTCGGCGGTGCAGCGCACCGAGTCGATCAACGCCTCCAGCACGTACGGCCGCTGGTCGTGCCGGGCCAGGTCGTCGAGGGTGGCGAAGGTCCAGACCAGCCCTCTGCCACCGGCAGCGCTCGGCTCCAGCTGCGCACGGCCGAGCACCTCACCGAAGAGGCGGACCGCGCCGAAGGGCCGGGTGTCGAAGACCCGCCGGGAGATGTCACCGGGCGAAATGCCGGTCGCCAGCAACCGGGCGGCCATCTCGTGCACCGCCGGGGTGGTCGCCGCGAACCGGAACGAGCCGGTATCCGTGGTCAGGGCCACGTAGAGGCACTCGGCGATGGCCCGATCCACCACGACCCCGAGCCGGACCAACAACTGCTCGGCCACCACCGACGTCGCCGCCGCACCCGGGTCGACCAGGTTGACGGTGCCGAAACCCGGATTGGAGGCGTGGTGGTCCAACACCAGCGCCGCACCCGCTGACGACAGCCGCCCCGCCAACTCGCCGAGGCGCGACTCGCTCGCCGCGTCGAAGCAGATCACCAGATCGGGTGCCACGTCCGCGGCGTCCGCCGGGACCAGCAGCTCGAGACCGGGCAGACCGTGGAACGGCTCCGGTACCTCCGGCGGCCCCGGGAAGGTCGCCTGCACCTCGCGTACGCCGAGCTGCCGCAGACCCAGACCGAAGCCGAGCATGCTGCCCAGCGCGTCGCCGTCCGGGTTGACGTGACAGATCAGCAGCACCCGGCCGTTCGGCGGGACAGCCCGCAGCAGCGCCTCGGCCGCGGCCCAGTCCAACTCGGCGGGAGCGACCCCGGCCGCCCCGGCGAGCGGGACGCTGGCGGTGCTCGTCACCGCGTTTCCCCACCCCGCGGGGTCTCCTTGACGTCGGTGGCCTCCTCGGCCTCGTCCGTCTCGTCGTCCTCGTCCGTCTCGTCGTCGACCCGGTACGGCTGGGCCTCGCCCGCGTACTTCGCCTGGGCGGCGAGTCGCTGCACCTCGGCGTCGGCGTTGCGGGCGGCGGCGAGCAGGTCGTCGATGTGCTTGACCTGGTCCTGAACGTCGTCGAGGACGAACGTGAGGGTCGGCGAGTGACGCAACCCGAGCGCCTTGCCGACAGTGCTGCGCAGCAGGCCCTTGGCGCTCTCCAGAGCCGCGGCGGTGTCCGCCTGGGCCACCGAGTCACCGAGCACCGTGTAGAAGACCGTCGCGTCGCGCAGGTCAGCGGTAATCCGGGCATCGGTGATGGTGATCATCCCGAGCCGCGGGTCCTTGATCTGGCTCCGCACCACCGACGCGACCAGCTCACGCACCCGTTCCGCGTGCCGGCGTACCTTGGCCGGATCAGACATCTCGCCACCTCCACGGCGTCCTGCTCCCGGCCGACCCGGCGGCCCGGGGGCCGCCGGCCGACCGGCCAACATCTCGAACACTACCTTCGCGACCGCACCGGTCGCCCGGCACAGCCGGCACCGTGGTCAGTCGTCGTCCACGCCGTACAACCGGCGTCGAACCGACAGCAACTCGACCTCGGGACGCCCGGCCACCAGGCGCTCACAGGAGTCGAGCACCTCGCGGACGTGCGCCGTCTCGGCGGCCACCACGGCCACCGCAATCTGCGCTCGACCGTGCAGGTCGAGCGCACCCACCTCGGCGGCCGACACCTCGAAGCGACGCAGCGCCGCCACGATCGGCCGTACATATGATCTCTTGGCTTTGAGCGACCGGGAGTCACCCGGCAGCAGCAGGTCGAAGACCGCGGTTCCGGTAAACATCGCTCCGGACGATACCGCCAACCCGCCCTGCATGATCAAGGGGTTTACGCCGTACGGCGTAAACCCCTTGATCAGCGTGTCACTGCCGGATCAGGCGCGAACCTTCTCCCGCATCTCGAAGGTCTCGATGACGTCGCCGACCTGGACGTTGTTGTAACCACCCAGGGTCAGACCACACTCGAAGCCCTCGCGGACCTCGGTGGCGTCGTCCTTGAACCGCTTCAACGAGCTGATCGTGAGGTTGTCCGCCACGACCGCCCCGTCTCGCAGCAGGCGCGCCTTGGCGTTGCGCCGAAGGACACCCGACCGGACGATGCAACCGGAGATGTTGCCGATCTTGGACGAGCGGAAGACGTCGCGGATCTCCGCGCTGCCCAGCTCGACCTCCTCGTACTCCGGCTTGAGCAGGCCCTTGAGCGCTGCCTCGATCTCCTCGATGGCCTGGTAGATGACGGTGTAGTACCGGATCTCCACGCCCTCGCGGTCGGCCATCTCACGAACCTTGTTGGAGGCCCGCACGTTGAAGCCGATGATCGTGACCGGCTCGGACGAGGCACTCGCGAGCATGACGTTGCTCTCGGTGATCGCGCCCACGCCACGGTCGAGGACCTTGAGCTGGACCTCCTCGGGGATGTCCAGGTTGAACAGCGCGTCCTCGAGAGCCTCCACCGAACCGGAGACATCGCCCTTGAGGATGAGGTTGAGCGAGGTCTTCTCGCCCTCCTTGAGCTGCTCCATGAGCGTCTCGAGGGTGGCCCGACCACGGGAGTTGGCGAAGGACGCCGCCCGCCGCCGTGCCTGCCGCTGCTCGGCGATCTGCCGCACCGTGCGGTCGTCCGCCGCGGCGAGGAACGTGTCGCCCGCGCCGGGAGGCGCGGTCAGACCCAGCACCATGACCGGACGCGCCGGCCCAGCCTCGGTGAGCTGGTTGCCGTTCTCGTCGAGCATGGCCCGGACCCGGCCGTGCGCCCCACCGGCGACGATCGAGTCGCCTGCCCGCAGGGTGCCCTTCTGCACCAGCACCGTCGCCACCGCACCGCGGCCCTTGTCCAGGTGCGCCTCGATGGCCACACCCTGCGCCGGCCCGTCGATCGGAGCGGTCAGCTCCAGCGACGCGTCGGCGGTCAGCAGGACAGCCTCGAGCAGCTCCTCGATGCCGATGCCCGGCTTGGCTGCCACGTTGACGAACATGGTCTCGCCGCCGTACTCCTCGGCGACCAGGCCGTACTCGGTCAGCTGCTGGCGGACCTTGTCCGGGTTGGCGTCCGGCTTGTCGACCTTGTTGACCGCGACCACGATCGGCACGTCGGCCGCCTTGGCGTGGTTCAACGCCTCGATCGTCTGCGGCATCACACCGTCGTCAGCCGCGACGACCAGGATCACGATGTCCGTGACCTGGGCACCACGAGCACGCATGGCGGTGAACGCCTCGTGACCCGGGGTGTCGATGAAGGTGACCGCCCGGTCCTCGCCCTCGTGCGGGACGTGGACCTGGTACGCACCGATGTGCTGGGTGATTCCACCCGCCTCACCGGCCACGACGTTCGCCTTGCGGATCGCGTCGAGCAGCTTGGTCTTACCGTGGTCGACGTGACCCATGACGGTCACCACCGGCGCACGGCTGACCAGACGCTCCTCGGCCACCTCCGCGTCGAGGTCGATGTTGAACTGCGCGAGCAGCTCGCGGTCCTCGTCCTCCGGGCTGACGATCTGGATGTCGAAGCCCAGGTGCTCACCCAGCAGGTGCAAGGTGTCGTCAGAGCAGGACTGGGTCGCGGTGACCATCTCGCCCAGGTTGAACATCTCCTGGACCAGCGAACCCGGGTTGGCGTTGATCTTGTCCGCGAAGTCGGACAGCGAGGCGCCACGGGAGAGCCTGACGATCTGACCCTGACCCCGGGGAGCACCCGAGCTCATGGTCGGAGCCGACAGGTTGTCGAACTCCTGTCTGCGCTGCTTCTTGGACTTGCGACCGCGCGTCGGCCGGCCACCCGGACGCCCGAAGGCACCCGCGGCGCCGCCGCCACGGCCACGACCACCCGCACCCGGGCGACCGCCACCACCGGAGGGAGCACCCGGACGGAAACCGCCACCGGGAGCACCGCCACCGCCGCCGGGACCGCCACGGTAGCCACCGCCACCGCCGGCACCGGCGCCGCCACCAGGGCCGCCTCGGTAACCGCCACCGCCGCCGGCGCCACCGCCGGGACCGCCACGGAAGCCACCGCCGCCACCGCCACCGGGACGACCAGCGCCACCGCCACCGGGGCGACCAGCGCCACCGGGACCGGGGCGACCGGCAGCCGGACGCTGACTCGGCATGGACGCCGGGCTGGGCCGCGGCGGCATCGAGTTCGGGCTCGGCCGCGGCGGCATGCCCGCCGGGCTGTTGGGACGGGGGCCACCCGCACCCGCGGCCGGGGGCCGCTGCTGCTGGCCACCCTGGATGCCGAACGGGTTGTTACCGGCGCCACGCGCCGGCGGGCGACCACCAGGTCGGGCACCCGGACCCGGAGCCGGCGTGCTCGGACGAGCTGCCGGCGAACCGGGACGAGGGGGCATCGCGGCCGGACCCGGCCGAGGGCCGGGGCGGTTGCCGCCCTCTGCCGGGGGCTCCCGGCGTACGGGGTTGTCGCGCTGCTGCTGGCGGGCGGCCTGCGCGGCCTTGACCGCGGCCTCCTGCTCAGCCTTCAGCGCTGCGGCACGCGCCTCCGCGGCCGCCACCTCGATGTCGTGGGCACTCGCCGGCTTGGCGACCGGAGCCGCGGGCTGCGGGGCACCAGGCACCGGACCCTTCGGCTTCGGGCCGGGAGCCGGC
This sequence comes from Micromonospora jinlongensis, assembly GCF_013410645.1. Lineage (NCBI taxonomy): Bacteria > Bacillati > Actinomycetota > Actinomycetes > Micromonosporales > Micromonosporaceae > Micromonospora > Micromonospora jinlongensis. Next base: position 5,832,632 of record NZ_JACCHK010000001.1, on the reverse strand, counting down.
GCGGTCGGCCGCCGGGGCGGCATCGGCTTGGCCGAGACCCGGGGCGCGCCCGGGGTCGGGGCCGTCGTCGGGGTCGGGGTCGAAGCCGGCGTCGACGCGGGCGCCGACGGAGCGGCGGCCGGTGCCGGAGCACCGGCGGACGCGACGAATGCGTTACGCAGTCGCCGGGCGACGGGCGCCTCGACGGTGCTCGACGCGGACTTCACGAACTCGCCCATTTCCTTCAGCTTGGCGAGAACGGTCTTACTCTCGACCCCGAGCTCTTTTGCAAGCTCGTGTACGCGGGCCTTGCCTGCCACTGCACTCCTCACTCCGAGGTCGTGCGGGCAGCACCCGCAGCGACCTCACTCGTGCACTTGAAGCCTGGTCATTTCAGGGACTTCATCGTGTGCTCATGTCGGTCGTCCTACCCTGCTAGCGACCCTCGCCCGGTCGGGCTGACCGGACGTAGTGGTTGGCGCATCGACGTGCTCCGCCAGCACACCGTGGTCAAGGACCTCGGTGATGCGCAGCGCACGCCCGAAGGCGCGGCGCCGCACCGCCAGCGCGAAGCAGGCCGGATCCGGGTGCAAGTTCGCTCCCCGACCCGGCAGCCTGCGAAGCGGGTCAGGCCGGAGACTGTAACCAGCCTCGTCCCTGACCGCGACTATCCGCAGCAATTCGCTGGCCGGCGCACGTTGCCGGCAACCCACACAGGTGCGCTCCGGCAGCGCGCGTCGTACCACTGGAGGAAGTCTACCCCTAGCTGCCCGAGATCGCTCCGCCCGGCTCCCGCACGTGATCAGCCGACCCCCGCGCGGCCGGGGCGGTCTGCTCCGCATCGGAGCGAATGTCGATCCGCCAACCGGTCAAGCGGGCAGCGAGTCGGGCATTCTGCCCCTCCCGACCGATGGCGAGCGAAAGCTGGAAGTCGGGGACCGTCACCCGGGCGGCCCGGTTGGCCAGGTCGACCACCTCGACCCGCAACGCCTTGGCAGGTGACAACGCGTTGCCGACGAAGGTGGCCGGGTCGTCCGACCAGTCGATGATGTCGATCTTTTCGCCGTGCAACTCGCTCATCACGGCGCGCACCCGCTGGCCCATCGGGCCGATACAGGCGCCCTTGGCGTTCACCCCGGGGGTGGTGGAGCGCACGGCGATCTTCGTGCGGTGACCTGCCTCACGGGCGATCGCGCCGATCTCCACAGTGCCGTCGGCGATCTCCGGCACCTCCAGCGCGAACAGCTTCTTGACCAGTGCCGGGTGCGACCGGGACAGGGTGATCTGCGGCCCGCGCATGCCCTTGGCCACGTGCACCACGACGCAGCGGACCCGCTCACCGTGGGCGTACCGCTCACCGGGCACCTGCTCGGACTGCGGCAGCACACCCTCCAGCTTGCCCAGGTCGACGCTGACGATGCCCTTCTCGGTGCGCGTCTCGTGCGCCTGCACCACGCCGGTGACCAGGTCACCCTCGCGGCCCACGTACTCACCGAAGTGCACCTCGTCGGTGGCCTCCCGCAGACGCTGGAGGATCACCTGCTTGGCGGTCATGGCCGCGATGCGGCCGAAGTCGTGCGGGGTGTCGTCCCACTCCCGCACCAGGCTGCCGTCGGCGTCCATCTCCTGCGCGTACACCAGGGCGGCGCCGGACTTACGGTCGATCTCCACCCGGGCGTGCGGCTCGGCGCCGTCGGTGTGCCGGTAGGCGGTCAGCAACGCGGTCTCGATCGCCGCGAGAATCGTGTCGAACGGGATCTCCCGCTCGCGCTCGAGTGCGCGCAGCGCCGCGAGGTCGATGTTCACCTCTCCTCGTCCTCCACATCATCTTCGTCGTCGATGTCGTCTGAATCGTCGATCTCGTCTGAATCGTCCGCGTCGTCGAACTCATCGTCCGGCTCACCGAGTTCGGCGAGCCGGGTGAACTCGACCTGCACGCGGCCCGGGCCCAGCTGGGCGTACGCCCAGGAGGTGCGGCCGTCCTCGGTCTCCAGCTGCACGCCCTCGTCGTCGGCCGCGATCACCCGACCGGTCAGCTGGCGGTCGCCGGTGGGCTGCTCGCCGCGCTGCTCGGGCAGTGCGGCCGCGCCCCGGACGGTGACCTTGACCAGCCGGCTCACGTTGCGCCGCCAGTGCCGGGGCAGGGTCAGTGGCCGGTCGACGCCCGGCGAGCTGACCTCCAGCTGGTATTCCCCGGCGACGATGTCGCCGCCGGCCTCCTCCGCGGCGTCCAGCGCGGTCGAGACCGCCCGGGAGACGTCCGCGACGGCGTCCAGGTCGATCCCGCCGTCGGCGTCCACCATCACCCGCACCACGTGCCGGCGACCGGCCCGGGAGACCGACAGGTCCTCCAGGTCGTAGCCGGCGTCGTTGACAACCGGCTCGATCACAGCTCGTAGTCGGGCACGTCGCCCGGCGAGATCGCCACCGCGGGGACCCGCGGCATCGCGGGGTCGACCTGTCGGCCTGGTGGCACGGCCACGCTGCGTCATCTCCGCACCCTTTCCCTGGTCGACGGTGATCGGCCGTCCCGCCATGCCGGCACGCCACCGGAGCGGACACGCCGGTGGCTGCGCAGAGCGTAACGCGCCTGCCCGGCAGCGGACCGGGCGGCGCACCGACGCCGGTCGCCCCTGGACCGACGCCGATGGTGTTGACTTGCCCGGTGGGGATCGGCAGAACGACACAGCGCGACCAGGCATCCGGACATTCCCGGCGAAAGTTGCTGCGCGGCGGGGCGCTGCTGGTGCTCGGCGGCGTCGCCGCGCCGCTGACCGGCTGTGATCTTTTCGACCGCGACGACCAGCCAGAGCCACCACCGGACCCGCTGCGCCCGATGGTGGACGAGTCACTGGCGCTGGCCGAGGCGTACCGGAGCACGGCCACCGCTCACCCCGACCTGGCCGACCGCCTCGGCCCGATCGCCGAGGCGCACACCGCACACGCCACCGAACTGGCCCGGGTGATCGGTGTCGCCCTGCCGTCGGCGGCGGCCACCGCCCCCACCACCGCCCCGGCAGCCGAGCCGGCCGGCGCGCTCGCCGCACTGCGTGCCCTGGAGAAGACCGCCCAGCAGTCCGCCACCCAGGCCTGCGCCGCAGCGCCCGCGGAACGGGCCGCGCTGCTCGGGTCGATCGTCGCCGCCCGCGCCACCCACCAGGAGGCACTGAAGTGAGGCAGCCGTCGTCCGGTGAGGCGCTCGCCTCCGCCCTGTCCGCCGAGTACGCGGCCATCTACGCCTACGGGCGGATCGGCGTCCGGCTCACCGGCGCCGCCCGGGACGCGGCGCACCAGGCGGAGGCCGCGCATCGACGCCGACGCGACACCCTCGTGGTGCAGCTCACCACCGCCGGTGGTGTCGTGCCTCCGGACCGCGCCGGGTACGCGCTGCCGTTCCCGGTCACCGACCGGGCGAGCGCCTTGCGGCTCGCCGCCGAGGTCGAGGAACGCACGGCAGCGCACTGGCGGGCGGCTCTGGCGTCCACCACCGGCGCCGACCGGGACCAGGCGCTGGCGGCCCTGGTCGAGTACGCCGTGCGCGCCACCCGGTGGCGTAAGACGGCCGGGTCGAGCCCGCTGACTGTCCCGTTTCCCGGTCGTCCGGCCTGAGCGGGTCCGCTCCGGTTGCGGTGCGCATACCAGGTATGCATACTCCGTTGCCATGTCCATCCGTCACGGGTTGCTCGCCCTGCTCGAACGCGGCCAGATGTACGGCTACCAGCTGCGCGCCGCGTTCGAGGAGTCGACCGGCTCGACCTGGCCGCTGAACATCGGGCAGGTCTACACCACGCTGTCCCGGCTGGAGCGGGACGGTCTGGTGCGCCCGCTGCCGGAGAGCGAGGCCGGGCAGCGCCCGTACGAGATCACCGACGCTGGCCGGGCGGATCTGGCGCTGTGGTTCGCGACCCCGGTCAGCCGGACCGACCGGCCCCGCGACGAGCTGGCGATCAAGCTGGCGTTGGCGCTGACCACCCCCGGCGTCGACGTCCGCTCCGTGGTGCAGGCCCAGCGCAGCGCGACCATGCGGGCCCTGCAGGAGTTGACCCGGTTGAAGTACGGCAGCAACCGACCGGAGGACCTCCCCTGGCGCCTCGTGCTGGACTCGATGGTGTTCCAGGCCGAGGCCGAGGTGCGCTGGCTGGACCACTGCGAGACGAGCCTGGTCCGGCACCAACCCAGTGACCCGGCACCCGCCCCTCCCCGACCGGGTGACGCCGACGCACGTGCCGCTGCCAGATGGGCCGGCGAGGAGGCGCGACGGTGAGCGGCTCGGACGACGCGGTGCTGGAACTCCGCGCCGTCCACCGCACCCACGGCGCCGGACCGGCGGCGGTGCACGCGCTGCGCGGCGTCAGCCTGGCCGTCCGGCCCGGTGAGCTGGTCGCCGTCATGGGACCGTCCGGCTCCGGCAAGTCGACGTTGCTGGCCCTCGCCGGAGGGCTGGACCGCCCGACCGGCGGCGAGGTCCGGGTCGAGGGACAACCGCTGGGGGCACTGGACCGCCGCGGGCTCGCCCAACTGCGTCGCCGCCGGATCGGCTACATCTTCCAGCAGCTCAACCTGCTGGGCAGCCTGAGCGCACTGGAGAACGTGGCGCTCCCCCTGGAACTCGACGGCACCAGCGGACGCCGGGCCCGGGCGCTGGCCATGGCGGCGCTCACCGAGGTGGGTCTGCCCGCCCTGGGTGACCGCTTCCCGGACCAGCTCTCCGGCGGACAGCAGCAGCGGGTGGCCATCGCCCGCGCACTGGTGGGAGAACGCCGGCTGGTGCTCGCCGACGAGCCCACCGGAGCACTGGACTCGCAGACCGGTGAGGCGGTGCTGCACCTGCTGCGCCGTCGGATCGACGCGGGCGCCGCCGGCGTGCTGGTCACCCACGAGGCGCGACATGCCGGCTGGGCCGACCGGGTGGTGTTCCTCCGCGACGGGGTGCTGGTCGACACCACGGCACCGTTGGGCAGCGTGGAGCAACTGCTGTCCGGCAGCGACCGGTGACCATCCGCCGGACGAGGCGGGCCCCTGGCGTGGTCGACGCCCCCACTGCGGAGCCGGTCGAACCACCCGCGCTCGTCGGCCGACGGCGGATCGCCGAGCTGACCGGCTCCTGGCGGACGGCGCTGCGCATCGCCCGGCGGGAATCCCGGCGGGCCCGACGACGGACCGCCCTGGTGCTCGCGATGATCGCCCTGCCGGTGGCGGTGCTCGCCTTCCTGGCGGCGAGCTACGACATGGCCGAGCTGACTCCGCAGGAACGCGTCGACCGTCAGCTCGGCGTGGCCGACGCGGAGCTGCGCTGGATCGCCGACAATCCGGTGGGACAGGACGAGCGGGGTGAGGGCTGGTACACGCGGGACGACACGTACCTGCCTCCCGCGAAGGCCACCGCGGCCCAGTTGACCGCACTGCTCGGGCCCGGCAGCCGGGTCACCGAGGTACGCACGTACATCACCCTGACGCTGCGGGGCCCACACCGCGACGAGGACGTGACCGGGCGCGCGCTGGACCTCGGCGACCCGTTGGCCCGCGGGCTGGTGCGGTTCCGGGCCGGCCGGGCGCCGCAGCAGCCCGGCGAGGTCGCCGTCAGTCCGGCGGCGCTGCGCCGCCTGGACCTCCACCTCGGCCGTGCCGTCGCCGTGGCCGACGGAAGCCGGGCGTACACAGTGGTCGGGGTGGTCGAGTTCCCCGACGATCTCGGCCCGGTGGTGGCGTTGCACCCGGGCGCCGCCCCGCAGACCGGTCCCGAGACGGACAGCGTGTGGCTGGCGGACGTACCCGGAGCCGTCGACGCCCCCCTGGTGTCCCGGCTCAACGACCGGGGGGTGGTGGTCACCCCACGTCTCCCGGCCGACGCGGCGACCGACCAGAACTGGTCGTGGCTCGGCTCGATCAACCTCGGTGACACCAACGACCTCAGCACCGGCGTGCTGATCGCCGGCCTCGGGCTGCTTGAGGTCGTACTCCTGGTCGGGCCGGCGTTCGCCGTCGGCGTCCGTCGCCGTCGGCGGGATCTGGCGCTGGTCGCGGTGGCCGGCGGGGACGCCGCCCAGCTCCGCCGGGTCGTGCTGGCCGACGGAGTGGTGCTGGGTGTGCTGGGCGCCGCCGCCGGCCTGCTCGTCGGTGTCGGCGCGGCGTTCGCCGGTCGTCCCCTGGTGGAGCAGTACGTGTTCGGCGCCCGCTTCGGCGGGTACCGCTGCTGGCCCGCGGCGCTGGTGCTGCTCGGTGGGGTCGCGGTCCTGGCCGGGGTGCTCGCCGCGCTGGCACCGGCCTGGTCGGCCGCCCGGCAGGACGTCAGCGCCGGGCTCACCGGGCGACGTACCCCACCGGTGTCCCAGGCCCGCTGGCTTGCCCTCGGCCTGGGACTGGTGGCCGGCGGGGCCGGGCTGGCGGCGTTCGGGGCCGCCCGAACCTCACCGGCGGTGATCCTCACCGGCCTGATCCTCGGCGAACTGGGCCTGGTCTGCTGCACGCCCACGCTGATCGGGGCGCTCGCCCGCCTCGGTCGGGTGTTGCCACTGGCCCCACGGATCGCGTTGCGCGACGCCAGCCGCAACCGGGCCGCCGCGGCGCCGGCCATCTGTGCCGTGATGGCCGCAGTCGCCAGCAGCGTCGCTCTCGGCGCGTACCTCGCGAGTGACGGCGAGCGCGACGCGCGCGCCTACCAGCCGGCGCTGCCGGCCGGCCACGTGCGGGTCGACCCGATCGAGTCGGCCCGGCAGCCCACGCTGATCCAGGTCGCCGCCGCGGCCCGGGAACAGTTGGGCACCAGCGCTGTCGCCCCGCTGCACACGCTGGGCTGCGGGCCGACGGGCACCGACTACTGCGAGGTCACGCCCGTGCTCCCGGTGGAGCAGGCCTGCCCCTGGCAGCCCCGGGACGGCCTTCCCGAGTCGGACCGCCGGCAGGCCCGCGCCGACCCCCGCTGTCGTATCCGTGAGGCGGACTACTTCGGCGGGTACGTGCAGTCCGGGGTGGACGACGGGACCGCTCTGCCACTGCTCACCGGCGCGGACCCGGCGACGACAGCCGCCGCCGCGGTGGTACTGCGCGCCGGTGGCGTGGTGGTGACCGACCCGCGCTACCTGCACGACGGCCTGGTGACCGTACGCGTCAACGAGGTGGAGGCCGGGCCGGACCGGCCGGCCGCCGTCCGCGACCTCCCGGGGTACGCGCTGCCCCGGGCGGTCGGCCCGCCCCGCCTGCTGCTGTCCGGGACCGCGGCCAGACAACTCGGCCTGAGCTGGTCCCCCGGCGGCTGGGTGATCGGCACCACCAGTGCGCCCGACGAGGACCATCGGAAGCGCTTCGCCGCCGCCCTGCGGTCCTTCGGGACGGTCTCGCTGAGCGTGGAGTACGGCGGTGCTCCCCGCGACGTGTCACCGCTGCTGCTGCTCCTCGCGGCGGCGGCCGGTGTGATCACGGTGGGGGCGGCGGGGATCGCCACCGCGCTCGCCGCCGCCGAGGGGCGCGCCGAGCTGACCACCCTCGCGGCCGTCGGCGCGGCACCCGCGTTACGCCGGCTGCTGGCGATCTGCCAGGCCGGGGTCATCGCCGGGCTCGGTTCGGTGCTCGGCATCGTGGCCGGGCTCGGCACCGCCGCGATCGTGCTGTTCTCGGTCAACCGGCAGTACGCGGACGACTGGCCGTTGGCCGACCCGTACCCGATCCTGGTGCCGTGGCCCGCGCTCGGGGTCCTGGTGCTGGTGCCGGTGGTGGCGATGCTCGGCGCCGGCCTGTTCACCCGCGCCCGGCTGCCGATCGAGCGGCAGATGGACTGACCGCCACCCGGTGGCCGGCCGGTCGACGATCCGGGCGCGTACGGGGGGTGCCGACAGATCCCGGCAGCGGGCAGACTGGTCCGCGTGTCAGTGCTGGGAACTCTCACCCGTCGAGTTGGTCATCACCGCTGGTTCGGTGCCGCCGCGCGCCTGCTGGTGCCCGCCGACCGGGTGGTCGGTCGGCTCACCCGGGGCCGGGTGGTGGCACTCGGCCTGATCCCGTCCCTGGTCATCACCACGACCGGCCGCCGCTCCGGCAAGCCACGCAGCAACCCGCTGCTCTACGTGCCCGACGGCGACGCGTACGTGGTGATCGGTTCCAACTGGGGGCAGACCCACCAGCCGGGCTGGGCGATGAACCTGCTCGCCGATCCGGTCGCCGAGGTGGACGTGAAGGGCCTGCGGGTCCCGGTGCGGGCCGACCTGGCGTCCGGGGCCGAACGCGACCGGCTGTGGCAACTGCTGGTCACCGAGTGGCCCGCCTACCGCACCTACGTGCAGCGGGCCGGCGGCCGGGAGATCCGCATCTTCCGGCTGGTGCCGACCGGGCGCGGCGCACCGGCCGGCCCGCCGCCGGCTGGCTAGGCTGACGCTCGGTAGCCGAGGCGAGGTGGTCCCGTGAGCGCGAGGAGTGAGCCGGGCTTGCGAGCCCCGCAGTCGCGAACAAGAGCGGTCCCGTGAGCGCGAGGAGTGAGCCGACTGCCGACCGGGACCTCGATGATCGACGGTGGACGGTCGCGGAGCGGGTCGCCGAGGCGGTCCGACGGCGGTTCCCGGCGGACGTGCTCGCGGTCGCGGTGCACGGCCCCCTGGCGCACGGCGACGACGACGGCGGTGGGGACCGCGAGGCGGGGATGCTGGTGGTCACCTACCGGTCCGGCGCGGGTCCACCGCCCGCGACCCGGCGGGTGGACGGGGTGCTGGTCGACCTGACCGTGGCCGCCGCCGAGGACTACCTGGCGCAGGCCCGGGTGCTCTCCCCGCTGTGGCCGTTGACCGCCGACCGGTACGTGACCACGCAGGCGTTGCACGACCCGACGGGCTGGTTGCGGACGCTGCGCGACGAGCACCTCGGCCGGTTGGCGAGGGCCCGGCCGGCGGAGTTCAGCACCGCGGCGCGGCAGGCCTGGTACAGGGGCAGCGCGGCACATGCCCGGGCCGCCCGACTGGCCGAGTGGTACGAGACCGACCAGGCCCTGCTGATGCTCGGTGAGGCCCGGTTGGCGGCGGCCACGGTGACCGGGTTGCTGAGTCGCACCTACTTCCGTGACCCCGGGGACGCGGTACGACGCACCGGGTTGGCCGGCGCGGACATGACCGAGGTGGGCGTGGTGCTGGCCCGGCAGGCCGAGGAGCTGGCCGCCCGTGGTCGTGGGGTGGACGGCACGATCGACGAGCTGCTCACCGGTTGACCGGTGTCACAGCCCGCCCTGCACGCCGATCAGCGAGCCGATGAGATAGGTGGCGCCGGCCGCGGCGGCACCCAGCAGCAGCTGGCGTAGGCCGCTGGTCCACCAGGGCCGGTTGGTGAAGCGGGCCACCACCGCACCTGCGACGAACAGCCCGAGCCCGCCGACGGCCAGTGCCAGCCACAGTTCGGTGGCGCCGAACAGGTAGGTCAGTAGCGGGACCAGTGCACCCAACGAGAAGAACAGGAACGACGAGATCGCCGCGGCCCACGGGCTGGGCTGGTCGTCGGGGTCGACCCCCAGCTCCTCGCGGACGTGCACCCGCAGCGCCTCCTCCGGGTCGCGCCGCACGGCTTCGGCGACCTGGGTGGCGAGATCGCGGGGAAGGCCGCGGGCCACCCACGCGTCGGCGAGCTCCCGGGCCTCGGCCTCGGGGTGCCGTTCCAGCTCCCGTCGCTCCTTGGCGACTTCGGCGGCGACCTGTTCGTTGGCGGAGCGCACGCTGGTGTACTCGCCGAGCCCCATCGAGATCGCACCGGCGACCAGGCCGGCGGAGCCGGTGAGCACGATGCTGTGCGACGACACCCCGCCGCCGCCGACGCCGGCGATCAGGGCGATGTTGGTGACCAGGCCGTCCATCGCGCCGAAGACGGCCGGGCGCAGCCAACCGCCGGAGACGTCCGCGTGGTGCGCCTCGCGCAGGGCTGCCGGGGCGTCGGTCACGGCAGGGTCAGGATCTCGTGACCGCTGTCGGTCACCACGATGGTGTGCTCGAACTGGGCTGTCCACCTGCGGTCCTTGGTGACCACGGTCCACCCGTCGTCCCACATGTCGTACTGGTAGGTGCCGAGCGTGATCATCGGCTCGATGGTGAACGTCATTCCCGGTTCCATGATGTCCGTGGGGCGCGGGCTGTCGTAGTGCGGAACGTAGAGCCCGCTGTGGAAGGACTCGCCGATGCCGTGGCCGGTGAAGTCGCGGACCACTCCGTAGCCGAACCGCTTGGCGTACGACTCGATGACCCGGCCCACCACGTTGATCTGGCGGCCCGGGGCGACGGCGCGGATGCCGCGCATCATCGCTTCGTGGGTGCGCTCGACCAGCAGTCGGGCTTCCTCGCTGACCTCACCGACGCAGAAGGTGGCGTCGGTGTCGCCGTGCACCCCACCGATGTACGCGGTCACGTCGACGTTGATGATGTCGCCGTCCTGCAGGACTGTGGAGTCCGGGATGCCGTGGCAGATGACCTCGTTGAGGCTGGTGCAGCAGGACTTCGGGAAGCCCTTGTAGCCCAGCGTCGACGGGTACGCGCCGTGGTCGCAGAGGAACTCGTGCACCACCTTGTCGATCTCGTCGGTGGTCACGCCCGGCTTGCAGTGCTCGCCCGCGAGCTGGGTCGCCTGGGCGGCGAGCCGGCTGGCGATCCGCATCTTCTCGATGGTCTCCGGCGTCTGCACGTGCGAGCCGCGCCACTCCTGTGGGCGCTTCTTGCCCACGTACTCCGGTCGGGCGATCTGGGACGGCACCGGTCGCAGCGGGGAGAGCGTGCCTGGTGTCAGCGGCGGGCGAACGGTCATGCGACAAGCCTATCGCCGGGGCCGCTGGTGACCCGCGCCACGGCCGCCCGGGAGTGGTTGTTGCCCAGCCTGGTCGGCTGTGCCATGGTGTCAGCGTGGATCAAGGTGGAGCGCCGCCAGTCTTCTCCGCCAGCGCGGAGATCGATGGTGACCACCTCCACGTGGTGGTGGCCGGTGAGGTCGACATGGCCACCGCCGACACCATGCTCCAGACCGCGCTACGCGAACCCGCCGGGCAGATCACCCTGGACCTGAGCGCGGTCACCTTCTTCGACTCGGCCGCCATCCATGCTCTGGTCCGGCTCGCCCAGCAGTTTCCGGGCGCACTCACCGTCCTGCCGTCCCGGCAGGTCCGCCGGGTGTTGGAGATCTCCGGCCTGGGTGAGCAGACCTGGCTCGACCCGGCCTGAGAGACGCCGCCGGGCGCACTGTCAGTCCCGCAGCTGCCTGCGCAGCGTCACCTCGGTGCCCTCATCGGTACGCCGCACGGTGAGGTCGCCCAGTGCCCTGATCAGGGCCAGGCCGCGCCCCCGGAACCCGGAGTCGGTCGACTCGCGCCACTGCCCGCTGTCGCGCACGGTGGCCGTCACCGTCCGATCCTCGATGGCCACCTCCACGCTGATCATGGCCTCGGCCGGGTGGATCGGGTGCTCGATGGCGTTGGCGGCGGCCTCAGAGACCGCGACGGTCAGGTCGAACACGTCCGTCTCGTCGACAGCGTGCGCGACCAGGAAGTCCTCCAGACGCTTACGCAGCACACTCAGCCGCGTCGGGTCCGCCGGTAGACGCAATGCGAAACGGTTCAGCTCCACCGCCTCCAGTGCGAGGACCGCCACGTCGTCGCGGCGCGGCCGACCGGCGACCCGCTCCACCACCGCGTCGATCAGGTCCGCCATGTGCTCGCTGGGGGCCGCCGCGTCGACGCGCAGCTGGGCCATCCCGGCGTCGATGTCGAGCTGGCGGTCCTCGATCAGCCCGTCGGTGTAGAGCAGCAGCCGGCCGCCGGGCGCCAGCTCCCCCTCGACCGCCTCGTACGTCGCGCCCGGGATGGCGCCGACCGGTGGACCGAGCGCGCGGTCGTGCAGGAACGTCACGTCGCCTCCCGTGATCAGCAGCGGCGACGGGTGGCCGGCGCTCGCGTACCGCAGACGGCCGGTGCGCGGGTTGAACAGCAGACAGACCACCGTGGCGAAGGATCGACGTTCGGTGGACACGACCAGCCGGTTGAGGCGGGTCAGCGACTCCCCCGGGTCGTAGCCCTCCAACAGGTACGCCCGCAGCGCGTTGCGTAGTTGCCCCATGGCCGCGGCGGCCTGGACACCCTTGCCCACCACGTCGCCGATGACCAGCACCAGTTCGTCGTCTTCGAGGGCGACCGCGTCGTACCAGTCGCCGCCGACCTCGACGTCGGCGCTGCCGGGCAGGTAACGGCTGGCCACGACCGCTCCCGGCAGCCGAGGCAGCGACCGGGGCAGGAGGCTGTGCTGCAACGTGCTGGCGATGCGGTGCTCGGCCTCGTAGAGCTGGGCGTTTTCCAACCGCACCCCGACCAGGCGGGCCAGCTGGGTCAACGCGGCCTCGTCGGCCTGCGTGTCATCAGCTGCCGGCCCCCAGACCCGCAGCTCACCGAGCGGCTTGCCGGTGGTGCCGGCCAGCTCGGCCACGAAGGACGGGTCGGTGGCGGTGGCGCCGCCGGTGTCCGCCTCGGCACGAGCGCCGGTCGCGCTGATCAGCACCCGGGCGGCCTCGGCGAGGCTGAGCGCGTGCCCGGCGGCGACCTGGAGCACGTCGCCGGTCGAGCGGGCGGTGTTGACATCCACCGCCGCGTCGGCCAACGCCCGGAGCCGACGGATGAGCTGGCCACGGAGCTGACCCAGCTCGACGTTGGCCCGGACCCGGGCGATCAGCTCCTGGCCGGTGAACGGCTTGGTGAGGTAGTCGTCGGCACCGACGGACAGACCGGCGACGGCCTCCGCGGAGCCGGCCCGGGCGGAGAGCAGCACGATCGGCACCTGACGGGTGCTCGGGTCCGCGCGCAGCGCGCTCACCAGCCCGAACCCGTCCAGCCGAGGCATCATCACGTCGGCGAGCACCAGGTCGAACCCGCCCTTGCGGGCCAGCGACAGGGCGGCCAGCCCGTCGCTCGCGGTGACCACCTCCCAGGTGGGCGAGAGCAGCCGGGTGACGTGCTCGCGCAGATCCACATTGTCGTCGACGACCAGGATCCGACCGGCCGGGGTGGCCGTCGTCGGTCGGCTGTCAAACTCGGCTGCCGGCTCGACGCCGGTCCACAGTGCGGTCTCCGCCACGTAGAGCCGGGCCTGCTCGGGCTCCCCCGCGGGTAGCGGGCGGAACGCCACCACCCGGTCCGCGGGCAGGTGGGCCGACCCGAACGGCACGGTCACCGTGAAGGTGCTGCCCCGGTCGACCTCGCTGGTCAGCCCGACCTCACCGCCGTGCATCTCAACCAGCTCCCGGACCAGTGCCAGACCGATCCCGGTGCCCTCGTGGGTGCGTGCGCGAACCCCCGGCACCCGGTGGAACCGCTCGAAGACGTGCGGCACCTCATCCGGCACGATGCCGATGCCGGTGTCTGTCACGTCCAGCCGTGCCACGCCGTCCACGGCCCGGACCCGCACCCGGATCTCGCCGTCGAAGGTGAACTTGACGGCGTTGGACACCAGGTTGAGGACGATCTTCTCCCACATGTCCCGGTCGACGAAGACCGGTGCCGGCAGCGGCGGACAGTCCACCACCAGCCGCAGCCCGGCCCGCTCGGTGGAGGAGCGGAAGGTGCTGGCCAGCCGGGCGGTGTAGCCGGCGAGGTCGGTGGGCTGATAGCGGGCGGCGAGCCGGCCGGACTCCAGTCGGGAGAAGTCCAGCACGGTGTTGACCAGCTTGAGCAGGCGCAGCGCGTTGCGGTGCATCATGGTGAGCCGCTCGGTGTCGGCAGCGGGCAACGCCGGGTCGGCCAGCATGTCCTCCAGCGGGCCGAGCACGAGGGTCAGCGGGGTGCGGAACTCGTGGCTGACGTTCGCGAAGAAGTTGGTCTTCGCGCGATCCAATGCCGCCAGCTCGGCGGCGCGAGCCCGTTCCTGCTCGTGAGCCCGCTGCGCGCCCGCCGCCCGGGAGATCTGGGCGGCGACCAGGTCGAGAAAGTCGCGGTAGTCGTCGTTGAGCGGCAGCTGGCGGGCCACGCCGACGACCAGCGCGCCGACCGTCTGGTTGGTCGCCGTGAGCGGCAGCACGAGGGCCTGGTCGGCGGCGTCGGCCGGCAGTGGATCGAGCAGCTCGGCCACCTCGACCGTGGCGGGCGCCCCATCGGCGACCACCCGGGCGAGCAGTTGGGACGTGACATCGACGGCTGGCGGGGCGGCGCCGACGGCGCCGGCCAGGGCGAGCTGGCCGCTGTCGTCGGCCAGGTAGATCAGGACGAACGGCACGTCGGCCCGGTGCCGGCCGAGCACCGTGGCGGCGGTCCGGCCGAGTTCGGCGCCGCTGCCCATGTCGTTCAGCTCAGCACCCAGTTCGGCGAGCGCCCGCAGCCGACGCTCGCCGAGCACCCGCCCGGTGGTCTCGTTGACGATGCAGTAGACGCCACTGACCGAGCCGTCGTCACCCAGGATCGGGTCGTACGAGACGTTGAAGTAGGTCTGCTCGACGAAGCCGTACCGGTCCAGCAGGAAGGGGTGGTCCTCGCCGCGGTAGGAACGCCCGGTGCTCCGGACGCCGTCGAGCAGTGGGCCGAGCACCGCCCAGGTCTCCGCCCAGTGCTGGCGGGCCGGCTGGCCGATCACGTGCGGGTGCTTGGCGCCGATGGTCGGCCGGTAGGCGTCGTTGTAGAAGGCGGACTGCTCGTCGCCCCAGAACATGACGATCTGCGCGCTGGAGGAGAGCATCATGCCGACCGCATTGGAGAGCGCCAACGGCCAGCGACCGGGCTCGCCGAGCGAACTGGTGGCCCAGTCGAAGCTGCTCAGCCGCTCGCCCATCTCGCCACCGGCCGCGAACGCCGCTGCCAGCATCGGGGGGATCTCGCGGCCGGACGCGACGGAATGCCCGACGTCCGCGCCCCCCTGAGCCGAGCTCATGCAGCCTCCCGCTCCGGCCGTACCCCTCGGCCGTTGATCTTCACCCGCCGTGCCTCGACTTGTACCCAAGCGGACCAGCAACGTAACGCATCACCTCAGGCGGACGCTGTTTACGTACGCCTGAGCGGTCGGGCACCGGACACCGCGAGCCCGGGCGGCGTCGGACGGGGGTCGCGGGAGCGCCCTGACAGGTCAGAAGACAGGCAGCCCGTCGATGCTCGCCGCGTTCCTGGTGGCCCGGTAGGCCACCAGGTCGTCGGCCGTACGACGCGAGTGTGAGGTGAGCAACAGATCACGTTCGGCGCGGAAGTCCATCAATGGCACCGCGTAGCCGCAGGAGTCGCTGACCCGCTCCACCTCGACCGTGATCACCGCCCGGACGGCGTGCACGTCCGGCGGTGCGGGAAACTCGGCGAGCCGGTCGGCGAAGGCATCCTCGGTCACGGCGACGCTGCTGCCCCGACCGTGCAACCGGACGATCTTCGGCGGCCCCTCGAAGGCACAGAACATCAGCGTGATCCGGCCGTTGTCCCCCAGGTGGGCGATGGTCTCCGCCCCGCTGCCGTGGTAATCGAGGTAGGCCACCCGGTGCGCCCCGAGGATCACGAACGTGCCCCGCATGCCCTTCGGCGAGACGTTGACGTGGCCCTCCGCACCGGACGGCGCGGTGGCCACGAAGAAGACCGCCTGGGCCGCGATGAAGTCACGCAGTCGAGCGTCGATCTCCGGATAGACCTTGCCCATGCGCCGATCCTCCCACCGGCGGCACCGGCGCGCGGGGGCGATGTCCGTCACACCCGCCGCCGATCCGCTGGCCAGCGGCCCCGACCAGGGCGGTGATCGGACGAGGATCCAGCTCGTTCTCCGGATGCCACTGCACGCCCAGCACGAACGGCCGGGCCGGGTCCTCCACCGCCTCGACCACGCCGTCCTCCGCCCAACCCGTCACCGACAACCGGCCCGGGTCGGCGACCGCCTGGTGGTGGTACGAGTTGACCCGGTCCACCCCGGTCAGCACCGTCGCGGCCAGGCTGCCCGGCACGAACCGCACCGGATGGCTGCCATACACACCGGGCGCCGGGCGGTGTGCCTCGTGACCGACCACATCGGGCAGATGCTGGTGCAGTGTGCCGCCGTAGGCCACGGCGAGCAGTTGCATCCCCCGGCACACCCCCAACACCGGCAGCTCGGCGGCGAGCGCGGCGGTCAGCAGGGTCAACTCACCGGCGTCCCGGTCCGGCCGGTCCTCGGTACGCGGGTCGGGCCGCTGGCCGTACCGCCCCGGACCCACGTCGGCGCCACCGGCCAGCAGCAGTCCGTCCAGGACGGCCACCACCTCGCCGTCCACGTCGTCCGGGGGCAGCACCACCGTTCGGCCACCCGCCGCCGTCACCGCCCGCACGTACGCCGCCGGCACCAGCACGGCCGGCACGCCCCTCCAGACCGCCCAGTCGGCCGGTTCGACGTACGCGCTGATCCCGATCAGCGGCCGACTCCTCACAGCGGGGTGACGTAGGCGCCCGTGATGCCCCCGTCGACCACGAACTGCGCGGCGGTCATGAACGAGGCGTCGTCGCTGGCCAGGAACGCCACCGCGGCGGCGATCTCCTCGGGTTGCCCGAAGCGGCCCATCGGCACGTGCACCAGCCGGCGGGCGGCCCGCTCCGGGTCGGCGGCGAACAACTCCAGCAACAACGGGGTGGCCACCGGGCCGGGGCAGAGCGCGTTGACCCGGATGCCCTCGCGGGCGAACTGCACACCCAGCTCCCTGGTCATCGCCAGCACGCCGCCCTTGCTCGCGGTGTACGCGATCTGCGACGTCGCCGCGCCCATCAGCGCCACGAACGAGGCCGTGTTGATGATCGACCCCTTGCCCTGGCGGCGCATGTGCGGAATGGCGTACTTGCAGCACAGGTAGACGCTGGTGGTGTTGACCCGCAGCACCCGCTCCCACGCGTCGAGGCCGGTGTCCAGGATGGAGTCGTCGTCGGGCGGCGAGATGCCGGCGTTGTTGAACGCGATGTCGACCCGGCCGTGCCGGTCGACCACCCCGTCGAACAGGTCGCGTACCGCCGACTCGTCGGCGACGTCGGTGCGGACGAACTCGCCGCCGCACTCCTCGGCGGCCTTCTCACCGGCCGCCACGTCGATGTCCACGCAGACCACGCGGGCCCCCTCGGCGGTGAACCGCCGGACGGTGGCCAACCCGATGCCGCTGCCCGCTCCGGTGATCACGGCCACCCGGTCCTGCAATCGACCCTGCACTGGCGTCACTCCTCTGTCGCGATGAACACGTTCTTGACATCGGTGAAGGAGTGCAGCGCATCCGGGCCCAGCTCACGGCCGAGCCCGGAACGCTTCATCCCGCCGAACGGGGTCCAGTAGCGCACCGAGGAGTGCGAGTTGACGCTCAGGTTGCCCGACTCGACCGCGCGGGCCAGGCGCAGGGCCCGACCCACGTCCCGGGTCCAGATCGAGCCGGAGAGCCCGTACTCGGTGTCGTTGGCGAGCCGGACCGCGTCGGCCTCGTCGTCGAACGGCAGCACCGAGACCACCGGGCCGAAGATCTCCTCCCGCCAGTGCCGGTCGGCCGGCGAGTCGGCCAGCAGCACGGTGGGCGCATGCCAGAACCCGGGGCCGTCGGGGCAGGAGCCGGTGAAGGCGACCTTCGCCCCGGTCAGGTAGCCGGCGACCCGGTCGCGCTGGGCCGCGGAGATCAGCGGACCCATCTCGGCCGTGTCCCGGGACGGGTCCTCCACCCGCACCGCGCGTACCGCTGGTTCGAGCAGTGCCAGGAAGCGGTCGTACACCGGGCGCTGGACCAGGATCCGCGACCGTGCGCAGCAGTCCTGGCCGGCGTTGTCGAAGACCGCGCCCGGCGCGGTCGCGGCGGCGCGCTCCAGGTCGGCGTCGGCGAACACGATGTTCGCGCTCTTGCCGCCCAACTCCAGGGTGAGTCGCTTCACCTGGGCCGCGCAGCCGGCCATGATCCGGGTGCCGACCTCGGTGGAGCCGGTGAAGCAGATCTTGCGGACCGCCGGGTGGCTGACGAACCGCTCCCCCACCACCGCGCCCTCGCCCGGTACGACGATGAACACGTCGTCGGGCAGGCCTGCCTCGCGGGCCAGTTCGGCCAGCCGCAGCGCGGTCAGCGGGGTCAGCTCGGCGGGTTTGAGCACCACGGTGTTGCCGGCGGCGAGGGCCGGGACGAACCCCCAGGCCGCGATCGGCATCGGGAAGTTCCAGGGGACGATCACGCCGACCACGCCGAGCGGCTCGTGGAAGGTGACGTCCAGCCCGCCCGGCACCGGGATCTGCCGCCCGGTCAACCGCTCGGGCGCCCCGGCGTAGTAGTCCAGGACGTCCCGCACGTTGCCGGCCTCCCACCGGGCGTTGCCGGTGGTGTGGCCGGAGTTGCGGACCTCCAGCGCGGCCAGCTCGTCCAGGTGCGCGTCGACCACGGCGGCGAACCGCCGCAGCAAGCGTGCCCGGTCCCCGGGAGCCACCCTCCGCCACGCCTCGAAGGCGGTGGCCGCCCGCGAGATCGCCGCGTCCACCTCCGCCACCGAGGCCCCGGCCACGTCCTGAAACCCCACCCCGGTAGCCGGATCCACAACCAGAGTCACACCCCCACCCGCCCCTCGTTGTCGATCATGGAGTTGTGGTGCCTCACGGAAGCCGCAATCTGCCGCACTCCGGGCACCACAAGTCCATGATCGACGCGGCGGGGCGCGTGGGCGCGGCGGAGCGCGTTACAGGCGTTCGAAGCCACGGGTCATCTCCCAGTCCGTCACCGCCGCGTCGAAGGCGGCCAGCTCCACCCTCGCCTGGTTGGCGTAGTGGGCCACCACCTCGTCGCCGAACGCCTCCCGGGCAACCGTGGAGCCCTCCCAGAGGGCCAGGGCGTCGCGCAGGGTCCCGGGGACCCGCTCGGCCTCCGGGTCGTCGTACGCGTTGCCGGTGCACTCGTCGCCCAGCTCCAGCTCACTGTCGATGCCGTGCAGCGCGCCGGCGACCAGCCCGGCGATCGCCAGGTACGGGTTGACGTCGGCGCCGGGCACCCGGTTCTCCACCCGCATGCCCTGCCCGTGCCCGACCACCCGCAGCGCGCAGGTGCGGTTGTCCACCCCCCACCGCAGCGCCGTCGGGGCGAACGATCCGGGCTGGTAGCGCTTGTAGGAGTTGATGTTCGGGGCGAAGAGCAGGCTGAACTCCCGCATGGTGGCCAGCAGCCCGGCGAGCACCCGCTGCCCGGTCGGCGACAGGTGCGCCGGCCCGTCGCCGAGCATCGCCGAGCCACCGCTGCTGTCCCGCAGGGAGAAGTGGATGTGGCAGGAGTTGCCCTCCCGCTCGTTCGGCTTGGCCATGAAGGTGATCGACATGCCCTCCTGGGCGGCGATCTCCTTGGCGCCGTTCTTGTAGATCACGTGGTGGTCGGCGCAGGCAACCGCCTCGTCGTAACGGAAGGCGATCTCGTGCTGGCCGAGATTGCACTCGCCCTTGGCGCTCTCCGGGGTGAGCCCGGCAGCGGCCATCTCGGTGCGGATCCGACGCAGCAGTGGCTCCACCCGGGCGGTGCCGAGCAGGGAGTAGTCGACGTTGTATTGATTCGCCGGGGTGAGATCGCGATAGCCGCGCCGCCAGGCGTCCTCGTACGAGTCACGGAACAGCACGAACTCCAGCTCGGTGCCGGCGTACGCGGTCAGCCCGTGCTCGGCCAGCCGGTCCAACTGCCGGCGCAGGATCTGTCGGGGCGAGGCGACCACGTCACCCGAGCCGTCGAGCCAGGTCAGGTCGGCCAGCAGCATCGCGGAGCCGGGCTGCCAGGGCGTGCGGCGCAACGTGCCGAAGTCCGGCACCATCGCGAAGTCGCCGTAGCCGCGCTCCCAGCTCGACATCGCGTACCCGTCGACGGTGTTCATGTCGACGTCCACGGCGAGCAGGTAATTGCAGCCCTCGCTGCCGTTGGCCACCACCTGGTCGAGGAAGAAAGGCGCGTGGAACCGCTTGCCCTGCAGGCGGCCCTGCATGTCGACCAGGGCCAACACCACGGTGTCGATCTCGCCGGCCTCGACAGCGACCCGCAACTCTTCCAGCGTCAACGGCGTTCTGCTCATGAGCGGGCCTCCATCACCAAGGTCTACTGGCAAACCGGATCACCGTCAATGCCCCCGGCGTGGTCGGCGGCAAACCACGCGAGGAGTTGTCATGCGTCTTCGAGCAGTTATCGCCGTCGTCACTCTCGCCATCTCGCTCGGCACGGCGGTGAGCGCCGAGGCAGCCGTCCGTCCGCCGGACGGGTCGGTCACCGCTGCCGGTGCCGAAGGGTTCGACTTCGCCCAACCGGAGGTCGTCGCGACCGGGCTGGAAGCCCCCTGGGGGCTCGACTTCCTGCCCGACGGCAGCGCCCTGGTGGCCCAGCGCAACCAGGGCACCGTGCTGCGGGTCCGACCCGGCCAACCGACGGCGCAGGTCGCCCGGATCGCCGGAGTGGTCGGCGGCGGCGAGGGAGGCCTGCTCGGCCTGGCCGTCTCGCCCCGGTACCGCCTGGACCGGTGGGTCTACGTCTGCTTCACCACCGCGTCCGACATCCGGATCGCGCGGTTCCGGCTGAACGCGCCGCAACGCCAGCAGGTGATCTTCAACGGGCCCGTGCGGGCGTCCATCCACAACGGTGGACGGATCGCCTTCGGCCCCGACGGGATGCTCTACGTCGGCGTCGGTGACGCCGGTGTCCCGGCCAACGCGCAGAACCTGGCCAGCCGCAATGGCAAGATCCTGCGGATCCGGCCGAACGGTGGCGTCCCGGCGGGCAACCCGTTCCCCGGCTCGCCGGTGTTCAGCTACGGCCACCGCAACGTGCAGGGTCTGGCCTGGGACGCGCAGGGCCGACTGTTCGCCACCGAGTTCGGCCAGGCCACGTGGGACGAGGTGAACCGCATCGTCCCGGGCGGCAACTACGGCTGGCCGGTCGTGGAGGGCCCGAGCAACGATCCCCGGTTCCGTGCCCCGGTGGTGGTCTGGCCTCCTGCGCAGGCGTCGCCGAGTGGTGCTGCCTTCGCAGGCGGCACCCTGTTCGTCGCCGCGCTGCGGGGAGCCCGGTTGTGGACCGTCCCGATCAGCCCCGCCGGGACGGTCGGGACACCGTCCGCCGAGCTGGTGGGCGCCTACGGTCGGCTCCGGACCGTCGAGGTGGCTCCGGACGGCTCCCTCTGGGTGGCCACCAGCAACCGCGACGGCAACGGCACGCCGAGGCCACAGGACGACCGCGTCCTCCGGTTCACGACCGGCGAGCGGCAGCCGCCGCCCGCCGGTCGTGCGGGTTTCCGTCCTGCGGACCCGGCGCAGCCCTGATCCACCTACCGGTGGATCAGGGCTGCCTTCGCCGCCGTGCTCGGCCGGACCGGCCCCACTCTCACGTCACTTCACAGTCCCCATCGCCACCACGACGTCCTCCTTGCCGGTGTGTGACCAGAACACCGGCTCGTCCGAATAGCTCAGTTTCGCCTCGGCCCAGAGCGGGTGCGACGAGACCACGAACCAGTCATGGCTGCGGGACAGCAGATAGATGTCCCAACCGGGCTCAAGAACCAGTCCGTGCAACTCCGTCAGACGGCGCGTCTGCTCCGGATCTGCCCTCCGCAGCCACAAGCCGCGCAGCACGAAGGGTGTGCAGAGGTATTTCACGTCCTGGAACAACACCTCAAGCCGGTGCTCGTGCGTGGAGTTGGCATCTGCCTGAAGCCACACCTGGGTGTGGGTCCGACTCACGTGAGTGATCTGAAACAGCCGGTCCGGGGCTTCAAGCTCGGCGGTGATGTCATTATTGATCATAAATCTCACATATCCTTGAATTCTCGCCAGCCGGCATCCGTCGTCGGGAGCTTGCTCCACAGATCGGCGGAGATATTCTCGCCGTTCAGGAAGAACTGGACAGACTTCCTGTCTCGTCCGCCGTCGGCCGGCCCGAGGATGATCGCATTTATCAGCTGCGCCATCTCCCAGCTCGTGCCCTGACCGGCCATCGCGTTCTCCGGACTCATGCTCTTTCCGCGTCGGACCGCGGTACGCAGCTTGAGGAACGCGTCGTCGCCACCGTCGAGCCCGTCCAGTGTGACGTAGATCTTTACACTCGGATCCTTGATCGCCGCCTTCACCATTCCGATCCACAGCGGCAACTTGTTGTTGGTGTCCGGGTCCATGTCGCCCCACGGAGAGCCGTTGTACGTGGTGACGTTGAGGCCGTCCTTGTTGAGCAGGTCCCGGAGCGCGTCGCTACCCAGCCCTTCCGACGGACCGTTCAGGCCCAGCACCACATCCTTGCAGCCACCATTGTGCACAAGGATCGGCGTCTCACCGGCGAGCACGTAGTACGTGTGCGTGCGGTGCACGGTGAGGTTGAACATCGTCCGGTGGCCCGGGTGGGTACGCACCGTGGTGACGCGGGCGTCGCTCCCGTCGGGGGTATGCAGGACGGTGCCGGGCGCAAGCTCCCCCGCACCGGTCCAGCTGTGGGTTGCCGGAACGAAGAAGGGATGCTTGGGCGTGGTGCGCAGGACGGCACGCTGCCCGGTGGGCTGCCAGACGGTGAGCTCGGTGAGCTCGGTGTCGACACTCCTGATCAGGTCAACGACCGGTTCGCCGCGGCTGCTGCCGGTGAGCGAGTCGGTGGCGAGCACCCGATCCCCCACCCGCACGTCGGCGATGGGCTTGCTGGTGCCGTCGGCGAGCAGGACGGGAGTTTCGGGCGCGAAGCTGTTCCCGCCCGCCAGACACGAGGGCAGACGCTTGAGTTTCGCGAGGGCGAGAGTGAGCAGCGAGATCTCCGCCTCAGCCACCTTCGCGGCGCGGCTGAGTTCGTAGAGCTGCTTGGCGGCCTTGAAGCCGGCCCCGACGAGCTTGGCGATGCCGGCGAACGCCAGCGCCTCCAGCGCGATTCCACCCAGGTGTAGCAGAGTGTTGGCCAACGACTGGTCGCCGTTGAAGTACTTGTAGATGTTGAGGCCGACATCGCCGATGTCCAGCAGGGTGCCGGCGACGATGCCGCAGACCAATGTCGCGACGCAGCCGATACCGACAGCGATCGCGATGGGAATCAGCGCGGCCGTGATGCCCTTGAGAGTCTCGGTGATCATGACCAGCGTCTGGTCACCCGTGAACTCCGGGGTGAGCACCGAGGCGAGGCAGTTCTTGCTGAGCTGGCTGCCCTCGGGATAGACGCTGCAGTAGGCGGAATTGCTGTACGCCCGTTTGGCAAGCTCGACGGGGTCGGCAATGACGTTGGAGACGCAGTTTCGGTACCAGTCGCCCTGGGTGCCGGCCAGGAATCTCTCGATGTCCGACGCCGGGCCGGAGGCGTACTCGGCGTGACACTTGCCGATCTCCGCGCCCCTGACCGACAGGAACTTCCCGTACGCCTCCTCGGCTGCGGCCTGAGCCTCTTCGGCACTCTTACCGGCGGCGAGCGCCGAATCCAAGGCGCGATTGGCCGAAGCACGTGCCTCGTTGGCGGACTGGATGGCCTGCTCGTGGGAAGCAACGGCCCAGGCCGCGGAACGGATTGCACTGCGAGCCGAGGCGGCGGCACGGGTCGCAGCGGCCTTGGCGGTCTGAACCGCGATGGCCGCCTTCTCGGCTGACTGACTGGCCTGGTTGGCGTACTGAGCGGCCTGTGCCGCATAGCCGGCGGCCTGCTGTGCCGACAGGGCGGCCTGGCTGGCGTAGTTCGCAGCGGCCGCCGCGTCCTTACGAGCCTGGGCTGCGACGGACTGCGCCTTCAGCGCGTTCTCGGTGGCGGTCTTGGCAGTCTGGTTGATCCGCTGCACCAGGCCCGCGGCCACCGCCAGGTGAGCGGCAGCGTCCTGGTCCCGCTCAGCGGCGGCATAACGGCCTTCGTCGAGGAACTGCCGCAGCCCTGGGGGTGGACCGTCCAAGGCGATCTGCGCTGCGGCCTTCACCTCGGGGCCGCTGTCCGGGCTGGCCAGGATCGTGTTGACCTGAACCCGCTGCCCGACCGTGGCGGCCCGGTACTGACCGGCGGCGATGAACTCCCGCAGCACCTGCCCGTCCCCGGAGTCCAGTGCCACCTGCGCCTGCTGCGCCAGATAGGTGTCACCGGCGGTCTTCGCCGCGGACAGGATCTGGTTCACCTTGAGCCGGTCCTGCGTGAGACGGCCGGAGTAGTTCTGCGTCTGTAGGAACTGCGACACCTGCGCGTCGCTGCCCGCGAGCGCCGCGAGCGCCGCGTCGCGCAGCGCGGTGTTGTCGGTGATGGCCAGGTCCCGTAGCGTGACCCGGTCGTCCTGCCCGGCCGCAGAGGCGATACCGGTACGGACGAACTCCATCACCTGCAGGTCACCACCGGCCAGCGCGGCCTGCGCGGCCTGCCTGGTCCAGGCACCACGGGAGCTCATCAGGTTCAAAGCGGCCTTGCGCCCGGCGGTGACCGCGACAGCGGGATCGGTGGCCGGGTTGACCGCCTCGTCGACCAGCCGGTTGGTCTCCGCATCGCGCTGCGCGGCCTGCACCGCGTCCCACTTGGCCGCTGCCTGCGCCTGGTCGTACAGCCCGCTGGCCTGCCGGGCAGCCTCGACGCCCTGGTCCAGCATGACCGCGATGCGCTCCGCGTCTGCCGTCCGCGCCGCGTTGTACACCTCGATCGCCTGGCCGGCGGTCTCCGCCGCGGCCTGCGCGGCCGCAGTCGCGGCGTTGGCGGCCTCGGTCGCTCGCTGTGCGGCTGTCGCGGCATCACCGGCATGATTCGCCGCGTCGATGGCTGCGTCTGCGGCCTGCTCCGCATGCTGCGCAGCTCGGTTCGCCGCGTCCCTCGCACGGAACGCGGCCTGCGCGGCCACCATCAGATAGTTCTGCGCGGCGTCGGCCGCCCGCAGCGCCCGATCGGCGTCCGCCCGCGCCTGCTTCGCGGCCGCCACCGCCGCCGAGGCGTCGGCGCCGGCCGCGTTGGCGTACCCGGTCGCCTCGTCGTTGGCGTCCGACGCGTGCTTCGCCTCCAGCGCCGCCAGGCGGGCTGCTTCCACCGCTCCCAGGCCCGCCTGGATCGCCTGCCCCGCCAGATGCGCGCTGGTTGCGAGATCCCGCGTCAGCCGCGCATTGTCCTTCGCCTCTTGCGCGATGATCCGGGCCGCGTCCGCCTTCGACGCGTCCGTCGCCGCGTTCGCCGCCGCGTTGTAGGCCTTCGTCGCCGCCTGCTCCGCCTTCGACGCGGCCGACGCCGCGCGTTGGGCGGCGGCAGCAGCGGCCCGGGCCGCCCGCTGCGCCGAGGCTGCCGCCTGCACCGCCACCTTCGCCGCAGCCGCGGCCTTCTGCGCGGCCACCGCCGCTCGCTTGGCCTGCGCCGCCGCCTCTCGCGTGTCGTTACGCGCCGCATTGGTGGCCGCGGCGGCTTGTTGCGCCGACCGGCGGGCCGCCGCAGCGGCCTCCTTCGCCCGCGCTCCCTCGTCGACCGCCCGCTGTGTCTCCTGCGCCGCTACCTCGCCCTGCGCCTGAGCCTGGGCCTGCAGCGCCGTCAACGATTCGGTCTCCTGGTCACGGGCCGCCGCTACCGACCACCCGTAGGCCAGGAATGACTCCAACGCCTCCGGCGTGCCCGCATCGAGCGCCTTCTGCCCCGCAGCCTTGACCGCGGTCCCACCTGACGCCATTGCCTGGTTGACCCGCACCCGCTGATCTACCAGCCACCGCGACTGCCAACCGGCATCGACGAACTCACGCCACACCGACGGGTCCGAGGTGTCCAACGCCTGCTGCGCGGCCGCCTTGACCTGAGCCCCGCCGGCGGCCATCAACTGGTTGACCTGGACCCGCGCGTCGGTGTCCGACGGCTGCTGCCAGCCGTAGTCGAGGAATCGGCGTATCGCGTAGGCGTCGCCGGCATCGGCCGCGTTCAGCGCCGACTGCGCCGCCCCGCGAACCGACGGGCCGCTGTCAGCGATCACCGCGACGACGGCGTCTCGGTCGTCCAGCCGCTGAGCCTCCTGCCACTTGCCCTCGATGAACGCCCGCACCTGTTCCGGCGAGCCGACCAGCGCCATCTCCGCGGCGGCACGTACCTGGGCTCCGCCGTACAGCCATGCCTGCACCACAGGTGCCCGGTCGACCGGCGGAGGCAGCGGATCCTCTGCGCGGGCCGGGGTCGGGTGCAGCAGGGACGCCAGCACGGCCAACGCGGTGAGGCAGGCCAGCACGGCCTGCCACCGTCTGGTCGTGCCGAGCCGACGAGGTACGACGAGCGGCATGGACGATTTCAGGATCACTTCAGTCCCCCGTGGACTAAGACGTGGAAGTGGACGACAGATTCCTCGACGATCGAGGGGCCTCAACCGAGCCGGCCCGCAACTTGCGAAAGAGAAGCTCGCCGATTTGCCGGCGGTGGCAATCTATAAGGACTCGGCGGGTCCCGTGATCCCGCCAAATGTGAGACAGAGCACAGCATTCAGCTCGGCCGAGGACGGCCACGAGTGCCTCCGCCCTGAGCCGGGCGGAAGCCCCGCGCGTCGACGACTACCGATCAGTCGCTGCGTTCCTCGACGGTACGGACGGGTCCGGTGAACCACCTGCGGGCCGAGGCGTACCACCAGACCGCGACCACCAGCAGCACCCCGCCGACGGCGAGTGGCGCGTAGTTGACGGCCGACCAGGTGAACCCGTCGTTGCCGGGCACTCCGGCGGGCACGATCGGCAGCACGAAGTAGACAGCGATGACGGCGATCTCGATCACCGCGATCCAGCCGAGCAGCTTGTACTTGCGGCCGAGCGTCCACGGCCCGGGCACGAACCGGTCGCCCATCCGCAGCCGCAGGGCGATCGGGATGAGGAAGGACAGGTAGAGCCCGAGCACCGCCACCGAGACCACCGCGTAGAAGGCGACCGGAATGCCGGCCGAGCTCTCGTAGAGCGCCGGCAGGGTCAGCACCAGGCCGGCCAGGGTCGCGCCGATGATCGCGTTGACCGGGGTGCCGTTGCGGTCGACCTTCGACCAGAGCCGCCACCCGGGCACCGCCCGGTCGCGGCTGAACGCGTAGGCCATGCGGCTCATCGAGGTCACGCAGCTCATCCCGCAGAAGAACTGGCCGATGGTGGAGATGATGATGACGATCTTGAAGAAGACCGGCGTCAACGCGGACTCGAAGATGGCACCGGAGAAGCCACCCGCGGCGTTGACCGCCTCGACGTCGGTGGCCGCGAAGAGGAACGCCAGGAGCAGGATCCAGCCGCCGACAGCGGAATAGAAGATCGACTGCCAGAGCCCTCGCGCGGCGGCCTGCGAAGCGCCCCGGGTCTCCTCGGAGACGTGCGCGCAGGCGTCGAAGCCGGTGATCGTGTACTGGGTCAGCAGGAAACCCAGGGGCAGCACGTAGAACCAGAACGTCAGCCCGCCGACGTCGCCGTCACCGAAACCGGAGTTGTTGAAGCGCTCGGTGAACACGAACTGGAAGCTCTGGTGGTTGTCCGGCACGAAGATCAGGATGGCCACCACGACGGCCGCGCCGGCCACGTGCCACCAGACCGAGACGTTCTGGAGTACGTCGATGATCCGGTGCCCGAAGATGTTGATCAGCCCGTGCAGCACCAGGATGATCACGAAGAGGACGAACGCCTGCCGCAGCGTCCCGGCCCAGCCGTCGAAGAGCGCCGACAGGGTGAGGTTGAGGAACGTCGCGCAGCCGTAGTCCACCGAGGCGGTGACCGCCACCAGGCCGATGAGGTTCAGCCAGCCGGTGAACCAGCCGTGCACCGGGCGACCCATGGTGGCCGCCCACCAGTAGATCCCGCCCGCGGTCGGGTACGCCGAGACCAGCTCGGCCATGCAGAAGCCGATGATCAGGATGAACAGCGAGATCAGCGGCCAGCCCCAGGAGATGGCGACCGGCCCGCCGTTGTTCCACGCCTGACCGAAGGTGGTGAAGCAGCCGGCCAGGATCGAGATGATCGAGAATGAGATGGCGAAGTTGGAGAAGCCACTCCACTTGCGGCGCAGCTCCTGTTTGTAGCCGAGTTCGGCGAGCCGTCGGGCGTCGTCGTCCATCGGTTGCTCGGCGGTTGGCACGGGGGTCGTTGCCACTGCACACCTCCCTGAGGTGGTTCCGCGTGCGAGTGGGCAAAGTGTGATCCCGGGCGATCAAGACGGTCAATACATACTCGGCGGGAATGTCACCGCCGGCGGCTAATTGTGTTGCCCCTGCGGCCACCCCGGCCGCATCCTTGAGCCCGTGACCAGCCCGTTCGCGACGGGCTCACCCCCGGGCGCTCGGACCGCCCGGACCGCGGCGGCGCGGGGCACACCTCTCTCTCACGTACGGCGATCCGCCGTACCCGACCAGTGCCCCGCGCCCCCACCACGCCTCGTGATCAAGAGCTTTGCGTCAGTTTTTCGGCCTTCCATGACGCAAACTTCTTGATCACGCGAAATGGATCAGGTCAGGAGGAGGCCGGTCACCCAGAGGGCCGCTACCACGAAGCCGGCCAGGAACTCCACCAGCATCGACAGACCGGCCGCCTTGAGCGCCTGCACGGTGGACGGCCAGGCGAGCTGGTTGCTGCCGAGCCGCAGCCGCTCCGCCGCCCACACCCCGGCGACGAAGCCGAGCACCAGCCCCACGACCGGCACCACGAAGAACCCGACGATGCCGAGCACACCGCCGGCGAGCAGTGTGGACGTCGGCACACCGGTGCGCTTCAGGTTCCGGCCCGGCCACGCGTACTTGATCACGGTGCCGCCCGCCACGACCACCGTGGCAGCGGCGAACACCGCCCAGCCCACCATGCCCGCACCGCCGAAGACCGCCCAGACCAGCACACCACCCCAGCACAGCGGCAACGCCGGCAGGCCGGGCACCACCACGCCGGCCAACCCGGCCAGGATGGCCAGCCCGGCCACCACTGTCACCACGGTCTGCGAGTCCGTCAGGCTCACGTCGCCACCTTCCATCGCCGCCATCGGTGCCGACCGAACCGTAGTGGGCCCCCGCTCACGCCGTCGCCCCGCCACGGAGTCGGGCGGTGATCGCGTCGGCCGGAGCCGGGGCGCCGAAGAATCGCCCCTGCCCGGTGTCGCAGCGCAGCGCCCGCAACCGCTCGGCCTGCACCCCGGTCTCCACCGCCTCGGCGGTCACCCACAGCTCCAGCGCGTGCGCCAACCGGACCAGCGCGTCGACGATCCGTTCGTCGCGGTGGTCGGCGGCGACGTCGGTCCCGTCGGCGCGGATGCCCTCGACGAACGGGCCGGCGAGCTTCAGGCAGTGGATCGGCAGCCGCCGCAGGTACGCCAGGTTGGAGTACCCGGTGCCGAAATCGTCCACCGCCAGCCGGACGCCGAGCGCGGCGAGCCGGTACAGGCTGCGCAGAGGCTCGTCGGCGCTGCCCATCACGGCGCTCTCGGTCAGCTCCAGTTGGAGCAGCTCGGCGGGCAGCCCGCTGGTGTGCAGCGCGTCGGCCACCGTCTCCACGATCGCCGGGTCGTCGGCCTGCCGCGCGGCCAGGTTGACGCTGACCACCAGCCTGGCCTCGGGGAACTCCCGCCACCACCGCTCGGCGTCGTGACAGGCCTGCCGCAGCACCCACTCACCGAGCCGGACGATCAGGCCGGTCTCCTCGGCCAGGCCGATGAACCGGTCCGGCCCGATCAGGCCCAGCTCCGGATGCTCCC
The DNA here is from genome assembly GCF_013410645.1 of Micromonospora jinlongensis. NCBI lineage: Bacteria > Bacillati > Actinomycetota > Actinomycetes > Micromonosporales > Micromonosporaceae > Micromonospora > Micromonospora jinlongensis. Next base: position 5,803,136 of record NZ_JACCHK010000001.1, on the reverse strand, counting down.
ACCGGACCAGCGCCTCCACCGCGAGCATGCTGCCCTCGAGCAGCGACACGATCGGCTGGTAGTGCAGGACGAACTCGCCCCGGTCCAGTGCGGCGGGCAGCCCGGCCACCAGCGCCGACCGGGCGATGTCCCGGGCGCTGCGCTCCGGGTCGTAGACCGCCCACCGGCCCCGGCCCGCCGCCTTCGCCCAGTACAGCGTGGTGTCCGCGGCCTTCATCAGCTCCGACGGGGTGGTCTCCGCGGCCGGGCACTGCACGATTCCCACACTGGCCGAGACGGCCAACTGGTGGTCACCGACGTGCACCGGGGCCGCGACGGCGGCCAGCGCGGCCTCCGCGACGGCTACCGCGTCGTCGATGTCGTTCCCGCCGTCGACGAGGATCACGAACTCGTCGCCGCCCATCCGGGCGACCAGGTGGCCGTGGTCGGCGACGCACGCGGCCAGCCTCCGGCCGATCATCACCAGCAGCCGGTCACCGAGGTCGTGACCGAGGCTGTCGTTGATCGCCTTGAAGCCGTCCAGGTCGAGGAAGCACACCCCGACCCGCCGCCCGGTGTCCGCGCCGTCGAGGACCCTGCCCAGGGTCTCGAAGAACAACGTCCGGTTGGGCAGCCCGGTCAGCGGGTCGTGCAGCGCCTGGAAGCGCAGCCTTTGCTGGAGTTCGTACCTCTCGGTGATGTCCTCGATCATCGCGACGGTGAACCGGGGCCGCCCGTCGTCGTGCCGGATCAGTGAGACGGCCAGATCGGTCCAGACCACGCTGCCGTCCTTGCGGTGGTAGCGCTTCTCGACCCGAGCCGAGTCCTGCTTGCCCTCGATCAGCTCCTGGTACAGCTCCCACATCCCGGCGGCGTCGTCGGGGTGGAAGAGCCCGGACACGTTGGTCTGGCAGAGTTCCTCGATCGAGTAGCCGAGCATGTCGGCGAACGCCTGGTTGACGTCGAGGATCTGACCGTCCACACCGGCGATGCCGATCCCGATCGCGGCACCGGTGAACACCGCCCGGAACCGCGCCTCGCTGTCGCGCAGCGCCTGCTCGACCTCGTCGCGCGCCTGCCAGGCGGACCGGGCGATCCGTTCCTGCTGACTGAAGGTGCGGTCGCGAAGCGCGCGGGCGAACCCGGCGGCCAGCCCGCCCTGCACGGCCGCGATCCGGTCGGCGAGGTCCGCCGGCCGGTCGAGGGCACCCAGCACCCGGTCCGCGAAATCCGCACCGAGGGCGTGCAGCGTCCAGTCCAGGGCCTGCGGCTCGGTGAGGTGCGCCTCCACCAGCGCCCACCCGACCTCCTCGGCCGGGCGGGCGGAGAAGGGCTCTGCCCGCACCGCCTGCGCCAGCCGGATCGTGTGCACCAGCAGCAGCCGCTCGGTCTCGGCCGCGCTGAGCGGCACGAACCCGAGGCGGCGCACCGCACGGGCCCAGTCGGCGGCGTACCCCTGGGCGTCGGCCCGGCCGGCGTCGACCCCGGCGGGGTCCGGGACGGCGGCCACCTCGATCAGCCGGCGGGCTGGTCGTACCGGGCGACGCCCCCGAAGGCGCCGAACCGCTCCGGGTGCTCGTCCACGTCGGACGGTGAGTCGGGACGCCAGAGCGGCATGTGCACCACGCCTGGTTCGAGGACCGTCCAGTCCCCGAAGAAGCCGGTGACCTGGGCGCGGGAGCGCAGGGTGATCTCGGTGTCCGTCCGCGCGGAGAGACGCTGGGCGTCCAGCATCTCCTGCGGCTGGTCCTCGAACGTGGAGTGCGAGATGACCAGGAAGCTGCCCGGCGCGGCGGCGGCCCGCAGGGTGGCCAGAATCTCCTCAGGCCGGTCGCCGTCGGGGATGAAGTGCACCACCCCGGCCAGCAGGATGCCCATCGGCCGGCTGAAGTCGATCAGCCCGAGCTGCTGGGTCTCGGCGAGGATCCGCTCCGGCTCGCGCAGGTCGGCGTGGATGACCCCGGTCAGCTCGTTGCCGGCGAGCAACTCCCGGCTGTGCGCGACCGCCACCGGGTCGATGTCGACATACACCACTCGGGCCTTGGGGTTCACCCCCTGGGCCACCTCGTGGACGTTGCCCACGGTGGGAATTCCGGAGCCGATGTCGAGGAACTGGTCGATGCCGGCGTCGAGCAGCACCCGGACGGCCCGGCGCAGGAACTCGCGGCCCGAACGCATGGTGGCGGCGAGATTCGGCGTCATGCTGGCGATCTGTTCGGCCAGCTGCCGGTCGATTTCGAAGTTGTGCGCCCCGCCCAGGAAATAGTCGTACACCCGGGCCGCGCTCGGCCTGGTCAGATCGATCTCGGTCGGCAGTCCGTCCGGCATCAGCGTGCTCCCCAGTTCATCGCCGCGGCGCGGGACAGCACCGGCGTCGGGGCGCGCAGCGGACACGCGTGGGCACCGGTCGACCCGCGGGTCGTGTGGTGTGGACCACTCTAGGCGGCTGACTCCAGCAACAGGGAGATCCCTTGACCAACACCGATGCACATGGTGGCCAGAGCCCGGCGGCCGCCGCGACGGCGCAACTCCAGGGCGGCGGTCAACGCCAGCCGCGCGCCGCTGGCACCGAGCGGGTGCCCCAGCGCGATGGCCCCGCCGTTCGGGTTGACGTGTTCGGCGTCCACCGGCAGCCCCAGCTCGCGCAACACCGCCACCGACTGGGCGGCGAACGCCTCGTTCAGCTCCACCACGTCCACCGCGCCCAACTCGACGCCGACCCGGTCGAGCAGCTTGCGGGTGGCCGGCACCGGGCCGATCCCCATGATCCGGGGCGGTACGCCGGCCGCCGCCGCCCCGCCGATCCGGGCCAGCGGAGTGAGGCCGTACCGGTGCACCGCCGCCTCGCTGGCGACCAGCAGGGCCACCGCCCCGTCGTTGACGCCCGAGGAGTTGCCGGCGGTCACCGTGCCGCCGTCGCGGAACGGGGTCGGCAGCGAGGCCAACTTTTCCAGCGAGGTCTCCCGGGGGTGCTCGTCGACCTCGACCAGCCGGGTCTCCCGACGGCCGGCCGGCACGGACACCGCCACGATCTCCTCGGCGAACCGGCCGTCGGCCTGCGCCTTTGCCGCGCGCTGCTGCGAGCGGTACGCGAAGGCGTCCTGCTCGGCCCGGCTCACGCCGTACTCGGCGGCCACGTTCTCCGCCGTCTCCGGCATCGAGTCGACGCCCCACCCGTCGCGCATCAGCGGGTTCACCAACCGCCAGCCCAGGGTGGTGTCGTACACCTCGGCCGAGCGGGAGTACGCCGACGTGGCCTTCGGCATGACGAAGGGGGCACGGCTCATGCTCTCCACCCCGCCGGCGATCACCAGCTCCGCGTCCCCGGCGACGATGGAACGGGCGGCGGTGGCCAGGGCGTCCAGGCCCGAGCCGCAGAGCCGGTTGACGGTGCTGCCCGGCACCTCCTGTGGCAGGCCGGCCAACAGCGCCGCCATCCGGGCCACGTTGCGGTTGTCCTCGCCGGCCTGGTTGGCGCAGCCGAGCACCACGTCGTCCACCCGCGCCCAGTCCACCGACGGGTGCCGGGCGACCAACTCGCGGATCACGTGCGCGGCCAGGTCGTCGGGGCGGACGCCGGCCAGCGCGCCGGCGTACCGGCCGATCGGGGTACGGACACCGGCCACCAGGTATGCCACGGTCATCGCGAGTCCTTCGGGGTGCAGACGGCGGGGGTGGGGCACGCCCACCGGGTCGCGAGGGCTGCCGGCCGCCAGGATATCCGCGTCGGCAGCGGATAGGTTGACGGCATGGCCCGGGCCCAGTTCAGCGCAGAGACCAGCGGCGGCGGCGCGTTCGTCCGTCAGCCCAACCGGTTCACCGGTCGGGTCACCGCCGACTCCACCTCCCCGCCCGGTGGCGGGCCCGACGAGCAGGACCGTTGGCCGCTGGAGGCCGGCCGGTACCGGCTGATCTGGTGCCGTGCCTGCCCGTGGGCGCACCGGGCGAGGATCGTGCGGGGCCTGCTCGGCCTGGACGACGCGATCTCGCTGGGCACCGTCGACCCGATCCGCGACGAGCGGGGCTGGGCGTTCGCCCTGGACCCGGACGGCTTCGACCCGGTCCTCGGCGTCAGCTTCCTCTCCGAGGCGTACCTGGCCACCGACCCGGACTACACCGGCCGGGTGACAGTGCCGGCGCTGGTCGACACCCTGACCGGCCGGGTCGTCACCAACGACTACCCGCAGCTCACCCTCGACCTCTCCACCGAGTGGCGGCGGCTGCACGCTCCCGACGCACCGGACCTGTACCCGGTCGAGCTGCGCCCCGAGATGGACGCGCTGATGGCCGAGATTCACACCGACGTCAACAACGGCGTGTACCGGTGCGGGTTCGCCACCTCCCAGGAGGCGTACGACGAGGCGTTCCGGGCACTCTTCGCCCGTCTGGACGCTCTGTCCGAACGCCTCGCCGGGCAGCGCTACCTGATGGGTGACGCGATCACCGAGGCCGACGTGCGGCTGTTCACCACGCTGGTCCGGTTCGACACCGCGTACCACGGCCACTTCAAGTGCAACCGGCAGAAGCTGACCGAGATGCCGGTGCTCTGGGCGTACGCCCGGGACCTGTTCCAGACCCCGGGCTTCGGTGAGACGGTGGACTTCGACCACATCAAGCGGCACTACTACGGCACCCACCGGGAGATCAACCCGAGCGGCATCGTGCCGCTCGGGCCTGACGACTCCGGTTGGAGCACTCCACACGGGCGTGGCTGAGCCGGGTCGGCCCGGCACCACGACCGCGCCGAGGGCCCGCGCCGACGTCGCCCGCCGGGTCGCCGGGTCCGCCGCGGCCGGCTGCGCGCTGGCCGGCGCGGTCGCGGTGACCGTCGCCGTGGTCGCCGGTCCCGGTCCAGGGCTCACCGGGTACGTCAGCGAGGCGGGCATCGCCGGCAGTGGTCACGCCACGACGTACCGGATCGGGATCCTCGCTCTGGCCGCAGCGCTGCTGCTGGTCGGCGCGGCGCTGCCTCCCGGGGTGTGGGCGGCACCGGCCCTGCTCGCCACCGGCGCGGTCTTCACCGCCGTGTCCGGGGCGGTGACCTGCTCCGCCGGCTGCCCGCTGCCACCGTTCGAGCGGGCGACGGCGGCGGATCTGGTGCACGGCGGCACGAGCATCGCGGCGACCGCGTCGGTGGTCCTCGCCATGGTCACGCTCGCCGTGTCCGGGCCGGCGGGCCCGGTGCTCCGTCGGCTGGCCGGCCTGGCCGCCGCGGTGTCCCTGCCGCTCTGCGCCGCGGTGGGGCTGGCGATGCTCGTCCTCGGCCGGGGTGCGGTGGTGGGCGTGCTGGAACGGCTGGTCCTCGCCGTCGCGGTGCTGTGGGGCCTCGCGACCGCGACCGCCCTCGCCCTTGCCCGCCGGTAGGACGGCGGGCAAGCCGGATGTAAGGAGCCTCACGCCGATCACCCCTTCCTCCCAGCGGGAATCGGCGTAACGTCGGCGAGCGATGACCAATGTCTGGGGCCTCACCGAGCGCCTGTACGTCGATCTCCGACTGCAGGCCAGCGGCGTCTGTCCGGCATAGCCGCGACACACACGCCCACCCGCTCGGAACCAGACAATTGGACAACGTCTCATGCCTTTCGGCCTGCGCAAGATCCCCTTCTCCGTGCAGATCCTGCTCGGCCTCGTGCTCGGCGTCGCGCTGGGTTTCCTGGCCCGCGCCAACGACCTGAGCTGGCTGACCACCACCCTGCACACCGTCGGTAGCCTCTTCATCCAGCTGCTCAAACTGGCGGTGCCGCCGCTGGTCTTCACCGCCATCGTGGTCAGCGTGGTCAGTCTGCGCGGCGTCGCGAACGCCGCCCGGCTCGCCCTCAAGACCCTGATGTGGTTCGGCATCACCGCCCTGATCGCGGTAAGCATCGGCATCGGCCTCGGCCTGCTCACCAACCCGGGCAAGGGCGTGACCCTCGACCTGGGTGGCGCGGCCCCGCCGAAGAACACCGGCTCGTGGACCGACTTCCTCACCGGCATCGTGCCCACCAACCCGGTCGGCGCGTTCGTCGAGGGCAACGTCCTCCAGATCGTCTTCCTCGCCGTCGTCGTGGGTGCCGCGGCCCTGCTGGTCGGCGAGCCCGCCGAGCCGTTCGTGGCGCTGAACCGGTCCCTGCTGGAGATCGTCCAGAAGGCGCTCTGGTGGGTCATCCGCCTCGCCCCGATCGGCACCCTCGGCCTGATCGGCAACGCCGTCGCCTCGTACGGCTGGGACCTGCTGGCCCCCCTCGCGAAGTTCACCACCGCCGTCTACGTCGGCTGCGCCATCGTGCTGTTCGTGGTGTACCCGCTGGTGCTGATCCTCGCCGGCCGCCTCAACCCGCTGCGGTTCTTCGCCGGCGCCTGGCCGGCGATCGAGCTGGCCTTCGTGTCCCGCTCCTCGGTCGGCACCATGCCGGTGACCCAGCGCTCCGTCGAGCGGCTCGGCGTCCCCCGCGAGTACGCCTCGTTCGCGGTGCCGTTCGGCGCCACCACGAAGATGGACGGTTGCGCCGCCATCTACCCGGCCCTCGCCGCGATCTTCGTGGCCCAGGTGTTCGGTGTGCAGCTCGGCGTGACCGACTATCTGCTGATCGCCTTCGTCTCGGTGGTCGGCTCGGCGGCCACCGCCGGCCTGACCGGCGCGATCGTGATGCTCACCCTGACCCTCAGCACGCTGGGTCTGCCGCTGGCCGGCGCCGGCCTGCTGCTGGCCATCGACCCGATCCTGGACATGATCCGCACCGCCACCAACGTGGCCGGGCAGGCACTCGTGCCGACAGTGGTCGCCGCCCGGGAAGGCACCCTCGACCGGGCCGCGTACGAGTCCGCCGGTCGGCGGGACCTGACCGACCCGGAGCCGGTCGCCGACCCCCGGCCGACCCGACAGGACGAGCTGAGCCCCGTACCCGCCTGATCCAGCTGACACCGACGGCGACGGGCCCCTCCCCGGAGGGGCCCGTCGCCGTCTTCGAGAGGATGACCCCATGAGTTCCCTGTTCACCCCCCTGGCCCTGCGCGCGGTCACCCTGCCCAACCGGATCGCCATGGCGCCCATGTGCCAGTACTCCGCCGGCCCCGACGGTCTGCCCACCGACTGGCACCTGATCCACCTGGGCAGTCGCGCGGTCGGCGGTGCCGGTCTGATCCTGACCGAGGCGACCGCCGTGCTCCCCGAGGGCCGGATCAGCCCGCAGGACACCGGGCTGTGGTCCGGCGCGCACGTCGACGCCTGGCGACCGGTGACCGCGTTCGTCGCCGCCCACGGCGCCGTGCCGGCCGTGCAGCTCGCGCACGCCGGTTTCAAGGCCTCCACCTACCGGCCGTGGGCACCAGAACGCGGTGGCGTGCCGGACAGCGAGGGTGGCTGGACGCCCGTCGCGCCCGGCTCGGAGCCGTTCACCGCCGACTACCGGACGCCGACCAGCCTCGACGAGGCCGGCATCGCCGGTGTGGTCCAGGCGTTCGCCGCAGCCGCCGAACGCGCGCTGGACGCCGGCTTCGCCGCCGTGGAGATCCACGCCGCGCACGGCTACCTGCTCAACGAGTTCCTCTCGCCGCTGACCAACCACCGCACCGACTCCTACGGCGGCGACCGTGCCGCCCGGATGCGACTCACCCTGGAGGTGGCCCGCGCGGTGCGCGCCGCGGTCGGCGAGGACGTGCCGGTGCTGACCCGGATCTCCGCCACCGACTGGGCCGAGGGCGGCTGGACGATCGAGGACAGCGTGGTGCTCGCCGGCGAGCTGGCCGGCGTCGGCGTCGACCTGGTCGACGCGTCCTCCGGTGGTGTCAGCGTGGACCAGCGCATCCCGCTCGGCCCCGGCTACCAGGTGCCGCTGGCCGCCCAGATCCGCCGCGACGCCGGTGTGCCGACCGGCGCGGTGGGCCTGATCGTCGAGCCCGAGCACGCGGAGCAGATCATCGCCAGCGGCGAGGCCGACCTGGTGCTGCTGGGCCGGGAGCTGCTGCGCGACCCGTACTGGCCGCGCCGGGCCGCCGCCAAGCTCGGCGTCGCGTACTCCGGCCCCGCCCAGTACGCCCGCGCGGCCTGATCTTCCGGGCGGGCGGGCGGCTGCCGCTGTGCGCAGCCGCCCGACCGTCACCCCGCTCTCAGCCGGCCAGGTGTGACCAGCGACCCTCCAGGTCCTGCCAGGTCCCCTGGGCCGCCACCTGCCCGCCGAGCAGCACCACCACGTGGTCGGCCCGGACCAGCGCGGCGCGCTTCGCGGTGGAGCCGACCACTGTCACCCCGTGGTCGCGCAACGCCTGCCACAGCGCCAGCTCGGTCGTGACGTCCAGCGCCGACGACACGTCGTCGGCGACCAGCAGTTCGGTACGCGGGGCCAGCGCACGGGCCAGCGCCAACCGCTGCAACTGCCCGCCGGAGAGCCGGGTGCCCTTGTGCCCGATGAGCAGACCGAGCCCACCGCCGGCGGCGGCCAGGTCGTGGTCGAGCTGTGCGGTGCTGACCGCCCCGGCCGCGTCCACCTGGTGCCCGAGCGCGATGTTGTCGGCGACAGTGCCGGACAGCACGCGAGGCAACTGGCCGACGTAACCGACCTGGTTGGGGCGGAGGAACAGCTCCGGCTCGGTGACCGGGTCACCGTTCCAGGCCAGCTCACCGGTGTGGTGCACGATCCCGGCCAGCGCCCGCAGCAACGAGGACTTGCCCGACCCCACCGGCCCGACGACCAGCACCAACTGCCCACGCTGCACGGTCAGGTCCACGTCCCGGACGGCCACCGTACCGTCGGAGTGCACCACCCCGAAGCCGCGCAGCTCCAGGCAGCGCAGCGGATGCCGGGGTGGTGGCGTCGGCGCGGGCGCCGTCCCGGCGGCCAGGTCGACAGCCGAAACCCCAGCGGAGTACGCGCTCACTCCGGTCATCGCCGCCGTGCGCCGCGTCCAGACCCGCGCCGAGGGCAGCTGGGAGATCAACGAGGCGGTGGTCCAGGCGAACCAGCGCGCCGCGCCCAGCGTGGAGACGGCCACCAGCACCGCCCCGGCGGAGAGCGAGCCGCTCAGATAGAGCGCCCACGCACCGATCGGCAACAGCCCGCTGGCCACCGACGGTGTGGAGCGCGCCCACACCTGCACCGAGATCTCCCGCCGTTGCCGGTCGCTGCGCAGCACGTCCAGGCCGGCCAGGTGACGCAGCACCGCCGTGGTCGCGCCGGCGAGCTTCACCGTCCGCGCCGCGGAGAGCGCGGAGACCAGCGCCGTGGCGAAGGCGGCCCGCGCCGCCACCGTCGCCCGGGCCGCGCGTTCGAGTTTCGGCCCGAACAGCGTCGCGGCCAGCCCGGAGACCACCATCGTGCCGAGGAAGAACAGCCCCGGTACGACGCTGCCGGTGACCGCCGTCATGGCGACCACCAGGACCAGCGCGACGGCCTGGTCCAGCACGTTGTCGGCGAGCTGGACCACCCGCTCGGTGTCGCCGCCCTGCGCCACGACCTCGGCCGGGGTGTGCGAGCTGACCCGGCGCGCCCCGGTCTGGCCGTGCACCAGGCGCAGGCCGATGCGCAGCATCTGCCGCACCCACCACTGGGGGAACCAGACGTGGGTGTAGTACGGCAGCGGCATGGTGACCAGCAGCCCGGCCACGATCCCGACCGCCGGCAGGTACGGGTTGCCGGTCCCGTCGACCAGGTCGGCCCAGAGCCAGGGCAGCACCGGGCCGTCCAGCCCCAGCAGGCTGAGCCCGAGGAACAACCCGATCGCCGCCAGCCCGTACCGGGGATCGTTGGTGCAGAGTCGGATGATCTCCCGCAGCGTCCGGGCCGGCGGGACGGGCGGCAGCGGTGGCGGGTCGGCCCGCGTCGGCCCGGTTTTCTCGACCGACTCGACCTGCCCGGCCTGCTCGACCGGCTCGGTGGTCGGCTCGCTCGGCCAGGCGTCGGCCGGGTCGGGGCCGACCAGCAGCTCGGTGCCGGTGCCGGCGCGGCCGGCCGGTGCCACTGCGGCGTACGCGGCCGCGTGACTGGTCGCCAGCAGTTCGGCGAAGCGCGTCGACGTCTCCAACGGGCCGGCCTCGACCACCGCGCCGTCGGCCAGCACGACCACCTCGTCACAGCGTCGCACCGAGGAGAGTCGGTGCGCGATGACGATGCCGATCCGGTCGCGCAACAGTCGTTCGGTGGCCCGCTGCACCCGTGCCTCGGTGACGGGATCCAGACGTGCGGTGGCCTCGTCGAGGATCACCACATGCGGGTCACGGACCAGGATCCGGGCGAACGCCACCAGCTGCTCCTGGCCGGCGGAGAGCACGTGCCCGCCCTCCCCCAACCGGGTCGCCAACCCGTCCGGCAACTCGGCGATCCAGCCGGCCAGACCCAGCTCGTTCAATGCCTGGGCCGCGGCGTCGAGCAGCTCGGGGTCGTAGAGCGCCACGTTCTCCGCCAGCGTGCCGGCCACGATCTCGGTACGCTGCGGCACCAGTGCCACCCAGCGGCGCAACTGCTCGACGTCGAGGTCACACAGGTCGGTGCCGCCGAGGAAGACCGTGCCCGACGGCACGTCGACCGCCCTGGTGAGCACCTTCGCCAGCGTCGACTTGCCCGAACCGGTCCGCCCGATCAACGCGTACGAGCGTCCACGCGCGAAGGTGAGGCTGAGCCCGCGCAGCGCGGCCCCCCGGCCGCCCTCCGGGCCACTCACCTGGTACCCGAAGGTCAGGTCGCGGATGCGCAGGTCACCCTCGGCCGGGCTGGCGCCGCCGACGGGCTCCTGCCGAGCCTTGTGCAGCAACTGCACCCGGGCCCACGCCCCGAGAGCCTCCTGAATCTCCGGCACCATTCGGCTGACGTGTTCCGCGGTGGCGCCGAAGGCCAGGGCGAGCAGCCAGATGGCGGTGAGCCGGGCGGCGTCGATCCGGTCGGTGGTCAACGCCCAGGCCCCACCGAGCACCACCGCGCCGATGCCAGCCCGGATCGTGGCGGTCGCGGCGGCGGCCACCCGGGCGGACAACACCCAGACCAGACCGCCCCGGGACAGCACGGCGGCGGCCCGCCGCGCGTACAGCCGCAGCACGTACGGACGGGCCAGGCTGGTCCGTACGTCGTCCTGGCCGTGCACCGCCTCCTCCATCACGGCGGCCAGGTCGGACCACGCCTCCTCCTCAGCCATCCGGGCCGGGGCGATCCGCGCCGTGGGCCGACGCAGACTGGCTGCGAGCACCACCGTGAGCAGCACCATCGCGACACCGGCCGGCCACCACACGACCAACGCCACGACCATCGACAACAGGCCGACGCAAAGACCCTGAGCGAGCCGGGTGCCCTGGTTACGGATCGCCGACGCCACCTGGTAGACGTCCCCGTCGATGCGGTCGAGCAGCTCACCCACCGGGGTGGTCTCCAGGGTGGGCAGATCCTGCCCGAAAGCGACCCGGCAGAGCCGTCGGCGTACGTCGGCGGACCAGTCGGCGGTCAGGCCGGCCATCAGCAGGCTCACCGCGAGGTCGCTGAGCACCACGGCGACCAGCGCCGCGGCCAGCACGGCGAAGAAGCCGGCCGACCGATGCACCAGCACCGCGCCGGCCAGCGCCGAGGCGCCCGCCTGACCGGCGGCGCCGAGCACGATCAGGACGGCCACGACCGTCATACGACGTGCCGAGGTGCCCCACAGATCACGGAGCAGGCGCATGGAAAGTCCTCCGGATGTGGGGTGGCGGAGAATTCAGCCTGCCGGCGTCCGCGCGTAGATTCAACCGAATTTCCGGCCCTGAGCAGGGCGTCAGTCCTCGCCGACCTCATGATCGACTCGGCTTCATTGAAGTCGGGGTGTCAGCCTGTCGCGGATGCCGCGGTTTCCGTGAAGGCGAGTGGATCATGCGCATGTGGGCGGTTCCGGGTGCCCGATGGGTGCTCGGGCGCACGGCACCCAGGCCGGCGGAACGCGTGCGCCCCTGGATTGCTGGGCAGGGGCGAAGGTGACGGGGTGATGCGAGGTTTGTCCGGTAAGAGGGGTTGAGCCGACGGTCTCGATGGCCCCGACACGAGGTTCGGGGCCTTTGGCCGGTGACCGGTCGCACCCGTGGGCCGGAATGATGGCCGGGGCGGGGTCGTTACACACCCTGACGATCGCAGGACCACCGGCTCACCGCCCCGCCTACCGGGGTTGGAACCGCTGGTGGCGGGGTTGGAATGCCGCCCCGGTCCGCATCGTTGACGCCTCCGCAACGACCACCCGAGCACCCCGCTCGACCGGGTGCCACGGGTTGGCCCCGGACCCGGAATGACTCATCGGGTGCCACGGGATGGCCCGCCCGGCCCCCGGAATGACCCCGGGCCCCCGGTCGTTGCAGTCCCCACGAGCGACCACCCCGCCACCGCTTCACCAGCGGATGTCGGTCGGGTGGGCCCACCGGGAATGACCCCCGACCCCCGGTCGTTACACCTGAACCCGGCGCCACGAGCCCCCGCTTGTCACCGCCGACCCGGCGCCCGAGCCCCCCGCTCGCAGGCCGCCGACCCGGCGCCCGGGCCCCGCTCGTAGGCCGCCGACCCCGGCCCCGCAAGCCCCCGGCATTGTGGGCGCCGATCTCCCCCAGACTTTCCCCTTGATGTTGTTGCAGCGCCGGACGAGGTGCTCACACCCTTGTGTCGCCGACCCCCGTCAGTGGCCGGGTGTTCCTACCCCCGAAGGAGCTACCCCCATGAACACGATCTTCCGTAAGAGCGTGCTGTCTGTTGCTGGTCTCGCGTTCGCCGGTGGTGTCTTCGCCGGCCCGATCGCCGCCCACGCCGCCACCCCGGCCGTGGACGCCAAGCCTGTCGCGGTAGCGGTGCAGTCGGCCGCCCCGAAGCCGCAGGGCGACCAGTCCCACATCACCCTCAATGACGAGCAGACCGCGAACGTCAAGGCGATCATCGCCGCCACGAAGAAGGCCGGCCTGCCCGAGCGCGCCGCGGTCATCTCCATCGCGACGAGCCTGCAGGAGTCCAAGCTGGAGAACCTGGGTCACCTCGGCGACGCCAACGACCACGACTCGCTGGGCCTGTTCCAGCAGCGCCCGACCAGCGGTTGGGGCACGCCGGAGCAGATCACCGACCCCGAGTACTCCACGACCGCGTTCCTCAAGGGTCTCAAGCAGGTTGACGGGTGGCAGGACATGCCCCTGACCGACGCCGCGCAGACCGTGCAGGTCTCCGCCTACCCGGACGCCTACGCGCAGTGGGAGCAGCAGGCCACCGACCTGGTCGCCCAGCACTGGAACAGCTGACCCACCCGCACGCACACCGAACAACCCGACCGCTGGCCGGCACCCCCACCCGGGGTGCCGGCCAGCGGCATATCCCCCACAAACACAAGGACACCGACAACGAGGCCCGGTAGAGATCGGCCCCCTCGGCACGCGGCACGGGTGCGCCGGGGCTGCGGGGACTCGGCAGATCCGCACGGCACACGTGCGGCCGGTGCGGCACCCGCGCTCGGCGCCCGGCACCCGGCGCCCGGCGCCCGGCACGCGGCACGCGGCACGCGGCGCCCGGTGGCGGGTGGCCAGTGCGGCACCCGCGCCCGGCACGCGGTAAGCGGCACCCGGCACCCCAGGGTCAGAAGAGGACCGTGGCGAGGGTGCCGACCGGCTGGAAGCCGCAGCGTTCGTAGACCCGGCGGGCCGGGAGGTTGAAGTCGTTGACGTACAGGCTGACGGTGGGGGCGACCCGCAGCAACGCGTCGCGGACCACGGCTGCCATGGCGGCTGCGGCGATCCCTCGGCCGCGCCACTCGGGTGCCACCCAGACGCCTTGCACCTGCGCCGTCCGCTTGGTCACCACGGCCAACTCGGCCTTGAACACGACCTTGCCGTCGACGAAGCGGGCGTACGCCCGACCGGCGCGGACCAGGTCGTTGACCCGGCGGCGGTAGCTGCGCCCGGCGTCCTCGGCCAGCGGGGAGACGCCAACCTCCTCGGTGTACATGGCCACTGCCGCGGGGAAGAGCCGATCGACCTCGCCGGAGCGGACCTGGCGTACCTCCGGGTCGGCCGGTACGGGTGGCAGGGAGTCGGCGACCAGCAGCGGCTGGTTGGGGCGGACGTCTCGCGCTGGCCCCCATGTGTCGGAGAGCCGGTCCCACAGCCCGAGCACGGCGTCGGCCCGACCGACGATGGACGAGCACAACCGCTCCTCGCCCGCGAGCAGGTCGGCGAAGGCGGCTACCGCGGCGTCGCTCGCCAGCACCGGTGTCAGGTTGCCGCCGAGCCAGCACAGCGATTCGAGGTTGCGCCGTGCCCCGTACCCCAGGATTCTGCCCTCGGCCCGCCACCACGAGAGGCCGCGCGCGGCGATCCGTTCGGCGACCTGCGCGCCCGCGAACGGGTCATGGTCGAGTAGTCGCTCGACCGCGCGGCGCTCCGATTCCCCCAGTTGGCGTACCGGCACCGTCAGCACGACTACCAGCCTGCCAGATCGACCCCCCGGTCCGCCGGTCGAGTGACAAGGCCGGCACCTGCTCTGTCGGCTCACTGAGCGGCCGGGTCCGCCCGGCCCACCGGACGACCGGTGGCACCAGTGCCCCGAGCAGGAGGAACAGGCCACCGAGCACAAGCCAGCCCGGTACGCCCCAGCCGAGCGCGAGGGTGGTCACCACCACCGGCGCGAGCATCTTGCCCAGTTCGTAGCCCATGCCGTACGCCCCCTGATACTGCCCCTGGGCGTCCGCTGGCGCGAGCCCGAAGGAGATCCCCCAGCCGGCGGCGGAGTGCCACAGTTCCCCGGTCACGTGGGCGACCGAACCGAGGCCGAGCAGACCCATCGCACCAGCGGGGGGCAGTGCGCCGCTGGCGGCGAAGAGTACGCAGGCCAGGGCGATGGCCACCCCCGCTCGACGGGCGGCACGGGCGGCTCCGGGCAGGGTCGCGGCGGCGCCCGCGGCGCGGACCTGGAGGAGCACCACCAGCACGGTGTTGACCAGCGTCAACGCGGAGATCATCCAGATGGGCGCCCGGGTGTGCCCGGCGATCCACAGCGGCAGGGCGATGGTGAGCAGGCTGAAGTGCATGGACATCAGCCCGTCGACCAGGGTGAAGGCAAGGAACGGGCGGTCCCGCAGGGCGACCAGTCGAGGGCCGTGCGCGGGGGCGGCGACCGGGGCGATGCTGGGCAGTCGGACGAAGACCACCGCGGCGGCCAGTGACGCCACCGCCGCGGCCAGGATCAGCGCGACGTAGCCGGTGCGGGTGTCGGCGGCGATGGCGAAGCCGCCGAGGACCGCGCCGACGGAGATCCCGACGTTGGTGGTGGCCCGGAGGTAGGCGCGGGTGCGTACCCGCTGGTCGGCCGGGATCGCCCCGGCGATCAGCGCGCCCCGCGCACCGCGCTCCACCGCGTCGGCGAGCGCCGTGGCGGCTCCCACCAGCAGGAAGGTGGGGAACGACCGGACGGCGACGAGGCCGATGGTCAGGGTGCCGGCGGCGAACAGCGCGCCGACCTGGACGCCGCGCGGGCCGACCCGGTCGGCCAGGTAGCCACTGGGGGTGCTGGCCAGCACGCCGACGAGGGCCGAGATGGTCAGGCCGATGCCCACCTGGGTCGCCGACAGGCCGACCGACCGGGTCAGGAAGAGCGCGCTGGCGACGAGCCACAGGCCACGCCCGACGGTCTTGACCAGGGTGCCGAGGGTGAGGACCCGGGCCGGGCCCGGTGGGGGAAGCAGGCGCATGACCGACACCCTAGCAAGACGTACGTACGGTTTGTAAAGAGCTACTTGTCGGCGATGCATTGCCGATATATCGTTGATGCATCAGCGACAGTACGAAGAGAGGGAGAACCCGATGAGGTTCCATCGACAGCACCACCAGATGCACGAGGCCCGGATGCGTGGGTTCGGCTTCCCGCCGGTTCCGCCCGGCCCGCACGGCCACGGCGAGCACGGACACGGCGGCCCCTGGGGCGGACGGGGCCGTGGACGGGGTCGGGGCCGACGCCCCAACGTCCGGGCGGCCGTGCTGGCCCTTCTCACCGAGCGGCCGATGCACGGTTACGAGATGATCCAGGAGATCGACTCCCGCACCGGCGGCGCGTGGCGGCCGAGCCCGGGCTCGATCTACCCCACCCTCCAACTGTTGGAGGACGAGGGCGTGATCGTCGCCAGCACGGAGGAGTCCGGCGGCGGACGGAAGCGGTTCACTGTCACCGAGGCCGGTCAGGCCGAGGCCACCGAGGCGGCGCAGACCCCGGCGTGGGCGGACGTCGCCCAGGGCACGGTGAGCAGCTGGCACGACATCCGCGACTCCGGCGCGCAGGCGATGAACGCGCTACGACAGGTCATGATGAACGGCACCGACGACCAGCGTGAGCGGGCCGCCCAGGTGCTCGACGAGACGCGGCGCAAGCTGTACGCGATCCTCGCCGAATCCGAGTGACGCCAGCCCGCACCACCGCGAGGCGAAACCGCAGTGACGCGAGAGCGCAGTGACGCGAGCCCGCACCACGGCACACCAACCACGCCCCGCACCGACGGGCCGGGATGCAACAAAAGCGGCCGTTCCCCACGGGGGAACGGCCGCTTTTCCAACTGGAAAATCAGTGCACGGTGACCGTCGGGCCGGTGATGAGCCCGCGCAGCTCCTCGGGAAGCTCGGCGCCCATCTCGTCGGCGATCCGCAGCGCCTCCTCGATCAGCGTCTCCACGATCTGCGCCTCGGGCACCGTCTTGACGACCTTGCCCTTGACGAAGATCTGGCCCTTGCCGTTGCCGGAGGCGACACCGAGGTCGGCCTCGCGGGCCTCGCCGGGTCCGTTGACGACGCAGCCCATCACGGCGACCCGCAGCGGCACCGGCAGCCCTTCCAGACCGGCGGTGACCTCCTCGGCGAGCTTGTAGACGTCCACCTGGGCGCGCCCGCAGGACGGGCAGGAGACGATCTCCAGGCCCCGCTCGCGCAGGCCCAGCGACTCCAGGATCTGGTTGCCGACCTTGATCTCCTCCACCGGCGGGGCGGACAGCGACACCCGGATCGTGTCGCCGATCCCCTCGGCCAGCAGCGCGCCGAAGGCGACCGCCGACTTGATGGTGCCCTGGAACGCCGGCCCGGCCTCGGTGACACCCAGGTGCAGCGGGTAGTCGCACTGCTCGGCGAGCTGCCGGTACGCGCGGATCATCACAACCGGGTCGTTGTGCTTGACCGAGATCTTGATGTCGCGGAAGCCGTGCTCCTCGAACAGCGAGCACTCCCACAGCGCCGACTCGACGAGCGCCTCGGCGGTGGCCTTGCCGTACTTGGACAGCAGCCGCTTGTCCAGCGAGCCGGCGTTCACGCCAATCCGGATCGGCACCCCCGCCGCCCCCGCCGCGCGAGCGATCTCCTTGACCTTGTCGTCGAACTGGCGGATGTTGCCGGGGTTGACCCGGACCGCCGCGCAGCCGGCGTCGATCGCCGCGAAGACGTACTTGGGCTGGAAGTGGATGTCGGCGATCACCGGGATCTGCGACTTCTTGGCGATCGCGGGCAGCGCCTCGACGTCGTCCTGGGACGGCACGGCAACCCGGACGATCTGGCAGCCGGACGCGGTCAGCTCGGCGATCTGCTGGAGGGTGGCGTTGACGTCGGAGGTGAGGGTCGTGGTCATCGACTGCACCGACACCGGCGCACCGCCGCCGACCGGCACCGAACCGACCATGATCTGGCGGCTGGCCCGACGGGGAGCGAGCGGCGGGGGCGGCACGGCTGGCATACCGAGACTGATTGCGGTCACTTCAGGCACTCACCTTGAGAAGAGCGTGATGGGGTTGACCACGTCCGCGGCGATGGTCAGCAGCGTGAACGCGCCACCGATCAGGATCACCACGTACGTGAAGGGCATCAGTTTGAGGTAGTCCACCCGGCCGGGGTCGGCCCGCCCGATCCGCGCGTAGATCCAGGATCGGGCCCGTTCGAACCAGGCGATGGCGATGTGGCCGCCGTCCACCGGGAGCAGCGGCAGCAGGTTGAACACGCCGATGAAGAAGTTCAGCGACACGAAGAGCATGAAGAAGACCAGCCAGGCGTTGTTCTCCACCGCCTCGCCGCCGAGTCGGCTGGCGCCGACCACACTGATCGGGGTGTCGACGTCCCGCTCGCCGCCGGTGAGGGCGGTCCACAGGGCGGGGACCTTCTGCGGGAGGCGCTGGAGCGCCTTCACGGTGCCGACGGCCAGCTCACCGGTGAAGTCGGCGGTGGCACCGAAGGCGCCGACCGGCCCGTACGTCACGCGGGTGGGCGTGCTGGGGACGAGCCCGACGCCGAGCGCGGCCACCGGCGCGGCGGCACCGGTCGGGTCGTCCAGCGGCGGACGCTGGGTCTGCGCGAGCACCGTGCTGGCGGTGCCCGGCTGCCCATCGCGGACATAAGCGATCTGCGCGGTGTCGCCCGGCTTGAGCCCGCGCAGCGTGGTGAGCAGGTCGCCGTAGGAGTTGACCGGCGTGCCGTTGACCGAGGTGATCCGGTCACCGTTGCGCAGTTGCGCCTGGGCGGCCGGGCTGGCCGCGTCGCCGGGGGCGCATGCCCGCAGCGAGTTCTCCGGCACCACACACTCGCTGAGCCGGATGACTGCGGGTTCCTGGCGGGCCTGCGCGTCGGTGGTCGGGAAGTCCGGGTTGGGCAGGCCGGCGGAGACCGCGAGAATCCAGATCGTGACCAGGGCGAGCGCGAAGTGCGTGATCGACCC
Source organism: Micromonospora jinlongensis (assembly GCF_013410645.1). Taxonomy (NCBI): domain Bacteria; kingdom Bacillati; phylum Actinomycetota; class Actinomycetes; order Micromonosporales; family Micromonosporaceae; genus Micromonospora; species Micromonospora jinlongensis. The sequence goes on along the minus strand of NZ_JACCHK010000001.1, from coordinate 5,784,528 downwards.
GGCGGCCATCACGATCGTCCGCTTCCAGACCGGGTAACGCCACATCACCCGCGACTCGTCACCCGGCTCGACGTCGTCGTCCTGCGGGGTCATCCCGACGATCTTGCAGAAGCCGCCGAGCGGGATGCCCTTGACGCCGTACTCGGTCTCTCCCCGCCGGAACGACCAGATGGTGGGGCCGAAGCCGACGAAGTACTTGGTGACCTTCATCCCGAACATCTTGGCGGTGAGCAGGTGCCCCGCCTCGTGCAGACTCACCGAGATGAGAATGGCCAGGGCGAAGAGGACCACCCCGAGCAGGTACGACATCAAGCTCCTTCCACCGAACCCGCGATGATCTCCTGCGCGTGCGCGCGTGCCCACGACTCGGCCGCGAGCACGTCCTCGACGGTACCTGGTTCGCCGAAGTCCGGAGCGTCCTCCAACACGCGCTCGAGGGTGTCGACGATGCCGAGGAACGGCAGCCGGCCCGCCACGAACGCCGCGACGCACTCCTCGTTCGCCGCGTTGTAGATCGCCGGCCGGGAACGTCCGGCCTCCCCCGCCGCCTTGGCCAGCGCGACGGCCGGGAACGCCTCGTCGTCCAGCGGCGCGAACTCCCAGGTGTGCGCGGCCGTCCAGTCCACCGCCCTGGCCGCCTCCGGCACCCGGTCCGGCCAGCCGATGCCCAGCGCGATCGGCAGCCGCATGTCCGGTGGGCTGGCCTGGGCGATCGTCGACCCGTCGACGAACTCGACCATCGAGTGGATCACCGATTGCGGGTGCACCATCACGGTGATGTCGGCATAGGGGACGTCGAACAGCTCGTGCGCCTCGATCACCTCAAGGGCCTTGTTGACCATGGTCGCCGAGTTGATCGTGACGACCGGCCCCATGTTCCACGTGGGGTGCGCGAGCGCCTGCTCGGGTGTGACCTGCGTCAACTCGTCGCGCCCCCGACCCCGGAACGGGCCGCCGCTGGCCGTGACGATCAGCCGGCGAACTTCCGCGCGCGAGCCGGAGCGCAGGCACTGGGCCAGCGCCGAATGCTCCGAGTCGACCGGCACGATCTGCCCCGGCCGCGTCACCGCGGCCCTGACCAGCCGGCCGCCGGCGACGAGGGACTCCTTGTTGGCCAACGCGAGGGTACGACCACCACGCAGCGCGGCCAGCGTAGGAGCGAGGCCCAGCGAGCCGACCACCCCGTTGAGCACGATGTCGCACGGCCACTGGGCCAGCTCGGTCATGGCATCGGGGCCGGCCACGATCTTGGGAAGCTTGAAGTCACCCGTGGCCCAGCCGCGCCGGCTCGCCTCGGCGTAGAACGCCAGTTGCAGGTCCTGCGCGGCGGACGCCTTGGCCACCCCGACGGCCTCGACGCCCAGCTCGAGGGCCTGCGCGGCGAGCAGCTCGACGTTGCCGCCGCCCGCACCCACAGCGACCACCCGGAACCGGTCCGGGTTACGCCGAACGATGTCGATGGCCTGCGTGCCGATCGAACCGGTGGACCCGAGCAGGACAAGGTCGCGGGGGGAAGTCACGAGGCCATTCTTCCCCACCCTCGCTGCACACCCGCTGGGAGCCTCAACCCCCGCGCCCCTTCAGGCCGAAGGCCCGCCCAACGCCATGATCAACTCGAGTTCATGAAAACCGGGCCATCAACGGCGCCCGGACCCCCCGACTTTCGGAAAGCCGAGTCGATCAAGTGCCTGATATCCATCGTCGTTCCCTGCTCGGTGCCGGGCGCCGGCACGAGCGATCCCCGATTGGCTGGATGGTGTTCCGGGCGACCTGATGCTGGCCATGGCCGAGCGTCATGATCATGCGTCTGAACGCCGAGGCGCTCGCGGCAGCCCTGGCGCCGGTGCCGGCAGCCTGATCGGGCCGGCTCGCGTCGGCCTGGCCGTCGCAGTGGTGGCGTTGCCGGCACTGCAGCGGGTCCCCGCGACGCACAGGCTTGATCGACTCGGGCTTACGGAAGTCGGGGTGTCCCCGGCGGAGGGACACCCCGATTTCACTGAAACTGTGTTGATCAAGCCGGACGGTTAGCCGCCGTTGATGACGAACTGCGAGCCCGGCTGGACGACGATGTTGCCGTCGGCCGAGTTCGTGATGGTCACGTTCGTCAGGTTGGCGTTGCCGCGCGCGCCGCTCATCGCGAGGATGCCGGCACCGTTGTTGGACTTGTCGATCCGCACGTTGGTAATGGCGACGTTCGGCATGTTGCCGCCGCCGTTCTTGAACTGGATGCCGTCGAACGTGGAGTCGATGATGTCGGTGTCGCGGATCGTGACGCCGACGATGTCCCTGGTGGCGGGGAAGAGGGTGATGGCCCCGAACTCCTGGTCCTCGTTCCAGAACGCCCCACCGGTGCGGTAGAGCCCGTTGTTGGCGATCAGCGTCGTGCCGGAGAACGGCAACGGGTCGTGGTCGGTCGCCAGCATGATGCCCGGGTAGTTCGCCGTGTCGTAGATCAGGTTGTTCTCGATCGAGTTGTCGTAGCCGCCGTAGATGGCAATGCCGTTCGCCCGCCAGGGCAGCTGGATGGTGTTGTTGACGAAGTGGTTGTCGTGGGCGATGTCGACGTTGCGGTCCTTGACGTACGGGTTGGCCCAGACGGCGAGGGCGTCGTCACCGGTGGTGCGGAACGACGAGTTGAACACCCGCGAGTTGCGCGTGCCGTTGCTGAAGTTGATGCCGTCGGCGTACGTGTTGCGGATCCGCATGCCGCTGAACTCCAGCCCGTCGGCCGGCCCCCACAGGTCGGGGATGTTGTCGTAGTCGCGACCCACCCAGACACCCACGTTGGCGTGCTCGATCCACACGTTGCTGATCCGGGTGCCGGTGCCGAAGCGACCGTTCAGACCGACGCCACCCTCGGCGTTGCCGTCACCGCCACGGATCCGGCCGGAACCGAAGATGGCGATGTCGGAGATCTGGGTGTTCTTGTCGATGTCGAAGCCGAAGTTGCCCTCGTGCGGGTGGTTGATGCCACCCACCACGTTCTGCGGCTCGGTCAGCGTGTACAGCTGCGAGTGCCACATCCCGGCGCCCCGGATGGTGACGTTGCTGATGCCGACCTGGTTGTGCGTGCCCCGGTTCAGCGGGTCGTCGGTCAGGATCTTCTGCTCCTGCCGCCACTGCCCGGCGGGGATCCAGACGCAGCTGATGACGCCGTTCTGGTCGTCGGTCACCGCCCGCTGGATGGCAGGCGTGTCGTCGAGCCCGTCGTTCGGGACCGCACCGTACGAGGTGATCGAGGTGCAGCCGGCCGGCTGACTCGCCGCCGGTGCCACCTGCTCCAGGTCGATCATGTCGATGACGTAGAACGAGGCGGTGTCACCCGAGTCGCGCTGCAACTTGAACCGGGTGCCGGCCGGGTACGACTGCGCCAGCAGCGCGTTCGACTCGTCGAAGAGCCGTCGGGCGTCGGCCTGCGGGGTGTTGGTCAGCGCCTCCGGCCCGTCGGTGTTGCCGTAGAGCCAGCTGTGCTTCGACGACAGGGTCAACTTCCGGGAGAAGACGTCGTTGACGTAGAGGCTGATGGTCGCCTCGATGCCGCCGCCACCGGGCGCGTCCGGGATGGAGTTGCGCACCACGATGGAGTTGGCCTGGTTGGCCGAGGTGAACTCGACGAACTGGCCGGTGCTGTTGAGCCGGACCGACTTGCGCCCGGAGGACTCGCTGGCGAAGTTGGTGTGGCCGAAGGTACGCAGCGCGTCGGGCTCCAGCAGCGTGCCCTGGTAGCGAGCGGCCTCGGCCTCGTACGAGACGTACGGGACGGCCGCGCCGCGCCCGACCACGATCGACTGGCTGAACCCGTTGTTGGTCTCGTTGGTCTCGGTCACCACGTAGGTCGCGTCGGCGGTGGCCGTGATGGTGGCACCTCCGCTGGTGGCGGTCCAACTGCCGGTGACGGCCACGTTGACCGTCGCGCCGGCCGCGATCGAGGCGGTGCTGGTGTTGAGCGTGGTGCTGCCCACCACCAACCGGGTGACAGTGGTCGCGCCGGTCGCGGTGGTGCCACGGTTGCGGACCGCCACGGTGAAGGTGACGGACGCGCCGACCGCCGGGTTCGGGGGGTTCGAGGCGATGCTGAGCACCTGGAGGTCCGGGCCGGGGGCCTGCGCGACCACCAGCGGCGACGCTGCCGTGAAGCTGTTGTTGCCGTTGTTCTGCTCGACGATCGTGTTCGCCGGGTCGACCACCGCCGAGACGGCGTAGCTGCCCATCGGCCGGGTGCCGGCGTTGAACGACACGGTGGTCGAGCCGCCCGCGGCGAGCGCGCCCACCGTGGCGCTGCCGGCGACCGCGCCGGCCAGGCTGAAGTTCACGGTGGTCGCCGCGGCGGCGGCGGAGCCGATGTTGCGCACCACGGCCGAGAGCGTGACCGGGGAGACCTCGCTGGGCGATGTGGGCGACCAGGTCACCGAGCTGACGACCAGATCCGGGTTGGGGGCCGGCGTGCCGCACACCTCGAACTCGGCCACCTGGCCGGACGGGGCGCCGGTGTTGCCGGTGAACCGCAACTGCACGTCCGCGGTGGTCGCGGTGACCGGGATGCTCACCACGTTGGTTCCCTGGACGAACTGGTAGGTCGCCGCCGACACCAGACTGGTGTACGAGGACGAGGCCTGGTCGCGGCCGAGGACCTGGATGGTCTGGGTACGGGTGCCCCAGGCCGGGTCCGGGTTGAGCTTGACGGTGACGCCGGAGATGGAGTGGTTGGCACCCAGCGCGACGGTCAGGTTCTGCGGGTAGCTCGCCGCGCCCTCCCAGTAGGTGGTGAGCTGCCCGTCGTTGGCCTTGTCCGGGGTGAAGCTGAAGGTGGAGCCGCTCGCCGTCATGCTCTTGCCCTGCGCAACGTTGGTGCAGGCGGGCGGGTTGCTGCCGGTCCGGGTGACGGTGTTGCTGTTGCCGGACAGGTTGCCGGCGCCGTCGCGCGCCCGGACGTGGTACGACACCGTCGCCGTCGCCGGCTGGGTGTCCTGGTAGGTGAGGACGGTGCCCAGGGTCGCGATCAGGTTGCCGCCACGGTAGACGTTGTAGCCGGCGAGACCGCTGCCCCCGGAGTCGGTGGAGGCGCCCCAGGTGATCGTGATCGTGCTGCCCGACGTGCTCTGCGACAGCGTCCCCGGCACGCTCGGCGCGGTGGTGTCACCACTGCCGGTACGGGTGACCGTGTTGCTGTTGCCGGAGAGGTTGCCGGCGGCGTCGCGCGCCCGCACGTGGTAGGACACGGTGGCCGTGGTCGGCTGGGTGTCGTTGAAGGTGGTCACGTTCCCGATGGACTGCAGGAACGCGCCGTTGCGGTAGACGTCGTAGCCGGCGATGCCGCTGCCACCCGCGTTGTCGGTCGAGGCGACCCAGTTGAGGCTGATGGTGGTGCCCGACTGGGTGTACGAGAGGTTGCCGGGGACGCTCGGCGCGGTGGTGTCCGGGGTGGTGCCCCCGCTGCCGTACACCTCCAGCTCCGAGAGCTGCCCGGCCGGCCAGGCGCTGTTGGCGGTGATGTTGATCCGCACGTAGCGGGTGGAGGTCTGACCGAAGTTGATCGTGACCGTGCTGCCGCTCGCCGGGTTGAAGGTGTACGTCTGGGACCCGACCAGGTCGGCGAACGACGAACCGTTGGCGCTGCCCTGCACGCTCAACGTCTGCGTCCGGGTGCCCCAACCGGAGGTCGGCAGCTTCAGTACGACCTGGTTGACGCTCTGCGATGAGCCGAGATCGACCTGGACCCACTCCGGGAAGGAGTTGTTGACGCTCTCCCAGTAGCTGCCCGCGTTGCCGTCGACGACCTTCGACGAGTCGTAGACGTCGGCGTGGCCGCTCTCCTGGGTGGGCCGGCCCTGCGCGAGGTTGGTGGCCGCCGCGGCGAAGCCGGCGCTTGGCGCGGACACCGTGTCGGCGGGGCGGGCGGCACCGGCGGGATTCGCGAGGGCGGTGACCCCTGCCGTGGCGATCAGCGTGGCCGCGGCTGCCGCCGCCACCATCCTGAACAGATTCGTTCGTCTCATCACTGTCCTTGTCGTCGGGGGACGGCTGCCGCGGCGGCTTGACCACGGGGGGTGGGGGTGCGGCGGTGGGACGACCACCAACGGGCCCCTCCAGGGAGCCCGTTGAATCTTCCGGGAGCATGCGCTAAATCATGCACGCCTTTGTCGAAATCTTGCGTTACTTTGACCAAAGGTTACTGACGTGCTACGGGAGCGTCAACACTTCGACCACCGTGACTATTTATGGGTATGCGCGTCCTGCGGGCCGTCGCCGCTTCGGTTCGGTGGGCGCTCGCGGGCGCAAGAGTGATGCCGGTGAGTCGTCAGGACGACTCACCGGCATCAGGGTTCGCAACGCGTTGGGCTCACCGCACGGGCACGGAGGTGCCCGGGGTGTTCAGCCGGTCGGCGCTGATCGGACGAAGGTCTCCAACTCCTCACCGCCGTACCACTCGGTGCGCCGGCCCACGTGCTCCATGCCGAGTCGCCGGCAGACCGCCATCGACGGCTCGTTGCCCGGCGACACGACCGCGTAGATCTCCGAGGTGCCGGCGGCGAACTCCCGCGCCATGAGGGCACGGGCCGCCTCGGTGGCGTAGCCGTGACCCCTCGAGTCCGGATGCAGGTGCCAGCCCGTCTCGATGTCCTCGGTGAGCTGCGTCTCCGGGGTTCCCGGCAGCCGCTTGAGCAACACCGTGCCCGCCACCAGCCCGGTCTCGCGTACCTCCATCGCCCAGGTGCCGTACCGGCCTCCGTCGGCGGCGTGCCGGTCCTGCCAGATGCGCAGCCGATCGATGGCCTCGCTCGGGTCGGTCAGCGGCAGACCCGGTGCCGCGCCCAACCAACGGGTGATCTCGGGGCGGGAGTAGATGTCGTAGATCCGGGCCAGATCGGCCGGATCGTCGGTCCAATCGCGCAGGATGAGGCGTTCGGTGGTGACAACAGTCATGACCGGCGATCTTAAGGAGTGGCGGCCCTGACGACAGGGAAAGGGATCACGATGGGCAGCGGATGGCAGCAGGCGAAGCGGATCACCCGGGCCGCGTTCCGCCCGCTACGTGGGCGGGACCTGTCGCTGCACGCCGCCGCGATCACCTTCTACGGCGCGATCGCCGTGGTGCCGGTCGCCCTCTTGGCGATCTGGCTCACCTCCCTGATTGCCGGAGCCGACCGGGTACGCCGGCTCACCTCGTACGCCGTGGAAGCCCTGCCCACCGCGATCGGCGCACCCCGCGCGGTGGACGCGTTGGTCAACGCCGGGGTGGAGTTGACCCCGCTGCTGGCGCTGGCCTCGCTGCTGCCCGCGTCGCTGTACGGCGAGGGGCTGCGCCGGGCGTTCGTCTCGGTGGCGGCACCTCGTTCCGACGAGCACCTGGTCGGCTGGCGGGGTCGGATCCTCCTGCTGCCGCTGCTCGCGCCGGCCCCCGCGCTGCTGCTGTCGATCCTGCTGGCACTCCCGCTCACCACCCGTCTCGTCCGTCAGGGTGGATGGGTCGGCGTGCTGGGCGTGGTGCTGTCGTTCCTGGCGGTCTGGTTGGTGCTCACGCCGGTGCTGGTGTGGGTGTTCCGGGTCGTCGGGTCGGCCTCCCCGGACTGGCTCTCCACGCTCGGGATCGGGTCGTTCACCGCGGCGAACCTCTCCGGCTTCCTGCACGGCTTCGTGCTCTTCGCCTCGCTCCCCCTGGACCTGGGAGTGCCGTTCGGTGGCTTCGACGAGATCGGCGCCGGCGTGGCCGTGCTCCTGTGGCTCTACATGTTCCACGTGATCGTCCTGGCCGGTTACTCCGCCACCCTGACCCTCTCCCGCTGGCGCGCCCAGCGCACCGGAGGCACGGACTAGGCTGCGGCGGCATGAGCAGTGAGATTCCGGCCCGCGCCGACGTCGTGATCGTCGGTGCCGGGCACAACGGCCTGGTCTCCGCAGTCCTGCTGGCCCGCGCCGGTCTGGACGTCCTGGTGCTGGAGGCGGCCGACGTGATCGGCGGCGCGACCCGCACCGAGAACCCGTTCCCGAAGGTGCCGGGGCTGCGGCACTCCACCGGCTCGTACCTGCTCGGGTTGATGCCACCGGAACTGCTCGCCACGCTCGACGTACGGATCCCGGTGCTGCGCCGCGACCCGCACTACTTCCTGCCCACGCCGGGTGGCCTCGGCTCGCCGTACCTGCTCAACGGCCGCGACACCGCAGCCACCCGGGCGCAGCTCGCGGAGTTCTTCTCCCCCGCCGACGTGGCCGCCGACGACGCCATGCAGGCCGAGTTGGCCGCGCTGCGCGAGGATCTCGCCCCGGCCTGGCTGGCGGAGCCGCTGAGCGTCCAGGAGACCGCCGAGCGGCACGTGCGACCGGCGCTGCGGCAGGTCTTCGTCGACCTCGTGCAGGGTTCGGTGGCCGACTACCTGGCCCGGTTCGAGTTCCGCTCCGAGCTGCTGGTCAGCATGTATGCGGTCACCGACGGGCTGTCCGGCCTCAACGCCGGCCCGGACGACCCCGGCACCGGCCACAACTTCCTCGTGCACAACATGTGCCGACTGCCCGGCTCCGGCGGCACCTGGATGATCGCCGAGGGCGGGATGGGCACTGTCTCACGGACGTTCGCCGACGCCGCGCGGGCCGCCGGGGCGACCATCCTGACCGGTACGCCGGTGAGTGCGGTGACGCTCGACGGCGGCGCGGCGAGCGGAGTGGTGCTGGCCGACGGCCGACAGGTCGCCGCCCGGGTGGTGCTCGGCGCGTGTGACCCGTACCGGTTGATGGACCTGCTGCCCGACGGCGCGCTCCCGGCGCCCCTCGGCGAACGGATGGCGGCGGTCCGCCGCCCCGGCACCACCCTCAAGCTCAACCTGGCGCTCACCGGGCTGCCCCGGTTCTCCTGCCTGCCGACCGGCACGCCGAGCCCGTTCGGCTCGACCATCCACCTGCTGCCCGGCTCCGCGTCGCTGGTCGGCGGGGACGACACGTCGCCGATGACCGCGCTGCGCTCGATGTGGGCGGACGTGCAGGCCGGCCGACTGCCGGCGGAGCCGACCATCGAGTGGTACCTGCACACCACCGTCGACCCGTCGCTCTCCGACGCCGCCGGGCACCACTCGTCGGCGCTCTTCGTCCAGTCGGTCCCCTACGAGCTGGCCGGCACCACCTGGGACGCGGCACTGCCCGGCTACGTCGACCGGCTCGTCGAGATCGTCGAGCGGTACGCCCCCGGCACCGGTGACCTGATCGCCGACGCGGTGCCGCTCCCCCCGCCCGGCATCGAGAAGCACTTCGGCATCACCGGCGGGCACATCCACCACGTCGACAACACGGTCTCGTTCACCGACCGGATGCCCTACGCCACTGGCATCGACGGCGTGTACGCCGGCAGCGCCGGCTGCCACCCGGCCGGCAGCGTGATCGGCGCAGCCGGCCACAACGCCGCCCGCCGCATCCTCACCGACCTAGCGGTCTGACCAGCGGCCCCTACCCCAGACGCACGTTGATCATGAAGTTATCGCCTGCCGCCGCGGCGTGTCGGGGCAATAACTTCATGATCAACGTGGCTGGTCAGATCACCGCCTCGCCAGCGGGGGCGGGAGTCTCTGCGTCCACCCGGTGAGCTCTCACCTTGTGGCCGACGCTCGTTAGGCAACGGCCGCTGGGCAGGTCGAAACGCCAGCCGTGCAGCTGGCAGGTGAGCTGATCACCGTCGACGATGCCGAACCGGGTCAGGTCCGCCTTCAGGTGCGGGCAGCGCCGCTGCACCACCCAGTCGCCCAGGGTGATGTCCTCGGCGTCGGTGCTGCGCTCGTGCTCGTCGTACCAGCCCTCGGCGTACTGGAGACGCTCCTCGGAGAGGCACTTGAAGAACGCGTAGACGAACTCGTTGTACTGGCCGATCCGGGCCGCCGAGAAGCGGCAGGACAGGAAGAGCGAGTTGACCCAGTCCACCTCGTCGATGAAGAGCAGATGCTCGATCAGCGACCGCTCGGTCCGGAACCGGTAGCGGACCTTCTCGTCGGCGTACGGTCGGACCTCCTTGCCCGGGAAGTCCACCACGATCGACTCGACACTCTCGCCGTCGTAGCCGACCAGGTCGAAGCGGACCGGGCCACCCACACCCTTGGCGAGGTAGATCGACTCGTCGAGCAGCGGCTCGATGCGGCGCTTCATCTCGCCGAGGACGTCCACCTCGGGGTGCCGCCAGGACGCCTTCTCGGCCTCGATGACAGGGCGCTTGCGCTCCCGCATCTCCTCCAGGTGGGCGACCTTGTTCGCGAAGAACTCCTCCACCGGCACCGGGTGGGTGGTGCTCGCGCCCTCGGTGGTGACCTCGGCGACGCTTCCCGGCAGGAGCACGATCCCGTTGGTGCCGCCGACCTTCGCGTACTCCGACAGGAAGACCGACTGGTCGGGGAAGATGTTGCCTTCGTCGCCGTGGATGTCGTTGAACTGCCACAGCGCGTCGTCGAGGAAGCACGGCGGGCCGGCGATCGGGAAGACGTGGTCGGCCTTCAGGTCGTCGATGTAGCGCCACGTCCGGTCGAACTGCCGGTCGCGCTTCTGCTTGCCGAACGCGGTCTTCGCCGCCTGCGGCAGCTCGTAGACCATCGGGTACCAGATCGCGCCGGAGAACTGGAGCAGATGCGCGTGCACGTGCCCCAGCTCGGCGAAGACGCTCAGGTCGGTGGGGCGGGCGTCGTTCTGGTTGAGCAGCCGCACCCCGTCGTACTCGACCCAGAGCGACGAGTCGCCGATCGGTCCGTCGGTCGGGCTGGTCAGCGCCTGGATCATGATCTTGAGGCCGCCGGGCAGCTCCACGACCTGCTCGTTGGGCGCCCTCAGGAACTTGGTGAAGCCCAGCGCCCGAAACTCGTCCTCCATCTCCGAGGTGGGGAACTCGGGGAGCAGGACCGTGGCGTCCTTGGAGATGAAGTCCCGCAGGTGCTTGGCGTCGAAGTGGTCCCGGTGCAGGTGGGACACGTACAGGTAGTCGACCTGGCCCAGAGTCTCCCAGTCGAGCAGGGAATTGTCCGGGAACGGGAACCACGAGGCGAAGTAGGCCGGATTGACCCACGGGTCGCACAGAATGCTGCCCGCGGCCGTGTCGATCCGCATGCTGGCGTGCCCGGTTCCGGTCACTCGCACCGCACAGTCCCCCTCAAACAGACAATCAGGTGTACGCCAAACGCTACCGGAGGGAGTCTGACCACCGCCCCGCGACGCCGGTAGTGCCGTTCGGCCCCTGGTGGGCAGTGCCTGACGGCCGGGAAACCCCCACCCCGCCGCGCCGAGCAGGAGGCGTGCCAGACTAACCAAAGATCCGATCGCGAGGGAAGGACCGACAGTGGCAGGAAGCGAGCCGGTAACGTCGCCAGACCAGCACAAGCCCGGGCACCGCAAGGCCGGGCAGATCGGCGCCGTGCTGTCCGCACTGGCGCTGCTGGCGATGATCTGCGGCAACCACGAGGGCAGGGTCGAGGACCTCTGGCTGATCGGCCTGGCCGCGCTGCTGCTGATCATCGTGATCGGCGACATCGTGCTTCGGCGCAACGGTCTGCGCTCCTGACCCGACCGACCGCCGGACGACCGGCCGACGACGCCGAGGGCCCGCCCCCACCCGGGGGACGGGCCCTCGTCCGTACGCGTCGGGGTCAGCGCCCGAAGAGAATGTCCTGCACGTCCTTGAGCGCGGCGTCCACCTCAGCCTCGAAGTAACCGCCGGGCACCAGCCCGAACCGGAGCGTGTCCAGGTCCTTCGGGTCGACCGGCATCGGGTTGCGGCGCTGCATACCGCCGAGCAGGGTCTCGAAGAACCGGTCCACCTGGTCCGGGTCGTAACCGCTGCCGAACCGGCGTACCTGGAAGCTGCGGCGGATCTGGTCGACCCGGTACAGATCGCTGCCGGGCGGGCCGGCCATCGGCGGACCACCCATCGGCGGGCCGCCCATCGGGGGACCGGCCACGGCGGGCGGGCCGCCCATCGGCGGGCCACCGATGCCCTGCTGAGGTAGCTGCGGTGGACCGGCCGGGCCCCGACGCATGTCGCGCAGGTCCCGCTCCGGCATCCGGATCTCGGCGGTCATGTCGGCCCGACCGTGTCGCCCGGCCTCGAAGCCGTCGAAGCGCGGCTCCTCCGGCGGATAGCCGCCGGGCGAGCGCTGGTCGTCCGGGCCGTACCCACCCGGTGAGCGCTGGTCGTCCGGGCCGTACCCACCCGGTGAGCGCTGGTCGTCCGGGCCGTAACCCGAGGGGCCCGCGGGGAGGCCGCGCGGCGGAACGCCGTGGCCACCCATCGGGCCGGGGCCCATCGGGCCACCGGGACCCATCGGGCCAGGGCCGGCCGGGCCGCGCGGCGCATCGTAACCGCCGCGGGGGCCGTCGTACCCACCGGCGAAGGCACCGGTCGGCTCGTCGTAGCGGCCGTAGCGGTCGACGGGCGGGCCGGCCTGCGCGGGCATCGGACGGGGTGGCATCGGCTGCGGAACCATGCCCCGCTCATCGCGCATCGGCGGCCCCATCCGGTCCGATGGGCCCATCCGGTCACCCATTCGGGGATCGCCACCGCGCCCGGCGCTGTTGCGCTCCTCCAGCTCGGCCAACTGCCGCTCCACCCGGTCCAGGTGCAGGTCGACCTGCCACTCGTCGTAGCCGTTGAACCGGACCCGGAAAACGACGTCGTGGACCTCCTGGGAGGCCACCGGGGCGCCGACCTGTCGGCCGTCGAGTGTCGCCTCGACCCGGTCGAGGAAGGCATCCACCTCGTCGACCTTGTATCCCCGGCGGAGCGCCTTGCGCCGGAAACGCTGACCCTGACTCGCCACTATGTCTCCTGGTCTCGTTCGCCACGCCCGGTCACGCCGGTGCCTCTCCGGCGCGGTCGGTGAAGGTGTCGTTGTCCTCGGCGGCGGCGAGCTGACCACACGCGCCGTCGATCTCGCGACCTCGGGTGTCCCGTACGGTGGTGGACACCCCGGCATCGCGCAACCGCCGGACGAACTCCCGCTCAACCGGCTTCGGGCTCGCGTCCCAGCGGCTGCCCGGCGTCGGATTGAGTGGAATGAGGTTCACGTGGGTCAACTTGCCGGCCAGCAGCCGCCCGAGGAGGTCGGCTCGCCACGGCTGGTCGTTCACGTCCTTGATCATCGCGTACTCGATCGACACGCGACGGCCCGTCCGGGCGGCGTAGTCCCACGCTGCGTCCAGCACCTCGGCTACCTTCCAGCGCTGGTTCACCGGCACGAGTTCGTCGCGCAGATCATCATCGGGCGCGTGCAACGACAGCGCAAGGGTCACTGAGAGGTCTTCGCTGGCCAGTCGGCGGATGGCCGGAACCAGGCCGACCGTGGAAACGGTGATGTGCCGCTGGGACAGGCCGAGCCCCTCCGGAGCAGGGCTGACCAGTCGACGGATCGCCCCGATCACCCGGTTGTAGTTGGCCAACGGCTCACCCATGCCCATGAACACGACACGCGACAGCCGCGGCGGGGAGCCGACCACCGCGCCGGAGGCCGCGACGCCGGCCATGTAGACGGCCTGGTCGACGATCTCGGCGGTGGACAGGTTGCGGGTCAGCCCGGCCTGGCCGGTCGCGCAGAACGGGCAGGCCATCCCGCAGCCCGCCTGGCTGGAGATGCAGACGGTCACCCGGTCCGGATAACCCATCAGCACGCTCTCCACCAGAGCGCCGTCGTGCAGCCGCCAGAGCGCCTTACGGGTCGCGCCGTCGTCACACGCCAGCTCGCGCACCGGGGTGAGCAGGGTGGGCATGAGCTGCTCGGACAGCCGCTCCCGGGTCGCCGCGGGCAGGTCGGTCATGGCCTGCGGGTCGCGGACCAGCCGCCCGAAGTAGTGGTTCGAGACCTGCTTGGCGCGGAACGCGGGCTCACCCAACTCGGTGACCAGCGCCTGGCGGCCGGCCAGGTCCAGGTCGGCGAGGTGCTTCGGCGGCATGGAGGCTCGGCGCGCGGCGGGGGCGTCCGAGATGGCGGGGATCAACGGCAGGCTCGTCATGGCTGGTCTAGTGTGTCACGCCGTCGGCGGCAGGTGCCGGTCCGGAGGTGTCGAACGAGCGGCGACCGCCGCAGCCAGATGACCGGAACGCCGTGATCATGCCTCAGTTCACCACCGGCACGAAGATGGCCAGCAGCAGGTAGGCCGTCGGCACCGCGAACAGGATCGAGTCCAGCCGGTCCATCAGACCGCCATGGCCAGGCAGCAGGTTGCTCATGTCCTTGACGCCGAGATCCCGCTTGATCATCGACTCGGCCAGGTCGCCGAGGACCGCCGCGCAGGAGACGGCCACCCCGAACACCGCACCCCACCAGGGTGCCACCTCGAACATCAGCCACAACAGCAGCGCACTGCCGAGGGCCGCCGCCGTGACCGAGCCGGCGAAGCCCTCCCAGGACTTCTTCGGGCTGATCGACGGGGCCATCGGGTGTCGCCCGAAGGAGACGCCGGCCGCGTACCCGCCGGTGTCGGAGAGGACCACCGCGATCAGCGTGGCCAGGATTCGCAGCGGGCCGTCGTCGGGAGCCGCCGCCAGCAACGCCGCGAACCCGGCGAGGAACGGCACGTAGACCGCGATCAGGGTGGCGGCGGTGAGATCCCGCTGGAAGCCGGCCGGCCCGTCACCCAGCCGCCAGATCATGGTGCCCAGCACGGTGACCAGCAGCCCCAGGCTGAGCGCGTCCGGGCCGGCGAACCAGGCCAGGCCCACGGTCAGCACGCCACCGGCGATCAACGGCACCAACGGCGGGTGCGCGCCGCTGCGCCGGACCGCCCGGGCCATCTCCCACATGCCGATGGCGACCGCACCGGCGAGCACCGCCAGGAACGCCAGCGGGTAGAACACCAGCGGCACCACGATCAACGCGCCGAGGCCGAGCCCCACGCCGATCGCCGCCGGGAGGTTGCGGCCGGCCCGACCGGTGCCCAACTGCTGGGTGGCCGGTCGATCGACACTGGCCCGGCGTCGGCCCTTCGTGCGCCGACCGGACGGTGGCTCCGGCTCGGTCACCGGCTCCGGGTCCGGAGCGATCTCGGCCCCGATGGGCGCGAGCTGCGCGGTCGGGTAACCGGCGTCGTCGTCGTAGCGGACCGGTCCGTCGAACGGCGGGCCGTCGTAACGGCCGGGCTCGTCGTACCGGCCAGGCTCGTCGTGCCGCTCCGGGTCACCGTGGCGGGTCGAGGCGTCGTCCGGGCGTACGGTCCGGCCGCGCTCGTCGTACGGGTTCGGGTCCGCGTACGGCCGGGTGTGCGGGTCGGCGTACAGCTCAGGGCCGGCCGTGGGACGGCGGCTCCACTGGCCGGCGTCCAGGTCCTGCTCGGGCCAGGGCAGTGCCACTGGGCGCTCGGGGCGGTCCCAGCCGCGAGGCTCGCTGCCGTAGGGGTCGGGGTGGGACATCACGCACCGCGACGGGGCGCGAGAACCACCACATGACGCAAGACCACAAGCATCCCCTACACGCGCGATGTTCCTCCGATTGACCGCCCCGACGGTCGGTCGATTCCCGGTGTTCACCGCCCGGTGGCCGGGAATCCTGCCGAGCCTACTGCACCCGCCGGATCGGCACGGCGGACGAGGCAGGGCGACCGGCATCGCCCCTGGCCGGCGGGCCGTCGCCGAGCGATACCACCCGTCCGGTACGCAGAGAAGCAGCCACCGATCCGACTCGTCTCCTGCACGATCCGGGACTGAGCCGGAAACGTTGGGATCCCCTGCTGACGTACGACACGAGGCCCGGCCCCCGGCGGGGGTCGGGCCTCGGCGCCATCTCACCCGAACGACGGGCGGACGGTCACACCTCGAGCAGCTCGGTTTCCTTGTGCTTCACCAGGTCGTCGATGCTGGCGACGTAGCGCTGGGTCAGGTCGTCGAGTTCCTTCTCGGCGCGGCGACCGTCGTCCTCGCCTGCCTCAC
The DNA here is from genome assembly GCF_013410645.1 of Micromonospora jinlongensis. NCBI lineage: Bacteria > Bacillati > Actinomycetota > Actinomycetes > Micromonosporales > Micromonosporaceae > Micromonospora > Micromonospora jinlongensis. The sequence continues at coordinate 5,768,654 of NZ_JACCHK010000001.1, read as the reverse complement.
CGTCCTTGACGATGCGGTCCAGCTCTTCCTTGCCACGGCGGCGGACGTTGCGGATCGCCACCTTGGCCTCCTCGCCCTTGTGCCGGGCCACCTTGATCATGTCGCGGCGGCGCTCCTCGGTCATCTGCGGGAGCAGGATGCGCAACTGGTTGCCCTCGTTGTTCGGGTTCACCCCGAGGTCCGAGTCGCGGATCGCCTTCTCCATCGCATTGATCTGCGAGTTGTCGTACGGCTTGATGATGGCCATCCGCGGCTCGGGAACCGCGATGGACGCCATCTGGGTCAGCGGCGTGGGCGTGCCGTAGTAGTCGATGATGACCTTGGAGAACATGGCGGCGTTGGCGCGACCGGTACGGATGGCGCCGAACTCCTCCTTGGCGTGCTCAACCGCACGCTCCATCTTTTCCTCGGCCTCGAGGAGGGTGTCGTCGATCACCGGTCTCCTCGCCTCCTTCTGTGCTCGTGGTGGGCTCTGCTGAAAGTCGTCAGGACCGCCGCCGCCATCGCCGTCGGCGGGGCTCAGGCGGTGATCAGGGTGCCGATCTTGTCGCCACCCACCGCGCGGATGATGGTGTCGTCACCCTGCGCGCCGAAGACCAGCATCGGCAGGCCGTTCTCCATGCAGAGGCTGAACGCCGCCGCGTCGGCCACCCGCAGGTTGCGGCGCAGCGCCTCGGAGAAGGTGATCGAGTCGAGCTTGCTGGCGGTGGGATCGATCCGCGGGTCGGCGGTGTAGACGCCGTCCACGCCGTTCTTGCTCATCAGCACCACGTCGGCCCGGATCTCCAGAGCCCGCTGGGCGGCCACCGTGTCGGTGGAGAAGTACGGCATCCCGGCGCCAGCGCCGAAGATGACCACACGCCCCTTCTCCAGGTGCCGGATCGCCCGCAGGGGGATGTACGGCTCGGCGACCTGAGCCATCGTGATGGCGCTCTGCACCCGCGTCTCGATGCCTTCCTTCTCCAGGAAGTCCTGCAACGCGAGGCAGTTCATCACGGTGCCGAGCATGCCCATGTAGTCGGCGCGGGCCCGGTCCATCCCGCGCTTCTGCAGCTCCGCGCCGCGGAAGAAGTTGCCGCCGCCGACCACCACGGAGACCTGCACGCCGCGACGGACCACGGTGGCGATCTGCCGGGCGATGGCCTGGACGACGTCCGGGTCGACGCCGATCGCGCCGCCGCCGAACACCTCACCGGAGAGCTTCAGCACCACCCGGCGGGCGCGTCCCGGCGGCGGTGCCGTCGGATCGTCCACCGCCAGCGTCCGGTCACTCACAACCTGCGTCATCCGCCCCGCCCTTCCCCACGCGCACGCCCCGTGCGGCGCGTACCGCGAACCTGCCGCTGCCGACCCTATGTGACAAGGAGGCCGCGGTGCCTGTCACGTACACCGGCGGCCTCCTCGTCGACGTCTTCTGCCCACGGGCGCCCACGGCGCCCGGTGACGGCTCAGGCCTGGCCGACCTCGAACCGCACGAAGCGGGTGACCTCGATGCCAGCCTCGGCCAGCATCTGCTTCACCGACTTCTTGTTGTCAGCGACGGACGACTGCTCGACCAGGACGAAGTCCTTGAAGAACGAGTTCACCCGACCCTCGATGATCTTCGGCAGGGCCGCCTCGGGCTTGTTCTCCTCGCGGGCGGTCTGCTCGGCGATGCGCCGCTCGGACTCGACGACCTCAGCCGGAACCTCGTCCCGGGTCAGGTACTTCGGCCGCATCGCGGCGATCTGCATGGCCACACCACGGGCGTCGGCGTCACCCGCCTCGTCGGTCTTACCGGTGTACGACACCAGCACACCAACGGCCGGCGGCAGGTCCTGGGCCTTGCGGTGCAGGTAGACGGCGGTGGTGCCCTCGACCCGGGCGAACCGGTTGAGCACCAGCTTCTCGCCGATCTTGGCCGACTGCTCCTGGATCAGGTCCGCGACGACCTTGCCGTCGAGCTCGGTGGCGAGCAGCTCCTCGGCGGTGTTCACGCCGACGCGCTCGCCGTGCTCGACCAGCTGCTGGGCCAGCGCGATGAACGACTCGGTCTTCGCGACGAAGTCGGTCTCGCAGTTGAGCTCGAGCAGCGCCTTGCCGGAGTGGGCGACCAGGCCGTTGGCGGCCGTACGACCGGCCCGCTTGCCGACGTCCTTGGCGCCCTTGACGCGCAGGATCTCGATGGCCTTGTCGAAGTCGCCCTCGGCCTCGGTCAGCGCCTTCTTGCTGTCCATCATGCCGGCGCCGGTGAGGTCGCGGAGCTTCTTGACGTCCGCGGCGGTGATTTGGGACATGGCTCTCTCTTCGGTGTTGAGACGGCGTGTGGATGGTCAGAGGTGACGGTTACCCGGATCCGGGCGGATCGTGCCCGGCGTACCGTCGCTGCCCACCGTTCGCGAAAACGGACGGTGGGCAGCGACGGTGCGATCACTCCGCGGTCGCGGCCGCCGGCTGCTCGGTGGCGGCCTGCGCCGGCTGCTCCGGGGTGGCGGCGGGCTGCTCGGCGGCGGCAGCGGCGGGCTGCTCGGCCGGGGCGGCCGACTCGTCGGCCTTCTTCGGCTCCAGCAGCTCGCGCTCCCACTCGGTCAGCGGCTCGTCGCTCGCGACACCCTCGGGCTTCTCGTCGTTGCCCCGGCGACGGCCGGAACGCGCGATCAGACCATCCGCGACGGCGGCGGCAACGACCTTGGTCAGCAGCTCGGCCGAGCGGATCGCGTCGTCGTTGCCCGGGATCGGGAAGTCGACCTCGTCCGGGTCACAGTTGGTGTCCAGCACCGCGATCACCGGGATGCCCAGCTTGCGGGCCTCGTCGACGGCGATGTGCTCCTTCTTGGTGTCGACGATCCACACCGCGGCGGGAAGCTTCTGCATGTCCCGCAGACCACCGAGGGTGCGGGTCAGCTTGATCTTCTCGCGGGAGAGCTGCAGGGTCTCCTTCTTGGTGTAACCGGCGGCGGTGCCGCTGAGGTCACCCAGACCCTCCAGCTCCTTCATGCGCTGGAGCCGCTTGTACACCGTCTGGAAGTTGGTCAGCATGCCACCGAGCCAGCGGTGGTTGACGTACGGCTGGCCGACCCGGGTCGCCTGCTCGGCAATCGCCTCCTGGGCCTGCTTCTTGGTGCCGACGAACAGGATGCTGCCACCCTCGGCGACGGTCCCACGCACGAACTCGTACGCCTTCTCGATGTACTCGAGGGTCTGGCGCAGGTCGATGATGTAGATGCCGTTGCGCTCGGTCATGATGAAGCGCTTCATCTTCGGGTTCCAGCGCCGGGTCTGGTGCCCGAAGTGGACACCGCTCTCCAGCAGCTGGCGCATGGTCACGACGGCCATGGTTGGGGTACTCCTCAAGATCCCTGGTTGTCACGCCCGGCCGGTGGCCGGGCGTCCTGGCGCCTGGTCGCCGACCCATGGTGGACCCGATCAAGATCGGGACCAGGGAGGCCGTCGCTCCACGACGATTCGTGAAGAGGGCGCGCGAGGTCGACCGCACGAGGCGGTCGCCAGTTGGCCAGTGTACGCCCCTCGCCCGTTCAGCCGCCCCGGGGTGCGAAGTGCGTGGCCAGCACGGCGGGCGCGCCGCCCCGTGGTGACCAAACACGCGCTCGGCGATGATCGACTCGGTTTCCTGAAAACCGCGGCTTCGGGCTGACCCGGACACCGCGACTTCGTGAAAACCGAGTCGATCAAGACGCGGTAGGCAGGGTGGGCGGGCGGGCGGCGCTCGACGGGTCAGCCGGCAGCGAGCGCGGCGGCGAGGAAGAGCACCAGTCCGACGGTCAGGTAGGCCGTGGGCGGGCGGAGCCACCCCCGACCACCGTCGGAGAGCGCCAGACCGCCGGTCCGGAGCCCGTAGAGCCCGGTCGCGAAGATCGGCAGCCCGGCGACCAGGGCGATACCCACCACCACGTTCCCGGCGTCCACCGGGTCGCCGGTCACGCCCGCCAGCAGCACCCGCAGCGCCGGGATCTCGAAGATCAACACCAGCAGCGCGAAGAGTACGGCCAGCACCGGCCGGCGGGTCCGGTAGACGCCGTCAGCCACCGGGGGGTACGTCGACGGCTCCGTCGCGGGCAGGTCCGGGCGGGGGCCGATCCCCGGCATCGGCCCGGTCGGCATCTCCAGCGGGTGTGGCGTGTCGCCGCCCCGACTCGGCTCGATGATCGGGTAGCCAGCCAGCGGGGCGGGACGCACCTGGTCGGCGAGCACAGCAGCGGACGTGTCGGACGCCGGCAGGGCGTCGCGGGTGGCCTCCGGCAGGCCGGTGGTCAGCGGGGAACCAAGCCCGGTCGACTCCCGGGCGGCCCGTCGACCGGGCAGTTCACCGGAGACCTCCGACGGATCCCGGTCAGCCCTCCGCGAGCGGGTCGCCCGGTAACCGTCCGCTTCCGGCCGTACGTCACCCAGCGGGTCGACCGCGCGGAACCGTCCCGATTCGGGCTCACTCGCGCCGAACCGGCCAGGCTGGGCATCCACGACACCGAATCGACCCGAGTCCGGTTCGGGCGCGCCGAAGCGGCCGGCATCCACGGCGCTGAGCCGACCCGAGTCCGACTCAGGCGTACCGAAGCGGCCCGCGTCCACCGCGCTCAGCCGACCCGAATCCGACTCAGGCGTACCGAAGCGGCCGCTCGCATCGACGGCGCCGAAGCGACCGGAGTCCGACTCCCGGCGGCGGCCGACGCCGGTGTCCTCGACGGAGCGGCCCTCGTCGGGGCCGCGCTGCTCGGGAACCTCGGTGTCCCGGTACCGCGATTCGCCCGCGCCCCGCCACTCCGACTCGCCGTAACCGCGACCCCGCTCATCGGGGTACCAGCGCGACTCCTGATCTTCCGGAAAGCTCCGTCGTCCGTCCACGTCAGGCACCGTATGCGACCGGCAGCCGGCGCGCCATCTGGCCCCAGCTCAGCAACACCGCAGGCGCAACCTGTCCAGGATGTCGCCGTAGCACATCCGGGCATGATCGTCCGGTTGTCCACAGGACACCCGTCGTCCACAGCTGGGCCGTAACCGGGGTCGCGAAACGCTCCTTCCGGCGAGCACCGTGCCGGCCATGACGAAGCGGAACCAGGCGGTCGGCGCGTACGGCGAGCGGTGTGCCGCCCGGCACCTGACCGAGGCAGGGCTGCGCCCGATCGCCCGAAACTGGCGCTGCGCGGCCGGGGAGATCGACATCATCGCCTGGGACGGGCCGGTGCTCGCCTTCTGCGAGGTGAAGACCCGCCGGGGCGACGACTTCGGCACCCCGGCCGAGGCGGTCGTGCCGGCCAAGGCGCGCCGGCTGCGGGGGCTCGCCGCCCGTTGGCTGACCGAGACCGGCACGATCGCCGAGGAGGTGCGTTTCGACGTGCTGTCGGTGCGGCTGCCCGACGCCGGCCCGGCGCAGGTCGACCACCTCAAGGGCGCGTTCTGACATGCCCGCTCTCAAGGATCGGTGAGGGCGCCATGAGCTACGCCAAGGTGCTCTGTGTGGGTCTGGTCGGGGTGACCGGTCACCTGGTCGAGGTGGAGGCCGACCTGGCCGCCGGCCTGCCGGCGGTGGTGATCTCCGGGCTACCGGACACCGCCCTGCACGAGGCCCGCGACCGCGTCCGCGCCGCCGTGGTCAACTCCGGCCAACGCTGGCCCAACCGGCGGATCACCCTCAACCTGCTGCCCGCCACGCTGCCGAAGTTCGGCTCGGCCTTCGATCTCGCCATCGCCGCGGCGCTACTGGGCGGCTCGGGTGAACTGCCGCTGCTTCCCCTGGAGGGGGTCGTGGTCCTCGGCGAGTTGGGGCTCGACGGGACGGTCCGACCGGTGCGCGGCGTGCTCCCGATGGTCGCCGCCGCGGCCCAGGCCGGCGTCGGGCGGGTGATCGTGCCGGTCGGCAACGCCGCCGAGGCCGCGGTCATCCCGGGGGTACGGGTGCGAGCGGTGGACAACCTGCACCGGCTGGTCGCCTTCGTTCGCGACGGCACTCCGCTGATCGAGCCTCCGACGGCCGTCCCGGCACCGCTGGCCGACGGACCGGATCTCGCTGATGTCGCCGGGCAGCAGTTGGGTCGACGCGCATTGGAGGTCGCCGCCGCCGGCGGGCATCACGTGGCCCTGCTCGGCCCTCCGGGTGCCGGCAAGACGATGCTGGCCGAACGACTGCCGTCGATCCTGCCCGAGCTGGACGACGACGCGGCGCTGGAGGTCACGGCGCTGCACTCGATTGCCGGGCTGCTGCCGCCGGGTGGCCGGTTGCTGCGTCGCCCGCCGTTCCAGGCGCCGCACCACACCGCGACCGTGCCGTCGCTGGTCGGTGGAGGCTCGGGGCTGGCCCGGCCCGGCGCGGTGTCGTTGGCGCACCGCGGGGTGCTGTTCCTGGACGAGGCCCCCGAGTTCAGCAAGGGCGCGTTGGAGGCCCTGCGCCAACCACTGGAAAACGGTCGCATCCAGCTGAGTCGCAGCGGGGGCGGCACCGTGTACCCGGCCCGGACCCAACTGGTGCTTGCCGCCAATCCGTGCCCGTGTGCGAAGCCGTCCGGCGATGCGCACTGCGAGTGCACAGCGCTGGTCCGCCGCCGCTACCTGGGCCGGCTCTCCGGGCCGTTGCTCGACCGGATCGACGTACAGGTTCGGCTGATGCCGGTGCGGGCGGCGGAGTTGCTGGCACCCGACGGCGACACCGAGCCGTCGGCCACGGTCGCCGCCCGGGTGGCAACGGCCCGGCAGGCGGCGGCCACCCGCTGGGCCGGTCTCGGCCGGCGCATGAACGCCGAGGTGGACGGCCCGCACCTGCGTCGACCGCCGTGGCGGTTGCCCGCTCGGGTCACCGCCGAACTGCGGGGCCGGCTCGACTCCGGCTCGCTGTCGGCGCGCGGCTTCGACCGGGTCATTCGCATGGCCTGGACCATCGCTGACCTGGACGGCCGGGATCGGCCGGACCTGGACGACGTGCGGGAAGCGATCCAACTCCGGACGGGAGAAGCGACATGAGCGCCGACGACGAACAGCGGCTGGCCCGGGTCGCGCTGACCTGGCTGGCCGAGCCGGGCACCCGTGCGGTGCACCGACTGGTTGACCGGCACGGCCCGGCGGCGACCCTGGACCTGCTGCTCGACGGCGGCAGCCCGGACGGTTGGCTGCACAGCACGGTGGCCGCCCGGACGGCGGCCGGCGACGCCCGGGCGGTGGCGGCTGAGGCGCTGGAGCGCGCGGACCGGCTCGGAGCACGCCTGGTCACGCCGGACGACGAGGAGTGGCCGGCCCAGGTGGCTGTCCTCGCCAACCTGCATCTGCCGGACGTCACCCGCCGGGTGGACGTGGAGACCGCACCGCCGCTCTGCTTCTGGGTACGCGGGAGCTGGCCGTTGGGCGAGGCCCTGGATCGTTCGGTGGCCGTGGTCGGGGCGCGGGCGGCCACCGGCTACGGGCAGCACGTCGCGACCGAGCTGGGTTATGGGCTTGCCGAGCGGGACTGGACGGTCGTGTCCGGTGGCGCGTTCGGCATCGACGCCGCCGCCCACCGGGGTGCCCTCAACGCGGGCGGCCTGACCGTCGCGGTGCTCGCCTGCGGTCTGGACCGGCCGTACCCGATGGGCAACGCGGCACTCTTCGACCGGGTCGCCGACACCGGGTTGCTGGTCAGCGAGTGGCCGCCCGGCGCCGAACCGCTGCGGCCCCGGTTTCTGATCCGCAACCGGGTGATCGCCGCAGGCACCCGGGGCACCGTCCTGGTGGAGGCGTCGGCACGCAGTGGCGCGACGCAGACCGCGCGGCGAGCCATCTACACCAACCGGGTGGCCATGGTGGTGCCTGGGCCGGTGACCTCGGCAATGTCCGTCGGCGCGCACGACTTCCTCCGCGAGTTCCCCAAGGCTCGGCTGGTCACCGGGTTGGCGCACGTCCTTGAGGAGGTGGGCCGGATCGGCGCGGACCTGGCTCCGTTGACGCGCGGCCCGCAGCGGCCCGCCGACGCGCTCGACGACGACGCGCGGTCACTGCTGGAGGCGCTGCCGCGGCGAGGGGCGATGGGCGTGGACCGCCTCGCCGCCCGCGCGGGTGTCGACGTACGGACCGCGTTGCGCAAGCTGTCTCTCCTGGAGGAGTTGTCCATGGTGGTCCGTCGCGACGGTGGTTACGCCCTCATCCCGCCCTCCCGACCGAAGCGCACGACGGCGGCGACGACGTCCGGGTCGACCTGAGGGCGCCAACGCGGGGCGTCGTGCTGTCGCTCCTACCGGTACGGTGCCCGGTCATGGGTGCTGTCAAGCCGTGGCACATCACCGTGCTGTGCTGTCTCTTCACGTCCGCCGTGCTCATTGCCGGCCTGGTGGTGGTGATCAAAAGGTCCAACCGGCGATAGTCGAGGCCCGACGAACACCGGCACCGTGGGGGCCGGTGACCCTCGTCGCTCGGCCGTAGGCTGGTGCCGTGCCAGCTGCCAGTGAAGGTGCCGGGGCCGATGGACCGCTCCGCGAGCCGGCGCGGCCACGATGAGCCGGCCGGACCGGGGCACCCGGGCGATGCACCAGGCACTACCGCCCGAGCTGCGTGAGGCCGTCGACGACTTCGCCGAGCACCTGTCCCGGGTGCGTAACCGGTCGGCGCACACCGTCCGCGCGTATGTCACCGATCTCGTCTCGCTGCTCGACCACGCCGTCCGGATGGGCTGCGTCGACCTGGCCGAGCTGGACCTGTCGGTGCTGCGCAGCTGGCTGGCGAAGCAACGCACCACCGGTGCGGCCCGCACCTCACTGGCCCGCCGGGCCGCGTCGGCACGGGCGTTCAGCGCGTGGGCCCACCGCGCCGGGCTGCTCTCCGCCGACGTCGGTGCGGCGCTGGCGAGTCCGCGTGCGCACCGCGAGCTGCCCAGCGTTCTACGCGTCGACCAGGCCGCCGCACTGGTCGAGGCGCCGGCCCGGCAGGCACCGCCCGTGGGTCGAGCTCCCACCGACCCTCCGGTGCGGCCGGCGCCCGTAAGGCCAGCCCCCACCGACCCACCCACCGGGCCGACACCGGGCGCAGCGCAGACGGCTGAGACCGAGGCCGTGCCGCTGCGTGACCGGGTGCTGCTGGAGCTGCTCTACGCCACCGGTGTACGGGTCAGCGAGGCGTGCGGGTTGGACGTCGGGGACGTCGACCACGGCCGGCGGGTGATCCGGGTGTTCGGCAAGGGCGGACGGGAGCGCGCAGTGCCGTACGGGGTGCCCGCGCAGAGGACGTTGGACGACTGGCTGCGCCGGGGTCGTCCGGCGTTGGTGAGTGCCCGCTCCGGGGACGCGCTGTTGTTGGGTGCCAGGGGTGGCCGGCTCAACCCGACGACGGCGCGTCAGATCGTCGGTGCGTACGCCGAGGCCGTCGGCCTGCCCCGGACGAGCCCGCACGGTCTGCGCCACTCGGCGGCCACCCACCTCCTGGAGGGCGGCGCGGACCTGCGGGCCGTGCAGGAGCTGCTCGGCCACGCGTCGTTGGCCAGCACACAGATCTACACGCACGTCTCGGTGGAGCGGCTGCGTGCCGCCTACCGTCAGGCCCACCCACGCGCCTGATCAAGGGCCGGAGGGCGGGGGCCCCGGCGGTTACGATCATCAAGTGAGCGTCCCGCAGCCCCCTGAACCCATTCCGGGCGCCCGCCTGCTCTTCTCCCTGGACCCGGCGGTCAGCCACCTCAACCACGGCTCGTTCGGCGCGGTCCCGATCGGGGTGCAGCGAGCCCAGCAGCGGCTGCGTGACGAGATGGAAGCCAACCCGCTGCGCTTCTTCACCCAGGGCCTGGTCGATCGGATCGCGCACACCCGCCGGCACCTCGCCGGGTTCCTGGGCGCCGACCCCGACGGCAGCGCCCTGGTGGGCAACACCACGACCGGCGTCGCCGTCGTGCTCCAGTCGCTGGGCCTGCAACCCGGCGACGAGGTGCTCAGCACCGACCACGGGTACGGGGCGGTGAGCCTGGCCATCCAGCGCGAGTGCCGTCGCACCGGAGCGGTCAGCCGGGTGCTGCCGATCCCGCTGGCCGCGAGCGACGAGCAGCTCGTGCAGATCATCCGCGCCGGCCTGCGCCCCGGGCGGACCCGGGTGCTCGTCGTCGACCAGCTCACCTCGGCCACGGCCAGGCTCTTCCCGGCCGCCGCGATCGTCGGGGTGGCCCGCGAGCACGGCGTACCGGTCCTGGTTGACGCCGCACACGCCCCGGGGATGCTGGCCACGACGGTGGCCAGCATCGGCGCCGACTTCTGGGTGGGCAACCTGCACAAGTGGGCGTACGCCCCGCGCGGGACCGCCCTGCTGGCGGTGGCACCGCAGTGGCGGGACCGGATCGAGCCGCTGGTGGTGTCCTGGGAACAGGAGTCTGGTTTCCCGGCCCGGGTCGAGTGGCAGGCGACCCTCGACTACACGTCCTGGCTGGCCGCTCCGGCGGGCCTGTTCACGCTGCGCAGTCTCGGCGTCGACCGGGTGCGGGCGCACAACGCCGCGCTCGCCGCGTACGGCCAGCGGGTGGTCGGGGACGCGCTGGGGGTGCCTCCCGCCCAACTGCCCGACCCCGGCAGGCCGGGGGTGTCTCTGCGCCTCATCCCGTTGCCGGCCGGCATGGCCGTCACCATCGACGAGGCGCGGGCGTTGCAGGCGCGGATCGGCGAACGGCTCGCCGCCGAGGTGGCGGTGATGAGCTGGAACGGCCGTGGGTGGTTGCGCCTCACCGGTCAGGTCTACAACACCGCCGACGAGTACGAGCGGCTGGCCGTGCGACTGCCGGCGCTGCTCGCCCAGCGCTGACCTTCCGTGCGGCCCCATGGACCGGCAGCGGGGGGCCGGCGCCATTGACCGGCAGCAGTCGCACCGGGCCGAGGCCGAGCAGTGCCAGCGGGTCCAGATAGTCCGTGCCCCGGCGCAGGCCCCAGTGCAGGCACGCCGCGGCCGGGCAACCCGGGTGTCCGGGCAGCAGCTCGCCCAGCGGCGTGCCGGCGGTGACCTGCTGGCCGGGACGTACGGCGGGTCGGACCGGCTCGTGGGTGGTGCGCAGCCCGTCGGAGTGCCCCACGGTGATCACCGGTCGCCCGGCCACCAGGCCGGCGAAGAGCACGGTGCCCGGACCGGCGCTGCGGATCACCGTTCCGGCCGGCGCGGCCAGGTCGACGCCCCGGTGACCGGGCAGCCACGGCCGGGGCGGCGGGTCGAATCGGCGTACCGGACGAGGCGGTCCGTCGACCGGCCAGCGGAACCGCCCGGCGGGCTCCGGGGCGGACGGCAGGGCCGCCGCGACCGGCACGGTCGGCGTCGGTGGTTCGCGGGGCGTCGCCGCGACCAACCCGCAGAGCTGGACGATCAGCGCGAGGGCAAGCGCGGCGCGGAGCAGCCCGGCATGGCGGACCGGGCCGATGCGCGGGACGGATGGGGGTCGCATGACGGCAGCCTCCGGCCGGAGCCGGGTCGTCCGCCAGCCCGGCCTGCGGACCTGTGGACAACCGGACGTCCTGTGGACGACCGCCCAGCGATGCCGAGGATCTGCTACACGCGGGGGTTGGTGATGCTGCGTTGTTCCTCTCCGCCCCCGCGGACCTCACCCCACCGTCCCCCGGTCCGTGTTCGTGCTGCCAGGGAGGGCCTAGGCTGGTCCGCGTACGGCGGGTGCCGCCGTTTGGACCGGGGAGGCCCAGGCATGACCACTGTCGATGACCGGACGCCGACGGTGGCCGACGTGAGCGGCCCGTCCCGGCTCGCGGAGCCGGACGAGGCGATCAGCGCCGAGGAGTTGCAGCTCGCCGCCCGCAACCACGGCATCCCGTTGGAGGCGCTGCGCTACGACGTCACCCCGGCCGGGCTGCACTACCTGCTGATCCACTACGACATCCCGGACGTCGACCCGGTGGCGCACACGCTGACCATCGGCGGCGCGGTGGACCGCCCGCTGACGGTCACCCTCGCCGACCTGCGTGAGCGACCACGGGTCACCCGGCAGGTGACCCTGGAGTGCGCCGGCAACGGGCGGGCCCTGCTGCACCCCCGGCCGGTCAGCCAGCCCTGGCTGGTCGAGGCGGTCGGCAACGCCGAGTGGACCGGCACCCCCCTCGCTCCGCTGCTGCGGGAGGCGGGCCTCGGGCCGGACGCGGTGGACGTGGTCTTCACCGGTGCCGATCACGGCGTCGAGCGCGGGGTCGAGCAGGACTACCAGCGGGCCCTTTCGGTCGCCGACGCGCTGCGCGAGGAGGTGCTGCTGGCGTACGAGATGAACGGCGCTCCCCTGCTCCCGCAGCACGGCGCCCCGCTTCGGCTGATCGTGCCCGGCTGGTACGGCATGGCGCACGTGAAGTGGCTCCAGTCGGTCGAGATCCGCACCGAGCCGTTCGAGGGCTATCAGAACGCCGTCGCGTACCGGGTTCGCACCGACGCCGACGACCCGGGCGTTCCGGTCACCCGGATCGAACCCCGCGCGCTGGTCCGCCCGCCCGGCTTCCCCGATTTCATGTCCCGCCGCCGGGTGCTGCGGCCCGGGCCGTGCACGGTGGACGGTCGGGCCTGGTCGGGGCACGCGCCGGTGGTCTCCGTGGAGGTCACCACCGACGGTGGGCAGAGCTGGGCGCCGGCCGAGCTGGACCCGGCGGACGGCGGCGACTTCGCCTGGCGGCGGTGGCGCTACGAGTGGTCCGCCACCCCGGGCCGGCACGTGCTCGGTGCCCGGGCGACCGACGCGTCGGGGCGCACCCAGCCGGTCGAGCAGCCGTGGAACCGTGGCGGCTTCGCCAACAACCTTGTGCAGCGGGTCGAGGTCGTGGTGCCGGCCGAGTGATCGGCGGCGGGGGTCACACCGCGGGTGGGGGGCCCGTGGTGCGGCCGGCCGGCGTGGGTGCGGTCAGCCGCCGAAGCCGGAGTCGGCGGGCAGCGAGATGTCGGGCTTCTCCAACTCCTCGACGTTGACGTCCTTGAAGGTCATCACCCGGACGTTCTTCACGAAGCGGGCAGGACGGTACATGTCCCACACCCAGGCGTCGTGCATCTCGACCTCGAAGTAGACCTCGCCGTCGGAGTTGCGCACGTGCAGGTCGACCTGGTTGGCCAGGTAGAACCGGCGTTCCGTCTCCACCACGTACGAGAATTGGCGGACAATGTCGCGGTACTCCCGGTAGAGCTGCAGCTCCATCTCGGTCTCGTACTTCTCGAGATCTTCCGCGCTCATCGCACTCCGCCTTCCATGGCCACATCTTCCCCCACCGGCGCCGGAGGCCGAGGCTGCTCGCCCAACGCCACGCCGACGGTACCCCCTGACGCCCAGGAGCGCTCCATCGGCTCTTCCAGCGCGTGGCCGCCGGGCCGTCGGGCCCGCGGCGGCCGGCCGTCGCGGCCGGAGACCGCGGCGACATTGACGTACGAGAACCGGTGCTCCCGGCACGGCCCGTGCTCCCGCAGCGCAGCGGAGTGCTCCGGGGTGATGTAACCCTTGTGCTCGGCGAAGCCGTACGCCGGGAACACCCCGTCGAGCTCCACCATGATCCGGTCCCGGGTGACCTTGGCGAGCACGCTGGCCGCCGCCACACACGCCGCGACCCGGTCACCCTTCCACACCGCCAGACCGGGCACGCCCAGCCCGTCCACGCCGAAGCCGTCGGTCAGCACGTACTCCGGGCGGGTGGTGAGGGAGGCGAGCGCCCGTCGCATCGCCGCCAGGTTGCACACGTGCAGCCCCCGGGCGTCGACCTCGTCCGCGGGGATGACCACAACGGCGTACGCCAAAGCCCTGTCCACCACCTCCGCGTACACCCGTTCCCGGCTCGCCGGGGTGAGCAGCTTCGAGTCGGCCAGCCCCTCGATCTCGCCGCGCCGCCCCTCGGGCAGCACCGCCGCGGCGGCAACCAGCGGACCGGCACACGCGCCCCGGCCCGCCTCGTCCGCGCCGGCGACGTGCCGGAAGCCGCGCCGCTGGAGCGCTCGTTCCAGGGCGTACAGGCCGGCCTCGCGGCGCACGACAGTGCGCGGCGGGGTCAGCACGACGCCTCGCCCTGGCCCGCGCCGGTCGGCTGCCCCAGCCGGGTCAGCAGGACGGGCAGCTCGGGGGGATAGAACCGCTCACCGCTGACCGCCAGCTCGGCGGGAAGCCACCAGCGGTGATCGGCGATGCTGCGCTGCTCGATGTCGTTGAAGCCCGTGGTGTCCACCTGCCAGGACTGCACCCGGAAAAGAAAGAAGTCCTGTTCCTGGCGGTACCAGGTGCCGTCGAACGTGAACTCGGTCGTGTCGCACCAGACCGGCTCGCCCAACTCGGCCGGGTCGAGCCGCAACCCGGTCTCCTCGGCCAGCTCCCGTGCCGCGCCGGCTGCCGGGGACTCCGCCGGGTCGAGCCCACCGCCGGGGGTGAACCAGTAGCGGTGCCCTGGTCGGGCCGGGTCGAAGCCCTCGAACAGCAGGACCCGGCCGGCCGCGTCGACGAGCAGCACGCGTGCGGCGCGTCGAGGGGTGTAGACGGTCACCGCCCCAGCCTGCCAGACCGGCGGCGGATCGCCCACGCCCCGGGCGGCCTACGGCTTGGGAATGCCGTCGAACTGATCGGGCACGGTCAGCCAGGTGGCCCGACTCACCGGCCAGAAGACGGTGAACGCCCGACCGACGACGTCGTCCTCGGGGATCGTGGCCTCGGTGATGTTCTGCCCGGACTGCTGCCAGTGCTCCAGGGAGTCGCCGGAAGCCGAGCGGTGGTCGCCCATCACCCACAGCCGGCCCTTCGGCACGGTGATGTCGAACTCCTGGTCGGCGGGCTTGTCGCGGATCCCGTCCATCGAGAAGATGTACGGCTCGTCCAACGACTTGCCGTTGATCATCAGCCGTTCCTGCGGGTCGCAGCAGACCACGTGGTCACCGGGGACGCCGATCACCCGCTTGATGAAGTCCTCACCGTCGGGGTTGCCGCTCCAGGCGGTCGGAGCCTTGAACACGATCACCTCGCCGCGGTGCGGCGATCGGAAGTCGTAGACCAGCTTGTTGACCAGCACCCGGTCGTCGATCTTGAGAGTGTTCTCCATGGACGGGGACGGGATGAAGAAGGTCTGCAGCACGAAGGCGCGGACCAGCACCGCGACCAGGATCGCCACACCCAGCAGGATCGGCAGCTCCTTCCAGAAGGAGCTGCGCGGCTTGTCGGTCTGCTCGTCAATCACGCCAAGGAGCCTACGTTGCCGAACTGGACGCCACCGACCGGAACGCGCGGGAACCACGCAGTGCGGCTACCAACGGGAGTATCAGCAGCACACCGCCCTGCGGGGTCGGTTGCACCGGGGGTGCGCCGGGGGACGCCGTCGCCGGCGCGGACACGTCGGCGAACGTCGACGGCACCGACAGCGAGGTCCACCGCGAGGAGGGCCAGACCACGATGAAGGCCCGGCCGACCACGTTGTCGATCGGCACCGGGCCCTGGCAGCGTGCATCCTGCGAGACCTCGCGGTGGTCACCCATCACGAAGATCTGACCGGGCGGTACGACGACCTCGTCGAAGCGCCGGGAGCGGCACTCCGCCGGGTTGGGCGGCAGGTCCAGCGGGGAGTCCCGCAGCACGTACGGCTCGTTGAGCGGCGTGCCGTTGACGGTCACCCGACCCTGGCTGTCGCAGCACTTGACCCGGTCGCCGGGGAGACCGATCACCCGCTTGATGAAGTCCTTCTCGCCGGGGCGACTCACCCCGACCAGGTCACCGACGGTGCGGGTGAGCTTGCCGGCGACGCCGGGCGCCGGCTGTTCGTCGACCTGCGGCGCCCAGCGGTCGGTGCCCCGGAAGACCACCACCTCACCGCGTTGCGGGTCGCGGACGTCGTAGACGACCTTGTTGACCAGCACCCGGTCCCCGATGAGGAGCGTGTCCTCCATCGAGCTGGACGGGATGAAGAACGCCTGGAGCAGGAAGGTGCGGATCAGCACCGCGAGGCAGAACGCGACCACCAGCAGCAGCGGGAGCTCCTGCCAGAGGGGCATCTGGCGGCGGGTACGGCGAGCCCGCCGGCGCCACGGATCGACGGTGCCGTCCTCGTCAAGCGTCTGCACCACGCCACTCCCCGGTCCACAGAAGCACTACCGCCCGGGAGCCTCGACGAGGCTCCACGGGCGGTAGTGGACGACTGCCCGCCGCTTGGGCGGGGCCGCCGCCGCGCTGCGCCCGTACGACCAGGGTAGTGCGGTCTGGTCGGTACGGCATACGCACAGCTCGGGCGGCGTGGTGAGCGGGAAGTCAGCTGGGCTGCTTCTCCCGCTTCTCCTTGATCTTGGCCTTCTTGCCGCGCAGCTCGCGCAGGTAGTAGAGCTTGGCGCGGCGCACGGCGCCGCGGGTCACGACCTCGATCCGGTCGATGCCCGGGCCGTTGATCGGGTAGGTCCGCTCGACGCCGACGCCGAAGCTGACCTTGCGGACCGAGAAGGTCTCGCGCAGACCGTCACCCTGGCGGCGGATCACGACGCCCTGGAAGATCTGGACACGGGACCGGTTGCCCTCGACGACGCGGGCGTGCACCTTGACGGTGTCACCGGCCCGGAAGTCGGGAAGGTCGGTCCGCTTCGACTGGGCGTCAAGGGCGTCCAGGATGTTCATCGCTGCGTCCTCGTAAGGCTCACGGCGCACCGTCACTCGGTGCGCGGGTGGGTGATTCTGATCCCCGGGTGGTGTCGGCGGGCCGACCCTGGTCGGGGATCCTCGCAGCCGCCCGCGGGCGCGGACGGATGCGGCAACCCCCCTACTTTGCCACATCCCCCGGCGGCAGCTGAAATCCGGCCTGGTCCAGTGCCGCGATGTCCCGTTTGTCGAGCCGATCGGCGGGCAGCGCGGCGAGCAGGTCCGGGCGACGGGCGGCGGTGCGCAGCAGACCCTCCTCGCGCCGCCAACGGGCGATCCTGCCGTGGTCACCGGAGCGGAGCACCTCCGGCACGTCGTGCCCACGCCAGCTCGGCGGCTTGGTGTAGATCGGTGCCTCCAGCAGCCCGTGCGCGTGCGACTCCTCGTCCAGCGAACCCGCGTTGCCCAGCACCCCCGGCAGCAACCGGGTGACCGCCTCCAGCATCACCAGCACCGCGACCTCGCCGCCGAAGAGCACGTAGTCACCGAGCGAGACCTCGGTGACCGGCATCCGGGTGGCGGCGTGCGCCAGAACGCGTTGGTCGATGCCCTCGTACCGGCCGCAGGCGAAGAGCAGATGCGACTCGGCGGCCAGCTCGTGAGCCATGGCCTGGGTGAACGGGGCACCGGCCGGCGACGGCACCAGCAACCGGGGTGGCGGGGCCTCGGTCGGCGCGAGCGCGTCCAGCGCCTCACCCCACGGCTCCGGACGCATCACCATGCCCGGCCCGCCGCCGTAGGGAGTGTCGTCGACAGTGCGGTGCACGTCGTGGGTCCAGGTTCGCAGGTCGTGCACGGCAAGCTGGAGTACGCCGCTGGCCCGCGCCCGCCCGATCAGCGACAGGTCGAGCGGGGCGAAGTATTCCGGAAAGATCGACACGACGTCGACGCGCATAGCGGGGTGATCCTAGAGGTCGAGCAGTCCGGCCGGCGGGTCGACGATCACACGTCCACCGGCCAGGTCGACCTCCGGGACGATCGCCCGGACGAACGGGATCAACGCGGTACGCCCCTCGGGGCGCCGCAGCACCAGCAGATCCGAGGAGGGCGCGTGGTCGATGCGGGCAACCTCGCCCAACCGCTCACCGGTCGGGGTGACCACGGCCAGCCCGACGAGCTGGTGGTCGTGGAACTCCTCCGGGTCGTCCGGCGGGGTCACATCGGCGCTGTCCACCACGAGCAGGGTGCCGCGCAGCGCCTCGGCGGTGTTGCGGTCCGGGATTCCAGCGAACGCGATCAGCACCCGGCCCTGGTGGAAGCGGGCTTCCTCGATGGTCAGCTCCGCCGGAACCCGGAACGGAACGCCGGGCTCGTCCGCCGTGTCGGGCGACGGGGGTGTCGCCCCCGGCTCAGTGCGCAGCACGGTGCTGCGCGGGGCTGTGGTCGGGGGCGTCGCCCCCGGCTCAGTGCGCAGCACTGCGCCGGGGGCGAACCGTGCTTCGGGCTCGTCGGTCCGCACTTCCACGGTGACCTCACCGCGGACACCGTGCGGCTTGCCGATCCTGCCAACGACGAGCTGCATCAGTACGAGTCGACGATGTCGACGCGTACCCCGCGCCCGCCGATGGAGCCGATCACCTGGCGCAGCGCCTTGGCGGTCCGGCCGGACCGCCCGATCACCGTGCCGAGGTCCTCGGGGTGCACGCGGACTTCGAGCCGCTTGCCCCGACGGGAATCGACCATCCGCACCCGGACGTCGTCCGGGTGGTCGACGATGCCCTTGACCAGGTGCTCCAACGCCGGACGCAGAGGCATGTCAGGCCTGCTCACCGGCGTCGGCAGCGGCGGCCGGAGCCTCAGCCTTCGGAGCCTCGGCCGGAGCCTCGGTCTTCGGAGCCTCAGCCTTGGGCGCCTCGGCCGGAGCCTCAGCGGTCTTGGCGGCCTTCTTGGCCGGCTTGGCCGGCGTCTCCGGGGCGAGCCCGGCGGCGGCCTTCGCCTCAGCTTCGTACGCAGCCTTGCGGTCGGCCCGCTCGGGGGCGACCAGAAGCGGCGGCGGGGCCGGCAGGCCCTTGTACTTCTGCCAGTCACCGGTCAGCTCCAGCAGCCGCTGAACCGCCTCGCTCGGCTGAGCGCCGACGGACAGCCAGTACTGGACCCGCTCCGACTTGACCTCGATGATCGAAGGGTCTTCCTTCGGCTGGTAAACCCCGACGAACTCGATCGCCCGACCGTCACGCTTGGTGCGCGAGTCGGCGATGACGATGCGGTACTGCGGGTTGCGGATCTTGCCCATCCGCAGGAGCCGGATCTTTACGGCCACAGTTGTTTCGCTCCTGTTGCGATCTCACCGGCCCGTGCGGGCGGTGTGCATGGGTGAGCGCCGACCGGACCCGTGGGGTTGGGCCGGAGACTACTCGGTGGACTAGCGACGTGCCCGGGTTAGAGGGCGCCGGACGCGCGCCGGATACCAGCGACCCATTCTGCCAGATCCGATGCCGATCGCACGCATCGGACCCGGACACCGCGTCACCGGTGACGCGGGACACCTCTCAGCGCACCGGCGGACGGTCCCATCCCGGCGGAAGTTCATCCGGTACGTCCCAGTCTGACGGGGGCGTGAAGTCGCACCAGGTGCCGTCGAACGGGAACTCGCCGGCCGCGGCGAGCGCGATCACCCGCTCCCCCTCGGCGCGGACCGCCTTCTCGTCGGTCACCCAGTAGTCGTCGCCGAAGGCGAGCCGCTCGACGAACTCGTCCTCGTCCTTCCAGTCCCAGCTGAGGTCCGGTCGCACCACCACGTCCAGGTCCTGGTCCACCACGTCGACACCGGCCACCGGACCGTCGTCCCAGCGGACACCGGGTTCCTCCAGGTTGACGTACCAGTTGGCGAACCGGCCCTGCGCGTCGCGGAACCACCAGACGGAGTGCGCCGCCCCGGTGGGCAGGAACTTCAGCAGCGGCGGCCCGTTCCAGCGCCCGTGCGCCATCCGGTACGACGACGAGATCCACTGGGCGAACGGCATCGCCCGCATCCCCAGCCCGGCCTCGGTCACCTCGTGGGCCACCGGGGAGTCCCGGGCGATCCACACCAGCAGACCCCGGTCGTCGTCGCTGACCACGCGGCCCGGCCGGACCCACCCGATCCGACCGTGCCGCACGTTCCGATGCATGATCAGCCGACCTGGCTCGAAGCGCACCGCACCCGCCTCTGGGTTGTTCTTCCTCTGCCGCCGGCGTGGAGAAGGATGCCCATCGCGCCGGACCAGGCGTCCCTACACCTCAGTAGGCGCGGGCGAGGATGGCGACCAGGTCGGGCTCGTCCTCGGAGTCCGGTACCGAGCCGTCGGCGCGCAGCAGGCAGCGCACCGTGACGCCCTGACCGTTCGCCTCGGCCTCGCCGGCCACGCCGACCGCCGACCACGGCACCCGGGCCCAGCCGTTCGCGGCGGCCTCGATCGCCTCAGCCAGCGTGGCGACCTCCACCGTGCGCGACTCGCGGTTGGCCAACGCCTGGTCGTGCAGCACCTGCTGGTCCGTCTCCAGCGCGGCCAGCACCGCTGCGACCACGTCGGCCACCGGCGTCGGGGACTTCGAGCCGTCGGTGCGGCGCACCACCGTCGCGTTGCCCACGGCCAGGTCCCGGGGGCCGACCTCGACGCGTACCGGATAGCCACGCAGCTCGGCGTCGACGGCCCGGCGGCCGAAGGCGGTGTCGGTCCGGTCGTCGAGCGCGACCCGGACACCGGCGTCACGCAGGCCGTCGCGCAGCTTGGCCGCCGCCTCGGCGACGCCCTCGCCGTCCTTGACGATCATGACGTACGCCTGGATCGGCGCCAGCCTCGGCGGCACGCGCAGACCGTTGTCGTCGCCGTGCGCCATGATCAGGCCACCCAGCATCCGGGTGGACGTGCCCCAGGAGGTGGTCCAGGCGTGCTCCCGGCCGCCCTCCTTGGAGGAGTAGCTGATGTCGAACGCCTTGGCGAAGTTCTGACCCAGCTCGTGGCTGGTGCCCAACTGCAGCGCCTTGCCGTCACCCATCATGCCTTCACAGGTGTACGTGGCCGTCGCGCCGGCGAACCGCTCACGGGCCGTCTTCAGGCCCACCACCACCGGAATGCCGATGACGTTGACCATCAGGTCCTCGTACGCCTCGTGCAGGATCTTCCGCGCGTACGCCCTGGCGTCCTCGCGGGTGGCGTGCGCGGTGTGCCCCTCCTGCCAGAGGAACTCGCTGGTACGCAGGAAGATGCGCGGGCGCAGCTCCCACCGGACCACGTTCGCCCACTGGTTGAGCAGCAGCGGCAGGTCCCGGTACGAGTCGATCCACTTGGCCATGAACTCGCCGATCACCGTCTCGCTGGTGGGGCGCACCACCACCGGCTCGGCGAGCGGCTTGCCACCACCGTGGGTGACCACGGCGAGCTCCGGCGAGAAGCCCTCGACGTGCTGGGCCTCACGCTTGAGGTAGCTCTCCGGGATGAAGAGCGGGAAGTACGCGTTCTCCGCACCCGCCGCCTTGATCCGGGCGTCCATCTCGGCCTGCATACGCTCCCAGATGGCGTAGCCGGCCGGTCGGATGACCATGGTGCCGCGAACCGGGCCGTTGTCGGCCAGCTTTGCCTTGGCGATCAGGTCTTGGTACCAGCGGGGGAAATCCTCCGCACGGGGAGTGAGCACGCGTGCCATGACCGCACATCCTATGCGTCAGGCGGGGGGACACCGCGCCCGGGAGCCGCAGCGCCGTGTCGCAGCCCCTTCTGGTGGCGGTTGTGCACGCTCGCGGCGTCGGTGGTGACGCCGGTGGGCGGCGCGACGGCGGCCGGTGGGCGGCGCGACGGCGCACCTTCGGCGGGCGGGCCAGGCGCGCTGGGCGGGCGAGCCGCGCGGCTCTAGAATTCGACCATCATGACTGCAACGACGGACTCCCCGCGTCAGCGGCTGCGGGACACGATCGTGGACGCCGCCCGCGCGCGGACCATCGCCGCCGGGTGGGACGCGGTCCGGATGGGCGGCGTGGCCACCACGGCGGGAGTGAGCCGGCAGACCGTCTACAACGAGTTCGGCAGCAAGGCCGGGCTGGCCGAGGCGCTCGCCCGCCGCGAGGTGGACCGCTTCGTCGGCGACGTCCGTGCCGCCCTGCTCGCGCACGGATCCGACGTACGGACCGGCGCGTACGCCGCGATCGCGCACACCCTCGCCACGGCCGCCGACAACCCGCTGGTCAAGGCCATCCTGACCAGCGCCCGAGGTGGCTCGGACGAGCTGCTTCCGTACCTCACCACGCGGGCCGAGGTGGTGCTCACCGAGGCGTCCGGGGCGCTCATCGAGTGGGCTGGCGACCACCTTCCCGGAGCGGACCAGGCTGCGTTGGCCTTCGCCGCCGACACGATCGTCAGGTTGGTGGTGAGCCACATCGTGCTCCCCCGCTCGCCGATCGACCAGACCGCCACGGCCCTCGCCGACCTGGCCTTACGCCTCTTCAGCGCCGCCATCCGCCCAACCCCCTGACCCACCCGCCGCGCCGGCACCCGCCCTTGCACCGCCGTGCGCCGCACCCGCACCCGGCACTCCCCCGCACCCGCACCCGCACCCGCACCGCCGAGCGGCGGCGCGCCCGCGCAACTTCCCGGATGTTGCTGCCTCCGGTGCGCGGGAGGCAGCAACATCCCCGATGTTGCGCGGATCTTCCTCCCTGGCCGGGCTCCGATCCCGGCGCCGCGCCCAAGATCGCGCTCGATCCAGGATGTAGTGGCCTCGGCGTTGGAGGACCCCACTACATCCAGGATCGAGCGCGATCTTGCGGCGGAAACACGACTCCGCGGCGCGGCGCGGGGCGGCGCGGGGCGGCGCGGGGCGGGGCGGGGCGGCGCGGGGCGGCGCGGCGCGGCGCGGCGCGGCGCGGCGCGGCGCGGGGTCAGCGCACCACTTGGCCGCGCAGGATCGTGCGGGAGGGGGCGCGAACGACGCGCAGGTCGCGGCGGGGGTCTTCGGGGTAGACGGTCAGGTCGGCGAGGCCACCCTCGACCAGGCCGGGGAAGCCCAGCCACTGTCGGGCGCCCCAGGAGGCGGCGGCGAGTACGTCGATGGGCGCCATGCCGGCCTGCTCGTGCAGCAGCAGCATCTCCTCGGCGGCGAGTCCGTGGTCGATGCCCCCACCGGCGTCGGTGCCCACGTAGATCGGCACCCCCGCCTCGTACGCGGCACGCACCACCTCGGGGAAACCGTCGCGCAGCGCGAGCATGTGCTCCGCGTACCCGGGGAACTTGCCCCGCGCCTGCTCGGCGATGCCGCCGAAGGTGGCGATGTTGATCATTGTGGGGATCAGCGCGGTGCCCCGCCGGGCCATCTCGTCGATCAGGTCGAGGCTGAGGCCGGTGCCGTGCTCCACGGAGTCCACCCCGGCCCGCACCATGATCTCGACCGCCGACTCGGAGAAGGTGTGCACCGCGGCGCGTACCCCGGCGTCGTGGGCGGCCTGGACGGCCGCGGTGAGGGTGTCCGCGTCCCAGGCCGGCGCGAGGTCACCCACGCCCCGGTCGATCCAGTCGCCGACCAGCTTGACCCAGCCGTTGCCGGCCCGCGCCTGGGCGGCCACCGTCGCGGCCACGTCGGCCGCGTCGACCTCCACACCGATGTCCCGCAGGTAGCGCTTCGGCGGCGCGACGTGCCGGCCGGCGCGGGCCAGCCGCGGCAGGTCCGGCTCGTCGTCGAGTTCGGGGTACGGGTACGGCGACCCGGCGTCGCGGATCGCCAACACGCCGGCGTCCCGGTCGACGTGGGCCAACTTGCGGGCCTGGTCGAGTGAGGTGATCGGGGCGCCACCTCGGGCGATGCCGATGTGGCAGTGCGCGTCGACCAGCCCCGGCAGGACGAAGCCGCCGTCGACGACCGTCTCCGCACCGGGCACCGGGGTGAAGGTCACCCGCTCCCCGACCACCCAGAGATCCCGGACCTCGTCATCGGGGAGCAGCACACCGCGCACGTGAAGAGCCATGCGCACAGTCCTACCCGATCACGCCCGGTCGGGGGCGAGCAGGTCGCCCTCGACCGGCACGGACGTCAGCGGGGGCGGTTGTCGCCCTTGCCGAGCTTGTTGAAGTCGATCTTCGGAAGCTTGAAGCCGGGCGGAAGGCCCTGGCCACCGGCGAGGTCGTTCGGGTCCATCCCCGGCGGGAGCTGCGGCATGCCACCCGGGAAGCCTCCGGGCATCCCGGCTCCGGCACCCGCTCCCGTACGCGGCCGACCGCCACCCTTGGTGCCCTTGCGCTTGTTCTTCGGCGACTTGGTCGCCTTGCGCCGGCCACCGCCGGGCAGGCCCATCATGCCGCCCATCTGCTTCATCATCTTCTGCGCGTCGGTGAAGCGGTTGAGCAGCTGGTTGACGTCCATCACGGTGACCCCGGAGCCGTTGGCGATACGCGCTCGGCGGGAGCCGTTGATGATCTTCGGGTTGGTCCGCTCGCCCGGGGTCATCGACCGGATGATCGCGGTGACCCGGTCGAAGTGGGTGTCGTCTAGATCGGCGAGCTGGTCCTTCATCTGCCCCATGCCCGGCATCATGGCCAGCACGTTGGCGATCGGGCCCATCCGCCGGACCGCGATGAGCTGGTCGAGGAAGTCCTCCAGGGTGAACTGCTCGCCGCCCATCAGCTTGGCGGTCATCTTCTCCTTCTGATCGGAGTCGAAGGCCTGCTCGGCCTGCTCGATCAGAGTGAGGACGTCGCCCATGCCGAGGATCCGGCTGGCCATCCGGTCGGGGTGGAAGACGTCGAAGTCCTCCAACTTTTCACCGGTGGACGCGAACAGGATCGGCTGCCCGGTGACCTCGCGCACCGACAGCGCGGCACCACCGCGAGCGTCGCCGTCGAGCTTGGAGAGCACCACACCGGTGATGCCGACGCCGTCGCGGAACGCCTCGGCGGTGCGGACGGCGTCCTGACCGACCATCGCGTCGATGACGAAGATGACCTCGTCCGGCTGGACCGCGTCGCGAATGTCGGCGGCCTGCTGCATCATCTCGGCGTCGATGCCGAGGCGGCCGGCGGTGTCGACGATGACGATGTCGCGGGCAGCCCGCTTCGCGTGCTCGATCGAGGCGCGCGCCACCTGCACCGGGTCGCCGGTGCCGTTGCCGGGCTCCGGGGCGTACACCTCGACACCGGCCCGGCCACCGAGCACCTGGAGCTGCCCGACGGCGTTGGGGCGCTGGAGGTCGGCGGCGACGAGCAGCGGCTGGTGCCCCTGGCCCTTGAGCCAGCGGGCCAGCTTGCCGGCCAGGGTGGTCTTACCGGAACCCTGGAGACCGGCCAGCATGATCACGGTCGGCGGCTGCTTGGCGAACTGGAGCCGCCGGCCCTCGCCGCCGAGCACGGTGATCAACTCTTCGTTGACGATCTTGATGATCTGCTGTGCCGGGTTCAGCGCCTGGGAGACCTCGGAGCTGCGGGCCCGCTCCTTGACGGCAGCGATGAAGCCCTTGACCACCGGCAGCGCGACGTCCGCCTCCAGCAGCGCGAGGCGGATCTCGCGCGCGGTGGCGTCGATGTCGGCGTCGGTGAGCCGGCCCTTGCCGCGGAGCTTGGTGAAGATCCCGGACAGGCGGTCACTCAAGGTGTCAAACACGCGAACATCCCGTTTGTCAGTGTTCCGGCGGGCACAACGCGGCCGGCACTGCGGAGTCCGGCCACCGCTAGGGTAACCGCCCCGCCGCAAGGCCGCTGTCGCCCGGCCCGGGCCTCACCCCGACACCAACCCCGACTGGTACGCGAACACGACGAGCTGGGCCCGGTCCCGGGCTCCCAGCTTGCCCATCGCCCGGCTGACGTGGGTCCGCGCGGTCGCGGGGCTGACCACCAACCGGGCGGCGATCTCCTCGTTGTTCAGGCCCTCCCCGACCAGACCGACGACCTGGCGCTCGCGATCGGTCAGCGCGCTCAGCCGGGGGTGCGGACGAAGCACCCGCGACGGTCGGGTGGCGAACTCGCGCACCACCCGACGGGTCACCGACGGGGACAGCAGGGCCTCCCCCTCGGCGACGAGCCGGATCGCGCGCAGCAGTTCGGCCGGTCGGGTGTCCTTGGTGAGGAACCCGCTCGCGCCGTGCCGCAGCGCGTCGAAGACGTACTCGTCCAGCTCGAAGGTGGTCAGCACCACCACCCGCGTACCGGTCAGGTCGGGGTCCGCGACGATCCGCCGGGTCGCCTCGATGCCGTCGATACCGGGCATCCGGATGTCCATCAGCACCACGTCCGGCCGAACCCGGCGCGCCAGCTCCACCGCCTGCAACCCGTCGGCCGCCTCACCGGCGAGCGCCAGGTCGTCCTCGCTCTCCACCAGCGCGCGCAGACCGAGCCGGACCAGGTCCTGGTCGTCGGCGACCAGCACCCGGATCACGTGGTGGGCCCCACGGGCAGCCGGGCGTACACCCGGAACCCGCCGTCGGGGCGCGGCCCGGCGGCCAACCGCCCGCCCAACGCCGCGACCCTCTCCCGCATCCCGGCCAGACCGTGCCCACTCTCGTCGTCGACCGGGTCCGTCCCGACTCGCCGCACGCCGGTGCCCTCGTCGGTGACCTCGACGGTCACCTCGTCGGCGCGGTAGTCCACCCGCACCTGCGCGTTGGCCACCCCCGCGTGACGCAGCACGTTGGTCAACGCCTCCTGCACCACCCGGTACGCGGTCAGGTCCAGCGCCGCCGGCAGGTCCCGAGCGTCGCCGGTCACGCGCAGGTCGACGGCGAGTCCGGCCCCGGCGAGCCGGTCGCGCAGCGCCGGGAGCCGGGCCAGACCGGGCACCGGCCCTCGCTCGGCGCCCTGCCGCACCGCACCGAGGGTGACCCGAAGCTCGTCCAGCGCCTCCCGGCTGGTCCGGCTGATCGCGGTCAGCGCGGTCTCCGCCTGCTCGGGCCGTTTCGGCAGGAGGTGCAGGGCGATCTCCGCCTGCATGCTGATCGCGGCAAGCCCGTGCCCCACCACGTCATGCACCTCCTGCGCGATGCGCAGTCGCTCCTCGTCGGCCTGCCGCCGGGCCTGTTCGGCGCGATCTCGGGCCGCCTCGGCCCGGCTGCGCGCGGCCGTCTCGCGGTTGACCCGCACCACGACCCCCACGGCGAACGGTACGACCACCCACGCCGACGCGGGCAGCACTCCGGCCCAGCCGGGCGCCGGACCCTCGGACCAGAAGACGTGCGCCAACAACAGGACGAACGCGCCACCAAGGGCGAGCGCCGCCGGGCGCACCGGCAGTCGCACCGCCACGGTGTACACCGCGATGAGGAACGCGACCAGGATCGGCCCGTACGGGTAGCCGAACACCAGGTACGTCGACGTGGCCACGGTGACCACGGCGAGGGTGGCGATCGGGGCGCGCCTGCGGAACAGCAGAGCGAGCGCGGCGACCGCGATCAGCACCCGACTGGCGGCGTCCACCGGCCTCGACCCCGGCTGGTTGTCCCCGGCCAGACCGGTGGCGAGCAGCCCGAAACCGAGCAGCACCAGAGCCAGCGCGGCGTCTGCCGCCACCTCCGGCCACCGCCACCGCCCGCTGCCTCGCATGGCCGTCATTCTGCCCGCGCCGAGGCCACCTGACGTGCGTCCACGAGCGGCACCGCGGCTACGCACCTCGACGTACCCGCCACCGGACAGCAACCGCCGACGGTGTCGCCGTAGGTCAGACGGCGGCGAGGACGGCCGCCTCCAGGCGGGCCCGGGTGGCGTCGTCCGGCCAGCCGCCGACCAGGTAGAAGGCGTCCACCACGTCGGCGCCGAGAGTGGAGATGCGGGCCGCGCGGACCAGGGCACCCGCCTCGTCGAGCGCGCAGGCGACCCGGTAGAGCAACCCGGCGGCGTCGGCGGCGCGCAACTCCAGCAGCACGGCGTTGGTGGCCGCCTCTCGGTGCCAGACGACCCGGGGAGCAGCCCCACCGCCGCGGGCGGCGAGCGCCCGACCCCGCAGCCGCTGGGTGACCGACACGTCGCCGCCGACCGCCCGACGCAGGTCGGCGCGGAGCGGGACCGGGTCGGGCGGGAGACCGTAGCGGGGTTGGACCCGGCACTCGACCAGGGCGCGGCCGTCGACCACGGAGGCATCCGCGGAGATCACTTCCAGCCGGTGCAGCGCCAGGCATCCGGCAACCGTGGCGAGCAGGCCCCGTCGGTCGGCCGCGGCGACCGACACCCGGTCGCCGGTCAGGTGGACGACCGGCAGGGGCCCGGCCAGCAGCGCCGGGTCCGGGGTGGGCGGTTCGGGCAGTACGCCGGTGTCCAGTGCGGTGCGGACCCGACCGACCAGTTCGGCGACGAGTCGGCCCTTCCAGTCCGACCAGGCCGCCGGCCCGGTCGCCGCCGCGTCGGCGCGGACCAGCGCGTGCAACAGGTCGAGGGTGCCGGTGTCCCCCACCGACTCGGCCACCGAGGCGATGGTGACCGGGTCGGCCAGATCACGGCGGGTGGCCACGTCGGGCAGCAGCAGGTGCAACCGGACCAGCGTGCCGATCAGCTCGACCTCGGTGGGGGGCAGACCGATCCGGGTCGCCGCCGCCTGGGCGACGGGCACCCCGACGGTGCTGTGATCACCGGGGAGTCCCTTGCCGATGTCGTGCAGGAGGGCGCCGAGGAGCAGCAGGTCGGGCCGCTCCACCTCGCGGGCGTGCCGGCTGGCCTCGTGAGCGGTCTGCACCAGGTGCCGGTCGAGGGTGTAGCGGTGCACCGGGTTGTGCTGCGGCAGACTGCGCAGCCGGGTCCACTCGGGCAGCCAGTTGTCGACCAGTCCGTACCGGTCGCAGGTTTCCCAGGCGGGCACCAGGCCGGGACCGGCGCCGAGAAGGGTGGTCAGCGCGGCCCGGGCATCAGCCGGCCAGGGCGCGGGCAGTGGCGGGCAGTACGCCGCGAGCCATTCGCAGGTGGCCCGGGCGATCGGGAGTCGGGTCGTGGCCGCCGCGGCGGCCACCCGCAGCGAGAGGCTCGGGTCGGGGCGAGCCCCGATCGCCGTACGGGCCAGCACGAGCTCGCCGTCGTGCTCGACCACGTCGCGGGCCACCGGGCGGCGCGCGGGGCGAGCGCCGGCCCCTCGGGACCGGCCGGAGCGCAGCCGGTCGGCGGCGCGGAACGCGTCGTCCAGGGCGTGGCTGACAGTGCGGGCGTCACCGGCGACCCGGCGTAGGAGGGCGTCGCCGTCCTCCAGCGCGAGGAGTGCGGCCACACCGTCTCGTTCCTGGGCGACCAGCCGGTCGACCCGGCGGCCGACCTGCTGGTGCAGGGCGTCCCGGGTGTCGAGCAGGCGCAGGTGTGCGGCGCGTACGGCGGGGCGCAGCGCGTCGGTGATGCCGGCGGCGGAGATCGCTCGCAGGAGCCCCACGTCGCGCAGACCGCCGGCGGCCTCCTTCAGGTCGCCCTCCAGCAGGAAGGCCAGCTCGCCGTGGGCCTGCCAGCGTGCTTCGGTGACCGCCCGCAGGCCGGGTAGGTGCCGGACGGCGGTGCGCCGCCAATGGTCGGCGGCGGTGCGGATCAGCGCCTCGGCCAACGTCTGGTCGCCCGCCACCAGCCGGGCGTCGAGCAGCCCGAGGGCGACCTTGACGTCGTCCTGGGCCACCGAGAGTGCTTCGGAGACGGTGCGTACCGAGTGGTCGAGCCGCAGGCCGGCGTCCCAGATCGGGTACCAGACCGAGGCGGCCAACTCGTCGGTGCCGGGCACCCCGGCGTGCAGCAGAACCAGGTCGAGATCGCCGTACGGGGCGCACTGCCGCCGCCCCAACCCCCCGACGGCGATCAGCGCGACCCCCTCCCGCGAAGGCAGCAGCCCCCGCAGAAAGGTGTCGTAAGCGCTCGCCCGCCCCAGCCGGGCGGGCTCCCCGATCCCCCCTGGAACGCCGACGACCTCGTTGATCAAGAGGTTCGCGTCACCGTCACCGGCGTGTCCTGACGCATTCTTCTTGATCAACGAGGTCATGTCAGTCGTGGCCGCGGTCAGAGGGCGTCTAGGCCGCGTTCGCCGGTACGCACCCGGACGACCTCTTCGACACCGGTGACCCAGACCTTGCCGTCACCGATCTTGCCCGTGCGGGCCGCCCCGACGATGGCGTCCACCACCTTGTCCACGTCGATCTCGTCGGTGAGCACCTCCACCCGGATCTTGGGCAGGAACTCGACCGTGTACTCGGCACCCCGGTAGACCTCGGTGTGCCCCTTCTGCCGTCCGTACCCCTGAACCTCGCTGACGGTCAGCCCGGCCACCCCGAGGGCGTGCAGGGCCTCCTTCACCGCGTCCAGTTGGTACGGCTTGATGACCGCGGTCACCAGCTTCATGTCCAACCCCTCCATCCCAGGAACGTTAACCGGCGACCTTTTCGCTGACCGTCTCGGCGGGCTCCGCCGGCGGCTTGGCACCACTCGTGCCGCCACCGGGGGTGCCGATGCCGGCCATCGCGAACGCGCTGCCCGTGCCGCCACCGGCCGGGGACAGGTCGTAGCTGCTCTCGGCGTGCTCGGCGATGTCGATGCCCTCGACCTCGTCCTCACCCTTGACCCGGAAGCCGATCGTCTTCTCGATGACGAAGGCCAGCACCCAGGCGATGCCGAACGACCAGACGGTGACGATCAGGCCGGCGAGGGCCTGCCGCCCGAGCTGGGTCGCGCCGCCGCCGTAGAAGAGGCCGTCGGAGGCACCCACCACGTCGCTGATCGCGGCGTTGACCGAGTTGGTGGCGAAGAGACCGAGCCAGAGCGAGCCGATCCAACCACCGACGAAGTGCACGCCCACCACGTCGAGCGAGTCGTCGTAGCCGAGCTTGTACTTGAGGCTGACGGCGAGCGCGCACACCGCACCGGCGACGATGCCGAGCAGGACGGCCGCCCACGGGGCGATGAAACCGCAGGCCGGGGTGATGGCGACCAGGCCGGCGACGGCACCGGACGAGGCGCCCACCATCGTCGGCTTACGGGTCTTGACCCACTCGACAGCGATCCAGCCGAGCACCGCCGCCGCCGTGGCGAGCTGGGTGTTGATGAAGGCGAGGCCGGCGACCGAGTCGACGGTCAGCTCGGAGCCGGCGTTGAACCCGAACCAGCCGAACCACAGCAGACCCGCACCGAGCGCGACCAGCGGGATGTTGTGCGGCTTCATGCCCTCACGCGGCCAACCGAGCCGCTTGCCGAGCACCAGAGCCACGGCCAGGGCCGCCGCACCGGCGTTGATGTGCACCGCGGTGCCACCGGCGAAGTCCAGGGCGTGGATGTCGGCGCCGATGATGCCGCCGCCCCACACCCAGTGGGCGACCGGGAAGTAGACCAGGGTGGCCCAGCCGAAGGCGAACAGCAGCCAGCCGGCGAACTTGGCCCGGTCGGCGATGGCGCCGCTGATCAACGCGACGGTGATCACCGCGAAGACCATCTGGAAGGCCATGAACACGTAGAGCGGGACCCCGATGCCGCTGGGGTTCTCCGCCGTGGCACCCCACAGGTCGGTCTCGGCGAGGAACGTCTTGGTGCCGAGGTACGCGCCCGGGTCGCCCCAGAAGCCGTTCACGTCGGTCCCGAAGGCGACGCTGAATCCGTAGAACCACCACAGAATAGAGATGAGCCCGATAGCGGAGAAGCTCATCATCATCATGTTGAGTACGCCCTTGGCCCGGTTGAGGCCGCCGTAGAACAGCGCCAGTCCGGGGGTCATGAGCAGCACGAGCGCGGTCGAAACCAGCAGCCACGTGGTGTTGGCGCCGTCGATCGTCGGTGCTTCAGGCACGCTGGCCTCCTAAAGGGTGAATTCCTCCTTCGCGGCTTTCCGGGGCAGCGTCGCCCGTAGGCCGGTTGCGCGGAAGCTTCGCGGCCGGCTGTTTCACCCAGGGTCCCGGGCGGGTTTCCGTTTCGTGACGGGTTGTTTCGTACGTGTCACGAAGTCCGCACAGTCAGCGGCATGGACAATGGTGGATCGTTCGGACGGCGGACGTCGATGGCTGACCGGCCAGTCCCATCGACCGGTCCGCTTGACGGGACCGACCGAGCATCGACCGGCCGACGGTCAGCGGAGGGCGTTCTCCAGTGCGTGCCGCTCGTAGTCGAGCAGCCGCAGATCGCGCATCGGTCGGCGCAGGTGGCCCTTGTGCACGATCCGGACGAACGCCGGCTCACCGGCGGCGGCCATCCGGCGGATGCCCTCGACGTGGTCCACGATCCGCTTACGGATGGTCCGGATCAGCCGGTGCCGGTCCCGAGGGATCAGCCCGTACGCGTCGGCGAAGAGCCGGAGCCGGCGCGGCCGGTCCGGGTGCTTCCAACCGAGCGTGATCGAGTCACGGTCCGCGAAGATCGGCACCCAGGTCCAGGCCGCGTACGCCACGTCGTAGATCCGCGCGCCGGGTGAGGCGAGGTCGAAGTCGATCAACCCGAGGGTGCCGTCCGGCCGCCAGATCACGTTGTGCGGCGCGGCGTCGTGGTGACAGATAACCTCGGTGTCGGGCGGCGGGGGGCCGAACGAGCGCCAGACCGCCCCCGGCTGCGGAGTGAAGCCGTACTGCGCGTCGTGGAACATCCGCAGCATGGTGGCGACGGTGACCAGCGCCTCGTCGGTCACCCAGTGCGGGGCGAGCGGGTATTCCCCGCACTCCCCCTCCAGGTACGACAGCACCTCGCGGTTGCGCTCGTCCATGCCGAGCGCCCGGGGTGCGCCGGTGAAGCCCACGTACTCCAGGTGGCGCAGCAGGGCGTGCACGGACGGTGTCCACGGCCCGGCGTTGCGGCGGACCGTGTCACCGACGCGGACGACGGTGCTCACGTTGCCGCCGTGCAGCGGGATCTCCTGCGAAGTCACGTACGGTCTCCCGAGGCGCTGCGAGGGGTGGCCGGGCTCACGCCAGCCCGCGTATGCGCGGTTGTCACTGGACACCCGAGACTACGCGTCCCGTCCGGTGGCCTCGGTCCCCAGCAACGCGTCGACGAACTGCGCCGGGTCGAACGGGGCCAGGTCGTCCTTGCCTTCACCGAGGCCGACCAGCTTCACGGGGATGCCGAGCTTGCGCTGCACGGCGATCACGATGCCGCCCTTGGCGGTGCCGTCGAGCTTGGTCAGCACCACGCCGGTCACGTTGACCACCTCGGTGAAGACCCGGGCCTGCTCCAGGCCGTTCTGGCCGGTGGTGGCGTCCAGGATGAGCAGTGTCTCGTCGATCGGGCCCTGCTTCTCCACCACGCGCTTGACCTTGCCCAGCTCGTCCATCAGGCCGACCTTGTTCTGCAGGCGGCCGGCGGTGTCGATGAGCACGGTGTCCACGCCGGTGTCGATGCCGCGCTTGACCGCATCGAAGGCGACGCTGGCCGGGTCGGCGGCCTCGGGCCCCCGGACGGTCTCCGCGCCGACGCGCGAGCCCCAGGTCTCCAGCTGGTCGGCGGCGGCGGCGCGGAAGGTGTCCGCGGCGCCGAGCAGCACGGTACGGCCGTCGGCGACCAGCACTCGGGCGATCTTGCCGCAGGTGGTGGTCTTGCCGGCGCCGTTGACGCCGACGACGAGGACCACCGCCGGCACGCCGTCCTTCGGGGCGGTCCGCAACGAGCGGTCCAGGCTCGGGTCGAGCGCGTTGACCAGCTCGGCGGCGAGCAGTGCCCGCAGCTCTGAGGCCGAGCGGGTGCCGAGCACCCGGGTGCGTTCACGAAGCCGGTCGACGATGTCGCGGGTGGCGTCGACACCGACGTCGGCGGTGATCAGGCTGTCCTCGATCTCCTCCCAGACGTCCTCGTCGAGGTGGTCGCGGGCGAGCAGGCCGAGCAGGCCCTTGCCGAAGACGTTCTGCGAGCGGGACAGTCGCGAGCGGAGCCGGACCAGCCGCCCGGCGGTCGGCTCGGGCACCTCCACCGGTGCGGGCGCCTCGATGACCGGCGGCGGCTCGACCAGGACGCCGGTGGACAGTTCGGACTCCGGTGCCTCGACCGGCGGGCCGGCGAGATCTTCCTCGGCCCTGGTGTCGACCTCGGTGTGCGGCAGTGGGGGCTCGGGCCGCCGCCGCAGGCGCGGCACGACCAGCCCTACTGTGCCGGCGATCAGCACACCGAGCAGGACCAGAGCGAGGACGAGATATTCGGCCATGCCGGAATCCTGTCAGATGCGGGCGACGGCGTCCCAGCCACCGCACCCCGAGCGGTGCCCGGAGTCTCAACCACCGCACCCCGAGCGGTGCCCGGAGTCTCAACCACCGCACCCGGTCGGTGCCGGAAACCGGCGGTAGGCTCGGCCGCATGCCCGCCGCACACCTCCTCATCGGCCCACTCCTGCGGCGAGTGGTGGACACCCGAGCGACCGTCTGGGTGGAAACGGCGGCGCCCGCCGTGGTCACCGTCCGCACCGCCGACGGCGCCACCGGCACCGCGCCCACCTTCTCGGCGTACGACCACCACTACGCCCTCGTGGTGGTGGAGGGGCTCACCCCGGACAGCACGACCACCTACGAGGTGCTCGTCGACGACGAGGTGGTCTGGCCGGTGCCGAGCAGCGGCTTCCCGCCGAGCGTGATCCGCACCCGGGCCGCCGACGACCGGGACCAGCCGGTCAACCTGATCTTCGGCTCGTGCCGCGAGACCACCCAGCACTCCACGACCCGCAAGCTGCCACCGGACGCGCTGGACGCGTACGCCCGTCGGTTGATGGCCGACCCGGAGGCGAACCCGCCGCCGGACCTGCTGGTCCTGCTCGGTGACCAGGTCTACGCCGACGTCACCTCGCCCACGGTGCGCCGGCTGCTGCGTCGGCGTCGGCGGCGTCCTAAGGGCGCCCCGGCCGACCAGGTGGTGAGCTTCGACGAGTACACGAAGCTGTATCTGGAGTCCTGGCGTGACCCGGAGATCCGTTGGCTGCTCTCCACCGTGCCGAGCGTGATGATCTTCGACGATCACGAGATCATCGACGACTGGAACACGTCCGCGTCGTGGCGGGCGGACGTGCGCCGGGAGCCGTGGTGGGCCGAGCGGATCGGCAGCGGGCTCGCCTCGTACTGGGTCTACCAGCACCTGGGCAACCTCTCCCCGGACGAGATCGCCGCCGACCCGGTCTTCGCGAAGGTCGCCGCCGCCGAGGACGCCACCGGTGTGCTGCGCGAGTTCGGCCACCGGGTCGACCAGGAGTCGGACCTGGCGCACGACACCGAGCGCTGGCGCGCGGTGCAGTACCAGTGGAGTTACGCACTGGACCTGGGCCGGACCCGGCTGGTGATGCTCGACAACAGGTGCAGCCGGGTGCTCGAACCGGGCAGCCGGGCGATGTTGCCGCCGGGTGAGTGGTCCTGGTTCCTCGACCAGGCGCACGGGGTCTACGACCACCTGGTGGTCGGCGCCTCGCTGCCCTGGCTGCTGCCGCAGGGCATCCACCACATCGAGGCATGGAACGAGAAGCTGGCGGACTCGCGTCGCCCCTGGGTGGCCCGCGGGGCGGAGAAGCTGCGCCGCGCACTGGACCTGGAGCACTGGGCGGCGTTCCGGCGCTCCTTCGAGGCGCTGGCGGAGACCTTCACCCGCATCGGCACCGGCACGCCCCGGCAGTCCGGCGCGCGGGTCGGCGCCGGTCCGGCGTACGCCCCGCCGGCGTCGATCAGCGTGCTCTCCGGGGACGTGCACCACTCGTACGTGGCCCGGGCCCGGTTCGGCGACCCGGCGGTGGTCACGCCCGTGCACCAGCTCACCTGCTCACCGATCCACAACCAGGTGCCGGCCGGCATTCGTCCGCTGATGCGGCTCGGTTGGTCGGCCGGTCCGGCCGGCGCCACCCGGGCGCTGGCTCGCTCCGCGGGTGTCCGGCGGCCGGGGGTGCGGTGGCGCAAGTTGGCCGGTCCCTACTTCGGCAACGCGGTCGCCACCCTGACGCATGAGGGGCGCAGAGCTGACGTGGTCATCGAGGGCACCACGAAGGACGGACACCTACGCCCCGTGATGCGGCGCCGACTCTCGGCCGCCGCACCGCCGACCTCGCCGTAGTCTCTACGCCGTGGACGAGCACCTGCCAGAACCGATCCGGGCGGTCGAGCACGAGTTGACCGCCCTGCTGCGTCGTGGGCGGGCGGTTTCCTGGGAAATCGCCCGCGAGGTGCACCCGAACCTGGAGCCGAACACGTACGGGCTGCTGCTCTGGTTGAGGCGCAGTGGGTCGATCCGGTTGACCGAGTTGGCGGCGCGGCTCGGTGTGGGCAAGGGAACGCTGAGCCGGCAGATCAACGCTCTGGAGGTCCTCGGCCTGGTCTACCGTGACCCCGATCCGAGCGACCGGCGGGCCGCGCAGATCACGTTCACCGAGGAGGGCCAGCGCCGGTTCGACGCGGCCCGGTCCGCGCGGGTGGGAGAGTTGCTGCGTACGCTGAACGACTGGCCGGCCCGGGACGTCGAGGAGTTCGCCCGGCTGTTGGGCCGGTTCAACGACTCCTGGCAGTAGCGCTCCAGGACGGGGAATAGTGCACCGCTTCGTCAGGTTGTTGCTTCAGGCAACCAAATATGCGGTTGCCTCAGGCAACTCTCAGGCGACCCTCACGAAACACCCGTCGCTTCACCTCGACTCCCTCCGGAGGCAGCAACGATGAGCCAGGCGACAGCGCCCACACGGGCGACCGGCGTTGACATGACGCACCGGCAGATCCTGCAGGCACTCTCCGGCCTGCTGCTGGGCATGTTCGTCGCGATCCTCTCCTCCACGGTCGTCTCGAACGCGCTGCCGAGGATCATCACCGAACTGCACGGGAGCCAGTCCGCGTACACCTGGGTGGTCACCTCGGCCCTGCTCGCGACCACCGCGACCACCCCCATCTGGGGCAAACTCGCGGACCTGACCAGCAAGAAACTCCTGGTCCAGATCTCCCTGGGGATCTACGTGCTGGGCTCGGTGCTGGCCGGGGCCGCGCAGGGCACCAGTGAGCTGATCGCCTGCCGGGTGCTCCAGGGAATCGGCGCCGGCGGCCTCACCGCGCTGGCCCAGGTGATCATGGCGACCATGATCGCCCCACGCGAGCGGGGCCGCTACAGCGGCTACCTCGGCGCTGTGATGGCCGTCGGCACCATCGGCGGCCCGCTGATCGGCGGTGTGATCGTGGACACCTCCTGGCTCGGCTGGCGCTGGTGCTTCTACGTCGGCGTGCCGTTCGCCATCGCCGCGCTGGTCGTGCTCCAGAAGACCCTGCACCTGCCCGTGATCAAGCGGAAGGCGCAGATCGACTGGTGGGGCGCCACGCTGATCACCGCAGCCGTCTCGCTGCTGCTGATCTGGGTCTCGCTCGCTGGCGGCCAGTTCGCCTGGGCCTCCTGGCAGAGCGCCGTCATGGTGGTCGGTGCCCTGGTGCTCGGCGCGCTGGCGATCCGGGTCGAGACCCGGGCCGCCGAGCCGATGATCCCGCCGCGGCTGTTCCGCAACCGCACCATCACCCTGGCCGTCGTCGCCAGCATCGCGGTCGGCGTGGGTATGTTCGGCGCCTCGGTCTTCCTCGGCCAGTACTTCCAGATCAGCCGCGGCCAGAGCCCGACCATGTCCGGCCTGATGACGCTGCCGATGATCCTCGGTCTGCTGGTCTCCTCGACGCTGAGCGGCCGGATCATCACCCGTACCGGCCGCTGGAAGCGGTTCCTGGTCATCGGTACGGCGCTGCTCACCGCCGGCTTCGCGCTGATGGGCACGCTCCGGGCCGACACCAGCTTCACCCTGCTCAGCGTCTACATGGCGCTGGTCGGCATCGGCCTGGGCATGACCATGCAGAACCTGGTCCTCGCCGTGCAGAACACCGTCGGCACCCACGAACTCGGCGTGGCCAGCTCGACGGTTGCGTTCTTCCGCAGCCTCGGCGGCGCGATCGGCGTCTCCGTGCTCGGCGCGGTGCTCGCCCACAAGGTCACGGGCTACACCGCGGAGGGCCTCGGCCGGCTCGGTATCGCCGCGTCCGGCTCGGGCAGCGGTGGTGTCCTGCCCGACGTGCACACCCTGCCCGGGCCGATCCGGGACGTGGTGGAGAGCGCGTACGGCCACGGCGCCGGCGACATCTTCCTGGCCGCCGCCCCCTTCGCGCTGATCGCGCTGATCGCTGTGAGCTTCATCAAGGAGGTGCCGCTGCGGCAGCACAGCAGCTCTCCGGTCGGCGCCGAGGTCGAGCAAGAATCAACCATCGCGGCCGGCGCTGGTGCCGCCGTGGTCCGCACCGGCGAGCAGAGGTGAGGTAGCCAGCCATGAGCGTGGGAGCACCGGACCGCGAGGAGTACGGCCCCCGGACCCGCCCGCTGCCGTTCGAACGCGGCACGGACGGGCCCCGGGTGGTCCTGGTCGGCGTGGACGGCACCCGCACCTCCGAGCGGGCCGGCTGGTACGCCGCCGGCCTGGCCCGCCGGCAGGGTGCCGCGTTGGTGGTGGTCTACGTCAGCTCGACGAGCGGGCTGACCGCCCTGATGCCGGGGATGGACGCCGGCGCGGTGCAGCGAACCCACGACGAGCTGGCCGCCGAGCTGCGCCGGGAGTGCCGCCGCGGGGCCGAGGAGCTGGGCGTACCGCTGACTTTCCTGTCCCGGCGCGGCGACGCGTACGGGGAGTTGTGCGCGGCGGCGGACGAGTTCCAGGCCGACATGGTGGTGGTGGGCGCCTCCGAGCAGGCCGGTCACCGGCTGGTCGGCTCGGTCGCCAGCCGTCTGGTCCGCACCGGCCGGTGGCCCGTCGTCGTGGTGCCCTGATAACCCGTCGCGGCTGTCGTACCCGAGCCGCAGGATGACCCGATGACGACATGGAGAGCACCGGAGATCGACCGCAGCCACGAGCCTCTGGTCGCAGATGAGCGCACCATGCTGGAGGGCTGGCTCGACTACCACCGCGACACCCTGCTGCACAAGTGCGCCGGCCTGACCGCCGAGCAGTTGCGCACGGCAAGCGTCGAGCCCTCCGGCCTGAGCCTTCTCGGGTTGGTCCTGCACATGACCGACGTCGAGCGCTCCTGGTTCCGCCAACGCTTCGCCGGCCAGGACCTGCCCGACCTCTTCGACTACGCCACCGACAACGACGCCGACTTCCACGCTGCGGCGGGCGCCGACGCGGAGACCGCCTTCGCCGCCTTCCGAGCCGAGGTCGAAGCGGCACGGGCGGCGACCGAGGGACGCTCCCTGGACGAGACGTTCACGCTGACCCGCAGCGACGGGACCCGCACCTTCAGCCTGCGCTGGGCGTACGTCCACATGATCGAGGAGTACGCCCGGCACAACGGCCACGCCGACCTGATCCGGGAACGCATCGACGGGGTCACCGGCGATTGACCGGCGCTCAGTAGTCCAGAGCCGCCCGCAGGTAACGCAGGTCGGCGTGGCCGCCCCAGCGGTGCGCCGACAGCCCGGCGGAGCGCGCACCTCGTACGGCCCAGTCCTCGTCGTCGACGAAGAGCACCCGGGCCGGCGGGGTGGCCAGCGCCTGGCAGGCGGCCTGGAAGTATTCCGGCGCAGGCTTGTGCACCCCGAGGGTGGAGGAGTTGACCACCACGTCCAGATCGTCGGTCAGCCCGAGCGCGGCCAGGTCGGCGTCGAGCAGGTCGGTGGCGTTGGTGGCCAGGCCGACCCTGATCCCGCCCGCGCGCGCCTCGCGGACGAAGTCGAGCACCTCGGTGTCCACCTCGCCCCGGTAGCGCTGCCACTGCTCCACCGCTGCCCGGGCCCGGTCCGGGCCACCGGCCGGCTCGGCGAGAGCGTCGGCCACGCTGCTCACCCAGTCGGCGTGCGTGAGCTGGCCGGTGAGCACCGGCTGGAGCCGGCCCCACTGCATGGCGATCTCGGTGAGCACCCCGTCGGCTAGGCCGTACTCCCGCTCCACCCCGGCGGCGACCGCCGGGTCGAACCGGCGCAGGACGCCGTCCAGATCCAGCAGGAGCGCCGTCGCGCGTTCCCGAGCCACTACCCGTTCTCCTCGCCGCGGCCGTGCCGCTGGTCGTCCTCGTCGGCCCGGTTGAGCCGTTGGCTGATCACCTGGGTGACCCCGCTGCGCATGGTGACCCCGTAGAGCGCGTCAGCGATCTCCATCGTCCGCTTCTGGTGCGTGATGACGATCAGCTGGCTCTTCTCCCGCAACTGTGCCAGCAACAGGATCAGCCGGCCCAGGTTGACGTCGTCGAGCGCCGCCTCCACCTCGTCCATGATGTAGAACGGGCTGGGCCGCGCGCGGAAGATCGCCACCAGCATGGCCACCGCGGTCAGCGACCGCTCCCCGCCGGAGAGCAGCGACAGCCGCTTGATCTTCTTGCCCGGCGGGCGGGCCTCCACCTCGACGCCGGTGGTGAGCAGGTCGTCCGGCTCGGTGAGGATCAACCGGCCCTCGCCGCCGGGAAAGAGCACTGTGAACACCTGCTCGAACTCCCGAGCGGTGTCCTCGAAGGCGCTGGCGAAGACCTCCAGGATCCGCTCGTCCACGTCCTTGACCACGGTGAGCAGGTCCCGACGGGTGGCCTTGAGGTCTTCCAACTGCTCGGAGAGGAACTTGAAGCGCTCCTCCAGCGCGGCGAACTCCTCCAGCGCGAGCGGGTTGACCTTGCCGAGAAGGGCCAGTTCGCGTTCCGCCTTGGCGGCGCGCTTCTCCTGCACCGGCCGCTCGTAGCGGACCGGCTCGGGCACCGGCAGGCCGTCCCGTTCGGCCGTCGCGACGTCGACCTGGGTCGGCGGAACGGGCTGCGCGGGGCCGTACTCGGCGACCAGCGTCTCCACGTCCAGCCCGAAGTCCTCGGCGGCCTTCGCCTCCAACTGCTCGATGCGCAGTCGTTGCTCGGCGCGGGCCACCTCGTCGCGGTGCACCTGGCTGGTCAGCCGCTCCAGCTCCGCGCCGAGACGCTTGGCTGCCCCGCGTACCTCCTGAAGCTCCGCCTCGCGGGCGGCGCGTTCCAGCGCGACCGTGTCGCGGTGCTCCTCGGCCGTCGCGATCGAGGTGGTGAGCCGCGTGAGCGCCTCCCGGGCGCCGCCGGCGACGGCCCGGGCGATGCCCGCACCCCTGGTGCGCGCGGCCCGCCGGGCTGCCGCGCGCTCCCGGGCGGCCCGCTCCGCGGTGGCCTGCCGGGCCAGCGAGTCGGCCCGACCGGCGATCGAGGAGACCCGCTCCTCTGCGGTACGCACGGCGAGCCGGACCTCCATCTCGTTCTGCCGGGCCTGCGGCACCATCGCGGCGAGTTGGTCCCGTTCCTCGCTGGACGGCTCGGCGTCGACCGGGGTCTCCTCGGCCAGCCGCAGCCGTTCCTCCAGCTCGGCGAGCGCCGTGAGATCCCGCTGTCGAGCCGCCTCGGCGCGGGAGCGGGACTCGCCGAGCCGGTCGGTCTCCGCCTTCGCCGAGCGGGCCGCCGCGCCCAGCTCGGCCAGCCGGCGCGCGGCGGCGTTGCGGTGGCTCTCCGCCTCACGCTTCTCGGCGGCGGCGTGCTGCACGGCCTCCTTGGCGGCGGCGACCTCGGCGCGCGCCTCGACGAGCTGGTCGCGCAGCTCCACGCCCGCGCGCTCGGCGGTGAGCCGGTTGGCGCGGGCCTCCTCGACGGCAGCCTGCACCTCGATGTAGCTGGGGGCCTTGGCCGACCCGCCAGCCGCCGCGTACGCCCCGACCACGTCACCGTCGGGGGTGACCGCCCGCAGCTCGGGGTTGCTGGCGACCAGGTCGGCGGCGGCGGCGAGATCGTCGACGAGCGCCACGTCGCGCAGGGCCCGGTGCACGGCCGGACGCAGCTCGGCGCTGCACTCCACCAGGTCGGGGGCCCACCGGGCGTCGTCGGGCAGCTTCGGGCGCAGCGCGTCGGCGGAACCGGTCATGCCGGGCCCCGCCGGGCTGCCGACGAGCAGGCCAGCCCGGCCGGCATCGGATATCTTCAGCAGCCGCATCGCCTCGACGGCCTCGTCCACCCCGCTGACGGCGACCGCGTCGGCGAGACCGCCGAGCGCGGCGGCCAGCGCGGCCTCGTGGCCGGGCGCGACGGTGAGCAGCCCGGCGAGGCTGCCGAGCAGGCCGGGCACGTCGCCGGCGCGGGCGAGCAGCGCTCCCGCGCCGTCCTTGCGCCGCAGCCCGAGCGCCAGCGCCTCCTCCCGGGCCTTCCAGGTGGCGGCGTCCTTCTCCGCCGCCCGCTCGGCGTCGGACAGCGAGCGCACGGTGGCCTGCGCCCGCTCCTGCACGGCGACCGCCTCGGCGTGCCGGGCGTCCAGGTCCGCGTTGTCCCGGTCGGCCTCGGTGGACTGGGCGGCCACCGCGTCCAGGTCGGCCTGCGCCTGCTCAGCGCGGCCCAGTGCGTCGGCGTGCGCGACGGCGAGTCGTTCGATCTCCTCGCCGGCGCTGGTCGTCCTGGCTCGCGCCGAGTTGACCTGGCCGGTGAGCCGGGCCATCCCCTCCCGGCGGTCCGCAAGGGCCTTGGCGGCGGCGACCAGCTCCCGTTCGGCGGCGGCGAGCTGCCGTTCCAGCTCCTGGCGGTGCTCGACCGCCTCGGCAAGCCGGATCTGGTCGTCGGTGAGCGCCCCGCGCAGCTCCTCCTCCTGCTCGCGGACGCGTTCAGCCTCGGCCTCCAGCTGGTCCGGGTCGCGGCCGGGCCGCTCGTCGTCGCCGCTGGCGCTGAGGTGCCGCAGCCGTTCCCGGGCCAACTGCTCGATCGAGCGGAAGCGCTCCTGGAGGGCGGACAGCTTGTACCAGGTGTCCTGGGCGGCGGCGAGCAGCGGCGCGTCCTCCGCGAGAGCGGCCTCCAGCTCGCCGAGCCGGCCCTGCACCTCGACGTGCTCTCCCTCGATCTGCTCGCGCCGCTCGCGCAGCGCGGTCTCGTCGGCGATCTCCCGATCGAGGGTGGTGCGCAGGGTGGCCAGATCGTCGGCGAGCAGACGCAGCCGGGCGTCGCGCAGGTTGGCCTGGATGGCGGCGGCACGGCGGGCCACCTCGGCCTGCCGGCCCAGTGGCTTGAGCTGACGGCGCAGCTCTGCGGTGAGGTCGGTCAGGCGGTTGAGGTTGGTCTGCATCGCGTCGAGCTTGCGCAGCGCCTTTTCCTTGCGCTTGCGGTGCTTGAGGACGCCGGCCGCCTCCTCGATGAACGCCCGGCGGTCCTCCGGCTTGGCGTGCAGCATGCCGTCGAGTCGGCCCTGCCCGACGATGATGTGCATCTCGCGGCCGATGCCGGAGTCGCTCAACAGCTCCTGGATGTCGAGCAACCGGCAGGTGTTGCCGTTGATCTC
Organism: Micromonospora jinlongensis; assembly: GCF_013410645.1. Taxonomy (NCBI): domain Bacteria; kingdom Bacillati; phylum Actinomycetota; class Actinomycetes; order Micromonosporales; family Micromonosporaceae; genus Micromonospora; species Micromonospora jinlongensis. The sequence continues at coordinate 5,726,033 of NZ_JACCHK010000001.1, read as the reverse complement.
GTACTCGCTCTCGCCGGAGCGGAACATCCGGCGGGTGATGGAGACCTCGGTGTACTCGATCGGCAGCGCGCCGTCGGTGTTGTCGATGGTGAGGGTGACCTCGGCGCGGCCCAGTGGCGCCCGGCCGGCGGTGCCGGCGAAGATGACGTCCTCCATCTTGCCCCCGCGCAGGGCCTTGGCCCCCTGCTCGCCGAGGACCCAGGCGATGGCGTCGACGACGTTGGACTTGCCGGAGCCGTTCGGGCCCACCACACAGGTGATCCCGGGCTCCAGCTTCAACGTCGTGGCGGAGGCGAAGGACTTGAAGCCCTTCACCGTCAGGCTCTTGAGATACACCTTCTCGATCCTCGTCCGGTGGCCGCCGTACCGTCGCCGGCTCTGGGGACCTGGGTGAACTCGCAGACTAACCCGGTGGTGGGAGCGGACCGGCACGCGACCCGCCCCGGGTCGTGTGCGTCGAGGGCACGAGGCACGACCGCGCTGTTGTTCCGACGGCCCAGATAATGGCGAGAGCAGTTCATGATCGGCTTATCCGTGGGCGCGCTATTCGGATGCGGCCTGGACGGTTCCCGTGCGACCGACCACAAGATCACAAATTGTCGGCCCGAAAGGAACCGGACAGTGTTGCGCGCCGGCACAGAACGTGTCGGCGCGCTTTCTGCGATAGTGCGATTCAGTTTTGTCGAGGCGGAGATCAGGTCAGCGCCGGCTCGGCCAGACGGAGCAGATCGTCCGCCTCCGCCGCAGCCGCCGCGAGCCGATCATTGTCGGCACGCAGACGCGTGATCTCGAACTCCAGTGCCTGCACCCTGGCACGCAGTCGGGTGACCTCGTCGAGCAGACGCCGGTCGGGCGCTGCACCTACGTGGCCGTAGAGGGCCTTCGCCATGCTGACTCCTTGATATGCGCTGCCGGAAAGGCCGGCCAACGCGCGCCCATTTAAGTACGCGACTGTCATTCCAGGCTGTATCTGGGCATGACCGGGCGCGACTGGCGACACCTATATATTGAGCCGAAACCCCCTCCTTCGTCAAGTTCTCGCAGGCCGTAGATCATCTCCACGTCAACCTGACCACTTGTCGGGGGGTTGCCTTCACGGCACGGACACGCTCTGTCCGGACACCTTTACTGTACGCCCGGATTCCCGGAAGTCAGCCCTCAGACGTCTGACTTCCCCTTAACTCTTCCTTAGCCACGTTGCCGCAGCTCGTCCACGCGCCGTAGCGTCACCCCGGCCCGCAACTGACCCCTGGAGGCATAGGCGTGTACGGCTGGACCGACCCGATGGACCCGAACGGCGCACCCCGGCGCGTCGAACGGCCGACCGACGAGCCGACCTGGCTGCACGACCGCCCGGAGCCCCGCTCGGCCTACCTGTTCGGTGACGACTCCGACCAGCCCGGCGACGAGCGGCACCCGGAGCAGCCCGCCGCCGGCTGGCAGTCGGACCCAGCGGGACCCGCCGGCTCAGCCGACGCCCACACCGCCGCCTGGCCGGCCCACCGCCCGGATGGCGGGAGCGGCGCCTGGGCCAACAGCCGCCCGGTCGAGGACCCCACCGGCGGCTGGCACCCGGACACCGACGCGGAGACCACCGGCGGCTGGCGCACCGACGCCGACCCGGACACGACCGTCGGCGTGACCGGCCGGCCCGGCGACGGCCGGCACCGCTCCCCCCGCCGCTGGCGCAAGCCACTGATGATCGGAGGCGCCGCCGCAGCGGCCACCCTCGTGGTGAGCTTCGGCGTCGGCGCGCTCGCGCTGCCCGGCGGCGACAACGGGGGCAGTCAGCCAACCGCCGTCGACGACACCTTCGCCGCGACGGAGGCCCCGGCCGACCAGCCGGCCATCGACACCCTGGCCGCACCCTCCCCGTCCGCCACGCCCAGTCCGGCGCAGCCGAGTCCCTCGCCGAGCAAGGTCGTCAAGCCGACCCCGGCGGCCTCCCGGACCACCGCCGCGTCGCGCCGCACCGTCGAGCGCAGCACCGCGCCGAACACGAACAGCGGCTCCAGCGGCTCCAGCGGCACCGTCAGCGCCCAGGCCAACGAGGTGGTGAACCTGGTCAACGCCGAGCGGGCCAAGGCCGGCTGCAAGGCGCTGAGCATCGACGCCAAGCTGATGACCGCCGCGCAGAAGCACAGTCAGGACCAGGCCGACCACCAGAAGATGTCGCACACGGGCAGCGACGGCAGCAACGCCGGCACCCGGCTGGACCGGGTCGGCTACACCTGGCGCACGTACGGCGAGAACGTGGCCTGGAACCAGAAGACCCCGGCCGCGGTGATGGATGCCTGGATGAACAGCTCCGGCCACCGGGCCAACATCCTGAACTGCGCGTTCACCGAGATCGGCGTCGGCATCGCCAGCAGCAACGGGCCGTACTGGACGCAGGTCTTCGCCGCGCCGCGCTGACGGCGCGTCGTCCACGCCCCCGCGCTCGTTTGACCCGGTGAGGTACGTCGGGCCGAGCGTGCGGGGCGGCGTACCGGTGCGGGCGGCGACGGGCCGTCCGGGACCCGGGAGCTGCCGATGTGGATCCGGCCGCGGCGACACGTCGCCGTACGCCCACTGCGCCGCGTCCTGTCGGCCGGCGTCGCGCTCCTCCTGGTCGTGCCGGCATACGGGTGCCGACCCAAGCTGACCCCGCCCGGCGCGCCCACCGCGTGGCCGGCCGCGTCGGCCCGCACCTGGCAGTGGCAGTGGCAGCTCAGCGGCCCGCTCGACCCGACGGTGGAAGCAGACGTCTTCCTCCTCGACCCGGTGGTCACCACCACCGAGCAGACCAACGACCTGCGCTCCCGGGACCGCCGGTTGATCTGCCATGTGCACGTCGGGTCGGTCCGCGCCGCCGACCCGGACGCCAGCCGGTTCCCGGACATCGTCCAGGGCTCCACCGGGCGTCGGCCCGACAGCCGGTGGCTGGACGTGCGCAGCTGGGACGCGCTCAAGCCGGTGCTGGCCGACCGTTTCCGACTCTGCCGGGGCAAGGGCTTCGGCGCGGTGGCGCTCGCGGACGCCGACGGGTACGCGTCCCGCACCGGCTTCCCGCTCGACTTCGACGACCAACTGCTGTTCAACCGCCGACTGGCCGAGCTGGCCCGCTCGCTGAGCCTCTCCCCCGGGCTGGTCAACGACGTACCCCAGCTCGCCGCGCTGGCCCCGGACTTCGACTTCGTCGTCAACGAGGAGTGTGTCCGGTTGGGCCAGTGCGCCAAGCTGCTGCCGTTCGTCGACGCCGACAAACCGGTCTTCCACGTGGAGTACGCCATCTCGACCGACGAGTTCTGCGTCACCACCGTCGGTTACGGCTTCGCGTCGATCCGAAAAGACCGTCGGTTGGACGCCTGGCGGGAAGCCTGCCCCCTGCCCTGACACGGCTGCGGCCGGGCCGGGCCGTGGCCGTGGCCGTGGCAGCGGCAGCGGCAGCGGCCCGGCTACACCCCGCCCCGCCGCCCTCCGCCCCGCTTCCGCCGCCCGGCCGCTCGCCGCCGCCCCGCCCTCGCCGCCCCGCCCTCGCCGCCCCGCCGCTCGCCGCCGCCCCGCCGCTCCCCGCCCTCGCCGCTCGCCCTCGCCGCTCGCCCTCGCCGCTCGCTCCGCCGCTTGATCGACTCGCCTTTCATGATTTCGCGGTATCCCCGGCCGCTTGATACCGCGAAATCAATGAAACCGAGTTGATCAAGCGGCGAGGACGAGGGGTGGAGACGGCGAGGCGAGGGGTGGCGGCGGCGAGGCGAGCGGCGAGGGCGGGCCGGCGACGGCGAGGGCGGCTTGGGCGGTTTCCGGGCGGGTCAGGGCACCGGCACCAGCTCCGGGGCGGGGGCCGGCGGGTCGGCCGGCGCGGGCGCCGGACGCGGGCGCAGGAAGCGCGGGGCCCACCAGTTGGCGTCGCCCAGCATGGTCATCAGTGCCGGCAGCACCACGCCCCGGATGATCGTGGCATCCAGCAGGATCGCCGCCGCGAGGCCGATGCCGAGCTGCTTCATGTCGATCGTGCTCAGCGTGGCGAAGATCGAGAAGACCCCGACCATCACGATCGCGGCGCTGGTCACCACCCCGGCCGAGGAGGTGATCCCATAGGACACCGCGTCGCGGTTGGGCATCCCCGCCCGGATCCCCTCGCGGATCCGACTGACCACGAAGACGTGGTAGTCCATCGAGAGGCCGAAGAGCACCACGAAGAGGAACAGCGGCAGCCAGGACACGATGGCGCCCATCGAGGTGAAGCCGAGCAGCCCCTGAGCCCATTCACCCTGGAAGATCAGCACCAGCAGCCCGTACGCGGCGCCGGCGGAGAGCAGGTTCAGCGCGATCGAACTCGCCGCGACCACCACCGACCGGAAGGTGAACACCATGACCAGGAAGGTCAACACCAGCACGAAGCCCATGACCAGCGGCAACTTCTGCCGGACGTGCGCGGCGTAGTCCTCGCTGTCGGCCACGCTGCCGCCGACCGCGTACTCGATGCCGGGGATGCCCCGCAGTTCCGCCGGGACGAGGTCCGCGCGCAGCTTCTTCAGCGACTGCACCGACCGGTCGTCCCGACTGGCGTACGGGGTGGGCACGTCCAGCACCGACACCCGCCGGTCGGCCGACACCTCGATCTTCGGACCGTCCGCCTCGACCGGAGCGAACAACGGATCCCCGGCGGCACGGGTGGACAGTTCGGTGAGGGCGGCGCGAACCCGGTCGGCCTGCTCGGCCGGCGCCCGCACCGCCACCACGTGATTGGTGCCGGTGCTCGGGAAGGCGACGGTGAGCCGGTCGTACGCCTGCATGGCCGGGGTGGTGCGGGGCAGGTCCTCCATGCCGGGGAACTTCAGCTTCATGCCGAGCGCCGGCGCGGCCAGCGCGAGCAGCAACCCGACCGAGATGACCAGCGTCACCACCGGAGCGCGCAGCGCGGGCCGGAGCACGGCGGGCCAGAGCCGGGGCTCGCGGGGCTCGCCGTTCCGGCCGGTGCGCGGGGCGGTCAGCCGCCAGAGCAGCGGCACCCGGGGCCGGTCGACCCAGCGGCCGAGCTTGGCCAGCAGGGCGGGCAGCACGGTCAGCGAACCGGTGACCGCGACGGCGACCACGAGGATCGAGCCGACGGCGAGGGACGAGAAGACCACGTCGCCGGCGAGCAGCAGCCCGGCCATCGAGATGATCACCGCGAAGCCGGAGACCACCACGGCGTGTCCGGAGGTCTCCGCGGCGATCTCCACGGCGTCGAGGCCGGATCGACCCTTGGCACGTTCCTCCCGCTCCCGACGGATGTAGAACAGCGAGTAGTCCACCCCGACCGCCATGCCGATCAGCAGGATCACCGGGGCGGTGGTGTCGGTGGCCGGCACCAGGTGTGAGGCGAGAGTGGACAGACCCATCGCGGCGGCGACCGAGGAGAGCGCCAGCAGCACCGGCACGCTGGCCGCGATCAGCGCCCCGAACGCGATGATCAGGATCGCCAGGGTGACCGGCAGGCTGAGCAGCTCGGCACGCTTGAAGTCCTTGCCCAGCGTGTCGTCGAGGGCCTGGCCGATCGACGGTCCGCCGACCTGCTCGACGCGCAGCTGCGGGTGTTCGGCCTGCACGCCGTCGGTGGCGTCGCGCAACGGCTGCACCCGTTCCGAGGCCGTCTCCGGGTCACCGGACATGGTGATCGGCAGCAGCAGCGCCGAGCCGTCCCGGGCGGTGACCGGCTGGCCCACCGAGGCGACCCCGACGACAGTGCGCAGTCGCGCCGCCGCGTCGTCGGCGGCGGCCCGGGCCGCCGCCTCGTCCAGCGCACCGCCCCGGGAGGTGATGAGGACGTTGTCCACGGCCGGGTCGTCGAAGTCAGCGGCGTCCACGATCAGGCCGGCCCGCCCCGTCTCGCCGATCGCCTGGTCGCCACTGGTGGCCTCGTTGAGACCGGCGGCGCTGCCACCGACGAAGCACACCGCCACGAACACCGCCCACATCGCGAGCGCCCGCCACGGGTGCTCGGCGCTCCACCGCGCCAGCCGCACCGTCACCGGTCTTTTCCTCATTCCGAATCCCCCTGTCACGTCAGCCCCCCAGTGATCGGTGCTGACGTTAGGTGCGTGACGAGGCGGTCACATCGGGGATCCGCCCCGGCGCACCCCGGAATCACCGCAGGGCGCGCGGGGCCGGTTGGGCGGGCGTCAGCCCGCCATCGGGGCGTACGCCAGGGTCCAGCCCGGAGCGGCCGGCCGCGACCCGCCGGCACCACCCCGGAGCCGGCTCCGGGTCATCCCCGAAGGGAACCCCGGGGCCGGGGCTGGCAGCGCGGGCAGCTGTACGAGGACCGGTTCATGAAGGCCTCGCGTCGGATCGGCGCGCCGCACCGTCGGCACGGCTCTCCCTCGCGGCCGTACGCGTTCAGCGCCCGGTCGAAGTAGCCGCTCTCGCCGTTGACATTGACGTAGAGGGCGTCGAAGCTGGTGCCGCCCTGTCTGATCGCCTCGCCGAGCACGTCTCGGACGTGGCCGAGCAGGCGTTGCGCGGCCGGGCCGGTCAGCGCGTCGGTGGGTCGGGCGCCGTGCAGCCCGGCGCGCCAGAGCGCCTCGTCGGCGTAGATGTTGCCCACCCCGGAGATCAGGGTCTGGTCGAGCAGGGCCCGCTTCACCTCGGTGTGCCGGCGGCGCAGCGCGGCGACGAACTCCGCATCGGAGAACTCCGGGTCCATCGGGTCGCGGGCGATGTGCGCGATCTCGTCGGGCAGCTCGGCGCCGCCCTCGCTCACCGAGAGCCCGCCGAACGTGCGCTGGTCGACGAAGCGCAGCTCCGGGCCGTCGTCGGCGAACCGGAACCGGACCCGCAGGTGGGTCTCGTCGGTGGTGCCGGGTGGCTGGAGCAGCATCTGGCCGGACATCCCGAGGTGCCCGATGATGGCGTCGCCGCTGTCCAGTGGCAGCCACAGGTACTTGCCGCGACGGCGGGCGTCCAGCACCTTCCGGCCGGCGAGCACGTCGGCGAAGTGCACGTCCCCCGGGACGTGCCGGCGGACGGCACGCGGGTGACGGACCTCGACCGAGGTGATCCGGCGGCCGACGACCCACTGGGCCAGCCCCTGCCGGACGGTCTCCACCTCGGGCAGCTCAGGCACCCCGTGGCCCCGTCTCGTGGCCGTCGGCACCCCCGGCCGGCAGGGCCTGCGCCAGGTGGTCGGCCTGCTCGGCCTGGGCCGCCCGCTCGGCGCGCTCCAGCGGCCCGAACGGCTCGTCGGAGTCGGCCGAGCCGCCCCGGTCGACCGGCTGGTCCTGGCGCCCGTCGCCGGTCCGCCCGTCCTGACCGTCGTCGCCGTTCTGGCCGTTCTGCTCGGCGAGCGTCCGCCAGGCGGCCTCGGCGGCCCGCTGCTCGGCCTCCTTCTTGCTGCGCCCCTCGGCGCCGCCGTACCGGTTGCCGGCCACCACCACCCAGGCGGTGAACGTCTTCAGGTGGTCCGGGCCGGTGCCCTCGATCCGGTACTCCGGGACGCCGAGCCCGAGCGCCGCCGTCAACTCCTGGAGGCTGGTCTTCCAGTCCAGGGCGGCGCCCCGGCCGGCCGACTCCGCCATCAGCGGGTCGAAGAGCCGGTGGATGACGATCCCCGTGGTGTCCAACCCGTACTGGAGGTAGATCGCGCCGAGCAGCGCCTCCAGCGTGTCGGCGAGGATGCTCGCCTTGTCCCGACCGCCGGTGGTCTCCTCGCCCTTGCCGAGCAGCAGGTACGCGCCGAGACCGTCCGGGCCCAGACCACGGGCCACGTCGGCCAGGGCCCTCATGTTGACCACGCTGGCGCGCAGCTTGGCCAACTGCCCCTCGGGCAGGTCCGGGTGGTTGTGGAAGAGCGCCGTGGTGATCACCACACCGAGCACCGAGTCGCCGAGGAACTCCAGCCGCTCGTTGGTGGGCAGCCCGCCGTTCTCGTACGCGTACGAGCGGTGGGTCAGCGCACGCTGCAGCAGCTCGGGTTCCAGGCTCACGCCGAAGGCGGCTTCCAGGTGACCGACGGACGCCCGCCGCCGCTTGTCGTTGCTCATGATGTGCGTACCTCGGTGTCGGTGGAACGGTCGGTGCGGTCCGTCGCGGCGTCGCCGTCGAGCAACGCGGAGACCAGATCGGTGGCGCGCCGCCGCCACAGGTGAGCGGCGAGAGCTATGCCGGAGGCGACGTCGTCGGCGCGGGCGGAACCGTGGCAGACGACCACCGTCCCCGCAACGCCCAACAGGGCGGCCGCGCGGGGCGCGCCACCCCCGCTGGGAGGGCCGCCAGCCATGGCGTACGCGCCCTCGATGGCCTTGAGCAGCACGTTACCGGTGAAGCCGTCGGTGACGACCACATCGGCGCGCGCGCCGAGGGCCACGTCGTACCCCTCGACCAGGCCGACGTAGCGCGCCCCGCCGGGGAGCGGCTCGACGGCGAGCAACGGGTCGGTGGCCCGGCGGACCCGGTCGCCCTTGCCGGCCTCGGTGCCGACCGAGAGCAGGCCGACCCGCGGCGCGGCGATCGAGTGCGCCACTGCGGCGTACGCGGCGCCGAGCACGGCGTGGCGGGCGAGAGTGGCCGGGCGGGGTTCGAGGGAGCCGCCGACGTCGAGCAGGACGACCGGCCCGGCCACGGCAGGCAGGGTGGCGGCCAGGGCGGGTTGGCGGATCTCCGGCCAACGGCCCAGGCCGAGGACGGCCGCGGTGACTGTGGCACCGGTGGCACCGGCGGACACCAGGGCGTCGGCGGTGCCGTCGCGAACGGCGGTGACCGCGGCCCGGACGGTGCTCTCCGCGCGGGCGGCACTGGGGTGGTCGGCCATGCCGACGACATCGCGGACGGGCCGCACCGTGATCCGGGCGCGTTGCGCCGGATCGAGGGCAGCAATCATCTCGTCGGCGACCTCGGTCGGGCCGACGAGGAGCAGGTGCAGGTCAGGGTCGGCGCGCATGGCCCGCAGAGCGCCGTCAACCACGACGGCGGGAGCGTCGTCCCCGCCGAGGAGGTCAACGGCGATCCGCGCGGTGCCCGGCTCCACGGGAACGCCGGCCGGAGTGGGCCGGGCGTCGGAGGGAGCCGGGGCACCGGGCGAATGCCAGGATGCGCGCGCCGCCCGACCTGGGGTCGGGGGCGTCACTCGGCGTCCAGGTCAGACCTCGAGAACCTGGCGGCCGTTGTAGGTGCCGCAGACGGAGCAGGCGGCGTGCGGCAGCTTCGGGGACTTGCACTGCGGGCACGCAACGGTCGCGACCACGGTCGCCTTCCAGTTCGCCCGGCGGGACCGGGTGTTGCTGCGCGACATCTTGCGCTTCGGGACGGCCACGGTTCTTACTCCTCTGTAACGGTCATTTGCGACAGGCCCGCCCAACGCGGGTCGATCTGCTGGTGACTGTGGTCGGCCGGCAGATCGTCCCAGTGCGCCCCACATTCGGGGCACAGTCCTGGGCAGTCCTCCCGGCAGAGCGGGTTGGTCGGCAGCGTGAGCACCAACGCGTCCCGCAGCGCCGGCTCCAGGTCGATCAGATCGCCCTGCATCCGGCCCACCTCGTCCTCGTCGGTCGTGGCGTCCGTGGTGCTGTCCTCGTACGCGTACAGCTCCTGGATCGTCACGCCCATCGAGTCGTTGATCTCGCGCAGGCAACGGCCGCACTCGCCCTGAACGGGACCGGTGATGGTCCCGGAGACGAGCACGCCCTCGGACACCGACTGCAACCTCAGATCGAGGTCGAGGTCCGCGCCCTCCGGCACGCCGATCAACTCCACACCGAGGTCCGCCGGTGCCGGCACGACCCGCCGGACTTCACGCAACGCGCCAGGGCGGCGCGGGAGGTCCCTTGTGTCGAGGACCAACGGCGACCTGGGGTTGAGTGTTGATGGCGAGTGCTTGGGCATAGTCAGACTCCGGCCGGTGAGAGGCCGACAAAAAAGGTTACCTGGACGACCGCCGGACCGTCGAACCGGGGGCGACGCCCGCCTGAGAAGTCGGCTGGTGAGGTGCCGCTCAGAAGGGTAGCGGGCGTTCCGCCTCATCCCCAGCGAAGGTGCCGATCTCCCGCAGTGCGTGCATCTTGTCCCGGCCGCGCTCTATCGAGGCCAGCGCCCGGGTGAGGAACTGCTCGAAGTTGGCCAGCGCGGTGTCGACGTAGTCGTCGACCTCCTCCCGCAGGCGCTGCGCCTCGGCCCGGGCCTCGGCGATGATCCGGGCACCCTCGTGCTCGGCCGACACGGTGATCTCGTTCACCGAGACCAGGCGGGCGTGTTCTGCCTCACCCTCGCTGATGATCCGGTCCGCCTCGCGCTTGCCGGCCTCCATGATCTTGTCGCGCTCCTCCAGGAGAGCGGCGGCGCGACGCAGGTCGGCGGGGAGGTCGGCGCGCACCTCGTCGAGGGCCGCGATCATCTCACCCCGGTCGACCATGCAGTTGTTACGCGACATCGGGACGGAGCGGGCCTGCTCCACCATGGCGATCAGTTCGTCGATGCGATCGAGCGGGTCCACCGGTACCTCACTCCTGTCGTTCTTCGGCCGACCTCCATGATGCGGGCTACGGCCGTTCCCCGCGCCACCAATCATGTCGTGCCGGCCCCACACCGGCCCCATCCGCCCCAACCCGGCGCGTCGCGACATCGTCACACCGCGCCCACCCTGCCCGCACTCCTGCGTCAATTTTCCGCAAAAGGGGCGTCACGGCGACCGAAGCGGCAGGCCGCCGGATCAGGTGGGTCAGGGACGGGGGCCGAGCCGGGCCTGAAGGGCCTCACGGACCAGGTCGGGGACGTGCGCGGAGATGTCGCCACCCCACTTGGCCACGTCCTTGACCAGGCTTGAGGAAAGGAACGAGTAGAGCGGGTTGGTCGGCATGAAGAGCGTCTCGACGCCGGCCAGCCCGATGTTCATCTGGGCCATCTGCAACTCGTAGTCGAAGTCGCTGACCGCCCGCAGACCCTTGATCAGCACACTCGCCTGCTGGGCCCGGCAGAAGTCCACCAGCAGCCCCCGGAACGACTCGACCCGCACGTTGCCGTACGACGAGGTCACCTCGCGGAGCATGTCGATCCGCTCCTCGACGGTGAACAGGCCACTCTTCGACTGGTTTATCAGCACGCCGACGATCACCTCATCGAAGAGCCGACTGGCCCGCCCGATGATGTCGAGGTGTCCGTTGGTGACCGGGTCGAACGAACCGGGGCACACCGCACGTCTCATGATCGGCGACCGTACCAAAGGGTGGTCTCGCCGTAACGGCGACTGCGGTCCGAGGTGATCCCGTCCACCCAGTCGAACTGCCTGGTGCGACTGGACCGTTCCACCACCACCAGCGCGTCCGGCGCCAGCCAGTCGCCGTCGACCAGCGCGGTCAGCAGGGCGGTGATCTCCTCGTCCGGCACCGCGTACGGCGGATCGGCGAAGACCACGTCGTACGGCCCACCGTCCGGACCGGCGGCCAGCACCGTCGCCACCTTGCCGGTGACCAGGCGGGCGGCGGGGCCGGCCTGCAGAGCCGCCACGTTCTCCCGGATCACCCGGGCAGCCCGTGGATCGGACTCGACCAGCAACACGTGCTCGGCCCCTCGGGAGAGGGCCTCCAGGCCGACCGCGCCGGAGCCGGCGTACAGGTCGGCGAAGCGTGCGCCGTCGAGGTCGACCTCGGCCTCGACGGCACTGAACAGCGCCTCCCGGACCCGGTCGGAGGTGGGTCGGGTGCCGGCGCCGGGGGGCGCGGTGATCCGCCGGCCGCCGAGCGTCCCGGCCACGATCCGGGTCACGGTCTCCTCCTGCTCATGCCCGCGACGCTACGCGACCCGTCGGACCTGGCTGCCGACAGCGTCAGCACCGGCACGGCGACCGCATGATCACCTGACGTATATCAATGATCTCGAATTCGTAACATTCGCCTTAGCGAATCATGAGGGCTGTATCGCTAGCGGCGATCTCGCTAGGGTCGGCCGGGTGCCGACGGGAGACCGTCGACCCGCGGCTCGAGAACGCCTCCCCCTGCACGCGGACGTGCGGTAACCGTCCACTGTCGTTCCCGCGCCACGCCCCTAACGCTTCAGCATTCCAGGAGTACCAGTGATCCGTCCGAAGTCTCCGTTCCGGCGCATCGCGGCCGTCGCCGCCGGTGCGGTGATCGGCATCGGCACCATGGCGACGTTCGCCGCGCCGGCCAGCGCCCACCACCCCGAGCCCTCCGGCACCTACTGCCTGGCCTCCGACGGCCAGCTCACGGTCACGTGGAAGGTCGGCAACAGCGAGAACATCTTCGCCAAGATCACCGCGGTCTCGTCGACCCTCTCCAGCCCGCTCAGTGGCGACCTGAAGGTCGGTGCCACCCTCGAGGCCAAGGGTGGGAAGCGCCTCTCTGCCACCCAGACCCACACCCTCAGCGACCCCAAGCAGAAGCCGAAGATCGAGCTGACCGTCGAGGCGCGGTGGGAGCGTCCGGACCGGATCGTGACCGAGCACCGCACGGTGGCGGCCACCAAGTCTGGCAAGTGCGCCGCGCAGCCGACGCCGTCGCCGAGCAGCCCGACGCCGACCCCCACGACGACGGCGTCCCCCACCCCGACCCCGACGCCGAGCACCGTGTCCCCGTCGCCGAGCACGCCGGCGACCGAGACCCCGACCCCGACGCCGACCGCCACCACGCCGCCGGCCGAGCCGGTGGGCACCGTCGAGTCGACCTGCGACGAGCTCACCTTCACGATCGAGAACCCGGCCGACGGCAAGACCGTCGTCATGACGCTGACCCCGAACAAGGGCGAGGCGAAGACGCTGACCGTCGAGCCCGGCAAGACCGGCTCGGTCTCCTTCGACGCGGTCGACGGTCTCACCGTCACGCCGGCCGCCGAGGGCCTTGACGACACCGAGCCGATCGCCTGGGAGCAGCCGGCCGAGTGCGACAAGGGCGAGGGTGGCGGCCTGCCGCTCACCGGCACGAACACCACCCTGATCGCGGGCGGCGCCGTCGTCCTGCTGGCCGCCGGTGCGGGCCTGTTCCTGGTCGCTCGCCGTCGCCGGCTCCGGTTCACCGCCTGAACCGAACCACGCTGAACCGAACCACGCTTGAACCCGAGGGCGCGTCGACCACCCGGTCGGCGCGCCCTCGGGCCGTTTCATCCCGCTTGCCACAGGTCTCGCGGCGGGTCGAAACGTCAGCCCTTCTCCAGGTACTCCGCGCGGTCCTCGTCCACCAGTGCGGCCACCGAGGCGGCCAGCGCGGGATTGCGGGTCAGCTCCGGGTCGTCCTCGACCAGGGTGATCGCCTCGGCACGGGCGTCGCGGATCAGCTCCGTGTCCCGTCGCAGGGACAGCAGTCGCAGGTGTGAGCGGTGCCCGGACTGGGTGGCACCCAGCACGTCACCCTCGCGGCGCTGCTCCAGATCCAGCTCGGCGAGCTTGAAGCCGTCGCTCGTGGACGCCACCGCGTCCAGCCGCTCGCGCGCCGACGAACCCTCGGCCGCCTCGCTGACCAGCAGGCAGAGCCCGGCGGCGGAGCCCCGGCCGACCCGGCCACGGAGCTGGTGCAGCTGGGAGACACCGAAACGGTCGGCGTCCAGCACGATCATCACGGTCGCGTTCGGCACGTCCACGCCGACCTCGATCACTGTGGTCGCCACCAGCACGTCCAGGTCACCGGCGGCGAAGGAGCGCATCACCGCGTCCTTCTCGTCGGCCGGCAGACGACCGTGCAGCACCCCGATCCGCAGCCCGTGCAACGGCCCCTCGGCCAACAGCGGGGCCACCTCGGTCACCGCCAGCGGCGGCCGGCGGCCGTTGTCGTCGACCGGCGGCGGCTCCTCGTCGCTGGCCGGCCCCTCCCCGATGCGCGGGCACACCACGTACGCCTGGTGGCCGGCAGTGACCTCCTCGCGCAGTCGACGCCAGGCCCGGTCCAGGTAGGCCGGTTTCTCGGCGGCGGGAACCACGTGCGAGGCGATTGGCGACCGCCCCCGGGGCAGCTGGGAGAGGGTGGAGACCTCCAGGTCGCCGTAGACGGTCATCGCGACCGTGCGCGGGATCGGGGTGGCCGTCATCACCAGCACGTGCGGCGGCTGGTCGGCCTTGGAGCGCAGAGCGTCGCGTTGCTCCACACCGAAGCGGTGCTGCTCGTCGACGACAACCAGGCCGAGATCGGCGAAATCGACCCCCTCGTAGAGCAGGGCGTGGGTGCCGAGCACGATGCCGGCGGCACCACTGGCGACCTCGCCGAGCGCCCGCCGTCGGGCGGCGGCGCCCAGCGAGCCGGTGACCAGCTCGACCCGGGTGGCGTGCTCGGCGGAACCCAGCTCGCCGGCCCGCCCGAGCGGCCCGAGCAGGTCGAGCATGCCGCGGTAGTGCTGGGCGGCCAGCACCTCGGTGGGCGCCAGCAGCGCGGCCTGCCCGCCCGCGTCGACCACCTGGAGCATCGCCCGCAGCGCCACCACGGTCTTGCCCGAGCCGACCTCGCCCTGCAACAACCGGTGCATCGGGTGTGGTGCGGCCAGATCGGCGGCGATCTCCACACCGACGTCGCGCTGACCGGCGGTCAGCTCGTACGGCAGTCGGGCATCGAAGGCGTCCAGCAGCCCACCTGGTCGTGCCGGGCGGGGTCGCGCGGGCCAGTCGGCTGCCCGGTGCTTGCGCTGCACGAGGGTCAACTGGACGGCGAACGCCTCGTCCCACTTGAGCCGCCGACGCGCCCGGTGCAGCTCCTCCTTGCTGGACGGCCGGTGGATCTCGGTCAACGCGGTGCCCAGCCCGACCAGCTTGCGGCTGGCGCGCACGGTGCCCGGCAGCGGATCCTCCGGCGGGGTGAACGTGTCCAGGACGACTCGCACGCAGCGCGCGATCACCCAGGTCGGCACGGCCGCGGCGGCCGGGTAGACCGGGATCAGCGCGCCCGCGAACTCCTCGATCTCGTCGCTGACCGCCGCCTCCCCGTCGCCACCCTCGCCGAGCAGGACGTACTCCGGGCCGTTGAGCTGGCGTTTGCCGCGGAACTCGGTGACCTTGCCGGCGAACAGCCCCCACCGGCCGGGGCGCAGCTCGCGTTCGCGCCATGCCTGGTTACCGAAGAAGGTCAGTGTCAACACCCCGCCGGAGCCGTCGCCGACTGTCACCTCCAGTAGGTTGCCCCGCCGCTGCCGCATCGGGCGCACCGCGGTGCGCTGCACCTGGGCCAGCACGGTGACCTGCTCGCCGACGTCCAGTGCGCGGATGTCGGTGTGCTCGCCGCGCTCGTCGTAGCGACGGGGGAAGTGGTAGACCAGGTCACCCGCGGTGTGCAGATCGAGGTGCGTGGCCAGCGCCTTGGCCGTCTTGTCCCCGACCAGCTTCTTCAGCGGAGTGTCCACCGTGGCTGGTTCGCTCATTCGATCCCTACCAGGAGCGGATAAAACGGCTGGCCCCCCGGGTACGCGTGCACCTCGACGAACGGCCAGCGTCTCGCGACGTGCGCGCGGACGGCATCGGTGAGCCCGGCCGGGGCGTCCGCCCCGGCCAGCAGGGTGACCATCTCGCCACCGCCGCCGAGCATCCGGTCGACCACGGCGGCGCAGGTGTCGGTGAGGTCGGTGCCGATGAGGTGCACCTCCCCCTCGACCAGCGCCAGCACGTCGCCGGGACGGCACGGGCCGGCGACGGTCAGCGCGTCCCGGCTGGCGTGGCAGACCTCGGCGTAGCGGCAGGCGCCGGCCGCCTCGGCCATCGCGATCACGTCGTCCTCGAAGCGGCGGTCGTCGTCGCGGACCGCGAGGGCGGCCAGCGCCTGCACGGGCGAGCGGGTCGGCACCACGCTGACCTTGATGCCGTGCCGGTGGGCCTCGCGGGCCGCCGCGCTCGCCACCGCCTCGGTGTTGGCGTCGTTGGGCAGCACCACCACCCGGGCCGCACCGGTGCTGCGCACGGCGTCCAGCAGCTCACCGGTGGACGGGTTGCCAGGCACCACTGTGGCGCCCTCGGCGGCGAACAACTCGGCGATGCCTCCGCCGGTGGCGACCACCACCGCGGCCCGCCCGGCCGCCACCGGGCCGGAGGGCGGCTCCGGCTGGTCGGCGAAACGGGTCACCGAGATCCGGTACGGGCGACCGGCGGCAACCCCCGCCTCGACCGCGGCGCCCACGTCGTTGACATGCACGTGCACGTTCCAGGTGCCCTCGGGCTCACGCCCGTCGCCGACGACGACCAGCGAATCCCCCAGCGCGTCCAGCGCCCGCCGCAACCCGTCGACCGCCTCGGCCCCGGCGTCGAGCAGGAACTGCACCTCGTACGCGTACTCGTCGGAACCGGTCTCCCGGGCGACGGTGGCCGCCGGACGGGCGGAGCGCGGCGTCGGCGCGGGCTGAGCGGTGCTCTCCCCGGTGAGCACCGCGACCAGGGCGTCGAGCAGCACGCACAGCCCTCGGCCACCCGCGTCCACGACCCCCGCGCGGGCCAGTGCCGGCAGTTGCTCCGGGGTGTGGGCGAGCGCCTCGGCGGCGGCCCGGGCCGCGGCGCGGACCACCGCCGGCAGGTCGTCGCTGTCCGCCCGTTCGGCGCCCGTGGCCGCCGCCGCGACCACCGTGAGCACTGTGCCCTCGACCGGCCGGGCAACCGCGGTGTACGCGGCGGCGGCGGCGGAGCGCAGCGCGGCGGCCAACTCCCGGCCGCGCACCGCCGGCACCCCGGCGACCTCGTCGGCGAACCCCCGCAGGATCTGCGAGAGGATCACCCCGGAGTTGCCCCGCGCGCCGAGCAGCGCGCCCTGCGCCATCAGCCGCAGCGCGTGCCCGTGCGCGGTCGGCCCGCTGTCGGGGAGGGTGTCCAGGTTCATGGCGAGGGCCTGCTGGGCCGAGGTGAGGGTGAGCACCAGGTTGGTGCCAGTGTCGCCGTCGGGCACCGGGTAGACGTTGAGCTGGTCGATCTCGCCCTGGTGACGCTTGAGCGCGGCCAACCCGCTCGCACACCAGCGGCGGACCGCGGCGGCGTCGAGGGTGTCCAGCACGGCCAGAAGCCTACTGGCGCGCACCGACACGCGTCGGACTCGTCCCGCGTGTCCCCCGCGCCCCGCTCCGGCGGTGACCGCAACATGGGCGAACTCCTCCGGTACCCTTGCCGCCGGGCCGGCCCACCGTCGGGCGGACGGGCCCACGACCAGGCACGAGCCGGGGCACGGGCGAGCGCCGGACCGGGCCGGTTGGCCGGGCCGGCGAGTCATCGGGTAACCTGACCAGGTTGCCCGGGCAGCACCTGCCGGCGACCCCATGAACGTATCAATCCCAGGAGTATCCCGTGGCTAGCGTGTGCGACGTCTGTGGCAAGGGACCGGGCTTCGGCCACAACGTGTCCCACTCGCACCGGCGGACCAACCGCCGCTGGAACCCGAACATCCAGTCGGTGCGTACCCCGGCCGGTGGCGGCAACACCAAGAAGTTGCAGGTCTGCACCTCGTGCATCAAGGCCGGCAAGGTCACCCGCGCCTGACGCGGTAGCACCCACCTTCTCGTTGGCGGAGCCGGCGGACCCTGAGGTCCGCCGGCTCTGTCGCGTCCGGTGCACGCCTGTGGCATGCCGCCTGAGCTGTGGGGTGCCGCCTTGATCGACTCGGTTTCCCGGAAGTCGGGGTGTCCGGCGCTGCGGACAGCCCGAGTCCAAGAAACCCGAGTCGATCACCGCAACGGAGTCACAGGGTTCGGCCGAAGGAGACGCAGCCCTCCGCGTCCTTGTAGAAGCCGAAGTTCGGAATCCGCTCGTAACCGGCGGAGCTGTACATCGCGATCGCCTCGGGCTGCTTGTCCCCGCACTCCAGGACCACCCGCTTGCGGCCCTGCTCCCGGGCCGAGCGCTCGACGGCCGCCAACACCGTGCGGGCCACGCCCCGCCCACGCGCAGCCGGGGCCGTGTACATCCGCTTCAGCTCCGCGGTGTCCGCGCCGTGACTGCGCCAGCCACCGCACCCGACCGGCTCGCCGGCCAGGTAGGCGACCAGGAACGCGCCATCAGGTGGCTCGAACTCGGTCGCGTCCACCGGGGTGTCGTCGCCGGTGCCGCCGTAGCGGGCGCCGAGGTCGGCCAGTGCGGCTTGGATCAACTGCTGTGCCACCGGTGCGTCGAACCGCACCGCCCGGATCTCGATCTCACTCACGGTGTCCAGGGTACGGCGGGCCCCAGGCCTCACCGGAAATGGTCCCAGCCGGCCGGGCCGTCGTGGGGCGCGCCGTCGACCGTCACCCCGGCACCCTCCGTGACCAGGCCCACCGGCCGCCAGTCGGGCGGCAGCACGACCGCCGGGGGGAAGGTCGCGGCCAGCGCGTGGTCGTCGCCACCCGCCAGGATCCAGGTGTACGGGTCGACGCCGAGTGCCTGCGCCGCGTCGGCCATCTGCCGGGGCACCTCGAACGCGTCCCGCCGCACGTCGATCGCCACCCCGCTGGCCGCCGACACGTGCCCGAGGTCGGCGAGCAGCCCGTCCGACACGTCGATCATCGAGGTGGCGCCGAGCCGGGCGGCCTGCGGGCCGGCCTGGTAGGGCACCTGCGGCCGCCGGTACGCCTCGACCAGCAGCCGGGGGGTGCGGAAGCCGCGGGTGAGCACGGTCAGCCCGGCAGCCGCGTACCCGCTGCGCCCGGCCAGGGCGAGCACGTCACCGGGACGGGCGCCGGAGCGCAGCACGGGTGGGCGGCCCTCCAGGTCGCCCAGCGCGGTGACCGCCACGGTCAGGGTGGGGCTGGCCGACATGTCCCCGCCGACGACGCTGGCGCCGACCGTCGCCGCCTCGGCGGCCAGCCCGTCGGCCAGCTCCTCCGCCCAGCCGGTCTCCAGGTCCGCCGGCATGCAGAGCGCGACCAGCAGGGCGGTCGGCGTGGCGCCCATCGCCGCGATATCGGCCAGGTTGGCCGCCGCCGCCCGGTGCCCGACGTCGCGCGCCGAGGACCAGTCCCGCCGGAAGTGCCGACCGTCGACGAGCACGTCGGTGGAGGCCGCCACCCGGCCGTCCGGGGCGGCCACCACCGCCGCGTCGTCGCCGGGGCCGAGCAGGGTCGTGGGCCCGAACGAGAGTCGGGCAGTTATCTTCCCGATCAGCCCGAACTCCCCGATCCCGGACACCCGGGCGCCACTGCCGGCGTTCCGCCCGTGCTGCCCGGCTCCGCCGTGCTCGCTCACCGCTGCTCCTTGACGACCGATAGGGATCAGACCTGGTCCGTAGGGTAGTTTCACCCTTCGGGCCGCTCCCGGGCGGCGACGGACGGAGGTCGAGTCGTGGTACAGGCGTACATCCTCATCCAGACCGAGGTCGGCCGCGCACGTGACGTGGCGGGTCTCATCGCGGACATCCCCGGCGTGGTGCGCGTCGACGCCGTCACCGGGCCGTACGACGTGGTCGTCCTCACCGAGGCGAACACCGTCGACGAGCTCGGCAAGCTCATCGTCAGCAAGGTGCAGATGGTGCCTGGCATCACTCGCACCCTCACGTGTTCGGTGGTGCGGCTGTAAGTGGACGAGATGACGGCCTCCTCTGCACGTGACGACGACCGGACGCGTGAGCCGGCTGACGGTAACCGCGACCCGGCCGACCCCGCCGCCGCCGCGCCGGCCGGCCGGGACCGGACCATTCGCGGCGCCGCGCTGCTGGCCACGGTGATCGCGCTGCCGATCACGCTGCTGGTGGCCGTGCTGGCCTTCAACAAGCTCAGCCCGGGCACACCCGCGGCCGCGCCGACCCCGTCCGCGACGACTCCCCGGGTGCAGTCCACCGCCCCGGTGGAGATGGCCGCCCCGGCGCTGGCCGCCCGCCCGGCCACTGTCTGCCGGGCCCTGCTCTCCCAACTGCCGGCGAACATCCGCGACCTGACCCAGCGGCCGGTCACCGCCGGCCCGGAGCAGAACGCGGCGTACGGGGACCCCGCGCTCACCGTGGCCTGTGGCGGCACCGAGCCGGAGTTCCCCAGCACCGACGAGGTCTGGACGGTGAACCGGGTCTGCTGGCACCTGGCCGAGCAGTCCGACGCGGCGGTGCTCAGCACTGTCGACCGGGAGACGCTGATCACGGTGCGTGTGCCGCGCTCCTACGAGCAGCCGTTGCAGTGGCTGACGACCATCTCCAGCACGATCGTGGCGACCGTGCCCTCCGGCGGCGCCATCCCGTCCGGCTGCCAGCGCTGACCCGATCCCGCGCCGCCTGACCTACGTCGGGCGGGACCGGGCAGCTCAGCTGCCTGACGCTCCCGGGTGGCTCAGTGCAGGCCGACGCCGCGCCGCTGGGCGGTGCGAATCAGGCGGTTGACCAGCTTCGGATACTCCAGGCCGGAGGCCGCCCACATCCGGGGGAACATCGACGTCGGGGTGAACCCGGGCATCGTGTTGATCTCGTTGAGGTAGACGTCCAGCTCGGGGGTGACGAAGAAGTCGGCCCGGGCCAGGCCCGCGCAGTCCAGCGCGGTGAACGCGCGGACGGCGTACTCCTGCACCTGGCGGGTCACCTTCTCGGGCAGGCCGGCCGGGATGTCGTACTCGCAGGAGTCGTCGAGGTACTTCGCCTCGAAGTCGTAGAAGTCGTGGTCGGCGACGACCCGCACCTCGGCCAGCACGGACGCCTCGGGCGCGCCGCCGGCCTCGCCCTCCAGCACACCGCACTCGACCTCGCGGCCGATGATCGCGGCCTCGATGATGACCTTCGGGTCGAACTGCCGGGCGGTGGCGACCGCGTCGTCGAGCTGCGCCCAGTCGGTGACCCGGGTGATGCCGAACGACGACCCGGCCCGAGACGGCTTGACGAAGACCGGCAGACCGAGCCGCTCCTTGTCCGGCTCGCTGAGCGTCATGCCGTTGCGCAGCACGGCGTACGAGCCGACCGGAATGCCCTCGACGGCACAGAGCTTCTTGGTGAACTCCTTGTCCATCGCCGCTGCGGACGCGAACACGTTCGCCCCGACGTAGGGGATGCCGGCCATCTCCAGCATGCCCTGGATGGTGCCGTCCTCGCCGTACGTGCCGTGCAGCACCGGGAAGACCACGTCGACGTCGGCCAGCACCCGGGGACCCTCGGTCGGGTCGAGCACCATCAGCCCGTTGCCGGTGGGGTCGGCGCGCAGCACGATGTCGTCGCCGGAGTCGGCGGTGATCTCCGGCAGCTGACGGGCGTTGATCGCGAGCTGGGCGGGATCTCCGCTGGTCAGGACCCACTGGCCGGCCCGGGTGATGCCGACGGGCACCACCTCGAACTCGTCGGGGTCGAGCGCGCCGAACACGCTGCCGGCGCTGACGCAGGAGATGCCGTGCTCCGGGCTGCGGCCGCCGAACACGATCGCCACGCGGGTCTTGCCTGGGGTGGTCACTCCGGTCACCTCTTCGTACGCGACTGCGGCTGGTCGTGCTCGCCGGTGGCGCTCACCCGGTTGACCTTACTGTGCGTGGCGATAGGGCGAGGCGATACCCGGCGAGCCACAGCACGACACGGCAATCGGTCAACAGAGGATGTACGGTGCGTGACGGGACAGTCGCGGTGTCGCAGGCCGGTGACCTGGGCCTGCTCAGTCCCGGGAGTGCCGGCGACCGACCGCGATCACCTTGACCCGTTGCCGGCCGGCCCGCACCATGCCCAGCGCCATGAACGCTCCGGCGATCCGATCGGCGGCCTCCCGACTGCTGGCGCCGACCACCTGTCGGCGCCGCTCGGGCGCGACCCGCTCGTTGCGGTCGATGCCCTCGACGGGGCGCACGTCGGTGAGCACCACGAGGAAGCGGGTCATCGACAGCCGCCCGGGTGCACGGCGGAGGGCTCCGGACAGGTTCGCACGTCGTCTCCTTCCGGCGGGACGGGATGGCGGGGCGGCACGCGACGATCGGGCACGGGGGAGAAACCCGATCGCCGCGCGCCCCATCCCCTCCGGTCGCTCACCACCACCGTCGCCACGACAACCGGCGGTGAGGACGCGATAACAGATTGACACGTGGACAGCCGTGAATGCAACTCTCATCGACGTTCTCTCATGCAGACGTTCCCGCAAATGTGTGCGACCATCGATGCATGGCCCCCAAGACCGCCCGCGCCCGCCGGCTCGGTATCGCCCTGCGCCATCACCGGGAAGCCGCCGGCCTGACGCTGGAAACCGCGGCGGATGAGATCAACAGCACCCGCAGCACCCTCTCCCGGTACGAGAACGCGCAGACCCTGATCAGCCCGGCCACCGTGCGCGCCCTGCTCACGTCGTACGGGGTGGGTGCCGAGGACGTGGCTGCGGCGGTGCAGCTCGCGAAGGACGCCCGCAAGCCGGGCTGGTGGGTGTCGTACTCGTACCTGCTGGATCCGCGCACCATCGACTTCATCGCGCTGGAGGCCGAGGCGACGGCCATCGCCAACTTCGAGCCCTCGGTGGTGCCCGGCCTGCTGCAGACCCCGGACTACGTCCGTGGCGTGATGCGCGGCGGGCCGCACACCCTCGGCGACGACCTGGTGGAGCAACGGGTCAAGATCCGGCTGGACCGTCAACAACGGCTCACCGGCGACAACCCGCCCATCTTCGACGCGATCATCGACGAGGGCGCGCTGCTGCGTCCGGTCGGCGAGAAGTCGGCGATGGACGGGCAACTGCGTCACCTGGTCAAGATGGCCGAGCTGCCCAACATCAGCGTCCAGGTGATCCCGCTCTCCGCCGGCTACCACCGGGGCACGCGGGGTTCGCTGCACATCCTGGAGTTCGCCGACCCGGAAGACCCGATCATCGCCTCGGTGGAGACCGTGGCAGGTCAGATGATCCTCGACCGGGCTGGCGAGACGCGTACCTGCACCAAGATCATGGAGCATCTCCGAAGCGTGGCGCTCAGCCCGGCGGACAGCCGCGAGATGCTCCTGTCAGTCCTGAAGGGACGGTAGGACCGATGACACCGACAATCACAGCGGCCTTGGCCGCGGCGGCGTGGCGCAAGAGCAGCCGCAGCGGCGACGAGGGTGCCTGCGTCGAGGTTGCCGCGCTGCCACGGCTGGTGGCCGTCCGCGATTCCAAGGACCCGGCCGGCCCGGCCCTGCTGTTCGCAACGGACGCCTGGGCCGCCTTCGCTCAGGCGCCACCGCGCCGCTGACCAGGCCGTCGCACCGCTGACCCGACCTCCGGCCACCGCAGCCCGGGACCGGGCACTGCCCTGCTGACCGCCCGCCGCGCCGCCGATCAGGGCGCGGCGGGCCAGGCCTGAGAGTTGGCAGGCCGGGCGCGGTAGGCCCGGGCGTAGCAGGCCCAGACGTGGCAGGCCCGGGCGGGGCAGGCCCGGGCGGGGCAGGCCCGGGCGGGGCAGGCCCAGGCGCGGCAGGGTCGGGTGCTGCGGGTTCAGGCGACCAGCGGGCGGGGCTCCGGGACGGCGCGCAGGGCCTCCAGCGCGGCGATCGCCACGCCACGAGCACCGGCCATGTCCCGGTCCGGCACCAGCGCGAAGGTGGCCACCGCGGCCTGCTCCTCGCGGAGCACCGTGTGCTCGCGGACCGCCGCCAGGAACCAGTCGCGGAACTCCGGTGCCGCCTCGACCACCCCGCCACCGACGAAGTACGCGTGCGGGTCGGTGAAGTTCGCCGCAACGGTGAACAGCCGACCCAGCGCCATCGCCTGCTGGGTGAAGAGGTCCCGTGCGAGGGCGTCTCCCCGTTCGCCGTACCCGCGAACCAGCTTGGCCGCCCGGGCCAGCGGCTCGGCGGCGAGCGGATGGTCGGGGTACCGGGTCAGCCAGTACGGCAGCAGGTTGCGCTCGATGCCGGTCAGCGAGGCCACGCTCTCGACGTCACCGGTGAAGCCGCAGGCACAGGTGGGTTCCTGCTGCCCCGGGCTGAGCAGCCCGTTCAGCGGGATGTGCACGTGACCAAGCTCCCCGGCCATTCCGGCCGCACCGGCGATCACCCGACCGCTCTCGACCACACCGCCGCCGAGGCCGGTGCCGACGATCGCGGAGACCGACGAGCGGCTCATCGCGTCGGCGCCGAAGTAGACGTGGTGGGCGTAGAGCGCCGCCGCGTTGCCGTCGTTGTGATAGACGACCGGCAGGCCGAGCCGTCGTTCCAGCGCGCCCCGCACGTCGAAGCCCCGCCAGGCCGGCTGGGAGAAGTTGGTGGAGCCCCGCGACGAGATGACGCCGTCGGCGCTGGCGGGGCCGGGAGTGTCCAGCCCGACCGCCTGGACCAGGTCGCGCGGCACCCCGGTCTGCGCCAGGGCGCCGTCCAGGGCCTGGGCGAGCGCCTCGATCGCCGCCTCCGGCCCGGCCCGCACCTCGCTGGGAATCTCCAACAGCCCGTCCACCAGGAAGCGGCCATCCACCGTCAGCACGGTGGCGTTGTTGCTGGTGCCGCCGTTGTCCAACCCGACGACCACCGGCACCCCTGCGCTGCCCACCGATACCGCCTCCCGCCGTCATGAGTGTGAGCCGAGGCTAGTGCCAACCCTCCTCCCCCGCTACGCCCGGCCACCCCAGCGGGCTCAGCCGGGGCGGCGGGCCGTTACTGCTGTGGCGTCCAGGTTCTCGTCGTGTCGCACGCTCGGCACCAGCCCGGCGGCGTCGAGCGCCGCGCAGAGCACGTCCGCCTGGGCGTCGCTGGCCTCGACCACCAGGTGTCCGCCGGGGGCCAGCCAGGAGGCGGCACCGACGCCCACCCGGCGCAGCACGGTGAGCCCGTCCGGCCCGCCGTCGAGCGCCACCGGGGCCTCGTGCAGCCGCGCCTCGGCCGGCATCAGCGCCACCGCGTCGGTCGGCACGTACGGGGCGTTGGCGACCACCAGGTCCAGCCGACCCCGCCACTGCCGGGGCAGCGGTGTGAAGAGGTCACCCTCGTACACCTCGGCGTCCAGCCCGGCGAGGTTGCGGCGTGCGCACGCCACGGCCGCCGGGTCGATGTCGGCACCGGCCAACCAGCGCGGGGCGAGCCGGTGCGCCAGCGCGACAGTGGTGGCCCCGGAGCCGCAGCAGAGGTCCGCCACGGCCGGGGACGGGCCGGTCAGTTCGGCGGCCACCTCGACCAGCAGCGCGGTCCGCCCACGCGGCACGAAGACGCCCGCGTCGACGGCGATCCGCAGCCCGCAGAACTCGGCCCAGCCGAGCAGGTACTCCAGCGGTTCACCAGCCACCCGCCGGTCGGTCAGCTCAGCCAACGCCGCCGGGGTGTCCGCGGCGGCCAGCAGCAGGTCGGCCTCGTCCTCGGCGTAGACGCAACCGGCGGCACGCAGCCGGCCCACGAGCGCGGACCGGTCGGCCAGGGGCGCTGACGTCACGAGCCTCCTCGGACCGGCCCGGCCGCGTCCAGGGCGGCGGCGATGTCGGCCACCAGGTCGGCCGTGTCCTCCGCACCGCAGGAGAGCCGGACGAAGCCGGGTGCGGTGTCGTCGCCCCACTGCTCCCGCCGGTCCGCCGTGGTGTGCAGGCCACCGAAGGAGGTCGCCGCCGCCACCAGCCGGGCGGCCTCGATGAACCGGCCCACCCGGTCGGCGCTACCCAGATCGAACGAGAGCACCCCCGGCATCCGACGCATCTGGGCCGAGGCCACCGCGTACGCGGGATCGCCCGGCCGCCCCGGCCAGCGCAGGCCCGTCACGTCCGGCCGGCTGGCCAGCAGGTCGGCGACCGCGGCGGCGTTCGCGCTCTGCCGGGCCAGCCGCAGATCGAGGGTGGCCAGCGACCGGTGTGCCAGCCAGGCGTCGAACGCTCCCGGCACCGCCCCGGTGGTCGTACGCCAGGTCGTCACCGCCCCGATCAGCTCGGTGGACCGGCTGGCCAGGTAACCCAGCAGCAGGTCGGAGTGGCCGGTGAGCGCCTTGGTGCCCGAGGCGACCACCAGGTCCGCGCCGAGGTCCAGCGGGCGCTGACCGAGCGGGGTGGCGGTGGTGTTGTCCACCGCGAGCAGCGCGCCCGCGGCGTGCGCCTTCTCCGCCAGGGCCGCCACGTCGACCACGTCCAGGCCCGGGTTGGCCGGCGTCTCCACCAGCACCAGCCGGACGCCCTCGAACGACGGGTACGGCCCGGCGGTCGGCGCGAACAGCACCCGGACGCCGATGCCCTCCAGCACGTCGGTGGCGAACGCCCGGACCGGGAAGTATCCGTCCGACGGCAGCACCACCGTGTCCCCGGGACGCAGCAGGGTGAGCAGCAGGCCGGTGATGGCCGCCTGACCGGTGGCGAAGACGCGGCAGTCGCCGCCTTCCAACTCGCCCACGGCCGCCTCCAGGAGCCGCCGGGTCGGGTTGTCGGGGCGACCGTAGCCGTTCGGCGACGTGCCCTGGCCCTGGAACGGGTCGAGGTGGTACGGCGCGGCGAAGACCGGCCCGGGCAGGAACGGGTCCCCTGGTGCCGGCTCCGGCAGGCCGGCGCGTACGCAGCGGGTGCCGTCTCCCAACTCGCTCATCGGTTTCCTCACTCGTACGACTCGGGTTTGGCGGTGCGGCTCATCAGGGCTTCCACGGCGAGGCGTGGGTCCATCCCCTCGTGGCAGATCCGCTCGACGTGCTCGGTGATGGGCATCTCCACACCGTGCGCGCGGGCCAGGTCGCGAATCGCCAGGCAGCTCTTCACACCCTCGGCGGTCTGCCGGGTGGCCGTCTGGGCCTGCTCCAGCGTCTCGCCCCGGCCCAGGTGCTCGCCGAAGGTGCGGTTACGGGCCAGCGGGGACGAGCAGGAGGCGACCAGGTCGCCCATTCCCGCGAGGCCGGCGAAGGTGATCGGGTCCGCGCCGAGCGCCACGCCCAGCCGGGCCGTCTCGGCCAGCCCCCGGGTCATCAGCATGGCCCGGGTGTTGTCGCCGAAACCCATCGCGGTGGCGATGCCGTACGACAGGGCGATCACATTCTTGACCGCCCCGCCCAGCTCACAGCCGATCACGTCGTCGTTGGTGTAGGGGCGCAGGTAGGGCGTCCGGATCGACGCCTGCACGAGCGCGGTGCGGTGGCTGTTCGTCCCGGCGACGACGGTCGCGGCGGGCTGCTCGGCGGCGATCTCCGGGGCCAGGTTCGGGCCGGACACGACGACCACCCGGTCCGCGGCGACCCCGGCGGTCTCCACGATGACCTCGCTCATCCGCTTGGTGGTGCCGAGCTCGATGCCCTTCATCAGCGACACCAGGGTGGAGTCGGGGTGCAGGTGTCCGACCCACTCGGCGAGGTTGCCGCGCAGGGTCTGCGACGGCACCGCCAGCACCACCACCTCCGCGCCGGTGATCGCCTCGGTCGCGTCGGCGGTGGCGGTGACCCGGGCCGGCAACAGCAGGTCGGGCAGGTACTCCGGGTTGCGGCGCTCGATCCGGATGCTTTCGGCGACCGGCGCACGGCGGGCCCACACGGTCACGTCACGCCCCGCGTCGGCCAGGATCTTGGCGAACGCGGTGCCCCAGGAACCGGCGCCGAGCACCGCGACGTGGCCGGTCATGCCAGGTCGCCCTGCTGCTCGTGCCGGACGGAGGACCGGGCCGGTCGCTCCCACAGCGGCGGCGGGGTGCCGCCACGGATCTCGGCGAGCATGTCCCGCAGCCGCAACATGATGGTGTCCGTCATCTCCTCGAGGGTGGCCCGGGTCGGCGGGGCGTCCGCCCACCGGCCCAGGTCGATCGGCTCCCCGGCGACGACGGTCACCGGGATCCGGGGGCGCAGGTTGACGCGACTGGTCCGTGGGTCGAAGATCCGCTCCGGCCCCCACATCACCAGCGGTACCACGGGGGCGCCGGTGGCCAGGGCCAGCCGGGCGGCACCGGTCTTGGCCTTCATCGGCCACAGCTCCGGCTGCCGGGTGGTGGTGCCCTCCGGGTAGATCACCACGGCACCGCCCTCGTCGAGCGCGGCGACCAGCGCGTCCAGCGAGCGGACCGCGTCGACGCTGCCCCGCTCGACTGGGATCTGTCGGCACCGGCGCACGATCCACCCGACCACCGGCACCCGGAACACGCTGGCCTTGCCCAGGAACTGCGGCCAGCGCCCAGAGTCGTAGATGAAGTGCGCGGAGACCAGCGGGTCGGCGTGCGAGATGTGGTTCGCCACGATGATCACGCCACCGTCGCCGCCGAGGTGTTCCTGGCCCCGCCAGGTGCGCCGGGTCCACACGGTCATCACCGGCTTGACCAGCCACACGGCGAACCGTTGCCAGAACCCCAGCCTCCGCCGTGCCACTGTGCCTCCTCGTCGCGCCCCAACCCCGCCGCGAACCCCGCCCGCGACACCCGCAGCGGAAATCATGCCTGCTCGCCCCCGGTACGGCCAGCGAGGGTCCCGCAGTGCGGCTGGCAGGATTGCGGGCGTGAGTCAGCCGAGGTGGGCCGTGGTGGTGCCGGTGAAGCATCTGGCCGCCGCCAAGAGCCGGCTGCGGGGCGCGCTGTCCGGCGTACCGCACGAGGAGTTGGCTCTGGCCCTGGCGGCCGACACCCTCCGCGCGGTGCTGGCCTGCCCGGCGGTCGCCGAGGTCCTTATGGTCACCGACGATGCCCGGATCGCGGCGGCGGCGCTGGGCGCCGGAGCGCGGGTGCTGCCCGACGGGCCGGACGCCGGCCTGAACGCTGCGTTCCGGCACGGCGCCGCCGGGACCACCGCCGGCTGGGTGGCCGGGCTCACCGCGGACCTGCCGGCGCTGCGCCCGGCCGAGCTGGCCGGCGCGCTGCTCGCGGCGCAGAACGGCCCGGAAGGGGTACGCCGGTTCGTGCCGGACGCGCCCGGCAGCGGCACGGTGCTGCTCGCCGCCCCGCCGGGTGTGCCGCTGGATCCTCGCTTCGGGGTGGGCTCGGCGGTCGCGCACGCGGCGAGCGGGGCGCTGCCCCTGACCGGCGACTGGCCCAGCCTGCGCCGGGACGTGGACACCGCCGCGGACCTGGCCGCTGCCGCCCGGCTCGGACTGGGCCCGCGCACCGCCGCACTCGTCGCCGCCGCCAGCCGTCCGGCCCGCTCCGCGGGGTGACCCCCCGGGTGTACGGTGCCAGCATGCAGGGCACGGTGGCCAGCTATGACGCGGCAACACGCAGCGGTGTGCTGCTGCTCGATGACGGCACCGAGATGCGCTTCCCCGCGCGGGCCTTCGATGCCTCGGGGCTGCGGCTGCTCCGGCTGGGCCAGCGGGTCCGCATCGACACGGATCCCGACGGAGAGGTCGTCCGGGTGACATTGCCGACGATGATCTGAGCCGGCGAGCCCAAGTTCATTTTGCGTTTACCGTAATCGGGTGATTATGAGCGGGTGAGCACCCCTCGCGAGCAACCGGCCCACCCGCCCACCACCGACCTCCGCAACGGCTCCCGCGCGCGCGGCACCGACGGCCGCTTCCGCCCGTCCCGCGCGGAGAGGGCCAGCGCGGCCCGCGCCGACACCCTCGCCGACGACCCGGCTGCCGCCTCCTCCGGGCTGGACGAGGTCCTCGACCCCGCGCCGAGGGTCGAGACGGCCGGCCCGACGGCGGGTGGCGTCCACCAGGTCCTGCCCGGCGACCTACCGACCGGCGCCGATGACGAGGACGACGAGCCGCCGGCGCCGCTGCCGGAGGACCGGTTCCTCAACCGGGAGCTCTCCTGGCTCGACTTCAACGCCCGCGTGCTCACCCTGGCCGAGGACCAGCGCACCCCACTGCTGGAACGGGCCAAGTTCCTGGCGATCTTCGCCAGCAACCTGGACGAGTTCTACATGGTGCGGATCGCCGGGCTGAAGCGGCGACTCTCCGCCGGCCTGCCGGTGCGCGGCGGGGACCGGCTGCCCCTGCGCACCCAGTTGGAGCTGATCGCGGAAAAGACGGCCACGCTGGTCGCCCGCCACGCCGCCTGCTTCGTCGACGACGTGCTGCCCAAGCTGGCCGACGAGGGCATCCGCATCCTGCGCTGGGGTGAGCTGGGCGACCCGGAGCGGGAACGCCTGCGCACCTACTTCCGGGAGCACATCTTCCCGGTGCTGACCCCGCTCGCGGTCGACCCGGCGCACCCGTTCCCGTACATCTCGGGGCGCTCGCTGAACCTGGCGGTGGCGGTCCGCGACCCGAACGGCGGTTCCGAGCTGTTCGCGCGGGTGAAGGTGCCCAACAACGTGCCCCGCTTCGTCCGGGTCGACCGGGGCCAGCCGGGCGTACGGATGCTGCCCCTGGAAGACCTGATCTCGGTGCACCTGGGGCAGTTGTTCAGCGGCATGCAGGTGGTCGAGTGCCACCTGTTCCGGGTCACCCGCAACGCCGAGGTGGAGGTCGACGAGGACCGCGACGAGGACCTGCTGCAGGCCCTGGAACGGGAGCTGGCCCGGCGGCGCTTCGGTCCGCCGGTCCGCTTGGAGGTGGCCGCGTCCATCTCCGACCACGTGCTGGAGCTGCTGGTCCGCGAGTTGGACATGGACGACCAGGACGTGCTGCGGGTGCCCGGACTGCTGGACCTGTCGGCGCTGTGGCAGGTCTACGGCGAGGCCGACCGGCCGGACCTCAAGGACCCGCCGTTCGTGCCCGCCACCCACCCCCGGCTCGCCGAGGGTGAGGTGCCGCGCAGCGTCTTCTCCACCCTGCGTGACGGGGACATCCTGGTGCACCATCCGTACCACTCGTTCGCGACCAGCGTGCAGCGCTTCATCGAGCAGGCCGCCGCCGACCCGAACGTGCTGGCCATCAAGCAGACCCTCTACCGCACCAGCGGCGACTCCCCGATCGTCGACGCGTTGGTCGATGCGGCCGCCGCCGGCAAGCAGGTGGTGGTGCTGGTGGAGGTGAAGGCCCGCTTCGACGAGGTGGCCAACATCGGCTGGGCCCGCACGCTGGAACGCGCCGGCTGCCACGTGGTGTACGGCCTTGTGGGCCTGAAGACGCACTGCAAGACCGCGCTGGTGGTCCGCCAGGAGGGCAACCAGATCCGCCGTTACTGCCACATCGGCACCGGCAACTACCACCCGAAGACCGCCCGTCTCTACGAGGACTTCGGGATGCTCACCGCCGACCCGGAGATCGGCGCCGACCTCACCGACCTGTTCAACGTCCTCACCGGCTACAGCCGGCAGACCGCCTACCGGCGGTTGCTGGTCGCCCCGCAGGGCATCCGCACCGGCCTCATCGAGCGGATCGAGCGGGAGATCTCGCACGTCCGACTGGGCATGCCCGGCCTGGTCCAGTTCAAGGTCAACTCCCTGGTCGACGAGGGGGTGACCGACGCGCTGTACCGGGCCTCCCAGGCCGGCGTCCACGTCGATCTGCTCATCCGGGGCATGTGCACGCTGCGTCCCGGGGTGCCCGGGCTGTCGGAGAACATCCGCGTCCGCTCGATCCTCGGCCGTTTCCTGGAGCACTCGCGGGTCTTCCGCTTCGGCAACAACGGCGAAGCGGAGTTCTGGATGGGCTCGGCCGACCTGATGCACCGCAACCTGGACCGTCGGGTGGAGGCGCTGGTGCAGGTGACCGACCCGATCGCCCGTGCCGAGCTGGACCACGTGCTGGCGGCCGCGATGAGCCCGGACGTGGACGCTTTCGAGCTGGCCGGCGACGGCAGCTGGACCCGGCGGACCAGCGCCGACGACAACGCCCGGACGCATCTGCAGGAACTGTTGTTGCGCCGCGTCGGTGGCACGGCCGGCTGAACGATCAGCGCATAGGCTGAGCTGATGGTCGAGGAGGAGCAGAAGTACGAGGTGGACGACGCCTACGTGCTGCCGGACCTGGCCGCCACGGCCCCGGCCGGGGGTCGGGTCCGGGCGCTGCCACCGGTGACGCTGGTCGCCCGCTATCTCGACACCGTCGACCTGCGGCTGGCCCGCGCCGGTGCCTCACTGCGCCACCGCAAGGGCGACGAGCTGCCCTGGACGGTGAAACTGCCGACCGGGACGCCGGGTGTCCGGCATGAGATCTCCCGTCCAGGGCCGAAGGGGCAGCCACCACCGGAGCTGGTGGAGCTGGTCACCGTCCTGCACCGGGGGGCTCCGCTGGCCCCGGTGACTGTGGTGCGGACGGTCCGGCACGCGTACGAGGTGTGTGACGAGGCGGGCGCGGTGCTCGCCGAGGTGGTGGACGACCGGGTGACCGTGCTGGACGACTCCGGCGCCACCACCGGCACCTTCCGCGAGGTGGAGGCGGAGCGCAAGGCCGGCGACCGGGAACTGCTCGACCGGATCGGCGCGGTGCTGCGCGAGGCTGGCGCCCGGGGCGGGTCGTTCACCCCGAAGCACGTACGGGCGCTGGGCGAGACGGCGCAGGCCGATCCGGACCTGGTCGCGCCGGCCGGGCTGACCGCCGAGGCGAGCGCCGGCGACGTGGTGACCGAAGCGGTCCGCAAGGAGATTCGCCGGCTGCTGGCGCACGACCCACTGGTCCGGCTGCGGGCTCCGGCCGCCAGTGGCGACACCGCCGTGCACCAGATGCGGGTCGCCTGTCGACGCCTGCGCAGTGACCTGCGCACCTTCAGGCCCCTGCTCCGCAAGACCTGGTCCCGTCCGCTGCGTGACGAGCTGCGCTGGCTGGCGGGTGTCCTCGGCGCGGCCCGCGACGCCGAGGTGCTGCGCGCACGGCTGCGCCGCACCGCCGACGCCGACCCGCTCAGCCCGCTCGACCAGGGGGCGGTGGACCGGCTGGACGAGGTGCTCACCCAACGACAGCGGACGGCGCACGCCGCCATCGACGAGGCGCTTCGCTCCGCGCGTTACCTGGCCCTGGTGGATTCCCTGGTGCTGGCCGCCCGCGCGCCCCGGCTCACCCGCAGGGCGGCCGCGCCCGCGGGTGAGGCGCTGCCCGCGCTGGTGGCCCGGCCGTGGACGCGGCTGACCGGGCCGGACGGGGTCGGCGGGCTCGACGCTCAGTCGCCGGACGACAGCTGGCACGCCGTTCGCAAGGAGGCGAAGCAGGCCCGCTACGCGGTCAACGCGGTGGCACCGACGGTCGGCAAGGGTGCGCGTCGACTGTCCCGCGCCCTGGCCGGGGTGCAGGACGTGCTCGGCGAGCACCAGGATGCGGCAGTCGCGGCGGAGACCTGGCTGGAGATCGCCGCCGAGCGGCCGGACGACCACGAGCTGGCGGTCACCGCAGGGCGGCTCGCTGAGCGGGAACGCGGGTCCGTGCGCCGGACGCGCGGCCTCCTCCCGGCCGCCTGGCATCGGGCGACCCGGCGACGGCGGACCAGTTGGCTGCCGTGATCGGCATCCGGGCGGCGGGCGGGGTGGCCTGGCGGCCGACCCCCGACGGCGTACGCGTCTGTGTGGTGCACCGCCCCCGATACGGCGACTGGACGTTGCCGAAGGGCAAGCTGGAGCCGGGTGAGCACGCGCTGGCGGCGGCGGTCCGTGAGGTGGCCGAGGAGTCCGACGTGCGGGGCGTGCCGCAGGTCCGGCTGCCGTCGGTGCGGTACCGCAGCGAGGGGCAGGCCAAGCTGGTCGACTACTGGTCGATGCTCGCGGTGGCCAGCGGCGGTTTCCAACCGGACACCGAGGTGGACGACATGCGCTGGCTCGCGGTGGACGACGCGATCCGGTTGGTCAGCTATCCGCACGACGCCGAGGTCCTGGCGGCGTTCGCCGCGCTGCCGCCGGTGACCGCGACGGTCGCGCTGGTCCGGCACGCGCACGCCGGCAAGCGGGCCACCTGGTCCGGCCCGGACGTCGGACGCCCCCTGGACGCCGAGGGACGGGCCCAGGCGAGCGCGCTGGCCGACCTGGTCGCCCTGATCCGGCCGTCCCGGCTGGTGTCGGCGTCACCGCGACGGTGCGTGCAGACACTGGATCCGGCGGCGGCGCGGCTCGACCTGCCCATCGAGATCTGCGGCGACCTGGACGAACCCCAGCCCGGCCAGCAGAGCGACGAGCAGATCCTGGCCACCGCCGCCCGTCTGCTGGAGTTGGCCAACGCCGGTGGGCAGGTGGCGGTGTGCAGCCAGGGCAAGGTGCTGCCGGGCGCCCTGGAGCAGCTCACCGGCCGCACCGACGAGGACTTCACCACGCCCAAGGGCGGCGGTTGGCTGCTTGCCTTCACCGCCGACCGCCTGTTGGCCGTCGACCGCCTGTAGGGCCGTCAAACACGCCCTGGGCGTGTCAGCGGGGCGGGAGGGTCACTGTCACCGCGACCGGCAGGTGGTCGCTGGCCGTGCTGCGGGGCGCCACCGGGTCGCCGGGAGTCAGGCCGGGCGAGACGAAGATGTGGTCGATCTGTTCGCGCGGGTCGTCCGCCGGGCTGGTCGCCAGCGGTCGGGCGGCCGCCAACGCGTCGGCCAGGCCCGCGTTGGTGAACTCGGCGTACGCCTCGTCGCCGGGCTCGGTGTTCAGGTCGCCCGCGACAACCAGGGGTCGGCCGGCCGCGTACCGGGTGGCGAAGTCCGCGACCGCGCGGGCCTGCACCACCGGGCCCCGCCCGGGTGGCGGTTGCAGGTGGGTGCTCACCACGGCGGTACGGACACCGTCACCCAGGTCCAGCGTGACGGCGAGGGCCTGCGCACCGGTGGGCGCCCCGACTGCCGGCAGCGGGAGGCTACGCGGGTCGCGCATCGGCCAACGGCTGAGCACCGCGTCCCCCCAGACCGGGTCGGCGGCCGGCCCGAAGACGTACGGCATGCCGAGCCGGCCTGCCAGCAGGTCCAGGGTGTCGTGCCCACCGTTGAGCAGCCAGGCGCGGTCCACCTCGCTGAGCAGCACCACGTCGGGTCGTTGCCGGTTGACGACCTCGGTGAGCCCGGGCAGGTCGAACCGACCGTCCAGCCCGAAACCCATCCGGATGTTGTACGCCACCACGGTCAGCCGCTCCGGCGGGCCGTCCCGGTTGCTGGCCACCGGGATGTCGTCGGCGAGCACCGGCGCCAGCAGGGCCAGCGCGGTGACCGCGGCGGTGGCCCGTAGCGGCGGAAACGGCCCCGGGAGCCGGTGCATGACGGGACGGGCGGCGAACGCCACGACGGCGACGAGCCCGGCGACCACCACGGGCACCGCCGCGTTGGGGTAACCGAGGTCGTAGGCGGAGTAGTACCCGACCGCCCCCAGCGCGAAGACGAGCATGCCGGTGGCCACCGCGTACCCCCGGCGGGCCGCTCTGTCGCTGGCGCTGCTGGTGTCGCTGGCGCTGCTGGTGTCGCTGTCCGGGCCGCTGGCGTCGTCGGTCAGCGCGAGGCAGGCACCGAGACCGACTGCCGCGAGCAGGATGGCCGGGAGGAGCAGGTCACCCCGGTCGAGGGCGAACAGCACCGCTCCGGCCAGCAGCGCCACCGGCCCGTACGCACGGCTCCACCCCCGAGGCGGTCGGGTCGACGCGGCACACAGGAACCCGGCGACCGCCACCGGCACCGGCGCCAGGCCGAACAGCGGCGAACGAGCCACTCCGTCCGCGGCCACCAGGTACGACATCCCGGTCCGGGCCAGCGCCGGGGAGAGCGCCACCATTCCGGCCAGCAGCAGCGCCGGCCCGGCCAGCAGCCAGGCCCGCACCCCACCGGTACCGATACCGGTTACGCCATCGGCACGGGCGCCGGGCTGCGCCGTCCCGAGCACGAACAGCACCACCGCGACGGAGCTGAGCAGCCAGGCCAACCAGTCGCCCCGCCACACCAGGTCGACGGTGTCCAACACCGCGTGCAGGGCCGCGTTGACCGCGAAACCCAGCGCCAGCCCCGGAACCGGTCGGTCGGTGTCGGCGGCGACGCCGACCAGCCAGACCAACCCGGCGAGCAGCCCGGCGGTGGCCAACCAGAGCTGCGTACGCCCGCCGGGTGTTGCGGTGAGCGCGAGCCGGGCGACGGCCAGCAGAACGGCGGCGACGACCGTGACCGGGCGGGCGCCGACCCTGCGGACCACGGCGGGTGCGCCCAGCGCGAGCACGAACCAGCCGAGGGCGAACGCGCCCATCAGCTCGGCCGGCGTGGACGCCGCCTGGCCGAAGATGGTGATGATGCCGGGCAGCCAGACCCGCAGCACGTCGATGAGCAGGATGACGCCCAGCGCGAGCGTCCCGGTGGTGAGCTGGCGGTAGCGCACCGGCGCCCCATTTCGCGTCGACGGGCCGGCGGAGGGGGACCGGCACGGCGATTCTGCGCGAGCGAGGCGAGCGGGTCAACGGTCCCCGTACGCCGAAAGGGCGCCCACCCACGGGTGGACGCCCTTTCGGAACAGGTCGGTCAGCGCTTGCTGGCCGCCTTCTTGGCCGGAGCCTTCTTCGCCGGCGCCTTCTTGGCCGCCGCGCTCTTGCTCGCCGCCGTGGCGGTCTTCTTCGCCGCGGTCGACTTGGTCACCGCGGTGGTCTTCTTCGCCGCCGCGGTGGTCTTCTTGCTGGCGGCCGTCTTGGTCGCCGTGGTGCTCTTGCTCGCCTTGGCCGGGGCGGTCTTCTTGCTGGCGGCCGTCTTGGCCGTCGTGGTGCTCTTGCTCGCCTTGGCCGGGGCGGTCTTCTTGCTGGCGGCCGTCTTGGCCGCAGTCGCCTTGGTGCCAGCCGCCTTCGTGCCGGCTGCCTTGGTGCCGGCTGCCTTGGTGCCGGCCGCCTTGGCCGTGGCGGTGCTGGTGGTGGCCTTCTTCGTCGCCACCGTGGCCTTCGGCACCTTGCCGCTGGCCACCATCTCCTTGAACCCGGCGCCAGGGCGGAAGGTCGGGACTGACGTCTTCTTGACCTTCACCGCCTCACCGGTACGAGGGTTGCGCGCTGTTCGCGCGCCACGCACACGCTTTTCGAATGCTCCGAATCCGGTGATCGCCACCTTCTCGCCCTTGGTGACTGCCGCCTGGACCTCGGTGAGGACCGCGTCGAGCGCGGCCGTCGCCATCTTCCGGTCCCCCAGGCGAACAGCGAGCGCCTCGATGAGCTCGGCCTTGTTCACGACTTCCTCCCGATTGTGCAACTGACTCGACGCGAGCCATTCTGCGCGCACGTTATGCCCTGTGCTGCCGAGACACAAACATTCGGTAGAAAAAAGCCCTTGTGTCGTAACGGATTCACCCCCACCGGTTGGACCGATGGGGGTGGAAATGCTGTGTGAGCGGGCGTACGGCTATGCCACGGAGGGCAGGAACGGCAGTCGGCGCGCCTCGTAGGAGTCGATGTCGGCGGCGTGCCGAAGGGTGAGTCCAATGTCGTCCAGGCCTTCCAGCAGCCGCCAACGGCTGAAGTCGTCCAGCGGGAACGACCAGCTGGCGTCCCCCGCCCGGAGCTGGCGGGCGGTCAGGTCGACGGTCACCGGGGTGGTCGGATCCGACTCGACCAGATCCCACAACTCTTCGACGGCTTTCAATTCCAACTCGACCGGCAACAGACCTTCCTTGAGGGCGTTGCCACGGAAGATGTCGCCGAAGCGCGGGGCCACCACCGCACGGAAGCCCCAGTCCCGCAGAGCCCACACGGCGTGCTCCCGGGAGGAGCCGGTGCCGAACTCCGGGCCGGCGATGAGGATCGACGCCCCGGAATAGCTCTCATCGTTGAGCACGAATTCCGGATCTTCCCGCCACGCGCTGAACAGCCCGTCGGCGAAACCCGTCCGGGTCACCCGCTTGAGGTACACGGCGGGGATGATCTGATCGGTGTCCACGTTGGACCGACGCAGCGGCACGGCGGTGCCGGTGTGGGTGGTGAACTTGTCCATCTCCTCGGTCCCTTCTACAGGTCGGCGGGGGCGGCCAGCCGGCCGACCACGGCGGTGGCGGCGGCGACCGGCGGGGAGACCAGGTGGGTACGCCCACCCCGGCCCTGACGGCCCTCGAAGTTGCGGTTCGAGGTGGAGGCGGAGCGCTCGCCCGGCTTCAGCGTGTCGGGGTTCATCCCCAGACACATGGAGCAGCCGGCGAACCGCCACTCGGCCCCGGCGTCGGCGAAGACCTTGTCCAGCCCCTCGGCCTCGGCGGCCTCCCGCACGGCGGCGGAACCGGGCACCACGAGCATCCGGACGCCGTCGGCGACCCGGTGCCCCCGCAGCACGTCGGCGGCGGCCCGCAGATCCTCCAGACGACCGTTGGTGCAGGAGCCCACGAAGACCACGTCGATGGGCAGCTCCCGCAGGGGGGTGCCGGGGCGCAGGTCCATGTATTCCAGGGCGCGGCGCGCGGCGGCGCGCTCCGAGTCGGTGGTGAACTCCTCCGGGTCCGGCACCGGCGCGCTCAGCGGCGCCCCCTGCCCGGGGTTGGTGCCCCAGGTGACGAACGGGGTGACCCGGCTGGCGTCCAGGGTCACCTCGGCGTCGAAGCGCGCGCCCTCGTCGGTGGGCAGCGTCCGCCACCACGCCAGCGCCGCGTCCCAGTCCGCGCCCTGTGGCGCGTTCGGCCGACCCTTGAGGTACGCGAAGGTGGTCTCGTCCGGCGCGATCATGCCGGCCTTGGCGCCCCACTCGATGGACATGTTGGCGATGGTCATCCGCCCCTCCATGGAGAGGGCCTGGATCGCCTCGCCGCGGTACTCGACGATGTGCCCGCGCCCACCGCCGGTGCCGACCTGGGTGATCAGCGCCAGCACCAGGTCCTTGGCGGTGACGCCGGGGGCGAGGCGGCCGGTGACGTTCACAGCCATCGTCTTCGGCCGGCTCTGCGGGAGCGTCTGGGTGGCCAGCACGTGCTCCACCTCGCTGGTGCCGATGCCGAATGCGAGCGCGCCGAACGCGCCGTGGGTGGCGGTGTGCGAGTCGCCGCAGACGATCGTCATGCCCGGCTGGGTGACACCGAGCTGCGGGCCGATGACGTGCACGATGCCCTGGTTGTCGTCACCGAGCGGGTGCAGCCGCACCCCGAACTCGGCGCAGTTGCGGCGCAACGTCTCGATCTGCGTACGCGACGTGGGGTCCTCGATGGTGAGCAGGTCACCACGGCGGAGGCGGAACGCCGGGTCGGCGTACCCGGTCGGGGTGTTGTGGTCCTCGGTCGCGAGGGTCAGGTCGGTACGACGCACCCGGCGCCCGGCGAGCCGCAGCCCGTCGAACGCCTGCGGGCTGGTCACCTCGTGCAGGAGGTGCAGGTCGATGAAGAGCAGGTCCGGCTCACCAGCGGCGGACCGTACGACGTGCGTGTCCCAGACCTTCTCGGCCAGGGTCCTCGGCTCAGGAGTGACTCCCACCATCTGGACATCCTAAATTCTGGGAGGTAAGTTTCGGCTTGTGGGACACAGTATGAGCGGTGTCGGCGTTCTCGACAAGGCGGTGGTCATCCTGGCCGCCTGCGTCGACGGCGCCAGCCTGGCCGAACTCGTTGAACGCACCAAGCTGCCCCGAGCCACCGCGCATCGGCTGGCACAGGCCCTGGAGATTCACCGGATGCTGGTGCGCGACACCCAGGGCAGGTGGCGACCGGGCCCCCGGCTGGGTGAGCTGGCCAACGCCGCACCGGACGTTCTGCTCACCGCCGCCGAGCCACTGCTGGCCGCCCTGCGCGACGCCACCGGGGAGAGCGCACAGCTCTACCTGCGCCGCGCCGACGAGCGGATCTGCGTGGCGGCGGCGGAGCGCGCCAGCGGGCTGCGGGACACCGTTCCGGTCGGCTCTGTGCTGCCGATGACGGCCGGCTCCGCGGCCCAGATCCTGCTCGCCTGGGAGCCGCCGGAGGCGGTGATGCCGTTGCTGCCGCGCAGCAAGTTCACCGGCCGGACCCTTGCCGAGGTCCGCCGCCGCGGCTGGGCGCAGAGCGTCGCCGAGCGGGAGGCCGGTGTGGCGAGCGTCTCCGCCCCGATCCGCGACCGCACCGGCCGCGTGATCGCCTCGGTGAGCATCTCCGGCCCGATAGAGCGCCTGGGCCGCCGCCCCGGCGAACGCCACGCCATGGCAGTGGTGAGAGCCGGCCAACGCCTCTCCGGCCTCTAACCCCACCCCTGCCCCCTGCCCACCCCCTGCCCCACCCAGCCCGGGTGATCAAGAGGTTCGCGTCACGACACGCCGGAAGCGGTGACGCAAAGCTCTTGATCACCGGCGGCAGGGGTGCGCGCGGGGCGCGGGGAATGGAAAAGGCTCGCCTCGCGAAGCGAGACGAGCCTTTGGTTGTAGCCCCGACCGGATTCGAACCGGCGCTACCGCCTTGAGAGGGCGGCGTCCTGGGCCACTAGACGACGGGGCCAGAACTTTTCCGTTCACCGCCCTCGCGGGCGGTACGGCTGTAGTCTAGCGGCACCGTCGCGCCGGCATGATCGCGGGGTGCGGGCGCACGGCGGGCGCGCAGCGGGCCGGCGCGGACAACAAAACAGCCCGCCTCACTAGGTGAGACGGGCTGTGCACAATGTAGCCCCGACCGGATTCGAACCGGCGCTACCGCCTTGAGAGGGCGGCGTCCTGGGCCACTAGACGACGGGGCCAGAATTAGCTTTTGCTCCCCCACCCGTGCGGGCGGAGGAGCTGCACTCTACCAGAGACCACTCTCCGCCCCCGAAGGGGCGGAGTCGAACTCCGTCAGAATCCAGCGTCTGGAACTCTCGCGAATTCCAGCAGCGCTGGGGTACCAGGACTCGAACCTAGACTAACTGAACCAGAATCAGTCGGGCTGCCAATTACCCCATACCCCATTGGCACCTTGCGGCGCCGGGAGTGAACTTTACCCTCCCGGTGCCGACTGGCCAAATCCGATCCCCCCGAACCGCCCGTGAGCTGCGAAAACAGGGGCATCGGACGGATCAGGCGACGGGAACCACCGGGTTGGTGAGCTCGCCGATGCCCTCGATCCGCACGGTGACCGTATCCCCCTCGACAAGCGGGCTAACCCCGGCCGGAGTGCCGGTGAGAACGACGTCTCCGGGCAGCAGAGTCATCACGTGCGAGATGTACGACACCAGGCCCGCCACGTCGAAGACCATGTCCTTGGTCCGGCCGAGCTGGCGTACCTCCATCTCCTCCGGGTTGCGACCCACCTCACAGCGAATCTCCACGTCGGAGACGTCCAGACCGGTGGTGATCCACGGACCGATCGGGCAGAACGAGTCGAAGCCCTTGGCCCGGGTCCACTGCCCGTCCGAGCGCTGGAGGTCCCGCGCGGTGACGTCGTTGGCGCAGGTGTAGCCGAAGATGGCGCGTTCGGCGGCGGCCCGGTCGGCGCGGCGCGCCCCCGGCGCCCCGATCACGACCGCGAGTTCCGCCTCGTGCTCGACCTGCTTGGAGAAGATCGGCAGTCGGATGGCGTCGCGGGGGCCGATCACCGAGGTGGACGGCTTGAGGAAGAGCAACGGCTCCTTGGGCACGTCGTTGCCGAGTTCGGCGGCGTGGTCGGCGTAGTTGCGGCCGACACAGACAACCTTGCTGGGCAGGATCGGCGAGAGCAGCCGAACGTCGGAAAGGGCCCAACGGGCCCCACTGAAGGAGAGTTTGCCGAACGGGTGGCCCTCGATCTCGGCGATGGTCAGGCCCTCCGGCCCGGCCCCCGCTTCGCCTTCGACGGCACCGAACGACATTCCCTTGGCATGGGCGAAACGAGCGATACGCACCCGGCCAATCTAGCCCCGCCGACACCTCCACCGGCCAGGACCGGCCGTGCGGTGTGCGCAACACGTCAGCGCGGCACCCTATCGGAGCAGGAGGTGACCGGGGTGGTCTTCCCGACTTCGTACCCGCACGGAGGCAACTCGCCCCTACCGTCGGCTCCGGAGGTTCGTTCGTATGCCTGCATCGACACGACACCACAGAGCCCTCGCAGTGTTCGTACACTGCCTCGGCATCCTCGCCGCCGTGCCGGCCCTGCCGTCGGCGGCCCCGGAGGCGGCGGCCACGCCACGACCACCGGCCGCCACGCCACAACCAACGACCGCGGCGCCACGGTCATCGGCTGCGGCGCCGCCAGTCGCCGCGACGCCACGACCAGGCGCCGCACGACCACCGGCGGGGACCGCCGGGCCGACCGTCACGCAGCCACCGGTCGCGGTGGTCGCGTGGCTGACCGAGCCCACCCCGCCCTCGGCGCCACCGGCGGTGGCGCCACCCTCCCGGGCACCGGCGTCGGCGCCCCCGCAACAGGTCACGGTGGCGGTCGCACCGGAGAGCAGCCCGGCGCCGAGGTACCGGATCCAGGTGCGCAACGTGGGCAACGCGCCGGTGGACACCACGGTGCGTCAGGAGCTGCCGGCCGGCTCGTCGCCGACCGCGATCAGCGCCGGCGGCCGGTCCACCAGCGCCGGCGGGTCCAGCACGGAGGTGACCTGGCGGTTGCGGCTGCCGGCGCACAGCAGCACCACGCTGGGCACCGCGCTCGCCGCGACCGCGCCGGGCCAGCCGCTGACCGCGCCGGCCTGCGCGTTCACCG
Source organism: Micromonospora jinlongensis (assembly GCF_013410645.1). Taxonomy (NCBI): domain Bacteria; kingdom Bacillati; phylum Actinomycetota; class Actinomycetes; order Micromonosporales; family Micromonosporaceae; genus Micromonospora; species Micromonospora jinlongensis. Next base: position 5,684,030 of record NZ_JACCHK010000001.1, on the reverse strand, counting down.
GTGACGGCAGCCGGCCGTACGACTGCGCCACGGCCACCTGGCAGGCGGCGGGAGCGCCGGCGGCCGAGGTCACCGAGGCGCCGCCCTGGCGGCGGTACCCGGTGCTGCTCGCCGGCCTGGCGGTCCTGCTGTTGGTCAGCGCCGCGCTGCTGTGGGTGTGGCGACGTCGGCGGGGGCGTCGGGTGACGGCTGCCGCCCTGGCCACCAGCGGCGGGCCGGAGGGTGATCGCGGGACGATCTATCCCCGTCCGGCAGTGCCGAGGTCGGCGAGGCGTCGGCGTACCCCGCCGGTCTGGTTGTTGGTGGGTGCCGCCGTCGTGGTGCTGGCCGGCGTCATCGGCACCGCCGGCTGGACGGCGACCCGGCAGGTCTCGGAGATCGACACGCAGAAGCAGCCGACCAGCGGCGCGTGGATGGGTAGCGGTGTCACCGGACCGGTGGGTGTGCCGCTGCGTGAGTCGGCGTTCGAGTTCACCGTGTACCGGATGTCATGTGGCGCGCCCGGCTCTGCCGCGAAGACCGACGGCGGCGGTGCGGCACCGGCCAACGGCCGACGCTGCCAGGCCACGGTGGGTGTGCGCAACGTCACCGGCGACCAGCAGCCCTGGCACGGTCAGCTGCAACGGGCGTACCTGCCCGGCGGGCGCTGGGTGAGCACCGACGAGCCGGCCACCCGGGCGGCCAACCTGGGTCGGGACATCTTCGCCGACCCGATGGCGGCGGGCACCCGGATGGTGCTCCCGCTGGTCTTCACCGTCGACGGGCGGGACCCGCCCCAGCAGCTGGAGCTGCGCAGCGGGGTGTTCTCCGCCGGCGTCCGGGTGCACATGCCCTGAGGTGTGTTCGGGCGGCGGTCGTACCCTGGGGTGCGTGACCGCCGCCCTCGCCCCCGCCGTGCTCGACGTGGCGCAGTGGCAGGCCCGCCGGCGCGCCCACGAGGAGCGCGTGGACGTCTGGCTGACGCCGCACCTGGCCCGCCGACGGAAGGGTGAGCGGCATCCGGTGGCCGACTTCCTGTTCACCTACTACTCACACCGCCCGGCCCAGCTCCGTCGCTGGCATCCGGGGGCCGGGGTCGAGCTGCGCGACGCCGACCCGGCCGAGTTCGGCCGGGACTACCGCGCCACCACCGCCGGGGTCACCCTCGACACCGATGCGGTACGGGCGCGGCGCGGCGAGTCGATCGCCTGGATCCGTTCCCTGTTGGCGGCCACCGCCGGGCGGGCACCGCACTTCGGCTGCTTCGGGATGCACGAGTGGGCGATGGTCTACCGGCAGACCCGTGAGGAGCTGCGGCACAACGCCTGGCCGCTGCGGCTGACTCCGGAGCGGACCGCCGCGGTCGTCGAGGAGCGCGGCGTACGGTGCAGCCACTTCGACGCGTTCCGGTTCTTCACGCCGCCGGCTCGACCGTTGAACCTGCTCACCCCGACCCGGGAGACGCAGCACGCACTCGAACAGCCGGGCTGCCTGCACGCCAACATGGATCTGTACAAGTGGGCGTACAAGCTGTCCCCGCTGGTCACCTCGGAACTGGTGGCCGACACGTTCGAGCTGGCCCGGGAGATCCGCACGCTGGACATGCGGGCGAGCCCGTACGACCTGGCGGCGCTGGGCTGTCCGCCGGTGCGGGTGGAGACGCCGGAGGGTCGGGCGGAGTACGCGGCGGCGCAACGTGGGTTCGCCGACCGGGCCGCTGTGCTGCGCGACCGGCTGCTCGCCGCCGTCCCGGCCTGAGCCGGGGCTGGCCGGTCAGTCGTCGTCGGCGCGGCGGTCGCGTTTGCGCTGGGACTGGCGCTTCTTCTCGGCCAGCCGGCGTTCCTTGGCCCCCCGCGACGGGCGGGTCGCCCGGCGGGCCGGCGGTGGGGGTGCGGCGGCCTCCCGCAGCAGGGCGGTCATCCGTTCGCGGGCCGCCTCCCGGTTGGCCAGTTGGGCCCGGTGCTCACTGGCGGCGATCGTCAGCACCCCGTCGACCAGGCGGTTGGCCAGCCGGGCCAGTGCCCGCGACCGCAGCCACTCGGGCACGGCCGGCGAGTTGGCCAGGTCGTAGCTCAACTCGACCCGGGAGTCTGCGGTGTTGACTCCCTGCCCACCCGGCCCGGACGAGCGGGAGAAGCGCTCCCGCAGCTCCCCGGCGGGGACGACCCACCGGTCGGTCACCCGCAGTCCGTCGTCCACGCCCCGAGGCTAACCCGCGACGACCCGCTGGGGGTCATCGGTGCGGACGCTCACTCTGCGGCGGGGACTGGCTGGGCGTCGGCCCGGCGGTTTCCTCGTCGGCGCCGACCGCCGCGTACGCCACCGCGCCGAAGAGCAGCAGCGCGATCACCGCGGCTTTCACGACGAGCCCACGGACGAGTGTCCAGGCGCCTCGACGGGCGCCCGGCACCGATTTCTTGACGGTCTGGTAATCGTTCCACCCGCGTCGTGCCCGGGCGTACGCCGACCCCACTGCACATCCGATGACCAGGCCCACCAGCAGGAGGACCGCGAGAAGAGGACGCTCCACCTCCGCCAGTATCCATACCGACCGTAATATTTCCATGGTCCGATGCTGTCCCGCCGGATATCTGACAGTGGCCGCGCTGCCACCGCCCGCCGCGAGGCTTTCCGGGCAGCTCAGCCGCCCTTGCCGATGATCGTGTCGGCGGTCTGCTGCACCTGGTCGATCGGGATGGCGAAGCCGATGCCGATCGACCCGTTTCCGTCGATGGTGGCGATGGCGGTGTTCACCCCGACCACCTCCCCGCGGGCGTTGACGAGGGGCCCACCGGAGTTGCCGGGGTTGATGGAGGCATCGGTCTGCACCGCACTGTGCCGGTTGTTGCCCAGCCGCACCTCGCGGTCCAACGCGCTGACGATGCCCGCGGTGACCGTCCCGGCCAGACCGAGCGGCGAACCGACGGCGAGGACCGGCTCACCGACCCGGGTCGCTCCCGGCTTGGCCAGGGGCAACGGGGTGAGCCCGGCCGATGCCGGCACCTTCAGCACGGCCAGGTCGCTGCGCGGCTCCCGTCCGACCACCTCGGCGGCGAACCGGCGGCCGTCGGGCAGCTCCACTGTCACCGGCCCACCGCCCCCCTTGGCCAGGATGTGGTCGTTGGTGATGAGGTGCTGCTGGTCGTCGACGGCGAAGCCCGAACCGGTCGCGGACCCGCTGGTCGTGGACCCGCCGGTCGCGCCGCCGCCGGCCAGCACCGACACCACCCCGGGCACGGTCCGCTCCGCCGCCGTGACCAGCTCGGCCGGCACCGGGGCGGCGGACGCCGCAGCCGGGCCCCCAGCCCCGTCCCGGCTGGCCACCACGCCACCGGCGAGAGCACCGGAGACGGCGGAGACCGCCACCACGGCCAGCACGGCGAGCAGCCGCCCAGGCTGTCGCCCGCCCGGTTCCCGCTCGGGTGGGTCCCACCACCCGCGCCCGTCCGGGTCGAGTTCCGGCGAGATGAACCAGGGACCACGCGGTTCGCCCAGTCCGGTCTGCACTGCCATGCGTACTCCTCACGGTCGACGTCGGTCGTGCGCGCGATCAGGGCAGCCGGGAGAACCAGCGCATCGAGCCGGCGGCGGCACCCATCGCGAACACCAGTCCGAGGCCGATGAACCGGGCCGAGACGTCCTGCCGCTCGGTGCGGTAGCCGACCGAGCTGCCGATGTCGTCGTAGACGGCTCGCAGCTCGTCGGTGGTGCTGGCCTCGTGGAACATGCCGCCGGTCTCCTCGGCGACCGCCTTGAGCGTCTGCCCGTCGACAGGCACCTGGATGGGCCGTCCGCCACGGTCCACGAACCCGGACGGTGTGCCGAACGAGATGGCGTGCACCGGCACCTCGGCCGTCACCGCCTCCGCCGCTGCCTCCATCGGGTCCATCCCGGAGGTGTTGGCGCCGTCGGAGAGCAGGATGATCCGGGCCGGCGGCGTCTCCTTCGCGGCCTCGCTGTCCAGGCTCTTGACCGCGCCGAGTGAGGTGTTGATGGCCTCGCCGATCGCGGTGCCCTGTACCCCGGTGATTCCCTCGGCGAGCCGGTCGATCCCCTCGTCGAGGGCACCCCGGTCGGTGCCGGGCGGCACCAGCACGGCGGCGCTGCCCGCGAAGGCGACGAGCCCCACGTTGAACTCGTCGGGCAGGCCCTCGACGAAGCGCCGGGCCGCCTGCTTCGCGGCGGTCAACCGGTCCGGTTCGACGTCGGTGGCGAGCATCGACGTGGACACGTCCACCGCCACCATCACCGTGGCGCGTTCCCGGGGCACCCGAACCTCGGCGCTGGGTCGGGCGAACCCGACCACGAGCAGCGCCAGCATGGCCAGGAAGAGCCCGGCCGGTACGTGCCGGCGCCAGGCGGGCCGCTCGGGCGCGACCCGGTCCAGCAACCGCAGGTTGGTGAAGCGGACCGCGTAGCGGCTGCGTCGGCGCTGCACCACCAGATACGCGACGACCAGGGCGACCACGCCGAGCAGCAGCCAGAGTCGCAGCGGCGACTGCCAGATCACGCGACACCTCCCCGTCGGTGGCCGGCTGGCGCGGCGGCCAGCCGACGTTGGGCGTGGACGTGCCGGACGATGTCCGCGCTCCAGTCCCTGTCGGTGCGCAACGGCAGGTGGGTGACCCCGCTGCGGCGCAACGCCTGGTGGACCTGATCACGTTGGGCGGCGGCGGCCTCGGCGTACCGCTCCCGCAACCGACGGTCCGAAGTGCACACCTCACGGCAGCGGCCGGTCTCCGGGTCCATCAGCGTGATCAGGCCGACGTCCGGCAACTCCAGCTCACGCGGGTCGGTCACCTCGATCGCCAGCACCTGGTGCCGGGCGGTCAGCCGACGCAGCGTCCGTTCCCAGGGCGCCTGCTTGTCGGGGTCGTCGGGCAGCCCGTCGAGGAAGTCGGACACCACCACGACCAGTCCACGCCGGTTGGCGATCCGGTGCAGCGCGTCGAGCCCGTCGGCCAGATCCGGCGGGCGGGGCTGTCCCCCGGCCGTCGACCCGGGCGCGGTGGCACGCGGGGCGGCGAGCAGCGCGCGCAGCAGAGCAAGCAGATGGGTACGTCCGGCGCGGGCCGGGAATCGGCGCACCCCGTCCGCGCGCAGCACCTGGGCACCGAGGCGGTTGCCGACGCCCGCGGTCAGGAACCCGACCGCCGCGACGGCGGCCACCGCCAACTCCCGCTTGTCCAGCTCGGCGGTGCCGAACTCCATGCTGGCGCTGCCGTCGACCAACAGCCAGGTGGTCAGCTCACGGTCGGCGTCGACCTGCCGGACGTGCGGAACGGCGGTACGGGCCGTCACCGCCCAGTCCATCCGGCGTACCTCGTCCTCGCCTGGCCGGTACTCGCGGCTGCCGGCTGGTTCACTGCCCGGTCCGGGCAGCAGGCCGCGGTACTGGCCGTGCAGCAGGCCGTTCAGTCGGCGCGTGACGGTGAGCTCCAGGCGGCGCAACCGCTGGTCGGGAGCCAGCTCGGCCAGACCGGGGTCGGCCGGCGCGGCGGCGGGTGCCACCTGCACGCGTCTCATGCGGCCGCCAGATCCGGCGCCTGCTGTGGGTGCCCGCTGGCCAGCCGGGGCGGTGGCACCGCCTCGACCAGTCGGCGCACCACACTCTCGGCCGACACCCCGTCGGCCACCGCGTCGAAGGAGAGCACCAGCCGGTGGGCGAGGACGTCGACGGCGAGTTCACGGACGTCCTCGGGCAGCACGTACTCCCGTCCCCGCAGCAGGGCCTGCGCCCGGGCTGCCGCGACCAGGCCCAGGGTGGCCCGCGGACTGGCCCCGTACGCCAGCAGCGGTGCGATCTCCGGCAGACCGAACCGGCCCGGGTCCCGGGTGGCGAGGATCAGCCGCACCACGTACTCGGCCAGCGCGTGGTGGACGAAGACCCTCTCGGCGTGGATCTGGAGGTCCCGCAGCCGTTGGGCGTCGAGCACCCGCCGTGGGCTCGGCCGGTCGGTGCTCATCCGGTAGAGGATGGCCAGTTCGTCGGCGTCGCTGGGGTAGTCGACCACCACCTTCATCAGGAAGCGGTCGCGCTGCGCCTCCGGGAGCTGGTAGACCCCCTCCGACTCGATCGGGTTCTGGGTCGCCAGCACCAGGAACGGTTCCGGGACCGGCCAGCTCCGCCCGCCGATCGAGACCTGCCGTTCGGCCATCGCCTCCAGCAGCGCCGACTGGACCTTCGCCGGGGCACGGTTGATCTCGTCGGCCAGCACCAGGTTGGCCATGATCGGGCCCAGCTCGATGTCGAAGGTCTCCTTGGAGGCCCGGTAGATCCGGGTGCCGACGATGTCGGAGGGGACCAGGTCCGGAGTGAACTGGATCCGCGAGAAGGTGCCGCCGACCACTGTGGCGAGGGTCTGGGCGGCCAGTGTCTTTGCCACGCCGGGCACCCCCTCCAGGAGACAGTGCCCGTTGGCGACCAGTGCGGTGAGCAGTCGTTCGACGAGGCGATCCTGCCCGACGATCACGCGTTTGACCTCGAAGAGGGTCTGTTCCAGCTCGGCGCCCGCAGGCTCGGGATCGACCGAGCTGGGCATGCTGGCCAGGGTGTCCGAGATGTCCGTCACGGTGCTTGCTTCCCGGGCACGTGGCCGGCAAACGTCGGATTGTGCGGGCCGGACCGGCCCGGGGTGACCCGAACGGGGATGAGCCGCGCGAAAGGGTGAAGACCGGCACGAGGCACTCGTCGACGGCCGATCGACTCGGGATCACGGAAAGCGGACCTTGCGGGAAGCCGAGGGGATCAGAGCCGGAGTCTGGCTGCCTGCGCTGGGACCGGTGGGCCGGCCGCGGACACGGTGCGGCCCCCGCGCACGTGGCGCGGGGGCCGGACGTCGATCGGTCAGGGAGTGTGGGTGAGCAGGGTGAAGCCCAGGTCGGCAGGGGTCCCGGCCGAGTTGCGGGTCTGCACGAAGACCGCGTTGGGTGTGCTCAGCCGTGGCGCGACCGAGACCTCGCCACCCGGCGGGATGCAGCAGGCGTCGGACCGGGAGATGGTGGCCAGGAAGGCACCGGCCGAGACCGTGTAGCCGAACTGCACCTCGTACTGACCGACGCCGTACTTGATCACGGTGCCGGTGCCGCGCGCCTTGGTGCCGTTGGCGTTGACGACGGTGAATACGTTGGTGGCGACCAGCGTGGTCGCCGCACCCGACTTCAGCGCGGCTTTCGCCATACGCGCCGACTCGGCGGTGACCGGCGGCTGGGAGTTCGTGCCGCGGGCCGCCGGCTGGACGGCCTCCTGCGGCGCCTTCGCCGACGGCTGGGCGACAGCGATGCCCCCACCAGCCAGGCTGAGCGCCAGGACGGCGAACGTGACCGCCGCCGCCTTACGTCGGAAAGATGTGCTCATGACAGGTCCCCCTTGTGTGACCGTGCGAATTCGGCCGACCCGCGGGGCGGGACGGATGACTGCCCATAAATAGGCGGCACGACGACGACAGGGCGGGGGCAAGTTGTTTCTCCTGCACCCAGTGAGGTTGATTTCTCAACGACCCGTAGCCCGTCTGAGCTGGTATTACTACTCAGAGTTGCGTCGTTTAGGCCAGATGGAACGTAGCATCGAAAAAAGCCGGTAGTCAATAGTTGATCTCACTTTGTCGAGCTGTCAATCAGCCGTCAAACAATTGTGAAAGATGAACGCGTTACCATTCACGAAATTGCTTCGGTGTTCTGAACTAGGATCAGCGCCATGATCGTCGACGCTCCGTCAACACCCTCTCCCACGCCCACGTCGGGGTGGCTCCGAAGCGCTCGGCTCCGCACGACGGTCTGCTGGCTGGTGGTCGCCCCGACCGCCCTCTGGGCAGCCCTCCGGCTGATCGGCCTGGACCGGGGTCCGCTGGTGCAGGCGCTCGCCTTCACGCCGTACGTCGCGGGCTTCAGCGTGCTGGCCCTGGCCCTTGCCCTCGCCCTGCGGCGCTGGTGGCCGGCGGCCCTCGCGGCAGTGGCGGCGGTGGCACTGCTCGGTGCCGTCGCACCCCGGGCGGTGGCCTCCACGCAGCCGACGGTGGCCGGGCCGACCGTCCGACTGCTCACCGCCAACCTGCTCGCCGGTGCCGGCGACGCGCGGACCCTGGTTGACCTGGTCCGGCGGTACGAGGTGGATGTGCTCACCGTGCAGGAGTTCACCCCGGACGCGCAGGCGGCCCTGGACCGGTTCGGCCTCGACGGGCTGCTGCCGCACCGTCAGCTCAACCCGGAGATCGGCACACCCGGCTCCGGGCTCTACTCGCGGTGGCCGCTCACCGACGTCGGCCTGCGGCGCAACCTCGACGGCTGGGGCTTCACCCAGGCGTACGGCACGATAGCCGTCCCCGACGCGCCCCCGGTCCGCGTGGAGTCGGCCCACCCCTCGGCGCCGTACGCGGTGGACCAGGTGGGCGCCTGGCGTGCCGACCTGAAGGGTCAACCACCGGCCACCCCGGACGGCGGCCTGCAGATCCTGGCCGGCGACTTCAACGCCACCCTCGACCACAGCCCGCTGCGGGCCCTGCTGAGCACCGGTTACGTCGACGCCGCCGACGCCACCGGAGAGGGCCTGACCGGCACCTGGGGCCCGTACGACGGTGACCTCATCCCACCGGTCACCATCGACCACGTGCTCGTCGACAGGCGCATCGCGGTCCGGTCGGTGAGGGTGCTGGCCCTACCCGGCAGCGACCACCGTCCCGTCCTAGCCACAGTCACCCTCCCCACCCGGTAACCCCCAGCGCTGCCCCACATGCAGCGCTGGGGGTGGGAGGGCTCAGACGGTGGTGGGGGCCAGGCCGTAGGTGAGGGCGTCGACCAGGGCGTGCCAGCTCGCTTCGACCACGTTGGGGTGCACACCGACGGTGGTCCAGTCCCGGCCGGTGCCGTTGGCGGTCTCCAGCAGCACCCGGGTCACCGCGCCGGTGCCGTGGCTGCCCTCCAGGATGCGCACCTTGTAGTCGGCCAGCTCGAAGTCGCGCAGCTGCGGGTAGTGCCGGGCCAGCCCGACCCGCAGCGCCTCGTCGAGCGCGTTGACCGGACCGTTGCCCTCGGCGGTGGCGATCACCCGCTCGCCGCGTACGCGGATCTTGACGGTCGCCTCGGAGACCACCGCGCCGTCCTCGCGGTGCTCGACCAGCACCCGGTACGACTCCAGAGTGAACGGTCGGGCCGGGCCGCCCTCCGGCAGCTCGGAGCGGACCAGCAACTCGAAGGAGGCGTCCGCGGCCTCGAAGGACCAGCCACCCGCCTCCAGCTCCTTGACCCGCTTGGTGACCCGGGTCAGCGCCTCCGGGCTGCTGGCCAGGTCCAGGCCGAGCTCACGGCTCTTGAGTTCGACGCTGGCCCGGCCGGCCATCTCGGTGATCAGGATCCGCATGTCGTTGCCCACCACCGACGGGTCCACGTGGTTGTAGAGCAACGGGTCGACCTTGATCGCACTCGCGTGCAGCCCCGCCTTGTGAGCGAAGGCGGCGGCCCCGGCGTACGCCTGGTGGGTGTCGGGGGCGATGTTGGCGATCTCGGCGATGGCGTGCGAGACCCGCACCATCTGCGCCAGGCAGCCCTCCGGTAGGACGGGCATGCCCAGCTTGAGTTGGAGGTTGGCGACGACCGCGAAGATGTCGGCGTTGCCGGGGCGTTCGCCGTACCCGTTGGCGGTGCCCTGGACGTGGCGGACACCCGCCTCCACGGCGGCGATCGTGTTGGCCACCGCGCAGGAGGTGTCGTTCTGCGCGTGCATGCCGAGCAGCCCGGCGTCGATCCCCAGCCTGTCGGTCAGGTCACCGATCACGGCGGTCACCTGGGACGGCAGCATGCCGCCGTTGGTGTCGCAGAGCACCATCCGCTCGGCGCCGGCGGCCAGCGCGGTCTGCACCACCGCCGCGCCGTACGCGGGGTCGTGCCGGTAGCCGTCGAAGAAGTGCTCGCCGTCGACGAAGACCCGTCGGCCCTCGCGGACGAGGTGGCCGACGGTGTCGTGGATCATCGCCAGGTTCTCCGCGCCGGTGGTGCGCAACGCGCGCTCCACGTGCCTGCTGTCGGCCTTGGCGACCAGCGCCACCGCCGGCGTCTGCGCGTCCAGCAGGGCACGCACCTGGGGGTCGTCGGCGACCGCGACACCGGCCTTGCGAGTGGCGCCGAACGCGACCAGGACGGCGTGCCGCAGGTCCAGTTCGGTGCGCGCCCGGCGGAAGAACTCGGTGTCCTTGGGCACCGCGCCCGGCCAACCCCCCTCGATGAAGCCGACCCCGAACTCGTCGAGCAGCCGGGCCACGGCCAGCTTGTCGACCACCGAGTAGGTGAGCCCTTCGCGTTGGGCGCCGTCGCGCAACGTCGTGTCGAAGACCTGGAACGTCATCAGGATCCTTTCTCGGAGCAACAAAAAGACCTCCCGCGGATGCGGGAGGTCTGCGCGCTCGGCGGAGGGGGCCGGCGCGCTAGGTCGCAATAATCAGGGCGGTGCTGGTCACGATGGCAACTCTGCCACTCCGCCCGTGGTTTTGGGAGGAACAATCCATATAGCGGGACGGTCACCCTGCGTGGTCCCCAGCGCCGGCCTGCGCACGTACGCCCCGCCGAGCCGCCGCCGCACGCGCGGCTCGGCCTCCCGCCGCACCGCGGCCTCGGCCTCCCGCCGTTTCCGGCCCCCGGCGGACGGGTAGCTCCTGCGGGGACGCACCCACCTATGCCGAGACGATCGGCGACAGTCAGGAGTGAACGGCATGGACAGGATCGATCCCCACGCCACCCACGCCGGGCCGGATCCGCTGCGCGGTGGCGACCAGGGCACGGTGCCCGGCGGCGCGCCGGCCGGCACTTTCGACCCCTGGCGCTACCGGGACCAGGCCGGCGTGGCCGACGCTGACCTGGTCGGCTACAAGGTCGAGGCCACCGACGGTGGAATCGGCAAGATCGACAGCGCCAGCCACGAGGTGGACGGCAGCTACCTGGTCGTGGACACCGGCCCCTGGATCTTCGGTAAGAAGGTGATGCTGCCGGCCGGCACCGTCAACCAGGTCGACCACGACCAGCGCACCGTTTCCGTCGACCGGACCCGCGACCAGATCAAGGCCGCCCCGGAGTACGACGAGACCAGCCACAGCGACCCGAGCTACCGGGATCAGCTGGGCGGCTACTACGACGAGACGTACGGTGCGCTTCCGCCCGGCACGGCACGCTGACGGTTCGGCCCCGACGGCCGGTGGGGCACGGACCCACCGGCCGTTACCGTGAGGGCGTGGACGCCATCGACGACAGCCGACAGATCCCCCTCCCCGCCACCTTCAACTTCCGCGACGCCGGCGGCTATCTCGGGCACGGTGGCCGACCCGTACGCCGTGGTCGGCTCTACCGCTCCGACTCGCTGCACCGCCTCACCGAACAGGACCGGGACGCGTTCGTCGCGATCGGCATCCGCACGGTCATCGACCTGCGCCGCCCCACCGAGGTGGAGCGGGACGGCCGGGTGCCGGCATACCAGGGGCTGACCTACCGGCACATCCACCCGGAGCACGACGACTGGGCGGGCGTGCCGCACGAGGAGGGCGCGAGCCTGGCCCGGTACCTCGCGGACCGGTACGCCGCCCTGGCCCGGACCGGCACCGCCGGGCTGGCCGAGGCCGTCGGGCTGATCGCCGACTCCGCCAACGCCCCGGTGGTGGTGCACTGCGTCGCCGGCAAGGACCGCACCGGCATCGTCTGCGCGCTGACGCTCGCCGTGCTCGGTGTCGACGACGCGGACATCACCGCGGACTACGCGCTCAGCAGCGAGGCGTCAGCCCGGTACAGCGCGTGGCTGGCCTCCATCAACCCGGACGGCGTGGACCTGCCGGCGCCGTTCCTGGCCTCACCCGCCGAGGCGATGCAGATCTTCCTGGACGAGCTGCGCGAGGGGCACGGCTCGGTCGAGGCGTACCTGCGGCACGCCGGTGTGACCGACGAGCAGCTCGCCGCCCTCCGCGCCCACCTGCTCGCCGACGCGTAGACCGCCGAGGTTCCGGGCGCCGTGCCGGTCCGACTGCGCCGGCCCGTCCCTCTGGACGGGCCGGCGCAGCGACGGATGTCAGAAGACCCGCTGCACCCAGCCGTGCGGGTCGGCGGCCTCGCCACGCTGGATCTCGACCAGCTGCTGACGCAGAGCCATGGTGACCCGGCCGGGCTCGCCGCCACCGATCAGGAACTCGCCGTCCGGGAAGCGGACCCCGCCGATCGGGGTGACCACCGCGGCGGTGCCGCAGGCGAACACCTCCTTCAGGCGTCCGCTGGCGGCGTCGGCCTGCCAGTCGGCGAAGCTGACCGGCCGCTCCTCGACCTGATGCCCGGCCGCCCCGGCCAGCGCGAGAATGGCGTCGCGGGTGATGCCCGGCAGGATCGTGCCGGTCAACGGTGGGGTCACCACCGTCCCGTCGTCGTAGACGAAGAAGACGTTCATGCCTCCCAGTTCGTCGACGAACCGGCGCTCCACCGCGTCCAGGAAGACGACCTGGTCGCAGCCGGCCTCGATGGCCTCGGCCTGGGCCGCCAGCGACGCGGCATAGTTGCCGCCGCACTTCGCCGCGCCGGTGCCGCCGGGCGCGGCCCGGGTGTAGTCCGGGGAGACCCAGACGGTGACCGGCTTGACGCCACCGGTGAAGTACGCGCCGACCGGTGAGGCGATCACCATGTAGAGGTACTCGTTGGCCGGGCGGACGCCGAGGAAGACCTCGCTGGCGAACATGAACGGCCGCAGGTAGAGGCTGCCGTGCTCGTCGGTGGGGATCCACTCCCGGTCGATCTCGATGAGCTTGTGCAGCGAGTCGACGAACACCTCGGGCGGCAGCACCGGCATCGCCATCCGCTGCGCCGACGTGGCGAAGCGTGCGGCGTTGGCGTCCGGCCGGAACATCGTCACGCCACCGTCGGCCGTCCGGTACGCCTTCAACCCCTCGAAGATCTCCTGCGCGTAGTGCAGCACCGCACTGGCCGGGTCCATCGGGATCGGGGCCCGCGCCTCGACCCGGGCGTCGTACCAGCCCTTGCCGTCGGCGTAACGCACCGTGACCATGTGGTCGGTGAAGACGCGGCCGAATCCGGGGTTGGCCAGCAGGGCGGCCCGGTCGGCGGCGGATACCGGTGCGGGATTCGGACGGATCTCGAAGTCGAGCTTGTCACCACCGCTCATCGCGCTGACCTCCCTGCGGGACAACGGCATGCGGAATCGCACACCGACTTGGCTGTGCCAGAAACTTACCCCGAACGGTCGTTCAGCGGGTAGCGCCGCTCGGGCGAGACAGGGCGGCCCGGCCGGGCCGAGGCCGGGCCGGTCGCTGGTGGGCCGGGTCGGTCAGGCTACGGCGTGGGCGGCGAGCCGGTCGCCGACCTCTTCGGTACGCAGCGTCACGCCCGGAGTGCGGCTGGCCAGTTCGACGGCGACCGACGCGTTGACCCGGGCCGCGGCCTCGGCGTGCCCGAGCTGCTCCAGCAGCAATGCGGCGGAGAGCACAGCGGCGACCGGGTCGGCGATGCCCTGCCCGGCGATGTCCGGCGCCGAGCCGTGTACCGGCTCGAACATCGAGGGGTACGTCCCCTCGGGGTTGATGCAGCCACTGGCGGCCAACCCGATCCCACCGGTGACGGCGGCGGCGATGTCGGTGAGGATGTCGCCGAAGAGGTTGTCGGTGACCACGACGTCGTAGCGCTGGGGCTGGGTGACCAGGAACATGGCCGCCGCGTCGACGTGCTGGTATTCGGTGGCGATGTCCGGGTGCTCGGCGGCGACCACGTCGAAGGTGCGCGACCAGAGCGACCCGGCGTGGGTGAGCACGTTGGTCTTGTGCACCAGGGTGACCTTGCGCCGCTCGCGGCGGCCGGCGCGCGCGAACGCGTCGCGGATCACCCGCTCCACGCCGTGCCGGGTGTTCAGGCTCTCCTCGGTGGCGACCTCGGCGGGGGTGTCCCGGTGCAGGGAACCACCGGCCCCGGCGTAGAGACCCTCGGTGCCCTCGCGCACCACCACCAGGTCCACCTCGCCCGGCTTGACGTTGCCAAGCGGGCCGGCGACCCCGGGCCAGAGCCGGGACGGGCGCAGGTTGACGTACTGGTCGAAGGCGAACCGCAGCTTGAGCAGCAGCCCTCGCTCGAGCACCCCCGGCGGAACCGTCGGGTCACCGACCGCGCCGAGCAGGATGGCGTCGTGCCCGGCCAGCTCGGTCAGCACGGAGTCGGGCAGCACCTCTCCGGTACGGTGCCAGCGGGCGGCGCCGAGGTCGTACTCGGTGGCCTGCACGCCGGGCAGCACCGCGTCGAGCACCTTGCGGGCCTGCGCGACCACCTCGGGCCCGATACCGTCCCCGGCAACCACCGCGATCCGCGCCACGACCGCACTCCTCTGCTCAACGGTTCTCCTCCGGGCAACGGTACGTCGGTGTCCCGCCTCCCGGTACGCGCCTTCCAATATTCGGGACGCGCGGATGCACAGCACCCTCTCAGCTGAGACTCATGGGGCGGTCATGTCCGCTGCATACCGTGGTGGTCAGCGGGTCACGGGGGCCTGCCGACCATCGGCGTCGCGACGACGCGACGCCAAGCGCGAGGGGGTAGATGCGATGCGCATCGACGAGCAGCCGCGGACCCGCTGGCCGGACCCGTCCACGTTCCGCAACCGCCGGCCGGACCTCCGACTCGGCAGCCGCCGACACCGCATCGACCCGGCCGCCGCCACCGATGGCCGGATCGCGGTGCAGCACACCGTTCGCACCGCGACCGCCGAATACACCCTCCTGCTCAACGCCCCCGCGTGGCTCGGCCGCCGCGGCGTCGGCGAGGCACTGCGGGACAGCGTGGCGGAGCTGCGCGCCATCGACCTCACCTACGGTCCCAACCGGCCGGAGAGCCTGGTCTCCCGCCTGCGCAGGGGCGAGATCAGCCCCGACTCGTACCCGCCACTCGCCGACCTGGTGGACCGCTGCACGGCCATGCGCGCCGCCACCGACGGGTGGTTCGACGCCTGGGCGGTGCCCGGCGGCTTCGACCCGGGCGGTCTGCTCGGCGGCTGGGCAGTCGAACGCGCCGCCGAGCGGCTTCGTGCCGCCGGCATCCACGACTACGCCGTCCTCACCGGCGCCGACCTCGTCGTCCGCGGCCACGCGCCGCACGGTGGGCCCTGGCGGGTCGCGGTGCACCACCCCACCGCACCCGAGCGCGCCCCACTGGTGTTGGAGATGACCGCCGGAGCGGTCGGCACCTCAGGGGTGACCGGGCGGCAGGGGCACGTGGTGGACCCGCACACCGGTGAGCCGGCCGACCAGCTCGTCGCCGCCACCGTCGTGGGCCCCAACCTCACCATCGCCGACGCCTACGCCACCGCGCTCTACGCGGCCGGCCCCACCGGCCTGTCGTGGTTCCGTGGCAACTCCGACTATCGCGCGCTGTTCGCACACCGACGCTGAGAAGAACGTCGTCGCAGCGAGCCCGTCTCCCCGCAGCGCTCGGGCCCGATTCGCACCTCGACCGCTCACCGGCGGCCGGCCGGGCCGATGCGATCGGCCCCCACGGTCTCGGCAACGACCGTGGGGGCCGGTCAGCGACGAGTGCGCGTGGCTCGCACAATCGAGGGGTGCGGACCGGTCGGGCCGGACGTCGACCGCGCCACCCGAAGACGGGCCGGCGCCTCGAACTCGGCCAGTGACCGCAGACGTACGCTAGCGAATCGACGCAACTCGACGCAAGAGTCTCCACAGCGGACCGTCGTGACCGGAGACCGCGGTGTCCGGTGGTTGACCCGGCGGCGAGGCAGTTTCGACATGGTGAACGACGGATGGCACGCTGTCCGCCGTGAGTTTCGATCTGAGCGTGTGGGCCCTGGAGGACGGGGCGACGCCCGAGGACGTACGGACAGCGGTCGACGGTTGCCGACAGGGGCGACACGTGGACCGTTACCCGGACCCGAGGGTGGTCAGCTTCTACCGGGCCATCACCGCCTCCTATCCGGACCGCCACCCCGGCCCGAACAGCCCGTGGGCGGTGGCGCCACTGCACGCCGCCCACGATCACGTCGAGCTGAACCTGCACCCGACCTGCGCGGACCAGGTGCTGCTGGACATCGAACGGCTGGCCGGTGAAAACGGGCTGATGCTCTTCGACCCGCAGGACGGCTCGGTCTACCCGCCCCCGGCCCGGCTGCCCGGCTGACCTGACCGGCGGCACGGACGGGAAGTGACGAGGGGCCCGGCGAATCGCCAGGCCCCCCGCAGTGTTTGTCGTCTACTACTCGTCGCGCAGATCGGCGGCGCTGGCCGACGTGGCACCGATCGAGTCGGCGGCCGAGGTCAGCAGGTCCGCGCCGAGCGCCTGGTCGACGGTGAGCGTCATCAGGGTCTCACCGCCCGCCTCGCGTCGAGCCACCTGCATGGCGGCGATGTTGATGCCCGACTCGCCGAGCAGGGTGCCGACGGTGCCGACGACGCCGGGTCGGTCGGCGTAGCGCAGGAAGAGCAGGATGCCCTCCGCGCCGATCTCCACGTCGAAGCCGTCCACCTCGGTCAGCTTGAGGACGTCCCGAGCACCGGAGTGGGTGACCGTGCCGGAGACACTGACCGTACGTCCATCCGGCAGCGCGCCACGCACCGTCACCAACGTGGGCTGCTCGGCCGTCTCGGCCAGGGTCGCCAGGGTGACCTCGACGCCACGCTCGGCCGCCAGGTGCGGGGCGTTGACGTAGGTGACCTGCTCCTCGACCACCGAGCTGAACAGGCCCTTGGTGGCGGCGAGCTTGAGCACCGACACGTCGTGGCTGACGATCTCGCCACGCACCTCGACAGTGACGCTGGCGGCAACCCCACCGGCGACAGCGGTGAACGCCCGGCCCAGCTTCTCGGCCAGCGGCAGCAGCGGCCGGACGTCCTCGGCGACCACGCCGCCGGCCTGCACGTTGACCGCGTCCGGGACGAACTCGCCCTGCAACGCCAGCTTGACGCTCCTGGCCACGGCGAGACCCGCCTTGTCCTGCGCCTCGTGGGTGGAGGCGCCCAGGTGCGGGGTGGCCACCACGTTGTCGAAGGCGAACAGCGGCGACGAGGTGCACGGCTCCTTGCTGTACACGTCGACACCGGCGCCGGCGACCCGCCCCTCGGCGATCGCGTTCGCGAGCGCCTGCTCGTCGACCAGCCCGCCACGGGCGGCGTTGACGATCCGAACGCCGGGCTTGACGATCGCCAGCTCCTTCTCACCGATCAGCCCCACCGTCTCCGGCGTCTTGGGCAGGTGGATGGAGATGAAGTCGCTCTCCCGCAGCAGCTCCTCCAGGCCGACCAGCCGTACGCCGAGCTGCGCCGCGCGGGCCGGCTGGATGTACGGGTCGTACGCGATCAGCCGGGTGCCGAACGCGGCGATGCGCTGCGCGAAGAGCACCCCGATGCGACCGAGCCCCACCACGCCGACGGTCTTGCCCTGCACCTCGACGCCGGTGTACTTCGACCGCTTCCACTCCCCCGCCTTGAGCGCGGAGCTGGCGCTCGCGGTGTTACGCGCGACGGCCAGCAGCAGCGCGACGGCCTGCTCGGCGGCGGAGACGATGTTGGAGGTGGGCGCGTTGACGACCATGACGCCCCGGGCGGTGGCGGCCGGCACCTCAACGTTGTCCAGCCCGACGCCCGCCCGGGCGACCACCTTGAGACGCGGCGCGGCGGCAACCGCCTCGGCGTCGATCTGGGTCGCGCTGCGCACGATGACGGCGTCGGCCTCGGAGAGCGCCGCGAGCAGGGCCGGACGGTCGGTGCCGTCGACGTGACGGACGTCGAAGTCGTGGGCGAGCACCTCGATGGCGGCGGGGGCGAGTTCTTCGGCGATCAGTACGACAGGATTCATCGGTCCTCGTAGAGGTCGTGTTTGCGATCGGCCCGGGCGGCGGGGCGCCGCACTGCGCCCTGCGCTGATCCGTGCCGTGGCCGTCAGGTGCCGGCTGCTGCACCTACCCGCGATCGTAGGGGCCTTGCTGCCCGGCATGTTCCGGTCTTCGGGGTGAGGGCTCTCACACGCCCGGTCGGGCGCTGGACATCGACCGTTCACCGGGCCGAAACGGTCCCGGCAAACAAGACGCCCCACCCGCACCGGTGCGGTGCGCGCCCGCGCCCGCGCCCGCTGGCGCCATGATCCGCGCAACATCAGGGAAACTGCTGCCTCGAAGCAGCCTGAGGGCGCAACATCCCTGATGTTGCGCGGATCACGGAGGGCGTCGAACGCGTCGAGGGGTGGGCGGCACATGGTCCGACGGCCCCGGGCGGCGCTGGGGAGAGCGCCGGCCCGGGGCCGTCGGCGGAGCGGGACGGGTCAGGCGGTCTCGGTGATCGGGCGGTCGACCCAGCTCATCATGCCGCGCAGCTTCTTGCCGGTCTCCTCGATCGGGTGCGCCGCACCCTCGGCCTGCCACTTGGTGAAGTTGGGCCGGCCGGCCTCGTCCTCGGCGACCCACTCGCGGGCGAACTCGCCGGACTGGATCTCGCCCAGGATCTTGCGCATCTCGTCCTTGACCCGGGAGTCGATGATGCGCGAGCCGCGGGAGAGGTCGCCGTACTCGGCGGTGTCGGAGATGCTGTAGCGCATCTTCGCGATGCCGCCCTCGTACATGAGGTCGACGATCAGCTTCAGCTCGTGCAGGCACTCGAAGTAGGCGACCTCCGGGGCGTAACCCGCCTCGGTGAGCACCTCGAAGCCGGTCTGCACCAGTGCGGAGGCACCGCCGCAGAGCACCGCCTGCTCGCCGAAGAGGTCGGTCTCGGTCTCCTCGGTGAAGGTGGTCTTGATCGCGCCGGCTCGGGTGCCACCGATGCCCTTGGCGTACGCGAGGGCGAGGGCGAACGCGTTGCCGCTGGCGTCCTGCTCGACGGCGACGAGGCAGGGCACGCCCTTGCCGTCGGCGTACTGGCGGCGAACCAGGTGGCCGGGGCCCTTCGGCGCGACCATCGCCACGTCCACCTCGGCCGGCGGCGTGATCAGGCCGTACCGGATGTTGAAGCCGTGGCCGAAGAAGATGGCCTTGCCCGGGGCGAGGTTCGGGGCGATCGACTCCGAGTAGATGGAACGCTGGGCGGTGTCCGGTGCGAGCACCATGATCACGTCGGCCTCGGCGGAGGCCTGCGCCGGCGTGAGGACCCGGAAGCCCTGCTCCTCGGCCTTGGGACGGCTCTTCGAGCCCTCCGGCAGACCGATCACCACGTCGACGCCCGAGTCACGCAGCGACAGCGCGTGGGCGTGACCCTGGCTGCCGTAGCCGATCACCGCGACCTTCCTGGCCTGGATCAGGCCGAGGTCGGCATCGTCGTCGTAGAACACCTCAACGCTCATGAGAACTTCCCTTTCGTACGACGGCCGGGGCGGCCCGTCGTGGTCTGTGTTGATGGGGTCCGGGGCAGCCCGCCAGGGCCGACCGGGTGGCGGTCAGGCGGCCCGCAGCGCGGGACCGGCGGTGATCGAACGCGAGCCGCGCCCGATCGCCACCAGCCCGGACTGGACCATCTCCTTGATGCCGAAGGCTTCGAGGTCGCGCAGCAGCGCGTCGAGCTTGTCCGGAGTGCCGGTGGCCTCGATGGTCAGCGTGTCCGGTGCGACGTCGACGACCCGGGCGCGGAACAGGTTGACGGTCTCCAGCACCTGGGACCTCGCGGACCTGTCGGCGCGGACCTTCACCAGCAGCAACTCGCGGGCGACCGAGACCTGGGGATCCAGCTCGACGATCTTCAGCACGTTGACCAGCTTGTTCAGCTGCTTGGTGACCTGCTCCAGCGGGGACGACTCCGCGTTGACCACGATGGTGATCCGGGAGACGTCCGGGTTCTCGGTCTCACCCACGGCGAGACTGTCGATGTTGAACCCGCGCCGGGAGAACAGGCCGGAGACCCGGGCGAGCACGCCCGGCTTGTTCTCCACGAGCACGGACAGAGTGTGCATCGTCATTAAATGTCATCCTCGTCGAAGGTCGGGCGGACGCCGCGGGCGAACATGATCTCGTCGTTGCTGGTGCCGGCGGCGACCATCGGCCAGACCATCGCGTCCTTGCCGACCACGAAGTCGATCACCACCGGCGCATCGTTGATCTCCATGGCGGCGGCGATGGTCTTGTCCACGTCGGCCGCGTTCTCGCAGCGCAGACCCACGCAGCCCAGTGCCTCGGCGAGCTTGACGAAGTCGGGGATGCGGTGCTTGTGGGTGCCGAGCTCGGTGTTGGAGTAGCGCTCGTTGTAGAACAGCGTCTGCCACTGCCGGACCATGCCGAGGTTGCCGTTGTTGATGACGGCGATCTTGACCGGGATGCCCTCCAACGCGCAGGTGGCCAGTTCCTGGTTGGTCATCTGGAAGCAGCCGTCACCGTCCACCGCCCAGACCACCGTGTCCGGCTTGCCGACCTTGGCGCCCATCGCCGCCGGCACCGCGTAGCCCATCGTGCCGAGACCGCCGGAGTTCAACCAGGTGTACGGCTTCTCGTAGGAGATGAACTGGGACGCCCACATCTGGTGCTGGCCCACCCCGGCCACGAAGATCGCGTCGGAGCCGACGATCTCGCCCAGGCGCTTGATCACGTACTGCGGGGAGAGCGTGCCGTCGGACGGCTCGTCGTAGCCCAGCGGGTAGCGGTTGCGCAGGTCGTCCAGCTGGGTCCACCAGTCACCCAGGTCGGTGCTGCGACCCGCCGACCGCTCGACGGTCACCGCGGCGATCAGCTCGTCGATGACGTGCTTGGCGTCGCCGACGATCGGCACGTCCACGTGCCGGTTCTTGCCGATCTCGGCGGGGTCGATGTCCGCGTGCACCACCGTCGCGTCCGGGGCGAACGAGTCCAGCTTGCCGGTGACCCGGTCGTCGAACCGGGCACCCAGCGCGACGATCAGATCCGCCTTCTGCAGGCCGTAGACAGCGGCGACAGTGCCGTGCATGCCGGGCATCCCCAGGTGCTGCTGATGCGAGTCGGGGAACGCGCCGAGCGCCATCAGCGTGGTGACGACCGGGATGCCGGTCAGCTCGGCCAGCCGGCGCAGCCCGTCGGTGGCACCGGCCTTGAGCACACCACCGCCCACGTAGAGCACCGGCCGGCGGGCGCCCGTGATCAGCCGCGCCGCCTCCCGGATCTGCTTGCCGTGCGGGTGCAGGGTGGGGCGGTAGCCGGGCAGGTCCAGGGTCGGCGGCCAACTGAAGGTGGTCGACGCCTGGAGCACGTCCTTGGGGATGTCGACCAGCACCGGGCCGGGTCGCCCGGTGCTGGCCAGGTGGAACGCCTCGGCCAGCACCCGGGGGATCTCCTCGGCGTTCTGGACGAGGAAGTTGTGCTTGGTGATCGGCAGGGTGATGCCCTGGATGTCGGCCTCCTGGAAGCCGTCGGTGCCGATCAACGGGCTGGCCACCTGCCCGGTGATCGCCACCATCGCCACCGAGTCCATGTACGCGTCGGCGATCGGGGTGACCAGGTTCGTCGCGCCTGGGCCGGAGGTGGCCATGCAGACGCCGACCTTGCCGGTGGCCTGCGCGTACCCGGTCGCCGCGTGTCCGGCACCCTGCTCGTGCCGCACCAGGATGTGCCGGACGGTGGAGTCGTAGAGCGGGTCGTACGCCGGCAGGATCGCGCCGCCCGGGATGCCGAAGACGACGTCGACGTCGAGCGCCTCAAGCGACCGCACGAGCGAGCCGGCCCCGGAGACCTGGGCCGAGGCGGAGGGTCGTACCGCCGGGACGGCCGGGGTGGCCGCGGTGCGTGCGGCGGCCGGGTCGACGTCGACTGCGGGGTCGGCGGACGCGCGGGCCCGGCGGGCGGTGTGGGCGAGGGTCTCGGGCGTGGGTCTCGTCATGACGGTTCTGGCCTTCGGCTGGAGTGGCTGGTGGCTAGTCAAGCGATGCGACACGGGCGGGGCTCGCGTCGCCAGGTTCCGATGGCAATAAAAACGGCCCTCGTGCAGATGCACGGGGCCAGCGCACTCTCATGAGGGAGAGTGCGCTCAGGTAAGTACTCGCAGCGACCGGTACGACGACATGCGGCTAAGCCTGACGCATCTCACGCGATGAGTCAACTGATCCCACATGTTGGTTAACGGACGTCGGCGCGTCGGTCGGCGGCGCGCCATCGGCAGGTGGGGTGAGCTGCCCTGACCCGCCCGAATTCCGGCGTGGTATGGGCAGCGGAGCAGGCCGCGCACCGGGTGAGGTCGCCGCCTCCAGCATCGCCTCCAGGTGCTCGGCCGGCACTCCCCAGCCGAAGAGCGCGCCCTGGCCGAACCGGCATCCGGCGGCCACCACGGCGGCCAGCTCGGTGGGCGTCGTCACCCCCTCGGCGATCACCTCCAGCCCCAGCTGGTGGCCCAGTCGCATGACGATGTCGACCATCGGCGCGAACGCCGGACCGTCCTGGTCGACCGGGCGGACCGGCTCGTGCTCGGCGACGAGGCTGTGATCGATCTTCAGGATGTCGATCGGGAGCCGGCGCAACTGCCCCAGCGAGGAGTAGCCGGCCCCGAAGTCGTCCAGCGCGATCCGGACACCGGTCAACCGCAGCGCGGTCAGCCGCCGGATCAGCTCGTCGAGGTCGGTGGCGACCGCGTGCTCGGTGACCTCCAGCACCAGCCGCTGCGGCGGCACGTGGTGGGCGCGCAGCGCCTCGGCGACCTGGACCACGTACTCCGGGGCGTGCAGCTCACGCGGGGAGACGTTGACCGACACCCACACGTCGTGCCCGTCGGCCAGCCACCGGGAGAGCTGGTAGCAGGCCTGGTGCAGCACCCAGGCGCCGAGCGGAGCGATCATCCCGCACTCCTCGGCGAGCGGGATGAACTCGTCCGGACGGACGTTGCCCAGCTCGGGGTGGTGCCAGCGGAGCAGCGCCTCGGCGCCGACCGGTCGCACCGACGGCAGCGACGCCACCGGCTGGAAAGCCAACCGCAGCTCGTCACGGTCGATGGCGCCGCGCAGCTCGTGCTCCACCGCGGTCCGCCGACGCAACAGCTGGTCGTACGCCGCGTCGTAGCGCTCGATCCGGTTCTTGCCGCGTTGCTTGGCGTAGCGCAGCGCCAGGTCGGCGTGGCGCAGCAGCAGCTCCACGTCTCCCTCGCCGGCCGACCCGGCCACGCCGATGCTGACCGACAGGAAGACCGGCCCCTCCGGCTCGTCGTACGGCCGGTTGAGCACCCCGAGCAACCGTTCGGCGACCCGGTCCGCCTCGGCCGGCCGGCCCTGCATGAGGACGGCGAACTCGTCGCCGCCCAACCGGGCGGCCACGTCGCCGGGGCGCAGGTTGCCGCGCAGTCGCCGGCCCACCTCGGCCAGCACGGCGTCGCCCACGTCGTGACCGCGCATGTCGTTGACGTTCTTGAAGCCGTCCAGGTCGAGGCCGAGCAGGACGCGCGGGGTGCCCGTCGCGACGCTGTCGTGCAGTGCGCGGAGCAGACCGCGCCGGTTGGCCAACGACGTCAACGGGTCGGTGTGCGCCAGCTCGCGGAAGTGCGCCTCCCGCTCGGCCAGGCGGTCCGCGTACCCCCGGACGTCGCGGAGGGTGAGGTATTGCCGTGCCACCAGGGCGAAGCCCTCCACGCTGCCGGCCACGATGCCCGCCGCCGTGAACCGGCCGTCCTGGGCGAGGTGGTACATCGCCGACGCGGCCATCGCCAACATCGGGGCGATGGCGTACTCGCCGTCGCGACCGATCAGGTCCAGATCGACCTGCCCGGGCCGGTCCGCCCGGTACACCGAGAGCGCGACGGCCAGCAGACCGGCGGCGAGCACCGCAGCACCGGTCAGCGCCATCGTCGGCCCGGCCTGGCAGAGCCCGGCGCTCAGGCCGAGGCCACCGCAGGTCACCGCGGTGATGCCGGAACCCAGCGCGGCGAGCCGTCGACGGGGGGTCGCGGCCCGGAAGACCACGATCACGGCGAGCCCGGCACCGAGGGCGGCGCTCACCGTGGCCACCAGGATCGCCGGGCAGGCCATCGGGGTGGCGGCGCCGAGCAGCCGGGTGGGCTCGGAGAAGAGCACCCAGCCGACGAACCACAGCGCGGCGGCCATGACCAACCCGTCCAGGGCGAGCCGGGCCGTTCCCGACGCGGTGGCCGCCACCCCGGGCAGCCGGAGCAGACCGGCGGCGAAGGCCAGCCCGCTCAGCGCCGCGCCGATCGCCACCACTGTCGCCCAGCCCGTACGCTGCCCCTGCTCGTGGGCCCAGTGGTCGTTCGCGCTGAGCACGGCGACGACCCCGGCCAGCAGACTGAGCAGCGCGACCCCGGCGGCCGCGGCGAGCAGCACGTGTGCGGGCCGGCGCGGCCCGGTACGCCGCCAGGCGACGACGGTCAGCAGCACGGCGGCCACGGCGGCGGCGAGCCCGCTGAGCGCCGCCACAGCGACCATGCCCGGGGGGAGATGCACGCTCCCAAGAGTGCCGGATGCGCGCGAGTCGTGGGGGGCTGGGTGTGCATCTGTTGGGACACGGCGCCCACCGGGGCCGGCCCCCGTGGCGGCGGTGTCATGCTGGTATGCATGCCTGAGCTGCGGTCGAGGACTTCCACACACGGTCGGACGATGGCCGGCGCCCGGGCCCTCTGGCGGGCCACCGGGATGACCGACGACGATTTCGGTAAGCCGATCGTCGCCATCGCCAACAGTTTCACCCAGTTCGTGCCTGGTCACGTCCACCTCAAGGACATGGGTGGCCTGGTCGCCGACGCGATCGCCGAGGCCGGTGGGGTGGGCCGGGAGTTCAACACCATCGCGGTCGATGACGGCATCGCGATGGGCCACGGCGGCATGCTCTACTCGCTGCCCAGCCGGGAGCTGATCGCCGACGCGGTGGAGTACATGGTCAACGCGCACTGCGCGGACGCCCTGGTCTGCATTTCCAACTGCGACAAGATCACCCCAGGGATGCTGCTGGCCGCGCTGCGGCTCAACATCCCGACCGTCTTCGTCTCCGGCGGCCCGATGGAGGCCGGCAAGACGATGGCGATCGAGGGCGTCGTGCACAGCAAGATCGACCTGATCGACGCGATGATCGCCTCCTCGAACGAGGCGGTCACCGATGAGCAGCTCGGCGAGATCGAGCGCTCCGCCTGCCCGACCTGCGGCTCGTGCTCCGGCATGTTCACCGCCAACTCGATGAACTGCCTCACCGAGGCGATCGGGCTGGCTCTGCCGGGCAACGGCTCCACGCTGGCCACCCACGCCGCGCGCCGGTCACTCTTCGTCGAGGCTGGCCGCACCGTCGTGGAGATCTCCAAGCGGTGGTACGACGGCGACGACGACTCGGTGCTGCCCCGCACTGTCGCCTCCAAGGCCGCCTTCGAGAACGCGGTCGCCCTGGACGTGGCGATGGGCGGCTCCACCAACACGGTGCTCCACCTGCTCGCCGCCGCCCGGGAGGCGGAGATGGACTTCGGCGTCGCCGACATCGACGCGATCTCCCGGCGGGTGCCGTGCCTGGCCAAGGTCGCGCCCAACTCTCCGCAGTACCACATGGAGGACGTGCACCGCGCCGGCGGCATCCCCGCGATCCTCGGTGAACTGGACCGGGCCGGGCAGCTCAACCGGGACGTGCACGCCGTGCACTCCCCCTCGCTGGCGCAGTGGCTGACCGACTGGGACGTGCGCGGCGGCTCGCCGACACCGACGGCCGTCGAGCTGTTCCACGCGGCCCCCGGCGGCGTGCGTACCGTCGAGCCGTTCTCCACCACCAACCGGTGGTCGTCGCTGGACACCGACGCGGCCGGTGGCTGCATCCGGGACCTTGAGCACGCCTACTCCGCCGACGGTGGGCTGGCCATCCTGCACGGCAACCTGGCACCGGAGGGCAGCGTGGTGAAGACCGCCGGCGTGCCGGACGACTGCCTGACCTTCCGCGGCCCGGCGAAGGTCTACGAGTCGCAGGACGACGCGGTGACCGCGATCCTCGCCAAGCAGGTGGTCGCGGGGGACGTCGTGGTGATCCGGTACGAGGGGCCCAAGGGCGGCCCCGGCATGCAGGAGATGCTCTACCCCACCTCGTTCCTCAAGGGACGTGGGCTGGGCCGGTCCTGCGCGCTGCTCACCGACGGCCGCTTCTCCGGCGGCACCTCCGGGCTCTCCATCGGGCACGTCTCCCCCGAGGCGGCCTCCGGTGGGCTGATCGCCCTGGTCCGCGACGGCGACGAGGTCGTCATCGACATCCCGAGCCGGTCGATCGAGCTGAACGTGCCGGCCGACGAGCTGGAGGCGCGACGGGTGGCCGAGGAGAAGCGCGACAAGCCGTACACCCCGACCGACCGGCAGCGCCCGGTGTCGGCGGCGCTGCGCGCGTACGCCTCGATGGCCACCTCGGCCAGCGACGGCGCCTACCGCCGCGTCCCGGAGTAGCAGCCGCCCGCTGATATCGGGGTGTCCCACTGGCTCGGACACCCCGATATCGACGAAACGCGGTCCCCGGATGTCGGTCGTGTGGGCTAGCGTGTCGTCGATCAATTCGGGGAGAGCCCGGATTCCTGCGGGGAAGAGGCGTGTACGTGGCATTTGGCAAGAAGTCCGTGGCGGTGACGGTCTCGGCGCTCACCGCGCTCGCTGTCTCCGCGTGCGGCACGACGTCCGGCGGGTCCGGCGGGTCCGACGCGCCCAAGCAGCCCAGCGTTCTGGAGCTGCTGGCCAGTGACCTGAAGGGGTCGCTGCAGAAGACCGCCGAGGCCACCAACAAGAGTGACTCGGTGACCGTGAGCATGACGGGCACGGCCGGCGGCGAGAAGGTCGAGATGCACGGCGTCATCGACCTCGGCGACCCGGCCAAGGCCGAGATGACGGTGAAGGACCCGAAGGGCGAGCCGACCGTCGTCCGGATGGTCGGTGCGGTCGTCTACGTCGAGATCCCCGCGGCGGACCGCGCGGAGATGAACGGCAAGCGCTGGATGAAGATGGACCTGAGCGCCGCCGGTGAACAGGCTGGGATGAACTTCGGCAAGCAGTTCGAGGACATCGACCCGACCAAGCAGGTCAAGACGCTGCTCGCCACCGAGGGCACCAAGGTGGTCGGTCAGGAGACGGTGAACGGGGCGGCCACCGTCCACTACACCGTCACCGTCCCGATGGCGACCTACCTTCAGCAGATGGACGCGAAGCTGCGGGCGGGCGTCGAGCAGCAGATGACCAAGATGGGCGTCAAGGAGATCACCACCGACCTGTGGGTCGACGAGCAGTACCGGCCCCGCCGGGCGGCCCTGAAGATGGGCCCGCTGGGCGATCTGCTGATGGACTACACCGACTACGGCAAGGCGGTGACCATCGAGACGCCGCCGACGGCGGAGACCCTCGACTTCGCCGAGATGCTCAAGGGTCTGCAGGGTCTGACCGCCAGCAACTGATCAGGACCGGAAGGCTGCCCGGCCGGCGCGGAGACGCGCCCGCCGGGCAGTGCCTTGTCCGCCCGCTCGTCGCGCCCGGCTGACAGCCGACTCCGGGTCAGCCGAGGTCCGTAGGTCGAGGGCAGGCGAGGTCAGTTGGCCGCCACGACGTGGTCGATCACCAGGTGGGCGGCGCCGGTGATGCCGACGTCCTGACCGGTGGCGACCCGCTCGATGAGCAGGGTCTGGGTGGCCAACGGCAGGCACCGCTCGTAGAAGTGCACCGCAACCCGGCGCCGCTGATGGGCGGCAGCCTGAGCCGGCCCGAGTACGAGCGGTCGGGCACCTCCGGGGCTCTGGTCGGTCAGGTGCTGGCGGCCGCCCGCGCCTGACCCGCGCTTCGGGCACCTCGAACGTGCTCAACCCGCCTTGATCGTGCTCGAACATGGAAGTAGTGGCCTCCCGCGGCAGGGAGGCCACTACATCATGGATCGAGCGCGATCATGCAACGTCAGCCCGCCGTCTCGGTGGCCTAGCTTTGCTGAATGTCGTTGACGCAGCGCAGCACCGGTCGAGCGGTCAGCGCAGCACTGTCCAGCGGCTCGCAAGCCCGCACCGTGAAGGTCGTCGACTCGCCCGGCAGCAGGGTGACCAGGGCCTCGTCGACGGAAGCCGCCGGGTCGAGCCGGTCGGCGAACAGCGTCAGGTCGCGCAGCACCGTGCGAGCCGTGATCCGGACCCGCTGCCCTCCGTCGAACGGCTCAACCGTCGCCTCCCAGGCCGCCACAGGCCACTCCACCTCGCGGTCCTCGGCAAAGAACCAAAGCGCCCGCCGCGTGCTCTCCCCCGCCTCGGCGACGAGCAGCTCGCGCCTGGCCTCCTCCGGCCGGCCCAGCTCCGCAGGCAATGCCAGCGTCACCGCGGAGTACGCGGGAACGGCCAGCTCCATCGTCGTCTTCGCCCGGGGCTCGCCGGCGAGGGTCACCCGGGTCACCGAGGCCGACGCCCGCCAGGGCATGCCGCCGTCGTTGACCGCGACCAGGGCCAGACCGCCGGCGCGGGGTTGCACGGTGAGGAGCCGGTCGGCGTACGCGTGGCGCAGCGAATACCACAGGGGTTTGCGTCGGCCGTCGCCGTCGACGGCGGACCAGGAGGTCACCGGCCAGCAGTCGTTGAGCTGCCAGACGATGGTGCCGGCGCAGACGTCCCCGTGTGAGCGGAAGTGCTCCACCCCGAGCTGGATGGCGCGGGCCTGGTTGAGCTGCGTCAGGTAGTGCCAGTCGTCGAAGTCCGCCGGGGCGGGCAGGTGCGCATCCAGACCCCGCTGGAGCTTGGCGTCCCCGTTTGCCGCCTTCTGGTGGTGCGCCATGCCCGGCGAGTCGTGCGCCAGGGGCTCGTCGCTCAGCGCCCGGCGGACTGTGGCGTACGCGGGTGGTGCCTGGTAGCCGAACTCGGCGACGAAGCGCGGGACGTACTCCCGGTATCTGGTGTAGTCGTCGGTGTTCCACACGTCCCAGATGTGCGTGGTGCCGTGCGCCGGGTCGTTGGGGTGGATCGCCTCGGTGCCCGACCAGGGGCTGCCCGGCCAGTACGGGCGGGTCGGGTCCAGCTCGCCGACGATCCGGGGCAGCACGTCGAGGTAGTAGCCGCGCCCCCAGGTGCGCCCGGCCAGCGGCTCCTGCCAGTCCCAGTCGTGCCAGCCCCAGATGTTCTCGTTGTTGCCGGTCCAGAGCACCAGCGACGGGTACGGCGCCAGCCGGGTCACCTGCTCGGCCGCCTCGGCGGCTACCTCGGTGGCGAAGGGCTCCTCCTCCGGGTAGGCCGCGCAGGCAAAGAGGAAGTCCTGCTGGACGAGCAGCCCCCGCTCGTCGGCGAGGTCGTAGAAGTCCGCCGACTCGTAGCGGCCACCGCCCCAGACGCGCAGCAGGTTAATGTTGGCTTCGACGGCCTGGTCGAACCGCTCGGCCAGTTGGTCGCGGGTGATCCGGGTGGGGAACACGTCGTCCGGGATCCAGTTGACGCCGCGGACGAAGACGGGGACGTTGTTGATCGACAGCGCGAACGGGGTGCCGTGCTCGTCGGGCGTGGTGTCCAGTCGCACCGAGCGGAAGCCGACCCGGTGCGACCAGACGTCGAGGGTGTCGCCGTCCGGCCCGTGCACTGTCACCTCGATCGGGTGGCGCGCCTGTTCGCCGTACCCCCGGGGCCACCAGAGCGCGGGCTCGCGGACGGTGAGGGTGAGCACGGCCGTGCGCTGGCCGGCCGGGACGATCGCCTCGGTGTGGGCGCCGGCGACGGCGGCGCGGACGGTCAGCGGGACGTCCGAGGCCCGCTCGATCTCGACGTGCAGCTCGACCCGGCCGTCGCGGCCGTCCATGGTGACCAGTGGGCGGACGGTGGCCAGCCGGGCGGTGGACCAGGCGTGCAGGCCGATCTCCTGCCAGATGCCGGCGGTGACCAGGGTCGGCCCCCAGTCCCAGCCGAAGTTGCAGGCCATCTTGCGGATGAAGTGGAACGGCTCCGGGTAGGCGTTGGGCCGGTCGCCGAGCCGCTCCTGCTGCGCCTCGGCGTAGCGGTACGCGGAGTCGAACGCCACGACCAGGTCGTTGTCGCCGTCGCGCAGCAGCGACCGGACGTCGAACCGGTAACCGCGGTGCATGTTCTGGGTGCGGCCGACCTCGACACCGTTGAGGGTGAGCGTGGCGACGGTGTCCAGGCCGGCACAGACCAGGTCGACGCGCTCGTCGTCGCCCGGCCGGTGCACGAAGGTGGTCTGGTAGCTCCAGTCGGTGCGCCCGATCCAGGCCAGCGCCAGCTCGTTGTCGTCGAGGTACGGGTCGTCGATCAGCCCGGCGTCGAGCAGGTCGGTGTGCACGCAACCGGGCACTGTCGCCGGCACAGCCCGCCCGGCGATCTCGACCGGCACCTGCGCTCCGGGTGCCGCCCGCAGGGTCCAGCCGTCGTAGAGTGCCTGTCGGCTCACCATTGCACCACACCTTCCGCATCGAAAGACGTTTACTGAACCGGATAAGCTAGCAACCGTACGGTCCACCCTGGTGACTGTCAACGGCCGGTTGACGCCCCCGCAGCGAAGAGGAGCACGCCGGTGAAGCGGCCGACCATCGCCGACGTCGCCCGACGCGCCGGCGTGTCCAAGGGCGCCGTGTCGTACGCGCTCAACGGGCAGCCCGGCGTGTCCGAGACCACCCGGCAGCGCATCCTGGCCATCGCCACGGAGATCGGGTTCAGCCCGAGCAGCGCCGCCCGCGCCCTCTCCGCCGCCACCGCCGGAGCGGTCGGCCTGGCCCTGTGCCGACCGGCCCGGACACTCGGCATCGAGCCGTTCTTCATGGCGTTGATCAGCGGTGTCGAGGCCGAGCTCTCCGCCCGCTCGTACGCGCTGACCCTCCAGGTGGTGGCCGACCACGACGCTGAGATCGCGGTCTACCGACGGTGGTGGGCCGAACGTCGGGTGGACGGGGTGCTCGTCTGCGACCTGCGCACCGACGACCGCCGCATTTCCGCGCTGGAGCAGCTCCAACTGCCGGCGGTGGTGATCGGCGGACCCGGTGGCACCGGTGAGCTGGCCAGTCTCTGGTCCGACGACGCCGCAGCGCTGACCGAGACGGTGGAATACCTGGTCGCGCTCGGGCACCGACGCATCGCCCGGGTGGGCGGCCTGCCCGACCTGCGGCACACCGAGATCCGCACCGAGGCCTTCGCGGAGGTCTGCCAGCGGCTCGACCTGGTCGACGCGACCACCGTCTGGTCCGACTACACGGGCGAGGAGGGAGGTCGGGCGACCCGCCGGCTGCTCAGCTCCGCCCAACGACCCACCGCGGTCATCTACGACAACGACGTGATGGCCATCGCCGGGCTCTCCGTCGCCCAGGAGATGGGGCTCACCGTGCCCGGCGATTTGTCCATCGTGGCCTGGGACGACTCGCCGCTGTGCCGCCTGGTGCACCCGCCGTTGACCGCGCTGGGCAGGGACATCCCGGCGTACGGCGCGCACGCCGCCCGCCAACTGCTCGCGGTCATCGCCGGACAGCCCGCCAGCCGGGTGCAGGACGAGACGCCGCACCTCACCCCGCGGAGCAGCACCGCACCACCCCGCGCCAGATGAACCGGTTCAGTGCCGAGGGCTCAGCGGGACGCTGACGGGAACTCCTCGAAGTACGCCTCGACCCGCTCGGCCGTCGCCGGGCGGGCCAGCGCGAACCCCTGCCCGTACCGGCAGCCGCCCCGGCGCGCCCCCTCCACCTGGGCCGAGGACTCCAGCTCCTCCGCGACGATCTCCACACCAAGCCGCTCGCCGACGTTGACCACCACGTCGATCAGCGGCGACTGCCCGTCCGGCCGTGCGCCCACCAACTCCGGGCCCACCTTGAGCAGGTCGATCGGCAGCCGGCGGAGCTGCGCCAACGAGGCGTGCTCGGCCCGGAAGTCGTCCAACGCGGTGCGCACACCCAGCGACCGCAGCCCGGCCAGCCGGGCCACCACCGTCGACAGGTCACCGGCGACCCTCGGCTCACTCACCTCCACCACCAGCCGCTCCGGCGGCACCCCGTACGCGGCCAGCACGGCCGCTGCCCGCTGCACGAAGTCGGGGGTGGTCAGCTCCCGGGTGGTGATGTTGACCGCCATCCACAGCTCCCGTACGCCCACCGACCAGTCGGACAACTGCCGGCAGGCCCGGTCCAGAACCCACCACTCCAACTCGCCGATCAGGTCCAGGTCCTCGGCCACCGGCAGCAGCTCGGCCGGGAGCACCGTGCCGAGCACCGGGCTCCGCCAGCGCAGCAGAGCCTCCGCGCCCACCGGCTGCCCGTCGGCCAGGTCGACCACCGGCTGGTAGACCAGATCCAACTCACCGCGGGCCACCGCACCGGGCAGCTCGCGCTCCAGGTCGAGCCGGCGAACCAGCTGCTCCTCCAGGAACGCGTCATACCACTCGACCCGGTCCCGACCCAGCTGCACGGCCCGCCGTCGGGCCAGCTCGGCCTGACGGAGCACGTCCGCCGGCCCGGCCCCGCTGACCTCGGCCAACCCGATGCTCGTCTGCACCCGCAGCACCGCACCGCCCAGCCGATAGGGCGGGCTGAGCGCGGTCAACAACCGGGTGCCCAGCGCGTACGCCAGCATCGGACCGGCGGCGGTGACCACGGCGAAGCCCGCACCCGTGCACCCGGTGACCAGGTCGTCGGGGGCGATGACCGCGCGCGCCCGGTGCACCGCCTCGGCCAGGATGTCCTCCCGGGCCGTCGGGCCGACGCCTTCGGTGCCGTGCAGGTCCACCAGCAGCAGCGCACCGGCCGGCGCCGGCACGTCGCCGATCGCGGCGAGGGCGTCCAGCAGGGCCGCCCGGTCGCCCGGGCCACCGCCGCCCGCCGGGACGGGCCGCCGGTTGAGCGCCGACCAGGCGGCACCGTCGTCCCGTGACCAGGCTGGGCCGACACCGCTCGGGGTGGCCGGACCCTCGACGGCGCGGCCGGCGTGGTGCTGGGCCGGTGCGGCTGACGGTTCCGACCTGCCCGGCCAGCGTGCCGGCGCCGCACGGCGGTGCCGGACCGCGCCGTCCGCGCGTCGGCGGTGCGCGGCCCGCCGTTCGGTGGTGGAGGTGCCGCCCGCGCGCATCAAATCACGCAGCACCAGGGACGGCACCGCCGCCAGGGCCAACACCACGCTCGTCCGGTCGGGAGCGCGGCCGGCACCGAGGTGCACACCCGCCGCCAGCAGCAGCATCGCCGCCGGGAGCACCGCTCGGGGCCAGGCCGCGCCGACCGGCTCCGCCGGCTCGGCGTCACCCTCGTCCGCCGCGTCTGCCGCACCGACCGCGACGAGCAGCATCCCGAACACCAGAGGGGGTACGGCCAGCAGGGCCGCCGGCCCGACCGGCGCGGTCGGCAGCGTGGCGAGCAGCACCAACCCGCCCAGGGTGAGCAGGACGCCGCCCCGGCAGACCTCCGCACCCGAGCGTCGCCTCGGGCCCGCGAACGCGTCGAGCGCGGCCATGCCCAGCCCGCCGAGCGCCAGCGTGCCGACCAGCCGGGTCGAACCCGGCAGGTCGGCACGGGGCAGCAGCAGCCAGCCGGCGAGGGCCAGGCCGACGGCCGGGCCGCTCGACTCGACCGACCGGCGCAGCCGGACCCCGGCCGATGTCCGCGTCCGGCCGGGAAGACGATGGAGACCGAGCCCGGAGAGAGCAGCCACGACCAGCGAACCGATCAGCACGGCGACGGTCGACCCGACGTCGGCCAGGGGCAGCACGACCGCGGTGAGGCCAGCGGTCACCACCGCCGCGTCGAGGAGCACACCCGCCGTACGCGGTGACGGATCGGCACGGCGTCGTCCGGCCAGCCGGGAGAGCCGCACCCCGGCGAGCGTGGCGCCGGCACCAGCTGCCAGCGCGATCACCACCGAGGCCGGGACCAGGTCGACGGCACCGGCGAGAAGGAGCAGCGCCACCGCGGTGGAGGTGGCGGCCTCCGGTGCCGCCCGGCGAGGGACGAGAACACGGAACGGGTACGCGAGGAGCACGGCGGTCGCCTTCGTGAGGGGGCACGGGGGCGGTACGACGGTGCGGGGCATCGGACATTGCGGGTCCGCTGCTCAACAAACGAAAACGATCGACGGCCGGATTGGTTACGTGTCGGTCACCTGGAGGAGACAATGACCTGTGTCACTGTACGGCGTACCCCACCCCGCCGGCACCGCCCGCCGCGAGCCGGACCGGCGGGGGGTGGGATCATCGGAGGGTGAGTAAGCCCGACACGGTCCGCTTCCGGTACAACCAAGCCATCCTGGTCGCCGCGGTCATCGCCTTCGTCGGTGCACTGCCGCTGGCGAGCGCCCGGACCTACCTGCTGCCGGTGCTGCTCCTGCCGCTCGCCGTCGCGCTCTGGGCCTGGCGGGCCGGCACCGACGCCGACGCCCGGGAGCTGCGCGTACGGGCGTTGGCCGGGCAGCGCCGCATCGACTGGGACCAGGTCCTCGAACTGGTCACCGACCAGCGCGGACGGGCGGTCGCGCGGCTCGACGACGGCCAGCAGGTCACCCTGCCGGCGGTACGCGGCGTGGACCTGCCCCGGCTGGTGTCGGCCACCGGCCAGACGCTGCCCGACAACCCGGCCGGGGCGCCCGGTCAGTAGCCGTCGACCACCGTGTTGATCAGCGGCTGCCCGGCGGCGAACCGCCGCACCTGATCACCGACCAGTCGGTAGGCGCGCGGCAGCAGACCTCGCACCGACCCGGCCACATGCGGGGTGAGCAGCACGTTCGGCATCGTCCAGAGCGGCGAGTCGGCGGGCAGCGGCTCCGGATCGGTGACGTCCAGGGCGGCCGAGATCCGACCGGTGGCCAGCTCGGCGACCAGCGCCTCGGTGTGGGCCACCGGCCCCCGGGCGGCGTTGACCAGCAACGCACCGTCCGGCATCGCGGCCAGGAAATCCTTGTCGATCAGGCCACGGGTCTGGTCGGTGAGCGGCACGATCACGACCACCACGTCGGCCTCGGGCAGCAGCCGGGGCAGTTCCTCGACGCCGTGCACGCCCTGTTCCGGGCGGGCGGTCCTCGCCACCAGCGTGAAGCTCACCTCGAAGGGGGCGAGCCGGTCCCGCACGGCGGTGCCGATCGCGCCGGCCCCGACGATCAGCACCCGCTTGCCGGTCAGCTCGTCGGTCGGGAGGTTTCCCTCGTTTGCCCAACGCCGCTCGGCCTGCGCCCGGATGAACGTCGGGAACGCGCGCAGCTGGGCAAGGACCGCCGTGACGACCCACTCGGCGGTGGACGGGTCGTGCACGCCCCGCGCGTCGCAGAGCGTGACCCCCGGCGGTGTCCGACCGGCCCAGGCGTCCGCCCCGGCGGAGAGCAACTGCACCACGGTCAGGTCGGGCAGCTCACGCAGCAACGCCGTCGCGTCCGAGCCGCCCAGGAACGGTGGCACCCAGACGCGGACGTCGGTGGCCTCCGAGGGCAGCCGGTCGGCGTGCTCGAACACCTCCACCGTCACGTCCGGGGGCAGCTCGCCCATGAGGTCCAGACCGGCCTGGTGTGGGATCCATACCTTCACGTCCGCCGACGATAGTCCCCCTGACCCACGGCCGGCGCGGGCACGGCGGCGAACAGACGTCCCGGGGGATGGCGCGTGGGGTCGGGGCGGGCGAGACTCAGCACACCGATGTTGGACTCCGCCCTGAACGAGGTATAACGAAGGGTCGGAGGGCCGGTCGGCCTCCGCCCCGGCAGACAGGTGCTCGATGACCGACGGCTCCCCCGCCACCGCCCGGCCTCCGATCGTCCCGCCCGCGGCGCTCGGTGACCCGGCGCGGCTGCGCGCGCTCGCTGACACCGGGCTCGACGCCGTCCCGGACGAGGCCTTCGACCGGTTCGCCCGGCTGGTCAGCGACCTGCTGGACGTGCCGGTGGCGCTGGTCTCCCTGGTCTCCGCCGACCGGCAGTTCTTCCCCGGCGCGGTCGGGTTGCCGGAACCGTGGTCGGAGCGTCGGCAGACCCCGCTGAGCCACTCGTTCTGTCAGCACGTCGTGGACATCCAGGTGCCGATGGTGCTGCCGGATGCCCGGCTCTACCCCCGCGTCCGGGACAATCTGGCGATCGACGACCTCGGCGTGGTCGCGTACGCCGGGATGCCTCTGACCGATCTCTCCGGTCGGGTGCTCGGCTCGCTGTGTGCCATCGACAACAAGCCCCGAGCATGGACGGCCGCGCAGCTGCGGACACTGGCCGATCTGGCCGCCGCCTGCTCGTCGGAGCTGCGACTGCGGATCGCGCTCGACAGCGCGCAGGAGGCAGGGCGGCGGATCGTGCAGGCGCATGAGCGACTGGAGCTGCTGGCCGGGGTGAGCGAGACGCTGGCCGGCACCCTGGATGTGAACATCGCGCTGCGCCGGCTCGCCGCCACCATGGTGCCGCTGCTCGCCGACTGGTGCCTGCTCACCCTGATCGGGCCGACCGGCCTGCCCCGCGAGGTGGTCTCGGTGCACCGCGACCCGGCCCGGGCGGCGGACGTCGACCGCTTCGGTGAGCTGCTGCGCACCGGGCTGAGCCCGGAGTCGATGGTCCGGGCGGTCCTGCGGACCGGCCAGCCCCGGCTCGGCAGCGTGGCGTCCCTGGCCGACGTCACGAGGGGCACCACGCACCCGGAGATGGCGACGATCGCCGACCGTCTCGGCATCGCCTCCTACCTGAGCGTGCCGGTGCAGGGCGCCGGCGGCACCGTGCTGGGCGCGATCACCCTCGTCAACGGCGCGCAACGGCAGCAGTTCGACGACCGCGACCTGCTCACCGCAGTCGACATCGGCCGCCGGGCCGGCCAGGCCGTGGGCAACAGCTCGATGTACGGCGAGCAGCGGCACGTCGCCGAGGTGCTGCAACACAGCATGCTGCCCCAGCTGCCGATCGTGACGGAGCTGGAGCTCGCCGCCCGCTACCAGCCGGCGGCCGACCGGGTGGAGGTCGGCGGCGACTGGTACGACGCCTTCGCCCAGCCCGACGGTGACGTGATCGTGGCGATCGGCGACGTGGCCGGGCACGACATCGAGGCGGCGGCGACCATGGGTCAGCTCCGCAACCTGGTGCGGGGCAACGCCTTCGGCCGGCCGGACACGGTCGGGTCGCTGATGAGCAACCTGGACGGCGCGATCCGCGGCCTGCGGCTGCCGATCGCCGCCACCGCGACACTGGTCCGGATCGGCCCGCAGCGCGGCGGTGTCCACGAGGTGACCTGGTCCAACGCCGGGCACCCACCGGCCCTCGTGGTTCGCGCCGGTGGAGCGGTCGAGTCCCTGGAGGCGACCCCGGAGCCGCTGCTCGGGCTGGCCCGGCCGTCGTCGCGGACCAGCCAGTCGACCAATCTGGCCACCGGCGACACCCTGCTGCTCTACACCGACGGGCTGATCGAGCGGCGGGACCGCTCCATCGACGAGGGCCTGGCCGAGCTGGCAGGCCGACTGGCCGACACCGACACCCTTCCCCTCGACGAGCTGTGTGACCTGCTGCTCGCCTCGATCCGCCACCGTGAGGACGACACCGCGCTGCTGGCCGTACGGGCACGGTGAGCGGTCCACCGGGGACCGCCGGCCGGGCTCATCGGCACCCGTCCGATCGCCACGGGCCCGGCCCGGCCGTCCAGCGGGCTACCCTGGGCCGGGTGAGAGCCCGTCCCCCGTACCCTCGCGTCCGTCGCCTCCGGGCGGCCCTCGCGGCGTCCTGCGCGGCGCTGCTGTTCGCCTCCGGCTGCAGCTTCGGCGAACCGGAACCCGACCCGGCCGGCGAGCCACCCAACCTGCCGACGCCGTCCGCGCCGGCGAGCGCCGGCGGCGCCGGCCAGCAGGCGGTGGCGACAGTGCTCGCCAAGGGCCTGCGGGTGCCGTGGGGCATCGCCTTCCTGCCGGACGGCGGCGCGCTGGTCACCGAACGGGACAACGGCCGGATCCTTCAGGTCGGCCCCGAGTCCGGGCCGGACGGGCTGCGGGTCCGCCCGGTGCAGACCATCCCCGAGGTGGCTGCGGCCGGCGAGGGCGGTCTCCTCGGCATCGCCGTCTCCCCGGCCTACGCCCAGGACCGCACGGTCTTCGTCTACTACACGGCCGCGCAGGACAACCGGGTCGCCCGGCTGCAACTCGGCGGTCAGCCCACCCCGATCCTCACCGGCATCCCCAAGGCCAACGTGCACAACGGCGGCGGGTTGGGCTTCGGCCCGGACGGGCAGCTCTACGTCAGCACGGGCGACGCGGGCGAGCGCCCCTCCTCCCAGGACGTGAAGAGCCTCGGCGGCAAGATCCTCCGGATCACGCCGGACGGCAAGCCCTCCGCCGGCAACCCGTACCCCAACTCCCCCGTCTGGTCACTGGGCCACCGCAACGTCCAGGGGTTCACCTGGGACGGCGCCAAGCGGATGTACGCCGTCGAGTTCGGCCAGAACACGTGGGACGAGATCAACCAGATCACCAAGGGCGGCAACTACGGCTGGCCGGAGGTCGAGGGGCGCGCGGGCGACAAGCGGTTCACCGACCCGATCACGCAGTGGGCCACCTCGGACGCCTCCTGCTCCGGTCTGGCCGCCACGGACCGGCTGCTGGTCACCGGCTGCCTGCGCGGCAAGCGCCTCTGGGTGATGGAGCTGACCGACACCGGGACGCTGCTCGGCCAGCCCAGTGAGCTGCTCACCAACCGGTACGGTCGACTGCGCGCGGTGGCCGCGGCACCGGACGGGTCGCTCTGGGTGGGCACCTCCAACCACGACGGGCGCGGTGACCCGGCCGGCGACGACGACCGGCTCCTGCGGGTGGTCTTCGCGGGCGGCGACGGCGGCCGCAGCTGACGTTCGTCACCATCCGTTCAGGTTTGCCAAGATCTTTCGACGGGCAGGTCAGACTTTCAGCATGGACGGGCAACGCGACGAGCAGCACGACGACGCCGACGACCGGGACGACCCGGCGACCGGCGGCGGCCGGCCGCTCCCGAACGGTCGGCGGCTCGGGCCCGCCGGGCCGCTGCGCCGCATCGGGTTGGTCGTCGCCGTCCTCGCCGTGGCCCTGGCCGGGGCGGTGCTCGGCGTGCTGGCCGGCGGTCGGGTGGACACCGACATCGGCCCGTTCCGGGCCAACCTCAGCATCTCCCCCGCCCGCGACGGCGGCACCACCGTCGACATCCCACCGCTGGGCGCGCTGCTGCTCGACAGCCACGACGGGCCGACCCACCTCACCGTCCGGCTGGGCGCACTCGACCAGGGCCGCACCGAGGCGCTGATCGACGACCCGGCCAGCATCAGCCGGGCCAGCCAGAGCGCCGTCGAGGACGTCCGCTCCGGGGTGATGCGGCTCGGCCTGCGGACCCTCGGCACGTCGGTGCTGGTCACCCTGATCCTGGCCGGGCTGATCTTCCGCAACGTCCGGCGGACCGCCTGGGCGGGCGGGCTCGCACTGCTGATCACCGCCGGCAGTCTCGGCACGGCGGCGGCCACCCTGCGCCCGCAGGCGATCGAGGAACCACGCTACGAGGGGCTGCTGGTCAACGCACCGGCCATCGTCGGCGACGCCCGCCGGATCGCCAACGACTACACCAAGTACGCCGAGCAGCTGCAACGCCTGGTCGGCAATGTCAGCCAGCTCTACACCACCGTCTCGGCGCTTCCGCTGTTGGAGCCGACCCCGGGCACCACGCGGGTGCTGCACGTCTCCGACATGCACCTGAACCCGACCGGCTGGCAGTTGATCCGCACGGTGGTGGAGCAGTTCGGCATCGACGTGGTGATCGACACCGGCGACATCACCGACTGGGGCAGCGAGCCGGAGGCGTCCTTCGTCGGGTCGATCGGCCTGCTCAAGAAGCCGTACGTCTTCATCCGGGGCAACCACGACTCCGGCAAGACCGCCGCCGCGGTGGCCCGCCAGCCGAACGCGATCGTGTTGAACAACACGACGACGACAGTCGCCGGGCTGACCATCGCCGGCATCGGCGACCCACGTTTCACCCCGGACAAGAACACCTCACCCGCCGGCAGCGGCCTGACCCAGCAGGTCGCCGACCAGGTGACCGGGGCCGGCGAGCAGCTCGCGACCACGGTGCGCCGCTCACCCCAACCGGTGAACATCGCGCTGGTGCACGACCCGGCGTCGGCCGGGCCGCTCTCCGGCACCTGCCCGCTGGTGCTGGCCGGGCACACCCACGCGCGGCAGGTCTCCAAACTGCCGCAGGTGCCCGGGCAGCAGCCCACCACGCTGATGGTCGAGGGCTCGACCGGCGGGGCCGGGCTGCGCGGCCTGGAGGGCGAGAAGCCAACCCCGCTGTCGATGAGCGTGCTCTACTTCGACCAGCAGAAGATGCTCCAGGCGTACGACACCATCACCGTCGGCGGCACCGGGCAGGCCCAGGTCAACCTGGAACGACGCCTGGTGGAGAACCCGACCGCCGGAGCGCCCCCCTCGGGCACCCCGACACCGACACCGACGAGCTGAGGGCGGGGCGGTCAGCGCAGGGCGATGGCGGCCAGGGCGGCGTTGACGATGCTGCCGGGCAGCAGGTCGTGCAACTCGTACAGCTCGGCGACGCTGCCGGACTGGCCGAACTCGTCCACGCCGAGCGGCACCGCCGGGGCGCCGACCGCCGACCCCAGCCAGGCCATCGCGTGCGACGCGGCGTCGTGCACGGTCACCACCGGCACCCGATCGACGAACGCGGACCGCAGCGCCCCCGGCACGCTGGGCACGGTGGCCGTCCGCACGCCCTGGCGCAGGGTGCGCTGCCAGGCCCGGTAGAGCCGGTCGAGACTCGTCACGTCCACCACGTGCGCGGCGACGCCCTCGTCGGCCAGCTCCGCCGCTGCGGCCAGCACCTCGGGCAGCACCGCGCCGGAGGCGGCCAGTTGCACCACCGGGGCGTCGACCAGGTGCGGGTACGCCTGGTGCGCGTCGACCAGCCGGTACGCCCCGGCGACCACCTGCCGACGCAGGACCGCGTCGCCGAGCCGCGCCCGGGCCGCCTCGAACGGCGCCTGGTCCAGCGGACGGGTGCTCAACCGGAAGTAATACGCCCCGTCCTCGGTCGGCGCGGCGGTCGCGGCCGGGGTCGACCCGCCGGCGATCTGCCCCAGCGCGTCGCAGAGCAGCCAGTCGAGGCTGGCCGCGTACGCCGGTTCCAGGAAGGTCACCCCGGGCAGCTCCAGGCCGACCGACGCGGTGATGGTGGACTGGTGGGCGCCGCCCTCCGGGGCCAGGGTGATGCCCGACGGGGTGCCGGCCACCACGAACCGGGAGCCGGAGTACGTGCCGTACAGGAACGCGTCCAGGCCGCGCAGCACGAACGGGTCGTAGACCGTGCCGACCGGCAGCAGCGGCTGCCCGGACAGGTCCCAGGACAGGCCGAGCTGACCCAGCAGCAGGAACAGGTTCATCTCCGAGATGCCCAGCTCGATGTGCTGCCCGGCGGGGCTCTCCGTCCAGCGCAGCATCCGGTCCTCGGCCCAGGAGCGCTGCTCCGTGGGTGCGAACACCCCGGTCTTGTTGATGAACCCGGCCAGGTTGGTGGAGGTGGCCACGTCCGGGGCGGTGGTGACCAGGTAGCGGCCCACCTCCCGGTTCCGCGCCAGGTCCACCAACACCCGACCGAATACCTCCTGGGTGGAGATGGGCTTGGTTGCGCGTACTCCCGTGCTTTCCGGAACGGTGACCCCCAGCGCGCGCTCGCGGGGCGCGCGGGACAGCGCCTCCCGGCGGGCACCGGCCCGGATGCCGGCCGGTGACGCCGGGTCGAGGCGGTCCCACTCGGTCTCGGAGGTCAGCCCCTGCGCGGCCCGCAGCGTGTCGACCTGCTCCGAGCTGAGCAGCGCGGAATGGTTGCGCGGGTTGCCGGCGATGGGCAGACCCCAACCCTTCACCGTGTACGCGAAGACGACGCTGGGCCGGTCGGTGACCGCGTCGCACTGGGCGTACGCGTCGAGCATCGCGGACAGGTCGTGCCCGCCCAGGTCGGTGACGAGGGGACCGAGGTCCTCGTCGCTGACGTGGGCGATCAGCTCGTCGATGCCGGCCGGCGCGCCGTCCAGGAACTGCTTGCGCAGCGCCGGGCCGGTCAGCCCGAACAGCGACTGGTACTGCTCGTTGGGCATCGCGTCGATCCAGTCGCGCAGCGCCTCGCCGCCCGGCCGGGCGTACGCCTCGGCGAGCCGGCGACCGTACTTGACCTCCACGACGTGCCAGCCGGCCGCCTCGAACTGACCGCGCCACTGGTTGATCCGGATGCCGGGGACCACCCGGTCCAGCGACTGCCGGTTGAAGTCGACCAACCACATGACGTTGCCCAGGCCGGTGGTGGCCGGATCGGCGACCGCCTCCCAGATGTTGCCCTCG
This sequence comes from Micromonospora jinlongensis, assembly GCF_013410645.1. Taxonomy (NCBI): domain Bacteria; kingdom Bacillati; phylum Actinomycetota; class Actinomycetes; order Micromonosporales; family Micromonosporaceae; genus Micromonospora; species Micromonospora jinlongensis. The sequence goes on along the minus strand of NZ_JACCHK010000001.1, from coordinate 5,641,906 downwards.
TCCAGCTCGGCGTCGCCGATCAGCGCCACGAAACGGGAGTGCGGTCGGGCCCCGAAGTGCGCGTCGACGTAGCGACGGGTGGCGGCGGCGAACAGCGGCGCGGCCGCGCCCAGACCCACCGAGCCGGTGGAGAAGTCCACCTCGTCGGGGTCCTTGGTCCGCGACGGGTACGACTGGAGGCCGCCCCGGGCCCGCAGCCGGGGCAGGTACGAGCGGTCCAGGTTGCCGAGCAGGTACTGGATGGCGTGGAACACCGGGGACGCGTGCGGCTTCACCGCGACCCGGTCCTCGGCGTCCAGGTGCGCGAACCACAGCGCGGTCATCGCCGTGACCAGGGAGGCGCTGGACGCCTGGTGGCCGCCGACCTTCACACCGTCGCCGGTGGCCCGGTCGTGGTTGGCGGCGTCCACGATCCGGGTGGCGAGCCACAGCACCCGCCGCTGGATCTCGTCAAGGACATCGAGGTCGTGCTGGGTCACGGTGGCTCCATCCAGGCGTCGCCGTTGACGCCCTCGCGAGGGGTGCGGGGTGGCCGCGTGGTCGGCAGGGGGTGGCGGAAGGCCGCCGCCGGGTCGCGGCGGCGGCCTGCTCCGGGTGGGTCTCAGCCCTGGACGCCGAGGCGCTCCAGGATCAGCGTGCGGACGGCGGCGGCGTCGGCCTGGCCCCGGGTGGTCTTCATGACCGCGCCGACCAACGCGCCGGCCGCCGCGACCTTGCCACTGCGGATCTTGTCGGCGATGCCGGGGTTCGCGGCGATCGCCTCGTCCACGGCCGCGGTCAGCGCGCCGGTGTCCGACACGACCTCCAGGCCCCGGTTGGCCATGATCTCGGTGGGCGAGCCCTCGCCGTCGACCACGCCCTCCAGCACCGCGCGGGCCATCTTGTCGTTGAGCTTGCCGGCGTCGACCAGCCCCTGCAACTCGGCGACCTGCGCGGGAGTGGCACCGATCTCGGCCAGCTCCACGCCGCTCTCGTTGGCCCGGCGGGACAGTTCACCCAGCCACCACTTGCGGGCTGCCGCCGGGGTGGTGCCGGCGGCCACGGTGGCCTCGATCAGCTCGACCGCGCCGGCGTTCAGCACCGACTGCATGTCCAGGTCGGAGAGCCCCCACTGCTGCTGGAGGCGACGCCGGTGCACCCGGGGCAGCTCCGGCAGGGCGGCCTTCAGCTCGGCGACCCAGGCCGGGTCCGGGGCGATCGGCACCAGATCCGGCTCCGGGAAGTACCGGTAGTCGGTGGCCGTCTCCTTCGAACGTCCCGGGGTGGTGTCGCCGGTGTCTTCGTGGAAGTGCCGGGTCTCCTGCGTGATCCGGCCACCCGAGTCGAGCACCGACGCCTGCCGCAGCATCTCCGAGCGGACCGCCCGCTCCACCGACCGCAGCGAGTTGACGTTCTTCGTCTCGGTGCGGGTGCCCCACTCCTGCCCCGGCAGGTTGAGCGAGGTGTTCACGTCACAGCGCAGCGAACCCTCCTCCATCCGCACGTCCGAGACACCGAGAGTGCGGATCACGTCGCGCAGCTCGGTGACGTACGCCTTGGCCACGTCGGGGGCGAGCGCGCCGGTGCCCGGGATGGGCTTGGTGACGATCTCCACCAGCGGGATGCCGGCCCGGTTGTAGTCGACCAGCGACTCCGTCGCGCCGTGGATGCGGCCGGTGGCGCCACCCACGTGCAGCGTCTTGCCGGTGTCCTCCTCGAGGTGCACCCGCTCGATCTCGATCCGCACCGTCTCGCCGCCCACCTCGACGTCCAGGTAACCGTCGACGCAGATCGGCTCGTCGTACTGGCTGATCTGGAAGTTCTTCGGCATGTCCGGGTAGAAGTAGTTCTTCCGGGCGAACCGGCACCACTCGGCGATCGAGCAGTTCAGCGCGAGGCCGATCCGGATGATCGCCTCGATGGCCGCCTTGTTGGCCACCGGCAGCGAGCCGGGCAGGCCCAGGCACACCGGGCAGACCCGGGTGTTCGGCTCGCCACCGAAGTCGGTCGGGCAACCGCAGAACATCTTGGTGTTCGTGCCCAGCTCGACGTGGGTCTCCAGGCCGATCACCGGTTCGTAGCGCGCAACGACCTCGTCGTACGCGGGCAGTGTCGTGGTCATGAGACGCTCCAGGCGCGATCCGGGACAGAACCTGTCCAGCCTAATGGGGTTGCCCGATCAATCCTCGGGCGGGTTTCGTCGGGCGCGCGTGGCGTCTTTGGCGACGGGGTACGGAGCGACCATGGCGAATACGGGGAGAGAGTCAGGAGTGCAGGCCCGACCGGTGATCCTCGCGGTGGTCGCGGTGTGGGCGGTGGCCGTCGTGGTCACCGTGATCACCTGGCTCGCCGCCGGAGAGGACCGGAACCCGGACTCGGCGGTCGAGTTGGTGCTCGGCATGGTGCTGCCCGGGTTGCTGGCGGTGGCGATCGCGTGCGCCGTGGTGCACCTGCTGAACCGGCGGCGTGCGGACCGGGGGCGACCATGACCACCGAGGAACGGGTGGCCCCGGAAGAGCCGGTGACGCAGAGGCCTGACCGCCGCAGCACCTACGCTGTCGCCGCGCTCGTCGTGGTCGGGGTGGCCGCATTGAGCACCGCCGCCTTTGTCGGCCGCGGCACCGTGAAGTCCGACCAACTGCTCGGGTCGTTCGGGCTGATGCTCATCCCGCCGTTGGTCGGCGCGGTCGTCGCCCTCGTCTTCGGCCGCCGGCTGATCAGGCGGATGCCCCGGACGGCCGGTGCCGACCCGACGACCAGGCGGCGGATCGCGCAGGCGTTACGCGACGGGTCCACCGACGATCCTCGTCTGGACGCGCTGGCTCGCAAGGAGGCTCGGTCCCGCGTCAGTCAACGCTGGCTGCTGGTGCTGTTCACGGTGGGCTTCCTCAGCCAACTGCCGCCCCTGGTGGACCCGGTCCGCCCGTTCGGCCGCGTGCTGGCCGTACTGCTGCTCCTGCTCTGGGGAGGTGCCGCCTGGTATCGGTGGCGTGGCCTGCGGGAGGCCCGCCGCTACCTCGCCGGGCCGCCGAACCAGCCCTGACCGACACCCCGCCTGCCCGGACGCGCGATCGGCGCCGAGGGACACGTCCCTCGGCGCCGATGCGGTGACACCCGTTCTAGAGCGCCGGTGGCGTGAACGTGCCGATCGCCGACTCCAACGCGGCGGCGACCCGGTACATCCGGTCGTCGGCCATCGTCGGGGCCATCACCTGCAGGCCGACGGGCAGCCCTTCGGAGATGCCGCAGGGCACCGAGATGCCCGGCCCGCCGTACAGGTTCGTCGGGATCGTGTACAGGTCGGCCAGGTACATCTGGTACGGGTCAGCGGTCCGTGCGCCCATCGGGAACGCCACCGACGGGGTGGTCGGCGAGATCAGCGCGTCGACCCGCTCGAACGCGGCGGTGAAGTCCCGGGTGATGAGCGTCCGGACCTTCTGCGCCTGCCCGTAGTACGCGTCGTAGTAACCCGACGACAGCGCGTACGTGCCGATCATGATGCGGCGCTTGACCTCCGGGCCGAAGCCGGCCTCGCGGGTCAGCGACATGACCTCCTCCAGCGACCGGTTGCCGTCGTCGCCGACCCGCAGGCCGAACCGGACGCCGTCGAACCGGGCCAGGTTGGAGGAGCACTCGCTCGGGGCGATCAGGTAGTACGCCGGCAGCGCGTACGCGAACGTCGGGCAGGACACCTCGACGATCTCGGCGCCCAGCTTCGCGAGGGCGTCCACCGACTCGCGGAACGCGGCCATCACGCCCGGCTCGGCGCCCTCGCCGACGAACTCGCTGACGATGCCGAGCCGCACACCGGTCAGGTCGCCGGTCGCGCCGAGCTTCGCCGCCGCCACCACGTCCGGCATCGGCTGCGGGATCGAGGTGGAGTCACGCGGGTCGTGCCCGCCGATCACCTGGTGCAGCAGGGCCGCGTCGAGCACGTTACGGGCACACGGGCCCGGGGTGTCCAGCGACGAGGAGAAGGCCACCAGACCGTACCGGGAGGTGCCGCCGTAGGTGGGCTTCGCACCGACGGTGCCGGTGACCGCGCCGGGCTGGCGGATCGAGCCGCCGGTGTCCGAGCCGATCGCCAGCGGCGCCTCGTACGCGGCCAGCGCGGCAGCGCTGCCACCACCCGAGCCACCCGGGATCCGGCTCAGGTCCCACGGGTTGTGCGTCGGGCCGTACGCCGAGTATTCGGTGGAGGAGCCCATCGCGAACTCGTCCATGTTGGTCTTGCCGAGCATCACCGTGCCGGCCTCGCGCAGCCGCTGCACGATCGTCGCGTCGTACGGCGGGCGCCAGCCCTCCAGGATCTTTGAGCCCACGGTGGTCGGCACGCCCCGCGTGGCGAGCACGTCCTTGACCGCGACCGGCACACCCGCGAGGGGGCCCAACTCCTCGCCAGCCGCCCGGCGCTCGTCCACCGAGCGGGCCGCGGCGAGCGCGCCGTCGGTGTCGACGTGCAGGAAGGCGTGCACCCGGTCGTCGACCGCGGCGATCCGGTCGAGGTGCGCCCGGGTCACCTCGACGGCGGAGGTCTCGCCCCCGGCGACCAGGGACGCGATCTCCGTCGCGGTCATTCTGGTGAGATCGGTCATGACGCCACATCCTCACTCAGGATCCGCGGTACGCGGAAGCGCTGGTCCTCGGCGTCGGGTGCGCCCGACAGCGCCTCCTGCGGGGTCAGGCACGGCGTGACGACGTCCTCGCGGAAGATGTTGGTCAGCGGCACCGAGTGCGAGGTCGGCGGAATGTCCGCTGCGGCGACCTCGCCGACCTGAGCGACCGCCTGGAGGATCACGTCGAGCTGGCCGGCGAACATGTCCAGCTCCTCCTCGGTGACGGCGAGCCGCGACAGGCGCGCCAGGTGCGCGACCTCCTCGCGGGAGATGGCGGCCATCCGTGCCCCCTTCTGATGTCCTGCTGGTCGGGCGGTGTGCCGGCCGCGCGACGGGTGGAGCGTGACGCGCGGTGACCGGAGCGAGTCTATTGTTCCGCTCCGGTGCCGCGTCCCCGACTCCCCCTCCGGCAGCCGGAATGCCGTGCCGGCGGACGGGTCAGCGGGTGGGGCGGCGACCGATGTCCGACTGCGCGGGCCCGCTCGGGCGCACCGGCCGGTACCGGGCCAGCCAGGTGACCAGCTCCTCGGCCGGCATGGGCCGGGCGTAGAACCAGCCCTGGGCGGCGTCGCAGCCGGCGGCGTGCAGCATCCGCCAGGTCCGCTCGTCCTCGACGCCCTCGGCGACCACCCGCAGCCCCAGCGCGCCGGCCAACTCGATCATCGATCGGACGATCGCCGCGTCGTCGGCGTCCTCGGCCATGCCGAGCACGAACGACCGGTCCACCTTCACCTCGGACAACGGCAACCGGCGCAGGTGTTGCAGCGAGGAGTAGCCGGTGCCGAAGTCGTCCAACGAGATCGCCACCCCGATCCGGTGCAGCTGGGAGATGGTGGCCAGCACCCGACGCGGGTCGGCCATCAACGCACCTTCGGTGATCTCCACCTGCAGTCGGTCGGCAGGCACCCCGTAGCGGGCCAGCCGGTCGGCGATCTGATCGGCGACGTCGCCGGTGTGCAGGTCGCGCACGCTCACGTTCAGCGCCGCGCGCAGGCCGATGCCGGCCGCCGACCACTTGGCGAGTTGCTCCACCACGTCGTCGACCACCCGCCGGGTGAGCAGTCGCATCACCGCGCTCTGCTCGGCGACCCGGATGAGTTCCTCCGGGTCGACCATGCCCCGTCGGGGATGCCGCCACCGCAGCAGGGCCTCGACACCGACCACCTCGCCGGTCGCGATGGCGATCTGCGGCTGGTAGTACATGGTGATTTCCCCGGCGTCGTCTGCCGTGTCACCGTCCGCGTGCGCCCACCCCGTCGACTCGACCGGGTGGCCCGAGCCGCCTGCCCCGATGTCACGCCGCCGCCCGAGGCCGCCGTTGCCCCTCGCGGGCGCCGCGCCCCCGTTGGATGACCGGCGGCCGATGCCGGCCCCCGCGCGTCGCTCCCGGGTCGATCCCGAGCGGGTGCCGGTGACAGCGGAACGGGAGCCACGGCCCCGGATCGGGTCGGCGCCGGTCGCGATCCGGTTGATCAGCTCGTCGGCGTGCACCAGCTCGGCGTCGTTGCGCCGACGGCGTCCCCACCACCGGTTGGCGGTCGGCGGTGCCGTGGCCGCCGCCGGTGCCGTGGCCGTGTGGGGTGCGGCCTCGGCCGGGGACCCGATGGGCAGCGCCGCGCCGTCACCGCCGCGCACCTCCGCCGTCGCCGCGAGGGGTACGTCGACTGCCCGCTCCGCGCCGTTCGATACGCCGTCCCGACCGTGCCCGTCGGCGTGCTCGCCCTGCTCGGCGTGCCGGCCCAGCTGCACCTGCTCGGCGTGCTCGCCGCGCTGGTCCTGCCCGGCGTGCTCGGCCGGGCGCTGGTCTGCCGGGTCGGTGTCGAACGCCCCGTCGGCCTGGTCCGCCGGGTCGGTGTCGAACAGGTCACTCGACGGGCTGGATTCCAGCACCCGGCGCAGGTCGGCGAGGAGGCCGAGGCGCTCGGCGGAATTGTGGTCGGACTCGGGGGCGTAGACGGCCACCGTGTCGTTGCGGTGCTTGGCGTCGTACATCGCCACGTCGGCGTGGCGCATCAGGGTAGCGAAGTCCTCGCCGTGCTCGGGGAAGAGGGCGATCCCGATCGAGCCGCCCACGTCCAACGGCAACCCGTCGAGTGGCACCGGCTCGGCCAGCGCCTGGACCACCTGGTCGGCCAGCTCCCGGGCCTGGCCGACGTCGGTCAGGCCGGTCATCACGATGGCGAACTCGTCGCCGCCGAGCCGGGCGATCATCTGTGGTCGGGGCTGCACGTCGGTGAGCCGGGCGCTGACCTCGACCAGCAGCCGGTCGCCCACTGCGTGCCCAAGCGCGTCGTTGACGTTCTTGAAACGGTCCAGGTCGATCAGCAGCAGAGCCAGCTGCCCGTCGGGTTCGCCGCGGGCCGTCCGCTCGGCGTGCAGGTGCACCTGCTCCGCCACCTCGGCCAGCAGCGCCTTGCGGTTGGGCAGACCGGTCAACGGGTCGGCGGCGGCGAGGTGCTGCTGCTCGACGGTCAGCCGGGCCATCCGGTAGACCGCGAACAGCGGCACCAGCACCAGCGGGATCAGCGCCGCGCTGACCCGCGCGGCGGCAACCAGCACCGGGGCGAGCAGCAGCAGTGAACCGGTGGAGAGCAACTCGAAGCCGAGGCCCCGGCGCAGCGTGGGCCACCACCGGTCGCCGAAACGCAGCCGCACCGCCCAGCTGACCAGCCCGTAGTTGACGACGAACCACGCCAACGTGGCACCGCCGACGGCAGCCATGTCGGTCCAGTGCAACCGCCCGCCGGAGAAGATGGTGCCCGAGCCGAGCAGGATCACCCCGTACGCGGCGGCGAGGGCGCACACGTACTGGCCGACGTTGAACGCCGTCCGCCAGGCTGCGTGCCGCATCCGCCAGCCCGAGACGATCACCCCCATCGCCTGCACCACCACCGCGGGGCCGAGACCCCACCCGAGCAGGATCGCGAAGGTGAAGCAGGTGGACGGGAACACCGCGGAGGTCTGCCGGCGCCCCGGCGGGACGAACGGCCGGGCGTCGCAGACCACGGCGAGAGCGGCCATCGTCCAGAACGCCACCGGCAGCCGGGACACCTCGTCCGGAAGGGACGCGAGGGGTACGGCGGCGGTCAGCGCGGCGACCACCAGGATGCCGACGACGAAGGTGGCGAACGGTGTGGCCCGTCCCGGCGGAAGTGAGTTGCGTGGATCGGCGACCTCCACCACACCTCCCGACCGACAGTCGGCGTGCCGGTGCGGTACGCCGTGACCCAATGAAACGCCCTCGGCCCCCAGTTTCCCGGTATGACAGTCACGAATCGGTCGTAGTCGTAATTAAGTTGGTATACGCGCCCAGTCGCCACCGCGGGCCGCGATCGGGATCACCCGCCCGGCTGGGCGACCTCCCGCGCGGCGTCCGGGCCCGCGTCCAGCAGCAGCCGGAACCCGTCCTCGTCCAGCACCGGCACCTTGAGGCTGGCCGCCTTGTCAGCCTTGGACCCGGGGTTGTCCCCGACGACCACGAAGCTCGTCTTCTTGGAGACCGACCCGCTGAGCTTGCCGCCCCGGCTCTGCACGGCCTCGGCGGCCTGGTCCCGTGAGTAGCCGGCAAGCGTGCCGGTCACTACCACCGTCAGCCCCTCCAACGGGCGCGGCCCCTCGTCGACAGCCTCCTCGGCCATCCGTACACCCGCCTGGGCCCATTTGCGGACGACCTCGCGGTGCCAGTCCACCGCGAACCACTCCCGGATGCTGGCCGCGATGGTCGGCCCGACCCCGTCGACAGAGGACAGCTCCTCCTCGCTGGCCTCGTCGATGGCCTCCATCGAGCGGAAGTGCCGGGCGAGCGCCTGCGCGGCGGTGGGGCCGACATGGCGGATGGAGAGCGCCACCAGCACGCGCCACAGGTCACGCTCGCGGGCGACGGCGAGGTTGTCCAACAGCTTGGCCGCGTTGCTGCCCAGACTGCCGTCCTTGTTGACGAAGAACGGGGACCGGGACAACTGCTCGGCGTCGAGCTGGAAGAGGTCACCCTCGTCCGCGATGACCTCCGCGTCCAGCAGGGCCGCAGCGCCCTTGTAACCGAGCGCTTCGATGTCGAAGGCACCGCGACCGGCGAGGTGGAACACCCGCTCGCGCAGCTGGGCAGGGCAGCTACGGGTGTTGGGGCAACGGATGTCGACGTCGCCCTCCTTGGAGGGCGCGAGCGGGGTGCCGCAGGCCGGGCAGGTGGTGGGCATGACGAACGGCCGGGCGTCGGCGGGTCGCAGGTCGACCACCGGGCCGAGGACCTCGGGAATCACGTCGCCGGCCTTGCGCAGCACCACCGTGTCGCCGATCAACACCCCCTTGCGCTCCACCTCACGGGCGTTGTGCAGGGTGGCGAGCGCGACGGTCGAGCCGGCCACCCGCACCGGCTCGAGCACGGCGAACGGCGTGACCCGCCCGGTGCGGCCCACGTTGACGTCGATGTCGAGCAGCTTGGTGGTGACCTCCTCCGGCGGGTACTTGAAGGCGATCGCCCACCGCGGCGCGCGGCTGGTCGAGCCGAGCCGGCCCTGGATGGACACCGGGTCGACCTTGACCACCACGCCGTCGATCTCGTGCTCGACGTCGTGCCGGTGCTCGGCGTAGTAGGCGATGTATTCGGCCACGCCGCTCAGATCCGGGACGACCCGCCACCGGTCACTGGTCGGCAACCCCCATGACCTGAGGGCCGCGTACGACTCGGACTGGGCCGTGGGCTGGAACCGACGGCGGGCACCGATGCCGTGCACCACCAGCCGCAGCGGCCGGGAGGCCGTGACGCGCGGGTCCTTCTGCCGCAGGCTGCCCGCCGCGGCGTTACGGGGATTGGCGAACGGGGCCTTGCCCTGCTCCACCAGGCCCGCGTTGAGGTCGGCGAACGCGGCGACCGGGAAGTAGATCTCCCCCCGCACCTCCACCAGCTCGGGCACGTCCGGGAAGTCGGCGGACGGGGTGAGCTGGCCGGGCACGTCCCGGATGCTGCGGACGTTGGCGGTGACATCCTCACCGGTGCGGCCGTCACCCCGGGTGGCCGCGCGGACCAGCCGGCCGTTCTCATAGGTCAGGTTGATCGCCAGCCCGTCGACCTTGAGCTCGCACAGGTAGGGCACCGCGCCACCGGCGTCCCGCTCGACCCGCTCGGCCCACGCCGCCAACTCCTCGTCGGCGAAGGCGTTGTCGAGGGAGAGCATGCGCTCGGCGTGGGTGACGGGGGTGAAGTCGGTGGAGAACGTGCCGCCGACCCGTTGGGTCGGCGAGTCCGGAGTCCTCAGCGCCGGGAACTCCGCCTCCAACGCCTCCAGCTCGCGCAGCTGCCTGTCGAACTCGGCGTCGGTGATGATCGGCGCGTCCAGCACGTAGTAACGGTATTGATGCTCGGTCAGCTCCTGACTGAGCGTGGCGTGCCGCTCGCGGGCCTGCGGCGTGGGCTCAGCCCCGGCCGCCGCCTCCTGAGCCGGGCTGACCTGCTGACCGATCTGTTCCTCGGACACACCGCTACCTTCGGACACGCCTGCGACCTCCCTGATCACGCTACTCCGGCACCGTATCGGGCCGGTGGGACAATCCGTCGCCCACCCGCGCCGGGTTGGCGGGCGGCACGGGCGGCGGCGTGCGAGGATCGCCGGACGGTGCGACCCGGCGGGTCGCCGAGAGGCGGAGGTACGAATGCCCGAGGCGCTGCTCTGGGCGGTGGCGATCCTGCTGGCGGTGGCCGCCGGCTGGGCGTGGAACAGTTGGCGACACCGGGTGGCCAACCGCCGTCCGGGCACCCGGCCGGGTCGGGGCGGCCGCCCCGGCCGTCGTTCCACGGCACCGAGGCCACGCGGCGCCGATCGACCGGCCACCAAGCCGCGCTCGCGCGACACCGGACGGCCGGCCGGCGCTCCGGCACCGGGCGATATCTGGTGGGCCGACGTGCCGTACGCCGACGGCAGCGGCTCGAAGGTACGTCCCTGTCTGGTGCTGCGCGCCGACTCCCGGGGCGCAGACGTCCTGAAGATCACCAGCCAGGACAAGAGCGACCGGGACGACCACGTACGGATCCCCACCCGTGACTGGGACCCCGGGGCGGAGCACGACAGCTACCTGAGCCTGACCGAGCCGATCCGACTCAACTCGGCGGCCTTCGAGGACCACGCCGGGCGCTGCGACGCCGACCTGTGGAAGAAGGTCCGCAGCCTGCGTCACCTGCCCACCCCCTGACCACCCGCTGCGTCGTCGCACTGACCACCCGGTCGTCCTCGCCCTGCCCCGCGGGCTTGATCGACTCGGGTTCCTGAAAAGCGCGGCATCCGAGACCGTGGGACACCCCGACTTCCTGAAACCCGAGTGGATCAAGCCCGCCGGGCAGGGCGGGCGGGTCAGTCCCAGGCTTCGCCGAGGGTGGCGAGTTGGTCTGCGTACTCGATGCGGTCGGCCCACCCGCTCGGCCAGGCGCTCATCCCGACGGCCGCGCCCACGAACGCGCCGGCCAGGGCGGCGATCGAGTCGGAGTCGCCGGCGGTGGTCGCGCCCCGGGCCAGTGCCGCCACCGGGTCGTCGGCGTGCCGTACCGCGCAGAGCAGCGCGGTGGCCAGCGCCTCCTCGGCGACCCAGCCCTCGCCGGTGGCCCGGCACGGGTCACCGCCATCGTCCGGCTGGCTCAGGGCGTTGGTCAGTCGGCCCAGCACCGCCAGGCACTCGTCCCAGCCGTGGGCGATGAACTCCTGCGGGGAACGCGAGTCGGCGCGCTGCCAGAGGTCGCCCAGCCACCGCTCCCGGTAGACCAGGCGCTGGGCGAGCGCCCGCTCGGTGAGCAGCGCGGGAAGCTCGGGCAGCGTGGCGCCCGCGCGCAGCGCGAAGACCGCGTACGCGGTCAGCTCGCTGGCGGCCAGCCCGGTCGGGTGGCCGTGGGTCATCCCGGCCTGCAGCTGGGCCAGGCCGGCGAGCGTGTCCAGGTCGACGTCGAGCAGCCCGACCGGGGTGACCCGCATGTTGGCGCCGCACCCCTTCGACCCGATGACGGTGGCGTCCTGCCAGCGCGCCCCCCGGGTCAGCTCGGCGCAGGCGCGCAGGCAGGTCATGCCCGGGGCGCGGTTGTTGTCCGGGCTGACCGCCCAGGCCACGAAACGCTGCCGCAGCAGCGGCTCCACCGCCTCCGGGGTGAGCGAGGGCGCCTCGTGCAGCGCCCAACCCACCGCGAGGGCCATCTGGGTGTCGTCGGTGACCAGTGCCGGCTCGCCGGACAGCTCACGTGGACCGGTCGGGCCGTACCGGTGCTGGATCTCGGCGACGGTCAGGAACTCGGTCGGCTTGCCGAGCGCGTCACCGTAGGCGAGGCCGAAGAGTGAGCCGGAGGCGCGCAGCGGGGAGGTAGGGATCACGGCGGCCATGATGCCCGGCCGCCGCAACCCCCGTCAGGCTCAGTCCCAGCAGAGACAGAACGGGTGGCCGGCCGGATCGGCGTAGACCCGGAAGCCCTCGCCCTCACCGGGCAGCCGACGAGCACCGAGCGCGAGCGCGGCCTTCTCCGCACTCTCGATGTCGTCCACCGTCACATCCAGGTGGAACTGCTGAGGACGCTCCGGGTCCGGCCAGGCCGGCGGCCGTAGGTTGAGTGCCTGCTGGAAGGCGAGGCGCGGCTGGTGACCGGGCGGCCCGCCCAGCACCACCCAGTCGTCGTCCGTGTCACCCTCGACGAAAGGCACCCCGAGCAGCTCGGAGTAGAACGTCGCCAACGCCCGCGGGTCCGGGCAGTCGATCACCACTGAACGCAGCTGTCCAATCATGACCGTCATCCTGCCCGCCGGGTACGACAGGAAACCTCAGTCCTCGGCGAGCCGCCGACCGGCGTCCCGACAGGCCGCGAGCACCGCGCGCGCGTACTCCGGGGTGGCGCCGGCGAGACCGCACGCCGGGGTGATCACCACCTGCTCGGCCAGCTGCCGACGAGGGAAGCCGAGGCGGTCCCAGACCTGGCGTACGCGATCGGCGACCTGCGCGGAGGTCGGCGCGCCACCGGCCGACGGCGACCGGGTCGGTGCGGCCCCGGCCAGCAACCCGAGGCCGGCGTCGATCGCTTCGCCCAGCGGGTCCAGTTTGGTGACCAGGTCGAGGTCGAGGGCGACCGCGACGGCGCCGGTGGAGCGGATCAGCTCCAGCGGCACGTCCGGGGCGCAGCAGTGCACCAGCGTCGGCACGCCGACCGCCTCGACGACCGTGCGCAGCAGCGCGGCGGCGTCCACCGGGTCGACCGCCCGGTACGCGCCAAGCCCGCTCTCGGTCGGCACCTGCCCGGCCAGCACGGTCGGCAGCGACGGTTCGTCCAGCTGGAGCAGCACCGACGCCTGAGGCAGCCGTCGGGCCACCGCCGCGACGTGCGCGCGCAGCCCTTCGGCGAGGGAGCCGGTCAGATCGCGGACCGCGCCGGGGTCGCGCAGCAGACGGCCACCGATCGGCAGCTCAAGGGAGGCGGCCAGGGTGAGCGGGCCGGCGGCCTGCACCTTGATCGGTCCGGCGTACTCCTCGGCCTGCTCGGCGAGCTGGTCCAGGTCGCGTTCCATCAGGTCACGGGCCCGGCGCAGGTCGCGCCCGGGGCGTGGGGCGACCCGCCACCGCCCGGCGTACACCTCGACGGGCAGCTCGACGAGCAGCCCGGCGGACCGGCCGATCATGTCCGCGCCGGGACCACGGGCCGGCAACTCGGGCAGGTGGGGCAGCTCGGGAAGCTCACCGAGGATCACCCGCTGTGCCTCGCCGATGTCGGTGCCGGGCAGCGAACCAATTCCGGTTGCCGCGCCGGCCGGCCAGGGCCACGCCTGATCTGTCACGGCCGAAGGTTATCCCGCGAACACCCGGGCCGTGCGGTCAGCCGGTGATGGTCGCGGAGCCGAGGACCACGTCGCCGGCCGGGTCCGCCCGGTACGCGACCACGGCCTGACCGGCGGCGACGCCGCGTACCGGCCGGCGCAGCTCGGCATGCATCGTGTCGCCGTCGAGGGCGACGGTCGCCGGCACCACGCTGCCGTGCGCGCGTAGCTGCACCTCGCACTCCACCGGGGCGTCCGGGCGTGCGCCGCCGGTCCAGACCGGACGGACGGCGCGGACCTCGGACACCTCCAGCGCCTCGGCGGGGCCGACGGTCACCGTGTTGGTCTTCGGCGTGATGGAGAGCACGTAGCGCGGTCGGCCGTCCGGGGCGGGCCGGTCCAGGTGCAGGCCGCGACGCTGCCCCACCGTGTACGCGTACGCGCCGCTGTGACTGCCGACCACCGCGCCGGTGCTCGCGTCCACCACGTCGCCGGGCGCCTCGCCGAGTCGGCCGGCCAGGAAGCCGCGGGTGTCACCGTCGGCGATGAAGCAGATGTCGTGCGAGTCCGGCTTGTCGGCCACCGCCAGGCCACGCTCGGCGGCCTCCGCGCGGACCTGCGCCTTCGTCGAGTCGCCCAGCGGGAAGATCGACCGGTCCAGCTGCTCGCGGGTGAGCACGGCCAGCACGTACGACTGGTCCTTGGCGATGTCCACGCTGCGCCGCAGCAGCCCGTCCGGGCCGAGCCGGGCGTGGTGACCGGTGACCACCGCGTCGAAGCCCAGGGCCACCGCGCGGTCCAGCACCGCCGCGAACTTGATCTTCTCGTTGCAGCGCAGGCAGGGGTTCGGCGTGCGGCCGGCGGCGTACTCGGCGACGAAGTCGTCCACCACGTCCTCGTGGAAGCGGTCGGCCATGTCCCACACGTAGAAGGGGATGCCGATCACGTCGGCGGCCCGCCGCGCGTCCCGGGAATCCTCCAGGGTGCAGCAGCCGCGCGCTCCGGTCCGATAGGTCTGTGGGTTGCGGGCCAGGGCCAGGTGCACGCCGGTCACGTCGTGCCCGGCCGCCACCGCCCGCGCCGCCGCCACGGCCGAATCAACCCCGCCCGACATAGCCGCCAGAACCCTCACCAGCCCACTCCCTTCCCACCCCAGTCCCCCACGACAACCCTATCCACCAGCTCCGAAAACCCCACCCCACCCCGCCTCCGCGCCGCCCCCGCCGTCGATCATGGGGTTGTGGTGCCTGGAATGAGGTGAACGGCGGCCTTTGTCACCCACCACAACTCTTTGATCGACAAAGACGGGGGGGGTGGGGGGTGGGGAGCCGGGTCAGCGGGGGGTGCGGAGGGCTGCGGCTCGGCGGGCTCGGTCCACTGCCGCCGGGAGGGCCGCCACCACGGCGTCGATGTCGGCCTGGGTGCTCGTGTGACCCAGGGTGAAGCGCAGCGAGGAGCGGGCGCGGTCGTCGTCGGCGCCCATCGCCAGCAGCACGTGCGACGGCTGGGCCACTCCCGCCGAGCAGGCCGACCCCGTCGAGCAGGCGATCCCCTGCGCGTCGAGCAGGAGCAGCAGGGCGTCCCCCTCGGAGCCCGGGAAGGAGAAGTGCGCGTTGCCGGGCAGCCGGTCGGTCGGGTCACCGTTGTAGATCACCTCGGGCACCGCCTGACGGACCCGTTCGATCAGGTCGTCCCGGAGCGCCGCCACCCGGGCCGCGTACTCCTGTTGGCCCTTCACCGCCGACTCGACGGCGACCGCGAAGGCGACGATGCCGGCGGTGTCCAGGGTGCCGGAGCGTACGTCGCGTTCCTGCCCGCCGCCGTGCAGCAGCGGCGTGGCCGCGACGTCCCGGGCGAGCAGCAGCGCGCCCACCCCGGTCGGGCCGCCCAGCTTGTGCCCGGTCACGGTCAGCGCGGCGACTCCACTGGCGGCGAAGTCGACGGGCACCTGACCGACCGCCTGGATGGCGTCGGTGTGGAACGGCACACCGTGCTCGGCGGCGACGGCGGCCAGCTCGGCGACGGGCTGGATGGTGCCCACCTCGTTGTTCGCCCACATCGCGGTGACGACGGCCACCCGGTCGGCGTGCGCGGCCAGCTCGGCGCGCAGATCCTCCGGGTCGAGCCGACCGGCGGCGTCCACGGGCAGCCAGCCGATTTCGGCGCCCTCGTGCTGGGCCAGCCAGTCGACCGCGTCCAGCACGGCGTGGTGCTCGACGGCGCTGGAGACCACCCGGCGGCGGTCGGAGCCGGCTCCCCGGCGGGCCCAGAAGATGCCCTTGACCGCGAGGTTGTCACTCTCCGTGCCGCCACCGGTGAAGATCACCTCAGACGGCCGGGCGCCGAGGACAGCGGCCACCCGTTCGCGCGACTCTTCGACCCGGCGACGGGCACGGCGACCCGCCGCGTGCAGGGAGGACGCGTTGCCGACCTCGCGGGCGGTAGCGACGTACGCCTCCAGTGCCTCATCGAGCATCGGAGTCGTCGCCGCGTGATCCAGGTAAGCCATCACCGTTCAGCCTACGGCCGACGCCTCAGGCGCCGGATGCCGGAGGGGACTCCGCCGACGTGCCGGGGTGGGAATCCCCACCCCGGCACGTCGTGGTCCTCGTCAGGCGGGCACCGCGGTGACGACGATGTTGTCGCGGTACTTGCGGGCCTTGGCATCGAACGGGCCACCACAGGTGATCAGGGTCAGCCGCGGCTTGCCGTCCCGGGCGAAGTACCGGTCCAACGGAATCTTGGTCTTGGCGTACTCCTCGCGGGCGATGACCCGGTACTGCCGGGCCTCGCCGTCGCTGCCGGTCGCGGTCAGGGTGTCGCCCTGGTCCAGCTCCCGCAGCCGGAAGAACGCGCCCTTGCCCTGCTTGGCGCTGTCCACGTGACCGGCGATGACCACCGAGCCGGCGTCCGTTTCCAGGCCGGGACCGTAGCGGTACCAGCCGATCTGGTCGACGCTCGGCGGCACCTCGAACTCGTTGGTCCGATCGTTGATGCCGACCGCGTTGACGGTGGCTGTGACGTCGATCCCCGGGATCACCAGCCGGACCGGCGGGATGATCGCCGCGTCGGCCGGCAGCTCACCGACGGTCACCGGGACCGCCGGAGCGCTGGTGGCGGTCGCCGGAGTGCTGGCCAGCGTGCTCGCCTCCTCGGCGCCCACGTTCTCGGCCGGTTGGGAGCCGCACGCCACCAGGGTGGAGACGGTGAGCGCGGCAACGCCGGCGGCCAGGGCCGCCAGCGCGCCGCGGTTGCGCACCGTCACTTGCGACCGGTCCGCGCGGTCGCCATCCGCACCCCACCACCGAGCAGCAGGAGTACGCCGGCACCGGTGAGCGCGTACCACCAGGTGTTCACGCCCGTGCCGGCCTGACCACCGTCACCGCTGGGCACGCCGCCGGGCGCGGAGTGCAGGCCGGTGATGGTCTGCGCCACCACGCCGAGCGTCTTGCCCTCGGCGGAACCGATCGCGTAGACGATCGTCGCGGTGCCCTCCTTGAGGTTGAGGTCGGCCGGGCCGATGGCCACGGTGTCGGTGCCGGCCAGTACCACGTCCGCCTTCACGTTGCCCGCGTCGACGTCGCCCTTGGCCTCGTTCGGGTTGGTGAGCCCCTCGAAGACCGGGGTGCCACCGGCCCGCACGTCCACCTCAGGGGCGGCGGCGGTGTGCCGGACGATGAGCCGGGCCTTGCCAGCGGCGACCTTCGAGACGTCGTTCACGAACGGCGTGATCTTCGGCTGGCCGGCGGCGTCGAGGTGGGCCGCGATGCTGATGTTCGCCCCGCCCGGGACGGCCGCGTTGTCGACAGTGAGGATCGCGCTGCCGATCGGCTCGCCGGGCTTGGTGAGCGCGATGTCGTAGTCGCCCTCCTCCAGGTTCAGCGGGCCGGCGACGTCGCCCGGCTTGAAGTTGTCCAGCGTCTTCTTGCCGTTGACGTAGACGTCGACCGGGGTGTCCGGGATGCCGTGCACGACGGAGACCTTCGCCGTGGCGGCGTACGCGGGGGTGGCGGTGAGCGCGCCGACGCCGGCGAAGGCCAGCGCGGCGACCGCGCCGCCCGCGGCGACCCGACGGAAGTACGAGAGCTGCATGTCTGCCTCCTGCTGATTACTGCTGATTCGTCAGGCCTTGCTTGCAGAACGGGTTACGCCGGCTCTCCGACGGGTGGATGCGCTCGGACGCACTTTCTTTTCCGGCCTCCGACTGCATCCGTTCCGGGCCTGGGACACGAAGAGCAGGTGAGATGACATCGACCGGGAGAGTGGGGCGGAGACTGTGGCAGCTACAGTCGGGTATGCCCCATCGAAGGCGAGCCGCCCGATGACGGCCATACGACAGGAACCGGACCCTCCGGTGGACGACCTCGATCTCCGCTTCCGAGCGGGCGACGATGTGGCCCTCCGCGAGGCGTACGACCGGTACGGTCGCGCCGTGCTCCATCTGGCCACCTCCATGCTGGCCAACCGCAGCGACGCCGAGGACGTGACCCAGGCCACGTTCGTCGCCGCCTGGCTGGGTCGGGACACCTTCGACCCGGCCAAGGGGTCGCTGATCGGCTGGCTGCTCGGCATCGGCCGGCGAAAGGTGATCGACCGGATGCGCGCCTCGGCCCGGGAGACCCGGGTGGTGGAGACGGTCCGCCAGCTGCCCGAGCCGGCGCCGACCGGCCCGGACCCCGATCGCGTGGTGGACCGGCTGGTGATTGCCGACGAGCTGGCCCGTCTCCCGGACGAGCAGCGACGCATGCTGGAGTTGGCCTTCTACGACGACCTGACACACCAGCAGATAGCCGCGGTGACCGGAGTGCCGTTGGGCACCGTGAAGAGCCACATCCGGCGCGGCATGGCGAGCTTGAAACGCAGATGGGAGGTGGACGGTGCAGCACCTGGACCACGACCGGCTGGTCTTTCTGGCACTCGGTGAGAGCGAGGCGGACAACGCCGAGAGCACCCACCTCGGCACCTGCGCGCTCTGCCGTGCGGAGGTGGCGACCTTTGCGCAGGTGGCCGGGCTCGGCGCCGAGACGCAGGGCCTGGCTGACCTACCCGATCCGCCGGAGCACATCTGGCAGGGCATCGCCGCCCAGGTCAGGGCGGCCGAGGCCCAGCAGCCCCAGGCCGAGACCCGTCGGCAGCAGGTCCCTGGGCAGGGCGTCGGCACCCTGACCGGGCAGACCTACGACACGCCGTTCGGACGGGCCACCGGCACGACGGCCGCAGAGGCCACCGGCACGACGGCCGCACAATCCGCCGGCACGACGGGTAAGCAGGCCACCGGCACGACGGCCGGGCCGACGGTCACCCGGCTGGATTCGGCGCGCCGGTCCCGTCGGGGCTCTGGCTGGTCGCGCTGGGCGGCCACGGCGGTGACCGCGGCAGCCGCCGCGGCGGTCGGTGTGCTGGGCACGGTCTCCGTGCTGCGGCCGGACGACCCCGCACCCGCTCCGACGCAGGTGGTGGTGGCGAGCGCGCCGCTGGCGGCGTACGGATCGACGCCACCGGCGGCCAAGGGTGACGCCCGGGTTCTGCGGGACGGCCAACTGCATCTGCATGTGGCGAATCTCCCGCGCGTCCCGGGGTACTACCAGGTCTGGCTCATCAATCCGACGACGATGGAGATGTTCTCTGTGGGCACCCTGGGTGGCGGTTCGGACGCGCTGCTGCCCCTGCCCCCGAATGTCGACCTCACGAGCTATTCGGTGGTCGACGTCTCCGCCGAGCAGTACGACAACAACACCCGCCACTCCGGCGACAGCCTGCTGAGGGGCACCCTGACGGGCTGATCGGTGGGCCGGCTCAGCTCCCCGGCCCGCCGATCAGCTCCCATCGAAAGAGAAGTGGCCGCCCCCATCGGGGGCGGCCACTTCTTGCGTGCTGGGTGTCACTTGCGCTTGCGGATCTCCTCGGCGGCCTGCGGGACGATCTTGAACAGGTCGCCCACCACGCCGAAGTCGGCCAGCTCGAAGATCGGCGCCTCGCCGTCCTTGTTGACCGCGACGATGGTCTTCGAGGTCTGCATGCCAGCCCGGTGCTGGATGGCACCGGAGATGCCGAGCGCGACGTAGAGCTGCGGGGAGACCGTCTTGCCGGTCTGGCCCACCTGGAACTGGTGCGGGTAGAAGCCGGAGTCGACGGCCGCGCGGGACGCGCCGACGGCGCCGCCGAGCAGGTCGGCCAGCTCCTCGACCAGCTTGAAGTTGTCGGCGTTGCCGACACCGCGACCGCCGGAGACGACCACGCCGGCCTCGGTCAGCTCGGGGCGGGAGCCCTTCTGCTCGGCGACCCGCTCGACGACCTTGGCCAGCTTGTCGGTGTCGGTGACCGACACGGTGAGCTGCTCGATCGCCGGGGTGGCGGCGGCCGGGCTCGGGGTGACCGAGTTGGGTCGCACGGTGACCAACGGCAGGCCCTTGGTGACCTTGGACTTGACGATGGTGGAGCCGGCGAAGGCGACCTGGGTCGCGGTGCCGTCGGCGTCCAGGCCGACCACGTCGGTCAGGATGCCGTTGTCCAGCTTGACGGCGAGGCGGGCGGCGATCTCCTTGCCCTCCTGGGCCGAGGCCAGCAGCACGGCGGCCGGCTGCACCCGGTTGACCAGTTCGGCCAGCACGGTGGCCTTGGGCGCCACCAGGTAGCCGTCGATCTCGTCACCCTCGGCGGCGTAGATCTTCTCCGCGCCGTACTCGCCCAGTTTGCCGCTCAGCGCGTCGGCCGCGCCGGCGCCACCGAGCACCACCGCGCTCGGGGTGCCGAGCTCACGCGCGAGGGTGAGCATCTCCAGGGTGACCTTCTTGACGCCGAATTCCTTGGTGGCTTCGACGACGACGAGAACCTCAGACATGTCAGAACCCCCCTCTCACACGAACTTCTCGGTGGCGAGGAACTCGACCAGCTTGACGCCGCCCTCGCCCTCATCGGTGATCTTGGCGCCGCCGGAGCGCGGCGGGCGCTTGGTGTGCTCGACGACGGCACTGGTGGCGCCGTCGAAGCCCACCTCGGCGGGCGCGACGCCGAGCTCGGCCAGCGAGAGCGTCTGCACCGGCTTCTTCTTCGCGGCCATGATGCCCTTGAAGGAGGGGTAGCGCGGCTCGTTGATCGTGTCCCAGACGGAGACCACGGCCGGGGTGGAGGCGGTGACGACCTCGTAGCCCTCCTCGGTCTGCCGCTCGACGGTCAGCGTCGCGCCGTCGACGGTGAGCTTGCGGGCGCCGGTGAGCGCCGCGACGCCCAGCCGCTCGGCGATCATGTGCGGCATGACCTGGACCCGACCATCGGTGGACTCCGCGCCGCAGATGACCAGGTCCGCATTCAGCTGACCGAGGGCCGCGGCGAGCACCTTCGAGGTGGCGATGACACAGGAGCCGTGCAGGGCGTCGTCCAGCACGTGGACGGCCTTGTCCGGGCCCATGGAGAGCGCCTTGCGGATCGACTCGGTCGCCCGGTCCGGACCCATGGTCAGGATGGTGACCTCGCCGCCGTGCGCTTCCTTGATCTTCAGCGCCTCCTCGATGGCGTACTCGTCCATCTCGTTGATCACGTTGTTCGCCGAACCGCGGTCGACGGTGTTGTCGTCATTGCGCAGGTTGCGGTCCGCGCCCGAATCAGGCACCTGCTTGACGAGTACGACGATATTCATCGCGCTTCGACGACCCTCCTGTGTGGTGTTGCTATTTGCTCGCCCGGTCTGGGGCGCAGCGTCGCGCGTCGGTCGACGCCAGGTCAACCGGGGGCTGCTGTGCAGTTGCCCACGGCGCAATGTTACCTGCCAGTAGGTTGCGCTCCCGAGGCACCGCGAGTGACACAGCTCACCGACGCGCGGTTGTTCAGGTCGGTTCGGAGAGCGCCACCCGGATCTGGTCGATGGCCGCCGCCTCGGAGGCTGCTATCCCGTCGTGCGCCCGGGCCACCCGGTCCGCCGCGGTCAACACCACCGAGCGGTACGCCTCGACGTCCGACGGTGACTTGTCGCGCAGGATCAGCACCGCCTGCCGCAACGCCGGCAGCACCACCGACTCGATCTCCAACTGTGAGTCCCGGGGAAGCCACGGCAGCGGACCGGTGGTCAGCGCCTCCTTGACCGCCCCGCTGGCGTCGGCGAGCGCGCCGGACGCGGCGATGCTCTCCCGGATCACCCCCAGCACCCCGGGATCGGCGTTGGAGACCAGGAAGACCGCGCCGAAGGCACCGGTCTTGATGGTCAACCGCTCCTCGTCCGTCAACCGCTGCTCCATGATCACGGAGTGTAGACGTACGGGGTGGTGGTGGTGACCGCGACGAGGCCGAGCCGCTGCAGGATGGGCCGGCTGTCCTCGGAACAGTCGACCTGCATCAGGGTCCGGCCCCGCTGGTCGGCCAGCCGTGCGCGATAGGTGACCAGCGCCCGGTAGATGCCCTTGCGACGCCACTGCGGGAGGGTGGACCCACCCCAGAGGGTGGCGAAGCCGGTGTTCGCCGGGCAGCGCACCCAGCCGGCGCTCACCACCGTGTCGTCCACCTCGGCCACCACCACGGTGATCGAGTGCGGGTCGGCGTCGATCTCCTTCGCCAGCCCCCAGACCAGGTGCGAGCGGTCCTCCTGCCAGACCTCCTCCTCCATGGCGGCGATCCGCTCCAGGTCGGCGCGGGAGGTCACCTCACGCAGGCGTACCCCCTCGGGGATGACCGGCAGCGCGGCCGCCAGCGGCGCGACCGGCCCGACCACGACGGTCTCCCGGTCCTCAGCGACAAAGCCGGCGGCGCGCAGACGGTCCGCCAGGTCCGCCGGTTCGTCGTGCTCGTTGAGCTTCCACTCCGCCGACTCGCCCCGCTCACGGCACAACCGCACCTGCCGGACGATCAACTCGTCCAGCGCGTCGCCGGTCAACCCGCCCAGATCGCGGTAGGTGATGAAGCCACCGGCGTCGAGCCCGGAGATCCGGACCAGCGGCCCGTCCCGCTCCACCGTCACCCCGGCCGGAACCGGGTCGGGGATCTCCGGGCGGAGCTGGTTGTCGTAGGCGGTACGCAGCGTCAGGATGTCGAGATCAGTCACCGGCCCAGGCTAAGCGGGATGGGAAGCGGATAATCGGCTCCGTGTGGGAGGCGATCAGGCGATGGTTCGACCCGGCGGAGCTGCGCTCGGTCGGTGAACCACCGGACTACCGGTTCTCCCTGGCCAACGAGCGGACGTTCCTCGCCTGGCTGCGCACCGGGCTGGCACTGGTCGGCGGCGGGTTGGCCACCGCGCAGTTCCTGCCGCCCCTGCCGATGAGCCACCTGCGGGAGGTGATCGCGGTGGCGCTGCTGCTGCTCGGCGGCGCGGTCGCGATCCGCGCCGTGGACCACTGGGCGCGTACCGAGCGGGCCATCCGGCTCGGTGAGGAGTTGCCCGCGTCCCGGTTTCCCGCCATCCTCGCCCTCGCCGTCGGCGCCGGGGCGGTGCTGCTGGTGGTCGCCGTCCTGGTCCGGGCGATCGGCGGGCGGTGAGCACCGGCCGCGACCCGGGGCTGCAGGCGGAGCGGACCCGGCTGGCCTGGCGGCGCACCCTGCTCACGGTGACCGTGGTCACCGCGCTGGCGGTCCGGCTGGCGTCGGCCGGAGACCCGGTCGGGGCACTGGTCGCCGGGATCACCGTAATGCTGTGGGGTGCCCTGCTGGTGCTCTGCTGGCCCCGGGGCACCGGCACCGGTTCAGCCCGCACCGGCGGCCGGACACTCCCCCTGGTCGCGCTCGGCACCGTGGGGCTCGCACTACTGGGAGTGCTGCTGGTTCTTCGCGGACTAGGGTGACGCGATCCGGTGCGTCATCATGGGTGCATGGCCCGGCTTGGCGTACTCCTCTTCCTGGTGCAGATTGTCCTCGCCGTCTGCGCGCTGATCAGTTGTCTCTCCGCCGAGGAGGGCAAGATCCGTGCCCTTCCCCGGATCGCCTGGGTGCTGATCATCCTGTTCTTCCCGCTGGTCGGTTCGATCGCCTGGTTCATCGTCGGCCGGGAGCCCAGCTCCGGCGCCAGCAAGGGCTGGCCCGGTGGCACCTCGTCCCCGCAGCGGCAGCGCCCCCGGCCGGTCGCGCCGGACGACGACCCGGAGTTCCTGCGCTCCGTGCAGGATCGGGCCAAGCAGCAGGACCAGGAGCTCTTCCGCCGTTGGGAGGAGGACCTGCGCCGGCGCGAGGACGACCTGCGCCGGCGCGACGGTGACCCGCCGCGCGAGGGTGACCGTCCGGAGGTGTGAGCACCGCCGCGGCCGCCGCCGCCCCGGGTGGGCGACGGCGGCGGCGGGTGCGACTCAGGCCAGGTTCGACGACCGGGGGTACGCGTCGGTCGGGTCGGTGAGCACGTTCACCAGGTACGGCACTCCGGCGTCGAACGCCCGCTGCAGGGCCGGACCCAGGTCGGCCGCCTTGGCGACCGTCTCCCCCGCACCGCCGAGCGCGCTGACCACAGTGTCGTACCGCAGCTCCGGCTGGAGGTCGGCGGCCACGTCGTAGCCGTACATGGCCCGCATCGGGTGCTTCTCCAGACCCCAGATGCCGTTGTTGCCGACGACGATCACCACCGGCAGCTTCTGGCGGACCAGCGACTCGACGTCCATCAGCGAGAAGCCGGCCGCGCCGTCGCCCATCAGCACACAGATCTGCCGGTCCGGGTGACTGACCCGGGCACCCATCGCGTAGCCCATGCCGGTGCCCAGGCAGCCGTACGGGCCCGGGTCCAGCCAGGTGCCGGGCTGGGCCGGCTCCAGGTAGCGCCCGGCGTACGACACGAAGTCACCGCCGTCGCCGATGGTGATCGCGTCGGGAGCCAGCACCCGGCGCAGCTCGCCGTAGATCCGGGCCGGACGGATCGGGTCGGTCTCGGCGGCCATCTCCGCGGCGTCCCGCGCCTTCGCCGCGTCCTCGGCGACCCGCAGGTCGGCGATCCAGTCGGAGTGGTCGGCCCGGTCGCCGGCGTGATCGGCCAGCGCGGAGAGAATCAGACGCAGGTCGCCGGCGGGGGCGACGGCCGGCTGTACGTGCGTCGCCCGCTGGCTCGGCGCGTCGACGATGTGCACCACCTTGGCCTCGCCGAAGTCACCGAAGCTGAGCCGGAAGTCCAGCGGGGTGCCCACCACCACGACCACGTCGGCGCCGGAGAGCGCGGCCCGGCGGGCCTTGGCGAACGCGAGCGGGTGCTCCGGCGGGAGCGAACCGCGCCCCATGCCGTTGGTGAAGACCGGCACCTGCAGTGCCTCGGCCGCCTCGCGCAGCGCGGCGACCGCGTCGCCCGCGTACACGTCGGAGCCGGCGATGATGACCGGTCGTTGCGCCGCGGCGATGAGCATCGCGGCGCGGCCGACCTCCTCCGGGTCCGGTACGACCGGGTCGACGCCCGTCACGGCGGGCAGCTCGACCTCGGCGACCGAGAAGACCGTCTCCAGCGGGAAGTCGAGGAAGGCCGGGCCGCGGTGCGGGGTGAGCGCGGCGTGCAGCGCCGCACCCACCGCGCGCGGGATGTCGTCGGTGCTGAACACCGTCTCGGCGTGCTTGGTGACCGGGGCGACCAGCGGCAGGTGGTCCATCTCCTGGAGGCTGCCGGAGCCCCAGCGGAACGCGGGCGCGCGGCCACCGAGCACCAGCACCGGAGAGGCGTTGAAGAACGCGCTGGTCATGCCGGAGATGCCGTTGGTGACACCGGGCCCGGCGGTGAGCACGGCGAGACCGGGCCGGCGCTGCAGCTTGGCGACCGCCTCGGCGGCGAAGACCGCGGACTGCTCGTGCCTGACGTCGTAGATCGGGAAGTCGGTCTTGTACGCGGCGTCGTAGAGCGGGAAGACGTGCCCGCCGGAGAGTGTGAACATCTCCCGTACGCCGTGTGCGCGTAGTGCCGCGAGCGCCAACTCGCCGCCGTGACCCTCGATCCGCTCCGTCATCGCCGCTCCTTCTCGTCGCTTATGACCGAAGCCACACGCTACTGGCCGGTAGGCAGAATGTGAACAATTCTCGGCTCGCCGTCGGGGCCGGCGGCACGCACCGCCGGCCCCACCCGGTCAGCGGCCGGTGAAGTCCGGCTTGCGCTTCTCGACGAAGGCCGACATGCCCTCACGCCGGTCGTCGGTCGCGAACAGCGCCGCGAAAAGCTGGCTCTCCCAGGCCAGACCGGAGTTCAGGTCCATGTCCAGGCCGCCGTCGACCGCCAGCTTCGCCGCGCGCAGCGCCTGCACGGGACCCGTCAGGTACGGGGTGATCAGCGCGACGGCCGTGTCGTACACCTCGGCGGCCGGGGCGACCCGGTCGGCCAGACCGATCCGCAGCGCCTCCTGCGCGTCCACCATCCGGCCGGACATGATCAGGTCCTTGGCGCGGGCCGGGCCGACCAGGCGGGCCAGCCGCTGCGTGCCGCCCGCTCCGGGGATGATGCCCAGCTTGATCTCCGGTTGGCCGAGCTTGGCGTCCTCGGCGACCACCCGCCAGTCGCAGGCCAATGCCAGCTCGCAGCCGCCACCGAGGGCGTACCCGGTGATCGCGGCGACCACCGGCTTCGGGATCCGGGCGATCGCACCGAGCGCACTGGACAGATTCGCGGCGCGGTCGGCCATGTCGACATAGGACATCTCGGCCATCTGCTTGATGTCCGCACCGGCGGCGAAGACCTTCTCGCCGCCGTACACGATGACGGCACGGACGTCAGGGTCGGCGGTGGCCGCCGTGGCGGCGGCGCGCAACTCCTCCTGCACCTGGGTGTTGAGCGCGTTCATCGGCGGCCGCTCCAGCCGGATCGTGCCGATGCCGTCAGTGGTCTCCAGCCGAACGAACTCGCCCACGCTGCCCTCACTTCCTCGTCGAAGTCGCGTGCCAACCTTACGACCCGGCTCGTTTGGGTAAGTAGTGTGGTGTCAGCCCCGTGGGCGGGAGTCCAGCCATGACGACGTACTACGACGACAGGTCGGTGCAGGTCACCTCCACCACCGTCCGCGTCGACGGCCGTGCCTATGCGCTCGCCGACATCACCATGATCTGGCACCGCCGGGGCACCCGCTCGTGGCGCGTGCTCGCCGGGCGGGGCGCTATCGGTGCCGCACTCGCCGGTCCGCTGGTCGCGGCAGTGCTCGGCATCGGCGTGGCCGTCTGGCTGCACCGCTCACCGACCGTGACGATCGCGATCGTCGGCGCGTCGGTGCTGGTCGGGTTGGCCGTCGGGCCGGTCGCCGACTTCCTCTTCGAACACCTGGACCGCTCGTACGCCCGGGGCAGCCGCCAACTCGAGATCTGGGCCCGCTGGCGGGGTCAGCCGGTGCGGCTGCTGCGCACCGGCGACGCGCTGCGCTTCGGGCAGATCTACCGGGCGGTGCAGCGGGCGGTCGAGCACAGCCAACCGGCGCGTCCCGTCACCCGCCGCTAGCGGCCCACGCTCAGAACCCGATCGGCTCGTCCGCGCAGCAGGCCGAGACCGCGCAGCAGGCCGTACAGGTCCGTGCCCGTAACCGCACCGGAGGCGCGGGTTGCCGGTCGGTGGTTAGGCTTAGTGATGACCCTCTATTACCGGGACGACGCGGTGCAGGTGACCTCCGAGTCGATCCGGGCGGGCGGTCATGTGATCGCCCTGTCCGACGTGACGTTCGTCTGGCACGCACGCGGGCAGAAGACCCTCGCCGTACGCGGCCGGGTGCTGGGTCGCGGTGTCCTCGTCCTGCTGCTCTCGCTGCCGCCGCTGGTCGCCGTGGTCTGCGTGCTGTCACTGGCGTGGTCCGCACAGGACCGTGGCAACTGGCAGCTGGCGCTGATCATCCTCGCCGCCTGCGCGGTGGGGGCGCTGGCGTTGACGCCGTTCCTGGAAATCCCGTTGGGTTGGCTGGACCGCTCCTACGAGCGCGGCAGCCATGTACACGAGTTGTGGGTGCAGCACCACGGTCGGGAGGACCTGCTGCTGCGCACCCCGGACGCGCTACGGTTCGGGCAGATCTACCGGGCCGTGCAGCGCGCCGTCGAACAGCAGGGGGACCGCTGATGAGCAACCGCCGCGAGGCCGCCGCGCTGGCCGGGCTGCTCGCCGTGGCCGGCGTCACCCACCTGGTGCGCCCCGGCTTCTACGACCCGATCGTGCCGGGCGCGCTGCCTGGCCCGGCCCGGTTCTGGACGTACGCCAGCGGGGTCGCCGAGCTGGCGGTGGCGGCGGCGGTGGCCAACCCGGCCACCCGACGGGCCGGCGGTCGGGCCGCAGCCGCGCTCTTCGTCGCCGTGCTGCCCGCCAACGTGAAGATGGCGGTGGACTGGCGGCACCGCCGCCCGACGAAGCGGGCCATCGCGTACGGCCGGGTGCCGATGCAGGTGCCGCTGATCTGGTGGGCCCTGCGCGTCGCCCGCGCCGGCCGGTAGGCCCCGGGCCGGTCAGCCCAACGACAGGCCGGTCAGCTCAGCGGCAGGGTGGTGGCGATCGGCCAGCCCACCAGGGCGGCGCCCAACACGGCCGGCAGCCAACGCGGGCCGGCGTACCGGCGCAGCACGGTCGCCCAGGCTGCCTGCCAGCCGAGCAGCAACGCGAACAGCGGCACCACCAGCACGACGAAGCCGGGTGCCAGACCGACCAGCGTCGACGCGGTCAGCACGACCACGGTGACCGCGACGACCAGCAGGTGTCGCCCCGTCCGCCCGGCGGCGACCAGTTCGACGCCCAGCAGGAACAGCAGGCAGGCGCCCGCGGCCAGCGGGAGCAGCCACCAGCGGGCGCCGACCGGCAACGCCGAGGTCAGGCCCAGGTGGATCGGCAGGGCGACGGCGAGGACGGCGTACCCGGTCAACGCCAGCGTCGCGACAGCGGTTCGTGCCGTCGCCTGCCGGCCCCCCGACACGGGTGTGCCGGGCGGTGGTTGACATACGCCGAACCAGCCGGGCAGCCAGCGCTGCCCCGCGACCAGAAGAACGCCGGTGACCAGCAGGAAGCCGGCGACGTAACCGCCGACCGCAAGCGGTAGCCGGGTCGTCGGCAGCACCGCGGCGACGACCGCGCCGACGCCGGCCACCAGCACCGCCAACGCGAACAGCAGCAGACCACCGAACGGCACCCCCGACAGCGCCGTACCACCGGGCGCCGGACTGCCCGGCGGCGCTGGGCTGTCGGTCTGCTCCGGGGCGTCGGGTTCCCGGCCGGAGGGTGGGTCGGTCGGTCGGCGGCCGGTCGACCGGCGCGGCAGGAGCAGGGCCGCCAGCGGAACCACGCCGATGCCGAAGGCGAACATCAGCAACGCCGCCCCGGCGAGCCGGGCGATCGGTCGCGGCCGGGCGGTGCCGTCGCCGCCGGGCAGCCAGTCGGCGATCTCCTGGTGGGTACGCGCGGCGAACAACACGGAGATGTGCTCCACGCCGGGCACCACGACCGCCGGCCGCCTACCCGTTGACGCGCCGCGGCGGGCGGCGTCGTCGGCCGCCCTGCGGAAGGCCGGAAACTCCGCGCCTCCCACGATCAGCAGCAACTCCGTCGGTCGGCCCGGGGGCAGCTCGCCCGCCTCGGGCAGCGAGATCGCCACGGTCCGGGCGATCTCCGGGTGCCCGGCGGCGTACCGGGTGACCGCGCCGGCGCCCATCGAGTGCCCCACCAGGACGATTCCGTCCGCGTCGACGTCCGGCCGGGAACGTAGGTAGCCGACGGCGGCGTCCAGGTCGGCGGCGAGCGTGGCGGCGGACGTGTTCGAGCCCGCGCCGGGCAGCCGAGCCGGGTTGGCACCGTGTCCGGCGAAGTCGAACAGCAGCGCGACCGCTCCGCGCCGGGCGACGGTGTCGGCGATCGGGCGCATCAGCTGGGCCGAGCCGGCGAAGCCGTGCGCGATCACCGCGCCGGGTCGCCGGACGCCGGGCGTCGGCGGACCGGCGCGTACCTCGGTCATCGGCACCCCGCCGACGGTGACCTGCCGGGCCGTGAGGCCGGCGTCCGCCCGGACCAGCACCAGCGTGCCCAGCCCGGCGGCGACCACCGCCAACACGGCGAGCAGGACGGCGGCGCGGGTGCGGGGTGGGCGGTGCGGCGAGGGTGCCGACATGCCGGCACCCTACCGTCGCGCGACCCTCCCGAGCGCCCGCCGATCGAGCCCGTCGGGCGGTTGTGGTGCGGCCGACGCACACTTGATCCCATGGCCATTCCCCTCCCCACCCCGACCGCCGTGGTCGGCCTGACCCGATCCGCTCTCGACCAGGCGCTCGGCTCGGCCGCCTCGTTCGCCGCCGTGCCCGCCCGCGCGTTCGCGGTGCTGGACGGGGTGGAAGCGCTGCTGGCCCGGATCAACGGCGTGGTCGACCGCATCGAGACGACCCTGGACCGGACCGATCAGGTGCTCACCGACGCCGAGGAGGCGGTCCGTGAGGTGGCCGTCATCAGCGCCGCCGCGACCACCGCCATCGACACCGCCACCGAGGTGGCCACTGCCGCCGCCGTGGTGGTCGCCGACGCCGACCGCGTCGCCCGGACCGCCGCCACGGTGGTCGCCAAGGCCGAGGGGGTGGCCGGCCGGGCCGCCGTCACCGTGGGCACCGCGACGGAGGCCGCCGCCACGGCGGCCGAGCTGCTGGCGGCGTACGAGCCGGCGCTGCGGCGGGCCGCGCCGATGGCCGGGAGGTTCGTCGAGCAGTTGAGCCACGAGGAGGTCACCGCGGCGATCCGGCTGGTCGACGAGCTGCCCAAGCTCAAGCAACACCTGACGGCCGACATCCTGCCGATCCTGGCCACACTGGACCGGGTCGGGCCCGACCTGCACGACCTGCTCGACGTGACCCGCGACCTCAAGCTCGCCGTAGCCGGCATCCCCGGGCTGGGCATGCTGCGTCGACGCGGCGAGAAGCTCGCCGACGAGCCCGCCGGCTGAGCCCTCCCCCGCGTGCGTGGGGATCAGCAGTCGCAGGTGATCGCGGCGATCGGCGCGGTCAGGTCGTCGACCGGGCGCCGGGTCAACCCGGTCTCCGTCACCACCGGCAGCCCCTCCCGCACCCAGTACTCGAACCCGCCGAGCATCTCCTTGACCGCGTAGCCGAGCAGGGCGAACTCCAGCGCCGCGCGGGTCGCCCCGTTGCAGCCCGGCCCCCAGCAGTAGGTGACCACCGCCGAGCCGGACGGGATCAGCTCCGCCGCGCGGGTCGCGATCTCGGCGGTGGGCAGGTGCACCGCGCCCGGCAGGTGCCCCTGTGTCCACGCGGCCACGCCCCGGGAGTCGACCACCACCAGAGCAGGCGTACGCGCGGACAGGTCGGCGTGCACGTCGCTGACGTCGGTCTCGACGGTGAGTCGGGCGCGGAAGTGGGCGACGGCGGTGGCCGGATCGGCCGGCGGAATGGCGAAGGTGAAGGTCATGGACGGATCCTCGCCAGTCCGCGTGGCCGCAGCGAGTGGCGGAGACGACGTCCTGCGCTAACATCCCGCCATGCCGATGCGGCCCACGACCACCGGCCCGCGCCTGCCGACGCCCCGACGACCGGCAGCCGCGCACCGCGTGGCAGTGCTCGCGTACCCGGGAATGTCGGTGTTCGAGACCGGCATCGTCACCGAGGTGTTCGGGCTGCCCCGACCCGAGTTCGGCGTCGACTGGTACGACCTGGTGGTCTGCGCCGAGCGGCCGGGGCCGGTGCCGGTGGTCGGCGGGGCGAGCCTGCACACCCCGTACGGCCTGGCCGAGCTGACGGAGGCGCGGACGGTGATCGTGCCCGGCGTGCCGGACGTGACCGGTGACCCGTCACCCGAGCTGGTGACCGCGCTGCGCCGGGCGCACCGACGCGGTGCCCGCATCATGTCGATCTGCTCGGGCGCGTTCGCGCTGGCCGGCGCCGGGCTCCTCGACGGCCGGCGGGCCACCACCCACTGGCAGTACGCCGAGCTGCTGGCGCGGCGTTACCCACGGGTCGAGGTGGACCCGGACGTGCTCTATCTCGACGACGGCGACCTGCTCACCAGCGCCGGCAGCGCCGCCGGGCTGGACCTGTGCGTCCACGTGGTCCGGCGCGACCATGGCGCGGCGATCGCCAACGCGGTCGCCCGTCGGCTGGTGATCCCGCCACACCGCGACGGCGGGCAGGCCCAGTTCGTCGAGGCGCCGGTGCCCACCGACCCGGACGACGACCGGATCGCCGGCAGCATCGACTGGGCGCTCGCCCATCTCGCCGAGCCGCTGAGCGTGGCGCAGCTCGCCGGGCAGGCGCACATGTCGCCCCGCACCTACCTGCGGCACTTCGCCCGGGCCACCGGGACCAGCCCGATCCGATGGCTGATCGACCCAGCGGGTCCGCGCCAGCCTCACCCTGCTGGAGGAGACGGACGCCCCGGTCGAGCAGGTCTCTCGCTCGGTGGGTTTCGACACGCCGGTCACCTACCGGCACCACTTCGGTCGGCTCATGCTGACCTCGCCGTCGGCGTACCGCAGGGCCTTCCGGACCGGCGCGGGCCGGCCGGCGTGACGCGGGTGGGTCAGACCTGCGCGTACAGCTCGTCGATCTCGGCGCGTTGCGGAAGCGCCACCGAAGCACCGAGCTTGCGAACGCAGGCAGCGCCGGCCGCCGACGCCCAGCGCACCGCGTCGATGAGGTCACGTCCCTCGCCCCAGCCGACGGCCAGCGCGGCGGTGAACGCGTCACCGGCGGCGGTGGAGTCGACCACGTCGACGCGTACCGCCGGCACGTGCACCTCGGCGCCGTCCCGGTCGACGTACCAGGCGCCCTCGCCGCCGAGAGTGAGCACGGCCCGGGGGGCCAGGTCGAGCAGCGCCCGGGGCTCCTCCCGACCTCGGCCGGCAAGTGCCTGCGCCTCGCCCTCGTTGACGACCAGCAGGTCCACCGATGCGAGCAGTTCGGGTGGGAGGTCCCGCGCCGGGGCGGCGTTGAGGATGACCCGGGTGCCGGCGGCGCGGGCGGCCACCGCCGCGGCCGTCACGGTCGGCACCGGGATCTCCAGTTGGGCGACCAGGACGTCCGCCGCGCTCACCGTGGCCAACTCCTCGTCGGTGAGGCCGACCAGCGCGCCGTTGGCGCCGGGGGTCACCATGATGGCGTTCTCCCCCTGCGCGTTGACCATGACCAGGGCCACCCCGGAGGTGCCGTAGACCACTCGCAGCTGGCTGGTGTCCACACCGGCAGCGGTGATGCGGGCCCGGAGGGTGACACCGAAGGCGTCCGAGCCGATCGCGCCGAGGAAGGAGCAGGACGCTCCGGCCCGGGCCGCGGCGACGGCCTGGTTGGCGCCCTTACCGCCGGGCACCATCACGAAGTCGGTGCCGAGCATGGTCTCGCCCGGTCGCGGCAGCGCGGGTGCCATCGCGACCAGGTCCATGTTGGCGCTGCCCACCACGGCAACCCGGGTCTGCGGCACTGTCGTCTCCGCCCCGGCCGACGCTCAGGCGGCCCGGGCGGTGTAGCGGTCGCCCCGGCGCTCGACCACCAGCGGCAGGCCGAAGGTCTTGGAGAGGTTGTCGCCGGTCAGCGTCTCGGCGAGCAGGCCCTGGGCGACCACGCCACCCTCGCGCAACAGCAGCGCGTGGGTGAACCCCGGCGGGATCTCCTCGACGTGGTGGGTGACCAGCACCATCGCCGGGGCGTCCGGGTCGTACGCCAGCTCGGCCAGTCGGGCGACCAGGTCCTCCCGACCACCCAGGTCGAGGCCGGCGGCCGGCTCGTCGAGCAGCAGCAGCTCCGGGTCGGGCATCAGGGCACGGGCGATCTGCACCCGCTTGCGTTCACCCTCGGAGAGGGTGCCGTAGCGGCGCTCGGCGAGGCCACCGACGCCGAGTTGGCTGAGCAGTGCCAGCGCCCGCGTCACGTCGCCGCGCTCGTAGCTCTCGCGCCAGCGGCCGACCACCGACCAGGCTGCGGTCACCACCACGTCGCTGACCTGCTCGTCGGCGGGCAGTCGCTCGGCCAGCGCGGCGGTGGTCAGGCCGATCCGGGTGCGCAGCTCGTTGACGTCGGTGCGGCCGATCCGCTCGCCGAGCACGTGCGCCACACCGGTGGTGGGGTGCAGCCGGCCGGCGGCGAGGTTGAGCAGTGTGGTCTTGCCGGCGCCGTTGGAGCCGAGCACGACCCAACGCTCGTCCAGCTCGACCCGCCAGGTCAGGTTCTGGAGGAGGGCGGTGCCAGAGCGGCGCACACCGACGCCGTCGAGGCTGACCACCAGATCCGGGTCCACAGGAGCGGCGGCAGGCGCGGCGCCGGCAGCGCCGGGGATCAGGTCAGTCACCGCTCCATCCAACCACGCAGCGTCGGGGCGCCCCCCATGGGCGGCGCCTCGGCAATAGGGTGAAGCGCCGTGTCGTTGATCACCAAGTCCGGAGGACGGTCCATGCCCCGTCGAGGTACGGAGCCGCGCGGATGAGCGCGGTCATCGAGATCGAGGGTCTGCGCAAGACCTTCCACAGCATGCGCAACGGCCGGCGGGTGGCGGTGGACGGGTTCGACCTGTTGGTGGAGGCGGGCCAGGTCCACGGCTTCCTCGGCCCCAACGGCTCGGGCAAGACCACCACCCTGCGCGCCCTGCTCGGGCTGGTACGCGCCGACAGCGGCCGGATGTCCGTGCTGGGCCAGCCGTCGCCGGAGCTGCTGCCCCGGGTGGCGGGCCAGGTGGGCGCCATCGTGGAGAGCCCGCAGTTCTTCGGCAACTTCACCGGGTACCGCACGCTGCGGTTGTTGGCCCGGGCCGGCGGGGTGCCGATCTCGCGGGTGGACGAGGCGCTGGATCTGGTGGGCCTGCGCGACCGGGGCGACGAGCGGGTGAAGGGCTACTCGCTGGGCATGAAGCAGCGTCTCGCGGTGGCGTCCGCGCTGCTGAAGGACCCGCGGTTGCTGATCCTGGACGAGCCGGCGAACGGGTTGGACCCGGCGGGCATCCGGGAGATGCGGGATCTGATGCGGTCGCTGGCGGCGAGCGGGGTGACAGTGCTGGTGTCCAGTCACATCCTGGGTGAGATCCAGCTGATCTGCGACCACGTCACGATCATTTCGCAGGGGCGTCGGGTGGCGGCCGGTCGGGTGGACGAGGTGCTGGCGGGTTACGACCGGCACGAGTTCCTGGTGCGGGTGGCCGACCCGGAGCGCGCGGCTGAGCTGTTGCACGCGGCCCAGCTGACGGCGGTCGTCGACGGCGAGGCGCTGGTGGTGAGTGGGGCGAGCGACCCGACGGTGATCAGCCGGGTGCTCGGCGAGCAGGGGCTGTGGGTCGGCGAGCTGACGCCGCTGCGGCCTGATCTGGAGAGCGTCTTCCTGGAGCTGACGGGTGCGCACCCGTCGGTGCCCCGACAGGTCGACGACTCGGCGCTGCCGTACGGCGGTCAGGGCGATGCGGTGATCGATCTCGATCGGGGAGTGGACGCGTGAACCTGGTTCGTGCCGAGTTGGAGCGACTGTCCGCCCGTCGCTTCGTGCAACTCATGGTCGTCCTGCTGGCGTTTGCGTTCGCGGTGACGGCGGCGACCACCCTTGCGGGTTCCCACAAGCCGAGCGCGAGTGAGCTGAACTCGGCGCGGGCGCAGGCCACCGAGGCGCGGCAGGGCATGGAGACGGCGTACCGGGAGTGCCTGGCCCGCCAGGGCGGCTCGCTGCCGACGGAGGACAGCGGTTTGTACCTCCCCGCCGACTGCTCGGAGATCGACCCGATCCGGCAGTCCCGGCTGCCGATCGCCGCCGACTTCCTGCCGGGGGTGTTCAGCTTCGCCCAGCAGGCGCGGCCGCTGCTGTACTTCCTCATCGCGTTCCTGGTGCTGTTCGGGTTCCTGGTCGGTGCCTCCTACATCGGCGCTGACCTGAACTCCGGCGGCGTGGTGAACCTGCTGCTCTGGCGACCGCGCCGGTTGACGGTGCTCGGGGCCAAGTTGGGCACCCTGCTCGGCACGGTGCTGGTGCTGGCCCTGCTGGCGTCGGTGGCCTATCTCGCCACGTTCTGGGTGATCGGGCAGACCGCCGGGCTGGCCGGCCGGTTGAGCGGTGAGTTCTGGCGCGAGCTGGGCGCGGTGCACGGGCGCGGTCTGGTGCTGGTGCTGCTGGCCACCGCGATGGGCTTCGCCATCGCCACGCTCGGTCGGCACACCTCGGCGGCTCTCGGCGCGCTCGCCGCGTACGTGGTGGTCTGGGAGTTGGGCGGTCGGCTGGTCCTGGAGATCATCGACGCCCCACAGTCGGACCGGTTCATGCTCTCCAGCCACATCGGGGCGTGGCTCAACGGCGAGGCGCGTTTCTATGACACACGGATCTGCCAGGGCAGCAACGTTGGCTCCTACTGCGAGGGGTTCTACACGCTGACCTGGTTGCCGTCGCTGTTGGTGCTGCTCGCCATCACCGGCGGGCTGACCGCGGCGGCGTTCGCCGTGTTCCGCCGACGCGACCTGATCTGAGGTTTCGCCGGGTCGCCCGTCCGCTCACGGGCGGCCCGGTGAAACCACTGCGTCGACGGCAACGGCTTGCAGCAGGCCGACCGGCGGTGAAATATTCCTTCACGTGACCGCCGCAGCGGGCTCAGCCGACGGTGGAGCCGAACACCTCGTCGCGCACGGCGTTCAGCGCGGTGCGCAGCGCGCCGTGCAGGATCGGCTCCTCGGTCAGCCCGGTCGGCACCACCCGAGGTTGCACCAGGGTGATCGCGGCGACCTCGTGCTGCACCCGGTCGGCGAGCGCGGCGCCGCCGGCCTGACCCACCTCGCCGGCGAGCACGACCAGCGGCGGGTCGAGCACCACGCAGGTGCTGGCCACACCGAGCGCGAGCCGGCGGGCCAACTCGTCGAGCATCGGGCCGCCGTCGGCGCCGGCCGCGACGGCCGCGCGGATGGCCCCGGCGGCGTCGGCGTCCGGGTACCCGTGCTCACGGGCCACCGCGCGCACCGAGTCCGCGCCGACCAACTGCTGGAAGGCCGGCTTGGCACGACGGGAGACGTCGCGCGGAATGGGCGCGCCGGGCACCGGCAGGTAGCCGATCTCACCGGCCGCACCGCTGCTGCCGTGGTGCAGCCGGCCGCCCAGCATGATCGCCAGGCCGACACCGGCACCCACCCAGACCAGCACGAAATCCGCCAGCCCCTGCGCGGCGCCGGACTGCGCCTCGGCCACCGCGGCCAGGTTGACGTCGTTCTCGAAGACCACCGGGGTGTCCAGGTCGTCGCGCAGCGCGGCGAGCAGGCCGCTGTGCCAGCGCGGCAGGTTGAAGGCGAAGGTGATGTCGCCGGTGCCGGGATCGACCAGGCCCGGCGTGCCGAGCACGATCCGCCGTACGCTGCTCAGCTGCGCCTGGGCGCTGCTGGCGGCCTGCACCACGGCGTTGTGCACCACGCCCACCGGGTCGTCGGTGTCCCTGGTCGACTGCTCCACCCGGCCGATGACCGCGCCGGTGATGTCGGCGCAGGCGGCAACCACCCGATCCGGTCCGACGTCGACGCCGACCACGTGCGCGCTGCTCGGACGGACGGCGTAGAGCTGGGCGTTGGGCCCCCGCCCGCCGGCCTGCTCGCCGACCCGGGTGACGAGGCCGCGTTCCTCCAACCGCTCGACCAGTTGGGAGGCGGTGACCTTCGACAGCCCGGTCAGCTCGCCGAGCCGGGCGCGGGTCAGCGGACCGCGTTCGAGGAGCAGCTCCAGCGCGGCACGGTCGTTGAGCGCCCGCAACAGGCGGGGGGTGCCGGGTAGCCGGGTCGCACTCATGACACGTCCTCTAGTTTTAGTAAACTTTGCTAACTGTAAACCGACCTGCGAACGGGTAGCCGTAGCGTAACGGCCACCCGAAGGTGGGGCGCTCGGCCGACTCGGCAGGGCGAACATCCCCACCGGTACGACATCCGTACCCGCCGGGGCACCGAAGGGGGAGATCACGTGGGGCTGGATCCAGGACTGCGCCGGCTGGCGCTCGGCACGCTGCTGGCCGCGTACCCGGGGCCCGTCCCGCCGGACTGGGCGGTCGACCTGCTGGCCGACGGACTGGCCGGGCACACCCTGTTCGGCACCAACGTGCACGACCCCGCGCAGGTGGCGGCGAGCACCGCCGCGCTACGCGCCGGCCGGCCGGACGTGCTGATCGCCATCGACGAGGAGGGTGGCGACGTGACCCGGCTGGCACACGCCACCGGCAGCCCGTACCCCGGCAACGCCGCTCTCGGCGCGATCGGCGACGTGGCGCTCACCCGACGGGTCTACCAGTCGATCGGCGCCGAGCTGGCCGCGCTCGGCATCACCGTCAACCTCGCCCCGACGGTGGACGTCAACACCGCCGACGACAACCCGGTGATCGGCACCCGGTCCTTCGGGGCGGACCCGGTGCGGGTGGCCGCCCACTCGGCCGCCGCCGTGACCGGGTTGCAGGCCGCAGGTGTCGCCGCCTGCGCCAAGCACTTCCCCGGGCACGGTGCCACCGTCACGGACTCCCACCACGAGCTGCCCACCGTGGACGCCCCGCTGGCCCTGCTGCGGCAGCGGGACCTGCCGCCGTTCGCGGCGGTCGTCGCCGCCGGGGCCCGCGCCGTGATGACCGCGCACATCCGGGTGCCCGCGCTGACCGGCACCGACCCGGCCACCTTCAGCCGGGCCGTCCTGGTCGACCTGCTCCGCGCCGAGTACGGCTTCACCGGCACCGTCATCACCGACGCCCTGGAGATGAAGGGCGCCGCGGTGGCTGCCGGCGGCGTCGGGCCGGCCGCGGTCCGGGCCCTGGCCGCCGGCGCCGACCTGCTCTGCATCGGCGCGAAGGTCGACGCCCAGCTCGTCGAGCGGGTCGCCGCCGAGATCGTCGACGCCCTCACCGACGGCCGGTTGGCCACCGCACGGGTCGAGGAGGCAGCCGGCCGGGCCGCCGACCTCGCCGCCTGGACCCGGGCCGCCGTCGGGTCGACCGCCGCCAGCGACACCGACCTGGGGTACGCGGCAGCGCGCCGCGCGGTCCGGGTGGACGGCGTGCTCAACGGCCTGGACCGACCACTGGTGGTGCAACTGCACACCGAGTCGACGATCGCCGAGGGGCGGGTGCCGTGGGGCCTCGGTCCACACCTGAGCGGGGTGCAGGAGCTGCGGGTGATCGCCACCGAGACCGACCCGTCGAGGCTGGGCGAGCTGGCCGGGGACCGGCCCATCGTGCTGGTCGGGCGACACCTGCACCGGCTGCCCGGCGGCCCCGAGCTGATCGCCGACCTGGCCGCGCAGCATCCGGTGACCGTGGTGGAGATGGGGTGGCCGGCACAGTGGCGCCCGCAGGGCGTACGCGCCTTCGTCACCACGTACGGGGCGAGCCACGCCAACGGTCGGGCGGCGGCCGAGGCGCTCGGTCTGACCTGACGACGGAGCACTCCGACGACCACCGCGGGTGACCCTGCCGCCCCCGGCGGATGACACCCTCAACCGCTCAACCGCAGGTCAAGTCCGCTTTTCGACACTCCGAACCGACAGCTCGCCCCTTGCCGAGCGCCTGATCGATACGTAGCGTGATCGACATGTCCCGGCCCGCGCAGAGCGCGACCGGCACACCCGGAACCGGGGCCTGGGGGGAGGTTGCGGACCGTGGATCCGGCCCGGGGTCCACGGTCCGCGCCCGTTGTGAGCTCAGCGCGGATAGACCCCGTACGCGCGCCAGCCCCGGTCCGGAAAACCGGCCGCGTCAGCGACCCGGGCGGAGGCTTGGTTGTCCCGCTCGTGCAGGTACGTCGGCACCGCCCCCTCGTCGAGGACCCGCCGCGCCGCCTGCGCCACGAGTCGGCGGGCGAGGCCGCGACCCCGGGCGGCCGGCACGGTGCCGATGGCCAACTCGTGCCCGTACGCGTCATGCCGTTTGATCCCGGCGCCCGCCAGGTAGCCGCCGTCCGGGTCACGGACCACCAGCACCGGCCGGTCGAAGAGCCGCAGCCAGGGCGGCAACCCGGGAGCCGTCGGCTCGGTCCACTCCCCCACGTCGGGAAGCGGCGCGGGGGCCACGCTCCACCGGAAGGGGCCGTCGTGCACGCACCAGTCGGGCAACCCGACGGCCTCCGGTAGTGCGGCGAGCAGCCGATCCGGTGTACGCCGGACCAGCGAGCGGATCGCCGCCACCCGATCCGGCGCCACGGAGAGCACTGCGCTCCGCCCGGTGTCCACGGCGAGTGCGGGGCGCAGTCGACCGTCCCAGGCCGGCCTGGCCCGCCGATGCGAGGCGACCACGTGCAGCCCCGGCCCGGCCGGCCACTGGCCGAGCCAGGTGGCCAGGTGCAGCTGGAGCCGCCGGTCGAGCATGCAGACCTCCCCCGTCACCCCGGCCGTCGTGGATCACCGTACGCCGGGCGGCCGGGCCGGGCGGACGAACCGTCAGGGCCGGAGCCAGCCGAGCGCCAGGGAACCAACCTCACCTATCGACCGTCATATGTATTTCCATACCTGGACACCTTTATTTGGGACGGTAAACGCATGCCGATTCAGCCGAACGACCACTTCCAGCAGGACCCCGAGCGACTCTGGCGGGCAGCGGAGAGCGTTGGCGGCGTCCCGCCCCAGCCGCGCTACCGGAACCCCCGGGCGGTCGGCCGAGGCACCCTGTCCTGGTCGGGGCTGAACAAACTGTCCGTCGGCAGCTCCGGCAGGCATCGCCTGAACACCCACTGACACCGGTCGAAGGGCAGCTGACGAGTTCATCCGGACGGCGACACACCGGGGAGGTCCAGCGAGGGCTTTCGCACACCTGTCGGGTAATTTCTTGTGGTCCGCCATCCGGCCAACGACAGGAGAAGCTCCGCGCATGGGCAAGAAGACGATCCACGTCTCCGACTTCAGCGGCACGGTTCTACAGCAGGACGACGAGGTGGTCCGCGTCGTCGTGCTGGAGCACCCGGACCTGGTCGCCGGGCCCGTGCAGTTGGACGCCACCCCGACCGAGGTGGAGAACCTCGACGACGCCGCCCTGGACGTGGCGGTGGTGGAGATCCATGACCGGCACGGCGGCGGCGAGCCCCGCCGGGTGGTGTTGACCGCCAGTGAGTTCGACGCGATGGCCACCGACGTGCCGATGGCGCAGCTGTTGAAGACCGCTGAGCGGGTCCGCCCGCCCAAGGCCCGCAAAAGCACCGAGAAGATCGACTACGGCACGCTGGAGCACGCCGGCAAGCCGCACCGGGGACGGGTCACCGAGGAGGAGGCCCGACTGGTTCGCGAGCAGCTCGACGAGGTCAACAAGCGCCTCGCCGACGCGGGCGTGCGCCAGATCGACCCAGCCGACCCGGAGCACGCCCTGCGCTACGGCTTCCCCGACGTTTCCTGAGCCACCGCGTCAGCAGGCCTTCTTCGCCCGATCACGGAAGGCGGTCTCAGTGACCGCCTTCCGCTTCGTGCCGGCACCGCTGACGAGAACCTGATCCGGCCCGAGCCCGGTCACCTCGTCCAGGGTGAAGTCAATTGGCTCAGCATTGCTCTGATAGCCGTAGGCGGTGACCGCATACTCGATGTCGGGCTCGAACGCGGCGAGTGACTGCTCGGCCACATTCCAGCCCGGCGGTGGCTGCAACAGGGTCACCGCCGCAAGCTGCTCGGTGCCCTCACGTTCGATCGCCCACTTCGCGGGCGGCGCGGGCTCTTCGGCGAACACGGCGATCCTGGTCGCCGTGAATACGGCACACTCCGCCACCACCAGAACCGGCTGTCCGTTGACGACTCGTAGCGCAGTCAGTGGCTTGTCTGCCGGTGTACATGCGGTCAGCCCCGCCAGGGCGGCGAGCGTCACCAGGACGCCCACCGCCCGGACCTGTGCTCCAGTCAACAGTTCTCGCCCAGCCGGAGTCGGTGGGCCGGCATGCGTTCGCCGCACAGACTGTCTGAAGAATTTCTCAAAACGCTCCCCCGTTCACGAATGCCCATGCGTTGATGTGCGCATGGCCAACCGAGGCTAGGTGAGAGCCGTCCGGGGCGCGGACCCGTGACGGCATATACAACCTTCCGGACTTACGACCCGGATCCCGCCGTCGGCAGGCAATCCCACGCCGGCACCACGTCGCACGCCGTCTGGGCGAGGGAAACGCCGCGCCGCCCCACCGAGGACATTGGCTCGCGGGACGGCGCGGGATGGTGGCCCTGGTGCCGTTACTGGGCGTCGCCGCCCGTGGAGGCGGCCTTGACCACTGCGGCGAGGGCGGTGGCGAGGTCCGCCTCGACCGACGGCTTCGTCAGACCGAGGTCGGTGAGCACACCGCTGCCGTCCTCCTGCTCCAGCAGGGCGAGCAGGATGTGCTCGGTGCCGATGTAGTTGTGCCCGAGGCGCAGCGCCTCCCGGAAGGTCAGCTCCAACGCCTTCTTGCCGCGTGCGTCGTACGGGATGAGGTCCGGGACCTGGTCGACCCGCGGCGGCAGGGCGGCGCCGACCGTCTCCCGCACCGCCTCGGGAGTCGCGCCCCGACCGGCCATCACCCTGGCGGCCAGCCCGTCCGGCTCCGCCAGCAGACCCAGCACCAGGTGCTCGGGCCCGATCTCGGCGTTTCCGCTGGCCCGGGCCTCCTCCTGCGAGGCGATCACCACGTTGCGCGCCCGGGGGGTGAACCGACCGAAGCCGTCGTTCGGGTCGAGCGGCGACCCGTCGGACGCCTTCGACACGAAGCGCTTCTGGGCCGCCTGCTTGCTGACTCCCATGCTGCGGCCGATGTCGGTCCAGGAGGCGCCCGAGCGCCGAGCCTGGTCGACGAAGTGACCGATCAGATGGTCGGCAACCTCGCCGAGGTGGTCGGCCGCGATGACCGCGTCGGTGAGCTGATCGAGGGCGTCGGTGTGCGCCTTCTTGATCGCCTGGATCAGGTCATCGAGCTTGACCGGGTTGCTGATCTGGGTAGGTTCCGTCATGCGTCAACCATAGGTTGACGCAGTCTCATCGTCAACCCCGAGTTGACGATCTCCCCTCCCCTGCTCACCCTCCCGAACCGACGTACTCCGGTAGTCGCTGGGCCACCGCCGCCGGCGACGGCATGCGGGCGATCTCCTCGGCGATCACGCGGGCCGCGTCACGATGCTCGGCGTTGCCGTGCTGCGGCAGCAGCCGGTGCGTCCGCTCGGCGACGGCGTCCGCGTTCACCTCCTCCGGCAGCAGCCGCACGGCGACGCCGGCGACGCCGAGCGCGTCGGCGTTGGCGAACTGGTCGGCACCCTGCGGCAACACCACCTGCGGTACGCCCGCCGCGAGCGCACCGAGGGTGGTGCCGCTGCCCCCGTGGTGCACCACCACGTCGACGAGCGGCAGCAACTCCACCTGCGACACCCAGGGATGTACGGTGACCTGGTCGGGAAGCTCGCCAAGCTGCTCCGGAGGCACCCGACCCGCCGCGACCACCACCTGCGCGTCCAGCGTCGCCAGGCCGGCGATGACCGTGCGGAGCAACTCCGGTGTGCCGAACGCCGTACCGAGGGTCAGGTAGATCAGCGGCCGGGACGTCCGACGGCTCACCCACTCAGGTAGCGGGGTCGGCGTCGAGAACGGGACCGGTCGCAGCTCGATCCGACGTTCGGTGGCGAGGAAGTTCGCGTCCTGCAGCGAAGGCGGGCAGATGTCGAGGTGCGGTAGACCGGCCACCTCGGTGTTCCGGGTGGGAAGGTCGAGGCCGATGCCGTCGGGGAACATCCGCCCGAAGCCGTGCCAGAGGCCCGGGATGCCGGCCCGACGAGCGGCCACGGCCGCCCCCGGCAGCCCCCACTCGTGCACCACCAGGTCGGGCCTCAGCCGCGCCAGCTCCGGTTCGAGATCCTCGGCGTACACCTCGTAGAAGGCGTCGCCCGGGCGGAACGGCCGCAGGCCGTTCGCGGCCAGCGGCGCGTGCACCGCCGGGCCGGCGGCGAAGTGCACCTCGTGACCGGCGTCCCGGGCGGCGATCGCCAGCGGGATCAGCGGATAGGTGTGACCGACGGACGCAAGACTGGCGAACAGCACACGCATGGCGCCGGACGCTACCCGTCGCTCGGGTCGCGTCCGGTGGCGCGTATACGGTGGCTCCGGTCAGGGCGCTGTTCACCGAGGAAAAGGGCGGTCATGCGTCTGCACGTGGGGTGCGCGATGTGGAGCCACCGGTTGTGGCCGGGTCACCGGCTGCCGTCCGCGGAGCGCCTACGGCACTACGGCAGCTGGTGCGACGCCGTGGAGGGCAACACGACGTTCTACGCGACCCCGGCCCGGGACACCGTGGAGTCGTGGGCCGCACAGACCGAACCCGGATTCCGGTTCGTGCTCAAGCTTCCGAAGGTCATCACGCACGAACGTCGGCTCACCGACGTCGGCGAGCCGTTGCGCGCCTTCCTGGACGCGATCGAGCCGCTCGGCCCGCGTGCGCACGCTCTCTGGATCCAGTTGCCCGGCTCGTTCGGTCCCGCCGACGTTGCGACCCTGACCCGCTTCCTGGCTCAACTCCCCCGATCACACCGGTACGCGGTGGAGGTGCGCCATCCCGCGTTCTTCACCGACGACCGCGCGACCCGGCTGCTGGAGGCGACCCTCACCGCCGCGTCCGCCGAGTGGATCCCCTTCGACACGACCGCCTTCTTCGCGAGCCCACCGACCAGCGACGCGGAGCGGGACGCCTGGACAAAGAAACCCCGGGTGCCGCTGCGGTCGCTGGCGCTGACGGACCGGCCGATCGTCCGTTACCTCGGCCGCGACGACTCCACGCGCACCGTCGAGGGGTGGCGACGCTGGGTCGACGTCACGGTGGCCTGGCTACGGGAGGGCCGCTCACCGACCATGTTCGTCCACACCCCGGACAACGCCGAGGCGCCCGTGCTCGCCCGCCGGTTCCACGACGAGGTACGGACACGCGTACCCGAGCTGGACGCGCTGCCCGAGCCGATCCCGGTCGAGCCGCTGACGCTGTTCTGACCGTGCGGATCAGCACTGCTCCTTGTCGAGCAGGTCGTCGAGGTGGGCAGCAGTGCTGATCAGCGAGAGATGGCTGAACGCCTGCGGGAAGTTGCCGATCTGCTCACCCGTCGGGGCGATCTCCTCCGAGTAGAGACCCAGAGGGCTGGCGTAGGTGAGCATCTTCTCGAAGGTCAACCGGGCGTCATCGAGCCGACCGGCCTGGGCCAGCGCCTGCACGTACCAGAAGGTGCACATGTTGAAGGTGCCCTCGGTGCCGGCGAGGCCGTCCGGTGAGGCCTTCGGGTCGTAGCGGTAGACCAGGCTGTCGGAAACCAGTTCGGCGTCCATCGCCCGCAGCGTCGACTCCCACATCGGGTCCGTCGGCGAGATGATGTTCAGCCCGGGCATCGCCAGGAGCGAGGCGTCCAGGATGTCGGACCCGTAGTGCTGCACGAACGCGCGACGCTCCTGGTTGAACCCGCGGGTCATGACCTGCTGGTAGATGGCGTCCCGTTCGGTGGCCCACCGGGCGGTGTCGCCGGGGCGCCCTCGCCGGTGCGCGATGCGGATCGCCCGGTCGAGTGCGACCCAGGACAGCACCCGCCCGTAGGTGAAGTCCTGCCTGCCGGACCGGGTCTCCCAGATGCCGTCCTCGGGCTGGTCCCAGTGCTCGCAGAGCCAGTCCACCAGAGCGGCCGTCTTCCGCCACCCCTCGTACGGCGGGATCAGCCCGTTCCGGTCGGCGAGTTCCAACGAGAGGAGCGCCTCGCCGTAGATGTCGAGTTGCAGTTGGCCGGCCGCGCCGTTCCCGATCCGCACCGGCGCCGAGCCCCGG
Source organism: Micromonospora jinlongensis (assembly GCF_013410645.1). Classification (NCBI taxonomy): domain Bacteria; kingdom Bacillati; phylum Actinomycetota; class Actinomycetes; order Micromonosporales; family Micromonosporaceae; genus Micromonospora; species Micromonospora jinlongensis. The sequence goes on along the minus strand of NZ_JACCHK010000001.1, from coordinate 5,596,975 downwards.
TATCCCTCCAGGTGACCCAGCACCTCCTCGTCGAGGTCCGGTGAGCCGTCGATCCGGTACATGACCTGAAGGGGCAGGCCGCCGTCCCGGGCCTCGCGGATGCGCTCGTTCAGCCAGAACAGATACTTCTGGGCCTCGTCGGTGAAGCCCAGCCGCAGCAGCGCGTGCACGGAGAAGGACGCGTCCCGGATCCAGGTGTAGCGGTAGTCCCAGTTCCGCTGCCCGCCGATCTGCTCCGGTAGTCCGGCGGTGGGTGCGGCGACCAGGGCGCCGGTCGGCGCGTACGTCATCAGTTTGAGCGTCATCGCCGACCGCTCGACCACCTCCCTCCAGCGGCCCTTGTAGCGGGAGCCGCCGACCCACCGCCGCCAGTAGTCGCGGGTCTCGGCGAGCAGGTCGCACGCCTCCTCGGTGCTCATCGCGCGGGGAGCGTGCGGGCAGGCCGTCTCCAGGACGACCCCGCCGATGTCACCCGCCTGCAGGGTGAACGACGCGGACACGCCGTCCGCGTCGCGCCGCACTCCCCTGGCGTCGAATTTCCGTTCCGAGTCCTTGAAGGGGGCGATGCTGAGGGTCAGGGTCGGGCTCCGGAAGACGTCACCCTCGGGGTGCACCTCCATCTCGTAGGGGTCGCGCCCGTAGTTGAACCGCGGGTGGCAGTCGAAGCGGAACCGCATGCTCCCCCGGACCATCCGCACCAGCCGGATCAACCGGTGCTGGTCGGTGGCGCGTTCGCCGGTGACGGGCATGAAGTCCAACAACTCCCCCACGCCGTCGGCGCTGTGGAAGCGGGTGATCAGGATCGGCGTTTCTGGTAGGTAGAGCTGCTTGCTCGTGTAGTCGATGCCGTCGGGCGTGAGCCGGAAGTAGCCGCCCTTGTCATGGTCGAGCAGCGCACCGAAGACGCTCGGTGAGTCGAAACGGGGCGCGCAGAACCAGTCGACCGCGCCGTCCGCGCTGATCAGCGCGGCGGTCTGCAGGTCACCGATCAGGCCGTGCGCCTCGATCGCCGGATACGTCGCTTCCACGTTGGCCCCCCGCCGCTCGTGATGGCAACGGCGGCGACTACCCGGGGAAACGACGGGCTACACGCGACTCCTCCGAACCCACTGGCCATTGCGGAAGCAAACCTTCCGCAATCGCCGATAGCGTCCTTGTCGACGACATCGACGAAGGGACAGCTGATGAGCCTGCGAGGATTCGCCACACTCAACATCTGGGCCGACGACGTGGAGGCGGCAACCGCCTGGTACGCGGACTTCCTCGGGGTCGAGGCGTACTTCATGCGCCCGGGGCCCGACGGGCGCCCGGCCTACACCGAGTTCCGGATCGGTGACTACCAGGCCGAGTTGGGCATCATCGACCGCAGGTACGCACCGCCCGGTGCCGCGACGGGGCCCGGCGGCGCCGTCATGCACTGGTGCGTCGACGACCTCGACGCCACCGTCGAGCGACTCCTGGCGCTGGGGGCCACGGAGTACCAACCGATCACTCCGCACGGCGACGAGGGGTTCATCACGGCAGCGGTGGTCGACCCGTTCGGCAACGTGCTGGGCGTCATGAGGAACCCGCACTACCTCGACGTCCTCGCGTCCCTCAAGGCGACCTGACGGACTAGCTCGACTTCCCCGACGCGACAGTGGCCGCCGCAGGCTCGCCGGCTCAGTCCCACTCGTCCCGATCCGACGTTCGCCGCACCAGCGCCGCGGCCTCGTCGGTGTCCAACCCGCTGGCGATGAGGATGTCGTGGGCGGCTGTGCGGAACTCACCCGCAGCGATCATTCCCGAGTAGCCCAACCGGTGGGTGTGCGGGCGGGTGGGATCGGGCGCGGCCTCCCCCTGCGCCTTTCCGACCAGCTCGACTGCGGTCAGGATCTGTTGGCGCGCCTCCAGCGGCTCCGCCCGCACGCGGATGGCTAGTCTCAGGGTCTGCACACTGGCGGCCAGCAGGTCGATGGCCGCCGGGAACTCCTCCGGTATCGGCTCGTCGTCCCGAAGAGCCTTGGTGATTCTCCTCGTGATGGCCCGACAGCTGTAGAGGCTCCGCTCGAGATGTCGGACGGCCTCGGTGTAGAAGGCCAGAGACCTGCGTTGGCGCCACCGTAGGGGCGCCAGTCGCACCACTTCCTGGGCAGCTCCGAGCCCGTTGTCCAGCGCGGTCATCCGCGATCCAAGAATCCGTAGATCGGTCAGACTCTGCTCGGCGCCGCCAAGGTCCCGACGACGCAGCGACGTGGCCAGGTCGTGCAGGGCGGCGAGGGCCGGGTCGATGACCGGTTCGGCCAGCCGCTGCACCGTCCGCTGCGGGTGGATGGGCACGAACAGCAGACCGACCGCCAGACCGACGAGCCCGCCGGCCGCGGCGTCGACGAAGCGTGGGATGGACAGCTCACGCACGGGCGGTTCCAGGGTGGCGATGAGCACCGCGGTGCCGCCGGCCTGGGTGAGCAGGGAGCCGCCGCCCTTGAGCAGCACGGCGACGATGATCGCCAGCACCACGACCACACCGGTCTGCCAGGCTCCGATGCCGAACAGCGGCATGAGTGTGTCACCGACGGCGAGGCCCAGGACCACCCCGACCAGCAGCTCGACGGTGCGCCGCAGGCGGGTCCCCATCGAGGCGGCCACGATGCCGACCGCGGTGGTGGGCGCGAGGACCGGGGCGGGGTTGTCCAGGAACTGGGCTCCCACGAACCAGGCGAGCGCCGCCGCGACGCCGGCCTGCACGGCAAGCAGCCCGAAGAGGCGTAACCGCCAGACGCGGGCGCTTAGCGCGTACCGCACCCGCTCGCGCAGACCGGCCACCGTCCGGTCGGTCCGGGACGCCCCGCGTGGCGCCGGGTCGGGGCGGTCTGCCGGCTCCTGCTTCGCGGGCATTCGCGCCGCTTACCCGCCGAAGGCGAACCTATCCGGCGGTAGCGCCATATCGGGTGGGGTTACCTCAGTGGGCGGGATTCGGCGTGTGTGGCAGTCGACCGAGTTGGCGCCAGTCGGTCTCCGCGACGTCGACGCCGTAGTGCTTGGCGGCGGCGAGGATGTTCTGGAAGGCCAGGTCCCGGTCCGCGTCGGTGACGCCCTGCACCTGGTCGAAGCGTGCGATGGCGTTACGGACGTGACCCGCGTCGGTCATGGGTTCCTTGCGCTCCTTGGGGAACGCGAAGACGGTCTCCGGCAGCTCGCGCTTGTCCTTGCTCGACAGGCCACCGTGCTTCTCGTGGGGTTTCCAGGTTGAGGTCATCGCCCACCATTACCCACTCGTTGTCCGGCAGCACCTCCGCTTATCGGGAGATGCTGCCGGCGTATTTTGAAGAAGTGGTCCGGCCAGACCCGGGGCCGGGCCCGTGTCGGCCTGGCCCCGGGGTCCGGTCGATCAGCTACGCAGCGTCCACTGCTGGTTCGCGCCCCCGTTGCAGGACCAGAGGATGACCTTCGTGCCGTTGGCCGTGGCGGCGCCGAAGGCGTCGAGGCAGAGCCCGGACTGGGCATTCGTCACGGTGCCGTTGGTGTTGACGTTCCACTGCTGGTTCGTGCCGCCGTGGCAGTCCCAGATGATGACCGCGGTGCCGTTGGCCGTGCCGGCCCCGGAGGCGTCCAGGCACTTGTTGCCATACACGTTCAGCTGCCTGCTGGAGGTGTGGGTCCAGCGCTGGTTGGTGCCGGTGGAGCAGTCCCAGAGTTGCGTCTGGGTGCCGTTGGTGGTCGAGGCGTTGGGCACCTCGACACAGCGACCGGACTGGCCACCCACGAGCTGTCCGTTGCCCGTACCGCTGCCGCCGCCCTGCTGCTGCCGGACGATCGATGTCGACTCGGCCGACCGGTTGCCCTGTGCGTCGACGACGTAGAGCCGGTACTCGCCCTGCGTGGCCGGCACGGCGATGGACGTGGCGGTGCCGGCCGCCCTGGTCATCGTCACCCCGGCGGTGAAGGTGGTCGTGCCGTACGGGGCCAACCAGACCGACCTGGTGGCGTCGCCGATGCTCCGGATCGGGATCGACGCCGTGGCACTGGTGACGAACGTGCTGGCCGGCAGCACGTAGTTCGGTGCGGAGAAGTTGCTCGCCGGGATGATGTCCCGGTACGCGTCCTCCAGGCCGGAGTTCGCGGCGATGCCGTAGGCGGCCGCGGGCCAAACGTAGTCGGAGGAGACGAGGATGTCGCCGATCGTGCTGTTCGGCAGATTTTTGTTCGAGACCTTGTTGATCGGGCCGTAGATCTGCGTGATGCTCAGATCGTGCTTGCGCCCGAAGTCGTCTGAGTTGATCATCCAGGTGACGTTCTTGTCGATACTCAGAACGTTGTCGCGGAACGTGATGAACGCCGACCCCTCGTCCGGGTGCAGCCCGTACTTGTGACCCGACGGAACGCCCTGGAGATAATTGTTGGTGATCGTGGTCCCCGGCTGACTGCCCAGCGTGTAGATCGGCGCCGTGTCACTCAGCCGCTGCACCGTGTCGATGATGTGGTTGTAGCTGATCGTGTTGTTTCTCGCCGTCGTGGTCGGTCGGTTCGGCACGATCGAGCCCGACGATCCGTCGAAGTTCCACCAGCCCCAGCCGAGCGTGATGCCGGACCACGGAGTCTTCTCGATCCGGTTGTGCTGGATGGTCAGGGTGTCGGCGAAGTACGCCGAGATGGGGCTGTGCCCGTTGAACAGAACCGCACTGTCGTACAGATAGTTGTTCTTGATGTCGATGTTCTTCGGCAGCCCTTCGACCTGCGCGGAGTATTTCTCCCTGTTGGTCGAGGTGCCATCTCCGATGTAGACGTGCTGGGGATGGCCCACGGTGATGGCGGACCCGGCGATGTCGTTGGTGTGGTTGCCGATCAACTGCGTGCCCTGCACGTCGTTGACCATGTTGATTCCGTCGGCGCCGGTGTGCTCGATCCGGTTGCGTTGCAGGAGGATGCCGTCGGCGTTCTGTAGCTGGACGATGCCGGGGGTGACGTCCACGTTGCGGTAGTGGTAGACGTGGAAGTTGCCCCTGGCGTAGACGTTCGCGCTCAGGTTGCCCTGCTGCGCCTGCTTGAAGGACGACCCGGCGACGTTGACCAGGTTCCAGTCGGAGTGGCGCACCGTCAGGCCGGAGAACGTGATGTTGCGCGCGTGGCTGCTCGTCGAGGTGCCGGCGACCCGTAGCACGGTGGTCACGTTGTTCGGCGCATAGACGGTCGCCGTCGACATGTTCTCGGCGCTGGCCTTGTAGTAGTAGACCGTCCGGCTGCCCTTGTCGAAGTAGAACTCACCGGGCGTGTCCAGGAACTCGTAGGCGTTCATGAGTTTGTGGGTGCCGCCGACCTGGGCGTTGCCGTTGAACGCGCCCTGGGCGATGGCCGCGCCCGGTTGTTGGAACAGGGCAACCCGGTTCGCGCCGTCGGAACTCGTGGTCACCTGGCGGACACCCACGATGGCCGTGGTCCAGGTCGTGCCTGTCTCGATCTCGATGTCGTCCTGGTTGCGGGCGACGGCGGGAAAATCAGTCAGGCTGTATTTGGCGCCGTCGCACTGCGATCCTGACTCCCAGGCCCACGCGGCCTGGCCGGCGGTGATGGTGTACGTCCCGTAACAGCCCGCCGAGCTGATCGTCTTCGAGGCCATGTACGCGCGCCTGTCGTTGACGTAGAGCGCCCGCAGCTTGTTGGCGCGGTCGAGCGGCGCCTTCCAGATGTTGCCGCTGTGCTGGGTCCACCCGGTCACCTGGACACCGCCGTCGAGAACCGGCTTCTCGTTGGGGTAGGCCGCGTAACTGACCCGGAATCCGTTGGTGCCGGAGTCGCTCGTCCCGAATTCGACAGTGCTGCTCACCGGATAGGTTCCACCACGGAGGAAGACGTTGACGTCGCCGGTCATGCTCGTGTTTACCGTACGAACGACGTCCCGGGCACGTTGCAGAGTCCGGAATGGCGCCTGCAGAGTGCCCGCGTTGGTGTCATTACCGTCCGGGGCGACATAGTAGGTCGCCTGAACTGCGGCCGAGGCCGGCAGCTGATTTGTCAGCACGGCCGACAGCGTGGCGGCGACAAGCGCCGCCACCGCCAACACTGACGTTCGAGCGGTGGAGATGGCTGAATTCACGTCTGTTCCTCTCACTGGTCGTCGATGTGGTGCCCAAAGTGCGCATCGAGCGACGAGTACGGAACAGCGACGCCACCAAGGGCCGGCGGGGACTTCCGTCGCCCGACCGCACTCTTTGTTAACCGCCCCGAAATTCTTACTGGGAGCGTAGGTCACACGTCTGACCAATGCAACCGTCAATTGGAGGGCGTCTATGCAGAAATGCCCCCGGATCGGGCAGACCAACCATGCTCACCGCACACCCCTGCTCGCGTCGTCCGACGAATCCACAGCGACGAGGGGGCCTCGTCGCTGCGGCCCGCGACGTGGAACTTGCCCCGCAGCGGGGCGCTGACCGGCTATGACCGTTCAGGACGACCCGGCGCCGTCGGCACCGGATTCGTTGGCGGCGTCAGCTCCAAAGGCGCCGCGGCTACTGGGCTCCGCCCGCGCCGGCGGTCACGAGAGACTGGGCGGCCACCCACGGGCCCATCCGCGACGCCCGAAAGGCTCCGAAAGTTTCGGCGGCTTCATGAGCCGAGGGGGCCACCCCGGGCCTGCCCACGTCAGACGCATCGAACCCATGCCAGGCGGCCCCGACACCCCGACGATCGCACGGATCACACATTGACTTAGGTAGATGTTCTGCTTACAGTCACCACCGAAATACCGAAAGTTTACCGAAAAGTAGTCCGGAGGTCCGGCCGCCTTCCGCAGGTCGCCACGCAGCGACGGCGGCGTGGCGTCGGTCCGCTCCGGCGGTGAACCAGGAGGAACCCAGCGATGTCGCAGCTCGTCCTGTTCGCGATCGACATCTGCGCGGTGGCGCTGCTCGTCTTCGGGCTCTACTTTCCGCGGCACCGCCGGCGTGACCTGGTCGTCGCCTACCTGGGGGTCAACGTCGGCGTTCTCGCGGTGGCGAGCGCGCTGAGCGCCAGTGACGTTGGCGCCGGGCTGGGGCTGGGGCTGGCGCTGTTCGGCGTGCTCTCCATCATCCGACTCCGTTCCACGGAGCTCGACCAGCACGAGGTCGCGTACTACTTCTCGGCTCTCGCGCTGGGCATCCTCGGCGCGCTCAGCACCACCTCGATCTGGCTCAGCGGCGGCCTGATGGCGCTCATCGTCGCGGTGATGTTCGTCGGCGACCACCGGCGGCTGCTACGGCACTACCGGCACCAGATCATGGTGCTCGACTCTGCCGTCACCGATCAGGTCGCTCTCGTCGCTCAACTGGAGCAACTGCTCAACGCGCGGGTGCACACCGCCACCGTCCAGCGGCTCGACATGGTCAACGAGACGACGGTCGTCGACGTTCGATACTCGGTTGCCGGGCGCAGCGCGGCGGCCGGCACCAACAAGCCGGCACGGGCCGGAGCGGTCCGATGACCCCGCTGCTGACCGGGTCGCCATTGGCAGGATTGGCTCCGGTCGCACTCGCCGAGGTGATCGAGCGGGCCTCGCTGCAGAGCAGAGTGGACCGCAAGTACGTCGTCGCGGTTGACGAGTTGCCGCACCTGCTCGACCAGCTCACCCCGTACGCCCAGGTGCTGGACATCGACGGCGAACGCACCTTCCAGTACGAGTCGGTGTACTTCGACACCCCATGTCTGGCCAGCTACCACTGCGCGGCCTACCGGCGGCGGAGGCGCTTCAAGGTACGGACCCGCACCTACCTCGACTCCGCTCAGTGCTGGCTGGAAGTCAAAATCAGCGGGGCGAGAGGGCTGGTCACCAAGCACCGACTGCCATACCTCGCCGAGGACCGCCACACGGTCCGGTCCGGGCGCGGGTTCGTGGACGATGCGCTCGTCCGGGAGTCGATCTGGCCCGACCTCGCCGCCAGCCCGCTCGAGCCGGTGCTGGTCACCAACTATCGCCGCAGCACTCTGCTGCTGCCGACGACCGCGAGTCGAGTCACCATCGACACCGAGCTCACCTGGCAGGACGGTGACCGCACACTGCGACTGCCCGGCATCGCCGTGGTCGAGACCAAGACCACCTCGGCTGCTTCGCTGGTCGACCGCATGCTGTGGCAGCGCGGGACCCGACCCGTACGCATCTCGAAGTACGCCACCGGCCTCGCGGCGCTGCGCCTGGATCTGCCCGACGTGCCGTGGCGACGAACGCTGCGCCGCCACTTCCGCGCCACCCCACCCCTGGTGGGTCCGGCGTTGCAGGTTCCCACCCGATCAGAACAGGAGGCATCGTGCGCTTGACCGTCCGCAGCACCGGCGTTCCGGCGGCCTTTCGTGCCGCTGGGATCACCGCCGCCACCATCCTCGTCGCGGGCCTCCTCGTGGTGTGCTCGCCACAGGCCGGTGCCGAGCCGCTCACCGGCACCGATCCGGTGGCCGGCACGCTCGCCGGCAGTACCGTCGCCGCGTCCGCCGCGGCGGACGATCTGATCGGCGACATCACCTTCTCCGTTCCCAGCGGCGCCTTCCAGGGGGAGGTGGCGGTGACGCTGAGCAGCACGGTCAGTGGCGCGCAGATCCGCTACACCACCAACGGGCAGCTCCCGACCGCCCAGTCGTCCCTGTACGCGGGCTCGGCGCTGCGGTTCACGCGTACCACCCAGTTGCGGGCGCAGGCATTCGTCGGGCAGACCGCGACCGGCGCCCCCGGCACCGCCATGTACGTGGCCCAGAACGTCACCACCGCCCACGATCTGCCGGTGGTGGTGGTCGACTCGTACGGCGCCGGCCGGCCCGACCGGGAGTACCTCGACGCCACCACGATGATCTTCCCGCCGAGCGCTGGCGGCTCCCCGACGCTGGCCGCCGCGCCGACGGTCGCCACCCGGGCGGGGTTCCGACTGCGCGGCAACTCGTCGGCGACGTTCGAGAAGACGCCGTTCCGCGTCGAGTTCTGGGACAACGAGAACGACGACGCCGACTATCCGGTGCTGGGCATGCCCGCAGACTCCGACTGGGTGTTGCGCGGTCCGTTCACCGACAAGGCGCTGATCCGGGAGGCTTTCGTCTACGACCTCGGGCGGGAGATGGGGTTGCCCGCCCCGCGCTACGCGTTCGCCGAGTTCTACCTCAACACGGACGCGACCCCGGTGGGCGCCGGTGACTACATGGGCGTCTACATGATCGTGGAGACGATCAAGAACTCCAAGGACCGCCTCGACCTCAAGCAGTTGGACTCCGACGACGTGACCCTGCCGAAGATCCAGGGCGGTTACATCTGGAAGTTCGAGTGGATGGCGGCCGAGGAGCCCACGTTGCCGTGCACCGGACCGGCGGCCACCTGCTGGAACTACCTCGAGGTGGTCGACCCGTCGCCGCTGCAACCGCAACAGCGGGACTGGCTGCGGGGTCACCTCCAGGAGTTCAACGACGTCCTGCACGGGGCCAACTTCGCCGACCCGACCACCGGTTACCGGAAGTACATCGACGTCGACTCGTTCATCAACCTCATGATCGTCAACGAACTGAGCCGGGAGATGGACGCGTACGTCCGCAGCTCCCACTTCTACAAGGACCGGGACAGCAAGATCTTTGCCGGCCCGCTGTGGGACTTCGACCTGAGCTTCGGCGTCGGTGGGTTCTTCGCCAACGACCAGGTGTCGGGCTGGCAGTATCAGCAGACCAGGCAGCCGTCGGCCAATGACTGGTTCGCCCAACTGCTGCGCGATCCCGCATTCGTCAACCAGGCCCGGGCACGCTGGCAGACGCTGCGCCGCGGCCCGCTCTCCGACACCGCTCTCCAGGCCCGGATCGACGCTCTCGCCACCCCGCTGACCAACGCGGCCCAGCGCAACTTCCAACGCTGGCCCAACCTGACGTCGCCGACGGTCAGCTTCTTCCGTACGCCGACCTCGCCCACCTGGCAGGGCCAGGTCCAGGTCATGCGGGACTGGATGCTGCGCCGCGCCGCCTGGTTGGACTCCACCGCCGGCTGGGGTGGGTCCGTCACCACGCCGCCGCCCACCACGCCACCGCCCACCACGCCACCGCCCACGACCCCGCCGCCAGCGGCCGGCTGCACCGCCACGTACACGGTGACCAGTCAATGGACCGGTGGGTTCCAGGGCGAGGTACGGGTCACCGCGGGGGCCTCGTCCATCGCCGGATGGACCGTGACGTGGACCGTCGCCAACGGGCAGAGCGTCACCCAGGCGTGGAACGCCACCGTCACGAGTCAGGGGTCCACGGTGACCGCCCGCAACGTCGCCTACAACGGCGCCCTCGGCGCGGGAGCCAGCACCACGTTCGGGTTTCTCGGCTCGTCCACCGGCACGCCCAGCGCACCCACGCTGACCTGCACGGCGAGCTGACGTCAGAGGCCGGGGCCGGGTCGACTGTCGACCCGGCCCCGGTCCTCGATCACCGGATGGTGAAATCCGCCAGTCGCAGCGGGGAGTCGAACACCAGGTACACGTCGTGGGTGCCGGCGGCCCGCGCCAGGTCGGCGCTCACGCTGACGTACCGGTAGTCGTCGCCGGTGCTGGGCACGGTGGCCGTGCCGAGCAGTCGGCCGGTGGGCGAGCCCAGCCGAACCTGGATCGTGCCGGTGCCCGTGCCGGCCCTGGCGACCCTCCCGGTGAGGCTGTGGGTGCCGGGACGCAGCGCGGAAGCGTCGAAGGAGATCCACTGACCGGCAGCGGTCGCGCCGACGACCGTGCCGCTGGCCTTGGTCTCGTCGACGAGCCGGACCCCGGCGTACCGGTCGAAGTTCTCCGCCCGGGTGGCCCGGGACAGGTCCCGGGCCGGGATCGTCTCACCGCGCACCCGCACCGCGGCCCGGGCCCGGATGTCCTGGGCGGACGCCCCGACCATCAGGTCGTAGTTGGACGACTCGACGACCCACCGGCTGCGGGTGACGTCCCAGTGCGCCAGGTCGGCGGCGGGCAGTCGGAGCGTCACGGTCCGGGTCTGCCCGGGCGCGAGTTGCACCCGCTGGAACGCCTTGAGCTGCCGGATCGGTGTCCGGTCCCGGGAGGTGCGCTGATGGGTGTAGAGCTGGACGACCTCGGAGCCGGCCCGAGCGCCGGCGTTGGTCACGTCGACGCTGACCGCGATCGTGCCGTCGGCCGCGACCGAATGGGCACCGGTACGCAGCTGGCCGTACCGGAAACGGGTGTACGACAGCCCGTGGCCGAACGGGTAGAGCGGCTTCGCGCGGTTGTACAGGTAGGTCTGGCCGGACGAGATGATGTCGTACTCCAGCAGGTCCGGTGGCAGTTGGGAGTCGGAGCGGTACCAGGTCTGGGTGAGCTTGCCCGACGGGTTGCGGTCACCGAAGAGGACGTCGGCGACGGCGTGCCCGGTCTCGGCGCCCGCATGGGTGGTCCAGACGATGGCCGGAACGTGCTCCTGCTCCCACGACATGGTGACCGGGTAGCTGGTCTGAAGCACCAGCACCGTACGCGGATTGGCCTTGGTCACGGCCTCGACCAGCGCCTCCTGGCCGGCGCTCAACGCGGTCGAGGTGCGGTCGTGCGCCTCGCGTCCGTTGATGAACGGGTTGCTGCCGACCACCAGCACGGCGGTGTCGGCCGCCTTCGCCGCAGCCACGGCCCGGTCGATCCCGCTGCTGAGCACCTCGCGACTGAAGTGGGTCGCGTCGGCCGCCGTCGACGCGCCGAGCGTGAGGGCACCGTCGGCACCGACCGTCACGTACCGGTCAGGGCCGAACCAGCTCTCCTTGGTCTCGTAGCCGGCGTAGCGCAGCGCGACCGTGCCGTCGGCCTGCGACTCCAGCTTGAACTGCTGCTGGACGTACCAGCCGTTCGGCTGCGCATCGCGAGTGACGAACGGTCCCCAGTTGTAGCCGAGGTAGCGGCCGTTGGCGGCGTTGCGCAGCGTCACCACGTCCTGACCCCAGTCCACCACGTCGAACTGGGCGGCGAGTTCGGCGTTGGCAGCGGTGGCGGCCACCGGGTCGGCGTCGGTGGTGCCGGTGGCCGTGACGTACCGGCCGGTCGTCGGGTCCTTCAACGCGATCCGGTCCGCCCCGTCGAGCCCGCTGACGGTGGCCGAGCCGCCCAGCCGCTCACGGATACCGTCGAGCGCGGTGACCTCGTACGGCAGATCGCCGCCGTACCAGTCGGAGTAGAGGGTGTCGGCCAGCGGCCCGAGCACGGCCACCTTGCGCGTCCGGGCGGGGTCCAGTGGGAGCGCCTGGCGCGTGTTCTTCAGCAGCACCATCGCCTCCCCGGCGGCCTGCCGGGCGAGTCGCTGGTGTTGCGGGCTGTTGATGACGTCCGGGGTGATACCCCCGAACCGGCCGCCGCCCGGGTCGAACTCACCCAGCCGGAACCGCACGTTCAGGGTCTCCCGGATCCGGGCGTCGATGTCCCTCTCGGTGAGCAGACCGGTGGCCAGCGCCTGCTTGATGGCGGTGACGGTCGGCTGCGCGTTGGTGTCGTCGGTGATGAAGCTGTTCAGGCCGGCCTTGACGATCGCGGCGTTCCCCTCGGGGAGGGTGGCGTAGTAGCCCTGGGAGCCGATGAGGTTGTTGGGCGCCCAGGCGTCCGTGACGTTGAGCAAGGGCTGGTCGGTCCACCCGCGGACCACAGTGGCCAGGTCGGGGTCCACAGTGGCGGGCCGACCGTTGACCAGGTTGTACGACGCCATCACCCCGGTCGCCGCGTCGGCGGCGATGGCCGGTTTGAAGGCGGCGCGGTCGTACTCGTTGAGCACCCTCGGGGGCACGTTCGATGAGGTCACGTCACGACGGACCTCGTTGTTGTAGGCCAGGTAGTGCTTGAGGGTCGGCGCGCTCTTCAGGTGGTCCGGGTCCCCGCCGGTCATCCCCGAGCCGTATGCGGTGGAGATGGCCGCGGTGAGCATCGGGTCCTCGGAGTAGCCCTCCTCGTTGCGGCCCCACCGGGGGTCGCGCAGCAGGTTGACCACCGGTGCCCAGAGGTTGAGACCCCAGACCCGGGGGTTCTGCGCGTGGTAGCCGCGCGCCTCGTCGCCGACGGCGGAGCCGACCTGCCGGATCAGGTCGGTGTTCCAGGTGCTCGCCATGCCCACCGGTTGCGGGAAGGCGGTGCCGCGAGCCTTGACGACCGCGCCGTTGTTGTCGATGTCGGTCGACCAGGCGACGCCGTGCAGGGCCTCGGTGCCGGTCTTGAACAGGCCGATTCCCAGCCGGGGGATGGCTGGCTGGTACTGGTGCAGCATCGAGATCTTCTCGTCCTGCGTGAGCCGCCCGAGCAGGTCGTCGACCCGCTCACTTACGGGCAGACGCGGATCCCGGAACGGGTAGGTGGGTTCGGCGAGCGCGGTGCCGGGAACCGCCGGTAGGGCCAGCAGGGTGAGCGCGAGCACGGTGAAACCGCGCCGAAGGCGCCGGTTGCGCATGTGGATCTCCTCGTGTCGTTCGGCAGACGCCCAGCGGGGCGCCGAGACCGACGTGACCAGGCTCGTCACCCGGCTGACGGGCCTGAACGACGGGTCGTCGAAGCGCTTCGACGATGTGGCCGCGTCATCACGGCCAGGATTGTGGTGATCCCCGCAACCATAGATGCGCGACTATTCGCGGGGCAAGGCTGGTCCGGCTCCTCGCGAGCGCACCGACAGCTCGACAACAGGCGTCGAGCCCTGGCCCCATCCGCCGGCCCAGCCGGTCCTCTGCTGAGCCAGGCCTCTTGTGCTGGGTCTACGGGACGATGGGGAGCACGTCGTCGTCACGCCCGGACTGGGTGAGTCCCGAGGCTGCGGCGATGGCCTCGACGGCTTCCTCCAGCCCGGTGGTCTCCGGGAGGACAAGCTCCCCGGGCCAGCCCAGCACGTCGTGCGCGGCGTACCAGCCGCTCATCTGCTCGGCGGTGAAGTCGTTGACCTGCGGGCGCGTGAGGTGCCGGCGCAGGGTCTCGGGCAGGGACACGTCGAGGTAGCAGAACAGCGACCGCCCCCGGTGACCGTCGCGCAGATCAGTGAGCATGCTCCGGTAGAGGCTGGCATGCAGGATGCCCTCCAACACCACGTGGTAGCCGTGATCGAGCGCGAACCGCACGGTCTGCCCGATCAGCGCCGGAGCGGCACCGCCGGGCCGGTCCCGCTCACGCAACACGATGCGACGCAGGTAGTCCTGCTCGACCAGGGCACAGCCCCGGCCGTGCCGACGCCGCAGTTCCCTGGCGATGCTGGACTTGCCCGAGCCGGAGTTGCCTCGCACGCAGACCAGGATCGTGTCCACGCTGCCGGTCGGCACGGACTCAGTGGTCACGGCGCTCCCGCTGTCAGTTGTTGCGTACGGTCAGGTTTCTTGCGGTTTGCGTGACTCCTTCCTGCCGCAACTCCAGGATGTGATGCTGGTCGTCGGTCTGCACGAACCGGACTTCCAGATCGAGTCCCGGATGCAGGTAGCGACCGCCCGGCTCCGCCAGCAGGACGACCGGCTGCTGGCCGGCGGCGGAGAAGGTCAGCTGGCCGTCGCTGACCGCGATGTCGATCGGGTAGTCGTCGCGCAGGACGTAACGGCCCGCCACGTCACCAAGTGGTTCGGCGGTGACATCGGTGGCGTAGCGACGGTCGGCAGCGGCACGGATGCTGGCCAGCAACTCCCACCCATCCTCCGAATTGGTCATCGCCGCGACAGCGGTGCCGCTGTCGGGCCAGACGGAGGAGAAGCAGGTGTAGCCGACGTTCTGCCCGGTGTGCCCGAACCGTCGGCATCCGACTCGGTCGGTGAGCTCGGTGCCGAGCCCGTGGACGCCGCCGGGGATCTGCGGTGTCCACATCTCGGTGGCCAGGTCGCGGCTGAGCAGCTTCGAGTCCCCCGAGGCCGCCCGAGCGATCTCAAGGTCGAGCCGAAGCAGGTCCGTAGGGGTGCTCCACAGCCCAGCTGCCGCCGTCTCCGGCTGCACCCGCCAACCGCCGGGCACCCCGGCGCCGCCCCCATGATGGCCACGAGCCACCGGATGCGGTCGCTGGTGCGGAAACTGCTGGTCGAAGCTGCTGTCGGCCATGGCCACCGGTTCCAGGACCAACGATCGCATGAGATCCTCGAACGGGGTCCCGGTCACGTCCACCATCAACTGCTGGAGCACCGAGTAGTGGCTTCCCGAGTACCGGAAACGGCTACCCGGCAGAAGGGTCGCCCGAACCGGTGGAGTGGTCGTGGAGCCGCCGCCCTCCAGGACCTGCAACAGCGAGGGCGCGCGATCCGCGGCGTAGCCGCGATACCAGGTGTCGGACAAACCGGCGGTGTGCGCCAGCAGTTGTCGCACCGTCACCCTGGGCTGCTGACCCGCGCGGTCGAGCAGTTGCCACGAGTTGAGGTACTCGCTGATGTCGGCGTCCAGATCCAACGCACCGTCCTGAACCAGCAGCAACGCGCCGAACGCGGCGACATGCTTACTGATCGAACAGGCCGCGAACGCGGTGCCTGCGGTCACCGGCGTCGACGCCTCACCACCCGTGACGCCGTAGCCGGTCGCCCACACCCGCCCGTTAACCTGCCCGACGGCGATGCTGACCCCCGGCACCTGATAGACGCGCATCAGATCGGACAGCGTCGCCGTGTCCGGCGAGAGCCGTCCGGAAGACACGTGCCGGTCAAGTTCGCCCAGCAACAGGGCCCATTCCTGCGACAGATCCACGTCCTTCACGGCACCGATTCTTGACCACCCGTGCTGCCCGATCAACGCCGCGCCGCCGGGCCTGTCCGTCATGCAGCACGGTGCGCCACCGGTTGAGGTGTGCGGCGTCCGGCCGGGGCTGTGACCACGGGGCAGCAGAGGGTCCCACCCGCGACTCAGGGGCATAGCCAGTTGGCCATGCCCCTGAGCACTGCTGGTGCGCCGCCAGGGACTCGAACCCCGAACCCGCGGATTAAGAGTCCGCTGCTCTGCCAGTTGAGCTAGCGGCGCTCGTCGGCAACGGGACGAGACGGTAGCACGCCCCGGACGCCGCCCCGAACAAGCGCCTTACCGCAGCGTCAGCGTGACCTGCCCGGTCGCGACACCGGACGGGTCCACGACCAGGGAGTACGTGCCGGAGGCCGGCAGCACTGTCGGCCCGATGTCGCCGGCCCCGTTGACCACGCAGCCGCTGGTGATCGGGCTGCCATCGGGGGCGCGCAGCTCCAGCACGCCGCACTGGTCGGGTAGGTCGGAGGCGGTCGCGGTCAGCCTCACCGACGTTCCGGCGCTGGCGGTGAACCGGTAGGTGGTGACCGCGCCGGGTCGGTCGACGGTGGCGACGACCTGCGGCCCGCCGACGGTGATCGTCGCCGCCCGGTCGTGGCTGCTGACCAGCCGCAGTGTGGTCGCTCCGGTGCCGCGTCCGCTGGGGTCGACCACCACGGTGTACGTCCCGTCGGCAGGCAGCAGCGTGCCGTCGATCTCGCCGCCGCCGTTGATCACGCAGCCGCTGTGCAGCAGCCGGCCCTCGGTGTCGCGCAGTTCCAGTGGGGAGCACTGGTCGGTCAGTGTGCTCGTGGGCACCTCGACGAAGACGCGCTCACCCTGCCGCCCGGTGAACCGGTAACGGGCCCGCGCGCCGGGCTGTTCCAGTGTCGCGGTGACCGCCGGGCCGTTCGCTTGCAGCGTGCCGTCGACGTCCCGAGCCGCGTACACCCCGACGGCGGCCCGTCCGGTGTCGCCGGGGGCGGCGGTGACCCGCACGGCGTACGTGCCGGTGGCGGTGAGGTCGACGCGGTCGATGTACCCGACGCCGTTGATGGCGCAGCCACTCGCGATCTCCCGGCCGCTCGGGTCGGTGAGCGTGTACGGCGAGCAGCGGTTGCCGATCCCGGGCGCGGTGGCGTCGACGAAGACGGAATCCCCGGCCCGGCCGGGGAACGTCAGCGGCGCCCCGCCGGGGGTCAGGCTGGCGGTCGCCACGGGTACGGCGGTGATCGGCGTGGTGGCGGGCGGGGCGACCCGCTCGGTGGTGGCGCCGGAGACTGCGAACTCGGGGCGGCCGCTGACCGCGACGTCGAAGACGCACTCGGCGAGCTGGGCGGGGGCGGTGACGCCGGCCCACCGGCAGACCTGCTCGGCCGTGGCGCGGCGGGCCGGGTCGAGGTCGCCGACGGTGACCTCCCGTTCGGGGAAGGCGCGGTCGGTGAACGTGCCGGTGTCCTGCCCGTCGTCGTAGTGCAGCAGCGAGCGGTCCGGGGTGATCCGCCAACTGTCCGCGTACGTCGGGTAGAGCTGCGCGAACGGCACCGGTTGGGTGAGCGCGGTCCCGGAGGAGGACGCGATGTCATCGGTCGGGTCGCCGTCGAAGTCGCCGAGCAGGCCGCGTACCTTCCCGGCCCGGCCGTCGGCGAGCTTGACCAGCACCCGGTAGCCGTAGTGGCCGATCTGGTCCACCGCCGCCGCGGAGCCGTCCGGCCACGTCACGTCGTACCCGTCGGTGGGTCCGGTGTCGGAGGGGCGGCGGGTGAGGGTGCCGCCGCCGGGCAGGTCGGTGCGTTCCGGCGGCGCGGCCAGCGGCGCGCCGTCGACGTGCACCCGGGTGCCACCGTCGGTGAGCGTGAGCGCGACCCGGTGGGCGCCGACCCGGAACGCGACCGCCGAGTTGACCGAGGCGGTCCGGGTGCCGGCCATCGGCGCCTGCCGGACCTGCACCTCCAGCGGGTCGTTGCCGGTGGCGGTGACCAGCGTGAACTCGCCCACGGCCTGGAAGTCGTAGGCGACCCGGTCGAACGTGACCAGGTGCGGGTCGCCGTTGCTGCCGCCGCAGTTCGCGCCCTCCTCGCAGAGCTTCACCGGACCCTTCTGCGGGGGCGTCTTCTTCGCCGGTTTCTTGCACTCGTCGAGGTTCTTCGGCAGCGGCTTGCCGTCGTACTCGGTGCGCGGCGGCAGTCCCTTCGCCGTCCGATAGCGGTTCTCGGCAAGCGTCGCCTTCACCTCGGCGGTACGGATGCCGGTGCTGCCACAGTCGCCCTGCGGAACCTTGCCCTGGGAGATGTCGTCGGCGTGGTTCAGCTCGTGGTAGAGCGCGGCGCAGGGGTCCCGGGACACGCCGTCGCCGTACGGGTCGACGGAGGTCGGATTCCAGGTGACCGTCGAGGAACCCTTCCCGTCGGGGCTGTCCGGGGTCTCGAACGCGCCCGAGCCGCCGGGGGTCGGAATGATCCGCACCCGGGGGGACTTCTTGTCCCGCAGCCGCGGCAGCACACCGGACGGGTCCCCACCGGGCGCGGCGAACCCCTTCAGGCAGTTGTCGACAGCGCCCTGGAAGTCGACGCCGCTGACGGGCACGCCACCGGTCGGGTCCACCGCGTAGTCGGCCCGGGCCGGTCGGGACCCGCCGATGACCAGCGCGCCGACGGACACCAGCAGCAGGACTACCGCGGCGGCGGTCGGCCGGCGGCGGCGGGCCCGCAACAGGACCACCACCAGCGCGACACCGAGCAGCGCCAGCAGCAGCCCTCCGCCGGCAAGCCACAGCCAACGCCGGCCGGTCACGCCGCCGCCGTCGCCAACGGTGAAGGTGGCGGTCCGCAGTGCGGTCCCGCCCGCGCAGAGGCTGGTCGCACCGGTCACCGGCAGTGGCAGGTAGCCGGCGGTCACCTCGTACCGGCCGGGGGCGCCGACCGGCCAGAGCGTGTCCAGGCCACCGCCGTCCGGGGTGGCGGCCACCGAGCGGAGCATCACCGCGTCGGGCGTGTCACCGTCGTGCAGGCGTACGCCGGTCAGGGTCACCGTCGTGGCCGCACCGGGCTCCACCGTGGTGAGACCGGCGGTGGCGGCAGCACCGATGCCGTCGTCGTGGAAGCTGCGGGCCAGCGTCGGCGTGAGGTCGCGCCCGTCGAGGCGTACCCCGGTCACCTGGACGGTGCCGACGGCGCTGGTCGGCAGCGCGCACGCCGCGTCGGTGGTGTTCGTGACAGTGAGGTCGAGACGGACCTGGTCGCCGGCCCGGTAGTCGGCCTGGCCGGGCCGCAGGGCCAGGCCGAGGCCGCCGTCGGCGGGCGCCGCAGCGGCGCTCACCGCGCTGGCCGCCAGGGCGGTCAGCAGTACGGGAAACGTGGCCGCGAGTCGCACCGTCCACCTCATGGTGCGGACTGTAGGGGCGCGACGGCCGGTCTCCGCACGCTCTGTCGGGGACCGGATCCCAGTCGTCGCCGGTTGTAGGCGCGGTGGCCGTGCCCAGCAGTCCGCCAGGTCCCGTTGATCAAGCGGGTACGCTCGTTACCGCTGCATGCTGCGCTGACCGGCGCCACAACGGCGCCGAACGGCCGGCTCGGCCGCGAGCCGCAGTGAATCCGAAGAACCTCGCGCCGCTCCAGGGGGAAGCAACCAGGTGAGCACCCATTCGATGTTGTTGTTCGTGCTCGCCGCTGTCGCGGTGATCGTCGTCGTGCGGTGGGTGGCGGCCCGCACCGGTCTGCCGGCCGCGGCGCTTCTGCCGCTCATCGGCATCGCGTACGCGCTGCTCCCCGGCCCCAACATCGGCCTTGATCCCGACCTTGTGCTCATGATCGTGCTGCCGCCGTTGCTCTACAGCGCCGCTCTGGACTCCTCGCTGTTGGACATCCGCCGGAACCTCCGGATCGTGGTCAGCCTGTCCGTGCTGCTGGTGCTCCTCACCGGGGTGCTGGTCGGCATCGGGTTCCACCTGTTCGTCGCCGGGGCGACGCTCGCTGCCGGGATCGCGGTCGGTGCCGCCATCGCGCCGCCCGACCCGGTGGCTGCCCTGGCGGTGGGCCGCCGAGTCAACCTGCCACCGAAGATGGTCACGATCATTCAGGGCGAGGGGCTGCTCAACGACGCCACCGCGCTGACGATGCTCAGCGTCGCGGTGGCCGCCGCAGTGGGTGGTGAGTTCTCGTTCCCATCCGCCGTTGGCCAGTTCGTGCTGGCGGCGGTCGGCGGGGTCGCCGTGGGAGCTGCCGTCGCCTGGCTGGTACGTCTGGCCCGACCGTTCACCGCGGACCCACTGTTGTCGAACGCCATCTCGCTCGCGACACCGTTCGTGGCCTACCTGTTGGGCGAGGAACTGCACGTCTCCGGGGTGCTCGCCGTGGTGATCGCCGGGCTGATCGTCGGCCACAAGACGCCCCAGCTCACCTCGGGCGCCGCCCGGCTGCAGACCAGCGCGGTGTGGCGGCTGGTCGACTTCCTCCTGGAAGGCTTCGTCTTCCTGCTGATCGGCCAGCAGCTTCCCGAAGTCGTCAAGGGCCTGCGTCAGTACGACACGTCGACCATCGTCATCGCCGTCGCGGTGTCGGTCGGCGTGGTGCTCCTGCTGCGCCCCGCGTGGCTGGTGATGACCCAGTCCCTCCCCCGGTCGCTGCACACCCGGCTGGGCGGCATTTCCGAGCAGGACGACCCGGACGAACCCGGGAGTGCCCGGCAGATCGAGCGCGCTGACCGCAACGCCCGCCGACTCACCTCCCGTGAAGTGGTGGCACTGAGCTGGTCCGGCACCCGTGGCGTGATCAGCCTCGCCGCGATCTTCACCCTGCCGCTGACCACCAACAGCGGCGCACCCTTTCCTGACCGTGACCTCCTGCTGTTCTGCACCTTCGTGGTCGTCCTGGTGACACTCGTCGGGCAGGGCATGACGTTCGCACCGCTCGTGCGGATGCTGGGCCTGCGCGCCAACGAAACAGACCAGGCCCGCGTACGCAACGAGGCCCGCTCGGCGGCGGTCGGGGCCGCCCTGGCCCGCCTCGACGAGGTGGCCGCCGCGGAGCCGGACAGCGCGGTGGCTGTCAACACCATCCGTACGCAGCTGCTGGCCCGACTCGCGCGCTACCGCGGGCGGCTGGACCTTCTGGAGCAGAGCGGCTCATCCGAGATGCCCACCTCACCGGAGTACGAGACGGCGCTTCGTGTCCGGCGGACAACCATCGACGCGCAGCGCGAGGAGCTCGTGCGCTGGCGCGACTCCGGCCGGCTGCCGGATGAGGAACTCCGCGTCCTGGAACGCGAACTCGATCACGAGGAGCTGCTGCTCCCGAAGCGGACCTCCAGCTGACCTGCCGGGTGACGGCGCCGTGGCTTCAGCACGGCGCCGTCACCCGCCGCCTCACAGCTGGTGCAGGATCACCGGGTCCTTGATCTTCTTGTCGGCCGCGAGCAGCAACGCCTTACTGATGATTTCGGCGAGACGGTTGTCGCCCTCGAAGGGCAGGAACATCTCCGGCTCCTTCGCCTTCGCCGAGTCGGGGATGATGCACAGGTACCGGTCGTCCGGGGCAATCAGGATGTTGCCCGAGCCGCAGTGGATGCGGTAGGTGTGCAGGTCACCCCGCACTTCGAGGAACCGATCGGTGAACGTGCACCGGCTGCCGATCGCCAGCCGGGGGATCAGCTCGGCCAGCACCTCCCGGCGAGTCCGAGCGGTCGGGCTGAGGTCGCCGAAGCTGTTCTGCGACCAGTAGTCGCGGTACCGGCCCTGGGGACCACCGTCGTACCAGTTCGGGTCGTTGCCCACCCCGGCCGCGGCCACGAACAGGTCGACGTCACGCATCACCTCGCTCAGCACGACCGCCGGAACCTCCTCCAGCGGCACCGGTGTGCGCTCGTCCCGCAGGAACACCAGTCGGTCGGTTCCCATCGTGTCGAACATCAGGTCGTCGCCCTGATCCTCGATCCCGGCGATGTGCAGCACGGCGCGCAGCTCCCAGTCCGGAAGGGCCAGCCAGGGGTCCTGGTAGCTGGCGCCGTCGTTGCGGTGTCGAACGTGCGACCAGCCGCGCCGGGACAGCAGCGCGATGAGACGATGCTGGCGCACGATGTGCGCGGCGAACCGGTTGGAGTACGTGCCGGTGGCCCGCTCCGCGTCGGTCAGCAGGTACTGCTCGCGGTGCGCCTGCTTGAACGGCTGGGTGATCGTGTGCCGGGCCAGGAAGTCCCGCCACGCCAGGACCGCGGCCGGATCGTCGACCGGGTGCCACAGCCGCACCGTGGCGTCGCCAGCCGGCTCGAACACCGTGTCGTCCACGGTCCGCAGGGCGTCGCCGCCCCAGCAGCAGGCGACGCCGTCCACGGTCCAGATCAACCGTCGGGCCAGGGTTCGGGCCAGCGGGTGGTCCAGGAACCGCTCCCGCCACTGCTCGACGGTCCACGCCCGGTCACGCCGCAGCAGCCCCTCCAGGCGGTCGCGGGTGCCGGTCAGCGTCGCGCCGATGTCCGCGACGGTCGCCTTCAGCTCCTTCAACTCCTCGCCGTGGTCCTTGCGCACCTGAGCCGGAGGAGCCTTGACCACCTTGCCGTCGGAGTTGCGCCACACCACGGCGGCGTCGAGGCCGCGCACCTCGACCTCGTACGAGCAGTCACCCAGCTTGTCGGCGAGCGGCAGCCCGAAACCGGGCAGCGCCATCTCCTCGACGTCCTCGCGGCCGATGCCGAGCGCCTCGGCGTGCTTGGTCAGGCCCTTCTCGACGATGCGGAGAGTGCTCTTGTAGGTCAGCCGCGACGCCAACCGCGCCAGTTGCGCGAGGGCGGCGGGGTGCTCGGTGTCCACGAGCACCGCGACCGCGACGTTCGCCAGCTTCGGGCTCGACGGACCGTGGCCGGGAACCTTGCGGGCGGCCCGTTCCGCGATGTGGCCGAGGCTGCGCAGGGTCTCCTCGGACGGCGGGCACATCGCTCGCATCCAGAGCAGGCCCCACAACACCCCGACGTTGTGGCGGTCGGCCAGCCGCGGCGGAAACTCCGCGAGGTGGCCACTGCAGCACGTGGTCATCCGCAGCGGCAGGCTGCGCGGCAGACCCACCAGCGGAAGCCAGTCGTCGAGCCGATCGGTGAACTCGTCGACGCCGACCGCGTCGAGCAGGGCCCGGGCACTCTTCTGCCAGGCGGCCGTCGGTCGTGCCTTGTCCGCGCCGAGCAGGCAATGAGCAAGCAACGCCTGCCAGCGGGATCGGCGCTCCTCCGACATCGCCTCGATGTCCGCGACGGCCCGGTCAGCCCACTTCTCGCCGACGTTGACGGTGGGCCACATCGCCGCGTCCTCGTCGCCCATGTTCGAGTACGAACGCTCGATGCGCGTCCGACGCCAGGTCGCCAGGGCCGCCGGGTGCGAACGTCCGGCGAGGTACTCGGTTTGGAGCGACTCCCGGGTGAATGTCACGAGCGACGTGCTCCACCGACCGAATCCCAGCCACGCCTCACCGCCCAGTCGGTCCAGCCACCCGGCCCCGGTCAAACCGCCGCCCGAGCGCAGAGAGCGGAGCAGCCCGTACAACGCGTCGCTGTCCTGTCCCGGCACCGCCCATGCGTCGAACAGAGCCTGCCGCACAGTCACCGGTTGTGCGGCGAGGAGCTGCCTCGCCCGCTCCCAGATCTCGCTCAGCGCGATCTCCCACGGGGTCTTCCGGACGTGGTACGACCGCGGCAGGCTGCCGATCAGTGTCATCGCCGCGGCGACCCGACGGTCGTCATCCGTGCCATCGCCATCGAGCGCCGCGACGGCGGCACGGACCTCCTCGGCCCGCTGCGTGGCGTCCGGCAGCAGTTCGACCTGCGGGGACGCCAGCTCGTACGGTCCGGCCGGGTCGTTGAGCGCGGCGAGCAGCGCCGGTCCGGTGCCCTCCGGCGCCCAGCCGCACACAGTGCCCACCCAGCCGACGAAGTCCCGTTTGCCATGGTCGTTGAGGGTGTTTCCGCTCCGCTCACACCATCCCCGGATGGTGTCGACCACGTCGCGCAGCACGATTTCCGAGTCGTAGGTGCCCATCAGCCACCCACCAGCGGAACGAGCTTCAGGAAGGTGACCCGGGACCCGGCGTGCAGGCGGACCTTCTCGTCCAGCGCGGTCACCTGACGGTCGTCGACCAGCACCACGAAACGGTTACGGGTGAACCCCTCGAGCGCCACCCGGGTCCGCTCCTCGGGATCTACCTGCGCACCGGACTCGGCGACCTCCAGGAATGTCCGTCGGCGGATCAACTCGTCGAGACGTACTGTCTCCTCGAAGATCTCCATGGTCCATTCGGGCCCGCTCGGCACGCCGGTAGCTTCATCGACGACTGTGATCAACGGCATGGCGGAGAGGCTAACTGATCACTCCGACAGCATTCCCCGTCGTTCCACCGTCCGGCGACCGCCGCCCTCAACGGCACCATCGTCCGCCTCAATCGCAACGGGTGAGCGGGCTGCAGTTTGTGTGACCTCGGCGGGTACCAACCAGTCTCCACGGTGTACGAGAATGTCCCGCGAAGGCGAGGTTATGAGCGTGACCTATCACGCGTACCCGAACAGGACCGACATGTCCGCGGTGGTGGACGCGGCACGCCGCGGGGACCAGGCGGCGATGGACGAGTTGGTCTCGCACTATCTGCCGCTGGTGTACAACATCGTGGGCCGGGCACTGAATCGTTCGTCGGATGTCGACGACGTGGTGCAGAACACGATGCTGAAGGTCGTGCGAGGGCTGGCGGGCGTACGCGATCCGCGGCTCTTCCGGTCGTGGCTGGTGGCCGTCACGATGAACGAGGTCCGTGCCCACCGGCAGGACCGGCACACCACCCCGACGCCGTCGGAGGACATCGACAACCTGGTCGTCCCGGGCTCCGACTTCGAGGACCTGACCCTGACCCAGCTTCGCCTGTCCGACCAGCGCCGGGAGGTCGTCCTGGCCACGCGCTGGCTGGACGACGACCACCGTCACCTGCTGTCGCTGTGGTGGTTGGTCGAGGCCGGTCACCTCTCCCGCGCCGACCTGGTCGACGCGCTGCAGCTCGACCCACACCACGTGACCGTGCGCGTGGCCCGGATGAAGGCGCAGTTGGACACGGCTCGGCTGGTGGTGCGGGCCCTCTTCGCCCGGCCCGGCTGCGCCGGCCTGATCGACACGGCCTCCGACTGGGACGGTCAACCGGCGCCCGTGTGGCGCAAGCGGTTGGCGCGGCACATCCGCGACTGCCCGCACTGCCCGAACGCCACCTCCGACCTGGTTCCGGCCGAGCGGCTGCTCGCCGGCCTGGCCCTCACACCCGTCCCGGTCAGTCTCGCCTCCGACGTCACCCGCAAGGCGTACGCCGCCACCGGCGCGTCGCAGGGCGCTGCGGGCGCAGGCACGCACGCGAAGACCGGGATCCTGCAGCAGGCCCGTTCCTCGGCGTTGTCCCTGCCCAAGACCCTGGTCGGCGCCTTCGCGGCTGTCGCCCTGGTCGGAGGGGGCGGACTCGTCGTCGCCCATTACACGGACGGGTCACCGCAGCGGCCGGCGAGCGCCACCGGCTCCCAGCCGTCCGCCGCGAGCACCGAAGCCGCCGCCGAGGCCGACGAACCCGCGCCGGCCTCGCCTTCCCCGTCGGCGCCCGACCCGTCCTCGGCCACGGCGAGCCCCACCCCCACCAGATCGGCGACGCCGAGCAAGTCACCGAAGCCGACGAGTTCACCCACGAAGACGGCAACCAAGTCCGCCAGCGCGTCCACCGGTGTGTCCGCCGCGGAACAACGTCTGCTGGTGCTGCTCAACGAGCGACGCCGCGCGCTCGGGCTGACCGAGGTCAAGATGCGGACGACGGAGCAACGCGCCGCGGAGGCCTGCGTGAAGCAGAACCTGGACGCGGGTGGCCTCGCGCACTGCGGCCACGAGGTCCTGTTCGCCTCGACGGGCAACTCCTCACCCGAGCAGATAATCAATGCCTGGTTCAACAGCCCCGGGCACAAGACCGCACTGACCTACGCCAGCTCCCGCTACGCCGGCCCCGCCATCGCCTACAACGGCAGCCGCCAGATCGCTGCCATCAACATCGACTACTGACGGAGCCGCGGGTACGGGTGATACAGCGGCGACGAAGCGACCGGCCCGACGCCGATCGGCGTCGGGCCGGCCTGGAAGCCACGTGCCGTTACCAGGGCACCACACCGGCGTCCTCGAAGAAGCCGCCGGTGGGGCCCCCGTCGGGCAGTGTGGCCAGGCGGATGGCGGTCGCTGCGCCCTCCTGGGGAGTACGCACCCCACGGAAGCCGTTGAGGTCGGTGGCGACGAAGCCCGGGCAGGCGCAGTTGATGAGGATCCTGGTGTCTGCCAGTTCCCGGGCGTACTGGAGGGTCACCGCGTTCAGGAACGACTTTGAGGGCGCGTAGGCCACAGCGACCGGACCTGTGGTGGTATCCCCGTCGGGGCCAGACTGCCGGGTCAGAGAACCGACGCCGCTGGACATGTTCACGATGCGCGGTGAGGCCGACCGGGTGAGCAACGGCAGCATCGCGTTCGTCACGCGGATGACCCCGATGACGTTGGTCTCCACCACCGTGCGGATGACGGCCGGATCGACGCTGCTCGGCTGCTGCTGTCCGCCACCGGTGATTGCGGCGTTGTTGACCAGGGCATCGAGGCGGCCGGCGCGTTCGGCGATCAGATCGGCTGCGGCGGCGACACTGCGGTCGTCGGTGACATCCAACGGGACACCGAAGGCGTCGACGCCAGCGTCCCGCAGCCGTGCCACCGCCGTGTCCCGCCGGGCCTGGTCGCGCGCGCCGACACCCACGCTCCAGCCCAGCGCACCCAGGCCTGCCGCAATCTCGTACCCGATGCCCTTGTTGGCCCCGGTGACCAGGGCAATCTTCTTGTCACTCATGTCTTCGACTGTGGGCCACGGCCCACGAGTCTCCAAGACCACCTGAGTCATGGGCGATACCCGGAAGGTATCGCCGCCTTCGTTCCCGGCTAGGCTGGACACGTGGAGACACGAGAGCTGCGGTATTTCGTCGCCGTGGCCGAGGAACTGCACTTCGGCCGCGCGGCGCAACGTCTGGGCATGGCCCAGCCGCCATTGTCGCGGGCGATCAGTCAGCTCGAACGCCGTCTGGGTGCCGCCCTGCTGAAGCGTGACAGCCGCTCGGTGACCCTGACCGAAGCCGGTGCGGTCCTGCTGCATGAGGGACGAGCAGCGCTGGACGCTGTGGAAGCTGCCGAACATCGCGCCCGACGCGCAGCTCTCGCCGTCACCGGTCACGCCAGCGTCGTCCTGGCGACCAAGGCTGGAGCGTCCAGCGAGTTGCTCGCGAAGCTGCTGCACGCCTACGGCACCGAACCCGGATCTGTCGACGTCGACGTGGTGCTGTGTGGCCCCGGCGAACAGGAACGACTGCTGCGGACCGGCCGTGCCGATGTCGCGATCCTTCACCACCCGTTCGACAACCTGACGGGGCTCGACACCGAGGAGCTGTTCACCGAGGGCCAGGTCGCCATCCTCCCGGCCGGCCATCCCCTCAGCACTCGCGAGAGTGTGCGGCTGAGCGAGGTGACCGAGCTGCCGGACCTGCCTCTACCGCGCTGGCCCGCGTATGACGGCACCTATCCCGACGGCCCCGGTCCTGAGGCCCAGAGCCACTCCCAACTGCTCCAGCTCACCGCCCTTGGCCGGACCTTGCTGGTCGTGCCCGACTCCGCCCGATCCCAGCTGAACGACGATCTCGTCGCCGTGCCGATCGTGGACGCGCCGGACGTCACCACGGTCATCGCCTGGCCCCCGCACAGCCGTTCCCGAGCTGTCGCGGATCTTGTACGAGCCGCACTGCGCCTCTAGCCGCCGGCATCGCGCCTCGGCGTACGCGAAAAAGGCCCTGACCGGCAGGGATCTGCCAGGTCAGGACCTTCATCGTTGGTGCGCCGCCAGGGACTCGAACCCCGAACCCGCGGATTAAGAGTCCGCTGCTCTGCCAGTTGAGCTAGCGGCGCTCGTCGGCAACGGAGAGAACATTAGCACCCCCGGAACCTGGGCTCCAATCCGGTTACCGGGCTCCCCCCTTCGGTCGAGCTTTGCCGGCAAAAATCCACAAACCGCCCAGCCCGCTCAAGGCGGGGGCATGGGTTGCGGCGTCGATGCGGCACGATGTCCGCCAGGTACGCGAGAACAGAGGTGGGGATGACACGGTTCACGCGAGCCGGGGCGGTGGTGGGCGCCCTGACTCTGGTGGCGTCGCTGGCACTGACCGGGTGCGGCGACGAGCAGAAGAAGCCGGAATTCGTTGGCGGGACGTCGTCGGCGGGCGCGGGTGCCGAATCTGGCTCGTCCGCGCCCTCGGCACCGACCACCCCGAGCGCGCCGAGCGGGCCGACGCTCACGCTGAGCCCGGCCGACGGCACGAAGGACCGGCCGGTGAGCACGGAGATCAGCGCGAAGCTCCCGAGCGGCGGAAAGGTGTCCGCGGTCACCCTGACGGCGGACGGTGGGGGCTCGGTGGAGGGCAAGCTGCGCACCGACGGTTCGGCCTGGGTGCCGTCCGCCCCGCTGAAGTTCGGCACCCGCTACACCGCCACGGTGACGGCGAACGGGTCCGACGGCACGAGCAGCCAGGGCACCAGCAGTTTCACCACGATGGCCAAGCCGAAGTCGACCATCGGGTCCGGCCTGTACCTCTTCGACGACAAGAGCTACGGGGTGGCCATGCCAGTGGTCACCGAGTTCCACCCGGGCATCCCGAAGAAGGACCGGGCGGCCGTGCAGAAGCGGATGTTCGTCCGCACCGACCCGCCGCAGCCGGGGGCCTGGCACTGGGTCGACAACGGCACGCAGGCCTACTACCGGGCCCCGGAGTACTGGAAGCCCGGCACGACCATCACCGTACGGATCGCCCTGGCCGGGATGCCGCTGAGCAACGGCAAGTACGGCGACATGGACCGTAAGGCGACGGCGAAGATCGGCCGGTCGTTCGAGATGAAGGTCGACAACGCCAACAAGAAGATGACGGTGTACGAGAACGGCGCGCTGGTGCGCACCATCCCGGTGAGCCTGGGCAAGAAGAGCACGCCGTCGTCCAGCGGCACGATGGTCGTGATGGAGAAGAAGGAAGCCACGACCTTCGACACCCGCGACGACCCGGACCCGGCCAACCGCTACGTCACCGACATCCAGTTCGCCCAGCGGCTCACCTGGGGTGGCGAGTACATCCACGCCGCACCCTGGTCGGAGCACGTGCAGGGGCGTCAGAACGTCTCGCACGGCTGCGTGAACGTGTCGATGGCGAACGCCCGGTGGTTGTTCGAGAAGACGCGGATCGGTGACCCGATCACGGTGAAGGGCACCGAGCGCAAGATCGCCGCCGGCAACGGCTGGACGGCGTGGAGCCTGAGTTGGTCGGCGTTCATCAAGGGCAGCGCACTACCCGTACCCAGTGGTGGAGCCGGCCCGGCGCTCTGAGCCGCCCGGCATCGATGCGCCGGCCCTGCCGATGGCCGGGCCGGCGCGTACCCTTGCATTCCCGCGCTGCGACGACGCCGCGGCGACCCCTCGGTCCCGGTACGGAGACGAGCCAGGCTCACGAAACGCCGGATAGTAGCAAAAATCCGGCATCATCGTCGGCGTGTTTCGGTTCACCCTCGGCAACCGGGGCCGGCTCTGGCGCGTCAGTAGGAGACGATGGGGCAGCGACCACGACTGTGAGGGAATCATGCGAGCTAGCCAGGATCAGCTGATCAGGCGCGGGGGCCGACGCCGCGTGTTCGCGGCAGGGCTCCTCGCCGTGGCGCTGGCCTTCACCTCCGCGTGCACCGATGGCGACGGCGACAAGCCGTCCTCCTGGCAGGGCGGCGACAAGGCTCCGGCACCGAAGGCGGCGGCGACCATCAGCGAACCGGCGGCCGACGCCAAGGACGTGCCAGCGTCCACCGGCATCACCTTCACCACCAAGGACGCCGTGAAGACCGCTGTCGAGCTGAAGGACGCGGCCGGCAAGGCCGTCGAGGGCACCCTCGCGGCAGATGGCAAGACGTGGCTGCCGGCCGGCGCGCTGGAGTACGGCACGGCCTACACGGCGACCGTCACCGCCACCGGCGACGACGACCGTCCGGCCACCGCGACCAGCACCTTCACCACCATGGCCAAGCCGAACAACCAGGTACGGGTGACCAGCTTCCTCGGCGACAACCAGGTGGTCGGGGTCGGCATGCCGCTGATCGTGAAGTTCAGCCGGAACATCCCGGAGGACTACCGCGACGACGTGCAGCGCCGGATGACGGTGACGTCGACCCCGGCGCAGGAGGGCATCTGGCACTGGGTCAGCCCCACCGAGGTCCGGTACCGGCCGAAGGAGTTCTGGAAGGCCGACAGCAAGATCTCCTACCGGGTGCAGGCCGGCGGCCTGCCGATGGGTGAGGGCTGGTACGGCCGCGCCGACCTCAGCGTGGACGTCAAGATCGGCGCTGCGGTGGTCATGACGGTGGACAACAAGACCAAGCGGATGACAGTGACCCGCAACGGCTCCGTGGTCAAGACCATCCCGGTCAGCCTGGGCAAGAAGAGCACCCCGTCGTCCAGCGGCACCATGGTCGTGATCGAGAAGCTGCGCAAGACGGTCTTCGACACGTTCGAGGAGCTGGGCCCGGAAGAGGGCTACCGCACCAAGATTGACTTTGCGCAGCGCCTCACCTGGGGTGGGGAGTTCATCCACGCGGCGCCCTGGTCCGAGGGCCAGCAGGGCAGCGTGAACGTCTCGCACGGTTGCGTGAACGTGTCGATGGCCAACGGTGACTGGCTGTTCAAGAACACCCAGATCGGTGACCCGATCACGGTCAAGGGCACCGAGCGCAAGCTGCAGAACGGCAACGGCTGGACCGACTGGAACATGAGCTGGGACGAGTACGTCAAGGGCAGCGCCCTGCCGTACGAGCCTCCCGCGGACCCGGACACCACGCCGACGCCGGACGGCGCGGTCACCCCGTCCCCCACGCCGACCGCCTGACCCCTACGACGGAAGCCCTCTCCCACGCGGAGGGGGCTTCCTCGTGGGTGCCCCTATCGGGCCCCTGGAACGACTCAGGCCCCCTCCGAGGAGGGGGCCTGAGCAGCACAACCAACTGGGTGACTGATGGGAATTGAACCCACGACAACCGGGACCACAACCCGGTGCTCTGCCAACTGAGCTACAGCCACCACGCCGCCGTCGCCCGGTTGATAGCCCCGGGCGGGGTGCGGACCAATAATAGCCACATCGCGGCGTGCCTCGTCCAGCGGGTTCCCCGGTCCCCGTACGAGCCGCCGCGGGTCAGAGTTCGGCGGCGATCGCCTTGGCGGTCTCGACGTCCGGGCCGGGCAGCGGCACGAAGACCGTACGCCGGTAGTACTCCAACTCCCGGATGCTCTCCCGGATGTCGGCCAGCGCCCGGTGCGCGAGGCCCTTCTGCGGCTGGCCGAAGTACACCCGGGGGTACCAGCGACGGCAGAGTTCCTTGATCGACGACACGTCGATCAGCCGGTAGTGCAGGTGCGCGTCGAGTCGTGGCATGTCCCGGGCGATGAAGCCCCGGTCGGTGGCGATCGAGTTGCCGCACAGAGGTGCCGTACGCGGATCCTTGACGAAGGTGCGGACGTAGTCCAGGACCAGGTCCTCCGCCTCGGCGAGGGTGACCGCCGAGCGGCGGACCTCCTCGGTGAGGCCGGACTTGGCGTGCATCGTCTGGACGATCTCCGGCATCGCCGCCAACGCCGCCTCATCAGCGTGGATCACCACGTCGACACCGTCACCCAGCACATTGAGGTCGGGATCGGTGACCAGTGCCGCAACCTCGATCAGTTTGTCCCTGCCAAGGTCCAACCCGGTCATTTCACAGTCGATCCAGACAAGGAGATCAGCCACCGGGACAGCCTACGCGCAGCCCACGACCCGCGGCTGCGCGCTCTCGGCCGACCGGACCGCTAGGGTTTCGGGGTGCCAGCAGAACCCGTCGCACCGCCCGCCGTCACGGACGACGATCCCGGCGGCCGTACGGTCCGTCGCCTGGTCGCGGTGGTGGCTCTTGTCGCCGTGCTGCCGGCGCTCTACCTGCGCGGCCTCGTGCACAACTTCTTCGACCTCAAGATCTACATGTCGGCCATGGACTGGTGGCGCGTCGGCCACCCGCTCTACGACTACGTCCAACCCGACCGCGTGCAGGGCGAGCTGTACTTCACGTACCCGCCGTTCAGCGCGCTGCTGCTGTGGCCGTTCGGTCTGCTGCGACTCGGCGCCACCGTGACGATCTTCACGGTGCTAACGGTGCTGGCCGTGGTGCTGACCACCCGGTGGGTGGTGATGCCGCTCATCGCCCGGCACCACCTGCCGCGAACGTTCACCCTGATCGTCGCCGTGCTGCTGGTGCTGGCGGTGGAGAGCACCCGCGAGACGATCACCTTCGGTCAGATCAACATGCTGCTGGTCGTACTCATCCTGGCCGACCTGCTGTACGCGGTGCCGCAGGCGCGACGCTGGGCCGGGGTGGGCGTGGGGCTGGCGACGGCACTCAAGCTCTTTCCCGGCATCTTCATCGTGTACCTGTTGGCCACCCGGCGGTGGCGGGCCGCGGCGGTGGCCAGCGCGACCGCGGCGGCGGCGACCCTGCTCGCGGCGGCGATCGCCCCGAGCGACTCGTGGCGGTTCTGGACGCACGAACTGTGGGCCACCGACCGGGTGGGACGCACCGACTACGTCGGCAACCAGTCGCTGTTCGGCCTGCTCAGCCGGTTCACCGCGCCGGCGAAGCCGGACCAGCTGCTCTGGCTGCTGTTGGTCGCCGTGGTCGCCGTCTACGGGCTGTGGCGGGCCGCCCGCGCTGCTCGGGCCGGTGACGCGTTGACGGGCCTGACGCTGACCGGGCTGGTCGGTTCGCTGGTCAGCCCGATCACCTGGACCCACCACATCTACTGGTTCGTTCCGGCGGTGGTGCTGCTCGCGGACGCGGCGTTGAGTGCCGACCGGCCGGACGAGGCACGCCGGCGTCGGTGGTTGGCCGGGCTCGCGCTGGGCATCACCGCTGTGATCATCTATGGCGTGGTGACGTTCCAGGCCTGGGGCGTGGAACCGGTCCGCACCGAGAACCCGGCGGACTTCGTCGTGCAGAACGCCTACGTGCTGATCAGCGTGCTGCTGCTGGTGGTCCTGCCGGTGCGCGCGCGACGCGCTGAGGAAGACTCAGGCCGCCGTGAGGAAAAATCGCGCCAAATGGACAGATCTCCCCAGTAGCCACCATCAGCGCTAATCTGACCTCATCTACCTCAAGCGTCGCTCAGGTAGCACCGATCCCCCGGTGAGGGTGGCCCTCCGCGTCGGCAGCGCGGAGGGCCGCTCGCCGTTTCGTCCACCGTCGGCCGGGTCGCCACCGGCGGGACCTCCACCGGCTGGTCCGTGGCCTCCGTACCGGCCGGCGGCCACGCGAGACTCAGCGTCACCTCCGGTGGGCGCGGCAACCGGGCCGCTTCGTCCAGGTCGGCGAGGGTGACCGGCCGGGACGGTGCGGTGCCGATCGCCGAGCGGAGCCGCTCCCCCGCAGCCGAGCCGACCGGGGTGAGCTGGCGGACGGCCGGCAACGGCGAGGTCGGGCCCGGGTCCCGGGAGCCCAGGCCACTCAGCGAGGTGACCCCGAGCCGGCCGGCGAGCACCGGCACCTGATCCGGCTCGACCACGAAGATCACTTCACGCGGGCGCAGCGGCCGCAGCAGGAGCAGCACCGCGCAGACCGCCAGCAGGACGCCCACGGCCAGCAGCCCCCAGGTGGCCGGCCCGGTCCACCCGGCGCGCAACTCGGCGCGCAGGTCCAGCGCCAGATCCGCCCCGCCGTCGGGGCGCATCACCACGAGGCTCATCGGCTCACCGGCCAGGTCCCCGGCACTCCACTCCAGCGAGCCGATCCCCTCGCGTACCCAGAAGGGCCGCCCCAGCGGTGTGACCGCCTCAGCTGCGGTCGGGGTGCCCACGGCCGGACCGGCCGCGTCCAGCCGGACCGGCAGCGGGCCCTGCGCCAGCGCCACCCGGCGGACCGACGCGTACGGCACCGGCTCCAGCCAGCGGCGTACCTCAGCGGTGGGCGCCAGCCCGACGAAGGCCGGGCCGTCCGCGGTACGGGCGTCCAGTCGCAGCCGGGTCTGCGCGGTACGCGCGAACGGCGCCTCCTGCCGCAGCAACCGGTCGAGGTCGGTGACCACGACCGCGTGACCGGGCGTGCGGACCGTTTCGAAGCGGGCGGCGTAGGCCCCGTCGGGGTCGGCGTGGCGGGTCACCAGCCACAGCGCGCCTCCGGCGAACAACGCCGGAATCCCCACGACCAACAGCAGCACTCCGGCGATCACCCGCACGAACCGCATCCGCACCGTCCCCCTCCGTAGCCAAGTACCCGGCCGACCTTACCGACGTAGACCGCCTGATCAGCGGATATCCACGGCACGGGCGGTTGCCGACTCCAGAAAGCGCGCTGGCCCGCCGGATGGTCCGGCGGGCCAGCGGTGTGACCGGGGTCAGGACTTGGCGACCGGCTCCCGACGGGTCCGCGTGAACGCCAACCCGCCCAGCACCAGGCCGGCCAGACCAGCGACGAGACCGGCCACACCGAGGCCAACCGCGAGGCCGTTGCCGTCCTCGTCGTCGTCATCATCGTCGGGCGCCGCGACGGCGGCGGCGGCCGGTGCGGCCGAACCGCCCGGCGCCGCGGCGGCGGTCAGGGTGAGCACCGGAGCAGGGTTCTCGGGCTCCTCGGCACCCGGCGTCGGCGGGTCGATCCAGCGCGAGATGTTGCCGTCCGAGTAGGTCTGGAGGACCTTGAAGACCATCGAGTCGACCTGCGGCAGCGGCCCCATCGAGACGGGGAACTCCTGGAACTGGCCCGGCTTCACGGCCGCGTCACCGGTGGCCGTCCAGGTGATCTTGGAGACCGCCTCGGTGAGCTGGCTGCCGTGCACCTCGATCGGCGGGTCCACCTTGCGCTTCTCCGTCGCGACCGTCCAGCCGGGGACCGGCATGGTCGACACCGAGCCGACCGGGGCGTTCTCCGGCAGCGTCACCTCCAGCTTCGTGGTGGAGGCGGTGTCACTCTCGTTCGGCACCCGGAACGCCACCCGGGCGTAGCCACCCTGGGTCGCCTCCTTCGGGTTCACCGTCACGTGGGCGGACGCCGGTCCGGCGAAGCCGAGCACAGCGGTGGCGGCGGCGGTGAACGCCAGTGCGGCAGCGGCGGTTGCGGTACGCCGGATTCGGGTCATGGGTTTCGCGGACCTCTCTAACGGATCGGCACGGTGGCGGTCACCGTGGCCTGGTCGATGTCGGTCGTTCGGGCGGTGATCTTCAGTTGCCAGTCGCCGGCCGCCGGCAGGCTGATGTCGCCGTAGGCGTGGTTGTCCGTCAACGGCAGCAACGGGACGTCGATCGGTTCGATCCCGGCCGAGGGCAGCGCGGCGGTCGCCTTCCACTCCACGACCGGCAGCGGCAGGTTGTCCTTGCCGTACGCGTACAGGTGCACCGAGTTGTTGCCCCGCTGGGCCGGGCTCACCTCGACCTGCATCTCGTAGAGCGGGCTGGACAGCCTGGTGCTGAACAGGCCGGCCTCGGTGCTGGACGGCCCGGCGACGGCGGTGCGGGCGGGCGTGGTCTGCACGAGCGTGGCGGACAGGCCCAGCACCACCACGGTGACGGCCAACTCCACCCAGACCGCCCGGCGTACCGGCGCCGGTCGCTGCGCGGCGACACGGCGGCGGACCAACTGCCGGGAGTACGCGGCCACGGCGATCACCAGCGCGAACAGCGCGATCTTGGCGAGCAGCAGCCGCCCGTAGGTGGTGTCGAACAGCGCCTGCGGGGTGGCCACCTCGATCAGCGCCTGGACGGTGCCGGCCAGCAGCAGCGCCGACACGGCGAGCGCCGCCCAGCGCGACCAGATCGGCAGGATCGCGCTCAACTCCCGCTCGTCGGCCTGGCGCAGAAGGAAGCCGGCGAGCATGAGCAGACCGCCCAGCCAGACGGCCATGCTGCCCAGGTGCACCGCGTCGACCACCACGGAGACCGCCGGCGCCGGGGAGGCGGCCGGGTGCCCGGCCAGGGGCCAGGTCAGCAGGGTGGCGCCGCCGAGCACGGCCAGGATGATCGCGTCGGCGCGGCCGGTCGGTCGGGCCAGCAGCGGCCGGAGCAGGAAGACGGACGCCGCCAGCAGACCGAGCCGGACCAGGTGGGCGGCGCCGAAGGCGCTGCCGAACACGCTGCCGAAACCCTCGCCGGTGACGTCGAAGAGGCCACCGCCGGCGGTGTAGGGCACCTGCAACCACAGGTCGGCGAGGGTGGCGACGGCCACCAGACCCAGGCCGGTCCACGCCAGGCGGGTCGGCCCCCGGCGGGAGAGCCGTCGGGGCCAGAGCGCGGCGAGCACCAGCGCCGGCCCGACCAGCAGGACCAGGCCGGCGTAGCCGAGGAAGCGGGCCACCTTCACCGCCGTACCCACCACCGGGTTGGCGCGGCTGTCCGAGCCGGAGTCGACGGGTGGCGTCGAGGGTGCGCCGACCGAGTAGGTGAACGCCCCGGAGACCGGGTGGCTGTCGGCGGAGATCACCCGGAAGCTGACCAGGTAGGTGCCTCGGCCCCCGGCCGGGTCCACCGGAATGGTCACGACACCGCCGGCGAAGGACGGTTCACCCCGGTCGGCCCGGGCCCCGTCGGGCGCGATGATCCGGATCTTGCCGGGAACCTTGCGGACCGACTCGCTGAACGTCAGCACCACCTCGGACGGCCCGCTCGGCACGATGGAGGAGGCGGCCGGGCTGCTGCTCTCCAGCACCGCGTGGGCGCTCGCGGAGGTGGCCGGCGCGATCAACAGGGCGACGACGGTGACCAGCAGGCCGGCGGCTGCGGCCAGCCGGGCGAACCAGCGGCGGGGGGCGACAGTCATGCCAGCCATGGTCGCCGACTGGTGTGGATCTCGGCGACCCGAGTCGGGCGAAAGGCTCAACTCTGCTCAGCCGCCAGTGCCGCGCGGGAGGGATCGCGTGTCATGAGCAGGTAGTCGGCTCGCGTTGGGAAAAAGTTCCCGACGTGGTGCAGAACATCCAAGGGCCGAAGGACCCTGACGCTGCGACGGGCGCCGCGTAACCTGGTTTGTCGTGATCCCCGTCCCGCGTGACACCGGTGCCGCCGGTCCGGCAGAGCCGGCAGAGCCGGCCGGTGACGTCGCCCGGGACCCGGCCACCGAGTGGGCGCTGATCGCCCGCGACGGTGACCCGAGCGCCCAGGCGGCGTTCGTCCGGCTGACCCAGGTCGAGGTCTGGCGGTTCGCCGCCGCTCTGGTCGACCCGGACAGCGCCGACGACCTGACCCAGGAGACATACCTGCGCGCGTTTCGGGCGCTGCCCGCGTTCGAGGGTCGCTCCAGCGCCCGCACCTGGTTGCTCGGCATCGCCCGGCGGGCCTGCGCCGACCACCTGCGCACGGTGATCCGCCGTCGGAGGCTGGACGAGCGCCTGGCGGCGAACGCGTACACCGACCGCCCCTACCCGGACCCGGCCGGTCAACTCGGGGCCGCCGACCTGGTCCGCCGGCTCAGCGCCGAGCGGCGTGCCGCCTTCGTGCTCACCCAGTTGCTCGGTCTGTCGTACGCCGAGGCCGCCGCAGTCGAAGGGGTGCCGGTGGGCACCATCCGTTCCCGGGTCGCCCGGGCCCGCGACGACCTGGTCGAGGCGGCCGGCGACGCGCTGACCGGCTGAGCGCGGAACTTCCGGCGGAGACGGGACGACAAATGAGCGTGACTGCACCTCCCTCCGGGGCTGGCCGTTGGCCTGCCGTCCGGCCCTGGCTCGGCACGGCGGCCCGGCTCGGCCTCGCCGCCGTCTGGCTCGTGGCCGGCGCGTCGAAGGTCGGCGACCTGGCCGCCTCCGGGCGTGCCGTCAACGCGTACCAGGTGATGCCGTACGACGTGGCGAGCGTGATCGGCGCGGCCCTGCCCTTCGTCGAGCTGGCGCTGGGCGTGCTGTTGCTGCTCGGGCTGGCCACCCGGCTCGTCGCCGGGGTGTCCGCCGCGCTGCTGGTGGTCTTCATCGCGGGGATCGCCTCGGCCTGGGCGCGGGGGTTGGCCATCGACTGCGGCTGCTTCGGCAGCGGCGGGCAGTTGGCCGAGGGACAGGCCCCCAGTTACCTCCCGGAGATCCTTCGGGACCTGGGATTCTTGGTATTGGCCGGATTTTTGCTGATCTGGCCACGTACGCCCGTCTCGGTGGACGGATGGTTGTCCGGCGAGCCCGTTGTGGAGGACGAGGATGAGTAGTCGCAAGGGGCAGCGGGACGCCGCCCGGGTGGTCCGCGAGCAACTCGCCCGCGAGCGGCGGCGCAGGCGCACGATCTGGGTCTCGGCCGCAGCCGTCGTCGTCCTGGTCATCGCCGGTGTCATCGGCTGGGCCGCCTGGTCCAGCCAGCGCTCCGACGAGTTCACCACCCCGCCCGGCGCCAACGCGGCCGGCACCGGCATCGTCACCGGCGGCGGGCCGGTCACCGTCGACGTCTACGAGGACTTCCTCTGCCCGGCCTGCAAGCAGTTCGAGCAGACCAGCGGGGCGACGCTCGAACAGTTGGTGGCCGAGAACAAGGCAAAGGTGGTCTACCACCCGGTCGCGTACCTCAACCGCTTCTCCACGACTGAATACTCGACCCGGTCGTCGGCCGCCTCCGGCTGCGCCGCAGCGGGCGGCAAGTACCACGAGTACGCCAAGGCGCTCTTCGCCCAGCAGCCGCCGGAGGGCAGCGCCGGGCTCACCGACGACCAGCTGATCGACATCGGTGTCGGCGTGGGCCTCGACCGGGGTTCCTTCGGCAGCTGCGTGAAGGACAAGACCTACCGGACGTGGACCGAACACGTCACCGAGGACGCCAGCCGGAGCAACGTCACCGGCACGCCGACCGTCAAGGTCAATGGTCAGCCAGTCGACAACCCCACCCCGGACGCTCTCACCGCAGCCGTGGCGGCGGCCGGCAAGTGATCCGTACCCTGCTGGCCCGGGCCGGCCTGGTCGCCACCGCAGCCTGCGCGGCCACCCTGCTCACCGCGGCGCCCGCCGCCGCGCACGGCGCGGACGCACCCGACGGCACCGACTACCGCGCCCGGACCACCGGGGTCACACCGGCACGGCCAGGGCTGGAGGTACGCGTCGTCGAGGCGGGCGCCCGACTGGAGCTGACCAACCGCACCGGCCGCGCCGTCGAGGTGATCGGCTACTCCGGCGAGCCGTACCTGCGGGTCGGCCCGGACGGGATCTTCGAGAACAGCCGCTCTCCCGCCACGTACCTGAACCGCACCATCACCGGGGACACCGCGCTCCCGGCCGAGGCCGACCCGGCCGCCCCGCCGTCCTGGCGGCGGATCGACGACGGGCCGACGGTGCGCTGGCACGACCAGCGCGCACTGTGGCAGGAGTCGGCGCCACCGGCGGCGGTACGCGCCGCACCGGACCGGGAGCACCGGGTGCGGGACTGGACGGTCCCGCTGCGCGACGGCGCCGACCCGGTGGTCATCGGCGGCACCCTCGACTGGGTGCCGCCGCCGGACGCGTACACCTGGTGGACCGTGACCATCGTGGGCCTGCTCGCGGTGGGCGCGCTCGGCCTGGTCGCCGCCGCCGCCCCGGCCGGCGCCCGCGCGCTGTCCGCCGTGGGCGCGTTGCTGGTCGTCGGCGGCGCACTGACCGTCGTGTACCCGGTGGGGCGTGAACTGGACGCGGGCGCGCAGGGTGTGGGCGGGGTGCTGGTCGGGCTGCTGTCCGGGCAGATCTGGTCGCTGCTCACCGGCCTCGGCGCGGTCGCCGCCGGTTGGTACGCGCTGGCCCGCCGCCCGGCCGCCGACTTCGCGGTGGCGCTGGCCGGGGCCTGCCTGGCGCTCTTCGGCGGCGCGGCGAACGCCGCCGTGTTCGCCCGGTCCATCGCTCCGGTGCCCTGGTCGCCCGAGGTCGCCCGCGTCATGGTGGCGGTGGTGCTGATCACCGGTGCCGGCGCGACCGCCGCGGGAGTTCTCCGCCTGCACGCCGCGTCCCGGGCCGCCGCCCGATCACCGCGCGTCGAGGACGCCGAGCGCGGAGCTACGGCCGCGGGGTGAAGCCGTAGGGAAGTTCGAGACGGTGGCGGGCCAGCAGGGCCTCGTCACGCAGCAGATCTCCGGTGGGGGCGTCGGCGACGATCCGGCCACCGTCCAGGATCACCGAGCGTTCGCA
The DNA here is from genome assembly GCF_013410645.1 of Micromonospora jinlongensis. Classification (NCBI taxonomy): domain Bacteria; kingdom Bacillati; phylum Actinomycetota; class Actinomycetes; order Micromonosporales; family Micromonosporaceae; genus Micromonospora; species Micromonospora jinlongensis. Next base: position 5,557,119 of record NZ_JACCHK010000001.1, on the reverse strand, counting down.
CAGCTCCGCCGCGTACGGCAGGTCGTGCGTGACCATCAGCAGGGTCACCGGCAGGTCGCGCAGGATCTCAGCCAGCTCACGGCGGGCCGCCGGGTCCAGATTCGACGACGGCTCGTCGAGCACCAGGATCTCCGGGTGCATGGCGAGCACGGTGGCCACCGCCACCCGGCGGCGCTGCCCGAACGACAGATGCTGCGGGGCCCGCTCCCGGTGCTCACTCATCCCCACCGCCGCGAGCGCCTCGTCCACCCGGGCGGCCAACTCCGCCCCGCGCAGGCCCAGGTTCGCCGGCCCGAACGCCACGTCCTCCGCCACCGTGGGCAGGAACAACTGGTCGTCCGGGTCCTGAAAGACGATGCCCACCCGGCGACGCACCTCGCCCAGGGTGGCCCGATCCGGCGTCACGGTCAGCCCGCCGACGCTCACGCTGCCCTCGGTCGGGGTGAGGATGCCGTTGAGGTGCAGCACCAGCGTCGTCTTGCCGGCCCCGTTGGGCCCGAGCAGCGCCACCCGATCGCCGCGCGGCACGCTCAGGTCCACCCCGTGCAGGGCGACATGCCCATCAGGGTACGCGTAGCGAACGCCACGAACGTCCAGCGAGACAGCGGTCTGCACGACACCGATCATGACAGCACGACGGCGGTGGCGGCGATGGAGGCCGCCAACACCGGCACGGTGGCCGCGACCAGCCACTGGCCGGTGGTCGCCGCGCCCTCGCTCTGCCACACGGCGGGCATCCGCCCGGTGTAACCCCGCGACAACATCGCCAGGTAGACCCGCTCGCCCCGCTCGAAGGCGCGCAGGAACAGCGCCCCGATCCCGGCGGCGAAGCCCCGCAACTGCCACAGGAAACGCGGGTCGTCACCCCGGGAGATCCGGGCCACCCGCATCCGCCGCGCCTCGCCGATCAGCACGTCGAGGTAGCGCAGCATGAACGTGGCGATCTGGGTGAACACCTGCGGGCAGTGCAGCCGGTCCAGCCCCACGATCAGGTCCCGGGTCGTGGTGGTCGCGGCGAGCAGCAGCGAGGCGAGCACGCCCAGGGTGCCCTTGGCCAGGATGTTCCACGCGCCGTGCAGGCCGTCCTCGGACAGCCGCAGGCCCAGCACCTCGACCCGGTCGCCGCTGCCGAGGAACGGCAGCGCCACCGCGAACAGCACGAACGGCAGCTCGATCAGCGCCCGGCTCAGCAACCACCGCGGCCCCACCCGGGCCAGCGCCGCCACCACCGCCACCAGCAGGGCGTACGCGCCGAAGGCCCAGAACGCCGTACGCGGGGTGGCCACAACGGCGATGGTGAAGACCACCATCGCCACGATCTTCACCTCGGGCGGGAGCCGGTGCACCGGCGAGTCCGACTCGCGGTACAGCACGTGCCCGTGACCGGCACCCATCTGCGCGTACCCCTGCTCAGCTGGCCGCGTCGGCGCGGCGCCGGACGTCGTCGGACGTCGCGGGGTCACCCTCGGCGGGCGTCGTCGTGTCTCCGTTGCCGCCGGTCGGGGTGGTGCCGTCGGTCGGCGTCGTGCCCCGGCGGCGCAGCAGCCAGAAGCCGCCAGCGCCGATCGCGAAGGTCACCAGCACCCCGAGCACCCCGGAGAGGCCGGTGGAGACGAAGCTGTTCCGCACGCCACGCACGCCGTAGTCGGCCAGCGGGCTGTCGGCCAGCTCGTGGTCACGGGCCTGCTGGGCGGGGCAACTGCCGCCGACGATGTTGTCGTCGGCGTCGACGGTGCAACCCTTGAGCAGGGACGAGTCCAGTCCGTCCGGGTGGGACGAGGCGTAGTTGCTCACCACACCGGCGAGCAGCAGGGCGACCAGCAGGCCACCGGCCAGGAAGGCCCAGGAACGGTTCTTCATCGGGCACCTCCGGTGACCGGGACAGCGGGGGCGGCAGGGGCGGCGGGCGTGCGCAGAGAGCGCAGCGCGTACACCAGGTCGGGGCGCACCTTCGCGACGGTGAGCACTGTGGTCGCGGTGATCAGGCCCTCGCCGATGCCGATCAGCAGGTGGACGCCCGCCATCGTGCCGGCCAGGCCGGTCAGGTTGTTACCCAGGTCGGTGGTGCCGCCGAGCCAGTACTGCAGGACGAAGCCCTGCGACGCGACCACCACGCTGAGCGTGGCGGCGACGAACGCGGTCACGGCCAGACCGGCCCGCGTACGGGGCAGCACCCGCAGCAGCACCGCGATCAGCACGTACGCCGCAGCGGTGCCGAGCAGCGCCATGTTCGTGATGTTGAGGCCGAGCATCGCCACGCCGCCGTCACCGAAGATCAGTGCCTGCACCACCAGCACCACGGCCACGCAGAGCGCGCCGACCCACGGACCGACCAGCATGGCGGCGAGCGCGCCACCGAGCAGGTGGCCGCTCACGCCGGCTGTGAAGATCGGGAAGTTGAGCATCTGGACGGCGAAGATGAACGCCGCCACCAGGCCCGCCATCGGGGCCAGCCGGTCGTCCAGGTCGCGCCGACCGCGCAGGACGCAGACGGTGAGCGCGGCAAGGGCCAGCGCAGCGAAGATGGCTGCGACCGGACCGTCGATGATCCCGTTCGAGATGTGCATCGCCAGTGTTTCCACGCGACCTCCCACGCGTCAGCGGACCCGACCGGGCCGGCGTGGGTCAGCCTATTTCCCAAACCTCGTTGTTGCCAGAGTCTTGCAACAACGGATGAGCTTGATCACCTTCCAGGTCAGGTGCGGCGTCGACACGTCCCGGTGATCAGCTCGGCTTCCGTGAACGTCGGGGTGCCCGCCGGGTGATCGACTCGCCTTTCTTGATGTCGGGGTGTCCGCGGGTCGGGGATGCCCCGGTTTCCAGAACCACGAGTCGATCTTCACCCGCCGGCGCGGACCCGCGCGGCTCGCCGACGACGGCGCCGGCCAACCCAGCGGTATCGTCGGGCCATGACCGCGCCCGACCGCCTCTCCGCTGGTGACCCCGCCCCCGAGTTCACCCTCGCCACCGACACCGGCGACCAGCTCTCCCTCGCCGACCTGCGAGGCCGCAAGGTCGTCCTGTACGCCTACCCGTCGGCGATGACCCCCGGCTGCACCAAGCAGGCCTGCGACTTCCGCGACTCGCTCGCCTCGCTCCAGGCCGCCGGCTACGAGGTCGTCGGCATCTCCCCGGACAAGCCGGAAAAGCTGGCGAAGTTCCGCGAGCGCGACGCGATCACCTTCCCGCTGGTGTCCGACCCCGACAAGGCGGTGCTGGCCGCCTACGGCGCGTTCGGCGAGAAGCAGCTCTACGGCAAGACCGTCACCGGCGTGATCCGCTCGACGTTCGTGATCGACGCCGACGGCAAGATCGAACGGGCGCTCTACAACGTCAAGGCCACCGGTCACGTCGCCAAGCTCCGCCGTGACCTCGGCCTGGACTGATCTGTCGTACCGGGCCGCTACTTTGCGTCAGTGGTTCGATACAAGTACACGCCCGAAGCGTTGGCGGCCGCTGCCGCCGCCGCGCGCAACATCACCGAGGTGATGCGGCTGCTCGGCGTTCGCGTCAGCGGTGGCTCGCACGCGCACATCAGTCGGCAGCTCAAACGCTTCAACGTCGACACGTCACACTTCACCGGTCAGGCACACAACAAGGGCCGCCGAGGTGAACGGCGCACCACATCAGCACAACTTCTGGTCGTGCTGCCCGACGGGTCCCGTCGGACGCCCGGCGTGCGATTGAAGTGGGCGCTGGGCACACTCGGCGTGCCGCAGGAGTGCGAGGGCTGCGGGATAGGGCCGGTGTGGCGAGGCGCTCCACTCATCCTGCACGTCGACCACATCAACGGGGACTTCCTCGACAACCGTCCACCGAACCTGCGGCTCCTCTGCCCGAACTGCCACAGTCAGACCTCCACCTACGCCGGCCGGCGGAACCAGGCTCGCATCCCCACCATTCCCGTGCGACCGGCGCCCGGTGACCAGGAACGCTCGCACGAGACTGCCGGATCCGGTCGCCGACCAGCAAGGCGGGAGGATCTCGTCGACCTGTTTGGTCAGGTCGACGCGCAGCAGGTGACGGCCCTGGAGGCGGCACGGCGGTTGGACTGGTCCCCGGCCTATCTGCACAAGGTTCGGCGGAGGCTCGAGCAGGACGGAGTGTTGAGGCCACGTCCGGACCGAAGGTGGCGTTCGAGGGCGCATCGCGACGTGGTGATAGAACAGGCGCTGGCGCATCCTGATGTTGGACCGAAGCGGCTGTCGGGGATCCTCCGCAATCTGCCGGGCCGAGCATGCAGGGTGAGTCATGGCACGGTCTCGACCATCCTCAGGGAGGCCGGGCTCAACACCGTCGACGCCAGACGCTCTAGACTCAGGGCGTTGGCGGGAGTGGCGTAACGGCAGCCGCGCAGGTCTTAGGAACCTGTATCCGGAAGGATGTGGGGGTTCGAATCCCCTCTCCCGCACAGGTCGACACACACCCCGCACCAGCGCGCGATTGTCGGGAGCGTCACTGTCGTGGGTCGCGGGCCTGGTCATCGGGTCAGGATGGCGGGCGTGAGTCTGCGTTTCGTCCTCGACCCCGACCTGACCCCACAACTGCGCGCCGAGATCGTCGACCTCTGGGCGGATGTCAGCAACGCCGGCGGCGCTGTCGGTTTCGTGCCGCCGGTCACCGCCGCTGACGTTCGTGTCCTCGCCGACCCGACCTTCGCCGGTATCGCCGACGGTCTGGACCGGCTGCTGGTCGGCTACTCGGGAGACCGGCTGGTGGCGGTTCTGATCTTCAGTGACAACCGTTTCCCGCTCAAGGCGCACTGGTGTGTGTTGAAGCGGGTGATGGTCCACCCGGACACTCAGGGCGCCGGCTACGGTGCCGCGCTGATGGTCGAGGCGGCCCGGTTGGGGCGGGAGTTCGGCCACGAGGCGTTGCACGTCACGGTGCGCGACGGGTTGGGGTTGGACACGTTCTACGCCCGTCTCGGTTATCGGGAGATCGGCCGGCTGCCGCGCGCGTTGCGGGTGGCGCCCGATGACGACCGCGACGAGATCCTGATGTGGCTCGACCTGACGCCCGTCGACTGAGCGGTCAGCCCGCGCACCAGCGGGCGTTCGCTCCGGCCGGCTGGGTGGTCGGCGTACCGGTGGCTGGTGCGCTCGCCTTCGCCACCTCGACCGGACGGCGGGCGGGGGTCGGCGTGACAGCGGGTCGGCTGTTCGGCGGCCGGGCCGATGCGGAGGCGCGCGGGGTGGCCGCCACGGCGCCGCGCCCGTACATCGGGACGACGCTGTTCTGCACCTGACCGGGTGCCAGACGGACGCCGCCGACGGTGACCCGGTTTCCGTAGACGTCGCTGACGCGGATGCTGAACGGGCCGGGCCCGGCACCGGAGGCGATCAGCCAGTAGTTGTAGTCCTGCCGGGCGGCCGACTGCCACGCACCGCTGTCACCCTGGCGGACCTCGACGGACCGCAGCGGGTTGCCGTGGTTTCCGATCCGGACGGCGAACCACCACTGCGACGCGCCCTCCTTCATCCGGAAGGTGAGCGGTCCGGGCAGCGGCGGGTTGACCACAGCGCGGTAGGTGACGGGGACGAGGCCCTGGACCGGGTCGGCGATCCGGGCGAACGCCTCGCGGGACAGATCGAGGTGCCCGGGCGCGCACTCCGGGCACTGGTCCATGATCAGCACTCGGACGGTGCCCTTCGGGCCGGTCACGTCGAGGAATCCGCCGCAGGCGGCAGCCGCGGAGTATTCGCTCGGGCCGAGCGCCACGTAGAGCCGGTTGGCCGGCGCGGCGGGGTTCGAGCAGTTGCCGCCGGCACCCTTCGAGTCGTAGAAGGTGGCCTTGCCGCTGTGTGTGGCGTTGCCGGTGGGTGGCGCGGCGGCGAGCGGTCGGGCGGCGGCGCAGGCCGGGGCGGAGCCGGATCGCAGGGTCAGGGTGAGGCCGAGTGCCGCCGCGACAACGGTGACGCCGGTCGCCACCAGCCAGGGCACCGAGCGGGACGACGACGCGGGCCGCTCCTCGGGAGCATGGTCCAGGTCGATGGTGATGTCGACAGCGCTCTCGTCCGTCACGACGGCGATGCTGCCGGACCCGGGCGCGGGCGGACAAGCCGGCTAAGCCAAAGCTAAGACAGCATCGACGGACGGTGATCGGCGCGTACCGATCGCGGGTCGCGCCCGCCCGTCAGGTCGCGAGGACGACCGGAGCCCCCACGGCCAGGGGTCCACTGTCGATCGGCACCAGGTGCAGTCCGAAGAGGAGCTTCTGCTGGACGTTGCGGTGTCGCCCGAGTGTGCGCAGCGGCTCCTTCGTGCGTACCCCGGTCTCCTGGTCCGTGGTGGTCACCACGCAACGGTCGCACGGCCCGGCGGCACGAAACCGCAGGTCACCGATGTGCAGCGACCGGCCGGCCCAGTCATCCTCGGCCCAGGACGGCGCCCCGTCGACCACCAGGTTGGGCCGGAACCGGGTCATCGGCACCGGCTCCTCCCCCGCCTCGGCCAGCCAACCGTTGAGGGCGTCGAGGGAGGCGGTGTTGGCCAGCAGCAGCGGGTAGGCGTCGGCGAAGCTGACCTGGTCACCGGTGTCGTGTTCACGGTCCCCGGCGGCCAGGTGGCGGGTCGGCTGACCCAGCCAGACCAGCCGGACCGGTCGGCCGAGCAACGCGCCGAGCCAGTCGTCGGCCGCCGGGCCGGCCAGCAGGGCCGGGACCGGGAGCTTGCGGCTGCGGAAGGTGCGCACCGCGACCGGTTCACCCCCGGCCGGCTCGGGCACGTCGAGGTCGGGCTGCCCGTCGGCGCTCAGCACCAGACCCCCGGGGCGCACGGTGGCGCGCAGGCCGACCAGCCGGGTGGTCTCGCGTTGGGTGACGCCGACGCCGTCGGCGTCCACGACCATCCAGCGTCGGTCGCCGGCCAGGCCCCACGGCTGCACGAACGCGCCGTCGTGGTCGAGCCGGTGGCAACCCTTGACGGGGTACGTGTGAATCGAGGTCAGCCGCACCCGGTCACCATGCCACGCCGATGCCGTCTCCCGGGTACCAGTGGTTGGCGGGGCTCTCCCGGTAGGCGAGGAACCGCCGGCCGGTGCGCTCGGCGTGCTCGGCCAGCACGTTGGTGCTGGTGACGTTGTCGGTGAGCAGGATCGCGCCGGGGGCGAGCTTCGGCTCGACGGCGTCGAACTCGCGTTTCTCGTGGGCGCGGCTGTGGTCGCTGTCGTGCAGGAAGAGGTCGACCGGGCGGTCCAGTGCGCCGATCGAGGCGATCGAGTCGCCGATCACCAGGTCGACGACCTCCGACCAGGGCTCGCTGGCGGCCAGGTAGCCAGCCTCGGGGTTGATGTCCAGCGACGTGACCCGGCCCGGGTGGCCCTCCTGTGCGTTGCGGAGCAGGGCGGACGCCAGGACGCAGGTGCCCAGTCCCTTGTCGACGCCGGTCTCCACCACGTGTGCGGGGCGGGTGGCCCGGACGATCGCGTACCAACCCACGCGTCGGGCGTAGTGGACGTGTTTGTCGGCGAGACCGCGGCGGGCGGCGCCCGCGGTGGCCCGTTCGATGTGCTGGCGCAGCGCCTGGTCGGACTCGATCTCGTCGAGCCACCCTCGGACCTGCTGCACGGGCCGGTCGCAGACCACGCTGACGAACCAGGCCAGGTGGTGACGGCTGAGTTTGGTCAGCTCGTACGTGTAGTTGTGATGTTCCCGGGAGGTGACCAGCCACCGGGCCGAGATGCGCAGCACCTTGGCGTCATGGCGGGCGACCCGGGCGAGCCGCTTGGGAAATGCGGCGACGGGGGCGAGCGGGGTACGGGCGATGGCCCGGCGCAGCTGCGTGGCGTCCACCGCTGCTTCATACCAGGTTCAGGCGATCGTCCGGGCGGAAAGTTTTTTGGTCAGGATGTGAAACCGTACGGCCCAGACGGGGGCACGTGAGCGTAACCCGCAATCAGTAGCATCGCGGCATGCAGTATCGCCAAGAGTACGCGGAGCCCGAGACCCAGCTCATCGCGGCACAGCAACCATCGGAGCCGACCAAGAAGGCGCGCACCAAGCGTCCCCGGTGGCAAAAAGTCGCTTTGATCACCTTCGTGGTCCTCGCATTGCTCGCTGGTGGCGGAATGATCGCTGGCGGCTTGTACTTCCGGTCGATCAACTCCGGCATTGAGCGCGTCGACGCCTTCGACGGTGTGCCGGAGGCCGAGCGTCCGCAGGTGGGTGAGAGCGCCAAGGGCGCCATGAACATCATGATCCTCGGCAGCGACTCGCGCGATCCGGAGAGTGACTCCGGCTCCCGGACCGACACCATCATCCTGGCCCACCTTCCGAAGGACCGGTCCAGCGCCCAGCTCATCTCGATCCCACGGGACACCTGGGTCAACGTGCCGAAGTCATCGAACGGCCGGGGCGGTAAGGACGCGAAGATCAACGCCTCCTTCGCGTGGGGCGGCGTTCCGTTGATGGTGCAGACGGTGGAGAAGTTCACCGGCGTACGCGTCGACCACGTGACGATGGTCGACTTCGCAGGCTTCAAGGAGATCGTCGACGCCCTTGGCGGCATCGAGATCGACGTGGAGAAGGGCTTCACCTCGAATTACGCGTTGAGCAGTAACCGCACGTTCAACAAGGGCCGGCAGACGATGGACGGGGCCACCGCGCTCGACTACGCACGGGAACGCCACGCCTTCGCCGACGGCGACTTCGCCCGGATCAGGCACCAGCAGCAGGTCATCAAGGCGATCCTGGACAAGGCGGCATCCGGGGGAACGCTCGCCAACCCGGCCAAGCTGAACTCCTTCGTCAAGGCGACGGCGGACGCGGTCGCCGTGGACAAGTCGCTGAACCTGCTGGACCTCGCGTCCGAGATGCGCGATCTGCGCAGCGGCAACCTGACGTTCCTCACTTCCCCCACCAAGGGCACCGGGATGATCGGCACCGAGAGCGTGGTGCTGGCCGACAAGGAGAGGGCCGCCCGGGTCTTCGGAGCGGTCCGCAACGACAACGTTCCGGAGATCCTGTCCGCCGCAAAGTAGGAGTAGGAACTGGCTTGCCGGCCATGGTGGCGCGCTCCGGCCGATCGTAGAGTTCGGTCGCCCTCTGGTCGGGACACGTGACCGAGGGCTTTCACGGGGGAGGTCCACAAGTGTCAGGCCAGCCAGCGACAAGCCATCCGTCCACGCCACCACTCGGCGGGCGACAATTTGACACGCCGGGCGACGGGGTCCGCCTCTACGGTGGGGCCCCGCCCGTCCCTAAAGCTAGAGAGTCGCAGGTTCAGGCGGAGGCCAAGGCGGAGGCCAAGGCGGAGGTCGCAGGCCTGAATACCACTGCCGTTCTTCCGTACGCAAGGACCCGCACCTCGTCGCGGTTGCGGTGGATGCGGGCATGGATGATGGTTGCTCCCGTCGACGCCGTCGCGCTGCTCGCTCCGCTGCTGCTGAGCCAGAGCTACTGGCGCGGGACCATGGCCAACGCCGCCCTGACAGTGACCCTCTTCGCGGTCGGCGGCCTCTACCGGCCGCGCCGTCACGTGAGCATTCTCGATGAACTGCCGAGCCTTTGTGGGCGACTGCTGGCCGCCGCCTCGGTGGTGGCCATCATCGCGGCGGAGCGCCACGCCTCAGTGGCGTACGTCGGCGGCTTTATGCGAGACGTCGCGCTGTCAGCGCTGTTCGTGATCCTCGGGCGCGCGGCCAGCCGGGCGTTCACCGTCCTGTCCCGCAAGCATCGGTGGGCGGAGCACAACGCGCTCATCGTCGGCGGCGGACCGATCGGTCTCGAACTCGCAAGGTTGCTGCGCCGCTACCCTCAGTACGGCCTACGGTTCGTCGGCTGCGTCGACGCTCCGTCACGACAGGACAACGAGGCGCTTCCCCTGAGTGGGACGCTGACGGACCTCGAACACCTGATCCGGCTGACGGAGTGCGAGGTCCTGATCATCGCCGACCCGGACTGCCACGAGTCCACGCTCATGGACACTCTGCTGCAGCCGCGCAGCTCGCGTTGTGACCTCTGGGCCGTGCCGCGCCTGTGGGGTTCACGCTCCCACAACGGCTACCCCGACCACATCGGCGCGTTCCCGATCGTCAAGATCGGTGACATTTCGCTGACCGGCCCGCGGTGGGCCATCAAGCGGGCGTCCGACGTGCTGTTCGCCGCGATCGCTCTCATCCTGCTGAGCCCGGTGCTGTTGCTCTGCGCCATCGCCACGTTCATCGACGGTGGCCGTGGGATCTTCTTCTACCAGGAGCGGATCGGCCGGTACGGCAAGCCATTCAAGGTAATCAAGTTCCGGTCGATGCGTCCGGTAAACGAGCAGGAGTCCCAGACCAACTGGTCCATCGCGCACGACAACCGGGTCAGCCCCATCGGCCGGTTCATGCGCCGCACGTCGCTGGACGAGCTGCCCCAGCTGTGGAACATCCTCCGGGGTGACATGAGCGTGGTCGGGCCGCGGCCGGAGCGGCCGTACTTCGTCGAGAAGTTCACGGCCGAGTACCCCAACTACGCGTCGCGGCACCGGGTTCCCGTCGGGCTCACCGGGCTCGCACAGGTCAGTGGCCTGCGCGGCGATACGCCGATCTCCGACCGGGCGAGGTTCGACAACTACTACATCGAGAACTGGGTGCTCTGGCTCGACATAAAGATCATTCTGCGTACGGTGGCCGAGGTGTTCCGCGCCGGGGGCCGCTGACGGCAGGCCGAGAGGGACCTCGGCCGGTACCGCGTCAGCCCGTCAGCCGGCGCCGACGACGGCCCACGCGGCGAGTCCGGCGACGCCGAGGGCCCCGCTGCCGACGACCCGGTTCCGGCCCATTGTGGTGGTTGCCGGCGCGCAGCCGTGGCCGAGGACGGCTGGCTCGGCCGGCGGATCCGGGTCGGGGCCGTCGTCTTCCACGCGGCCAAGCCGTGCGACCGGTGTCCTGGTCCCTACCACTGACCAGGACACCGGTGAGAAGGGCCGCCAGCCGCTGCGGGTGACCAACGGCGGGTCAGGCCGGTGGCGGGGGTGAAGGTGTTGCGGCCCTGCCACATCGGGAGGGGTGAGGGCTAGTGCCAACCACTCCTCCCACGTCGTCGACCTGATCAAGGTCCCTGGCCGCGACCAAGGCCGACCTGCTGATCCGCTGCAAGAACAGCCGCCGCCTACCGATGATCCACCGCAACCGCGACGGGAGAGTCCGGCTCGGCAAAGCCGCCTCCCTGGTCAGCCGGCTCGGCGGAGGCGCTCCCGGCCGAGCGTGGATGTAGCAGGCCCCGGCGGAACGCCATCACCATCACGAGCAGGAACAGGGCCACGGCGATGGCGGCCTGCGCCAACGCTCGCTGCGCCGGGTCGCGAAGCAGGAAGCCGACCAGCAAGACCGGCAGCGCGACAGCGGCAGCGACCGGAACACCGGAGAAGACGGCAGCGAGGGTCCGCGCCGGACGCAGCCCAAGCGCCCGCGAGCCGACGGTCGACATGGCCGGCGCCAGAGCGAGGGCGGTCAGGGCGTACCCGGTCGCGATCCCGACCGCACCCCAGTTCGCCGCAACCAGATAGACCGGAAGGCTGACGGCGAACATCGCCACAGTCAGGAGAAAGTACGGCTTCACGGCGCCGACAGACCACATGGCCGGCCGGACGAAACCGACGGAAACCTGGGCGGCGCCGACGACACAGAGGATCTGGGTCACCGGGACAGCCGACCTCCACTGCTCGCCGAGCACCACCGGCACAAGCCACGGCGCCACGAAAAAGGCCATGGTCAGGGTGGGCCAGATCGCGACGCTCAGCGACTTGGTCCGTGTCAGGAGCACCGGACCGAGGCTCTGGCCGGCGCGATGCCGCTCCGAGAACTCCGGCAACGCCACCCGTACGATCACCTCGCCGAGGAACTGGACGGGCGTCACGAGGAACCGCACACCGACCGAGTACACCGACAACTGGGCGGCCCCGGCCATCCAGCCCACGATAATGGAGTCGATGTTCCTGCTACTCACCGCCAGGGCGTCGGAGCCGAAACTCTTGGAACTGAAGGACCAGAGCTCTCGGAAGCTCTCCCGATCCCACCGCGGCCACGGGAACGGTCCCGACAGCCAGATCCAGGCGATGGTGAGGGCCACATCCGCGGCGAGGACCGACACCACGTACGCGAACTCCCCAAGACCCAGGACGAGTGCGACCACGCAACAGGCGAGCGAGATGAGCGCGACGCCGGTCTCGGCCATGCCGATCAGGTGCTGCCGCTGCTCCCGATAGAGGCGCGACTGCGATACCAGACCGATCGACCGGATCAGAGGCGCCACGCTGAGCATGCAGAAGAGCAGCATCGTCGTCGAGCCGAGCGGGCCTGCCAGGCCGGCGAGGCACGCCGCGACGGTGCCGACCGCGAAGAGGGAACCGCAGGCCCAGCTCATCAGGGCCGCGGTACGGAGGTGGCGTGAGGTCAGCGACGGGCGTTGGATGATGGCGGAGACAAGGCCGAGGTCGACGCTGAGTGACACGTACGTCATGAACACGGCACCGGCCGCGATAGGTGCGAACTTCGTCGGCCCGAGGATCCGGGCGAGCATCAGGGCGACGACAATCCGCGACAGTTGCGAACTAGCCAGCCCGATGCTCGCCCACGCGACCGTCCGCCTCATACCGTGACCCGCTTCCTACGGGTCCCTGCTCTCGAGGGGCCCAACAGCCACCGCTTCCCGAGGGCGTCTCGGACCGGCACCCGTCCGTTCGGGAGCGTCAGGTTGGGTCCGTCGTTGCGGAGCATGTGTGGTATTCCGAGCAGCGCGCCCAGGAGAAAGGCCTGCTCCCAGGCGTAGATGCTGGAGAAGTACGTGGCGGCTGTTACGGCAAGGGCGAGAGCCGCGGGACCGACCATGAAATACCCGGCCCGCCAGGCGTCAGCGACTCTCCGGCCGATGGCCAACCACATGGCGATCAGCGCCAGCACGCCGGCCGCCCCGAAATAGACGCCCAAGAGGCTCGGCATGGTCTTGGGCGAGAAGCCGTAGCTGCCGTCGGCGTTGAGCTGTTCGTCCAGCTCGGTGAAGTCCGAGGGTGAGAAGCTGTCGTCGAACTGGTCCATGGAAGCCCGGACGTAATTGGGCAACCACTCCAGCGGACCGGAGAATCCCATCCCGACCGGATGGTCCAGCGCGGCGTCCATGCTGGCGTCACCCCACACCGAGCGCACGGCGTCCGAGCTGGAGTACGACATTCCGGCCCACTGGGGCGCGGTGACCAGAGCACCCAGCCCGAATCCGCCGAGTAGCGTCACGACCACGAGTACGCCGCCCGGTGCGACGTTCGCCCAGCGTCCCACTCGGGGCACCAACCAATGCAGCAGAATGGCTCCGAAGATGGCCGCGCAGAAAGCCATCCCAGCCACCAGCGTTCCCCGGCTCGGCATGAGGTACGCCAGCGCGCCGGCCACGACACCGATGCCGAGCGCCCACGCCTTGTTGCGGACCCGGAGAGTAGCCGTGGCCAACGCGACCAGCACTCCGGCACCGAGGGCGGAGGCCTCGAAGCGTCCCCCTCGGGCACGCTGGTTGAGATTCTCGATCCCGTGCAGGAACCACACGTCGTTGCGAGGCATGACGCCGAGCAGGTCCAACGCGCCGAACAGCACGAGCATCCCGAGGCTGACCAAGCCGAAGAGTGTGATCAGTGAGGGCCGGTAAGCCGCGAGTCTCCCGGCGACGACCATGATGGCGAAGAAGACCGCGATCGGGATCCCGACGGCGAGGGCCTTGAAGTAGAGATTGACGCCCTTACTCTCGCTGGGAAGGACGAAGAACGTCACCGCCGTGACGATCACACCCGTACCGAGCAGCAGGATGAGGACTCTCGGCCACATGCTGTCCCGGTCCCGAGGCAGCAGGAGGCCGCAGAGCAGCAGCGGGACCCAGGCGAGACTCGCCCCGAAGGTTCCCGCGAGCGCCCGGAGCGGGGCGATGTCGTCGAAGGCGACGAGAACACCGGCCACACAGACAAGCACCGTGATGACGGTGTGCCGCCGTTCGCCCAATCCGAACCACCGGCCGCCGTTTAGTTCCCCGTGACGCACGCTATGCCCCCGCCACGCTCGGGCGCACGGCATGCTCGGCGACCGCCGCGTCCAGCAGCGCACCCACGGATGCCGCCGAATACGCGTCCCGGCGGGCCACCAGGCTGTCCTTCGCTTCACGCCAGGCACGATCGTCGCTGAGAAGCGTGGCGGTCCGTTCTGCGAACGCTTCCGGTGTGTCGGCGTGACTGAGCGCCCCGCTCAACGCACTGAGACCACGTCCTCCCACCGTCGTCGTCACGACCGGGATCGCCCAGCGCATAGGGTCACCAAGTTTCAGATTGACGCCACTGCCGGCGAAGACGGGGTTCACAAAGACGCGACTGACGGCGAGGAACTGGTTGATGTCCTCAGGACTGGCGACCAGCGTCACGTTCGGGGTGGCGGCGGCGGACCGGACGAGTTCCGCCACCGGCCGTCGTCCCGCGATCGTTAGTGTCGCGTCGGGCACCCGGGCCAGCACCTTCGGCCACGTCTCGGCCAGGAACCACTGAAGGCCCTCGATCGCGTGCGGGATGTCGAGAGAGCCGATGAAGGTGACGGTCCGGGCCCGGTGCACGTTCAGGTCGAGCCCGTCGGAGAGCGGCACGTCGAACATGATGGGCGGGATGATCGTATGGGGGATGCCGCTGAAACGCGGTGCGACGTCGTCCGCTGACATGAACCAGATCTTCGTGATCGGGAAGTCGCGGACGGCACGGAAGAACTTCCGGATCCGGACGTACTCCGCGAGCAGGTACGGCGCCCGCACCCCCTTCGCCGCTCGCAACAGGTCCCGGAAGTACCGGACCTCGTCGTTGTGTGCCCGCAGCACGACGGGCAGCGGACCCAACTCCTCCCTCAGCCGGAACGCCGCCGGAAGGGTCCACTCGTGGTGACTGACGATCAGGTCAGGCTTCCAGTCGCGGACCTCGGCGAGGCTGCTGTCGTCCTCGAGACGGCTCGACACCTGGTACGGCAGGAGGGGGTTGCTCAAGGTAGCGCGAACCAGGGTCCTCCGCGGGACCGGTACGAAGGCGCTGACGAAGTCCTCGTTCGCCGACCGGGTGTCCGGGGTCAGGTCCTCCTCGTGATGGAAGCCGAGCACAAAAACCTCGTGACCGGCGGCCCGCATCGCCGCAACCTCATTGCGCATCGCCACCCGTCCGCCATGTACCGCGGGGAGCGGGAGGTCGTCGCAGATGTGCAGGACCCTCATTTGGCCTACGCCTCCCCGCGCTGACTCTGGGCACTTGCTATTTCACGCTCAACCGGGAAAGCGGCGCCGACCGGCCGGCCGGCCGCGTTCCGCTCGCCTCTGAACGGGGACGACGGGGGTTTGCCACCGATCCCCTTGCGCCCGTCCTGCAGCCCGCGCCACGCCCAGAGGATCCCGCTCAGCCGCCGGTCCCGGACCGCGATGGCGCAGGTACGGACGAAGTCCAGCAGGCTGAACCGGAGTCGCAGGTCGAAGTAGTGCGGAAAGACCGAGAGGAACAGGATCCGATTGCGGACCCGGAGGTATGGCGTGTAGTTGCCCGGCTCCTGGGCGCATACCGCATTGGGCACGAGGCGCACCGTCCACCCCTGCAGGCGCAGCCGCAGCTGAAACTCGACCTCCTCGAAATAGAGGAAAAAGTCCTCCCGCAGGTGGCCGACCGCCTCAAGCGCGCTCTTACGCACCAGCAGGAAGGCTCCGTCCGCCCAGGCAACGTCGAAGTCCGGTTGGCCGACCCATTGGCTGGCCGCGGCGCGGTACCCGCCGTGATAGGTACGCCCCTTGGCGTCGAGCATCCCGCCGGCGGAGAACACCTGTTCCGGGTTCGACCGGAAGAGCAGCAGCGGCGCGGCGACTCCGGCCTCGGGATGTGCCTGCAGGCAGCGCAGCAGATTCTCGACCGCGACCGGCGACGCGGACGCGTCCTGCGTCGCCAGGAGGACGTGCTCGGATCCGGAGTTGTGCAGGTAGCGAAGCCCAGCGTTGACTGCCGCGGCGTAGCCCGGGTTTCCCGGGGAGTTCACCACTTCAACACCGACCGCCCTGAGCGCGGCGGGGGCGGCCGCAAACTCCCCGCTGTTGTCGACGACAACGACGTGCCGGGGAGCGCGCGACCAACCGCGGATCTGGCCGACCAGCTCGGTCACCTGGGCCACGTTCCTGTAGTGAACGATGACTATGTCATAGCCCGGCTCGCTGCCAGGGCGCGAGTCAGCCATCCTCGGTTCTCCCTCGATTTCCGAAACTAGGCCGCGTCACGGTGTGAGACGGCGGGAGGTAAGGCCATGGCCGCGGGGATGCCATCGCGCTCATCGCGTGCTGAGCCGGTACAACTCTGCCAAGGCGCTGCGCTGAGCTGCGAGGCTGAACCTTTCACGAACCTCCCGGCGGCACGCTTCCGCGAGTTGGTCGAGACCACCGGTGGCCAAAAGGTCCTGGACTGCTGTTGCCGCCTGGCGCGCGTCCTCGACAAGAGGTATCGAACTGATATCGGCCACGCTCGGGATACGCCGCGCCACGACCGGGACTCCTACGCTCATTGCCTCAAGGAGAGCGAGCGGGGCCCCTGCTTCATAATGTGCGCCGTGCACGAGAACGACCGCCCGTTCCTTGATGAACCGCATCAGGGCGTCGCGGTCCATCCAGCCCGTAACCGTTACTCCAGACTCTTGCAGCAGGCGGGTGTACTTCTCGTCGCCGGCACCGATCCAGAAGAACCTCAGCGGCCTGCCGTCCGGCCCGACGGTACCGGCCAAACGCTTGGCCGCCTCTGCGAAGAACGCAGGATTCTTCTGGGTGCAGACACGGCCGACCGTGACGACCGAATCGGGCGTCCTCGGCTCCACCTGCTCAGGAACCGGCAGGAAGTGGCGGACGATGGTGATCTTCGAACCGGGTATCCCGAGCCTCTTGAGTTGATCGGCCTCGTGGCTGCTCACGGCGCCGTAGGCATCCGCCCGCCCACGCAGTGCCCATTCGATCGCCCGCGTCCAGGATCGCACCTCATACCAACGTTTGGCGCTGTACGCGAGGGCGTGCGGACTGTAAACGATGCGCGCGCCGGACGGGCGCTCGGCCGTGCGTACCGCTACACCAGCCCAGGAAGAGTGGCAGTGAATGACTTCGGACGTGCTCTCCAGACGACGGTAACGCCGCGCGAGTTGGCCGAGGTTGTCGAGGATCGTGACCTGCGCGAAGGGATCCATGATCTGGCTTGAGACCACCTCGTCCCGGGCAGAGACGAGTGCCTCGTGCTTCAGCTCAGGCAGGGAGGCTGCATACTGCGCCATCGCCGTCGCGACTCCGGCGCCGAAAGCCTGGGTCACATGGAGAACGGCCGGCTGCGAGATCGCGTATCCCGCTGTTTCGGCGTCGTTTACCGCGGTGCCGAGCGCCGTGTCGCCACCGGCTCGGGGTCCCGTGCCACGCACGCTTCGTTGGTTCAACATGCCAGACACGGGCAGAGGGTACTGCACTCCGGAACCTCCAGTCCTAGCGGTACTTGTTGCCATGGCCGACCCGATCGGCCCCGCTGCGCGAGCCAGTATCGAACTGACTGAACGCCTTCCGTACTCCTCACACCCGAGACCGTCGTGCACCAGGCCGAACCCGACGCACCGAGCGCCCGGTGGAACCGCTCAGCGACCACCACCACGGAAGACCTCCGCGACCGTCCGCAGCAGCACTTTGATGTCCAGCCAGAGCGACCAGTTCTCGATGTAGTAGTTGTCGAACCGCGCCCGGTCGGAGATCGGGGTGTCGCCGCGCAGGCCACTGACCTGCGCGAGCCCAAGCTGCGTCATGGTCGCAGCTGGATCCCTCGTCACCGATTGCCCGGACATGGTCGATCCTCCCCGTGGAACGCCCGGAGTCCTTGCGAAGGCCCTGGGCGATCGCAACATACGAGGAGGTCAGTCCCGCCACCAGAGCCGGGAGGGCAGATGGAGATCCTCCTTTCCGGCGGAAAGAATCTCCGGAACGGCGTCGCGCGCTGCCCCGGATCCGTTCTGCCCCCCGCGTCCCGGTTGGTGGAGCCGCCGCCTTGCCGACGGCTACCGGCCGGGCAACGAAATGGCATGCCGTCAGGTGTGTTCTCCCCGGCCGCCTCGGCCAGGTCCAGCCAGCATCGTGGCGGCGTCGCAAAGGTCTCGCGCCAGCCCGGGTCCGCCCTGCGGTCGCAGGCCTGGGCCTGTCGCGTGGGTGGGCACTGCCTGTCCGTCCACACCCTCCACGTGGGATCATCGTCCACCGACTCAGGCGGAGGGGGAGCCATGGCCGACGAAGGCAGGGCCGCACGACTCTACGCTGCGGCTGTCACGCGACGCACCGCCCTGCTCCGAGGTGGCGCGGTCGCCGCCGGGCTGGGGACCGCGGCGCTGGGCGGCGCCGCCGCGGCGAACGGCCTCTCCTCTGGCGGCGGCACGGTGGCCAACGTCCGCGACCACGGGGCCCGGGGCGACGGCGCGACGGATGACACCGACGCGCTCCAGGCCGCTATCGACGACGTACGCGCCAGCGGTGGAATCGTGTTCTTCCCGCCCGGCGTGTACGTGACACGCCGGCTCACCCTGTACTCCCGGGTGCACCTGCGCGGCTCCGGCGGCGACTCGACGATCCTGCGGCTGCGCGCCGGCGCGAACTCGGCGATCCTCGAGTCGGAGAACTTCGCCCGGCTCACCGGCACCGCTCCCGAGGCGGGCATCACCCTGTTCAGCGTCCGCGACCTGACCCTCGACGGGAACAAGAGCCAAAACCAGAGGGCCGGCTACGGATTGCGGATCTACGGCTACGGCTACGAACTCACCGAGGTGATCGTCTTCAACTGCCGCAATGACGGAATCGTCAGCGAGTGGGGACCGACCGGCGCGCTACCCACGCCGTCGCATCAGATGGAGGCCCGGATCACGGCCGTGCGTACGCACGACAACGACGGCCACGGCGTCAACTTCCAGGGTCCCCACGACTCGATGTTCCTCAACTGTCTGGCCTTCCAGAACGGGGCGGCCGGCTTCCGACTCAGCGGCGAGTCAAAGGGAACGCTGATGGTCAACTGCCACGCGTGGGGTATCCGGCAGGACCTTGCGTTCGACCTGGCGGCGACCGGCATCGGCTGCATGAACTGCTTCGCCGACCTCAACGGTGGGGTGGGCGTACGGATTTCCCGAAACGACTGTCGCTGGCTGGGCGGCATGGTGCTCGGCTACAACAGCATCGATCCGCACCCGGAGATCGGCGTGCAGTTCGTGCCGGGGATCCAGCCGGACGAACCGTCTGGCTGCCTCGTCGAGAGCAAGGTCATCAACTGCGGAACGGCAGCAGTGGATTTCGGGGCCGACCGGGGTCTGTCGACCGTGCGGGTGAGTCTGTCGCAGCCCGGCGTCAGGGACGAGGACGGCCGCGTGGCCCCCGGATCCGGTCAGGGCTGGATCGGCAGACCGGCGCATACCACGCAGGTGGAGATCACCCAGGGCCTTGGTCATCCGGATAAGAATCTGGTGATCCAACCCGCCTTCGACCTGCGGGCCCAGGCCGACCCCACCCCTCCGGAGGGCGACTCGGTGCGTCTGTTCGCCCGCACCGTGAACGGCCAGACGCAACTGTGCGCGAGGTTTGCCAGCGGGGCGGTCCAGGTCCTGGCGACCGAGTCCTGACCGCTCGCCTGGGCGGAGGCTAGGAGGCGACCGAACTGGCGGCAGGAGTGTCGGCCCGGTCGGCGGGGCCACCGGGCGATGTCGGCGGGGTCAGCCGCATCCGGCCGAGGAACCAGCACACCACCAGAGCCTCGCAGAGCAGCAATTGCAGGACCAAGCCGCCCACCGTGTCGACCCACGCGGCCGACACGGCGAGCCCGCCGAAGGCGATCGCCCGGGAGCCGACCGCGGAGAGCAGGAATCGCCGCGGCGGCGCCCAGATCATGTGTCGCGTGGCCAGCCAGGTGGCCACCGCCAGGAGCGCCTTGTACCCGCAGAAGATGGCCACGACGGTCGTGCCGACCGCGGCCAGATCGGCGGCGAGCAGGTCGCGGATCCGTTCGCTGGCGAGCACCGTCGCCGAGACCACCATCAGCGCCACGACAGCGGCTGCGCGGGTGCCGGTCCGCCAGCGGCTGTCCCGACCGGCGATGATGTCCTCGCGGGTGCTCGCGGACAGCGCGACGTGGAACGGCCCGAAGGCGAGGTCCAGGGCTCGCAGCACGACAACGGCGGTCTGCCCGGCCACCGCGCCGGCGATTGAGGGAAGCGCCAACGCGTAGGCCAGGTCCACGGCGGCCGCCCCGCAGTACGCCGAGCCGACGCGGACGCTCGCCCACAGTCCGGGGCGGATCAGGCCCGCTGTCGCCGGAGCGGCGGTCAGCAGCACCCAGGCGAGGACGGCCACCTGGGCCGGCACGGCGGCCACGTCGACGCGGACGCCGGTCGCGGCGAAGGCCAACCCGGTGAGGATGGTGCCGACCGCCACGAGTTGCAGTATCAGATTCGCGCGCCGTGACGACCGGCGGCGCGCGGTGGACCAGAACAGCGCCTCCAGCGGCAGTTGCAGCACCACCGGCGCGATCATGAACAGGCGGTCGCCGATGCTCGTGTCGGGTAGCGCGACAGACGCGGCGAGGAAGGCCGCCGCTCCGACGGGCAGCATCGTGACCGCGGCGACCCGGCGGGCCCAGGACTCCGGGGACCAGG
Source organism: Micromonospora jinlongensis (assembly GCF_013410645.1). Lineage (NCBI taxonomy): Bacteria > Bacillati > Actinomycetota > Actinomycetes > Micromonosporales > Micromonosporaceae > Micromonospora > Micromonospora jinlongensis. Next base: position 5,536,460 of record NZ_JACCHK010000001.1, on the reverse strand, counting down.
TGTCGGGCACCAGGCCGGCGGAGAGCGGCCGGCCCACCAGCGACTCCATCAGCGTGTACGGCAGTGCGAGCAGCGTGCCCTGAAGCGCGACGAGAGCCAGCCGCTCGGTGTCCGCCCAGGAAGCCAGGAGGAAGATCACGACGCTGCTCAGCCGGGCGAGCGCCTGCACCGACAACTGGGACTGCTGCAGCCGCCGCCCCACGTCGAGGACGATCCGAATCATCGGGCAGCGGGCCGATCGATCGTCGGTGTGGTGACCGGAAACGTCTTCGACGGCGCAGGCGCGGCCGTGGTGGTCTGGGCCGTCGCACCAGCCGCGGGCGGCAGGTCCGCGGCGTCGAGGTGCCGCCCGTACGCGGCGAAGACGCCCAGGCACATCATGGCCCCCGGGTACTCCCACGCCTCGATGACGAGGAAGGAACAGGCGAGACCGGCGAGCAGGGCGACGAGGAGCACCGAACCGGGTCGTTCGTCGGTACGCCGCCACAGTTTCCACAGCAGGTACCCGGTCGCCGCCACCAGGGCCACTCCGATCACCGGTCCGAACTGCAAGACGACGCTGACGAAGTAATTGTCGATGAAGATCTGCTGGCTGCTGGTCACCCGTGAGGTCGTGGCAGCGCCGACGCCACCAATGCCCAGCCCCCACACCGGCAGGTCCGCGTCGAACAGGTCCGCCCACACGTCGAACCGTTGGAAGAGACTGGTGGCCCCGGCCATACCGAGCGCCACGAAACCGGCCGCGACGGCGGCCACCACGCCCAACCCGACGATCCGGGCCCGTCGACGTCCAGCGGTGCCACCGGACCGGTTGAGCACCACGGCGGCGACCATCCCACCGGCGACCAGGAGCACGCCGGAACGACTGGTGCTCAGAACGAGGCAGAGGACGCTGGCGGCCCCGCCAGCGTGCCAGGACCAGCGGTTGGGTCGCGCTGTCGGCGTCAGCCACAGCACCACGTAGCCCAGTAGGTACGCCCCGGCGAGGATGCCGAGCTCGGCGTTGAACGAGGTCAGCCCGGGCACCCGGAAGGTGTCCCCGATGTACCTCACGGCCGTGTCCTCCTCGAAGCCCCACTGCACGAGGCGGGCCGGTCCGACCGCGAGCTCGCCGACGCTGGCCAACGCGTTCGCGATGAGCACCCACGCCAGCACCGTCATCAGGGGGAGCACCTGCCGCCGGGTGAGCGAGCAGAGCACCACGAGCAGCAGGACCGGCAGCACGGTGAGCCGGACACCGACCAGGGTCTGCGCCACACCGTGGTGGGCGAAGCCGATCAGACTCCAGACCCCGACGACGAGCAGCGCGACGCCGGCCCAGACGAGCTGGCGACGGGTCCAGCGGTGCAACACGACGGTCAGCGCGAACAGCACGCACACCACCACCGCGGCGGAGAGCCCGAGGGCATAGTCCCGCCCGCCGAAGGCGTCGCCGACCACCCCCTCCGCGCCGAGGAACCACAGGCCCAGCGGAGTGTTGAGCACGACCAGCGCATAACCGAGGCCGACCACCGGACTGACCGCGAGGAGGGCGAGCAGCGCCACGAAGATCGGCAGCAGCGGCGACAGACCGGTCAGCAGACAGGCCACCACCGCGAGGAGCAGGATGACCGTCCCGGCGACGGCCAGCCGCCTGGACAGGCGAACGCCGATGAGCGGCAGCCCGCGGGGCGGGGCGACGGCTGGGCCGACGATCCACGACATCATCGCGTGGTCACCTTGAAGGAGGGCCGCCCGTCGGCCGGTGCCGCCACGACAGACTCGTAGCTCTGAATGATGGTGTCGACGTGCCGGTCCCAGTCGAGCCGGCGCCCGTCCTCGATGGCCGAGGCAGTCATCGCGTCGTACTCCCCGTCCGGCATCGAGGCCGCGCGCCGCAACAGCTCGGCCAGCTCGTTGGGCTCGCGAAAGAGCAGCACCGAGCCGTCCGACGCCATGGGCGGGGCCGCGACCGCGTTGGCGATCACTGGACGACCCGCGACCAGCGCCTCCGCGCAGACCAGGCCGAAGGTCTCCGCGCCACGGCTGGGAAACACCAGCCAACCAGCCGACGCGAAGGCAGCCTCCTTGCCCGCCTCGTCGAGGTGGCCCAGATACCGGACCGACGGCACGTCCTCGGCCAGCCGCTCGACCTCGGCCCGCAGCGGGCCGTCTCCGCCGATCAGCAGCGTTCCCCCGGTCGCCGAGCCCGCTTCCCGCCACGCTTCGAGCAGCAGGTCGACGCCCTTGTGCGCGGCGAGAGCACCGAGGTAGAGGAAGACGTTGCGGCCTCCGTACGGCAGCTCCCGGCAGCGGGGCGACGTCGGCATCGCCAGCGACACCACCCGGTCGGTGACCCGGCGGACCCCGGGGGCGCTACCGAGGACACGCCGACGGGTCCGCTCGGAGGGAAAGAGCAGCACGGCCGGACTCAACCGCCGCAGCACCCAAGCCGAGCGCAGACGCAGCAGCCGGTCGAGGCCCGGTGAACGGCCCAGGTTGCCGAGCGCGTTGTTCGGATCGCAGACGGCGTGGTCGTGGACCGAGTGCACGCTCGGGTACGCGCGGACCAGCCGGCCGACCGGCAGGCTGCCGAGACCCTGCCAGTTGTGCACGTGCACCACGTCGGGCGCGAATTCCCGCAACGCGTCCACCCGCAGCCCGGTCGGGTCGACCAGGTCGCCCAGGTGGGTGAGGACCTTGCCGGCGCGCGTACCGGGCTGGCCCAACCGGGCCGCGACCCGGGGCCGGATCGGGACGTCGTCCGGCAGGCTGTGCGCTGACGGGCCGCTGAAGACGCGCACCTCGTGCCCGCGCTGCGTCAGCGCGGCGGAGAGGTTCCGGAGGTACTGTTCGGCACCACCACGGATCGCGAACGACGAGTGGACCATGGCTATCCGCACGACTCAGACCTGCCTTGTGATGGATCGGGTGGCCGGTGTCTGGAGGTCGTGCCCGTTGTCGGCCGCCAGCAGGTCGGCGAGGTGGAGCGTCGCCTCCCGCCAGGATCGCCCGGTCGCACCGACGGGCGGACGGGGAGCACCGGTCGCCTCCGTCACGGCCCGCACCACCGCCGAGGCCGTCCAGGTCGTCATGCGGACGGCCCGCCCGTCGGTCGCCTCGTGCAAGGCGGGGTCGGGTGAGATCACGGTTGGGGTGCCCAGCCGCAGCGCCTCGGCCGCCGGCAGCCCGTACCCCTCGAAGTGGCTCGGCATGAGAAACGCCGCGGCGCCGGCGATCGTGGCGGCGTAGTCGTCATCGGACAGCTGGTCGAGCAGGAGCACCCGGTCGGCGGCCGGGGACGCCGCGACCGCGGCCTCGAACCGCTCGATCCGCTGCCCGCTGGTGAGCACCGCGAGCACGTGGCCGGGAATGTCGGGCAACGCCTCGACGGCGAGTTCGACCCCCTTGTGTGCGGCGTGGCCGGCGACCACCAGGTACGGGCGGCCGGCGGTGGCGGCGCGTACCTGTGCCTGCGGCCCGCCGGGGGCGACGTGCAGGTCGCTGCCGGGATGCCAGACGACCGTGCGGTGCTCGGGCACGCCGTAGAGGCCGAGCAGATCGTGGCGGGTGCGTGCGCTGACGCACAGCAGCCGCCGAGACCGTTTGATCGCCGTGCCGTAGCTGGCACGCCGGTACTGTCGCACCGCAGTCGGCAGGCCGTGGGGCCACAGCCTGAACGCGAGGTCGTGCACGACAGTGGTGACCGGCAGCCGGCTGCCGACGACGGCGACCGACGGGCTGAGGGAGAGGACGGTGACCAGACCGGCCTTCGCCCTGGCGGTGACCTTCCGCAGGGCGTTGGTGGCGGCCGCGACGGTCCGGGCACGATCGCCGGCCTGCCGACTCACCACGTCCACGTCCGCCGCCGACCCGGCCGGTGGGTCCCAACCTGACGGTACGGCTACCAGCCGGAGGCGCCCGGACGGCCAGTGGCGCGTGATCTCGGTGAGCACGCGGGTGATGCCGCCAGGGCCTACCCCGCTGCAGTCCACGACCGTGGTCGGTTCGGCGGGTCTCATGCGCGATCCGCTCCGCCACCCGGAGCGTCGAGCAGCTGCGCCGAGATGGTCCGCGGCTGGCTTGGCCAACCGGACGTCATCCACCGATGTCATGATGTCTCGCTCACGTCGATGCTTCGCATCGCTCCGACCGGGGCACCGGCCGGAGCCACGGTCAGCTGTTGCGGCGCCAGAGGTCCCGCAGTGCGTCCCAGTTGCCGGCGATGCCGGCCTCGCAGAGCGTCTCGATGTAGAAGGCACCATCGATGTCGTCCCGGTCCCACCAGACACCGCAGATCGTGCGGCCATCCTCGGTCCCGAAGGCGTACTCGACGTAGCTGCCGGCTGCGCCGGTCACGCCGCCGGTCGTTCGGGTCGCCTCGTGCAGCCCCGGTGCCAGTGCGCCGCCGGCGAGGTTGAGTTGCTGACGGTACGCGCGTGCCGCGTCCTTCTGCGACCTTTGTGGATAGAGCGCGAAGTGCACGGATGCGCCGCCGTAGCGGCAGAAGACATGCCGTTCCTCATCGGCCGGCAGCGCTGGGCCACCCACCTCACCGTTGGCCGCGCAGCCGCCGATCCGCGCCAGCCATGGCTCGGCCAGGGGCGCCAACTCGCCCTCGAACTTGGTCTTGTTGATGGCCAGCTGCGTCGCCTCGTACGGCGCGATGGTGGCTTCGGCCGACGGTGTCGGCTTCGCGCCGTCGCCGTCGCCGCTGCCGCCGATGAAGAAGCCCACAGTGCCAGCGACCAGGGCGAGCACCAGCCCGCCGGCGATCAGGAACCACTGGGGCTGCTTCGGCTTCGGTGCCACCGGGGCGATCCGTCGGCCTCCGGAGGAGAACGTGTCGAAAGGCGGGACCGTGCCGGCACTGGCGACGTTCGCCGGGGACTGCGGGGCCGCGGAGACCGGCCCTGTCGACGGCGGTGCGGGCGAGGCCGGCGCAGCCGAGACCGGCTGCGGGGACGCCGACACCGGTTGCCCGGAGACCGGGGTGGTGTGCACCGCCCACGGGAGTTGCGGCGTGTGCGCCACCAGCTCGGGGACGGGGGCAACCGACTCCGGCGGCCCGCTGACCTGCTGCGGCACGCCAGGCGGGGCCGAGGTGGGCGGCGCGGGGATCGGTGGGGCCGAGGTGGGTGGGGCCGAGACCGGCAGATCCGGCACGGGTTGGTAGTCCATGCCGAGGCTCTGGAAGAGTCGCTGCGGCGCATGCCCCTCGTTGGCCCGGTAGGCCACCCAGGGGTGAGCGGCGGAGAGGTCGGCGGCCGCGTACGGGTGGCCGCCAACGGCCTGCGCCAATGCGTTGGCCGCCGAGCCAAAGGCCACACGCCACCGCTCGTCGGACGCGGCGACCCCGTCCAACACGGCCACAGTGGCGAACTGGCCCTGCCCATCCACCGCGGCCCACGCCTTACCAACCTGGCATGCGCCCAACATATGGGTGTACCTGTATGGGCTTTCCGGCTGCATCCCGCTCCTTCGCTCAACCGCCGTGCGGATCCTACAGAGCCCACGCCAACTCAGCGGCCCGCCGGTCGGCCGTGCGACAGCTCAGGAGGACGGGTGGCCACGCCAAAGCTTGCCGACTGAAAGTTTTGATGCATAGAGTCACGCCATGAATGAAGGAGCTGCCGGGGCGTCAGTCGAGCAGGTGCTCGACCTGTTCGACGGGGTGCGGCTCACCCCCACCCAGCGCCGCATCGCGCACTGCCTCGTGCAACACGCCCCCGCCGTGGCGTACCTGTCCGCCGCCGAGGTCGCCGAGCTGGCCGGGGTCAGCCAGCCGTCGGTCACCCGGTTCGCCGTCGCGCTCGGCCACGACGGCTACCCCGCGCTGCGCCGCAGGCTGCGCGACCTCACCATCGCAACGCCGGCCGGATCGGCGGACGGTGGAAACGAACTCCAGCAGGCGGTACGCGCGGAGATGGGAAACCTGGACCGGCTGGCCGCTCAACTCGCCGACCGGGACCGGATCGCCGAGACCGGGCGGCTGCTCGCCGAGAGTCGGCCGCTGCCGGTTCTCGGCCTGCGCGCCGCCGCGCCACTTGCCGCGTACTTCGCCTATTTCGCGGCCAAGGTGCACCCGGACGTACGGGTGCTCGACGACGGCGGCAGCCTGCTCACCGACCGGCTGGAGCAGGCGGCCGAGGCCGGCGCGTCCGCCGTGCTCGCCTTCGTGCTGCCCCGCTACCCCCGGGAGACCCTGGACGCGCTGCGCGACGCCCGCGCCGCCGGGCTGACCGTGGTGGCGATCACCGACTCGCCGGTCAGCCCGGCCACCGAGCACGCCCACGTGGTGCTGCCCGCCGCGGTCGGCGCGCAACTCGTGTTCGACCTGCACACCGCACCGATGACCCTGGCCATGGTGCTGTTGCAGGCGATCTGCGACGCCGCGCCGGCCGACACCCAGCGCCGACTGGAGGCGTTCGAAGCCTCCGCGGCCCGCCGACAGTTGTTCCTCGGATGACCGGAGGAGAAGCAGAGATGACCAAGCCCATCCGTGCCGCACGGGGCAGCCAGCTCACCACCCGCGGGTGGCAGCAGGAGGCCGCTCTGCGAATGCTGATGAACAACCTCGATCCCGAGGTGGCCGAACGCCCCGACGACCTGGTGGTCTACGGCGGCACCGGCAAGGCGGCGCGGGACTGGCCGTCGTACCACGCGTTGGTCCGCACGCTGACCGACCTGCGTGAGGACGAGACGATGCTGGTGCAGTCGGGTCGCCCGGTCGGGGTGATGCGTACGCACGAGTGGGCGCCCCGGGTGCTGCTGGCCAACTCGAACCTGGTGGGCGACTGGGCGACCTGGCCGGAGTTCCGCCGGCTGGAGCAACTCGGCCTGACCATGTACGGGCAGATGACCGCCGGTTCGTGGATCTACATCGGCACCCAGGGCATCCTCCAGGGCACCTACGAGACGTTCTCGGCGGTGGCCGCGAAAAGGTTCGGAAGCACCCTGGCCGGCACGTTGACGCTGACCGCCGGCTGCGGTGGGATGGGCGGCGCGCAGCCCCTCGCGGTCACCATGAACGGCGGCGTCTGCCTGATCGTGGACGTGGACCGCACCCGGCTCGACCGTCGGGTGCACGACCGCTACCTGGACGAGGTCGCCGACTCCCTGGACGACGCGGTCGCGCGGGTCCTCGCCGCGAAGCGGGATCGCCGGGCCCTGAGCGTCGGCGTGGTCGGCAACGCCGCCGATGTCTTCCCGGAGCTGCTCAGCCGTGGTGTCGAGATCGACATCGTGACCGACCAGACCAGCGCGCACGACCCGCTGGCGTACCTGCCGGTGGGGGTGGACCTGGCCGACGCCCGGGACTACGCCGCGGCGAAGCCGGCCGAGTTCACCGACCGGGCCCGGGCGTCGATGGCGAAGCACGTCGAGGCGATGGTCGGCTTCCTCGACGCCGGGGCCGAGGTGTTCGACTACGGCAACTCGATCCGCGGCGAGGCGCAGCTGGGTGGCTACCAGCGCGCCTTCGATTTCCCCGGTTTCGTGCCGGCGTACATCCGGCCGTTGTTCTGTGAGGGCAAGGGGCCATTCCGGTGGGCGGCGCTCTCCGGCGACCCAGCCGACATCGCGGCCACCGACCGGGCGATCCTGGAGCTGTTCCCGGAGAACGAGTCGCTGGCCCGTTGGATCAAGCTGGCCGGCGAGCGGGTCGCCTTCCAGGGCCTGCCGGCCCGGATCTGCTGGCTCGGTCAGGGCGAGCGGGACAAGGCTGGTGTGCGGTTCAACGACATGGTCGCCTCCGGCGAACTCTCCGCGCCGGTGGTGATCGGCCGGGACCACCTGGACACCGGCAGCGTCGCCAGCCCGTACCGGGAGACCGAGGGCATGGCCGACGGCTCCGACGCGATCGCCGACTGGCCGCTGCTCAACGCCCTGGTCAACACCGCCAGCGGCGCCTCGTGGGTGTCCATCCACCACGGCGGTGGGGTGGGGATCGGCCGGTCGATCCACGCCGGGCAGGTCTGCGTGGCCGACGGCACCGCCCTCGCCGGTCAGAAGATCGAGCGGGTGCTCACCAACGACCCGGCGATGGGCGTCATCCGGCACGTCGACGCCGGCTACGAGAGCGCCCGCGAGGTCGCCGACCGCACCGGCGTCCGGGTGCCGATGACGGAAGGCGGCCCCGCATGAGCGACGACCTTGCTGCCCGGTTCCGGGAGTTGTGGGACGAGATCGCGCCGGTCGGGCGGGACGCCGACAGCGGCGGCTACCTGCGGTACGCGTTGACCGCCCCGGAGATCGAGCTGCGCGGCTGGTTCCGCGCACAGGCGGAGCAACGTGCCATGCCGGTCACCGAGGACGGCAACGGCAACCTCTTCGCCCACTGGGGTGACCCGGAGGGCGAGGATGCCGTGCTCACCGGCAGCCACTTCGACTCGGTGCCGCACGGCGGGGCGTACGACGGGCCCCTCGGCATCGTCAGCGCGTTCCTCGCCGTGGACGAGCTGCGCGCCGCCGGGGTGACCCCGGACCGGCCGCTGGTGCTGGCGGCGTTCGTGGAGGAGGAGGGTGCGCGCTTCGGCGTACCGTGCCTGGGGTCGCGGCTGCTCACCGGGGCGCTGCCGCCCGAGCGCGCGGCCGGCCTGCGCGACGCGGCCGGGGTGAGCTACGCCGAGGCGCTCGGCGACCGGCCGGCGGGTGCCCGCCCGGAGCTGCTGGGCCGGTTCGGCGCCTTCGTGGAGTTGCACGTCGAGCAGGGCCGCGCGCTCGTCGACACCGACGCGCCGGTCGCGGTGGCCAGCGCGATCTGGCCGCACGGCCGGTGGCGCTTCGACGTCGACGGCGAGGGCAACCACGCGGGCACCACCCGGATGGCCGACCGCCGTGACCCGATGCTGACGTACGCGTTCACGGTGCTGGCTGCCAACAAGGAGGCCCGGCTGCGCGGCGCGCACGCCACCGTCGGGCGGGTCTCCGTCGAACCCAACGCCACCAACGCGATCCCGTCGAGGGTGACCGGCTGGCTGGACGCCCGGGCCGCCGACCCGCAGACCCTCGCCGGCCTGGTCGAGGCGGTGCGCGGCAAGCTGGCCGAGCGGGCGCGCCGCGACGGTACGGCGGTTACGGTCACCGAGGAGTCGGCGACCCCGCTGGTCGCCTTCGACGGCGGGCTGGCGCAACGGCTGGCCGCGCTGCTCGACGCGCCGGTGCTGCCCACCGGTGCGGGGCACGACGCGGGTGTGCTCGCCGGGCACCTGCCCACCGCGATGCTCTTCGTGCGCAACCCGACCGGAGTGTCGCACTCCCCCGCCGAGGCGGCCACCGACGACGACTGCGCTGCCGGGGTCCGGGCGCTGGCCCGGGTGTTGAAGGAGCTGACTTGCCGGTGACACCGACCCGCTGGCTCGCCGAGTACGCCTGGCTGCCCGAGCACGCCGAACCCACTCCCGACGTGCTGATCGAGATTGAGGACGGCAGGATCGCGGCGCTCACGCCGCTGCTCGGGGCCGGAGGCCCGCCCGCCGGAGTCGAGGTGCTGCGGGACGCGACCCGACTGCCGGGTCTGACCCTGCCTGGGCTCGCCAATGCGCACTCGCACGCCTTCCACCGGGCGCTGCGGGGGCGTACCCACGGTGGTCGGGGCGACTTCTGGACCTGGCGGGACCAGATGTACGCGGTGGCGGACCGACTGGACCCCGAGACCTACCTCGCCCTGGCTCGTGCGGTCTACGCCGAGATGGCGCTCACCGGGATCACCTGTGTGGGCGAGTTCCACTACCTGCACCACCGGCCCGACGGCGGCGCCTACGACGACCCGAACGAGATGGGCGCTGCGCTGGTCGAGGCCGCCGCGCACGCCGGGATCCGGCTCACCCTGCTGGACACCTGCTATCTCACCTCCAGCGTGGACGGTCAGGCGCTCGCCGGGCCCCAGCACCGGTTCGGCGACGGCGACTCGGCCCGCTGGGCGCAACGGGCATCGGCGTTCCAGCCGACGGACTCCCACGCCCGGGTCGGCGCGGCCGTGCACTCGGTGCGGGCCGTCCCGGCCGACCAGCTCCGCACTGTCGCCGACTGGGCCCGGGAACGGCGGGCACCTCTGCACGTGCACCTCTCCGAGCAGCCCGCCGAGAACGACGAGTGCCGGGCCGTGCACGGGCGCTCGCCCACCGCGCTGCTCGCCGAGCACGGCGTGCTCGGGCCGGACACCACCGCCGTGCACGCCACCCACCCGACCAGCGCCGACCTGACGCTGCTCGCCGACAGCCGGACCGGGGTGTGCCTCTGCCCGACCACCGAGCGGGACCTCGCCGACGGGATCGGCCCGGCCCGCCTGATGGCCGATGCGGGGATCCGGCTGAGCCTGGGCAGCGACAGTCACGCGGTGGTCGACCTGTTCGAGGAGGCCCGGGCGGTGGAGCTGGACGAGCGCCTGCGGACCCGCCGACGCGGTCACTTCGCGCCGGTCGACCTGCTGACGGCGGCCACGTCCGCCGGGCACGCCGCGCTGGGCTGGGCCGACGCCGGGAGGATCGCCGTCGGCGCCCGCGCCGACCTGGTGACGGTACGGCTGGACACCGCCCGCACGGCCGGGGTGCCGCCGGTGGGTGTGTTCTTCGCGGCCTCCGCGGCGGACGTCCAACAGGTCGTCGTGGATGGTCGGGTGGTGGTGGCCGACGGCCGGCACCTGAGCGTGGACGTGCCGACCGAGCTGTCGTCCGCGATCGAGGCGGTGACGCCCTCATGAGCAGTCTGCTGGTCGACAACATCGGGGAGCTGGTCACCAACGGTGCCGGTGAGGGCCCGCTGGGCATTCGCCGGGACGCGGCCGTGCTGGTCGAGGAGGGTCGGGTGGTCTGGGTCGGGCCGTCCGCGTACGCGCCGGCGGCTGACCGACGACTCGACGCCGGCGGGGCCGCCGTGCTGCCCGGCTTCGTGGACAGCCACGCCCACCTGGTCTTCGCCGGGGATCGCGCCGCCGAGTTCGCCGCCCGGATGGCCGGTGAGCCCTACACCGGTGGCGGCATCCGGACCACTGTCGGTGCGACCCGGGCCGCCACCGACGACGAGCTACGGGCCACCGTGCGCCGGCTGCGCGGGGAGGCGCTGCGCCAGGGCACCACGACCATGGAGATCAAGAGTGGGTACGGGCTGACCGTCGCCGACGAGGCCCGCTCGTTGCGGATCGCCGCCGAGAGCAGCACCGAGACCACCTTCCTGGGCGCGCACGTGGTACCCGCCGAGTACGCCGACCGCCCCGACGACTACGTCGGCCTGGTCTGCGGCCCGATGTTGGCCGCCGCCGCGCCGTACGCCAAGTGGGTCGACGTGTTCTGCGAACGGGGCGCGTTCGACGTCGACCACGCCCGGGCCATCCTGGCCTGTGGTCAGGCCGCCGGCCTGGGCGTACGGATCCACGCCAACCAGCTCGGCCCCGGGGGCGGGGTGCGGCTCGGCGTGGAGCTGGACGCGGCCAGCGTCGACCACTGCACCCACCTGAGCGACGCCGACGTGGACGCGCTGGCCGGCACGGCCCTCAGCGACGGCTCGGGGACCCGTACGGTGGCGACGCTGCTGCCCGGTGCGGAGTTCTCCACCCGCTCGCCGTACCCGGACGCCCGCCGGCTGCTCGACGCCGGTGTCACGGTGGCGCTGGCAACGGACTGCAACCCCGGCTCCTCGTACACCTCGTCGATGGCGTTCTGTGTGGCCCTGGCGGTCCGCGAGATGCGGATGACCCCGGCGGAGGCGGTCTGGGCCGCGACCGCCGGCGGGGCGCGGGCGCTGCGCCGCGACGACATCGGTGTCCTCACCCCCGGCGCGCGGGCCGACCTCGTGGTCCTGGACGCGCCGTCCTACCTGCACCTGGCCTACCGGCCCGGTGTCCCCTTGATCCGCCAGGTAATGCGCAACGGAGTAACGCCATGACGACCGTGACCATCCAACCCACCGGAATCTCCGCCGACGACGTTCTCGCGGTGGCCCGCGGCAGCGCCACGATCGTCCTCGACCCGGCCACCATCGACGCGATGGCGACCAGTCGGGCCATCGTGGACGGCATCGAGTCGTCCGGCCGTCCCGTCTACGGGGTCTCCACCGGGTTCGGGGCACTGGCCAACACCTTCATCGCCCCCGAGCGGCGGGCTGAGCTGCAACACGCCCTGATCCGGTCGCACGCCGCCGGGGTGGGTGCCCCGATGCCGCGCGAGGTGGTCCGGGCCATGATGCTGCTGCGGGTCCGGTCGCTCGCCCTGGGCCGCTCCGGGGTCCGGCCGCTGGTCGCCGAGGCCCTGATCGACCTGCTCAACCACGACATCACCCCGTGGGTGCCGGAGCACGGCTCGCTGGGCGCCTCCGGTGACCTGGCGCCGCTGGCGCACTGCGCGCTGGTGCTGCTCGGCGAGGGTTGGGTGCTCGGCCCGGCCGGTGAGCGACAGGACGCGGCCGACGCGCTGACCGCCGCCGGGCTCAAGCCGATCGAGCTGGCCGCCAAGGAGGGGCTGGCGCTGATCAACGGCACCGACGGCATGCTCGGCATGCTGCTGCTGGCCATCCACGACGCGGCGCACCTGTTCGCCATGGCCGACGTGACGGCCGCGCTGGCCATCGAGGCGATGCTCGGCTCGGAGCGGCCGTTCCTGCCCGAGCTGCACGCCATCCGACCGCACCCCGGCCAGACGGCGTCGGCGGCGAACATCCACCGGCTGTTGCAGGACTCCCGGGTGATGGACTCGCACCGCGACGACCTGGCGCACGCCGTGCAGGACGCGTACTCGATGCGGTGCGCCCCGCAGGTGGCCGGCGCAGCCCGCGACACCCTGGACTTCGTCCGCACGGTCGCGGGTCGGGAGCTGGTGTCCGTTGTGGACAACCCGGTGGTGCTGCCGGACGGGCGGGTCGAGTCGACAGGTAACTTCCACGGCGCGCCGCTCGGCTTCGCCGCGGACTTCCTGGCCATCGCCGCGGCCGAGGTGGGCGCGATCGCCGAGCGTCGGGTGGACCGGCTGCTCGACGTCACCCGTTCCCGGGAACTGCCGGCGTTCCTCTCCCCCGACGCAGGGGTCAACTCCGGGCTGATGATCGCCCAGTACACGGCGGCGGGGATCGTCGCCGAGAACCGTCGGCTGGCCGCCCCCGCCTCGGTGGACTCCCTGCCCACCAGCGGCATGCAGGAGGACCACGTCTCGATGGGCTGGGCGGCGGCCAAGAAGCTGCGCACCGTGCTGGACAATCTCACCAGCCTGCTCGCGGTGGAGCTGCTGGCCGGCGTACGCGGTCTGCAACTGCGCGCCCCGCTGGAGCCGTCACCGGCCGGGCGGGCCGCCGTCGCCGCGCTCGGCCCGGCGGCCGGCGAGCCCGGCCCGGACGTGTTCCTCGCCCCGGTGATGGAGGCGGCCCGCGCCGTCGTCGCCGGGCCGGAGTTGCGCGCCGCCATCGAACGGGAGGTCGGCCCGCTGGGCTGACCTCCGCCGGGTCGCTGTCGTCCGCCGCGGGTCAGGCGGCGGACGGCAGCACCTCCCGACCGTCAGGCGGCGGGCGGCAGCACCTTGGCGATCAGCTTGGCCAGCTCGCGCAGCGCCTTGCCGCGGTGGCTGATCGCGTCCTTCTCCGCCGGGGTCAGCTCGGCGTTGGTCCGGTCCTGTCCGTCGCCCAGGAAGATCGGGTCGTAGCCGAACCCACCGTCACCGCGCGGGGCGCGCAGCACCCGACCGGACTGCCGGCCGTCGACCAGGTGCTCCTTGCCGCCGGGCAGCACCAACGCCACAGTGCAGACGAACGACGCCGCCCGCTGCTCGTCCGGCACGTCGCCGATCTGGTCCAGCACCAGCTGGAGGTTGGCCTGGTCGTCGCCGTGTCGACCGGACCAGCGGGCGCTGAACACCCCCGGCATCCCGTTGAGCGCGTCGACAGCGAGCCCGGAGTCGTCGGCGATGGTCGGGAGCCCGGTCTGCCGGCACCCCTCCCGCGCCTTGATCAGCGCGTTCTCGCCGAAGGTCAGGCCGGTCTCCGGCAGCTCGGCGTACTGCTCGACGTCGTCCAGCCCGAGCAGGGCGATCCGGTGCGCGCCGAGCGCGCCGTCCAGGATCCGCTGAAGCTCCACCAGCTTCTTGCGGTTACGGGTGGCGAGCAGGACCTTGTTCATGCGAGTGCCTTCCGCTGGGCTTCGGCCAGATCCGCGCAACCCGCGACGGCCAGGTCGAGCAGGCTGTCGAGCTGGTCGCGGGCGAACACGCCCGCCTCACCGGTGCCCTGCACCTCGACGAAGTCGCCCGCGCCGGTGCACACCACGTTCATGTCCACCTCGGCGGCGACGTCCTCCTCGTAGCAGAGGTCGAGTCGCGCCTCGCCAGCGATGATCCCCACGCTGACCGCGGCCACCGACCGGTGCATCACCTTCTCCGGCTTACCCGCCAACGCCTTCCGGGCGGCGAGCCAGCCCACCGCGTCGTGCAGCGCGACGTACGCGCCGGTGATCGCCGCCGTGCGGGTGCCCCCGTCGGCCTGGAGCACGTCGCAGTCCAGCACGATCGAGTTCTCGCCGAGCGCCTTGAGATCGATGCTGGCCCGCAGGCTGCGGCCGATCAGCCGGGAGATCTCGTGGGTGCGACCACCCACCCGGCCCTTGACGCTCTCCCGGTCGGAGCGGGTGTTGGTGGCCCGCGGCAGCATCGCGTACTCGGCGGTCACCCAGCCGAGCCCGGAGCCCTTGCGCCAGCGGGGCACCCCCTCGGTGACGCTCGCCGTGCAGAGCACCCGGGTGCCGCCGAACTCGACGAGCACCGAGCCCTCCGGATGGGTGCTCCAGCCTCGGGTCAGGGTCACCGGTCGGAGTTGAGAGGGCCCTCGCCCGTCAGGTCGCGCCATACCTGCACCCTATGCGGTGCGATGGCCCACCTCCGCCGGGGTGTCCGGCCGGCGAGGCGCGGGAGGTCAGACGTCGTAACTCGCGCCGGGCCGGACCACGTCGATCGGTCCGGTGTACGCGGCGGCGGCCGACTCCAACGTGTGCGCCTCGCTGCCCCAGGCCGCGACCAGGTGGGTGAGCAGCAGCCGACCCACCGCGGCCTTGGTCGCCGTCTCGCCGGCTTCCCGGCCGGTCAGGTGCAGATCCGGTGGGTTGTCCACCCCGTCGAGGTAGCTGGCCTCGCAGAGGAAGACGTCGGCGTTCTGGGCCAGCCGCAGCAACGCGTCGCAGGACGCCGTGTCCGACGAGTAGCACAGCGACCGACCGTCGTGCTCCAGCCGCACCCCGTACGTCTCCACGGGGTGGTTGACCCGGTCGACGGTGACAGTGAACGGGCCGATCGGGAAGGTGCCCGGCTGAAGGGCGTAGAACTGGTACACGTCCTCCACGGTGCCCTCGTCGCCGTAGGCAGCACTGAGCCGGTCCGGCGCGCCGGAGGGCGCGTACACCGGAAGCGCCGGGTAGGGGCCGTCCGGGGCGTACCGGCGGACCACCACGTACGTCACGGCGTCGAGGATGTGGTCACAGTGCAGGTGGGTCAGCAGGATCGCGTCCGGGGCGTGCAGCCCGGCGTATCGCTGGAGGCTGGACAGCGACCCGGAGCCGAAGTCGACCAGGAGCCGGAAACCGTCGGCCTCGACGAGGTAGGCCGAGCACGGTGACTCCGGGCCGGGAAAGCTGCCGGCGCAGCCGAGGACGGTCAGTCGCATCGAGTTGTCTCGCTGTTACTGTCAGTAGCATCGGTGCCGGCCGTCGCCTCAGCCATGATCTCTACCGACGCGTGCGTCACGCTGCGCAGCCTACGCCGGGGTGCCCGGCAGCAAGAATGATCCAACCGAAGTTGTCACGAACGTGACACCTGCTCACGGTGCCGTGGACAAGGCACGGGCCGCCGACGCGGATCGGCGGCCCGTGCCCGGGAAGACCACGTCGGTCAGGCCCAGAGCTGCCCCTCCAGGGCGTCCTCGGCATCCGACAGCGTGCCGCCGTACGCGCCGGTGGACAGGTATTTCCACCCGCCGTCGCAGACCACGAAAGCCACGTCGGCGCGCCGGCCGTCGCGGACCGCCTCGTGCGCCACCGCGAGCGCGGCGTGCAGGATGGCCCCGGTGGAGAACCCGGCGAAGATGCCCTCCACCTCCACGAGCTGCCGGGTACGCAGCACCGCGTCCCGGGTGCCGACCGAGAACCGCCGGGAGAGCACCGACGCGTCGTACAGCTCCGGCACGTACCCCTCGTCGATGTTGCGCAGGCCGTAGACCAGCTCGCCGTACCTCGGCTCGGCGGCCACGACCTGAATGCCGTCGACCTTCTCCCGCAGGTAGCGCCCGGTGCCCATCAAGGTGCCGGTGGTGCCCAGCCCAGCCACGAAGTGCGTGATGGTGGGCAGGTCGTGCAGCAGCTCCGGCCCGGTCGTCTCGTAGTGCGCCCGAGCGTTGGCCTCATTGCCGTACTGGTAGAGCATCACCCAGTCGGGGTGCTCGGCGGCGATCTGCTTGGCGGTGGCGACCGCCTGGTTGGAACCACCCGCCGCCGGCGAGAAAATGATCTCGGCGCCGTACATCCGGAGAAGCTGGATCCGCTCCGTGGAGACGTTCTCGGGCATCACGCAGACCAGTCGGTAACCGCGCAGCTTGGCCACCATGGCCAACGAGATGCCGGTGTTGCCGCTGGTCGGTTCGAGGATGGTGTCACCCGTCCGGAGCCGGCCGGCCTCCTCCGCCGCCCGGACCATGAACAGCGCCGCGCGATCCTTGATGCTGCCGGTCGGGTTCCGATCCTCCAGCTTGGCCCAGAGCCGCACCGGCGGCGCCCCGTCGGGCACCGTCGGCGAGAGCCGGGGCAGGCCGACGAGCGGCGTACCCCCGCAGGCGTCCAGCAGACTGTCGTACCGCGCCATGGCGGACGACCTCAGCGAGCCGCGACGGCGCTGCGCTGGCTGATCGCCGCGGCGGCGCTGTGCGAGCTGATCGCCGCAGCGGCGGCGAAGCCGAACGCGCCGCCGGCCACGGCCGGCAGGATGGTCACGCTGTCGCCGTCGGAGAGCTTGGCGTCCAGCGCACCGAGGAAGCGGACGTCCTCGTCGTTGACGTAGACGTTGACGAAGCGGTGCAACGTGCCGGTCTCGGTGATCAACCGGCCGCGCAGACCGCCGTGGCGGGAGTCCAGGTCGGTGAGCAGATCGGCGAGGGTGTCGCCGCTGCCGTCGACGACCTTGGCGCCGCCGGTGTAGCTGCGCAGGATGGTGGGGATGCGAACCTCAATGGCCATGATGTCGAGCTCCTCGATCGGGTGTGCCTACGGTGACGGGACGAACGGGTGCGGGCGCTGACGGGTCAGCGACCGGAACACTCGTAGTCGACCGTCGCCGGGCTCTGCCCGAACATGTAGGACTGGACCGCATGCGGGTCGACGCCCGCCTCCACGACCTGGACCGGCTCCTCGGCCACCACGCCGTCGACGATCCGGAAGGACCGGATCTCCTCCGAGTCGGGCTCACGGGTCGAGACGAGCAGGTAGTGCGCGCCCGGCTCACCGGCGAAGGAGACATCCGTCCGCGACGGGTACGCCTCGGTGGCGGTGTGCGAGTGGTAGATGACCACGGGCTCCTCGTCCCGGTCGTCCATCTCCCGCCACACCCGCAGGTGCTCCATCGAGTCGAACTCGTAGAAGGTCATCGACCGCGCGGCATTGTCCATCGGGATGTGCCGGGTGGGGGTGTCGCTGCCGACGGGACCAGCGACGACGCCGCACGCCTCGTCGGGGTGGTCCCGCCGCGCGTGGGCGACGATCGCGTCGATGATCGACCGGTCGATGCTCAGCACGAGCACCAGCCTAACGCCTGATGAGCACGGGCCGAAGTGGTGCCGGTCACGCTTAGTCGATCAAGGCGTTGAGCAGCGACTCCTGCAAATATCCGAGGTACGCGTAGACCGACAGTTGGAACACCCGGCTGGAGGCCGGATCCTCGGCGACCGCGTCGTCCAGCTCCTCGCCCAGGTCCGTGCCGTCCTTGATCTCCAGCCGGACGCCCATCGCGAGCCGGGCGTCGTTCAGCGCCCGCAGCCACGCCTCGGCCGCCTCGGCGTCCAGCCGCACCTCACCGCCGGCCTCGTCGGGAAGCGCGGCGAGGATCGCCCCCGCCTGGTCGATCTTCGCGGTCTTCAGGTCGCCCTCGGTGTAGCGGCGGAACTCGGCGGTGCCGGGGGCGTCCTTGGGATAGACCGCCGGGAAGAGCCGACCGACGACCGGGTCGGTGTGGTCGAAGCCATCGGTCAGCAGGCCGACCACCTCGGAGGCGACCTTGCGCAACACCCGTACCTCGTCGACGGCGAAGGTGGCGACATAGCGGCCGGACTGGCGACGGAACATGCTCATGATCGGTCCACCGTCGCCCACAGCCCGTACGCGTGCAGCTGCGACGCGTCGTGCTCCATGCGCTCCCGGGCACCGGTGGAGACCACGGCTCGGCCCTTGTGGTGCACGTCCAGCATCAGCTGCTCGGCCCTCTCCCGGCTGTAGCCGAAAAGCTTCTGGAAGACCCAGGTCACGTACGTCATCAGATTGACCGGGTCGTCCCACACGATCGTCACCCACTGCCGGTCGGACGCCGGCACCTCGTCAGTGGCCGGCGTCTCGACCGGTGCAACCTGCGGAGCCGCCATGCCCCCCATCGTGCCACCGGTTTCCCGGAACCGAGGAACCGGAACGCCGGCCCGGCGTGGATCGCCCATCCCGGGCACCCCTGACTCGCCCCGGACGCCGTCCGGCGCGCGGTGCGGGGCGGACCGCAACCGAAGGGTCGCCACGCCGTCAGGCGAGCAGGATGCCGTGATCGACTGCATCGGAGAGCACCGCGCCCAGCGAGAGGCGGATCACCTCGAACCGTCGGGAGATCTCCCGGGACAACCCCAGCTCGACCTCCCGCACCGCCCGCTGCGACCAGGCCCGCGCCGCGCTGTGGTCGTTGTTGCCGGGCGTACGCCACTGCTGCCAGCAACCGCCGGAGAGCGCCACCGCGACCGGCGGGAGCACCTCGGAACGGGCCGCCGCCGGGTAGCTGGACAGGGCGTCGATCGCCTCCGGACCGGTCAGCCCGGCGACCCCGGCTGTGCTGGTGATCAGCAGCACCTTGTCCAGTTCCTGGCCGGGCCGGTCGTCGACCAGGCCGTACTGCACGGCGGTGGCGATCCGCCGGCGCACGCCCTCGGTCGGCGGCGTGGCGAGCACCCGGCCCGCGACGTCGGTGATGATGCCGCGCACGGCCTGGTCGCACTGTGCCGTGGCCAACAACGACAACGCCGCCATCTCCCGGTCGAGCAGATCCGGAAGGCCGGCGCAGCCGACCCCGAACACGATCTCCTGGACCGCCCGCAGGTGGATGTTCGCCAGCTCCAGGGCGAGGTGCTGGCGGATCCGCTGGGCGCAGGAGCGGGTTTGCCGGTCGAGCCGCTCGGACCAGTCGCCGGGGTCGGCGGCCACCGCGATCCGGTCGTGCTGACCCGGCAGCACCGGTGGGTTGACACTGGCCCGTTGCAGCCCTTCCCGCGACGACCAGCCAACCAGGGCCCGCCGCAGATCGGCGGCGGAGTCGGCGTCGTCGACCGGGAACCACCGTGCGCCGGCCAGCGCCGGCACCGCCGCCAGCAGCGCCGCCCGGTGCGCCGCGACGGTCACCGCAGCAGCGGTGGCCTCCGTCGCTCCGCTCCCGGCCGGCGGGACGGACGCCCCCGCGTCCTCCGTAGTCGCCGCGCCGTCGGCCAGCGGGGCCCAGCCGGCCGCGCCGGGGGTGACCGCGAAGACGACCTCCACCGAGGTCGGGGCGACCTCGGCCAGCAGGTTCAGCTCCGTGGCGGTGAACGCCTGGTCGGCGGCGATCACGAAGAGCAGCGCACCGGCACGGCCCACCGCTTCGAGCAGCACCCGGTTGCCGGCCGCGCCGAGCGTGGCGGTGTCCGGAACGTCGATCAGGGTGAAGTGCCGCAGCAGCGGCTCGGGCACGCTCAGCTCGACCCGTCGGGGCGGACGGGCCAACGCCGGTCCGGCGGCGTCCCGGTCCGCGCCGTACGAGTGCGGTTGACGGTAACCGGGCACGAACGCCGCCCGGGTGGGCACCTTGGCGTTGCGCACCACCAACCAGCTGCCCGCCGGCACGGTGAGCATCACCGGGTCGAGCTTGAGCAGGGTGGCGAGCACGGCGCGCCGCTCGGCACCGGCCGGGCCGACGGCGACCACGCCGAGCGGCTCCTCCGGTGCGGGACCGGTCACGCCGACCCGCGTGGGCAGCGGGCCGCAACTCGGCAGGTCGGTCGGGCCGGTCGTGTCGTCCGGCGAGTCGACCGAGGGGAGAGGGCCCTGCTTCATCAGGTGCCTCCCGTTGCAGGTGACCGGGTTGCCCGGTCGCGTGAACATTCCGGTGGAGCATCGTCAGATGTCGGAAGACTACGGGCGAGCCGACGACCGGGCGGAACACCTCCGATACTCACCGGTAATTGTGCGGCTACTCAACTTCGTTCGGTGACGGTGCGGGCGCGGACGGAATTCATCGATATGCTGCCCGGATGAGTCGATGGGAGTTCGTCGGCCGGACGGATGAGCTCAACCGCCTGCTGGCAGCGGTGACCGGTGAGGCCGGCCGGGGGCTCTTCTTCAGCGGCAGCGCTGGCATCGGCAAGAGCCGGTTGCTGCGCGAGGGCGTGAACGCGTTGCCCACCGACCGGTTCGCGATCTGGTCCATCGCGGCCAGCGCCACCACCGCCGCGCTGCCGTTCGGCGGGCTGGTGCAGGTGCTCCCCGCCGAGCAACCCCAGGGCCTCTCCCCCGCCGGCATCCTGCGCTGGGCGCTCAACCTGCTGCAACAGCAGGCGGCCGGCCGACGCATCGTGCTCGCCATCGACGACGCCCACCTGCTCGATCCGCCCTCGGCGGCGCTGGTGCACCTCGTCGCCCGCGCGGAGAACGCCACAGTGCTCGGCACCCTGCGCGACGGCGAGCAGATCCCGCTGCCGATCCGTGCACTCTGGACCGATGATCTGGTCGAGCACGTCGAGCTGACCCCGATGCCACCGGAGGAGACCGCAGGCCTGCTGGCGGCCATTCTGGAGGGCCCGGTCGACGCCGGCTCCGCCGACCGGCTCGGCCAGCTGTCGGCCGGCAACCCGCTGCTGCTGCGCGAGCTGGTGCACGCCGCCACCGGCAGCGCGGAGCTGAAGCGCACCTACGGCATCTGGAAGTGGACCGGCCGACTGGAGCTGGCGCCGAGCCTGACCGACCTGATCGACACCCGGGTCGGCAAGCTCACCGACGGCGTCCGCGCAGTCGTCGAGCTGGTGGCGTTCGGCGAACCACTCGGTCTGCACCTGCTCAAGCAGGCCGCCGACCAGGCAGACGTGGAGACCGCCGAGGAACGCGGTCTGATCAGCGTGATCCAGCACGACCGGCGGACCAACGTCCGGCTGGCCCACCCGCTCTACGGCGAGGTGATGCGTCGCCGTTGCCCGGTCAGCCGCACCCGCCGCCTGCAGGCGCACCTCGCGGAGCTGCTGGAGCAGGTCGGCAAGCGCCGACGCGACGACCTGCTGCGGGTGGCGGTCTGGCGACTCGACTCGGGCACCGCACAGGACCCGGCCATGCTGCTCGATGCCGCGGTGCAGGCCTTCACCCGCTACGACGTGCCGCTGGCCACCCGCCTGGCACGCGCCGCGCTCAACGCCGACGGCGGCTCCGACGCCGCAGAGCTGCTGGCCACCATCCTGATGTTCGCCGACCGGCCGGAGGAGGCGATCGACGTCCTCGACGCCGTGCCCCCCGAGCCCGGCGACGAACGGCGACTCTGCCGCTGGCTGACAGTGCGCGGGATGGTGAGCTACTGGGGGTTGAGCCGGCAGTCCACGGTGGAGGAGATCGCCAGCCGGGTCAAGCAGCTCGGTGACTCCGCGGACCAGTCCCGGGTGCACGCCTTCGAGGCGATCATGCGCCTGCACGGGCTCGACACGACGACCGCGGTGCGGCTCAGCCAACGCGTACTGGACCGGCCGGCGGCCGGCGTCGCGGCCCGCGAGCTGGCCCGATCCACCATCGCGTACGTCCAGGCCGCACAGGGCCAGCTCAACCGCAGCGGTACGGCGATCGCCCAGGTGCACTCCGCCGCGGGCAGTTGGCGCACCGACATGCCGTACCTGCAGTTGGCACTCGAACTGGCCCGGGGCACCAGGCTCATGCTCACCGGTGACCTGGCCGGGATCGACGCGATCGTGGCCGACGAGTTCGCCGACCTCGCCGGTGCCGGCGACTTCCGGCTCGGCACCGGCTACCTGGCCATCCTCCAGGCGTACGCGGCCCGGATGCGTGGGCAGAGCGACGCGGCCATGCGGACCTCCCTGGGCGCCTGCGCGGTGCTGGCCACCAGCCGGGTCTACGCCGGTCTGGCCCAGGCCGAGCGCGCCCAGTCGGCGGCGCTGCGCGGCGACTCGGCGCAGGCGACCGCGGCGATGGCCGAAGCGGACCGCACCCACGCACCGGGCATGGCGGTGCTCTACCCGTGGCTGGAGCAGGCCCGGGGCGCGGCGCTCGCCGCGTCGGGCGACCTGCCGGGCGCGGTCAAGCACCTCGGCGACCTGGTCGACCGGCTGCGATCGGATGGTTTCGCCGGGCACGAGGTGCACGTCCTGCACGACCTGGTGCGGCTGGACCGGGCGGGCATGCCGGTCGGTCCCACCTGCTCCGACGGTGGCCGCCGTACGGCCGCGCAGCGCCTCGCCGAGCTGTCCGAACGGGTCGACGGGGCGCTTCCGCCGCTGCTGGCCCGGCACGCCCACGCGGCGGTGACCGACTCCGCCACCGATCTGCTCGCGGTCGCCGACGACTATGCCGCGTTGGAGCTGACCGTGTTCGCGGCGGAGGCCACCTCCCAGGCCGTGCAGCGGTTGCGCCGGCAGCACTCGCCCGCGGCCAACGATGCCCGGGAGCGCCTGGCCGGGCTGCTCGGGCGTTGTGACCTGATTCGCACGCCGGCACTGCAGGCGGGCGCGCCGGTGCTCACCGAGCGGGAGTGGCAGGTTGCGCGCCTCGCCGCGCACGGCGCACCCAGCCGGGCTATCGCCGAGCGGCTCTACCTCTCGGCGCGCACCGTGGAGAACCACCTTCAGCGCATCTACGCCAAGCTCGGCGTGACCGGTCGCGCCGAGCTGTGGGCCGCGCTGCGCTCGATCCCGGGCCACGACGGCGGCGACGCGGGCTGAACCTTAGGCTGGGGCGGTGAGCACCCACCGCCCCGCGCTGCTGACCGACCACTACGAGCTGACCATGGTCAGCGCCGCACTGAAGGACGGCACCGCCGACCGCCGGTGTGTCTTCGAGGTGTTCAGTCGCCGGCTGCCGAGTGGCCGCCGCTACGGCGTGGTCGCCGGCACTGCCCGGCTCATCGAGCTGATCCGCGACTTCCGGTTCGACCCCACCGAGGTCGACTTCCTGCTGCGGACCGGGGTGGTCGACGAAGCGGCCGCGGCCTGGCTCACCGACTACCGCTTCACCGGCGACATCGACGGGTACGCCGAGGGTGAGCTGTTCTTTCCCGGCTCGCCGATCCTCACCGTCTCCGGCGGCTTCGCCGAGTGCGTGGTGCTGGAGACAGTGGCGCTCTCCGTGCTCAACCACGACTGCGCCGTG
The DNA here is from genome assembly GCF_013410645.1 of Micromonospora jinlongensis. NCBI lineage: Bacteria > Bacillati > Actinomycetota > Actinomycetes > Micromonosporales > Micromonosporaceae > Micromonospora > Micromonospora jinlongensis. Next base: position 5,512,894 of record NZ_JACCHK010000001.1, on the reverse strand, counting down.
GCGGCAGCGGCGGCGCGGATGGTGACCGCGGCGCGGGGCCGGGCGCTGATCGAGATGGGGTCGCGTCGGGCGCACGAGGAGGCGGCGGTGGCAGCGGCGCGGGCCGCGTACCTGGCCGGGTTCCGGTTCACCTCCAACCTCGCCGCCGGTGAGCGCTACGGCATCCCGACGGCGGGCACGGCGGCGCACGCGTTCACCCTGCTGCACGACGACGAGCGGGCGGCGTTCGCCTCGCAGGTCGCCACGCTGGGCAAGGACACCACGCTGCTGGTCGACACGTACGACATCAGCCAGGGCATCCGCAACGCGATCGCGGTGGCCGGGCCCGAGCTGCGGGCGGTACGGATCGACTCGGGTGACCTGGCGGTGATCGCCCAGCAGTCCCGGGAGCTGCTCGACTCGCTGGGCGCCACCGAAACCAAAATCATTGTTTCCGGTGACCTCGACGAGTACTCGATCGCCGCGCTGGCCGCCGAACCGGTGGACATGTACGGCGCCGGCACGGCCGTGGTCACCGGCTCCGGTGCGCCGACCGCCGGGCTGGTCTACAAGCTCGTCGAGGTCGAGGGACGCCCGGTGGTGAAGCGCTCCGAACACAAGGCCACCATCGGCGGCCGGAAGGTCGCGGTCCGCCGCCACAAGCCGACCGGCACCGCCACCGAGGAGATCATCGTCCCGCAGGGTGTGCCGGACCGGAAGCCCAACGACCGGATGCTCCAGCGCTCGTACGTGGTGGGAGGCGAGCCGGTCTCGCTGCCCTCTCTCGACGAATCACGGGAGCACCTGCGCGAGTGCCTGATCTCCATCCCGTGGGAGGGGCTGAAGCTCTCGGCCGGCGACCCGGCGGTGCCGGTCACCGTCGTACCCTCCGACTGACCTCGACCCAGACCGCCCGCGCAGGCCGGATCACGAGAGGAACCCCGAATGGCCAACGCTCTGATCATCGTGGACATGCAGAACGACTTCTGCGAGGGCGGCTCACTGGCCGTCGCGGGCGGCGCGGGGGTGGCCTCGGGCATCTCCCGCCTGCTGGCCTCCGAGCCGGACCGGTGGTCCCACGTGGTCGCCACCAAGGACTACCACGTCGACCCGGGTGCGCACTTCGGCGATCCGCCGGACTTCGTGGAGTCCTGGCCCCGGCACTGTGTGGTCGGCACCAGCGGCTCCGAGTTCCACCCCGAGCTGGACACCGGCCGGGTCGAGGCGATCTTCCACAAGGGCGAGCACGCGGCGGCGTACTCCGGTTTCGAGGGGCATGCCGACGACGGCGAGTGCCTGGCCGACTGGCTGCGCCGGCACGACGTCGATCAGGTCGACGTGGTCGGCATCGCGACCGACCACTGCGTCCGGGCGACCGCGCTGGACGCCGCCCGGGAGGGCTTCGCCACCACCGTGCTGCTCGAGTTGACCGCTGCCGTCGCTCCGGCGACCACCGACGTGGCGCTGCGCGCGATGGACGGCGCCGGGGTGACCCTGCACGGCCAGCCTGTGATCAGGGCCGCATGAGGGCGTAATTGGTTGGCCAACGGGCCACCTCCGGTCGAGGATGTCGCCGGAGGTACGGACCCACGTGAACATGAAGCCTTACCGGCAAGCGCTCGCCCTGCCCGGCCTGCGGTCGCTGCTGCTGGTCGCCGTCCTTGCCCGCATCCCGCTCACCGCGACCGGGGTGACGCTGACCTTCCACGTGGTGTTCGATCTTCATCGCGGTTACGGGGCCGCTGGCCTGGTGGGCGCGGCCGTCACAGTGGGCGCGGCGATCGGTGGGCCGCTGCTCGGCCGACTGGTGGACCGTCGCGGCCTGCGCCCGGTCCTGGTGGTCACCGGCATCGCCGAGGCGATCTTCTGGTCCACCGCGCCCACGCTGCCGTACCCCCTGCTGCTGCCGGCCGCCTTCGTGGCCGGCTCCCTGGCCCTGCCCATCTTCTCCGTGGTCCGTCAGTCCATCGCCGCGCTGGTCCCGGAGGCGCAGCGCCGCCCGGCGTACGCGCTGGACTCCATGTCGGTCGAGCTGTCCTTCATGATCGGGCCGGCGCTGGCGGTGGCCCTGGTCACCGCGATCTCCGCGCAGACCACCATGTACCTGGTCGGCGGCGGCATCGTCGCCGCCGGGATCGCCCTGTGGGTGGTCAACCCGCCGATCCGGGGAGCCACCGAGCCCAGCGGCCCACCGCGGCGGGTGCCTCGCCGGGAGTGGCTGACCCCCCGACTGCTCGCCGTGCTGGCGCTCAGCGCCGCCGCGACCCTGGTGCTCGGCGGCACCGACGTGGCGGTGGTCGCCGTGCTGCGCGCCAGCGGCGAGGTCGGCTGGACCGGCGCGGTGCTGGCCATCTGGGCGGTCGCCTCGCTGTTCGGCGGGTTCGCCTACGGGGCCGTGCACCGCTCGTTCTCCCCGTTGGCGCTGACCGCCGCACTCGCCCTGTGCACCATCCCGGTCGGGCTGGGCGGTGCGCACTGGTGGCTGCTGTGCCTGGCGCTGATCCCGGCCGGCGCGCTCTGCGCGCCGACCATCGCGGCCGGCTCCGACGCGGTCAGCCGCCTGGTCCCAGCCGAGGTACGCGGTGAGGCGATGGGGCTGCACGGGTCGGCGGTCACCGTCGGCATCGCGGTCGGCGCGCCGCTCGCCGGCGCGGTGATCGACGCCAGCTCGCCACTCTGGGGCTTCGTGGTCACCGGAGCGCTCGGCGCGCTGATCGCCCTCGTGGTGCTCCCGATCGAGCTACGCCGCCGCCGCACCGCTGACGCGGCCAACCCCGCGCAGCCCGTCGAGGCCGACCTCGCCCCCACCGCCCGCTGACGGCTGCACCCACACCGCGGACCGGCGGTGCGATGGCCCGCTAGCCCGGCGCCTCGGGCGGCGGCCCGGTGCCTCGGTAGTGGCCAGGCCGTCTGATGAGAGCGCCGCCGCATCGGTGATCTGCGCCCTGTCAGTTGCCACTGACGGACCGCTGGTGGCACGCATGCTGCTGACCGCTATACCTCTGAGTCATAAATATGCCTCAGAGGTATAGCGCTTTACGGTGCGGGGCCCGAGATGCCGGCCGCCCAGACGGCCGGTCCAGGCCCGACCAGACAGGCCAGGCCCGACCAGACAGGCCAGGCCTGGGCAGGTCTGTCCGGACATGGCGACGGGCGCCGCTCCCGGTGGTCCCGGGGGCGGCGCCCGTCGTACAGCTGGGTTGAGCGTCAGTGCCGGTCGATGTCGCTGCCGGTGTCCTCGCGGTAGCTGGCCCCGCCGTCCGACTCGCTGGTGAGCGGCTTGGAGCCGCCCTCCGGCGGGCCGGCCAGGCTCTGGCCGCCAGCGGCCAGTTCCGGGAACTTCTCGTCGAACGCCGGCCGCTCGGAACGGATGCGGGGCATCCGGTCGAAGTTGCGCAGCGGCGGCGGGCTGCTGGTCGCCCACTCCAGCGAGTTGCCGTGACCCCAGGGGTCGTTCACCTCGACCACCGGGCCGGTCTTGTACGACTTCCAGCAGTTGTAGATGAAGGGCAGCGTGGAGATACCGGTGATGAACGCACCGATCGTGGAGATCATGTTCAGCGTGGTGAAGCCGTCGCTGGGCAGGTAGTCGGCGTACCGACGGGGCATGCCCTCGTTACCGAGCCAGTGCTGCACCAGGAACGTGGTGTGGAAGCCGATCATGGTGAGCCAGAAGTGAATCTTGCCCAGCCGCTCGTCGAGCATCCGGCCGAACATCTTCGGGAACCAGAAGTAGATGCCGGAGAACACCGCGAACACGATCGTGCCGAAGAGCACGTAGTGGAAGTGCGCCACCACGAAGTACGAGTCCGACACGTGGAAGTCGATCGGCGGGCTGGCCAGCAGCACACCGGTGAGACCACCGAAGAGGAAGGTGACCAGGAAGCCGACCGCCCAGAGCATGGGCGTCTCGAAGCTGATCTGGCCCCGCCACATGGTGCCGATCCAGTTGAAGAACTTCATACCGGTCGGCACGGCGATCAGGTAGCTCAGGAAGCTGAAGAACGGCAGCAGCACCTGACCCGTGGCGAACATGTGGTGCGCCCAGACGCTCATCGAGAGCGCGGCGATCGCGACGGTCGCGGCGACCAGACCCTTGTAGCCGAAGATCGGCTTGCGGGAGAAGACCGGGATGACCTCGCTGATGATGCCGAAGAACGGCAGCGCGACGATGTAGACCTCGGGGTGCCCGAAGAACCAGAACAGGTGCTGCCAGAGCATCGGCCCGCCGGTTGCGGGGTCGTACACGTGGGCGCCGAGGATGCGGTCCGCGGCGAGCGCGAACAGCGCGGCGGCCAGCAGCGGGAAGACCAGGATCACCAGGAGGCTGGTGACCAGGATGTTCCACGTGAAGATCGGCATCCGGAACATGGTCATGCCGGGTGCACGCAGGGTCAGCACCGTCGTGATCATGTTCACCGCGCCGAGGATGGTGCCCAGGCCGGAGATGGCCAGACCCATGACCCACATGTTGGCGCCGACGCCGGGCGAGTGCTCGACGCTGCTCAGCGGCGCGTACGCGAACCAGCCGAAGTCAGCGGCACCACCAGGCGTGATGAAACCGGCCGTCGCCATCGTGCCGCCGAACAGGTACAGCCAGTAGGCGAAGCTGTTCAGTCGGGGGAAGGAAACGTCGGGTGCGCCGATCTGGATCGGCACGATGTAGTTCGCGAACGCGAACACGATCGGCGTCGCGAAGAACAGCAACATGATCGTGCCGTGCATCGTGAAGAGCTGGTTGTACTGCTCGGGCGACAGGAACTGCAGCCCGGGCCGGGCCAGCTCAGCCCGCATGATCAGGGCCATCAGGCCGCCGACCATGAAGAACACGAACGCGGTGACCATGTACATGATCCCGATTTGCTTCGCGTCCGTGGTTCGCAGCAGCCGCGCGATGGCCGACCCCTTGACCGGCTCCCGGACCGGCCAGGGCCGGGTCACGACCGGCTTGGGTGCGACGGTGGTCACGAGTGGCCTCCGGTTCTCGGTTGTCCCGCTCGGCACACGCTGGTTATCGGCGGGCCGTCATCCGCAAGGAGGATAGTCCCCGGCAGGTCGCAGCGCCGCGTGGGGTGGCGTGACACGATCTACTACGGGCCTACAGCGGGCCGAGCAGGAGCCGGTAGTGCTCCCCGAAGATCCGGCCGCCGCGTCCGCGCAGCAGGGGGTCGCGCAGCGCCGGCGGCACGTCCCTGGTGCGGTTGCGGTCCCGGGTCCGGTCGCGCACCCAGCGCGTACGCGGTCGGCGACGACTCTCGTACGCCACCAGGGCCGCGTCCACGCTGCCGGCGGCGCGCAGCGACTCGGCCAGCACCACGGCGTCCTCCAGTGCCATCGCCGCGCCCTGCGACAGGGTCGGCGCGGTGGCGTGCGCGGCGTCACCGATCAGCAGGACGCGCCCCCGGTACCAGCGGCCCAGCTCCACCTCGTCGGTGATCCCGACGTGCACCTCGTCGAGCGCTGCCAACACCTCGGGCACCGGGCCGCGGTAGTCGGCGAAGAGTTCGCGCAGCCGGGCCAGTGGCTCGGCGGGCTCCTCGGTGCCGGCCTCGTCGGCGTACAGGTGCAGTCGCCCGGCACCGATCGGCACCATCAGGAACCCGGAGCGCTGGCCGAGCAGGGCGGTCCACTCGGCGACCGGCGGGCCGTCGCGGAGCACCGCCCGGTAGACGACCTGCCCGACCGGGCGCGGCGGTCCACCGAGCGCGGCCAGGGCCCGCACCGAGGAACGCGGCCCGTCGGCGCCGATGACCAGGTCGTACTCCGCGGTGGTGCCGTCGGTGAAGGTGACACCGACGGCGCCCGGGAGCAGGTCCAGGGTGCGCACCTCGGCGCCGTGGCGGACGGCGCCGCCGGCCCCGCTGAGCAGCACCCGGTGCAGGTCGGCCCGCGGCAGCGCCCGGCATTCGCCGACGCCGGCCCAGAGGGTGTCGAGGTCGACGTCGCAGAGCTTCGCACCAGCGGCATCGAAGAAGTGCTGCCGGTGGATCACCTGCCCGAGTGGACGGACCGGGTCGTGCAGATCGAGCCGGTGCAGTGCACGGGCGGCATTGCCGGGCAGGTAGAGGCCGGTCTCGGTGGACTCCCCGGGCGGCAGCCTGTCGGTGACGTCCGGCCGGAAGCCCGCCAGGCGCAGCGCCCGGGCCACGGCCAGGCCGGCGATGCCCGCGCCGACGACGAGGATGCGCAGGGGGGAGCCACCCATGGTGGTGTACGCCTCCGGAGGGGGAGCGGCACGCGTTGGAGGCAACACGCTACTCGGAGCTATTCGCCCACACCAGGCCCCAATCGGCCGTCTCGGCGGCGCTCGTCGGCGGCGCGCGTCGCTTAGCTGGCCGTCGAGCGGCAGCCGTCCGGCGGGTGGTGGCAATCCTCACAATTCACCAGTTTGACGCGCGCGGTTGCGGATGAGTTTCAGACATGTGAATGTGTCATTGAGCGTGGGAGCGCTCCCGCACAGCCCCACCACATCCGGCGCCCGGCACGCGCCGAGTCAAGGAGTGTCATGAAACGTCAACTTCGGGCCCTGGCCGTCGCCGGGCTCCTCCTCACCAGCTCACTGGTGGCCGTGGCCCTCGGCGGCAACGCCTCCGCTGACACCCTGATCTGTGAGCAGTACGGCTCGACCACCATCCAGGGCCGCTACGTGGTGCAGAACAACCGCTGGGGCACCACCGCCCAGCAGTGCATCAACGTCACCAACAACGGCTTCGAGATCACCACCCAGAACGGCAGCAGCCCCACCAACGGCGCGCCGACGGCGTACCCCTCGGTGTTCTTCGGTTGTCACTACACCAACTGCTCCCCCGGCACGAACCTGCCGATCCAGGTGAGCCAGATCAGCAGTGCCACCAGCAGCATCTCCTACCGGTACGTCAGCGGCGCCACCTACAACGCGTCGTACGACATCTGGCTGGACCCGTCACCCAAGCGGGACGGGGTCAACCAGATGGAGATCATGATCTGGCTCAACCGGCAGGGCCCGATCCAGCCCATCGGCTCGGTGGTCGGCACGACGAATCTGGCCGGCCGGACCTGGGAGGTCTGGCGGGGCAGCAACGGCTCCAACAACGTCATCTCCTACGTCGCGCCGTCGGCGATCTCCAGCCTGAACTTCAGCGTGCTGGACTTCATCAACGACGTCCGCAACCGTGGCGCGATCACCAACTCCTGGTACCTGACCAGCATCCAGGCCGGTTTCGAGCCCTGGCAGGGCGGCGTCGGCCTGGCCGTGACGTCGTTCTCGGCCAACGTCAACGGTGGCGGCAACCCCACCACCCCGCCGCCGACCACCCCGCCGCCGGGCGGTGGCGCGGCCTGCGCGGTGAAGTACACGGCGAACTCGTGGAACAACGGCTTCACGGCCGACGTGCAGATCACCAACACCGGGTCCAGCGCGATCAACGGGTGGACGCTCACCTACAGCCTGCCCAGTGGGCAGCAGGTGACCAACGCCTGGAACGCCACGGTGAGCCAGAGCGGGTCGACGGTGACCGCCCGCAACACCGGCCACAACGGGTCGGTCGCACCCGGCGGCACGGCCAGCTTCGGCTATCAGGGGACGCTGAGCGGGTCGTACTCGTCCCCGACCAGCTTCTCGCTCAACGGGGCCACCTGCTCACGGAACTGAGGGCCATCAGCAGGCTGCGGGGGCGTGACCTGAACGGTCACGCCCCCGCAGCGTCTGTCAGTGCTGGACCTGCTCAGGCGGCCGGCGGGATGGTCCGCGTCCGGGACAGTTGGCCGAAGCTGGTAGCTGGGTCGTCGTAGGTGCTGCCGAAGCCGCTGCCGGAGACGGTCGTCCACGCGGACGTGCTGATGTGCACGCTGCCGTCCTCACCCGTCCACCGTTCGCGCCGGAGCGGCTCGTCGGTGGCAACCCAGGTGACCTTGAGCTTGGTGCTGCCCGTGCTCTCCTGCCACTCACTGCAGATCTCGTCGCCGTCGACGAAGTCGCAATGCTGCCGAGACTCCTGGTACGGCACCGTCGCGGTGAGGTTCGCACCCGTCAACGAGAACGAGAAGCGGGTGACCGGCACGTCGTACGCGCGGCGGGTGACGTTGTCGCAGCCGCGCACGCCGTCGGTGACGGCACAGACGCTCTGCTGCCACTCGACGTCGACGACGGTGTCGCCGACCGCTGGCCGGGTCACGTCGACGAACATCCTGCCATCGCCGCCGTCGAAGTGAGCGTGGGCGGTCCGGTTGACGGTGTCGGCCTGCGCCGGGCCGGCGACCAGCGCGACCGTGGCGGCGGTGGTGACGCCAACGGCCAGGATGGTGCGAAAGCGAATCACTGTGCTCCCTTACTGAGGTGGAGTGATGACCTTAGATCAATCCACCGACACTCGGCACACGGTTCTGATCCACTCGGAGTTCCCGGAAGTCGGGGCGTCGTCGCACCCGGACACCCCGACTTCCGGGAAGTCGAGTCGATCAAGCGTGGACAGCCGAGGTCAGACCCGGGTGAGGCGTACGGCGTCGGCGACGATCAGGCCCGTCGCGCTGCTCCACCGGCTCACGCCCACCCGGTTGGCGTCGCCGGCCGGCAGCGTGAACGTGCCGAGGGATCGCCACTGCCCACCGGTGGCCCGCTGGTCGACGATGATCGTCCGGTTGCCGGTCGTGGTGGAGACGACGTACGGGGCAGCACTGTTGTAGCCGGAGGTCGCCGGCCACCACGCATCGATGCGGTAGTTGGCCGTCGCCGGGACGTTGAACCTGTACCAGGCGACGTCGCTGGCCGCGACGGGTTCCGCGTAGCGGTAGTCGGCGCCGTACCGCTGCCCGGAGTACGTCGACACACCCCAGTTGGCGCTGGCGGTGAACCGACCGGCGGTGGTGTTGTCCACGATGGAGGACCACGCCGGCGGGTTCCCGCCGCCCGACATCTTGGCCGCCACGTCGGCGCGCATGACGTTCAGGTCGATGAAGGACGGGTCGATCTTGCCGCTGGTGCTGGTCTCCCGGTGCCCCCGGGCATAGCTGCTGTCCCGACCGAGCCGGGTGAGCACGGCGGCGGTGGCGGCGATCGAGGCGTTGTACTGCGCGGCGGTCATCTCCTGGTTGACGCCGTTGTAGTCGATCTCCCACCCGATCATCAGGGTGTTGCCGTCCCCGGCCGGGATCGGCCCACTGCCGCCGCTGGTCCCGGCGTGGTTGCACCGGCCGGCCGAGATGACGTGGAAGACACCGTTGTAGTCGACGAGCGCCTGGCAGAGCGGGCCGGGCAGATCCGACCGGCCGTTGATGCAGATGCCGAGCGCCGGGTGCGGGTTGCTGGCGCTGGAGGTCGCGGCGGTGTGGTGCCAGAGCACCCCGATCGGGTCGAAGGAGCCGGGCCGCATCCGGTTCAGCCAGTCGCCCTCGACGACGACCTGGACCCCGGCACCGCGCAGCACGTCCACCAGCCAGGGAATGGTGGCCATCAGGCGTCCTGGAGCAGGTCGGCGAGGCACTCGGCCTTCGGCGCGGCGCTGGCCTGGGCGGGTCGGGCGACGACGGTCAGTGCGGCGACCACCAGGGCGGGGATGCCGAGCACCCCTCGGCGACGCAGACGAATGGATGGTGAGCGGGTCATGGCGATCCTCCAGCGACGGGGGGCACGAACGGATCGACGATCGTGATGACGGGGACGGTATACCGTCCCGTACGTCGATGTCGATACCCTTCATTGCCGAGTCACGGAGTGAAGGAAACCGCCGGCTCAGACCTCGCCGAGGGCGTCGATGTCGCGCATCTCCTCCGCCGTCAGCGAGAAGTGGAAGACGTCGAAGTTGGCGGTGATCCGCTCCGGTGTCACCGACTTCGGGATCACCACGATCTCGTGGTCGATGTGCCAGCGCAGCACTACCTGCGCCGGCGAGACACCGTGCGCGCCGGCGATCCTGGTCAGCACCGGGTCGCTCAGGTCGCTGGTCTTGAACGGGCTGTAGCCCTCCAGCACCACACCCCGGTCCCGGTGCTCGGCGTGCCGCTGCCGGTCGTACAGCGACGGGCTCCACCGGATCTGGTTGACCGCCGGGTTCTCCTCGGTGGACTGGATCAGCTCGTCGATCTCCCCGGTGCTGTAGTTGCTCACACCGACCGCCCGAACCAGGTTCTCGTCCCGGGCGGCCAGCAGCTCCCGCCACAGCGGAATGCTGTCCGCGGTCGACGACGGCGGCCAGTGGATCAACCAGAGGTCCACCTGGTCGACGCCGAGCGCCTCCAGGCTGGCCTCCAACGTCGCGCGCTCCCGGCCCACCCGGTCCGGCGGGAGCTTGGTGGTGATGAAGACGTCCTCCCGGCGCAGCCCGCTCTCGCGCACCGCACGGCCGACCTCCCGCTCGTTGCCGTACATGGTGGCGGTGTCGAGGTGCCGGTACCCGGTGTCGAGCGCGGCCAACACGGCGTCGTAACCCGCCTGGCCGGTGGCCTGCCAGGTGCCGAAGCCGAGCAGGGGCATCCGCACGTCACCGGGGAGCAGGGCGGTGGGCTGGTCGGTGTGGTCCATGAGGTCCGTTCTACCCCGCCGCGCCCCCGGCCGCCGAGCGAACCGGACACTCCGGCATCCAGCGCGGTGGTCCGGATTGGCGGAGAATGCGGGTGTGACCGACCGGCTGGAGGAGTACCGGCGACGACGGGACGCGGCCCGTACGCCGGAGCCGGTGCCGGAGCAGAGCCCCACGGCGGCCGGCACCGACACCGACGCCGGCCGCTTCGTCATCCAGCAGCACCACGCCCGCAGCCTGCACTGGGACGTGCGCCTGGAGCACGAGGGGGTGCTCGCCTCCTGGGCGGTGCCGCGTGGCCTCCCCCGCGACCCGGGCCGCAACCACCTCGCCGTGCACACCGAGGACCACCCGATGGAGTACCTCGACTTCTCGGGCGACATCCCCGCGGGCGAGTACGGCGGCGGCCGGATGCTGATCCACGACCGGGGCACCTACCGGTGCGAGAAGTGGCGCGACGACGAGGTGATCGTGACGCTCTCCGGTGACCGGACCGCCGGTCGCTACGTCCTGTTTGCCACCGGCGGCCGGGACTGGATGGTCCGACGCACCGACGCGGCGCCGCCGGGTTGGACACCGATGCCCGACCTGGTCCGCCCGATGCACGCCACGCCGGCCGCCAGGCTCCCCCGCGACCGCGCCGCCTGGGGGTACGAGCTGCGCTGGGACGGGCTCCGGGCGATGGCGTACGTCTCCGGCGGGCGACTGCGGTTGCTCTCCGAGACCGACGAGGACATCACCGGCGGCTATCCGTGGCTGCGGGCGATGGCCGAGGCGCTCGCGCCCACCGAGGCGGTGCTCGACGGTGTGCTGGTGCGCATCGACGGTGCCGGCCGGGTGCGTCCGGTCCGCCAGAGCACCGGCAGCCGGGTTCCCGCCGGCGCGCAGTACCTGATCGTCGACCTGCTCTGGCTGGAGGGCGTCAGCAGCGTCGACGTGCCGTACGCGCAACGCCGGGAGCTGCTCGATGGGCTGGCCCCGGCCGGTGCGCACTGGCAGACTCCGCCGTGGTTCCCCGGCGCGGGCGACGAGGCCCTGCGCGCCGGGCAGGAGCAGGATCTGCCGGGCGTGGTCGCCAAGCGGCTGGACTCGGTCTACGAGCCGGGGCGGCGCAGTCGACGCTGGCTGAGCGTCGACGCGGTGTGACGGCGAGGAGCGACGTGTACCTGACCCACCTGGACTGCCCGCGCTGCGGGCGGGAGTACGCGGCCGAGGTGTTGCAGAACCTCTGCCAGTGCGGTTCCCCGCTGCTCGCCCGCTACGACCTGCCGGCGGTGGCGAAGGCGGTCACCCCGGAACGGTTTCCGCTGCGCCCGGCCGACCTGTGGCGCTACCGGGAGCTGCTGCCGGTCGCCGACCCGCGGCACGTCACGACGCTCGGCGAGGGCTGGACGCCGCTGCTGCGCACCCCGGCGTACGGCACCGAGATCGGCATCACGGACCTGATGGTCAAGGACGAGGGGTTGATCCCGACCGGCTCGTTCAAGGCGCGCGGCGCGGCGGTCGGGGTGAGCCGGGCCCGGGAGCTGGGCGTCGAGCGGATCGCGATGCCCACCAACGGCAACGCCGGGTCGGCCTGGGCCACGTACGCCGCGCGGGCCGGGATGGGCGCGACCATCGTCATGCCGCTGGACGCGCCGAGCATCTGCCGGCGCGAGTGCGTCGCCGCCGGCGCCGATCTGCGCCTGGTGGACGGGCTGATCAGCGACGCCGGTCGGCGGGTCGCCGAGCTGATCTCCGCGTCCAACGGGTCGATCTTCGACGCCGGCACGCTGCGCGAGCCCTACCGGCTCGAGGGCAAGAAGACGATGGGGTACGAGATCGTCGAGCAGCTCGGCTGGCAGGCGCCGGACGTGATCATCTACCCGACCGGCGGCGGTGTCGGTCTGATCGGCATCCACAAGGCGCTGCACGAGCTGCGCGAGCTGGGCTGGATCGGCGACAAGCTGCCCCGGCTGGTGGCGGTGCAGTCGACCGGCTGCGCGCCGATCGTGCGGGCGTTCGCGGCCGGCGAGGATCGGGCGCAGCCGTGGGTGGACGCGCACACTGTGGCGTTCGGCATCACCGTGCCGGCGCCGCTGGGTGACGAGCTGATCCTTGCGGCGCTGCGGGAGTCTTCCGGCACGGCCGTCGCCGTCGACGACGCGGAGATCCTGGCCGACCTTCGGGACTTCGCCGCCCGGGAGGGGCTGCTGCTCTGCCCGGAGGGGGCGGCCTGTCTGACCGCGGCCCGGCACCTGCGCGCCGGCGGGTGGATCCGGGCCGGCGAACGGGTGGTGGTGCTCAACACCGGTGCCGGTTTGAAGTATCCGGACACGGTCGACGTGTCCGGCGTACCTCTGATGGGTTGAACGCGCGGGCACCCCGCGGCCCCTGCGGGCCGCGGGGTGCCGCCGTGTCGATCTACTGGTAGGTGATGTCCGAGGGTGAGTAGAGGCAGTTGACGCCGTCGGCGCCCTCGCCGATCTCGGTCGGCTCACTGCCCTTCGGCACACCCTTGTACTTGACGCAGATCGAGGTCTCCCGGTCCGGGTCGCCGATGATGGTGATCCGACTGAACCGGGCGGTGTCGCCCCAGTTGGTGTTGATGCCGGCGATCGCGTCGGTGTCCCGGACGATCACGTTGTCGATCACCACGTGCCGCTGGTACGACGTCGAGCAGTTGCCGCAGGCCCGGTAGAGCTTCCCGGCGTTCTCCACCCGGAAGTTCTTGATGTGGACCGTGCCCGAGCCGTTGTGCTGGAAGACCTTGTCGCTGGCCGAGCGGGCGCCCCCGCCGTCGACGGTGTACGTGGTGCCGCCCCGGAAAGTGGCCGCGTCCTCACCGACGTCCTCCCACCAGACGTTGATCAGGGTGCAGTTGCCCTCGCAGTGCACGCCGTCACCGGCCGGCGCACCGATGATCACGTTGCGGAGGGTGGCGCCGGCGGCCAGCTCGAACATCGGGTCCTGGCTCTCGCTCTGCCCGCCGTCGCCGATGCCGTAGTAGCGCTTGAGCCCGCCGTCGAACGTGCCGGAGACCGCGATCGTGGCGTCGACCTTCTGGCTGCTGGTCGGCGTCGGCCAGCCAGACGGCGGCGGCGTGGTGGTCGGCGGCGGCGTGGTCGGTGGCGGAGTGGTCGTCGGTGGCGGAGTGGTCGGGGTGCCGCCACCGGACGAGTCGACAGTCACGTCGTCGAAGCCGCCACTGGCGTACGCGGTGACCAGGCCGATGCGGCCCGCGCCGGCCAGGCTGTTGCTGCCGGAGGCGATCTGCGTGCCGTTGACGAAGCCCCGGATGGTGCTGCCGCTGGTCTCGATGCGCAGGGTGTACCAGGTGCCGGTGCCGACGCCCAGCGCCGCCGAGCCGATCGCGGTGACGCTGCTGCCGTTGACTGCCTGGAGCTCGGCCCGCCCGGAGCCGAGCAGGGCCAGCCGGTACATCTTGGTGCTGCTGGTCGACCGTGCGGCCAGCCCGACCAGGGCGCTGGAGGAGCCGAAGCTCGCCGGCCTGACCCGGGCCTGTACGGAGTAGTCGGTCCAGCTGGTCTGGCCGGCGAACTGCCGGGCCAGCTCACTGCCGGCGTTGGACTGGTTGAGCACGCCCGAGCCGTCGACCGTCCAGGTGCCGCCCGACTTGGACCAGCCGGAGGTGTTGCCGTCGTTGAAGTCGTCGCTGAAGACGGTGGCCGCGAAGGCCGAGGTCATGCCGGCGGTGAGGGCCGCCGCGGTCACGCCGGCGCCCACCGCCAGGAGTAGTGGTCGGCGGCCGGGGAGTCGTCTCTTCTGCACAGTTGTCCTCCTTGACGCATGTGGTGGCGATCCCTCGGCGCCCACTCGGGGACGTGTCGGCACGGCGTTCGGCCGTTGCCTGGGATCGGTGCGCGCCCCCGTCGGATGCCCGGGCCCGAAGCGGGGTGAAGCGGGATCAAAGGCCCTGGGAAAGGGCTTTCCCGCTCTTTCGAGGCTAGGACTGCGCACGCATCGACGTCAATGCCTGGCGTTTGCAGGTCTGTTGCAGGATTTCGGGGTGATCAGTAGCTGTCCGGCTGGGTGATCCGCCAGGCCGCGTTGATCAGCCCGATGTGCGAGAGCGCCTGCGGCATGTTGCCGAGGTGCGCACCGGTGGCCAGGTCGACCTGTTCGCTGAACAGACCCACGTCGTTGGCATGCCCGACGACCCGCTCGAAGAGCGCCTCGGCCCGCTGCTGCTCACCCGTCATCACCAGGCACTCCACCAGCCAGAACGAGCACAGCAGGAATCCGGCCGGATCGGTCGTCCACCGCCGCAGCAGTCCATCCTCGGTGCCCAGCTCGCGCTCGACCATCGCGATGGTCGAGCGCATCCGCGGGTCGGTGGCCGGAAGGAAGTGCGTGACCGGCAGGGCGAGCACCGAGGCGTCCAGCTCCGCCGACCCGAACGCGCCGGTGAACGCCCCGATCCGCTCATTCCACCCCTCACGCAGCACGGTGTCGCGGATCTCGTCGCGGATCGTGGCCCAGCGACCTGGGTCGGCCCGATCGCCGAGCCGGTCGGCGAGCCCCACCGCCCGATCCATCGTGAGCCAGCAGGACACCTTGGACGAGACGTAGTGCCGCTCCTCGTCGCGGGTCTCCCAGATGCCCCGGTCCGGCATCCGCCACGTCGCGGCCACCTGCTCGGTCAGCCCGAGCACCATCTCCCGCAACTCGTCCTCGAACCGCGTGCCGAGGTAGTCGCGCAGCCGCCACACCGCCGACATCACCTCACCCGGCACGTCGAGCTGCCGCTGCCGCCAGGCGTCGTTGCCGACCCGCACGGGTCGACTGTCGTGGTAGCCGCGCAGGTGATTGCAGTGATGCTCGGAGATGTCGCGCTCCCCCTCCAGCCCGAAGAGCACCGGCACGGGCTCGTCGCCGAACCGGCCGATCGAGCGGGTCGCCCAGGCGAACAGCCGGGACGTCTCGTCGGGGCAGGCCGCCACCCAGAGCGCCCGCATCGTCAACGAGAAGTCCCGCAGCCAGGAGTATCGGTAGTCGTAGTTCCGGTCGCCGCCGATCTGCTCCGGCAACGAGGAGGTCAGCGCGGCGGCGACCGCGCCACTGCGGGCGTACGTGAGGCCGGTCAGGACGGTCGAGCTGTGCTTGACGAGTTCGGGGTAGCGGCCGGAATACCCGTGTGTCTCCCGGAACGCCTGCCAGGCCTGTGTCGTCTCGGCGAGGGTGGTCAGCGGGTCCACCCGGGCCGGCGGGTCGCCGTACGCCGCACCGAAGGCCACGTCCATCCCGACCACCTGACCGGCGGAGACCTCGAACTCGTGGGTCACCCGGTCGGCACCTGCCCGCAGGTGCAGACCCCCGGCGCGCAACACCAGCACGATCGGGCCGGCACCGGCCAGCACCCCGCCGTCCGGCTGCTCGTGCAGGTACGGCGTGAGCAGGCCGTACTCCGGGCGGGGCGCGAAGTCCAGCGACATCCGTACCCGCCCGGACAGCCCCTCGACCACCCGGATCAGCACGGCGGGTGAGTTTCTGCCCAGCTCGTGGGCGCGGGCACCGACCTCGGCGGCCAGGGCATCGGTGACCGCCACACTGCCGTGCGGCGTGTGGTGCACCGTCCGCAGCACCAACGTGTCCGGCAGGTACGCGCGCTCCACCCGGAACCCCGGGCCGCCGACCCCGACCGGCGCCAGCCGGAAGTGGCCAGCTCCGGGGTCGAGCAGCCGCGCGAACACGGCCGACCCGTCGAACCGGTGCGGGCACCACCAGTCGATCGAGCCGTCCTTGCCGACCAACGCCCCCGAACGGGAGTCCGAGAGGAACCCGTAGTCGGAGATCGGCGGCTGCTGCTCCACCCGCCGGGGGTACCCGCATCGACCCGGATCAGGCCGCCAGCGGGCCGGTCAGTCGGTCGGTGGCTCGTCCTTGCCCGCCGCCTCGGCCGCGTCGGCTTCCTCCTTGGTCTTGTGCACGGCCTTGTCGGCGTGCTCCGGCGGGCCGTAGACCGTGTACAGCACCAGCGGGTTGGGGCCGGTGTTGACGAAGTTGTGCTTGGTGCCCGCCGGCACCACGACCAGGTCGCCCGCGACGACCTTCCGCTTGGAGCCGGCGACCCGGGCCTCACCGACGCCACTGACGAAGGTCAGGATCTGGTCGATGTCCTCGTGCACCTCCTCGCCGATCTCTCCATCGGCGGGGATGGTCATGATGACCAACTGGCTGTGCTCACCCGTCCACAGCACCCGCCGGAAATCCGGACTCTGTTCGGCGACAGTCGCGATCGTGAAATGTTCCATGCCCACGCTCATACCCCGTTCGGCAGCGCGCCACGCCGGGACTCGCGAATGGTGGAATTCCCCACGGTCGGCAGGTTTGGATCCGGGCGGACCGGGGATCGAGGACGAGGACCGGCACGAACAGCCGGTCGAGCCAGGTCCCCGCCGGCGTACCGCCGAACGGCTGCGGTGGTGGGAGACGGCCAGAGCGCGGCGACGCTCGACCACGGTCGAGCGGCGCCGCGCGCTCTTGTGAGCCGCGCTGGCCTCCATGATCGACAGGGGGCTGGGCGCCGGGGACTAGCGGTGCAGCCAGGTGAGCAGGTCGGGTGGGGCCAGCGCCGACACCCGCTCCTGGTAGCGGGCCCGAGCGGACGCGTCCAGCAGCTCTCGCCCCTGCCCCGAGCCGCCCTGGCGGAAGAAGGCCCGGCGGTCGCGCAGCACGCCGAGCGTGTCCGGGGCGAGCCGGTCGGCGCGCTCCCGCATCCGCCCGAAGGTGGCCGCCTCGACCAGCTCCGGCCACCGCTCGACGGCGACCGGGATGCCCCACCGGTCGGCGAGCCGCCGCATCTCACCACCCAGGTCGGCCCGCAGATCGTCGTAGTGCACCAGCTCGACGTTCGGCTCGTGTCGACGAGCCCAGGCGTCACGCAGGTGCAGCATCACCCCGGGCAACGAGTCCAGGTCGGTACGCGGATCCACCTCCCGGTCGACCCAGCTCGGCAACCACTGCTCCACCGGGAGACGCTTCCTCGGCGGCCCGGTCGGGGCGGGCTGGCCGGTCAGCTCGGCGAGGCGTACCCGGTCGAGGTTGCCGGCCTGGTGGTAAAGGGAGACCGCCATGTCCAGCGGATGCCGGGCCACCACCACGTAGTGCACCCGGGGATCGAACGGCACCCCGTCCAGTGGGGTGTGCGTCTTGATGAACCGCCGGTGCGGCTGCGCGGCCAGCCGGGCGTACACCGCGTCCTGCGGTTCGGCCAACCAGTCCAGCCACGGCGACAGCACGTTCAGCGGCGCCGGCAGCTCCGGGGTGCCCAGCACCAGCAGCGCGCAGATCATCTGCATCCAGGTGGTGCCGCTCTTGGAGCGGGTGCTGATCACGATGTCGCCGTCGCGGAAGGGAAATCCGACCCACCGGGCGCTGTCCTCGTCGTCGGATCGGTAACGGTGGGCTGGCGTGAGCATCGGGAAAGCGTAGTCGCGGAGCCGACAGCGGAGCAGCCGAATTACGACCCCACGCGCTGTGAGACATGCGCATGCCTGGCTACATTGAAGTATGGTGCCCGCCAACGGCAGCCGGGCGGCGGAACCGGTCTACCGCCCCATTCTCGCCTGCCGACGAGGCGAGCTGGACGCTCTGAGCCACCTCGACTCCACAGCAGCCGCACTGGTCGCCCCGATCCTGGAGGTCGGCACGACCGACAGGTCCACCATGGACACTCTCCGCCGGCTACCACCCGGACTCCTGCCGGCCGTCGACGTCAGCGCGCTGCCCGACACCCCCGCGACGGAACTGGGCCGTTGGGACGTACCGCTGATGCCGGTGATCGGGCTCGCGGAGAGCGACCACCGGCTGGCCGCGCACGGAGCGGCGGCGCGGGCACACGGCCGGCGGGCGCTGGTCCGCCTGCGGGCCGGTCAGGACCGGGCCGGGCCGGACCGGAGCACCACCGCCGTGGAACGGGTCTGGCGGTGCACCGAGCTCGCCCCCGAGGAGTGCGACCTGCTGGTGGACGCGGGAGACGTGTGCTGCCCGGCGGATGTGCGGTCAGCCGAGCCGCGGGTGCGTCGCCTGCTGGACTGGGCGCGCCGGCACGCCTGGCGGTCCGTGACGGTGGCGGCGGGCGGGATGCCACCGACGTTGTCCCGGCTGCCCACCGACGAGCCGATCCGGCTGGACCGCTGGGACTGGCAGCTCTGGCAACGACTGGCCGACGTCGGAGTCGACTACGGCGACTACGGGGTCCACCCGGCCGTGCCCGGCACCGGCGACCCCGGTGACCGGCTGCCGACGGTGCGATACACCGACGACGGCAGCTGGTGGGTCTACCGCTGGGCGCGGCGAGGTGGCCGCAGCGAGGAACGGTTCGCCGACCTGTGCCGCACGCTCGTGTCCGCGCCGCACTGGCCGAGCACCGGCGCGGCCTTCTCCTGGGGCGACCACGAGCTGCTGCGCCGGGCCCGTCGGGGCGCCGGTGCCGGCTCGGCCGCCAACTGGACGGCGTGGAGCACCTCCCACCACCTGGCGTACGTGCTCGCGACGCTGTCGCGCCCGGACGACGACATCGCGCCGAGCTGGCACCCCCGGCCGGGTCCGCCGCAGCGGGGGCGAACGACTCGGTGAGGCCGCTGCTACTGCTTCTCGGTGAAGCCGAACTGGATGATGCCCTCGTCATCGACCGTGGCGTCCACCGACGCGTCGCCGAGCAGCTCGGCGGCATCCTCGTCCAGGAAGATCCGGGCACCCTGGTTGTCGACGACACGGTCGCCCTGCGCCGGCTCGGGCACCAACTCCACGGTGAGCGAACCCGCCTCGGTGTCGGCGGCGATACGGACCCCGCCGTCCTGGGCGACGTCCTGCTGGTTGGCGAGGTCACGGATGACGAGCACAGCGTTGTCGGTCATGGTGAGCATGGCGGAACTCCTCGTGGATTCTCGGTTCGCGGTCGGATGACGGGCAGACCGGACAGTCGGCCCGCGTACGAGCACACGTGGGAGGCGACAGGAGGGGCGAACGGTCATCGCCGTCGCATCGGATCGGGGCAGCTGACGGCCCCGTCACCTCCACCGTGCCCGCTGGTCGGCGATCCGTCAAATAGAGCCAGGTCAGTCGAGAGCGGGGGCCGGGGCCAGCAAGGCGCGAATCTCGTTGACCGCCGCGCGGCCGGCCCGGTTGGCGCCGATCGTGCTGGCCGAGGGGCCGTACCCGACCAGGTGAACGCGCTCGTCGGCGACCACCCGGGTGCCGTCCATCGTGATACCGCCGCCCGGCGCGCGCAGGCCCAGCGGGGCGAGATGGTCGATGGCCGCGCGGAAGCCGGTGCACCAGAGGATCACGTCCGCCGACACGTTTCGCCCGTCCGCCCAGGCCACCCCGTCGGGTGTGATCCGGTCGAACACGGGTAGCCGGTCGAGGACGCCCCGCTCACGCAACCGGCGTACCTCCGGGGTGACCGGCAGCCCGGTCACGCCCACCACGCTGCCCGGTGGGCGGCCGGCCCGGACCGCCTCGTCCACCCGGGCGACAGCGGCACGGCCCAGCTCGGCGCCGAACTCCTCGTCCCGGAACTCCGGCGGCCGGCGGGTGACCCAGGTGGTGGCCGCCGCGACGGTGGACACCTCGCCGAGCAGTTGCACGGCGGATGTCCCGCCACCGACGACCACGACCCGCAGGCCGGCGAACTCGACCGGGCCCCGGTAGTCGGCGGTGTGCAACTGCCGGCCCCGAAACGACGACCGACCCGGGTAGTGCGGCCAGAACGGCCGGGTCCAGGTGCCGGTCGCGTTGATCAGCGCCCGGGCGACCCACCGGTCCTGGTCGGTCTCCACGTCCAGCCGCCCGTCCGGGCGGGAGCGCACCGCACGGACCCGCACCGGCCGTCGCACCGGTAGCTCGAATGCCCTCTCGTACGCGGCGAAGTAGGCGCTCACCTGCTCGGCGGCCGGGCGCTTGGGCTCGGCGGGCGGGAGCGGCATCCCGGGCAGGTCGTGGAAGCCGTGTACCCGGTCGAAGACCAGCGTGGGCCAGCGGTGCTGCCAGGCCCCACCCGGCCCGTCGTCGCCGTCGAGGATGACGAAGCCGCTGCCGGGCGGGAAGCCGGTGCGGCGCAGGTGGTAGCCGGCGCTCAGGCCGGCCTGACCGGCGCCGATCACCACGACGTCCGCGGAGTGGGTGTCCACGCGGTGTACAACGCTGCGTCCGGCACCGCTGTGCCCGCTTTCGGCCGTCGCGCCGATCACAGACCGCCATTCCGGCGACGGTCACCTGACCTGCGCTTACGCTGAGCGAATGGGCGACTTCCGTCGGTACGCGGCAGAGTTTCTCGGCACCTTGCTGCTGGTCTTCTTCGGAGTGGGCAGCGCGGTGGCCGCGCGGGTTCAGGGCGGCGTGGTGGTGGTCGCGTTGGCCTTCGGCTTCGTGATGCTCGCCCTCGTCTACACGATCGGCCCGCTCTCCGGCAGTCACGTCAACCCGGCGGTGACGCTCGGTGTGCTGCTGTCCGGCAAGATCTCGGTGGTCGGTGCGATCGCGTACTGGATCGCCCAGTTCGTCGGCGCGACCGTGGCCGCCTTCCTGCTCTGGGGGCTGACCCGCTGGGGCGACGTCGCGGACCAGACCGGTGCACTGGGCTCGAACGGGTACGGCGCGCACATCAACCGGGGCGGCGCGGCGGTGCTGGAGATCGTGCTGACCTTCCTCTTCGTCCTGGTCGTCCTGGTGGTGACCAGCCGGAGCGAGAATCCGGGGACCGCCGGGGCGGCCATCGGGCTGGCCCTCGCCGCCACCCAACTCGTGGGCGTGACGCTCACCGGCGCCGCGGTCAACCCGGCCCGAGCGTTCGGCCCGGCGGTCTTCGAGGGCGGCGTGGCCCTGCGGCAGCTCTGGGTGTTCATCGTCTTCCCGCTGCTCGGCGGCGCGCTCGCCGCCCTGGTCGCTCCACTGGTGATGGGGGCGCAGCGGCACTACTGGGGTGGGCACGAGAAGTCGGTCGGCCGGCCGACGTAGCTCACGTGGCAGTAACTTTCGCGCGCTGCCCTTCTCCGGCGATTACCTTCGTGGCAGCATCAGCGCATGCATCGCCGTCACTTTCCCCGGGCCCTCGCGCTGCTCACGCTGGTCGCCACCGTGGCCACCGTCGGCGCGCCCGGTGCCACGGCCGAGTCGCCCACCCCCGCGACGACCCGACTGCACGCCACCATCGACTCGATCCTGGCCGACAACCGGCTCGCCGGCGCTCAGGCGTCGGTGGTCGTGGTCGACACCGGCACGGGACAGACGCTCTACGACCGCAACGGTGACCGCAGGCTGGTCCCGGCCTCCAACACCAAGCTGATGACCTCGACGGCGGCCCTGGAGCTGCTCGGCCCGGGGCACCGCTTCACCACCGACGTCCGCACCAGCGGCAAGCGCCGCGCCGGCCTGCTCTCCGGCAACCTCTACCTGCGCGGTGGCGGTGACCCGACGATGCTCGCCGCCGATTACGACGCGCTCGCCGCGCAGGTCGCCGCCGACGGCGTACGGGTGGTCACCGGCAACCTGGTCGCCGACGACACCCGCTACGACCGCACCCGGCTCGGCCCCGACTGGACCTGGGACGACGAGCCCTACTACTACGCCGCCCAGGTCTCCGCGCTGACCGTGGCCCCGGACACGGACTACGACGCCGGCACCGTGATCGTGCAGGCCGCCCCGGCCGGCCGGGCCGGTGCCCCGCCGGTGGTCAGCACCACTCCGGCCACCGGCTACGTCCGCGTCGACAACCGGGCCGAGACGGTCGCCGAGGGCGAGACCTCGATCTCGATCGAACGCGAACACGGCGGCAACACCGTCGTGGTGACCGGCCAGATCGCCGTCGATGACGAGCCTGCCAGCGACTGGGTGACCGTCTGGGAGCCCACCGGCTACGCGGCCGACGTGTTCCGGTCGGCGTTGCACCGGCACGGCGTGCGCGTGCTCGGCCGGACCGTGCTGGGCCAGCCCACCCCGGAGACGGCCCACCCGGTGGCCCGGCACGACTCGATGAGCCTGGGCGAGCTGATGACGCCGTTCCTCAAGCTCTCCAACAACGGGCACGCCGAGGTGCTGACCAAGGAGATCGGTCGGGTGTTGTCCGGCGCGGGCACCTGGGCGGCCGGGTTGACCGCGATCAGCGAGTACGTTGCCGACACCGGAATGGACACCGGCCGGCTGCGTCAGCGCGACGGCTCGGGGCTGTCCCGGCGCAATCTGGTGCCGGCTGCGGAGTTCGTCGACCTGCTGAGCGCCGTCCGCGCCGAACCGTGGTTCGAGACCTGGTACGCGGCCCTGCCGATCGCCGGGCAACCCGAGCGGTTCGTCGGCGGCACCCTGCGCAGCCGGATGGCCGGCACCGCGGCGGCGGGCAACGTGCACGCCAAGACCGGAAGCCTGACCGGTGTCTCCGGGCTCTCCGGCTACGTCACCAGCGCCGACGGCCGTCTCATGGCGTTCTCGATCCTGTTGAACAACTACCTGACGGCGTCGGTCAAGTCGCTGGAGGATCAGATCGCCGTGGCCCTTGCCGGGTTCCGCGAGGATGCTGCGACGGCGGCGCGGACGGCACCGCCAGCGGTGCCGGAGACGCCTCGGACCCCGGAGGGCGTCGAGTGCTCCTGGGTCAAGCCGATCACCTGTTGAGCTGTGGCCGGGAGGCACTCGTGTGCCTCCCGGCCGGGCGCGCGCTCAGGCCGGTCGGTCCGGTGGGGGGACCACCGCCGTCGGGTCGCCGCGCTCGATGAGCGCGTCGATCTCGGCGGCCCGCAGCCCGCGCAGCGCCAGCACCCGGGTGCCCCAGCGGTGCAGGCGGCACGGGTGCGGGCTCGCATCGTTGCGGCAGACCACTCCCCCGGACCACCGCCGGGGGGCGTGCACCACCACCGCACGCACCGCGAACTGGGTGTCCTCGCCCGTCACGTACGGCGGCAGGGGGATGTCGCGGAGCACCTCCCCGGACGCTTCACCGGCACCGGACGAAGCGGCGCCACGGACGCGATGGGCGGTGCTACTACTCATCTCCGCTGCCTCCACACTGGATGGTCGGTTGGGAACAGCAGAAAGTTACGACCATCTCGACGGTCCGCGACGGACAAACTGTCCCGCTGTGCGATCGCGCAGCGGTCGGCCGGTCAGCGCACCGCCACGGCCTGGAGGCCGACGTTGCCGCAGTGTGGGGTAAAGACCTTCTCGACGGTCCAGGTCAGGAGCAGTTTGGCACCCTTCGGCAGGGTGAACCGGACGGTGAACTGAGCGCTCTTACCGGTGTACGGGTCCTCCAGCACGGCGGTCCTGACAGGTCCTCCGGTGGACAGTCGGGCGTCCAGGCGCCCCCGGGCCATCCACGTGCCGGCATAGAGCTGGACCGTGCGCGACTCACCGCTGCCGACGACGGCGAGGCGGAAACCGTTGCCGGCGCCGCAGGTGTAGACGCCGTTGGAGCTGTCGCTCGCCGACCGCTGAGACGAGCCGTCGGACCAGCGGACGTGCTCCTGGTTGCCGTCCCAGCCGACCCGCCTTCCGGCACCGCCCTCGTCGGCTATCTCCCCGGAGCCGGCGCGCTTGCGGACCGTCGAGGTGCCGCCGCGCTCCCCCCAGTGCATCCAGTCCCGGGCGCCCACGGCGGTGAGGTCGACCTCGGCGGGCATCTCTGCCTGGGTGACCGACAGCGCCGGCGCCTCGGGCGATGGCGGCGGCGGGGCCGGTGCGCTGGTCGACTGTGTCGGCTCGGGCGAGGGTGGACGCTGGCGCGGACGCAGGCCGGGCATCGCCGGCCCCGCCTCACCGGTGCGCCCGTCGGTGGCCGGGAGACCGGGGGAACGGGCGGCGCCCGCTGTCACATCGCCGGAGCGACCCCCCTGGCCGTCGTCGGGCTCCGGGTCCGACCGGCTGCCGAGGTAGGCGACGAGCACCACCAGACAGGCGAGTACGGCCGCACCCTCCACCGCCCAACGTCGTCGCCGGGCACGGGCCACCCGGCGCAGCACGGCCCGGGTCTGCCCGAAAGTGACGGCACCCGAGCGGTGCTTCGGCGGCGCGTCCCCGGCACCCGGATCCGCCCGCGCGCGGTCTTCGTCCGCCACCGACCCCTCCAACTCCACCACCCGGCCGCCGTCGACCGCTGCGCGGCAAACCGTCCACTGTGGGCCGTTTCGCGTTCGTACCGGCGTGGACGACACGCTAGATCCGGACTGCCTGACGTGTCCAGCCCGCAACCGGACGCTGTCGGACAACCCGCCCCGCGCGAACCGGCACTTCGGCAGGCCACGAGCGCCGCTCGCGTCAGCCGATCCGGAAGCCGAGAAGTTGCGCGATGACCACGGCCTGCCCGACGTCGATGACGGCTCCGGCCCGCTCGACGGCCGTCGGGTCGAGCGCGGTGAGATCGCTGCCGCGCAGGTCGGCGCCGCCCAGCTTGACGTTGAGCAGCTGCGCGCCGGACAGATCGACGCCAGCGACGGTGGCCCCGGTGAGATTGGCCCGGGTCAGGTCCACCTCACGCATCCGCACCCCGGTCAGCCGAACGCCCCGCAGGTCAGCGCCGGGCAGCGCGACGAAGGACCAGTCACCGCCGTCGACGGTCAACGGTCGCAGGTCGCACTCGAAGAAGGTGCTGCCGACCAGCTTGCAGCCGGTGAACTCGGCCTCGAAGAAGTTGCACCGCCGGAACACGCAACGGGTGAAGGCCGAGTCGACGTGCCGGGACGCGTTGAACCGCACGTTGCCGAACGTGCACCCGGTGAAGACCGCTCCACGGCTCACCGCCTCGGTCAGGTCCACGTCGAAGAACTCACAACCCACGAAGTGTCGGTCGGTCAGCTCCTCGCCGTACCAGTCCTCGTTGCGGTAGGTCACGTCCTCGGTCAGCTCCGGCATCCGGCCAGGCTAGTGGTCGACAACGACGGTCGGCAGCCGGCGTGGCCGGCGGTGACCCCCTTCCGGTACGGGCGAACCGGCGAGTAGGTTCGGCGACGTGAGTGTGGCTCGGAGCAAGGACCCGGATCAGATCGGTTTCGACCCGGTGCGGTTGGCGCGGATCGACGAGCACTTCGGCCGGTACGTCGACGACGGCCGGCTGGCCGGCTGGCAGGTGGTGGTCACCCGTCGCGGCGAGGTGGCGCACTCCTCGACGTACGGGCTGCGGGACCGGGAGTCGGGCGCACCGGTCGAGGCCGACACGCTCTGGCGGATCTACTCGATGACCAAGCCGGTCACCTCGGTCGCGGCGATGATGCTGTGGGAGGAGGGCCGGTTCGAGCTGACCGACGAGATCAGCCGCTGGCTTCCGGAGTTCGCCGACCTGCGGGTCTACTCCAAGGGATCGGTGCTGAAGCCGTACACCGTGCCGGCGACCGAGCCGATCCGGGTCTGGCACCTGCTCACCCACACCGCCGGGCTGACGTACGGCTTCATGCAGACCTCGGTGGTCGACGGGCTCTACCGGGCCGCTGGCTACGACCTGTATCCCCCGGCGGAGGTCGATCTGGCCGGCGCCTGCGCGGTCTTCGGGAAGCTGCCGCTGCTGTTCCAGCCCGGTTCGGCCTGGGGCTACTCGGTCGCCACCGACGTGCTCGGTCGGCTCGTCGAGGTGATCTCCGGGCAGAGTCTCGACGCGTTCTTCGCCGACCGGATCTTCGGGCCGCTGGGCATGACCGACAGCCGCTGGTGGGTGGAGGGCGAGGAGGCCGACCGCCTGGCGGCGCTCTACGTCCCGGACCCGCGCAGCGGCCGGGCCGTCCGCTACGACAGCCTCGGCTCGCTCGCGTTCAGCAAGCCGGCCCTGCTGTCCGGCGGCGGCGGTCTGATCTCCAGTGCCGCCGACTACCACCGCTTCACCCAGATGTTGCTGCGCGGCGGCGAGCTGGACGGGGTCCGGCTGCTCGGGCCGCGCACGGTGCGGTTCATGACCCGCAACCACCTGCCCGGCGGGCAGGACCTGGGCACCCTGTCCACCGGCGGCTTCGCGGAGTCGACGCTGGACGGGATCGGCTTCGGCCTGGGCTTCGCGGTCACCGACGACCCGATCCCCAGCCGGGTGCCGAGCAGCGTCGGCGAGTACTACTGGGGTGGGGTGGCCAGCACCGCGTTCTGGGTGGACCCGACCGAGGAGATCACCGCGCTGCTGTTCACCCAGCTGATGCCGTCGAGCACCTACCCGCTGCGCTCTCAGCTGCGTCAACTCGTCTACGCCGCGCTGCTCGACTGACCGGAACGACCGCCGGGCCGCTCGGCGCTGACCTCCGCAGACCCGGCGGCGGCGACGCCCGACGATCAGGCCGCCGAGCGGACCCGTCTGTCGCCGCCGCTGTAGAGCTGCCCCAGATGTGGGGCACGCGGTAGCCAGCTATCCCGGCAAGCGCGCCGCACCCCGAACGCGCCGCACCCCCAGCGCGCCGCACCCCGAACGCGCCGCACTCCGAACGCGCCGCACCCCAAGCGCGCCGCACCCCGAACGCGCCGCACCCCAAGCGCGCCGCACCCCGAACGCGCCGCACCCCAAGCGCGCCGCACCCCAAGCGCGCCGCACCCCAAGCGCGCCGCACCCCAAGCGCGGCCAGCGACCTGACGCCTCCGGCCGCCCCATATCCGGGGCAGCTCTACAGCACTGCGGCCCCACCCCATGGCCTCCGCCTCGGGTGTCCGCGTTCGTCGGTGGTCGAGGTGGCCGCAACGCGGCGCTGGCCTACCGAGCGCGATCGACCTCAGTCGGCGAGGCGGGCGGGGAAGCCGCCGGTGGCGATCGGGCCCCAGGCGTCGATGGTGACCCGGATCAGCGACTTGCCCTGGCGCACCATCGCCGCCCGGTAGTCGTCCCAGTCCGGGTGTTCGCCGGAGATGCTGCGGAAGTATTCGACAAGCGGCTCCAGCGCCTCGGGCAGGTCGAGCACCTCGGCGGTGCCGTCGATCTGCACCCAGGGGCCGTTCCAGTCGTCGCTGAGCACGCACGCCGAGACCCGCGGGTCGCGGCGGATGTTGGTCACTTTGGCCCGCTCAGGGTAGGTCGAGACGACGAGCCGGCCCTGCCCGTCGATCCCCGCCGAGACCGGGGAGGACTGCGGGCGACCGTCGGCCCGGGTGGTCATCAGCAGGACGCGGTGACGCGGCCGGAGGAAGTCGAGCAGGCTGTCCCGGTCGACCCGGGTGTTCCGTGCGATGCTGCGCGCCATTCCTCGTTCCTACCAGGGTGCGGGCGGGGCGGCGGCAGCGGGTCAGCGGGGCCGGGCCGTGGAGCGGTGCACCGCCTGGGTGGGCACCCGGGGGCGGCTGGACGGGCGCCAGGCCCGGCCGTTGGCGTAGATCACCCGAAAGCCGAGGTACGACGCCAGCGGCGCCCAGTGGGCCGAACCCATCCGCAGCTCGGCGGCATTGTGCCGCTGGCCGTTGGCAAGCACGTCGAGGAGGACGGTTTCGAAAGCCGCCGATTCGACCCAGTCGACTTCTCGGGTGAAACCGCAGATCAGAGCGGCTCCGGTGACCTCCAGGAACTCGCGCAGCACCGCGTCGGAGGCCCGCAGGACGGAGCAACTGCCGAAATAGAGTCGCCGCCCCTCGGCCCGGCCGGCCATCAGGTCGGCCACCTCGTTCAACTCCACCGACTGCCAGTCGGTGAGGCACAGCCGGCTCGGTTCGCCGTGCATCGCGAAGAAGCCGACCCGGTGGTCGGCGTACTGCTTGAGCAGCCAGCGGTCCAGGAAATAGAACAACTCGTCGCGGGTGGCCGCGTCCTTGTGGATGAAGCGGATCTTGCCGAGCCGCTCCAACAGCTCAAGGGTGGGCAGCACGGAGCCCCGCTCGTTGAGGTCGCGGTGCCACTGACCCTCGACACAGAAGACGCCACCGCGTGCCACGTGCACCTCCGCCAGTCCACAACCCGAGGCTGACGTTACCGGGCACCAACGGCCAGGGAACATCACCCTCGGTGTGGCAGATTGCGACGTTCGGTGCGCTTGATCCCGCAAGAGCCGATGGGCGGTCAATGGCTGTTTCGCAAATCAGCCTAATTCCCAGCCAATACCCAGCTACCGCAGATTGTGAGGACGATTCTCGTTAATCGCCTCCAACCACACCGATCAGTGTCAGGGTGGAGATCGCGGGACTTCTCGGTCGATGTCCCGTGGCCACCCCATTCGCTCTCCTATCGGGAGGACTTCTGTGCGCGTAAACACCTTGAAGCGTGCTGCCATCGCATTCGCCCTGGCGTTGCCCGGGGCAGCGATCGCCGCGGTGGTCGCCGCGCCGGCGGCGTATGCGGACGGCTGCTACACGTGGAACCGCACCCTGACCCAGGGGCGCTCCGGCGACGACGTCCGACAGTTGCAGATCCGGGTCGCCGGCTGGGCCGGTTACCGGGACATCGTGGAGAACGACGGCCGCTACGGACCGAAGACCGCCGCCGCGGTCAAGCGGTTCCAACAGGCGTACGGGCTGCGCGCCGACGGCATCGCCGGCCCGCAGACCTACGCGAAGCTGTACCAGCTCCAGGACAACGACTGCACACCCGCGCACTTCAGCTACAACGAACTCGACAATGGGTGCGGCGGAAGTGGGTGGAGCGGTGGTCCGCTGTCGGCGGCCCAGACCAAGCAGAACGCGCTGCGCACCATGTGGAAGCTGGAGGCGCTGCGCAAGAGCCTCGGTGACAAGCCGCTCAACGTGTCCAGCGGATACCGCAGCCGCGCCTGCAACAACCAGGTCGGCGGTGCGTCGGACAGCCAGCACCTGTACGGCAACGCGGCCGACGTCACCTCACGGACGTCGTCGCTGTGTCAGGTCGCCCGCGGCGCCCGTAACAACGGTTTCAGCGGGATCTACGGCCCGGGTTACCCCGACCACGACGACCACGTGCACGTCGACTCGCGTCGGGAGAACAACAGGGACAACAGCTCGAACACGACGAACTGGTCCGCGCCGGACTGCGGGATCTGAGCCGGCGACGACCGACTCATCTGTTGGGCGCGACGTCGGCCCGACGCGGAGGGGATCTCCACGTCGGGCCGACGTTTGTGTCGCCCCGGGTCGGGTGGGCGGAGGGGTGCGCTCAGCTCGCCCGGGGCCAGCGCGGCCCGGTGACGGGGGGAGTCACCGGCCGGCCAGCAGCGGTGGCCCGTACGCCCGGTGGGACGACCCGCGCGGCCTGCTGCCGCGCCGGCAACCCACCGGTGCGCCCGGCCGGCGCCTGGTAGCCGGTCGTCGCCGGCCGGCTACCGACGGGACGTGCCGGAGACGGCCCGGTCGCCGTGAACGGGAACGGTACGTGCACGAACGGATTGCCGTGCCGGATCAACGCCTCGATCTGGCGTTCGTTGAGCCCGTGTGTCTCCAACACCCGTCGCCCCCAGCGGTGCAGGCGGCACGGGTAGGAGGCGCCGTCATTGCGGCACAGCGGCCCGGTGGGCCACTCCTCGGCGGTGTGCACGACCACTGCCCGCACCGCCAGCCGGACATCTTCCGGGGTCAGTGGTGCCGGCATTGGCACCTCACCCAGTACCTGATCGATGGGATCCGTCGACTGCTCACCAACTCGCACGGCAGGCCTCCCGCAGTTCGGCAGCGGTACGGCGGACCCACCGCACCGACATCCTCGGCCATGGGTACGGCCGGCACCGGACGAAAGTTCAATTCCGGTACGCGGTAAGCGGAATCGGCCTCAGACCAGACCGGCGTCGTGCACGAGCAGGGCCACCTGGACCCGGTTGTTGAGGTCGAGCCGGGTCAGCAGCCGGGAGACGTACGCCTTCACCGTCGCCACGCTCATGAACAGCTCCCCCGCGATCTCCGCGTTGGTGTGCCCGCGGCCCAGGGCGACCGCTACCTGCCGCTCCCGCTCGCTGAGCCCGGTGAGCAGCCGCAGCGCCCGCTCCCGCCGCGGGTCGGGGCCGGCCGGGCCCGGGGTGGCGGCGGTCACGTGGGCGATCAGTGTGCGGGTCACCGTCGGGGACAGCGTTGCCTCACCGGCCGCCACCCGGCGCACGGCGTGCACGATCTCCGCTGGCGGGGTGTCCTTGAGCAGGAAACCGGCCGCCCCGGCGCGCAGCGCCCGCAGCACCTGCTCGTCGGCGTCGAAGGTGGTCAGCACCAGCACCTCCGGCGGGTGCGGCTGGGCACGCAGGGCCTCGGTGGCGGTCAGCCCGTCCACGCGGGGCATCCGGATGTCCATCAGCACCACGTCCGGGGCGTACGCGGCGACGGCCGCGGGGACCTCACCGCCGTCGGCGGCCTCGCCGACCACGGTCAGGTCCGGCAGACCGCCGAGGATCATCGAGAGCCCGGCCCGGACCAACGCGTCGTCATCCACGATCAGCACGCGCACCGGCGACACTGCCGACTGCGGCCCCGCCGCACCGGAAGGGCCGGTCACGCCGGAGGCGTCAGCGGCACCGGAAGGGCCCGCCGCAGCGCAAGGGCCGGTCACGCCGGCCACGGCAGCCAGGCGGCCAGCCGGAAGTCGCCTGCGTCGTCGCGACCGTAGGCGAGCCGGCCACCGGCGAGCGTGACCCGTTCGCTGATGCCGACCAGGCCGGTGCCGGCGCCTGGCAGCGTGCCGCCGGCCGGTGCGCCGACCGGCCAGCGGTTGCCGATCGCCACGGTCAGGCC
This sequence comes from Micromonospora jinlongensis, assembly GCF_013410645.1. Lineage (NCBI taxonomy): Bacteria > Bacillati > Actinomycetota > Actinomycetes > Micromonosporales > Micromonosporaceae > Micromonospora > Micromonospora jinlongensis. The sequence goes on along the minus strand of NZ_JACCHK010000001.1, from coordinate 5,481,860 downwards.
ACTGCCCGGGCCGCCGGCGACGTCCACGGTGACCGCCGCGCCGGCCGCGTGCTTGCGGGCGTTGGTCAGCCCCTCCTGCACGATCCGGTACGCGGCCCGGCCCAGCGCCGCCGGCACCTTCCCCGGGCTGGCGACGCTGTCACTGACGTTGACGCGCACCCCGGCCGCCCGCGATTCGGCGATCAGGGCCGGCAGGTCGGCGAGGGTGGGTTGCGGCGGCTCCGGGGAGTCGCCGTCGTCGCTCTCGGCCCGGAGCACCCCGATCACCTCCCGCAGGTCCTGAAGGGCGGCGTGCGCGCTGCCCCGGATCACCCCGGCGGCCCGGGCCACCTCGTCCGCGGGAGCGTCCGGGCGGAACTCCAGCGCCCCGGCGTGCAGGCTGAGCAGCGAGATCCGGTGGGCCAGCACGTCGTGCATCTCCCGGGCGATCCGGGTGCGTTCGAGGTGGCGGGCCTGGGCGACGCGGAGTTGCTGCTCGGCTTCGGCCCGCTCGGCCCGCTCGCGCAGCGACACGATCAACTGCCGCCGGGCACGGACGAACATCCCCCACGCCAGCACGGCGAACGTGATCACCACTCCCCACGACGCGGTGACCCAGTACGACATGGCCGGGTCCGGGCGTAGCCAACTCATCACCAGGTTGGTGAGCAGCCCCACGCCGGTCACCGCCACCGCGACGGCGGTACGCCGGTGCACCACGACGGTGAAGTAGATGATCACCAGTGGGATGGCCGAGGCCATCGAGAACATCGTCAGCGGTGTGGTGGCCACCATCAGCCCGAGTGGCCACCGTCGACGCAGCCAGAGCAGCCCGCAGCAGACCAGCCCCAGCAGCGCGTCCACACCGACCATCCAGTCATGCGGCAGCGGGGTCGTCATCGACGGGTCGGGCGACAGGGCGTCGGCGGTGACGAACAGCACCCAGAGGAGGGAGAGCAGGAAGGCCAGGGTGTCGACCGCCCAGTCCCGGGTGGTGCGCCGGGGCCGCCGGGCCGCCGTCTCCGGGCTGGCCGCGCCGGCCAGCGCCCCGGGCAGCAGCCAGGGGTGTTCCGGGACGGCGAGGCTGGTCACGGCACCATGCTAGGCAGCCGAAGGGCACCACGACCAGCTACCAAAGTCGAGACCCGCCGGTCGACCAAGGTCGGTACGGCATCGACCGGCGGCCGCAGCGGATGGCCGGGCGGCGCGGGCAGGCTCGACCACATGATCACCGTGGAGAACCTCACCAAGCGATACGGGCCACACCCGGCGGTGGACGACGTCTCGTTCCACTGCGAGCCGGGCACCGTCACCGGCTTCCTCGGCCCCAACGGCGCCGGCAAGTCGACCACCATGCGCATGATCTGCGGGCTCACCGCGCCGACCGCCGGCCGCGCCACCGTCTCCGGGCGCCCCTACCGGGAGCTGCCCAACCCGGGGCGTGAGGTCGGGGTGCTGCTGGACGCCTCCGCCCAGCACGCCGGGCGCACCGGCCGCGAGGCGTTGACGCTGTCCGCGTACACCATGGGGTTGGACCGGCGCGAGGTCGCCGCGAAGCTCGACCTGGTCGGGTTGAACGCGGTGGCCGCGAAGCGCCGGGTCCGGGCGTACTCGTTGGGCATGCGCCAGCGCCTCGGCCTGGCGCACGCGCTGCTCGGTGACCCCCGGGTGCTGATCCTCGACGAGCCGGCGAACGGCCTGGACCCGGAGGGGATCTTCTGGATGCGCGGCCTGCTGCGCGACTTCGCCGACCGGGGCGGCACGGTGCTGCTCTCCTCCCACCTGCTGCGCGAGGTGGAGGCGGTCGCGGACCGGCTGGTGGTGATCGGGGGTGGCCGGATCGTGGCCCAGGGCAACAAGAACGAGCTGCTGGCCGGCGGCGGCACCGTGGTCCGGGCCCGCGACGGCGCGGCCCTGCGCCGGGCGCTGGACGTGGCCGGCCTCACCGCCGCGGACGGCCCCGACGGGCTGCTCGTGCAGGCCGACGCCGAGACGGTCGGCCAGGCCACCGCGGACGCCGGTGTCGCGCTGGCCGAGCTGCGCCCCGCCGGCGGCGGCGGCCTGGAACAGCTCTTCCTCACCCTGACCGCCGGCGAATCCACCAAGGAGGCCGTCCGATGACCACCACCGCGCCCACCACCGACGCCGTCGCGGCACGGCGGCACGTCCCGGCACCCCGCCCGTCGCTGCTCCGGCTCACCGCCGTGGAACTGCGCAAGCTCGTCGACACCCGGGCCGGCCGCTGGCTGCTGATCTCCATCGGCCTGGTCGTCGTCGCGATCGTCACCCTCCTGCTGATCTACGCCGAGGCCGCCGAACAGACTTTCTTCACCTTCTTCGTCACCTCGCTGTTGCCCGTCAGCGTGCTCCTGCCGGTGCTGGGCATCCTGTCGATCACCAGCGAGTGGTCCCAGCGCACCGCCCTCACCACGTACGCCCTGGTGCCTCTCCGGGAGCGGGTAGTGGCCGCGAAGCTGATCGCTGTGGTGCTGGCCGCGCTCGCCTCCCTGCTTGTCACAGTGGCGGTCGCCGCCGTGGGGACGTGGGTGGCGTCCGCCACGGGCGGCGCGGGCACCTGGCAGGTCGACGCGACGCTGATCCTGCACGCGGGGATCGTCCAGGTCGCCAGCGTGCTCATGGGTGCCGCCTTCGGTCTGCTGCTGCTCAACCCGCCGCTGGCCATCGTCGGCTACCTGCTCCTGCCCACCCTCTGGACGGTGCTCAGCGAGGTGGTCCGGCCGCTGCGCGGACCGGCCGGCTGGCTCGACCCCAACCAGACGATGGAACCCCTCTTCACCAGCCACGTCACCGGCGAGCAGTGGGGGCGGTTGGGGGTGTCCCTGCTGGTCTGGATGGTCCTGCCGCTGGCCGCCGGGCTGTTCCGGACGCTCCGCCGCGAGGTGTCCTGACCATGGACATGGCCGGCTACCGACCACGCACCGTGGTCAGCGGCGGCCCGGTGGAGCTGGCGGTCATGTGGGGCGGCTTTCCGCTGCTCGGCGCGGGCGTGGGATGGCTCCTCGCGGCCACGACCGGTTGGCTCGCCCGGCTGCCCTGGGTGCCGTTCGGCGATCTGATCGAGTGGCTGGACCGGCTGCCCGAACCGCAGGCCACCTTCGGCACGATCGCGGTGGGCGTCCTGGGCGGTCTGGTCATCGCCGGGATCGGCACCGCCGAGCGGCTGATCGTCACCGTCGACGCGGCGCAGGTCCGGCTGCGCCGCTCCGACCAGGACCGGACCGTCGCACGGGTCGACGCCCGGGTGGTCTTCCTCGCCGACGGGCACCTGGTGCTGCTCGACGCCGACGGCGCGGAACTCGTCCGGGAGCCGACGGACCTGCCGGCCAACAAACTGGCCGCGGCGTTCCGGACGCACGGCTGGGGTTGGGCGGACGACGACCCGCACCGGTCGGCGTACCGGCTGTGGGTGCCCGACCTGCCCGGCCTGCCCGCCGGCGCGGACGCACTGCTGCGCGCGCGCGTTCGGGCGGTCGAGCGGGACCGCCGCGACGACGCCCGGGAACTCCGACGGGAGCTGGGCCTGCTCGGTGTGGTGCTGCGCGACGAGAGCAAGCGGCAGTACTGGCGGCTGACCGCGCGAGCTGTCGCCCCGGGACCGGAGCAGTCGACTTCGGCCGAGCGGGAGCCGGACGGGCGGTAGCGTCTGTCCCAGGAGACCCTGGGAGCCGCGCGATGACCGAACAGCAGCCGTACCGGGTGGTGTCCCGACACCCCGGCTTCGAGCTGCGTCGGTACCCGGCCCACCTGGTGGCCGAGATGCAGATCCAGGCGTCGTTCACCCGCGCGCCGATCGAGGCGTTCCGGCCGCTGGCCGCGTACATCGGGGGTGCCAACCGGGCTCGGCACCCGATCGGGTCGAACACGCCGGCGACGTCCGCGTCCGACGGCTCGGAGAAGATCGCCATGACGGTGCCGGTGGTGCAGGTGGAGGGTGAGTGGCCGGGCGCGTACCTCGTCCAGTTCGTCATGCCGGCCACCTTCACCGCCGCCACAGTGCCCGAGCCGGTGGACGCCCGGGTGCGGATCCGCGAGATTCCGGCGCAACTGGCCGCGGCCATACGCTTCTCCGGCCGGTGGACGGAGCAGGCGTTCAGCCAGCGGGCAACCATGCTCGGCCGGTCGGTCACCGCCGCCGGGCTGCAACCCACCGGCGCGATCCGGTACGCACGCTTCGACCTGCCGTGGAAACCGTGGTTCCTGCGCCGCAACGAGGTCGTGCTGCCGGTCGTCGAGTGAGCTACCGGCGGTCAGTGACCGCCGGCCGGGCCAGCAGCAGGGCCATCGCGAGCCCGGAGAGCAGCCCGCACAGCGAGACCAGCAGGTCGGAGTCGGCCGCGTTGATCGGGCTGTTGCCGGCCAGCTCGGTGAACGTCGCCCCGATCGGCAGCAGGAACATCATGGGGATGGCGGTGGCCAGCAGGAATGCCACCGGACCCAGCAACGCGGCGAGGGCGGCCAGCGCGTGGTGCCGCCAGATCGGCCGACCGCCCGGCCAGTCCCAGGCCAGCACTGTGACGCCGGTGAGCAGCACCGCACCGAGGGCCGTCTCCGGCAGGAGTCGCGTGCCGGGAGCGACGGCCCGGACCAGCCCGACGCCAACCATCGCCGCCACGGCGAGGCCGGCCGCCAGCCCGACACGGGCCCGGGTACGCGCCGGGGCCGCCGCCAGTGCGGCACCGACGGCCAGGACGACCAGCAGCGCCGCCGTGGCCAGGGCGCCCTGGTGCAGCTCCGGCTCCCGGTCGGTCGGTGACTCGATGCCGGCCGCCACGAGCGTCAGCACCCCGGCCACACAGGCCGCGCCGGTCAGCGTCCTCCGCTCGGCGGCTGACGGCGCCTCACCGCCCTGGGCTGAGGGCGCGCGGCGCTCCCGCCACCACAGCGTCGCCGCGAGCGCACCGAGCACGGCGCAACCGCCGACGGCGAGCAGCACCGTCGCCCGGACGCCGATCGGGTCGACCCGGTCGATCGCCACGTCGGCGGCGACCCAGCAGCCGCCGAGCAGCACCGCCGACCGACTCCAGCGCAACTGCCCCCGGCCGGCCAGGACCAGTCCGACCGCCACCGCCATGATCGCCATGAACCGCAGGTCGCGGGCCCAGTAGGCGTTGTTGCCCGGCAGCCTCTCCGACCACGGGCCGATCGGCTCGGTCAGCGGTTGCAGCACTGTCACGCCGAACGCCCAGAGCACCACGGCGGCGGCGGAGAGCAGCAGCCCGACCGGCCGCGCGGTTCGCATCCGTGGACGGTAGCGGCCCGGCCGCTTCTTCGGGGGGCGGGGACGCGGTCATCCGGCGAGCCCGACCGATGACCGCGCGGGCCGGTGCCGCAGCGACCGCCACGTCGGCAGCACGCTCGCCAGCGCCGCGAGCAGCAGGCACAGCCCCACCACCCCGGCGACCACCGACCACGGCACCACCAGGTCGACGGGGGCACCGACCTGCTCGGCGAGGCCGGCGCGGATGCTGAGCAGGCCGGCGAACGCGACAGCCCCGCCGAGCAGCGCGCCGATCAGGACCACCAGTGCGGACTCGGCAGTGACCAGCCAGACGACCTGTCGCCGGGTCGCCCCGGCCAGCCGGATCAGCCGTAGGTCCGCGGCCCGGCCGGCGGCGGCCAGCAGCAGCGTGTTCGCCACCGCGATGGCCCCGTAGCCGGCGGACACACCGATCAGCAGCAGCGTGAAGAGCCAGACGAGTCGGTCCTCGGCGGCGTCCGCCTCGGCCGCCCAGGTGGCGACGTCGACGATCCGCGCACCGACCGGTGGATCGAGCCGGTCCCGGACGTACACAGTGGACGTCAGCGCCGACGGGTCGTGCGTACGCACCACCGCCCGGGGCACGAGCAGGTCCCCGGGGAGGGAGGTGTCGGTGACCACGGCGACGACGCGCAGCGACACCAACGTCCCGTCAGCGAAGACCACCGCGTACGGCTCGGACGGCCGCAGGTTCGCCGAGGCGGTCACCACCACAGCGTCGTCACCGCGCAGGTCGTCGAGCGAGCCGGCGACGACGGTGAGCGCCCGGTTCGCGGCGGCGAAGCCGGCCGGGTCCACGCCCAGCGCGGTCAGCGGCCGGTCCGCCGGCACTGTTCCGGGATCGGTGCGAAAGACAGTGGTCGGCAGGAGGGCGGTGCCACCGGTGGCGGCGACGGCCTGGTCGGACAGCCCGGGTGCCCGGTCGGGCAGCACGATCCAGCCGGCGTTCACGTTGTCCGCCCGTCCTGCCGCGTAGGCGGCGGTGGTGGTCCGCACCATCCCGGACACCAGCACCGCGAACGCGACGGTGAGCAGCACCGGGGCGGCAGTGGACGCGGTCCGCCGGGTCGCGGTCAACGCCCCGCCCCGGACCAGCATCCCGATCGCGCCACCACGCCGCCGCACCGGCGACCGCAGCAGTCGCACCACCGGCCCGACCACCGCCGGGGAGAGCACTGTGGCACCGGCCACCAGCGCCATCACCGCGTACAGGGCGTACTGCCCAGCGACGCGGGCCTCGTCGGCGGTCGCCGTCCCGACGCTGAGGGCGACCCCCACCGCGACGAGCAGCGCGCCGGTGGCGACGCGTAGCCGCCCGATCGGTCGCTGCTCCACCGCCGCCTCGCGCAACGCCTCCAACGGTCGAATCCGCGCCGCCCGGCGGGACGCCGACCAGACGGCCAGCAGCGAGATCACCGGCCCGGCGACGAGCGAGAGCGCCACCGGCCAGAGCTCGTACCTGACCCGGAAGGTCGATGGTTCGAAGCCGGCGTCGACGAGAAGCCAACCGAGCAGCGGCGCGAGCCCTCCGCCGAGCAGCAGACCGACGATCCCGCCCGAGGCGCCGACGACGAGCGCCTCGCCGTACACCATGCGGCGGACCTGTCGTCCGGTGGCGCCGACGGCGCGCAGCAGGCCCAGCTCACGGCGGCGTTGCGCGATGGTGAACGCGAAGGTGGAGGCGACCACGAACACCGTGACGAAGCCGGCGAGGGCGGCCGTGGCGGTGAGCACCTGCATGCCGATCCAGCGGGTGCGGGCGTCGTTGCGCGGCTCCAGCGCGCCACGCGCGTCGCCGGTGAGCACCTGTCCGTCGGTGCCGACGATTCCGCGAGCCGCCGAGGCGACCCGCTCCGGGTCTGCGTCCGCGGCGAGCACCAGCCCGATGGCCCGGACGCCGGGCGCGAGCGTGGCGGCGACCTCGTCCGCGACATGGACGCCGGGCCCGTCGACCAGACCGGTGACGGTGTACGACTCCGCACCCACAGCCGTCAGCAGGGTGACCGGCGCGCCGCTGCGCAGCCCGAGCGCGCGGCCGACGACCACCTCGCCGGGCCTGCGCGGCGGTTCGCCGGCCGTGAGGCGCAGTCCACCGAGCTGGGCACTGGACCAACCGTGTCCCTGGTGGGCGTCCTCCCGCCGGTTGTCGGTGCCCGCGGGTCGACCGTCGACCATCGGCTGGGCGTAGAAGGTCCGGTCCGGCACCGCCGCCGCGACACCGGGCAGGGCGGCCAGCCGGCCGACGAGTCCCGCCGTCGCGGTGGCGGACCAGGGTCGGGTCGGCACGAACGAGTCGGCCGACGCGCCCGCTTCGGGGCTCTGCACCACGACCGCCGCCCGCGCGAGCCGATCCGGCACCTGTGGGCGCCCGGAGGCGAGGAGCAGAGTGGCCGCCGCGACCAACGTGACCCCGAGGGCCACGGCCACGAACGCGCTGACCGCCCGCCGGATGCTCACCACGACGGCCCCGCAGGCGTCGCCGCGTGCCGGGACGGGCCGGCCTCACGCTCGGCGATCCGGGCGGCGACCACCGCCGCGGTGATCCCGCTCTCCAGCTCGTCGACGACACGGCCGTCGGCGAGCAGCAGGACCCGATCGGCGTACGCGGCGGCGGCGGGATCGTGGGTCACCATCACGACGGTCTGCCCGTGGTCGTCGACGAGCCCGCGCAGCAGTCGGAGCACCTGTCGGGACGCCGCGCTGTCCAGCGCTCCGGTCGGCTCGTCGGCGAAGACCACCGCCGGGCGGGTGATCAACGCGCGGGCCACGGCGACGCGCTGCTGCTCGCCGCCGGACAGCTCACTCGGCCGGTGCCCGGCCCGGTCGGCCAAGCCGACGGCGTCGAGCGCCGCGACGACGTCCCGAGCCGGCGGGCGGCGGCCGGCCAGGCGCAACGGCAACTCGATGTTCTGCGCGGCGGTCAGCGTGGACACCAGGTTGAACGCCTGGAACACGAACCCGATCCGGTCACGCCGCAGCCGGGTCAGCTCGTCCTCGCCGAGGTCGTCCAGGCGGGTGCCGTCGATTGTGACGGTCCCCTCGGTCGGGCTGTCCAGCCCCGCCGCGCAGTGCAGCAGGGTGGACTTCCCCGAGCCCGAAGGGCCCATCACCGCCGTGAACGTGCCGCTCGCGAAGCCGGTCGTCACGCCGTCGAGCGCCGTCACCCGCCGGGTCCCGGTGCCGTACACCGCGCGCAGCCCCGTCAGGGTCACCGTGTGTGTGGTCATGACCGCCACGGTGCCCGGTGCGTGGGGTGCCGCGCGTCGTGCCGGCGCGGACACTTTCCAGCCCTCCCCCGGGTGGAGGCGAAGGCCCGGAATCGCCGGTACGTCGTCCTGGAGGATGACCGCCCGTGGGTGGACGCGGCCGACCCGGCTGGCCGCTACCGTCTGGCAGGTGACCGCTCCCCTGCTGACCCGGCGGCTGCGGCCGGTGGACCTGTACATCGTGGACGCCGTGCTGGCCGTGGCGGTCGGTGGGCTGCTCTGCCCGTACGCGGCGCTGGAGTCGCCGCTGCACGGTGGCGTACGCGAGCCGCTCTGGGTGTCCGTGCTCGTCGGGATGGTCCTCGGGCTGCCGCTGGCCGTCCGGCGGCGGTGGCCGATCCCCGTCGCCGTCGTGATCAGCGGCAGCACCGCCGCGACCCTGGTCACCGGCGTGATCCCCAACTTCGCCGCTGCCGCGCCGGCGGTCGCCATCGGTCTGTCCTTCTACACGGTGGCCGTGTCGACGACCACCCGCCGCTCGCTGCTCAGCGCCGCCGGTTGTCTCGCTCTGGTGAGCGTCGCGCTGGTGCTGACCGCTGGCGATCTGTGGTCACGCACCGGTGCCGTCGTGTACGCCACCGTCATGATCGCGCCTGCCTGGGTGATCGGCTGGCTGCTCCGGGAACGACGTGCCCTCGCCAGCCGGCAGAGTGACCAGCTGGTCCGTCAGGCCGCCACCGAGGAACGGCTGCGGGTGGCCCGCGAGCTGCACGACGTCGTGGCGCACACGCTGAGCCTCATCGTGGTGAAGGCGGCCGTCGCCAACCACGTCGCCGAGGCCGACCCACGGGAGGCGGGGGCCGCACTGCGGGTGATCGAGGAGACCGGCCGCACCGCGCTGACCGACGTCCGTCGGGTGCTCGGCGTCCTGCGGGAGGGCACCCCGTACGCCCCGATGCCCGGGCTGGACGAGTTGCCCGTGCTCGCCCAGCAGGCGGCGATCGGCGGTGTCGACGTCCGGCTCGACGTCCGGCGGGAGGAACCGGCCGGCACGGTCCCGGAGTCGGTGGGCCTCGCGGTGTACCGGATCGTGCAGGAGGCGGTGACCAACGTGGTGAAGCACGCGGCGCCGGCCGCCTGCCGGGCTACGGTGACCGTCACCCCCGACGAGGTGCGGGTGGAGGTGACCGACGACGGTCGGCGTCCGGTGCTGATCGGCGGGGAGGGGCACGGGTTGATCGGCATGCGGGAACGGGTGGCGTTGCACGGTGGGGAGTTCCGGGCCGGGCCACGCTCCGATGGCGGCTTCGCGGTGACGGCCAGCCTGCCCTACCGGGTGGCCACGTGATCCGGGTGCTGATCGCCGACGACCAGGCGCTGCTGCGCGGCAGCTTCCGGCTGCTGGTGGATCTCGCCGGGGACTGCACGACTGTCGGCGAGGCGGGCACCGGCGTGGAAGCCGTCGCGTTGACCCAACGGCACCGTCCGGACGTGGTGCTGATGGACGTCCGGATGCCGGAGATGGACGGCATCGAGGCGACCCGGCGGATCTGCGCCGACCCGGCGACGGCCGGCACGCGGGTCATCATCCTGACCACGTTCGACCTGGACGAGTACGTCTACGGGGCGCTGCGCGCCGGTGCCAGCGGCTTCCTGCTCAAGGACACCCCGCCAGCGGACCTGCTGACCGGGATCCGGGTGGTCGCCGCCGGTGAGGGGCTGCTCGCGCCGACGGTGACCCGCCGGCTGATCGACGAGTTCGCCCGGCAACCGGAGCCGACCCGGCCGCTGCCCCGGCAGCTCGACGGGGTGACCGAGCGGGAACGGGAGGTGCTCGCGCTGATCGCCCGCGGCCTGTCCAACGCGGAGCTGGCCACGCACCTCAACCTCAGCCAGGCCACCGTCAAGACGCACGTCGGGCGGCTGCTGACCAAGCTGGCCGTACGCGACCGGGCGCAACTGGTCATCGTCGCCTACGAAACGGGACTGGTGGGGCCGGGCGGCCTACGCTGAGCCGGTCGGCCGCGAACCCAGGAGGAGCCATGACCCGGTACGTCGCCCTGTTGCGCGGGGTCAACGTCGGCACCACCCGGCTGGCGATGGCCGACCTGCGCCGGATCGTCACCGACCTCGGGCACGAGGACGTCAGGACGTACCTGCAGAGCGGCAACGTGGCCTTCGGCAGCACCGTGCGCGACGCGGAGAAGCTGGCCGCCGGGATCGAGCGGGCGCTCACCGACGAGTTGGCGTTGACGGTGCCGGTGCTGGTACGCAGCGGCCGGGAGCTGGCGGCGATCGCCGGCGGCAACCCGTACGCCGACCGGGAGGACGACCCGACGAGGCTGCTGGTGGCCTTCCTCGCCACCCCGCCGAAGAAGTCCACGGTGGACGCCCTCTCCGTGCCCGGTGGGGAGAACGTGTCGTTCACGGTGACCGGCCGGGAGGTCTTCCTGCACTTCGTCGACGGCGGTTACGGGCGGTCGAAGTTCACCAACGCGTACCTGGAGAAGAAGCTCGGCGTGGTGTCGACCAGCCGCAACTGGAAGTCGGTGCGGGCCCTGGCGGAGATGACCGCCGCCTGACCCCGGCGCGTCTGTCCGCGGGTCGGGTGAAAGGGCCGCCACCGGCCCGTTCGGCAGGCAGTCTGGGAGGATGCGCGCAATCCAGCAGGACCGCTACGGCGGGCCGGAGGTGCTCCGCCTCACCGAGGTGCCCGACCCGGAGCCCATCCCGACGGAGGTGCTCGTCCGCATCGTCGCCGCGGGCGTCAACCCGATCGACGGCAAGACCCGCTCCGGCGGCGGGTTCGCCCCGGTCGTCGGGCCGCCGCCGTTCATCCCCGGCTGGGACCTGTCCGGGGTGGTGGCCGAGACCGGGTACGGGGTGACCAGGTTCCGCCCCGGCGACGAGGTCTACGGCCTGGCGTTCTTTCCCCGCCGCGCGGGCACGTACGCCGAGTACATCAGCGTGCCGTCCCGGCAGCTCGCCCGGAAACCGGCCACGGTCGGGCACGTCCCGGCCGCCGCCCTGCCGCTGGTCGGGTTGACCGCCTGGCAGCTCGTCGAGGCCGCCGACGTGCGGCCGGGCCAGCGGGTGCTCATCCACGCCGCGGCCGGCGGCGTCGGTCACCTCGCCGTGCAGATCGCGAAGGCCCGGGGCGCGTACGTCATCGGCACGGCCCGCACCGAGCGGCACGCGTTCCTGCGCGAGTTGGGCGCGGACGAGACCGTCGACTACACCACCATCCGCTTCGAGGACGCCGTCGACCAGGTCGACGTGGTGGTCGACCTGGTCGGCGGGGACACCCGGCTGCGTTCGTTGGACGTGCTGGGTCGCGGCGGGTTGCTGATCCCGGTGCCGCGCGGTGAGCCGGACCCGACCGGACCGGCGGCCAAGCGGGGCATCCGGGTGCTGCCGATCATCGTGGAGCCGGATCACGTCGGGCTGGCCGGGCTGGCCGCCATGGTCGACGCCGGCGCGCTGCGGGTCAGCGTCACGGCGACCCGGCCGCTGGCGGAGGCCGCCGACGTGCACCGGGCCATGGAGGCCGGTGGTGCGGTCGGCAAGACCGTGCTGGTCGTCGATCCCGCGCAGGCCGGGTGACCCGGCGGGGGTCGCGGCGGCCGTGCCGCGACCGCCCACCCGGTCCGGTCAGAAGTGGTACGCGGTCTCGTACTCGGGCACCAGCACCCGGCTGCGCGGCGAGATCCGGCGCACGGCCGCGATCATGTCGTTCAACCGGGTGCGGTCGGTCGGGGCGACCGGCGGCGGGTTCTGGAGCGCCGTCTCGAAGTTGTCGAAGTGCACCGGCACCACGACCTTCGGGTAGTCGAGGCCGGCCAGCAGACGCGGCAGGTAGTCACCCGTGGTGGTGGCGTTCTGCAGGGCCACCATCGCCACGTCGGGCGCCAGGCCGGTGAGGTTCCGCTCGGCGACGTCGCTGGCCCCGGTGAAGTACACCGACGGACCGCCGTCGACTCGCAGCAGGTAGCCCAGCGTGTCGCCCTCCGGCAGGTCCGCGATGGTCGCCGGCTGCGCGGGCTGGCTCACCCGCACCCCCGGAAAGGCCAGGGAGTACGACGGGTTGCGGCTGTGCAGCGAGCCGACCACCTCGACGGTGTGGTCCCCGAAGTCGAGCACCTCACCTCCCTTGACCGGGCTGAGCTGCGTCGACGGCACCCCGTAGGCCAACCCCAGGTGGTACGCGGTCAGCGTGCCGAACACCCGCGCACCGGTGCGCTTGGCGATGTAGGGCACGTCCATGAAGTGGTCCCAATGGGTGTGGGTGACCAGCACCGTCGTGGCCTTCTCGACGCGCGGGTCGATCACGTCGGCGCGCACGGTCAACGGGGTGTCGGTCTTGAACGCGCCGGTGAACAACCCGGTGTCTATCCGGCTGAGGAACGGGTCGACGAGAACGGTGCGGTCGGCGATGTCGACGCGCCAGCCGGCCGTACCCCACCAGCGGAAGCTGACCGCGCCCCTACGGCGGGCGGTCGGAGTGGGTGCGGCGGCCGGCGTCGCGGCGTGGGCCGGGGCGCTGGCGGCGAGCCCGCCGGTGGTGACCAGGGCGGTGGTGGCGGCGGTGTCGCGCAGGAAACGTCGGCGGTCGAGACTGGGCATGCGGTTCTACTCCCCGTGGTCGGGCGGTTGGTCGACCACGAGCCAACCAGCGCCACCGGGCTCCGGTCCAAGATCGAAGACGACCGGCTCCGATACGCCAGCGGATATCGGGCCAGCTCAGGTGCGGCACGCCGAGGCTGCGGCGGGTGCGAAATCAGTCGCCGCGCAGCGCCTCGACGGCCGTCCGGGCGGCCTCCCCCATCGCCAGGTCCACGTCGATCCGCCGCGAGGCCAACCGGTCGGCGCGGGCGAAGACAGCGATCGCGTACCGGCCACCGTCGGGATATTCGGCGACCCCGGCCTCCAGGTGCAGACCGGGCAGGGTGCCGGTCTTTCCGGAGACCCGGACGCCCGGCGGAAACCCGGAGGCCAGCCGGGTCCAGAAGATCTGCCGGGCCATCCAGGTGCGGACCATCGCGCAGGCGGCAGCCGGCCCCGCCTCGTCCCGCCAGATCAGGGTGAGCAACCGGGTGATCTCCCGGGCGGTGCTGGAGGTGGTGTGCTCGGGGTCGAAGACCCGCATCGCCCGGACCCGGTCCGCCGACAACGTGGGGAAGATCCGGGCGAACTCCGCCTCGGTGCGTGCGCCCACGTCGGCGAGCATCAACTCGACCAGGTCCCGAGGGCCGCCGAGGACGCGGGTACGGCTCAGCCCCAGCTCGGCGGCGAGCATCGGCAGCAGGTCCGGGCCGACCCGGCGCAGCAGCAGGTCGGCGGCGGTGTTGTCGGTGACCGACATGGCGAAGTACGCGAGGTCGCGCAGCGACACCTCGGCGTCGTCGGTGCAGCCGGCCAGACCCCACCCGCCGAGCCGGTCGTCGGCGGTGACCAGGACCCGTTCGGTCGGGTCCAGTTGACCGGCCTCGACCTGCCGGGCGAACTCCAGCACCAGCAGGACCTTGAAGATCGAGGCGATAACCACCTGGTCGTCGGCCCGCACCCCGATCTCCAGAACGTCGCCGGGGGTCGGGTCGGTGGCGTCCACGTCCACCACGTGCAGGCTGGCCGTCACCCCCACGGCGGCGAAGATGGCCTCGATGCGCTCGCTGACGTCCACGTCAGCACGGTATCCAGCGGCCCGGCGCCGGCGCTGGCGTAGGGTCCGGCCGTGGATCTGCTCCGGCACCTGCGGCACTTCGTGGTGGTCGCGCACGAGCTGCACTTCGGGCGGGCCGCGGAGCTGCTCGGGATGGCCCAGCCGCCCCTGAGTCAGTCGATCCAGCGGCTGGAACGGGAGCTGACCGTCGAGTTGTTCGACCGGTCCCGCCGCCAGGTACGCCTCACCACCGCCGGTGAGCTGCTGCTCGGCGAGGCGGAGGAGTTGCTCGCCGGTGAGGGTCGGCTCCGCAACCTGATGGGGCAGGTCCGGGCGGGTGAGCTGGGCGTACTCCGGGCCGGGGTGCCACCCGAGACGCCCGCGGTGACGCTGCGCGCGCTGCTGGACGGGCTCACCACCCGGGCAGCCGGCCTGGACGTGGAGCTGCACGAGCTGACGACCGCCGAGCAGGTGCGGATGCTCGCCGAACGGACCCTGGACGTGGGGCTCGTGCACCACCCGGTGGCGGCGGACGGGCTGCGCTTCGGCGCCCCGGTCGACGTACCCCTGGGGGTGTTGCTGCCGCGCACCTCGCCGCTGGCCCGCGACCGGGAGGTGGCCCTCGCGTCGCTGGCCGGTCTGGATCTGGTGGCCGCGCCCCGGGCCACCGCCCCGGGCTGGCACGACCACCTGCTGGCGGTGTGCCGACAGCAGGGTTGGCGACCGGCCCGGGTGCGCCCCGCCCGCAACCCGGAGTTCCTCTTCGGGCTGGTGCTGGCCGGCGGCGCGGTGGCCGTGGAACCGGCGACGGTGGCGCGACGGGAACCCCGCGTCGCCTGGCGGCCGATCGCCGCCGCGCCGCTGGCCAAGCGGACGTCGGCGGCCTGGCCGGACCGGTCGGCACACCCGGCGGCGTCGATGTTCGGGCAGCTCGCCGCCGAGGTGCTGGCCGACGCCGAGCCCGCGCCGCCCGCGTCCGCCGCGACGTCGCCGCCGGCGGCACGGCCCTGGCCTGTGCTCTTCGACACGACCGGGTGAACCGTCCCGGCGTTGCGCTCGTCACCTCGGTTTGGGCGGTGCACCGGCCGCCCACCCGGGTATGGATGACAGGCAACGAAGATGACGCGAAGGAGCCGCAGTGGCAATCACCATTCCCGACATCAGCCTGAACGACGGCACCACCATTCCGCAGCTCGGCTTCGGGGTGTTCCAGATCGAGCCGAAGGACACCGTCGCGGCGGTGACGACGGCCCTTGAGACGGGCTACCGGCACATCGACACCGCCGAGATGTACGGCAACGAGGCCGAGGTCGGCGAGGCGGTCCGGATGTCCGGCCTCGACCGGGGTTCGGTGTACGTGACCAGCAAGCTGAACAACGGCTTCCACCGCCCCGACGACGCCCGCAAGGCGTTCGACTCGACGCTCGCGGCGCTGAAGATGGACTACATCGACCTGTTCCTGATCCACTGGCCGCTGCCGACCCTGTACGACGGCGACTACGTCTCGACCTGGAAGGTGCTGGAGGAGTTCCAGCGCGACGGCCGCGCCCGCTCGATCGGCGTGTCGAACTTCCAGGTGGCGCACCTGGAGCGGCTGGCCGCCGAGGCGGACGTCGTGCCGGCGGTCAACCAGATCGAGGCACACCCGTACTTCGGTAACGACGAGGTCCGCGCCTACGGCCGCGAGCACAACATCCTCACCGAGGCGTGGTCACCCATCGCGCAGGGCAAGGTGCTGGACGACCCGACGGTGGTCGACATCGCCGGTCAGCTCGACCGGACCCCGGCGCAGGTGGTGCTCCGCTGGCACGTGCAGCGCGGCGACATCATCTTCCCGAAGTCGACCACCCCGAAGCGGATCGAGGAGAACACCCGGATCTTCGACTTCGAGCTGGACGACACGGCGATGGAGCGGATCACCGCGCTGAACCGGGGCGAGGCCGGACGGCAGGGCCCGAACCCGGACACCTTCGCCTACGTCCCCCGCTGACCTGAGCCCGCCGCTCGGCGGACGGGTCTCCTGAATGCGTGATGCCTCACCGTCATCTTGATGACTGTGAGGCATCACGCTGTTCCCGGCGGGTCAATCACGCTGTTCCCGGCGGTCAGGAGCCGACGCGCTCGGCGAGCCGGCGGAACAGCGCCTGAGTGGGCGAGCCGGGCTCGGGGACGTAGACGATCATCCGCTGGTCGGTCTCCGAAACGTGCAGCACCCGGCACTCGAACTCCAACGATCCCAGCTCCGGGTGCGGCACCCGCTTGACGATGGGGCGGCGTTCCTCGACATCGTGCTCGGCCCAGAGCCGGGCGAACCGGGGCGAGGTGCCGAGCAGCTCGGTGACCAGCTCGCGGATCGCCGGGTCGGCCGGGTAGCGCCCGTAGGCGGCCCGCAGGTCCGCCACGGTGCTGCGGACGAAGCAGATGGTCTCGGCGTCGGTCCAGTGGCTGTTGGTCGCCGGACGCCGGAAGGTCCAGCGGATCATGTTGCGGTCCGCGTCCGGCACGGCCGTGAGGTCGCCCATGAAGTACGTGGCGAGCCGGTTCCAGGCCAACACCTGGTACGCGGCGTCGACGAGGTACGCCGGAGTCTCAGTCATGGCGTCGAGCAGGTGCCGCAGCCCGGGGGTCACCTCCCGGCTCGGCCCGCCGGCCGGCAGCGGATTCTCCCCGGCGATCCGGAACAGGTACTCGCGCTCGTCCTGACTGAGCAGCAGCGCTCGGGCCATCGACGCGAGCACCTGCCGGGACGGGTGCGGTCCGCGGCCCTGCTCCAGCCGGATGTAGTAGTCGATGGACATCCCCGCGAGTTGGGCGACCTCCTGCCGGCGCAGCCCGGGGGTGCGTCGGCGTTCGCCCTCGGGGAGCCCGACCTCGGCGGGGCGCAGCCGGGCGCGGCGGGTGCGCAGAAAGGCCGCCAGTTCGTCACGCCGCAGCCCGCTGCTCGTCATGCCTCCAGCATGCCCCGGTCCCGGCCGGCGAAGGTGGTACCGCCGGTCCCAGCCTCCGCCCGTCTCTCCCCCGGCGCGGCCAGCCCGGCGAGGCTCGACGGCATGACGAACATGATCGCCCTGATCACCGGGGCCAACAAGGGGATCGGCTTCGCCACCGCCCGCCAGCTCGGCGCCCTCGGGATGACCGTGCTGGTGGGCGCGCGAGACGCCGAGCGGGGTCGGGCCGCGGAGCGGGAGCTGCGCGACGGAGGCGCGGACGCGGTGTTCCTGCCGCTCGACATCACCGATGCCGAGTCGGTGACGGCCGCGGCGAAACAGGTGGAGGCGGAGTACGGCCGACTGGACGTGCTGGTCAACAACGCCGGCATCATGCTGGCTGACGGTGCACGGGGGCTGCCCAGCGAGACGACCCTGGCGACGCTGCGCACCGTCTACGAGACGAACGTCTTCGGGGTGGCGACGGTGACCAACGCGCTGCTGCCGCTGCTGCGCCGGGCGCCGGCCGCCCGCATCGTCAACGTGTCGAGCGAGGTCGGCTCGATCGCGGTCATGACCGACCCGGCGGGCGCGCTGTTCGAGCTGACCTCCGTGCCGTACCCGTCGTCGAAGGCGGCGCTGAACATGCTCACCGCGATGTACGCCAAGGAGCTGCGGGACACCCCGATCAAGGTGAACGCGGCGAACCCGGGCTACTGCGCCACCGACATGAACAGCAACAGCGGCTTCCGCACCGCCGAGCAGGGTGCCGAGGTGAGCGTGCACCTGGCGACGCTGCCGGCCGACGAGCCGAGCGGGCTGCTCTGGGGCTTCCAGATGGACGCCGGCGGCGGGTACGGCGTGCTGCCCTGGTGAGACACCGTGCGCCGCCCCGCCGACCTCAGCTCCCGGTCGGTGGGGCGGTCAGGTCGAGTTGCCAGTCGTTGGCGCGCATCAGCTGCCCCGGCGGGTATTCGAAGTCCGTCTCGCCGAGCAGGCTGAAACCGGCCTTGCGGCAGACCGCGTTCGAGGCGGGATTGTCGACCGAGGGGTAGGCGTGGGCGTAGCGCCGGTCCTGCCGGGCGCGCAACACGTCGATGACCGCCCGCACCGCGACGGTCGCCAGCCCCTGCCCCCGGTACGTGGGCAGCACCGCCCAGCCCAGCTCGTACACCGGTTGGTCGCGCCAGTCTCGGCCCCAGTAGCCGACACTGCCGGCCCGCGCGCCGTCCGGCAGCACGAGCGTGAACATCGCGCCCTGCCCGGTCCCGGCGAAGTGCACGTACCGGTCGTGCCGGGCGAGCACCTGCTCGTCGGTTTCCGGGCCGCCGGTGTGCTTGCGGGTATCCGGTGAGTTGAGCTCCCGCAGCAGGTCGAGGTCGTCCTCGTGCCACGGTGCGATGCGTACCTGTGCCATGCCCACTCCCCTGTCCGTCGACCACAGTCAAGCCGACCCCACTGACATTCCGCCCCGAAACGCCGCCCGCTAGATCCGATCTAGCGGGCGGCGTGTTGCTTTCTCGCGCCGAAGAGGTGGCACCGACAACTCGGGAGGGGGGATGATGACACCGCTCAGGATCGCCGTGATCATCGGCAGCACCCGGGAGGGGCGGGCCGGCGACCGGGTCACCAGTTGGTTCACCGAACAGGCCGCGCGGCACGACGACCTGGCGGTGACCGTCGTTGACCTGACCGAGTACGACTTCCCGGCCAGCTACCCCGCCGAACCGACCGCCTCGATCCGGGCGTTCGTCCGCGAGGTGGGTCGAGCGGACGCGTTCGTCGTGGTCACCCCCGAGTACAACCACAGCTTCCCCGCACCGCTGAAACAAGCAATCGACTACGCGTACGACGAGTGGCAGGCCAAACCGGTCGGCTTCGTGTCGTACGGCTGTCGGTCCACCGGCCGGTACGCGGTCGACCAGCTCCGCACCGTCTTCACGGCGCTGCACGCGATGACGGTGCGTGACGTCGTCGGGATCGACCTGCTGGCCGGCGAACCGACACCGCAGTGCACCGACGAGCTGCGCCGGGACGCCCGCGTCCTGCTCGACCAGCTCCGCTGGTGGGGTCTGGCCCTGCGCGACGCCCGGGCCGCTCGACCGTACGTCTCCTGAACACCTCCAAGACGCTGACACGTCCAGATCGAAGGGTAAGGATCATGAGTAGACGCACCACCGGCCTGGCCATCGAGGCCGAGGGGCTCACCCGATCGTTCGGGGACACCCGGGCGCTGGCCGGGATCGACCTTCAGGTGCCCGCCGGCACCGTCTACGGTCTGCTCGGCCCCAACGGGGCGGGCAAGACCACCGCGGTGCGGGTGCTCGCGACGTTGCTGCGTCCTGATGGCGGTTCGGCCCGGGTCTTCGGCCACGACGTGGTCACCGAGGCCGACAAGGTCCGTTCCCGGGTCAGCCTCACCGGCCAGTACGCCTCGGTCGACGAGGACCTGACCGGCACGGAGAACCTGGTGCTCCTCGCCCGCCTGCTCGGCCTGCGCAAGCCGGCCGCCCGGGAGCGCGCGGCGGCCCTGCTCGCCGCGTTCGGACTGACCGAGGCGAGTGACCGTCAGGTGAAGAAGTACTCGGGTGGGATGCGGCGGCGCATCGACATCGCCGCCAGCATCCTGAACACGCCCGACCTGCTCTTCCTCGACGAGCCGACGACCGGCCTCGACCCGCGCAGCCGCAACCAGGTGTGGGAGATCGTCCGGGCGGTGGTGTCGCACGGCACCACTGTGCTGCTGACCACCCAGTACCTCGACGAGGCCGACCAGCTCGCCGGGCGGATCGCGGTCGTCGACCACGGCCGGGTGATCGCGGAGGGCACCCCGGGTGAGTTGAAGTCGTCGATCGGCTCCGGCACGGTCCACCTGCGACTGCGGGACCCCGGCCAGCGGCCCGACGCGGAGAGGGTGCTCCGGGAGGCGCTCGGCGTGCCGGTGCAGCTCGCCGCCGACCCGGTGGCGTTGACCGCCCGCGTCGGTGAGGCCGGCACCGACCTCGATGCCAGCGCCCAGGCCTCGCGCGCGCTCGGCGAGCTGGCCCGTGCCGGCATCGTCGTGGACAACTTCTCCCTCGGCCAGCCGAGCCTCGACGAGGTCTTCCTGGCCCTGACCGATCACCCCGCCGTGCCGGCCGACGCGCCCGACAACGAGCTGGAGGCAGCCCGATGAGCGACACCACGACCACCACGACCGAACGGGCGCCGTCCGTCTACGTCCCGTCCGCCGAGGCGCTGGCGACCGTACTCGCGCCCGGTACCCGACCGCCCCGACCCAGCGCGCTGGGCGCGTCGCTCACCTTCGGCTGGCGGGCCATGCTGAAGATCAAGCACGTGCCGGAGCAGCTCTTCGACGTCACCGCGTTCCCGATCATCATGGTGCTGATGTTCACGTACCTGTTCGGTGGCGCCCTCGCCGGCAGCCCGCGCGAATATCTGCAGTTCTTCCTGCCCGGCATCATGGTGACCAGCGTCGTGATGATCACCATGTACACCGGCGTCGGCCTCAACACCGACATCGAGAAGGGCATCTTCGACCGGTTCCGGACGCTGCCCGTCTGGCGTCCGTCCGCCCTGGTCGGCATGATCTTCGGCGACGTGCTGCGCTACATCCTCGCCGCCCTGGTGATCCTGGGCCTGGGGCTGGCGCTCGGCTTCCGGCCCGCTGGCGGGGTCGTCGGGGTCGCCGTCGGGATCGGGCTGCTGGTGGTCTTCTCGTTCGCCTTCTCCTGGGTGTGGACGTTCTTCGGGCTGATCCTGCGCAGCGAGAAGTCGGTGATGGGGGTCAGCATGATGGTGCTGTTCCCGCTGACGTTCCTGAGCAACGTCTTCGTCGACCCGAGCACCATGCCCGGCTGGCTCCAGGCGTTCGTGAAGGTCAACCCGGTGACGCAGCTGGTCGCGGCGATCCGTGGGGCGATGAGCGGCGACTCCGACCCGTCGGCCACCATGTGGTTGCTGCTCTGGAGCGCCGGCTTCCTGGCCGTCTTCGGCACCCTGACGATGTACAGGTACAACCGCCGCTGACCCGGCCCCGACCCCGTCGACGGGCGCCGCCACGGCTGTGGTGGCGCCCGTCGGCTGTCTTCTGGGCGCCCGGGTGAACGCTGGCGGTCAGACCACCGCCGGCACCTCGGCCCGGATGGTGCCCCGCAGACGGGTGGCGTCCTGGCTGGGGGGCGCGCCGAACTGACGACGATATTCGCGGCTGAACTGCGACGGGCTCTCGTAGCCAACTCGGATGCCCACCCCGGTGACGTCGTTGGGGTGCGTGGCTAGCAGGAGCCGCGCCTCCTGCAGTCGGATCTGCTTCTGGAACTGGATCGGACTCATGGCCGTCACTGCCTGGAAGTTGCGATAGAACGCCGACACGCTCATTCCGGTCAGCCGCGCCAGATCCTCCACCCGGAACGGCTGCGAATAGTGGTCACGGATCCACCGGACCGCTCGGGCGATGTGACTGAGGCTGCTGTCGGCCAGACCGAGCTGCCGTACGGCCGCGCCCTGCTCCCCGGTGAGCAGCCGCCACAGGATCTCCCGCTTGATCAGGGGCGCGAGCACCGTGACGTCCCGGGGCCGGTCCAGCAGCCGAAGCAGTCGGATCACCGCGTCGCCGAGCTCGTCGGGAGCATCGCTCACCACCATCCCCGACGGCGTCGGCCCGGCCAGGGGCGGGAGGTCGCCCGGCGCCGCCTGCAACAGCAGCTCCGCGACCATGGCCGGGTGTAGCACCAGCCCGAAACCCAGAGCCGGCGCGTCGGCGCTTGCCTGGGTGAAGCGGCCGGTGACCGGCAGGTCGACCGACGCGACAAGGTACTGGCCGGCCCGGTACTCGTACACGCGGTCGCCCAGCGCCATCTGTTTGGCGCCTTGAGCGATGAGTGCCAGCACGGTGCCCGACATCGACGTGGTCGGTGCCGTCCGCTGCTCGACCTTGGAGATCAGCACCCCCTCGATGGCGGTGCTCATGTCCGGTCGCGCGTGCCGGGCCAGCAGTGCCCGCAGCTCGTCGAGGTCCACGACCCGATTGAAGCACAGGACCGATCCTCGCCACAACGAGAGGATCAGGCAAGAACCAGCGAGCATCCTTCTAACGTTTCGGCTGCTAAATGGGCTTCCATAGGAGTGTCAGTTTCCCGCACATTGCAGCACAGCTCAACGATCAGGAGTTTCCACGATGTCTGTCCACCACGGGTTCCAGGCCACCATGACCGCTCAGCCGGGCAAGGCGGACGAGCTGATCCAGTTGTTGCTGGACGCACCGTCCCTGCCGCACGACGACTGCGTGGTCTTCCTCGTGGCCCGCTCGGCGTCCGACCGCGACGTCGTCCACGTCATCGAAGGCTGGACCAGCGCCGAGGCGCACAGCGCGTTCTTCGCCGGCGAGCAGGCGCAGGCCCTCGTCGCGAAGCTTCAGCCGCTGCTGGCCGGCGACTCGGCGTACACCGACGCGGTGCCGGTCGGCGGCAAGGCGAACTTCTGAACCGGCGACCGCACCGATCACCCCTGACCGTGTCAGCGAAAGGATCCCCGATGAACCTCCCCCGACCCGGCATCGACCCCGAGTTGCTCGTACCCCTGGCCGAACTGCCGCCGATGCCACCCCTCGGCCCCGAGGTGATCGAGCAGCTGCGCCACTTCCCCCAACCGTCGATCGACAGCCAACTGGAAGGCCGTGCGGTCGAGCGGCGCGAGGTCACCGTTCCCGCCGGTGACGGAACGCCGATCCCGCTGTCCATCCTCAGCCCCACCGATCGTGCCGCCGGCGCACCCTGCGTCTACTGGATCCACGGCGGCGGGATGATGTGGGGCGACCGCTTCTCGAACATCGATGTCCCGCTGGAATGGCTCGACCGGTTCGGCGCCGTCGTGATCACTGTGGACTACCGGCTGGCCCCGGAGGCAACCGGTACGACTCTGGTCGACGACTGTTACCAGGGCCTGCTCTGGGTCGCCGAGAACGCCGTGGACCTCGGTATCGACCCGACTCGCATCGTCGTGGCCGGTGCCAGCGCCGGGGGTGGCCTGGCGGCGGGAGTCACGCTGATGGCTCGCGACCGCAACACCCCGACCATCGCCGCGCAGTTGCTGTCGTGCCCCATGCTCGACCACCGCAACGACACCATCTCCAGCCGTCAGTACAGCGGGCTGGACGGCGTGTGGACCCGGGAGATGAACGAGTGCGGGTGGCGCAGCGTCCTCGGCGGGCACACCGACCGGAACGTCTCCGCCTACGTCTCACCCGCGCTGGCGGACGACCTGTCGGGTCTGCCGACCACGTACATCGACGCTGGGACCGCCGAGGTCTTTCGCGACGAGGATGTCAGCTACGCGAGCCGGATCTGGGCCGCCGGCGGCCAGGCCGAGTTGCACCTGTGGGCCGGCGGCTTCCACGGATTTTCGGCGCTGTTCCCCGAGGTGCGCGTGTCGGCTGCGGCACGACGCGCCCAGACCGACTGGCTCGCCCGGGTCCTGGACCCCAGCCCCGATCCCAAGGACTGAGCCGGGGCCCGTGGCCGGCGCTGACCACCCGGCGCGGCGGCCACGGGCTCAGAGCCGCCAGCGCAGCGGCTCCGGCGGCAGATAGCGGCAGGTGGTGCCGGTGGAGACGGCGTCGCGCAGGTGGCTCGCTAGTGCCGGGTGCCGGTCGTCGAGCTTGCGTAGCGTGTCGCGAATTCGCGCGGTCACCGTCTTGCGGGCCCGTTCGGCCTCGTCGCCCAGGCGGCGGCTCCGGCCGGCGAGGCCCGCCGCGGCACGCAGCTCGTCGAGCAACGCACCCCGTTCGGCGTCCAGCGTGGACACCTTCCGGTCGTCGTCGCGGGCGGCGGCCCGGTCGATCTCCTCGTCGAGGCGGGCCAGGTGCCGCCGGTAGCGGGCCTTCGCCTCGTCGTCGAGGACCGGGTCGGCGCCCATCCGGCGGGCGGCGACCAGCTCCGGCCCGGCAGCCGGGTCCAGCAACTCGACGGCCGGTACGTCGCTGCCCGGACGGCTGAGCAGCAGGTGCAGGTCATGCAGGCCCTTGGCGTCGGGCAGGTGCACCACGACACCGTCGTACGCGAGCTGCCAGACCGGCCCGTCGCGCCGAAACTCGTACCCCTCGCCGGCTGGCGCGACAGCCGTGGCCTGACCGGGCGCGAAAGCCTGGCCTGGCCCGGCGTTGGCCGGCCCGACGCTCTGACCTGGGGCGGCACCCTGGCCCGACGCGGCGGCTGCGGCCGGCGCGACGGCCTGGCCCGGCGCGACGGCCTGGCGTGCGGTGGCGGTCTGCTCGGCCGCGTCGATGGGGGCCGGTTCGGCGAGCCGGTGCAGCACCTGCGTCATGCCCAGGGCCGTTGCCTGCTGGACGGTGGTGGCGCGCAGCGCGGCCACCGTCGCGGCGTCGCCCGGGTTGCCCCGGCCGGCGAGGGCGTTCACGAGGCCGGCACGGGCGATGAGCGACCAGGTACGGGCGCCCAGCCGGTCGGCGGACTCACGGGCGGCCGTGAAGCCGGCGATGGCGTCGTCCCAGCGTTGCTGGGCGGCGTCGACCAGTGCCAGCCAGTGGTCGACCGGGCCGCTGACGTCACAGCCGAAGAGCGCCACCATCCACTCTCCCCGGTGCGGGGTGAGTGCGGCCCGTGCGTCGTCGCAGCGCTGCGGGTCGGCGGACGCGGCGGCGGCCTGCGCGCGCAACCGTAGCCAGATCGGCGACACCGGACGCGGGTAGCGGATGGCGGCGGCCTCGATGCCGGCGGTCAGCCGGACCGCCGTCTCGCCGTCGCCCCGCTCCGCGGCGGTGATCGCCCGCAGCAACTCCTGATAGGGGTAGTCGATCGGGGCCAGCGCGTCCAGCAGGGTGTCGGCCTCGGCGAACCGACCCTGGAGCAGCAGCCGGGACCAGCGCAGGTGATGGCCCATGAACCCGAACTGGGCATGGCCCGGGTCGGAGAAGTCGCTGAGGACGGCGAACCGCTCGTCGGCCTCGGCGAAGTCACCCCGGAAAGCCGCGATGATCCCGCTGTCGATGGCCGCCGAAATCTGGTGCCGGCTGAGGTCGCCGTGCCGGTCCGCGCCGACGAAGGTGGTGAGCTCCTCGGTGAAGTGCGGGTCACCCAACTCCAGTAGCGCCACCCAGCGCAGCGAGGTGGCCCACAGCTCGGTCTCCCGGTCTCCCGTGCGGCGGGCCACGTCCCGGATCTCGGCGGTCAGCGCGGCGCGGGCCGCTGCGGTGCCCAACCCCCAGGTGGTGTCGTGGCGAGCCCAGAGGCTGAACGTCAGCGCCTCGTCGTCCTGCCCGCGCCGGGCGATCGTCTCGGTGGCGGTGATCAGGTCGGCGACCAGCGCGCCGACCGACGCGTCGGCGTCCGGTTCGCCGATCAGCTTCCGGTACGCGTCGCGCACCAACTCCGCCGCGTCGATCGGCTGAATGGCCTCCACCTGGCGGGCCCGGTTCACGATGAGGGCGACGCGGGCCAGCAACACCGGATCGTCGAGTGTGCGAGCCAACGCCCCGGCCTCGGCGAGCAGCGCGGCGGACTCCTCCCGGCCGGCGTGGTGATATTGCGCCTCGCCGAACTCGATGAGGATCCGCACGCGTTGCTCCCGGTCCTCGACGACCTCCAGCGCCCGGCGGAAGTGCACCGACGCCTCGTCGGCGGCCAGCCGGACGAACGCGTCCCGCCCGGCGGCGACCAGCAGCGTGGCCACCCGAGCGCGGTCGAGTGCGGGGCCGGCCAGGTAGGCGTGGCGGGCGAGGTCGGCCGGGACCAGCTGATCGGTGAGCTCCCGCAGGTCGTCGACCGCCCGGACGACCGCGCCGTGCCGCGCCTGCCGCTCGTCGTGGGACAACCCGTCGTAGATGGTCTCCCGAACCAGGTCATGGGCGAAGGCGAACCGGCCGCCGCCCCGGGCGACCACCAGTCGGGCGGTCACCGCACGGTCGAGCAGCCGGTCGACCTGCGCCACCGGGGCGGCGCCGCAGGCCGCAAGGACCTGACGGTGGAACTCGCGCCCCAGCACGGCCGCGACGGTGAGCGCCTCGACCACGGCCGGCGGCAACTGGGCCAGGCGACGGCGCACCGCTTCCCGTACGCCGGGTGCGATAGTGCCGGCCGCGTCGTCGGCGTGCCACAGCCTGGCGGTCTGCTCGATGAAGAACGGGTTGCCACCGGTGCGCCGGTGCACCTCGTCGACGAGGTCGGCGTCGGGCTCCCGCCCGGCGGTGCGTGCCATCAGCGCGGCCACCTCGTCGCGGGCGAGGCCGGTGAGGGTGATCGTGGTGGCCTTCGCGACGAGCGGCATCAGCAGGGGGCGCAGCGGGTGCTCGCCCGACTCGACCTCGGCGTCGCGGTAGGTGCCGACCAGCAGCAACCGCTCGAACCAGGTGTGCTGGGCGGCGAAGCTCAGCAACCGCAGTGAGGCCGGGTCGGCCCAGTGCAGGTCGTCGAGGACCACCATGACCGGCCGCTGCTGGGAGACCGCGACCAGCGCGGCGGTCACCGCGTCGTACAGCGCGAACTCTTCCTGGTTGGCGCTGTCCGTGTCGACGTTGGCGGTGTCCGTGTCGACGCCGGCCCAGCTGGCGAGGCGGTCAGCCTGCTCCTTGCTGGTGTCGGCCTCGCCGAGCAGGGCCGCGAGGGCCGGCTCGGCGTCCGGCCGTGCCACCGCCCAGTCGTCGGCGGAGCGCCGCAGGCCGCGCAGCACCTGCACCCATGGCCAGTAGCCGGGGGCGCTGTCGGAATCCCAGCAGGCGGCGCCGAGCACCAGCGCGCCGCGTTGCCGAGCTTCCCGGGCGGCCGACGTGACGAGGGTCGTCTTGCCGATGCCCGGCTCGCCGGTGACCAGGACCAGACCGCCGTGGCTGGTGGTGGCGCGGTCCAATTCGGTGCGCAGCAGACCTGCGGGGTGATCCCGCCCGATGATGGCGTCGCCGCGCCGCGCGTCCATGGTTTCCAGACGGTACTGGAACCGTCCGACAGCGCGAGCGGGTTAGCCGGCCGACCTCTCCCATCTTGACCTTAGGGTTATGCCCACCTGTCCCTAACCTTCCCTATCTCAGTAGGATAGGTAACAATGACGGAAGACATGTACTCAGTTGAGCAGGTCGCCGACCGGCTCGGGCTGCACGTGCGAACGGTGCGCAGCTATATCCGCTCGGGCCGGTTGCGCGCGGTGCGGATCGGCAAGCAGTACCGGATCGCCGCCAGTGATCTCGACGCGCTCACCGGTCAGGCCCCGGCCGCGCCCACCGTCGCCCGGCAGGCGGAGGTGTCGAGCATCGTCCAGATCGACGGCGTCGACAAAGCCGCCGCCGACCGGCTCGGCACGCTCGTGCTCACCAGCGCCAACACCGGCCACGACCAGGCCAACCCGCTGCGGGTGCAGGCCGTGTACGACGAGCAACGCCACCGCATGAAAATCATCGTCCTGGGTGACCCGGCCTCCACCGCCGAGTTGCTGCACCTGCTCGACGCCGTGCTCAACGCCGACAACGGCCTGCTCGACCGGGAGGTCCACCATGCCTGACGAGATCCAGGAACGCGCCGGAGTGCCGGTGCTGGTCTGTGACCCCGACGGCCCGCTACTGACCACCGAGCAGGACGCGCTGGACCTGATCGGCTCGGCGTTCCTCGGCGCCCAGGTGGTCGCCGTGCCGGCCAACCGACTCGACGAACGCTTCTTCTCGCTGGGCACCCGCTTCGCCGGCGACGTGATGCAGAAGTTCGTCAACTACCGGCTGCGGCTGGCCGTCGTCGGCGACATCTCGGGGCAGCTCGCGGAGAGTTCCGCGTTGCGCGCCCTGGTGCACGAGTCGAACCAGGGCGGGCACATCTGGTTTCTCCCCGACCTCGACGCGCTCGACGCCCGCCTCCGCGCGGCGCGATAGCCCCTCACCCGCCGCCGGCAACCGTCATCTCCACCTCGTCCGCCTCGACCGCCCTCACCCGGGCCTGCTCGGCCGCCCACCGCAGATAGGCCATCCATTCCTCGGACGACCAGCCGTTGCGCCCGCCGACGCCCGCCTCGGCGGGGAGCAGGCCGGCCACGACCCGGTCGAGGATCAGGGGCTGCACACCGCCCACCCCGCGCCGGTAGCCGACGAAGTAGAGAACCTTCGTGAACAGGCCCGGCCCCAACCAGGGCAGGCGAGCATGGTCGGGGTCGACGAAGCGGCGGTAGGCCGTACGCAGCGCCGCCTCGTCAGGCGTTGGCGCTGCCACCTCCTCCAGCGCGTACGCCAGGCGCTTGCCCTCCGGATCGGCGTCGAGTGACCTGGTGGCGCGCCACGGGCCGTACCCGATGGGTCCGTAAGCCCAGACCAGCACGGCGGTCAGCAGGTGCCGTGGGCTCGCGGAGCCCGCCCGGTACGCGTCGGCCACCGCGAAGACATCGCGCCGCCAGATTTTCCCGCTCGCTGGCAAGGTGTCGGGCCACGCGTCCGACGGCAGCCCCGCCCGCCACCGGTCGGCGTTCACAATGGCCGGCGCCTGTTCCCCCGGCAATGCCGCAGCCTCGCCTGCCTGCATGGTCGCCTCCCTCGAATCGCGTTCTCTGTCCGGACGGTAGGGCCGACGCGCACCGATCCGCCGCCCACGGACGGCATATCGCGGTATCGAATGCGCCGACGCCCACTTTGGGTAGTCAGCAGCCGACGCCCACCGCATCGAAGTCGGAGAACGTCGCATCGTTGCCCTAAGGTGCCCCGGTGACTTCCCGAAACGTGAAGATCCTCGATCAGGTTCGCGCCGAGGCGCTGCGCCGCGACATCCCAGCTGCCGACGTGGAGCGCTGGCTGGAGCTCGCCCGCCCGTCCGCGCTTCTGACGGTGATGGGTGATGGGCCGGTCGTGGGCGTGGTCCATGGCCCCCCGAAGCTGCCGGCCGACGCCGAGGACCCCAAGTACCCCCTGATCGCGAGCATCGACTGCGCCGCCCTCCCGGCGGGCGTGACCGACCTTCCCCTACCGCCCGACGGCCAACTGCTGCTGTTCGGCTGGCCCGAAGACAACGGCTACGGCGAGGTGCGCTATGTGCCGGCGGGCGTGGCCGTCGAGGAGCGAGAGCAGTATCCGTCGAGCTTTCCTCCGGAGGACGAGGAGTACTCCGAGGTCTACGCGGAGATGCCGCAGCACGATCTGCGCCTGACCGTCGACGTGTCTCTGCCCTACGTCGAGACGATCCCGGGGCCCCCGTGGTCGCCGCCGCTGCCGGGAGATCCCCCGTTCGAAGAGATGACCAAGGTCTGGCGGACGGTTCTGCGCGGCGTACCGGATGGGATGTTCGCCTACGGAGGGTATGCGGCGCGGCTGCTGCTCGGTGGGTA
The DNA here is from genome assembly GCF_013410645.1 of Micromonospora jinlongensis. Lineage (NCBI taxonomy): Bacteria > Bacillati > Actinomycetota > Actinomycetes > Micromonosporales > Micromonosporaceae > Micromonospora > Micromonospora jinlongensis. The sequence continues at coordinate 5,452,508 of NZ_JACCHK010000001.1, read as the reverse complement.
CGGCACGGAATACAACGGCTTCAACCCTGCCTGGGTGGGCGCCAACCCCTCGGGCTACTCGTGCTACGACGGGCCGGTCCGCGGCGGTGGGCCACCCGACCATGGTGACTGGGTTCTGCTGGCCGAGTTCCACGGTCTCAGGTCAGGGGGCGCGACCATCCACTGGGTGATCCAGCGTGCCGACCTGAAGGAGCGACGCTTCGACCAGGCCAGGGTCCTCGTCTACTGGAATCCGTGAGGCCGGACGAGCACTGACGGATCGGCCTGGGGTTTTGCCGGGCGGCCCTGTCCTGACGAGCGTGATACCTGTGAGTCATTCTGATGACTCACAGGTATCAGGCATTTCGAGGCGGCTGTCCGTTTCGACCGGCTGCGGAGTCGCCGCCCCCGCGCGCTGCGGAATGGCCACGTCGGACGACCTGCCGATTACACCGTGGCGCAGATGGCGTACGCCGTGTCGGACCAGTTGCCGGCGAAAGCGTCCTCCTCGGACGCGGCGGACGTCGGGGCGGTGGCGGGGCCGCCGTTGGGGCGCAGGTCGTCGACGATGCCCTCGCCGGTGACGCCGTTCAGCTCGTAGCCGGTGCCGGTGCCGGTGCCGGCGCCGGCGCCGGTGAGCACCTTCCCGGCCGGGCACGTCGCCGTGGCGCTGTGGAAGTCGGTCGAGTTGCTGACGCTGGTCGCGGTGGCCCGCACCAGGCCGGGGACCGCGGCGGACGCCGGGCTCGCCGGGGCGATCACCGCTCCGGCCGCGACGAGACCGAGCACGAGTACGGACGCTCGGGCACCGAACCGCCGGACTTGCTTCTGGGTACGCATATGTATCTCCGTCTGAGGCCCGAGCGGCGGGTGTAGTGACGCCGACTCCAAGGCCGTTCCTGATGACGGGTTGACCTTAGGTAGTCGTCTGAACAGGCATTATCTCCAAACAGACTACGTCGCGTAACGAAACATGGAGATGGTCGGTCCTCGCGGGACACCTTGGATGCCCGCGAGCCCGCTGGTCCGGGAGGGCTTCCTGGCCGTTGGTCCCGGTTGACAGTCGCTGACGGGCCGGCGTCAGTCGGTCTGGGCGGCGGGTGTCCGGGTCTGCAGGAGGTTGGCGAGGTCAGTCATCGCAGCCTGGAAGTCGGTGCGGTCGGCAGTGTGGAACCGTCGGAAGAACCAGTCGGGAACGCGGGCCTGGCCCTGCCTACTGTGGAAGATCAAATCCTGGGTCTGCCGGGCGAGGGTGAGCAGTTCCGCTCCAGTCACCGGGTCGGCATCGTGCCGGACGGCGGCGGCAACCCGCTGCTGCAGGAGCGCGAGGGCTCGGTCCCGCTCGACGGCCACCCCGCGCTGTCCCCGGTAGATCTCCAAGCCGAGCAGCAGAGCGCCGAGCGACGGCACGAACCACTGCGTCAGCAACTGCGTGACGGTCAGGTCAGCGGTCACCGCGAAGACGATCCCCACCGTCGCCCAGAGCGCCACCCCGGCGAGCACGGCGTACGCGTAGCGTCGGCGCACCCGGGCACCCCACCCGAGGTTCTGCTGCTGGCAGGCGAGCACGTCGTACGGGCGGGACAGCGGTGGCACCTCGTAGTAGTCGCGGAGGTACTGCTCGTCTCCCCGGTAGGCGCGGTCGAGTCGGCTGACCTCCTCGGCACCGAGAGGTTCACCCGCCGCGACCGCGTTCCAGGGCAGCTCGAAGAGCCGTACGTCGAACATCTCCTGGAGGGTGGCCGCCCGGCGAAGCTGACCGGTCGACCAAGAGCCGAGCCCGATCGCGTTGACCACCGCCCAGAGGGCACCGACGGCCGTGACGCCACTGGACGACACGCCGGTGAAGGCGACCACCGCGCCGACGACACTGATGGCGATGGAGAGAGCCATCCGTAGGTTGTCGAGTCGTTGTGCCCTGCTGTGGCAGACCGACATCGCGTGCAGCAGCGCCATCATCTCGGGCCGGTTCTGCCGGCTGAGCAGGGGGTCAGTACGCTGTGTCACATCACCCTCCTATCCCAGTCACGGAGTCTATATCCAGCTCAATGCATGTGACTCAAAGTCATGAAACGACTCTCCATGGTGATCATTTAGCTACCATTTAGTAGGTTTCACGAGCGACTGCGAATTTCCCACTCGTTCGCCCGAACTCGGAGTAATCTCGGAGGCCGCGCACATCCCACGTGCCTCTCTTCTCGGCCGACACAAACCCGGTCACTCCTGTCCACTTTCGCTTGATAAAGGACCGATCGACGGGCATGAACGACGGCCTCGATGACCTGTTTCAGGACCCGCCAGCCGTGAGACGACTGCGGGGCTGGGCGGCGATGCTGGGTGGCACGGTGCGGGCACCGAGTCGGCCGCTTCGGATCCGCGGATACACCGATGCCTACCTGGTCACCATCGCCTTCAGTCGACGCGTCCCCGGGGGCGGCAACAGCACGGAGAAGCTGATCGTCAAGGTGCAGGACCGCGGGACGAGGGAGCCGGGGCGGCACGAGCAGGCGTGGTCGTCCAACGAGGACTTTGCTGTCCTCCACCTGGTGCGACAGCCCTACCCCGGGCTGGACGTCGACGACGACCGCATCCTGACCTTTCAGGAGGTCGCCGCCGGTGGCCGCCCGGTGATTCCCTTCGGCGACATCGGGGACGAGTGCGTCGTTCCAGCCTTCGCTTTGGTGATGGACCAGATCCTCAACAACCTGAACCGGCGCTCGGATGACGTCCGCCGCAAGGGCCGTCCGCTGGGCAGAACCACGATCAGCGACTACCTCTGCGGCGAACTGACGGTCGCCAGCGCTCTGCCCGAGGTGTCCCACCTCGCGGCTCGCGTCGGACTGTCGGACCCGTCGAGCGACTGGTTTGTCGTAGACGGTGTCGTCCTGCCGAATCCGCTGCGGCTGGTCGCGCCGGATTCGCCCCCCAAGGACGTCTACATCGACTACGTCGTGGGGTACGCGCACGGCGACCTGCACGGGGGCAACATCCTCGTCCCCTTCGACAAGGCCCCTCGACCCGACGAGTTCCAACTGGTCGACCTCAGCGCGTTCGCGGAGAAGGCACCCCTCAGCCGGGATCTGGTCTGCCTTCTGCTGACCACCGTGCTGCGCTACGTCGCACCCCGAGGAGCCGCCGGTGAACCCGGGCTCCCGTCAGCGCAGGCTGCGGCACTCATCGACAAGCTTCTCAACCCAGCGTCCGACCGGCCGAGCCTGGTGCTGCCCCCTGTGCTGAACGAACTGGTGGACGCCGCCCACAGTGCCGGTTTGAGCGCCGTGCAGGGCAGTGGCTGGGGCGAGGAGTGGGAGACGCAGTTCCGCCTCTCCCTCATCGCCCAGGCCCTAGTCTGCGTGACCTTCGACAACCTCAGCTTCGCCGGCCGTCGGTGGTGCTTCCGACTGGCCGCGGAGGCGTACCGGAAGAGTTTCTGCTCGGTGGCGGCGCCCGCGCCGGCTGGACTGCCGGTGCTGCCACGCGCGAGCGACCAACTGGCGCCACCGCGCACCGCCGAGTGCTCGCCGGTGCCACGGCCGGTCGACGACCGGCTCGACAAGGGATGGTTGGCCAACCTCACGGCCGAGCCGGGATCGCAGCACGGCGACTACCCCCGTCCGGCAGTCACCGGCGTCAGGGCCGGCAACGCTGGGCGGTCAGCGCACACCGGACCGATGGACAACTGGATCCGCCCTGCTCCTTGGGCGGGCAATCAGTCGGCACTCCAGCGACCAGCCCTGATCGGCGACGGCGTACCGCAGCCGAGGCAGCCGCTGAACGACGGCATGAACTGGTCTCAAGCGGCAGCGAAGCGCCGGACCATGCCGAGGGCAAGCCTGCGGTGGATCACCGCGGCCATTCTCGGCGGGGCCGCCCTGGGCACCGCCGCCGCTGTCGCCATTCCCTCACCGACCGGGCTGGATCGACCGGAGGGGAAGATCACACCCCACCCACGCTCCGCCCCGGAGGCACCGGACCGTGGGTCGTCCCGGGACGAGGCAAGCCAGCGGTTGACTGGGTTGGCGCTGCAGGTCGCCATGCTGCGGGAGACACCGCCGCCAGGCGGCTACACCTTCATCTGCCGCCGCGTCTGGGGTCTCGAGGCGACTGATGGGCGCGGCCCGCAGAAAATACTCTCTCAGGAGACCCGCCTCTGGTGGAACTCCCGCCGGTCGGGCCGTTCCGTCACGACGACTGAGGTGAATGGGCGCCGGACAGAGCCGCCGGACGTGGAAACGTACGGCGAAGGGGAGCTGTCGGCGGTCCTCCCGCTCCCGGCAGACGACCTGACCGAGCTGCGCGACCAACTCGGGGAGCTCTTCGATGAGTTGACGCCAGCGCGGCGCAACGCGGCCGGGGCGCTGCGACTCGTGGCACAGTTCCATCAGAACCACCTGTTGACGCCCGGCCAGCGGGCGGTGCTGCTGTCGTACCTGGCCGAGACGCCGGGGATCACGTACCGCAAGAAGCAGCTCGACCAGGCGAACAGGCCCGGTCACGGGTTCAGCGCCGACGATGGCGAGAGTCGCCGCGACACCTTGATCATTGGCGAGGACGGGCGGCTGCTCAGCCACGAGCTGACGAGCGTCGGCGGCGCGGTCCTCAGCCACGAGCTGCTGGTGACGAGTACGCGGACCGAGACGACCACCGACCACGACTGCGACTGACCCCAAGGTGCGGTCCTGGCGGCGTCAGCGGCCCTTCACGGGCAGTACCGGTCCACGTAGTTCGGCCACTCCCGGTAGGGTGCGGCGTCGCTGCGGACACGATTGCCCGTGCCGACGGCGAACAACTTCATGTCGTAGTAGTAGAACCACACGGACCCGCTGCCGAGGTTGTAGTGCGCGGACTCGACCCGGTCCTGCCACTGCCAGGTCGCGAGGTTCTGGCGGCCGCACGAGGAGAGCCGGCCGCGGGGGTACCCGAAGTTGGGCAACTCGTAGAAGCAGTACCAACCCGAGGGACAGTCAGCCGTGGCGAGCACCCCGGTGGGCGCCCGCAGGGTGACGATGAATGTGCCGTTCTGATAGCTGATCTCGTTATCGCTGATCGCCGCACCACCTGGGTGCTCGGCGAGATAATTCGCCATCTCTTGGCGGAGAGCAGAATGATCGGCCGCCGCGGCTCGGGCTGGGGCTGGGGCCAAGAACAGGACCAGGAGACAGCCGAACATGGCGGACAGCGCCGCCTGGAAAGGCGGAGAAATCATCATTCGACACCTCGCGATGTGAGCGCGCAGGGACGTGAAGGGCGCACCCATGGTCGACTCAACAGCGGGTGCGAGACGCGGGGAATCGGTGGAATCCACCGCCCGGCAAGCATATGAACAGATCCCTATGATCACCAGCGGGGCGCCAAAAGAAGACGTAATGCCGTTTCCGCAGTACGCAAATCGACGCATTCGGTCCTGCCGCCGATTACCTCTGACCGATTCATGGAAGTTGCATTCGGCACCTGGTCGCGCAGCACAAACAGACATTGATGCCTGATGATAGATCGCTTACGATTCGGTCATGAGTGCCCGCCGTGTCGCCGCCGTCGTCGCCCTGGCCGCGCTGGCGAGCCTGCTCGCCGTCAACGCCGCGAGCGCGGACGGCCCGGCCATCAGCACCCCCGGCAACCCCGTGGTGGTGGCCAACGAACCCCACCAACTCACGCTCAGTTGGGCACCCTCCACCTGGATCGGCGATCCGGCGGCCCAGCAGCCGATCAACTACGAGGTGCAGGCACTGCTGGGCCCCAACACGTACCGCTGGCTCGGCACCACGCTCGACACCACAATCACCCTGACCGACCTGGCGCCCGGCACGACGTACTGGATCGCGATTGGCGCCCGTGCGCTCGGCGGCTATTCCGACAGCTCGCCCGGCATCACCGTGCGCACCGCCAGCGGACGCGCGACGGTCAGCTACCTCAACCTGGACTGGTCCCCGACGAACAACCAGATCCAGCACCTTCTGAAGGTCACCAACACCGGCACCGGGCCGCTCGACCTGAGCGGGGTGCGGGTGCGCTACCACCTGCGCTTCGAGGGCGGCAACACGTCGCTGGTGCCGAACTGCGACTGGGCCGCGCTGGGCTGCGACCGGATCCGGCAGACCGTGCAGTTCTTCATCCCGCCGGGCGGGCCGTCCCCGTTGACGACACCCGGGCCGGGCTACCCGATCCCGGGCACCGCGGCCCCCGGCTGGGTGGAGCTGACCTTCACCGGCGGGGTGCTCGAACCTGGCGCGTCGACCGGGCCGATCCAGCTACGGCACCACCGGCACAGTTGGAGTGACATCGAAGAACGCGACGACCCGAGCTGGCTCGCCGCCACCAGCCAGTGGACCGAGAACGACAAGATCACGCTGGACGTCGACGGGGTACGCGAGTTCGGCGACCTCTCCTCCTGACCGCGTCCGGCGACCGGCGGGAGCGGTGACCGGCCGGCGATGTCGTGACGAGCGGTATACCTGTGAGTCATATTTATGCCTCACAGGTATATGCAATCCGAGCATCAGCGTCACCACTACCGGGCTGGTCAACCCCCGACCGGCCGCTCTGCGGGCAGGTGGATGCGTGCGGCGGGGACACCGAGGGCGAGCAGTCGTGGCCGCGCACCGGCCAGCATCGCCCCTGGGCCGCAGAGGTAAACCTCCTGGCCGGGCCGGTGGTGGTGAAGGGCGATGGTCAGGGCATCACCCCGCTCGGCCGGTTCGGCGCAGGGGTCGTCGGAGAAGGCCGGCACGATGGTCAGCCAGTCGTGGGCGCACTGCAGCTTGTCGAGGCTGACCGAGTCGTACAGGTCTGTGAAGGTGCGCGCGCCGACCACCAGCGTCACCCGCCGGCCGTCCGGTGCGGCGGCGACCTGCTCGACCAGGGAGCGCAGCGGCGCCAGGCCGGTGCCACCGGCGACGAGCAGCAGATCGCTCGCGCACGCCGGGTCGAGGCGCAGACCCGTGTCGCCGGGTGGGCCGAGCCAGAGCAGCTCGCCGGGGCGTACCTCATGGACCAGTCGGTGGGAGACGGTGCCGGCGGGTACGGCGCGGACGTGCAGCTCGACGGTGCCGTCGGCGCGTGGGGCGTTTGCCGGGGAGAGCCAGCGCCAGTGCCCCGACAGGCGCGGCGTGCACACCGGCACGGCCTGACCTGGTTGGAAGGGCAGTCGCCGCCAGGGACGTACCGTCAGGATGGCGATGTCGGGCGACGGCCGGTCGTGGCCGATCACCTGGACGTGCCACCAGGCCCGGCCGTCGCCGGCCTGCGCGGCGGCGCGCCGCACGGCCTGCGTGGCTCGGCACAGGGCGCGTTCCGCGGCCGGGGCGAGCTGCGGCGTCCACAGTGGTCGGACGTGGCGGGCCACGGTGGCGAGCACCGCGTCGCCGATCGTGGTGGCGTGCGGGAGCAGGTCGAAATGACGGTACGCGCGGCCGAGCACCATGAGCAGCGCCGCCCGGCTCGCCGGGTCGTCCCCGCCGACCATGAGGCGGCCCAGCGCGGTGAAGAACAGCGGCGCGTCGCGGTGTGGAAGCAGGCCGGGTCGACGGTCTTCGACTGTGCACCAGAAGTCGCCGGCGGCCCGCACGTCGACCGACGCCCAGGCGGCGGCAAGACTCACGCGAGCCGAGTGGTCGTCGTCGATCAGGGTGGGCATGTCGGCTCCGAGACGTTGACGGATCGAGAGGCACCGGGGCGGGCGGGACGCGGCTGCGCCGTTGAGGGCCGGCGCAACTCCGAAACCAGCACCCGCCCCGGGCCATGGGCCGACTCTCGCGCTTGACCAGGCAATACGGCATGTCACAGTGATCGTCGACAGCATGCGCGGCCCGTATGCGGTCAACCAGGCGCCACCCTGGTCGGGCAGACTGCGGGCATGATGGAACACCCGGTGCTGTATCTGGTCGTCTGCGCCGCGGGTCCGGCGGAATACATCGACGAGCTGGTCGATGTGCTGATCGCCGACGGGTGGCGGGTGTGCATGATCGTCAGTCCTACCGCCGCTCCGTGGCTCGACCGGGAGGCGTTGCAAGACAAGACCGGCTATCTCGTACGCGTGGAGTGGCGCATGCCCGGCGACCCGGAGCCGCACCCGCCGGCCGATGTGGTGGTGGCCGCCCCGCTCACGTTCAACACGGTGATGAAGTGGGCGCTGGGCATCAACGACACCCTGGCGCTCGGTGTCCTCAACGAGTCGCTGGGCGCGGGACTGCCGATCCTTGCCTTCCCGCACGTCAAGGCGGAGTTGGGCGCGCATCCGGCGTACGCCGGTCACCTGGCGGTGCTGCGCGCTGCCGGCGTTGTCGTCGCCAAGGGGAAGGTGCTGAACCCGACGGACGAGAAGGATCGTTGGGCCATGGTCGTCGAGGCGCTGCGGCTGCTTCGCCCAGTCTGAGCGTCTGCTCCCTCGGACGGCGGTCCTTGAGATATGCGTCGTGCGTATACCAGCGCTCCACGCAGCGTGTTCAATGGACAGGCTCGATGAGGCGAGACGGACGGAGCCGCCGGTGACCCACGCGAACTGCCCTCGGTGCGGTGGACGGCTGGCCCGGGACAACGACAGCGGACGGTGTACGCCGTGCCAGGCCGCCGAGCGGGACCGGTTGAGCGCGCCGATGGTTGTGCCTCCAAGCTTCTGGGAGCACGAGCCGGTACGACGGGCCCTGGCGGAGCGGCATCTCGGGCGGGTGATCAGGGCGTACCGGTGCCATCCGTACCACGGGCGGGTCGCCTTGCCGCAGACCGTGGTGGCGGGGTGGTTGGGGATCACGCAGGCGCAGTTGAGTCGGGTGGAGAACGGGCCGCCGCTGGTGCACCTGGACCGACTGGCGCACTGGGCGCAGCTTCTCGGGATTCCAGCTTCTTGCCTCTGGTTCGGTCTCCCTGGGCAGCCTTACCGAGCCGACGACGGCGCAGTAGAGGTTCCTCATGCCCACGACCCGATAGCTGAGCAGGGCGATCTGCCTGCCATGGCGGTTACCGTGGATGGGGCATCAACCCGAGGGGGTGGCGCTACGGACCGGCGACGCTTCAACGCAATGGCCGTGATCGCGGGACTCGCCGCAGCCGGTCATCCTTACCTGCTCGCTGGACATGCTGACCCAGGGAATATCGGCATGGAACAGGTACGACTGGCCAGCTCGCTGGTCGAAGATCTCCGGCGAGCCGATGCGGCAGCCGGTGCCGACCAACTCTGTGACGTCGCCATTCAAGTGCACACCAGGCTGTCGAGCTGGGCGGCGGGAGCGAGCTACAGCAGAGACGTTGGCGACGCCCTTCAAAGCGCTTTGGCTGACCTCGGCATTCAGGCCGCCTGGCTCGCCATCGACGCCGATCGCAGGCCGGAGGCCAGGCCCTACCTAAACGAGGCCATTACTCGGGCCCGCATCGCCGATGACCCCCGCGTGGAAGTACGAGCGCTGACCCAGCTATCTATGCTGCTCCGCGAGAGTCAGCCCGGAGAGTCGCTGCACTGTGCTGAAGCGGCCCTACGGGTCTCAGCCGGGTGGGCTACACCTCGACTCACCGCGCTGCTGCACCTGCGGAGGGCGCACGCCCACGCCGTGCTCAGAGATGTGAGTGGCTTCAGCCGGGAGATGACCAAAGCTCGCCGCGAGTTGGAGCGCGGACCACACGAAGATGATCCGGGATTTGTCCACTTCGTTAACTCGCAAGAGCTGAACGGCATCGAAGGGCTTTCCTACCTTGCGATGGACAGACCCGGCCGCGCGGCCCAGTCGTTCCACGCGATCATCGCCAGTCCGTCGCCGGACCATCGACGTAACCAGATCTACTACACCGTGCACCTCTCCGAAGCGGCGTACCAGCAGGGCGACATCAACGGGGCAGCGCGCACCGCACTGGACGTACTGCCCGCGGTAACCCGAATAAATTCGGGGCGGGTCAGCCGGCACCTTGCGCGTCTGCGCTCGAACCTGGCGACATCACGGCAAGCGACCACGGCAGCGCGTCAGTTCGTCGACGCCTACGACCAGGCGGTGAGCCTGTGATCGAGGGCTTGCGGCTTCGCCACCACCTCGCCGACGAGGCTTATGGAATCTTGGATCAGCTTGTGGACCTCTACCTGGAGGTCTATGCGGGCGGCGGCGAGTTCTACAGCGAGGACCGGTACCGACGTCAACTCGACCTCCACATGCAGCGCGTTGGGTGGGAGCTGGTCACCGCCACGGTCGACCGGGCCCTGGTCGGCTACATCTACGGATTCCCGCTTCCTGCACAGACGCGGTGGTGGGAGGGAATCCACCAGCCCGTGCCGCCTGGGTTCACCGACGAGGATGGCAGACGCACCTTTGCGCTCAGCGAACTGCTAGTACATCCCAACTGGCGACGTAAGGGCATCGCTGCGGCGCTGCATGACGACCTGGTTGGTGGCCGGACTGAGCCGCGAGCCACGCTGCTGGTCCGTCCCGACAACGTCGCCGCCCAAAGGGCGTATCGCTCCTGGGGCTGGAGCAGCCTCACGAAACTACGGCCGAATTGGGAAGCGGCGCCAACCTTCGATGTCTTCGTTCGCTCTGCCCATATCGTTGAGCCGAAAGGACTGCATGTCGGGGCGGCGCCGTCGCATCCACGCCCGCTACCGTGCCAAGATGACGGATCTTGAGCGGGGGCTTTACGAGCACCTGATCACCCGCGAGTTGGCCGACCGCCTCCAACACGTCGACCCCGCCCTGGTCCAGCACCACAAGCTTGACCCCGCCGACGCGCACAACACCCTCGCTCGGCACATCGCCACCATGGCCGCCCGAGCCCTCCAGTCCATCCCGAACGGCGACGACAAGCTCCATCACCAGGTCGAGATGGCGAACCAGATCGCTGACGCCATCGCCACCCTGAGCCCCAAGGCCGCGACACACCAGGACCAGGTAACCGACGCCAAGCACCTGCTCCACGCCATCGCCGCCCCACCAGTCCCGCCCGCGCCACCAGCCTTCCCCCAGCGCCCCACCACCCCGCTCTCCACCGGCGCGCTGCTGGTCAACGGCCGCCACCAGCCCCGCATCGGCCACGAGGTCAACCACGAGATGGCGTCGGCCGAGAGCGTCGACCTGCTCTGCGCGTTCATCAAGTGGTACGGCCTACGCATCGTCGAGCCGGCCATCCGCGAGCTGATCGCCCGAGGCGGCAAGGTCCGCGTCATCACCACCACCTACCTCGGCGCGACCGACCAGCGAGCCCTCGACCGACTCGCCGAGCTGGGCGCTGAGATCAAGGTGTCGTACGAGACGAGGACCACACGCCTGCACGCCAAGGCGTGGCTGTTCCGCCGCAACAACGGCACCACCACCGCGTACGTCGGCTCGTCCAACCTGTCGAAGACCGCGCTGGTCGACGGCGTGGAGTGGAACGTGCGCATCTCGAACATGGAGCAGCCGCACGTCATCGACACGTTCGCGGCGACGTTCGAGGACTACTGGAACGATCCGGCGTTCGAGCCATACGACGCGACCAGGGACGCCGAGCGTCTACGGCACGCGTTGAGCGGGGAGCGCCGCGACGATGCGCCGACCGAGATCTCGAACCTGGACGTGCGCCCGTACCCGTATCAGGCGGAGATCCTTGCCGACCTCGACGCCGAACGGCTGGTGCACGGGCGCTGGCGCAACCTCGTGGTGATGGCGACCGGCACCGGCAAGACGGTGGTCGCCGCCCTCGACTACCGCCGGCTCCACAAGGCGGGACGAGCAGACTCGCTGCTCTTCGTGGCCCATCAGGAGCAGATCCTGCGGCAGAGCCTGTCCACGTTCCGGCAGGTCATGGGCGACGGCAGCTTTGGCGAAACCCTCGTAGCGGGCGAGAAGCCCAACGGCTGGAAGCACGTCTTCGCCTCCATCCAGTCGCTGCACCGGCGGGAGGTGGATCCCGAGGCGTACGACATGGTGATCGTGGACGAGTTCCACCACGCCGAGGCACCGACGTACGCGCGGCTGTTGGAGCGGCTGCGTCCCCGCGTACTCCTGGGGCTGACGGCGACCCCCGACCGCGCCGACGGCGGCGACGTGCGCCGGTGGTTCGACGGACGCGCGGCAGTTGAGCTGCACCTGTGGGAGGCGTTGGAGCGGCAGTTGTTGGCTCCGTTCCAGTATTTCGGGCTGCACGACGACGAGGACCTGTCGCGTGTCACCTGGAAGCGCGGTCAGGGTTACGACCTGACGCAGCTCAGCACCATCTACACCGGCAACGATGCCCGGGCGCGGACGGTGCTGCGCGCGGTCCGCGAGAAGGTGGACGTTGGGCGAATGCGGGCGCTCGGGTTCTGCGTGAGCATTGGGCACGCGGAGTTCATGGCTGCGTTCTTCCGGAAGCACGGTGTCGAGGCGGCGGCGGTGACCTCGAAGGCCGGCACCGATCGGGCGGGGCTGTTGCGGGACTTCAAGGCCGGCAAGCTGCGGGTGCTCTTCACGGTGGACCTGTTCAACGAGGGCGTTGACCTGCCGATGGTCGACACGATCCTGATGCTGCGGCCCACCGAGAGCGCCACGATCTTCCTCCAACAGCTCGGCCGTGGCCTGCGCCTCGACGACGACAAGCCCTGCCTGACCGTGCTCGACTTCATCGGCGGGCAGCACGCCAACTTCCGCTTCGACCTGCGGTGGCGTGCCCTGACCGGGGTGAGCCGGCGGGCGATTACGGAGGCGGTCCGCGACGATTTCCCGAGCCTGCCGAGCGGCTGCCACGTCGAGCTGGATCGGGTGGCGAAGGAGGTCGTGCTCGCCAACCTGCGATCGGCGTTGCCCACCTCCAAGGCCGGCCTGGTGTCTGAGCTGCGGCAACTCGGCGACGTCAGCCTGGCGACGTTCCTCCGCGAGACCGGCTTGGAGATCGAGGACGTGTACCGGTGGGCCAGCATCGGCGGCTGGGCCGGGCTGCGGCGGCTCGCCGGTATCGAGACGTCCGCGCCCGGCCCGGACGACCGGGAGCTGGGCCGGGCCATCGGTCGCATGCTGCACACCGACGACATCGACCGGCTGGAGCTGCTGACCAGGGTCGCGGCGGGACCGCCCGCGCCAGGTCAGCAGGTGTACGCGGGCAATGGCCGCCTACTGGACATGCTGCACTTCAGCCTGTGGGGACCAACCGCACCCCTAATGACGCGCGACGAGCGGCTGGCCCGATTGTGGAAGGACCCGGCCCGCTGCGCCGAGTTGCGCCAGGTCGCCGAGGTGCTGCGCGATCGCATCCACCGGGTCACACCCACTGCCGCTCTGGGTGAGGTGCCGTTGCGGGTGCACGCCCGGTACAGCCGCAACGAGGCGTGCGCCGCCTTCGGGATGACCAACCCGGGGTCGCTGCGCGAGGGGGTGAAGTGGTTGCCCGACGCCCAGGCCGACCTGTTCTTCGTTACCCTGATCAAGTCGGAATCGCACTACTCCCCCACCACCATGTACGCCGACCGGGCCATCACCGACACCCTGTTCCAGTGGGAGTCGCAGAGCACCACCTCGTCGGCGTCGGCAACCGGGCAGCGCTACACGTCGGGCGGCTCGACGGTGCACCTCTTCGTCCGGGAAACCCGGATCGCCGACCGCGACCTGGGCGCACCGCCGTACCTGTACGCCGGCACCATGACGTACGAGTCGCACACCGGCGACCGACCCATGCGCGTCCTGTGGAACCTCCACCACGCCCTACCCGCTGACGTGTATGCCACCGCTCGAACGATCGCCGCTTAGTGGGCCGCCGGGTCCCCCGGCCGCCGCCTCATCGTTCAAGAGGCCGGATTGAAGTTCCCCTGGTTCAGCCGGACTCGGACAGAAAGCCGCTGACCGCAACGGCGAACTGCGCTTGAGCATCGTGATGCACGACGTGACCTGCTGGCAGCTCGGCAAGACGGGCCCGGCCGGCACGACGGGTGGTCATCTCCCGCGCGTGAGCGGCGGTCAGCTCATCACTGCGCGTTCCCCGGATCAGGAGGGTAGGGCAGGTCACCGACACCCAGTCCTTCCAGTGGTCACCGTTGAGCGCCTTCTGGGATGCCACCGTGTCATCGATGTCGAACGAGAAGCCCCAACCGTCCTTCGACTGACGGAAGGAGCACTCCAGATAGGGGGCCGCCGCGCCCAGGGCCGAGGCCAGCGCATCGCGGTTTGGCGCGTGGCGAGGGAGACTGGTGGTGAACGACCAGTCGCAGTCCACGACCGCGCCGATGTCCTCGACCACCAGCGCCGTGACCCGATCCGGTTGCCAGCCGGCGTACTGGTAGGCGTTCACCCCGCCGAGTGAGTGGCCCAGCACCGGCACAGGGCCGATTCCCAGATGGCGATGGAAGGCGGCGAGGTCGGCAACGTAGTCGTCCCGCCCATAGCTCTCGGCACGGTCGGACTCTCCATGCCCGCGCTGATCGAGCGCGATCACCCGCCACCGCGGCGCCAACGCCTCGGCCAGCGGCGCGAATGCCGAGGCTTCGTTGTAGTGCCCGTGCAGGGCGAGGAGCGGAGCACCCGAACCACCAAAGTCCAGATACGAGAGCCTGCGACCCTCAACCTCGAAGAACCCACGCATGACCTGGAATGCTAGATCAACGACCGTTCGAGAGGCCCTGGGAGCCGGACGTGGTCAAGCCGCTCTGAGTCGCTGAAAGGCCTCGGCACACCAAGCGGTGAGCAACGCGGGCCGCGTGTCACACCCCGTCGTTAGCGTGACGTCCGCCCTGAACCCGTGACTGGAGGAACCCGCGATGATGGATCATCTGTCCGTGCAGGTCCGCGACGTGCCAGCCAGCGCCGCCTTCTACGACGCGGTGCTCGCCCCACTCGGCGGTCGCCGCCTGTTGGAGTTCCCGAACGTCGTCGGCTACGGCACTGACCGCCCCGAGTTCTGGCTCGGCCCCACCGACACCTCCGGCGAAGCGCGCGAGCTGCACCTGGCCTTCACCGCCGACGACCGCGCCACCGTCCAGGCGTTCCACGACGCCGCCATCAAGGCCGGCGCGGAGGTCCTGCATGCACCTCGGGTGTGGCCGGAGTACCACCCGACATACTTCGCCGCGTTCGTCCGTGACCCGGATGGCAACAACGTCGAGGCTGTCTGCCACGCCCCCGAGTGATCGCACGTTAGGTTGAGGACCATGGAGCAGCGCATCAGCCTCGTCACCCTGGGCGTCTCGGACGTAGCCCGCGCAAAAGCGTTCTACGAGCAGCTCGGCTGGCACGGTCAGGAGGTCGAGGAGACGGTCTTCCTCCAGGCCGGCGGCCTGGCCCTCGTTCTCTGGGGCCGCGAAAAGCTGGCAGCCGACGCCGGCATCAGCGATCGGCGCGCGGACGGCTTCGGCGGGGTGACCCTGGCTCAGAACGTCCGCTCGCGGGAGGAGGTCGACGAGCTGATGGCGACGGCGACCAAGGCTGGCGGCAGGGTGACCATGCCGGCGAGGGAGACGTTCTACGGCGGCTACGCGGGCTATTTCGCCGACCCGGACGGTCACCTCTGGGAGATCGCCTGGAACCCCGGCTTCACCCTCGCCGCGGACGGCACCCTGACCGTCCCCGACTTCAGTGCCATGGACTGAGCACACCCAAACGAAAGCACGCCCGCACGAAGCACGCCAGCACCAAAGCATTGCGCGGCACGCCAGCACGAACGCACGAAGGCACGCACACCGATCAGGGTGCCGGAGACGGGCAGAGCAACGGGTCCAGCAACGGAAGCTGAAGAGGATCCAGGCAGACCTTCAGCAACGCAGGTGACGGCGTCGCAGAAGGAGCTGGCGAGATCGACGCGGCGGGCGGCGTCGGCAGCGCCGGCGTGGGCGGATCCGTGGTGGGGACCGGGCCAGGTGTCGGCACCGAACTGGCGGACGGTGCCGGGGCGACGGACGGTGTGACGACCGGCGGCGGGGCCAGCGCGACCGACGGTCCCACGACTGTGGAGACAGCCACCGGCCGGACCGGGGCGGCATCCGGCCGGCTCTGCGCGGCACCGCTGACCGATCCGGTCCTGGCCTTGGGCGCCACCGGCCCGACGGGACGTATCGAAATAAGGGCAGCCTCCAGGGCGACGATTTCCGCCCGCTGCACGGGACCAACCTGTTCCGACCGCAGGACGCGAGGCCCCACAGCACCGGACCCCGGAGCGCCAGGGCCCAACGCGCCGGGACCCAACGCGCCGGGACCCATCGTCGCGAACAGCACCGCCGCGACGGCGGCAGCACCGAGCGCCCGGCGGTCGGGTCGTACCGCCGTCAGCGGTGCCTCGTCAGGTGACACCAACACAGAGGGCGAAGGCCGGGCGGCCCGGTGGGCGGCCAGCAGAGCGTCGACCTGCGCGGTGACGGTGGCACGATCGTCGGCGACCGCGAGGGTGAGGTAGAAGCGGAAGTTCACCACGGCGTTGGCCGCGACCAGCAGCCCAAAGAGTCGACCGTGGTCCGGCAGCAGGGTGACCGGCACGTCGGGGTGGTGGGCGGGGCCGACCAGGTTGGCGTACCGCCACTCGCGTCGGCGCTCTCGGCCGGCGAAGGCGACCCGGTGGCTGGTCACGACGGCCATGCCGGTGTCGACGACCCGCAGGCCCGCCGGCAGCGCCTCGCCCGACACCTCCGCGAAGGCACAGGAGCCGCCCGGGGTGGGCAGCCCGGGGATGTGCCGGGCCTCCGCCTCGACCAGCTCGGCGACGGGGAGGACGCGGAAGACGAGTTCGTCGTCGTCAAGCTCCACCGGGAGGCCGGTGCGTGGCTGCGTACACCCGAGGAAGCTGGCGGCTTCGATGCGGAGCCGGGCCAGGTGGTCGTCGCGGCGCAGCCAGGCGTTGGTGGCGTCGCGGTACGCGCGCTGCCTGCGCTCGTTCTCACGCTCGGCCCAGGCGATCCGCCAGGGGGAAGATGCCAGTGAGGTCACGGTCACACGCGGTACAACCGCTCACGTACGTGACAGGCAACGCGGACGAGATCGATGCATCCCGTTGCGCCCGAAAGGAGAGTATTGACGGACACCAGCGTCGGTGCCGCGGAGCTAGCCTGCCCAGGACCCCCATGGCCGAGGAGCTTCCTGATGCTTGATGACATGCGCGTGCTGCGTGACGCGGTACGCGACTATCGCCTCGCGGCGGCGGCGGCCGGCCTCGACTGGCCCGACCAGCCCGAGTCACCGGCCGGGCAACCGCCGGAGCAGGTCCGCCGGATCTTCGGCGTGGAGCACATCGCGGAGCAACTGACCTGGTTGCAGGCGCAGCGATGGCCCGACCATCAGTTGCTGCCCAACGTGGGGTGGCGGATGCCATGGCCGGAGGGCGGGGAGGCACTGGACTATCTGGGGTTGTCGATCGGCACGCCGTTCCCGTGGCGGCAACAACTGCCGCTGTTCTTCTTCGATGCCCTCCTCTACACGTTCGTCCTGGCCGGCGACCACGAGGGTGAGATCTGGCGCTACGAGATCTCGCCCGACGCCTGGGACTCGGTCCGTGCCGCCACCAGCCTGGCCACGCTGTTCGACCAGTGGACCAGGGGAATCGCCGCCGGTGTGGTCGTCTACGACGAGCACAGCAAGTGGCTCCTGGTCGACGACCTGGGCTCCGCTCCCGGCCTCGACCCGCTCGCCTTCCCGATCGCCCCGGTGGAGGAGACCCTGCTGCGGGCGCGGCAGCGCGAATGCGGCGTCAACATGGCCATTGTCGAGGACGGCTTCGAGTACACCGAGGAACTGTCTGACGCCATCGACGCCGCCAAGGCGTCGCTCGGCGGCGCGTAGCCCGGTGCCGGCGGCCGCTCAGGGAAACCAGAGCAGCCGCCGGGCAGGACAGGCGAACTACAGCGACTACGGGCGCAGCGAGGTGAAGAACTGCCTCATCTCACTGGCCAGCAGATCCGGCTCCTCCAGCGGCATGAAGTGCCCGCCCCGGCCCGGCTCGCTCCAGTGCCGGATGTCGGTGCAGGCCCGCTCGGCGATCTCCCGGGGGAAGTTGGCCATCGAGGGTTCGGTGCTCACCGTGAACGCGGCCGGCACGGTGATGTCGGGTCGTGGCGTGTTGTGGTCGAAGTCGGCGTACTGCCGAAACGACGAGCCGATCGTGCCGGTCGCCCAGTAGAGCGTGATGATGGTGAGCAGGGTGTCGGTGTCGATGCTGTTCGCCAGGTCGCCGTGGTTGTCGCTCCAGTCGCGGTACTTGTCGACGATCCAGGCGGCCAGCCCGGCCGGCGAGTCGGCGAGCGCCGCCGCGAGGGTGTCCGGGCGGGTGCCCATGATGGCGCTGTAGCCGCCGTCGGTCTCGTCGTACGCGGCTTCGGCGTCCAGGTACGCCTGCTCGGCCGCCGACAGTGGACGGGCGTCGAAGCTGGCCGGGAACGGTGGATGGATCATGTGGATGCCGGCCACCTGCTCCGGATGGAGGGCACCCAGCCAGCCGGTGACCACTCCCCCGACGTCGCCGCCGAAGGCGCCGTACCGCTGGTAGCCGAGCACGCCGGTCATCAGTTCGTGCAGCGTCCGAGCCAGCAACGCCCTGGTGACCGGCTCGTCCGGGACCTCCGAGAAGCCGAAGCCGGGCAGCGAGGGCACCACCACGTCGAAACCGCCGCCGGCGGGGCTGGTCAGCCGGTCGACCAGCGGCAGCATCTCGACGAAGCTGCTGGGCCAGCCGTGGCTGAGGATCAACGGCAACGGCGCGGGCGTACCCGCCGGGCGCGCGGCCCGGACGTGCAGGAAGTGCAGCTTCCGGCCGCCGACGACGGCCAGGTGCTGGGGGTACGCGTTGAGCTCGGCCTCGCGAGCGCGCCAGTCGAACCCGTCGTGCCAGTAGGACACCAGGTCCCGCAGGTAGTCGGGGTCGACGCCGCCCTGCCACGGCTGGTTGCCGCTGCGGTCGGTGAATCGGGTACGGGCCAGTCGGGCCCGCAGGTCGTCGAGGACCGCATCGGGCACGTCGATGCGGAAGGAAGAGAAAGACATTGGTCCTCCGATAAGGAGGGCGCTCCCCACGCGGAAGGTCAGCGGAGGGGGACGGCCGAGAGGAGCGCCCAGGAATGACGATGGGTGGTCACCGGGCTCACCTCCTCTCGTGGCTGACGAAGATCACTCTAGCCGAGTGGGTCGGGGAGCCGTCCCCGGGTTGGAAACCGCGACCGGGTCCGTGGCGGGTACGCCTCGCAGTGTTCGGCCCAGTGCTGGGCGGCGGTGGCGAGGGCGTCCGCGGAGACCGTGAGGACCAGCGGGTAGATCGCTGTGGACGGGCGGCGCATCCACGGTGGCAGCGACTCGGCGGAGAACTCCACGATCAGCTCCAGCCGGCGGCGGCGCAGCACCCGGCTGCGCAGGGCCAGGTTGGGTTCGGTGAAACGGACCAGCGCCGGCGGCGCGCTCAGCCCGAGGGCGGCGGTGGCCTGCCCGTGCAGCCAGCCGCCGAGGGCGCGGGCCTCCTCGACCATGAGGCTCGGGTAGTGGTGTGACCAGGTCTGACCGTCGGCGGTGCGGGCGTCCACCTCGATGAGCAGCCAGTCGTGCCAACCGGGCGTGGGTCCGTCGGGGTCGTCGGGCGGGTCGATGCCCGGCTGGTAGCCGACGGGGCGTATCCGCACCCGAGCGCCATCGTCAGACCGGATCTCCACTCGATCATTCTGGCCGACCGAAGCAGACTTTCGCCCCCAAATCGGTCACTTGGCGACGGTTCGCCGCACCCCACCGTGCTCCGCGCAGGCATTGGACCGGCCGCCGGTCAGGCTGACCGAACCGTCCCGACACTGCACCAGGTAACCCCGACCGGACCAGAACTGCGGAACGCAGTCGAACCAGTCGCACACCTCGGCGGCCGGCTTGCGGATCCGCGTCCCGCCGCAGAAGTCGTACCCCAGCGGGTTTTCCGGCGCCCCGCAGCGCGGGCCCTGAGACGCGCTCGGTGACGACCGTGGCGGCTTGGTCGACTTGGTCGACCTGGTCGGCTTCGGCGGCGGGGTGACCCGCACCGGCGACGGGCGGATCAGCGCGGGCGCCACGCTGTGGGTGGGTGCCGGGGTGGCGGCGACGGCCTCCTCCGGGCTACCGGTCGGGTCGGACGGGTCCGACTCGATCAGCGCCGCCGGCACCAGCAGCGCGATGGCGGCGGCCACCGCGAGGGTCCGCCGACCACCGGGCACCCGCGCGGTGAACCGGGCCTGTGCGGGGGTGTTCACGGCCGGCCGGAACGGCTTGAGCTGGGCGTGCTCGGCGATCAGCTCATCGAGCTGGGCGAGTACCGCGGCGCGTTGTTCGATCGCGTCGGCGAAGGCCAGCGTCAGCTTGAACCGGAAGTCCGGCGCGGCGTCGGTGGGCAGCAGCAACCCGGAGGTGAGCCGCCGGTCCAGCGCCTGGATCAGGGTGACTGGGGCTGCCGGGTCGTGGGCCAGCCCGGTGATTCGCCCGTACGCCCACTCGCGCCGGCCTCGCCCGCCGAGCAGCACCAGTCGACGGCTGGTGATCACGGCCATGCCGGCGTCGGTGACGCGTACGCCGTCGGGGCGGCGTGGACGCAGCGGGCCGGTCTGCGGGGCGACAGTCAGGTCGGGCGCGGGCAGCACGGTGGTGTGCCGCACCTCGACCAGTTGCGCCGCGGGCAGTGCCCAGAGCACCACCTCGTCGGCGGCCAACTCCAGCGGCAGTCCGGCACCGGCCGCCGCGGAGCCCTGGAAGTCGGCGGCCAGGACGCGCAGCCGCCGTAACTCGTCGTCGCGTCGCCGCCACGCCGCTTCGGCGCCGCGGTAGGTGCTGACCCGCCGCACGTTCTGCCGGTGCGCCCACCGGTACCGCCAGGTGGAACCCGTCGATTCAGTCTTTGCCACGCCGACTCCTTCGCCGCGCAGGCCACCAATCTGGGGTGTCTCCCGGTTCAACGGGGGCGGCGCGTCAGCCGGACACGCCGGAACGGGCAAAATACCCGATCGGCGTAGCAACCAGCACGATAGGGCGATACTGGGGCCGACGATTCACCTTTACCGAGGGGGTACGGGCCGTGCCGCAGGACAGGCCCGCCGTGGTCGTCGGCGTGGACATCGGCACCACCAGCACCAAGGCCGTCGCGTACGACACCGACGGGCGGCAGCTCGCCAGCCACTCGGTCGGCTACCCGCTGGACGACCCCCAACCCGGGTACGCCGAGCAGGAGCCGCAACTCATCCTCGACGCCGTGCTGAAGTCGATCAGCATGGTGGTGGCCGAGCTGGTCGAGCCGGTGTCCGGGCTGTCGTTCAGCTCCGCCATGCACAGCCTGATCGGCCTGGACGCGGCCGGCAACCCGCTCACCCCGTCGATCACCTGGGCCGACTCGCGCGCGACCCGGCAGGCGGAGCGGCTGCGGGCGGTGCCGTCCGGGCTGGCCCTGCACCGTCGCACCGGCACGCCGGTCCATCCCATGTCACCGCTGCCCAAGCTGCTCTGGTTCGCCGAGCAGGAACCGAAGCTCTTCGAGAGCGTCGCGCACTGGGTGGGCATCAAGGACTGGGTGCTGTTGCGGCTCTGCGACGCGCTGGTCGTCGACCACTCGATCGCCTCGGCCACCGGCCTGATGGACATCCACAAGCTGGAGTGGGACAGCGAGGCGCTGACCATCGCCGGCATCACCGAGGAGCAACTCCCCCAGCTCGTCGCCACCACCGCCGTGCTGCCCAGCCTCACCCCGCAGGTCGCGGCCGTGACCGGTCTGCCGGAGCGCACCCCGGTGGTGGTCGGCGCCGGGGACGGGCCACTGGCGAACCTGGGCCTGGGCGCGGTGCACCCGGGCATGGTGGCCTGCTCGATCGGCACCAGCGGCGCGATGCGCGTGATGGTGGAGCGGCCGGGCGTGGACCCGCTCGGCGGGGTGTTCTGCTACGCGCTGACCGAGCACCGCTGGACTGTCGGCGGCGCGATCAACAACGGCGGCATCGTCCTCAAGTGGGCCGGTGCGGCGCTCGCCCCGGACCTGGGCGAGCACGCCGAGGAGGAACTGGTCGCCCTCGCCGCCCGCGCGCCGGCCGGCTCGGGCGGGCTCATCATGCTGCCGTACCTGCACAGCGAACGCGCGCCGCACTGGAGCGCGCTGCCGCGCGGCGCGTACGTGGGGTTGACCCACGGGCACCGCCGCGAGCATCTGATCCGGGCGGCGTTGGAGGGGGTCTGTCAGCAGCTCGCGCTGGTGCTCAGCTCGGTGCGCGGGGCCGGCAACGAGGTTCGCGAGATCCGGGCCGGTGGCGGTTTCGCCCGCAGCGGCCTGTGGCGGCAGATGCTCGCCGACGTGCTCGGCCTGCCGGTGAGCTTTCCGGCCGCGCACGAGGGGTCGAGCTTCGGCGCGGCGCTGCTCGGCATGCAGGCTCTGGGGCTGATCCCCAGCATCGACGTCGCCGCCGACCTGGTGCGGATCGAGGAGACGATACGCCCCGACCCGGCCGCCGCCGCCACCTACGCGGCGCTGCTGCCGCTCTTCGCCGAGCTGTACGACGCGCTGGTGCCCGCCTTCACCTCGATGCGCCGGCTGGCGCCCAGCCTGCCCGCGGAACCCGAGCCCTCGGCGGGACCGCCGATGTGACCCTGCGGCCGTGGGTGAGCCCGGTCAGGGTGCCTCGACGCCGGAGATCAGGTAGCGCTGCACATCGGCGTCGAGGATCTCTACTTCCTGCGTGTCACTCGGCCCGGAGCCCCGGAACGCGGCCAACTGCTCCGCGGACTCCCAGCGTTCGTAGACGTGGACCCGTCCCGGCTCCAACGGGTCGGCCGCGAGCAGGAAGTCGAGGCAGCCGGCGGTGGCGCGCGCCTGCGCGATGACCTGTTCGCAGTCCGACAGGTAGGCCTCGCGTGCGGCCGGCTCGACCTGGAGGCTGCCTGCAATGATCAACATGGGGACCTCCGGGGGTCGGTACCGATGATGAGGCTGATGCCAGTGAGTCATTTTTATACCTGTGAGTCATCACGCTCGTGCCGACATCGCCGCCCGGACGAGTGACGCCGATCCCGCTGGTCTCACCAGCCCCCGGCGCTTCATATCGTGCAAACGTGAGAAAAAGCGACAAGAAGCGCTCATCTTCCCCGCTGTGGGCCCCTGTCCGCGTACCCCTGAAGTGGCTGGCGGCGACGGTCGCGCTTGCCGTGGTCGCGACGACCGGGCCGGCCACCGCGGACGGCCCGGACCACGGGCCCGGTGTGGAGCCGACGCCGGAGCGGGCGCTGACCGCCACCGGCGACGAGACGGTCCGTCGGATGGCCCGTACCGTCTACGACTTCCTCGTCACCCCCACCGAGGGGGCGGTCGAGGAGTGAGCCGTCAGGCCCCGGGGATGTTCGCTGGCGGGTTTTCGCCGACCAGGTCGGCCGCCGGCGGGTCGGCCGACACCGGCGACCCGAAGTCCGAGTACGTCAGGTCGAGCTGGGCGGTCTGCGACTGCTCGCTGGCCAACTCGATGCGGTAGCGCACCAACCGCCCCTGCTCGTCGACGGCCGCCGTGAACGGCACCGCCCCGGCCCGGTCACCGAGCACACCGCCGACCCCTTCGCCCAGCACCGCGCCGCTCTGGCGCAGGTCCAGCGTGCCCGCGTACTCCCGCGCGCCGGTCTGCCGGACGGCGGTCGCCGTGCCGAGCGTGCCGGCCAGCTTGGTGTTGTCCAGGCCCTGCTTGGCGGGGGGTGAACCCGGAGCGCCGACATGCCACCAGGTCTTGCCGTCCCAGACCGGAACGCGCCGGTCCGGGGCGCTGATCCGCACGTAGACGTCCGGCCCGGTGGTGAGCCGTTCGATCTTCACCTCGCCGGTGGGCACCTTCAGGGAGGTGGTTTCCAGACCGCGCTTCGCCTTCGGGTCCCAGAGCACCACGGTGCCGTCCGAGCCCGTCGTCCCGCCGCTGCTCAACGCCAGCTTGTAGGTCTGCTGGTCAACCTTCCCGGCGGCGGCCTTGAGCACACCGACCGGGTCGGTCGGGCCCGCCGACGCCGCCGGGCGACTCTCATCGGACTCGTCCCCGGTGGCGACTAGTGCCCACACCCCGGCGGCGACCGCCACGACGAGGGTGGCACCAGCGGCGATCAGCTTCGGTTTCTGCACGGTCATCTCCCCCGGGGGCGGTGCGGTCCGGCCAGACTAGCCGGACCGCCCGTCGTCACGCGCGGCTGATGGCGTTGGCGTGGATCGCCTCGTGCAGGTACGCGGCCAGCCCCGGGGCGATGTTCTCGTAGTGCGCGGTGAACCGCTCGTCGGCCAGGTACATGTCGGCCAACCCGGTCTGCATCTCGTACGAGCACTCGTAGAACCAGCGGCTGATGATCTGCCGGTGCTCCTCGGCCAGCTCCATCGCCTCCGGGCCGTCGGCCGGGGCGCCCGAGGCCATCACCGCGACGATCCGTCGGCCCCAGTCCTCGTTCTCCGCCTTGATCCGTAGCCAGTCCTCCTTGCCGTAGCGGGAGGCCCGCCGGTTCGACTCCCGGTACGCGTCGGTGTCGCCCCAGCGCTGCTCCGCCTCGGCCTGGTGCTCCTCCGGGCTGAAGTCGCCGAAGACCTCGAACCGCTCTTCCGGAGTGAGTTGGATGTCCAACTTGCTCGCCTCCATCGCGAACTCGATCGCCGTGACCATCTCCTGCAACCGCTTCATCCGTACCGTCAGCAGCTCGTGCTGCCGGCGCAGGTGGGCGGCCGGGTCGGCCGCCGGGTCGTCGATGATCGCGGTGATCTCCTCAAGCGGGAAACCCAGCTCCCGGTAGTACAGGACGAGTTGCAGCCGTTGCAGATCCGCGTCGTCGTAGCGGCGGTAACCAGCCGAGGTCCGTCCGCTCGGCGAGAGCAACCCGATCTCGTCGTAGTGGTGCAACGTCCGGATCGTCACGCCAGCCAGCTTCGCCACCTGACCCACCGTGTACGCCATGGTTCCCCTCCCTTCCGGGAACCAGGCTCCCGCCTGCCGCTACGTGAGGGTCAAGCCCGATTCTGGCCCACCATGGCCGGGCCGTCCGGCCGCCCGTACAGATAGCCCTGGCCGCGCGGGCAACCGATCGCGGCGACCGCCTCGTGCTGGCGCTCGGTCTCCACTCCCTCGGCGACCACCGTCAGGTCGAACGCGCCAGCCAGCCGGGTGATCATCTCCACGGTGGCGTAGGCCCGGTCGTCGGCACCCAGCCGGGCCACGAACGAACGGTCGATCTTCAGCTCGGTGGCCGGGATGCGGTGCAGGTAGCTCAGCGACGAGTAACCGGTGCCGAAGTCGTCGATGGCGATCCTGATGCCCAGCTCACGGATCTGGTGCAGCCGCTCCAGCACCGCGTCGGTGCCCTCGATCAGCGCCGACTCGGTCAGCTCCAGGGTCAACGCCCGCGGCGCAAGGCCGGCGGCACTGGTGGCCGCGGTGACCGTGGCGATCAGGTCCGGCCGGCGCAGGTGCGCCGCGGCGATGTTCACCGCGACTGTCGCCTCCGGCACCCGGCCCCGCCAGGTCGCGGCGGCCCGGCACGCCTCGTGGATCACCCAGCGGTCGATCGGCAGGATCAACCCGGTCTCCTCGGCCAGCGGCAGGAACCTCGCCGGCGGCAGCATCCCCAGGCGCGGGTGCCGCCAGCGCACCAACGCCTCGGCGCTGCGAACCGCGCCGGTGCACAGGTCGACGATCGGTTGGAACTCCAGGTGCAACTGCTCCTCGTCGACCGCGCGGCGCAGATCGGCGATCAACTCGGCGCGGGAGACGGCCGACTCGCGAAGCGCCGGGGTGCACGTCCGGTACGCGGACTTCCCGGCCGCCTTGGCCGCGTACATGGCGATGTCGGCGTCGCGCAGCAGGTCGGTGTGGGAGGCGTGCTGCGGACCGTACTCGGCGATGCCGATGCTCGCCGACGGGTGCACCCCGACGTCCTCCTCGTCGCCGGAGGGCCGCAGCGCGTCCAGCAGCCGCTCGGCGAGCCGCTCCGGTGAGACCGGCCGCTCGCCGTCGACCAGCACCGCGAACTCGTCGCCACCGAGCCGGGCGATGGTGCCGTCGCCGTTCACGGCGGCCCGCATCCGGGCCGCCAGCCCGGTCAGCAGGGTGTCGCCGGTGGCGTGCCCGAACCGGTCGTTGACCTGCTTGAACCCGTCCAGGTCGAGCAGCAGCACGGCCACCGGTCGCCCGTGGCGCAGGGCCAGGCGCAGCCGCCGGTTGAACAGCAGCCGGTTGGGCAGCCCGGTGAGCTGGTCGCCGTACGCGAGTCGGCGCAGCCGGGCCACCAGCCGCAGGTTCTCGTTGGCGGCCAGCCCCTGCCGTACGGCGAGGGCCGCCAGCAACACCATCATGGTGATGAAGACCAACTGCGGGGCCTGCCCGGTGGGCCGACGGGTGAGCACCACCGCGATGATCGCCCCACCCACCGGCAGGTACGGCAGCGCCACCCGCCACCAGGGCGGCAGCGGTGACTCGGCGGCGTCGTCGGTGCCGTCGCAGTCCGGTGGTGGCGGGTTCCGGGTGGCCAGGCCGATCAGCAGGTAGCTCAGTGGCCAGCACAGGTCGATCGGGTGACCGGCGGCGTAGTCGGCACGGGCGACCAACGACACGTAGACGACGTCGGCGACGACCCGCAGGGTGAGGCTCGCCGCGAGCATGCTCATCGGCCGCCACATCGGCCGGGCGGGGCCTGCGACGGCGACCAGGATGGTGAGCTGCATCAGGTCGAACATCGGGTAGAGCAGCCCCAGCGTGCGCGCCGGGTCGGCCAACTCGGCAGCGGCCACCCCGCGGAACACCAGCACCCAGCCGATCGGCACCAGCGCCAGCGCGACGATCACGCCGTCCAGCAACGTACGGGCCCGCCCCACCGCCGTCCGGGGCGCCGACGGCGAGCTGAGCAGCGCCGCCGTGCCGGTGAGGATGCCGGCGCCGAAGACCACCCCGACCAGCGGTGTGTGCGGCAGATCGCCGCCGACGAGGCGCTGCGTCGTCCAGATCGCCCGGCCGAGCGCGGCGAGCGCCATGGTGACGGCGAGCAGCGTCCAGAACCGACGCAGTGGTGCCGGATGCCGGCGGGCCACCCCGACGCACGCGAGCGTCGCCCAGCCGGCGACCAGCATCCCGCCGAGGTCACTGACCAGCGCGGCACCGGGCAGCGCGGCGACCAGCCAGATCGCCTCCAGCAGGATGACTGCGACCGCGACGACAGCACCGGCGGGGCTGAGCAGCCCCGCAGCCTGCTTTCCGTCCTGTCGGGACACGGTCGCTCCGGCTCTGCGTCGTGCGTGCACCCTCGGAAGACCGGTCCACGGCAAACCACGAAAGCCTAACCACCGCTCAGGTACGCCGCCAGGGCCGAACGTCCCCGTAGGTCCAATCAGGAACGACTGCCCAGCTGCGGCGAGGGACCCTGGTGACGGTCCCTGTAGACCTGCCCCAGATGTGGGGCGGGGCGGCCCCGAGCCACGGTGCCTACATTCCGACTCTCACGCGAATCCGGGCGCGCCGAGCGCCGGAGAGGGTCAGCGGCCGGCGGAGCGGTTCCAGGGTGAGCGGGGCAGGGCGGTGCCGGCGATCGGACGGCGTGCCCGGCGGCGTTTGCGCCGGCCGGGGGTGCAGGGCGGGCGGGCAACGGTGTGCACTGCCACGTCGACCGGCGGCGTCGGTCGGCCGATCAGCCAGCAGAGGAAGCGATCCATCGTCGGATCAGCCGACCGGAAGGCGCTCGACGTCGGACTTGGAGATCTCGTACTCCGCCCCGCAGAACGTGCACTGCTGCGCGTACCGGGTGCGGATCGGTATGAGGGGGATGAAGAAAAGGGTGAACCTGGTCGACCGTCGGGTGATCACCTGTGCGGCCTGATTGCCACAGTGGCGGCAGACCTGCTGCACGACACCGGACCGGTCGACCTTGGTACGCAGACCAAAGATGAAGAACATCGCCCGCCATTACCCACTCGACCGCGAAAAGTCACCAGATCCGGCCAGCGGATCACCGGAACCCGGCCCCACCGGCTCACATCGAGCACAATCGGGGGGCCGGGCACCGGCGGGTGTCAGCTGGCTGGCTGGGGCTCCAGGCCGGGGATCTCCTCGGAGATCCAGATCGGCTGCCAGTCCGGCACCTCGTGGAAGCGGCGCAGCTCGTACAGCCCGGCAACCGACCCACTCCAGGCCCCGTACGGCGGGTTGGCCTCGTCGAAGCCGGACTGCACGAAGGTCAGCGTGGTGCGACCGTCGGACTCGGCCAGCTCCCAGTTCGTGACCCCGGTCGGCCCCCAGTCGACGGACATCCGCCGGCCGGGCTCCAGGTCGACGACCTTGGCCGCGTAGCCGGTCTCGAAGCCGCCCATGGCGTATCGGCCGCCGACCCAGGGCTCGATGCCGATCGGGTAGCCGAACCAGGCACTGGCCTGCTCGGAGTCGGTCAGCGACTCCCACACCTTGTCGGCGGGGGCGGCGATGACCAGCTCACCGCGCAGGTCCGCCGAGGTGAAGTCGGTGCGCGGCAGCAGTGGCTTGCCCTCCAGGTGGGCGGCCAGGTTGGCGATGGCCAGCGCCCAGAACGTCTGGAGCACGCCCCGGATGCTGGAGCCGCTCATCGCTTCGGCAAAGTCGAAGTGGCTCTGGGTCAGCGTCAACACGGTGCTGTCCGTGCCCTCGGCGGTCAACTGGAACTCGGTGGTGGTCTCCACCCCGTCGAGCAGCCAGCTGAAGCGCAGCGTGTCGTCGTCAGCGTGCAGCAGCCGCTGATGCGGGGCGTCACCCTCGGGCGTGTAGCGGCCCCAGAACTCGTACCGCTGGGGCAGCTCGACCTCGGCGTGCTCGGCCAGCCAGAGACGCAGCTCCGCCGGGTCGGTCAGGGCCTCACGGACGCGCCCGACGGGCGCGGAGAGACGGGCCTGGACCTTCAACGGGTCACTCATTGTAATTTCCTTTCGGATAGCAGGCGACGGCGAGCTTGAAGGCGTCTCCTTCACTGCCGCCGTAACGGGCGAACAGGTCCTGAAGTGCGGTTTGCAGGTCGTGCAGGAACTGCGGGCGAAGCTCGGCCGGCACCCGGATCTCGCCGGAGACGCCGATCGAGGGCAGCTCGGGGGCGGCCCGGTCCAGGGCCGCGACGTCGGCCTGGACCTCTTCCATCAGGTCGAGGAGGTAGCCGAGGCTCAGCTCGTCGCGGGCCCGGCGCAGCCCGATCCGGCCGACGAGCCGGGGCGACAGCCAGTAGGACCGGGCGGCGGCCTGGTAGATGCCCTCGGTGATCCCGCGGACCTTGCGCTCGTTGACCAGCTCGACCAGGCCGGCCGCGACGAGCTGCTTGACGTGGTAGTAGACGCGCTGTGGCGTCTGGTCGAGTCGGGCCGCGACCTCGGTGCAGGTGCGCGGTTCGGCCAGTTGTCGCAGCACCTCGACGCGCTGCGGCTTGAGCAGGACTTCGGCCTGCTCGATCTGCTCCAGGTACAGGACATCTCTCATGGCAAAATCAGTTTGTACGTACAAAACTTGTTTGTCAATCGGTTCGCGAGAAGCCGCGCCGACTTTCTCGACGCGGCTTCAGGCAACGGTCAGCAGGTGATCAGGGCAACCAGTCCGGTCGCAGCGGGTAGCCGTTCACACCGTCCGGGCCGTTGTGCGTGGCCAGCACCTGGTGCAGCTGGATGCCGTTGCGCTCGAACGCCATCCGCGACCCGGCCATGTACAGCCCCCACACCCGGGCGGTGCCCACACCCACCTCGGACACGCAGAAGTCCCAGTGCTCGACCAGGTTGCGACACCAGGCAGCCAGCGTCAGCGCGTAGTGCTGGCGCAGGTTCTCCTCGTGGTGCACCTCGAACCCGGCGTCGTGCACCTCGCTGATCAACCGGCCCGGACCGGCCAACTCGCCGTCCGGGAAGACGTACCGGTCGATGAACGCGCCGGAGCGGTGCGGCGCCCGATTGTCCGCGCGGGTGATGCAGTGGTTGAGCAGGCGTCCGCCCTGCCGCAGCCGACTACGCAGCGCCCCGAAGTAGGCCGGGTAGTTGCGCACCCCGATGTGCTCGGTCAGCCCGATCGAGGAGATGGCGTCGAACTGCTCCGGCGGCGCGTCCCGGTAGTCCAGGTGGCGCACCTCGGCCAGCCCGGTCAGACCCTCCCGCTCGATCGCGGCCTGCGCCCACTGCGCCTGTGCCTGCGACAGGGTCACCCCGAGCGCCTTGACGCCGTACTCACGCGCGGCGTGCCGCACCATGCCACCCCAGCCGCAGCCCACATCCAGCAGCCGCATGCCCTTCTTGAGCCCCAGCTTGCCGGCGACCAGGTCGTACTTCGCGGCCTGGGCCTGCTCCAGCGTGTCGTCCGGAGACCGGTAGACCGCGCAGGTGTACGTCATCGACGGGCCGAGCACCTTCTCGTAGAAGGCGTTGGAGACGTCGTAGTGGTGCGAGATCGCCGTGCTGTCGCGCACCCGGGAGTGCCGCAGGCCGTTCATCACCCGCTTCCAGCGCGGCAACGCCTCCTGCGGTGGTGCCGGCGGCGGCATCAGCCGCTCCCAGCCCAGCCCCCGCACCAGCGCCAGCCCCTCGGCCAGCGACGGTGGGCGCAACCGCAGCTCGTCCTTGAGCACCCGCAACGCCTCGTACGGGTCGCCTGGGTGCACGCCCTGCAACGCCAGGTCGCCACTGACGTAGGCCCGGGCCATGCCCAGGTCACCGGGCGCGGTGAGCAGATAGGACAAACCCCGCTCGGATTGGATCGCCAGGGTGATGCCCGCGTCGGACGGGCCGACGGAGCTGCCGTCGTACCCGGTGATCCGCACCGGCAACGGCCCCGAGGTGACCGCGCGGACGACATCCGCCACGGTCGGACCCGTTTGCCGGCCCCCCGCCGGTGGGGTGGCGGGGACGCTCGCCGCCCCCTGATCTCTGTCGGTCAGGCTCATGCTCGTGCTACCGCCTTTTCGTACAGTCCCGTCAGCCGGTGGTCCGGGTCGTAGCGGTCTTTCACCGCGCGCCACGTGTCGCCGCCGTAGAGGCGATCGAAGGCGTCCCGGTCGTAGTACGCGTCGGAGTAGAGCGACTTGTGCCCGCCCGACTCCGACACCCTGCGTTCGATCGTGCGGTTGACGTCGCCGTCGGCGGCGCCCGGCGCGATCGGCACGCTCCCCCAGAACCCGATGTTGACGTAGTCCTGCCCCGGCCGGAGTGGATACAGCGGCCAGGACCGCGCCGAGCCGGGCCCCGCCGGCTCACGCAGTCGCAACGGACACAGCCACACCGGGTTCATCCCCACTGCGCTGGCGAACCAGCGCAGGAAGTCAGCCGTCTCGTGCAGCGGGATCTCCACGTCCTGCACGACCCGCTCCCGGGCCGGTTGCCCGCGCAGCCGGTCGATCCGGGCCGCCACCTGGTGTCGGTGCTCAAGACGGACCAGCCGGTGGTAGAAGTCGCTGCGCCGGTAACGCGCCGGCCAGAACCTGCGCATGACCGGGTGCTGCGCACCGAACGCCGCCGAGCACCAGAACCAGTCGGTGTCCCAGCGCCAGAGATAGTCGTGCGCGGTGAGCACGTCGCGGGTGCGCTGGCGCAACGACCGGTAGTAGATGGCCTGGCCGGTGTAGTCGCTGGGCGGGCCGGCCGTGTCGGTGAACGTGGCCAGCACCAGGTACGCCTCACCGGGGCTGAACATGACCCCGTCCATCGCGTCGACCGGCTCGCCGGCCCAGGATCGGGTCGCGGTCACCTCCGCGATCGCGTCGGTGAGCGCCTCCAGCTGGGTGAACCGGACGTTGCGCAACGCCACGTACCGGCCGACCGGTTGCAGCTCGATGCGCAGCCGGGTGGCGTAGCCGAGGCTGCCCAGCGAGTTGGGGAACGCGGCGAACAGGTCGGCGTGCTCCCCGTCGGGTCGGGCGGTGACGATCTCACCGGAGCCGGTGAGCACGTCCAGCTCCCGGACCGACTCGTGCGGCAGGCCGTTGCGGAACGAGGTCGACTCGATCCCGAGGCCGGTCACCGCGCCGCCCAACGTGATGGTGCGCAACTGTGGCACCACCAGCGGCATCAGCCCGTGTGGCAGGGTCGCGTCGACCAGGTCCTCGTACGTGCACATGCCCTGCACGTCGGCGGTGCGGCCGGTCGGGTCGACCGACAACACGCCGTTCAGGCCACTCACGTCGAGCCCCGGGGTCCGGGGAGCGGACCGGGGACGGAACAGGTTGGACGTGCGTTTGGCCAGCCGGACAGGCTCGCCTGTGGGCACCGCGGCGTACGACCGTCGCAGCGTGTCCACCGCTTGATCATGGTCAATGGGGTGA
The DNA here is from genome assembly GCF_013410645.1 of Micromonospora jinlongensis. NCBI lineage: Bacteria > Bacillati > Actinomycetota > Actinomycetes > Micromonosporales > Micromonosporaceae > Micromonospora > Micromonospora jinlongensis. Next base: position 5,420,412 of record NZ_JACCHK010000001.1, on the reverse strand, counting down.
TCCACACGCTCAGCGCGCATGTGATCACCTTACGCTCGCGCTCCAAAAACCGTGGGATGTCGACGATGGCAGTTTCCCGTCCGCTGACCGGCTCGGCCGTTACCGTGGCGGGCATGCCATCGCCCGCGATCGCCGCCCTGGAAGCCGCCCAACTGCCATATCGGCTGGTCAGCCGCGGTGAGGCCGGCAGCCTCGCGGAGGCCGCCGCGGCCCAGGGTGTGGCCGTCGCCGATGTGGTGAAGACGATCGTGGTCCGCCGGAGTGCTGACGATCACCTGTTCGTGCTCACTCCCGGGGACCGGGTCGTCTCCTGGCCCAAGCTGCGCGCCCTGCTCGGAGTGCAACGGCTGTCCATGCCCGACGCGGCGGGCGCACGGGCCGCCACCGGTTACGAACGCGGCACCATCACCCCGTTCGGCGCGAGCACCGCCTGGCCGGTGATCGCCGACGAGCGACTGCGCGGCCGGCAGATCAGTCTGGGCGCCGGTGAACGCGGCCTCGCCATCGCCGCTGACGCCGATGCCGTGATCGCCGCCCTCGACGCCACAGTGGCCGACGTCACCGACCCGCAGCCAACCCGCTGAGCGCTGCCGGCGTCACTGCCACGGCCTAGTGTTGGAGGCATGCCAAAAGCCGTGTGGAACGACCTGGTCGTCGCCGAGAGCGACGACACCGTGCTGGTGGAGGGCAACCACTACTTCCCCCGCTCCGCCCTGCGCGACGACCTGATCCGGGAGTCCGCGACGCACACCGTCTGCCCGTGGAAGGGCACCGCCTCGTACTACACCCTTGAGCACGAGGGCAGCACCAGCGCGGACGCCGTCTGGTATTACCCGGAGCCCAAACCGGACGCCGAGATGGTGCGTGACCGGGTGGCGTTCTGGAAGGACGTCCGGGTCGTCGACTGAGCGCCGGGCTGGCTCCGGCGCGCCGCCGTGGGCGAGGATGGCGCCTATGTCCGCGCCCCACGAACGCCCCGACCCCGCCGGCACCGTCTATGGCGGGCGACGGGCACCCCGCCCCGGGCCACTGGCCGACCCGCTGCTGCGGGTCGCGGTGGCTGTCGGGGTCGTCGGCGCGCTCCTCGGGGTGGTCTTCGCCACCGGGCTGCTCGACGGGCAGGACGAGCAGCCCGTGCCGGCGACGGTCGGCGCGTCGTCCAGCGGCGCGGCGCCAACCGACCCGGCGGCTGAACCGAGCGCACCGGCCGAGCCGTCACCGACCCCGTCGGCGACCCCGGCCGGGCCACCCACCGGGCCCCGGGTGCTCCGGGTCGCCTCCGGGCTCTGCCTCGGGCTCGACGGCGACGGCGAGAAGGCCGGCGCCCAGTTGGCCGCGTGCAGCGGCGGCCCGGAGCAGCAGTGGGTGGTCAACCCGGTCGGCGCGGACGTGCTGACGTTGACCAACGCTGCCCACGGGCAGTGCCTGGACGTCGAGGGCGGCAGCCGGGACGACGGCGCACGGGTGGTGCAGTGGCCCTGCCACGGCGAGGCCAACCAGCAGTGGCGGCTCACCGCGACCGGCACCGGCCCGGTGCTGCTGGTCGCGGCGCACAGCGGCAAGTGCGCGCAGGCCGACGACGACGGCGTCGAGGCGGGCGACGAGGTCCGGCAGCGGCCCTGCGACGGCCGGCCGGCCCAGCAGTGGACCGTGAGCTGACCGACCGCCGCAGTCGCCGCCGCCCGCCCGGCCTCAGCCCCGGAAGCTCCACGCCTTCGGCGCGGTCGCGGCGGCCAGCACGGCCTCCGGCACCGGCCGGCCCGGTCGCCGACGCAGCAGCAGCGACAGTCCGGCCGCGCCGATCGACAGCGCGCCCGCCACGTACCAGGCCATCGCGTAGTCGCCGAGCCGGTCCCGGACCAGCCCCGCACCGGTCGCCGCGACCGCCGCGCCGAGTTGGTGCGCGGCGAACACCCAGCCGAACACCACCGCTCCGGCGCCACCGAAATACTCCCGGCACAACGCCACGGTCGGCGGCACGGTGGCCACCCAGTCCAGGCCGTAGAAGACGATGAACACCAGCATGCTCGGCTCGGCGATGCCGGAGAACAGGCTCGGCAGCACGAGCAGGGACGCCCCACGCAGCGCGTAGTACATGCCGAGCAGCAACCGACTGTCCACCCGGTCGGTGAGCCAGCCGGAGGCGATCGTGCCGACGATGTCGAAGAGCCCGACCAGGGCGAGCAGCCCGGCCGCCGTGGTCTGGGCCATGCCGTGGTCGTGCGCCGCCGGCACGAAGTGGGTGCCGACCAGGCCGTTGGTCGTCGCACCGCAGATCGCGAACCCCCCGGCCAGCAGCCAGAACGGGCGGGTCCGGGCCGCGGTCGCCAGCGCGCCCAGCGCCCGGGTCGCCGCGCCGCCGGTCGCCGTTGGCGCCGCGACGACCTCGGCCGCCCCGTAGGCGGGCAGACCGAGATCCGCCGGGTGCTCGCGCAGGAACCACACCACCAGGGGTACGACCGCCAGCGCGGCTCCGGCCACGACGAGTGCCGCCGTACGCCAACCGTGGTCGCGCACCAGGATGGCGATCAGTGGCAGGAACACCAGTTGTCCGGCGGCCCCTCCGGCGGTCAGCACCCCGGTGACCAGCCCCCTTCGGCGGACGAACCAGCGCCCGGTGATGGTGGCCACGAACGCCAGCGCCATCGACCCGGTGCCCAGGCCGACCAGCACACCCCAGCAGAGCAGGAGCTGCCAGCTGGCGCTCATGAAGACCGTCAGCCCGCTGCCCGCGGCGACCAGCAGCAGCGCCACCGAGACCACCCGGCGGATGCCGAACCGGTCCATCAGGGCGGCGGCGAACGGCGCGGTCAGCCCGTAGAGCAGCAGGTTGACCGAGACTGCCGCGGAGATCGTGGCCAGTGGCCAGCCGAACTCCTCGTGCAGCGGGTGCAGCAGCACCGACGGGGTGGCGCGGAAGCCGGCGGCACCGACCAGCGCCACGAAGGCGACGGCGGCGACCAGCCAGGCGGGATGCAGACGGCGGTTCTTGAACACGGCACCAGTCTGGGCGGGGCCGTACGGCAGGACGAGTGGCCGGAAAGCCATCATGCGCAATAATCGGGCCATGACCGTTCGCCCGCACCGGATCGCCGTACTCGCCCTGGACCACGTGGTCGGCCTGGACCTCGGCACCCCGTCGCAGGTCTTCAGCACCGCCCGGGCCGCCGACCAGACGCCCTTCTACGACGTGCGGGTGTGCACCCCGGGCGGGCGACCGGTGCGCAGCACCGCCGGCTTCCAGGTGGTCCCCGACCATGGTCTGGAACTGCTCAAGACCGCCGACACGGTGATCGTCCCGGGCATCCACGACGGCACCGCGTTGATCTCGGGCGCCGTCGAGCCGGAGGTCGCCGAGGCGCTGCGCGGGGCACACGAGCGGGGTGTCCGGATCATGTCGATCTGCACAGGAGCGTTCGTGCTGGCCGCCGCCGGGCTGCTCGACGGGCGTCGGGCAACGACCCACTGGGCGTACGCCGAGCGGTTCCGCAGCCTGCACGGCCGGGTGGACCTCGACCCGGGCGTGCTCTTCATCGCCGACGACCAGGTGCTCACCTCGGCCGGGGTCGCCGCCGGCATCGACCTCTGCCTGCACGTCATCCGCCTCGACCACGGCAGCGAGGTGGCCAACCGGGCGGCCCGGCGCTGCGTGATGCCGCCGTGGCGCGACGGTGGCCAGGCCCAGTACATCGAGCGGCCCGTCCCGAAGGCTACCGACACCAGCACCGCGAGCGCCCGGGAGTGGGCGCGGCAGCGGCTGCACGAGCCGATCGCCCTGCGCGACCTGGCCGAGCAGGCGCGGATGAGCGTGCGCACCTTCACCCGGCGCTTCCGGTCCGAGACCGGCCTGAGCCCGGCCCAGTGGTTGCTGCAACAACGCACCGACCACGCGCGACTGCTGCTGGAGACGACCGACCTCACCGTCGACCAGATCGCCCACCGCTCGGGTTTCGGCACCACCGCAGCCCTGCGCCAGCAGCTCCACCAGCGCATCGGCGTGGCGCCCTCGACCTACCGCCGCACCTTCCACCCGCGAAGCGAGCTGATCAGCGGCTGATCCCGCCAGACACCGCGTCAGGAGCGGAGCAGGTGCAGCTGAGCCTGGTGTTTGGGCAGGTGGACCCGGGTGTGCAGGTCGAGGGTGCGGGACCACGGCAGCGACTCCTCGACGACGAGGTCGAAGCCCTCGCGCAGGTGAGTCTCGACCGGGGTCTCCGCCGCCAGGCCGAGCTGGTCGACCAGCCCGCACAACCGGTCGCTGGTGCCGTGCAGCAGAGCCGTGAGACCCCGCAGACCGCCCTGCTCGGCAGCCAGCGCGTCGAGCTGCGGACGATGAAAGTCCTCCTCCATCTCGTAGTAGGCGAACGGCGACCCGGCCAGCAGCGCCTCGGTGGCCTGGATCATCAGCTCGTCGTTGGCGACCAGATGCGCGACGATCTGCTCGGCGCTGAGCTGCCCCTCCGGAGCCGGACCGAACCCGCCAGCGTCGACCTCCGCGAACAGGGCGCCGTAAGCCCGCCGCATTCCCCCGCTCTCCATTCCCCCAGTCAACCCGCCCCGCCGGGAGTTAGCGGCGGGATTGGCGGGAGCGGAGGTAGTCGGAGACCACGTACTCGCCGAGGTCGTCGGTGTCCGGCGTGAACATCCGGCCCCGACTGCGGCGGGCCACCGCGTCCACGAAACGCCGCAGGCCCGGGTCGTCGCCGAGCATGAACAGGTTGAGCGTGGCACCGTAGCGACTCAGCCGGTCCACCTCGCGAACCGTCGCCTCGATCGTCTCCGGCAGCGGCGGCCAGTGGAACAGCGCCTCCCCGTCGTCCGGATCGAGGTGGGCGGTCGGCTCGCCGTCGGTGACGACCAGGACCACCGGCTCGGCGTCCGGGTGTCGGCGTAGGTGCCGACCAGCCAACCGCAGCGCGTGCTGGAGGTTGGTGCCCTGTTCCCCGTCCGGCTCGACGGCGGCCAGCTCCTGCTGGGTGAGCGTCGTCGCCTCCCGGCCGAAGCCCACGATCTGCAGGGCGTCCTGCGGAAAACGCGTCTCCATGAGGTGCGCCAACGCCAGCGCCGTCTGCTTCATCGGCCCCCAACGACCCTGAGAGATCATCGAGTACGACAGGTCGACGCAGAGCACCACCGCCGCCGACGCCCGCTTCTCGGTCTCCACCACCTCGAAGTCGTCCACCGCGAGCTGCACCGGAACCGTCGGCCCGGCCCGGCTGACCGCCCGGGTCAACGTCCGGACCACGTCCAACGGCTGCTCGTCGCCGTACTCCCAGGGTCGTGACGCACCGCTGACCTCGCCGGCGGCCCCCGCCGAGCGCAGGTCGTGCTGGCCGCGCGGCCCGGCGGTCAGGTCGGAGAAGACCCGTCGCAGCGCGGTCCCGCCGAGCCGGCGCAGAGCCTTCGGGCTCAGCGTGAGCCCTTCGGCGTCCCGGCTCACCCAGCCCTGCCGGCGAAGCTCCCGCTCCAGATCGCGCAGTCGGCGGACGTCGTCGGCGGCGTCCCGTCCCAGCGTCCGGGCCACCGCGTCGACGTCCACGTCGTCCAGGGTCGCCCCGGGGTGTTCCTGGTCGAGCTGGTCCAGCAGGTCGTCCAGCTCGCCAATCTCACCCAACGCGCCAGCCGCGTCGGCGTAGTCCAGTGACTGGTCGCCCCGGACCCGTTCGCCACGCCCCCAGCGCAGGTCGGGGCGCAGTGCCCGCAGGTTCGCGTCGAGCGCGGACAACTCCCCGGCGAGGCGGTCGCCGAGCGACTGCTGCATCAGACCGGCCAGCTCGGCGCGCTGCCGGTCGGAGAGCGAGTTCATCAGCCGCTCACCGGCCGCCGAGCGGCGGGCCAGAACGTCGATCAACTCGTCGACGGTCTCCGGCTTCTCCGGGAAGAAGTCGCCGTGTCTGCGCATGAACTCGGCGAACGCGTCGGTGGTGTCCTCCGCGCGACCGTGCCGGGCCAGCAGGTCGTTCAGATCGCCCATCATCTCGGCGAGCCGCTGCTGGGCGGCCGGGTCGGCGGACGCGCGCACGGCGTCGCGCAGCCCGGCGAACCGCTGACCGAGCACGTCGTCGCGAAGTTGGTCGAGGATCTGCTGGTACGAGCGGCGGGCCTCGTCGCTGGCCCACTGGTAGCCGGACAGCTCCTCCACCGCCCGCGCGGTGGAACGGGGCAGGTTGTCCAGCACCGACTCGGCGAACCGCGCGGCGTCGTCGTCGCGCCCGCGCAACTCGTCCCGCTCGGCGGCGAGAGCCTGGTCGAGCAGAGCCTGGGCCCTGGTCACCGCGCCGTCCAGGTCACCGCGACGCAGCGCCTCCCGGCGCAGCCGCCGAGCCCTGGCGGCCAGGTCGTCCAGCCCGCCCCGCCCCTGAGGGCCACGGCGCAGCAGGTCGCGCAACGCCTCCCGTAGGCTTCCGCCGGCCAGCACCTCGGCGCCGACCGCGTCCACCGCCTCACGCACGTCGTACGGGGGTGCGAGCGGGTCGGGCCCGCCGTTCCACTGCCCGTACCGGAACCGGTTGCCGGCCACGGTCAGCCCCGGCCGCCGTAGACGGTGCGCCCGGAGTCGGTGACGTCCTTGCCGAGCCGGCGGGTCAGGTGCAGCCCTTCCAGCACGAACTCGACGGCAGCCGCCGCTTCCTCCGGGGTGGGCGCGTCACCCAGGCCGAGCCGGTCGAGGACCTTCGCCAGACCGGGCACGGTGCCCACCTGGCGCAGCAGCTCGGAGGCGCTGACCAGCTCGCCGGTCTCGATCGCCGCGCCGTCCTCGACGAGCGCCGTGAAGCCGGACAGGTCCAGCCCGGCCAGGTGCGCCCGGAACGTCTCGGCGGTCGCGGTCCGCAGCAGGTGAGCAAGGATCTCGATCTCCCGCCCCTCCTCGCCGCTCTCGAACTCGACCTTGCCGCGCAGGGTGCTGGTCACCGACACGGCGTCGCCGACCCGAGCCACCGCCGCCTCGGGCCGCCCCTCCGGGGTGGCGGTGGCGGCGAGCAGACCGGCGCGGCGCAGCGCGGCGCCGGCGACCGTCTCGGCGGCGGCGATGGCGAACCGGGCGGAGACCCCGGAGCGCGGGTCCACCGACGGCGACTCCCGCACCGCTCGGGCGAAGCGGGCCAGCACCTCCAGGACGTGCTCCGGCACGGCGGCGACCAGGTCGGCCTCCTGCCGGATGAGGTCCAGCTCCAGGTCCAGGTCCACCGGGTAGTGGGTGCGGATCTCCGCGCCGAACCGGTCCTTGAGCGGCGTGATGATCCGGCCCCGGTTGGTGTAGTCCTCCGGGTTGGCGCTGGCGACCAGGAGCAGGTCCAGCGGAAGCCGCAGCTGGTAGCCACGAACCTGGATGTCCCGCTCCTCCAGCACGTTGAGCAGCGCCACCTGGATCCGCTCGGCCAGGTCGGGCAGCTCGTTGACGGCGAAGATGCCCCGGTTGGTGCGCGGCACCAACCCGAAGTGGATGGTCTCCGGGTCGCCGAGGGTGCGGCCCTGGGCGATCCGGATCGGGTCCACGTCACCGATCAGGTCGCCGACGCTGGTGTCCGGGGTGGCGAGCTTCTCGCCGTAGCGCATCGAGCGGTGCAGCCAGCCGACCGGCTGGTCGTCGCCGGCCTCGGCGACCTGGGCACGGGAAGCCGGGGTGAGCGGGTGCATGGGGTGCTCGTTGAGCACCGAGCCGGGGATGACCGGGGTCCACTCGTCGAGCAGCGCGCCGAGTGCGCGGATCAGTCGGGTCTTGCCCTGGCCGCGCTCACCGAGCAGCACCATGTCGTGCCCGGCGAGCAGTGCCCGCTCGACCTCGGGCAGCACGCTGTCGTCGTAGCCGACGATGCCGGGGAAACGGGCCTCGCCGGAGCGCATCCGGGCGAGGAGGTTGTCGCGGAGTTCCTGCTTGACGGTGCGGTACTGGTGACCGGCCGCCCGAAGCGCGCCGAGCGTGCCGGGCAGGTCGGCCGGTGGAACCGGGATTACCGGAGTAGGCGCAGTCACCCGACCCACGCTAGCTCACCCCGGAGTCGACCTACGCCAATACGGAAAGTGATATCCGAGACGCCCTCTTGATGCGCCGATCGGCGGGCTGTGGCGCGCCGTCTCCGCCCCTATACTCACGGTTAGCTCCGCCGTTACGGCCGCCGGAAATGGCCGTGGCCGACGGGGTCACGGCCCGGCCATCCGATGGTCAACCTCTCCCGGCGCGGAGGTGCGGTGCTGTACTTCTTCCTCAGTTACGCGAGGGGCGACGAGGACGCACTGGTCCAACGTCTTTACGAGGATCTCAGCGCAGAGGTACGGCTGATCGCGGGTCTGCCCCGCGACGAGCGGGTGGGTTTCGTCGATCGCACCATCCTGCTGGGCGAGCGGTGGCCGCAGCGGCTGGTCGAGGCGCTGACCACGTGCCGCTCCTTCCTCGCTCTGATGACACCGAGATATTTCCAGAGCGAGCCCTGCGGCCAGGAATGGCGGATCTTCGCCGACCGCACTGCCCGCTACGACCAACAGAACGGGGTGGACAGCTCGCTCCTCAAACCGCTGATGTGGATCCCGGCCCGACCCGGCCGCATCCATCCGGTCGCCTCCCCGCTGCAATATTCCTCCCACAGCCTGGGCGACCTCTATCAGCGGTTGGGGGTGCGGCAGCTGATGCGACTGCAACGGCACAGCGACGACTACCGCACATTCCTTTTCGAACTGGCCAACCAGATCGTGTCCAGCGTGGAGGAGCATCCGCTGCCGGAGGGCCAGCGCACGATCGACCTGCGCGCCACACCCAGCGCCTTCCACCAGGCACCCGGGCAGCTCGCGGCGGACGTCGACCAGTTCGCGCCGATGCTGGTCCACTTCATCGTCGCGGCCTCGCACCGGGACGAGATGAGCACGGTACGCCAGTACGTGACCACGTACGGCAACCATGCGTTGGACTGGGCACCGTACGGGCCGCCGCTGCCCGACCCGGTCGTCGACTACGCCCGTGAGATCGCAGCCGACCACAGCTACCGGTCAACGGTGGTGGACCTGACGGAGCTGGCCCGACGCGCCGAGCAGGCCGCCCGCTACAACCAGATCCTGGTGCTGATCGTCGACGCCTGGCTGACTCGCCTGCCCGAGCAACGACAGTCGCTGGCCGCCCACGCCACTGCTTCCCTGCGCGACGGTGGCACCACGGCGGTGCTGATCCCGAGCAGTCGCGACGACACGGAGACCCGGGAGCACTGGCAGTCACTGTCGCGCGCGTGTCGGGAGATCTTCGACGACCTGGCCTCGGACGACGAGCTCTACCGGTCCAACATCCTCACCCACCGCGCCTTCCAGGAGGAGCTGCCGGAGGTCCTGGAGGTCGCTCGTAACCGGGTGTTCAGCCGAGGAGCGGTGCACCGGCCCCCCAGCCTCGCCACGGACACCCGACCACCACGCATCGACGGGCCCTGGGGCGCGGAGGGCGACGACACCACACCGGAGGACGGCCGTGACGACGAGCGCTGACCCGGGCATCACCGGCGATGGTGTCGAGGGTCGAATCATTACGTTCTACTCGTACAAGGGTGGCACCGGCCGCACCATGGCACTCGCCAACGTCGCCTGGATCCTGGCCGCCAACGGCTACCGGGTGCTCGCGGTCGACTGGGACCTGGAATCCCCTGGTCTGCACAAGTATTTTCACCCGTTCCTCCTCGACAAGGATCTGCGGACGTCGACCGGGGTCATCGACATGGTCCGCGACTACGCCGAGGCAGTCGTTCGACCGTTGGAGGAAACCGAGGACGAGGACTGGATCGGCAGCGCCGCCGACGTGCTGCACCACGCCGTCTCGCTGCACTGGGAGTTCCCCGCTCCCACCTCGGCCGTCCGGCCTTCCGCCGGTCCGATTCCGCCGGGCAGCCTGGACCTGTTGCCAGCCGGCCGACAGGACACGGCGTACACCAAGGCCGTGAGCACCTTCGACTGGCAGGCGTTCTTCGAGAAGCTGGGCGGCAACAGCTTCCTCGACGCACTGGCCGCCAGCATGCGGGACAACTACGACTACGTGCTGATCGACAGCCGCACCGGTGTCAGCGACGGCGCGGGCATCTGCACCGTCCGGCTACCCGACGTCGTGGTGACCTCCTTCACGCTCAACGACCAGAGCATCGACGGAGCTGCCGGCGTCACCCGCTCCATCATCCGGCAGCGCGGCGACCGACCGGTACGGATCCTGCCGGTGCCGATGCGGGTGGACAACGCCGAGCAGCTCAAGTTGGAGGCGGGCCGGGACCACGCGCGTCGCCGCTTCGCGCCTCTGCTCCCCCGGACTTCCGTGGAGGAGAGCGACAGGTACTGGGGCGAGATCGAGATCCCCTACCAGCCCTACTACGCGTACGAGGAGATCCTGGCGGGGTTCGGCGACCGGGCCCACCATGAGCGCACGCTGCTCGCCGCGTACGAGCGGCTGACCAAGGCGATCACCGAGGACGCGGTCGACAGCCTGCCGGCCATGGTGGATCGGCTTCGCCGTCAGTGGCTGGCCAAGTTCGAGCGGCAACGCATCTCCGGCGAGACCCCGGACGTGTTCGTCAGCTACGTGTCCCTCGATCGGTCGTGGGCCGAATGGGTCAGCGACGAGCTCCGGTCGGCCGGGCTGCGTACGGTGATGCGGGAGGTCGACTTTCCGGCCAGCCCTGGCGGGGGGACGTCGACGGCCGCTGGTTTCAAGGACGCCGCCCGGCTGGTGGTGCTGCTGTCCCAGGAATACATGCAGTCGTCGAACGCCAGCGAGTTGTGGTCCCAGGCCACCACCTACGAGTCGGGCAGCGGCGGCAACTTCCTGGTGCCCGTCCGGCTGGACAATTCCCGGGCGCCGGCGGTGTTCCTGGAGCGCGTTCCGGTGGACCTGGTGGGCGCCACGCAGGAGGAGGCCGCCAGGCGCCTGCTCGAGGCACTGGACCATCCCGCCCGTCCGGCGACCGACCCGGAGGGTGCCGGGCAACGACGGCGGTTCCCCGGCAACGAGCCGCCGGTCTGGCGGGTGCCGTTGCCGCGTAACGTCCAGTTCGTCGGGCGCAGCCGACTCCTGGAGGAGATGCGCGACTGGCTGTCGTCGGCCGAGGCCCAGCACACCCCGCTCGCGTTGCACGGTCTGGGTGGTGTGGGTAAGAGCCAGATCGCTCTGGAGTACGCCTACCGCTTCCGCGCCGAGTACGACGTCGTCTGGTGGATCTCCGCGCAGCAACCGAGCGTCATGCGGCTCGCTCTGTCCTCGCTCGCCGACCGGCTGGCGGACATGGCGGACACACCCCTCGGAGGCAACGTCGCCGAGCGGGTCCAGTGGGTGCTGGACGCCCTGCGCCGCGGCGATCCCTTCCGCCGGTGGCTGTTGGTCCTCGACAACGCCGACGAACCCGCCGAGTTGCACGATTTGATGCCGCAGGGGCCCGGCCACGTGCTCGTCACCACGCGCAACCACCTCTGGGCACGGCACGCCCGCAGCTTCGAGGTGGGTGCCTTCGACCGCGCGGAGAGCACCGCATTGTTGCGGCGGCGAATCCCACGCCTGCCCCTGTCGGATGCCGAGATGGTCGCTGACCGCCTGGGCGACCTGCCGCTCGCCGTCGAGCAGGCCGGAGCATGGCTCGCCACCACCGGCGAATCGGCCGCCCGGTATCTGCAGCGACTGCGCCGGTATCTGCCAGGCATGCTCTCCGACGAGCTCCCCACCGACTATCAACAGACCGGCGCGGAGCCCTGGCTCGTCTCACTCGAGAGCCTGCGGGAACGCAACCCGGCGGCGGCGAAGCTGCTGGAGGTCTGCGCGTTCTTCGCCGCCGAGCCGATCCCGATGTCGCTGCTCTACGACGACAGTTTCATCAACGTGCTGCTCCCCTACGATCCCTCGGTACGGGATCCCCTGCTCATGGGGCGCGCGCTGCGGGATGTCGGCCGGTACGCGCTGGCGCGAATCGACAGCGTGCGCGCTGGCGGGCGCGGCCGTACGCAGGACCATGGTGACGACGGCAATCAGGCCAGCCTCCGCATGCACCCACTGGTGCAGGAACTGATCCGGGAGTCCCTGTCCGACGAGGCCAAGGCGGAGAACCGGCGTCACGTGCACGCGATCCTCGCCGCCGCCAACCCGAAGGACCCCGACCAGCCCCGCAACTGGCCGATCTACGCGGATCTCTGGCCACATCTGCTGCCGTCGAAGACCCTCAACTCGCCCCAGCCGGAGGTCCGACAACTGTTGCTCGACGTGGCCCGCTACATGTGGACCCGGGTCGACTTCGGCACCTGCTCCGAGTTGGCCGAGAAGGCGATCGAGGCGTGGCGGGCGGAGCATGGCGCTGACGACCCGCCGACCCAGATGATGCGCTTCCACCTCGCCAACGCGCTTCGCCTCGAGGCGAAGTACCAGGCCGCGTACGACATCGATCAGGACGTGTACCAGCGGCTCTCCGCCACGCTCGGCGAAAACCACGAATACACGGTGATCGTGGCGGGCAGCCTCGCCGCGGACCTGCGGGCGCTCGGGTTCTTCGAACGGGCGCGCGAGTTGGACACTCGCACGGAGGAGCTGGCCCGCGAGGTGTTCGGCGAGGAACACTCCCGTGCGCTGATCGCCGCGCACAACCTGGCCCTGTCGCTCCGGCTGGTCGGCGATCTGCGCGGGGCGTTGCGGCTCAACGAACGCACGCTGGCCCGCCGCCGGGAGACGCTCGGTCCGATGCACCCGTACACCCTCTTCTCCGAGGGGCAGTACGGCCGCGACCTGCGCGACACCGGCGACCTCACCGAGTCCCGCCGGGTCCTGGAGGCAGCGGTGGAGGCCGACCGGGAGGTGCTCGGCGAGGAGGACAGCGAGACGCTACGGGTGACCAAGAACTACGCGGTGACCCTCCGGAAGTTGGGCGAGTTCGAGCGGGCCCACGCGTTGAGCGCGGACGTGCTGGTCCGTTCCCGCCGTCGGCACGGCTCCGACCATCCGGACGTGCAGGCCGCCGCGATGAATCTGGCCTGCGACGAGTCCGCTCTGGAGGACGACGCGGGCGCGCTCCGCCGGGCACGCCCGGTGTACCGGTGGTATCGAGACGCGATGGGCGAGGACCATCTGTTCACCCTGGCGTACGGCAACAACCTGGCGATCTTCCTCCGGAAGGCCGGGGATCTGGAGGCGGCCTTCACGCTGTCCGACGAGGTCGTCAACCGTTTCACCGAACGGGTCGGCGCCGATCATCCGTACACGCTGGCCGCGAACATCAACCTCGCCAACTGCTGGTACGGGCGTCGGGAGTTCGCGGCGGCTCTCGCCGCCGACCAGGACTGTTACGAGCGGGCGCAGCGCATCCTCGGCCCGTCCCACCCGGACACCCTCGCGGTGGCGAACAACCTGGCCACCAGTCTGAGTGTCGCCGGAGACCACCGAGGTGCCCGCGCTCTGCGTGACACGGTGATGCCCCTCTTCCGCCGCGTCCTGGGGGACAGCCACCCGAACACCATCGCCCTGGTCGAGGCGAACCGCCTCAACTGCGATCTGGAACCGCCACCGACGTAGCCGACGACGCGCCGTCGTGCTCGATGCCCGCTGCCGCCACGCAGGTGACCGGAGCCAGCCAGCGGGCCAGTTCGAGTGGATCCTCCGGGTGCCCGGCCGCGCGCAGCCGCCGGTACACCGCACGGCACAGCTCCGGGTCGGCGCCGCCGGTCTTCTCCGCCGCCGTCAGGCGCTGCTCGGCGAGGGCGAGCCCGACCCAGGCGGAGAGCTGCTCCGGATCGGCGCACACCTGCCCGCGGTAGCTCTCGCGGGCGGCCAGGTCATCCCCGGCGGCGAGGGCGAGGTCACCGTCGGACGCCGTGGGCAGTGCGTCGACGAGGCGTTCCGCGCCGGTGCGCAGCCGCATGAACCGCTCCGGATCGCTCAACCGCAACCGCACCAGGTCGAGCCGTGGGCTGAGGCTCAGCCATCGGCCGTCGGCCGGTTCCACCCGCAGCGTGACGATGGTGGCGGGGCACGGCAGGCCGGCTGTGCGGGCGGCGGCGAGCTGGTGGACGGCGTCCGGGTCCGGCCGGCGGTTCCGCAGTCGCCAGACCGTCCAGTGGTCCTCGGCGGCCTCCCTGGCGAGCTCGGCCGCCACCGGGTCCACCGGGTCCCGCCAGTCGTCGATGACCCGCCGCAGGCCGGCGACGAATTCGCGGCCGGCCGCGGTCAGACGGCCGAAGGACTCGATGTCCGCGCAGGTGCGGGACACGCGGTCGCGCCAGCGAGCGAATTCCACCTCGGCCAACCGGGCCGGGCCGCCGCTGCGCAACGCACGACGCGCCCGCCAGAACTCGGTCACCGCGATGAAGGCGTAGACACCCTGGAGGACGGCGCCGAGAGGCCGCGGATCGTCGCGCCAGGGGGCGTAGTAGTAGCGACGGTCGTCGCGGTCGTAGAGGGGCTCGACGTCGATCGTCGCACCGAGCTTGGCGTGCTGGAACTCGTGCAGCAGGCCGAGCGCGAACGCCTCCCCGTCGATCGGACGGGTCATCGAGACCGACCCGAAGGCGTCCATGCTGGTGACGTTGACCCCTGCGCTGACCGAATCGGCCAGCAGCGGCACGAGGCAGCGCAGGCCCTCGGCGATCGCCTCGGCGTGCCGACGGTGGTGGCGCACCAGTATCGGCCACGCGTCGTCGAGCAGCCGTTGCCACTCGGCAACCTCGGCGGGTGTGAGCCGGTCCGCGGCGCACAGCTGGTGCCGGTCCCGGTACGGGTCGAGATCGTCGAGAGTGATCCGCAGCGTCAACCCGTCGGCGGTGCTGCACAGTCGGTGCAGGCCGGACCATCCGTCGGTCTCCGCACCCGGCCCGGCGTCCGGCGGAGGAGCCAGCGACACCGTGACCGGCCCGACCAGGAGCTGCGACCCCGCCCGTCTGATGGTCACCCGCCGCGCGTCCCCCACCCGCGCGAGCCCGAGCGTGGGCAGGTAGACGGCCCCGTCGCGCGGTGTGACGCTGAGCTCGAAGTCCATTCCGGCCCGGAGGGCCGCCACCGCGGCGATCGAACCGAGCGGGGTCAGCTCGGCTTCGGCGGCCCACTCGGGTGCCGCCTCCACCACCAACCCGCCGGTCGTCCGGCCGACCGCTGCGGCGGACGCCGAACCGGACGGCGTCGGCGTACGCAGTCGGCGTAGCGCGGTGGCCAACCAGGCACCGGTGTGCGGCAGGGCCAGCACCGCCGGCCCCGCCTCGGGCGACCGGTCCGCCGCCGTGGCCCACAGCGCGAAGTGTCGGGCGGTCTCCTCCGTAGCGGCCGTGTCGAGGAGCGCGCGCAGCTGAAGCATGCGTTTGCTCACCTGACCGTCACGCAGCAGACGGATCGTCCGCCGGTCACCGAGGCCAGCCGCGAGCGCCGCGAGGTCGTCGGGGGCGAGCCGGTGGTATCCCGTCACGACCGCTCCCGGGGCATGGCTGCCAGGTCCGCTCGCAGGCGTCGTTGCACGTGGGCGATGAGCAGCAGAAGATCGGGGCAGTAGACGGACGGGTTGGTGAAACTTCCCTCCCGGTACCGGTGGGGATAGTTGCCGGCACCGCAGACGCGGTGCACCGGGCACGCTCGGCAGGATGCGGCGAGCGCCTCGACTCCCACCTGGCGGGCGATGACGGCGGGGTGCCGCAGCACGTCGTCAAGGGAGTCGGTGAAGACGGTCAGGTCGGTGCCGACCGCACCGGGGTAGGTGGAGCGCAGGGTGTCGACCTGCTCGTACGCCCCGTCGGTGTTGATCACCACGGCGGCCACCGGGCTCAGCCCGAGGGACTCGGTCCGGCTCCGCCCTCCGAACAGCAGATTGATGAGTTCTTCGAAGAGACGCACCCGGGTCAGCCGGGGTGAGGTGTCGTACCAGGCATCGAAGGCGGCCGCCAACCAGGTGCCGTAAGGGCTCGGGCCGTCACCTCGCCGCGGCGGCGGCGCCTCCCAGTTGGCGTGCGGGAGCAGGAAGTCCACCATCGGCGGCCGGTACGACACCAGCGTCTCGTAGGTCTCTCGGGGATCGGCGGCGAGGTCCACGACGCAGAGCACACCCGCGTACGAGTCGGGCCGCTCGGCGAGCAGGCGCAGGGCCCGGTCGACCTCGTCGTAGCTGCTGCGGCCCGACGCGTACCGGCGGTGCCGGTCGTTCGACGTCCGGTCTCCGTCCAGACTCACGCCCACCCGCACCCGGGCGTCGGCCAGCAGGGAGAGGGCGCGCGGAGTCAGGAGGGTGCCGTTGGTCTGCACGCTGACCTGGGCCTGCGACGGCGCGACCGCCTCCCGGAGCCGGTCCGCCATCCGGGCCAGGTTGGGGGCGCCGACCAGGAGCGGTTCACCACCGTGCAGGACGATCCGCACATCGGTCTGGTCGTGGGCGCGGACGTGTTCACGTATCCGCTGGCAGGCGTGGTCGAAGATCGCCGGGGCCATCAGCATGGGGTCGGAGAGGGCGCTGCGGTCCGCCAGTTCGTACATGTAGCAGTAGTCGCAGGCCAGGTTGCACCTGCTGTGGACCTTGAGGATGAACTCCGAGAACGGGACGGGCCGTGGGCGGGCGGCGACGCCGCCCTCGGCTACCGTGACGGTCCCCGTCATGCCGCGCCCGCCGCCCGGCATCCTCACATCGCCGAGTTCCACCCGGCGACCGCCTCCTGCGGGCGGTCGATCTCGTCGAGGATTCGGCGTAGCGAGTGGGCGAACACCGACTGGTCCAACTCCTGAAGATCAGCCAGGCTCACGTCACTGAGATCCACGAGGGTGCCCTGCGGTGCGCCATCGGTCGTATCCATCATGATCCGTCCACCCGCGAAAAGGACTCGCGCCCGAGTGAGCAATGAATTGTGCGGAAACCGCCGGGCCGAGACCCGTCACGTAACGCCGACCCCGCCGACGAACCGGGTCATCCTAGCGGCCTCACGCTGATTGCGCGGTGGGTCGGGCGGGTCATCCGGTTCAACGCCAGAGTGCGGTCCGCAGACATTGTTCTCGGCCATCCGGCCATCCAAAATCCGGCGTCCGGGCGGGAAGGACCATCGATCCGGTGACCGGCCGCGGCGACATGTCGGATCAACCCCGACCGCAGCGCCGGCAGGCTCCGCGGCGGCGCAGGTGGTACGCGTACGTGGCGACGCCGAGCGCCACGCCCCACAGCGGCCAGAGCAGCATCGGTGCCCCGGTCAGGCTGAGCCCGCCGGTGAGTTCCCAGAACCTGGGGTTGCTGAGCAGTCCGAACGAGGCCGCGGTCACCGCGATGGCGACGAGGGTGGCCGGCACCACGGCCAGCGTCACCGGCACCCGACGACCGGCCACGCCGAGCATCCAGCGGGGGAACCGCTCGCCCCAGCGCTGCACCAGCCCGAGGGTGAGGATCGCGCCGACGGTGGCGAACGCGCCCAGCCCGAACCCGGCCCACACCAGCCCGCTGTCCTGCATCTCGGTGAGGAATTCCCGGGAGATGCCGAGCGGGATGCCGGCCGCCCAGGCGAACCGGGTCAGCGCGTACGTGAACGGGATGACGGCGGCGATGCCGGCGGCCCACCGGCCCCAGCGGGCGGCGGCGGCCGGGGTGGTCCACCCTCGGTCGGTGTGGCCGCGACCGCAGCCCACGCAGGCCGCGGCGGTGCGACGCTGCCAGGCGAGCACCGCCCCGGCCAGCAGCAGCCCGCCGGCCAGCGCGGCGAACCGGGCGAACAGCGCCCAGTTGAAGATGTCGGCGTAGTCGACCGGCGGCCAGCCGAACGGCGCACCGACGATCAGTATCGGCAGGTAGCCGAGGACGAGCAGCACCCGGACGTCCGGCACGACCACGGCGAGGACGAACGCCACCGCCCAGCCGTAACCGGCGAGCAGCGTCCGTAGCGGGCCGGGTGGGCGTACGGCGGGGCGGCTCATGGCCAGTGCGGCCACCGCGGCGGTCAGCAGTACGCCGGCGAAGAGCGGGGTGGCCAGGTCCACCGGCACCAGGCGCAGCAGGTTGACGTCGCCGCCGTTGTGGTCGTTGGCGCCGAACGGGTAGCCGGCGCCGGTGAGGGTGCCGACCAGGGCGAGCACACCCCACAGGCCGAGCCAGCCGGCGGCCAGTGGGGCCAGCCGATCGGGCCAGCGGGAGTCGGATCGAGGCGGGGAGGCAGTGATCGTTGTCATGCTCACAGCCTCGACGGACGCCAGCCGGATTCCCTCCCGGCCGGCGGTGAACCCGTTCCCCCGGTGGAGGGACCGTTCAGCCGGACGGGGTGACGAAGCCGGACTCGTAGGCGGCGATGACCGCCTGCGTACGGTCGCGGACGCCCAGCTTGGCCAGCACGTTGCCGACGTGCGTCTTGACCGTCTCCACGCCGACCACCAGGTCCGCGGCGATCTCCGGGTTGGACCGGCCGGTGGTCATCAACCGCAGCACCTCGGCCTCCCGGTCGGTGAGTCGGGCGGCGCGCAGCTGGTCGCCGCCGGCCGGCCCGTACGCCCCGACGAGTTGGCGGATGGCGGCCGGGAAGAGCAGCGACTCCCCCGCCGCGACCACCCGGACGGCCTCCACCACCTCGGCGGGTCGGGCCCGTTTGAGCAGGAAGCCGGAGGCGCCGGCGCGCAGCGCCTCGTAGACGTACTCGTCGTTGGCGAACGTGGTGACCACCAGCACCCGGGGTGGGTCGGCGGAGGTGGCCAGCAGGTGTCGGGTGGCCTGGATGCCGTCGATGCCGGGCATTCGCACGTCCATCAGCACCACGTCGGGTCGGTGCCGGGCGACCAGCGGCGGCACCTCGGCGCCGTCGGCGGCCTCGGCGAGCACGCTCAGGTCGGGTTGGGCGTCGATGATGGCCCGCAGCCCGATCCGGATCAGCTCGTCATCGTCGACGATGAGCACTCCGGTGGTCATCGCGTCTCCTCGTAGGGCAGGCGGGCCCGGATCAGCCAGCGGTCACCGTCCGGCCCCACGGTGATTCCGCCGCCGAGCAGCAGCACCCGCTCCCGCATGCCGTCCAGGCCTCGACCGCCGCGCCCCGGATGAGCCCGCTCGGGGCGGCGGCGCATCCCGTTGACCAGCTCCAACTCCAGCGCCCCCGGGTGCAGGTCCAGCCGCAACGTCACCGGCCCCTCGCCGTACCGGGCGGCGTTGGTCAGTCCTTCCTGGACGATCCGGTAGCCCTCCCGGGAGACCGCCGCGGGCACTCGCGCCGGGTCGCCGACGCGATGCGCGTGCACGGCCAGCCCGGTCGCGCGGGCGTCGGTGACCAACCGGTCCAGGTCGGCGAGCGTACGCTGCGGCGCCACCACGGGTCGGTCGTTGCCGCCTTCCCGGAGCAGCCCGAGCACGTGGTCCAGTTCGTCCATCGCGGTCCGTCCGGTCTCCTCGATGGCGGTGAGCGCCCGCCGGACGAACTCCGGGTCGGTGTCGAGGACCTCGCGGGCGGCCCCGGCCTGGAGGGTGGCCACGGTCAGGGCGTGACCGATCGAGTCATGCAGCTCCCGGGCCAGCCGGTTGCGTTCGGCGAGCCGGACGGCCTGCGCCTCCAGGGCGGCGATGCGCTCCGCCGGGGCGGGGCCGAGCAGCACCGGCGCCATCGAGCCGGCGAGCGCGCCGAGGCCGGCGACGGCGTACCCGAGGCCGACCAGCAGGGCCACCCCGCTCAGGGTCAGCCAGCCGCTGTCCCGCCCGTCCAGCGGCCCGAACCGTTCTCGGCTGGTCAGCTCGGTGCCGATGCCGAACTGCTGGGCGATGAAGGCCAGTGCCATCGGCAGGGCGCTGAACAGCGCGACCATCACCAGCGCGCCGACGATGAGGTGGGTGGCGATCCAGAGCGCGCTGCGCAGCCGGGTCTCCCGGTCGGCCGTGTGCCCCGGCGCGGGTTCGGGCAGGTCGATGCCGAGCAGCGCCCGTACGGCGGCGATCTCCAGAGCCCGGCTGCCGTCCAGCAGCAGCGGCACCACGGCGATCAGCGCCGCGATCACCAGCAGCGCGTAGACCAGTGGGCGGGGGATCTCCGAGTCGGCGAGCAGTTGGGCGAAGGTCACCACGAGGACCCCGTACGGCAGGGCCAGCACGCCGCCGAGCAGCAGGAACACGCCGCGTCGCCAGGTGGTGCCGGCGACCAGCGGGGTCAGCACCGCTCGGAGGGTCACCTCGTCATTCTCATGCCGGAACCAGGATCGGCGACTCCCCCGTGCCGGGGAGATCTCAGCGGTGGTCGGCCACGTACTGCTGCGGGTCCTTGTCGCGGAACGGCAGGTTGCGGCCGTTCTTGTGCTCGCCGTAGAAGGTCAGCCAACGTTGGCCCAGCTCGGCGCGGAGCTCGGTGCTGGCGTGCCGGCGGAAGTCGGGCAGCGCCTCGTCCTCCTCCTCGGCGAGGTGCTCGCTGTTCTCCCGGCGGGCGGTGCCGACCGCCTCCCACCACTGCTCCGAACCGACCGGGTGCAGCTTCGCCTCGGCGATGGCGTCCCGGATCTTGTTGTGGTCGCCGATGGCGTCGGCGGTCTCGTCCTCGCCGTCGTCGCCGTGCTTGACCAGGTGCGGGTAGAGGATCGCCTCCTCCGCCTCGGCGTGGATGTCCAGGTGCAGGGCGAGAGCGTCCCAGATGGCGAGCATCTCCTGCTCGTCGCGGGCGTCGTCGAGGCGGGCGAAGCCGCGCCGGAAGGCGGCGTGGTCGTCCAGGATCAGTGCGGTGATGTCGTCCACTGTGCTCACTTCTCCGTTGGGCTGGCGAACCGGGCACGCACCATCGCCGGCATCGCGGCGAGGCCGGTGACCGGGCGGAAGCGTTTCGCGGTCTCGGCCAGTGCCGCGTACTCGTCGTCGGCGAGGTCGATGTCCGCGGCGGCGGCGTTGCGTTCCATCTGTTCCACCCCGGAGGCCCCGGGTATGGCGAGCACGTTCGGGTGTCGCAGCAGGTAGGCCAGCGCGATCTGACTGGGGGTGGCGTCGTGCGCGTCGGCCACCTGGCGCAGGGTGTCGATCAGGACCGCGCCACGTTCCAGGTTTTCCGGCAGGAAGTACGGGTTGGCCCGCCGGACCGCCCCGCTCGGCGGATTCTTCGCGTCGTAGCGGCCGGAGAGAAAGCCCTGCGCCAGCGGGCTGTACGCGATGACCACCCGACCGGTCTGCCGCGCGTACGGCAGCAGGTCCTGCTCGGGTGCGCGGTCCAGCATGCTGTAGCGGACCTGGTTGCTGAGCACCCGCCGGCCGAGCGCCGCCTCGGCGACCTGCCAGCGGCGCAGCCCGTAGTTGCTCACCCCGACCTCGCCGACCAGCCCGACGTCCTGCAACGCCCGCATGCCACGCATGGTCGTGTGGTCGGCGACGAGTGGGTTGGGCTGGTGCACCTGGTAGAGGTCGATGCTGGTGACGCCGAGCCGGGCCGCCGAGGCGACCGCCCGCTGCTGCACCACCGCGGCCACCGGCAGCACCGGGAAAATCTTGGTGGCGACCACCATCTTGGGTCGGTCGTCGCCGAGGGCGGCACCGAGGATCCGTTCGCTGCGCCCGAAGCCGTAGATCTCCGCGCTGTCGAAAACCGTCACGCCCAGCTCCACGGCCCGCCGGACGATCTGCGCCGCCTGCTTCTCGAAGGCCGGGCCGTAGCCCCATTCCCGCGAACCGAACTGCCAGGTGCCCAGCCCGATCTTGGACAGCGGTTTGGGGGTGTCGAGAGCAATGAAACGCATGGCGTCGAAACTACCCCGATGTCCTGGTTCACACGCGTGATCCCCGGCAGCGCGGGCCAGAGCTAGGCTCACGATCGTGACCTACCTCGCCGCGGATGACCGCTACGACTCCATGACCTACCGGCGCAGCGGACGCAGTGGCCTGCGGCTGCCCGCTGTCTCCCTCGGGCTCTGGCACAACTTCGGCCCGGACCGCCCCTTCGAACGGCAGCGCGACATCGTCCGGCGCGCCTTCGACCTGGGTGTCACCCACTTCGACCTGGCCAACAACTACGGCCCGCCGCCCGGTTCGGCGGAGGAGAACTTCGGCCGGATGCTCGCCACCGACCTGAGGGCGTACCGGGACGAGCTGGTCATCTCCAGCAAGGCCGGCTACCTCATGTGGCCCGGCCCGTACGGCGAGTGGGGCTCCCGCAAGAACCTGATCTCGTCTCTGGACCAGTCGCTGGGCCGGATGGGGCTGGACTACGTCGACATCTTCTACTCGCACCGGTTCGACCCGGACACCCCGCTGGAGGAGACGATGGGCGCGCTCGACGCCGCCGTCCGCTCCGGCAAGGCGCTCTACGTCGGCATCTCGAACTACAACTCCGAGCAGACCGCTCGGGCCGCCGCGATCCTGCGCGACCTGGGTACGCCGCTGCTGATCAACCAGCCGTCGTACTCGATGCTCAACCGCTGGACCGAGTCCGACGGCCTGCTCGACACGCTGGAGCAGGTCGGCGCGGGTTGCATCGCGTACAGCCCGCTGGCCCAGGGCCTGCTGACCGACCGCTACCTGGGTGGCATCCCGGCGGACTCCCGGGTGCGCACCAGCGTCTTCCTCAACGAGAGCGACCTCAGCGAGGAGAAGATGGCCACCATCCGAGGGCTCGGCGCGGTCGCCGAGGGGCGCGGGCAGTCCCTCGCGCAGCTGGCGCTGGCCTGGGCCCTGCGCGACCCGCGGATGACCAGCCTGATCATCGGGGCGAGCAGCGTCGAGCAACTGGAGACCAACATCGCCGCGCTCGACAACCTCGACTTCACCGCCGACGAGTTGGCCGAGATCGACCGACTGCTGGGCTGAGCGCCCGCGATACCGCGATACGACGTTGGCCGGCACCCTTCCCGGGTGCCGGCCAACGCGGTTGTTGGGCAGGGTGTGCCGGCAACGGCTTGACGGTTATCGCGCGTCGTCCCGCCTCGCCGCGGCCAGGACCCGATCGACAAGGTCTTCGACGAAGGGCCGATCCGCCGGTTGAGCCTGGAAACCCGCGCGCACGAGCACCCCGCCCACCAGGAGCGCCAGCGAAGGCTCGACATCCTCGGCCCGCAGGTGAGAGCGGAGCGCCGAGTCCAGCGACCGGGTCCCGGCCGCGTAGAGCCGCTCGCGCAGCTCATCGACGATGGGGTCACTGCCGGCCCGCTCAAGGAGCCCGCCGAAAACCCTGACGAGGTGCTTGTCGGCGAGGTCCTGCCCGAAATCGAGCAAGCCCGCTATCAGGTCGTGGCGTAGGTCGCCGGTCAACTGGGGGTGCCCGACCGCGGCACACATCTGATCGACCGACGCCCGAACCAGGTCCAGGCGCGTTGGCCAGTGTGCATAGAGAGTCGCCTTGGAGTAGCCCGCCCGGTGCGCGACCTCGGCGTGGGTCACCGCCGCCCAACCCTGCTCCAGGAACAGCGCCGTGGCCGCGTCGACGACATCCCGTCGGGTCCGCTGAACCCTCGGATCCACGTTGTCGGCTTCCTGCTCCACGACCACCAACCCTACCGAACAGCCAAACCATCCGACAACTTCTGAACGTCTTGTCTATTACTGAACGACTAGGCTAGGTTCGGAGACATGCTTACCCGAGAGGAACTCGTGATGACCGACCCTGCACAAACGCTGCGGACACCACCCGTCAGCGCACTCACCATCGGCCTGTGGGTCGCCCAGGGAGCCCTCGCGCTGATCTTCGCGGGCGGCGGCGTCTGGAAAATAGTCACGCCCATCGAGCGGGTCGCCGAGGCGTTCGCCTGGGCAGGCGAGGTCCCACCGGGCCTGTTCTACGCGACCGCCGCACTCGACATCCTCGGCGGGATCGGCGTGCTCCTGCCCTCGCTCACCCGGATCAGGCCCGAAGTGACAGTGCTCGCGGCTCTCGGGTGCGTCGCGCTGCAAGCCTCCGCGATCATCTTCCACCTCTCCCGGGGAGAGGCCGCGGACACGCCCGTCAACGTCCTGTTCATCGTGCTCGCGCTCTTCGTCGCCTGGGGTCGCCACTCGAAGGCCCCGATCGCGCCTCGGGCATGACAGACCGCACCACCGAACCGTCGGCCACTACCCACTTTGGAGCAAAATTGAAGAGGAACTATCGCATCGTCGCGGCGACGTTGGCGGCAGCTGCGTTGTCCGTCGCCGGCCTCGGGCAGGTGCCGTCGGCCGGCAGCGCGTCGGCAAAATCACCCGCCGGCCACGATCGAGCTGTGTGGAGCGACAGGGAGCCAATGAACACGGCACGGGCGGAGGTAGGGGTGGCCGCGCTCGACGGCCGCGTCTATGTCGTCGGTGGCACCGTGCAGAACGGCGACGAGCAGCCAACGTGGGCGACGACCCTGGTGACCAGCTACGACCCGCGTACGGACCGGTGGCGGCAGCACGCGCCCCTGCCGCGCCCCCTCACGCACGTCGGTGTGGCCGGGCTGAACGGAAAGTTGTACGCCTTCGGCGGCTTCACCGACATCGTGCACATGCACCCGCAGCAGGTGGCCTACGCCTACGACCCGCTGCGCGACGCCTGGAGCCGGCTGCCGGACATGCCCCAGAAGCTGGGCTCGGTCGGCGTCGCGGCGGTGAACGGAAAGCTGCACCTGCTCGGCGGACGGGACTCCCACACCGTCGTGACCCTGCCGGATCCGCCGATCTCCATGGGGTACGGCACCGTCCGGACCCACCTGACGTACGACCCGGCGCGGCGCAGCTGGTCCACGGCCGAGCCACTGCCGGTCGAGCCGCGCGACCACGCGGGAGTCGCCGTCATCGGCGATCGCGTACACGTGTTCGGCGGCCGGGTCGCCGACGGGGAGGACAGCCTCGCACGCCATGACGTCTACGACACTCGGACCCGACGGTGGAGCAGGGCAGCCCCCTTGCCGACGCCCCGCTCCGCCGGAGCCGCAGTCGTGCTCAACGGCCGGATCGTGTACGCCGGCGGCGAGTGCAGGCCGGACGAGACCACCTACGACGACGTGACGGCGTACGACCCCCGCAAGGACCGCTGGACCACGCTGTCGCCGTTGCCGCAGGGCCGGCACGGATTGGGCGCCGCCCGGGTCGGCGATCGCGGCTACTTCGTGGCGGGGGCGCTCACCTGCGGCGGCGGGGCAAGCGCCGACACGTTGGAGCTGAACCTCAGGTGAGACCGGCCAGGTGCGGTTCGATCGGCACCTGGGCTGAACACCGCCGGGCACGGGCGGCGTCGGTCACCAGATCCGACGCCGCCCGGCCCGGTGGTTGCGTACCTCGCACTGCCGGCCCACTGGTGCGGCGGCGCCGCGACGTCGCCGGCCCGCGCCGATCAGCAACAGCAGCAGGACCAGCGCGACGGCGGCGCCGGCCAGCACCGGCCACCGGCCGCCGAGGTTCGTCACCGACGCGACCGGCACGCCCGGGTCGGCCGCCGCCACCACCGCCGTGCCGCTCGGCGCCGACCCACTAGCAGCGGTACGCGGCGCGCTCTTCGGCGCGGTGGCCTTCGACGAAGTGGCCTTCGACGCGGCGGCCCTGGCACCACGGAACACCACGTCCGAGCAGGAGTAGTAGGTGTCCGGGGTGCTGGAGTTCTGCCAGATCGTGTAGATCAGGTGCCGACCGTCGCGACCCGCCGGCAGCCGACCCGCCAACTGGTACGCCCCGCCCCGCACCGGCGGGTCCTTCATCGTCAGAAACGGGCGCGCTTCCAGATCCGCCCAGGTCAACGGCGCGCGGGGGTCGTAATCGGGCTTGGTGACGTAGAGCCGGAAGGTGCCCCGGTGCTCGATCGTCGTCCGGTACGTGAAGGTGAACTTCGCGCCGGTGGTCAGCTCGGTGCTCGGCCAGTCGGTCCGGGGCAGATCCAGCCCCCGGTACGCGGACAGCCCACCGCTGCACAACTCACCGTCCGGGATCCGTTCCCGGTCCCGACCGTTGATCGCCGCGACGCGCACGTTGTCCCATTCGCGCACCGCCGCGCCCGCCTGGACCGCCGCCCGGCAGGCGCTGGTGGCCGCGTACCGGCCCTCGGGCCCGCAGGCCGCCGCCCGACTGACCGGGTTGGTCGGGGCGCCGTGTGCGGCGGCGGGCGTGGCTGCCAGCGGCACGGTCGCGGCAGCGACCAGCACCATGGCGAAGAGCCGGCGTACGGGCATGAGGATGACCTCCGCCCACTGGTACGGCCAGCGGGCGGCAAAGGTTCGACGGCTGGCCGACGGGAATCCGGCGGGTGGGTGCGGCGTTTCGATACTCGGAACCGCTTGCACCGAGGAGGCAGACATGAAGGTACGTAGCTCGTTGCGTGCGCTGAAGCAGAAGCCGGGTTCGGTGGTGGTCCGCCGTCGCGGCCGGGTGGTCGTGGTGAACCGCGCCAACCCGCAGTGGAAGAGCCGCCAGGGCTGACCCAGCCCGCACCGGACATACAGTCGACAAACGCCCTGACCGGGGACATCCGGTCAGGGCGTTTCGCGTGCGGCGGGTCAGGCGGGCGCACCGCCAGGTCGGTGCGGCGGCGGTGGTGCGGCGCATCGACTAGGGTGCTTTCCGAAGGATCGGCCCCAGGAGGAGGAACCGTGTTCATCGTGGAGCTGTCCTTCGGCGACGAACCCGACCGGCTCGCGGCGCGGCCGGCGCACCGGGAGCGCCTCCAGGCGCTGCGCCAGGAGGGCCGGTTGGTCATGGCCGGGCCGTTCCCCGACGACTCCGGCGCGCTCCTGATCTTCGACGTCCCGGATGCCGAGGCGCTCGCCGCGACCCTCGCGGAGGACGCTTACTACCGCACGCCCGGTGTGACGATCATCAGCCAGCGGGAGTGGTCACCAATCGTGCGCTAGGCGCCAACCCAGGCCCGGCCGCAACGGAAAACGCCCTGACCGGTTCATCGCCGGTCAGGGCGTTTCACAAGGGTGGAGCCGAGGGGACTCGAACCCCTGACCCCCACACTGCCAGTGTGGTGCGCTACCAGCTGCGCCACGGCCCCTTGCTGTTGTCCCGGTCGCCCGGGCACTGGGAAACTATACACAGACCGGCCCGCATGGTCATCTCGCGGGGTCCCCCGCCGAGCCGGGTCAGTTGAGCGCCACGTCCGGCGGGAAGTGCGCGACCGCGGCCATCATCCCGCCCTGCCGGCGCAGCACCATAGGCCACAGGTCGTCGGGCCGGTCGACGAAGGCGTCACCGGGCAACGCGTCCAGCAGGAACCACGAGCCGTCGGCGATCTCCTGCTCCAGCTGGCCGCTGCCCCAGCCGGAATAGCCGGCGAAGACGCGGATGCCGCCGATGCTCTCGCGCAGCCGCTCCGGGTCGACCGAGAGGTCGATCGTGCCGACCGCCCCGGAGACCTGGTGGAAGCCCTTCAGCCGGCGCATCGGGTGCCGCATCCGGGCCAGGCAGATGGCCGAGTCGGGCTGCACCGGGCCACCCTCGAAGAGCACCGCCGGGTGCCGGGCCAGGTCACTCCAGTCGCCGAGCACCTCGGCCACCGGCACCTCGGTGGCGCGGTTCAACACCACGCCGAGCGCACCGCCCGGCTCGTGGGCGACCAGCAGCACCACCGTACGGTCGAAGTTCGGGTCCTTGAGCGCCGGAGTCGCGACCAGCAGCCGCCCGGTCATCGACTCCATGGCTCGTCCGCCGATCGCCTGACCCTCTCCCTGCATCCCACCCACCCGTCAACCGTGAGCCGGCGCCGGGGATCGGTCATCTGCCGGATCCGCCCGGTGCGCCGGGATCAGCCGCGCTGTCAACGCCATGCCTGGCACCATAGCCTGCGTCCCGGGTGCTGGCTAAGGTCTGAACGGCGGGTGATCGGACAGTTGAGACGGAGTGTCGATGACCCGACCGTGAACCTCCTGGTGATCGAAGGATCCGGACCACCCACGGCGGGGAAACGCCCGAAAGGTCCGCCACATCCCGATAGATTCGGCTGATCGGGAGGGCGACCGCGGTCGTCCCTGCCCGCAACACGGAGGCGGGTGGCGATGGCAACGGTCCGGGACGCGACATACGACGTGCTCCGCACCCTCGGCATGACCACGGTCTTCGGCAACCCCGGCTCCACCGAGGAGCCGTTCCTGCGGGACTTTCCCGCCGACTTCCACTACGTCCACGCGTTGCACGAGGCGACAGCGGTGGCGATGGCCGACGGGTACGCCCAGGCGACCGGGCGACCCGCCCACGTCAACCTGCACACCGCACCGGGCACCGGCAACGGCATGGGCAACCTGGTCACCGCCTGGCACAACAAGACCCCGCTGATCGTCAGCGCCGGCCAGCAGACCCGGGAGATGCTGCTGCTCGAACCCCGGCTGGCCAACCGCCGACCCACCGAGCTTCCCCAGCCGTACGTCAAGTGGGCCTACGAGCCGGCCCGGGCGCAGGACATCCCCGCAGCGGTGCTGCGGGCCTACGCGACGGCCGTGCAGCCACCCGCCGGGCCGGTCTTCCTCTCGCTGCCGATGGACGACTGGGCCCAGACCGCCGACCCGCCGCCCGCCCCGCGCTCGGTGGCCACCCGGTTCGCGCCGGACCCCGAGCGGTTGGACGAGTTCGCCCGGATCCTCGCCGGCAGCCACAACCCGGTGCTCGTGTACGGGCCGGGGGTGGACCGCTCCGGAAGTTGGTCGACGGCGGTCGCGCTGGCCGAGCGGCTGGCCGCACCGGTCTGGTCGGCCCCGGCCACCGAGCGGGCCGTCTTCCCCGAGGACCACCCCCACTTTCGCGGTGTGCTGCCGTACGCGATCGGTCCGCTGGCCGAGGCACTGCGCGGGCACGACACGGTGCTGGTCGTCGGTGCCCCGGTGTTCCGCTACTACCCGTACGTGCCGGGCGGGCACCTGCCCGACGGCGCCCGGCTGCTGCACGTCACCGACGACCCCGACGAGGCCGCCCGCGCCCCGGTCGGGGACAGCCTGCTCGGCGATCCGGGGCTGACCTTGGCAGCGCTGGTCGAACGGGTGCCGACGGCCGACCGGCAGCCGCCACCACGGCGGGACGCACCGGCACCGCCCGAGGTCACCGCTCCACTGAGCGCCGACGCCCTGTTCGCCGCGCTGGCCGCGCACTGGCCGGCGGACGGCGTGCTGGTCCAGGAGTCACCATCCAATCTGTCCGCGCTGCGCCGTCAGCTCAAGATCAGTCGCCCGGCGTCGTACTTCACGATGGCCAGCGGAGGCCTCGGCTACGGCCTGCCGGCCGCGATCGGGGTGGCACTCGCCGAGCGGGACACCGGGCGCGGGCGACCCGTGGTGGCGGTGATCGGCGACGGCTCGTTCCACTACTCGGTGCAGGCTCTGTGGACGGCCGCGCGCCTCGCCCTGCCGGTGGTGGTCGTCGTCCCGGTCAACCAGCAGTACGCGATCCTCAAGGCGTTCGCGGAGCTGAAGGACACTCCCGGGGTGCCTGGCCTGGACCTGCCGGGGTTGGACATCATCGCAATCGCGGCCGGCTACGGCTGCGTCACCGAGGTGGTGGAGACCCCCGACCATCTCGGCGCGGCACTCGCCGCCGGGCTGCGCGCGGACCGACCCACCGTGCTGGCAGTGCCGATCAGCACCGACGTGCCCAACCTCCTCTGAGCCGGCCGGTCAGCGCGAGGCGATCGACAGCGCGGCGCCGGTGGACACGTCCAGCACCGGCCGAGCGCCCAGCGGTGCCGCGAGGGTGACGGTGACCGGTTCCATCTTGAGCAGGGCGATGCACTCGCCGGTGCTCCGGGTGACACTGCCGCCGACCACCACGACGTCCGGCCGTTCCCACACCAGCGGTGTGATCGCGGTGTCGCAGGCACCGACACCGAGCCGCACGGTCAACCGGGCACCGTCGACCGCCGCGAGGTCCTGAGCGGACACCAGCCCGTCCGGCAACGGCCCGGCCGGCGCGGTGGGCTCGGGCACCCGGCTGACCGCCGTGGGTGCGACGGCGAGCCGAGCCACCGGCGTGGCCAGCTCCTCGACGGTGAACAGCCAGGCCGGGACCTGCGCCTCACCCCGGCTCGTCCGGACCGGCACGGTGCCCAGCGTGACCCCGGTGACGGTGAGCGGGAGGCAGGCGGTCTGGGCCGTGCTGGTGGCCCACCCATCCGGCCCCGGTTCGAC
The DNA here is from genome assembly GCF_013410645.1 of Micromonospora jinlongensis. Classification (NCBI taxonomy): domain Bacteria; kingdom Bacillati; phylum Actinomycetota; class Actinomycetes; order Micromonosporales; family Micromonosporaceae; genus Micromonospora; species Micromonospora jinlongensis. The sequence continues at coordinate 5,390,486 of NZ_JACCHK010000001.1, read as the reverse complement.
GGTGGGTCCGCCGGGGGTGGGCAGACCCGGCCGCTTCGGTCGCCCCGGGCAGGGTAGCGGGTCACCCTGGTCAAGCTCCTGGTACGCCTCGGCGGCGCTGACCAACGGCAACGTCAGCCGGCCGTCCGGGAACCGGATCTCACCGCCGACCCGGGTCGGCGGAATCGGAACCTGGGTGCGGTACCACCCGGCTCGGAAGGCCGCCTCGGTGTCCGGGGTGAAGCGCGGGTCGCCGGTCAGCACTGTCGGCCCCTCCAGGGGGACGTACCCCGTGCGCCAGTCGGGCCCGGGCTGCCACGCCTCGGCGACCCGGGCAGCCCGCTGGTCGAAGGCTTCGGCGCGATGCGGCGTCGGGTTGTTGGGCCCGTCGGCCGGGCCGGCGCCGGTCTGGGCGCAGCCCGCCACGAGCAACAGCGGGAGTACGAGCAGCAGGGTCGGTCGACGCATGCCCGGTTCGACGCGTCCGTCGACTCTCCGGTTCCCGGCTCAGGTCTCGCCACCCAGATCCGTCTGGTACGCCTCCCAGAGCAGATTGGCGCCGCGACGCCGATGCCGGACCAACCTCCGCAGCAGGTGCCCGGCCCAGTGCCGCAGCTCGTCCGGGTGCGTCTCGGGCTGCTCAGCGCTGCGCTGGACCGCCAGGATCGCGGCGACGATCGCCGCGTGTTCCCGGGTCAGCAGCCGCACCCCGTGGTGAAGCCGCGGCGACTGGGTGAGCAACTCCCGGTAGAGCCCGGCGGGGCCTTCGGTGATCCGGACGTGCTCGGCGAAGCCCTGCCCCACCGGACGCAGGCGCAGCAGGACCTCGTCGCGCCAGCAGGGACCGGTGGCAGCGACGGCCCGACCCAGCGCGTGCACGTCTCCGGCGAGCCCGGCCGGGCGCGGCTCACCGGGCAGCCCGACAGAAGGTGGCTCACCCGGCCGCCCGACGGTAGGTGGCTTGGCGGGGTGACCGGCGGGATCTGGCTCGGCGGGGTGACCGGCGCGCGGCCGGACGACGAGTGACGGCTGCTGGACCGGACCGGTGACCATGGCACCTCCCGCGCGGCGCGCTGCTATCCCATACCGCGATGGTGAGCCTGCCCGGCCCACCGTGTCCAGGGCCACAGATCGGCTCATCTGCCCCTTTCACCCCAGCGGCCTCACCGGCACCACTGGTGGGGCTCCGAGACTCCCCAGCCGTCCCTGGAGAGGCCGGGCCAGCTACTCAGCCAGCGGCTGTGCGGCGAGACGGCGCAGTTGGTCGGCGACGGTGTGCGCGTCGTCGCGGCCGTCGACCGGACGGCCCGTCGTGATCGCGTCTGCCAACGCCCGCAGCTCGGGCGGGGGCAGGCTACCCAGGCCCATGCCGCGCAGCGCGATGGTGACCCGCCGGTTGCTCGCCCGGTCGGTGGCGACGATGGCCCGTAGCCGCTGTCCGATCATCGGGGTGTCGTCCTCCCCCGTCCCGCGATAGGACAGCTTCGCGGTGTCGATACGGGCGGTGGCGAGGTCGACGGTGCGGGTGGTGAACGCCCCTCGCACCCGGGCCCGGCTGCCCTCCAACCAGGCGGCCGTGCGGAGCACCCGCAGCACCAGGTAGACGCCGAGCAGCAGGAACGGCAGGCCGCACAGCCCGATGAGCGGTACGGAGTTGGATTCCGCGCCGGCACCGGAGTCCCGCAGCGCGGGCGGCAGCATTCCCGGCGGGAGATCGCGGGCCTCCTCGTAGGAGGCGAACGCGTCCCCTGGACCGGCCAGCCGACGGAGCAGCCCGCCCGCGATCAGGGGCAGCGCCACGAACGCGGCACCGATGGTCGCGACGAAGACGCCGGACAGCACCGCCGCGGTGCGCTGACCCGGTGACGCGCCGACCGACAGGCGCAGCTCCTGGTTGGTCACAGGAGGCAGCGTAGAACTCCCTTCGACACAACGAAGCGCCCCGGCTGGTGGGCCGGGGCGCTTCGCTTCGAGGTGGTGGAGGTGCCGGGAATCGAACCCGGGTCCTTCGCCGGTTTGTCAGGGCTTCTCCGAGCGCAGCTCGCTGTGCCTCTACTCGGCCCCACCGCTCACGCGAGCAAGTTGGTGTGACGGGCCCAGTCGCTGATTAATCTCGCCGCACGGACCCCGCGACCGGGTCCGATTGGCCAGCCTCCTAGCTGATGCCGGCTACTGGGACGAAGGCGTTCCCAGGCCGACAGACTTAGCTACTCGCCTCAGGCGGCGAGAGCGAAGTCAGCGCGATTTTGCTTGGCGCTTATAAGTTTCCGACGACCGATTCTCGAGACGACGTCGGCTTCCTCGGCTCGCTTCCCCTGTCGCTGCGTACGAAGTCGAAACCAGTCACCCCCTCGACAGGCCGCCGATGTGGCGGCACTGACAAGACTAACGCCTGCCGCAACCGCTTTCATCCCGAGGCCCGGGCCGGCGCGCCAGCTCGGACAAACAGGATGAATCAGTCGTCCATCCCCTTACCTCGCCGGCCGGACACCCGGGCGATCTCCCGGTCCGCGTCCCGCTTGGCGAGGTCCTGACGCTTGTCGTACGACTTCTTGCCCTTGGCCAGCGCGATCTCGACCTTGGCCCAGCCGTCGGAGAAGTAGACCTGCAACGGGACGATCGTCAGACCGCCCTCGCGGGTCTTGCCGAGAAGCTTGTCGAGCTCGCCCCGGTTGAGCAGCAGCTTGCGCGTACGCCGGGGCTCGTGGTTGGTCCACGTGCCCTGGGTGTATTCCGGGATGTGCATGGAGTGCAGGAACAACTCGTTGTCGCGCTCCTGTGCGAACGCGTCGACCAGCGACGCGCGCCCGGCCCGCAGCGACTTGACCTCGGTGCCGGTCAGGGCCATGCCCGCCTCGTACGTGTCGAGGATCGCGTAGTCGTGGCGGGCCTTCTTGTTGGAGGCGACCACCTTGCGCCCCTTTTCCCGTGGCATCGGTGCCACCCCCTCTCCTGGATCGCCCGTGGCCGGGCTCACCCCGGCCGGACAACCGATCATGCTACCCGAATGACAAGGACCCTCCCGCGCCGTTTATTTCCGGCTGCGGGAGGGTCCTTGGGAGACGACGGGACGACCCGTCCGGTGCCTAGACCCGCAGGTAGAAGCGCAGGGTGATCCAGGCGGTGCCCGCGCTGACCAGACCACCGACGCCGGCCATCAGCGGGAAGATGAACAGGATGTCGCCCCAGCTGATCGGCGAAAGCAGACCCTGCAACGCGCTCAACGACCCGTCGAAGAGCAGATACTTCGCCGCGACCAGGGCGACCAGACCGAGCAGCGAGCCGATCAGGCCGGCCACCACCGCCTCCAGCACGAAGGGCGCCTGGATGAACCAGTTGGACGCACCGACAAGCTTCATGACCGCGACCTCACGCCGCTTGCTGTACGCCGCCACCTGAATGGTGTTCGCGACCAGCAGCAGGGCAGCGATCGCCATCACGATGGCGGCGGCCAGCGCGATGTTCTGGATCGAGGTGAGGATGTTGAAGATCTTGTCGAGGAGTTTGCTCTGGTCGACGATTTCGTCGACGCCGTCGGTCTGCTTGTACTGGTCGTAGATGTCGCGGTACTGCTCCGGGTTGTTCAGCGTGATCCGGAAGGACTCGGGCAGCTGGTCCGGCTTGACCGCGTTCACCAGGTCCGGCGCGTCCTGGTACATCGTCTTGAAGCGCTCGTACGCCTGGGCCTTGTCGACGTAGATGACCTCCTTGACCAGGGGGTCACTCTCCAACTTGCCCTTCAGCTCGGTGCGCTGAGGCTCGCTCACCTCCTGCTTCAGGAAGATCGCGACCTGGATGTTCTTGAAGTAGAGGTCCTTCATGTCGTCGACCTGGCGGTACATCAGACCGCTGGCGCCGAGCATGGTCAGCGAGACCGCCATCGTGATGATCATCGCGATGGACATGGTCACGTTGCGCCACAGTCCGACCAATACCTCGGACAGGACGTATTTCACGCGCATCGGGGTTTCCTCCGGGTCTCCGGCATGAAGTGTTCGTCGTCAGGCTGCGCAGGGGTGGAGCGCCGGCTCACCCGTAAACGCCGCGGGCCTGGTCACGCACGATGCGACCGCTCTCGATCTCGACGACGCGGCGGCGCATCTGGTTCACGATGTTGGAGTCGTGGGTGACCATCACGACGGTCGTGCCGGTGCGGTTGATCCGGTCCAGCAGACGCATGATCTCGATCGAGGTGTCCGGGTCCAGGTTTCCGGTGGGCTCGTCCGCCAGCAGGATCAGCGGACGGTTCACGAACGCCCGGGCGACGGCGACCCGCTGCTGCTCACCACCGGAGAGCTCGTGCGGGTAGCGGTGCTCCTTGCCACCGAGCCCGACCAACTCCAGCACCTCCGGCACGACCCGGCGGGCAACCGCCTTCGTCTTGCCGATCACCTCAAGGGCGAACGCCACGTTCTCGTACGCGGTGCGGTTCGGCAGCAGCCGGAAGTCCTGGAAGACACAGCCGATCGAGCGTCGGAAGTGGGGTCGCTTCCAGGAACGCATCGACGTGACGTCCTTGCCGTTGACCACGACGCGGCCCTTGTTGGGGGCCACCTCGTGCAGCAGCATCTTGATGATTGTGGACTTGCCGGAGCCGGATGGACCGATGAAGAAGACGAACTCGCCCTTCTCGATCGAGACGGACACGTTGTCGAGCGAAGGCCGGGACGCCTTCGGGTACGTCTTCGTCACTTGCTCAAGCTGAATCACGGGTGGTGAGTCTACGCGGTGTAACAACTGAGCCAAGCCCCACGCCCCGCCGATCCGCCACGAGTCGTCGAATCAGGCCTCTACCTGGAGATCGATGACGCGCTGCGCCCACACCTCGTCACGCACCGTCGCCAGCGAGCTGTCGCTGCTTGCGCCAGCGGATGCCCGCCTCGATGAAATCGTCGAGGTCGCCGTCGAAGACGCCGCTCGGATTGCCGGTCTCCTGCTCGGTTCGGAGATCCTTCACCATCTGATACGGGTGCAGGACGTAGGAGCGCATCTGGTCGCCCCACGAGCTGGTGCCGCCGCTCTTGAGGCCGGCCATCTTCTCTTCCTCCTCCTGGCGCTTGCGCTCCAGCAGCCGCGCCTGGAGCACCCGCAGCGCGGAGGCCTTGTTCTGCAACTGGGACTTCTCGTTCTGGCAGGTCACCACGATGCCGGTCGGGATGTGGGTCAGCCGGACCGCCGAGTCGGTGGTGTTGACGCTCTGCCCACCGGGGCCGGAGGAGCGGTAGACGTCGACGCGTACCTCGTTCTCCGGGATGTCGATGTGGTCGGTCTGCTCGGTGACCGGCAGGACCTCGACGCCCGCGAAGCTGGTCTGCCGGCGGCCCTGGTTGTCGAACGGGCTGATCCGGACCAGCCGGTGGGTGCCCGACTCGACGCTGAGCGTGCCGTAGGCGTACGGCACCTTCACCGCGAAGGTCGCCGACTTCAGGCCCGCCTCCTCGGCGTACGAGGTCTCGTAGACCTCGGTCGGGTAGCCGTGCCGCTCCGCCCAGCGCAGGTACATCCGCAGCAGCATCTCGGCGAAGTCCGCCGCGTCCACACCACCGGCACCGGCCCGGATGGCGACCAGCGCCTCCCGGGAGTCGTACTCGCCGGAGAGCAGGGTGCGGACCTCCATCTCCTGGATGGCCTTGGTCAGCCCGGTGATCTCCGACTCGACCTCGGTCAGCACACCCGGGTCGGCCTCGGCCTCCGCCAGCTCCAGCAGCACCTGGGCGTCGTCGAGGCCGGAACGGAGACTGCCCAACTTGCTGATCTCGCCGTTGACGTACGACAGCTGTGAGGTCACCTGCTGAGCCTTGGCCTGGTCGTCCCAGAGGTCGGGGGCGGACGCCTCCTGCTCAAGGCGGGCCTTGTCCTCGTGGAGTCGATCCAGGTTGAGGACGGCCTCGATGTTTCGCAGGGTCGCGTCGAGTTCCTTGAGCTGTTCGGCGTAATCGGCAGCGGTCACGACAGATAAGCGTACTGTGCCGCAGGCTGCTCAGCTCGTTGCCGGTGGGCGAACCCGCCCGGCGTCACCCGACGGGGGCGGTCTTCAACCACGACAGGGCGGCCCGGTGGTAGGCGACGGCGAACTCCAGCGCGCTGGCGTCGTACGTCTCGCCGTCCCGTTTGGCGTTCTTGACCTGTTCCCGAACCTGGGCGAGGGCCTCGGTGTGGTATTCGTTGGCCGAGGCGTACAGGCCCTTCAGTTGGCTGGCCGAGTGCAGGTTGCCGAACGCCATCCGCAGCGCGATCGGGTTGCGGATGGTGTCCCGCCCCGGGTTCTCCGCCAGCCAGCGGGAAAACGTCCGTTTCCCACTGGCGGTGAGTGCGTACGGCTGGCTCATCCGCGGCCCCGGCTTACCGAGACGCACGAAACCCCGCTCGGCCAGCACCGGCAACTCGCGGTAGACCTGGCTGCGGGTCATCGACCAGTACGGCGCCAGACGGCGCTCAGCGGCGGCCATCAACTGACCGCCTGTCATCGGGCCCTCGTGGAGGAGCCCGAGCAGGGCCGCCGCCGTAGGGTTGACTCCGGAATCCGCCATGCCCACTACGCTGCCACTTTGCGCACGCGGCGTCCAGGATTTGCCAGTTTGCCACCCAACAGGACTTCCTAAGTGCACTGTCGGCGGCAGACTGTCCGTTGAGGACTTTCGATGGATCAGGACCCTCGGCCGACCCACCGGCGGCTCCGCGCGCCGCCGGCGGGTCGTCGCCGCAGGTCAGCCCATGTGGGGGTACGTGTGGTCGGTCGGCGGCACGAAGGTCTCCTTGATCGTCCGCGGCGACACCCAGCGGACCAGGTTGAGCCAGGAGCCCGCCTTGTCGTTGGTGCCGCTGGCCCGGGCGCCCCCGAAGGGCTGCTGCCCGACCACCGCGCCGGTCGGCTTGTCGTTGATGTAGAAGTTGCCGGCCGCGTACCGCATGCGCTCGGCGACCGCGTCGACCACCCGGCGGTCGGTGGCGAACACGGAGCCGGTCAGCGCGTACGGGGCGATCGACTCGGCCTGCGCCACCACGTCGTCGAAGCGGGCGTCGTCGAACACGTGCACGCCCAGGATCGGCCCGAAGTATTCGGTGGTGAAGGTCTCGTGGGCGGCGTCGCCGCACTCGAAGAGCGTCGGCCGGACGAAGTAGCCGACCGAGTCGTCGGCGGTGCCACCGGCCAGCACCCGGCAGGAGTCGTCACCGGCGATCAGCTCCAGCGCCGCGGTGTGCCGGGCGAAGGCCTTGTCGTCGATCACCGCGCCGCCAAAGTTGCTGAAGTCGGCCACGTCGCCGTAGGTCAGCGAGTCGGTGGTGGCGGCCAGCCGGTCGCGCAGGCCACCCTCCCAGATCGAGCGCGGCACGTACGCCCGCGAGGCCGCCGAGCACTTCTGGCCCTGGTACTCGTACGCGCCGCGGATCAGCGCGGTGTGCAGGGCGTCCACGTCGGCACTGGTGTGCGCGACCACGAAGTCCTTGCCACCGGTCTCGCCGACGAGGCGCGGGTAGCCCCGGTAACGGGCGATGTTGTCGCCGACGGTCCGCCACAACTGCTGGAAGACCTTGGTCGAGCCGGTGAAGTGGATGCCGGCCAGGTCCGGGTCGGCGAGCACGACGTCGGACACCTCCTCGCCCCGGCCGGTGACCATGTTGATCACGCCGGGCGGCAGGCCGGCGGCCTCGAACAGCCGCATGGTGAAGTGCGCGGCGAACTGCTGGGTCGGGCCCGGCTTCCAGATCACCGTGTTGCCCAGCAGGGCGGGCGCCGACGGCAGGTTGCCGGCGATGGCGGTGAAGTTGAACGGGGTGACCGCGTAGACGAAGCCCTCCAGCGGGCGGTGGTCGAAACGGTTCCAGACCCCCGGCGAGGACGCCGGCTGCTCTTCCAGCAGGCGGCGGGCGAAGTGCACGTTGAACCGGAGGAAGTCGATGAACTCGCACGCCGCGTCGATCTCCGCCTGGATCGCGGTCTTCGACTGACCCAGCATCGTGGCGGCGTTGAGCGTGTCGCGCCACGGACCGGCGAGCAGCTCCGCGGCGCGCAGGAAGATCGCGGCACGCTCCTCGAACGGCAGCGCCCGCCACATCGGGGCGGCGTCCTTGGCCGCCTTGATCGCGGAGCGGGCGTCGTCGTGGGTGGCGTGCCCGGTCACGCCCAGCACGTGCGCGTGCCGGTGCGGCTGCACCACGTCGATCGAGTCACCGGCAGCCATCCGCTGCTCACCACCGATGGTCATCGGCAGGTCGATGCGCTCGGCGGCGAGCTCGGTCAGCCGCCGCTGGAGCCGGTCCCGGTCGGGGCTGCCCGGCTCGTAGTTTCGAACCGGCTCGTTGCGCGGCTCGGGAACGGAGAACACGGCATCCATCAAGGCTCCTGGCGATCTCGACAGCAGTGGCGAAACCGGACCCGCGGGCACCGACCGGACGGCCGGACACCGGACGCTACCCGGGAGTGCCGAGCAGCGGCGGGACCTCCGGTGATTCTCCCACGAAGGGCTGCACGCCCCACTTCCGCCACCGCCCTCGCCAAGGACCGACCCACCCCTCCTCCCCTTACCGATCGAGCTCGATCCGACGACCCGCCCGTACGCCGGGCAACCCCTCACCCGCCCGTCGAGTGACCGCATCGCCTGCACATCCCGGGAGCCCGGCCCCGGCGTACCCCTCGCGGTCGTCCCGGGGCGGCGGGTGACCCAGCGGACCCGCGTACCCTGAATGGTCGGTGACCTGCCGCCTCGAAGGGGAGACGATGACCAAGCAGCCCGGCCGCGTCCCGGCCGCGGAGTCGGACGACGCGTCGGCCGACGCGGCCAGCCCCAGCAGCCGGCCGCTGCCCGCCCCCGGCGCGGCGACCCTCGCGCTGCTGGCGCTCGGGTGGCTGACCGCCATGCTCTGGTCCACCCGGGAGGCCATCACCTCGGCGGCCGCGGGCGTCACCGCGATCAGCCTCTCCGCGTTCGCCCTGCCCGGCGTGATCTCGGCTGCCCTGGTGGCCGGCGCGGCCGTCGCGCTGGCCGCGGGCAACCTGCTGGCCCGCCGCTACGGCGACTGGGCCACCCTGCGCTTCGCCGGGGCGATCGGTGGCGGGATGCTGGTCGGCCTGGCTGCCGCGCTGGCGATCAACCTCACCTACTTCGACACCTCGACGACCAACGTGATCGCCGGCACCACCGCGGCGGCGGCGATCATCGGTGGCGCGGTGGCCGGCGCGCGAACCGCCCCGGCGGTCGGCGCTGTGGTGACCGCCGCGCTGGGCACCCTGATCTTCGTGGTCGCGTTCAGCAACGCCCGCGACCCGCTGTTCGACCTCTTCGGGGCCGGCGACAGCCAGGAGTCGCTGGTCAACGCGGCCAAATGGGTGTCCCGCACCGAGTCACTCGTCGCCGGGCTCCTTGCCGGGCTCCTCGCCTTCGGCTACCTGACCTGGGCGCGGCGTCGGGCCCTCCGCCACGATCCCGCGGCCCCGGCGCTGCGCTGGCCGGCGTACCTGCTCGCCGGCGCCGGCCCCGGCCTGCTCCTGCTGCTCGCCGAGCTGATCATCCGGGTCGGTGGCCGGTCGCTGCTCGACCTGGCCAGCGCGCTCAGCGAGGCCGACGCGGTGGCGCAGACCTCACTGGGCACCTCGCGGGTGGACAACGGCATCTGGGTGCTCTTCGTGGGGGCGCTGACCGCGCTCATCGCGTTCGGCCGCACCCTCGGCCCGGCCCACACCGACGACGAACCCGACGACAGCCCTGAGCCCGTCGCGGCCCGGGTCGACCCCGAGGACGACGAGGCCAGCCCGGCCGAGACGTTCGGCGCGTTCGACGCGGACCCGGCCAAGGCCGACCCGTCCCGCTGACCTCGGCTGGAGTCCGGCTCAGCTGACTGCGCGCAGCAGCAGATCCAGCTCCGTCACGTCGTACCACTCCAGCTCGTGGTCCTCAGCGCCGTCGACGGCGAACTGGGCATCGGGGTCGCCAGCGGCGGCCTCCGCCACGACGTCGGCCGCCGCAGCGACATCCTCGACCGCGTCCGCTCCATCCACGTGGATGGCCGCGATGGCACCAACCGGCACGGCGGCGGCCAACGTCACCATGCTGGAACCCAGCTCACCGTCGCCCCGCCCGACCGCGCTGGCCGGCAGGTCCACCGAGACGACGACGCGGCGGCGGGGCGCGGTCGGGTCCTCCCGGAGCAGGTGCAGCGCGTCCTGGGCGGCCCGCGTGAACGCGACGTACTCCAACTCCTCCTCGTCGCCCTCGGCGTACCACTCGCGCAGCGCCGGGGTCACGGCATGCGCGTCGTCGGCAGCCAGCCCCTCCTCACGCAGCCGGGTCAGCATCGGTACGGTCGCCGGCACGTACACCCGGACAAGCTCCTCGGTCACCGGTCGTCTCCCCGCTTCGTCCACCACCGGCGGCCGCCGGCACGGGCGCAGATCATGCCGCACGCCGTGACCGTCATACACCTCGCCTCCGGTCGGTGGAAGTTCCCGGCCGGTGTGTCCTGCACGGTCCGGCCGACCGCTGCGACGGCCCGGCGCTGGGCGGCACGGGCTGTCGGTGGCAAACTGAGCCAAACGACATCAACCCCGGGAGTTCCTGTGGAGCCGAGGTTCCTGCTGCTCTCCGACGTAGCCACCGAGCTGAACGTGTCGGACTCGCAGGTCTACCACATGGTGCGCAGCGGTGAACTGCCCGCGATCAAGATCGGTGGACGCGGCCAGTGGCGCGTCGAGCGCGCCCGCCTGGAGGAGTACATAGCGCGCAAGTACGACGAGACCGCGGAGTGGGTCCAGAGCAATCCCCTGATCGATCGCGATCCGGAGTAGCAGCGGCTGCGGCCCCTGCCCTTACTCATCCGCCGGCACTTGATCCACTCCGTTTCAAGGAAAGCGCGGTGTCCAGGCCGCGCGGATACCGCGGCTTTGGCAAACCCGAGTGGATCACGCCCTGCGCTCGTCGGAGTCGCCTCTCAAGCATTGACCGAGACCTGTTTATCCCTGAGAATTGGCATCGTCGGAGGCAAACGAACGCAAACGCAAGATCAAGGGGGCCATGATGAGCCAGGCGCAACCCGGCCCTTACCGACCACCCGTACGGCTGCGCCCAGTCCCGCCCATCGACCCGCCGTACGCCGACGAGGCTGACGGGTCGTACTGGCCGGCACCCGTCCACGGCCAGCTCGCCCTTGACCTGTTCGCCTCGACCCGGCCAGACCCGGTCCGACCACCAGAGCGCCGGGGCGCACTCCGCCCGGTGCCGAGCCGGTCCACCACCCACCCGGTGACGCCGCTGCCACCGGCGACCGCCCCGGAAGCCACCCGAGCTGCGCATCGCTTCGTCGGCACCTGCCTGGAGGTGATCAACGGGTACCGGTCCCCGGCGCAGGTGCGCGCACTGCTCGACCCGCCCCGCGCAAGTGACCTGCTGACCGAGTTGGCCCGCGCGTCCGGGCGGACCGGCGCACCTCGCCGTCGCGCCGACCGACCGGTCGTTCGGCTGCTGCGCCTACGCGTCTGCGAACCCCGGGAGGCCGCGGTGGAGGCGGCAGCCGTCCTCACCGGCGCGGGCGGCCGAAGCTGGGCAATGGCGCTCCGCCTGGAGCATCGTCGGGGCCGGTGGCTCTGTACCGCCCTGCACGTCCTCTGACCACACCCTGCGCCCGAGTTCGATCAACCCAACCTGGCCGGACCGGACCGCACCCGTCGGACCGGACCGGACCGGACCAGATCGGACTAGGCGCCGGACCGCGCCGGCCGGAGTCGGGCCGCTTGATCGACTCGGGTTTCAGGAATCCGGGCCATCAACCTGGCGCTGACACCCCGACTTCCTGAAACCCGAGTTGATCATCGCCCCGCAGACCCGCAGACCCGCATACCCGGGTCCCGGCCTGATGGCCGGGACCCGTTCGTCAGGTGCTGTCGGTCAGTTGCCGCCGTTGGGGGCGCCGTGGCAGCGCTTGTACTTGCGGCCCGAGCCACACGGGCACGGCGCGTTGCGGGACGGGCCGTTGCTCGCCTCGGCCTGGTTCGGTGCCGGCCGGCGGGAAGCGGCGGACGGAACCGCCGGGCCGCGAAGCCCCGAGGCGGGCCGCTGCGGGGCGGACGGCGCGGTCTGCCCCGGTGCCGCCGGTGCACCCGGTGCCGGTCGACCCACGCCGAGCGCCGGAGCCTGCTGCTGGGCCTGTTCGACGGCGACCGCGCCGGGGCTGGCCTCACCGTCGATGGTGGGAGCGGAGTATTGCAGGCCCTGCCGCTGCGGAGCGCGGTTGAGGCCCTTGGCCCGGATCTCCACCGGCTTGTCGAGCAGCGTGACCTCTTCGGAGCCCTCCTCCGGCTCCGGTTCGGTCACCTGGACGTCGACGTTGTAGAGGAAGCCGACCGTCTCCTCCTTGATGCCTTCCATCATGGTGGCGAACATGTCGAAGCCCTCGCGCTGGTATTCCACCACCGGGTCACGCTGGGCGTACGCCCGGAGGTTGATGCCCTCCTGGAGGTAGTCCATCTCGTAGAGGTGCTCGCGCCACTTGCGGTCGATGACCTGGAGCAGCACCATCCGCTCGAGCTGGCGCACCCCCTCGGTGCCGACCTGCTCCTCGCGCCGGTCGTACGCGGCGTTCGCGTCATCCTTGAGGCGGGAGACCAGGAAGTCGGCGTCCATGCCGGCGCGCGAGCCGCCGGCCTCCTCCTCCAGCTCCTCGATCGTCACGCCGACCGGGTAGAGCTGCTTCAGGCTGGACCAGAGCTGCTCAAGGTCCCAGTCCTCGCCGTAGCCCTCAGAGGTGGCGCCACGCACGTACGCCTCGACGGTGTCGTCGATCATGTTGCGGACCTGGTCGGAGAGGTCTTCACCGTTGAGCACCCGGAGCCGCTCGGCGTAGACGACCTGGCGCTGCTTGTTGAGCACCTCGTCGTACTTGAGCACGTTCTTGCGGATCTCGGCGTTCTGGCCCTCGATCTGGGCCTGGGCGCTCTTGATCTGCCGGGTGACCATCTTCGACTCGATGGGCACGTCTTCCGGGATGTTGAAGCGCTCCATCACGGCCTCGACCGCTCCGGCCCGGAAGCGCCGCATCAGCTCGTCCTGAAGGGACAGGTAGAACCGGGACTCGCCCGGGTCGCCCTGCCGGCCGGCGCGACCGCGCAGCTGGTTGTCGATCCGCCGGGACTCGTGCCGCTCGGTGCCCAGCACGTAGAGGCCGCCGGCGGCGGAGACCTCTTCGGCCTCGGCGTCGCAGGCCTGCTTCCAGGTGGGAAGGACCTCCTCCATCGCCTTGGCGTACTCTTCCTCGTTTTCCAGCGGGTCGAGGCCGCGCTGGCGCAGCTCGTTCGCGGCGAGGAACTCGGGGTTGCCGCCGAGGAGGATGTCGGTGCCGCGGCCGGCCATGTTGGTGGCCACGGTGACCGCGCCCTTACGCCCGGCCTGGGCGACGATCTCGGCCTCCCGGGCGTGGAACTTGGCGTTCAGCACGTTGTGCGGGATGCCGCGTCGGCGCAGGAGCTGGGAGAGGATCTCGGAGTTTTCCACCGAGACGGTGCCGACCAGCACCGGCTGGCCCATCTGGTGCCGCTCGGCGATGTCCTCGATGACCGCGTTGAACTTGGCCTTCTCCGTCTTGTAGATGACGTCCGGCCGGTCTTCGCGAACCATCGGGCGGTGGGTCGGGATCGTCACGACGCCGACCTTGTAGACCTTGTTGAACTCGCTCGCCTCGGTCTGCGCCGTACCGGTCATCCCGGACAGCTTCTCGTAGAGGCGGAAGTAGTTCTGGAGGGTGATCGTGGCCAGGGTCTGGTTCTCCTGCTTGATCTCCACCCCCTCCTTGGCCTCGATCGCCTGGTGCATGCCCTCGTTGTAGCGACGGCCGTGCAGGATGCGACCGGTGAACTCGTCGACGATCAGGACCTCACCGTCGCTGACGATGTAGTCCTTGTCGCGCTTGTAGAGCTCCTTGGCCTTGATGGCGTTGTTGAGGTAGCCGACCAGCGGGGTGTTGACCGACTCGTACAGGTTGTCGATGCCGAGCCGGTCCTCGACCTTGGCGACACCCCGCTCGGTCACGGCGATGGTGCGCTTGGAGTGGTCGACCTCGTAGTCGCCCTCACCGTCGGTGCCGGGCTGGAGCCGGGCCACCACGCCGGCGAACTCGCCGTACCAGCGGGCCGAGTGCTCGGCCGGGCCGGAGATGATCAGCGGGGTGCGTGCCTCGTCGATCAGGATGGAGTCGACCTCGTCGACCACGGCGAAGTTGTGGCCGCGCTGGACCAGCTCTTCCTTCGACCAGGCCATGTTGTCGCGCAGGTAGTCGAAGCCGAACTCGTTGTTGGTGCCGTAGGTGATGTCGCACTCGTAGGCGGCCTTGTGCTCGGTGGCCGGCCGGTTGGGCAGCACCACGCCGACGGTCAGCCCGAGGAACTCGTGCACCCGGCCCATCCACGCCGCGTCACGCTGGGCGAGGTAGTCGTTGACCGTGATCACGTGGACGCCCTTGCCGGACAGCGCGTTGAGGTAGACGGCCATGACCGAGGTCAGCGTCTTACCCTCACCGGTCTTCATCTCGGCGATGTTGCCGAAGTGCAGAGCCGCGCCGCCCATCACCTGGACGTCGTACGGGCGCTGGCCGAGCACCCTGGCGGCCGCCTCGCGGGCCACCGCGAACGCCTCCGGCAGCAGGTCGTCGAGGGTCTCACCCTCGTCGAGCCGCTCCCGGAACTGTTCGGTCATGCCGGCCAGTTCCTCATCGGTGAGGTTGACGTAGTCGTCCTCGATCGAGCTGACGGCGGCGGCGATGGCCTTGAGCCGTCGCACCATGCGGCCCTCGCCCGCGTTAAGGACCTTTTCCAGAATCGACACGGATCAACGCTCCCCTAGACAGTCTCGAACCATCGTAGGCGCTCCATCGGCCCGATGGTCACTGGTGGCGGTGCTCGACCCCGCCGAACCCGACATAACTCGCGTCCGGCGCACGCTCCAAACGTTATCCGGTTACGCCGTCGGCGAACGCTACGGCAGGATGCACGAGTGGAGCCCGTGGAGATCATCGAGGACGGCGTGCTGCTGCGGCCCTGGCGGGAGGCGGACGCCGAGGCCGTGCACCGAGCCTGCCAGGACCCGGACATTCAGCGCTGGACAACCGTACCCCGCCCATATCGCCCGGAACACGCTCACGGTTTCGTCACCGAGGTGAGCGGGCGGGCCTGGGCGGAAGGCACCGGGGCCCCCTTCGCGGTCTGCGACCCGGCCACCGGCGACCTGCTCGGCTCGTGCGGGTTGATCTCGATCGACCAGGCCGGCACCGGTGAGGTGGGCTACTGGACCGCCCCCTGGGCGCGCGGCCGGGGAGTGATGGTCCGGGCCACCCGGGCGCTGGCCCGCTGGTCCTTCGACAGCCTCGGGCTACGCCGGCTGATCTGGCACGCCGAGGTGGGCAACCACGCCTCCCGGCTGGTCGCACTCCGGGCTGGCTTCCGGGTCGACGGCCGGCTGCGGATGGCCCACCCGACGCCGCACCGTGGCGCGGACACCTGGATCGGATCGCTGCTGCCCGGCGAGGTGCCCGCACCCGGGTCGACCGGGCCGGCCGGCCCGGGCACCCTCGCCGCCCGGCGGGCCGCCGTCTTCGGCCGCCCGCAGCCCGTCCTGTTCGCCACTGCCGGCGCGGGCGAGCTGCGCCTGCGACCCATGGAGGAGCAGGACCTGGACGCCGTGGTGCAGACCTGCCGGGACCCGGAGAGCATCCGCTGGACGACGGTGCCGGACCCGTACG
The DNA here is from genome assembly GCF_013410645.1 of Micromonospora jinlongensis. Taxonomy (NCBI): domain Bacteria; kingdom Bacillati; phylum Actinomycetota; class Actinomycetes; order Micromonosporales; family Micromonosporaceae; genus Micromonospora; species Micromonospora jinlongensis. The sequence continues at coordinate 5,374,787 of NZ_JACCHK010000001.1, read as the reverse complement.
AACGCGACGACGCGCAGGGCTACCGGATCCACGGCCAGGACGCCTGGGCCCGGGGGGACGCCGCCCACTTCGTGATCGCCGACGCGGACGACCGGTACGCGGGCTCGCTCGACCTGCGGCTCTCCCCCGCCGACGCGCTGGTGGCCGACGTGGGCTTCATGACCGCCCCGGCGGCCCGTGGCCGCGGGTACATGCCGGCCGCGCTGGTCGCGCTCAGCGCCTGGGGTTTCACGACGCTGGGCCTGGCCCGGATCGAGTGGAAGGCGAACGTGGGCAACACCGCCTCCCGCCGGGTGGCCGAGAAGGCGGGCTTCACGTTCGAGGGAACGGCCCGGGCCGGGGTGCAACACCGCGGCGAGCGGGTCGACGTCTGGGTGGCCTCGTTGCTCAGCAAGGACCTGACGTGAGCCTCGAGCAGGTCGTCGAGGCGCACGGGGTGCGACTGCGGCCATTCCGCGCCGAGGACGTCGCCGACGTGGTCGACGGCTGCGCGGATCCGTTGACCCAGCGGTTCATCTCGGGGCTGCCGTCGCCGTACACCGAGACCGACGCCCGCTGGTGGATCGACGCCGGCGCCCCTGCGGCCTGGGCCGGTGGCGGCGCCGCGTACGCCATCGCGGACCCGGCCACCGACCGGCTGCTCGGCACGGTGGGGCTGAGCAATCCGGTGCCCACCCGGGGTCAGGCCGAGATCGGCTACTGGGTGCGGCCGGCGGCACGCGGGCGCGGGGTGGCCGCGGCGGCGACCCGCGCGCTGAGCGAGCACGCGTTCGCCGCCGGGACGGCCCGACTGGAACTGCTCACCGACGCGGAGAACGGGCCGAGCCAGCGGGTCGCGCTGGCCGCCGGCTTCCGCTACGAGGGTTCGCGCCGCTCGGCCGGTTGCAACCGGAACACGGGGCGGCACGATCTGCTGGCCTGGGTACGCCTCGCCGGGGATCCGCCCGGCCCGACCGCCCGACTGCTGCCCGATCTGCCCGACGGTGTGCTCACCGATCAGGTCGTGGCGCTGCGCCGGCTCGCGCCCGGCGATTCGGAGCTGATGTACCGGCTGCACAGCCGACCCGAGGTGGTGGCGAACCAGGCGCCGCCCGTACCGCCGACGCGCGAGGCGATCGAACGGCGCTGCCGTCTCGCGGAGAGCGGCTGGCTGACCGGCGACATCGCCCGACTGCTGATCACGGACGTGGTCAGCGGGGAGCCGGCGGGCAGTTGCGGGCTGTCGTACACCGACGTGGCCAGTGGCGAGGCGTCGGTCGGCTACGCGCTGCTGCCGGACTGGCGCGGCCGGGGGTACGCGACGCGGGCGATCCGACTGCTCGCCGGCTGGGCGTTCGGCCCGGCCGGGATGGCGCGGCTGACCGCCGGCACGGTGCCGGACAACACCGCGTCGCACCGCGTGCTGGAGCGGGTCGGGTTCGAGCGCGAGGCCCTGCAACGGGGCCGTCTGCCCGGGCTGGCCGGCACCCGCCTGGACGACCTGACCTTCGCGCTGCTGCCCGCCCACCTCCGTTGACGGATCATGGAGTTGTGGTGGGGGCTCCCCACCACGACTCCATGATCAACGCGTCTCGTTACCGGTCGGTGGCGAGGGAGATGATGCCGTAGTCGTACGCGTGGCGCCGGTAGACGACGCTCGGGCGGCCGGACTCCTTGTCCTGGAACAGGTAGAAGTCGTGCCCGACCAGTTCCATCTCGAACAGCGCGTCGTCGATCGTCATCGGCTCCGCCGGGTGCACCTTCTCCCGGGCGATGTGCCACGGCTGCTGGTCGTCGTACTCCTCCTCGACCCGCTCCGCGACGGCGGTGCCGGCGCGGGCGCCGTCAACCGGCGCGCTCAGGGCGGGGGCCACCAGGTCCGCGACCGGCAGGCCCGCGGTGGCCTCGGCGACGGAGATCGGCGTCTGCCGACCCCGGTGTACGCGGCGACGGTCGGCCGCGCGGCGCAGCCGGGTGTCGAGCTTCGCGATGGCCGCGTCGAGCGCGCTGTAGAAGTCGTTGGTGCACGCCTCGGCCCGAATCACCGGGCCCCGGGAAATGCAGGTGATCTCCACCCGCTGGCAGTGGTCGGCTTGGCGCGGATTGCGCTCGTGAAACAGCTCGACATCGACACGAATAAGTTTGTGGTCGTAGCGTTCGATCTTTGCGAGTTTCTCGGCTACGTGCACCCGGTAATGGTCCGGCACTTCGACGTTTCGGCCCTTGACCACGATGTCCACGTGACCTCCCTTTTTCGGACGGTCTTCGATCCGGTTACCCGGTCGCGCGCCGTGGGGAGACCCGCTGGCGTCGACCGGTTGGTACGGCTACGCCTCCTCTCACCGCCGGGGGCGGGTGGAACGAACCTCCTACCCCCGACAGCGAAACGCTAACTCCTGTTCGCGCGACAGTCACCCCATGTTGCCGAGACGGCCCAGGATTTTTCGCAGCTCATACACCAACGGGTGAAACGGAAACACGATCGGTTACGACTGGTGTCTTTTCTCGGTCGCCGCGAGCACCGCGGCGACACCCGGTGCCCACCCGGTCGCGGTCAGCACCCTGGTCGCGGCGGCCAGTGTGACGCCGGTGGTGACGATGTCGTCGAGCAGCACCACCACCGGGGCCCCGGCTGCGGCACGGGGCCAGCCGGGCGCGGCGGAGCGGGGCTGGAACGCGGCCTCGGCCGCGGCCGCCCGCCCGATGCTGTCCAGGGTCACTGAGTCGGGCCGGGGCAACGCCCGCAACGGGCGATGCACCTGCGCCGCCCAGCCGCCCCGGTTGAGCCGGGCCGCGCAGTGGCGGGCGAGCCGGTCCAGGTGATCCCCGTACCGGGAGCGGGCCGCCGCCGCCGTGTCCGGGACCGGGACCAGCGCCACCGGACCGGCCACGCCGACCGCCGCCGCGACGACCTCGGCGAGCAGGGCCCCGAGTGGGCGGGCCAGACCGTGCCGGCCGTGTTCCTTGTACGCCAGCAGTGCCTCACGCAGCGGGCCCGCGTACGGGCCGAGGGCGACGCAGGACGGCAGGCCCGGCGGGGCGGGTGTGGGGCGGACCGACCGTGGACGCAGCGCGTCCAGTGCCTCGACGCAGACCGGGCAGACCCCGTGCCGCAGACCGGGCCGGCGCTCCCGACAACCCGCGCAGGTGGCGGGCAGCACCAGGTCGGTGAGGTCCGCCCAGAGCCCGCTCACGGTGTCAGTAGAGGAAGAACGGTGCCGACGGGTTGCTCGGTCGGACGCCGGCCGGCACCGGGGCGATGTCCCGCACGCGGTCCGGCTCGATCCGCTCGAACGGACTGCTGCGGTAGGCCACCCCGTTCGCCTCGTACATGTAGGCCCCGCTGGGCACCCGCACGACGCGGTTGGTCGGGTACGCCGTCAGGTGGTTGACCTTGGCGCCCACGTCGGTCCGCAGGGGCGTCTCCACGGCGCCGTCCACGCTGATCTCGTAGATCGCCTGCTGGCCTGCGGACCCCGCCACCACCAGCCGGTCCTCCCTGCCCCAGTCGACCGCCGTGAGGCCGGTCAGCGAGGTGGCCAGTTGCCTCGGCGGCCCGATGGAGACCCCGCCGCCGTCCAGGTTGACCGCGGCGACGTAGAGCCGGCCACCGGCGATCACCGCGACCCGCTGACCGTCCAGCGCGGCGGCGACCGCTGTGACGTCAGCGGTGGGCAGGTTGAGCGGCACCGGGTACATCCGCGCTGCCTCGTCGAACCGGTAGAGCTGCCCGTCGGCCACGACCAGGCCGCGACCGGCACGGGAGTCGACGGTACGCAGCCAGACCGGTCGGCTCATCGAGGAGTATTCGGTGCCGCTGCGGCTGATGACCGAGACCGGCGCGACACCCGTGCCCACCGCGAGGCGGTACCGGCCACCGCTGCTGCCGTTGACCACCATCCCGGCGAGGAGCCGCTGATCCCGGGTCAGCGCCAGGCCGGCGGAGACGATGTTGCGATTGACCTCGGGCGTCAGCGGCACCATCCCGCTGAGTTCGCCGTCGAAGTCGAGCGGGTGGATGGCACCCTCGTACACGCCGAACCGCTGTGGGCTCTGGGCGTTGGGGTAGAGCTGCTGGGAGTTGCGTCGTTCGTTCAGGTCCTGCACGGGCTGCGAGTTGTTGCGGATCTTCAACTCCAGCTCGCCCGTCAGGTCGCCGAGTGACCAGGCGAGCTGGGTGATCAGCTGGTCGATGCCGTTCTGGTCGTCACCGGACATGTCCAGGTTGACCTCCCACCGGTTGTTCGCGCCGGTGGCATTGTTGATCAGCTCGGTGCGGTCGGGCAGCCCGACGACACCCGGGCGCAGCCAGTCGGACGGGCCGCCGACCAGCCACTTCACGACCTCGTTGACCCGGCGCTCGCTGGGCACCGCCACCGGCCGGTAGCGCTGGTCGGGCACCAGCCGGCTGCGGTCGGAACTCCAGAAGTAGATCGTCTCCTCCTGGTAGTACTGCTTGAGGGCGACGTCGCTGAGCAGCAGCACGTTCGGCGGGTCGAGGACGTAGAGGCCCGCGCGCTCGTCGTTGGCGCCGCCGTCCAACGCCGCGCTGCGCAGCCCGAACTCGTATTCCGTCTCGGTCGCCACGGGCGGGGCGAGGGTGCCGTTGGCCCGCAGCACACCGAGCTGCTGCACCGTGATCTTCACGGTGGTGGTCGAGTCGCTGTTGAGGGTGTAGACCGCCGCCTCGCGCAGCCGGACCACGTTCAGCGCGACCTCGCTGCCCTTCTTGTCCTGCAGACGGGACTTGTCCTCCGGGGCGACGAACGCCTTGACCCGCTCGTACGCCCGGTCCGGCTCGCCTGCGGCGGCGGACAGGAAGTTGCGCACGAACACCTCGTTGTCGCTGCCGCCGGCGGTCCGCGTCGGCGGCTCACTGCGCCGGACGTCGAACCCGCCGGCCCCGGTCACAGCCCCGCGCTTGCCGTCCACCCGCACGTCGGACCCGGCCGGGATGCCGCAGCCGGCACCGAGCAGCACCACCACACCGAGTGCCCCGAGCAGAGACGGTCGTCTCATGAGCGCACCTCCGCCCGCTGTCCGTCCCCGGTCGGGGCCGGGCCGATCGCCACCGCCCCGCCTGTGCCCGGGCCGATGGCCAGCGGGCCACCGTCACGGGGGCCACCGAAGGGCAGCGCGGCGTCGGCCGGCACCAGCCGCAGCGGCGAGGTGGTCAGCCGATCGCCGGCGCGGGCCGGCAGAGTGAGCCGGAACTGCGCGCCCTGCCCGGGAGCACCCCACGCCTCCAGCCAGCCGCCGTGCAACCGGGCGTCCTCCAGGCTGATCGACAGGCCAAGGCCGGTGCCACCGGTCTGCCGAGCCCGGGACGGGTCCGCCCGCCAGAACCGGTTGAACACCAGCTTCTCCTCGCCCACCTTGAGCCCCACACCCCGGTCGCGGACGGTGATCGCCACTGCGGTCTCGTCTGCGCCGAGGGTGATCAGCACCGGACGGGCCTCGCCGTGCTCGACGGCGTTGCCGACAAGGTTGCGCAGGATCCGCTCGACCCGGCGCGGGTCGACCTCGGCAATCACCGGCGCGCCCGGCAGGTCGAGCTCGATCGGGACGCCCACCCGCTCGGCCAGGCCGGCCAGCCGGTCGATCACCCGGTGCACCACCGGCACCAGGTCGGTCGGTTCGGAATCCAGCATGGCGAAACCGGCGTCGAACCGGCTGATCTCCAACAGGTCGGTGAGCAGCTCCTCGAACCGGTCCAGCTCAGCTTGGAGCAGCTCGGCGCTGCGGGCCACCGCCGGGTCGAACTCGTCGCGCTCGGCGAAGATCAGGTCAGCGGCCATCCGGACCGTGGTCAGCGGGGTACGCAGCTCGTGCGAGACGTCCGAGGTGAAGCGGCGCTGCAGCCGGGACATCTCCTCCAGACGCAGGATCTGCCGTTGCAGGTTGGTGGCCATCTGGTTGAACGAGGCGGCCAGCAGGGCGAGGTCGTCCTCGCCGTTGACCACCATCCGCTGGTCGAGCAGCCCGGCGGAGAGGCGCTGGGCGGTGCGCGCGGCGACCCGGACCGGGTTGACCACCAGGCGGGTGACCAGCGCCGCGAGCAGCCCGAGCAGGATCACCAGGGCGACCCCGGTGGCCACCACGGTCGCTCGGGCGTCGGCGGCGGTGACGTCCTGCCGGGTCAGCGGCACCAGATAGTAGAGCTCGATCTGGCCGAAGCTGGTGGGCACCGGCGACCCGTACACGAGGTATTTGGTGGACTTCCCGGTGAGCCGGCCGGTGCGGATCTGGCTGGCGACCTTGCCGTCGGCGACGGCGGCCCGCAGCTCAGGGCTGATCAGCTGTTGGACGTTCGCGGAGGGCGCGGTGCGCGTCTGGATCTCGTTGGGGTAGTCGTTGGCCGTGATCGCCACCACCACCCCGCTGGTCTGCTGGGGGTCGCCACCGGCGAGGTAGTTGACAGTGCCGTCGATGGTCTCCTGGAGCTGCGCCTCCTGCGGCTGGCCGTAGAGCGAGACCTGCTTGGCGGCGTAGCTGGCGCCGCTGGTCACCCGCTGCCGGACGTCGCTGCGGGCGCTGTCGAGCAGAATGGTGGTGATCTTGTCGGCGATCAGGAACGCGAAACCGCCCACCAACAGACTGGATGCCACCAGCGTGATGGTCACGACCCGCACCTGGAGCGAGCGGCGCCAGGTCTGGTGCGCCCGGGCCGCCACGCGGGCGACCCGGCCGCTCACCGCGCGCCAGGCCTCCCCGCCGGCGCTGGGCCGGCGGGCAGCCGTGCTCGGGGTGGGTGGGGGCGTGGTCGACACAGTGCGACCAGGCTATCCGGTCCCCGCCTTGTAACCCACGCCCCGCACGGTGAGGATGATTTCCGGTCGCTCCGGATCCGGCTCGATCTTGGCCCGCAGCCGCTGGACGTGCACGTTGACCAGGCGGGTGTCGGCCGCGTGCCGGTAACCCCACACCTGCTCCAGCAGCACCTCACGGGTGAAGACCTGACGTGGCTTGCGGGCGAGCGCGACCAGCAGGTCGAACTCCAGCGGAGTCAGCTTCACCTCCTCGTCGTTACGACTGACGGTGTGCGCGGGCACGTCGATGGTGATCTGGTTGTCGGGCGGCCCGATGGTCAGCATCTCGGGGGCGACGTCCTCACCTCGGCGCAGTCGGGCCCGCATCCGGGCGACCAACTCCTTGGGCTTGAACGGCTTGACCACGTAGTCGTCGGCACCGGACTCCAGGCCCAGCACGACATCCACGGTGTCGCTCTTGGCGGTCAGCATGACAATCGGCACGCCGGACTCCGCCCGGATGGACCGGGCGACGTCGATACCGCTCATACCGGGAAGCATCAGGTCAAGCAGCACGATATCGGGACGACTGTCACGAAATGCGGCCAACGCCCGCTCGCCGTCCGCCACGAACGAGGGCAGGAAACCCTCACTACGCAGCACGATGCCGAGCATCTCGGCGAGCGCGGGGTCGTCGTCGACCACCAGTACGCGGGCTCTCATGGGATTAATATTGCATCCTCATTCAGTTCGGTGGGACCGGCGTCTGCCGGTAAGGGATAGCGCCGCCGACGGACCTGTCACCGCGACCGGCGGCGGCGCCACGTGCTGCGGCGCCGGGCGCACGGACGGGTCCCGGGCCTGGCTGCCACCATGATCCCCCTTCGGCGCCGCCCGGCGCCACCGCAGCCCGGACCGATTCCGCTGTCGCCATCTCGACGACGGTCAGCCGAAGAGGGCGCGCCCCCAGTGGTCGCCGCCGTCGCGTACCCCGGGTGGGCAGGCGAACACACCGCTGGAGACGTGCCGCAGGTATTCGTTCATCACATCGTGTCGGGCCAACTGGGTCTGGATCGGCACGAACTGGCGGCGCGGATCGCGCTGGTAGGCGATGAAGAAGAGGCCCGCGTCGAGCCGGCCCAGGCCGTCCGAGCCGTCGACGAAGTTGTAGCCCCGGCGTAGCAACTGGGCGCCGCTGTTCCGGCTCGGGTGGGCCAGCGTGACGTGGGCATGCTCGGCGATCACCGGCTTGCCGTCCGTGCCGCGCGCCGCGAAGTCCGGCTCGTCGAACTCATCGGCCCGACCGAGTGGGGCACCGCTGCCCTTGCTCCGGCCGACGATCTCCTCCTGCTCGGCGAGGGAGGTACGGTCCCAGGTCTCCACGAGCATCCGGATCTTGCGCGTGACCAGGTACGAGCCCCCGGTCATCCAGTCCGGCCCGTCGCCCGGCTGCACCCACAACTGGTCGCGCAGCAGGTCGGTGTCCTCGGCCTTGAGATTGGCCGTGCCGTCCTTGAAGCCGAACAGGTTGCGCGCGGTGGCCTGGTCCCGGGAGGTCGACGAGGTACGCCCGAAGCCGAGCTGCGACCAGCGGACGCTCACCACGCCCATGCCGAGGCGAGCCAGGTTACGGATCGCGTGCACCGCCACCTGCGGATCGTTGGCGCACGCCTGCACACAGAGGTCGCCACCGGAGAGCTGCGGCTGCAACGCGTCACCCGGGAACTTCGGCAGCTCGGCCAGGGCGGCTGGCCGCCGGTCGGCGATGCCGAAACGGTCCCGGCCGTCGGAGTCGCGGAACAGCGTCGGCCCGAAGCCGATCGTCAGGGTGAGCTGCGAGGGGGGCAGCCCGAGCGCCTCGCCGGTGTCGTCCGGTGGGGCCTCCGGCATCCCGCCGACCGCGCCGAGGATCCCGGCGTCCCGCCCCGCGGTCATCCGGGCGGCGGCGGCAGTCCACTCCTCGAGCAGCTCGACCAGCCGGGCCCGGTCCTTGGTGATCACGTCGAAGGCGACGAAGTGCAACCGGTCCTGTGCCGGGGTGACGATGCCGGCCTGGTGCTCACCGTGGAACGGCACGGCCCCGGCCGGGTGGTCGCTCGCCGCGGCCGGGCCATGGGAGCCGTTCAGCAGTGCCCCCGCGCCGGCCGCCACTCCGGCGACGCCCGCCACCCCGGCGCCGGCCAGGGTGATCGCCCGGCGCCGGGTCAACCTGCTTCCGCTCATCGACTCGACTCCCTCTGCCATCCGGTCACTTCGCGACGGCCGCGGCGACCTTGCTGATCGGCTCGGCGAGCGCGTTGATCCCGTCGGAGAGCTCCTTGAGCTCGGCCTTGCTCAACGCGGTGTGCAGCTTCCACCCGTCGCCGTCGCGGTGCTTGCCGAGCAGCGCCTCCACGTTGGCGAACTCGGTGTCCAGTTGCGTGACCAGCTCCGGTGCGCGCTGCTGGAGCGCCGGGCGGAGGGCGGACACAGCGGCCTTCGAACCCTCCAGGTTGGCGGCGAAGTCCCACAGGTCGGTGTGCGAGTAGCGGTCCTCCTCGCCGGTGATCTTTCCGCTGGCCACCTCGTCGAGCAGTTCCTTCGCGCCGTTGGCGAGCTGGAGCGGGGAGAGCTTCTCTGCGTTGGCCTTGGCCACGATCTCCTTGACGTCGACCAGCAGCCGGTCGGCGATCGGGCCGTCCTTGCTGATGTCGCCGGACTGCCAGAGGTCCTTCTCGATCCGGTGGAAGCCGGTGAACTCCATCCCCTCCTCGATGACCTCCTCGCGGCCGTCGATCTTGGGGTCGAGGTCACCGAAGATCTCGGCCACCGGCTCGATCCGCTCCCAGTAGGTGCGGGCGACCGGGTAGAGCGCCTTGGCCTTGACGACGTCACCGGCCTTGACCGCGCCGACGAACTCCTCGGTCTTGTCGAGAAGCGCGCTGGTCTGGCTCTTGACGTAGCGCTGGTAGTTGTCGGCGGCGTCACCGAGCGCGGCGTCGGCGGTGAGCGGCTGCGCCGACCCGCTGACCTTGAGCGCACCCCGGATGCCCTTGCCGCTCATCCCGGGCTTGCAGGCCGTCTGGTACGTGCCGGCCGGCAGCTCCACGTGCAGCTCACGGCTGAGCCCGGGGGCGATGTTCTCCACCTCGCCGAGCACGCGGTCGCCCTCGGCGTACACGTAGAACTCGGTCACCTTCGCGCCGGAATTGGTGATCTTGAAGGTGGCCGTGCCGGCACCCAGGTCGGTCGTGCCGACCTCGCAGGCGGTGTCGCTGGCCTTGACCACGATCGGTCCGCCGGTCACGGCCGAGTCGCCCTTGTCGGAGTCGGAGCAGGCGGCCAGACCGGCCGTCGCCAGCACGCCGGCGGCGGCCAGCGCGAAGAACTGGGTCGTACGCATCTGAGCTGTCTCTCCTCGTGGAGTCAGGCACGCTGCGGCGTGGACGCCGCCTCGGCCTCGGCCTCGGTGCCGGTGTCGGCCCCGCGCTCGGTGACGGTGGTGGTCGCGGTGGGTGTCGGCGTACGCCGGGCCGGCCGCAGGAAGAGCAGGAGGACCGGTACGGCGTACCCGACCCAGGCGATGGTCTCCAGCACGGTGGGCGCGGGAGTCACGTTGAACATGCCGGCGAGCAGGGCGGCGTACCAGGTGCTCGGGTCGAGCGTGCTGGTGATGTCGAAGGCCAGGTCGTTCAGGCCGGGCAGGACGCCGGCCTCCTGGAAGTCGTGTACGCCGTACTTGAGGATGCCGGCGGCGACCAGGATCAGCAGCGCGCCGGTCCAGGTGAAGAACTTGCTGAGGTTGATCCGCAGGGCGCTGGCGTAGAGCAGCACGCCGAGCACCACGGCGGTCACGATGCCGCCGATCAACGCGAGCAGCGGTCCACTGTCGCCGGCCGCACCCTGGGCAGCCGAGTAGAAGATCAGTGCCGTCTCCAGGCCCTCGCGGATCACCGCGAGGAAGGCCATGCCGGCTACCGCGAGGGACCCGACGGCCAGCGCCTCGGTGAGCTTGCCCCGCAGCTCGCCGGCGATGGTCCGGGCGGCTCGGCGCATCCAGAAGATCATCCAGGTGACGAAGACGACGGCGGCGACGGAGGTGATCGCCTCGAACAACTCCCGGTCCTCGGAGCGGGCCAGCAGCGAGGTCGACGTGTATTCGATCAGCCAGCCGAAGAGCACCGAGAGCACGACGGCCAGGCCGACGCCCGCCCAGACCTGGGGCAACCGGTCCCGACGCTGCGACTTCACCAGGAAGGCGACCAGGATGCTGACCACCAGGGTGGCCTCCAGGCCTTCCCGAAGGCCGATCAGGTAGGTGGCGAACATCCGGGCTCCGAGTTGATTAGGCACGCCTCAACTGACTTAGGGCAGGCATACCTTCCTCCCGCTCGGGGCTGGCGTCAAGTCGATCGCGACAAGCTCACTCGCCCTGCGACCAGCCTCTTCGGCCTCGGGAGGGCGGGCCACCCCGGTCGACTGTGGGAGGATCCCGCCGTGAAGGCATTCCTGCCGTGGCTGACGGTGCTGGCCGTCGTGCTGCTGCTCAGCGCATTGCGCCTGCGGGCCCTGGCCACCGTCGTGTCGGTCGGCTGGCTGGCCTGGTGCGTCTGGACGTGGTTCCGCCCCACCCGCCGCGGCCCTCGGTCGGGCTGAGCCCGCCGGCCCTGACGACCGCGGGCCCTGGTGCCGGATACGACGAAACCGGGCCGGCTGCGAACAGCCGACCCGGTCCGGAATCGTCGATCAGTAGCGGTAGTGATCCGGCTTGAACGGACCCTCCGTGGAGACACCCAGGTACGCGGCCTGCTCCTTGGTCAGCGTGCTCAGCTTGGCGCCGAGCGCGCCCAGGTGCAGCCGGGCAACCTTCTCGTCCAGGTGCTTGGGCAGCACGTAGACGCCGATCGGGTACTCCTCGGTCTTGGTGAACAGCTCGATCTGGGCGATCGTCTGGTTCGCGAACGAGTTCGACATCACGAAGCTCGGGTGCCCGGTGGCGTTGCCCAGGTTCAGCAGGCGGCCCTCGGAGAGCACGATGATCGCGTGCCCATCGGCGAAGCGCCACAGGTCGACCTGCGGCTTGATGTTGACCCGCTCGACGTCGGAACGCTTGGCCAGACCAGCCATGTCGATCTCGTTGTCGAAGTGGCCGATGTTGCCGACGATGGCCTGGTGCTTCATCCGGGCCATGTGCTCGTTGGTGATGACGTCGAAGCAGCCGGTCGCGGTGATGAAGATGTCCGCCTGCTCGACCACGTCGTCCAGGGTGGCGACCTGGTAGCCGTCCATCGCGGCCTGCAACGCGCAGATCGGGTCGACCTCGGTCACCACGACCCGGGCGCCCTGGCCGCGCAGCGACTCGGCGCACCCCTTGCCCACGTCGCCGTAGCCCATCACCACGGCCATCTTGCCGCCGATCAGCACGTCGGTGGCCCGGTTGAGGCCGTCGATCAGCGAGTGCCGGCAGCCGTACTTGTTGTCGAACTTGCTCTTGGTCACCGAGTCGTTGACGTTGATGGCCGGGAAGAGCAGGGTGCCCGCGCGGTGCATCTCGTAGAGCCGGTGCACGCCGGTGGTGGTCTCCTCGGTCACGCCCTTGATGCCGGCGGAGATCCGGGTCCAGCGCTGGTTGTCCTCGCCGAGCGAGCGGTGCAGCAGTTCGAGGATGACGCCGTACTCCTCGGAGTCGGCGGACTCGACCGGCGGGACCGCCCCGGCCTTCTCGAACTCCGCGCCCTTGTGCACGAGCAGGGTGGCGTCGCCGCCGTCGTCGAGGATCATGTTCGGGCCCTGCCCGTCCGGCCAGGCGAGCACCTGCTCGGTGCACCACCAGTACTCCGGGAGGGTCTCGCCCTTCCACGCGTACACCGGCACGCCGGCCGGGGCCTCGGGGGTGCCCTCGGGGCCGACGACGATCGCCGCGGCGGCGTGGTCCTGGGTGGAGAAGATGTTGCAGGACGCCCAGCGCACCTGCGCGCCGAGCGCGACCAGCGTCTCGATCAGGACGGCGGTCTGGATGGTCATGTGCAGCGAGCCGGTGATCCGCGCGCCGGCGAGGGGCTGCGCCTCGGCGAACTCCCGGCGAATCGCCATCAGGCCGGGCATCTCGTGCTCGGCGAGCTGGATCTCCTTACGCCCGAACTCGGCGAGCGACAGATCCGCCACCTTGAAGTCGCCTTCGGCGAGCGTGCTCGGCCGGGCCTCGGACGGCGTACCGCTGGCGGACGCCGGGAGGGTGCTGGTCATGAAAGCTCCTGTCGAACGATGTCTGCGCCGACCTTCCACCTTACGCGCGCCGGCGACGGGCATCTGGGGACGGGCCGCGGACAGCGCACGGGGCGGTCGGTGATGGACGGACTTACCCGCCCACGTCCCGCCCGCCCCGTGCATCCCCCCGGTTTGGTTCCCCCGCACGTTCTCGGACCGTCGTCGCGATAACGCTGCGTACTCATAGAGTCACACTCAGGCAGGGTGGCGTCAAGCTATTCCGGGAAAGTCGGACTTGTGGCGTTGCCGAGCGTGCGCGTCAGCGCAATCCAGAGGTCGCCACGTACGCCTCACCGGCGCCGCTGACCCGCAACGGCTCACCGGCCGCCGTGCCGATCGCCGCCTCGCCGGACGCGAGCGTCACCGCACCGGCGCCATCGTCCACGGTGATCGAACCGCCACCGCAGAGCACCACCCGGGGACCGGGCAACGGCAGCGTGACCGAGGGCACCTCCGCACCGACGCGCACCCGGTGCAACGCGAAGTCGTCCACCGGCACGGGCCAGCAGTCCACACCCGGGCCCACCGGATGGGCGGCCCGCACCGGATCGTCGAGCACCTCGAAACGCAGCACCCGCAGCAGCTCGTCGACGTCCACCCGCTTCGGGGTCAGACCACCGCGCAGCACGTTGTCGCTGGCCGCCATGATCTCCACCCCGCAGCCGCTCAGGTAGGCGTGCAGGTTGCCGGCCGGCATCCAGATCCCCTCGCCCGCGACCAGCCGTAGGTGGTGCAGCAGCAGCGCCACCAGCGCGCCCGGATCGGCCGGGTAGGCCTTGGCCAGTCGGCGCACCAGCTCCGCGTCCGGGCCGTCGGCCGACGACGCCAGCACGGCGCCCAACAACCCGTCACGCTGCTCGACCGGCCAGCCGAGCAGCGTCCGTACCGCCGTCCGCAGCCCCGCCGGCCCAGCCCGCAACGCCTCGACCACCGGCGCCAACTCCGGTACGCCGAACGCGGCGAGCGCCTCCGCCGACTCCGCCGGGTCCCGGAAACCGCACAGCGCCTCGAACGGCGTGAGCGCGACCAGCAACTCCGGTTTGTGGTGCGGGTCCGAGTAGTTGCGCTCCCCCTCGGGGCGCCCGGCCTGCGCCGCGAAGCCAGCCCGGGCCTGCTCGGCGTCCGGATGAGCCTGGAGGCTCAGCGGAGCGTCGGCCGCGAGGACCTTGAGCAGGAACGGCAGGCGACTGCCGAACCGCTCGGACACCCGCTGGCCGAGCCACTGCCCCGGCTCGTCCCGCACCAGATCACAGAGGCTCAGCCGCAGACCGGCACGGACCACGCTGGCCGGGGCGCCCGGGTGGGCGCCCAACCACAGCTCCGCCTCCGGCCCCTCGCTGGGCACCGGCCTCCCCTGGAGGAGGGCGATGGCCGAACGAGACCCCCATGCGTAGTCGCGGATCGGTCCGTACAGTGGCTCCACCAGTCAGCCCCCGGACCGCTCGGCCTCTGGTTGGGGAACGGCGGTGTCAGCGGCGGCGCCGGTGCCGGCTTCGGCGGCGGCGACGCTGTAGATGTCCGGCTCCAGGTAGATCACCCGGGCGATCGGCACCGCGGCGCGGATCCGCGCCTCCACGGCGTTGATGCCCCGGGCCAGGTCGTGGGCGCTCTCGCACGCCGGCACGCCGATCTTCGCGGCCACCATCAGCTCTTCCGGGCCCAGGTAGAGCGTCTTCATGTGGATGATCCGCTCCACCTCGGGGCCGTCGGTGACGGCGCGCTCGATGGCGGCCAGCTCCGACGCCTCGGCACCCTCACCGAGCAGCAGGCTCTTCGTTTCGAGGGCCAGCACGATGGCGATGGCGACCAGCAACAGGCCGATCATCGCGGTGCCGGCGGCGTCCCACTCCCCGTTGCCGGTGATCAGGGTCATGGTGACGCCGAAGAGCGCGAACACCAGACCGACCAGGGCGCCGAAGTCCTCCAGCAGCACCACCGGCAACTCCGGTGCCTTGGCCCGGCGGATGAAGCGCACCCAGGACTGGTTGCCCCGGATGTGGTTGGACTCCTTGATGGCGGTCCGGAAGGAGAACGACTCCATGATGATCGCCGCCACCAGCACGACGACCGGCACCCACTGCCACTCGGTGATCCCGTGCGGATCCGACCACTTGTGGTACGCCTCGTACAGGGCGAACAGGCCACCAATGCTGAACAGCACGATGGACACGATGAACGCGTAGATGTAGCGCTCCCGGCCGTACCCGAACGGGTGCTCCGGGGTGGCCGCCCGCTTGGCCCGCTTGCCGCCGAGCAGCAGAAGGGCCTGATTGCCGGAGTCGGCGACCGAGTGGACCGACTCGGCCAACATCGACGACGAGCTGGTCAGCAGGAACGCGACGAACTTGGTGATGGCGATGCCGACGTTCGCCAGCAGGGCGGCGACAATCGCCTTCGTGCCACCGTTGGCGCTCATGCCACCGCTCCGCTTCGCCGTACGAAGCCGACCGGTCCGCGCATGATGCGCCGCCCATTGCGTTCGTTCACTGGTTCGACAGCTCCTTCATTTCGGTGATGGCCGGCACGGCCATCGGGTCCAGCCCATGGGCCAGGGCAAGGTAGATCGAGGCGAAATCCGGGACCGCGATCAGCGAGGCCAGCCGCTCCAACGCGGAGCCACCCTCGGCGGTCACCACGTCGCACCGCACGCCACGGCGCTCGGCGAGGGTCTGCACCGCGTCCGCGCGGCGCTCCTCGACGGCGAAGGGCTCGTCGGTGTCGTCCTCGGCGTTGAGCCCGCCGTCGCGCAGCAGCACCAACCGCAGCCGCGTGCCCTCGCCGTCGTCCTCGGCCGGGTCGGCGAAGATGTCCCGCTCCCCCTCGGCCAGACCGCCGAAGACACCGTCGAGCAGCCCGACCCGACCGCGACCGGCCTCACCGAGCGCCCCGGTGACCACCGGGTAGCGGGCGTTGGCCGACAGGGTGTCGCCGAACCGGCGGGCGGCCACGGTGGCCAGCGGGGACGAGCCCCAGACGATCGGGATCGAACCGGCCAGGCCCAGGGCCAGCGACTTCGCCGGGTTGACGAAGGACTCGGCGGCGGACCGGCAGCGGTCGGCATCCGCGTCGAGCCGGGCCGCGGTCTCCGCCAGGTCCGCCTCGTTGACCTTCACGAGCCCGAGGGAACGGGCTGCGAGCAGCACCGGCACGGTGAGCGCCCAGAGGCTGGCCCGGGCCGGAGCACGCCGGGGCACCGGAATGAACGGCGCCCGGGCCTGCTCGGCGATCGACTGCAACTGCGAGTCGGGGGCACCCACGGCGACCAGTCGGGCACCGCGCCGGTGCGCCGCCTCGGCCGCGCCGAGCGCCTCCGGGCTACGACCGGACGCGCTCACCGCGATCACCACATCGGCCGCGCCCACCCAACCGGGTACGCCGGCGCTGCGGTGCCCGATGATCGGGACCGGGCAGCGCGGCCCGGCGACAGTGGCCAGCACGTCTCCGGTACGCCCCGCCGTGCCGATGCCGGCGATGACCACGGCTCGGGGCCGCCCGTCGTCGGCGAGCACCGCCAGGTTCGCCTCGGCAGCCAGTGCGGCGCTCTCGCGGACCTGCGCACCGGCCGACGCCGTGTGCCGGAGCATGCCGCCCGGGTCGTGCTCGGCCAGCGCCTCCGGGTTGTCGAGCAGGGCCTCGTCGGCATCGCGACGTCCGCTGACCCCGGCCGTACCGTCGATCACGACGGCTGCCCGGGGCCGCCGCGCGCCTCGTCCAGCAACAGCACCGGTACGTCGTCGCGGACCTCGAAGATCCGACCGCACTCCGTGCAGGTCAACGTCTGCGCCTCGGCGTCGTAGGTGAGCGGGGCGTGGTGCGTGTCCGGACAGGCGAGAATCTCGAGCAACTGCGGATCCAGGGCCATGGCACGGCTCCTTCCACGTGTGCGGCTTCACCGGCGGCGGTGCCGACCGGCGCAGGCGATCTTATCGGCGAACGCGGTCCAGCACGTCGTCCCGGAGCGAGACCATCCGATCCCGGGTGGGTGCCTCGACGTTGAGCCGCAGCAGCGGCTCGGTGTTGGAGGCGCGCAGGTTGAACCACGCGCCGTCGGGGAATCGCAGGGTGAGTCCGTCCATCTCGTCGGCCACCGCGTCCGGGTACGCGGCCCGCACCTCGGCCACCGCCGCCGCCTGGTCGGACACAGTCGAGTTGATCTCGCCCGAGGCGACGTAACGCTCGAACTCGCCGGCCAACACGGAAAGTGGCAGCGACTGCTCGCCCAACGCGGCCAGCGTGTGCATCGCCGCGAGCATTCCGGTGTCGGCGAACCAGAAGTCACGGAAGTAGTAGTGCGCGGAGTGTTCGCCGCCGAAGACAGCATTGGTGCGGGCCATCTCCGCCTTGATGAACGAGTGCCCGACCCGGGCGACGACCGGGTGCCCACCGTGCTCACGGATGATCTCCGCGACCGCGCTGGAGGTGATCAGACCGTGGATCACGGTGGAGCCCGGGTGCTTGGCCAGCTCACGCGCGGCGACGAGGGCGGTGATCGCCGAGGGCGAGACCGGCTCGCCGCGCTCGTCCACCACGAAACACCGGTCGGCGTCACCATCGAAGGCCAGCCCGATGTCGGCACCGTGCTCGACCACCGCGCGCTGGAGGTCGACCAGGTTGGCCGGGTCCAGGGGGTTGGCCTCGTGATTGGGGAAGCTGCCGTCCAACTCGAAGTAGAGCGGCACGATCTCCAGCGGCAGCGCCGACAGGGCGGCGTCGCCCAGCACGGTGGGGACGGTGAAACCGCCCATCCCGTTACCGGCGTCGACGACGACCTTCAGCGGCCGGATGCCCGAGAGGTCGACCAGCTTGCGCAGGTAGCCGGCGTAGTCGGGGAGCATGTCACGTCGCTCGGCCGGCCGGGTCGGCTCACCGGCCGGACGGGCCTCGCCCGAGCCCAGGAGGGCCTGGGCCCGGTCCCGGATTTCCGTCAGGCCGCTCTCCTGGCCGATCGGCCGGGCACCGGAGCGGCACATCTTGATGCCGTTGTACTGCGCGGGGTTGTGACTGGCGGTGAACATCGCACCGGGCAGGTCGAGCGAGCCGGAGGCGAAGTAGAGCAGGTCGGTGGAGGCAAGCCCGATCTCGATCACCGAGCGCCCCTCGGCCCGTACGCCGGCGGCGAACGCGGCGGCCAGGCCGGGCGAGGTGGCCCGCATGTCGTACCCGACGACAACCGCGTCGCCCGGCTCGTCGGTGGAGTTGAGCAGCTGGGTGAAGGCGGCTCCCAGTGCCTCGGCGGCCCGCTCGTCCCACTGGTCCGGCACCGTCCCTCGGACGTCATACGCCTTCACAATCTGGGACAGATCAGACACGTGTTCCGCTCCTTGGCCGCAAGTTGGACACCGATCCTGAGCCTAACGGAGGGTTCGTGTCTCGCCCCGCTCAGCCCGGGAGCCGGGGAATGAAGACAGTGTGGCCGCCCTCGTCCGTCGGCGGGTCCCCGGGCAGCGGTCGGGTTCCGGGCGTCCCCGGCATCGGCTGCGTCGCCTCCGGCACCGCACCGGCACCGCCGGGGCGCGCACCGTAGACCCCACCGGTGGCAGGGCGCGGGGACGGCACCGCACCCCAGCCGGCGGCCGGTGGCTGCTGGCCGTACACCTGACCGGGGCGACCGGGCGCGGCCGGCGACCCACCGCCGGCGCGGTAGGTGGTGCCGCCGGGGTTACCCGGCAGCACCTCGGGCGACTGGTCGGACGGCTTGCGGTCCTGCCGCGAGCGACGCACCAGCAGCACGATGAGCAGCAGGCCGACCGCCACCATCGCGATGCCGAAGAACATCACCATTGAACCTCCTCCGGACGACTCCGCGGCAGTCGCCGTGGTGTTCGGGGCACTCGACACAACGCCCGGGGCGGCCGGGTTCACCGCCTCGTCGACGGTCACGACCTCGGACGGGCTCGGGGTGGGCGTCGGCTTCTTCGACGGCGTCGGCGACGGGCTGACCCGCGCGCCGGTCACCTTCGCCGTGTCGCTGCCCCGGCCCAACTCGTGACCGATGGCGCTGACACCCGCGCCGCTGACGACGAGTTGACCACCCGGGACACCCGCGGCGAACGCCACCCGGTACCGCACCGTGATGCCCTTGCCCTTGCACAGGGTCGGTTTCGCCGGCGACGTCTGCGCGGTGGCCACCGTGCCGCCACCACCCGAGACACCCACCGGCAACCAGCGACCGCCCGCGTTGACCTCGACCTTCACCTGGTCCGGCTGAAGACCCTCCAGGCGCAGACCCAGCGCGGTACGCAGCAGGACGCACCCATTGGTGCGCTTGCGCACCGCGATGTTCACCCCCTGCGGAGAACCGCCGGCGGCGAAGCTGCTGGCCGCACCCACCCGGACCGAGTCCTCGTCGGCCAGCGCCGGTGACGCACCGAGCATCACCAGGCCGCCCACCAGACCGCAGACCGCCGCGAGCTGTGCCGCGCGTCGACGCACCGTCATGATCACCTCGCCGTTCTCCCCGGGTGGGGTCCGCGGGTCAGGCTACTACCGGCCCACCTACCCCACCGGTCATAGAGCGGCCCGGATGTGTGCGGCGTTACGGTTTACGGCCCGGCCCGCCGACCTGCAAAAAGGTCGCGCAGGTCCGGCCGGAGCGCGTTCCGACCGGCCCGCCGGGCGCGATCAGTCGGCGTGCCCGGTGGGGTCGGGTCGGCGTGCGCGGTGCGGTCGGGTCGGTGTGCGCGGTGCGGTCAGTCGGTCTGCTCGGCGCTGGCGAGGGCGTCGCGGCTGAGTCGGTCGGCGGTGCGGGTGGTCTCCGGCAGCCGGTAGCGCTGGGCCAGCGCGAGCACCCGCGCTGTCGCGTTCTCCAGGCCCATCCGATGCCCGACGCTGACGAAGACCGGCTTCACCCCGTCCTGGGTCCGCAACACCCGTCCGACGACGTCACCGCCGTCGCGCAGCGGCGACCAGGCACCCCGCTCGGCGGCCGGCGGATCCCACGTCCCGACCAGCGGCGTCTTCCCCACCCCGATCGCGGGCAACCCGGTGACCACGCCAAGGTGGCAGGCCAGCCCGAACCGCCGCGGATGGGCCAGCCCGTGCCCGTCGCAGACCAGCAGGTCGGGCAGGACGCTCAGGCGGTCCAACGCGGTGAGCAGCGCGGGCAACTCACGAAAGGCGAACAACCCCGGCACGTAGTCGAACGCGGGCTCTCCCACGCTGACCGCGGAATCCACCACCTCCAACGTCCCGGCGTCCAGCACCGTCACGGCCGCCGCCAAGAGGTCACCACCCTGGCCGTACGCGACGTCCAGGCCGGCCACCGTCGCGGGCGCGCTGGGCCCCGGCCCGACCAGGTCGACCAACGGCCGCAACTCCTCCTGTACGGTCACCGCCTCCGCCACGCTGCCCGGCACCACGACACGGCTCAGCGCCGTTTCCCCCAGAGCCGCCGCTCGGCCCGGCGCCGCCGCTCGGCCCGGCGCCGCCCCCGGGCGTGATCCACTCGACTTCATGAAAATCGGGCTATCCGACAGACCCGGATGCCCCGGTTTCACCAAACCGGAGTCGATCACCCTCGGCGCGAGCCATCGGCGCGTGCCACGGTGGCGTCGTCAGTCGAGATGCTGCCCTGACCCGCGTCCGTGGAGCTGACATCTCGCCCCGCCGCCCCGTCGACGGGGGTGCCACCGGTCCGACGCCTGGTCGCACCGAAGGCGACCGCGAAGACAACCCCGAGGGCGACACCGAAGGCCACCCCGCCCTTCGAACCGAACACGGGAATGCCGACAGCCAGACCGATCATGAGGCCGACCGGCCATGCCCAGAGGTTGGACTTGGTGCTCTCCGTACCGGGTCTCGCCATGCGTCGATGTTATTCGGCTCTGCCACTTCCCCGCCCGCGCCGCCTGCTTTCCACGACAGCGGCGACCTACGTTCGGTCCGGCGAGGCCCAACCGGTCGCGGGCCTGCTCGATCCACCGGCCGTCCCCGTGGGCGCCGCTGCCCAGCCCCACGGTCGTCACCGACCCGCCCTTCCATCGATCCGCTCGCGGAGCAACGCCTATTTCGCTCTAGCTATATCGGGATCCGCGCCCGGATCACCGGCCGCGCGAAGCTGCTCCTCGAACATCACGAAGGTTCGCTGCCGAATCCCGTGAATGAGGGCTCGTTCCTTCGACGTCAGGTGACGATCTTCGGCCTTCGCCACATCCCTGACCGCCTGTATCGTCTCGTAGAGCGCGAATATCGGGCCGTTGCCCTCCAGATAGTGAGCCCGAAAGCGCTCCACCTCCTGCACGAACTCCTCAGGGGTACGCCGAAAAACCTCTCCACCGACATCGAAGACAATCTCGCTGAAGATGTCGTTCTTCTCATGCCAGCCGCCGGTATCGATGGAAACCCTCCATACCCTGGCACCACCGTCGGGAGTCGTCACGATCTTCACCGGTGACTGGTAATAGAGGTAGTAGGACGGGAGCACCAAGCCCGGCATTTGGACCATCACGTGTCCCCTTCATAGGTCGATTGCAATGCCTGCCAGAACAGCTGTTGTTCCCGTCGGAGAATTCCATCCGCGATGGCTCCCTCGCGCGGCGTCAGCGCACGACCCTCGGCTCGGGCCAAGGCCTGCACATCACGGCGAACCTCATACAACGCATGCTCCCAGACCGCCACCGCGTCGAGCGCCGCCAGGTGCAGCCGGAACTCGGCCATGTGCCCGTTCCCCATCCGCAGTACGAGTTGCACGTCCCGATAGCCGCTGTCCTGCGGGGATATGAACCGGTCGCGGCAACTCACGATGACGACGTTTGGATGATCCCGTACTCGTTCAAGCGCCGCGTACAGGTCATCGAGGTTGCGGAACTCGACTTTCGCACCCGCCAGATCGAGCAACTTGGACGCGTCGCCCTGATACTTGTCCACCTTGTCCTCGGCACGGCGACGGTCCTTGGGCTGGGAACGCCAGCCCGGCTCGCCGACACGTCGATCACCGACCTGGGCCAGGGACATCGCCAACTGATTCAGCTCGGTCTGGGCGACCGCTGCCGCCGCGTAGAGGCTGTCCAGGTAGTGCTGCCGATATGAAGGGTCAGCCTGACGGCGGTTGTCGAATCCCGGTTGGTTCGCCGAATCATCCGGCAGTCGAATACTCGCGCTGATCCGCCGCTGGTCGTCGGTAAGCGGCGTCGGCTGGGGCTGGTCCGCAACCCTGCCGGTCGCCGTCTCCAACGCCACGGCCTCCGACCGGGCGACGTCTTCGAGCACCTCGGCGAGGACGTCGATGGCCTGCTGATGACCAGCCAGGTGATAGAGAGTCAACGGGCGTGCGGTCAGCGAGTTCGCGAGTTCGGGTGCCGACAGGATCAGGCGTGCCAGGTCTGGACGCCGCACCAACTGCCGGGTCAGACGCTCGGCCAGTTCGGGCTCGTTGGCGGGCGGCTCCCTACGTGCGTGATCGAGCATGTCGCGGACACGGCCGTCGGCGAACAGCTGCGCCACATCCCGGGCCGACGACTCGTCCAGGTCGGGTACCAGACGACGGAGCGCAGGTGGGTCGATCGCCGCCGCGAAGTCGGCTGGACTCACTCCGGCCGCGAAGATCTCATCCAGGCTGCCTGCCGTCGAGACGACACGGGCCGGGCCACTCATCGAGGGTTGGTCCCGAACAGTGCTGGACGAGGTGTCGACGGGCTCGGCGTCACCCACGTCTGCCGAGCCCGGGCCGTCCAGCAGTAGGTACATCCGGTTGATGTACGGGTCACCGTGGCCGCCGTTGTCGTCCGTCGACGGATGGTCGGGCAGGTCGGGGCGCTCGCTGAACCGGCCCCGGGGCAGCCCGCCGAGCGGCATCGGTCGCCCGTCTCCGCTCAGCACCAGCGCGTCGATGCCCACCACATCGGGATACAGGGGATGGTCCCGGACCACCGCGTTCTGCGGGTCGACGTAGAGCACTGTGCCGTTCTGGTTGAGCGCCACCCAGGCGTGGGAACCGCCGTGCGGCCACTCGGTGACCAGGAACGCGTAGCTGCCGTGGCCTCCCAGCAGCAGTTGGTCGCGCAGGTTGCGGTAGCCCCGGTCGGCGGCCTGCCGTGCCTGCTCGGCGTACGGACGCTGGCCGGACGGCGGGGCGAGGAGTTGCTGGAAGCGCCCGCCGGTGACGTCCTCCACCCGGCCTGGGCCGCCTGCCTCGCCGCGGATCGGGCGCCGGATGTCCCCGTCCAGGTACCCGTCGAAGGTACGCGGCGCCGACACCCGTGGCCGCCCGTGCACCCAGGTCTCGAACAACGACAGTGTGCAGTCCAGGCAGTTGATGCCCCGGGTGGCGTCGGCTGCGGGACCTCCGTCGTTCAGCAGCCGGAACCAGCCGCCCCGGCGGGGGTCGGCGGTGCGGGTGATGGTGCCGTCCGACTCGCGGGGCATCTGCCGTTCGACGTCGACCTGGTGCAGGGCGAGCGGTGGGCGCAGTCCCCCGGGCCGCCCGTACGGCCGGGAATCGTCGATGGGCGGGGGCACGTCGTCACCGGTGAGCCGGGACGGCCCGGCAGTCTCCACAGCGCCGAGCGCGAGCGCGCCCACGTCCCTGTTCGCGTGCTCGAAGGTGCCGGCGCCGAGGTCCACCACCGGCGGCGCCGTGGTGCCGGCCAGCACCGCGTCCGCGAGGTCACGCCATTGGGCGTACGCGCGTGTCTCGTCGTTCGCGGCCCGCTGCCAGCCGTCGGCCCACTGTCGGTGACCTGCTCGGTGCAGCTGTCGGGCGTAGGTGGCGTACTCGACCGCCCGGCGATCGTGCTCCGCGGCCCGGGCGTGCAGTCGGGTGGCCTCCGCCTGCCGACGGTTGTTCTCGAAGCCGGTCCGTTGCGACTCGTAGTGGCCCTGGTAGCGCCGCCGCTCGGCGGCTTCCGCCTCGGCGGCCCACTGCGCCGCGTACCAGTCGTCGGGGTCGGTCGCCGGTACGACCGGATCGCCGAACGCCACCTCGACGGGAATCGACGCCCTGCCCCGGGCGGGATGGTCGGTTGGGCGCGCCTCCCGTGTCGGGGAGCGCGGCGGCACGGCGGATCGGCCCAGCACTGTCGGGGTGCCCGGCGGGCGGCTGGTCGTGCTTGGGGCAGCGAAGGAGAACGGCGTTGTCGGGCCGACGGTGGTCGTCGGTGGTGGCGCGCCGGCCGACGGAGACCACGTGACCGGGCCAGCGGTGGGGGTGTGCGGCGAACTGCCGGGCGTGACACCGGGGGCCGGTCCGCTGCTCGGCTCGAGGGTCCCGGCCACAGGTGCGGTCACCGAAGAAAGCCGCGTATCGGTGCCCGACGACGAGAGCCGCGAGTCAGCAACCACCGACGAGAGCCTCGGATCCTCAACCGCCGACGAGGACCTCGGATCAGCAGCGACCGACGAGACCGTCGGTTCGGCCGCGACCTGGTGTGTTGCGCCCGCCGCCTGCGACAGGGGCCCATCCGTCGACGGCGTCGGCTCGATCGGGCGCAGCGAGCGGTCGACGGCGTCCACGTCGGACACCGCGCCCGATGAGGATGGTGACGACACGTGCAGCTCGGCGGCAACCGCGGGCAGGTCGGAGGCGGCGACGGACGGGCCGGTCACCCGCGACGGATGAACGCCCGGGTCCGTCGCCATCTCGGCGGGCGGCGGCGTCGGCTGGTCCGGCGACGTGGCGGCGACTGCCGTCGCCTGCACCACCGGCGACGAGATCTCCCCACTCGCACCAGCCGAAGGCACCACACCCGCCGCAGAAGCCGCACCCACGGAAGACGCCGCACCCACGAAAGATGCCGCACCCGAAGACGAGGCCGCGTCCGAAGAAATTGCCCCATCCACAGAAGACGCCGCACCCACAGAAGCAGCCGCGCCCGAAGAAGACGCCGCCCCCGAGAGAGCCGCATCCCCCGACACCCCCACGGACGGCAGCGACGGGCTGGCGAATGATGCCCCGGCGAGGGCGTTGGCCTGCGCGTCGAGTCGTGCCCGTAACGCGTGGTCGGTCTGGCCGGTCGCCGAGCCGGTGGCGCCGGACGCGGCAGCGCGTGCCACGTCCTCCATCGAGGTGAGGCCCTGGCCGGTGGCCAGGCTGGCAGCGCTGTCGGCGAGCACCTCGCCGGTCATCTCCCGCCCCAGGTGCTCTCCGATCCGGGCCGCCCGCCCGGTGGCGTGCCGGCCCAGGACGGCAAGCGGAGCCACCGCCCCGCCGGCGAGCCCGCCGACCGCGGACGCGCCGAGGTCGGTCATGTCCAGGCCGTGCGTCCGCCCGGTGGAGTTCTGGTACGCCTGGGTGGCCAGGGTGACGCCACTCTCCTCGGCCGCCTCCTCCAATCCTCCACGGGCGGCCCGCTTGGCGAGCCCTCGCACGCCACCCCGGGTGACCTCCTTGGCGGCCCGTTCGCCGGCCTCCTTGAGCCCGTGTCTGAGGGACTTGCTGGCCAGTTGACCCATCAGCCGCTTGAAGATCTGCTGGATCAGCAGCCGGGTCGCGGTCATCGCCGCGCCGGCGGCGGGGGTTGCGGCACCGGCGGTCAGCACCGCCGCAACCGCCACCGAGAGCAACTCGATGACCAGGATGCCCAGCTCGATCCAGACTTCCAGCTTGGCGCCCTCGATGTCGCAGCCGCACTCCTCGACCAGCCGGCCCAGGTCGGCGGTGACCGCGAGCAGCACGGGCAGCGGGGCGTCGGCACCCTCGGCGATCCCCCGCCAGGCCGCCACGAACGCCGCGTCGACGGCCCCGACCCCGCCGTACCCGTTGTGCACCTCGGCAGCGGCCGCGGCGGCGTCGGTGTGCGGGCCGGCGAGCACGGTGGCGACTTCGTACCACTGGTCGGCGACGTCCCAGACGGCCCGCTCGTTGCCCTCCGGCCACTGCACCCCGACCACCCAGTCGAGGGCCTCGTAGATCCAGCCCGGAACGTCCCACGGTGCGTGGTCGAGGGGGTGCGGGATCGGGCTCGGCAGCACGCTCATCGGGATCGTCGGCCGTCAGCGCTGGTCGGTGACCCGACCGAACCGGGCGGCGCTGGCCCCGTCGGTCTGCACGCTCGCGTCGACCGCGCGGACCACGTCGCCGCCCAACTCGGTGAGCTGGTGCCCGACGCCCGCCCAGGCCCGCAGCACGGTCTGCTCGATCGCGCGGTAGTTGCGCTCGAACGCGGCGCCGATGTCGTCGCGGCCCCATGGCCGGGCACCGCTGGCAGCCTCGATCGCCCCGCCTTTCGCCGCTCGACGGGCCGTGACCGCCTCGCCGGCGAGCGCCAGGTCGGTGCCGCCCCGACGCGCCCGGGACGGATCGAGCCAGAGCTGCCCGTCGGTCATGCCGTCCCCTCACGCCTGCCGAGCACGGCGTCGGCCCGGCCGAGCAGGGCCGCGTAGTCGCCGGTGCGCAGGAAGTCCATCGAGCCGGAGCTGGCCGGCACGGTCTCGGCGATGAGGTCGCGGGTGGCGTCGGCGGCGGCGGTCGCGGCGGTCCGGATCGTTTCGGTGATTTTTCGGCCGAGTGCCCCGGCGTCCCGCTCGCGGTAGACGGCGGGCGTCAGCTCGACCTCGATGACCTCGCCCCGGGCACCGACCGTGGCGGTGACCTGCCCGTCGGCCGACCGGCGAGTCACCCGCAACTCGGCGAGCCTCGTCTGGAGGGTGTCCAAACCGGACCTGAGCTGCTGATATTGCCCGTACACATCATCGAACCGGGCCCGTAGCTCGCGGTTGGCGTGCCGGTCCACCTGTTCGCTCACCGCCGCCCCTCCCGTCACCGTCGGTAGAGCAGCACCATACCGGCTGCCATCGATCCGTGTAGTCCGGTAGTTTCAGTGCGTGATCGACCGTCAACAGGCCGAGCAGCTCGCGGCCACCTGGGCCCGCCGCGACTCGCAGCGCCTCGGGCACGAGTGCACAGCGATGGTCGACGAGTTCGACCTCGGCTTCGTCATCACATCGGTCGTGCCGACCGAGGTGCGTACGGTCCCGGGGGACCTGCCGACGACGGTCATCGACAAGCAGACCGGCAAGGTCACCACCTGGCCGCGGGTGCCGAGCGATGTGGTGGCGGATCTGTACCGACGCAGCCGTCCCACCGGGCCGGCCTCTCCCCGCACCGTCGACCCGTCGAGTCTGCTGGCTCGGGAGATCCACCGGGCAGCCACCCCGAACACCGCCGCCCACCTGGCGCTCGACGGGCGGATCTGGACCGCCCAGGGCACCAAGGCCGACGTCCCGCTCAACCATCACCCGCTGGTCCGCAGCTATCTGGACCAGCTACCCCCGGGTGACCTGGTTCGGGGCGGGGAGGCGCACGCCGAGCTGATCGTGGTCTCCGACGTCCTGCACGAGTACGACCACCGCCGGGCCGCCGAGGGCATCGCGCCGATGGGTCGGGCCGAGGCGGCGGCGCTGCTGGAGGGCGCCCGGTTCGAGATCTTCCGGATCCGGGAGCCGGGTGATCCGGCTGGTGGCCCCGCCGAGCTGCCCTGCGACTCGTGCATCACCTTCCTAGTTCGCGCCAACGTCCTGCCGGAGTCGGCTCGGGCGTACACCGAACCCTGGCGTGCGCCGGCGGCAACCGACCCCGATCCTGGGCGCTTCCCGGCGGAGGTCGCCAACGCGCTGGTCGCGGCCGGGTGGCGACCACACATCGGGGACCAGATCATGGCCGCCGCGGCCGTGCGGGACGTCACCGCCGTGTCGGGGCTGACCCATCAGCACACGGTCTTCCCCGCCGCCGTGGAGGCGCTGACCGCGTTCCCCAGCCTGGTCGGCGCGCGGCGCGGGCGGGGCGAGCAGGTGTGGATCTCCCGTTTCGACATCCGCCCGCACACCATCGCCCACACCGCCGACACCCTCGCGGACTTCGGCGCGGTCCTCGGCGTACGCCTCTTTCCGATCGGCACCGAGCAACAGGACAGCATCCTCGCGGTGGACGAACGCGGCAGGGTCTTCGCGCTCGATCAGGCCGGCGAGTGGTTCCTCGGCGACTCCATCGACAGCGCGCTGACGACTCTGCTGCTGGGCCGCGCACCGGCCCGGGTCCGCGACGACGGCACCTGGTCGGCCGAGCGAGTCTGAGGCGTCAGCGGACGACCTCGACCGTGTTGCGGCGGATGAGGTTCTTGCCCGGCTCACGAATCTGCGCCATCGCGGCATCGTTGAGCAGCACGCAACTGCCCGACGGGCCGGTCACCGTCACCGTCGTCACCCGGTTGTTGTCCAGGTTGGTCACGCGCAGCCGGGTGCCCACCGGGAACTGCCCACTGGTCGCCGCAGGCGCCCCGACCTCGGCGAAGAAGGTGATCGGCCCCGAGCAGACCGAGCGGGGTGCCGGACCGGGTGCGCCGGGGGACGCGACGCCGGGACGGACCGTGCCGGCAGCGGGCTGCCCGACCGGTGCCGCTCCGTCCAGCCGCTCCACCACGTTGCGGCGGATCACGTTCTTGCCCGGCTCCCGGACCAGCTCCATGGCGGCGGCGTTGAGCAGCACACAGCTACCCGACGGGCCGGTCACCGTCACCGTGGCAGCGCGGTTGTTGTCCAGGTTGGTCACCCGCAACCGGGTGCCCACCGGGAAGCGGTCGCTGGTGGCCGCCGGCGCACCGCCCTCCGCCGAGAACGTGACCGAGCCGGAGCAGACGGACGACCGTGCCGGGGTGGTGCCGGCGAACCCGAAGCTGGTCCCCACCGCCACACCCGCCGCGGCGACGACCGCCACGGTCGCCGCCAGCACGTGCCTGCGCTGCACCCTCATCGCCGTCACTCCCGTCCTCGGTGGTGTCCTTCACTCACCTGGTACGGACGGGAGGGCGCTACCGTTCAGCCGGAACGGGTATCGATCGTGCGACGGCCAGGTCCACCGGCCCGTACCGGGTGCGCGGCGCCCCGGTGATCAGTGCCCAGTAACGGTCCCCGTACGACCAGTGCCACCACTCGGTCGGGTAGTTCACCATCCCCGCACCGCCGAGAGCGTCCACCAGGATCTGCCGGTGTCGGCGGGCGGTGCGACCGATCGTGGGTGCGTCGGTGAAGCAGGCGTCGGCACTGTCCTCCGGGGTCGCGTCGATGGCCGTGCCCAGGTCGAGCTCCACCCCGTCGTCGGTGCACAGCGTCAGGTCGACCGCCCCACCGGTGCTGTGCGGGGCCACGTCGACCGGTGAGACGAACTTGGTGGTTTCCCGGTGCAGTCGCTGCGGGGGCCAGTCCGGGTGCCGTCGGCGCAGCTCGTCCCGGTAGCCGGTGAAGATGGCCAACTGCGCCTGGTACGGGCGGTAACCCTCGACGACCAGCAGGCGCAGGCCGGCGGGCAGGGCACGCTGCGCGGCCAGCAGGCGGTCCACCACTCCCGCGCGCAGCCTGGCGTACGCCCCGGCGGGGTCGGCCGCGCGGCCGTCGAGGCGTAGCTCCGGCAGCGCACGCAGGTCCACCAGCGGGTCGCCGTCGTCGGAGCTGGGCACGGCCGCCACCCGGGGATCGGAGAGCAGGATCATCGGGCGTTCCCCACCGGGGTCGCCGGCCGTTCGGCGTGCCGGACACGGGCCAGCTCGACGAGGCGGTCCACCACCTCCCGGTAGCCGACGCCGACGGCCGCCCACACCTTCGGGTACATCGAGTGCGCGGTGAAGCCGGGCATGGTGTTCAGCTCGTTGACGTACACCTCACCGGTCGTCTCGTCGTAGAAGAAGTCCACCCGGGCCAGGCCCCAACCGCCGATCGCGGCGAACGCGCGCAGCGACAGCTCCCGAACCCGCGCTGTCACCTCGTCCGGCAGCGCGGCGGGGACGATCATCGGATCGCTGTCGCCGAAGTACTTCTGCTGGTAGTCGAACCATCCACCGGCGACCCGTACCTCGCCCACCGCCGACGCCTCGGGACGCCAGCCACCGAGAACCGCGCACTCCAGCTCCCTGCCGGTGACCCCCTGCTCGACAATGACGAGCTGGTCGTGGCGCAGCGCCTCCTCCACGGCGGCGGCCAGGTCGTCGCCCTCGCCGACACGAGAGATGCCGATCGAGGAACCCATGCTGGCCGGCTTCACGAAGAGCGGCCGGCGCAGCCCGACGACCAGCTTCTCCGGGTCGTCGGCCGCACGGTAGGTGTGTGCGTCGAACGCGACGTACGGGGTGACCGGAACGCCTTCGGCGCGCAGCGCCCGCTTCATCGCCACCTTGTTCATGCCGACCGCCGAGGCGAGGATGCCGCAGCCGACGTACGGCACGTTCAGCGACTCCAACAGCCCCTGCACCACACCGTCCTCACCGAACGGGCCGTGCAGCACCGGGAAGACCACGTCCAGCTCGGCGTGCACCGCGCCGGGGGCGTTGCCGGCGCACACCTGCACGACGCCGGGACGCGGCCCGGCCCGCAGCTCGACCGACGGCCCGGAAACCACCAGGCGGTCGTCGATGGCCCGCGCACCGGCCGGCCGGTCGCGCAACTCGGCCAGCAGCGCGTCGGGCAGCAGCCGGAACCCGCCGCTGCGGGTGACACCGATGGCGACCGTGCGGTACCCGCCGCCGGCGAGCGCCCGGGCCACGCCGAGCGCGGACGCGCAGGACACCTCGTGCTCCGCCGACGGTCCACCGAACAGGATTCCGATCCGGACAGGCGCGCTCACGCCGCCATCCCCTCGACAGTCGTCACCGTGGCGGACCGCTGGGTGGACAACCGGGCCACCACTGACGCCTCCACGTTCCCGCCGGTCAGCACCACGCCGACCGTCCGCTGCCGACCGGGGCCCACGCGCTCTTCGCCGGCGAGCCGGAGCGCGCCGGCCAGGCCGGCCGCACCGGACGGCTCGGCGAGCACCCTGAGCTCCATCAGGATCAGCCGGAACGCCGCCCCGATCTCGTCGTCGTCGACCCGGACGACCCCGCGCAGCACGTCGCGCACGATGGCGAACGGCAGCTCACCCACGCAGGACGGCCGCAGCCCGTCCGCGATCGTGGGCACCGGCGCGACCGGGACGCGAACACCTGCCGCCAGGCTGCGGGCGAGCGAGTCACAACCGACCGGTTCCACGCCGTACACCTCGATGCCCCTGCCGGCGGCGGCCAGGCACGCACCGGCCACCCCGCCACCACCACCGACCGGTACGACCAGCGCGTCCAGCGGTGTGCCCGCGCGCTCGGCCTCCTCGATCAGCTCCAGGCTGGCCGTGCCCTGCCCGGCGATGACGTCCGGGTGGTCGTACGCGTCGACGACCGGGTGACCGCTCTCGTCGCTGAGCCCGTCGACCACCGCCGCCCGCTCCGCGACGTCGGTGCCGGCGAGCACCACCCGCGCCCCCGCCGCGCGGGCCCGGTCGACCTTCGTCGTCGCCGCGTCGACCGGCAGCACCACGGTCCCCGTGAGCCCGTGCTCCCGGGCCGCCAACGCCACCGCGATCGCGTGGTTGCCGGTGCTCTGCGCGATCACCCCGGTGTGGCCGGAGGCGGCGAGTCGGCCGACCGCCCGCAGCGCGCCCCGCATCTTGTACGAGCCGCCGTTCTGGAGGTTCTCGGCCTTGAGCAGGACTCGAGCACCGGCCAGACCGTCGATCACGGGGGACCGCAGCACGGGTGTGCGGATCACCCGGCCGGCCAGCCAGCGGGCGGCCTCCTCGACATCGGCCCGAACCTGGCCAACGGTGTGTGACAACGTTTTTCTCCTTTCGGGCACACCACAGGCGGGATCCAGCGGTACGCGGGACCCCGGAAGGTGGGTGGAGCGCTAGGTCACATTGGGTAGTTGGACGTCGACCCGCAGACCGCCGTGTTCGGCGGGCCGGGCCGCGATGATGCCTTCGTGCGCCTGGGTGATCGAGCGGGCGATGGCCAGCCCCAGGCCGGCGCCTCCGCCCTGCGAGGTTCGGTCCCGGGCGAGCCGTCGGAACGGCTCGAAGAGGCCGGCCACCGCCTCGGCCGGCACGGGCTGGCCGGTGTTGACCACGGTCAGCGCGGGCGCGCCGCTCACCGCGACGGTCAGCGAGCCGCCGCGCCGGTTGTACTTGATTCCGTTCTCCACCAGGTTGGTGACCAGGCGCTCGAGCAGCACCCGCTCGCCGACGACGACCCGGGGTGCGAGATGGGTGTCGATGGTGACGCCGGCCTCCCGGGCGCGGTCCTGGTACCCGGCGAGCACCGCCTCGACGATCGTGTCCAGCCGCTGCGGGATCCGCGAGCGCAGGCCCTGGTCGCTCTCGCTGAGTGCGAGCAGGCCCTCGATCAGCCGTTCGTTGCGCTCGTTGGTCTCCAGCAGCTGACTGGTCAACAGCTCCAACTGCTCACTGGTGAGCGCCTGGGCCATGCCGACCTCGATCAGGGTCCGCTGCACCGCCAGCGGCGTACGCAGCTCGTGCGAGGCGTTCGCGGCGAACCGTCGCTGCCCCTCGTATCCGGCGGAGACTCGTTCCATCATCTCGTCGATCGCGCGGGAGAGCTGGGCCAGCTCGTCCCCGCCGCGGGGCCGGATCCGGTGACCGAGGTTCTGCGGGCCGAGGTGTCCGATCGGTCCGACGAGGTCACGGACCGGGCGCAGGCACCAGGCCGCACCGAACCAGAGCGCCACCAGGGCGGCCACGGTGACGAGCAGCACGGAGAGCAGGGGCAGCACGAACGCCCCCGGGCGCACGTCGGCGCAGGTCGAGAGCAGACCGGGCACCGGCAGGTCGCAGAGCTGCTGCCCCCAGGTCCAGGTCACCCCCGACACCCACTTGCCCATGGTCGGCAACAGCGGCCCGGCCAGCAGTGCCAGCAGGCCCACGAGCAGCACCCGACGTCGGGGCGTCCAGGTCACGCCGTCCCGCCGATGCGGTAGCCGGCCTTCGGCACGGTGTGGATGACCGCCGGGTCGCCGAGCTTCTTGCGCAACGTCATCACGGTGACCCGCACGGCGTTGGTGAACGGGTCGGCGAACTCGTCCCAGGCCTGCTCCAACAACT
Organism: Micromonospora jinlongensis; assembly: GCF_013410645.1. NCBI lineage: Bacteria > Bacillati > Actinomycetota > Actinomycetes > Micromonosporales > Micromonosporaceae > Micromonospora > Micromonospora jinlongensis. The sequence continues at coordinate 5,341,964 of NZ_JACCHK010000001.1, read as the reverse complement.
CCTCGGCGCTGACCACCTGCCCGTCCGCGCGCAGCAGCACGTGCAGCACCGCGAACTCCTTCGGGCTCAGCGCGAGCGGGCGGCCGTCCCGGGTGGCCACGTGTCGGCCCACGTCCAGCACCAGACCGTCCTGGGCGAGCACCGGTGGCAGTGCCGGCGCGGACCGTCGGCCGAGGGCCTGCACCCGGGCGACCAGCTCGGCGAAGGCGAACGGCTTGGTCAGGTAGTCGTCGGCGCCGAGACCGAGACCCTCCACCCGGTCCCGGATGCCGGCCGCGGCGGTGAGCAGCAGCACCCGGGTGCCGACCTGTGAGTCGGTGATGCTGCGGCAGACCTCGTCACCGGTGTGCCCCGGCATGTCCCGGTCGAGCACCGCGACGTCGTACCGGTTGACCCCGATCCGCTCAAGCGCGCCGTCACCGTCGTAGCAGACGTCGACGGCCATCGAGAGGCGGCGCAGCCCTTGGGCCACCGTGTCCGCCAACAACCGCTCGTCGTCCGCCACCAACACCCGCACGTGTCCGCTCCCCCGAGTTCCGCTTGCCCGCATACCGTCGCAGGCCCGGGTTAAGGGTTCTGTAAGGACCCGCAAAAGCCATCCTCCACGGCAGCGACCAGTGGACAAACCATCGCAACCCTCGCCCTGCCGGCTTCGTCCCGGGCCGCGCCGTCTGCGCCCAGGGGTCCGGCGGCCACGGCGGTTGGCGATCGAGGGTGAGCTGCGTCACGATGGGGGCCGAGGAGGTCGCCCTGATGGCTGACCCGTGGCTCGCCCTGGAGTTCGGCGTCGATCCGGCGGAACGGATCGCGCAGGTCGGTGCCGCCCACGAAGCCTTCCTCACCGCCGGCGCCGCGCCACACCGGGTGCGGGACGTGGTGCGCCGCTCCTGGGAACGCTCGGCACGACTCAACCCCGAGGCCACCCCACCTGTCGACCTGGCCGACGACGTCCTGGCCGCGTACCGGGCCGTTCACCCGTTGGCCCGGGTGCTGCCGCTGTTCCGGGACCTGCTCGGCGGCATCGCCCAGGACGGCGCGCACCTGATGGCGGTCTGCGACGCGGACGGGCGGCTGCTCTGGGTCGAGGGGCACCCGGGCGTGCTCCGGCACGCGGAGCGGATGAACTTCGTGCCCGGCGCCCGCTGGGACGAGACGCACGCCGGCACCAACGCGCCCGGCACCGCGCTGGCCGTCGACCACAGCGTGCAGATCTTCGCCACCGAGCACTTCAGCCGCCCGGTGCAACGCTGGACGTGCGCGGCCGCGCCGATCCACGACCCCGCCACCGGGCGACTGCTCGGCGCGATCGACATCACCGGCGGGGACCACCTGGCCAATCCGCACAGCCTGGCCCTCGTCCGTGCCACCGCCCGGGCGGCCGAGGCGCAGCTCGCCGCCGACCAACCGGTGGAGCCCGGCGTCACCACCGTGACCGCGCTCGGTCGCGACGAAGCGGAACTGCGGGTCGACGGCCGGCGGATCCGACTCGGTCGCCGACACAGCGAGTTGCTGGTGCTGCTGCTGCACCACCCGGAGGGACGCACCGGCGTTCAGCTCGGCCTCGACCTGTACGGCGACGACCGACTGCACCCGGTCACCCTGCGCGCCGAGCTGTCCCGGTTGCGCCGGGTGCTCGGCCTCGAGCTGCTCGACTCCCGCCCCTACCGGCTGCGCGGCACCGTCCGCGCCGACTTCACCACCCTCGCCCACCGGCTGGACCAGGGCGACGCGGCGGGCGCGCTCGACGCGTACCCCGGGCCGTTGCTGCCCGGCTCGGACGCGCCGGGAGTGACGCGACTGCGCCGGCTGATCGACGGTCACCTCCGCGCGGCGGTGCTGGCCACCGCGGACCCGGCGCTGCTCGCGGCGTGGACCGCGACGCCCGCCGGCGCCGACGACCTGCTCGCGTGGCAGGCCCTGGCGCGGGCGTTGCCGGTGGGCGCGCCGCGTCGGCCCCTCGCCCTCGCACGCATCGACCAGCTCACCAGGGAGTACGCGTTGGAGCGCGCAACGTTCCTGCAACGTCCGCGAAACTAGCCTTCCCGCCGTCATCCCCCATCGACGGCGGAGGTCACCATGACGCGCTACGACGCGCCCACCCACTGGCAGTCCCGTTACGACCACTACATCGGCGGCGAGTACGTCAAGCCGCACGGCGGCGCCTATTTCGAGAACCCCACCCCGGTCACCGGGCAGACCTTCACCGAGGTCGCCCGCGGCACCGCCCCCGACGTGGAGAGGGCCCTGGACGCCGCGCACGGCGCCGCCGACGCGTGGGGGCGCACCTCGGTGGCCGAACGCGCGCTGATCCTCAACCGCATCGCCGACCGCATGCAGGAGAACCTGGAGTCGCTGGCCATCGCCGAGAGCTGGGAGAACGGCAAACCGGTCCGGGAGACCCTCGCCGCCGACATCCCGCTCGCCATCGACCACTTCCGCTACTTCGCCGGGGCGATCCGGGCCCAGGAGGGCTCACTCGGCGAGATCGACGACGACACCGTCGCGTACCACTTCCACGAGCCGCTCGGCGTGGTCGGGCAGATCATCCCCTGGAACTTCCCGATCCTGATGGCCACCTGGAAGCTCGCACCGGCGCTGGCCGCAGGCAACGCCGTGGTGCTCAAGCCGGCCGAGCAGACCCCGGCGTCCATCCACTACTGGCTGTCGCTGGTGGCGGACCTGCTGCCGCCGGGCGTGCTCAACATCGTCAACGGTTTCGGCGTGGAGGCCGGTAAGCCGCTGGCCTCCTCGGCCAGGGTCGCGAAGGTGGCCTTCACCGGTGAGACCACCACCGGGCGGCTGATCATGCAGTACGCCAGTGAGAACATCAAACCGGTCACCCTGGAGCTGGGCGGCAAGAGCCCGAACATCTTCTTCGATGACGTCAGTCTTGCTGCGGATGATTTCCTGGACAAGGCGCTCGAAGGCTTCACCATGTTCGCGCTCAACCAGGGCGAGGTCTGCACCTGCCCGTCCCGGGCGCTGATCCAGCAGGGCCACTACAGCGACTTCCTCGCGGCGGCGGTTTCTCGCACCGAGCAGATCGTGCAGGGGCACCCCTTGGACACCGACACGATGATCGGGGCGCAGGCCTCCAACGACCAGCTCGAGAAGATCCTGTCCTACCTGGACATCGGCCGGCAGGAGGGTGCTCGCGTGTTGACCGGCGGCTCCCGCGCCGACCTGGGCGGAGACCTGTCGGGCGGGTACTACGTTGAACCGACCATCTTCGAGGGCGACAACTCGATGCGGATCTTCCAGGAGGAGATTTTCGGCCCGGTGGTCTCGGTGACCTCCTTCGCCGACCTCGACGACGCTGTCAAGACCGCCAACGACACCCTGTACGGGTTGGGTGCCGGCGTCTGGACCCGGGACATGAACACCGCGTACCGGGCCGGGCGGGCCATCCAGGCCGGCCGGGTGTGGACGAACTGCTACCACGCGTACCCGGCGCATGCCGCGTTCGGCGGGTACAAGCAGTCCGGCATCGGCCGGGAGAACCACAAGATGATGCTGGAGCACTACCAGCAGACCAAGAACCTGCTGGTCAGCTACTCCACCAAGAAGCTCGGCTTCTTCTGATGCCGGTCGTCTCCGTCACCCCCGCCGCGGCCGAGCTGATCCGGTCGCTGCGGGGGCGGCACGGCCCACTGATGTTCCACCAGTCCGGCGGCTGCTGCGACGGCAGCGCCCCGATGTGCTACCCGGCGGGCGAGTTCCGTACCGGCTCGTCCGACGTCCTGCTCGCCGCGCTGGCCGTCGACGGGGTGCCGGAACCGGTCGAGTTCTGGATGTCGAAGTCCCAGTGGGAGCTGTGGAAACACACGACGCTGACCATCGACGTGGTCCCGGGTCGAGGCAGCGGCTTCTCCCTGGAAGCACCCGACGGCGTCCGCTTCCTCATCCGCTCCCGCCTGGCCGCCTAACCTGGCCGCCTGACCTGAGCGCCGACCCGGGCGGGCCGGGCTGCGGGGTCGCTCGCATGCACGAGCGTGATACCTGTGAGGAATAAATATGACTCACAGGTATCACGCTCTTCACCCAGTCTCCGTCGCGCGAGATGACAATGCGTGATCGCAGGCCGTGCCGCGGGTCAGTCGCAGGCTGTGCCGTCGCCGTCTCGGTCCAGGTCGTAGATGTCGTCGCCGGTCACTCTGATGGGTCCGCGGACGTAGGCCGGGCCGTTACCGTCGCCGCCCGCGCAGTCCACGTCGCTGGCGATCGGGACGCAGCCGCTGTAGTTGGGGTCGCACTTCGACTGGGCCTTCTTGGTGCCGACGGCTACGACCTGCGTGACCGGCTGCTTCGTCACTGTGGACTTGACCAGCTTCCTGGCCGTGCGCACCCCGTCCGTGGTGGTCACCTCGTACGTCAGGGTCCGTACGCCGTTCACGCCCTTGGTCCGGACGACGCGCTTGCCCTCGGCGAGGGTCGCGTCCTTGACGGTCCGCTCGGTGTAGCGCACGGTGGCTCGCTCCGTCTCGGTCGTCACCCGGACGACCGGCGTGGGCGCGACCTGAGACGGGGACACGGCGCCGGCCGGGGTCGGCGAGGCCGGCACCGCGTCGCTGGGGTCCGGCGTGGCGGATGCGGCGGCGAGCGGCGAGGCGGCCTGGGCGTCGGAACCCTCGGTCGGCTCGGCGGGCGCCGCCACGATGGGCTGCTGTGCCTCGGCGGCCGTACCGGTCCTGGTCGGCTCCGGCTCGCCGGCCAGCGCGCCGATGATGGCGGCGCCGGTGCAGCAGAGCAGCAGGACCGACAGGGTCACCGAGCCGAGGATCGCGGCGGCCCGGCGGGCGGGGCTGGCCCGGCGGAACCAGTTCGGTCGGGGCGCCGGAGCGGACGACGGCGCGTACGGCGGGCCAGGATTCGGCGGTGGTTGCATCGTCACGGCGATGAGTGTCGTCGCAAACACTGCGCGCAATATCATCCGTCGCGTTGGTCACCTGCGCCGTTCGCCGCGCACCGGTGATCCATGGGCGCTTCCTCGTGCGACGAGACGGCACCTGGGAGGACCCTCCAGGTCGGCCGGTCGGGGCCGATCGTGCGGCTAGATTTGCCAACAAGCGTCGCAAATCCCCACCCACCGTGCCGTCGCGCGGTCGATCACCGGTGGGCGACAGTGGATGTGTCGAAATGCCGTCAGCGGGCGGGTTCAGCGGTGCGACGGGCCCGTCGACCGCGCAGCGAACTGAGCCCGACCAGCAGCAGCGCGACCGCGAACATCGCGGTACCGATGACGTTGACCTGCGGCGGGATGCCCCGCTGGGCGGCGCCCCACACGTACATCGGGAACGTGACAGTGGTGCCGGCGTTGAAGTTCGTGACGATGAAGTCGTCGAAGCTCAGCGAGAACGCCAGCAGCGCGGCGGCCACGATGCCGGGCAGCACCAGCGGCAGGGTGATCCGTCGGAAGGTCTGCCACTCGCTGGCGTAGAGGTCCATGGCGGCCTCCTCCAACCGCCGGTCCATCCCGGCCAGCCGTGCCTTCACGGTGACCACCACGAAGGACACACAGAACATGACGTGCGAGACCACGACGGTCCAGAAGCCCTGTGGCACCCCGGCGGACGCGAAGAGGGCGAGCAGCGACGTGCCCATCACCAACTCCGGGGTGGCCATCGACAGGAAGACCAGCACGTTGATCGCGGACCGGCCACGGAAGCGGTGCCGCACCAGGGCGAACGCCATCAGGGTGCCGAGCACGGTTGCGACCACGGTGGCGAGGAAACCGATCTGCACGCTGCGGACCACCGCGTCGCACATGTCCGAGGTGGCGCACGGCTGACGCCAGTTGTCCACTGTGAACTCGTTGAAGTCGTACGACAGCCGGCTCGACGGGCGGTTGAACGACAGGGCGGCCACCACCAGGATCGGCAGCGCCAGGTAGCCGAGGACCAGCAGCGCCACGATCATCACCCAGCGGTCTGCCAGCCAACGCCAGAGTCTCACCGCACCCCCTCGGCGCCGGCCCTGCGCAGCCAACCGAAGACCAGCGCGAGGATCGCCGCCATCAGCAGGACCGACAGCGCGGCACCCTGCGGGTAGTCCAGCCGGACCAGGAACGCCGAGTCGACGACGTTGCCGACCATGTACTCGTTCGGGGTGCCGAGCAGCTCCGCGTTGATGTAGTCCCCGCTGGCCGGGATGAAGAACAGCAGCGCGCCAGCGACCAGGCCGGGCATGGACAGCGGCAGGGTCACCCGCCGGAACGCCTGCGTGGGGCTCGCGTACAGGTCGCTCGCCGCCTCCAGCAGCCGGCGGTCGAACCGCTCCAGGCTTGCGTACAGCGGCAGCACCAGAAACGGCAGGAAGGTGTACGTCAGGCCGAGCACCACCGCGAACGGGGTGGCCAGCAGCCGGCCGTCCGGGGCGAGCAGGTGCACGTCACGCAGCAGGCCGACGAGCACCCCGTTGTCCGACAGGATCGTCTTCCACGCCAGCGTGCGGACCAGGAAGCTGGTGAACATCGGCGCGACCACGCACACCAGCAGCAGGTTCTTCCAACGACCGGCCTTCTGCGCGATCGCGTACGCCAACGGGTAGCCCAGCAGCAGCGCCAGCAGCAACGCCAGCGCGGCGTAGCCGAACGAGCGCAGGAACTGCGGCCAGTACGCCTGCAACACGTCCGCGTAGTTGCCGACTGCCCAGGTCATCGCGTACCCGGTGGAGAGCGAGCCGCCGGGGTCGTAGAGGCTGGCTGCGGCGAGCTGCCCCAGCGGCACACCGAAGAAGATCAACAGCCAGGCCACACCGGGCAACACCAGCAGGTACGGCAGGAGCCGGCGCCGCCCGGACCGGGCTGCCGGTGGCGCGGGCGGCGGCTGCCCCGGTCCGGTGGGAGCCAGCAGGGTCACGACGACGCGCCCACCGGCTGGTCCGGCACCACCGGGACCGGCCGTTCGGTGTCGACGGCGTCCCGGGGCAGCAGGAACGCGTGCCGTGGATCCCAGCACGCCACGGCCGCACTGCCGACCGCAATCCGCGTCGACGTCCCCGTGTTGGCCGCGAACACCGACAGCTCGGTGCCCCAGCCGGTGCGCAGCAGGTACTGCGTGCTGACCCCCAGGTAGGAGGCGTCGGTGACCACACCGGTGACGTGCTGATGACCCACGGGCACCTGGTCGGCGGAGCCGACCAGTCGCAGCTTCTCCGGGCGTACCCCCAGGTGGACCGGGCCGTGGTCGGCCCGGGACCGGCCGGCGGGCACCGAGAAGCGCGCGCCGTGCGCCGTCACCACGACGTCGCCGCCGCTGGCACCGCCGGCCTCGCCGGCCAGCAGGTTGGAGCGGCCGAGGAAGTTCGCGACGAACGCGGTGGCGGGAAACTCGTAGATGTCGGCGGGTGCGCCGAGTTGCTCGATCCGGCCGGCGTTCATCACCGCGACCGTGTCCGCCATTGTCATGGCCTCCTCCTGGTCGTGCGTGACGTGCACGAAGGTGATGCCGACCTCGGTCTGGATGCGCTTCAGCTCGATCTGCATCTGCCTACGCAGCGTCAGGTCGAGGGCACCCAGCGGCTCGTCGAGCAGCAGCACCTGCGGCCGGTTGACCAGCGCACGGATCAGCGCGACCCGTTGCTGCTGACCGCCGGAGAGCTGGGCCGGGCGGCGGCTGCCGTAGCCGTCGAGCCGCACCAGCGACAGCATCCGGTTGACCTCGTCGTCGACCGAACGGATGCCGCGTCGGCGCAGCCCGAACGCCACGTTCTCGAAGACGGTGAGGTGCGGGAAGAGCGCGTAGCTCTGGAAGACGGTGTTGACCGGTCGCTGGTGCGGACGCAGCCGGCCGATGTCCCGGTCACCGAGCAGCACCTGACCGCTGGTCGGCTCGTCCAGACCGGCGATCATCCGCAGGGTGGTGGTCTTGCCGCAGCCGGACGCGCCGAGCAGCGCGAAGAACGAGCCCTGGGCGATCGTCAGGCTGAGGTCGTCGACCGCGGTGAGGGTGCCGAACCGTCTGGTCAGGTTGGCCAGGCGCAGATCGCCGGCGGGTGTTTCACGCGCCATCCCGTCACGCCCCGATGACCTGCTGGAACTTGCCCTCGTACTCCTTCTCCTGCTTCTCGTCCAAGGCCATGAACAGCGTGGACTTCGACAGCAGGGCCTCGTCGGGGAAGATCAGCGGGTTGGCCGCCAGCTCGGGGTCGATCTTCTCCATCTCGGCCTGTGCGCCCTTGACCGGGCAGATGTAGTTGACGTACGCGGCGAGCCTCGCGGCGACCGCCGGCTCGTAGTAGTAGTTGATGAGCTGCTCGGCGTTCGCCTTGTGGGTGGCCTTGTTGGGCACCATCATGTTGTCGCTGTAGAGCATCACCCCGGAGTCGGGCGCGACGAACCTGATCTTCTCGTCCGCGCCGGAGAGCTGGACGACATCACCGGACCAGCCGATACAGGCGGCGATGTCGCCCTTGGCCAGGTCGGGTGCGTAGTCGTTGCCGGTGAACCTGCGGATCTGCCCGGAGTCGACGGCCTTCTTGAGCATGGTGAGCGCGTCGTCGAACTGCGCGCTCGTGAAGTTGGCCGGGTCGTGCCCCGCCGCCCCGAGAAGCAGGCCCATCGTGTCGCGCATCTCGCTGAGCGCGGTCACCCGGCCCTTGAGGTCGGGGCGGGTGAGCAGCTCGTCGACCGTCCGCAGCTCTTTGGTGACGTTGCCGTTGTACGCCAACCCCGCGAGGCCGGACTGCCACGGGATGGAGAGCCGGTTCTCGGTGTCGAAGGACCGGTTGAGCAGCGACGACAGCAGGTTGGCCCGTACGTTCGGGATGTTCGCCGGGTCGAGCTTCTGGATCCAGCCGAGCCGGCTCATCCGGGCCGCCATCCAGTCGCTCAGCACGATGATGTCCCGGTCGGTGCTCCGGCAGGCGGCGAGCTGGTGCTGCACCTTGCCGAAGAACTCGTTGTTGTCGTTGATGTCCTCGGTGTAGGTGACCGCGATGCCGGTCTTCCGGACGAACTCGTCCAGGCTGGGCCGCTTGGACTCGTCCTTTTCATCCACGTCCAGGTACTGCGGCCAGTTGGAGAAGACGAGCTTGCGCTCGGTGCCGGACAGGTCCTCGCTGACGCAGCCGGCCTCGGTCTGCTGTGCACCCTTGGTGCCACAGCCGGCAAGGCCGCCGCCCAGGGCCAGCAGGGCAGCCGAGCCGAGAGTGCCGCTGAGTAGTCCACGCCGGGAGAGGGGCCGCAGCGGAGTACGCATCACTTTTCCTCAGGGGTCGGTGCCGTGGACGACTGACACGATGACAAACCGGCAGCACCGGAAGAGCATCGGGGCCGACGCTTCACTTCCCGTGCAGGCGGCCGTCACGCTGCGCCGCTCGACTTGATCCACTCGCCGTCCGGCAAGCTTGATCCACTCGCCTTCCAGGAATCCGGGGTGTCTGCCCGCGCGGACACCGCGCTTTCCAGGAACCCGAGTGGATCAACACCCTGAGGGGCCGGTGGGAGCCGGGGAGGTCAGTGGTTGGGCGGGATTACGCGGAGGTGGCCTCGCCGGCCGGTCTGGTTCGGGTTCTCGTGGTGCTGGCCCGGGTCCGGGGGGCGAGGGGCGGGGGCCGGGCGGGCGGCTTCGCGGACCGCCTCGGCCAACGCGACCAGATCGTCCGTGGTGGGCGGCGGCGGCTCGAACTCACCCTCGTGGCGGACCACGTCCCAGCCACGCGGTGCGGTCAGGCTGCGGGCGTGCGGCTCACACAGGTCGTACGTGTGCGGCTCGGCGAACGCCGCCAGCGGCCCCACCACCGCTGTCGACTCGTTGTAGACATAGGTCAATGTGGCGACCGCTTGCCGGGGGCAGCCGTTACGGGAGCAGCGCCGTGGTGACCTCACAGGCGGCAGGGTATCTCCATTACCGGGTCCGGCGCATCGCTTCGCGTTGCGACACGCCCGTCGTGGTGATCACAGTTGCCCGTCCTGGGCGCGCCGCGCCAGGTGAGCGGCGCTGCCGCTGGCGAGCCCGGCGCGGGCGCTACCCTTTGCCTCATGACGAGCCCGGAACACCGCCGCCCCGGCTCCGGCCGGCGTGCGCACCGTGACCGGCACGGGCGCGGCCTGCGCGGGCGGCTGGTGCCGGCCACCGTGCCGCTGGCGCGGACCAAGGCCGAGGTCTTCGACGACCTGGTCCTGGACACCGTGGAGACGCTGGAGCGTCGGTTCGCCAAGGAGCTGGCCGGGGTCGAGTTCGCCGTCGAGGACGTCCCGCCCGACCTGAACGTGTACGACTCCGACGTGCTGGAGGACGGCGAGGTCCCGCTGGCCCGGCTGCTGCCCGGCCGCCCGGGCCGGCAGGAGGTGCCGCCGCGGATCGTGCTGTACCGGCGGCCCCTGGAGTTCCGGGCGATGGACCGTGAGGACCTCGCCGATCTCGTGCATGACGTGATCATCGAGCAGGTGGCGAACCTTCTCGGGGTCGACCCCGACGAGCTGGCCTGAGCGGTCCCCCCGCGAGCCAGGCCGAGCAGTCCCCCGCGCGCCAGGCCGAGCGCGCCCCCGCGCGCCGGACTGCGACTCGGTCGGGCAACCTGCCGGGCGAGTCGGGCGGCCCCCACCGCCCCGACCTCGCACCGCTCAGGCGGCCCGCCGCTTCAACTTGCGCCGCTCCCGCTCGGAGAGCCCACCCCAGATGCCGAACCGCTCGTCGTGACCCAGAGCGTATTCAAGGCATTCCGTCTTGACCTCGCAGCGCGAACAGATCCTCTTCGCCTCGCGGGTCGAGCCGCCCTTCTCGGGAAAGAACGCCTCGGGGTCGGTCTGCGAGCACAGCGCTCGCTCCTGCCACTCCGGCGCGTTTCCGAGCAGGTCGGCCACCTCAAGCTGGCCGTCCATCAAATGCCTCCTTGTCGCGCACCGGCGTCATCGCCGCTGCAACCCCCCACGCGAAAGGCGTGCTTGTCCGTCCGGTCCCGTTTTGTTGCGTTCCGCGCGAACAACCCCATTCAAATTACACGCGTGTAATGCGTGCGCCGTCAAGCCAAACTTGATAATGGAGTCGCCCTCCCGACACCCCCGGACGGCCATTCGGGCCGTCCAGCCTCGCAACCTGCCCTATCGATTCAGACCCCGGCCGAGTAACGCCCTCTCCGGCGAGTTGCCCGACTTTTCTGCCGTGGCGCTTCCCTGACGAGTCACCGCCAGGACGGCGCCAGCCACCGTCACCGCCAAGCTGATCTTGGTGGGGGACAGGTTAACGCGGCACGGCGCAGACTGCCCGTCGAGCTGCGGGCAGCATGTGCGCCCCGTCCACGATGTGGACGGGGCGCAGTGGCGAAATCGGTGCGACGAGGTCAGCTGGCGACCCCGAAACCGCTGCTGGGCCACACGAACTCGGCTATCCCTCCACCATGGACAGAAACCGTGCCGACCGACGTCTGGTCGTCCCACCAGACGGTATAAATTCCGGACGGCAGATCGGGATAGACCGCAGTGTGGAACGAGCCGTCCCGCACCCGACGCTCACGCACCGCCGAGTGGACCCGTCGATCGTCCTCGCGGCTGATCTCGATCTCCCGACCGCGCAGATCCGGACTCGTGTAGACGATCAGGGCACCGGTGTCGCCGCCCAGATCGAGGACGACGCTCCCGGTCTCCGACGGCCCGTACGCGTGCTCGTGCATGCTGCGCTCCCCCGCGCCGTCAGGACGCGACCGACGGCGGGTTGTTGAACCCGTCGTACGGCGTACCGAGGTAGGGGAAGTTTCCGAGGAACGGCGCGGTCACATCGGCGGCGCTCAGCCCCGGGGTGACCGCGGCGGCCGCCGCGTCCGGTCGGAACGTCTTGTCCACCAGCGGGACGGTCACCCCGGCGATGGCCCGCAACGCGATGCTCACCACGTCGTCGCCGACGCGCCGACCGTTCGGGAAGCCGGCCAGGTCGCCACCGAGCACCCCGAACCGGTCCGGCTGCCGGGTCGGTGGGATCGCGGTGTTCAGCCGCAGCATGTCGGCCTGCACGTCGCCGGTGGTGTTGGTGAAACCGTCGATCAACCCTGCCGGTATGCCGGTGAGCAGGATCGCCACCAGGTCGGCGCGGGCCTTCCTGGCCTTGCTGAGCTTGTCCAGGTTGGGGAAGACGTCCGGGTAGAGCGCCGGCAGCAACGCGGCCAGTTCCGGCTGCTCGACGAACTGCGCGAACCGCTTGTCCTCCGACGGCGGCAGCGAGTTCCACAGGTCCTTCTTGGACATCGGCACGATGACCTCGTTGAACAGTGGATTGCCCAACCGGGAGACCTGGGTGAACGGTCCGGTGGCGGTGTCCGCGGCGCCCCGGTCGCCGAGCACCCGCACCTGGCGGCGCGACGCCGACGTCCACACCCCGATCACCGAGGCCCGGTCACCGGCACCGTAACGGTTGGCACTCCGGCGGACCCGGCCCAACGGCACCTGCACGGCGATGCTGTGCACGTTCATCCGGTCGGTGGCGTTGACCGGCTCCCCCTCGGCCTTGAAGATCTTCTTGCCGGCGACGTGCAGCTGTTGGAACGGCCGCAACGTGCCGAGGTCGAAGATCGCCCCCAGGTCGACGAAGAAGCCGTCCGCGCGCTGCCCGGCGAAGACCCGCTCCCCGGTGGAGAGCGAGTAGGTGGCCTGCCGCACCAGCTCGGAGTACTTCGGGGTGGACAGCGGGCCGACATTGCACGGCGGGCAGGGCAGCTTGTGGGCCAGCCGGTGCTCCCGGCCGTCGGCCACCCGGGTCAGGCTGTAGAACTGCCGCCGGTTCCAGTTCTCGCTGTCCAGCGAATCGATCGGGCCGGTGTTGTAGAGAAAACTGTTCGGATTGGTGATCTCGGTGGTGAATTCGAACCGGTAGGTGACATCCGGGCGACCGTCGCCGTCGTTGTCGATATGGATCTCGTAGCGCACGTCGTCGCCGAACTCGAAGAAGTTCGGGCCCCCGGAGGGGAGCTGCAACGGTACGTAGTTGGCGATCAACGTGACCGTGTCGCGCTTGTCGGGGCTGACGAACGCGTACAGGTCGGAGCTGTCGGCGACCGGATCCTTGGCTATCTCCGGGGCCTCGCGGTGGGAAGACATGGCGGACCAACCTCACTGGGCGGGGGCAGGGTGGCAGGGCGGGGTGCCGGGTCAGCGCCGGGCGGCGCGCCGCAGCCGGTCCGCCAGGCCGCGGTCGCGTACCTCGACCCGGGCCTCGCCGACGAAGATGTCCATCGTTCCGGAGTCGGCGTCCCGCAGGTGCACGACGATCGGTTCGTCGGCTCGTCCGGCCGAACCGGGAGCGTTCTGCGCGGCCGACAGGCCCGGCACGGTGAGCGCGGCGGCGCCAAGGGTGGCGCTGGCCGCGGCGGTCAACGTCTGCCGGCGGGTCAGTCGCGGCCACTGCCGCTTGCGCTGATCACTGGTCATGGGCAACCTTTCCGGCGGCGGCGCGAACGCGCCCGCGGAGACGGACGGGTCCGGTGCCGTCTACCGACGCCGCCCGGCCCCGTGGGGACACCGGCGGCGGTCCTCGCCGCAACCGCCGCCGGCACCGCGTGGTACGGCCGGCGGCGGGGAAAGGTTCGACGTCAGGGCCGGGCGTGACCGTACGCGGTCGACCGCTTGCGCGCCGGCCGCCCGGCCGCCGTCGCGATGGCCCGCAACTGCTCCTCGGTACGCGCCGAACCGTTGCCCGAGCCGGCCATCCGGGAGATGGTCTCCTCCATCAGCGTGCCGCCCAGGTCGTTGCAGCCACCCTGGAGCATCGCGACAGTGCCCTCGTCACCCAGCTTCACCCAGGAGCACTGGATGTTGTCGATCCGGCCGTGCAGCAGCAGCCGGGACATGGCGTGCACCACCCGGTTCTCCCGCCAGGTCGGCCCGGGTCGGGCGATCCCGGCCAGGTAGATCGGGGCGTTGGTGTGCACGAACGGCAGCGCCACGAACTCGGTGAACCCGCCGGTGCGGTCCTGCACCCCGGCCAGCACCCGGAAGTGCGCCAGCCACTGCCCGGGGTGGTCGACGTGGCCGTACATCATGGTGGAGCTGGACCGGATGCCCAGCTCATGGGCGGTGCTGACCACGTCGACCCAGGCGGCGGCCGGGAGTTTGCCCTTGGTCAACACCCAGCGCACGTCGTCGTCGAGGATCTCCGCGGCGGTGCCCGGGATGGTGTCCAGCCCGGCCTCGCGCAGCTGGGTCAGCCAGTCGCGGACCGGCACGCCGGCCTTCGCGGCGGCGGTGACGATCTCCATGGGCGAGAACGCGTGTACGTGCATCTCCGGCACCCGGGCCTTGATCGCGCGCACGATGTCGGCGTACCCGGTGACCGGCATCTTCGGGTCGATGCCGCCCTGGAGGCAGACCTCGCTGGCACCGAGGGTCCACGCCTCCTCGGCCCGGTCGGCGACCTGGTCGACGGAGAGCCGGTACGCGTCGGCGTCGCGTTCACGCTGCGCGAAGGCACAGAAGCGGCAGCCCACGTAGCAGACGTTGCTGAAGTTGATGTTGCGGTTGACCACGTAGGTGACGTCGTCGCCGACCGCGTCCCGGCGCACGTCGTCGGCGAGCCGGCACAACTCGTCGAGTGCCGGACCGTCCGCGCCGAACAGCGCCAGCGCGGCGTCGGTGTGCGCGGGCTCCAGCAGCGCGGCGGGGTCGTCGGCGGCGAGCCGCAGCCCGGCCCGCAGATCGTGGTCGCCGGCGGAGGCGGCCGGGCCGGCCGTCACCTTGGTGGCGACCTCCGCCCAGTCCCCGTAGACGCTGTCGAAGTCGCCCCGCCGGTCGTCGGTCCGACCGGTGGTGTCGATGGTGGTGTGCAGGTCGGTCCGCCCCCCGAAGACCTCCTCCGGCTCCTGCCAGGGGTGACCCTGCGGCATGGCCGACTCCACCGCCATGCCGGACGTCGGATCGGCCAGCGCGTTCACGTGCGGCAGCAGCCGAGGGTCGAGCCACGGGTCGCCGGCGCGCACGTACTCCGGGTAGATGGTCAGCCGCTCCCGCAGCGTGAACCCGGCCAGCTCGGTGTGCCGGGCCAGCTCCTCGATCTGCGGCCACGGGCGTTCCGGGTTGACGTGGTCCGGGGTGAGCGGGGAGACGCCACCCCAGTCGTCGATGCCGGCGCGCAGCAGCAGGTCGTACTCGCCGGCGATGAGGTTCGGTGGGGCCTGGATCCGGGCCTTCGGGCCGAGCAGCAGCCGGGCCACCGCCACCGTGGCGGCCAGGTCGTGCAGCTCCGCGTCCGGCATGCCGCGCATCGCCGTGTCCGGCTTGGCGCGGAAGTTCTGCACGATCACCTCCTGGAGGTGGCCGTACTCCCGGTGGGCGCGGCGGATCGCGAAGATCGCGTCGACCCGCTCCGCGGGGGTCTCCCCGATGCCGATCAGGATGCCGGTGGTGAACGGCACGCCAACCCGGCCGGCGTCGTCGAGCACCCGCAGCCGGACCGAGGGTTCCTTGTCCGGCGAGCCGAAGTGCGGGCCGCCCGGCTCGGACCAGAGCCTGGTCGCGGTCGTCTCCAACATCATGCCCATGCTCGGCGCGACCGGCTTGAGCCGTTGCAGCTCCGACCAGGACAGCACACCGGGGTTGAGGTGCGGCAGCAGGCCGGTCTCCTCCAGCACGGCGACCGCGCAGGCACGCAGGTAGTCCAGGGTGGAGTCGTAACCGCGCTCGTCCAGCCAGCTGCGGGCCGCCGGCCAGCGCTCCTCCGGCCGGTCACCCAGGGTGAACAGGGCCTCCTTGCAGCCCTGCGCGGCTCCCGCCCGTGCGATCGCGAGGACCTCGTCGCGGTCCAGGAACGGCGCCGGCAGCCGGTGCGGCACAGTCGCGAAGGTGCAGTAGTGGCAGCGGTCCCGGCAGAGCCGGGTCAGCGGGATGAAGACCTTCTTGGAGTACGTGACCACGCCCGGCCGGCCGGCCTCACGCAGCCCGGCGTCCCGGATCCCCCCGGCGACCCGGAGCAGCTCGTCGAGCGCGTCACCACGAGCGGACAGCAGCGCGGTCGCCTCGTCGACATCCAGCGCACGCCCGGTCGCGGCCCGGCCCAGGGCCCGCCGCACGCTCGCGTCGCTCGGGCCGGAGTGGGTGCGATCAACCATCCGCTCAGCCTATGCGCAGCGCGAGCCCGGCCCACCAGTCCCGGCCCGCACCGTGGGAAACGGCACGCGTCCGCCCTCTTGATCACTTGATGCTCAGCAGCTCAGCAGACTCCCTGACGACTACTGAGCATCAAGTGATCAAGAACCCGCCGGGCCCCGGTCAGCGGGCTTGGTCGGGGTTGTCGCCTGGCTTCAGCTGCTGGGTGCGGTCATTGTCCGTGTCGCCGGGGCGGGAGATGACCTCGGTCGGGTCCGCCGACTGGCGCGGGATGGCCTGGGTGGGGTCGGCCGACGGCGGCTGCCCGAACGGCGGCGCGGCGGGCGACGGCGGCGCGGACTGGGGGGCCGGGTTCGCCGGAGGCGCGGACTGCGGCGCAGCCGCGAACGGCGGCGCGGACTGCGGGTGCGGCGGCGCGGACTGGGGTGCCTGGAACGGCGGGGAGGGCTGGCCGTACTGGCCGGGGTACTGCGCCGGCGGGTAGCCACCGGGCTGACCGGGGGTCTGCCACCCGCCTGCCGGCTGGCCACCGGGCTGCCCCTGGGCCGGCCAACCACCCTGCTGCTGCGGCCAGCCTGGCTGCGCCTGGCCGTAGACACCGGGCTGGGGCTTGGGCCGCGGCACGTAGTAGTGGGCACGCCAGACGGTGTAGACCACCCAGGCGGCGACCGCGAAGATCACCATCCAGGCGAACCGGGTGAGCACACCGAGGAGCGCGTCGAGGATCTCGGCCTCGGCCAGGCGCCCGACCGTCCAGATCAGCATGGTCAGCGTGCCGAAGAGCGCGCTGACCGCGTACTCGGCGAGGGCCACCTGGGTGATCAGCTTCGCCTTCGGCAGCACCGGTGAGACGTGCGTGGCCAACAGCACGGCCAGCAGCGGGAGGACCACCGCCTCCACCCCGATGAACGCGTAGAAGGCGCTGCCCGCGCGGTCGGTGAAGGAGCTGTAGTCGTTCGGGGCGATCAGCCGGAGCAGGCCCACGAAGAGGAACACCGCGTTGGCGCCGAGCAACGCGAGCGCAGCGAGTTCGCGTAGTGGCTTGGTCAGCTGACGGGCCTTCGTCGCGTCGGTCGACGCGGGCTCGGCGGGGCTGGTCACGAGGTCCCCCTCGGGGCATGAACGGACAGGGCGCACGTGAGCCTAGTCTCTAGGGCCACCGGCGGACCGGAGGCGTCACGTGCGCGAGGATGGTCGACATGCGCATCGTGGTTCTGGCCGGCGGCATTGGCGGCGCCCGGTTCCTGCTCGGCGTCCGGGCGTACGCCCGGGAGGTCGGCGCGGAGGTGACCGCCGTGGTCAACGTCGGCGACGACCTGTGGCTGCACGGGTTGAAGATCTGTCCCGACCTGGACAGCGTCATGTACACGCTCGGCGGCGGCGCCGACCCGGAGCGGGGCTGGGGTCGGGTCGGCGAGAGCTGGACGGTCAAGGAGGAGCTGGCCGCTTACGGAGCGCAGCCGACGTGGTTCGGCCTCGGCGACAAGGACATCGCCACCCACCTGGTGCGTTCCAGCATGCTCAACGGCGGCTACCCGTTGAGCGCGGTCACCGAGGCGTTGTCCACTCGCTGGGAGCCGGGCGTACATCTGCTGCCGGCGACGGACGACCGTCTGGAGACCCACGCGGTGGTCGAGGACGAGCAGGGCCAACGGGCGATCCACTTCCAGGAGTGGTGGGTGCGGTACCGCGCCGACATTCCCACTCAGCGCTTCGTGTTCGTCGGCGCGGAGACGGCGAAGCCGGCTCCCGGTGTGCTGGAGGCGATCGGCTCGGCCGACCTGGTCCTGGTCGCGCCCAGCAACCCGGTGGTGAGCGTCGCGCCGGTGCTGGCCGTGCCGGGGCTGCGTGCGGCGGTGGCCGACAGCCCGGCGCCGGTGGTGGGTGTCTCACCGATCATCGGCGGCGCTCCGGTGCGGGGCATGGCCGACCGCTGCCTCGCCGTGCTCGGTGTCGACTGCAGCGCCGCCGGCGTGGGCCGCCTGTACGGGGGCCGGCCGGACGGCGGTCTGCTGGACGGGTGGCTGGTAGCCGAGGAGGACGCCGGCGCTGTGGTGCCCGGGGTGACGGTCCGCGCGGTGCCGTTGCGGATGACCGACGAGGCGGCGACTGCGGCCATGGTCCGCGCCGCGGTGGAGTTGACATGAGGCTGGAAATCCTGCCGGTGCTCGGCATCGGCCACGTGACCGAGGGTGACGACCTGGCGGCGGTGATCGCGACCGCCGCGCCGTGGCTGCGCGACGGTGACGTCCTGGTGGTAACCAGCAAGATCGTCTCCAAGGCGGAGGGACGGCTGGTGGACGTCCCGGCGGACGGCCCGGAGCGGCTGGCCGCCCGGGACGAGGTCCTGGCCGGTGAGACCGCCCGGGTCGTCGCCAGCCGGGGGCCGACCCGGATCGTGCAGACCCATCACGGCTTCGTGATGGCGTCCGCGGGGATCGACGCGTCGAACGTGGACAAGACCCAGCTGGTCCTGCTGCCTGTCGATCCGGACGCGTCGGCGCGGGCTCTGCGCGAGGCGCTGCGGGAGCGCTACGGCCTGGATCTGGCCGTGATCATCAGCGACACCATGGGCCGGCCCTGGCGCAACGGGCTCACCGACGTGGCGCTCGGCGTGGCCGGAATGCCGGCCATCCGGGATCACCGCGGTGAGGTGGACCCGTACGGCAACGAGTTGCAGTTGACCCAGATGGCCGTGGTGGACGAGCTGGCGGGCGCCGGCGAGCTGATCAAGGGCAAGTGTGACCAGGTCCCGGTCGCGGTGGTGAGGGGCTACCTCTCCGCGACCGGACCGGATGACGCCGGAGGTGCGCGGGCGCTGATCCGCGACGCCGCGCAGGATCTCTTCTCGCTCGGCACCGCCGAGGCCCGTGCCGCCGGGCTCACCGACGCCGCCATCCTGGCCGACGCTCTCGGCCCGACGCCGGCCGACCTGACCGCGGTACGCCGGGCGATCGACGCGGTCGCCGAGGTCGTCGCCCCCGGCACGGTCTTCACCCTGGTCGACGAGGCGGAGATACGCGCCGGTCTGGTCGCCGAGATGCCGGGGTGGCCGGAGGGCGCCGCCCTGGTGCTGGGCTCGGCCCCGACGCCCGTCGAGCCGATCGGTCTGGTCCGCTTCGGCGCCGACCTGCACCGACTGCGCGCCGCCCTGGCCGCCGAGGGTGTCGGGTCGACCCTGTTGCCGCCACCGCCGGGCAGCCCGGCGAGCGCCGCGCTCGCCTTGTGAGAGACGGCCGGGTCAGGCGTCCAGCATGGCCCGGCCGAGCGGCGTCAGCGTGTGCAGCACGCTGTTGCGCTCCCGGTGGCTGACCAGCAGGCCAGCGTTGCGCAGCACCGTGGCGTGTTGGCTGGCCGCCGCCGGTGAGATGTTGAGCTGACGGGCGACCTCGCCGGTGGTGGAGCCCTCGTCGGTGGCCTGCAACACCGCCGCCCTGGTGCGGCCGAGCAGCGCGGCGAGCGAGTCGCGGGGAGCATCCGACGGGGTCGCCGCGATGCGGTCGGCCGGTGCCAGCCCGCCCAGCCGGTCGACCGGGTAGACCAGCACCGGTGGCAGCGCCGGGTCGAGCAGTGCGACCGGCGTGCTCGCGCAGAAGAACGACGGCACCAGCAGCAGCCCTCGGCCGTCCAGGTGCATCTCCCGGTTGTGCGGGTAATGGCGGACCTCGAGCACCCCGCCCTCCCAGCGCATGGCCGGCCGGAGGCTGGTGAGCAGGCCCTCGACACCGCCGTCGAGCAGCGCCCGGGCCCGGCGGGCCCGGTCCGCCGCCACCGCGGCCTGGATCCGACTCCAGTACGGGTTGATCGCCAGCGACCGGTACTGCTCCATCGACTCGGTCAGGTGGTGCAGCACCTCCACCTCGCCCCGGGCCAGCGCGGCGGCCGAGGAGGGCAGCTGATTCTCGGCGGCCAGCACGGTCAGGTCCCGGTGCAGCAGCTCGGTGGGGGTCCGGCGGAGCGCGTCCAGCCCGGCCTCGAAGCCGTCGACGCTGTCGTACGGGGTGAGGAAGTCCGGGAAGTAGCCACGTGGCGGGTTCAGCGCGAACAGCAACCGGAGCTGCTCGGAGGCGACGTCCTGACGCAACGCTTGGGACACGGTGCGCCGCCAGTTGGCGGTCAACGGGTCGCGGTTGCGGCCCTGCAGCACGTGCAGGCTGAGGACCAGCTCCCAGATCGGGTCCGCAGCCGGCGCCAACCGGGTCCGGAGGATGTCCTCCCCAGAAAAGTGGATCTTCAGCATGGAGCACTCCTGAGTCCCCGGCAGGGGGATGCCGGATGACCGTTCGACTCTACCTGGACGGCACTAAACTCCATCTTTAAGCCTGGGCTGAAAAACCTCGACGTCCACGGGGCGGGTTCGGCATGCTCTCAGTGCCCGAACAGGTGCCGGCGCGTCCTCGACGCTCCCGGTGCCAGGGCGCCGGGCCCCGGGGAGGCCCCGGTGATCGGGCGGCACCACGAGGGTCTGCGGCCCTTGCTCCGCAGAGGTGCCGTCCGGTCATCCCGCCCCCCGCATCATCCCGCCCGGCTCAGCCGACCCAGAGCGCGACCCGGTGGTCCTCGTCCGTGACGTAGAACGGCCGCCCGTCCAGCTCGGCCACCCCCTCGACGTGGTGGAACGGCGCCAGGTCCGCCACCAGCTCCCCGCCGAGCCGGCACGCGTCGTCCGACCCATCGTCCAGGAGACGGAAGCGGACGTGTCGGGAGGTGACGTCACCCCCGCCAGGGTGGTCGTCGAGCAGGACCGATCCCTTGCCCAGCGCGTCGATCGAGCCGATCACGGCCGCGTACGCGCCGTCCGCCGCCGGGGTGATCGCCCGGAAGCCGGTCAGCTCCCCGGGCGGGGTGACCCCGGTCAACACGTAGGTACGCAACGCCCGTGGCCACGAGGGCTCGGCCGTGAACATGCCCGGCACATCGGCCACCTCGACCAGGACCGGCTCACCGGCCTCGGTGACCGGGAAACGCAGACCGAGCAGCACCGTCCCGGCCGGGGTGAAGGCCGCAGCCTCCACGTTCAACGGCAGGTCGTCCGGGGTGAGGCGACTCACCCAGCTCTTCTCCCGGGCGGTCCCCCTGGCCAGGGTTTCCACGATGAACCGGGCCCGCACCCGTTCCCCCGGAGGCAACAGGACCAGCGGCGACCCGGCCAGGGCGTCGTTCACCGCACGGTGCAGCCGGAACGAGTTGCGCACCACGTGCACCGGGAGCGGCCCGGCGGCCGCCGCGTCGTCCTCGCGGAACCGGGCCACGAAGGCACGTCGGGGCCGCAGCGGGCCACCCTTCGAGCCGAAGTGGGAGCCGAAGACGTACACCCAGCCGTCGTGGTGGGCGAGCGCCTCACCGTCCTCGGTCCGCCCGTTCTCCGCACCGGCGTCCGCCAGCACGTGCCGGGCCGTCCACTCGCCGTCGTCCAGCTCCAGCAGCAGGGCGAGGCAGCGCTCCACCGGCCCCTCGTCCAGCACGGTCCAGAAGCCCCGCCGGGCACCGTACGCGCGCAGCAGCGCCGCCGACCGCACCGGCAGCAGATCACTGGCCTCGTTGCCGGCCACCACGAATTCGACGAGTCGCAGGGTCACCGGGCCAGCGTACGGAGCACCCGCTCGTACAGTGACGGGGTGCCCGACACCACGATCACAGGACCCACCGCTTTCGAGACGTACGCCGCGCTGCACGCCGATGCCACCGCCCTGCTCGAAGGCTGGCAGCCCACCAGCCCGGACGCGGCCGTCGCGCGGGACCGGACACTCCGCCTGCTCGGCGCCGGCCCGGTCGCGATGAGTCGGCAGCACCGACCCGGGCACATCACCGCGAGCACGCTGGTGCTGGACGCCACCGGCTCGCGGGTGCTGCTCTGCCTGCACGGCAAGTTCGGGCGTTGGGTGCAGCTCGGCGGGCACTGTGAGCCGACCGATGAGACCCTGGTCGCCGCCGCGCTCCGCGAGGCCACCGAGGAGTCCGGGATCGCCGGCCTGCGCATCGACCCGGTGCCCATCGACGTGGACGTGCACCAGGTGCAGTGTCAGGGCGGGTCCCTGCACCACGACGTCCGGTTCGCCGTGCTGGCCCCGCCCGCCGCGGTGGAGCAGGTCAGCGACGAGGCCGAGGAGCTGGGCTGGTTCCCGCCGGACCAGCTGCCCGAGCCGCTGGCCGGCGGGACCGTGCAACTCGTCGCGCCGGCCCTCGCAGCCCTCAGACGTAGCCCTCTTCGCCTCGCTCCTTGAGCTCGTCGACCAGGGCCTTGACATCCTGGGCCCGGTCGCGGGGGCAGACCATGACCGCGTCCGGGGTGTCCACCACGATGAGGTCGCGCAACCCGAGGACGGCCACCAATCGCCCCGACTGCGGCACGACCACCATGTTGGCGCTGTCGCGCAGCAGCACACCCGGCTTGGCGTCGGTGCCGAGCACCACGTTGCCCGCGTCGTCGGTCGGCAGCACCTCACCCAGGGTGTGGAAGTCGCCGACGTCGTTCCAGCCGAAGTCGCCCGGCACTGTCGCGACGCGACCCGCCGTGGCCGCGCCCTCCATCACCGCGTAGTCCACGGAGATCTTCGGCAGGGTCGGCCAGATCGCACCGAGAACCTCGTCCTGCTCGGGGGTGCCCCAGGCGGCGGCGATCGCGGCCACACCGGCGTGCAGCGCCGGCTGCTGGCGGGCCAGCTCGGCGAGGAAGACGTCCACCCGCCACACGAACATGCTCGCGTTCCACAGGTACCGGCCCGAACGGACGTACGCCTCGGCGACCTCGGCGCCCGGCTTCTCCTTGAACTCGGCCACCGGCCGCCACGGCGTGCCGTCGGTCACCTCGCCGGTCTCCAGGTAGCCGTAGCCGGTCTCCGCCCGCGTGGGGGTGATCCCGACGGTCATCAGCATGCCCTGCTCGGCCCCGCGAACCGCCTCCTGGACCGTGCGGACCCAGCTCTCCGGGTCGCGGATCAGGTGGTCGGCGGCGAAGCTGCCCATCACCGCGTCCTGGTCGCGTACCGCGATCACCGCAGCGGCCAACGCGATCGCCGCGCAGGAATCCCGGGGGGAGGGCTCGACCAGGATGTTTTCCTCCGGCAGACCGGTCAGCTGCCGAGCCACCGCCGCGACGTGCGCGGCACCGGTGACCACAAGGGTCCGATCCGGTGTGGTCAGCGGGGCGAGCCGTTCCACGGTCGCCTGGAGCAGCGAGGCGCTGGTGCCGGTGAGCGGGTGGAGGAACTTGGGGTGGCCGGCGCGGGACAACGGCCACAACCGCGTGCCGCTGCCACCTGCTGGAATGACCGCATAAAGCATCCGCACATCATGCCCGACGGACCTGCCGGAAGTGGCATGGGTCACCAGCCGGGCCCCGGAGGGTCAGGAACTGGCGCGACTCCAGGCGGCGATGTGCACCTCGGCGCTGGACTCCCAGGTGAACTCCTTCGCCCGGTCGAACCCCGCCTTCGCCAGCGACAGCCGCCGCTGCTCGTCGTCGAGAAGGGCGGCCAGGTCGGTGGCGATCTGCTCCGGGTCCTCGGAGGTGTAGGCGACCGCGTCGCCGCCCACCTCGGGCAGTGAGAGCCGGGGAGTGGTCAGCACCGGGGCGGCGCACGCCATCGCCTCCAGGATCGGCAGCCCGAAACCCTCGCCGTAGGACGGGTAGGCGGCGACCAGCGCGCCACCGAGGAAGCCAGGCAGGTCGCCGTAGCGCAGGTAGCCGGGGCGCAGCAGGCGCAGGTGCGACGGGACCTCGGCGACAGCGCGGTCGATGTCGTCGTCGTGCCCCTGACCACCGGCGATCACCAGGGCCGGCGGGTCGACGCGGTCGGCCACCGCACGCGCCCAACCACGGATCAGGTTGGGGACGTTCTTCCGTGGCTCCTTGGCCCCGAGGAACGCGACGTAGCTGCTGTTGCCCAGCCCCAGCCGGGCCCGCACGCGGGCCTTCTCCTCCTCGGTGGGCGCGTGGAAGGCAGCCTGGTCGACACCGTGGTAGGCCACGTCGATGCGTGTCGGGTCGGCGTCGAGCAGCCGGATCAGCTCGTCCCGCGTGGCCTTGCTGGGCACGATCACCCGGTTGGCGCGGCGCAGCGAGGTCTTGATGGCACTGCGGAAGAACGTGCGGCGGGACTTGTCGTAATGCTCCGGCTCGGTGAAGAACGTCGCGTCGTGCACGGTGACCGTGACCGGGCACCCGGCCCGCAGCGGGCAGGTGTAGAAGGGCGAGTGCAGCACGTGCGCGCCCACCTGCTGCGCGAGCAGCGGCAGGCCGGTCTGCTCCCACGCGAGCCGGGCCGGGCGGTGCGCCACGGCGGCCGGAGCGGGGATGATCTCCGCGCCGGGCAGCATCCGGGTGTAACGCTCCAGGTCGGTGCGGAGACTGACCACCGCCAGCTCCACCCCCGACCCGCACACCTTGCCGAGGGCTCCGAGCAGACCGTCGACGTATCGACCGACACCACCACGGTCGGCGGGGACACTCGTGGCGTCGATGAGCACGCGGGGCGGGCGACCGGCGGTCACGGGGCGACTCCTTGCACTGGCGTCTGTGGGGAAAAACACTCCGGGGGTCAAGCCTACGCCGGGGCGCGGCAGCGGCGCTGACTGCGACCCGACGGTACGCCGACTTGTCATCGTCAACGAGTACGGCCGGCGGCGGCGTATCGTTCGCGCCGATGGCCGACAACATTGCCCGGGTGTTCGCCGACGCGATCGCGACCGACCCGACCAGACCGCTGCTCACCTGGTACGACGATGCCAGTGGTGACCGCACCGAACTTTCCGGCACCACCCTGGCGAACTGGGTGGCGAAGACCGCCAATCTCCTCGTCGACGAGGTCGGCCTCGCCGCGGGCACCCCGGCCGGCGTGCTACTGCCGCCGCACTGGCAGACCGCGGCGGTGCTGCTGGGTTGCTGGTCGGCCAAGTTGAACGTGGTGGACACACCGGGTGACGTGGACGTGCTCTTCGCCGCCGCCGACCGACTCGACGAGGCGCAGTCCTGGTCCGCCGACGAGCGCTACGCCCTCGCGCTGGCCCCGCTCGCCGCCCCGCTACGGCAGGTGCCGCCCGGGTTCGCCGACTACGTGGTGGAGGTACGCCGACACGGCGACCACTTCACCCCGCAGCCCGGTCCGGGCCCCGCCGACGCGCGACTGCTGACCCGTGCCGAGGCCCGTGCTGCAGAGTTGGGCATCGAGCCCGGCGCGCGGGTCCTGGTCGACGCCACCCGCCACCCCGACCCGGTCGACTGGCTGCTGGCCCCGCTGACCCGGGCCGCCACCGTGGTCCTCTGCGCCAACCTCGACAAGGCTCGGTTGCCCAGCCGCCAGGCCACCGAAAAGGTCACCCAAACCCTCCCGTAACCACCCCGCCCCGGCCCCGGCCCCGGTTGATTGGGGTCGATCATGGAGTTGTGGTGGGCAGTTGATACGCCGATGCCGGTTTTGTGGGGCACCACAACTCCATGATCGACGCGAGCGGGGGGCGGGCCGGGGGCGAGCGGGGCGGGCCGGGGGCGGGCGGGGGGAGGAGCTGTCAGGCGGGCGTGTTGTCTTTTGCTCGGCGTTGGGCCAGGGCTGCGAAGGCCGTCAGGGACTCGGGGTTGGCCAGGGCACCCTTGGCCGCGGCCTGGTCGACCGGGACGCCGGTGAGGATCTTCTTGACCGGCACCTCCAGCTTCTTCGCCGACAGGGTGCGGGGCACCGAGCGCACCTGGTGGATCTCGTCGGGCACGTGCCGGGGTGAGAGCGCGGTACGCAGTTCGCGACAGATCTTCGCGCGCATCGGGTCGTCCAGCTCCAGGCCCTCGGCCAGCACCACGAAGAGCAGCAGCTCACCGGCGCCGCCCTCGTCGTCCTCCAAGTGCACGACGACCGAGTCGAGCACCTCGTCGAGCCCCTCGACCACCGAGTAGAACTCGGCGGTGCCCAGCCGCACCCCACCGCGGTTGAGCGTGGCGTCGGAGCGGCCGGTGATCACGCAGCCGCCCCGCTCGTTGATGGTGATCCAGTCGCCGTGCCGCCAGACGCCCGGATAGACGTCGAAGTACGCCTCGCGGTAGCGGGTGCCGTCCGGGTCGTTCCAGAAGCCCACCGGCATGCTCGGCATCGGTTCGGTGATCACCAGCTCACCCAGCTCGCCGATGACCGGGGTGCCGTCGGCGGAGCGGGCCTCCACCTTGGCGCCCAACGCACGGCAGGCGATCTCACCGGCGTACACCGGCAGCAGCGGCACGCCGCCGACGAACCCGGTGCACACGTCGGTGCCGCCGGAGAGCGACTGGAGCTGGAGGTGGTCGCCCACCGTCTCGTACACCCATTCGAAGCCCTCCGCGGGCAGCGGCGCACCGGTGGAACCCACACCGCGCAGCGCCGACAGGTCGGCGACGTCCCGGGGCACCAGCCCGGCCTTGCGGCAGGCCAGCAGGAACGGCGCGGAGGTGCCGAAGTACGTGGTGCCGGTCTCCGCCGCCAGCCGCCACAGCCCACCCAGGTCGGGCTCGGCCGGCCGACCGGGCTCCGCCCGGACCGCCGGGTTGCCGTCGAAGAGCACGATGGTCGCGCCCACCGCCGGCCCGGAGACCAGGAAGTTCCACATCATCCAGCCGGTGGTGGTGAACCAGAAGAACCGGTCGGCCGGGCCCAGGTCGTGGTGCAGGGCGAGCATCTTCAGGTGTTCCAGCAGGATGCCGCCGTGGCCGTGCACGATCGGCTTGGGCAACCCGGTCGTGCCCGAGGAGTAGAGCACGTACAGCGGGTGGTCGAACGGCACCGGCGTGAACGTCAACGGCTCGTCGGTGGGCGCGGCCAGCTCCGCCCAACCCAGCACGCCCTCGGGCACGGGGCCGGTCGGGTCGAGGTAGCCGATGCTGACGGTGTGCCGCAGCGACGGCAGGGCCGCCCGGATCGCGGCGACCTCGGCGCGGCGGTCAACCGGCTTGTCGCCGTAGCGGTAACCGTCCACGGCGACCAGCACCGTCGGCTCGATCTGCTGCCACCGGTCGGTGACACTGCGGGTGCCGAACTCGGGCGCGCAGGACGAGAAGATCGCACCCAGGCTGGCGGTGGCCAGCAGCAGGACGTACGTCTCAGGAATGTTCGGGGCGTACGCCGCCACCCGGTCACCGGCGGTGACGCCGAGCCGGCGCAGCCCGGCCGACACCCGGCGGACCTGCTCGCGCAACTCCCCGGCGGTCAGCGTGACGGGCACTCGGGTCTGCCCGTGCGCGATCACCACCGGGTCGTCGTCGACCCGCCCCGGCATTCGCAACACGTTCTCGGCGTAGTTGAGCGTGGCCCCGGGGAACCAGCGGGCGCCGGGCATCCCCCGCTCGGCCAGGGTCGCGGTCGGCGGGGTGTGCGCGACCACCTCGAAGTGGTCCCAGATCGAACGCCAGAACCCGTCCAGGTCGGTGGTCGACCAGCGCCACAACGCGTCGTAGTCGGCGAAGTCCAGCCCGCGGTGTTCCCGCAGCCAGCGCAGGTAGCCGCCGATCCGGGAATGCTCGCGTACGTCCGCCGGCGGCGCCCACAGCATGTCACCCACTGCTTCACCCTCCCCTGGCCCGGCACGACATTGTGAATGGGCCGTGGCGCCATCTTGCCCTACCTCGAAGCGCCATTCTGCGCACCGGGTGCGCCCACCGACGCGTGCCCACCCCACACTGCACCCACCCACCTCATGTGGGTCAGCCCGCGCGGTGTGCCTGGATGGCGCGACGGCGGGCGAGGCGGTGGGCCCGGCGGATCTCCGCCTCCTTGTACCGACGCTCGTCCTCCGCCGTCTCCGGCAGCACCGGGCGGACCATCCGCGGAGCCCCGCCCACGTCCACACCGACGAACACCAGGTACGCGGTGGCCACCCGAACCGCCGCGTCCTCGGCCGAGTCCCACCGTTCGGCGACCACCCGTACGCCCACCTCCATCGAGGTCTGGCCGGTCCAGTTCACCTGGGCGTGGGCGTGCACGAGGTCGCCGACCCGGACCGCCTCGGAGAAGACGATCTCGTCGATCGCCGCGGTGACCGCCGTTCCGCCGCTGTGCCGGGCCGCGGCGGCACCCGCCACGTCGTCGACGAACTTCATCAGAACCCCACCGTGCACGGTGCCGTACAGGTTCACGTCCACGGCAGTCATGATCTTGCTCAGCGTGACGCGCGAGTACGACGTCGGCTTGCCGATCGGAGCGGCGGAGAGGTGCTCAGTCATGTCGAAAACGGTACGGTGCGCGGATGCGACATCTCTGGAGCTTCCTCGCCGGGCTGGTGGTGGCGCCCATCACCTGGGTGCTGGTCACACTCGGGCAGGACGGGTCGAGCCGGACAGTCGACCGCTGGGTGGAGACCGGCACGTTCAACACCGCGAACCTGATCGAGCCGGCCGTGTACCTCGCCGTCGGCGGAGTCCTGCTGGGCCTGATCGGCACGCTGCGCTTCTCGCCGCTGGGCCCGCTGGTGGCCGGGTTGCTGCTGGTCACGCCGTACGTCGGGATGTTCGTGGCGCCCTTCGCGGTGCGGGACGCGATCCCGCACGAGTGGAAGATGCTCGGCGATCCGTTGCCGCTGCGGCTGCC
Organism: Micromonospora jinlongensis; assembly: GCF_013410645.1. Lineage (NCBI taxonomy): Bacteria > Bacillati > Actinomycetota > Actinomycetes > Micromonosporales > Micromonosporaceae > Micromonospora > Micromonospora jinlongensis. The sequence goes on along the minus strand of NZ_JACCHK010000001.1, from coordinate 5,313,395 downwards.
GGTGGAGAACGGCACGCTTTTCGTGATCGGTCTGCTGCTGCTGATGGCGACCTTCAGCGGGCAGCGGTGGCGGCAGTGGCCACGCGCGGCGACCGAGCCGACCGCGACGCCGACCCCCGTGGCCGACGGAGGCCCCCGCAACGACGACTTCACACTGACCGACTGGCCGTCCCCCACGCCCGCTGAGCGCGACACCGCGCCCCTCACTCTCGGTTACCCGGCCTATTCGACACCGACCGAGCCGCTGCCGCGCCGGGTGGGCGGCGAGTCGCCCTGGTCCGCCCCGCCGCGCGGTCAGTCGCGCCCCGAGGACACCACCGAGATCCGCTGAAATCGTCGGGCGGGCCGGGTGACCGGCCCGCCCGCTGTCTGCCGAAACACGCCCTAGTGCAGCGCGACCGCGAGGTCCGGGTCGACAGTGCCCAGGCTGGCGCGGGGCACGACGAAAAGCATGACCAGCAGCGAGGCGGCCATGCCGCCCGCGATGACGATCGCCATCGGCACGCTCCCGGTGCCGAACAGGCCCGCCAGTGGCGCCGACAACGCACCGATGCCGAACTGCACGGCGCCGAGCAGCGCAGCGGCGGTGCCCGCTGCCTCGCTGTGCCGGCTCATGGCCAGCGCCGGGGCGTTCGGCATGGCCAGGCCGGTGGCGGCGAGGACGAGCCACAGCGACGCGAGCAGGGTGCCCAGACCACCGAAGCCGGTCGCGGCGAACATCACCAGCAGCAGCCCCGCCGCTGTGCCGGCGATCAGGGCGCTGACCAGGATCTGCTGCGGGGTGAAGCGGCGCAGCAGCCGGACGTTGAACTGGGTGGCCGCGATCAGGCCCACCGCGCCGGCCCCGAAGGCCAGGCCGAACTCCTGCTCGTCGAGGCCGTACTCCCGCTGGAGAACGAACGACGACCCGGAGACGTACGCGAACAGGGCCGCCATCGCCAGCCCGGCGACCAGCACCAGGCCGACGAACGCCCGGTCGTTGAGCAGCCCCCGGTAGTCGCGCATGGTGGCGCCGATCCCTCCGTGTCGCCGACGCGCCACCGGAAGGGTCTCCGGGAGCTTCAGCGCGGCCACGACGATCAGCAACGCGCCCAGCACCGCCAGCGCCGCGAAGACGCCCCGCCAGTCGGTCCAGCTCAGCAGGCCGCTGCCCAGGGTCGGCGCGAGGATGGGCGCCAGACCCATGACCAGCATCAGCCGGGAGAAGATCCGGGCGAAGGAGGCTCCGCTGAACAGGTCGCGGACGACGGCCGTGGCGACCACGGTGGCGGCCGCCACGCCAAGACCCTGGAGTACGCGCAGCGCGCCGAGCACGGCGATGTTGGGCGCGAAGACGCACAGCACGGAGGCCACGATGTGCGCGACCAGCCCGGCCAGCAGCGGTACGCGTCGTCCGACCACATCGGAGAGCGGCCCGATCAGCAACTGGCCCAACGCCAGGCCGACCAGCGTGCCGGTCAGGGTCAACTGCACCGCGGTCTCGGTGGTCTGCAACCCGGTGGTGATGGCGGGCAGCGCGGGCAGGTACATGTCGATGGTCAACGGCCCGATCGCGATCAACGCACCGAGCACGAGGACGAGTTGTGCCCGTTGACGATTGGTCATCAGGTCACCGGGCAGGACCTCCTCGGTGGGGTCTCCCACCTGGGTGCCGGGGCCGGTCTTGTCCACCAACTGCTTCATCATCTCGGTCTCTCTGCGGAAGCGGATGCGTCGTCACGTGCGGTGCTGGGGCGTCACCGCGTCCACAGATCTCGGCGGGCGCGGTGCGGGGTGCCCGCCCATGGAGGCGAGGAAGTGACGAGGCAGGGGTCGTGGTGGGGGTGGCCGGGTGCGGCGATCACCCGAAGGTGATTCTCTCGCTCGCCAACGCCCCGCAGGCGAACGACGTTCCCGGTGTGTGGGGTGTCACGCCGCGCCGGTCGGGCACGGACACGGCCGAAATGTGACGACGGCCACAGCCGGGACAGAACCGGAGCGGGGGTACGCGTCGTCTTGCCTGACGTGAGACGAAGTCTGGACGGATTCGACGAGGGCGAGCTGCTCCGCCGCGTCGGCCGGGGTGACCGGCGCGCGTTCGACGCGCTGTACCGGCGTACCGCCCCCTGGCTGACCACCCGACTGCGCCGGCGCTGCGCCGACGAGGACATGGTGGCCGAGGTGCTGCAGGAGACGTACCTGGCGGTCTGGCGCTCGGCCGGCAGTCAGGCGCAGTCCTCCTCCACCTCCGGCAGCGCCGTCGGCTGGCTGTGGACGATCGCCGCACACCGGCTGATCGACGCGTTCCGCCACCGGGCTCGACGTGAGCGCATCCCGTCGGTGCAGACCTTCGAGACCGTGGCCCCGGCCGCCGAGGACGAGGCACTGGCCGGCGGGATGGACGCCAACCTCGAACGGGCCCTGCACGCGCTACCCCCGGAGCTACGCCAGGTGCTCCGCGCGATGGTCCTCGACGGGTTGACCGCCCGGGAGACGTCGCTGCTGCTCGGCATGCCGGAGGGGACCGTGAAGACCCGCGCGCGACGAGCCCGCATCGCACTCCGGGAGGCGCTGTCATGACCACTCATCCCACACCCGCTCTCATCTCCCGGTACGCGTCGGGCGGCGTCGGCGTCGACGACGCGACCGTCTGGGCGGTGGAGGCACACCTGGAGGTCTGCGCCGAGTGCCGAGCGGTGCTGACCGGTGCTGTCGACCCGGGCACCCGAAACCTGCTGGACCGGGTGGCCGACGAGCTCGCCGCCGGGATCACCGCCGGCCCCGGCCCGGTGCGTCGTCGGCGGCTGCCGCGTACCGGGATCGCCGCACGGGTCCTGCCCTGGCTGGCCACCGCCGCCGGGCTGATGCTGGCCGCGGTGCTGTTCGAGAAGACCTTCGCCAGCCTGCCGTCACTGGTGCTGCTGATCGCGCCGGTCGCGCCGCTGGTGCCGGTTGCCGCCGTCTGGAGCCGGCGACTCGACCCGGCCTGGGAGCTGACGGCCACCACTGCGCGCACCGGCCTGCCGCTGCTGATGCGCCGCACGTTGGGGGTGCTGATCGCGGTCGTACCGGTGCTGGCCGTGGCTGGCTGGGGCACCGGGCACTCCGTCGGCCTCTGGTTGCTGCCGGCGCTGGGCTTCACCGCCGGGACGTTGGCGCTGGGCACGGTGGTGGGCGTCGACCGGGCCGCGGTCGCGCTTGCGGTCACCTGGTCCGCGGGCGTGGTGGCGCCGAGCCTGGCCGGCGGGCAGCTCCCGACCGTCCTCACGGGCAACAGCCTGCCCGGGTGGGCGGTCACCACCGTGGTGTTGACGGCCGTGCTGCTCGTACGGGCCCGACGACGGCCGCGGGAACTCAGCAGGACCTTCCGATGACGACACCGAGCCGGGACCGAATGGAGACCTCATGATGCGTACGGTCAGCGTGGCGGAGACCAGGCCGTCAACCCACCCGTGGGCGGTGCACGCCGAGAAGTTGCAGGTCCGGGCCGGCCGACACCTGGCGGTCAACGAGCTGGACCTGACGTTGGGCACCGGTGTGCACGGGCTGCTCGGCCCCAACGGCGCCGGCAAGACGACGTTGATGCGCGCGCTGGCCACGGTGGTCAAGCCGTCCGCCGGGCGACTGACCCTGCTCGGCGAGGACGTCACCGCCAGCGCGGACCTGCGCCGGGTACGACGTGGCCTGGGCTACCTGCCGCAGCACTTCGGTTTCTACCCGCGCTTCACGGTCCGGGAGTTCGTCGAGTATCTGGCCTGGCTCAAGGAGATGCCGAAGACGGTCATCCCCGCCGCGGTGCAGCGGGCCATCGAACGGGTCGGCCTGGCCGACCGCGCCGACTCCCGGATGAAGACGCTGTCCGGCGGGATGCTGCGCCGCGCCGGCATCGCCCAGGCGATCGTCAACGACCCGGAGGTGCTGCTGCTCGACGAGCCGACGGTCGGCCTGGACCCCGAGCAGCGCCTCGACTTCCGCGAGCTGTTGCGCGACATCGGTCTGGACAGCTGCGTACTCGTCTCCACCCACCTGGTCGAGGACGTCGCGGTGGCCTGCACCGACGTGGTGCTGGTCAGCGAGGGTCGGCTGGTGTGGCAGGGCAGCGCCGACGAACTGGCCCGGCAGGGCGGCACCGACGACGCCGGTGACAGCGCCACCGAACGCGGTTACTCGTCGCTGCTGCGCGCCCACCGTGGCCGGGTGTCGGCATGACCGGGCGAATCCTCCGCATCGAGCTGCGCCGTTCGGCTGCGCTGAGCATCGGCCTGCTGCCGTTGGTGACCGGCGCGGTGCTGCTGCTCACGTCCACCCAGTTCTTCGTCGGGCGGTGGATGCAACTGGCGATCTTCTCGCGGTCGATGCTCATGGTGGCAGTGCCATTCGCGCTGGCCGGCGGAGCGTGGCTGGGCCAGCGTGACGCGCGTTACCGGGTCAACGAGTTGTTCGCCAGCACCGTCCGGCCGCGCTGGCAGCGCGTCGTCCCGGCCGCCAGCGCGCTGGCCGTCGCGGTGGCGACCGCGTACGTCCTGGTGTTCCTCATCGCGGCCGGATGGGTGGTCCCGACGGCGGGATACTTCCCGGCCAGTGCGATCGTCGTCGCCGCGGTGGGCATCCCGGCGCTGGTCGCCGCTGGTTGGCTCGGCATGGCCGCCGGCCGCGCCGTGCCCCGGGTGGTCACCGCACCCATCCTCGCCGTGGTCGGCTTCGTCCTGGTGGGGTTGGTCCCGGATCTCGTCACGATGGCCCACACCGACGCGAGTTTCACCAGGGTCCGGCCGGAGCCGTCGGCGCTGCTGCTCGTACCGACCTTCAACGGCCTGGACGACTTCCAGACGATCGCGACCCGGGTCAGTCTGCTCCAGACGCTGTGGCTGGTGTCCCTCGCCGCGACCGGGCTGCTGCTGCTCGGCGCGGTCCGCCGCCGCGCCATCGCGTTCGCCGTGCTTCCGGCGGTGCTCGGCGGCGCGGTCGCCGTACCGCTCCTGCCCGTCGGCGGCACCCGCGGAGCGGCGGTCGTCGACCCGGTCGCCATCGAGCTGGTCTGCGACGACGACGGCCCGCAGGTCTGCGTGACACGGGCGCACGCCGTGTTGCTGCCCGACGTCGTCGGCACCGCCCGCCAGGCACTCGGAATGATGGCGGCGAAGCTGCCCAACGCACCCGTCCGGGCGGTGCAGTCCCGACAGATCGCCTACTGGGGAGGGGTGGGCGTGAGCACGACACCGACCCGGCACGCCGACGACACGATCGTCTTCGACGCGCCCGAGATCGACCCCGCCGGCCGCGCCGACCTGTCCGACGGCTACTTTCTGCCGTCGCTGCTCGAGGCCGCCTGGCGGCAGGACTGCGGTGACCAGGCGGAGCCCGACGAGGAATTCCTGGCCCGAACTGTCGCCACAGCCTGGCTGAGCGGCCAGCCGCCAACCCCGCAGCGCTGGTGGGAACCGGCGGACATCGAGCGGGTGCAGAGCGCCTACCAGGCGCTGGTGAGCTTGCCGCAGGCCGAGCAGCGAGATCGGATGGCGGCGGCCCGCACGGCGGCAATGGACTGTCGCAGCGACGGCCTCCTGGCGATCCTGGCGGAGAAGCCATGAGATGGCTGCGGCTGCACCTGCGGTCGCGCCGCGTCCCCCTCGCGCTCGGCAGCGCGACGGCGCTGATCACGCTGGCCTGGGTGTTGTCGCTGGTATACACGGACTCGACCACCATCAACGCCCGGACCGCGAGCCTCACCATCATGTTGGCGGTGGCCGCGTTCGGCGCCACCCTCAACGGCGCGGACGACGCCCTCGACCACACCGCGTCGGTCAACTGGCCGCTTCGACGTGCCGGTCACCTGCTCCTCGCCGGTGCCGCGATCACCGCCCTGCTGTCACTCAGCACGCTCACCGACGCGCGTTACGAGCCACTCGCCCTCGTGCTGCGCAACACCGCCGGCCTGCTCGGGCTGACCGCCCTCGGCACCGCCCTGGTCGGCGCCGCACTGTCGTGGATCGCCCCGCTGATCTGGACCCTCGTCGCGGTCCTGCCCGTCATGGGCCCCAGCGGGGACGTGCGGACGCAGGTCGCCAGTTGGCTCATCCAGCCCGCCGGCACCACCGCCGCCACCGTCTGCGCCACAGTGCTGGCGGTGACGGGCCTGCTGGCGTACGCGCTGCGGGGCGGCCCGCTGCGACCCGTCACCGAGACAGCCCCCGACCGGTGAACGAACCCGTCGGTTGTCCGGCACACCGGACCACGGGTGGCTGTTGCCCGGTCACCTGACCGGCGGTACACCGCGTCCGTTGGCTGCCCGTAGCATCAGGGGATGGATGCCTCGCACGTTGCTGACGACGGGCGCCACAGGTCCGAGGACGACCAGCGCGACGTCCCTCTGCTGGGGTTGAGTCCGCTGTCGCGGGTGCGTCTGGACGAGTTGCTGCAGGAGATGCTCGTACGGGTCGGCGAGGTCGTCACCAGTCGTGAGCGGCTGCGTGCTCTGCTCGACGCGGTGGTGGCGATCGGCTCCGACCTCGATCTGCGCACCACGTTGCACCGCATCGTCGAGGCCGCGTGTGAGCTGCTCGACGCCCGCTACGGCGCGCTCGGTGTGATCGGCCCGGACCGGCTCCTGACGGAGTTCATCACGCACGGCATCGACGCCGATCTGCATGCCCGGATCGGCGACCTGCCGCACGGTCGGGGTGTGCTCGGCCTGCTGATCGCCGACCCGCGGCCGGTGCGGATGCCGGACATCACGAAGCATCCCCAGTCATATGGTTTTCCACCGAACCATCCTCCGATGCACAGTTTCCTCGGCGCTCCGATCCGGATCCGGGATCAGGTCTTCGGCAACCTCTACCTCGCGGAGAAGCGGGGAGCCGCCGAGTTCACCGAGGACGACGAAGAGATCGCCGTCGCGTTGGCGGCCGCTGCCGGCGTCGCGATCGAGAACGCCCGGCTGTACGCCGTCGCCAACCGTCGTGAGCGTTGGCTGGCCGCCACCGCCGACATCACCAGTGTGCTGCTGGGCGAGGTCCGCCGCACCGACGCGCTGGGCCTCGTCGCCCGCCACGCCCGCGAGGTCGCGGACGCCGAACTGGTGCTGGTCCTGCTCTACGACGAGGAGGCCGGCCAGTTCACCATCGAGGTCGTCGACTCGATCGACGGCGCGGCTCCCCCGCTGGTCGGCACGGTGCTGCCGGCCGCCGAGACCACCTTCGCCGCCTCGGTGACGGACCGACGACACACGGTCGTCGAGAGTCTGGCCAAGGCGGCACCCTGGCTCGCACCGGTCACCGACGGCCCGGCCGTCGTGTCCCCGCTGTCGGCGGGCGAGACCCTGCACGGCGTCCTGGTCGTGGCGTACCCGGCCGGTCAGGTGCGGCAGAGCGACGACGACGTGCCACTGCTGGCCAGCTTTGCCGCGCAGGCGGCGCTCGCCATGGAGCGCGCCCGCGCTCAGGAGGAACGGGAACTCCTCGTCGTCCTGGAGGACCGTGAGCGGATCGCCCGTGACCTGCACGACGTGGTGATCCAGCGGCTGTTCGCCACCGGGCTGCAGTTGCAGAGCAGCGCGCCGCTGATCGCCCGGCCCGAGGTCAGCCAGCGGATCAACGCCGCAGTCGACGAGCTCGACTCCACGATCCGGGACATCCGGCGTGCCATCTTCGAACTACGGACCCCGATGAGCGCGGCCCTGCGGACCGAGATCCGCGACGCCGTGGACGCCGCCGCCAGTTCACTCAGGTTCCGGCCGGCACTCGAGATCTCCGGACCGATCGACAGTGCCGTGCCGGACGCCGTACGCCCGGACCTGCTCGCGGTGCTCCGGGAAGCGTTGTCCAACACGATCCGACACGCGCACGCGAGCCAGGTCAAGGTGCTGGTCCAGGTCAGCGGGCCAAGACTCACCCTCATTGTCGACGACGACGGGGTCGGCACGAGCCCCGACGCCGCCCGCGGTGGCCTGGTCAACCTGCGCGAGCGTGCCGCCGGCCTGGGTGGTGAATTCGCTGTGGAACCCGCGCAACCTCGCGGCACGCGCCTGTGCTGGAGCGTCCCGCTCGGCGACTGACCGTCAGGGGTGCGGGCGGAGGAGCCGGGTGGCCAACACCGCAGCCTGCGTACGCCGTTCCAGCCCCAGCTTCGCCAGCAGGCTCGACACGTAGTTCTTGACGGTCTTCTCCGCGAGGAACATCTTTCCGGCGATTTCCCGGTTGGTCAGCCCCTCGGCGACGTACCCGAGGATCCGGCGCTCCTGCTCGGTCAACATCTCCAGCTCGCGCGGCTGCTCGACGCCGTTGCGGATGCGCTCCAGCACCCGCTGGGTCACCGCCGGGTCGAGCAACGACTGGCCGGCCGCCACCCGGCGGACCCCGTCGACGAGGTCGGTGCCGCGGATCTGCTTGAGCACATATCCGTCGGCTCCCGCCATGATCGCCGCGAACAGCGCCTCGTCGTCTTCGTACGAGGTGAGGATCAGACCCCGGATCGACGAGTCGACGGTGCGAACGTCCCGGCACACGTCGATTCCACTGCCGTCGGGCAACCGTGCGTCGAGGATCGCCACGTCCGGCCGCAGTGCCGGGATGCGCGCCGTGGCCTCCCGTGCCGACCCTGACTCACCCACCACTTCGATGTCGCCGGCGGCGTGCAGCAGGTCGGTCAGACCACGGCGGACGACCTCGTGGTCGTCGAGGAGGAACACACGGATCATCCCCCCTTTCTACAGGTGCGGCTCCGGTGGACACAGGGCCGAAGGTCCCGTCACCCGCGGACGGGCAGGGACCGGGGGCCTGACGCCTCGGGACGTCCGGCCCTGCCGGTCCAGCCCGGCCACGGCAATGGTGAGAGCTGGGCCGGACCGAGCTGACCTGCATCTCTGTGCCGTGAAGGATGTGCCGCGATGATCAGCACCACGTTCACTCCTGCCGGGCTTCGCTCCGCCGTGGCCGCAGCGATTCGGGCGCCGTCGCTGCACAACAGTCAGCCCTGGCGTTTCCGGCTCTCCGACGGTGGCATCGAGGTGCGGATCGATCCGGACCGGCTGCCGCAGGTCAGTGATCCCAACCGCTGGGCGGCACGGCTCAGTTGTGGCGCCGCCGTGTTCAACCTTCGCCTGGCGCTCGCCGTCGCGGGCACTCCGGCGGAGGTCCGGCTCCGTCCGCATCCACATGATCTGGATACCGTGGCCCTGCTGGTCCCGGCGCGTCCACGGCCCGCCACTCCGGCCGAGCAGGACCTGTATTCCGCCATCTCCCGACGGCACAGCAACCGCAGGCCGTTCTGGCCGAACCCGGTAGCGGCGGACGCCCGGTGGCGTCTGATCGAGGCCGCCCGGGCCGAGGGGGCATGGCTGGAGATGGTCATTGGAGCGGGCGCGGTCCAGACGGTCGCCGAGATCGCCCGCAGCGCCAACCGGGTGCTGGAACGCGACTGTGCCTACCGGGCTGAGCTGACGCGGTGGATCCGTACCTCGCCCGCCGGTGACGGTATCCCGGTCGAGGCGGGCGGGCCGGTCCCCGAACCGCAGGACCTCCTTCCCCAACGGGCCTTCGGGGTACGCACCCGCGCCCCCGGCCGGGACTTCGAACCTGAACCACTCGTCGCTGTACTCGGTGTCCAGGGCGACAGCGCCACCGACCAGATCACCGCCGGCCAGGCGCTGCAACGCGTGCTCCTCACCGCCACCGACAGCCGCCTCGCCGTCTCCATGCTGTCCCAGCCCATCGAGGTGCCCCGAGCCCGCGAACAGCTGCGACTCGCCCTCGGCAGGTACGGCGCGCCTCAGATGGTCATGCGGATCGGGTACGGGCAACCAGGTGGGCCTTCCGCCCCTCGCCGCGGCGTCGACGAGACGATCGACCTCGCCTGACCGCAGGTCCCCGAGCCGCCCGGGTGTCACGTGTCGCTCGTGGGAGCAGGACAGAGGTCCCACCGGACAGGGATTTGGTCCCGTCGCATCGATGCCGTGTGGTCCTACTGGCGCCGCGCCGGTTGCCGTGAACTGTAGTTGAGCGCCGGCCGACCAAGGCTGGCAGCAAAGATGGAGGATGCCATGAACGCCATCGTCCCCCCGCGTCTCGACAGGACTCCCCGCAGCGCGTCGGGGACCGAGCCGGCGGCAGGCACCACCGGCACGCCGGCCACCGGTGGCGGTGCCACCGCCCGGACAGTGGCCAGGTACGCCTGGTTCGCCGCCCGGATCGGGATGGGCTTCACCTTCCTGTGGGCATTCGTCGACAAGCTGTTCGGCCTGGGCTACGCGACCCCGGACGGCAAGGGCTGGGTCGACGGCGGCCACCCCACGAAGGGCTTCCTCGCTGGAGCGGAAGGGCCCTTCGCCGGCTTCTACCACAACCTCGCCGGCACCGCGTTCGCCGACATCGCCTTCATGGTGGGCCTGGCCGCCATCGGCGTCGCCCTGCTGCTGGGCATCGGGATGCGAATCGCCGCCGGAGCCGGTGCGCTGATGCTCATCATGATGTACACCGTCGTGCTGCCTCCCACGACCAACCCGGTCATCGACGACCACCTCATCCTGGCCGTCCTGCTCATCGGGATCGCCGCCGCCGGAGCGGGCGCCACCTTCGGCCTCGGCCGCTGGTGGGCCAGCACTCCTCTGGTCCGGAGACTGCCCTGGCTCACGTAGTCGCCACATGACGAAGGCCGGCACCGCCTCGGCGGTGCCGGCCTTCGTCATGTCACGTCAGGAACCAGGCGGGAGAAGAACCTAGACGAGACCGTTGAGCAGCTGCCGTGCCATGACGATGCGCTGCACCTGGTTGGTGCCCTCGTAGATCTGGGTGATCTTGGCGTCGCGCATCATCCGCTCGACCGGGTAGTCCCGCGTGTAGCCGTAGCCGCCGAGCAGTTGCACCGCGTCGGTGGTGATCTCCATGGCGGCGTCCGAGGCGAAGCACTTGGCTGCCGCGCCGAAGTAGGTCAGATCCGCGTCGCCACGCTCCGACTTGCCGGCCGCCGCGTACGTGAGCTGCCGGGCCGCCTCCAGCTTCATGCCCATGTCGGCGAGCATGAACTGAATGCCCTGGAACTCGGCGACGGCCTTGCCGAACTGCCGGCGCTCGGCCACGTACCCCTTGGCGTAGTCGAGCGCGCCCTGCGCGATCCCGACGGCCTGCGCGGCGATGGTGACCCGGGTGTGGTCCAGGGTCTTCATGGCGGTCGCGAAGCCGGTGCCCTCCGCGCCGATGATCCGGTCGGCGGGGATCCGCACGTTGTCGAGGTAGACCTCACGGGTCGGCGAGCCCTTGATGCCGAGCTTCTTCTCCGGCGCGCCGAAGCTCACCCCGGCATCGGACTTCTCGACCACGAAGGCCGAGATGCCCCGGGACCGCGCGGACGGGTCGGTGACGGCGAAGACGGTGTAGAACTCCGACACGCCGGCGTTCGTGATCCAGCGCTTCACCCCGTTGAGCACCCAGTGATCCCCGTCACGTACCGCCCGGGTGGTCATCGACACCGCGTCGCTGCCCGCCTCCGGCTCGGAGAGGCAGTACGAGAACATGGCCTCACCCGCCGCCACCGGCGTCAGGTAGCGGCGCTTGAGCTCCTCGGAACCGGACAACAACAGTGGCATCGTGCCAAGTTTGTTCACCGCCGGGATCAGCGAGGAGGACGCGCACGCCCGGGCGACCTCCTCGATCACGATGGCGGTGGCCAGCGCGTCAGCGCCCGCGCCGCCGTACTCCTCGGGAATGTGCGGTGCGTGGAAGTCAGCCCCCCTCAGCGCGTCGTAGGACGCCTTGGGGAACTCTCCGGTCTCGTCGGCCTCGGCGGCGTGCGGCGCCACCTTCGCCGTGCAGACCTCCCGGACCGCGTCCCGGATCGCCACGTGCTCCTCGGGCAACCGGTAGACGTCGAACGACTCGCCTGCGGCCATGTCGGCCCCTCCCCTTCACCGCTATCATGCGCAGTCTGTGACGACTCCTGACCGCCGACCGCGCAGACTGAAGACTAGCGACTGCAGTTCAGGTGATGTTACCGGCGCGTAGGTATGGGCATGCGGGTGCACCCACGCCGCTGGGTGATGATGGAGGACAGACAGTTGAGCCACCCCTCCGGTGCCCCGCCCAGGCGCCGCAGCAGAATGCGACGCGACGACGCGCCGCCAGTGCGAGCGGAGAAACAGGCGTGACGATCCCCTATCCCACCATCCAGCCGACCCCCGCCATCGCCGCGGTGACACCGCCCTCGGGCGCTGCTCGGCCGCGGGTGACGTTCCTGGGGACTGGCTACCTCGGTGCGACGTACGCCATCTGCTACGCCGAGCTGGGCTACGACGTGCTCGGTTTCGACGTCGACGCGGACAAGATCGCGATGTTGAACGCCGGTCAGGTGCCCATCCACGAACCCGGCCTGGACGAGCTGCTGCGGCGCAACCTCGCCGCCGGACGCCTCCGGTTCAGCACCGACATCGCCGAGACCGCCGAGTTCGGTGACGTGCACTTCATCTGCGTCGGCACCCCACAGCGGGCCGACGGGATGGGCGCCGACCTGTCGTACGTCGAGGCGTCGGTCACCAGCCTCGCGCAGCACCTGACCCGCAAGGCACTGATCGTCGGCAAGTCCACCGTGCCGGTCGGCACCGCGGACTGGGTGGAGCAGCTCGTCGGCAAGCACACCCCCGGCGACCTTGACGTCGAGGTGGCGTGGAGCCCCGAGTTCCTCCAGGAGGGCTTCGCCGTCGACGACGTCCTGCGCCCCAACCGCATCGTCGTCGGTGTGAAGAGCGAGTGGGCCAACGGCATGCTCTACGCCGCGCACAAGGGCGTGTTCGACCTGGCCGCCACGGAGGACCGCGAGGTGCCCCTGGTGGTCACCGACTTCGCCACCGCCGAGCTGGTCAAGGTCGCCGCGAACGCCTTCCTGGCCACCAAGATCTCCTTCATCAACGCGATGGCCGAGGTCTGCGAGGCGTCCGGTGGCGACGTCACCCAACTGGCCCGCGCGATCGGGTACGACCCACGGATCGGCAACCGGTTCCTCCAGGCCGGCCTCGGCTTCGGCGGCGCCTGCCTGCCCAAGGACATCCGCGCCTTCCAGGCCCGTGCCCAGGAATTGGGCGCTGGCGAGGCGCTGCGCTTCCTGCACGAGGTCGACCTGATCAACCTCCGCCGCCGTACCCGGGTGCTCAACCTCGCCGCCGACCTGCTCGGCCGCCGCTCCGGGCCGGCCGGCCCGGACTTCTCCGGCACCCGGATCGCCGTGCTCGGTGCCACGTTCAAGCCCAACACCGACGACGTCCGGGACGCCCCGGCGCTCGCCGTCGCCGCGCTGCTGCACAAGGCCGGCGCGGAAGTGCACGTGTACGACCCGCAGGGCACCGAGAACGCCCGCCGGGCGGTCCCCGAGCTGACCTACGAGGCCGGCATCAACGAGGCCGTCGCCGGCGCCGACCTGGTCTGCGTCCTCACCGAGTGGGCCGACTTCCGCAACGCCGACCCGGTAGCCCTTGGCGAACTGGTCAACGGCCGCAAGGTGGTCGACGGCCGAAACTGTCTCGATTCGGCACTGTGGACCCAGGCCGGCTGGGAGTACCGGGGCATGGGCCGCCCCTGACCGCACGACCTCAACCGGCCGGCCACCGAGCATTCGGTGGCCGGCCGGTGTCGTTGTTTGCCCCGGACCCGCCGACAAGAGTCGAAATCCGCGCCAGCTTTGGGCATGCTGCGACAGTGGATGTCCACAGTGCGGGTGGAGGGGTGTCGTGGCGACCTTTCAATGCTCCTCGTGCGGTCGGGAGATCAAGCCGGCCGTCCGATGCCCGCACTGTGGGGCTGATCAGCCGCAGTGGGTCGAACACCTGGCGGACATCGAGCGTTCGATCGCGGAGATGAAGGCGCGCGACGCCGCCATCGCCCGCGAGCAACGGCAGATCGCCGCCAAGATGCAGGCCGCGCTCTTCCAGCGCGACATCCTCGCCCATGCCGGCGAGGAGCGACTCAAGCAGGCCACCCGGCCACGTCGGGTGCTGCGCCGCCGTCCCGGCCGGCGGCCACCGACCGCCACCAACGGAGCGCCGCCCCGGGTGCCCCGGCAGAACACCCCGCCCGCCCCGGAGGACCCGCCGCCGCCCCCGCCCCGGGCGAGGTGGCTGGACGCGGACGACCCGGAGCACCCGCCGGAGGCCTCGTCGCGCGAGGTGCAGAACATCCCCCTCGGGCTGGGCGCGCTGCTGCTCGGGGTGGCCGCGGTGGTCTTCGCCGCGGTGGCGACCAGCTCGATGGACGCGGTGGCGCGGCTCGGCATCCTGCTCCTGGCCACCGTCCTGATGCTGCTCGCTCCGCCGGCACTGGCCCGGCGCGGGCTCACCTCGACCGCCGAGACCATCGCCGCGGTCGGGCTGCTGCTGGTGCCGCTCGCCGGCAACGCCCTCTGGGCGGTGGACCGGATCGGCACCGGCGGCGGCTCCGCCACGGTCTTCAGCGGAGTGATCTTCGCGGTCACGGCAGCCGTCGCATTCGGCTACGCCCGTTTGACGGGTCTGCGCGCACCCCGCTTCGCCACCGTCCTCGCCGCGCAGCCGGTGCTGCCGCTGCTGGCGTACGACCAGATCACCGGGCCGGGCGGCTGGGCGCTGGTGCTGGCGCTGGTCGCCCTCGTCGACCTCTGGCTGGCCCGCTCCGGCGTGGCAGTGGAACGCCCCGTCCGGCAGGACCTGCCGGTGCCGGGCACCACGTCGGCGCCCCGCCAGCGCAGCGCTGAGAGCCGACCGGAGGGCGACCCGGAGGAGGCCGGCGAGCTGATCGACGCCAGCGCGGGTTCCACCGACACCCGGCCGCTGCGCCCGGTGCCCGGGCTGCGCGAGCTGACGTGGTTGCTGCACGCGGTGGCGGTCGCCGTCGCCCTGGCGTACGCGGTCACCGCCCTGCTGCGGGCGCAGACGGTGCCGACCGCGACCGGCGCCGGGATGGTGCTGCTGCTGGCCGCCGCGGTCGGGCTGGCCGGCGCGCTGGTGCTGCGTCGACCACCGCTGCCCGACGTCGCGGCCGGCATCGTCACCCTGGCCGTGATCGGCGCGCTCAGCCGAATCGCCTCGGTGGCGCTGCCCGACCGGGCGCTGCTGCTGATCGCGGTGGTCATCACGGTGACCGGGCTGGCGGTGCGCGCCGTCCCCGAGACCGCCCGGCGTGGTCCACAGATCGCCTCGGCGGTGGCGCTCACCGTCAGCGGTGTGGTGGTCGCCGGAGGCGCGCTACGCGCCGGGGTGGCGCCGGTCCGGGCGGCGCTGCCCGCCTGGGGCGCCGACCTCAACCGCTACCCGGCCGAGCTGGCCGCCGCGGTCGGGCCGAACACCTGGCAGCTCGCGGGCGCCGCATTCCTGCTCACCATCGCGGCGGTGCTGGCGCTGCCCCCGGAGATCCGCCGCGAGTTCGCGGTCGCCGGCGCGGCGCTGACCGCACTCGCCGTTCCCGCCTCGTTCGGTCTCGGCTGGGCGGCGGCACCCTGGCCGATGGTGATCACCTCGATCGGCATCGGCGTCATCGGGCTCTCCGCCCGCACCGACCGGGCCGCGGTGGCACACGCCGTCGGGGCGGCCGTGGTGGGCCTGTTCGGTGCCGGCGCCAGCCTCGCCAGCCCCACCCTCACCGCCGCGGTCCTCCTCACCCTGTTCGCGGCCGGCACGCTGGTCGCCCTGGCACCCCGGGTCCGGATCGCCTCGGCCGCCTCCGACACCGTCACCGCCTGGGCGGCCGGAGGCGCCGCGTTCGCGCTACCCGGGGCCGTGGCCGCGTTCGTGGCCGCCACCATGCCGACCGACCCGACCCCCACCCCGGCCAGCCTCCGGGAGGTGACCGTCCCGGTTCTGGCCGCCAGCTTCCTGGCGGTCTGCGTGACCCTCGGCTACGCCGCCGTCGTGCAGGTCTCCCAGCGCCGCATCCCCGCGCCGCTGTCGGTCGGCACCGGGCTGGGCGCGCTGCTGGTCACCGCCGCCGCGTTCGGCGCACCCGGTGCGACAGTCGCCGACGCCTGGGTCGGCGCGCTGCTGCTGGTCGCGGCGGTGTTGCTTTTCCTGGCCCCGTCGATCGACGCCGGCCGACGCGCCGACCTCACCCTGGACGGCTCGGACCTGGCCGCCGCCGCGGTCACCACCGCCCTGATCGCCACCCTGGTGCGGATCGGGGCGGTGCTCGCCCCGGGTGGGCAGTTGGCGGCGGCCGCCGCGCTGGTCCTGGTGGTCGCCGTGGGTGCACGCACCATGCCGGAGGAGTGGCGACGCGGGCCGATCCTCGGCCTCGCCGTCGGCGGTGCCCTCATCGGCGTACTCGCGGGCTGGTCCGCGGTGCGCGGTGGCGTCGGTGTGCTCGCCACACCCGGCCCGATCTGGAAGGGCGACCTGAGCGGCTGGCCCGCCGCGCCGGTCGGCGGCTCCACCTGGCAGGCACCGGTCGCGCTGGCGCTGTTGGCCGTCGCCGCAGGCATCCTGCTCCCGCCGCCCTGGCGGTGGGACGTGTCCGGCGTGGCGGCGGTGCTCGCCACGATCGGCGCCCCGGCCGCGTTCGACCTGGCCTGGTGGTCGCCGGTCCTGATCGGCGGGATGGTCGCCACCGTGTACGGCATCGCCGCGGTCGCCACCGAGGAGGCCCGCGCGGGCCTGTCCCGGGCCACCGTCGCCGGGGTGGTCGCGTTGCACGCCGCCGGAGCCGGCCTGGTCCGACCCTGGACCACGGCGCTGGCCCTGGGCAGCATCGCGCTGATCGGCGTGGTGGTGGCCGCGCTGGCCCGTGTGCTGGCCGGCCCGCAGGTGACCGACATCGAGACCGAGGGGATGCCACCGCACCTGGCGCAGATCGGCGGTGCGGCGATCGGCGCCGCGTTGCTGGCCCTTCCCGGCTCGGTGGCGGCGCTGGCCGCCGAATTCGACCACTCGGCGGAGGTGGTGCTGACCGCCGCGCTGGCCGCGTCCAGCCTCGGCCTGGCCGCCGTGGCCGCGGTCCGCCGGGAGGTGCCGCAATATCTGCCCTGGGTCAGCGCGGCGGTGGTGGGCGGTGCCAGCATCAGTGCCCTCGCCGCCATCCCCACCGGCCTCGCCGCAGGCGTCTACGCGGCCGCCGCCGCCCTGCTCGGCGTGCTGGCCGAGCTGATCCGCGCCGCCACCGTGCCGCCCACCGGCGCCGCCCAGCCGGTCCGGCGTTGGGCGGTACGGCTCGACGGCGCACTCCGTCGACTGCCGGACGACCCGGAGCGACGGAGGTGGCGGTTCAACCCGGCCGCCGGCGCGTTGGCCGCGGCGGCCCTTCCGACCGCCCTGGCGCTCGCCTCGATCACGCCCGCGCTGGTCACCGCCCTGGTCGAGCCGCACCGCACACTGACCAGGATCTGGCAGGGCCCACCACCGGAGCTGCTCACCCCACCGCCGGACGTGGTCAACCCGACCCACGTGCTGACGGCCCTGCTGCTCACCGCGACCGCCGCGCTGGCCGCCACCGGGTTCAGCGGTGGGCGTCGTTCCCGGGCCGTCCCGGTGGTGCTGCCCGGAGCAGCCGTCACCCTGCTGATCGCGCCCACCGCGCTGGGCTGGGGCTGGCCGGCCAGCACCGTCGCCGCGCTCTCCGTCTTCACCATCGCGATGCTCGGTCTCGCGCTGACCCCACCGCCGCCGCTGGCCGAGCGGGCCCGCTCGCTGCGGCTGGCCCGGGTGCTGGTGTTCGCCATCGGTCTGGCCGGTGGCAGCGCCGGGCTCGCCGGCAGCCTGGCCGACCGGCAGTTGACCCTGTTCACCCTCGGCAGCGCCGTCGGGGTGGGCGCGGTCGGGGCGTTCTTCGGCACCACCCAGCGAGCGCGCATCCTCGGCTGGCTCTTCGCCTCACTCATGGCGCAACTCTTCGTGCTCACCGCCGGGCTGGTCGCCGGGCTGGCCGCGGTCTGGTCCGCGTTCGGGGTGCTCGCCGTCGGAGCGGTCCTGCAGGTGCTCGCCGCGACCCTGCCCCGGCTGCGCCGCCCCGAGGCGCAGCGCGAGGCCTCCACTGTCGAATGGAGCGGCTACGCTGCGGCGCTGATCGCCCTGGCCCTCGCTTTCGACTCGCCCCGACACATCGCCGCCCTGCTGGCGGCCTGGGGTGCGGTCCTCGGGGTGGCGGCGACCCGACCCGGTCGCCGGCCGGTGGAACGCCGCATCCTGTTCTGGGCCGTGGTGGTCTGCGAGATCACCGCGTGGTGGATCCTGATGCGGGTCGCCGACGTGGCGCTGCCCGAGGCGTACACGCTGCCGTTCGCCGCCCTGGCCCTGCTCGTCGGGGTGTTGGAGCTGCGCCACCGACCGGACATGAGCAGCTGGGTGGCGTACGGGCCGGCGCTGGTCGCCGCCTTCGTACCGACGCTGGCCATCGTGCTGGCCACCGAGTCCAGCACGCTGCGGCAGATGCTGCTGCTGCTCGGCGCGGTCGCGGTGCTGATCTTCGGCTCGTCCACCCGGCAGCAGGCGCCGGTGATCGTCGGCGCGTCGGTGACCGCGATCACCGCGATCCACGCCCTGTTCAGCCTCGGCCCGTGGCTCGCGCTCATCCCGGTCGGCATCCTGCTGCTCGTGCTCGGCGCGAGCAACGAGCGCCGCCGCCGCGCCCAGGAACGCCTACAGACCGCGCTACGCGGCATGAGATGAATCGGAGGGTCACGGCGGCCCGAGTGAGTGGGCGCGGCGAGTGGTCCGGGGGTCGATCATGGAGTTGTGGTGGGTGACAAAAACCCCCAAGGTGCCTTCTTACCGGCACCACAACTGCGTGATCGACGGAGCTGGGGTCTGACGCGAGCTACGGGAGGGTTGCCTGGAGGGCGGCTTCCTTGCTCGCCACCAGCTTCTCCAGGTCCTGCTGGTAGGTCGTCATCCTGGCGCGCAGGCCGTCGTCGTTGGCGCCGAGGATCCGTACGGCGAGCAGGCCGGCGTTGCGGGCGTTGCCGATCGACACGGTGGCCACCGGGATCCCGGCCGGCATCTGCACGATGGACAGCAGCGAGTCCATGCCGTCCAGGTGCTTCAGCGGCACCGGCACGCCGATCACCGGCAGTGGCGTCACCGAGGCGACCATGCCCGGCAGCGCGGCGGCACCACCAGCCCCGGCGATGATCACCTTCAGACCCCGGTCGGCGGCGTCCCGGCCGTACTCGATCATCGCGACCGGAGTCCGGTGCGCCGAGATCACCCGCACCTCGTACGCCACGCCGAAGTCGTCCAGCACCTCGGCGGCGGCCCGCATGGTCGGCCAGTCCGAGTCGCTGCCCATGATCAGCCCGACCGTGGTCACTGGGGTCTCCTTCTCGACCGAGGTGGTCACTCGTGCCCCTCACGGAGCCAGCGCGCGGCCCGCGCCGCGCGTGCCCGTACGTCGTCCAGGTCGTCGCCGAGCACCGTGACGTGCCCGACCTTCCGGCCGGGTCGCACCTGCTTGCCGTACAGGTGCACCTTGGCGCCCGGCTCGGCGGCGAAGAGGTGGTGCAGCCGCTCGTCGATCGACATTCCGCCCGGCTCTCCGCCGAGCACGTTCGCCATCACCACCACCGGCGCGGTCAGCGAGGTGTCGCCCATCGGGTAGTCCAGCACGGCCCGCAGGTGCTGCTCGAACTGCGAGGTCCGGGAGCCCTCGATGGTCCAGTGCCCGGAGTTGTGCGGGCGCATCGCCAGCTCGTTGACCACGATCGCGGGGCGGCCAGCCTCGTCGCGCACCTCGAACAGCTCCACGGCCAGCAGGCCGATCACGCCGAGCGCGGTGGCCAGGTCGATGGCGAGCTGCTGGGCGGAGACCGCCAGCTCCTCGTCCAGGCCGGGCGCCGGGGCCAGCACCTCCACGTTGATGCCGTCTCGCTGCACCGTCTCGACCACCGGGTACGCGGCCACCTGACCGAACGGCGACCGGGCGACCTGCACGGCCAGCTCCCGGCGCAGGGGCACCCGCTCCTCGACGATCAGCCGGGTGCCGCCGGCGAGCAGCGTTGCTGCCAGCTCGCTGGCCTGGGTCGCGTCGTCGACCATCCACACGCCCCGGCCGTCGTAGCCGCCGCGCGCCGCCTTGAGCACCACCGGCCAGCCGACCTGCTCGCCGAAGTCGACCAGGTCGGCGGGCTCGCCGACCGGCCGCCACACCGGGTTGGGCGCGCCCAGCTCGGTCAGGCGTTCCCGCATGACCTGCTTGTCCTGGGCGTGCAGCAGCGCGTCCGCCGGCGGGTAGAGGGTCACCCCTTCCGCCGCCAGCGTGCGGATGTGCTCCGAGGGCACGTGCTCGTGGTCGAAGGTGACGACGTCGCAGCCCTTGGCGAAGGTGCGCAGGGCGGCCAGGTCGGTGTGGTCGCCGTACTGGACGTCGGCGGCGACCAGCGCCGCGCCGTCGTCGGGGGCGGTCGCGAGCACACGCAGTGACTGGCCGAGGGCGATCGCGGCCTGGTGGGTCATCCGGGCCAACTGGCCGCCACCCACCATGCCGACAACAGGCAGACCGGTACGGGAATCCATAGCGCGGCCAGCCTATCCGGGCCATCGGCACGCCCACCCGGAGGGCCGGCACCCGCGCCGCCGACCCGGTCCGGAGACGGCCGGTGCCGGGAGCGCGGGCACTACAGGGCGTCGCGGCGCGCTCAGCTGAGCTCGGCGACCAGCTCCTCGACCGAGGTGACCGGCCGCTGGCAGACGAACCCCCGGCAGACGTACGCGGCGGACCGCCCGTCGACCAGCGGACGGTCGGCGAGCAGCGGCACGCCGGGCTGGTCCGGTTGCCCGGCGACGACCACGGCCCCGGGCGGGGCGTGCCGTCGAGCCGCGGCCACCAGGGGATCGCCAGCCGGGTCGTCGGTCACCACGGCGATCTCGTACGGCCCGGAGAGCAACGCCTCACCGACCATTGCCGCGTAGCCGGTGAACCGGGGGTGCTTACCGACGATCGGCGCGACAGTGGCGAGCGCCGCCTCGGCGGCCTCCCGGTAGCGCGTCTCCCCGGTCAGCGCGGAGTACGCGACCAGCCCGGCGACCAACGCCGACCGGCCGGACGGGGTGGCGTTGTCGGTCGGGTCAGCGGGCCGGGCCACCAGCCGCTCCGCGTCGTCGGCGGTGTCGTAGAAGGCGCCGCCGGGGGCGGCGAAGTGCGCCAACGCGGTGTCCAGCAGGTCGCCGGCCAGCGTGAGCCAACGGCCCTCGCCGGTGAGCTGGTGCAGCGAGCAGAAGGCCTCGGCCACGCAGCCGTAGTCCTCCAGGACGCCGGCCGGCTCGCCAACCTTGCCGTCCCGCGAGACCCGGCGCAGCCGGCCGTCCACCACATGCACGCTGGCCAGGTGCTCGGCGGCATCGCGCATCGCACCGTCGGCGACGATCGTCACGCCGTCCATCAGGTTGGCGTCCTCGTCCTGCGGAGACGCGTACAACGCGGCCACCTGGAGGAACTCGACGATGGCGGTGATCGCCAGGCCGTTCCAGGCGGCCACCACCTTGTCGTCGCGGGCCGGCTGCGGCCGGGTGTCGCGGGCACTGAGCAGCCGCCCGACGACCTGCTGCCAGCGGGCCCGCACCTCGGGTGCGGCGTCGTCGACGTCCCGGGCGAGCTTGAGCACGCTCGTGCCGTGCTCAAAGGTGCCCTCTTCGGTCACGGCGAAGAGGTCGGTGGCCCAGCGGCCGTCCTCCTCACCCAGCGCCTCGACGAGCTGCTCGGGTGTCCAGGCGTAGGTGAGCCCCTCGACGCCCTCGGTGTCGGCGTCCAGCGCGGACGCGAAGCCCTCGCCCGGCCGGTGCAGCTCGTCGGCGAGGAAGCGGGCGGTGTCCCGCGCCACCCGCCGGGCCAGCGGGTCACCGGTGAGCCGCCACAGCTGGGTGTAGAGCCGCAGCAGCAACGCGTTGTCGTAGAGCATCTTCTCGAAGTGCGGAACCGTCCAGTGCGCGTCCACCGAGTATCGGGCGAAGCCGCTGGCGAGCTGGTCGTAGATGCCGCCACGGGCCATCGCCTCGGCGGTGTGCCGGGTGATCTCCAGGCTGCGCGGGTCGCCGGTGCGCTGGTGGTGGCGCAGCAGGAAGAGCAGGTTCATGTGCGGTGGGAACTTCGGGGCGCCCCCGAAGCCGCCGTTCGTGGCGTCGTACTCGCTGGCCAGCCTGCCGGCCGCGGCGTCGAGCAGCGGCGCGTCCAGCGGGGCGGTGGGACCGCCCACGGCCTGCGCGCCGCCGATCGCCTCGACCACTGCGGCGCCCTGGCCCAGCACCGCCTCGCGCTGCTCCCGCCAGGCGGTGGTGACCGACTGGAGCAACTGGACGAAGTTGGGCCGCGGGAAGTAGGTGCCGCAGAAGAACGGGGTGCCGTCCGGGGTGGCGAAGACGGTCATCGGCCAGCCACCCTGGCCGGTCATCGCCTGGGTCGCGGTCATGTAGACCGCGTCCACGTCCGGGCGCTCCTCACGATCCACCTTGATCGACACGAAGTTGTCGTTCATCAGGGCGCCGACCTGCTCGTTCTCGAACGACTCGTGCGCCATGACGTGACACCAGTGGCAGGCCGCGTAGCCGACCGAGATGAGCACCGGGACGTCCCGCCGTTTCGCCTCGGCGAACGCCTCGTCCGACCAGGGCCACCAGTCGACCGGGTTGTCCGCGTGCTGGAGCAGGTACGGGCTGGTGGCGTCGACGAGTCGGTTCACGCACACGACCATAACCAGCCCCGGCGCGGACCGCGCGGGCTCCACCCGGACGGTCCACTGCCCGAGGGCCCCGCGACGGGACCGGCAGGCCCGGGCCAGCAGGCCCGGGCCGGCTCCCGTCAGCCCTTCTTCAGCCGGACCACCGCGGTGTCGGCGTCGCTGACGAAGACGTCGTACGTCGTGTCGTAGGAGCTGGCGTTGGCGGACACCGTCACGGCACCCCGCCGGAACGGGACCGAGGTGAACGAGGGCGTGCTGGACGTCCAGGCGACCGGCGCGCCCGGGGTGCAGGCCACCTCCGCCCGGACGATGCCCTCGGCACGCTGACCGTGCCACGTCTGGGTGACGCCACCCTCCACGTACACGGTGGCCGGTGCGGTGCAGGTGACCGTGCCGTGCACCGTCACCTCGCCGGCCCCGGTGTCGATCGTGCCCGAGAGGGCCACCTCGACCCCGACGGCGAGCACCGGCGGCGCCGGCGGGTTCGCGACGTGCACCTCCCCGCGGGCCGAGCCCGTGCTGTAGTTGCAGCGCTGCTCGAAGGTGGCGTCGAACCGCTCCAGGTAGCCGTACGGACCCCAGGAGATGTCGGTGACGGTGAGCGAACCGGTCTGCCCGAACGAGCAGATCTGGTCGTTGCCGGTCAGGGCGATGCCGGGTAGTGGGCTCTCATAGGTGTTCTCGGTGGCGCCGGTGTAGGTGCCCACGGCCAGCGGTTGGCCAACGGGCGCGCTCAGCTCGATCGTCCAGGGACCGGCGGGTGGGTCGAAGACCTGGACGGTGAGGTGGTTCGTCGTGCCCCAGACGTTGAAGCCGTCACCGGAGGCGGTGGAGAACTCCACGCTCTCGCCCTGGGTGATCGGGTCGTCGGCGTCACCGGTGACCACCAGCGAGGCGGACTGCGGCGCCCTGGCCGATGCGGGAGCGGCGGCGGCCACCGTGCCGAACACCGCGACGGCCAGCGCGAGCGCCGGGGCGAGGATGGAGCGTTTCCCGGAGAGTCGCATGATGTCCCTTCGAGAGAGGGCGCAGACGATCGACACATCTGCACAGCTCAATCGACTGTAGAGGGTCGGCGGGCGGCTGACTGCCCCATCCGGGACCGGCGAGTGCGGGACGGTCAGGAGGCGCCGTCGGCGCGCAGCCGGAACACGTTCGACTCCGCCGAGTCGCGCAGCGACCCGAGCACCGCGCCGATCTTGTCGGCCGGCATCGGCTTGAAGAAGTGGTAGCCCTGCGCGGAGGTGCATCCCAGCTCGGCCAGGGCCATCCGCTGCTCGGCGGTCTCCACCCCTTCGGCGACCACACGCAGCCCCAGCTCGTGGGCGAGCCCCACGGTCGTCCGTACGATCGCCGCCGCCTCCGGCGAGTCCGTCATCCGGATCACGAACGAGCGGTCCACCTTCAACTCGTCCACGGTGATCCGGGTGAGGAAGGTCAGCGACGAGAAGCCGGTGCCGAAGTCGTCGACCGCGAGCTGCACGCCCATCGACCGGAGCGTGGCCAGCACCTCGTCGATGACCTCCAGCTCACTCATCACCACCGTCTCGGTGATCTCCAGAACGAGCCGGTGCGGCGGCACCTGGTGGCGGCGCAGCGCGTCGGCGATCTCCGCCGGCAGCCGGGGGTCGAGCAGGCTGCGGGCCGACAGGTTGACCGAGATCGGGATGTCCAGCCCTTCGCGCGCCCAACTGGCGGCCACGCTGAGCGCCTTGTCCAGCACGTACCGGGTGAAGGTGCCGAGCTGCTCGCTGTTTTCCACCGGCCGGATGAAGTCGGCCGGGCTCAGCCACCCGCGCCGGGGATGCTGCCAGCGGATCAGCGCCTCCACGCCGGTGGGCGCACCCGTGGCCAGGTCGACCGCCGGTTGCAGCGCCAACACCAGCTGGTCGTCGACCAGGAGCGCCTCGCGAAGCTCGGCCAGCAGGGCGAGCTGGTCGGTGCTGGCCGCGTCCCGACTGCCGTCGTACACGGCGACGTTGCCGCCGCCCTCCTTGGCCTGGTACATCGCGATGTCCGCCCGGCGCAGCAGCTCGGTCAGGTCGGCGGTGCCGGCGTCGGCCACCACCACCCCGACGGAAACCTCGATCGACATCCGTACGCCGGCCACCTCGGTCGGCGCCGCCAGCCGTTCGGCGATCTCGCGGGCCTGGCGCAGCGCATGGGCCATCGGCGCGGCCCGGTCACCGAGCACCGGCACCGCCGTGAGCAGCATGGCGAACTCGTCGCCACCGAGCCGGCCGAGCAGGTCACCGGGGCGGACCAGCGCGTCGAGCCGGTTCGCGGTCAGCCGCAGCAACTGGTCGCCCGCGGCGTGACCGAGGGTGTCGTTGACTTCCTTGAACTGGTTGATGTCCAGCAGGAGCAGCGCCACCGGGTGATCGTGTGCGAGCTGCCGCAGCGACTGGTCGCCCTTGCCGAGCATCGCCGCCCGGTTGGCCAGCCCGGTGAGCGGGTCGTGCACCGCCTCGTACGACGAACGGGCGGTCACCAGCCGCAGCTCACGGTGGGTTGCGGCGTCGTGCAGCGCGGCGGCGAGCGCGTCGCCGAACGCGGCCACCGCGTCGCGCTCCCGCGCGGTGGGTGGGGCCGAGCGGGGGAACCGCACCCGCAGCCGACCGACCGGTGCGGCGCCGACCGACAGTGCCCGGCTCAGCTCGTGCTCGTCGGGCTCCGACTGGTCCGGTGGGTCCGTCTCGCGGTCGACCAGTTGACCGCCGGCGTCGCCCCGGTACCGGTGCCACCGGCCGTCGGCCCGCGCCACGTCGACGTCCACCAGCTCGGCGTTGAACAGCGTCAGCCCTCCGGTGACCGCCGCGGTGGCCACGCCGCGCTCGTCGAGCTGGTTGAGGGCCGCGGTGGCCTCGGCGAACGCTCTCCAGGTGCGGCGCTCCTGATCGGAGCGCAGCCGGTAACGGTAGGTCTGTTGCAGCAGCCAGAGCAGCGGCGGCAGCAACAGCAACCAGCGCGGGTCGAGTTCCAGGAGGGCGACCACGACGAGGCCGACCGCCACGTTGCCGACGAACATCAAAAGCTTGCCGCGCAGCGCGGCGAGCAGCGGCGGCCCGATCGGCAGGCCGTGCCGCAGGCCCAGCGTCACACCACCCAGCCAGGCGGTCACCAGGAGATAGGTCACCGACCCGGCAATCACTGCCAGCGCGAGCTTCGGGGTGGGCGGGGCGAGCAGCGGTCGCCCGAGTGCGGTGGTCACGGAGACGGCCAGTGCCGATGCTGCGGCGAGCGACGCGGCGATGCGGACGAGCTCCAGGACCGGGCGGCGGTCGTTGTGCAGCGAGAGCATCGTCCAGGCCAGCCCGGTGCCGAGCAGAGTGGCGGACGGGAGCCAGCCGGCGGGAGTCAGGTAGAGGCAGACGATCAGCGCGGCCTCGCCCCAGGTGATGCTGACCATGCCCGCGGACGAACGGAACCGCAGTCGGGCGAGCTGGGCGAGAGCGAGGACGGCGACGGCGATGCCGAAGCGGGCCGGACCGCCGAGGGGGTCGTCAACCGGCAGCCTGGCCGGCAGGGTCAGCCCGACTGCGGCGGCGGCCACGGCGGTCAGCGCGACGGCGGCGGTGAGCACCAGCAACCGGACCGGTGTGCCCCGCACCCCGAGCCGGTCGAACGAGTCACCGGCTGGACCGGAGGTCATCGACCTCCCCCGTCAGCCGACCGACCGACGTTGCGGTGGGCGGCCGCTGCTGTGCTGGTCATCGGCGCCCCCTCCCGCACACGGCTCGGAGACTTTTGGTCCCCCCGGCGGAAGGCTAAGCCAAACCGGGTGGCCGCAACAGGGGGCGACCAACCGGTTAGGCGTGATTCATGCGCGGACTACCCGTTCCGCTGCTGCTGGTGCCCATTGGGAGCGCGCGTGGATGAATCACGCCCCCCGGTCCCGTCTGTCGGATCGACGACTGCCGCATCGGTCCTGGTCGGGTCGGTCGGCCCCGCCTGCTGCGGAAACCGGTCGGGCAGGCGGCGCAGCCGAGCGTTCATGTTGCGGATCAGCAGGATGGTCGCGGTGGCCAGCAGCAGGATGAGGAAGAGGCCCATCGGCCCGGCCAGACCACCCGTGCGGGTGTCCCCGAAGTTGTTCTCCGCGAGCACCTGGGCAGCGGTCAGCATGGCGTTCCTCCGATGTGCGGTTGGTAACCAGGGTAGACCCGTCGGAAATCAGCGTGCGTGGGCCGTCTCCCGCACGCCGGCGAAGAGATCCGACTCGGGCAGTGGGCTGTCGACCATCGAGCGGGCCAGCTCGTAGTCCTCGGTCGGCCAGGCGCGCTGCTGCAGCTCCATCGGAACCTGGAACCAGAAGCCGTCCGGGTCGACCTGGGTGGCGTGGGCGCGCAGTGCGTCGGCACGAACCGTGAAGTAGTCGGCGCACTCCACCCGCGTGGTGATCCGGGGACCCTTGTCGGGCCGGTCCTCCCACCGCTTGAGCCACTCCTCGTAGGGCGACTCCAGACCGGCGGCCAGCATGCCCTCGTGCAGGGCCATGATCTTGCCCTTGGAGAAGCCGATGTCGTAGTAGAGCTTCAACGGCTGCCAGGGCGCGCCCAGCTCCGGGTAGCGCTCCGGGTCACCGGCGGCCTCGAACGCGGCCATGGTCACCTTGTGGCACATGATGTGGTCCGGGTGCGGGTAGCCACCCTCTTCGTCGTACGTGGTGACGACGTGCGGACGGAACTCGCGCATCAGGCGCACCAGCGGCCCGGCGGCCACCTCGACGTCCTGCAGGGCGAAACAACCCTCGGGCAGCGGCGGCAGCGGGTCACCCTCGGGCAGGCCCGAGTCGACGAAGCCGAGCCACGCCTGGTCGACGCCGAGGATCGCCCGCGCGGCGTCCATCTCGGCACGCCGGATCTCGGCGATGTTGGCCCACACGTCCGGCCGGTCGAGCTTGGGGTTGAGCACACTCCCGCGCTCGCCGCCCGTGCACGTCACGACGAGGACGTCCACCCCCTCTGCGACGTACTTCGCCATCGTCGCTGCGCCCTTGCTCGACTCGTCGTCCGGGTGCGCGTGCACGGCCATGAGACGCAGTTGCTCTGCCAACTTCGGCGCTCCTCGTCTGTGCCGGACGGTGGACCCGACCGGGCTCGACCGGCTGACCTGCCGGGATCTTTCCTCACCGCACCCCGGTCGTCGGTCAGCAGCGCGGGCATGACCTGCCATTCCTGCCGCTGGACCGGGTGGGAGGATGGGACTCTGTCATTCTTGCTGATGCCGCCGACAACAACGCCAGGAGATACCCGCCGGTGACCGAGACGCACGCCACAATTTCACGAGGTGCTCCGGTTTTCCCGGCCGGGCGCTACGGCCGCCGCCGCGCACCGGGGGGACGGCTGCGACGCACGTTGCTGGCGGCGGTGGTGCTGCTGGCGCTCGTGGCCACGCTGACCGTGATCTCCGTCCGGCTCTACCGCCAGTACGGCGACCCGGTCTACGACGCCCAGGTGATCACCTACACCGACATTACGGACAATCAGGTGCTGGTCGACTTTCGGGTGACCGTGCCGTCGGGCGGATCGGCGGTCTGCCTGCTGCGTGCCCGGGACCGCGCGGGCGCCGAGGTGGCCCGCGAACAGGTCACGGTGACCGCCGAGCCCGGCAGCCGGCACGTGACGACCCGGCACCGCCTGGCCACCACCGCACGGCCGTTCATCGGTGAGGTCATGCGCTGCCGACCGGTGTCCTGACCTGCCATAACAGCCCCGGCCACGAGGGCTGGGAAGCACCTACGCGCGGTGTCGGATCCGGGCACCGGCGGTGATGGTCAGCACCCTGTGTCGTACTGCACTGGTAACTTGGTAGTTCACCTGTCAGCCAGCCACGCACAACTGAGGAGAACGCCTGTGTCCACTGGCAACGAGGCGCCCGCCACCTGGCTGTCGCAGGACGCGCACGACCGCCTCCAGGCCGAGCTCGACGAGCACATCGCCAACCGCCCGGCCATCGCGGCCGAGATCAACGCTCGGCGCGAGGAGGGTGACCTGCGGGAGAACGGCGGCTACCACGCCGCCCGCGAGGAGCAGGGCAAGGCCGAAGGTCGCATCCGCTACCTCCAGGAGCTGCTGCGCACTGCGAAGGTCGGCGAGGCGCCGACGGCGGACGCGGTCTCGCCCGGCATGGTCGTGACGATCTACTTCGATGACGACACCGACGACACCGAGACCTTCCTGCTCGGTTCGCGGGAGATCGCGGCCACCACCGACCTGACCGTCTACAGCCCCGAGTCGGCACTCGGCAAGGCGATCCTGGGCGGTCGGCCCGGGCAGACCTGCACCTACACGGCCCCGAGCGGCGCCGACATCAAGGTGACCGTGGTCAGCTTCGAGCCGTTCTCCGGCTGATCGGCGGCGGCCCTACGAGCCGCTCCCCAGCACCGCTTCCGAGGCGTGGCACCCACCGGTGTCACGCCTCGGCGGCGAAAACCACCTGGTAGCCACTGGCCCGCAGGGCGCTGATCAGCGTGTCCGAGTGCTCCACGCCCCGGGTCTCGACCGACAGCGCCACCTCCACCTCGCCGAGGCCGAGGTGTGGGTTGGCCCGCTGGTGCTCCACGTCCACGACGTTGGCCCGGTGCTCGGCGATCTGGCTGAGCAGCGACGCGAGTTGTCCCGGCCGGTCCGAGCAGCGCACGGTCACCCGCAGGTAGCGCCCCGCGGCGGCCAACCCGTGCTCGATCACCCGCAGCATCAGCAACGGGTCGATGTTGCCGCCGGACAGCACCGCGACCACCGGTGTCTCCACCTCGACCACGCCCGCCAGCAACGCGGCGACGCCGACCGCCCCGGCCGGCTCGACGACCTGCTTGCCGCGTTCCAGCAGCATCAACAGGGCCCGAGAGATGTCCTCCTCGGAGACCGTGACGATCTCGTCGACGAGTTTGCGCACATGGTTGAAGGTGATCTCCCCCGGCCGACCGACCGCGATGCCGTCGGCGATGGTGGAGAAGATGGGCAGCCGGACCGGCTCCCCGGCCACCAGCGAGGGCGGGAACGCCGCTGCACCGGCGGCCTGGACGCCGATGATCCGGACGTCCGGTCGCAACGCCTTCGCGGCCACCGCCATGCCCGAGATCAGCCCGCCACCACCCACCCCGGTGATGATCGTCTTCACCTCCGGGCACTGTTCGAGGATCTCCAGCGCCACCGTCCCCTGACCGGCGATCACGTCGGCGTGGTCGAACGGGTGGATCAGCACCGCGCCGGTGCGCTCGGCGTACGTGTGCGCGGCGACCAGCGACTCGTCGACGGTGTTGCCGGCCAACTCGACCTGCGCGCCGTACCCCTTGGTGGCTGCCACCTTCGGCAGCGGCGCGTTGACCGGCATGAAGACGGTGGCGTGCGTGCCGACCAGGCCGGCGGCGAGGGCGACGCCCTGCGCGTGGTTGCCCGCGCTGGCCGCGACCACCCCGCGCTCCCGCTCCGCGGCCGACAGCCGGGAGATCCGCACGTACGCGCCGCGCACCTTGTACGAACCGGCACGCTGCACGTTCTCGCACTTGAGCCAGGTCGGCCCGCCCAGTGCCGCGCTGAGCGGGCGGGAGGGCTCCAGCGGAGTGGTCCGGATGACGCCGGCGAGCAACTCCCGTGCGGCCCGCACGTCGTCGAGACTGACCAGTTCCGTCATGCCCCGATCGTGCCACCCGCCTCCGGAGTCCTTTGCGGCGACACCGGCCTCGACCGGTGCCTCACCCCGGCCCGGTGCGCTGATCCACTCGACATCCCTGATATCGCGGTATCCACCACACTGTGATGGCGCGATATCAGGAAGCCCCGGGTCCGCGCGATGATGCGCGCACATCGTAGACGATCATGCGGTGGCCGGCGACCCCGTTCCGACACGGGGATAGCCGGGGGCGTGGCGCACCCACGGGGCGGCCATCTCGAACTGGCCGGCCACACCGAGCAGCAGCAGCTCCGAGCCGGGCGGACCGACCAGTTGCACGGCGACCGGCAGGCCGTCCGGGCGCCGACCCACCGGCACCACGACCGCCGGCAGGCCGGCGATGTTCCACGGAGCGGCGTACGGGGCGTACCGGATGTTGGCTGTCATGTTCACCCGCCAGGACCGGTCCGACCAGCGGGCCGCCTCGGGCGGCGCGGTGGCCAGCGCCGGCGTGAGCAGCAGGTCGACCGAGTGGTCGGTGAAGAAATCGACCGACCGTTGCCGCCACGCGGCGCGGTCGGCCTCCCGCACGTAGCCGCGGCGCTGCGCCCACTCTCCCAGGGCGACGTGCCGCCGGGTACGCCGTTGCAGGCCACGCCGGTCCAGCCCGGAGGCCCGGACGTCGGTGGCGGCGGCGGCGAACCAGGTGGCGATGCCCTGAAGGCCGAGCGCGGTGGGGTAGACCGGGTCGGCGGGGACCGTGTCGTGCCCGGCGGCGGCGAGAAGCCGGCCGGCGGCGGCGACCGCGTCCCGGTTCGGCGCGTCGGGTGCGACACCGCGCACCGGCGAGCGCAGCGAGACGCCCACCCGCAGCCGCTGCGGCGGGACCAGCTTCTCGGGACGCCGGCCGGCGAGCACCGAGAAGCCGACCGCCGCGTCGGCGACGGTGCTGGTCAACATGCCGTGCTCGGTGAGGCCGAACCAGTCGTCCGCGCCGAGCTGACAGGGGACCACGCCGCGACCGGGCTTGAGCCCGACCAGGCCGCAACAGGCCGCGGGGATCCGGATCGAACCGAGGCCGTCGTTGCCGTGCGCGATCGGCACCAGCCCGGCGGCCACCGCGGCGGCCGCACCACCGGAGGACCCGCCGGGGGTACGCGTGCTGTCCCACGGGTTACGGGTCACCGCGCTGTCGTCGTCGGTGAGAGCCCACAGCCCAAGCTCCGGCATGCGGGTCACGCCGAGGATGACCGCGCCGGCCCCGCGCAGCCGACGCACCACCTCGTGGTCGGCCTCGGCGACGTCGCTGCGGGCGGCCGCCGACCCGTTCCAGGTGGGCAGGCCGGCGACCGGAGTGTTCTCCTTGACCGCCACCGGCACCCCGGCCAGCGGCAGGTTGGCCAGGTCCTCCTGCTCGTCGACCTTTTCCGCCTCGGTGATCGCCTCGCCGCCGCGAACGGCGCGGAACGCGGCCAGTTCGCGGTCGGCTCGGGAGATGTACTCGAGGTGGTCGGCGACGACCTGGGTGGCCGAGACGTCACCTCGGCGTACGCCCCGGGCGATCTGCTTGGCGGTCGCCCCGACCCAGGTCGCCTTGATGTCCTGCACGGCCATCCTCCCCAGCGGTCAGCCCAGCGCCTGCTCCAGATCGGCGAGCAGGTCGTCGACCGTCTCGATGCCGACAGACAGTCGCACGAGATCGCCGGGAACTTCAAGCGGCGAGCCGGCAGCACTTGCGTGTGTCATCCGACCCGGGTGCTCGATCAGGGATTCCACGCCGCCCAGCGACTCGGCGAGCACGAAGAGCTTGCTGCGGTTGCAGATCTCGACGGCGTGGTCCTCACCACCGGCGGCGCGGAACGAGATCATGCCGCCGAACCGGCGCATCTGCTTCGCGGCCACCTCGTGACCGGGGTGCGAGGGCAGCCCCGGGTAGATCACCTGGGCCACCTTGGCGTGCCCGTCGAGGTACGCGGCGAGCCGCTCGGCGTTGTCGCAGTGCCGGTCCATCCGTACCCCGAGGGTCTTGATGCCGCGCAGCGTGAGCCAGGCGTCGAACGGGCCGTTGATCGCGCCCATCGCGTTCTGGTGGTAGCGCAGCTCCTCGCCGAGTGCGGCGTCGGCGACGACGAGCGCGCCACCGACGACGTCGGAGTGCCCGCCGATGTACTTGGTGGTGGAGTGCACCACCACGTCCGCGCCGTGCGCGATCGGCTGCTGGAGGTACGGCGAGGCGAAGGTGTTGTCGACCACCAGCAGCGCGCCCGCGTCGTGCGCCACACCGGCCAGGGCGGCGATGTCGGCGATGCCGAGCAGCGGGTTGGTGGGCGTCTCCAGCCAGACGATCTTCGTGCGGCCGGGCTGCACCGCCGCCCGGATCGCGTCCGGGTCGGAGACCTTGGCCGGGGTGAACTCCAGGCCCCAGCGCTGGGCGACCCGGGCGAAGAGCCGGTACGTGCCGCCGTACGCGTCGTCCGGGATCACCACGTGGTCGCCCGGCTGGCACACGGCCCGCAGCAGGGTGTCCTCCGCCGCCAGGCCGCTGGCGAAGGCGAGCCCGACCGGTCCGCCCTCCAGCGCTGCCAGGCACTCCTGGAGCGCGTCGCGGGTCGGGTTGCCCGAGCGGCTGTACTCGTAGCCGAGTCGGGGCGCACCGACGGCGTCCTGCGCGTACGTGCTGGTCTGGTAGATCGGTGGGATCACCGCGCCGGTGCGGGCCTCAGGGTCCTGGCCGGCATGGATGGCGAGCGTCTCGAAGCCGTGGTTCATGCTGGTGAGGCTAATCCCCCGTCCCGAGGACTGGAACGGAACCTGTCCCGCCATCTCGTTTTCGCTCCCCGCGGGGCCGGACCGGATCGCATGGTCCGGCCCCGCGCGCCGGCCCGTGCTGGGCCGGTGGGCCGGTCAGCCGGCCGGAACGGGCAGGACGTGCAGGGTGGCCGGGTTGGCCCCGGTCCAGTCGTAGGAGACCGCATAGACCCGGGCTCCGTTGGGCGCCCAGGCCAGCGCGCCGGGGCTGAGTTCGTCGCCCAGCTCGAACTGGGCCAACGCGGTGCCGTCCGGCCGGAAGAGGAACACGTCCGGCGCGTAGGTGGCGTCCGCTCCGGCGGCGATCCTGCTGCCGTCGCGGGACACTTCGACGGCATTCGGGTACGCACCGGTCTGGTAGGTCGCCGAGGGGGTGCTGATGTCGGCGAACGGGAACGCCTGCACCTCGTACGGGGCACCGGAGGCGGTGAAGACGGTGGTGCCGGTGGGGTCGAGGGCGATGTCGCGCAGGTTGCTGCCGACCGCCATGAATTCGTTGGCCCTGGGCGCGCCCAGGGTGCCCCCGGTCCCGATCTCGTACGCATAGACCGATGCGGGGCTCAACCCCGTCTGCCCGGCCAGCAGCACCGAACGGTTCTGGCCGGCGGCGGCCAGCAGCGGGGCGCCGTAGTAACTCGAACCGGTGGACAGCCCGGTGGTCACCCGGGCCGGCTGGCGTCCCAGGTCGATCCGGCCGATGTTGCCACCCCACTGGTCGCAGCCGTAGCCGAACCACAGGTACCGGCCGGTCAACGCCAGCGACGACGGGCACTCGCCCGCGCCGGTGTCGTAGCGGGCCGACTCGATCAGGGAGCCGGTGTCGAAGGCGGCGATGGCGTTGGCGCTGGGCAGCGCCACGTAGAGGGTCTGCCGGTCGGCACTGAGCAGCAGGTCGGTGGGGCCGGGCAGGTCGGCCAGGGTGCCGACGAGTGCGCCGGTGGCGCTGGTCACCACGACGTCGGTGGAGGAGCGGCCACCGCTGACGAAGACCCGGTCACCAGCCGACACCACGTCGGCCACCTGGGTCAGCGGCAGCGGGGTGGCGGTCGGCGTGGCCGCCGCCACGGCGGGGCCCGGGAACGCGCCGGTGAGCAGCCCGGCGGTCAGTGCCGCCAGGGCCACGGTGGCGCCTCTTCTGGTCTGCAAGGTTCGTCCTTTCGGAGCACAGTCACACCTGCACTGATCCATTTCGATAGATGAGTACCACAGTCGGTGCGGGCGTGGGGGGCCCGCGCGTCGCCGGCCCGCCGCCTAGCCTGGGCGGATGAGCGGGTGCGTGTTCTGCGGGATCGTGGCGGGTGAGGTGCCGGCGTTCCGGGTCGCCGACACTCCGGACGGGGTGGCGTTCCTGGACACCCGGCCGGTGTTCAAGGGGCACGTGCTGGTGGTGCCCCGGGTTCACCTGGTGACCCTCGCCGAGTTGCCGTCCGACCTGCTGCCCGGCTACTTCGCGCTGGTCCGGCGTCTGGCGGTGGCCGTGGAGAACGGTCTGGGGGCCGGTGGGACGTTCGTCGCGATGAACAACAAGGTGTCCCAGTCCGTGCCGCACCTGCACACCCATGTGGTTCCGCGCACCAAGGGCGACGGGTTGCGGGGCTTCTTCTGGCCGCGCACCCGCTACGAGGACGACGCCGAGGCCCAGACGTACGCGGACCGGGTCGCCGCCGCACTCCCGGGCGGGGCCTGACTCACACCGGCGCGGGTAAGGAAGGTGGACCCACCGGTGTTACACGCTGGGAGAGGTACGAGAGGAGATCCCCACGTGTTTTTGCGCCGTATGAACGCCGAGATGGTTTCGCCCGACCAGGCCCTGCCGGGCCGTCCGATCGCCATGCCCGTCGCCGACCGCCACGAGGTGCTGGGCACCCCGCTGAAGGGCCCGTTCCCGGAGGGCCTGCAGGTCGCCGTGTTCGGGATGGGCTGTTTCTGGGGCGCCGAGCGGTTGTTCTGGACGCTGCCCGGTGTCTACACCACCTCCGCCGGCTACGCGGGTGGCGTCACCAGGAATCCGACGTACGAGGAGACGTGCTCCGGCCGCACCGGGCACGCCGAGGTCGTCCAGGTGGTGTACGACCCCAGCAAGATCACTTACGAGGACCTGCTGAAGGTCTTCTGGGAGAACCACGACCCGACCCAGGGCATGCGCCAGGGCAACGACGTGGGCACCCAGTACCGGTCGGCGATCTACACGACCACCGACGAGCAGCGGGCCATCGCGGAGTCGTCCCGGGACGCGTTCCAGCCGATCGTGACGCGCGCCGGCAAGGGTGAGATCACCACCGAGATCGCCCCGCTCGGCAGCTACTACTTCGCCGAGGACTACCACCAGCAGTATCTGGCACCGACCAAGAACCCGAACGGGTACTGCAACCACGGCCCGAACGGGCTGAGCTGCCCGGTCGGCGTGGCCCGTGTCGCCGGCTGACCACCGCCACCTGCACCAGCATGATGCCCGGCCGCCGATGAGGCGGCCGGGCATTCCCATCTGACCGTGTGATCGAAATCCGTTGCCGAGCCCGCCGAGAACTCGATAACGTGGCCGTACACGTGAAGGGAGGTGGTCCAGACTTGTATAGCAATCGGACTCGTGAGGTGGCTGTCAGCTAGCCGCTGTCCTCGACAGTGATCGGCCCGCCGCAAGGCGGGCAACAGCACCATCGTCGAGACCGTGTGGCAGCGGTGCGGCGAATCCACGACAGCCACCCGACCCCCGGGGTGCCGGCCAAGTCCAGCCGGCCCGCGCAACAGCGCGGAGCGCCCCGGGGGTCGCTCCATATCCGGAGGACCGGCGATGTCCATGCGCGAGCTGGTGGTGCTCGGGACGGCCAGCCAGGCGCCGACCCGTCAGCGCAACCACAACGGGTACGTGTTGCGCTGGGACGACGAGGTGATCCTCTTCGACCCGGGTGAGGGCAGCCAGCGTCAGCTCCTGCACACCACTGTCACGGCCACCGACCTCACCCGGATCTGCGTCACCCACTTCCACGGCGACCACTGCCTCGGCCTGCCCGGCACCATCCAGCGACTCTCCCTGGACCGGGTGCCGCACCCGGTCGCCGTGCACTTCCCGGCCGGCGGGGCCGAATACTTCGCCCGGCTCCGGCACGCGACCTCCTTCTACGAGACCGCCGAACTCCAGGTCACCCCGATCGAGACGGACGGGCAACGGATCGCGCTGAGCTGCGGCACGTTGGAGGCACGCCGACTGCGGCACCCCATCGAGACGTACGGCTACCGGCTGGTCGAGCCGGACGGCCACCGGATGTTGCCGGAGAAGCTGACCGCGTACGGCATCGCCGGGCCGGCTGTCGGCGAGCTGATTCGCGTCGGGCACCTCGACCTCGACGGACGTCGCGTCACCCGCGACGAGGTGAGCGAGCCCCGGCCGGGGCAGCGGTTCGCGTTCGTGATGGACACCGGCCTCTGCGACGGGGTGTACGCCCTCGCCGAGCACGCCGACCTGCTGGTCATCGAGTCGACCTTCCTGGAGTCGGAGGCCGCGCTCGCCGCCGAGGTCGGCCACCTGACCGCGGCGCAGGCCGCCCGGGTGGCGACCGAGTCCGGGGTACGCCGGCTCGTGCTCACCCACTTTTCCCAGCGCTACTCCGACCCGCGCCGGTTCCACGACGAGGCACGTGCGCACTTCGACGGTGACCTGATCATCGCCGAGGACCTGACCGTGGTGCAGCTCCCACCCCGCCGGGTAGCCTCGGCCGGATGACCGTCACGCTCCGCCCAGCAACCGGTGACGACCTGATGGCGGTGGGCGCCCTGCACCAACGCTCCCGGGTCGCCACGTACTCCTCGTTCCTGCCGGCCGAGGCGCTGGCCGACCCGACGCCGGAGGCGATGGGGCGGTACTGGGTCGAGCGGTGGCAGTGGGAGCGGGACACCCACCGGATGTTCGTCGCCGAGCGGGCCGGGACGCTGGTCGGGTTCAGCTACCTGGGCCCGGACGACGAGGACGACCTGGTGACCGGGCTGCTGAACGCGATCCACCTGGACCCTGCCGAGCAGGGCCGGGGCGTCGGCCGCGCGCTGATGATGGACGCGCTGGACGCCATGCGGGCGCGAGGATGGCAGCGGGCGGCGCTCTGGGTGCTCCGGGACAACGCCCACGCCCGCGCCTTCTACCAGCGCGGCGGCTGGACCCCGACCGGAGCGGAGCGTGTGGAGCGCATCGGCCCGGCCCCCACACTCCAACTGCGCTACGCCCGCCCTCTCTGAGCAGTCCTCGCCCGCGCCTTTGCTCTGCTTACCAATAAGCACCAGCGGTGGACCGCGACCGTGACCGTGGGTGGTGCGTATGCGTATGCAGAGCAAAGGGCGCGACAGGGTGGCCTGGCGCCCCGCCCACAGGCGGGGCACCAGGACGGGACTCAGTGGGCGCCGAGGTGGGACAACAGGTCCTGGCGGGTGAGGACGCCCTTGGGCTTGCCGTCGACCAGGACCAGCGCGGCGTCGGACTTCTCCAGCAGGCCGACGGCCTCGCTGACCGGCTGACCGCCACCGATCATCGGCAGCGGGTCGCCCATGTGCCGCTCGATGGTGTCGTGCAGGTGGGCCTGGCCGGTGAAGAGCGCGTCGAGCAGGTCCCGCTCGGCGATCGAGCCGGCGACCTCACCGGTCACCACCGGCGGCTCGGCCTTGAGCACCGGCAGCTGCGAGACGCCGTACTCGCGCATGTAGTCGATCGCGTCGCGGACCGTCTCGGTCGGGTGCACGTGCACCAGCTCGGGCAGCCCGCCCGGCTTGCTGGCCAGCGCGTCGGCCACCGTCGGCTCGGCGCCGGAGTTGTCGAGGAAGCCGTACCGGGCCATCCACGAGTCGTTGAAGATCTTCGAGAGGTAGCCCCGGCCGCCGTCCGGCAACAGCACCACCACCACGTCGTCCGGGCCGGCCTTGCGGGCGACCTCCAGCGCGGCGACCACCGCCATCCCGCAGGAGCCACCGACCAGCAGCCCCTCCTCGCGGGCCAACCGCCGGGTCATCTCGAAGGACGCCTTGTCGGACACCTCGACGATCTCGTCGGCGACACCCTGGTCGTACGTCTCCGGCCAGAAGTCCTCGCCGACGCCCTCCACCAGGTACGGACGGCCGGTGCCCCCGGAGTAGACCGAACCTTCCGGGTCCGCTCCGATGATGCGCACCCGACCCTCGGAGGCCTCCTTGAGGTAGCGCCCGATGCCGGAGATCGTGCCGCCGGTGCCCACACCGGTCACGAAGTGGGTGAGCCCACCCTCGGTCTGCTTCCACAGCTCCGGGCCGGTGGTCTCGTAGTGCGAGCGCGGGTTGGCCGGGTTGCTGTACTGGTTGGGCTTCCAGGCGCCCGGGATCTCCCGGGTCAGCCGGTCGGAGACGTTGTAGTACGAGCGCGGGTCCTCCGGAGCGACAGCGGTCGGGCAGACCACCACCTCGGCGCCGTACGCCCGGAGCACGTCCTGCTTGTCCTGGCTGACCTTGTCGGGGCAGACGAAGACGCACTTGTAGCCCTTGAGCTGGGCGACCAGGGCCAGCCCGACGCCGGTGTTGCCGCTGGTCGGCTCGACGATGGTGCCGCCGGGCTTGAGCAGGCCGGCGGCCTCGGCGTCCTCCACCATCCGCAGCGCGATCCGGTCCTTCACCGAGCCGCCCGGGTTGACGTACTCCACCTTGGCCAGCACGGTGGCCTGGATGCCCTCGGTGACGTTACGCAGACGTACCAGCGGGGTGTTGCCGATCATGTCGACGACGTTGTCGTAGTACTGCACGGTGTGCCCTTCGTTGCGGCGCCGGCGACCGCGGCCGGGCAGACGTTTCCTCGCGTCCAGCGTACGTGCCGTCAGGGCACCAGCCCCCCGGGGATGACCGAGCTGCGGCGGGCTTCCCACTCCAGGAAGCGATCGGTCTCGGCGAGCACGCTGCCGGCCAGCCACGTGATCATGACCGCGTCGTCGGCGAGCCCGAAGATCATCAGCGGGATCTCCGGCAGCAGGTCGATCGGCGAGACGATGTACGCCGTGGCGGCGGTCATCAGGGCCAGCCGCAGGCCGCCGTCGTACTCCCCCCTGGTGGTGGCCCGGATCATCCGGGGCAGCGCGGCCAACCGCGTGCCCAACGAGGGCCCACCGCGGGCCCCAGCTGCCAGTGCCCGCGCGAGGGCCGTGAACGCCGCGCTGCGCTTCAGTGTCTTCCCCATCGTCGCGCTCCTCTCCGCCGGATCAGCGTGGCGGGTCGGCGCAAGTCGGCCGGCCTCTCCTGGACAGATACCCCGTCGCGTCGGTTTCCAGGCACCGGAGTGCCGTCGCGACGACAGCGGCGTGTCGGGCCGGCGCGATAATGTCGTGGTATGGGGGTGGCTGATTCCGCCGTACCCGGCGGAGAGCACTGGCGGCAGGCCCGGCGGTTCGCCCGCCTGGCGGCCATCGGGACGGGCGCCACCGCGGCGGCCGCGGTGGCGACCGGCGGGGTGCTGCTCGGCCAGGCCCGGCAGGCCCGACGCACCATCCCGATGGCCGAGGCACCGCCGCCACGCTGCGACGGGATGTACGGCGCGAAGTTCCCCGGCCCCACGCTCACCATGGTCGTGCTCGGTGACTCCTCGGCGGCCGGCTACGGGGTGCACCGTCGCCGGGAGACACCTGGCGCGCTGCTCGCCACCGGCCTGTCCCGTCGGCTGCAACGACCGGTGCGACTGCGCCGCTTCGCGGTGGTCGGTGCCATCTCCTCGGTGCTGCGGCACCAGGTGGAGGCGGCGCTGGAGTGCCGCCCCGACATCGCGGTGATCCTCATCGGCGGCAACGACATC
The DNA here is from genome assembly GCF_013410645.1 of Micromonospora jinlongensis. Taxonomy (NCBI): domain Bacteria; kingdom Bacillati; phylum Actinomycetota; class Actinomycetes; order Micromonosporales; family Micromonosporaceae; genus Micromonospora; species Micromonospora jinlongensis. The sequence continues at coordinate 5,273,602 of NZ_JACCHK010000001.1, read as the reverse complement.
ACCAACCGCACCCCGCGTGGGCTGGCGGTTCGCTACCTGGTCGAGGCGGTGCACACGCTGCGTGACGCCGGCTGCGAGGTGGTCGTCGGCACCTGCCCCGACCTGGGCGCGATCCGCCCGATCCAACCCCCGCTGCGGTGGCTGGCGCACCGGTGGAGCCGCCAACTCGCCGCGGCCCAGACGGTCGCGGTGGTCGAGGCAGGCGGTTGGACGGTCTCCCTCGGTGATCTGCTCGGCCCCCGGTTCACCGCCGAGCCGACCCGGATGTTCGCCTGGGACCGGTTCCATCCCTCCGCCGAGGGGTACGCGATGGCCGCCGCGGCGCTCCTGCCGACGATGCTCTCCGCGCTCGGCGCGGGGCAGGAACGACGGGCCACACCGACCCGGGGCGAGGGCGTACGGTCGCTGCCGGAGGCCGCGCAGCAGGCGGCCCGGCACGCCGGCACGGAGGTCAGCGGCACCCAGGTCCGGGGCCGCGACCGAGGGCCGGCGGGCCGGTGGGCGCAGTTGCGCCGGCGGGCGTTCTTCGGTGTCGGTGCGGTGCCGCAGCACGGATCCGCCTCGGACACGTCGACAGTGGAGGGACTGGCATGAACGAGCGCAGCGAGCGGGGCGTGATCTCCGGCCTCGCCGGCCGACTGGGCCGGGCGACGGCGTTCTCGCTGCTCGCCGGCACCGTGGGCGGCGCTGCCGTCCTGGCCGGCGAGGCGTTCGTGGCCCGGCACCGGCGGTACGCCCAACCAGAGCTGGGGCTGGCCCTGCGGGCCACGATCGGCCGGGCTGGGGCTCCGCCGTTGCGGCTGGTGCTGCTCGGTGACTCGTCAGCGCTGGGCGTGGGCGTCGACCGGCTCGAGGACACCATCGGCGGGCAGTTGGCCAACCTGCTCGCCGAGGGCCCGACCGGCCGGCGGGTGCACCTGTCCAGCGTCGGCGTCTCCGGGTCCCGCTCGACCGACCTGGCCACCCAGGTGGCCCGGGCCCTGCTCGGTGAGCGGCCCGACGTGGCGCTGATCCTGATCGGCGCGAACGACGCCACCGGGCTGCGCCGGCCCGTCGACGCGGCGGCCTATCTCGCTGCCGCGGTGCACCGCCTGCGGGAGGCGCGGGTCGAGGTGGTGGTGGGCACGTGCCCCGATCTCGGCGCGGTGCGTGCCATCGCGCCTCCTCTGCGCCAGGTGGTCGGCTGGTCCGGGCGTCGGATGGCCCGTGCGCAGACCACGGCCGTGCTGGATGCTGGCGGCTCGGTGGTCGACCTGGGCACCGAGACCGGGCCGGTGTTCCGGGCCGACGCGGGGACGCTCTGCCACGACGGCTTCCACCCCTCCGCCGACGGTTACCGGGTGTGGGCGCACGCGCTGCTGCCCGCCGTCGCCGCCGCCGCGACGGTCGCCACCCGGCGCTAGATCGTTCCCGGTCAGGGTGACATTTCCCGCCGCGCCGGCTTCTTCCGCGCATGTTACCGGCGGGTTAACGTTGGTCCATGCCGATTGAGTCGTCCCGCGACGCCGTCATCGTCGCCACCGCCCGCTCCCCCATCGGCCGGGCGCACAAGGGGTCCCTGCGCGACGTCCGCTCCGACGACCTCGCCGCGACCATCGTCCAGGCCGCCCTGGACAAGATCCCCCAGCTCGACCCGACCACGATCGACGACCTCTACCTCGGGTGTGGCCTGCCCGGTGGCGAGCAGGGCTTCAACATGGCCCGGGTGGTGTCCACACTGCTCGGTCTGGACACTGTGCCCGGCGCCACGCTGACCCGCTACTGCGCCTCGTCGTTGCAGACCACCCGGATGGCGATGCACGCGATCCGGGCCGGCGAGGGTGACGTGTTCGTCTCCGCCGGCGTGGAGATGGTCTCCCGCTACGCCCGGGGCAGCTCCGACGGGCTGCCTCCCGAGGCACAGGCCCTCGTCGGCGGCGGCTGGGAAAACCCGCGCTTCGGCGCGGCCGCCGAGCGCTCGAAGCGCCGTGCACAGGGCGGCGCCGAGGTGTGGACCGACCCGCGTGAGGCCGGTGAGCTGCCCGACATCTACCTGACCATGGGGCAGACCGCGGAAAACCTGGCCCAGGTTCACGACGTGAGCCGCGCCGACATGGACGAGTTCGGCGTACGCAGCCAGAACCTCGCCGAGAAGGCCATCGCCGACGGCTTCTGGGCCCGGGAGATCACCCCGGTCACCACGCCGAACGGCACCGTGGTGAGCACCGACGACGGTCCCCGTGCGGGCGTCACGCTCGACGCGGTCTCCGGTCTCAAGCCGGTGTTCCGCCCGGACGGCCGCATCACCGCGGGCAACTGCTGCCCGCTCAACGACGGCGCGGCCGCCGTGGTGGTGATGAGCGCCCAGCGGGCCGAGGAGCTCGGGCTCACCCCGCTGGCCCGGATCGTCTCCACCGGTGTGACCGCCCTGTCGCCGGAGATCATGGGCCTCGGCCCCGTCGAGGCGTCCCGGCAGGCCCTGAAGCGGGCCGGCATGACCATCGACGACGTCGACCTCGTGGAGATCAACGAGGCGTTCGCCGCGCAGGTCATCCCCTCCTATCGCCAGTTGGGCATCCCGGAGGAGAAGCTGAACGTGATGGGCGGCGCGATTGCGGTCGGTCACCCGTTCGGCATGACCGGCGCACGGATCACCGGCACCCTGCTCAACGCCCTGGAGTGGCACGACAAGACCATCGGTCTGGAGACCATGTGCGTGGGCGGCGGCCAGGGCATGGCCATGGTGCTCGAGCGGCTGAACTGACCTCAGAGCGCGCTGCGGGTCGCCGCCACCTCGGCGGCGGCCCGGGCCAACGCCTCTGCCCCCGGGTCGGCGGCCAGCAGGTCCGCTGTCACCACCCGTAGCTGATCGGGCAGGGCCAGGTCGTTGTCGAGCCGGGGCACGACCCGACGCGGCTCTCCCTCGGCGTCGGCGGCCAGGTTGGCGATCTCCTGCACCAGACGGTGCACCAGGTCGGCGCGGGACACGTTGCCGGCGGTCGCGATGGCCGACCAGCGTGGCTGCTGCCAGTGCACGATCTGACGGACCAGCAACTGCATGGCCTTGTCCAACTCCGCTGCGCTCATCGCCGCCGAGTCTACGGCCGGCCGGCGCGGAGCCCGAGATAGACTCGATTACCCGGGAAACCGCGACCCGGACATCCCGGCGGGCTGGTCAACGGCGCAGATAACTGAGCAGCCGCAGCAGCTGCCAGTAGAGGAAGACCAACCCGGTGAGCAGGCCGAACGCGCTCAGCCACGCGTACCGGCGGGGTCGACCGTCGCGCACCGAACGCTCGACGAGGTCGAAGTCGAGGATGAAGCTGAACGCCCCGGCGATGATGGCCACCACCGAGAAGGCGTACGGCAGCCAGCCGACCTGCCCGCTGACGCTGTAGACCTCCAGCCCCGGTCGCCCGGAGATCAGGTACGACACCAGGTTGACGACGCTGAGCACGGCGATGCCGAGCAACGTGCCGATCACCAGGCGAGCCAGCCGGGGCGTAGCCCGGATCACCCGGGCCCGGTAGAGCGCCGCCATGCCGAGGAAGACGCCGAAGGTGCCGGCCACCGCCTGCACCACGATGCCCGGATAGACCTGCTCGAACGCGCGACTCGCCACCCCCAGCAGCAGGCCTTGGAGCAGGGCGTAGCCGACGATCGGCACCGGGTTGGTGATCCCCCGCAGCGAGATGACCAGGACCAGCGCGATCGACGCGAGGGCGCTGCCGGCCAGTGCGGCACCCAACCAGGCCACGTCGGGGATCACCACCCAGGACACCGCCGCGGTCGCGCCGGTGACGACCAGCAGTCCGACGGTACGGACCACCACGTCGTCGACCGTCATCGGCTCGACGTCGCGGGAGCCGAGCACCCGGGCCTCCACCCGGCCGGTCTCGTCCAGCCGGTTGAGCACCGGGTTGTTGCTGCGCACCGCCGCCTCCTTCGCCCGCGTACCCCTCGCAGTCACTCTGCCCCGGGCGGCCCGGCGCTGGCGGCGAAACGGCGGGCCCGGTGCGAACGACGGCGCCCGCCCCCGCCAGAGCGGGAGCGGGCGCCGGTCGGCAGCGCGGACGAGGTCAGTCGTCGCCCTGGAAGTAGCTCAGCATGCGCAGGATCTCGATGTAGAGCCAGACCAGGCTGACCAGGATGCCGAACGCGGCCACCCAGGAGTAGCGCTGCGGCAGGCCCATCCGGACGCCATCCTCGATCTCCTTGAAGCTGAGCACGAAGCTCAACGAGGCGACCACGATGCAGACCAGGCTGAAACCGATCGCCAGCGGGCTGCCGTCACGCAGGCCCGTGTTGACGCCGAACATGGCCAGCACGAAGTTGATCAGCATGACGGCGAAGAGGCCGACCATCACCGCGATCATGCCCTTGACGAAGGCCGGGGTGGCCCGGATGACCTTCGCCTTGTAGAGCATCGCCATCAGGAAGAAGATGCCGAAGCTGGCCACCGCGGCCTGGAGCACGATGCCGTCGTAGCGCGTCTCGAACGCCTTGCTCACCATGCCGACGAAGACGCCCTCGACGAGCGCGTACGCGATGACGAGTGCCGGGTTGGCCATCCGGGAGAACGAGATGATCAGGCCAAGGACCAGGCCGACCACCGCCGCGCCGATCCAGGCGGTGCCGACCAGCGAGTCGGGCACGAGCACCCAGGCGGCCGCGGCGGTGATGCCGAGGATGCCGAGCAGAGCGACCGTCTTGACGACCACGTCGTCGACGGTCATGGGCGCCACGGTGGGCGGCGCAGCCGGGTAACCGGCCTGGGACGGGTACTGCTGGGGAATGCCGGGCTGTCCGTACGGCCCGGCCGGGGCGTACCCGGCGGAGCGCTCCCGCTCGGCCGCTTGGCCGAGCCGGGCGAGCACCGGGTTCGAGGTCTTCACTGTCTGGCCTCCCTCAGGGGGTCGTTTGCACGTGAACGTGCCCTCCAAGAGTAAACGGCGCAGCCAAGTCCTGGTGATCACGAATGAGAATGCGTGGGAGCCGACCGGTGCCCGGGGCGGGGGTCGAACCCGCACGCCTTTCGGCAGCCGCTTTTAAGGCGGCCGTGTCTGCCTTTCCACCACCCGGGCGGGTGGCACCGGCGCGCCGACACGCACGATGCAATGTCACCGTAGCGGGTCTGCGGCGACCCGACGTACCCCGTGGGGCCGGTCACATTAGGGTCGATGCCGTGAGCAGCGCAGCCCCCACGGCCCCCGACGCCGCCCCTGAGCAGGCCTTCCGCCTCGCCGATCAGGTCAACCGCCGGCCGCAGGCCGTTCGGCTCCTGGCCGCCGTCCGTCGGCACCGGCTGGATCTGCTGGCCGCTCTGGTCTGCGCGGTGCTGGCTGGCTGGGTCACCCACGGGTTGTGGCCCGACCCGGCTGGCCGCACGCTCGCCCTCAATCCGGAGGACCAGGCCCTCTACGAGTGGTTCCTGGCCGTCGACGCCCGCGCGCTGCTCGGCGACTTCGGCCTGCTCACCGACCGACTCAACGCCCCCGACGGCGTCAACCTGATGACCAACACCTCGGTGATCGCGCTCGGCATCGTCTTCGCGCCGGTCACCCTGCTGCTGGGCGCGCCGGTCACCTTCGCGCTGCTCGCCGCCGCCAACCTCGCCGGTACCGCCTTCGCCTGGTACCTGCTGTTCCACCGGACGCTGCGAGCCCGCCGGCTCGCCGCCGCGCTCGGCGGAGGGCTCTGCGGGTTCGGCCCGGGCATGATCTCGCAGACCAACAGCCACCTGCACATGACCGCCCAGTGGCTGGTGCCGGTGATCGTCTGGCTGGTGGCCCGACTGCTGCGGGCATCCGACCCGGGGCCAACGACTCTTGACGGGGCCGGTCGCGGCCGGTCGCCCGGGCCCGATCGCCGGCGGATGCTCACCTCGGCGGCGGGACTGGCCGCCGCGGTCACCGCGCAGGTCTTCATCGGCGAGGAGGTGCTCTTCCTCGCCGCCGTCGTGCTGCTGGTGATGGCGATCAGCTACGCCGTGGCGGACCGGGAGCTGGCCCGGCGGGCACTGCCCGGCTTCGCCGGTGGGCTGGCGGTCGCCGCCGGGCTCGCCCTGCTGGTGCTCGGCTACCCGCTGTGGTTCCAGTTCGCCGGCCCGCAGGGGGTCGCCGACGGAATGTTCACGCCGGCCTACTTCTCCGCCGACCTGAGCAGCTGGTGGACGATCTCCCCCCTGTCGGTGGCCGGCAGCGACCAGTCCGCCCGGCTGACCACCGGCCCGGCCGAGTACAACACCTTCCTCGGCTGGCCCCTGCTGCTGGTCTCCGCGGTCTGCGCGATCTGGGTCGGGCGACGTCGACTGGTCCTCGCCTGCGTCGTGGCGGGCCTCGTGATGGGTGCGCTCTCGCTCGGCCCGGAGGTGGTGCTCGGCGGCACCAGGACAGCGCTGCCCGGCCCGTACGCCCTGATCGGCGGGCTGCCGGTGGTGGACGGCGCGTTGCCGATGCGGTTCGCGCTGGCGTTGCTGCCGATCATCGCGACGCTTCTGGTGCTGGCGGTCGACCGGGCTCTGCGCAGCACCGGACGGGCACGGCGGCTCGTGCCCCTGGCCGTCGGCGCGGCACTGCTGCCGATCTTCCCGACCCCGCTGCCGACCGCCGAACGACCCGCCGTGCCGGAATTCGTCAGCGGCGGCCACTGGCGGCAGTGCGTACGCCCCGGCGGGGTGCTCGTCCCGGTGCCGTTGCCCACGCCCAAGGAGCCCTGGCCGATGCGCTGGGCAACCACCGCCGACGCCGCCTTCGGTCTGCCGGAAGGGTTCTTCATCGGCCCGTACGGGCGGGGTGGCACCGCGGCGATGGGCACCTTCAAACAGCCCACCTCGGCGCTGCTGGCGGACGTCGCCCGGCGCGGTGACCAACCGGCCATCGGCGACGAGCAGCGCCGTCAGGCCGCACGGGACGCGGAGTTCTGGGGTGCCTCCTGCATCGCGCTGGCCGACGACGCCCCGCACGCCGAGAGTCTGCGCACGACCCTGGAGCAGCTCTACGGCCCCGCCACCCGGATCGCCGACGCCTGGATCTGGCGCGTCTGACGCCCCCCGTGCGAGCCTGCCCCCCGGGTCGATCATGCAGTTGTGGTGGGTGACAAAGCGCCCGGCGTGGAACCACCGGCACCACAACTCCGTGATCGGCGGGGTGGGGACCTTGCCGGCGCAGAAAAGGGCCCCTCCCGACCGGGAGGGGCCCTTTCGCAGACCTGAGATCAGACGCGCGGCGCGCCGACCGGCTGGGACGCCTCGACGAACTCCTCGCGCGGGTCGTGCAGCTGCCCGAGGGCGACCACCTCACGCTTGAGGACGAACGCCAGCGTCCAGTCCACCACCACCCGGACCTTGCGGTTGAACGACGGGATCCGGCTCATGTGGTACGTCCGGTGCATGACCCACGCCGGCCAGCCGGTCATCTTGATGCCGTACACCTGGGCGACGCCCTTGTGCAGGCCGAGGCTCGCGACGCTGCCGACGTGCTTGTGCTTGTAGTTGACCGGCTCACGGCCCCGGATCACGGCCGTGATGTTGTCGGCCATCCGGGCGGCCTGGCGCACCGCGTGCTGGGCGCTCGGCGAGCAGAAGTTACCCGGCTCCTTGGTGAGGTCCGGCACGGCGGCGCAGTCTCCGGCGCTCCACGCGCCCTCGACCACCTGGTCGCCGTCGACCACCTGGAGAGTGGGCAGGCAGGTGATCCGCCGACGGTCGTCGCGCGGAAAGTCGGTCGCGTCCAGCATCGGCGACGGCTTCACGCCGGCCGTCCACACGATCGTGTCGGACCGGAAGCTGTCACCGTCGGAGAGCTTGACCACCCCGTCGACGCAGGACTCGAGCCGGGTGTCCAGCCGGATGTCCATGTTCCGCTTCATCAACTGCTGGACGGTGTAGGCGCCCATGTCCCGGTCGACCTCGGGCAGCACCCGCTGGGTGGCCTCGACCAGCACCCAGCGAACCTCGTCCTGCTTGAGCTCCGGGTAGTAGCGCAGGGCGTCGCGAGCCATGTCCTCCATCTCGGCGAGCGCCTCGATGCCGGCGTACCCACCGCCCACGAAGGTGAAGGTCAGCGCCGCACGACGGACGTCCGGATCGGGCGTGGCCGCAGCCACGTCGAGCCGGTCCAGTACGTGGTTGCGCAGGTAGATCGCCTCGCCGATGGTCTTGAACCCGATGCCCTGCTCGTGCAGGCCGGGGATCGGCAGAGTGCGGGAGACCGAACCCGGCGCCACGATCACGTGGTCGTAGGTGATCTCCCGGGCCGGGCCGCTGATCGGCTGCACGGTGGCCACCTTGCGGCCGTGCTCGATCCGCGTGACAGTGCCGGCCACCATCTTGCAGCGACGCAACTCCCGCCGCAGGGGCACAACGGAGTGCCGCGGGGAGATGTTGCCCGCCGCCGCCTCGGGCAGGAACGGCTGGTAGGTCATGTGCGGCTGGGGATCCACCACCATGACCTCAGCCTCACGGGAGCTGAGCTTCTTCGACAGGCGCAGCGCCGCGTACAGACCGACGTGCCCGGCACCCACCACAAGGATCCGCTTCGGATTCACGTTGTCTATCTTTCCCCGGCCGGCTCAGGTAATCCCGCTCGCGGCCCCCATCTGTGACGGAGCACAACCCGTGTGACCTGCGTAACCCTCAGGTCGCAGCGGTCACCGTCGTCGCAGGAGCCAGCCCAGCAACGCTGCCGTACCCACCGCCAGCAGCAGACCCAGCACCGTGACCCACTGGTATCCGGCTTCCCCACCGGTGTCCGCGGCCTGCAACAACAGCACCCCCAGCACTGCGGTGCCCAGCAGGACGGCCGCCGACCGCAACAACCACCGGGTGACCATCTCGGGGTCCACCACCGCGTCGTAGGGCAACAGCGCGGCCAGCGCGCAGAGGGTGTGCGCCAGATAGAGCAGGGCCGCGAGGGCGAGAAGACGCCAGAGGGCGACCGGGCGGCCGTACCCGTCGGTGGCGAGCAACCATCCACCAACCGTGACCAACGCCGTGAACGTCGCCCAGACCCGGCGCGGGCCGAAAGCCGGCAACAGGGCGGCGACAGTCAGGAACAGGATCGGTCGACCGGACAGCACCTCAGCGGGGAAGGCGAGGGCGAACCCGGCAAGCACTGTGACGAAGATCCCGGCCCGAACCAGCAGCGGAGCGGCGCTGATCCGGCTGACCGCATTCTGAAAGGACCGGACCCGCCCGGCGACAACGTCGATCATCTGCGCCTCCGCTCGTTCGCGACAGCGGGGCTCGCAAGCTCACTCACCGGCCACCCACCCTCGGGGCCGTCGCCAGCCGCGCCACGTCCCGCAGCACCTGGTCCAGGCTGCCGGCGCCGGCCCAGCGCACCACCGGGACACCGTGCTCCCGGAGCTGCCCGATCATGATCTCCCGGTCCAGACGCCACAGCCGGTACGCCACCTCGGCCCAGCCCCGGTCCTTCGGTGACGGCAGGTCGGTCGGCAACGTGTCGACCGCCACCACGAACCGGCCGGCCCGAGTGAGCCGGGCGAGCATCTGCGCCGACCGTTCGTCCAGCAGCGGGGTGAGCACCACCACCAACGCGTCCGAGGAGAGCAGTTGCGGGCCGAACACCTGGTCGTACGGCTCATGGGAGGACGACGTCACGCGTACGTCGAGCAGCCACTCCAGGACGGTCAGGTACTGCCGTCGCCCCGCCGCCGGTCGCAGCCGACGGGCCGACGGGCCGTACTCCAGAAGGGAGACCCGGTCGCCACGGTGCAGGTAGTGCTCGGCGATCGCGGCAGTGGCCCGGACGGTGGTGTCCAGCACCGAGGCGGCGCCGTCCACCCCACCGGAACGGCCGGCCTCGGCGAGCACGTCGAGCAGCACCACCACCTCCGCGTCACGGTCGGAGAGGGTGGCCGCCACGTGCAACTGCCGGGCCCGCAACGACACCCGCCAGTCGATACGGCGCAACCGGTCCCCGGGAGCGAAGATGCGTACGCCGGCCAGCTCGCCGCCCTCACCGGGCCGCCGCGAGTGGTGCGCCCCGACGAGGCCGGCGGCGCGGGGCATCGCCTCCACCGCCTCGAACGGTTCGGTACGCGGGTACACCCGCACGCGGACCGGCTCGATGATCACCGCGCGGGAGACCAGCAGCCCGCCCGCCGTCGCGACCCGGGCACCGGCCGGGCCGACCGGGTGCCGGCCCCACCGCAGGGCACGGCCGACCAGTTCGAGGTCCACCGCCGACCCGGTGGGCACCGACGTCACGAACGGCCGATCGGCGGCGGAACGGCTCGCGCCACTGGCCGGATCCTGGCCGCCGGTCGGCGTCGTGGCCGCGGGTGGCACGTCGGCGGCGGCCCCGTCCCGGGCGAAACCGGCCCGGAAGATCCGCAGCCACGGCGACACGCGGGTACGCAGCACGACCAGGTCGTAGTCGACCGTGTCCGGGTTGCCGACGCTCACCGCCGCCGTCACGTCACCGCCCTCGACCAGCGGTCCGTCGTCGCCCGGGGTGATCCACACCTGCGGCAGCGCCGTGGGGCGTCGGCGCAGCGCGTACGCGGTGCCCAGCGCGAACGGGGCAGCCAGCACGATCAGGTCGACCCGCCCCAGCAGCACCCCCGCCACCAGCAGCAGGCCGGCGAGCAGCACCGCCCGGCCGAGCGCCGGGGTGGGTGCCCAGCCGGCAGCCGGTTCCGGCTCGGTGGATCTCGGCACGGTCGGTTCGGTCATCAGTGCCGGGGCCCGCCGGCGGCGTAGCTGGGCAGGGCGCCGCTGGCCGGGGCGGGAGTCGCTTCCAGCACCTCGCCGACCACGAACGCCGGGTCGACCCGGCGCAACCACATCTCCGGGCGCAGCGTGATCCGGTGGGCCAGGGCGGGTGCCGCGACCTCCTTGACGTCCTCCGGCACCACGTAGTCGCGTCCACCGAACACCGCGCGCACCCGGGCCAGCAGCAGCAGCGCCAACGATCCGCGAGGCGAGGCACCGACCAGCACCGACGGGTGCTCCCGGGTCGCCGCGGTGAGGGACACGATGTACCGGCCGATGGAGTCCTCCACCACCACGTCCTCCAGGGCCGCCTGCATGGCCCGCAGCGTTGCCGCGTCGACGACCGCCTTGATGTCCGCCTCCTCGCGGCGACGGCTCATCCGACGGCGCAGCACCTCCCACTCCTCTTCGTGCTGCGGGTAGCCGAAGGAGACCCGCAGCAGGAACCGGTCGAGCTGGGCCTCAGGCAGCGGGTACGTGCCCTCGTACTCGATCGGGTTGGCCGTGGCCAGCACGTGGAACGGTTCGTCCAGCTTGTAGGTCACACCCTCCACCGAGACCTGCTTCTCCTGCATCGCCTCCAGCAGCGCGGACTGCGTCTTCGGCGGCGTCCGGTTGATCTCGTCGGCGAGGAGCAGGTTGGTGAAGACCGGGCCGGCCCGGAAGGTGAAGTCCCCGTTGCGCTGGTCGTACAGGAACGAGCCGGTGACGTCGGCGGGCAGCAGGTCGGGGGTGAACTGCAACCGGCGGAAGTCCAACCCGAGCGCCTGGGCGAACGAGCGCGCGGTCAACGTCTTGCCCAGCCCCGGCAGGTCCTCCAGGAGGACGTGCCCGCCCGCGAGGATGCCGGCGAGGACCAGCTCCAACGCGTCCCGCTTACCGACCACGACGGTGCCGACCGCGTCCAGGACCGCCCGAGCCAGATGGCCGACCTCGGCAGGGGCAATGGTCCGGTCCACGTCGTTCATCAGATCTTCTCCAGTTCGGCGACGATCACCGCGAGGTCGCGCGGCGACGGGGTGCGGCGAGGCGGGGTCTCCAGGAACGTCCACAACCGGTCGCCCAGCAGGGCGCGGGCGCGGGCCGGATCCGACTCGCGGGTGACGCCGTGCTTCAGGCGCATCCGCTCGTCGGCCAGTTCACCGATGCGGGGCAGGACCACCCCGCTGAAACGTTCGGGCCGGGTGTTGGACCAGTCCAACGGCCATTCCCAGCGGTTGATCGCGCTGCGCAGCGCGTCCCGGGCAGCCCAGTTGTAACTGCCGTCCTCCTCACCCGACACGGTTCGGGAACCAGCCGGCGGCGGCGGTGGCGGCGCGAGCAGGGCGGTGACCCGGCGGACGGCCAGCACGGCCAGCACCCCGGCGATCAGCACGGGCAGCGAGACCTGGAGGCCGACCGCGCGCAGGCCGACGAGCAGCACCGCGACCACCGCGGCGGCCCACGCGAGCGAGCGCAGCACCGGGCGGACGCGGGAACCGCGCGCCTGCGGGCCCGCCGGCGCCGCCTCCTCCTCGAACGCGAGCAGGTCGTCGATGCTGGTGCTACTCATGCGTCACCACCGCGGTGAGTTCGCCGCGCAGTCGGCGCAGCGCGGCGCGGGCCTGGTCGCGGGTGCGTTCGTCGACCGGGCGGGTCGCGTACCGGGCCTCCCGGTAGACGTGCGCGAACTCGTTCAGCACATCGGTGCTGACGATCGCCGGCACGCCGGCCTCCGGGTCACCGCGCAGGAGCCGGCTGACCAGGTCGGTGGGGGTGTCCCCGGCGAGCCGTGGCACACCGGCCGCGGCGGCGGCCTCCTCCAGGCGTACCCAGCAGGCGATCACCGCCACCCGGGGGTCGGTGTCCCGGTCGTCGAGTTCCACCAGGCCGGCGTCGAGGGCCGCGACCACCTCCCGGGCGGTGCCCTCGGCGCTACGCCGGGCCCGCTGCGTCGGCAGCGTCCGGGTGGTGCGGCGCAGCGCACCCCGGATCAGAATCCAGGTCAGGTAACCGAGGGCGGCGAGGATGGCCAGCCCGAGCAGGACCATCGCCACGGTGGCGATCCACTGCGGTATGTGCGCCTGGGTGGCCTCACCGGCGTCGCGCGGCTCGACCGGAATGGACGGCGACGGCTCGACGGTCGGGTACTCGGGCACCCAGGGGACGTTGTCCGCGGCAGGCGGGATCCGGCTGGCCCCGATCGACGAGTGGGCGGACGCCAGCGCCGCACCGGCGAGCAACGCGGCGACCGCGCCGACCGGCCACCACCGGCGAAGCAACCCGAGGGCCGGGCGCAACACCCCCGGCTCGGCGGCAGGGGACGGCGTGGGCGGGCGTGTTCCGTCTGTCATCGCCACCGCCCCACGCGTGTCTCAGTCCACCCCGGCCAGCTGTTTAGCCTGGCCGAAGACGTCGTCCAGCATCTCTGGTGTCAGCCGCCCGGTGAAGGTGTTCTGCTGGCTGACGTGGTAGCAACCCAACAGGTCCGGAGCGTCCGTGTCGGACCAGTGTGCCCCATGACCGAACGCCGGTCGCGGGCTGGGCGGGCGCAGCCCGTACACCTGACGGAGCACCGGCCACCACGCGGCCCAGGCGAACGCGCCGAGCGCGACCACGACGCGCAGCGTGGGCCGGATCAGCGTGACCTCCCGGTGCAGCCAGGGTGCGCAGGTGTCCCGCTCCTGCGGCGTCGGCTTGTTGTCCGGAGGCGCACATCGGACGGCCGAGAAGATCCGGATGTCCCGCAGGGCGAGCCCGTCGTCGGCGGCGACGCTGGTCGGTTGGTTGGCCAGCCCGGCTCGGTGCAGCGCGGCGAACAGCACGTCGCCGGACCGGTCACCGGTGAAGATCCGGCCGGTGCGGTTGCCGCCGTGCGCGGCGGGAGCCAGCCCGAGGATGGCGATCCGCGCGTCGCCGGTGCCGAAACCCGGCACCGGCCGGCCCCAGTATTCCTGGTCGCGGAAGGCGGCCCGGCGGGTGCGGGCCACCTCCTCCCGCCACCGGACGAGCCGGGGGCAGGCAAAACAGTCGCTGACGCCCGCGTCGAGGTCCGCCAGGTCGGCCGCCCGCGCTGCGCGGGCGACCACCTCCTCCGGGGTACGCGACTCAGCCAAGCTTGGCCCGGAAGAGTTCCAGGGTGCGGGCCCAGGCGCTGGACGCGGCGCGCTGGTCGAACGCCTCCGGCCGGTCGTCGTTGAAGAAGGCGTGCGAGGTGCCCGGGTAGTCGTAGAGGTGACAGTCACCGCCGGCCTCCTCGATGGCCCGACGGGCGGTCTGTACGCCCTCGGCGGCCGAGGTGCCGTCCTCTTCGGAGCAGTGGATGACCGCGGCCTTGCCGGCGTAGTCGGCCCAGTCGGGGCGCATCGACTCCCACGGCAGCACGGGATAGAAGCCGGCGGTCGCGACGATCCGCTCGGAGATGGTGGCTGACCAGAGGGCGAGGCTGCCACCGGCGCAGAAGCCCACGGCACCGACCTTACCGGTCACCTCCGGACGCTCCGCGAGATAGTCGGCCGCACCGGCGATGTCCTTGGCCGCCTCGTCCATCCGCATCGCCATCAGCAGCCGCTGCGCCTCGTCCGGCTCGCTGGTCGTCTCACCGTGGTAGAAGTCGGGCGCGAGGGCGACGAAACCAGCCTCGGCGAACCGGTCCGCCACCGACCGGATGTGCGGGACGAGGCCCCACCACTCCTGGATGACGATGACGGCGGGGCTGGCCATGCCGCTGGCGGGTATCGCGAGATACCCCTCGCTCATGCCCCCGTTGCTGCGGTAGCTCACCATTTCGCCCATGGGCCGTCCTCCTAGCGGTCAGTCATCGTTGGCTGGTCGCCCAGTGGTCCTACGTGCCGGTAGCCTGCCACGCCACGCGGCCCTCCGGAAGACGCCGGAACAGTGGCATTCACCTCCTGTTCGCCGGCCGGTGACTGCGGGTACGCCGACGGCGGCGGGGTCTGCTCCCGCCGCCGTCGATGCTGGCCTGGCGCGCCGGTCAGGCCTTCTTGGTCAGACAGAGCACGTAGCCCGACTTGCCCGGCTCGATGCTGGAGAAGATGTAGCCCTCTTCGTCATTCTGGAAGAACGAGTCGCAGGCGGTGCCGGCCTTGGCCTGCGCCTCGCTCTGGTCGTTCACCCGACCGACCACGGTGTACGCCGCGTCGGTCGAGGTGCACTCGACGACCTTGGCGCCGTCGGCCTTCTCCTGCTTGGTCCCCGTGATCTCCGGCAGCTCGGCGATGCAGTCGCCGGCCTTGGCGTCGGCGGTCGCGTCCTTGTTGAAGTAGCCGCCGATCGCCGAGGCGACGCCGAACTTCAGGCCGGCGACGACGACGATCGCGAGGATCGCGCCGACGATGCCCAGAGCCTTCCTCGTACCGGACTTCTTCGTCTCCGGCTCGGCCGTCGCCGTGGCGGTCGCGGGCGGCACGGCCGCATCCGACGTGGCCGCCTGCGGGTCGGCCGCACTCGACGTGGCCGCCTGCGGGTCCGTCGTATTCGGCGTGGCAGCCTGCGGGTCGGCGGCACCCGACGTGGCCGCCTGCGGGTCCGCCGCCTCCGGCTTGGCGGCCTGTGGATCGGCCGTTCCCGGCTTCGCCGCCAGCGGCTCGGTTGCATCCGACGTGGCCGCCTGCGGCTGGGCCGGCGTCGGCTGCGGCGTCTCGACGGCCGGCTGGGGTGCTGCGGCGTCGGGCGCGGAGGGCGGTGCGACCTGGTCTGACACGGGGGGTCCTTCCGAGGGGTTGATGAGCAGACGACACCGTAACGATCATTGATTTACGGTGCCGTCCCGCTCGCCTCGTCCGTTCAGTTATTTCCCAGCTTCGGCAGCATGATCCAGTTCACACTGCGACTCAGCTCGTCGGAGTCGGAGTCGGTGCGTCGCTCGGCGTCACGGTGCCGCCGGCCGTGGGCTGGCCGATGGGCGTCGGCGTCGGCGTCCCGGTCGGGCCGGGTGTGCTGCTCGGGTCCGGCGTGGTGGTGGGCGGCGCGGGGGCAAGGGGCGCGCCCGGCGCCCGGGGCCCGAACGGCGCCTGCTCCGGGCAGTACGGGTAAGGCCGCAGCAGCGGGTTGCCGTACTCGTCGATGCGGCCACCGCAGTCCGGGTAGCCCAGCCGGATCGGATTGCCGTTCTGGTCGAAGAGCCGGGCGTTCTCCACCAGCCGGCCCTCACTGTCGTAGACGAATACGTCCCGGATCTGGCCGTACTGGCTGTCGACCGAGGTCTGGTCGTAGTAGTAGTCGTTGTCGCGCCAGCTCTCGGCGTCGACCAGCCCGGCGAGCGCGAAGACCACCAGCACCGCGCCGCTCACCTGAACCGCCGAACGCGGCCAACGGGTCAGCCGGGCGGACTGGCGGCCGATCCAGATGGAGGCGAGCACGAAGCCGACCAGCATGATCAGGCCGGCGAGCAACTCTCCGCCGACCCTCGGCAGCAGCCCGGAGTTGCCGCCGCTGGTGACCACGGTGACCAGCATCGCCGCCAGGTAGCCGCGCAGCACCCACCAGCCCGGGCGCAACAACCGGAGGAAGTCGCTCGCCGTCTCGTACCCCAGGGGTGGGCCCAGCCGGGTGTCGATCACGCGCAGGCGGCTGCGGACCCGGGCCAGCGCGGCGGCGACCCGCTGGTCGAGATTCCGCCCACCGCCCGCGGCGGCGCCGGCTGCGGCGCGCAGCTCGGCAGCGTACGTCTCGGGCTCGCCCAGTCGCTCGACGAGAGTGCCTTCGGCTTCGGCGGCGACCTCGGTGAGGTGGTCGGCGAGATCCTCGGTCAGCTCGTCGCGTTGGGTGGGTGGCAGGTCGGCCAGAGCGGCCCGGACCCGCGCCACGTAGTCGGTGATCTCCTGCTCCGTGACGGTCATGCCGCCATCCCCCGATCGTCGAGCAGACTGTCCATGGTGGTGGCGAACGAGCGCCAGAGCTTGCCGGAGCGGGTCAACTGGTCACGCCCCGCGGCGTTGAGTGAGTAGTACTTGCGGTGCGGCCCGGATTCGCTCGGCACGACGTACGTGGTGAGCAGGCCGGCGGCGAAGAGGCGGCGCAGCGTCCCGTAGACCGAGGCGTCGCCGACCTCCTCCAGGCCGGCTTCGCGCAACCGGCGCAGAATGTCGTAACCGTAGCCGTCCTCCTGTCGGAGCACGGCCAGGACGGCCAGATCGAGCACGCCCTTCAGCAACTGTGTGGTGTCCACGCATTGCAGACTAGTGCGCATTGCGCAGTAGCGTCAACGATTCCGCCCCGACACGCAGGCGAGGTGCGAAGGACGTGGTCCTACCGAGACTTGATCGACTCGACTTTCTGGAAATCGGGGCATCCGCTCTGCTGGGACACCACGACTTTTCAGGAAAGCGAGTCGATCAAGTGGCCAGGCTCCAGGCGATGCCGTCGAGGATGTCGTGCTCGGAGGCGACCACCGACGGCATCCCGGCCCGCTCCATGATCACCCGAAGCACCAGTGCGCCGGCGCCGATCACGTCGGCCCGGCCCGGGTGCATCACCGGGTTCGCCAACCGCTGCTCACGGGTCTGACTCAGCAGGTCCGCGGTCACCTGGGCGACCGCCTCGTACGACACCCGGGCGTGGTGGATGCGCTCCGGGTCGTACTCCCGCAGGCCCTGAGCGAGGGCGACCACGGTGGTGACCGACCCGGCGAGACCGACCAGGGTTGCCGCCTCGCGGCCCGGCACCACGGCGAGCGCCCGGTCGACGGCGGCCGCGACGTCGGCCTGCGCGGCGGTGACCTGCCCAGGTGTCGGCGGGTCACCGGGCAGGTGCCGCTCGGTCATCCGGACGCAGCCGATGTCCACCGAGATGGCCGCGCGCACGCCGGCGGCCCGGTCACCGACCACGAACTCGGTGGAGCCTCCGCCGATGTCGACGACCAGGAACGGCGCCTTCGCGTCGGCCGGGAGCCCGCGCACCGCGCCGGTGAACGACAGCCGGGCCTCCTCGTCGCCGGTGACCACCTCGGGCGCGACACCGAGGGTGCGCTGCACCATCTCGGTGAAGTCGGCGGCGTTGGCGGCGTCGCGGGAGGCCGAGGTGGCACACATGCGGACCCGCTCGGCGCCCAGCTTCTCGATGTCGGCGGCGTACGACGCGAGCGCCACCCGGGTCCGTTCGATCGCCTCCGGTGCCAGCCGACCGGTGCGGTCCACACCCTGGCCGAGCCGGACGATCTCCATCCGGCGGGTCAGGTCGACCAGCGGCGCCTGCGGCCCGGCCGACTCCCCGGGCAGGTCGGCGACCAGCAGTCGGATCGAGTTGGTCCCGCAGTCGATGGCCGCCACACGCGTCGTCACGGCAGCAACCTTACGGCAGGGCGGGCGGCCACCCGGCTTCCTGGGCGGGCGACGGACCCGCCTTGGACGAGTCGCCCGGCAGGCCCCGCAGCAGGTTCGCGCCGAGCGCCGTCAGGTGGTGTCGGACGGCCCCGCCCTCCCGCTCGCTGGCCACCAGGCCGGTGGCCCGCAGCGCGGTGGCGTGCTCCGAGGCGGAGGAGAGGCTGATCCCGACGGCCCGGGACAGCACTGTGGTGGTCATCCCACCCGCGGTCGCGAGTTCGCGCAGGACCAGCGCCCGGGTGGCGCCGAGCAAACGGCCGAGTGGATCGCCCTCGGCGGTGGCCGCGCGCGGAGGCATCAGCGCCGGGTAGACGAGCAGGATCGGGCGATCCGGCTCGACCAGCACCCGGGGCCGGGGTCCGGCCAGCGGGGAGGGCAGCAGGATGAGCCCGTGGCCGGTGCCGGGCAGATCCCCGTCCCACCACGTCCGCACCTCCAGCACCGGCTCCCGCCACCGGATCGCCGGGTGCAGGCCCGCGAAGAGGCTGGCCAGGCCGTGCTGCGCCAGCCGTTGACTGGCGCAGGTCACCTGCTGGCGGTACGCGGACACCAGATCGGACCAGTGCGGCGCGAGGACGGCGTCGAACCAGGTGCGGACGGCCCCGCCGAACAGGTCCAGCATCTCCGGGTCGGCCGCGGCGAACCGCCGCCGCAGCGGGGTGGCGGTGACGTCCGCGTACGCCGCGCCGACCTCGGCGCGTACCCGTCGTGCCGGGGTCGCCTGGATCGCCTCCAGACCGGCGGCGACCGACTCCACCCCGGCGAAGGGGGTGACGAAGTCCGGCAGGCGCCCCCGTGCCGGCAGCAGGTGCCGCAGGATCGCGGTGGCGGCCTGGGCGGCTCCCGTGCTCTCCAGCGCCGCCGCCCGCTCGGCCAGCGTCGGGGCCATCGCCGCCACCGTCGGATCCCGCAGCCACTGGCCGGCCAGCAGTGCGGTGCCGACCGGGTGCAGTCGGTCACCGAACCGCACCCGGCAGAGATCCGCCGGCCCGAGATGGAGGCGAAGCATGGGAAACAGCCTGCCGTCCTTCGCCCAGGACCGAAAGGGTTGATCCACGATCCGACCGCCTCCAGGGTGGACGGCGAGGTCGACGGGGGGTGGCCGGCGTGCGGCGGACGGTGGCAGTGTTGACGGGGCTCTGCCTCATCGTCGTGGCCGCGGCTTGTGGTGAGCGGGGGCAACCTCCGTCGGCCCCGACCGCCGCACCCTCCGCGTCGACCGAACGCCCGGCGGCGGGCGACCACGAGCTCACCCTGACGCACAACGGGGTCGAGCGCGCCTACCTGCTGCACGCACCGCCCGGCTATGACCCGGGCAGGCCGTCCGCGCTGGTCATCGCGCTGCACTTCTATCCCGGGACGGGCTCTGCGATGCGGGAGCTGGCGGGCCTGGACGCCAGGGCCGACAAGGACAACGTGCTGGTCGCGTACCCCGACGGGGTGGGCGGAGGCTTCAACGCGCTGGTCTGCTGCGGCAGCCAGGACGACGTCGGGTTCCTCACCGCTCTCACCGGCCACCTGGTGCAGACCTGGCATGCGGACCCGAACCAGGTCTTCCTCACCGGCATCTCCAACGGCGGCGACATGAGCTTCCGGGCGGCGGTGGAGAGCACCGGCACGTACGCCGCGATCGGGGTGGTCAGCGGCGGCTACAGCGGGAAGCTGACCACGACCGACAGCTACGTGCCGAAGAGCCCGGTCTCCGTGATCACCTTCATCGGCGGCCAGGACCGGTACGCGTCGACCTTCCAGACCGGCATGCAGACCTGGCAGCAGCGGCTCTCCTGCCGGCCGAGCCCGAAGGCGTCCGGGGTGCCGGGTGTGACGCACACGGTGGCGAGCTGCGCGGACGGCAGCGAGGTCAGTGTCTACACCCTGCCCGAGATGGGCCACAGTTGGCCGGGGGCGACAGCCGGTCAGCTCGCCGCGTCCTCCGCCGGGCTGTCGGCCACCGACCTGATGTGGGAGTTCTTCGCGACGCACCCCCGCAAGGCCTGACCTACAGGCGCAGCAGCATCCGGGTGTTGCCCAGCGTGTTCGGCTTCACGCGCTCCAGGTCCAGGAACTGCGCGACACCCTCGTCGTACGAGCGCAGCAACTGCTCGTACACCTGGCGGGGCACCGGTGCGCCGTCGATCTCCTGGAAGCCGAACGCGCCGAAGAACCGCGTCTCGAAGGTGAGCGCGAAGATCCGGGCCACGCCCAGCTCCCGGGCCGCGTCGATCAGCTCCCCCACCAGCCGGTGCCCGATCCGCTGCCCCCGGTAGGACGGGTCCACCGCGACCGTGCGGATCTCGGCCAGGTCCTCCCACATCACGTGCAGCGCGCCGCAGCCCACCACGACGCCGTCGTCGGCGCGGACCGCCACCCGGAACTCCTGCACATCCTCGTAGAGGGTGACGGTGGCCTTGCTCAGCAGCCGACGGTCGTCGGTGTAGGTGTCCACCAGCCGCCGGATGCCCCGTACGTCCCCGGTGCGGGCCCGCCGCACCACGATCTGACTCTCGGGCGCCGAGGACCCGGCCGGCGCGCTCATTCGCCCGCCGGGACGTCCACGCACGGACCGGCCGACCACCACGGCTCAACCAGCGCCAACGTCTCGTCGCCGAACGGGTTCACGCCCGGGCCGGCGCCCAGGGCGTGCCCCAGGTGCACGTGCAGGCACTTCACCCGGCCCGGCATCCCGCCGGCCGAGATGCCGGCGATCTCCGGCACCTCACCGACCGCCTCGCGGCGCGCGAGGTAGTCCTCGTGCGCGGCACGGTAGTGCGCGGCCAGCTCCGGGTCCGTCGTCAGCCGGGCCGCCATCTCCTTCATCAGCCCCGCCGACTCCAGCCGGCTGCACGCCGCGGTGGCCCGGGGGCAGGTCAGGTAGAAAAGCGTCGGAAACGGGGTGCCGTCGGCGAGGCGGGGGGTCGTCTCCACCACGTCCGGGAGGCCGCACGGGCATCGGTGGGCGACCGCCCGGGTGCCCCGGGGCGTCCGGCCGAGCTGCGCGGCCACCGCGGCCAGGTCGGCCTCCGTGGCCGGCTCCCGTTGCGGCAGAGGTACGGAATCCGCCGCCGGCTCCGACGGTGGTACGACAGTCACTGT
This sequence comes from Micromonospora jinlongensis, assembly GCF_013410645.1. Lineage (NCBI taxonomy): Bacteria > Bacillati > Actinomycetota > Actinomycetes > Micromonosporales > Micromonosporaceae > Micromonospora > Micromonospora jinlongensis. Next base: position 5,252,470 of record NZ_JACCHK010000001.1, on the reverse strand, counting down.
CTCTCCTGGTGCGTTGATCGGTGGATCACTTGCCCGGCTGCTGGCTGTCGGCTGCCTGCACGCTCGACCAGAGCGTGTCGTACCAGGTCGACGGCCCCGCCGGGGCGGCGGAACCGGCCGACTTCCCGGCGTCCCGGGCGGCGCCCTCCGGGTCGTGCAGCACCACCATCATCTTCTCGCCCGGCTCGCCCATGAAGAACCGCTCCCGAGCCTGCGTCTTGATGTACGCCGGGTCGTTCCAGTTGGCGGCCTCGGCCTCGAGCTTGGCGATCTCCGCCGCCTGCACCGCCTGGGCCGCCTCCATCCGCTCGATGTCGGCCTGCTGGTCCAGGTAGACCCGGACCGGGTACGTGTAGGCCAGCGCGAGCGCGATCAGGACCGCGAACAGCACTGTGGCCCGGCCGGTGAAGCGACGGGGGTGGGGCGCGGCGAGCCGCTTCACACCGGCGCCGGCGGCGGTACGCCGAGCGGCGGCCGGACGATTCGCCGAGCGAACGCCCTCGGCACCCCGGGCAGCACCCGGCGCCCGACCAGCGGCGCGGGGGTCGGCGCGTACGCCGGCCTCCCGGACCGATCCCCGCGTGGCGCGCCCGCCACCCGGCCGACCGGACTGACCCGGCCGGCGGGCGGGACGCTGACCACCCGGTGTGCGGCGCTGCTGCATCGTCACACCCCTCCCCCGAGGCTTCGCGCGTCTCAGGCCGAACGGTAGCGCGGGAACGCGCCGGCGCCGGCGTAGCGCGCCGCGTCGGCCAGCTCCTCCTCGATCCGGAGCAGCTGGTTGTACTTCGCGACGCGGTCCGAGCGGGCCGGCGCGCCGGTCTTGATCTGGCCGCAGCCGGTGGCCACCGCCAGGTCGGCGATGGTGGTGTCCTCGGTCTCGCCGGAACGGTGGCTCATCATGCACTTGAAGCCGGCCCGGTGGGCCAGGTCCACCGCGTCCAGCGTCTCGGTCAGCGAGCCGATCTGGTTGACCTTGACCAGGACCGCGTTCGCCGACTTCTCCGCGATGCCGCGGGCGATGCGCTGCGGGTTGGTCACGAACAGGTCGTCGCCGACGATCTGCACCCGGTCGCCGATCGAGGCGGTCAGCGTCTGCCAGCCGCTCCAGTCGTCCTCGGCCAGCGGGTCCTCGATCGACACGATCGGGTAGTCACCGGCCAGCTTGGTGTAGTAGTTGCTCATCTCCTCGGCGGACTTCGCGGAACCCTCGAAGGTGTAGGTGCCGTTGTCGAAGAACTCCGTGGCCGCCACGTCGAGCGCGAACACGATGTCGGTGCCCAGCCGGTAACCGGCCTTCTCGACCGCCTCGGCGATCAGGTCCAGGGCCGCCGCGTTGGTCGGCAGGTTCGGGGCGAAGCCACCCTCGTCGCCGAGCCCGGTGGACAGGCCCTTCTTCTTCAGCACCGACTTGAGGGCGTGGTAGACCTCCGCGCCGGAGCGCAGCGCCTCACGGAAGGTGGGGGCGCCGATCGGGGCGACCATGAATTCCTGGATGTCGACGTTCGAGTCGGCGTGCGCGCCACCGTTGAGGATGTTCATCATCGGCACCGGCAGGAGGTGCGCGTTCGGGCCGCCCAGGTAGCGGAAGAGGCTCAGCTCGGCGCTGCCGGCGGCGGCCTTCGCCACCGCGAGGGAAACCCCGAGGATGGCGTTCGCGCCCAGCTCCGACTTGCTGTCGGTGCCGTCGATGTCGAGCATCTTCTGGTCGATGAGCCGCTGCTCGCTGGCCTCGTACCCGATGATCTGGTCGACGATCTTGTCCTCGACGTTGGAGACCGCCTTCTCCACGCCCTTGCCCTGGTAGCGGTCGGCGTCACCGTCGCGCAGCTCGATCGCCTCGAAGGCGCCGGTGGAGGCGCCGGAGGGCACGGCAGCGCGGGCCACCGTGCCGTCGTCCAGGCCGACCTCGACCTCGACCGTCGGGTTGCCCCGCGAGTCGAGAATCTCCCGGGCGACGATTCCCTCGATGGTTGCCACTGAGTCGCTCCTCGTTGTTGTGATCCGGTCCGTGGGTGGGCCGCGACGGTGCGGCTGAGGCAGGTGTTGAACGCAGCGTATCGGGCGGCGCGAACGGGCACGGCGTCGCCCGCGCACCCGAGTCGGCCCGCACTGACGGACATTCCCGGATTTCCGGGCGTCAACCGGCAACGGGTTTGCGCTGCGCGGACCGGATCCACCAGGCTGGTCGCCATGCCCGCCGCCTCGACCACCCTCCGCATGCTCGCCGTGTCGGTCATCGCGTCGCTCACGGTCACCGGCTGTCAGACATTCGAGGACGCTGGCGTCGCCATGGGTCGCTCGGAACTCGTCAACGACCTCGCCGCCCGCCTCGACCGCGCGCTGGAGTTGACCTACTCGGCCGACTACCAGTTGCCCGGCGGCCAGAGCGCCGCGATCGTGCAGGCGCAGGACCCGGCCCGCTCCGCGTACACCTACCCCGGAGGGCGACTCACCGTCACCCCCGAGGCCGTCACCCGGTGTACGACGACCGGCGCCCGCCCGCAGTGCACGCTTGTCGCCCCGCCCACCCCGGGCAGCAAACCCACAGTGACCCTCTTCGGTGAGGCCAACCAGCAGGGCCTGGTCACGCCGCCGGTGGTGATCGGGCTGCTGAGCGCCGCCGCGCTCGACCCGCAGGCGGTCATCAAGCAGAGCGACACCACCGTCGCCGGGCACCACGCCGCCTGCGTCGAGGTGCAGAGCTCGTCCAGCGACTTCACCGCCTGCGTGACCACCGAGGGTGTGCTGGGCAGCTTCACCGGGCCGGTCGACGGCAAGCCGATGGAGCTGGCGCTGAGCCGCTACTCCGCGACCGTGGACAAGGACGCGTTCGACCCGCCGGCCGGTGCCGGTGTCGTGGACCGCCGCCCCGGCGGATCGTGACCGTTCCGACGGCCGGGTTCCTGCCCGGTGCCGATCGGGCTCGACCGCCCGCCGCCGGTGACCTGGCCCTGCCGGTGACCGGCTCGAAGCTGCTGACCAGCGTCGACGGCCGACCACTGCGCGTTGCCGACCTGCCCGCCGACACCGACTGGGTGCCGCTGGGCACCCTCGACGGAGTGCCCGCCTGGGCCACCGACCTCACCACCACCGATGCCCTCCCCGGCCGGGCGCGCGGCTGGGCGTCGCTCGCCGCCGACGTGCCGGAGCCGCACGCCACGCTCGCCGGCCGGGCGTTGGCGGTGGTGACGTGGCGGCGTACCCACCGGTGGTGCGGCGCCTGCCGAGCGGAGCTGGCCGACCTGCCCGGCGAGACGGCCCGCCGGTGCCCCGACTGCGGCCTGTACGTGCCGATGCAGCTCTCCGCAGCGGTCCTGGTGGCGATCACCCGGCCCGGCCCGGCCGGTCACGCCGACGAGCTGCTGCTGGTCCGGCACGCCACCGGGCCGACCGGGCTGTGGGCACTGGTGGCCGGCTTCGTCGAGGCCGGCGAGACGCTGGAGACGGCGGTGCACCGGGAGGTCGGCGAGGAGGTCGGGTTGCCGGTCGACCGGCTGGCGTACTTCGGCAGCCAGCCCTGGGCGATCTCCGGCCCCGGCGTGCTGCTCGCCGGCTTCACCGCCCGTGCCGCCGACCCGCAGGCCGAGCCGGTGGTCGACGGGCGGGAGCTGACCCAGGCTCAGTGGTTCGGCGTGGATGCGCTGCCGGCGCAACTGCCGCCCGCGTACTCCATCTCGCGCTGGCTGATCGACGCGACGGTGAGCGCCGCGCGACGGTGACCGGTGCAGGCGCCGCTGTTGCTCAGACCCCGAGGAGGGTGCGCAGGTGGCGCGGGGGTGGGCAGTCGTGGGCGAGCATCGCGTCGTGCCAGTCGCGCACCGACACGCCGTCCGGGCGGGCGGCGGCGATCTCAGCCATTTCGCTGTACCCGACGAAGTAGGTGGAGAGCTGGGTGGAGGTGAGCAGCGACCGGCGCCACTTGCCGGCCGCCTCGCCCTCCTCCTGGAAGCCGCGCCCGGTCATCAGCGCCATCGCCTCGGCCTCGGGCAGGTCGTCGGCGTGCACCAACTGGTCGAGCAGGGCGTTGATGGTCATCCGGAGCTGCATCTTGAGCTGCTGCAACCGCACCGGCAGACCGCCGTAGCCGAGGCCGGTCATCAGCTCCTCGGTGTAGACCGCCCAGCCCTCGATGAACGGGCCGGACTCGGCCAGGGCCCGGACGCGGGTGCCACCGACGTAGCGGCGGGCGTGGGCGAGCTGGAGGAAGTGCCCCGGCATCGCCTCGTGCACGGTCAGGTTGCGGATCATGTGGTCGTTGTACTCGCGGTAGAACGACTCCACCCGCTGTGCCGGCCAGTCCGACGGGGTGGGCGCGATGCAGTAGAAGGTGGGCACGGCCGCCGTCTCCAGCGGGCCGGGCGCGTCGCAGTAGGCCACCGCGACACCCCGGGCGAACTCCGGCATCTCCTGGATCACGCACCGGTCGTCGACCAGGGTGACCAGGTCGTGCGCGCGGACGAAGTCGGTCGCCTCGTCCAGGGTCACCCCGGCCAGGTCGACGATCGTCGCGTCGTCCGGGTGCTCGGCGGCGAGCAGGTCCAGCGCCCGGCGGACGGCCGCGTCGTCGGCCGGGCCGCCGACCAGCTCGACGGCCGCCTCGCGGATCTCCGCGGTGACCCGGTCCAGGTTGGCCCAGGCGCGGCGCTGGATCTCGGCGGCGCCCAGCTCGGTGTCGAGGGTGTGCCAGAGCCGGGCCTCCCAGCGGCGGCGGCCCAGCCGGGGGTCCCGCCCCGGGCCGGCGTCGGCAGCCAGGCCGGCGCGCAGCCACGCGACGAACTCCTCCAGCGCGGCGATCGCCGCCGTGGCCGCCGGCTCGACCCGGCCGAGGGCGCTCGGGGCCTGGGCGAGCAGCGGCGGCAGCTCGTCGCGGATCAGCGCGGCCGTGCCGGCGAACTGGCCGACCGCCGTCTCCGCGTGGATCCGCGGCATGTCCCGCAGCGTCGCGCGGGCGGTGGCGAGGGCGTCCGGTACGGCGGCGAGCCGTCCTGCCAACTGGGTCAGCCGCACCTCCGCCGGGGCGTACGGGCGGGCCAGCAGCGGGTGCAGGAGCGCGCCGGGGTTGTGGCGCAGCGGATCCCACTCGTGCGAGCGGATCTCGGTCAGCTCGAACAGCTCCCGGTCCACGAATGAGCTGAGCAGCGCGTGGTCGACCTGCTCCTCCACGTCGAGCGAGTCCGGGTCCAGTTCGGACAGGGCGTTGGCCGCGTCGGAGAGCATCGCCCGGTCGGCGGCCAGCGCGTCGACGGACAGGTCCGGCAGCCGGTCGTCGAACCGGTGATCCCCGGCAGCGGTGGCAACCCCCGGCCGTGACTCCAGCAGTGCCTCGACAACCCGCTCAGCTAGTACCCCAAACGCCTCCACCCGGACCACCCTACCGACCGGCCCACCCACTGCCACCTGTTACGTCGATCATGAAGTTGTTGCCGTTGACCTCGGCGTGTCGTGGCAACAACTTCATGATCAACGCGGGTCTGGGGGTTGGGGGGTGGGGGTTTCGGCGGGTGGGCTTTCGGCGGTTCGGATGGCTTCTGCGTAGGCCAGGGTGGCGCGGCGCAGGGCCGCTTCCGGATCGATGCCCGCCTCGCGGGCCGCCGCTACCGTGGCCAGGAGGCTCGCGCCCAACCTTGCTTCGGCGTCCACCTGGGTGTCTGCCAACGGCGGTGGGACCTCGATGCCCCTGCGGGCGGCGCGCTTCAGGATCTGCGCGGCCAGGGCCAGAGCGGGCTGACTCAGGGCCACGCCGTCCAGCACCGAGTCGCGTGCCTTCTCGGCGCGCTTGATCCGCTCCCAGTTCTCGGTGATGTCCTCCAGAGTGCCCGCCTCGGCACCGGCGAAGACGTGCGGATTGCGCCGGATCATCTTGTCGACCAGGCCACCGGCCACGTCGTCGATGGTCCACCGCTCGTCCTCGGGCAACTCCTCGGCGAGCCGCGCGTGCAGCACCACCTGCAACAGGACGTCACCCAACTCCTCGCGGAGCGCATCGGTGTCGTCGGCGCTGATCGCGTCGTACGCCTCGTAGCTCTCCTCCAGCAGATAACCGGCGAGGCTGCGGTGCGTCTGCGCGCGTTTCCACGGGTCGCCGCCCGGCGAGGCCAGCCGGTCCATCACGGCCACCGCGTCGAGCAGTCGGGCGCCCGGCGGATCCCACGAGCCGTACATCAGCTCCATCTCGGCCAACCCCGGCTGCCGGGCCAACCGCAGACCCAACTCGCGGGCCAGCGCCTCGTCGCCCGCCGGGCCGGCCAGCCACACCACAGTGCCGTGCGTCGCCACCGCATCCAGCAACGGCTGCGTCGCCGGACCCTCCACCACCGTGACCTCGGCGCCCGCCTGGCGCACGGCCGTGACCAACTCGCTCTCCGCGCCGGTCAACACCGGGTGCTGGCGTACGACATCCCAGGCCGCGGAGGTCAGCAGGCCGGCGGGCAACCGGGGTGAGGTGACCAGGAGGACGATCCGTGCCGACATGCTCAGCTGGCCGTGCCCTCAGTGCCTGGGCCAGCGTCCGGGGCAGCGCTCGACGGCGCTGAATCAGGGCTGGAGATGTCGGTGACCGGACCCTCCTCGTTGATGTACGGCAGCGAGTAGAAGACCAGCGTCTGGCCCGTGCTCACCACCGACGGCACCCCGACCGCCCGATAGCGCGGGTTGATCGAGACGTCGACCCGGCCCGCCTCCTCCTCCAGCGCGGCGCTGAGGGCGGTGGCGCTGCGGACGAAACCCCCATCGCCGAACGCCTTGCGGACATCCGCCACGGACATTCCGCCCTGGATCGCCCCGGTCTTCGTGAGGGCCTTGTAGACGGCCATCAGCGAGTCGTCGCTCAGCTCAGCCGGCGGAAGCTGCTGGTTGAGCACCTGCAGCAGGTCGATCCACTCGCCCCAGAGCTTGGCGTACTCGGTGCTGGCCGGCACCCGCAGGTTCTGCTCGAGCTGCTCCGGAGTTATCTCGTCGGGCACCTGGACGTTCTTCGCGGCCGCCACCCGCTTGCCCAGATCCAGACCGACCAGCAGGTTGACCACGTCCTGGCGGGTGACCGCGGAGCGCAACTGCTCCGGCGAGGGCGTCGCGCCCGCCTGCACAGCCTCCTGCCGGACCGCGTCGCCGTACTTCGCCTGCACGTCGTCGTAGATCGCGTCGACCCGCTCCAGGGAGTACGTGGTGTCACCGACGTACGCGGCGACGTTCGGTGCGGACTTCCCGCAGGCAGCGAGGGAGAGGACACCCAGGGCCGCGACGCTGGCGGCGGCGATCACACGGCGAGCACGCATGCCCGTCACTCTCTCATGCCCTCTCCCGTGCTGTGACGGCCCCCACCTCACCGAGCTTCCAGTTCACCGCAGCGCGTCACCTGGCCCGCGCCTCAGCTGGCCGCGACGGCGAGCGGGGCGGGGGCACCGAGCACATCGGAGAGCAGCTGCGCGCACCACTGCAACAGCGCCTGGTCACGCAGCGGCTCCCCGCCGATCCGACGGGTGCTCGGCCGAGGCACGCTGACCTGGTCGGTGGCCTGCTTGTAGACGGCGTCCGGGTGGTAGCGCTTGAGCCGCATCTGCTTCGAATCCGGCAACGGCAACGGGCCGAACCGCACGTGCTTGCCCTGCATCGACACGTCGGTGAGGCCGTACCGGCGGGCCAGCAGGCGGAACCGGGCCACCTCCACCAGGTTCTGCACCGGCGCCGGCGGCTCGCCGTACCGGTCGGTCATCTCGGCGACCACCTCGCGCAGCCGCTCCTCGTCCCGCGCCTCGGCGAGCTTGCGGTACATCTCCAGGCGCAGCCGCTCCACGCTCACGTAGTCGTGCGGCAGGTGCGCGTCGATCGGCAGGTCGATCTTGACGTCGGGCTCGTCCTCCGACCGCTCACCCTTGAACGCGGAGACCGCCTCGCCGACCATCCGCACGTACAGGTCGAAGCCGACACCCTCGATGTGCCCGGACTGCTCACCGCCGAGCAGGTTGCCGGCACCCCGGATCTCCAGGTCCTTCATCGCCACGTACATGCCGGCGCCCAGCTCGGTGTGCTGCGCGATGGTCGCCAGCCGCTCGTGGGCGTGCTCGGTGAGCGGCTTCTCCGGCGGGTAGAGGAAGTAGGCGTACGCCCGCTCCCGGCCCCGGCCGACCCGACCACGGATCTGGTGCAGCTGGGCCAGGCCGAGCAGGTCGGCCCGCTCCACGATCAGCGTGTTGGCGTTGGGGATGTCGATGCCCGACTCCACGATCGTGGTGCAGACCAGGACGTCGAACTCCTTCTCCCAGAAGCCGACCATGACCTTCTCCAGCGCGTCCTCACCCATCTGGCCGTGCGCCACCGCGACCCGCGCCTCGGGCACCAGCTCCCGCAGCCGCCGCGCCGCCCGGTCGATCGACTCGACCCGGTTGTGCAGGTAGAAGACCTGCCCGTCGCGGAGCAGCTCGCGGTGGATGGACGCCGCCACCTGCCGGTCGTCCTGCGCGCCGACGAAGGTGAGCACCGGGTGCCGCTCCTCCGGTGGGGTGGCGATGGTGGACATCTCCCGGATGCCGGTGATCGCCATCTCCAGGGTGCGCGGGATCGGAGTGGCCGACATGCTCAGCACGTCGACCGACGCGCGCAGCGTCTTCAGGTGCTCCTTGTGCTCGACACCGAAGCGCTGCTCCTCGTCGACGATCACGAGCCCGAGCTGCTTGAACCGGGTCGCGGTCTGGAGCAGCCGGTGGGTGCCGATGACGATGTCGACGGTGCCGTCGGCGACCATCTCCAGCGTCCGCTCGGTCTCCTTCGGGGTCTGGAACCTCGACAGCTGCCGGATCTGCACCGGGAACTGGCTCATCCGCTCGGCGAACGTGTTGTAGTGCTGCTGCACCAGCAGCGTGGTCGGCACCAGCACCGCCACCTGCTTGCCGTCCTGCACGGCCTTGAACGCCGCCCGGACCGCGATCTCGGTCTTGCCGTAGCCGACGTCGCCGCAGATCAGCCGGTCCATCGGGACGGTCTGCTCCATGTCCCGCTTGACCTCGTCGATCGCGGCGAGCTGGTCGGGCGTCTCCTGCCAGGGGAAGGCGTCCTCCAACTCCCGCTGCCAGGGGGTGTCCGGGCCGAACGAGTGGCCCTTGGACGCCTTTCGGGCGGCGTAGAGCTGGATGAGCTGCGCGGCGATCTCCCGCACCGCCTTACGGGCCCGGGCCTTGGACTTCTGCCAGTCCGAGCCGCCCATCTTGTGCAGGGTCGGCTGCTCACCGCCCACGTAGCGGGAGAGCTGGTCGAGCTGGTCGGTGGGGACGAACAGGCGGTCGCCGGGCTGACCCCGCTTGCTGGCCGCGTATTCGATCACCAGGTATTCGCGGCTGGCCCCGTTGACGGTGCGCTGCACCAGCTCGACGTAGCGGCCGATGCCGTGCTGCTCGTGCACCACGTGATCGCCCGCCTTCAGCTCCAGCGGGTCGATGGTGTTGCGCCGCCGGCTCGGCATCTTGCGCATGTCCCGCGTCGAGGTGCCCCGACCGCCGGTCACGTCGTTGCCGGTCAACAGCACGAAACGGGACGCCTCGTCGACGAACCCGCTGCTCAGCGCGCCGCAGGTGACCACCAGCTCACCGGCGACCGGCGCGGTCGGCACCTCCTCGGTCAACCGGGCGCCCAGCCCGGCGTCGCGCAGCACCTCCACCGCCCGCTGGGCGGGGCCGTGGCCCTCGAAGACCAGCGCGATCGACCAGCCCTCGCCGGCCCAGCGCTTGAGGTCGTCGACCACTCGGCTGGTCTCGCCGTGGTAAAGCGGGGCCGGCTGGGCGGCGAGGGTCACCGCGATGGCGTCGTCGGGGGTGACTGCGGCCTGCTCCGGCGCGTCCTCCCAGGGCTGCCGCGTCTCGGCCGTGTCCGACTCCACCAGGCCGAACGGGGACAGCGTCCACCACGGCTGGCCGAGTTTGCCGGCGGTGGCGCGCACCTCGCCGAGAGTGCGGAAGGCGGCGGCGCCGACGTCCACCGGGGCCTGGCCGCCGACCGCGGCGGCGGCCCAGCTGGCCTGGAGAAACTCCTCCGAAGTACGCACCAGGTCGTGCGCCCGGGTGCGGATCCGCTCCGGGTCGCAGAGCAGCACGTGGGTGCCGGACGGCATCGCGTCCAGCAGCAACTCCAGCGAGTCGGGGCCGACCAGCACCGGCGCCAGCGACTCCATCCCCTCCACCGGGATGCCCTCGGCCAGCTTGTCGAGGATCTCCGCCAACTCGGGGTGCTGCTCGGCCAGCGCGGCGGCCCGGTCACGGACCGCCGGGGTCAGCAGCAACTCCCGGCAGGGCGGTGCCCACAGCAGCGGAACCTGCTCGATGGTCCGCTGGTCGGCGACGGCGAAGGTGCGGATCTCCTCCACCTCGTCGCCCCAGAACTCGACCCGGGACGGGTGCTCGTCGGTGGGCGGGAAGACGTCCAGGATGCCGCCGCGCACGGCGAACTCCCCGCGCTTGGTGACCAGGTCGACCCGGGCGTACGCCATGTCGATCAGCCGACGGGCGACCTCCTCCAGGTCGGCCTCCTCACCGGCGGCGAGCTGCACCGGCTCCAGATCGCCGAGCCCCTTGAGCTGCGGTTGAAGCAGCGAACGGACCGGAGCCACGACCACCCGCAGCGGCCCGGTGCTCCCGTGCGCGTCGGCAGCCTCCGGGTGCGCCAACCGGCGCAGCACGGCCAGCCGTCGGCCCACCGTGTCCGAGCGTGGCGACAGCCGCTCGTGCGGCAGCGTCTCCCAGGAGGGGAAGACCACCACCTGCTCCGCCGGCAGCAACCCACCCAGCGCGGCGGCCAGATCGTCGGCCTCCCGGGTGGTGGCGGTCACCGCGAGCACGGGTCGCCCGGCCCCACCTGCGGTGCCGTCGGGGTCGGCCGCGACCGCAGCGACCGCGAACGGGCGCAGCGCCGCAGGGGCGGTGATGTCGAGGCCGTCGACCTGGGCGGCACCGGAGCGCGCCAGGTCACGCGCCCGGGTCAGCCCGGGGTCGGCCAGGGCGGCGGAGAACAGACCGGTGAGCAAGGGAATCCTTCCCGGGGAGTCGACGCACACGACGGCGGCCCCTCGTCCAGCCGGACGGGGGGTGCACGACGACAAGCCTATCCCCGTCCACCGACACACACCCCCTTCCGCCCAGGTCCACGCCGCGCGGCGCGCGGCACCCCGCCCGCCCACCCCTCGACCCAGCTCCACGCCCCGCACCCAGGCCCGCGCACGCCCCTCCGCCCAGGCCAGCGCCCCACACCCCACGGCCCGCACCCCGCGACCCGCGCCCCGCGCCCCGCGCCCCGCGCCCCGCGCCGGGCACCCTGACCCAAAGTCCGCGCCACGCCCGCGCGGGCCCGTGACCCACCCCAAGATCCACGCAACTTCGGGGAAGTTGCTGCTTCCGGGGCGCGGCAGGCAGCAGTTTCCCTGATGTTGTGCGGATCTTGCTCGGCGGGAGCGCGCGGACGCACGCGCGGGGCGATCCGTCGCGCTGCTGCCTTCGGCGGGGGCAACACCGATCAAGATCGTGCTCGATCCAGGATGTAGTGGTCTCGGCGTCGGCGGATCGCACTCTTTCCTGGATTGAGCACGATCTTGGAAAGGTTGGAGCCCGAGCCCTGCAGCCCGAGGCGGCTGAAAACGGGAGGTAGATCTTGACCGGTGGCGGCTGGCATGGTCGGGTTTCGGGGTGGATGAGCAGCGGCGGGCACAGTTCGACGCGGAGGTGAGCTTCGCCAACGGCGGCGGGCTGCGCACCGAGGGGTTCCGGCTGGACATCCCGGGTCGGGAGATCAGCGACGACGACCTGGCGGCGTTGTTCGTCCGGCACCTCGGGTTGCTGATGGTCGCCGAGGTGCGGATCAGCGCGAAGACGATCATCGAAGAGCCGCACAAGGGCGGCCGGGGCGTTGCCGTCGACCGGCCGTCGACCGGCCGCAGGCTGGTCGAGCTGAGCCACGTGATCAGCGAAGGCATGACCACCCTGCCGGGCTGGCCGGGGCCCCGGATCACCGACTGGCTGACCTTCGCGGCATCTCGCGAGCGGTACGCGCCGGGCACCGAGTTCCACGTGGCGCGGATCGACCTGATCGCCAACACCGGCACGTACGTGGACACTCCCGCCCATCGTTGGGCCGGCGGCGACGACCTGACCGGGGTGTCGCTGGACAACCTCGCCGACCTGCCCGGGGTGGTGGTCCGGGTGCCGGCCGGCGTTCGGGCCGTGGACCGGTTGATGCTGGCCCCGTACGAGGTGGCCGGACGCGCCGTCCTGCTGCACACCGGGTGGGATGCGCACTTCGGCACCGAGCGGTACGCCGCGCCGGAGGCGCCGTACCTGACCGGGGACGCCGCCCAGGCGCTGGCCGACGCGGGCGCGACCCTGGTCGGCATCGACTCGATCAACATCGACGACATGAGCCCGGCGGCCGAGGGTCAGCGCCCCGCACACAGCACGCTGCTCGCCGCCGGCATCCCGATCGTGGAGCACCTGACCGGCCTGGACGCGCTGCCCCCGACCGGGTTCCGGTTCACCGCGGCCCCACCGAGGGTGGCCGGCATGGGCACGTTCCCGGTCCGGGCCTTCGCCGTCGTCAACCCCTGACGTCACCCGTGGCGGCGGCAACGCGCGGCCAGCCGGTCAGTAGCGCACCGAGATCCTGCGCGCGACGGCGTCCACCCGGATCTCCCCGCCGTACGGGATGATCAACTGCGGGTCGGTGTGACCGAGGTCGACGTCGAAGACCACCACCGCGTCCGGGTTGTACGGCGCGAGCGCGCGGGTGATCGCCTCCCGCTGGGCGTCGCCCCACGCCTGCCGTTCCGGCACCGACAGCGGCTTGGCGCGGTCCCAGGCCTTGGGGCGGCCGACGACGATGGCCGGGAAGGCGGCGAGCAGGCCACGCTCCCCCATGTTCCGCACGATCCGGAACACCTCCTGCGCGCCGGGCATCTCCTGGGAGGTCTCGACGAGAAGCACCGACCCGTCCAGCTCGGCGGCGGTGGGCACCCGGTCGGTGGCCAGCAACCAGTGCAGGATCTCCAGGTTGCCGCCCCAGGTGCGCCCCAGCACCTCCCGCTGCGGGCCCTGCCAGCGCCAACCCGCGCCGGGCAGCATCTCCGGCTCGTGGGCCAGCGTCTCCGGCTCGGTCCACGGGTTCGGCCGGTCGCCCCATTCATGGGCGGGCGTCAACTCGTACCAGTCGGTGGTGAACAGGGCCGCGCGCAGCGAGGCGAAGGTCAGCGGGTGCGGCGAGCCGGGCCGGCCGAGATGCACCAGCACCGACCCACCGTGGTAGGCGACGATGCCCAGCCGGTAGAGGTGGTTGAGCACGTTGGTGTTGTCGGAGTAGCCGAAGTAGGGCTTGGGGTTGGCCCGCAGCACGTCGTCGTCGAGGTGCGGGGTGACCGTGATCAGGTCGTCGCCGCCGACCGTGGCGAGCACCGCGGTGATGGTCGGGTCGGCGAAGGCTGCGGTCAGGTCGCGGGCCCGGTCACGCGGGTCCGCCCCCAGGACCCGGGTGGTCGGATACTCCACCGGCTCCAGGCCGAACTCTTCGCGCAGCCGGCGCAGACCCAACTCGTACACGTGGGGAAAGAGGGCTGGCAGGCCGGCGGAGGGTGAGACGACCGCGACCCGGTCGCCCGGCCGGGGTTTGGGCGGGTATTTCAGCGACACCATGATCGAACGCTAACGGTCCGGCCAACCGGTTTCCGCCCTGCCGATCACAAAACCGGCCATAGGCTCGCAAGGTGGACAACGCATCGCAGGGCCGAGACCGGGACTGGGCGCCGCGCAGCATCGGGTTGCTTCTCGGCACGCTGGTGCTCGCCACCGCGTTCATCGCGGCCTACGTCGGCGCACTGCACCAGCCCACACCCCGCGACCTGCCGGTCGGCGTCGCCCTCGGCGACCAGCGCGCCCAGGCGACGCTCGACGCCGTGCGCGGTCAGACCAACATCATCAAACCAGTCGGGTACGACGACGCGAGCGCCGCCGAGCACGGGCTGCTCAGCCGCGCGGTGTACGCCGTGCTCAGCACCGGCCCCGACAACGGCCTGCTCCTCACCATCGCGAGCGCCTCCGGCCCCTCCGCCACCAGCGCGATCAAGGAGGTGCTGACCACCGCCGCCACCCGCAGCGGCACCCCGCTGAAGGTCGTCGACGAGGTGCCGGTCACCTCGGCCGACCCGCGCGGGGTGGTGCCCTTCTACCTGAACGTCGGCTACGTGCTCGGCGGCTACCTCGCCTCGACCGTGCTCGGGATATCCGCTGGCACGACCCCACGTACGGTGCGGCGGGCCGGGCTGCGCATCGCCGCCCTGGCCGTCTACAGCGTGCTGCTCGGCATCGCCGGCGCGGTCGTGGTCGGACCGGTGCTGGACATCTGGCACCACGACGTACCGACGATCGCCGCGATCGGCGCGCTGGCCGTCTTCGCCGCCGCGATGTTCGCCAGCGCTATCCAGGGCTGGCTCGGCGTCGCGGGCACCGCGCTGGTCATCCTGCTTCTGGTGGTGCTCGGCAACCCCGGCTCCGGCGGCATCTACGCGCCCGAGTTCCTGCCCGGCGTGCTGCGCGGCATGCACCGGTGGAACATCCCCGGCCTCGCCAACGACCTGAGCAAGGCGGCGGTGTACTTCGACTGGCGATCGGCGGGCTGGCCGGCCTTCGCCCTCGCGCTCTGGGCGGTGCTCGGCGGGCTGGGTCTGCTCGGCGCGAGCCTCGTCCGCGGTCGCCGGACCGTCACCTCCGACTCCGGCCCGACCCGCCCCGGCCCCGCTCCCGTCGGCGACGGTGGTTGAGATCACGTCCGAAAACACCGTTCCAGGGGCACTGGATCGCCCGGGGGTCCTCCAGACATCCGGTGCACGCGGATACCATCCAGTGAGTCGGACAGCGCTGTCCTTCGTACCCACGTAAGGGAGCGCACCGTGACCGATCAGCACGACCACGACGGCCCCGACGCCGCGCTGCGTGCCGACATCCGCCGGCTCGGCACCCTGCTCGGGCAGACTCTGGCCCGCCAGGAGGGTCGCCCACTGCTCGACCTCGTCGAGGAGATCCGCGCCCAGGTCCGCACCGACGCACCGGCGGCCGCCCAGCGCCTCGGCGGGCTCGACGTGACCACCGGCACCAAGCTGGCGCGCGCCTTCTCCACCTACTTCCACCTGGCCAACATCACCGAGCAGGTGCACCGCGCACGGGATCTGCGCCGCCGCCGCGCGGTGCAGGGCGGGTGGCTGGACCAGGCGGCCAAGATGATCGCCGAGCGCGGGGTGCCCGCCGAGGAGATCGCCAACGCGGCCCGCCGGTTGGCGGTCCGTCCGGTCTTCACCGCGCACCCCACCGAGGCGGCCCGCCGCTCGATCCTGTCCAAGCTGCGGGCGATCGCCGACGAGTTGGACACCGAGACCGCCAACGCGATCCTCTACGGCGCCAGCGATGAGGGCCCCGCCAACCGCCGCCTGGCCGAGCTGCTCGACCTGATGTGGCAGACCGACGAGCTGCGGCTGGACCGGCCGGACCCGACCGACGAGGCCCGCAACGCCATCTACTACCTGCGCGACCTGTACGCCGAGGCCGCCCCGCAGGTGCTCGACGACCTGGCCGACACGCTGCGCACCCTCGGCGTGGAGACCTCGCCGACGGCCCGGCCGCTGAGCTTCGGCACCTGGATCGGCGGTGACCGTGACGGCAACCCGTTCGTCACCCCGGCGGTCACCCGTGAGGTGCTGACCATCCAGCACGAGCACGGCATCGCGGCCACCGAGAAGGCCATGGACCACCTGATCAACGAGGTCTCGGTCTCCCGCCGGCTGCGCGGGGTGTCCCTGGACCTCTCCGCCAGCCTCGCCGCCGACCTGGACGCGCTGCCCGAGGTGGCGACGCGGTTCCGGCGGGTCAACGCGGAGGAGCCGTACCGGCTCAAGGCGCGCTGCGTGAAGGCGAAGCTCGCCAACACCCGGCAGAGGCTGCGCCAGGGCACCGCGCACGTACCGGGCCGGGACTACCGGGGCTCCGCCGAGCTGATCGCCGACCTGGATCTGCTGCGCGCCTCGCTGGCCCGCAACTCCGGGCAGCTCACCGCCGTCGGCCGGCTGGCCTCCACCATCCGTACGGTGTCCGCGTTCGGCCTGCACCTGGCCACGATGGACGTCCGGGAGCACGCCGAGGCGCACCACGCGGTGCTCGCCCAGCTCTACGAGGCCGTCGGCGAGGTCTCCGACTACCCGGCGCTGACCCGCCTGGAGCGCACCAAGCTCCTCGCTGACGAGCTGACCGGCCGCCGGCCGCTGTCCACAGCGGACACGGCGCTGTCCGAGCCGGCCCGTAAGACGTTCGACGTGTTCAGCACCATCCGGGAGGCACAGGACCGGTTCGGCTCCGAGGTGATCGAGTCGTACATCATCTCGATGACCCTGGGTGTCGACGACGTGCTGGCCGCCGTGGTGCTGGCCCGCGAGGCCGGCCTGGTGGACGTGCACAGTGGGCGGGCCCGGGTCGGGTTCGTGCCGCTGCTGGAGACCCCGGCCGAGTTGAACGCCGGCGGCGAGCTCCTCGACGAGTTGCTGTCGCTGCCCGCGTACCGGGCGTTGGTGAGCGCCCGGGGCGACGTGCAGGAGGTCATGCTCGGCTACTCCGACTCCAACAAGGAAGCCGGGATCACCACCAGCCAGTGGTCGATCCACCGGGCGCAGCGCGCTCTGCGTGACGTGGCGGCCCGCCACGGGGTGCACCTGCGGCTGTTCCACGGCCGGGGCGGCACTGTCGGTCGCGGCGGCGGGCCGACGCACGAGGCGATCCTGGCCCAGCCGTACGGGACGATGGACGGCGCGATCAAGGTGACCGAGCAGGGCGAGGTGATCTCCGACAAGTACACCCTGCCGTCACTGGCCCGGGAAAACCTGGAGCTCACCCTCGCGGCGGTGCTCCAGGCGACCCTGCTGCACACCGCACCGCGGCAGCCGGCCGAGATGTTGGAACGCTGGGACGCGACCATGGACGTGGTCTCCGAGTCCGCGTTCCGCTCCTACCGGTCGCTCGTCGAGGACCCGGACCTGCCGGCGTACTTCTGGGCGTCCACCCCCACCGAGCTGCTCGGCGCGCTCAACATCGGCTCCCGGCCGGCGAAGCGCCCGAACACCGGCGCGGGCCTGTCCGGTCTGCGGGCCATCCCGTGGGTGTTCGGCTGGACGCAGACCCGGCAGATCGTGCCGGGTTGGTTCGGCGTCGGCTCCGGCCTGGCCGCCGCACGCGAGGCCGGGCTGGCGGACGTGCTGGCCGAGATGCACCGCAACTGGCACTTCTTCCGCACGTTCCTGTCGAACGTCGAGATGATGGTGACCAAGACCGACCTGAGCATCGCCCGTCGGTACGTCGAGACGCTGGTGCCGAAGAAGCTGCACCCGATCTTCGAGCAGATCGAGCAGGAGTACGAGCTGACCAAGCGGGAGCTGCTGGCGGTCACCGCCTCACCCGCCCTGCTGGAAAACTCGCCGGTGCTCCAGCGCACCCTGGCCGTCCGCGACACCTACCTGGAGCCGCTGCACCACCTCCAGGTGGCGCTGCTGCGGCAGTACCGGGAGTCCGGCGCCGCCGGGCGGGCGGTGGCCACCGCGCCGGGTGGCCGACGCGCGCCGAGCGACGGCACCGCCCTGGAGCGGGCGCTGCTCACGACGGTCAACGGCATCGCCGCCGGAATGCGCAACACCGGCTGATCAACCCGAACGCGAAGCAGGCCCCGGTCGTCACGACCGGGGCCTGCTTCATCGGAGGTCAGAAGTCGCCGCCGCCGAAATCGCCGCCACCGAAGTCACCGCCGCCGAAGTCACCGCCACCGAAATCGCCGCCTGCGTAGTCGCCGCCGCCGAAGTCGCCGCCCTGGTCGCCGCCGCCGAAGTCGCCGCCCTGGTCGCCGCCCTGGTCGCCGCCGTCGGCGCCCTGGTCGACGCCGTCGCCGAAGCCCTCCTGGTAGCCCTCGTCGTAGCCGTAGCCCGGGTCGGCGAAGGCGGGCGAGAACAGCGCGTCGGCGATCAGGATGCCGCCGAGCACACCGGCGCCGGCACCCAGCGCCGTCTTCCACCAGGGCGTCGAATACCACCCGGCCGGCACCGGCCGACCCTGATAACGCCCACCGGGGTAGTAGTAGGGCGTTTCCCGGCCGGGCTGGGGGCCCGCCCGGAACGTCTGCCCCTGCACGTCGACCTCACGCTCCTTGGTGAGCTGGCCCACGCCACGGGCGGCGGCCAGCGCCGGCACCTCGGGGCCCGGGTCGATGCCCAACGCGGTACGCGCCGCCCGGATGTACGCGAGCCCTTCCAGGGCGGTCTCCCGAGCCAGCGTGAACTGGTGCGGCGTACGCGCCTGCTCCAGCTGTGAGCCGGCCGCGTTGTAGCGCTCACCGGCGTCGGACAGCGCCTGGCGTACCGCCGGCTCTTCGCCGTGCAGGTTCATCAACTGGCCGCCGAGACGCTCATACCACCGTTGCGCCTCCGCGCGGGCGTCGCCGAGCTCGGTACGCCTGCGGGCGCCGGCCTGGGCGCGGATGAGCGCTGCGGCGCCCAGTGCGCCGACCAGCACCACTGCGAGGCAGAGCACAAGTTCCATGTCATCGAACGTACCCCCGGGTGTCACGTCATATCCGTCTGGCAAGCTCCGGTGATGGACGTCTCGACGCTGCTTGTGGTGATCGTGTGCCTCGGCGCCGGCGGGGCGGTGGGCTGGCTCGCGGCCCGGTCCCGGTCGGCGGCCGACATCGCCCGCCTGGATGCCACCCTGGCCGCCACCCGAGAGGGTGAGGGCCGGCTGGAGCAGTCCATGCGTGCCCTGAGCTACGAGGCCACCGCGCAGTCCCAGGAGGCGGTGGCCCGCGCGGTCGCCCCGCTGCACGACTCCCTGCGCCGCTACGAGCAGCGGGTGGCCGAGCTGGAGCACGACCGGGTCGACGCGTACGCCGAGCTGCGCGAGCAGGTCCGCTCGATGAGCGCCGTCTCCGGTGAGCTGCGCACCGAGACCAAGCAGTTGGTGGCGGCGCTGCGGGCGCCACAGGTGCGGGGTCGCTGGGGCGAGCACCAGTTGCGCCGGATCGTCGAGGCGGCCGGGATGCTGGAGCACTGCGACTTCTCCGAGCAGGTCACCGCCGACAACGACGGGCAGGTTGTCCGCCCCGACCTGGTGGTCCGGCTGCACGGCGGCCGATCGGTGGTGGTGGACGCCAAGGCGCCGTTCGACGCGTACCTGACGGCCATGGAGTCCCGCGACGAGCGCGGCCGGGATGCCCACCTCGACGCGCACGCCCGGCACCTGCGCGGGCATGTCGACGCGCTGGCCGCCAAGTCATACTGGTCGGCGTTCGACAACTCGCCCGAGTTCGTGGTGCTGTTCGTCCCCGCCGACCCGTTCCTCGACGTCGCGCTCCAGCGTGACCCGTCGCTGCTGGAGCACGCCTTCACCCGCAACGTGGTGCTGGCCACGCCGGCCACACTGGTCGCCCTGCTCCGCACGGTGGCCTACTCGTGGCGGCAGGAGGCGCTGGCCCGTAACGCCCTCGCGGTGCACACCCTCGCCCGCGAGCTGTACGGGCGGCTCTCCACCCTTGGCGATCACGTGGGCAAGCTCGGGTCGTCGCTGGCCGGTGCCGTGACCGCGTACAACCGTGCGGTCGGCTCGTTGGAGGCGCGGGTGCTGGTCAGCGCCCGAAAGCTCGCCGAGCTGGGGGTGTCGGACGAGGAGTTGGCGACGCCCCCGCAGGTCGAGTTGGCGCCCCGGCAGCCGCAGGCGCCTGAACTGGCCGAATCGGCCGGTGACGAGGTCTCGACCCGCTAGTCAGTCATGTGACAGTGCGTGGGCTCGCATGTCACGAAGTGGTCACAAGGGACTTGCCGGTAGTGACAGTGCTCACCAGCACCCCGAAAGATTTTGCTCACCCACGTGCCCTGCTCCCTGAGGGCCCTGTTCTCTGGAGGAAAGAGAACGTGAGCAAACCCCGAAATCTGAGCCGGCGTACCTCGGCCGCGCTCTTCGCGTCGGTCCTGGCGACGAGCGCCTTGACCGTCGTGGGTGGTGCCGCCACAGCGGCCGCCGCTCCCGTCACTACACCGGACGCTTCCCCGGCCACCGCCGCCGAGACGCTGGGCGCTCACGACGCCAAACTGCTCGGTGAGGCCAGGGCCAAGAAGGCCCCGACCGTCACCCTGATCGTCTCCACCGAAAAGGGTGAGGCGGGCGTTGTCGCCGACGGCCTCACCAAGCTCGGCGGCACCGTCAGCCAGCGGCAGGACAAGGTGGGCTTCCTCCTGGCCAAGGTCCCGACCGACAAGGCCCTCGCGGCGGCACGGCTCCCCGGCGTCTCGGCCGTCGACCTCGACGAGGTCGTCAAACTGCCGGACCCGACCCCGGAGCAGACCACCACCGGCACCGCCGGCGCGCGGCAGGCCACGGTCGCGGCACCGGGGGCGGCCACCCAGGCGTCGAACCCGTACATGCCGACCAACGAGACGGGCGCTGTCGCGTTCACCGACGCCCACCCGGAGTGGGACGGCCGGGGCGTCACGATCGGCATCATGGATTCCGGTGTGGACCTCGCGCACCCGGCGCTCCAGCAGACCACCACCGGCGAGCGCAAGATCGTCGACTGGGTCACGGCCACGGACCCGTTGGAGGACCTGACGTGGCGTCGGATGCAGGCCGAGGTCACCGGCCCGTCGTTCACCATCGCGGGCGGCACCTGGACGGCACCGGCCGGCACGTACCGGTTCAACCAGTTCAGCGAGTCCGTCACCGCCGCCAGCGACGCACGGGGTGACGTCAACCGCGACGGCGACACGACCGACGTCTGGGGTGTGCTCTACGACCCGGCCACCAACAACATCTGGGTGGACGCCAACCAGAACCGCAACTTCACCGACGACGCGATGATGCGGCCGTACAAGGAGAAGTACGACATCGGTTACTTCGGCACCGACAACCCGGCGACCGCAGTCGCCGAGCGGCAGCCGTTCGTCGTCGAGTTCCGCAAGAACGTGAACACCGAGCCGATCGGGCTCCCGGGCACCTACGACTACGTCAACATCGGCATCGTCGAGAGCACCCACGGCACCCACGTCGCCGGCATCACCGCCGCCAACGACATGCTGGGCAACAACGCCTTCGACGGCGCGGCTCCCGGTGCCAAGCTGGTCTCCGCCCGTGCCTGCTCCTGGGGCGGCGGCTGCACCGCGGCGGCCCTCACCACCGGCATGGTCGACCTGGTGGCCAACCGCGGGGTCGACATCGTCAACATGTCGATCGGCGGGCTCCCGGGCCTGAACGACGGCAACAACGCCCGGGCGAACCTCTACAACGAACTGATCGACACGTACGGTGTGCAGCTCGTGATCTCGGCCGGCAACTCCGGCCCGGGCCTCAACACCGTCGGCGACCCGTCCGTCGCCAGCAACGTGATCAGCGCCGCCGCCAGCATCAGCAAGGACACCTGGCTGGCCAACTATGGCTCGGTTGTGCGGAAGAAGAACGCACTGTTCAACTTCTCCTCCCGTGGCCCGCGCGAGGACGGCGGCTTCAAGCCGAACATCGCCGCCCCCGGCTCCGCCATCTCCACGGCACCGACCTGGCAGCTCGGCGCCCCGGTCCCCGAGGCCGGCTACGCGTTGCCCCCGGGCTACGCGATGCTGAACGGCACGTCGATGGCCTCCCCGCAGACCGCCGGAGCCGGCGCGTTGCTGCTGTCGGCTGCCAAGGCCACCGACCGGGGCGTCAGCCCGGCGGCGCTGCGGCGTGCGTTGTTCAGCTCGGCAAAGCCGATCGCCGACGTGCCGACGTACGCGCAGGGCTACGGCATGGTCAACGTGCCGGGCGCGTGGAAACTGCTGCGCCAGGGCGTCGAGACCCGGTCGTACGTCTCCGACGCGCCGGTCTGCAGCCCGCTGTCCGGTCAACTGACCATCTGGGACGGCGTGAAGTTCGTGCCGAACCCGGGTCGGGGCACCGGCGTCTACAACCGCTGCGGCTCGGCCCAGGGTGGCCACAAGGCCGGGCAGAGCAAGACCTACCCGGTCAAGATCACCCGCACCAGTGGCCCGGCCGGCACCATCAAGCACAACGTCACGCTCCAGGGCAACGACGGCACGTTCAAGGCGCCGAAGACGGTTGCGCTGCCGCTCAACAAGACCGTCACCGTCTCCGTCACCGCCAAGCCGACCGCCGAGGGCGTGCACGGCGCGATCATGAGGATCGACGACCCGGCCACGAACGTGGTCGACTTCGAGGTCTCCACAGTGGTCGTGGTCTCGAACGACGTGAAGAAGCCGACCTTCTCGTACGCCAACGAGGGTTCAGTCGACCGGAACGGCTTCACGTCGTACTTCGTGACGGTGCCGGAGGGTGCCAAGGCCCTCCAGGTGAACCTCTCCGGGATCGCCACCGGGTCGCAGACCCGGTTCATCGCCATCAACCCGCTGGGTGTGCCGACGGAGGCAACCACCAGCACCGTCTGCTACACCAACTTCTCCGACGTCAACGTCTGCAAGCCGCAGGAGCGGGACTACCAGAACCCACTTCCCGGCGTCTGGGAGATCGAGGTGGAGTCGCGGCGGACCTCTCCGGCAATGAACAACCCGTTCAAGCTCCAGGCACGGGTGCAGGGCCTGACGGTCGAGCCGGCGCTGGTCGAGCTGCCCAGTGTCAAGGCCGGCGAGCCGACCCCCGTGAGCTGGGACGTCACCAACGCCTTCGGCCCGGTCTCGGTCAGCGGCCGCAGCGGCGCGCTGACCGGCGTGCGCACCGAGCGTCCGACCATCACCGAGGGTGGCCCCAACCAGGAGTGGACCGTCGAGATCCCGGCCGGGACGTCGACGTTCACCGCCCGGATCGGCAACCCCGCCAACGGGGGCTCCGACCTGGACCTGTTCGTCTACCGGGGTGACGCCGAGGTCGGCCGGTCCGCCGACGGTGACTCGGAGGAGGCGGTGACGCTGACCAACCCCACGGCCGGCACCTACCGCGTCGTGGTGGAGCCGTACGGGGTCGACGGGCCGGGCACCAGCACCGCCTACGACTACTACGACGCGTTCGCGTCCGCCTCGCTGGGCACGATCACCGCACCGGCCGTCGCGGTGCCGCTCCTGCACGGCGAGTCGACCACCATCACCGGCACAGTGACGGCGGTGGCGGTTCCGGCCGACGGACGTCAGCTCTCCGGTGAGCTGGCGATCGTCACGAACGAGGGTGCGGTCGTCGGCCGCGGCACCGTCTCCATCGGCGCCGTGAACTGATCCGTCCGTAACACCTACAGGAGCCCGTCCCCGAGTTCGGGGACGGGCTCCTTCGCGTTCGGAGGTGTCAGGTCGGGCGGGCGGCCGTCACGACGAACGGGGTGCCCTGCTGGCAGGTGGTCATCATGCCGGGCTCGGCCCGACCGGTGACCTCGACCCGCGCACCGGGCGTCAGCACGTCACGCGGACCGCCGACGAGCAGGTAGCCGTCGAGCAGCACGCAGTTGGGCTCCACGCCGCCCTGCACGGTGCCGGTCAGGGTGGTGGCACCGACACCCGGGGGCGTGCTGGGGCCGCCGGGCTTCGGTGGTTTCGGAGTCTTCGGGCCCGAGGGCGGGGTGGGGTCGACTGTCGGCGGCAGGGCGGTCGGGTCGGGCGTGGGCTGGCTGGTCACCGGCTGCGCTCCCGTCGGGGTCGGGCTGGGTGTGCCGCCTCCGGTGCCCTGGCTGCCGCAGGCACTCAGCGCCACGCAGACGGCCAGCACGGGAACGGCGAGCCGAAATGTCCTCATGCCTGATCTGACGTACGCGGGGCCGAGTTCGTTCCCGTGTTCAGCCGCGCGCCGCCGCGGCCTTCATGTCCCGCTTGAGCTCCTGCGGGAGCGAGAACGTGAGCCGCTCGTTGGCGGTGGTGATCTCCTCGACGTCGGCGAAGCCCCGTGCGGCGAGGTGGGTCAGCACGTCCTGGACCAGGTCGTCCGGCACGCTCGCGCCGGAGGTCAGGCCGACAGTGGTGGCCCCCTCCAGCCAGGCGTCGTCGATCTCGTGGACGAAGTCGACCAGGTGACCGGCGCGCGCCCCCGCGTCCAGGGCGACCTCGACCAGACGAACCGAGTTCGAGGAGTTCGTCGAGCCGACGACGATCACCACGTCACAGTCGGCGGCGATCTCCTTGACCACGTGTTGCCGGTTGGAGGTGGCGTAGCAGATGTCGTCGCTGGGCGGGGACTGGAGCAGCGGCAACCGCTGCTTGAGCCGGGCCACCGTCTCCAGCGTCTCGTCGACCGAGAGCGTGGTCTGGGACAGCCAGACCACCTTCTCCGGATCGCGGACGGTGACCTTGTCGGCGCCGTCCGGACCATCCACCAGCTGGATGTGCGCGGGGGCCTCACCGGCGGTGCCGATGACCTCTTCGTGCCCCTCGTGCCCGATGAGCAGGATGTCGTAGTCCTCGGCGGCGAACCGCTTCGCCTCGTGGTGCACCTTGGTGACCAGCGGGCAGGTCGCGTCGATCGCCTTCAGCGAGCGCTGCTTCGCCTGCTCGTAGACCTCGGGAGCCACGCCGTGCGCGGAGAAGATGACGGTGGACCCCTCCGGCACCTCCTCGTTCTCCTCCACGAAGATCGCACCCTGGGCCTCCAGGGTCTGCACGACGTGCTTGTTGTGCACGATCTGCTTGCGCACGTAGATCGGAGCGCCGTAGAGCTTCAGCGCCTCCTCGACGGTCTGCACCGCACGGTCGACGCCAGCGCAGTAGCCGCGCGGCTTCGCCAGGAGCACGCGCTTGCCGGTCCGGGGAGTCGCCTCAGCCTCAGTCACCCGTCCATCGTACGTGCCGACAACCCCACGGCCACCGGCCCACGACCCCCGGACTGACCCGGTGATCAAGAGGTTTGCGTCAGAAACGCGCCCGATGCTGACGCAAACTTCTTGATCACCGCGAGGGTCCGTAGGGTGGGCGGGTGACCGAGGGGGCGCGGAGCAGCGCGGAGGAGCCTTGGCCCGTGCGGGTGGTCAGCCAGAAGGTGGGGGCATGGATCGCCAAGCTGGGCTGGGTGTGGGTGGACGGGCAGGTGGCGCAGATCAGCCGCCGGCCCGGGGCCAGCACCGTCTTCCTCACCCTGCGTGACCCATCGGCCGACCTGAGCCTGACCGTCACCACCAACCGCGACGTACTGGACGCCGGCGCGCCGGAGCTACGCGAGGGCGCCCGCGTGGTGCTGCACGCCAAGCCGGAGTTCTACGCCGCCCGGGGCACGCTGAGCCTGCGGGCCGACGAGATCCGTCAGGTGGGGCTCGGTGAGCTGCTGGCCCGGCTGGAGAAACTCAAGAAACTCCTCGCCGCCGAGGGGCTCTTCGACCGCGCCCGCAAGCGCCGGCTGCCGTTTCTGCCCGGCCGGATCGGGCTGATCACCGGTCGCGCGTCGGCGGCCGAGCGGGACGTGCTGACCAATGCCCGGCGGCGCTGGCCCGCTGTGGAGTTCCGCACGGTCAACGTGGCAGTGCAGGGCCCCGCCGCGGTGCCCGATATCGTCGCGGCGCTGAAGGTGCTCGACGCGGACGAGAGCATCGATGTGATCATCATCGCCCGGGGCGGTGGCGGCATCGAGGACCTGCTGCCCTTCTCCGACGAGGCGCTGTGCCGCGCGGTCTTCGGCTGTCGTACGCCGGTGGTCAGCGCGATCGGCCACGAGACGGACGCGCCATTGATCGACTACGTGGCCGACGTCCGTGCCTCCACCCCGACCGACGCGGCCAAGCGGGTCGTCCCCGACCTCACCGAGGAGGTACGCCTCATCGGCCAGGCCCGCTCCCGGCTGCAACGGGCGGTCCGCAACCTCGTCGACCGGGAGACGCACCGGCTCGACGGGCTGCGGTCCCGGCCGGTGCTGGCCCGCCCGCAGGTGATGGTGGAGCATCGGGCCACCGAGCTGGCCGCGTTGCGCCAACGGGCCGGCCGCTGCCTGGATCACCGGCTCACCGCCGCCGAGAATGATCTGCGCCACACGCTGGCGCGGCTACGCGCGCTCTCCCCCGCCGCCACCCTCGACCGGGGATACGCGATCGTGCAGCGGGCGGACGGCCATGTCGTCCGCGCGGCGGCGGACGTCGGGAAGGGCGACCCGCTGCGGGTACGGCTGGCCGACGGTGAGCTGGCCGCCACGGTGGATGGCTGAGTGGCGACACGGTGACCTGGGAAGCGGTGTGTGGAGATGGACGCGATGACTGACGACACGAAGGCCGGGCCGGACGAGCGGCTCAGTTACGAGCAGGCCCGCGCCGAGTTGGCCTCGGTGGTTGAGCGGCTGGAAGCCGGCGGCACCTCCCTGGAGGAGTCGCTGGCGCTCTGGGAGCGCGGCGAGGCGCTGGCGGTGATCTGCCAACGGTGGCTGGATGGCGCGCGGGCGCGGATCGACGCCGCCCGGCAGGAGCCCGCTTCCTGACGGCGGGCGGGGCGGCCGGAGCCGCCCCCACCCGCGTACGTCAGTTGAACAGGCTGTACAGCTCGGCCGGAGCTTCGACGACCTGGTCCGCCGGCGGCTTCTGCGCGGCGGTGGCGGTGCCGTAGTCGGAGTACGTCATCTTGATCTCCTGGGCGGCGGTCTGCCCGGCGGCCGGCAACTGCAACACCAGCTCGCTGAGCCGGCCCTGCGGGTCCACCTTCGCGGTGAACGGGACCGTCTTCGCCTGGGTGCCCAGCGCGGCGATCGTGGCGGCGTTCAGTGAGCCCGCCTCGGCGGCCTTGGTGACGTCGATGGTGCCGGCGTACGCGCCGGTGCCGGTGCTGCGTACCTCGGTGATGCCCTGGGTCAGCACTGCGCTGCCGGCCGGGTCGACCTTGTCGAAGTCGAAGCCGAGGTTGCGGTTGCCCTTGATCCGGGCCTGGTCCAGGTGCTGGTACTTACCGAGGTTGAGCTGCTTGATGGCCGGCAGGCTGTTGGCGGTGGGGCCGGTCAGCTCCAGCTTGACCCAGCTGTCCGGCTTGTAGTGGATCACGTCGAGCTTCATCGCCAGGTCGGACGAGGGCCCGCCGATGGCGATCTTCATGGCCGCGCTCTGGCTCGGCTGGTGCACCTGCCCCTCCACCGTCGAGCCGACGGCGGTGAGGGCGAACCGGAAGTTGCCGTTGCTGATCTCCTTGGTGGAGTCGAGCAGGGCCTGCTTGGCGTCGCCCGGCACGGGCGTACCGCTGGCCGCGCTCGGCGCGACGGAGGAACTCGCCGTCGGGGACGCGGTCGATCCGGCGGTGCCGGTCGTCCCGTCGCCGCAGGCAGCCAGGGCGGGCGTGAACAGAGCGGCGGCTACCAGGCCGGCGCCGAGTCGTCGAACAGTCATACGTGTCTCCCAAGGGGGTCACCCGACGACCTGGGCGGCGCCGGAAACCGGGCGACGCAGCAGCACCGTCGGCTGCGCCGCGCGACCCGGGCCGAGCAGTGCGCCCGGATCACTCCCTCTCTGTTCCCTGTTGACGGGTCGGACAATCACCCTTCTGTCCGGTTGCCCTTTCCGGCCACCACCAGGGCCGTCGATCGGCCGAGCCCGCTCAGCGCAGCGAACCGGCCAGTTCGCGCAGTTCGTTGTCCCGGGCATCGCCGATCACGATCACCGTCCGGGTCGGTTCCAGCAGCACCAGCGCCTGCTGGTTTCCCCGGGCCGTGTAGAGCTGCCAGGTGCGCCCGCCCAACTCGGTGGGGCCCTGGGGTTGACCCTGACTGGTCAACTCCGCGGGGAGCAGCCGCTCCGCCGGCACGTTGCTCTGCAGGAGTTGGACGCCCCGCCCCTCCGGCGTGAGGTAGCCGAGCCGCAGGTTCGCGCCGCCCTCGACGGTCTGGTAGCGGGCGCTGACCGTCGACCAGTCGGAGCCGAGGCCCTCCGGTTGGCTCACCGGAAACACGTTCGCCGACCGGGCCTGCTCGATCGCGGGGGCGGGATCGACTGTGGTGGGCTCGTCGCCGCCGAGAAATCCCCGGTAGAACGCCAGCAGGAGGGCGATCGGGACGAGCAGCACCAGCAACGAGATCGCCATGTCCTTGGGCGAGCGCTCGGACTTGCCGGATTTGAGCGGAGGCGGTGGCGTCGGATCGGTCGCGGCGGGCTCACCACCGGGGCCGCTGGGGACGTCGACCGGCGGCTGACCGTCGGGCGGCGTGCGGTCGGCGGGTACGCGGTCGGCTGGCTGTGCGGGTTCCACCCCACCATCTTCGCAGCCGCCCGACCGGCGGTATCCGGGCCATCACCGCCCCGCGCCGAGCCCGGGTCGGCCATCGTGTGAGGATCAGCGACAAAGCCGGCAGTGGGGGCCTCCCCAACGTCGGTCGTCCCCGCACCGTCGCGAGGAGGAGTAGCCGTCATGACGAACACCAGGACGCGGATCCCACAGGATCTCGACCGAAACCTTGCCCTCGACCTGGTCCGGGTCACCGAGGCCGCAGCGATGGCCGCCGGCCGTTGGGTGGGCCGGGGTGACAAGGAGGGCGGCGACGGAGCCGCTGTCGACGCGATGCGCAAGCTGATCAACTCGATCCAGATGCGCGGCGTGGTGGTGATCGGCGAGGGCGAGAAGGACAACGCCCCGATGCTCTTCAACGGCGAACACGTGGGCGACGGCACCGGCCCGGAGGTGGACGTCGCCGTCGACCCGGTCGACGGCACCACCCTGATGAGCAAGGGCATGCCGAACGCCGTGGCGGTGCTGGCCGTCTCCGAGCGGGGTGCGATGTTCGACCCCAGCGCCGTGTTCTACATGGAAAAGCTCGCCGTCGGGCCGGTGTACGCCGACGTGATCGACATCAATGCCGGTGTGGCGGAGAACCTGCGCCGGATCGCCAAGGTCAAGGGCACCGACGTCTCCGAGGTGACCGTCTGCGTGCTGGACCGGAGCCGCCACGACGACCTGGTCGCGCAGATCCGCCGGACCGGGGCGGGCATCCGGTTCATCTCCGACGGTGACATCGCGGGCTCCATCGCGGCCGCCCGGGGCGAGTCGGATGTCGACGTGCTGATGGGCATCGGCGGCACCCCGGAGGGCATCATCTCCGCCTGCGCGTTGAAGTGCATGGGCGGTGCGATGCAGGCCAAGCTCTGGCCGCGCGACGAGCAGGAGCGGGAGAAGGCGATCGCCGCCGGGCACGACCTGGACCGGGTGCTGAGCACCGATGATCTGGTAACTGGCGACAACTGCTTCTTCGTGGCGACCGGGGTCACCTCCGGGGATCTGCTGCGCGGAGTGCGCTACCGGGCCGGTGGCGCCTACACGCAGTCGATCGTGATGCGCTCGAAGAGCGGCACCATCCGGGTGATCGACTCGTACCACCGGTTGGAGAAGTTGGCGCTCTACTCCGCGATCGACTTCGACGGTCGTCCGCTGGCCGAACAGGAGTGACCATCACCGACACAGCGACCCCACCGGTCCTGTCCGCCACCCGCCGGATCACCGGTGTCGCGCTGGCATCGATCTCCGGGGTCGCCGTGGCGGTGCAGTCCCGCATCAACGGCGAGCTGGGGGAACGCCTGGCCGACGGCTTCGCGGCCGCGGTGGTCTCCTTCGGCGGCGGCCTGGTGGTGCTCCTGGTGCTGGTGCCGCTCACCCCCGGCGGACGGCGTGGCCTGGTCGCGTTGCGGGGCGCGCTCGCGAAGGGCACACTGCGGCCGTGGCAGTGCCTCGGCGGGATGTGCGGGGCGTTCCTGGTGGCCTCCCAGGGCCTGACCATCGGCTCGCTGGGCGTGGCCGTCTTCACCGTGGCGGTGGTGGCCGGCCAGAGCGGCAGCAGCCTCGCCGTGGACCGGGCGGGGATCGGACCGACGGGCCGGCAGCCGGTCACCCGACAGCGGCTCGCCGGTGCGGTGCTCACCGTGCTGGCGGTCGGCCTCGCGGTCGGTGACCGACTCAAGGACCCGGGCATGTTGGCGCTGGCCCTGCTGCCCCTGATCGCCGGGGTAGGCACCGCCTGGCAGCAGGCGGTGAACGGTCGGGTCCGGGCGGCGGCCGACAGCGCGTTGACCGCCACGCTGGTCAACTTCTTCGTCGGCACTGTCACCCTGCTCGTGGCGTTCGCGATCGACCTCGCGGTACGCGGCTGGCCGACCGGTCACCTCCCCACCGAGCCGTGGCTCTACCTGGGCGGGCCGATCGGCATCGTGTTCATCGCCATCGCCGCGGCCATCGTGCGCTTCACCGGAGTTCTGCTGCTCGGTCTGGCCACCATCGCCGGCCAGATCGTGGGAGCGGTCCTGCTGGACCTGGTCTCGCCCACGGCCGCCTCGCACCCCGGCCTGAACACCCTGCTCGGCGCCGCGCTTACCATGGTGGCCGTGTTGATCGCCGCGCTGGCGCCGCCCGCCAGGCGCTGACCGCGAAGCGCCAGGCGCCGTCCCGATCCGGACACGAGCCGGTCTGTCGCCGGCATCGAAAGTCAGCCGGCGTCGGAGGAGTGCCCCGGGAAGAGGTGCGCGCTCGGGTCGATGGCCACGGCGGCGTTGTTGACCGCCGTGGCGGCCTCGCCGAAGCCGGTCGCGATCAGCCGGACCTTGCCCGGGTATTCGGTGATGTCACCCGCCGCGAAGACCCTCGGCAGGTTCGTCGCCATCGCGCTGTCCACCAGGATGTGCCGGCGGTCGAGCTGTAGCCCCCATTCGGCGAGGGGCCCCAGATCGGCGGTGAAGCCGAGGGCTGCCACCACGATGTCCACCGGCAGTGTCTCGGCCGCACCGCCGCGTACGGTCACCTCGGCGCCGGTCACCGTGCCGTCGCCGATCAGCCGGCTGACCTCGGCGTTGACCACCACCCGCACCGGCAGGGACAGGACCCGGGCCACCGTCGAGGCGTGCGCCCGGAACTTCTCCCGTCGGTGCACCAGCGTCACCGAACGCGCCAGCGGCTGTAGCGCCAGCGCCCAGTCGAAGGCGGAGTCGCCGCCACCGACGATCAGCACGTCCCGGCCGGCCAGCTCGGCGGGCTCGGTGACGAAGTAGACGATCCCGGAGCCGGGGGCGCCGTCGGCGCACGGCAGCGGCCGAGGACTGAAGCTGCCGAGCCCGCCGGTGACCACGACTGCGCCGCAGCCGAGCTGCTCGCCGCCCGCCAGGCCGAGCACCGGACGCCCATCGGCGTACGAGAGTTTCTCGGCGCGCGTGCCGAGCAGGTACTGCGGATTGAACGGGGCTGCCTGGGCGACCAGGTTGGCCACCAGGTCGCGACCCTTGATGGCGGGAAAGCCGGCCACGTCGAGGATCAACTTTTCCGGGTACATCGCGGTGACCTGGCCGCCCGGTTCCGGCAGCGCGTCGATCACCGCCACCGACAACCCCCGAAACCCGGCGTAGTACGCGGCGAAGAGACCGGCCGGACCGGCCCCGATCACGGCGACATCGACCTCACGCATGGCGTACCGTCGCTTTCCGCTCACGGATCAACGCTTGCTGATCTCGACCGTAGGCGGGCGATGACGGTCCGGCAAGCACGTCCCAGAGGCGCGCCGGGGAATCGGTCAGGGCAGGCGGAGTGTGTCACCCGAGTAGTCCGGCCCGTCCACGGTCGGCCGCCGCCGGCGGAACAGGATCGCCGCGACCACCCCGCCGAGCAGCCCGAACAGGTGACCCTGCCAGGAGATCCGCTCGTCGGTGGGGAGGATGCCGACCAGTTGCCAGCCGTAGAGCAGGCCGACCAGGAGGAAGACGGCGAAGTTCCACCAGCTGCGCTCGACGATGCCCCGGGTGAGCAGGATGCCCAGGTAGCCGAAGATGACGCCGCTGGCACCGACCACCACCGAGTTGGGTGAGCCGGTGAACCAGACGCCGAGCCCGCTGACCAGGATGATGACCAGGGTCGACCAGAGGAACCGGCGGGCTCCGGCGGCCAGGACGAACGTGCCCAGCAGGATCAGCGGGATGCTGTTGCTGTAGAGGTGGTCGAAGCCGTGGTGCAGGAACGGGGAGAAGAAGACCCCGTCCAGCCCGTCGATGCGTTGCGGGATGATGCCGGCGGTGGCGTCCAGGCCGAACGCGAGGCCCTGGTCGACGGCCTCGATGAGGAAGAGGAACGGGACCACCGCACACATGGCGACGAAGGCTCGGCCGAGCGCGGCGTAAAACGCCTCGGTGCCGAACCGGAAGGGGTCGCCGCTTGGCGGGTGCAGGGTCACCGTACAACTGCTATCAGCAAAATCGGCCTACCGCCACTCGCGTCCCGGCTGAGCAGCCCGGCGTACGCGCGACGGCGGGGCAGGTGGTCGCCCACCCGCCCCGCCGTCGACGTCGTCAGTAGTGGCCGTTGCTCTGGAAGTAACCCCAGGCACCGCAGGGCGTCTTGTACCTGCCCTTGATGTAGCCCAGCCCCCACTTGATCTGGGTGGCCGGGTTGGTCCGCCAGTCGGAGGCGACCGTACCCATCTTGCTGCCCGGCAGGGCCTGCGGGATGCCGTACGCACCGGACGAGGAGTTGGCGGCCTTGTGGTTCCAGCCGCTCTCCTTGGTCCAGAGCTTCTCCAGGCAGGGGAACTCGGAGATGCCGAAGCCGGCGTCGATCATCATGGCGCAGCCGGTCTTGCGGTTGCCGCTGTACTCCTCGCAGGACGCCGGGATCGGCCCGGTGTACGGCTTGGCGGGCGCGTTGGCGGCATCGCGCTCGCGCTTACGGGACGCCGCGGCGGCCTCCGCCTTGCGGGCCCGCTCGGCGGCTTCCTTGGCGGCCTGTGCCGCACGCAGCTTGGCCTGGTATTCGGCGGCCCGCTGCTGGGCGAACTTCACCTGGTGGGCCGACTGCCGCTCGCGCTGGTACGCGAAATCGGCCCGGTCGACCTCGACGCTGACCTGCTCGGCCAGGCCCTGTTGCTGGGTTTCACGGTCTTCGCCCAGATAGAAGCCGCCGGCTACGCCCACGGAGAGCAGCGCCACGGCGGCTGTACGGGCACCCAACCGGCTCCACAGCCGACTCACGAAGTGGTCCCTTCGTCGGGGGCAAGGACGCGGCGCGGCCGGCCACAGGTGGGCCGTCAGCCGTGCCACGAGCGCCCCGACCGGTTGCCGGTCGCGCCGACGCACCGACCGCCGCCGATGCCGTCCGTCTCAGGACGAACGATCACCGACGATGCTCATGGTGCGTGGACGCTCGTGGGACACGATTGCGCACAGTGAGGCTGATGGGAAACCAACCGACCTGTTTGTGATCTGTGCCACATCTAGAATGCGGACAAACCCCTTCATAACGTCATCAGATCGGGATGTCCTCCAGAAGATCCGTCACCATCGCGGCGATCGGCGACCGCTCCGAACGGCTGAGCGTGACGTGCGCGAAGAGCGGATGCCCCTTGAGCGCTTCGATGACGGCGGTCACCCCGTCGTGTCGGCCGACCCGCAGATTGTCCCGCTGGGCCACGTCATGGGTGAGCACCACCCGGGAGCCCTGCCCGATCCGGGACAGCACGGTCAACAGCACCCCGCGCTCCAGCGACTGGGCCTCGTCCACGATCACGTAGGCGTCGTGCAGGCTGCGTCCGCGGATGTGGGTCAGCGGCAGCACCTCGAGGATGCCCCGCGAGGTGACCTCCTCCAGCACGTTCTCGTGGACCACCGCGCCGAGCGTGTCGAAGACCGCCTGGGCCCACGGCGACATCTTCTCCGACTCGGAGCCCGGCAGGTAGCCCAACTCCTGGCCGCCGACGGCGTACAGCGGGCGGAACACGATCACCTTCTTGTGCCGACGGCGCTCCATCACCGCCTCCAGCCCGGCGCAGAGCGCCAACGCCGACTTGCCGGTGCCCGCCCGACCGCCCATCGACACGATCCCGATCGACTCGTCGAGCAACAGGTCGAGGGCGATGCGCTGCTCGGCCGAGCGGCCGTGCAACCCGAAGGCCTCCCGGTCGCCCCGGACCAACCGGACCGACTTGTCCGGCAGCACCCGACCGAGCGCCGAACCGCGCCCCGAGTGCAGCACCAGGCCGGTGTGGCAGGGCAACCCGGCCGCCTCGTCGAGGTCGAGCGTCTCGCCGGCGTACAGCGACCCGATCTGCTCCTCGGTCAGCTCCATCTCGGACATGCCGGTCCAGGTCGGGTCGCTGGCCTGACCGTGGCGGTACTCGTCAGCGCGCAGGCCGACCGAGGCCGCCTTGACCCGCAGCGGCATGTCCTTGCTGACCAGGGTCACCTCCCGGCCCTCGCCGGCGAGGTTGAGCGCGACGGAGAGGATCCGGGCGTCGTTGCTCTCGGTGCGGAAACCGGGTGGCAGCACCCCGTCGTCGGTGTGGTTGAGCTCCACCCGCAGGGTGCCGCCGGCGTCGTTGGCGGGCACCGGCGTGTCCAGCCGGCCGTGCCGGACCCGCAACTCGTCGAGCATCCGCAGCGACTGCCGGGCGAACCAGCCCAGCTCCGGATGGTGCCGCTTGCCCTCCAGCTCGGTGATGACCACCAGGGGCAGCACCACCTCGTGCTCCGCGAACCGGTGGAACGCCGCCGGATCGGAGAGCAGCACGGACGTGTCCAGGACAAAGGCCTGGCCGGCTGGTCGCGGCTCCTTCGGGTCGGCCGGCGCGGCGGCCGCCGTACGGCGGCTCCTGGTGGCTCGGCGGGTCGTGGCAGTCGCGGCCGGGGTCTGGTCGGCACCGGCGGTGGTACGGCGAGTCGTCACAGGCCTGCTCCGACGGATGGGCACCCGCCACCCGTGTTCCGCCTCCTCCGGTGCCCGGGGACACGGGGTCGGATGCGGAACCCCATGCGCGAGGTCGCAGATCCGGGCGGACCGGCTGGCTCGGGAGAACCCCGTGCCATGCCTAGACGCTAGCCCCGCCGGACCCTTCCGGCTAGAGGTCGGACGTGGATCTCCCAAGTCGGGTGTGCGCACACCGGTTGGTCGGGGTCCTCAGCAGCGCGGATGCCGGCGGTGGGCGCGGCGGAACCGGCCGGGATGCATGCCCCCTGCGCGCATCCCGGCCGGTGGGGCCACCGTCACCGGTCTGACGGGGCCCGACGGTGCGTGTCCGCCGCGGACGACGCACCGCGTTCGTGGCGTCGGTCGGCGGGTGTGCGCCCGCCGACCGACCTCAACCGGTACGTCGGACGAGCGTGCCGGTCGGGTGCCGCCCGGTGATCGGGGCGGCCGGCGCGGTGAACGACGAGCCGGTGTACGTGGTGCCCGGGCGGGCGACGGTGCTGGCCGAACGGGTCACGCTCGCCGGGGCGACCGACAGGGCCGAGGCGATCGCCGCCTGAGCGTCGCGGCGACGCCTGTTCCAGGCACCCCGGTCACCGTCGAAGTAGCCCTGCCGGTAACCGAAGCGGTAGCCGATGCGGTAGCTGAGCTGCCCGTGCAACCGGCCGGCCGCATAGCTGGTGGCACCGAGCACCAGAACGAGGAAAACCGCGAGGAAAGGGCTCATCGGGCAGCTCCGGCCCGGCCAGGACGGCAGGTCATCGCTCCTCCGGCTCGATGGTGGTGGGATCCGCGACGAGCAGCCGGTCCAGGTCGTCGGTGCTGACCTCCTCGACCAGCTCGACGCTGATCCGGCAGCCGTCCAGCACGACCTCGGCCACCGAGGACCTGCGGATCTCACCGCCGGCGTCGTAGACGCGGACGCTCAGCTCAGGGCAGCCGAGATGGGTACGCCAGGCGTTCCACTCGGCGCGATCGCCGACGCTCAGCGACAGGTAGCGGCAGCCTCGGGCCAGGTAGAGGCGCCAGGGGGCGGTCAGCCCCGCGGCCACTCCCTCGGCGATCAGCCCGAAGGCCTGGGCGCGGGTGGCGAGCTCGGTCACCACACCCCCTTGGCACCGGAGGCGTGACGCATGTGAGCAGCAATCGTCTCATGCACGAGACACACCGTAGATTGTCCCATGGGCGTGACAGTATCAGCTTTTCGTCCGCTTACCTTCGCCACTACGGGCATCTATTCTGCCCGCGTGACACCCCTCAACAGTGAAGCTGAATCGTTTACCGGAAACCCGAAGATCCCGTCACGTCTGCGTGACAGTGGCGAGCCGGCGCGCGCGCCCGTCGCTGGCTGGACGTACCGTCACGGGGTGACCGAGACGGCCAATGCGCGGAAGATCGCCTTCGCCACCTTCGTCCGACGCGCCCTGGACGAGGCACGGGCGACCCGGGCCTGGAGTGGCACCGAGGTGTCCCGGCGCACCGGCGTCTCCCGGCAGACCATCAACCGGTGGGTCCGGGGTGACTGGGCCAGCGACCCCGAGGCCGAACGGGTGGTCGCCTTCTGCGAGGGCCTCGGGTTGAATCCGGCCGCCGCCTTCGCCGCACTCGGTTGGGACCGCACCGCGGCCGGCCCCCGCACAGGTCAACCCGCCCCTCCGATGGACCCGGATGTCGAGGCACTGCTGCGCCGACTGGTCGACCCGAACGTGTCGGACGCGGAGAAGTTCCACATCCGGGAAACCATCAGATACCTCGCATACCGCCCAACGTTGCCGGTCGATGTCCGTAAAAGGGGCAATCAAGCAGGGTAGTTCCTCAGATAGCGAAAGAACGCCTGGTCGGGTTCATTCGTTTACCTCCGGGGCAGGAACGGGCACGCTAGCGTCCCTATTCGTACTGCTTGGGCTCGTCATCGGCGGGGGGACGGGACAAGGCCGAACCTAGCCCTGCGGGACAGAAGGAGGGGTCTGTCCATGACCCTGAAGTGGTTGGCAGTCGTGGTCGCAACGGTGTCGTTGACACTGTGGGCGACCGGCAACGTGGTGACCCTCGCGGTCGAGGGCGGGCAGCTTCCACTGCTCGTCAATCTCTTTGCGCTCGTCACCGCCGGCACCGCGGTCATCCTGGCCGTCGTCGCCGAGCTGCACGAGCGTCTCGACAACCGGATCAGCGCCCTCACCGAGTTTCTGGTGGCACGGCTCAACGAGATCGAGAACCACACCGGTGATCGCAACACCGGGTTCGTGGAGGGCTACCTGTTGAGCCATGGCCAGGAGGCGGCGGTGGTGCCGTTCGGCCGGCGCGGACGAGGAGCCGCCGAACGCTGATCTCGTACCGCCGAACGGGTCCGCTCGGCCAGGAATGAGCCCCCATCGCCGGGGTACGCTGACGCGCGTGCCGCCGTTGAATCTGGGCAATCAGCAGCCGAGAACCCCGTTGAACGCCGACCAGGCCTGGCGGACCACCGCCAGCCGGGCGGCCGGGACCGTGCTCTTCTTCGACTTCGACGGCACCCTCGCGCCCGTCGACGACGATCCGACCGCGGTGCGCCCGGCGCCCAAGGTGCTGGCCGCGATCGAGGCGTTGGCCCCCATCGTGCAGCGGGTCGCGATCGTCTCCGCCCGGCCCGTCGAGTTCCTCCGGGATCAGCTCGGCGGGCTCACCGGCGTGGACCTCTACGGCCTCTACGGCTTGGAGCACAGCCACTCCGGCGGGGAAACCGTCACCGAGCCGGCCGCGCTGCCCTGGGTGCCGACCATGGAGGAGCTGGCCGACCAGGCCCGGGCGGAGCTGCCGCCCGGCACGCTGGTGGAGTACAAGCGGCTTTCCGTGGCGTTGCACTGGCGTACCGCCCCGCAGCTCGGCTCCACGGTCCAGCAGTGGGGGCAGGCGCAGGCCGACCGGCTGGGGCTGCGGGTGCAGGCCGGGCGGATGGTGCTGGAGCTCAAGCCCCCGGTCGACCGGGACAAGGGCATGGTGATCGGCGAGGCGATCAAGGGTGCCACCGGCGCCTGGTACTTCGGCGACGACGTCTCGGACATCAAGGCCTTCGCGGCGCTGCGCACCCGCGCCGCCGCCGACCCGGACTTCGTCGGTGTCTGTGTGGCCGTGGCCAACCCGGAGACCGGTCAGGAGGTGGCGAACGCCGCCGACCTGACGATCGAGTCCCCGGCAGCGCTGGGTGACTTCCTCACCCGGGCACTGACCCACCTGCCCTGACCGATCGGGGCGGCGACAGCTCTGTCGCCGCCCGGTCAGACGCCGTAGCGGCGTTGTCTGGTGGCGTACGAGCGCAGGGCCCGCAGGAAGTCGATGTGCCGGAAATCCGGCCAGTTGAGCTCGCAGAAGTAGAACTCCGAGTGCGCGGACTGCCAGAGCATGAAGCCGGACAGCCGCTGCTCGCCGCTCGTGCGGATGACCAGGTCGGGGTCGGGCTGGCCACGGGTGTAGAGGTGCTCGGCGATGTGCTCGACGTCCAGCACCTCCGCCAGTTCCTCAAGCGTGCCGCCGGTGGCGGCGTGCTCCAGCAGCAGTGAGCGGACCGCGTCGGTGATCTCCCGGCGACCGCCGTACCCCACCGCGATGTTGACCTCCGCACCGCCGGTGCGCTCACGGGTGCGCTCCTCGGCGCCTTTGAGCGCCGCCGCGGTCTGCGCCGGCAGCAGATCGAGAGCCCCGACGATGCGCAGCCGCCAGGGGTTGCCCTCCTCCGCCAGCTCCACCGCCAGATCCTCAATGATCTTGAGGAGTGGGTCCAGCTCACTCGCCGGACGGCGCAGGTTGTCGGTGGCCAGCAGATAGAGGGTGACGTGCCCGATGCCAGCCTGGTCACACCAGCCGAGCACATGCTTGATCTTCGCCGCGCCGACCCGGTGCCCGTCGTTCGGGTCGACGAAGCCCATTTCCTTCGCCCAACGGCGGTTGCCGTCGCACATCACCCCGACGTGTCGGGGCACCGGCTTACCCGCGAGCTTCGCCGTGAGCCGGCGCTCGTACACGGAGTAGATAAGGTTCCGCAGCGTCATCACCTAGCAGCGTAGCGACCCTTCGGCCAGATCACTGCCTCGGAGCCCCATCCCCGCCGGGCAGACCGATTCCGATCATCGCCAGCGTGCGAGCGGTGAGGCGTCCGTCACCCAGTCCCAGCTCGACCACGTCGTAGAACACCCGGTCGTCCCGGCGGGCAGCCCGGACCGCCGCATCCACCACCCGACGTCGCCGGGCCAACCAGGCCGCGACCGAGCTGTGTCGCAGGTGGGTGCCCAGGCGGCGGCGCAACCCGTGGGCGTAGCGCTGGGCGGCCGTCTCCGGCGCCTGGGCCGCTGCCGCCCCGGCCAGCGCACCGGAGAGCAGCGCGTAGAAGATACCCTCCCCGGTGAATGGATTGATCAACGACATCGCGTCCCCGGCCAGCAGCGTGCGCCCCTGACCCGGTGACGGCCGGTGGGTGGACAGCGGCAGGTGATGGGCGCGCAACGCGGTCACCGTCGCCAGGTCGGTGCCGGGCAGCAGCGCGGCCAGCCGGTCCAGCAGGTACGCCCGGCTCAACGGCTCACCGCGCAGCACCTCCCCGTACCCGACGTTGGCCCGCCCGTCACCGATCGGGAACGACCAGGCGTACGCCGGCCAGCGGGCTTTCGAGGTGACGATGAGCTGCTCGGACGGGCCGGGCAGCGCCGGGGCGTACCCCCGGATGGCCAGCGCCAGGTGCCGGTCGGGATTCTGCGGGTGGCCGAGCGCGCGACGGACCACCGACCCGGCGCCGTCCGCGCCCACCACCACCCGGCCGGACAACTCGCCGTCGAGCACCACCCGGTCGGCGCGCGCCTCGAGCTGGCGCACGGTATGCCGGCGCAGTTGGGCGCCGGCCGCCACTGCCGCCGCCACCAGTCGGGCGTCGAAGACCTTCCGAGGCACGGTGTACGCGGGCCGGGGCAGCGCCCGAGCCACGGCGACCCCGCCCGGCGCGATCATCCGCAGCGCGGGCAGCGGCGCGTAGCCCTCCACCGCCTCGGTCACCCCCAGCTCGGCGAGCACGTCCACCGAATGCGCGGCGATCCCGTCGCCACACGCCTTGTCCCGGGGAAAGTCGGCCCGGTCCAGCAGCAGCACGCTGGCACCCGCCCGCCGCGCCGTCAGCGCGGCGGCCGCCCCGGCCGGCCCCGCTCCCACCACCACCACGTCGAACTCGTCGCTCACCGCGCCTCCCTCCGACCAACGCGGCGCGCCCGTGCCGTTCCCGCACCGCCCCGACGATCCACCCGCGCCGCCCACGCCGACCGTTGTGACCGACGCCACCCGCCATCCTGCCCTCTGTCCGCTCGTGCGGGCCGCACCCGCACGGCGCTGACTTCCTGCCGTCCGGAACGCGAAAGCCTCCGCCGCAGTCCAGGCGTGGTTAGAAGGGGCCGCTCATGCAGGGAGGCATCAGCGCCGCGGAGGCGGGCCCACCTGTCCAACAGCCTGTAGACCTGCCCCGAATGTGGGGCATCGGGCAGGGCCCCGGACGGCGCGGACACAGATGCGGGCCATCGGGCAGGGCCCCGGACGGCGCGGACACAGATGCGGGCCATCGGGCAGGGCCCCGGACGGCGCGGACACAGATGCGGGCCATCGGGCAGGGCCCCGGACGGCGCGGACACAGATGCGGGAGCGGGGACAGGCGCGGGTGCCGGCGCGACTCCAGCGCGGGCCGCCCCATGTCTGGGGCAGCTCTACAGCAGCTGTCACTACCTGGTCGGGGCCGAGGGACGGCGGCCAGCCGGGCGCGGGATGGTGCCGCGGTCAGGCCGGGGCGACGTCGTCCGCGCGGGAAGCCCGGCGCAGGCCGTAGAGGGCCAGCCCTGCCGCGGCGAGCAGTGGGCCGCCGTCGCGGACCAGGCCGTCCACGCCCAACAGCCACCAGCACAGCGGCAGGTCCACCGCGAGTACGGCCACCGTGACGACGACCAGCAGCCCACGCGCCCAGTCCTTGCCCCGCATCAGGAACGCGGTGCAGAACAGCACCGCGTAGCTGGCGGCGATGCCAGCGCCGAACCAGAGCAGCACGGCCGGCACCGCGGTCAGCCGCCCGTCCAGGATGGAACCTCCGGCCACCAGGGCCGGCACCAGCATCAGCGGGCTGTAGGTGAACGCCGCCACCCGGCTGGTCAGCAGCCAGGCGCTCGCCTGCGGTCGGCGGGGAGGGGTCTCCCGCCAGGAGATGCCGGCCCGGTCGATGACGAGGCGTGGACGGTGCCGGACCAGGTGCCCGGCCAACGCCGACGAGCGGTAGAGCAGCCAGACCACCGCGGCGCAGAGCGCCGTGAGGATGGCGAAGCCGAGCAGGCCGGGCAGCGGCGGCACCCCCTGCCGGGGCACGATGAGCCGGCCGACGGCGAAGATCGTGGTGACCGCGAGGATCAGCCCGAACGGGCGGGCCACCGTGCGGCCCTTCCGGACGTGCCCGATCAACAGCAGGAAACCGAACGAGCGCAGCATGGCCCAGCCGGTCCGTACGGCCAGCCCGAAACCCTGCTCCGGGGCGTACCACCAGTTGAGCAACTCGACCACGACGGTGGCCGCCGCCGTCGTCGCGAGCAGGATGGTGAGCACCCGGACGGCGGACGGCCGCCGGACCTGGGTCTCGGCGGCCGTCCTCATGGGATCCGATGTTGCCCGCAGGGGGCGCTCCTCACACCTACCGCTGCGGCTGTGCGGCGTCGAGGCGCGCGCGCAGCGCGTCCAGCTCGGCCCAGAGCACGCCCGGCAGCTTGTCACCGAACTTCTCGAACCACTCGGTGATCATCGGCAGCTCGTTGCGCCACTCGTCCGGGTCGACCTTCAGGGCGATCCGAACGTCCTCCGGGGTCATGTCCAGGCCCTCGACGTCCAGCGCGTCCGGTGCGGGAACCATGCCCACCGGCGTCTCGACCGCGTCGGCGGTGCCCTCGATCCGCTCGACGACCCACTTGAGCACCCGGGAGTTCTCCCCGAAGCCCGGCCAGAGGAACGAACCCTCCGGGTCCTTACGGAACCAGTTGACGTAGTAGATCTTCGGCAGCTTCGCCTCGTCGCCGTCGGTGCCCTTGCCCATCTCGATCCAGTGCCGGAAGTAGTCCCCGGCGTTGTAGCCGATGAACGGCAGCATCGCCATCGGGTCCCGCCGGACCACGCCAACGGCGCCGGACGCGGCAGCGGTGGTCTCCGAGGAGAGCGTGGCACCCATGTAGACGCCGTGCACCCAGTCGCGGGCCTCGGTCACCAGCGGGATG
Source organism: Micromonospora jinlongensis (assembly GCF_013410645.1). Lineage (NCBI taxonomy): Bacteria > Bacillati > Actinomycetota > Actinomycetes > Micromonosporales > Micromonosporaceae > Micromonospora > Micromonospora jinlongensis. The sequence continues at coordinate 5,210,602 of NZ_JACCHK010000001.1, read as the reverse complement.
GTGTCCTTGCGGCGGCCACCGAAGAGGATCGCGTCGATCGGCACGCCGTTCGGGTCGAAGTACTCGTCGGCGAGGATCGGGCACTGGGTGATCGGGGTGCAGAACCGGCTGTTCGCGTGCGAGGAGAGGCCCTCGCTCTCCGGCGTCCAGTCGTTGCCCTTCCAGTCGATCAGGTGCGCCGGCGGCTCCCCCATGCCCTCCCACCAGATGTCACCGTCGTCGGTGAGGCCGACGTTGGTGAAGATGGAGTTGCCCCGGTCCAGGGTGCGCATGGCGTTGGCGTTGGTCTTCCAGTCGGTGCCGGGTGCCACACCGAACAGCCCGTACTCCGGGTTGACCGCGTAGAGGCGGCCGTCCGGGCCGAACCGCATCCAGGCGATGTCGTCGCCGATCGTCTCGACCTTCCAACCCGGGATGGTCGGCTCGACCATGGCCAGATTGGTCTTGCCGCAGGCCGAGGGGAACGCACCGGCGATGTGGTAGGTCTTGCCCTCCGGCGAGGTGATCTTGAGGATCAGCATGTGCTCGGCGAGCCAGCCCTCGTCCCGGCCCATCACGCTGGCGATCCGCAGCGAGTAGCACTTCTTGCCGAGCAGCGAGTTGCCGCCGTAACCCGAGCCGTACGACCAGATCTCCCGGGTCTCCGGGAAGTGCGAGATGTACTTGGTCTCGTTGCACGGCCAGGCGACGTCCTGCTGACCCGGGGCGAGCGGAGCGCCGATCGAGTGCAGCGCGTGCACGAAGTCCGCGTCGTCGCCCATCGCCTCGAGAACCCGGGTGCCCATCCGCGTCATGATCCGCATCGAGGCGACCACGTACGGGCTGTCGGTGATCTCAACACCGAACATCGGGGACTCGGCCTCGACCGGGCCCATGACGAACGGGATGACGTACATCGTGCGACCGCGCATCGAGCCGCGGTAGAGATCGGTCATCGTCCGCTTCATCTCCGGCGGCGACATCCAGTTGTTGGTGGGGCCGGCGTCCGCCTCGTCGACGGAGCAGATGAAGGTGCGTTCCTCGACCCGGGCGACGTCCGTCGGATCGGTACGCGCGTAGAACGAGTTGGGCTTCTTCTCCGGGTTCAGCCGGATGAGCGTGCCGGCCTCGACCAGCTCGTCGGTGAGGCGGCGCCACTCCTCGTCGGACCCGTCCACCCAGACCACACGATCGGGGGTGGTCAGTTCCGCGACCTCACGGACCCAGGCGAGCAGTTTCGGATGGGACGTCGGGGCCTGATCAATACCCCGCACAACAGCCGGAGCAACCATGACACATCTCCTTGTGGTCGACGCTGACCGATCTATGGGATGCACGAGACTCAGCGGCGCGATGCGTCGCCTTCGTGGAAACCTGGGATTGGCCTCAGCGTAAACCGGGCAGCCTTCCGAGTCAGTGGGACTGGTTGTGAAGAACTGCACAAGGTACGGCGACGCTGCGGCATCACGAGCTGATACCCGCTTTCCCGCGCAGTTTCACGCAAATCTTGTTGTGCACCCCGGCGGACGCTTGTTGCGGTCGGACCGTGACCTGCCCCGCCGACCGGTGCGTGGATTCCCCTTCCGGGACGCGTCAGTCCTCCCAATTGGTTACGCTGCGTTCAACGGTTTCGCGCAGGGTGATGGGCTCCTTCGAGCGACCACGCCCGCTCGCCGTTGCTACCCCTCTGACTGGTCGGCAGCCGGTAGGCTCCCTCCGTGGCCGCCACGATGACCGGGGAGCAACCGGGACCCCGGCAGACCCGACGGGGCCTGGTCGGCAGACTGCTGGACCGCTTCGGCCACCTCGTCCGCGAGATGAGCAAGTTCGCCACAGTGGGTGGGATCGCCTTCCTCATCGACTTCGCGCTCTTCAACTACCTGACGAGCAGTCGCGGCGTCGAGGAGTTGACGGCGAAGACCATCTCCACCGTGATCGCGGCCTCCGTCGCCTTCATCGGCAACCGGTTCTGGACGTGGCGACACCGTCAACGCAACAACCCGGCCCGTGAGTACGCGCTGTTCTTCCTCTTCAACGCGGTCGGCCTCGGCATCGCGGTGGCCTGCCTCGCGCTCAGCCGGTACGGGCTCGGCAGCATCTGGCCGTCCGTGTTCCAGACGCGTCTGGCCGACAACGTGGCCAGCTACATCGTCGGCACGGGGCTCGGCACGCTGTTCCGATTCTGGTCGTACCGGCGGTTCGTCTTCGTCGAAGCGGGAACCCCGACCCTTCCGCAGGTGAAGCCCGAGCGTGACCACCGAGCGTGACCTGCCGCCCACCTCGTTCGGCCGGTGATCACCGGCCGCACCAACTGCCCTAAGGTGTTTCGCATGCGTCTTGTCCGTCTGCTGCCTGAGCGCTGGCAGAAGTTCATCCACGAGGCGCTCAAGTTCGGCATCGTCGGCGGCATCAACACTGTCATCAATTACGCGGTGTTCAATGTCCTTGCCCTGACCGTTTTCGTCAATGGTCAGTTGAAGGCGACCGTGATCGCGACCATCGTCGCCACGATCACGTCGTACCTGATGAATCGGCACTGGACGTACCGCGATCGCCCGAAATCGGCACTTCGCCGGGAATACGTCCTGTTCTTCCTATTCAACGGCGCCGGCCTGCTCATTGAGCTTGGTGCCGTGGCCGCGGCCAAGTACGGCCTCGGCGTACACGGCCTCCTGGCACTGAACGTGGCCAAGACCGTCGGTGTCCTGCTGGCCACCCTGTTCCGGTTCTGGTCATACCGGACCTTCGTCTTCCAACCCGTCGCACCGGTCGAGGAGGAGACGAAGCCCGACTCCACCCGGCACGGCATCCCGCGCGACGAATGGGACACCATGGCGGAGATGGACCCGGTCGCTGAGCTCGCCGAGTCCGTGTCCGAGCTGGAGGAAGCGGAGTCCGTGCAACGCGGTGACCTACCGCCCGGCGCACCCACCCAGGGTCGGCCCACGCGGCTGAGCGTCAGCCCCGCCGCCGACCTGGACGCGGAACTCGCCGCGGAACTGCACGTCGGCACCCGCCGCTCGCCCCGCCGGTGACGACACCCGCCGCGCGCTCCGGCACCGGGCAACCCGCCGAGCTGTTCTTCGAGGATCTCGTCCCGGGGCTCACCGTCGATCTCGGCGTGGTCACCGTGGACGGCGACGAGATGGTCGCCTTCGCCCGCCGTTTCGACCCGCAGTGGTACCACGTCGACCCCGATCTGGCCGGGGAGAGCCGGCACGGCGGGTTGATCGCGAGTGGTTTCTACACGGTCAGCCTGTTCATGCGCGCGTACGTCGACCACCTGCTGTCCCGGGCGGCCGCGGACGCGTCCCCCGGCCTGGAGGAGCTGCGCTGGCTCGCTCCGGTGCGCGCCGGGGACCGGCTCGCCGTCCGGGTCGACGTGATGGGCGCCCGGCCATCCACCGCCCGCCCAGGGCTGGGCACCGTCAGCCTCACCGGCACCATGCTCCGCCTCGGCCCGGACGACCGGCCCGAGCAGGAGGTGCTGCGGACCCGTTTCCGCGGCTGGTTCGCCGCCCGACCGACCGAGGCCGAACCAGCCGGCCCGGCCGACTCCCCCGAGGCCGACCTGCCCGACCACGGCCCGACCGGCGCCGACCAGCCCGCGAGCGACCCAGCCGAGACCGAGCCGGCCGAGACCAGCCCGGACGGGCCCGAACAGCCCGAAGGCGGTCCGGAGAAGGCCGAACCACACGACTGACCCGCCCCGACTCCGGCCAGGGCGGGCGTCAGTCGGTGCGGACGATCAGGTCGTGGTGTCGCGCAGCGGCTTTCCCTCGCGCATGTCGGCGAGGATGTCGCGCATCTCCCCGTCGCCCAGCGAGTGCTTGTCGTGCTGTGCCTCGACCAGCTCGTACAGGGTGGTCTGCACCCGACCGACCCCTGGCACGTCGGCGAGCACCGACTGGCCGCGCTCGCCGGCCGACTCGATGGTCAGCGTGCCGCAGCCGAGCAGCCGCTCGAAGAAGTGCTGGTTCATCGAGTGGTCGTTGATCCGGGTGAGTGGGAGGTCCCGCCGGTCCCGGGAGAAGACACCCTGCTGGAGCAGCACGCGCTCGTTGGTGAACAGGTAGTGGGTGGTACGCCAGACCAGGAACGGCCACAGACCGAGCCAGAGCACCGCGACCAGGGCGATCACGCCGATCACGGCGAGCGCGATCGAACCGCCGCTGCTCTCGGGCAGCAGGAGCACGCCGACCACCACCGCGGCGATGGCCAGCACCAGCACCACGATCGGCCGAACCAGTGCCTTCCAGTGCGGATGCAGGTGCAGCACGACGTGCTCGTCCTTGGTGAGCACGTCTTCTGGAAACGCCACGGGGAACCTCCAACGCCTTCTTCTCGACGCGCAGACGGTAAACCCCCCAGGGCCCACCACAACATCCGCCACGCGGCCCCCACCCCGCTCTTCCCGATCTTGCGCGTCGGGTCGCCGCCGTGCGGCTCTCGCCCGCCGAGCGTGGGCGGCGACCGCGGGATCGCGGGAAGATGGATCAGCGCAGGTGGAGGACGTCGCCAGCGGCCAGGGTGCGGGTGGCCGTCGGGGTGGCCACCTGAAGCTGGCCGTCCCGGTCCACCCCGGTGGCGGTGCCGGTCAGAACCTCCCCGTCGGGGAGCAGGACGCGAACCTCACGACCAACCGTTCCGCACGCCGCCAGGTAGGCGTCGCGCAGGCCGCTGGCCACCGCGTCGCCGCCCGCCGAACGCCAACGGTCGTACCACTCGGCCACCGCGCGCAGCAGGGCCCGCAGCAGCGGGTCCCGGTCGGTGGCCGCCGCGCCGGCTAGCTGCAGCGAGGTGGCCGGCAGCCCGGTCGGATTGACCGGCAGCTCGTCGGCGCGCAGCGTCACGTTCAGCCCGATGCCGAGCACGATGGCCGGCGGTTCGTCGGGCGAACGACCCGGCACCACCTCGGCCAACACGCCCGCACACTTCGCGTCGTCGATCAGCAGATCGTTGGGCCACTTCAGGGAGGCCTCCAGCTCGGCCAACCGGGCCACCGCTTCCACCAGCGCCACGCCGGCCAGCAACGGCAACCACCCGTACCCCGTGGGTGGCACCGGCAGCCAGCCGCGGTCCGGCACGGCCTCGCCGGGTCGCAGCAGCACGCTGGTGGCGATGCCGGCACGCGCCGGCGACTGCCAGACCCGACCGCGCCGGCCACGCCCGGCGGTCTGCTGTTCGGCGACCACGACCAAGCCCTCGGGCTCGCCGGCCCGGGCGGCCTCGGCCACGTCGGCGTTGGTGGAGCCGGTCTCGGCGCGCAGCTCCAGCCGGGCCCACGGCCCGTTCGGCGCGACCAACGCGCGGCTCAGCCGGGCCGCCGACAGCGGCGGGCGATCCAGATTGGTGTACGGGGAGCCCGACATTCCGCCAGCCTACGACGGTCGCCACGGCGGCACTGAGGCGTACTGCACAGCGGCACCGACCTGAACCATCGTTATATTCCCTGGGTGACTACCGAGACCGGGACCAACATCCACAGCACTGCTGGCAAGCTGGCGGACCTGGAGCGCCGGGTCGACGAGGCGGTGCACGCCGGCTCGGCCCGCGCGGTCGAGAAGCAGCACGCGCGCGGCAAGAAGACCGCCCGCGAGCGGATCGAGATGCTCCTCGACGAGGGCTCCTTCGTCGAACTCGACGAGTTGGCCCGGCACCGGTCCACGGCCTTCGGGCTGGAGAAGAACCGCCCGTACGGCGACGGCGTGGTCACCGGCTACGGCACGGTGGACGGCCGACAGGTGTGCGTCTTCGCCCAGGACTTCACGGTCTTCGGTGGCTCGCTCGGCGAGGTCTTCGGCCAGAAGATCGTCAAGGTGATGGACCTGGCCATGAAGATCGGCTGCCCGGTGGTCGGCATCAACGACTCCGGTGGCGCGCGCATCCAGGAGGGCGTGGTCTCGCTCGGCCTCTACGGTGAGATCTTCTTCCGCAACGTGCGGGCCTCCGGCGTCATCCCGCAGATCTCGCTGGTGATGGGGCCCTGCGCCGGCGGCGCCGTCTACTCCCCGGCGGTCACCGACTTCACCGTGATGGTCGACCAGACCTCGCACATGTTCATCACCGGCCCCGACGTGATCAAGACGGTGACCGGCGAGGATGTCGGCATGGAGGAGCTGGGCGGGGCACGCACGCACAACTCCCGCAGCGGCAACGCGCACTACCTCGCCACTGACGAGGAGGACGCGGTCGACTACGTCAAGGCACTCCTGTCGTACCTGCCGTCGAACAACCTCGACGAGCCGGTGGTCGTCGAGGCTCCCGCCGACCTGACCGTCAGCGACGAGGACCGGGCGCTGGACACGCTGATCCCGGACTCGGCCAACCAGCCGTACGACATGCACACGGTGATCGAGCACGTCCTCGACGACGGGGAGTTCCTGGAGGTCCAGCCGCTCTACGCGCAGAACATCGTGGTCGGCTACGGCCGGGTCGAGGGACGACCGGTGGGCGTGGTGGCCAACCAGCCGATGCACTTCGCCGGCACCCTGGACATCGCCGCCTCGGAGAAGGCCGCCCGGTTCGTCCGCACCTGCGACGCGTTCAACATCCCTGTGCTGACCTTCGTGGACGTGCCCGGCTTCCTGCCCGGCACCGGCCAGGAGTGGGACGGCATCATCCGCCGGGGCGCCAAGCTCATCTACGCGTACGCCGAGGCGACCGTCCCCAAGGTCACCGTGATCACCCGCAAGGCGTACGGCGGGGCGTACGACGTGATGGGTTCCAAGCACCTCGGCGCGGACCTGAACTTCGCGTGGCCGACCGCCCAGATCGCCGTGATGGGCGCGCAGGGCGCGGTGAACATCCTCTACCGCTCCGAACTGGCCGGTGCCGACGACCCGGCGGCGGTCCGGGCCGAAAAGATCGCCGAGTACGAGGACACCCTGGCCAACCCGTACGTGGCGGCCGAGCGCGGGTACATCGACTCGGTGATCCCCCCGCACGAGACGCGCACCCAGATCGTCCGGGCGCTACGCATCCTGCGCACCAAGCGCGAAACGCTGCCCCCCAAGAAGCACGGCAACATCCCGCTCTGAGCCCACCCGACGGCAGGGGTCAGCAGGGTGGGTTGGCGGCGGCGCACATCCGGGCTGCCGCCGCCACGGCGAGCTGGCGGAGTTTCGCCTCGGTGCCGTCGTCTGCGATGCGGAGCAGCGAGACAGTGTCGCCGACCCGGACGACGGCCAGGAGGGTCGGCTGCGGTGTGTTGCCGAACGTCTGCCCGGTCTGCACGTCCCGAGGGGCTGTGAACGAGTCCCGCAGGATGGCGGCGTCGTCCCCGGCGAAGCCCCTCTGCACCACCGCCCACCGGTGGATCACCTCCACGGTGTGGGTGCTGTCTACCGTCTCCCACTGCTCGATGCTTCGCCACTCCGCGCACGGCGCGACCAGGTCGTCCAGACTGGTGAAGAGCTGTCGAGCCGTCTCGGGTGCCAGCCTGAAGAGATCCTGCACGACCAGTGCGTCGCCCGGCACGAGGACGCCCTGAGTGGGTTTCCGCATGAGGGTCTGAGAACGGGACAGGATGGACATCTGCCAGCCGTCCGATCGCCCCTGGCTCGTCCGGCATTGGCCAAGCATGTCCTCCAGCCGGACCGGCTCGCCCAGCCCTGCCTGGCTGAGCTCCACGTAAACAGGCTGCGGGAGGTCGGCCGGCTGCAGCAGGGCGTCGGTGGTGATCTCGTGCCGGGTCGGCGAGGCCGAGGCGGCCGGCTGAACCGGCGCCGGGGACGTCCCCGGCGCGGCGACCGCCACGGCGGAGAACCCGGCGAGAGCCAGCACGACCGTGGACACCACGATCCTGCGCTGGCTGCGGCGACGGGCTCGGGCGCGGATCTCATCCGGGCTGGGCCAGCGCACGTCGAGCAGGTCCCGCCGGACGTGTTCGACGAAGGTCGGTTCGTCACGCATCGGTGGCCTCCTCCAGGTCAGAGACGGCGAGCAGATCGGCGAGCGCGGCGCGCCCCCGGGAGAGTCGAGCCTTGACCGTGCCCACCGGGGCCGCGGTCTCCCGTGCCACCTCGGCGACCGGCATGCCGACCAGGTAGTACAGGGCGATGGCGACGCGTTGTTCCTCGGGCAGCAGACGCAGGGCGGCGACCACCTCGACGGTGTCGGTGCCCGGGCCGGGGACGGTCTCGACGGCCCCGTGTCGCAGGTACGCGCGAGCCCGGCTGCGCAGGCTGCGCCACCGGCTGACCGCGATCCGGCTGGCCACCACCCGTACCCACGCCTCCGGGTCGTCGTACGCACTGATGGTCGTCCAGCGCTGCCACGCCCGGATGTACGCCTCCTGCACGGCGTCCTGCGCCTCGCCCCGATCGCCGGTGAGGGCGTAGACGAACCCGAGCAGCCGTTGCCGGCTCCCCCGGTAGAACTCGTCGAACCCGTCGACGTCCGGCACCCGCTACCTCCCCGTGTCGGTCGCAGGGAACACGCGCCGGGCAGGGTCGTCGGTTGCCCCGGTCAGGCGATCATCTTCTCCAGCTCGACGAGCGGGAACGCGCCGGCCGCGATCCGCTCCCGGACCGCCCGGCGTACGGCCCGCTGGACGGCGACGTTGACCGGTGTCGCCACGCCGTGCAGCCGGCCGAGCAGCGCGATCTCGCCGTTGAGGTGGTCGACCTCGGTCGAGCCGGTGCCCCGGGCCAGGCTCTGCCAGGTGGAGCCACCCGAGCGGGCCTCGCCGTCGACCGGGCGCTGCCCCACCAGGTCACCGCGCTCGGCCTTCTCCTCCTCCGGCGAGGTGTGCGCGATCCCGGCGGCGGCGAGCGCGGCGACACCTTCGGCGCGTACCCGCTCGGCCAGCGCGTCCGGGATGCCCTGCCCGAGCAACGCCTGGAGGCCGTTGCCGAGGTTGCTGAGCAGCTTGCCGTACTTCCAGCGCAGCACGTCCGCGCGCACCGGGGCGACGAAACCGGCGGCGTCCAGATCCGCGGCGATCGTCCGGTCGGTGTCGTCGGCGCCGCCCGGGTAGCGGCCGATGTGGAGCATCCCGGGGTGCGGGTGACCGTTGGCCACGACCACTCCCGGGTCCAGATGGGTGGCCGGCAGCCAGACGCAGATCGGATGCACGTCGGCGAAGAGGCGCAGCGCGGTCCGCTCGTTCGCCACCCCGTTCTGCGCGGTCACCAGCGGCAGCCGCTCGCCCGCCGTACCGCCGCCGGCCACGGGCGCGTCCACCCAGGCGGCCAGGGCACCGGCGGTGTCCTGCGACTTGACGGTGAGGACCAGCACGGTGTCCGCTGGCAAGGGCCGGTCGTCTGGGCCATCCACGGCACTGAGCCGGGCGGTGACCTCGCCGTCGGGCCGCCGCAGCGTCAGACCCCGCGCGCGGATCGCATCCAGGTGGGCACCCCGGGCCACCAAAGTCACGTCCCGGCCAGCCTGGTCCAGCAGTACGCCGATGGTCCCGCCAACCGCACCCGCGCCAATGATCACGTATCGCATGGACTCATTCTGCCCGCCCGCAGCCCGCACACCGCCGTCGATCATGGAGTTGTGGTGCCTGGCTGCGGGGGTTTCGCGGCTTTCGCGGCCCACCACAACTCCTTGATCGACCCGGACGGAGGCGGGGGTTAGAGCGTCAGGCCCGCATTGGTGAGGATCTGGCCGGTGAGGAGCAGGGCGCCTGTGATCAGGGCGGCCAGGTTGACCAGGACGAAGACGGTCACCCAGAAGAACGCCGGAAACGGGGTCAGCCCCGCCAGCTGGTCGGCGTCGGAGGCGGGCATCCCACCCCGCGATCGCAGCCGTTGCAGCTCCACCACCGGTCGCACCCCGCCGAGCAGCAGGAACCACACTCCGGCGTACGCGAACGCGGCCTGCACCTGCGGGATGGCGTACCAGGAGACGGCGAACACCAGCGCGCCGGTGACCAGCAGCGACACCACGCCGAAGGCGTTGCGGATCATGACGAGCATGGCGAGCAGCAGCGCCACAGCGACCCAGAGCAGCAGGGTGATCCGGTTGCCGCCGAGCAGCCAGGCACCGGCCAACCCGACCAGGGGCGGGGCGACGTATCCGGCAAGCAGGGTGAGGATCATGCCGGGACCGGTGGGGCGGCCGGCGGAGAGCGTGAGCCCCGAGGTGTCCGAGTGCAGCCGGATGCCGCGCAGCTTGCGACCGGTGAGCAGGGCGACGAGCGCGTGCCCACCCTCGTGGGCGATGGTGATGGCGTTACGGGCGATCCGCCAGGGCAATCGGGTGGACACCACCACCAGCGCGACGGCCGCGGTGATCAGCACCAGCAGCGGGGGCGGGTCCGGCTGCGCGCCGAACAGCGTGTCCCACTTCTCGCCCAGCCCGTCGATCGACATCATGGGGCGCGAGCCTACCGGCGGCGTTCCGTGTCGCTCCCGGGGCACCGGCTCGTATCCTGTGAGACTGATCGGGCGGCGAGTGAAGCGGGAGGTGAGCGCCGATGAGTGCCGAACCCCTGGGACACCACGTCGGGCTCTGGACCGAGGCCGACTACTTCGCCCTGGGTGAGACCCCGGACCGGATCGAGTTGCTCGACGGGAGCCTGATCGTGAGCCCTGCCCCGAGCAAACGGCACCAAGTGGTGTCGCGGCGCTTGGCCAACCACCTTGAGGTAGCGACAGGCGATCTCCTCGTCTTCGAGGCGGTCAACGTTCGACTCGGGGTGGATCGGATCGTCATCCCCGATGTGGTTGTCGCGGACACCGACGACGAGGGCACGGCGGTGGAGGCTGCCGAGGTGGTGCTCGTCTGCGAGATCGTCTCGCCCGGCAACGCCGCAGCCGACCGGCTGGTGAAGATGCAGCTCTACGCCATTGCGCGAATCCCCTGGTATCTGCTGGTCGAGCAGGACGGGGACGGTCACTCGTTACGGCTGTTCCGGCTGGACGGTGAGCACTACGTCGAGGACCAGGTGGCCAAGCCGGGCGAGACGCTGACCGTCGTCGAGCCGTTCCGCTGGCAGCTCGACCCGGCCACCCTGCGCTGAATCGCCCTCCCCCGGCCACAGGTCTTCACGACCCACCGATGAAGCTTTTTTCTGCCCGCCTTGTGATCTAGGGCACTTATCTCCAAAGATGGTTGTCGATAGAGCCACGTCCTTGGAGGCACTCATGGCCCGTACCCGATCATCGCTGCGCCGCGCACTCGCGGCCGGCCTCACCGTCCTCGCCACCGCGGCGGCGGCCCTGGTCGCGACCGCCGGACCGGCGGCCGCCGCCACCACACCCGGCGTCGACGTGTCCCGCTACCAGGGCAGCATCAACTGGACCAGCGTCCGCAACGCGGGCATCCAGTTCGCCTTCATCAAGGCGACCGAGGGCACCAGCTACAAGGACCCGAACTTCAACGCGAACTACGTCAACGCGTACAACGCCGGGGTGATCCGCGGGGCGTACCACTTCGCCCGGCCGAACATCTCCGCCGGCTCCACCCAGGCCAACTACCTGGCCTCCAACGGTGGCGCCTGGTCGGCGGACAGCCGCACCCTGCCGGCGGCCCTGGACATCGAGGGCAACCCGTACGCCGGCGGCTACTGCTACGGGCTCAGCACGACCGGAATGCGCAACTGGGTGCAGGACTTCCTGAACACCTACCGCGCCCGCACCGGCCGGTACGCGGTCATCTACACCACCACGAGCTGGTGGAACCAGTGCACCGGCAGCTGGACCGGCCCGTGGGCGAACCACCCGCTCTGGCTGGCCCGCTGGTCGAGCACGCCGGGCGCCCTGCCGGCCGGCGCATCGGTGTGGAGCTTCTGGCAGTACACCAGCACCGGGGCGGTCTCGGGGATCAGCGGCAACGTGGACCGCAACTACTGGAACGGCGACCGGAGTCGGCTGATCGCGTTGGCCAACAACACCTGACCGGGCCGTTGGCGGCAGCGGGATCGACGGTCACCACACGGTCGACAATCGGTCCGGCTGCCGCCACACACGCCGGCTACGGGTCAGGCCCGCCGCCGGCTCAACGCCGGCACCACAGCTTCCTCGCGAGCCAACGCTCCCCTGCGGGTGAGCCGCCAGGCGGCCACCCCGAAACCGGCAACGATCACGACGCCGAACAGTGCGATGAGCGCCGGAATCCCCATGGTGACCAGCAGCAGAATCGCGTCGCCGAGCGCGACGAGCATCCACAGTGCCAGCCGAGGCCGGGTGTCCCTCCGTCGGTAACCCATGTCGTGCCTCCCTCCGTCGTCGAAGGTCAATTACCCAGGACGACGCAAGGTCATGCGAATCAGTTTCAGTCCTGGCGGTCGGGCACGAATCCCTTGGCGATGCGGTCGAAGTTGGGCAGGTTGGCCTGCCAGTCCTTCTCCGCGATCTCCCACCGCAGGGCGTAGCCGCGGTTGCTGGCGGTCACGAACCCACGGTTACGGACGTGGATCCGCTGCCCGTCCCGGGTCTCCAGCCACTCCCAGTCCCCGCAGGTCTTCCAGAAGTCACAGCTTTTGATGCCGAGGTTCTGGTAGTTGCTGACGAGCCGCTTGCGGTTCGGCTCCTGCTCCCGCCAGTCGGCGACGGCGTCCTTCTTCGGGTTGGGGGTCCACTGCACGAGCAGCTTTCCCGGGCCGTTGGACTGATTGAAGACCACCGTGACGTTGTCGACCTGGCTACGCACCCAACCATCCGGGATCGGCAGGGCGAAGCCGGTCGGGTCCTTGTGCAGCTTCCAGCCAGCCGGCAGCGCGTTCGGGTCGACCGAGGGCGTGGCCGACGGCGTCGGACTCGGGGCACCCGTGGTGGGCGGTGGCACCGCCGGAGCGGTGGTCGGCGGCGGTGCGGACGTCGCGGCGGCCCCGGTCGGGTTGGCCTGCGGGGTCTTGTCGTCACCCTTGCTGAGCAGCGGCACGATCACCACGAGGCCGACCAGCAGCAGCGCGACCAGGGCCCCGATGAGCACGTTGCGTCGGGTGTTGCTCGGCTTCGTACCGCCGTACGTCGGCACCGCCGCGCGACCGGCCGGGCTCACCGGCGGCATCAGCGACGTCGGCGTCGACGGCTTGCGCTGTTCCGGAGCCACCGGCGGGCCGTCGACGACAGTCGGCTCGTCGTCGGGGGTGGTCGTACCGTCGCCGGTGTTCGTCGTACCGTCGCCGGTCGTGCCGCCCGTGGCCGCGACCTTCGCGGTCGGCTCGGCATCGGACGGGCGGTCGATCGTGGCGGTCGGCTCGGCCGGCACCGCGGCGGTCGGGTCGACGTCGTCCACACCGGACGGAACGACGGCCGTCGGCGTGGCATCGGCGGCGGAGGTCGTGGCAGCGGCGGAGGTCGCGGCGGCGGCCGGCGGCGGCGACACCGGCCGGTCGACGCTCTCGGCAGGTCGCGGTGCCGGCACCACCGGCAGGCGCGGCTCGCGCGGGCCGTTCGGCCCAGGCCGGCGTACGCCATCGAGCAGTGAGATCCCGCGCGCCCGCTTGCCCCCGGCGCGGCGCAGCAACCGCTCCGCCACCTCGGCGGTGATCCGCTCGTTCGGGTCCTTGCGGAGCAGCCCGTTGAGCACGGCCTTGAGCGGGCCGGCGTTCTTCGGCGGCGGGATCGGCTCGGTGGCCAGCGCGGCCAGGGTGCCGATCGCCGACGGCCGAGCGTACGGCGACTTGCCCTCGACGGCCGCGTAGAGCGTCGCGCCCAGCGACCACAGGTCGGCCTCCGGCCCGGCGGTGCCGTCGCGGGCACGCTCCGGGGAGATGTACGCCGGTGAGCCGAGAACCATGCCGGTGCGGGTCACATTGGGGTCACCCGGGATCGTGGCGAGACCGAAATCGGTCAACACCACCCGGCCGTCCTCACCGAGCAACACGTTGCCCGGCTTGACGTCGCGGTGCATGACGCCCGCCTTGTGCGCGGCGCTCAGGGCGCCCAACACACCGAGGCCGATCTCCACCGTGCGAGCCACCGAAACCGGGCCGTCTTCGGCGAGAGTGTCCTGCAACGACTTCGACGCCACGTACTCCATGACGATCCACGGATCGCCATCGGTGCGCAGCACATCGAAGATGCGCACGACATTGGCGTGGTTGAGCCGGGCGATGGCCCGGGCCTCCCGCAACGAGCGCTCCCGCATCTCGCGGCGCTCCTCGTCGGTGAGACCGGGAGGCGGCACCAACTCCTTGATGGCGACGTCCCGGTGCAGCACCTCGTCGCGCGCCTTCCACACCCGGCCCATGCCGCCCTGGCCGAGCGGCGACAGAAGCCGGTATCGGTCAGCGACAAGTTGGGGAAGCGCGTTCGACATCGGTGAGACGGTACCCGGACCCGCCGACGCTCACACCGCCGGCACGCCACTGTCCGCTTCACGCAACTTCGCGCCGCGTACCCTGGCGTCATGTCTGCCGAAGAGCCGCTGATCCGGGTCGTCCGCGGCGTGCCCACCGCCGAGGAACTGGCCGCCCTCGTCGGGGCGATCGTCGTCCGCTCCCGCCCGGCCACGGCCCCCGCACCGGCGACCACGTCCGCCTGGGCGCGCAGCGGTCGACCGGCCAGCTCCGGCGGGTGGCGCGCCGCCGGCCTGCCCCGCTGACCCGACCCGCCCGGCGGGGGCTGCCAGGGGCACGCCCAGCCGTTACCCTCACTCAGGGAAGCGGTGCCGTCACAGGTAGGGAGGATCCATGATCCCCGAAGAGGCCCGGCCAGCGCCCTGGCTACGCGGTTACGGCGGCATCGAGGCCGACATCAGCCAGCTCCGCGACTTCGCCGACCGGCTCGCCGCCGAGGTCGAGAGCAACTACGCGCCGCACCTGTCGTACATCGCCGAGGACATGTCCGCCAAGCTGCCCAACCCGTGCGACGCGTTCGTCGAGCTGGTCACGTTCCTGCACGCGCACCACGAGACGCAGCAGGCCACCGCCGACATGGTGTACGCCGTCCGGGGCGCCACCGGCCACCTGGCCGCCGCCGCCGATCGGGTCGCCACCCACTACGCCGACAGCGACGCCTTCACCGCCGCCCGCGTCGTCGACGTCCAACGGGCCCTCGCCGACCCGAGCACCGTCCTGCCCGGCCGCCCGACGCCCATGCTGACCGACCCGACCGGCCCCGACGCCGAAGGGCCGGTGGTGCTGCCGTGATCGAACGGGGCACCGGCCGCACCTCCGGCCTCACCGACTGGCAGCTCATGGACGTCAACAGCATGTGGGCCTGCCTGCACGACCACGACACCGCCAACCACTGGAAACAGGTCGCCGGCTGGCGCAAGGTCTGCGACCTGGCGCAAATCCACCTCGGCCGCCTCCAGGAATACCGGCGCGGGCTCGCCGAGGCCTGGCCACCCGAGACCAGCGCCGCCTCCAGCACGTACCTCACCGAACTCGACCAGCTGATCGACAAGGTGCGGCGCACCCACGACGCCGCCGCCGCGAACTACACCGCCCTGTCCGCCGCCACCCAGGCCATCGGCACCACCCGCGCCGCGCTCAGCAAGCTCTACGAGGAGTACGCGGCCAAGCTCCAGCAGAAGCAGGCGTACGACTCGATGGCCGCCGACCCGAAAGCCGTGATGGGCAACCGGGTCACCGAGGCGCCCGTTACGGATGGCGAGCTGGAACGGCTGAACTCGCAGGCACGGGCCATGATGTTCAGCCTCAGCGGAGAACTACAACAAGCCCAAGCGGCGCTCCAAAAACCACCAGCAGTGCGATCCCCGATCCAATCCGGTGATCCCGATGCATTAAGCGCAACGCCTTTGGCGCCGACCATCCCACCGATCGTCGCAGTTCCGATGCCGACGAGCGGCGGCCTCGCAGCCCTCAGATATCCGGTAGCCGACGCGGCAGCACCTGTTAGCCAGCCGCAAGGCGTAGGACCAGTACTCGGAAGTGCGGGAACCGGACTAGCGAGCAGCCCTGCCGCGAACAACACTGGAGCCACAGCTACCCCAACATCCTCCGTCTTGAATCCGGGAAGCGGAATGCCCCCCGGAGCACCGATCCCATCTCACCCGGCAGCAGGAATGAGTTCGCGAAGCCAATCGCCAAGCGGAAGCCTAGATCGACCTTCGGCCCAGCCGCCGACGCCGCCACTGAAATCAACGCCTCCAGGCGGAATAATTGGCGGCGTTCCTGGCACGAACGGTGGCTTGGTGGGGCCAAACGCCACTCAGCCCCGCAGAATTAATCCAATTGGTGGGGTAATTGGCGGTGGCGGCGCTGGCACCGGCCCCGCCGGAGGCGCAGGATCTCGCCCAGGCAGTGGCCGAACCACCCCCCTGCACGGTGGCCTCACTCCGATTGGCGGCGCGCCTTCTCTAGGCAGCAGTACAGGTCCTGGGTTTCCTGGACGGCATCGCCAAACTGAGGAATTCGACGACGCGACGGCACGCCTTTGGGATCCAGACAATCCATGGGAGACTGACCACGGGGTCAATCCTGTCCTCCGCCCCGCTGACGAGCAAGGACCAACCGATCCTGGTCCGGCCATTGGCTTCAATCGTTAAGAATGCGACCTACCTGGGTGCTAGTGGCGCTATTGGCAACGTCAATAGTTTTGCCTGCTTCTACCGACCCACCAGGCGCCAGTGCTCAAATTCGGGCAGAGCAGTGGCACCTCGACTATCTGAAGACGGCCCAAGCCCAGAGCATAAGCCGCGGCAATGGCGTGGTCGTCGCCGTGCCAGATACCGGCGTCGATCCACACCCCGACCTGAGCGACAATTTGCTCGCCGGGACAGACATAATTGCCGGCGGGAACGGCGACGGCCGCAAAGACTTAGACAGCCATGGAACGTCGATGGCCGGGCTTATAGCCGCTCACGGACAAGGAAAACTCGGAGCGCTAGGCATAGCCCCAGAAGCCGAGGTTTTGCCAATTTATAGCTCGCCCCCTGACGGCGCCGGCGACCCGGACAGTTTGGCAAAAGGTATCGAATACGCCATCGCGAACGGCGCGGACATAATCAGCATTTCGTCTGTCGGCGCAAGCAGTTCAAGATTGCGCCAAGCAATTCGAGCCGCCCTCGACGCAGACATTATCGTTGTAGCTGGCGTTGGCAATCTTCCTCGCGATCAGACCGTTGGATATCCGGCAAGTGAAGCCGGTGTAATAGCCGTCGGTGGCGTTGATCGCACTGGATTCCACGCGCCAATCTCGGTGACCGGGCCGGAGATCGACGTGGTCGCTCCCGCGGTCGATATCTACAGCACCAGTTACGACGGAAAGTACTCGAAGGGCACTGGCACATCGAGCGCGACGGCGATCGTGGCAGGGGCGGCTGCCTTGATCAGGTCGAAGTACCCCTATCTGCCCGCGCGTGAGGTAGCGCACCGGCTGACTGCGACCGCCGTCGACAAGGGTCCGCCTGGGCGTGACGACGAGTACGGCTATGGCGTGATCGACCTGGTGGCGGCACTGACGGCAGACGTCCCGCCGCTGGGGTTTGAATCCGCTAGCGCGCCGGCCGGTGCTGGCCAGTCGACGACGGTGGCCGGGCGGCGGCCGGGTGATGGTGGCAGCGGCGCGACGGCACGTGGCCTGGCCACTCTGGGCGTGATCGTGGCTGCCGGGGTCGCTTGGGCGGTGGTGGCGCGGCGTCGGCGCCGCAGTGATGATCCGCCGCCCAGAATTAGTCGCTGATCGGGCTGCGGCAGGCTGATCGACTCGGATTTCTTGATGTCGCGGTATCCAGGCCAGCAGGACACCGCGATTTCAAGGAACACGAGTCGATCAAGAAAGCCGAGGTGGTCACGGTTGGTCTTGGGTGGTGGTGGAGGGCTTGGCGGTAACGTCGGGCTTGTGTCTGACTCTTTGCCGCTCCGCCTCGTGCTCGCTTCGGCGAGCCCTGCCCGTCGTAAGTCCCTCCAGGCCGCTGGCATCGAGCCGGACGTGCTGGTCAGCGGGGTGGACGAATCCCTGGTGGTGACCGACCGGGCCGAGGAGTTGTGCCTGGAATTGGCGCGGCTCAAGGCCCAGGCGGTGCTGACCCGGCTGAGCCCGGCCAACGATCAGCGGACGCTGGTGATCGGCTGCGATTCGGTGCTGGCGTTCGACGGGGAGATCCTCGGTAAGCCTGCGGACCCGGCGGATGCGACCAGGCGTTGGCTGCGGATGCGGGGGCGCAGCGGTGTTCTGCACAGTGGGCACTGCCTGATCGACGTGGTCGCCGGGCGGCGCGCGGAGGCGGTCGCCTCGACGACCGTCCACTTTGCCGACATCAGTGACGACGAGATCGCCGCATACGTGGCCAGTGGCGAGCCGCTGGCCGTGGCCGGAGCGTTCACGATCGACGGGCTCGGCGGGGCGTTCGTGGAGCGGATCGAGGGTGACCCGGGCACGGTGGTCGGGTTGTCGATGCCGCTGCTGCGCCGCCTCCTGGCCGAACTCGATCTGCGGATCACCGACCTCTGGACGAAGGTCGCGCCGGGCGGCCAATCTGTCGAGCCACTCGGTAACGTCCGGTCATGACCACCAAGTCGATCCCGCTCACCGATGAGCTGCACGCGTACCTTGTCGCACACGGCGCTCCGCCGGACGAGATCATCCAGGACCTGGCCGAGGAAACCCGGTCGGTGTTGCCGGAGCACGCCTCCATGCAGGTGGCCCCGGAGCAGGCGGCCTTCCTGACCTTCCTCACCCGACTCCTCGACGTGCGGCAGGCCGTCGAGGTCGGCACGTTCACCGGGCTGTCGTCGCTGGCGATCGCCCGTGGGTTGCCCGACGGTGGGAAACTGACCTGCTTTGACGTCTCCGAGGAGTTCACCGGCATCGCCCGGCGCTACTGGGCGCGTGCCGGTGTGCAGGACCGGATCGACCTGCGGACCGGCCCCGCCGGGGAGACGTTGCGGGAGTTGCCGCACGAGCGCCACCTGGACTTTGCGTTCATCGACGCCGACAAGACGGGCTACCCGGTCTACTGGGCTGAGCTGGTGCCCCGGATGCGGCCCGGTGGAGTGATCGCGGTCGACAACGTCCTGCGCGGCGGGCGGGTCCTCGCGCCACAGAACGAAGGCGACCGGGCCATCGCCGCCTTCAACGACGAGGTGCTCGCCGACGTACGGGTGGACCCGGTGATGCTGCCGATCGCGGACGGCCTCACCCTCGCCCGGGTGCGCTGAACGGCGATGATCCACTCGAGTTCCTGGAAGTCGCGGCATCCCACGCGGTAGGACACCCCGACTTCCAGGAAACCGAGTCGATCAAGGGCAAGCAGGCAAGCCAGGCAGCCAGGCCAGCGCCAGGCAGGCCAGCGCCAGGCAGGCCAGCGTCAGCGGACGCTGCGGGCGAACTGGCGGGCGGCCCAGTAGACGCCCAGCACGGCGAGCACCGCCGTGATGCTCAGGCCCTGCCAGACCTTGTCGCTGCCCAGGTCACCGGCGAACAACGCGCGGGTGCCGTCGACCGCCCAGGAGAACGGGTTCCAGTCGGCGATGCCCTGCAACCAACCGGGCGCGAACGTCAGCGGCAGCAGGATGCCGGACAGCAGCAGCACCGGCTGCGCCACGGTGTTCATCAGCGGGGCCAACGCGTCCTCGCTCTTGACCTTGAGCGCCACGCCGTAGGAGACGGCCGAGGTCATGAGGGCGATGAGGGCGAGCATCAGGTACGCCAGCAGCAGGTCACCGATGAACACCCGCAGGTCGAACAGGAGCGCCAACAGGGTGATGATGACGGCCTGCACGAGAAGTGAGACCACGTCGCGCAGCGAGCGGCCGAGCAGCAGGGCGAGTCGGCTGATCGGGGTGACCCGTGAGCGTTCGATGACCCCGGCTCGCAGCTCGGCGATGAGGCCGAACCCCTGGAACAGGCCACCGAAAATGGCCAGCAGGACGAGCAGACCGGGTACGAAGATCTTGTAGGCGGCGGCCTGGGTGGGTGCGTTCAGGGCTGGCTTGAGCAGCGGGGCGAAGAGCAGCAGGTACATCACCGGCTGGAAGACGCCGACGAAGACCCAGACCGGGTTGCGCAGCAGCAACTGGGTCTGCCGCTGGAAGATCAGCCACGTGTCACGGGCGAATTTCATGAGAAGTCTCCGGATGGTCAGGACTCGCGCAGCGAGCGGTGGTCAGGACTCGCGCAGCGAGCGGTGCGGGTAGAAGAGCCCGGCCCGCTGCTGGTCAGGACTCGCGCAGCGAGCGGCCGGTCTTGGTGAGGAAGACGTCGTCCAGGCTGGGTCGGTGCAGCTCGATCGAGCGCAGCTCCAGGCCGGCGTGGTCGAGTCGGCGCAGCACCTGCGGGATGGCGGTGGCGCCCTCGTCGACGTAGAGGCGCAGGCCGCCCTCGTCGACGGTCTCCAGTTTGTTGACGTACGCCTCGCCGTCCAGCGACTGGGCTGCCTGTGGGGTGGCGGCCAGGTCGAGACCGACCAGCACGACGTCGCCGGAGATCTCCCGCTTGAGCTCGGCGGGGGTGCCCTCGGCCACGATCTCGCCGTTGTCCATGATCGCGATCCGGTCGCAGAGCGCGTCGGCCTCGTCCAGGTAGTGCGTGGTGATGAAGACGGTCATCCCGTCGTTGCGCAGCCGCCGGATCTCGTCCCACATGTGCGCGCGGCTCTGCGGGTCGAGGCCGGTGGTCGGCTCGTCCAGGAAGACGATCTTCGGTTCGTGGATGATGCCGAGCGCGATCTCGACCCGCCGGCGCTGACCACCGGAGTAGGTCTTGCACTTGCGGTCGGCGTACTCGGTGAGCTGGAAGGCGTCCAGCGCGCGGGCGGCGCGGCGCTGCGCGTCGGCCTTGCTGATGCCGTACATGCGGGCGTGCAGCACCAGCTCCTCGCGGGCGGTGGACTCGTCCCAGGTGCTGCCGCCCTGCGGGACGTAGCCGATCCGTCGGCGCACCTCGGCCGGGTCCTTCCGCAGGTCGGCGCCCGCGATGGTGGCGTCGCCGCCGTCCGGCTCGATCAACGTGGCGAGCATCCGCAGGGTGGTGGTCTTGCCTGCGCCGTTCGGGCCGAGGAAGCCGAAGATCTCGCCCTCGGCGACCTTGAGGTCGACGCCCCGCACGGCGTCCACCGTCTTCGTCTCTCGACCCGCGCGGGAGCGGAAGGACTTCCGCAGCCCCCTGGTCTCGATCATCTCTGCTCCTGGTCGGTCGGGCCGGGTCGAAGCCGGCCGTCAAGTGGGACGACGCCGGACGGCGCACTCCCCCCGCTGTGCCGACAGCAGGCTAACGCGATATAGCTTCCTTAGTCAACGTTGATTATTCCGGTTGTGCTTCGCGTCGCCCATCGCCGTTGCGCCAACCTGACCAACCATCCGCGTTCTCCAGTTCAGCAGGCAGGTACGACACACCGGATTCGATGCGTTCCGCGATCCGTTCGCACCAGGTCATCTCCGCTTCCGCTCGCGCCGACCACAGCTCGAACATCCACCCGACGTGCACCGGCCTGGTGTTGCGCACCCAGTCCGAGCCAAGCGAGGCCCGCATCGACTCGATTCCGGCTCGCAGCAGGTTGGCCCGGTTGCGCAGGGCCGCCGCCGCCTCGGGCCGGGGCATCGCGGGCAGGAAGGAGAAAGCCGCCGTGAACGGGTCGATCGGCTCGGAGAAGTTCCACCAGAGGTTGCGCAACAACGTCTCGAACTCCTCCTCTCCCTTGGGTGTGACCTCGTAGGTGGTGCGGGCCGGGCGCGCACCGACCTGTTCGGTGGCGACGGCGCGGAGCAGGCCTTCCTCGGTGAGCTTGCGCAGGGCGTGATAAATCGATCCAGGCTGCACGTTCGCCCACTTGTCGGCGCTCCAGCTCAACAGCTCGCGGCGCACGTCGTAGCCGTGCACCGGCTGCATCCACCGCACCAGACCGAGGATCATCATCCGAGTTGAAGACACCCGATAAGCGTAATAGCCAAGTTTTACTAATGTCAGTGCCACATCCCACACTGAGCGATCGTTAGGGTCGGCAGGGTGGCCGATACACTCCCCGTCAGTAACCTGCCCGGGAGGAGCCACGAAGGTGCGCAAGGTACTCATCGCGAACCGCGGCGAGATCGCCGTCCGGGTGATCCGTGCGTGCCGCGACGCCGGTCTGGACAGCGTCGCCGTGTACGCGGACTCCGACCGTGACGCCCTGCACGCCACCCTCGCGGACGAGGCGTACGCGCTCGGTGGCGACAGCGCGACCGAGACGTACCTGCGCATCGACAAACTGCTCGACGTCGCCGCCCGTGCTGGCGCCGACGCCGTACACCCGGGTTATGGCTTCCTCAGCGAGAACGCCGACTTCGCCCAGGCGGTCATCGACGCCGGGCTGACCTGGATCGGTCCCACCCCGCAGGCGATCAGGGACCTGGGTGACAAGGTGACCGCGCGGCACATCGCCCAGCGCGCCGGCGCTCCGCTGGTGCCGGGCACCCCGGACCCGGTGGCCAACCCGGACGAGGTGATGGCGTTCGCCGTCGACCACGGCTTGCCGGTCGCCATCAAGGCCGCCTTCGGTGGTGGTGGACGCGGCCTGAAGGTCGCCCGGACGATGGAGGAGATCCCGCAGCTCTTCGAGTCGGCCACCCGGGAGGCGGTCGCGGCGTTCGGCCGGGGCGAGTGCTTCGTCGAGCGTTACCTGGACAAGCCCCGGCACGTCGAGGCGCAGGTCCTCGCCGACCAGCACGGCAACGTGATCGTGGTCGGCACCCGGGACTGCTCGTTGCAGCGTCGGCACCAGAAGCTCGTGGAGGAGGCTCCCGCGCCGTTCCTCACCGACGCCCAGCGGGCCCAGATCCACGACAGCGCCAAGGCGATCTGCCGCGAAGCCGGTTACCACGGCGCCGGCACTGTCGAATACCTGGTCGGCGTGGACGGCACCATCTCCTTCCTGGAGGTCAACACCCGACTCCAGGTCGAGCACCCGGTCACCGAGGAGACCGCCGGCATCGACCTGGTCCGCGAGCAGTTCCGGATCGCCGACGGTGAGAAGCTGCGGATCACCGAGGACCCGACGCCGCGTGGGCACTCCATCGAGTTTCGGATCAACGGCGAGGACCCGGGCCGCAACTTCCTGCCAGCCCCGGGCACGGTCACCGCACTCCGGCTGCCCACCGGCCCGGGTGTGCGGGTCGACACCGGCATCTCGGCCGGCGACGTGATCGGCGGCAACTTCGACTCGCTGCTCGCCAAGGTGATCATCACCGGTGAGACGCGGACCGAGGCGCTGGAGCGCGCCCGTCGCGCGCTGGACGAGATGGTCCTCGACGGCATGGCCACCGCGCTGCCGTTCCACCGGCTGGTCGTGCGGGACGAGGCGTTCACCGCCGAGCCGTTCAGCGTGCACACCCGGTGGATCGAGACGGAGTTCCACAACACCGTGCCGCCGTTCACCGCCGCCGCCGGCGCCGCCGAGGCGCCGGCCGAACGCGCGACCGTCGTGGTCGAGGTGGGTGGCAAGCGCCTCGAGGTCAGCCTCCCCGCCAGCTTCGGCGGGAGTACGACCACCGCGGCACCCGCCTCCCGCAAGGCGAGCCGGCGCGGTGGCGGTGCCAAGGCCGGCGCTCCGGTCGGCGGCGACACTCTCGCCTCACCGATGCAGGGCACCATCGTCAAGATCGCAGTGGCGGACGGCGACACCGTGGCCGAGGGCGACCTGGTGGTGGTGTTGGAGGCGATGAAGATGGAGCAGCCGTTGCACGCCCACAAGGCGGGCACGGTCAGCGGGCTCGCGGCCGAGGTCGGTGCCGTGATCACCGCCGGCGCGGCCATCTGCACCATCGCCTGAGCGGCTGCCCGGAAGACCTCTGACGGCCGCGACGGGCGATCGGCCCGACGTAGCGGGTGAGACAGGGTCGGCGGTCAGCGCAGGCTCTCGGCGGTGACCGCGCGGACGGCGGCGGTCAGGGCGTTCAGCACGTCCGACTCCAGTCGCCAGTGCTGCCAGTAGAGCGGGACGTCCAGGTATCGTCCCGGCGCGAGGTCGACGCAGCGACCGGCGGCCAGGTCGGCCTCGGCGATCTGCTCCGGCACCATGCTCCAGCCCAACCCGAGCCGGACGGCCTCACTGACGGCCGGCACCGACGGCACGTAGTGCAGCGGCGGGTCGAGCGGTCGGCCCGCCACCGCACGGATGAAGCGGTGCTGCACCCGGTCCTTCCGGTCGAAGACGATCAGCGGCGTGACCGCCAGCGCGGACGCGGTGAGACCTCCGACGAAGTGGGCCGACGCGAACTCCGGTGTGGCCAGCGCGCGGTAGCGCATGGCCCCGAGCCGCAGCACGCGGCAGCCCTGCACGGCCTCCCGCTGGGCGGTGACCGCCGCCGTCACCGAACCGTCCCGGAGCAGCTCGGCGGTGTGGTCCTGGTCGTCCTGCCGCAGGTCGAAGGAGAGCTCGGCCAGCTCCGGCAACCGGGCGAGCGCGGCGGGGAACCAGGTGGCCAGTGAGTCCGCGTTGACCACCACGGCGACCCGGACGCGGCCACCACCGGCCAGCGGGCCGCGGGCGTCGGCCAGTGCCTCCCGTTCGAGCAGCGTGAGCTGGCCGGCCAGGCGCAGCAGCGGGCGGCCGGCGTCGGTCGCCACACATGGTCGGGCGCGGCGGACCAGCACCTGGCCGACGGTCTCCTCCAGTGCCTTGATCCGTTGGCTCACCGCCGACGGCGTGACGTGCAGCAGCCGGGCCGCCGCGTCGAAGCTGCCCTCCGCCACCACCGCGGCGAGCGTCCGCAGCTGCGTCGAGTCGAGACCGTTCATCAGCAGAGCTTAAGTTGCGTCAGAATCTTTAGTTGGACTGGTGGCTGTCGACAGCTTTAGCGTCGATCCGTGCTCACCTCCGCCGTCGCCGGCTTCTCGATCTCCATCGCCCTCATCGTCGCCATCGGCGCCCAGAACGCCTTCGTCCTGCGTCAGGGCCTGCGCCGCGAGCATGTCGTACCCGTGGTGTTGACCTGCGCCGCGTCGGACGCGCTACTGATCATGGCGGGCGTCGCCGGGGTCGGCACGCTGGTGACGGGTCGGCCGGGCCTCCTGGCGGCGATCCGGTGGGGCGGTGCGGCGTTCCTCCTCTGCTACGCGGCGCTCGCCGCCCGCCGCGCGCTGCGTCCCGGCGCCCTGTTGCCCACCGAGCGGCCGCCGGCCACGTTGGGGGCGACCCTGCTCGCCTGCGCCGCCTTCACCTACCTGAACCCCCACGTCTACCTGGACACCGTGCTGCTGCTCGGCGGGGTCGCCCAGCAGCACCCGCACCGGTGGGTGTTCGGTGCCGGAGCCGCCCTGGCCAGTGGGGTCTGGTTCACCGCCCTCGGCGTCGGCGCGCAGCGCCTCGCGCCGCTGCTCGCCCGTGCCGGCGCCTGGCGGGTGCTGGACGCGGTCATCGCCGTCGTGATGGCCGGGCTCGCCGTGGCGCTCCTGGTGGGCTGACCAGCTCTGACGCGGCGTCGACGGGAGTGTTTTCCACGACCACCGGCGGCGGGACGCTCCACGAGCGGGGATGATGGGCCGAGTGCGGTTCCTACACGGCGCGGCTCCCGCGCACGACCTGACCTATACCGACGTCTTCATGGCGCCGGCCCGCTCCGACCTGGGCTCCCGGCTCGACGTCGACCTTTCCACCAGCGACGGCACCGGCACCACCATCCCCCTGGTCGTGTCGAACATGACAGCGGTCGCCGGCCGGCGGATGGCCGAGACGGTGGCCCGCCGGGGCGCGATCGCGGTGATCCCGCAGGACATCCCGATCGAGGTGGTGGCGAATGTCGTCGCCTGGGTCAAGCAGCGGCACCTGGTCTACGACACGCCGATCACGCTGGGCCCGACCGAGACCGTGGGCGACGCCATCCACCTGCTGCCCAAGCGCTCGCACGGCGCGGTGATCGTGGTCGACGACGCCGGTCGGCCGATGGGCGTGGTCACCGAGGCGGACACCACGGGCGTGGACCGGTTCGCTCAACTGCGGCACGTGATGTCCACCGAGCTGCACACCGTGCCGGCGGACGCGGACCCGCGTACCGGTTTCGACCTGCTCTCGGCGGGCCGTCGCCGGCTCGCTCCGGTGGTGGACGCCGAGGGCCGGCTGGTCGGGGTGCTGACCCGGCAGGGTGCGCTGCGCGCGACCCTTTACACGCCGGCCGTGGACGACCGCGGTCGGCTTCGCATCGCCGCGGCGGTCGGCATCAACGGTGATGTGACCGGCAAGGCCGCCGCGCTGCTGGAGGCGGGGGTGGACACGCTGGTCGTGGACACCGCGCACGGCCACCAGGCGCGGATGATCTCGGCGCTTCAGGCGGTCCGCAAGCTGGATCCGGGGGTGCCGGTGGCGGCTGGCAACGTGGTCACCGCCGAGGGGGTACGCGACCTGGTCGAGGCCGGGGCGGACATCATCAAGGTCGGCGTCGGGCCGGGCGCGATGTGCACCACCCGGATGATGACCGGCGTGGGTCGGCCGCAGTTCTCCGCCGTGCTCGACTGCGCCGCTGCCGCCCGCGAGTTGGGCCGGCACGTCTGGGCCGACGGCGGGGTGCGGCACCCACGGGACGTGGCGCTCGCGCTCGCCGCCGGGGCGTCGAACGTGATGATCGGCTCCTGGTTCGCCGGCACCTACGAATCCCCCGGTGACCTGTACACCGACGCGGACGGCCGGCGGTACAAGGAGAGCTTCGGGATGGCCTCGGCCCGGGCGGTCAGTGCCCGTACCGCCGACGACAGCCCGTACGACCGGGCCCGCAAGGCGGTGTTCGAGGAGGGCATCTCCTCGGCCCGGATGCACCTGGACCCGGCGCGGCCCGGCGTCGAGGACCTGATCGACGAGATCATCGCCGGGGTGCGCAGTGCGTTCACGTACGCCGGCGCACGGGACCTGACGCAGTTCCACGACCGGGCAATCGTCGGCGTGCAGAGCGCCGCCGGCTTCACCGAAGGAATGCCCCTCCCCACAAGCTGGTAACCCCACCACCCACCACCCACCACCCGGGTCGATCATGGAGTTGTGGTGCCTCACAGAACGGGCAGCGACGGGCGAACCGCCCACCTCAACTCCATGATCGACGCTGGGAGGGGCTAGGGAGCCAGGCGGCGGAGGACTTCGCGGGCTGCCCTGCGGGGGTCGTCGCCCACCCGATCGGGCAGCGCGCCGGCCAGCCACAGGGTGGCGAAGCCGTGCGCGATCGACCAGGCGGCGAGCGCGTCACGGTCGGTGTCACCGGGGGCGCCACCGGTGGGCAGGGTGGCCACCCCGGAACGGAGCGCGGTGCCGGAGCGCTCCCGGGCCGCGATCAGCTCGGCGTCGTCGGCCCGGTAGAGCTCGGGCCGGAACATCACCTCGAAGTACGCGCGGTGCGTGACGGCGAAATTGACGTACGCGACGCCGGCCTCCAGCACGTCGTCCGCGTCGATGAGCTTCTGCGCCAGCAGGTCGAAGCCCTGGGCGGCAAGCGCGGTGAGCAGGCCCGCCTTGTCGCCGAAGTGGTGCGTGGGTGCGGCGTGCGAGACACCGGCCCGACGGGCGAGGTCGCGCAGACTCAGCGCGGCGGGCCCGACCTCCTCGATGGCCTCCAGAGCTGCGGCGAGCAGGGCGCGGCGCAGGTCGCCGTGATGGTACGCACGCGTCTCGGTCATGCCCCAATCCTATCTTGTCATTGACAAGATGTTCCTCGGGCACGCAATCTTGTCACTGACAAGTTCCGCCGAGGAGGTTTTTGATGGCACCCCTGATCGCTCTGGTCGTCGGCACCGCGCTGGCCCGACTCGCCGGCCTGGCCGGCATCTCCGCGCTGGACGGTTGGCATCCCGCACTGCGGGTCGGGCTGGCCGTGATGTTCACGCTGACCGCCGTCGCGCACTTCGTCGGTCAGCGCCGAGCAGGCCTGATCGCCATGGTTCCGCCGCGCCTGCCCCGCCCGGATCTGCTGGTCACGCTCACCGGCGTGCTGGAGCTGGTCGGCGCGGTCGGTTTGCTGATCCCGGCGACCGCCCGGGTGGCGGCGGCCGGTCTCGCCCTGCTCATGCTGGCGATGTTCCCGGCCAACGTCTCGGCCGCCCGCCGGAGGCTGACCCTCGCCGGGCGTCCGGTCACCCCGCTCGCGCAGCGCACGGTCCTGCAGATCGTGTTCGTCGCCACCGCTGCGGCAATTTCGTTTGGCCCCTGACTATCAGGGGGCTAATCTACCCGTCGTGGAACTCGTGACCCTCCAGGACGTGCCGCTCGGCCGACTGCTGGTGGTGGCCGGGCACCTGGTCGGGCAGCGGTGGAACCGCTACCTCGCCGAGGAGCACGGCCTCACCCAGGCCGGCATGGTCACCCTGATGACACTCGCCCGACACGGCGAGCTGCCCCACCGGGAGGTCGCCGAGAAGGGCTTCGTGCGCCCGGCGACCCTCACCGGCATCGTGGACACGCTGGCCCGGGAGGGGCTCGTCGAGCGGCAGCGCGACGACAGCGACCGACGCAGCGTCCGACTCGCCCTCACCCCCGCCGGGCGGGAGCGGGTGGCCGCGCTCAGCGCGCTGATGCACTCCGGACGCCCGCTCACCTCGGTGGACGCCGACCCGGAGAAGGCCCAGGTGATCCGCGAGTTCCTGTTGGAGGTCATCGGCAGCGGGGACGACCCGCGGATGACCGGCCGCCCCACCGAACCGAAGGATCCGGCGTGCTGATCCGACTGCTGCGCAGCCAACTGCGCGACTACCGACGACCGCTGCTGGCGGTGGTGCTGCTCCAGTTCGTGGGCACCATGGCCTCGCTCTACCTGCCCAGCCTCAACGCGGACATCATCGACAAGGGCGTGGCCCGGGGCGACACCGACTACATCGTGCACACCGGCGGCTGGATGCTGCTTGTCAGCCTGGTCCAGATCGTCTGTTCGATCGCCGCCGTCTACCTCGGCGCCCGGACCGCGATGGGCTTCGGCCGGGACGTCCGCGCCCGACTGTTCTCGCACGTCAACCGCTTCTCCGCCCGCGAGGTGGCCCGGTTCGGTGCACCGTCGCTGATCACCCGCAACACCAACGACGTCCAACAGGTGCAGATGCTCGTCCTGATGAGCTGCACCATGCTGGTCGCCGCCCCGATCATGAGCGTCGGCGGCGTCTTCATGGCGCTGCGCGAGGACATCGGGCTCTCCTGGCTGATGCTGGTCAGCGTGCCGGTGCTGGCCATCACGCTCGGCGCGATCATCCGCCGGATGGTGCCGGGCTTCCGGCTCATGCAGACCCGGATCGACACGGTCAACCGGGTGCTGCGCGAGCAGATCACCGGCATCCGGGTGGTCCGCGCGTTCGTCCGCGAGCCGTACGAGACGGACCGCTTCGGCGTCGCCAACGCCGACCTGACCGCCACCGCACTGCGGACCGGCCGGTTGCTGGCGTTGATCTTCCCGGTGGTCATGCTGGTGCTGAACGTCTCCAGCGTGGCGGTGCTCTGGTTCGGCGCGCAGCGGGTGGACGCCAACGCGATCCAGGTCGGCGCGCTCACCGCGTTCCTGCAATACCTGATGCAGATCCTGATGGCGGTCATGATGGCCACCTTCATGCTGATGATGGTGCCCCGGGCCGCGGTCTGCGCCGAGCGCATCACCGAGGTGCTGGACACCGACTCCTCGGTGGTCCCCGCCGCCGAGCCGGTCACCGACCTGCCCACCCGAGCCGAGTTGGAGCTGCGCGGGGTGCGCTTCCAATACCCGGGAGCGGTCGACCCGGTGCTGCGGGACATCTCCTTTCGGGCCACCCCGGGCACCACCACAGCGATCATCGGCAGCACCGGCGCCGGCAAGACGACGCTGCTGTCCCTGATTCCCCGTCTGGTCGACGTCACCGGGGGCGCGGTGCTGGTCGACGGAGTGGACGTGCGGGAGTTGGCACCGGACGAGCTGTGGCGGCGCATCGGCCTGGTGCCGCAGCGGCCGTACCTGTTCACCGGGACGGTCGCCAGCAACCTGCGGTACGGCAACCCCGACGCCACCGACGAGGAACTGTGGACGGCGTTGGAGATCGCCCAGGCCCGGGACTTCGTGGCCCAGATGCCGGGCGGTCTGGAAGCACCGATCGCCCAGGGCGGCACCACCGTCTCCGGTGGACAGCGGCAGCGCCTGGCCATCGCACGGGCGCTGGTCCGGCAACCGGAGATCTACCTCTTCGACGACTCGTTCTCCGCGCTCGACCTGGGCACCGACGCGCGACTGAGAGCGGCACTGCGGCCGGTCACCGCGCAGTCCGCAGTCGTGATCGTCGCCCAGCGGGTCTCCACGATCATCGACGCCGACCAGATCATCGTTCTTGAGGACGGAGGGGTCGTCGGAGTGGGACGACACACGGAGTTGTTGGAGACCTGCCCGACGTACGCCGAGATCGTGGCCTCCCAGCAGACGGCGGAGGTGGCGGCATGAGCGAGCCCGACAACACGCGCACCCCGGCCGTACCCAGTCAGAAGCCGGCCGGCGACGGACGGACGCCGGATGACACCGCGCAGCAACCCGGCGGGGAAACCGCGCCGGAGACCGGCGCTGGCGCGCCGACGCCGAAGCGGCTGCCACCCGGCGGTCAGCGCGGTGGCCCGGGATGGATGAGCGCCGGGATGCCCGCCGAGAAGTCGATGAATTTCGGGCCCTCGGCCCGCCGGTTGCTCGGCCGACTGCGCTCACACCGGCTGCACCTGGCCGCGATCATCACCCTCGCGGTGGTGAGCGTCGGGTTCAGCGTCGCCGGGCCGAAGATCCTCGGCCACGCCACCGACCTGATCTTCACGGGGGTGATCGGCCGGCAACTGCCCGCCGGCACCACCGCCGACCAGGCCGTCGCCGCAGCCCGGGCCAGCGGCAACGACAGCTTCGCCGACATGCTGGCCCGGATGGACGTGGTGCCCGGGACGGGCATCGACTTCAACGCCCTGAAGCGGGTGCTGCTGCTGGCCCTCGGGCTGTACCTGGCCGCGAGCCTGCTGTCCTGGTGGCAGGGCTGGCTGCTCAACGGCGTGGTCCAGCGCACCGTGCTGCGGCTGCGCGCCGAGGTGGAGGAAAAGCTCAACCGGCTGCCGCTGCCCTACTTCGACCGTCAGCCGCGCGGCGAGCTGCTGAGCCGGGTCACCAACGACATCGACAACATCTCCACCAGCCTCCAGCAGACCCTCAGCCAACTGCTCACCTCGCTGCTGACAGTGGTCGGCGTGCTGGCCGTGATGTTCTGGATCTCGCCGCTGCTGGCCCTGGTGGCCCTCGTCGCGGTGCCGCTGTCGGTGCTGGTCACCCAGCGCATCGCCAAGCGTTCGCAGAAGCAGTTCATCGCCCAGTGGACGCACACCGGCGAGCTGAACGGCCAGATCGAGGAGGCGTACACCGGTCACGAGCTGGTGAAGGTCTTCGGCCGGCAGCGTGAGGTGGAGGCCGCGTTCCACGCGAAGAACGACGAGTTGTTCCGCGCCAGCTTCGGGGCACAGTTCATCTCCGGGATCATCATGCCGTCGATGATGTTCATCGGAAACCTGAGCTACGTGGCGATCGCCGTGGTCGGCGGGCTGCGGGTCGCCTCCGGGACGATGAGCCTCGGCGACGTGCAGGCGTTCATCCAGTACTCCCGCCAGTTCACCCAGCCGCTCACCCAGCTCGCGTCGATGGCCAACCTGCTCCAGTCCGGGGTGGCCTCGGCCGAGCGGGTGTTCGCGGTGCTCGACGCCGACGAGCAGACGCCCGACCCGGTCGAGCCCGCCCGGGTCGTCGACCCGCACGGTCGGGTCGAGTTCGAGCACGTCTCGTTCCGCTACGAGGAGGACAAGCCGCTGATCGACGACCTGTCGCTGGTCGCCGAGCCGGGGCACACGGTGGCCATCGTCGGCCCGACCGGCGCCGGCAAGACCACGCTGGTCAACCTGGTCATGCGCTTCTACGAGCTGGACGCCGGCCGGATCACACTCGACGGGGTGGACATCACGACGATGCGCCGCGACGACCTGCGCGGCCGGATCGGCATGGTGCTCCAGGACACCTGGCTCTTCGGCGGCACCATCCGGGACAACATCGCCTACGGGCGGCCGGACGCCACCGAGGAGGAGATCCTAGCGGCGGCTCGGGCCACCTTCGTGGACCGGTTCGTGCGCAGCCTGCCCGACGGTTACGACACCGTCATCGACGAGGAGGGCAGCAACGTCAGCGCCGGCGAGAAGCAGCTCATCACCATCGCCCGCGCATTCCTCGCCGAACCGTCCCTGCTGATCCTCGACGAGGCCACCAGCTCGGTGGACACCCGCACCGAGGTGCTGCTCCAGCGGGCGATGGCCGCGCTGCGTTCGGACCGGACCAGTTTCGTCATCGCGCACCGGCTCTCCACCATCCGAGACGCCGACCTGATCCTGATGATGGAGAACGGCCGGATCGTCGAGCAGGGCACCCACGAGCAGTTGCTCGCCGCCCATGGCGCGTACCACCGGCTCTACCGCTCCCAGTTCACCGGCGCCGTGGTCGACGAGGAACCGGCCGCCCAACCGGCGTCGGTCTGAGGTCGGGCGGCCGTGCGCGCGAGACGATCGGTGGGCGGGTCAGTCCGACGGCAGCAGGTCGGTCGCGCGAGCGGCGACCTGCCCGCCGATCAGGGCGAGCGCGGCTTCGGCGGGCATGGGGTCCAGGGCACGGCCGCCGCGCAGGCGCAGCGCGAGGCGACCATCGGCGGCCTCCCGGGCGCCCAACACCCCGAGGTACGGGACACGACGGCGGGCCGCGTCCCGGATCCGGGCACCCAGCGAGCCAGCCGCGTCGACCTCGACCCGCAGGCCGGCGTCGGCGGCCCGCCGGGCCAGGTCCGCCGCCGCGTCCGCCTGACCGTCGTCGACCGGCAGCAACACCAGCTGGACGGGCGCGTACCAGGCCGGGAAGGCGCCCTCGTGCACCTCGATGAGGTACGCGAACAGCCGCTCCATGCTGCCGACCAGGCTGCGGTGCAGCATGACCGGCCGATGCCGGCTGCCGTCGGCACCGGTGTAGGACAGGTCGAACCGCTCGGGTTTGTCGAAGTCGAGTTGGATGGTGGAGATGGTCGACTCCCGCCCGGCCGCGTCCACGATCTGAATGTCGATCTTCGGTCCGTAGAAGGCGGCCTCCCCGGGCGCCTCGACGTACGCCATCCCGGCCAGCGCGGCGCGGAGCAGATCCTCCGCGCGGGCCCACTGCGCGTCGTCGCCGACGTACTTCTCGCCCGGCCCGCGCAACGACAGCCGGAACCCGGCCGGGCGGACGCCGAGCGCGGCGTGCGCGACACGGATCAGACCGAGGATCTCCGCGACCTCCGCGCCCACCTGCTGCGGCGCGCAGAAGGTGTGCGCGTCGTTGAGCGAGATGGCGCGTACCCGGGACAGCCCACCGAGCACCCCGGAGCGCTCCGAGCGGTACATCCCGCCCAGCTCCGCGATCCGCAGCGGCAACTCCCGGTAGGAGCGGCCCCGGGCGCGGAACACCAGCGCGTGGTGCGGGCAGAGCGCCGGTCGGAGCACGAACTCGTCGTCGGCGCTCAGCCGCATTGGCGGGAACATGTCGTCGGCGAAGTAGCCGAGGTGCCCGGAGAGTTCGAAGAGTTCGCGTTTGCCCAGCGGCGGCGAGTAGACGTGCTGGTGGCCGGAGCGGCGCTCCAACTCCCGGACGTACTCCTCGACGGCGTGCCGGGCGGCGGCGCCGGCCGGCAGCCAGATCGGCAGGCCGGCGCCGGCCAGCGGATCGGAGACGAAGAGGTCCAGCTCACGGCCGAGCCTGCGGTGGTCGATCATGTCGGGCTCCTGGATCTGGTGCGACCCGGAGGCGACCTGGACACCGAACGCCGCGCGGCCATCCGGGGCGGATCGCCCCGGGGCCTGGTCGACGGTGGTTACGTCAGAGCGGCGCGCCGGGGACACCCGGCGTCGTGGTCACCACTACCGCACTGCGCATGCCGCGACGCTACGTCTCAGGCGGTCGAGGACGCACCTGAATTACGACCGTGGGAGGGCGGGCAGGGGGTGGGCCGCCGGCGCGGGACCCGCCGGCGGCCCTGGCGGCCCGAAACGTCAGGAACGGGGGACCCGACGGGCGTGGCCGCGCCGACAACGGTACGCCGACGAACGCCGATCCGCCGACCGCTCCGGGACGGGTGGGACGGTCACCGGACCCGTCACCCGAGGCCGGTTCGCCTCGTTGTACCTGGGTGGCCTGGCCGTGTCGACGGTCACGACGAGCCAGGGCCGTCCATGGTGACGGCGGACACGCCGTCAGGCTCAAGACACCCAATCGGCCGCATCCGGCGAGGTGGCAGGCGTGCCCGAACTACTGACTGACGTCGCATCGCCGACGTGGGCGTACCTGGTGCTGCTCGCTCTGCTGATCGCGGACGCCTTCGTCCCGGTGATCCCCACCCAGATCGTCATGATCACCAGTGGAGCCCTCACCGTCTACGGCGGGCTCAGCCTGCCGGTCACCATCGCCGTCGGCGCGCTCGGCGTGTTCGCCGGCGACCTGGCCTGCTACCTGCTCGGGCGCAGCGCACCGGACCGGCGGCCACCCCGGCACGCCGAGGTGAGCCGCGCCCGCCGGGTGGCCAGCCGGGTCACCCAGGGGCTGCGGCAACCCGGGCCGCTGGTCATCCTGCTCTGCCGGTTCGTGCCCGGCGGCCGGATGGCGGCCTGCTTCTCGGCCGGGCGCAGCCGCTACCCGTACCGCCTGTTCGTGCTCTACGAGGCGGTCGCCGCGTCGGGTTGGGCCGCCTACGGCGCGATGGTCGGGCACCTGGGCGGCACCGCGCTCACCGATTCGGCCTGGCGGTTGGCCATCATCGCCACCGCCGCCGCGGGCGGGTTCGCGGCAGCCGGATGGGCGATGACAGTGGTCAGCGCCCGCCACGCCCGCGCCGCCGCCGCAGTCGAAGTCCCCATCGACTGAGTGTCGCCAGACCAACGGGTATAAGCTGTGCTTATATCGACTGCATGTGGGACGTCAAACTTCATCCTGAGGTCGAGGAGTGGTTCCTCAACCTCTGTCGGACGGATACCGCCAGCGCCGACCTCATCAGCGAGGCCATCGACCTCCTCGCCGAACACGGGCCGGCACTCGGGCGTCCCCTCGTCGACCGCCTCAAGGGCAGCGCGTTCCACCACATGAAGGAGCTGCGACCTGGCTCGGCTGGTTCCACGGAGGTTCGCATGATCTTCGCATTCGATCCCGTACGAGAAGCTGTCTTCCTGGTCGCTGGCGACAAGTCAGGTCAGTGGCAGAGTTGGTACAAGACGGCGGTGCCGTTAGCGGACGACCGCTTCCAGGAGCACCTCTCCAGCCTGAAGGAAACGCAAAGATGACCGGTGGAGCTGATTGGCGGGACGTCAAGGCGAAAGCTCGGGAGCTCGATCCGTCCTGGGAACATCCGGACCGGGCTGCCCGGCGGGCTCAGCAGCGTGAGCAGATGCTGGCATCGGTGAGCGGCGCGCAGCTGGCAGAGATCCGCAAGCAGCTGGGGATGACACAGACCCAACTAGCTGAAGCGGCGGGGTTGTCCCAGGCGAGGATCAGCCAGATCGAGAATGGCGAGCACACCAGCCTGGAAACCCTCCGCGCCTACGTCACCGGCCTGGGCGGTCACCTCGACATCGTCGCCCGCATCGGGAACATCCACCTGAACGTCGCTTGACCTGGTGTAGGTCATCTCAGGGCTCGGAGATTGCGGCCGCACGGGACCAGTGACGCCGTTGCCTAGGGGTGGTCCCGGGGAAGGATTTCGGTGGCTGCCCCGGATCCGGCTGGGGTGTCCGCGGCGACAGGCTGAGGCATGCCTGTTACCCGGAGTACCGGCCTGCTGGCCCTGGGCGGGATCGCCCTGGCGGCGCTGCTCACCGTGATCGGCCACCTCGAAGTCAACGACGACCTCAACCCGTGGGCGTTGACCATCAGCGACTTCGCGGTCTCCGACCGGGGCGGCGTCATCGACATCGCCATGGTGGTGCTCGCGCTCGCCACCGTGGCGTTGCTGTACGGGCTGCGCCGCCCCGGCCCACCCCGATCGCGCTCGGGTCGAACGGCCGAACTGCTGCTCGGCGCATGGGTGGGTGGACTGCTGCTGGCCGCCGTGGTGCCGACGAACGAGCCGGGCACCGCCATGACCACGGCCGCCTACCTGCACCGGTACGCCTCGGTGGTCGCCTTCCTGGCACTCCCGGTCAGCGGTTGGCTGCTCGCCCGCCGGCCGGCCCTGGCCCCCACCGCCCGGACGCTACGAACCCTCGTCCTGCTCAGCCTCGCCCTGGCGGCGGCGATGATCTGGTCCGCCTACCCCGGCGACCGGATGCTCATCGGCCTGGCCGAACGCCTCCTCATCCTCACCGAGGTAGCCGTCCTGGCCACGGTGGCGGTGGCCCAAACCCGGGCCATCGCAGTCGATCATGCAGTTGTGGTGCCCCACAAAAGGGGCCTGACCGCATGAACCAGCCACCACAACTCCATGATCGACCCGGGCGGGGGCGGGGGCGGGGGCTTACTCCAGCTCGTGGAGCATCAGCTGGCGTGCTGCTTCGGTGATCGAGCCGGAGAGGCTCGGGTAGATGGTGATGGTCTGGGCCAGCTCGTTGACCGTCAGGTTGTTCTCCACCGCCATGGTGATGGGCAGGATCAGCTCGCTGGCCTTCGGGGCGACAACCACACCGCCGATCACCTGACCGCTGGCCGGACGGCAGAACAGCTTCACGAAGCCGTCCGAGAGGTCGTCCATCTTGGCCCGGGCGTTGCCGGACAACGGCAGCATCACCTGCCGGGCCGGCACCTTGCCCGCGTCCACCTCGTCCTGCGAGACACCCACGGTCGCCAGCTCCGGGTCGGTGAAGACGTTCGCCGCGACGGTCCGCAGGCGCAGCGGGCGAACCGCCTCGCCGAGCGCGTGCCACATGGCGATCCGGCCCTGCATGGCGGCGACACTGGCCAGCAGCAGCACGCCCGTGCAGTCGCCGGCGGCGTAGATGCCGGGCACGTTGGTCCGGGAGGCCCGGTCGACTGTCACGTAGCCGCCCCGGCCCAGCTCCACCCCGTACTCGGCGAGGCCCAGGTTCGCCGTGTTCGGGATCGATCCGACCGTGATCAGCGCGTGCGACCCGGTCACCTTTCGGCCGTCGGAGAGCTCCACCTCGACACCGTCGGCGGTACGCCGAACCGCGTCGGCCCGGGAGTTGTTGAGGATCTCCATGCCCCGGTTGCGGAACACCCGCTCGATGGCGGACGCGGCGTCGGCGTCCTCGTGCGGCATCACCCGGTCCCGGCTGGAGACCAGGGTGACCTGGACGCCCATCGCCAGGTACGCGCTGGCGAACTCCGCGCCGGTCACACCGGAGCCGACCACGATCAGGTGCTCGGGCAGCTCCGGCAGGTCGTACACCTGGCGCCAGGTCAGGATGCGCTCACCGTCCGGTACGGCGGTGGGCAACTGGCGGGGTGTCGAGCCGGTGGCCACCAGCACTGTCGACGCGGCGATGGAGTATTCCTCGCCCCCGTCGGCGGGGGTGACGACGACCCGGTGGGTGTGCCCGAGGGAGTCCTCGCCGAGCCGCGCGGTGCCGGCCACGAAGGTGACGCCCGCCTTGAGCAGCTTGGCGTGGATGTCGGCGGACTGCGCCAACGCCAGCCGCTTGACCCGCTCGTGCACCGCCCGGGCGTCGACGGTGACCGCCTCCAGGCCGTCCGAGTGCACCCCGAACTCCTCGGTGTCGCGGTAACCGGTCACCACTTGCGAGCTGGCGATGAAGGTCTTCGACGGCACACAGTCGGAGAGCACGCAGGCTCCACCGGCACCGTCTGCCTCCACCACGGTGACATCGGCGTCCAGCTGGGCGGCGACCAGAGCCGCCTCGTACCCGGCCGGCCCCCCACCGATGATCACGATCTGGCTCACAGCGTTCGCCCTTCGTCCATGCTCACAGTGACTTTCTTCTCCTGAGCGCATTCGACACGCACTGTCGTATTCTCCCCCACCCGTCCGCCGGGCTATCGTCATCGCCGTGCGTCATCACGCCGCCTACGGCTCAAATCTCGACCCTGCCCGGATGCGCGCCTACTGTCCGCATTCGCCGATGGTGGGCACCGGCTGGCTGGAAGGCTGGCGGCTGACCTTCGCCGGGGCGGACGTGATCGGCTGGGAGGGCGCGGTGAGCACCCTGGTCGAGTCTCCCGGTGACCGGGTCTTCGTGGCGCTCTACGACATCCACCCCTACGACGCGGGCCAGCTCGACGAGCTCGAGGGGGTGACCGCCGGCACGTACCGCAAGCTGCACGTCCGGGTCTCCACCCTCGACGGGGACGTGACCGCGTGGATCTACGTCTTCAACGGGTACGAGGGTGGCCTTCCGACCTCGTGGTATCTCTCCGAGATCGCGAACGCCGCCGAGAAGGCGGGCGCCCCGGACGACTACGTCACCGAGCTGCGGGCCCGCCCCACCGGCACCGCGTCGGCGTAGCAGCGCGTATCGCACACTCCCAGTCTGCTACCGCCGTCGACCGGATCCCCGGTCGGGCCCGACCGGGGTCGTCAATCACACACCGGCGGCCGGGACGGAAAGCTCGTACATGTCGGTCCACAGGATTTCCCGCAGGCCCACCGACTCGTACAGCGACAGCGGGGCGGTCGGGTTGGTGAGGTCCACACCCAGACCGACGGACTGCCGCCCCTTCTCGGCGTAGCGGGCGAAGGCGCGGCGCAGCAGCGCCGCACCCACACCCCTGCGACGGTACGCGGACAGCACCGAGAGACTCTTCACCCAGCCCTGCTGCTGGTCGAGCGCCTGGTCCGAGGACTGCAACGCGCCGACCGCCACCCCGTCCACCTCGGCGACGAACCACTCGTCCCAGGCGTTCAGGTCACCGATCCGGGCCCGCCACCGCTCGTACGACACCGGCTCGTGATCGGCGGTGTCGGCGAAGGCGGTCTCGGTGATCCGGTGGAACTCCCGCAGGTCGGCCTCGTCGTCGGGGCGTACCTGCCGCACCGTCACACCGGACGGCCGGGCGGGCTGCTCGGGCAGGTCGGTCAGCGGCCCGCTCATCCGGACGTACCTCTTGACCAGGGTGAACCCGACCTCGCGCAGGCTCCGTTCCCAGTCACGTTCCGGCGCGAAGACCGCGC
Source organism: Micromonospora jinlongensis (assembly GCF_013410645.1). NCBI lineage: Bacteria > Bacillati > Actinomycetota > Actinomycetes > Micromonosporales > Micromonosporaceae > Micromonospora > Micromonospora jinlongensis. Next base: position 5,171,702 of record NZ_JACCHK010000001.1, on the reverse strand, counting down.
AACGGACGGTGAGCGACGGCAGCCCCCGCTCGGCGGCCCGCTCGGCGACCCGGTCCAGTTGTCGGGCCAGCAGCGGCGCCCGGACGGTCGCGGCGCGTACCGGGTCGACGTAGATCTCCACGAACTCCCGGCCGACCCCGGTGGGGTTGTCCACCGTCGCCCAGCCAACCACGTCGCCCTCCGGGTCGACCGCCAGCCAGGAATCCCGGGCCGGGTCGAAGTAGGGGGCGGTCAGTGACGCGGCGACGTCCTCGGCGTCGAAGTCGGGATGGCCGATGGCGAAGGTGTCGGCGGCGTGCACCACCGCCAGGATCGCGGGCACGTCGTCGAGGGTGGGCCTGCGCGTTGTCCAACCAGCGGGAAGAGTCACGGCAGAACATCCTGGCAGCCCACCTCGTCGGGCGCCCCCCATTTTTCGCTGGCGGGAGGCTCAGGCGAGGTGGGCCCGGGTGCGGTGCAGCAACTCGACCAGCTCGTTGCCGTCGGCGGGGCCGAGAGCCGTGAACGCCGGCGCGGCCAGTCTGTTGGTCACGGCCTCCGCCCAGAGCCGCCGACGCACCAGCGGCCCGATCGGCGGGTACGGCGGCGACCAGCCGCAGGCCACCGCCCCGGCCTCCCCCTCCGGCCCGGACAGCACGGCCTCCAGCGGGGTCATCCCGGCGGCGCGGACCGCCAGGAGGTAGGCGCCGGTGAAGTGTTCGCGGAGCAGCCGCAGCCCGGCGGCGGTGCGGGCGCCCGGGGAGAGGTCCGGCAGGGGCATGGCCCGCCAGGCGGCGAAGAGCGGCATCCCGCTGGCATCCGCGGCGACCACCGCCCGCTCGACGAGTGTCGCCAGGCGCTCGGTGCCGGGCAGAGCGCCGAGCTGCTGCGCCCCCCACCGACAGCACTCGGCGAGGCTCGCGGCGGCCACCTCGAACGGGGGCACGACCCGGCCTGCCGCGTCCCAACCGTCGGCGACCGCGTCCGGGGCGATGAAGCCGAGAGCGGCGGCGGCCGTCTCGGCGTGCACATCGCCGAGGGCACCGGCCCGGCCACCGATGTAGAAGGCCCAGCCGGAGATGCCGAGCAACCGGGCCCGGCGCAACGTGACCGGGTCCCGGCTGAACGCGTCGCCGAGGTCGAGCACGACTGGCTTGCTGGCCGCGGCGGCCTGTTCCGGGGTCATTCGCGCGCCACCGTCGACCAGCCCGGCCCGTCGCCCACGACGACGCCCCGATCCGGGGTCACCCGCCGTGGACGGTCCGCACACCCGTAGTCGTCCATCGATGGTCAGTCTGCCGCGCCAGAGCCCCCGTCCGCATCCCCCTCTTCGGCCGCCAACGCCTCGATGGCCGCCTCCACCTCACCCGCACGCCGCCGAGCCACGGTGACCGCTCGCTCGGCGGAACGCCGAGCGAGCTTGGCCCGGCTGAGATCCTGCTCGGCGACCGCCCGCCGTCGCTCCAGCTCGGCCAGCTCGGCCTCGATCGCGTCGAGTACGGCAACGCCGTCCCGCTCCTGCCCGGTCGCCTCGGTCAGCTCGGCCTCGACGCGCTTCTGGTCGGCCTGGGCCAGGGCCAGCTCCCGGTCCAGGGCACGGCGCTGCCGGGCCCGCTCGGCGCGGGCCGCCCGCTGCGCAGCACGCTCGGCCTGCTCGGCTCGCTCCGCTGCCCGATCCTTGCGGGAGGCGGCCCGGTCGGTGACCGGTGCTGCCCCGTCCGCGCGGGTGGCCGGCTCGGGGCGCGCCCGCTGGGAGCCGGGTCGGCGGGCCGGGCGCTCCTCCTCCGGCTCTTCGTCGTCGCCGGTGACCAGCCGCAGTTGTGGGCGGGGCACCTCGCCGAAGCCCGCGTAGCTGGCCGCCCGGAGCAGGCGGCCGGCCCGGACCTGCTCGGCGACCTCGGCGTCGGAGAACGCCGCGTTGAGGGTCGCCTCCACCTCGGCCAGTGGCAGCCGACCCGCCGGTGGCGCGTCCGGCTCCGCCGCGGCGAGCTTGCGGACCTCGGCGACCAGGGCACCGACCACCGCCCGACGCTGCGCGGACAGCTCCCGCAGCCGGGGGCCGCGCAGCTCCCGCTGGGCGGTACGCAGCTCGTCGGCGAGCTCGACCAGGTCGGCGACCAGCTCGGGGCGTCTGATGGCGAGCAGGTTCACCAGCCAGGCGGCCACCGTCGGGCGACGGAGCCGGGCCAACTGTCGCGCGGTGCTCGGGTCGCCGGAACGGCGGGCGTCGGACACGGCGGCGTCCCGGGCGGCAACGAAACGGTCCGGTGGGGTGCGGTAGAGCTGCTGCACCAGCTCCGTCGGGGGGCCGGGCATCGGGTCAGACGTCCACCCGGCTACCGGGCTCCAGTCGCTGGTACTCGGTGCCGGACATCGCCGTGTACTGCCGGTTGAGCACACCCAGCCCGTTCTCGTTGAGCAGGGCGTCGTGCAGGGCGTACGCGCGCCGCGGCGCGACAGCCCGAATGAAGTCGAGCACCTCGGAGAACTTCGACCAGGGGGCGTGGATCGGCGCGAAGAGCGTGTCGACGGGTGTCTCGTCGGGCACCACCAGCGAGTCGCCCGGGTGATAGACCACGTCGTTGATCAGGTAACCGAGGTTGTCGATCACCGGGAGGTCGGGGTGGATCACCGCGTGCCGCCCTCCGTACGCGCGGACGGCGACCCCGGCGGCGGTGAACGACTGACCGGCGGTGACCGGGTGCAGTGCCTCGGCCGCGTCGCCCAGGGCCTCGGCGAGCGAGGCGGGACCGTGGATCGGGAACGGTTGCCGGTCGAGCTGCAGGCGCACCGCCGCAAGGTCGAGGTGGTCGGGGTGCTCGTGGGTGATCAGCACCGCGTCAGCACCGTCCAGAGCCACCGCTGGATCGCTGAACATGCCGGGGTCGATGACGAGCACTCCCCCGTCGTGCTCCACGCGGAGGCAGGAGTGGGCGTACTTGGTGAGCCGCATCGTGACTCCTCGATTATCGAATCGTGACGTCCTCAGCGCAGTCTGCCGGAACCAGCCGACGCGTGCGCAGCGTCCGAGCTATCGCCACACCGGATGACGACGATGGGAGCGGGGATGGACGGAAAGGTGGTACGACGCCACGGCACACTGCTGGCGGCGACGGCGCTGGCGGCGACGCTGGTGCTGACGGGATGCGGCGCCGCCGACGACAGCGGGTCGAAGGACACGGCAGGCCCAGCGGCACAGGCGCCCGCGGCAAAGGGCGGCGAGGCGAACAGGGACGCCGCCTCCGCAACGGACGCGGAGGGGGCGGCCGGGGCCGGCGCAGCGGACCTGCGGGTCGACCAACGGGCGATCATCTACACCGGAACGATGCGTGTGCAGGTGGACGATGTGGACGCGGCGGCCCGCGAGGCCACCGCCGTGGCCACTCGGGCCGGTGGCTTCATCGGGGGCGACCAGCGGCGCAGTGCCGACGCCGACGCGGTGGCGGAGTTGCAGTTGCGAGTGCCGGCGCCGAAGTTCGCCGGCGTGGTGGAGGAGATCGCGAAGCTGGGTCGACAGCAGAGCCGGGAGATCAACACCCAGGACGTCACCGAGGAGACCGTCGACCTGGACGCCCGGATCACCAGTCAGCGGGCCCGGGTGGACAGCGCCCGGCGGTTGCTGACCCGCGCCACCTCGATCACCGACCTGGTGTCGTTGGAGAACGAGCTGGGTCGCCGGGAGGCCGACCTGGCGTCGCTGGAGGCCAAGAAGCGACGCCTGGCCGACCTGACCGCCCTGTCCACGATCACCGTGTCGCTGGCCGGTCCGGCCGCCAAGACCGCCGGGGAGAAGGCCGAGACCGGCTTCCTGGTCGGGCTCAAGGGCGGCTGGAAGGCATTCGTCGCCTCGTTGACCGTCCTGCTGACCGTGCTGGGCGCGCTGCTGCCGTGGCTGGTGGCGCTCGGCGTACCCCTGGGGGTCTTGCTGGTGGTGTTGCGCCGGCGGCGGAAGACCCCGGCTCTGGTCGGTCCGGTCAGCGCACCGCCGCCGCCAGTGCCCGCAGCGCGGTCTGCACCATGACGCGTACGCCGGCCGGGATGGCCCGCTCGTCCACGTCGAAGCTTGCGCGGTGCAGGTCGACGTTGGGGCCGGAGCGGCCCACGCCGAGGCGGGCGAGGGCGCCGGGGACGTACTCCAGATACCAGGAGAAGTCCTCGCCGCCCATGCTCTGCGGTGTCTCGGCGATCCCTTGCGGGCCGAGCGCGGCGCCGGTGGCGGCGGTCAGCACCTGGATGGCCCGCGAGTCGTTGCTCACCGGCGGCCGGCCGCGCAGGTATTCCAGGTCGACCGTGGCGCCGGTCGGGGCGATCACGTCCCGGACGACCTGAGCGACGATCTTGGGGGCCTGCTCCCAGGTGTCGCGGTCCATCACCCGCAGGGTGCCGGAGGCGCTCGCCTCGGAGGGGATGACGTTGTAACGGGTGCCGGCCGAGGCGTGGCCGAAGACCAGCAGCAGGCCACTGTTGGCCGGCACCCGGCGGCTGACCAGGGCGGGCACTTCGGTGATCAACCGGCCGAGCGCGTCGACCAGGTCGACCGTCAGGTGCGGACGGGCGGTGTGACCACCCGGCCCGGAGAGCCGGACCGTGACGTTGTCGGCGGCCGCCGTGATCGGGCCGACCCGCAGGCCGACCTGTCCCACCGGCAGGTTCGGGTCGCAGTGCAGCGCGAAGATCTGCACCACGTCGTCCAGGCCGCCGGCCTCGATGACCTCCAGCGAGCCGCAGGGCAGGATCTCCTCGGCCGGCTGGAAGATCAGCCGGACCCGGCCGTCCAGCTCGCCGAGGTCGGCGAGCTGGGCCAGCAGCATGCCGACACCGAGCATGATCGTGGTGTGCACGTCGTGGCCGCAGGCGTGGCAGACGCCCTCCACGGTGGAGCGGTACGGCACGTCCTTGATGTCGTCCAGCGGCAGGGCGTCGATGTCGGCGCGGAGCGCGACGACCGGGCCGTCGGGGCGGCCGTCGATGTCGCAGATCACGCCGTTGCCCTTGGGCAGCAGCCGAGGGTGCAGCCCGGCCAGCGAGAGCTCCCGGGCGATCAGGGCCGCCGTCTCGAACTCCGTGCCGGAGAGCTCGGGGTGCGAGTGGAGGTGACGGCGCGTGGCGATGAGCCCCGGTACCCGGAGGGCGAGGAGGTGGTCCAGGTCGCGGGGCAGGGGCTGGGACCCGGGTGGCGTCTCCGGCCAGGACGACGCCAGCTGGCCACCAGTGGGCAGCGTCAACGCACTCGTCACGTCGAATTCTCGATCACTAGAGATGGATGGATCATCGGGGACAGCAGACAGCCTAGACCTCCGGCGGTGACGCTGCGCAACCTCGTTACGGTGATGATCAGACCGCGTAGCGTCACGTATGCCCTGCTGAGGGCGCTCGGAGATGTGCGGGACAGCAGGTAGATCGTGCTCGAATGCCGTCATGCGCCCCTCACCTCCTACAACGCGTAACCAACCGTGACGGTCGCGAATCCGGGTGCCACTCCGGGACCCTGTTGCAAATTGTCGCATTAGTCGGGGTGGTGAACTGACACTCCGACAATTAGCCGACCACACTCCGCGACGACCGGATAAGGACGCTCACACGCACGCGTCGACCACGGGCGCACACTGTGTGCGTCCGTGGTCGAAGGGGTACCCGCTGAACCGGACGGACACACGCCGTCGCGGCCGGCGACGGTCAGAAGCGATCGGTGGGCCGGTACAACCCCCACACCTCGCGCAACGTCCCGCAGACCTCACCCACTGTCGCCCGGGCCCGCAGCGCCGCCTTCATCGGGTAGAGCACGTTGTCGGTGCCCTCGGCAGCGGCCCGCAGATCCGCGAGGGCCCGGGTCACCTCGTCGGCGTCCCGCTCGGAGCGCAGCCGCGCCAGCCGGTCAGCCTGGGCCGCCTCGATGGTCGGGTCGACCCGCAGCGGCTCGTACGGCTCCTCCTCGTCCACGGTGAACCGGTTGAGCCCGACCACCACCCGCTCGCCCGAGTCGATCTCCTGGGCGATCCGGTACGCGGACTGCTCGATCTCCCGCTTCTGGAACCCGGCCTCGATCGCGTCGACCGCCGAGCCGTGGTCGGCCACCCGCTCCATCAACTCGACTGCGGCGGCCTCGATCTCGGCGGTCATCGCCTCCACCACGTACGAGCCGGCGAACGGGTCGACGGTGGCGGTCAGGTCCGTCTCGTACGCCAGCACCTGCTGGGTCCGCAGCGCGAGCCGGGCCGCCTTCTCGGTGGGCAGGGCGATCGCCTCGTCGAAGCTGTTGGTGTGCAGCGACTGGGTGCCGCCGAGCACCGCGCCCAACCCCTGCACCGCCACCCGGACCAGGTTCACCTCCGGCTGCTGCGCGGTGAGCTGCACGCCGGCGGTCTGAGTGTGGAAGCGCAGCATCATCGACTTCGGATCCTTGGCGCCGAAGTCGTCGCGCATCAGCCGGGCCCAGATCCGCCGGGCGGCGCGGAACTTCGCCACCTCCTCCAGCAGTGTGGTGCGGGCCACGAAGAAGAACGACAGCCGGGGCGCGAAGTCGTCCACGGCGAGCCCGGCGGCCAGCGCCGCACGGACGTACTCCACGCCGTTGGCCAGGGTGAACGCGATCTCCTGCGCGGGCGTCGCGCCGGCCTCCGCCATGTGGTAGCCGGAGATGGAGATGGTGTTCCACTTCGGCACCTCCTTGCGGCAGTAGGCGAACGTGTCGGCTACCAGTCGCAGCGACGGCTTCGGCGGGAAGATGTACGTCCCCCGGGCGATGTACTCCTTGAGGATGTCGTTCTGGATCGTGCCGTTGAGCGCCGTGCCGGGCACCCCGTTCTCCTCGGCGACGAGCTGGTAGAGCAGCAGCAGCACCGAGCCGGGCGCGTTGATGGTCATCGAGGTGGAGACCTTGTCCAGCGGAATGTCGGCGAAGAGCAGCCGCATGTCCTCGATGGAGTCGATGGCGACGCCCACCTTGCCGACCTCGCCGTGCGCGATCGGCTCGTCGGAGTCGTAACCCATCTGGGTCGGCAGGTCGAAGGCGACCGAGAGGCCCATCGTGCCGGCCCGCAACAGCTGGTGGTACCGCGCGTTGGACTCGGTGGCGGTGCCGAAGCCGGCATACTGGCGCATGGTCCACGGGCGGGAGGTGTACATCGTGGGGTAGACCCCCCGGGTGTACGGGAACTCGCCGGGGCTGCCCAGCCGGGAGTCCAGGTCCTCCGGAAGGTCCGCCTCGGTGTAGACGCCGTTGATCGGGAAACCGGACTCGCTTGACCGCCGTTCACTCATCCCCGGATGGTAGGACGCCTGGCCACACCCTCGCGTGAGGGATACCGCACACTGCGTCCCGACCGGTCGACACCAGGTGAACGACAGGGCACGTTCTGTCGACTTCGATAAACGTCCGTCGCGTCGGCTTTCGCATCGGGCGTCGGAACCAGCAAGATAGGGGGGTTGTGTCCCAGCCCCCCTCGATTTCCCCCGGTGGCTTTTCTGTGACTCAGATCCCGACGTGGAGCGGCGGACCAGTTAGTCCCGCCAACGGACGAGCGGCGCCCGGCACCACCATTGGTGGCCGGTACTCGCTGCGGTCCTCGGTGGGCAACGGCGGCATGGGCACGGTGTGGCGTGCCACAGACACCCTGCTGCGCCGTGACGTGGCGGTGAAGGAGGTCGTCCTTCCTCCGGGTCTGGCCCCCAGCGACCGCGACGCCATGTACGAACGCACCCTGCGCGAGGCCCGCGCCGCCGCCGCCATCCAGCACCCCGCCGTGGTGCAGGTGTACGACGTGGTCACCGAGGCCGGCCGACCGTGGATCGTGATGGAGCTGCTGGACGCCCGCAGCCTCGCCGACATGGTGATCGAGGACGGTCCGGTGGCACCCCGAGCCGTCGCCAAGATCGGCATCGCGCTGCTCGGCGCGTTGGAGGTCGCACACGCGATCGGTGTGCTGCACCGGGACGTGAAGCCCGCCAACGTGCTGATCTGCACCGACGGGCGCTGCGTGCTGACCGACTTCGGGGTCGCCCGGATGCCCACCGACGTCCAGCTCACCACCCCCGGCATGGTGCTCGGCTCACCGCACTTCATCTCGCCCGAGCGCGCCATGGGCCAGGAGTTCGGGCCGCCGAGCGATCTCTTCTCGCTGGGTGTGACGCTCTACACAGCAGTCGAGGGACGACCCCCGTTCGACAAGGGCGACCCGATCGAGACCATGCACGCCGTGGTCGAGGACCCGCCCGCCCCGCCGCAGCGCAGCGGCCCGCTGACCCGCGTGCTGATGGGTCTGCTGGAGAAGGACCCGGCCCGCCGGTTGGACGTGCACACCGCCCGGGCCATGCTGCGCGAGCTGCTCGCCGGCCCGTTGGGCAGCACCGCGACCGCCGTGCACTCGGTCACCGACCCGTACGCCGTGGTGCCGGTGCAGCAGCGTCCGGTGCCCGTCCTGCCGCCGCCCCAGCCGGAGCCGAAGCCGGACAGCCAGATCGGTGGGCCCGCCATGCTGGCCCCGGGTGAGTCCCTGACCGACCGGCTGGCGGCGCTGAGCCGGGGCGAACGCCCGGAGCCGACCGGCACTGCCGGCGCCACCGGGCTCGACGAGACCAGCGCCGACGCGTTGGCCGGCCCGCTGCACACACCCACCGGCGCGATGCCCCCGCCCGGCCGACAGTCCGCTGGGCGCGCCTACGGCGGCAACGCGGACGCCACCCAGCGGGTGGACGCCGGCGCGCACCCGGACGCCACCCAGCGGGTCACCTACGGCAGTCCGGCCGGTGCCACCCAGCAGGTCGGCTACGGCGGCGCACCGGAGGCCACCCAGCGCATCGGCGGCACCTACGGCGGCGGCAACCAGTGGTCGGTGCCGGGCACCGGCCAACCCTGGGCCACGTCGCCCGCCGCTTCCGCCGGTGACGGCGGCGGCGCTCTGGGCAAGGTCCGCGCCACCGGTGGCCAGCTCGTCAGCACCGTCAAGGGCTGGCCACGCAAGGTGCAGCTCGCCGCGGCCGGCGGGTTGGCCGTCGTGCTGCTGCTCACCGTGGTGGCGCTCTCCGGCGGCGACGACGCCCCGCCGAGCACTCCGCAGGCGCAGCCCACCCCGTCCACCGCGGCGGCGCCGACTGTCGAGATGCAGGAACACGCCGCCCGCGGCATCCAGCTCATGGTGCCGAAGGGCTGGAAGAAGGCGACCGGGCCCTCGTACACCGACTACATCGACCCGGAGGACAGCGGCCGCAAGGTCCGCATCATCACCGAGAAGTGGTCCAGCAGCTCCACCCGTTGGGCGGAGACGGCCGAGAACGGTCTCAAGACCAGGAGCACCTCCTGCGTCAAGCCGTACAACCAAGTCAGCACCACCGAGACCGAGCTGGCCAGCAAGCCGGCCGCCGAGTTCGAATACACCTGCGGCGAGGGGGACGCCATGCGGCACGGCGTCTGGCGTGGCGTGGCCGAGGGCGGCAAGGCGTACTCGTTCTACCTGACCTCGACGGACACCAAGTTCGCGGAGAGCAAGCCGATCTTCGACGAGATGGTGCGGACGTTCCAGCTCACCGGGGACGGCTGAGCCGGAGGGAACCGACAGCGGTGATCCGCCGCCGTGCTATCAAGGGGCATGGCGGCGGACACGACTGACATCGACGACATTCGCGAGCAAGCCCGGCGCTGGCTGGCCGACGACCCCGACCCGGCCAGCCGGGACGAGCTGACGGCGGTGCTCGACCGGCTGCCGGCGAGCGCGCCGGAGCTGGCCGACCGGTTCGCCGGCCCGCTGACCTTCGGCACCGCGGGCCTGCGCGGCCCACTGCGGGCCGGCCCGAACGGAATGAACCTCGCCGTGGTCACCCAGGCCGCTGCCGGCCTGGTCGGTTGGCTCGCGGCCCAGGGTGGCACCGGCCCCCTGGTGATCGGGTACGACGCTCGGCACGGCTCCCGGGAGTTCGCCGAGCGCACCGCCCAGGTGGCCACCGGGGCGGGTCGACCGGCGCTGCTGCTGCCCCGCCCGCTGCCCACCCCGGTGCTGGCGTACGCGGTGCGCCACCTCGGCGGAGTCGCCGGTGTGATGGTCACGGCCAGCCACAACCCACCCCAGGACAACGGCTACAAGGTCTACCTCGGCGCGGAGCTGGGCGGTGAACTGGGCTGGGGCGCGCAGATCGTGCCGCCCGCCGACGCCGGCATCGAAGCGGCCATCCGATCGGTCGGCCCGCTGGCTGAGGTGCCGCTGGGCCCACCCGGGCAGGTGCTCGGCGACGACCTGACCGCCTCGTACGTCGAACAGGCCACCGCCGTGATCGACCCGGACGGGCCACGGGACCTGACGGTGGCGTACACCCCTCTGCACGGGGTGGGCGCGGCGGTGCTCACCGCCGCCTTCGCCCGCGCCGGTTTCCCGGTGCCCGGCGTGGTCCCCGACCAGGCCGAGCCGGACCCGGCGTTTCCCACCGTGTCGTTCCCCAACCCGGAGGAGCCGGGGGCGGTGGACCGGCTGATCGCCCTGGCCGACTCCACCGGCGCGGACCTCGCCATCGCCAACGACCCGGACGCCGACCGTTGCGCGGTGGTCGTCCGTGACGGGCACGACGGCTGGCGGATGCTGCGCGGCGACGAGGTGGGGGTGCTGCTCGCCGACCACCTGATGCGGCGCGGGGTGACCGGGCTCTACGCGACCACCATCGTGTCCTCGTCACTGCTGCGCGCGATGTGCGCGGCCCGCGGCCTGGCCTACGACGAGACGCTGACCGGCTTCAAGTGGATCGTGCGGGCCGGCGGCGGGAGCACTCCCCTGGTCTTCGGCTACGAGGAGGCGCTCGGCTACTGCGTCGCACCGGCGCACGTGCGGGACAAGGACGGCATCACGGCGGCGCTGACAGTGGCCGAACTGGCCGCCGGCCTGAAGACACAGGGTCGGACACTGACCGACCTGCTCGACGAGTTGGCCGCCGAGTTCGGCGTGCACCACACCGACCAGCTCTCCGCCCGGGTGGACGACCTGCGGGTGATCACCGACGCGATGGCCAGGATCCGGGCGGACACCCCGACGACCCTGCTCGGTCAGCCGGTGGACAGCGTCCGGGACCTGCTGCCCGAGTCGGACGTGGTGATCCTGCGCACCGCGGCGGCCCGGGTGGTGATCCGGCCCTCCGGGACCGAGCCGAAGCTCAAGGCGTACCTCGAGGTGGTGGAGCCGGTCGTGGACGGTGACGTCCAGACGGCCCGCAGCAGGGCGGCGTCAGCCGTCGCCGCGCTCCGCGCCGAGGTCAGCGCTGCCCTTGGCATCTGAACCCCGCAGCGCCCACCCATGACCGTTCCGCCCTTTGCTCTGCACCCGCGGACGCGCCATTGAACGAACAGCGGTCCTCCGCGCCCGACTCCTGCCGGAGGCCCGGCAGCGTGGTGCCTGGGTGGGTGCAGAGCAAAGGGCCCGTCGAGCGGGGCCCGAGAGTCAGCGGCGGGGGCCGACGGTCAGCGGCGGGGGCCGAGGGCCTGGTCGACGGCGCGGCCCAGGGCCGCGACGACCAGGCCGACCGACGGGCGGACCACCGAGTCGTCGGTGCTCACCTCGCCGGAGAAGCCGGCGCCGGTGGCGATCGCCTCCAGCCTGCGGCGCGCGTCGGCGGCGGTCTCACCGTCCACCCCGAGCGCCGACTCCATCCGCAGCACCACGACCAGAGTGGCCAGCGCGGCGGTCCGCTCGTCCGGGGCCGCCGCGCCGGTCAGGGCCTCGGCCAGGCGCTGGCGGGTCTCCGCCTCGACGGAGGCGTCCACCACCGGGTAACGGTGCACGTGGATGAAGCCCAGCTCGGTCTCGTCGACGTCCCGGACCACACCCTGGCTGCACAGGTCACCGAGGATCCGGTCCCGCAGGCCGTGCCGCAGGCGCTGCACCCAGGAGGCCGGGGTGTGCGGGGTGTCGGCCGCGATCCGGCTCAGCACCTCGTCGGCGACCGGTTCGCCGGTCGGCGTCGGGTCGGCCACGGTCAACGACCCTTCGGCGTACGCGATCCGGCCGGCGATGGCCAGCTCGACCAGCACCGCGGCGGCCATGCCGAGGTCCAGGCTGATCCGCGGCATGGTCGCCTTGCCGGTCGTGTCGTCGTAGGCGAGAAGCAGCAACTCCTCGGCGAGCGCAACACCAGTCATGGCCGGAGACGCTAGCGGGTCCGTGCACGTCGCGCACGGACCCGCCGGACCCGGCACCGACCGGGTAACGCCATCAGAACCGGGGCATGCCGCCGAACTGGCGGTCGCCGGCGTCCCCGAGCCCGGGGACGATGAACATGCTGTCGTTGAGCCCCTGGTCGATCGAGGCCGTGACCAGGCGCAACGGCAGGCCGGAGCGTTCCAGCCGCTCGATGCCGACCGGGGCGGCGAGCACGCAGAGCACTGTGATGTCGGTGCAGCCACGGTCGGCGAGCAACCGGCAGGAATGCTCCAGCGAGCCGCCGGTCGCGAGCATCGGGTCGAGCACCAGCACCGGCAGCCCGGTCAGGTCGCGGGGCAGCGACTCCATGTACGCGCGCGGCTCGTAGGTCTCCTCGTCGCGGGCCAGGCCGACGAAGCCCATCGAGGACTCGGGCAGCAGGCCGAGTGCGGCGTCCGCCATGCCGAGGCCGGCCCGCAGCACCGGCACCAGCAGCGGCGGGTTGGCCAGCCGGGTGCCCTCGGCGCCGGTGACCGGCGTCTGCACCTGGTACCGCTCGACGGGGAAGGAGCGCGCCGCCTCGTACACCAGCATGGTGGTCAGTTCGTGCAGCGCCGCCCGAAACGTCGAGGAATCGGTGCGCGCGTCCCGCATGGCGGTCAGCCGAGACTGGGCCAGCGGGTGGTCAATGACGTGTACGTCCACGATCGCTCAACCTACCGGTCCGTTCGGCGCGGTGGTGTCGGTGCGGTCGGACCAGCGACGCCGCTCACGCCGGGCCCGCCGTGACCAAGATCACTGAGCCGTCCGGTGCGTAGACTTCTCGGCATGACGGCGACAACGACGTCGGCCCGGTCGGAGCTCTCCGAGCTGGGACGATCCGAGACCGCTCTGCGGACCTTCCTGCACGGGCTTCCCGGCGTGGACCAGGTCGGCGCGGAGCAGCGGGCGGCACAGCTCGGCACCCGATCCATCAAGACCACCGCCAAGGCCCAGGCGATCGACCTGGCGATCCGGATGGTCGACCTGACCACCCTGGAGGGAGCGGACACCCCGGGCAAGGTGCGCGCGCTCGCCGCGAAGGCGCTGCGCCCGGACCCGGCCGACCCGTCCTGCCCGCACGTCGGCGCGGTCTGCGTCTACCCGGCAATGGTTCCGTACGTCGCCGAGGTGCTGCGCGGAAGTGGTGTGCACCTGGCGAGTGTGGCGACGGCGTTCCCCTCGGGTCAGGCCCCGCTGGAGATCAAGCTCGCCGACGTCCGGGCCGCCGTCGCGGCCGGTGCCGACGAGATCGACATGGTGATCAACCGGGGCGCGTTCCTGGCCGGGCGCTACCAGGAGGTCTACGACGAGATCGTGGCCACCAAGGAGGCCTCCGGGGACGCCCACCTCAAGGTGATCCTGGAGACCGGCGAGCTGGCCACCTACGACAACGTGCGGCGGGCCTCCTGGCTGGCCATGCTGGCCGGCGGCGACTTCATCAAGACCTCCACCGGCAAGGTCCCGGTCGCGGCGACACTGCCGGTGACCCTGGTGATGCTGGAAGCTGTCCGTGACTTCCGGGCGGCGACCGGGCGGCAGGTGGGCGTGAAGCCCGCCGGTGGCATCAAGACCACCAAGGACGCGATCAAGTACCTGGTGATGGTCAACGAGACCGTCGGCCCGGACTGGCTCGACCCGGACTGGTTCCGCTTCGGCGCGTCCAGCCTGCTCAACGACCTGCTGATGCAGCGCACCAAGCTGACGACCGGCACCTACTCCGGTCCCGACTACTTCACCCTGGACTGATAGCCGATGTTCGAATACGCCCCCGCCCCCGAGTCGCGCTCGGTGGTGGACCTCAAACCCTCGTACGGGCTGTTCATCGACGGCACGTTCGTCGATCCGACCGACGGTGGCAGCTTCAAGTCGATCAACCCCGCCTCCGAGGAGGTGCTGGCCGAGATCGCCGAGGCCGGCGCTCAGGACGTGGAGCGCGCGGTGCGTGCCGCCCGCAAGGCGTACGACAAGGTCTGGGGTCCGATGCCGGGCCGGGACCGGGCGAAGTACCTGTACCGGATCGCCCGGCTCATCCAGGAGCGCTCCCGCGAGCTGGCCGTCCTGGAATCCCTGGACAACGGCAAGCCGATCCGAGAGTCCCGGGACGTCGACCTGCCGCTGGTCGCCGCGCACTTCTTCTACTACGCCGGCTGGGCCGACAAGCTTCCGCACGCCGGTTTCGGCCCCGACCCGCGGCCGATCGGTGTGGCCGCGCAGGTCATCCCGTGGAACTTCCCGCTGCTCATGCTGGCCTGGAAGATCGCCCCGGCGCTCGCCGCGGGCAACACGGTGGTGCTGAAGCCCGCCGAGACCACGCCGCTCACCGCGCTGCTCTTCGCCGAGATCTGCCAGCAGGCCGACCTGCCGGCCGGTGTGGTCAACATCGTCACCGGCGCCGGCGACACCGGCCGCGCACTGGTCGAGCACGCCGGCGTCGACAAGGTCGCCTTCACCGGCTCCACCGAGGTCGGCCGGGCCATCGCCCGCTCCGTCGCCGGCACCAGCAAGAAGCTCACCCTGGAACTGGGCGGCAAGGCCGCCAACATCGTCTTCGACGACGCGCCCATCGACCAGGCCGTCGAGGGCATCGTCAACGGCATCTTCTTCAACCAGGGGCACGTCTGTTGCGCCGGCTCCCGACTGCTGGTGCAGGAGAACGTGGCCGACCGCGTGCTGGAGTCGCTGAAGCGGCGGATGGCCCAGCTCCGGGTCGGCGACCCACTGGACAAGAACACCGACGTCGGCGCGATCAACTCGGCCGCCCAGCTGGAGCGGATCCGCGAGCTGTCCGACGCCGGCTCCGCCGAGGGCGCCGAGCGCTGGTCACCGCCGTGCGAGCTCCCCGACCGTGGCTTCTGGTTCGCGCCCACCATCTTCACCGGGGTGACCCAGGCCCACCGGATCGCCCGCGAGGAGATCTTCGGCCCGGTGCTGTCGGTGCTCACGTTCCGCACGCCGGCCGAGGCTGTCGAAAAGGCCAACAACACGCCGTACGGGCTGTCTGCCGGCATCTGGACCGACAAGGGTTCCCGGATCCTGTGGATGGCCGACCGGCTTCGCGCCGGTGTGGTCTGGGCCAACACGTTCAACAAGTTCGACCCCACCTCGCCGTTCGGTGGCTACAAGGAGTCGGGTTACGGTCGCGAGGGCGGCCGGCACGGGCTGGAGGGCTACCTCAATGTCTGAGCGGGTCGCGGTACGTAAGACGTACAAGCTCTTCATCGGCGGGAAGTTCCCGCGCAGCGAGTCGGGACGGTCGTATCTCGTGCAGTCCTCGAATGTGTCACTGGCCTCCCGCAAGGACGCCCGGGACGCGGTGGTCGCCGCCCGCGCCGCCGTGAAGGGCTGGGCCGGCGCGACCGCGTACAACCGGGGTCAGATCCTCTACCGCGCCGCAGAGATGCTGGAGGGCCGCCGCGAGCAGTTCGTCGCCCTGGGCGTGCCCGGCGACGAGGTGGACGCCGCCGTGGACCGCTGGGTCTGGTACGCCGGCTGGGCCGACAAGCTCGCCCAGGTGTACGGCGGCGCCAACCCGGTCGCCGGCCCGTACTTCAACATCTCCGCGCCCGAACCGACCGGCGTGATCGCCGTCGTCGCCCCCGAGCGCCCGGCGCTGCTCGGCCTGGTCAGCGTGATCGCCCCGGCGATCGTCAGCGGCAACACGGTGGTCGTGGCGGCATCGCCCTCCGAGCCGCTGGCGGCGGTGACGCTGGCCGAGGTGCTGGCCACCTCCGACCTGCCCGGCGGGGTGGTCAACATCCTCACCGGCGCGATCACCGAGACCGCGCCGGCGTTGGCGGCGCACATGGACGTCAACGCGATCGACCTGACCGGGGTGACCGACACCGCGCTCGCCACCGACCTCGAGGTCAGGGCTGCGGAGAACCTCAAGCGGGTGCTCCGACCGGCCCCGGCCGACCACGACTGGTCCGTCGACCCGGGTCTGGCTCGAATGACCGCGCTGCTGGAGACGAAGACTGTGTGGCATCCCAAGGGGGTGTGAGTTCTTCCTCGGCCTTGTGGTTTTCCGGGGGAGCCCGCCCACTCCGGGCGGTCAGGCTTGATCCCTGCGTGGGCGGGCTCCCCCGGAAAACCTGACGTGGGCCCGGTTCGTCCGTGGGTCAGCTCACGGGTTCTGCCTCGGGTCGGTCCGCCGGTCCTGGTCGGCGATCATGGGGTTGGCGGGGGGTTTGATCTCGCTTGGCCCGGTCAACGTCATGATCACCGCTGGGTGGGGCGGGGTTGGGGCTGGGTGGGGGCTGGGGTGGGGTGGGGTGGGCTCGGGGGCGTGGGGGGTCTACTACCGGGGGTAGGATTGCTTCGTGACTCGGTTGGGCGATCTTGAGCGTGCGGTGATGGACGTGTTGTGGGACGTGGTCCCCGGCACGTCGGACGGTGTGACCGTGCGCGAGGTGGCCGACGCGCTCGACGGCCGCGAGTTGGCGTACACCACTGTGATGACCGTGCTGGACCGGCTCGCCGGCAAGGGCATGGTGCAGCGGGAGCGCGAGGGTCGGGCCTGGCGGTACCGGCCGGCGGCAAGCCGTGAGGCGCACATCGCCCAGCTCATGCTCGACGCCCTCGACCTGGGCGGCAGCCGCGACGCCGCACTCGTGCGGTTCGCCCGCTCGGTGACCGGCACCGAGGCCGAGGTGCTGCGGGCGGCCCTGGGGAGCGAGGCCGGCCTGACCGGTCCGGGTTCCACCGGCGGCGACCCGGGCGACACCGAGCTGACCGACCGCCTGGACGGGCCGACGGGCCGGCGAACCGCCGGCGAGGCAGCGGAGCGGTAGGACGCACGCCATGGCGTACGCCGTGCACTTCGCCGCCACCATGCTGGCCTGCTACCTGACAGCTCAGGTGCTGGCCCGCTCCACCTGGACGTGGCGCAGCCCCCGGGTGGCGATCATCTGCTGGCAGGCCGTCGGGTTGGCGCTGGGTCTCTCGGCGATGGGTCTGCCCATGGCGCTGGGGCTGAGCGCGTACGACCTGCCGACCGGCAGCGCGCTGCTCGCCCTGGCCAACGACCTCGCCCACGGCACACTGCCGATCGGGGTGAACACCTTCCACCTCGCCGGCGTCGGGGTGGGCTTCGGCATCGGCGCGGTGCTGGTCGCCACGACCGTCCGCAGCATCCACGGCACCGTACGCGCCCAGCGCCGGCACCGGGATCTGCTCTCCCTGGTCGCCCGGGACGACCCGGCCGCGCCCGGCGCGCTGGTGCTGGATCATCCGAGCGCCGCCGCGTACTGCCTGCCCGGGGTGAAGCCGCAGGTCGTGGTCAGCGCCGGCACACTGAGCCTGCTGGACCGCGCCGAGCTGGCCGCGGTGCTCAGCCACGAGCGCGCGCACGCCCACGAGCGGCACGATCTGGTGCTGCTGCCGTTCACCGCGCTGTGCCGGGCGTTGCCGTGGTTCGGCTGGGTCCGCGACGCCCACGAACGGGTCGCCCTGCTGGTCGAGATGCGCGCCGACGACAAGGCGTGTGAGCTGCACGCCGAAGCGCCGCTGGCCGGAGCGCTGCGCCGCTTCGCCGCCGCCGGTCACCGGATCACCCCGGCCGGCGCGCTGGGCATGGGCGACCGGGATCTCGACGTACGGGTCCAGCGCCTCCTGGTCACCGACCGGCCGCCCCGGGTGCTCGGCGCCACCGCCCTCGCGGTGGCCAGCACGCTGGTCGCCCTCCCGATCACCCTCTTCCTGTCCTGACCTGACCCCAGCACCCCACGCCCCACGCGCCACGCGCCGGGCCGCCCCGCCGCCGCGCCCCATGCGCGCCGAGCCCCGCGCCCGCCTTCCGATCCCAAGATCGTGCTCGATCCAGGATCCAGTGGCATCCCACGGCCGACGAGGCCACTACATCCAGGATCGAGCGCGATCTTCCAAAAGCCACGACTACTACGCGATGTCGTAGACTCTTCTACGACATCACGTAGTAGACAGACATGTAGCGAAGCTACGTGTAGGGTGGCTACGACAAGGGAGCCAACACTACGGAGAGCCGGCCATGGACACCCTGCTCCTCGCCCGCCTGCAGTTCGCCACCACCACCTCGATCCACTTCCTCTTCGTGGTCGTCACGCTCGGGCTGGTCACCCTGCTGGTCGGGATGCAGACCGCCTGGGTGCTCACCGGCAACCCGAAGTGGGAGCGACTGACCCGCTACTGGGGCCAGCTCTACGTGATCAACTACGTGCTCGGCATCGCCACCGGCATCGTGATGGAGTTCCAGTTCGGTCTGAACTGGAGTGGCCTGTCGCGCTACGTCGGCAACGTCTTCGGCGCGCCGCTGGCCATCGAGACGCTGGTGGCGTTCTTCCTCGAATCCACGTTCCTCGGGATGTGGATCTTCGGCTGGCACCGGCTCGGTAAGGGTGTCCACCTCGCGCTGCTCTGGGGGGTGGCGATCACCGCGTACGCCTCGGCGTTCTGGATCATGGTGGCCAACTCCTGGCTGCAACACCCGGTCGGCTACGAGGTGCGCGACGGCATCGCCCACCTCACCGACTTCGGCGCGCTGCTCACCAACCCCAGCCTCGGCATGGCGTTCGGGCACGTGGTCTCGGCCGCGATGCTGGTCGGCGGGATGCTGATGGCGGCGGTCAGCGCCTGGCACCTGATCCGGCGTACTCCCGACTTCGTGCTCTTCCGCACCTCGCTGCGGATCGGCCTGGTCACCTCGGCGCTGGCGATCACCATGGTGCAGGGCTTCGGCTTCGCCCAGTTCGGCCCGGTCGGCGCGGTGCAGCCCACGAAGTTCGGCCAGGGCCCGGAGGGCCAGGCGTTGATCGCCGAGTGGACCACCCGGTTCGGCCCCGGCGACTACACGCCGCCGGTGCTGGCCAGCGTCGGGCTGGGCTTCATGATCCTGATCGGCTTCACCCTCGGCTGCGTCTGGTTGCTGCTTCCCCTGCTCTTCCGGGACTGGATCATCCGGCTGCGCTTCCCGCTCTGGCTGGTCCTGCTCGCCCTGCCACTGCCGTTCGTCGCGGTGATCCTCGGCTGGATCGCCCGTGAGGTCGGCCGCCAGCCCTGGGTGGCGTACGGGCTGCTCCCCACCGACCAGGCGGTCTCCCCCGTCGGCGCTCCGGTGATGCTCGCCTCGCTGATCGGGTTCAGCCTGCTGCTCGGCACCCTCGCCGTCACCAACTGGGTGCTGCTCGCCCGGCACGCGGCGCGGGGCGCGGCCGACCCGGCACTCGGCCGCCCACCTGCGCCGCCGAACGAGTCGACCCACCCCGAACCCGCCCTCATCTGAGGAGTAGACCGTGGACCTCGCCTGGTACGCCCTGCTCGGCCTCTTCTTCGCTGGCTACCTGGTGCTCGCCGGCTACGACTACGGCGTCGGGCTGTTGCTCGCCCGCGGTGGCGGCCCCGCTCTGCGGAGGGAGGCGCTCACCGCGCTCGGCCCGTTCTTCCTCGGCAACGAGGTCTGGCTGGTGGCCGCCGTGGGCATCCTCTTCGGCGCGTTCCCGGTGCTGGAGGGCGAGTTGCTCGCCGGCTGCTATCCGGCAGTGGCCGGTGCCCTGGTCGGCGTCATCCTGGTCACCGTCGGGGTGCAACTGCGCAGCCGGCCCACCGACGAACGGGTCCGCGCGCGTTGGGACCGCGTCGTGATGATCGGCAGCGCACTCGCCGCGGTGGGCTGGGGGGTGGTGCTCGCCGCGCTGCTCCAGGGCGTGCCCCGCCAGGCTGACGGGCACGTCGCCGGGGTGTCGCACCTGGCCACCCCGTTCGCAGCCGCCGTCGGGCTGGCCATGGTCGCACTGGTCGCGGTGCACGGAGCGACATTCCTCGCGCTGCGCCTGTCGACCGACGCCGCCGCCGTGGTCGGCCGCACGGCCCGCCGGCTGGTGCCGGTGGCGCTCACCGCGGTCGCCCTGGCCACCGTCGTGGGCCTGCTCTCCGCCCGGGTACGCGACGCCGTCCAGCGGCCGGCGGTGGCCGTACTCCTGCCGGTGCTGCTCGCGGCGGCACTGCTGGCGGCCCGCGCGGCGCTGGCGCGGCGGCGGCCGGGGTGGGCTCTGGCCGCCACCGGCGCGGCCCTGGCGCTGCCGGTGGTGCTGGTCGGGGCGGCTCTCTGGCCCTACGTTCTGGTGTCCACGACCGACCCGGGCGCTTCGCTGACAGTGACCGACGCCGCTGCGAGCGCACCGACGCTGCGGCTCCTCGGCTGGGTGGCGCTGCCGCTACTTCCGGCCCTACTAGGCTTCCAGGCGATGTGTTGGTGGGTTTTCCGAGGACGGACCGACGGCAGGGCACCGGTGTACTGGTGAGACGCCGTCCGTTCGACCCGCGTCTGCTGCGCCGGGTCCCTGCGGCCCGGCGCGATCTTGCCGTGCTCGCGCTCCTGGGTGTGCTCGCCGCCGGGTTGATCGTCGCGCAGGCCACCGCCCTCGCGGCGGTGCTGGCCACCGCGATCGACGGTCGACTGGATCGGCCGGCGCTGGGCGCCTTCATGGTCGCGGTCGCCGCCCGCTCCGCGCTGGTCTGGGCGCAGGGCACGGTCTCCGCGCGGGTCGCCGCCACGGTCAAGGCGACGCTGCGGGCCGACCTGCTCGGCGCGGTCGGCCGACATGGCCCCGGCTGGGTGGCCGGGCAGAGGGCCGGGCAGATCGCCACCCTGGCCGGGCGCGGGCTGGACGCGCTGGACGCCTACTTCACCGGATACCTGCCTCAGCTGGTGCTCAGCGTCACGGTGCCGCTGGCGGTGCTCGGCCGGGTCGTCTTCGCCGACTGGAGCTCGGCGGTGATCATCGCGGTGACCCTGCCGCTGATCCCGGTCTTCGGCGCGCTGCTCGGCTGGCAGGCCCAGGCCGCCACCGAACGGCAGTGGCGGCGACTCTCGCTGCTCGGCGGACACTTCCTGGACATGGTCGCCGGGTTGCCCACGCTGCGCGCGTTCGGGCGGGCACGGGCACAGACCGAGGTGGTGCGCCGGATGGCCGACGGGCACCGCGTCGCCACCATGAAGACCCTGCGGATCGCGTTCCTCTCCGCGCTGGTGCTGGAGCTGGTCGCCACCCTCTCGGTGGCACTGGTCGCGGTGCCGGTCGGCATCCGGTTGCTCGGCGGCGGGCTGGCCCTGCAGACCGCGCTGCTGGTGCTGCTGCTCACCCCGGAGGCGTACCTGCCGCTGCGGGCCGCCGGCAGCCGCTTCCACGCCAGCATGGAAGGGCTCGCCGCGCTGGACGAGGCGCTGACCATCTCGGTCGCGCCCACCGCGCCCCGGGCAGCCGAGGGCGCCACCGTCCCCGACGCGCGACGTGACATCCGGTTCGAGGGGGTGACCGTGGCGTACGAGCGGACCACCGCCCTGCGTGACGTGACCCTGACCATTCGAGCCGGCGAACGGATCGCCATCATCGGGCCCAGCGGCGCGGGCAAGAGCACGCTGCTCGGCCTGCTGCTCGGCTTCGTGACCCCGACCAGCGGCCGGATCACAGTGGACGGGGCCGACCTCGCCACCGCCGACCCGGACGCCTGGCGTCGGCAACTCGCCTGGGTGCCGCAGCGGGCTCATCTCTTTGCCGCCTCGCTGGCCGACAACATCCGGCTCGGCGCACCGGACACCACGCCCGACGCGCTCGCCGCCGCGGTGCACGACGCCGCTCTGGACGACGTGGTGGCCGGCCTGCCGGACGGCCTGGACACCCTGCTCGGCGAACGCGGCCACGGGCTGTCCAGCGGGCAGCGGCAGCGGGTCGCGCTGGCCCGGGCATTCCTGCGAGCCGCGCCGGTGGTGCTGCTCGACGAACCCACCGCCCGCCTGGACACGGCGGCCGAGGCGGTGGTGCTCGACGCCACCCGCCGCCTGGTCGCCGGGCGCACCGCGCTCCTGGTCGCGCACCGACCGGCGCTGCTCGCCGACGCCGACCGGATCCTGCGTGTCGAGGACGGTCGGGTCACCGAGTTGACGCCCGAACCGACTCAGAAGGCGGCCCGATGAGCGCGGAACACGGGCCGGAGGCGGTCGCCGGCGTGCCATCGGCCGGGCGGACCGCCGCCGAGCGCGCCGTGCTGCGACTGGCCCGCCCGTACCTGGGTCGGCTGGTCGGTGCCGGGCTGCTCGCGGCCGCCACCGAGTTCGCCGGGCTCGCCCTGATGGCCACCGCCACCTGGCTGTTGATGAGTGCCGCCGGCCAGCCTCCGCTGGACCGGCTCACCGTGGCGATCGTCGCGGTCCGGGCGCTGGCGATCAGCCGTGGCGTCTTCCGCTACACCGAACGGCTCGCCGGGCACGACGCGGTGCTCCGCATGATCACCGATGTCCGGGCCCGGGTCTTCGCCACCCTCGCCGCCCGGCGTGGCACCGCGCACCGGTCGGGGGACGTGCTGAGCCGGCTGGTCTCCGACGTCGAGGCCGTCCAGGACCTGCTGCTGCGGGTGCTGGTCCCTGGCTCGGCGGCGGCCCTGGTCGGTGTGCTGGCGGTCGGCGTGGCGGCGCTGATCTCACCACCTGCCGCCGGTGCGCTCGCCGTCGGGCTGCTGGTCGCCGGAGTGGCGCTGCCCGCACTGGCCACCGCGGTCACCCGCCGCAGCGCGGCCCAGGTGGCCCCCCTGCGCGGCGCACTGGCCACCGACGCGATCGACCTCACCCACGGCGCAGCCGACCTGGCCGCGTTCGGGGCCACCGACGTCACGCTGCGCGCCGCCGCGCAGCGGGCCCGCCGGCTCGCCCGCCTGGAACGTCGGCTGGCCGCCACCGGGTTCGCGGTGGACGCGGCCGGGGTGCTGACCGCCGGGCTGACCGCCGCGGCGGTGGTGCTGGCAGCGCTGGCCGCCGACGTGTCGGGGGTGCTGGTGGGTGTCCTGGCCGTCGGCGCGCTGGCCGCCGTCGAGGTGACGCTGGCACTGGTCACGGCCGCCCGACAGTGGACGCAGTTGCGGCCCGGTCTGGCCCGGGTGGCCGACCTGCTGGACGCCGGCACGCCGGCTTCCCCGCCCACGGCCGGCATGACGGACCTGGTCGGCCCACACGAGCTGCGCTTCGTCGACGTGACAGTGCGGTACCGGGCCGGTGCGGCACCCGCCCTCGACGGCGTCAGCCTGGACCTGCCACCAGGGCGGAGGATCGCGGTGGTGGGCCCGAGCGGCGCCGGCAAGAGCACCCTGGCCGCCGTCCTGACCGGCACCGTCCAGCCGGTGTCCGGGCGGGTCACCCTCGACGGTCACGACCTCTCGGCGTACGCCGAGGAGGCACTGCCCCGGGCGGTCGGCGGCCTGCTGGCCGAGGCGTACGTCTTCCACGCCACGGTGCGGGAGAACCTGCTGCTCGGGCGGGCCGGGGCCGACGAGGAGGCACTGACGGCCGCCACCGCCGCCGCGGGCCTGCTGGAGTGGGTACGCGCCCAGCCGGCGGGTTGGGACACGCTGGTCGGCGAGGAGGGCGGGCAGCTCTCCGGTGGTCAGCGGCAGCGGCTGGCGCTCGCCCGGGCCCTGCTCGCCGCGCCGCCGGTGCTGGTGCTCGACGAGCCCACCGAAGGTCTTGATCCGGCCGCCGCCGACGCGGTGCTCGCGTCCACTCTCGCCGCCACCCCCGCCGGGCACTCGGTGCTGCTGATCAGCCACCGGCTCAGCGGGCTGGCCGAGCTGGACGAGATCGTCGTCCTCGACGGCGGTCGGGTGATCCAGCGCGGCCGGCACGCCGACCTGGTCGCCGGCCCGGGCTGGTACCGGGACCAGTGGTTGCTCCAGGCTGCGGCCGAACGGGGTTACCTGGCCCTCGCCCCCTGACCGGGGCTCGGGGACGGACCAGGGTTCTCCCCGACGTCAGGGCTCCCTGGTCCGTGGCAGGGTGGTGCCATGCCGCACCGTGAGGACGTGTTGGTCGACGAGCACCTGCGGGAGTTGGCCGCCCGGTTGCAGGGGCCGACGCGACTCAAGGCCGACCTGCTGACCGAGGCCCGGCACGGGCTGCTGGACGCCGTGGAGGCGTACCGGGAGAGCGGCTTGCCGTCCACGGAGGCGCAGCGCCGGGCCGTGGTCGAGTTCGGCTCGCCGGCGCTGGTTCTTCCTTCCTGGCAGGCCGAGCTGGCGGTGGGCGCCCTGCGCGGGCTCTCCCTGCGGATGCTGGCGATCGCCGGGGTCGGGGTGGTCGCCGGGGATCTGACCTGGCGGGGGTCGAGCTGGAGCAGCGGCCCCCGTCCACCGGCCGGCTACCAGCTGCTCGCCAGCTCGGTCGACTGGATCTGGATGGGTTCGCTGCTGCTCGCGGTGGCCGGTCTGCTGGTGGTCGCGGTGAGCGCCCGTTCGACACGTCCGGGTCTGGCCCTGGCGCAACGCGCGGTGGGCGCCGGCCTGACCGCCATGCTGGCTCTCGCCATGATCGCCGGCTGTGCCCTGTTCGCCTGGTCGATGACTCTCTGGGACGACGCGCTGCGGTGGCCGCCGATGATCATCGGTGCGGTGCTGGTGGGCGGCGCGTACTTCTCGCTGGCCCGTGCGGTGCGCGGCTGGCTGCAGGCCACCGCCCGCCGAGCAGAGTCGCTCGCCGGCGTGGCCAACTGAGCCATGTCGCCGGTGTCCCGGTCCCGCCGGTGGTCGCCAGCTCGACCGGGGTCAGGCCGGGGTGGTGGGCGGGCTGCCGGGGTCGAGGAACCGGCCGACGGTCAGCTGGAAGTCGCGCCAACCCGCGCGCTCCCCGGCCAACGCTCGCCGGCCGGAATCGGTGAGCTGGTATGTCCGTCGTTCCCTGCCGTTGACAGTGCTCCAGGTGCTCGCCACGTGCCCGGCGCGTTCCAGCCGGCGCAACGCCGGATAGATGGTGCCGGTGGGCAGATCCAGAGTGCCGTCGCTGCGCGCGCGCAACGCCTCGATAATGGCGTAGCCGTGCAGCGCGCCCTGTTCGAGAACGGCGAGCAGCAGAGCGTCGAGGTGGCCGTGCAACGCCTGGGCCTTCATACGTAGCTACGCTACTTGTCGAACGGCCGGTTCGCCAGCGCCCACCACCAGCAGGTCGAATCCGTGCGCCAGGCGGCCATCGGGGTGCGGGCATCGGTCACCCCGGGCCGCCGACTAGGGTATGTGCCCAGAGTCACTCGCCGGTCAGAGACCCCGGCGGGTGGGCAACCCGAAGCACACGGAGGTCAGCGTGGCCCGCCAGTCGCCCCAACGGCCCGACGCCGACGAGCCCGAGCTCGACGACACCACCGGCGCGGTCGAGCCAGATGAGACCGACGGCCCCTCGGCCTCGGTCGACCGTGCACTCTGGGACGAGCTGCGCATCGACCCGGTGGAGATCGCCCTGCCCGCCGGCACCGGCTTCACGCTGCGCGCATACCGGCCGGCCAGCTCGCTGACCCCGACCGACGTGACCGAGCGCGACCTGGACGACCCGTTCCTCGCCCGACGCCAGGTCATCGAGGAGGAAGAGGACGACGAGACCGTCGTCATCCTCGACGAGGACCTGGCCGAGGAGTTCGCCGACGACGAGGACGAGTCGAAGCGCCGCCGACGCGACGGCGCCGCCGACACCGACTCGGACGACGACGAGGCCGACGAGGACGCCACGGACGAGGCGGACGACGAGGAGGTGCCGGTCTTCCTCAGCCACCAGGGCAAGCTGCTGCTGTTCAAGACCCCCGAGTCGTTGGTCAGTTTCATCCGGTCCGGCGCGCCCAACGATCTGTCCCAACTGGACAGCTGGAATGAATTGTCCGAACGGGTGGAGCCCGCGGATATCGCGCCCCTCGACGAGGACACCTACGAGCTCGACCTCGTCGTGGAGAACCTGCGCGGCGGCCACGACTCCTGGGATTCGACCCTGCTGATCGAGGCCGGCGAGGTCGCGCGTGACCTCTCGTACGCATTGCGGCTGCCTGCGGTACTCGACATGCTCTCCGCCGGCTCCAGCCTCGACGACCTGGACGAGGCGCTGCGTGCCACCGCCAACGGTGGGATCGGCGCTTTCATGGGTCGGCGGCGGCTGAAGAAGATCGGTGCGCAGACCGCGAGTTTGGGTTGGCGCACCATTGTCGGCAAGATCTCTGCGGTGGTGGACTGGCGCGACTGACCCGCACCGGGGAGCATCAGTTGCTGGCAGAGGAAAGACCTGTCCCGGGAGGAGGACGACGCCGTGGCGCTCGTGCGCGTTTACTGCGGTCTGGCCTCGGCGGATCCGGCTGACCGACCGGCCTCCGCCGGTTCGACGCTGACGTCCGCTGTGGTCGACGACGCAGGCCGTCTGCTGCATGTCTGCGAGATCAGCGACGAGGCCGCTGGCTACGCCCAGCTCGTCGCGCTGCTCGTGGAGCGGTCGGGCGGGCCGAGCGGTGCGGCCATCGCCGCCGACAGCGACGACCACACGGTCATCTCGCTGTTGAGCGCTGCGGGTCGGCCCCTGGCGATCGCCGACGACGACTCGGTGGACGACTTCGCCGAGCGGTTCGCCGACGACGACTCCCTGGAGGAGATGCAGTCGCCTCCGGCCGAACGACGGGCCGTCGGCCTGGCCCGCGCGTTGCAGGCGGGCGCGCTCTCGGCGGTCACCCTGCCGGCACCCCGGGATCTCGCCGGCTACAAGCAGGTGCTCGCCGCGCACGCCGCGCTGGCCACCGGCCGGCACTCCGCCGCCGTGGCGCTGCGCGAGGTTCTGCGCGAGCTCTACCCGGCGGCCCTGCGTGCGTACCCGGACCCGGCCGAGCCGGTCTCGCTGGCCGTGCTGGACGCGCTGCCCGAGCCGGGCATGCTCGGCGGCACCGTCGCCCGGGGCCGCGAGGTGTCGGTCGCGGCGGACGCCATCGCCGCGCACCTCGCCGCCGACGGGGTGGCCGACGCCGACGAGATCAACGAGGCGGTCACCGCTCTGCGGGTCGCCATCTCGGAAACGCCGCGGCGCGCCGCGGTCAACCGGGCGCTCACCTCAGCGGTGGCCGAGACGGTCCGCCAGGCCGTCGCCTCGGTTCGGGCCTGCGACGCAGGCTGCGAGGCCCTGGTCAGTGCGCTCGGCTCACGGGTGACCGCGCCTGCCCAGGCACCCGGCCGCCGTGCCGCCGCCCGCCGTGGCGAGTCGGTCGGCGAGCTGAGCGGGCTGGCCGGCACCGGCACCCGCCGTGGCGAGCCAGCCGGTGAGCCGACCGGGCTGGCCGGCACCGGCGCCGGGCTGCGGTCGCTCCGGCCCACCCCGGCCGCCGACCCCGCACCCGCCGTCGGGCGACGCAGCCGCCCCGAGCCGATCCCCGGTAACGCGCCGCTCGCGTCGCCCCGCCCACTCGGGCCGCCCCCGGTCGCCCCGGCTCCGGTCACGCCGCCCCCGGTCGCGCCCGCGCCGATGGCCCCGGCCGCCATGGCCAAGCCGCCGTCGTCCACGTTCCCCGACCGCACCGACCCGGCGCCCAGCCGGATCGACGGTCCGACCAACCGACCGGTCTCCTCGCCGCCGCCCCCGCCGCCCGGGATCACCCCGATCGCACCGGCACAGCGCGGCATGGTGCCTCCGGCCGAGGCGGGCGAGCCGTTCCGGCCGACGCTGACCACCGCCGCGATCAACAACGCGCGGGCCGAACGGCAGCGGACGGTCATCCCGCCCCGCCCCAAGACGAACGGCGAGCCCCGGCCGAGTCACCTGCAACGTCCGGTGGACGAGCCACCCACGGGCGGGTTCAGCGCCACCGATCTCAGCATCCCGGTGCCGACTCCCCGTCCTGGTCAGGAGCCCGCCGCACCCCCCGGTTCCCGCGCCAACTGGCCGCTGGTCAACAACCCGGAGGACCCTGCCGACAGCTCGCCGAACAACCCGGTGGCCTCCCCGTACGGTGGCAGCCGCGGCATCGAGGCCCCGACCGACCCGGGTCGGGCCGACGGTCGGGTCACCCCGCCCTGGTTGGCGGACGACCTGCCGCAGGAGCCACCCATGCTGCGGCTGGTCGAGCCACCGCCACTTGCTGACCGGGCGCTGCGCGAGGGGCTCAACCCGCCTGCGGACGCGCACCTGGAGACGCCGCCGCTGCGGCTGGTCGACCGGGAGCTGGCCGCTCGCGGCGGCCGACCGGCCGCTCGGCCCGACCGTGCCGCCGAGCACCGTCCGCCGCCGCCGATGGAGCACCGGACGCCCTCGCTGGAGCCTCGCACGCCCTCGCTGGAGCAGCGGACGCCGCCGATGGAGCGCCGGACGCCGCCGTTGGAGCGCCGGACGCCGCCGGTCGAGCACCGTCCGCCACCGGTCGCCGACGAGGGTGACGGCGACCTGCTGATCTTCGCGCAGGCCAAGTCAGCCTGGTTCGTCGGCCAGGCTGAGGAGTCCGACCTGGACTGGTCGACCACGGCCGACACCGGCTGGCAGGCCGCAGAGCAGGCCGCCCGCCCCGCGGTCGGCGCCGAGACCAACGCCGGGCTGCCGAAGCGCGTGCCTCAGGCCAACCTGGTCCCTGGTTCCCCGCTGCGCGAGGAGCGCCCATTGCGGATAGTGCGCGATGCGGCAAGCCTCGCGGAGAACACCACCGGCTACTTCCGTGGTTGGCGTCGCGGCCAGGAGATCGGCGGTTTCGCGGTGGGCGGTCGACCCGGTCGCGAGGCGGCCGGTGGCTGGGACTTCAGCCGCGACCACGGCGACCGCGACGACGACCGGGAGTACGAGTACCGCTCCGCCGGTTACCAGTCCTGACCCTCGCTACACGCGACAGCGCCCTCAGTCAGCTGACTGAGGGCGCTGTCGCGTGTGGAGACGTGGCCCCTGGACGCGGCAACGCCGCCTCTCGAAGCCCTCAGCTCGAACGACCCAGGGTGCGGGGGCCGGTGGCTTCCGGGGCCTCAGGAGACGGCGTAGGGCGCGCGCCGACGTGGGCTGTCGGCGAGCAGGGTGCAACTCCCGGTGGCGGCCAGAGCCACCACCGGGGTGCGGCGTCCCGATCAGGCCGGGGCGACGGCGCGCGTACGGCGCATGGTGAGCACGTACTCGACCAGCGAGATCAGCACGTGCTTCGTCGACTCCCGGTTACGGGCGTCGCAGGCCACCACCGGCACATCGCTCGAGATCGCCAAGGCGTCCCGAACGTCCTGCGGGTCGTGGTACTGCATCCCGTCGAAGCAGTTGATCGCCACCAGGTACGGGAGGCGTCGGTGCTCGAAGAAGTCGATCGCCGCGAAGCAGTCGGCCAGCCGGCGAGTGTCCACCAGCACGACCGCGCCGATCGCACCCCGAACCAGTTCGTCCCACATGAACCAGAATCGGG
Organism: Micromonospora jinlongensis; assembly: GCF_013410645.1. Lineage (NCBI taxonomy): Bacteria > Bacillati > Actinomycetota > Actinomycetes > Micromonosporales > Micromonosporaceae > Micromonospora > Micromonospora jinlongensis. Next base: position 5,142,400 of record NZ_JACCHK010000001.1, on the reverse strand, counting down.
TCTGACCCGGCGTACCGAACAGGTACAGGATCAGGTCACGGTCGATCGAGATCCGGCCGAAGTCCATGGCCACCGTGGTCGTCGTCTTGCCCGGCACCTGCCGGGTATCGTCGACGCCCACGCCGGCGGAGGTCATGATGGCCTCGGTGGTCAGCGGCGTGATCTCCGAGACCGAGCCGACCAGCGTCGTCTTACCGACGCCGAATCCACCGGCGATAACGATCTTCGCCGACGTCACGCGGCCGCTCGGGTTCGGCGGGCGGTGCGACATGTCAGAGCCTGCGAAGTCCACTCAGCACCCTCTCCAGCAGTTCAGTGCCCACCGCGTCGTCGGAGTCGTCCAGGATGGTCGGCTCGTGGACCGCGACCAGGCCGTCCGTCGCCATGTCGGCGATGAGCACCCGGGCCACACCGAGCGGGAGCTGCATCCGCGCCGCGATCTCCGCGAGCGATTGCACGCGTCCGTCACACAGCGCGGCGATGTACTGGTGTTCGCGGCCACCACCGTTGCCATTGGCAGCGGTGCGGCCGCGCACCGTCGTCTCGACGAGCGCCTCCAGCGCGATGTCGAGCCGGGGACGGGTACGGCCACGGGTCACGGCGTATGGACGGACCAACGCTCCGGTCGGTTCGTCACGATCGGCCATCTCGCCGCTCACCTCCTTCGTACCCGTTACCGGCTCCCACCGGTGAAGCCCGTCGTTGTCGTTGTTGCGTTCGTGCCGACCTCACGATCGGCGGCGAGGCGTCAGCCCAGCATGCCCGCAGCCGCACGCGGCTGCGGAGTCAGTGCGTCGCCCACCCGGTCGACCAGCAGCGCCATCTCGTAGCCGACCTGGCCCACGTCGGAGCTGCGGGCGGCCAGCACGGCGAAGGACGAGCCATCCGAGATGGACATCAGGAACAGGAAGCCATTGTCCATCTCCACGACGGTCTGCAACACCGCGCCTCCCTCGAAGCAGCGGGCTGCCCCCTGGGTCAGGCTGACCAGACCCGAGGAGATCGCGGCGAGCTGGTCGGCCCGATCGCGCGGCAGGTCCCGTGACGACGCCAGGAGGAGGCCGTCGGCCGAGACGGCGACCGCATGAGCGACACCGGGCACCCGGTCGGCGAAGTTGGCCAGCAGCCAACCAAGATCCTGCGTAGTTGTCATCCTTCTTGCTCCTTCTGCCCGCTCCCGGCCACCGGGCCTGAGCCAGACTGCGAGGATTGCCCTCCCGGAGTTGCCTCCGGGCTGGTCGGGTTGTCCGAGGTGCTACGCCCTCGCTGCACGCCCCGGTGGTAGGCGGAGAGCAGGCCACGGACCGCCTCCGGGGAGCGCCGCTGGACCGAGGTGGTGGGCTTCTCCACCGCGCCCGGCACCAACTGCGCCATCGGCTTGCGCTTCGGCAGGCCGGTCGTGGTGGTCTCGCTCACCGGCACCGCGCCGGCCGCCGCCGAGGCAGCACGCCAGCCGTCGTCGGCAGCGGTCTGCCAGCCGTTGGACTGCGGTTGGGGCCGGCGGTTCGGCAGGCTCTCAGCGAGGCTCGGGCGACCGCCCTCGTTCGCTGTGGAGCCGTTGTCCCGCGGCGCTCCTCCGGCCGTCGGAGTGTCTGCCATCGGTGTGTTACCTGTCGTCCCGGGTGGTGTCTTGTGGACTGCCCGACCGGTGGCCTCGACCGTAGCGAACTGCTGGGTCGCGGTGTCGCCGTTCGTCGCCGGCTGCGCGCCGGGTGCCGCCTCCTCCGAACCCGGACGGCGGGTACGGAACCAAGCCGACTCGAGCTCCCGGAAGATCGGCAGCTCCATCGTCTCGTCCGCGTACCGCTGGCGGTTCTGCGCCTGCGGTTGCTGCGGTGCCGGCCGACTCTGCGGAGCCGGAGCCGGAGCCGGAGCAGGAGCCGAGGGCCGAGGCGGAGGCTGGGCTGCTGCGGCCGGCTGTTCGCCGGGTCGCGGGACCCGCGGCAGCTCCGTCGTCATGTCCAGGGCTGCGGCGAGCCGCTCGGGCACCGGCGGCGCCGAAGCGTCGCGGTCGCCACCCGGCACCGGCGGCCAGGCCGGCGGCGCGGGGGTGCTGGGCGCCTGCGCGGGCGGGGCCGACCGGGGCGCGAACCCGGCGAACGACTGGCTGGAGGCGGGCGGCACCGAGTAGGGCTGACCCGAATACGGCTGGCCGGACGCCGGCGAGGCCGACACGGGCGACGCGGACACCGGCGGACCGGCGTACGGCTGCCCGGAGGCCGGGGCCGCGGACACCGGCGGACCGCCGTACGGCGCACCCGAGTAGGGCTGCCCGGAGTACGGCTGGCCGGAGGCCGGCGAGGCGGAGACCGGCGCGCCGGAGTAGGGCTGAGCGGAGACCGGCGGCGCCGAGTACGGGTGTGCCTCGGGGCTGCTGGGCAGCTGCCGTGGAATCGACGGCTGCTGGCCGGAGGTCGGGCTGTCGTCTCCGGCGCGACGCTGCGGCAGCGGGTCGATCGGCTGGCCGTTGGCGGGCCGCGGGGTGAACCCGTCACCACCGTTGACGCCGTTCGTCCCGGCTGCGCCGGTCAGGTCGGACCAGGCCGGCATCGAGCGGTAGCCACCGGTGTTGGCGGGGGTGCCGGCACCGTTGCGCGAGGCGGGCTCGAACGGCCGACCGCCGAGGGTGACCTGGTTGCCGGACTCGCTCGGACGAGGGCCGTTGCCCAGCGCTGGCAGCGCGCCGAAGGCCGGTGCGGGCCCGTTCTGCTGAGGGCCGCCAGCCGAGGGCAGGGCCGGGGGCTGCTGCACCCGACCGGAGAGCGCCCGGGGCACCAGCACCGAGGTAGGCAGGGTCACGTCCGCGACGGTGCCACGGTCGGAGCCGGGGCGCAGCTCCACCCGGACGCCGTGCCGGGACGCCAGTCGGGCGACCACGACCAGGCCCATCATCCGGGAGACGGCGACGTCCACCTGCGGCGGCGTCGCGAGCCGCTCGTTGAGGTCGTGCAACTGCTCGGCGCTGATGCCGATGCCGCGGTCCTCGACGTAGAGCGAGGCGCGGTCGCCGACCCGACGGGCCTCGACCATCACCTGCGAGTCGGGCGGAGAGAACGCGGTGGCGTTGTCGAACAGCTCGGCGACGAGGTGCACCAGGTCGTTGACCGCGTGCGCGGCGACCTCGATGTCGCGGTCGATGACGCCGAACTCGATCCGGGTGTAGTGCTCGACCTCGGACTGCGCGGCGCGCAGCACGTCGATGAGCGCGGCCGGCTCACGTTGCACACGGGTGGAGTCGGCACCGGCGAGCACCAGCAGGTTCTCGTCGTTGCGGCGCATCCGGGTGGCCAGGTGGTCGAGCTGGAACAGCTCGGCCAGCCGGTCCGGGTCCTCCTCGCCGCGCTCCAGCCGGTCGAGGTGCCCGATGAGGCGGTCGACCAGGATCTGTGAACGGCGGGCCAGGTTGACGAACATGGTCGCGACGGAGGCGCGCAGTGCCGCCTGCTCGGCGGCCGTACGGACGGCTTCCAGGTGGACGGCGTTGAACGCCTCGGTCACCTGGCCGAACTCGTCCCGGCTGCGGACCGGCAGTGGCTCGGCGATCTGGTTGGCCAGCTGCACCGGGGAGAGCTGCCCGACGACCTGCGGGTCACGCAGTCGGGCAACCGCCTGGGGTAGGCCGTACTGGGCGACGGAGAGCGCACCCTGCCGCAGCTCACGAAGTGAACGGGCCATGGAGCGGGCGACCAGGTACGCGAAGAGGATGGCCAGCAACAGCATGCTGAGCAGCAGGCCGGTCTCCAGGAAGACCTGGCGCTGCACGTCCGAGCGGAGGCTGTTGGCCTCGTCGACCACTTCGCCGTCGAGCTTGGTCTCGACGTTGCGGATCAGCTTGGCGTTGGCCGTCATGGCGGCTTCCCACTGGTCCGGCCCGAACGGCGCGTTTTTCATGTCGCCGGTGGTGTTGCCGTCGATCCAGCCGGTGTAGTTCTGTGCCTCCCGGCGGTCGCCGCCCGCGACCGTCTGGTCGTGGAACTTCGCGTCGTCCGGGGTGGCGACGGCCTTGAAACTCTGCAGCGCCTGCTGCTGGCCGGTGCCGCTGGCGATGTAGTCGGTGCGCAGCGCCGGAGTGAGGCGCTTGCCGCCCTTCACGCCCAGCGCGCGGTGCACGACGACCCGGCGTGCGGCGAGGAACTCCTTCTCGCGGGCGACCGCCGCGGCGGCGCGCATCCGGTCGCTGAGTTCGTTGTTGCCGGCGAGCTGCGTGGCCGAGTCGCGGATGGCGAGCAGGTCACTGATCAGACCCTCGTACGCCTGCACGGTCTCGGTGAGCGCGAGCTTGCCGTTGAACACCTGGCTGCGGATGCCCGACAGGTCCTGCAGGTTCTGGTCGATGCCGTCGAGCAGACCTTCCAGGCTGCTCGGCAGGTCCTCGACCTCGGCACGCTGCTGCCGGTAGGGGGCCGCCTCGCGGTCCACCCGGGAGGTCACCCGGTTGTAGGCCTCCTGGTACTGCGCCGTCGGCTGCGTCCCGTCCGCCCCCAGCAGCAGCACGGCGGCGGTCCGCTCGTCCTGCAGACTGTCGACCAGGCTGCCTGAATAGCTCGACAGGTTGGCCAGGTCGCCGGCTCGGTTGGCATTGTTGAGCGTCTCCACGTGGTCGACAAGACCACTGGTGCCCACCACGACCGTGGCGATGGTCGGCACGATCATGATGAGACCGAGCTTGGACCAGATCGGCATGTCCCGGAGCCGGCTGGCCGGCCGGCGCAGCCGCGACAGGAAGGAGCCCGCCGTCTTTGGCCGTTTGCTCACAACACCGCCCTCGCGATTACAGCTTCAACGCGTTGCCCCGGGCAACGCCCAGCGACCGACCCGGCGGGTCGGACCCCCGAGATTCCATCACGCCGGTCGGCAAGAAGAAAGCCCAGGTTGTCACCGGCCGAAGGTGTGATGAGATGTTGATGCGATTTGATAGCAGTCCGTCTGGCCGGAGTAACTGAAGGTAATGGAACATCCGCACCGCGTTGTCCTGCTCGCCGGTCCTTCCGGCTCCGGAAAGTCGTACATAGCGCAGCAAACCGGTTTACCGGTGCTCTGTCTGGACGACTTCTACAAAGACGGCGATGACCCTACGTTGCCGCGCCGAAACGGCCAGGTGGATTGGGAATCCCCGCAGTCCTGGGATGCCCCCACCGCTGTGGAAATCATTGCCCGACTTGCTCGGGAAGGCCGCGCCGATGTGCCGGTTTATGCGATCGGCGCAGACCGACGGGTGGCCACCCGGACATTTGATGTCGCCGGATCGCCACTTTTCGTGGCCGAAGGGATCTTCGCCGCCGAGATCGTCGAGGAATGCCGTCGCCGTGGGCTGCTCGCCGGGGCGTACGCGTTGCGCCGACCGCGCGGGGCGACCTTCCTGCGCCGGCTCGCCCGGGACCTGTCCGAGCAGCGCAAGGCCCCCCGGGTGCTGGTCCGGCGCGGCGTGGCGCTGCTCCGGGCCGAGCCCGCGATCCTGCGCCGACAGACCGGGTTGGGCGCGGAGGCGGCCCGCGCCAGGGAGGTGCTGCGCCGGGTGGCCGGCCTGCTCGCCGGCCACCCGCACGGCTGATGGTCAGGCCATCAGCTTGGCGTACGCCGGCTTGATCACCTCGTCGATGATCCGCAGTCGCTCGTCGAACGGGATGAAGGCGCTCTTCATCGCGTTGATGGTGAACCACTGCAACTCTTTCCAGCCGTAGCCGAACGTCTCCACCAACAGCGACATCTCCCGTGACATGGAGGTGCCGCTCATCAGCCGGTTGTCGGTGTTGACCGTGGCACGGAAGCGCAGGTCGCGCAGCAGGCCGATCGGGTGGTCCGCGATGGAGGCCACCGCGCCGGTCTGCACGTTCGACGAGGGGCACAGCTCCAGGGGGATCCGCTTGTCCCGGACGTACGCGGCCAGCCGGCCGAGCGTGCCGTCCGGGGCGATGTCGTCGACGATCCGCACCCCGTGGCCGAGCCGGTCCGCTCCGCACCACTGGATCGCCTGCCAGATCGACGGCAGACCGAATGCCTCACCCGCGTGGATGGTGAAGTGGAAGTTCTCCCGTTGCAGGTACTCGAAGGCGTCCAGGTGGCGGGTGGGCGGGAAGCCCGCCTCGGCGCCGGCGATGTCGAAACCGACCACCCCGGCGTCCCGATGGCGCACGGCCAGCTCGGCGATCTCCTGGGAGCGGGCGGCGTGCCGCATCGCCGTGAGCAGGGTGCCCACCCGGATGCTCAGGCCCGCCTCGACGGCCTGGGCGGTGCCCTCGGCGAACCCGGCCAGCACCGCCTCGACCACCTCGTCCAGGCTGAGATCCTGCTCCAGGTGCTGCTCGGGGGCGAAGCGCACCTCGGCGTAGACCACCCCGTCGGCGGCCAGGTCCAGGGCACACTCACGGGCCACCCGCCGCAGCGCCGGCGCGGTCTGCATGACCGCCACCGTGTGCGCGAACGTTTCGAGGTAGCGCTCCAGGGAGCCGGAGTCGGCCGCGTCCGCGAACCAGCGTCCGAGCGCGTCGGGATCGGTGGCGGGCAACTCGTGGCCCACCTCCGCGGCCAGGTCGACGATCGTCGCCGGCCGCAGCCCGCCGTCGAGGTGGTCGTGCAGCAGGGCCTTCGGAACCTTGACGATGTCCTCGTACCGGATAGTTGCGACCATGCTCAGACCCTAGTCAGCACCCCCGGCGGACCGGGACAGGGCCGCCGGGTGTCACGGCCTCCGATCCGGTGCACGCCTAGACTGAGCGGATGGAGTGCGCCTGACGTGGACCCCCGCATCCTCGACCGGCTGCGCTGCCCGGTCTGCGGCGAACACCTGGGGCAGGCCACCGACACGAGCGCGCTGCGCTGCCCGCGCCGGCACAGCTTCGACATCGCGCGCCAGGGCTACGTCAACCTGCTCACCGGTCGGGCACCGCACGTCGGCGACACCCCCGAAATGGTCGCGGCCCGCGCGGACTTCCAGGCCGCCGGGCACTACGACGTCATCTCGGCCGCTCTCGCCGCTGCCGCGACGGAGGCGGTGGCCCGGCTCGAACCGTCGGTGTCCGACGTCGGGGCGTACCCCCTGGTGGTGGATGCCGGCGCCGGCACCGGCCGGTACCTCGGCGCGGTGCTGGCGGCGTTGCCGGACGCCGTGGGTCTGGCCCTGGACGTGTCCAAGCCAGCGCTGCGCCGCGCCGCCCGCGCGCATCCCCGGGCCGCCGCGGCGCTCGCCGACACCTGGCAGCGGCTGCCCGTGGCGGACGCCTCGACGGCCGTGCTGCTGAACGTCTTCGCCCCGCGCAACGGCGCCGAGTTCCACAGGGTGCTCGACCCGGCCGGGACGCTGCTGGTGGTCACGCCCGACACCGACCACCTCGCCGAGTTGGTGGACGCCCTCGACCTGCTGCGGGTGGACCCGGACAAGGCGGACCGGGTGACCGGCAGCCTGGGCGGGCACTTCACCCCGGTCAGCTCGGCGGTGCACCGGGCGGAGCTGGCCCTGACCCGCCCGGAGGCCGCCAGCCTGGTCGGGATGGGCCCGAGCGCCTGGCACACCGACCCGGGCGCCCTCGCCGACCGGCTGGCCGCCCTGTCCGAGCCGGTTCGGGTGACCGTCGCGGTCCGGGTGGACGCGTACCGGCCCCGCTGACCTCAGGTGGAGAGGTCGACCTCTTCCCAGCCGGGGGGCTCGTCGTGGTACGGCCCGCGCAGGATCACCGCCCACTCCAGAGCCCAGCGCCGCTGCCCGATCGCGTTCGCGTCGACCAGGCCCGGTGCCCTCCGACCGTCGCGCTCGGTCTCCAGGTACGCCCAGTCCAGGCAGTAGTGCAGGTCGAGCAGGGCGGCCGCGTCCGCCGGGTGCTGTGGCGCAGTGAGGATCCGCGAGCGCCAGTGCGGAAAGGTCTCCCCCTCGGCGATGTGCGGCAGCCGCTCGACCAGCCGCTCGTCCACGGCCAGGGTGGGGTCGAGCTGCTTGCTCAGCCCGAGCACCCAGGCCAGCGCGAACAGCGCGTCGTGGTGCAGCACGAACGAACGGTGGTCACCCTTGCCGCCCATCACGAACTGCCATTCCGGCGGGGTGACCATCTCGACCAGGTGTGAGCCGAGCAGCCAGCTCATCGCCGCCTGCGGGGGCATCCCGAAGCAGCGGGCGAGGATCAGATGCAGCACCGCGATCCGCGCCTCGATCTCCGCCGTGGGGCGCAGTTCGATCCGGTCGCCCGGCTCCCAGACGAGGGGAAACTGGGCCGGCGGCAACGGCAGGCCGAGCCGGGACAACTCGTCCAGGCTCGCCTCGCGCACCTCACGTGGGTCCGGGGCAGCAACGGTCACGGCGGATCTTCCTGTCTGCTCGCGCCGGCGCAAGGCCGGTTGTCCCCCCTTGGCCTGCGACAATAGCGCTCCCAGGTGACCGACACCACGCCGCCCCGACCCGGGCTCGATCAGCCGATGCGCTCGATGACCAGCGGCGTCGTCGCGGGGGCGGTCGGCGCGATCCGTACCGCGTCGGCGGCCTCGGCCAACGCCGCCGGGATTCGCGTCGCGTCCTCGGCGCGCAACTCGTAGAGGGCGTCACCGGCCCGCACCGCGTCACCCGGCCGCTTGTGCAGGACCACACCGGCCGGCACGCTGACCGGGTCCTCCTTGCGGGCCCGGCCCGCGCCGAGCCGCCACGCCGCAACCCCCATGGCGTACGCGTCGACGGCCGCGACGTGTCCGTCCCGCTCGGCACGGACGACCTCGACCTCGCGGGCCTCGGGCATCGGCGCGTCCGGGTCGCCGCCCTGCGCCCGGATCATCGCCCGCCAGGAGTCCATCGCCCGGCCGTCGCGCAACGCCGCCGCCGGGTCGGCGTCCGGCAGGCCCGCGGCATCGAGCATCTCCCGGGCCAGGGCGAGGGTCAGCTCCACCACGTCGGCCGGGCCGCCACCGGCCAGCACCTCGACCGACTCGGTCACCTCGACGGCGTTGCCGATCGCCAGCCCGAGCGGGGTGGACATGTCGGTGAGCAGGGCGACCGTCCGGACGCCGTGCGCACCGCCCAACTCGACCATGGTGCGCGCCAGCTCGCGGGCCTGGTCCACGGACTTCATGAAGGCACCCGAGCCGACCTTGACGTCGAGGACCAGAGCGCCGGTGCCCTCGGCGATCTTCTTGCTCATGATCGAGCTGGCGATCAGCGGGATCGCCTCCACGGTGCCGGTCACGTCGCGCAGCGCGTACAGCTTGCGGTCGGCGGGAGCGAGCCCGGTGCCGGCCGCGCAGATCACCGCGCCGACCTCGTCCAGCTGGGTGATGAACTCTTCGTTGCTCACCGTGGCCCGCCAGCCCGGGATGGACTCCAGCTTGTCCAGCGTGCCGCCGGTGTGCCCGAGACCTCGGCCGCTCAACTGCGGTACGGCAGCGCCGCACGCCGCCACCAGAGGGGTGAGCGGCAGAGTGATCTTGTCGCCGACGCCGCCGGTGGAGTGCTTGTCGACAGTCGGTCGGCGTACCGCCGAGAGGTCCAGCCGCTCACCGCTGGCGATCATCGCGGCGGTCCACCGGGCGATCTCCGGCCCGGTCATGCCGTTGAGCAGGATCGCCATCGCCAGCGCGGACATCTGCTCGTCGGCGACAACCCCCCGGGTGTACGCGTCGACCACCCAGTCGATCTGCGCGTCCGACAGCACCCCGCCATCCCGCTTGACCCGAATGACGTCAACAGCAGCAAAACCACTACTCATCAGAAGATCTTTTCTAGTCGAATGCGGCACCGACGCACGGCCGGTTACCACGACGAGGCCGGGGCCGACCGTGCCCGGCGGAGGGATCAAGCCTGACCGCCCGGAGCCGGGCACGGTCGGCCCCGGCCCCAAACAGCAACCACAATCAACCCCAGCGAACCGGGATCTCCAAAGGCGGCTCACCCTCGCCGGCCCAGAAGATGGTGCCGGTGGCGTCCACCACGACCACCCGGGGCGTCCGGGCCAGGCCCCAGGTGATCGCCTCGGCCGGGTCGTCCCAGCTCGGCGCCTCCTCCAGCACTCCGGTCTCGGCGCCCGCGTCGTCGCCGGCCGACCGCTCCCAGTACGCCGTCCAGACCTGCTGGCCGGCGGACATGTCCGGGTGCACGAAGACGGTGCCGCGCCCGCGCCAGGCGGCCAGTCGCTCCGGCACCACCGGCACCGGCGTCTCCCCGGTGACCGCCTCCAGGTCCTCCACGCCGAAGGCGTGCGGTAGCAGCTCGGCCATCCGCAGCGGGCGGGTCTTGCTCTCGATCAGGCACTCGGCCCCGCCGTGTTCCCAGAGCAGCTGCCGACAGCGGCCGCACGGCATCAGCGGCTCACCCGTGGCGTCGACGCAGGAGAGCGCGACGAGTCGCCCGCCGCCGGTGGCGTGCAGGCTGGAGACCACCCCGCACTCGGCGCAGAGCGTCACCCCGTACGCGGCGTTCTCCACGTTGCAACCGACCACGATGCGGCCGTCGTCGACCAGCGCCGCCGCGCCGACCGGAAACGTCGAGTACGGCGCGTACGCGTGCCGCATCGCCTCGGTGGCGGCGGCACGCAACCGCGCCCAGTCAATGTCGGTCATGCCGCCATTCTGCCCAAGCAGCGCAGGTCAGCAGCGGGCAGGGCCGGGTCACCCCCGAAAAAGCGCCCCGACCCGCCTGCCCCGTCGATCATGCAGTTGTGGTGGGCGGCAGGTGAGGCTTCGCCACTTTTGTAAGGCACCACAACTCCATGATCGACGAAACCGGTGGCCGGTCAGCCCTTGATGTACGGCTTGCCGTCGGCGGCCGGTGCGCGGACCCGGCCGACCAGCCCGGCGACCGCCAGGATGGTGGCCAGGTAGGGCAGCATGGCCAGGAACTGGCTGGGGATCGAGCTGCTGATCGCGCCCAGGTAGGTGGCGAGCTGGTCGGCGAAACCGAAGAAGAGCGCGGCGAGCAGCGCACCGGTCGGGTTCCACCGGCCGAAGATCAGCGCGGCCAGTGCGATGAAGCCCTTGCCGCCGATCATGTTCTTGGTGAACGAGTAGAGCGCCAGCGTGTAGGACGCTCCGCCGATGCCGGCGACGACGCCGGCCAGCAGCACGTTGCGGTAGCGGACCCGCAGCACCTTGACGCCGAGCGTGTCGGCGGCGATCGGGTGCTCACCGACCGAGCGGGTGCGCAGACCCCACCGGGTGCGGAAGAGCCCGATGTGGATCACGAGCACCAGCAGCAGCCCGAGGTAGAGGAAGATGTTGCCGCGGAACAACGCCGGCCCGAGCACCGGGATGTCCTTGAGCAGCGGGATCTCCCAGTTGCTGAAGCGGGGCGCGCTGTTGTATTTCGCCGCGTCGGTCTGCATCAGCCGCTCGTAGAGGAAGCCGGTGACGCCGACCGCCAGCAGGTTGAGCACGATGCCCATGACGACCTGGTCGACCAGGTAGCGGATGGCGAAGACGGCCAGCAGCAGCGAGATGAACGCGCCGCCGAGGGCGGCGGCGACCAGACCCACCCAGACGCTGCCGGAGATGCTGCCGAAGAGCGCGCCACTGAAGGCACCCATCAGCAACTGGCCCTCGATGGCCACGTTGACCACACCCGAGCGTTCGCAGAGCACCCCGGCGAGCGCACCGAAGATCAGCGGCAGGGCCAGGATGAACGTGCCCCGGATGATGTTGACCAGCGGCATGAAGTTCTGCCCGGCGGGCGCGGCGGAGACCTGCCAGCAGAGGAACGAGAGCACGAAGCCGACCAGCCCGATGCCGAGCACGGCGATGAACCACCGCTTCGGCACCCCGGCGAGCAGCGCCGCGCCGGCGGCGATCGCGATGATCCCGAACAGGATCGCACCGATCGTGCCGTTGATCTCCAGTGCGGCACCGGCCGCGTCGTCGCTGAGCGTGAACCGGGCCTGCTGGTTGGTGGCGAGCGCGCCGAAGAGCACCGCGGCCAGCAGGCCGAGCCCCAGCAGCGTGAGGCCGACCTTGCGGCTACGGGTCCAGAAGCCCTCGTCGACCGGGGCGACCGCGATGTCGGGGACAGCCATGGTGGACATGAGTTACCAGCCCTTCGCCAGGCTCGTCTGCAACCGGGCGGCGCGCGCGGCCCGGAGCTGGAAGATCGCCTTCACCAGGGCCGGCGCGGCGATGAAGATGACGATCAGCGCCTGGAGCACTGTCACCAGCTCCAGCGAGATCCCGGAGTACGACTGCATCCGGTTGCCGCCGGCCTGCAACGCCCCGAACAGCAATGCGGCCAGCAGCACTCCCCAGGGCTTCACCCGCCCCAGCAGCGCGACCAGGATGCCGTCGAAGCCGATCTGCGCGACCACCAGCGGGGTCAACGCGCTGGCGGTCGAGCCCAGCACCATGTTCGAGCCGCCGAGGCCCGCCAGGATGCCGGCGAAGACCATGATCAGGATGTACGTCCGCGTGACGCTGATGCCGGCGGTACGGGCGGCGTCCGGGTTGGCGCCGACCGCCCGCAGCTCGAAGCCGAGCGTCGAACGGTTGAGCAGCCAGGCGACTGCCCAGGTGGCCAGCACGGCGAGCAGGATGCCGGCGTGCACCCGCAGGTTGTCGCCGAGCAGTCGGGGCAGTTGGGCGGAGGTGTCCACCGCCTTGCTGATCGCGTCGGTGCGCTTCGGGTCCTGCACGCCGTTCTGCACGATCAACCAGGTGAGGAAGTACGTGGCGACGTAGTTGAGCATGATCGTGTTGATCACCTCGTGCGCGCCGGCGCGGGCCTTGAGGATGCCGGGGATGAAACCCCAGATCGCCCCGCCCAGGGCGCCGGCGAGCACCGCCACCAGCAGGTGCAGGCCGGGCGGCAGGGGCAGCAGGAAGCCGGCCAGGGCCGCCATGATCACGCCGATGGTGGCCTGCCCCTGGGCGCCGATGTTGAAAAGGCCGCCACGGAAGGCCAGCGCCACCGACAGACCGGTGAAGACCAGCGGCGCGGTGTAGGTGAGCGTCTCGGAGATCGGCGCGAGAACGGCCTGCCAGCTGCCGGTGCCGTTCACCCAGCCGGAGAACGCCTCGGGGTCGAAGACCGAGCCCTTGAACAGGTTCGCGTACGCCTCGCTGACCAGAGTCCAGCTGGAGTTGATCGCGTCGGACGGGCGGGAGGTGATGTACGAGTACGTGGACAGCACCGCCGGATCAGAAATGATCATCAGCACCGCGCCGACCACGATAGCCAGCACCAGCGACAGCAGGGTCACCGTGAAGGTGTTGGCCGCCCAGAGGTTGTCCATGAACAACCGGCCCAGACTCGGCTTCTGCTCCGGCTCCGGCTTGGACGCCGGGCCGCCCGGCTCGGTCGCCACCTCGGCCCGTTCGGTGTTGCCGAGCGCGTTCTGCGCGGCCTGCGCCTCGCTCGCCGGCTCCTTGTCCGGCGAGCCGGACTGCGGGGTTGGGGGGTTGGTCATGCCTCGTCCTCGCTCGCGGAACCCGGGCCGCTCGCCGGGCTCCCGTCGGTGGCCGGCCCGTCGCTGGGCACGGCGTCCGTGGTGCGCTCGTGGGCCACGTCCGGGCTGATGCCGGCCATCAGCAGGCCGATCTCCTCACGCGGGGTGTCCGGGCCGACGATGCCGATGATGCGACCGCGGTACATCACCGCGATCCGGTCGGCCAGCCCGATCACCTCGTCGAGCTCGCTGGAGACCACCATGACGGCGGTGCCGATGTCCCGCTCGCGGATGATCTGACTGTGGATGAACTCGATCGACCCGACGTCGACGCCACGGGTCGGCTGGGCCGCGATGAAGAGCTTCAGCGGCCGGGACAGCTCCCGGGCGACGATCACCTTCTGCTGGTTACCGCCGGAGAGGGTGCCCACCGACGCGTCGGCCGATGACGTGCGGACGTCGAACTGCTCGATCCGCTCCTTCGCCGACGCCGCGATCGCGTCCGGCTTGAGCGCGAGCCCGGCACCGAACGGCGGTCGGTCGTAGATGTCCAGCACCAGGTTCTCCGCGACGCTGAACTCCTTGATCAGGCCGTCCACGCTGCGGTCCTCGGGCACGTAGCCGACACCCGCGCGGAGCACCTTCTTGGGCTTCCAACCGTCGATCCGGTCGCCGACCAGGCTGACCGTGCCGGCGAGCACCGGCCGCAAGCCCATGATCGCCTCGATCAGCTCGGTCTGACCGTTGCCCTGTACGCCCGCCACGCCGAGCACCTCGCCCGCGCGCACGGTCAGGTCAACCCCGTCGACCGCGCGGATCTGCCGGTCGTCGTCGACGACCAGCCCGGTCACCTCCAGCACCGGCTCACCGGGAGTGGCGGGGGCCTTGTCCACGGTGAGCCGGACGTTGCGCCCGACCATCATCGCGGCCAGCTCGTCCCGGCTGGCGTCCGGCGAGGCGGTGCCCACGGTCTTGCCGCGTCGGATCACCGTGATCCGGTCGGCGATGGCCTTGACCTCGCCAAGTTTGTGGGTGATGAAGACGATCGACTTGCCGGCCGCCTTGAGCGACCGCATGACCGTCAGCAGTTCCTCGGTCTCCTGCGGGGTGAGCACGGCGGTCGGCTCGTCCAGGATGAGCAGGTCGACGTCGCGGGTGAGCGCCTTGACGATCTCGACGCGCTGCTGGATGCCGACCGGCAGGTCCTCGATCACGGCGTCCGGGTCGACTCGCAGGTTGTAGCGCTCGGACACCTCGGTGACCTCGCGCCGGGCGCGTCGGCGGTCCAGGAAACCGGCGATGCCGCCCCGGACCTGCTCGGCGCCGAGCATGATGTTTTCGGCGACGGTGAAGACCGGCACCAGCATGAAGTGCTGGTGCACCATGCCGATCCCGGCACCGATCGCGTCAGACGGGCCCTTCAGCTTCAACGGCTTGCCGTCGACCAGGATCTCGCCCTCGTCGGGCTGGTAGAGCCCGTAGAGCACGTTCATCAGGGTCGACTTGCCCGCGCCGTTCTCGCCGAGCAGGGCATGAATCTCTCCAGGCTCCACCGTCAGGTCGATGTGGTCGTTGGCGACCAGATCACCGAACCGCTTGGTGATGCCGCGCAGTTCGAGTCTCAGCGCAACCTCCTGGAGTGCGAGCGATGGTGCAGCCTAGCTGCCGTCAACCTGGCCGGAGCGGCCCGGTTGACGTGGTGCGCGATCGGCCGCTCCGACCCCACGGTCACCCGCAGGGCCGAAGCGGCCGATCGGTCGTACCTGTCCCCCGCCGACCTCCCCGATGATCTCACCGGAGGAGCCGGGCGGTTGTCACTTGGTCGGCTGGGCCTTCGAGGTGACGGTGATGGTGCCGGCGGCGATGTCCGCCTTGATCTTGTCGACCTCGGCCTTCAGCTCGGCCGGAACCTTGCTGTCGAAGTCGTGGTACGGGGCGATCGAGACACCGGTGTTGGCCAGGGTGCCCACGAAGCCCGGGTTGGCCTGCAGCTTCTCGCCACCGGCGGCCTTGAGCACGGCCTCCTTGACGGCCTCCGGGATGTTCTTGACCACCGTGGTGATGATGGCCGAGCAGTCCGGGGTGCTCTCGCAGCCGTCGACGTCCACCCAGATGGTGCTGTACTTGCCACCCGAGGCCTTGGCCGCGGCGGTCGTGCCGAGACCTGCGCCACCGGCGACCGGCATGATGATGTCCGCACCCTGGGCGACCAGCGCGTCGGAGACCTTCTTGCCCTCGTCCTGCTTGGCGAAGTCGTTGGTGAAGGAGCCCTTCTGGGTCTCCTTGTTCCAACCCAGCGCCTGGACGTTCTTCTTCTTGGTGGTGTTGTAGTACGTCACACCGTCGACGAAGCCGTCCATGAAGATGGTCACCGGCGGGATCGGCAGGCCGCCGTACGTGCCCACCTTGCCGGACTTGCTCATCCCGGCGGCCAGGTAACCGGCCTGGAACGCGGCCTGCGCGGTGTCGAACTGCATCGGGTAGACGTTGGCGTCACCCGGGTTGGCGTCGACGATGCCGAACACCTGGTTCGGGTTGGCCTTGGCGATCTTCGAGGTGGCGTTGGCCATCAGACCACCGACCGCCAGGATGAAGTCGCACTTCTGGTTGACGTACTGCGTCAGGTTCGGCTCGTAGTCGGCCTCGGCCTTCGACGCCACGAACTTGGTCTCGATGTTGCTGTTGGCGGCCTTGGCCTCCTCGAGACCCTTCCAGGCCGAGGTGTTGAACGACTTGTCGTCGATGCCACCGACGTCGGTCACCATGCAGGCGCTGAACTTCTTGCCGCCACTGCCGGCGTTGTTGTCATCATCGGGGGCCTCGCCACAAGCGGCGGCGGTGAGCACGAGCCCACCCGCCGCGACGATCGAGGCGATCCGCATCCCACGCACCGAGCGCAAGACGTCTCCTTCCCATTGCACACCGCGCCTAGTGCGGTGGCAGCCCATCAGCCGACCTGCGGTGTGCCGCCGGCTGTCCCACGTTACGGACGGGAGCGTACGCCCGCGCCCACCCACCGGCCGACAATCGTGCACGACTGTTGAGCGCCTGTTACCCGGGTGTAACCCTTGCGTGGGGCACGTCACTCTTCGTGCTGGTAAGCAAGCGACACGGCGTCCGTAACGTCCGTTTTCCCGGGGGCGGCCCCCTCCCCGGACGTTACCGCCAAAAGACCGCGACCGCCGCGTTGACCAGCGTCAGGCCGACGATTGCCAGGAAATGACCCCGGTGTACCGCGTCCCGCTTCCGGGAGAAGAAGACCATGACAAAGATCAGCAGCGCGATCACCAACTTTGTCACAAGCTTTGCGGGCGCCGGCTCGTCACCGTCGCGCAGCGGGGCGGACAGGCCGAGCCCGGTCAACAACTGGATCACCGCCCCCCAGAGCATGGCGGGGTTGATCCGGAGCCGACCGCTGATGTATTGAGCGATCGATCCGCCGAGCAGCAGGGCGAACCCGATCAGATGGACGTAGAGAAGGATGAGTCTGAGAGCTTCCACACCGCCCATCCTCTCCCATCAACGACACTTTGTAGTAGTGGGGTGGGCCGGTCGGCGCGTCCAGGCCGACCGACCACGGTCGACGACCTATCCCTTCACGGCGCCGGAGGTGAGACCGGAGACGATGTACCGCTGGAGGAACTGGAAGACCAGTACCGTCGGGATCGCGGTCAGCAGGGTGCCGGCCGCGAAGATCCCGAAATTGGTGTTCCGCTCGCCGCCCTGCAACATGCCCCGCATGCCGACCGCGAGGGTCTTGGCGTCCGTGTCGGTGAGGAAGACGCTCGCCATCAGGAACTCGTTGATGGTGTTGATGAAGGCGAGCAGCCCGGTCACCGCGAGGATCGGCGCCACCAACGGCAGCATGATCCGGAAGAAGACCTGGGCGTGTGAGGCGCCGTCCATGGTGGCCGCCTCGTCCAACTCCCGGGGCAGGGTGTCGAAGAAGCCCTTCATCAGCCAGGTGTTCACGCCCAGCGCGCCACCCAGGTAGAGCAGCAGCAGGCCCCACGGCGTGTTGAAGCCGATCTCCGGCCACAGGTCGGTGATCGTGCCGAAGATCAGGAAGATCGCAACGATCGCCAGGAACTGCGGAAACATCTGGATCAACAGCAGTGACAGCAACCCCACCCGTCGGCCCTGGAACCGCATCCGGGAGAAGGCGTACGCCGCGAGCGCGGAGAGAAAGACCGAGGCGAACGCGGCCCCACCGGCGATGAGCAGCGAGTTCAGAAACCAGTCAGCGAACTCGGTGCGCGCGAACAGGTTCCCGAAGTTCTCCAATGACACCCCGCCGGTCGGCACCAACTCGGTGGACGACAGGGTGCCGAGCGGATTGAGCGCCGCCGAGACGACGAACACGAGCGGAAAGAGACTGAACAGCACGCCGAGCAGGCCGACCAGGTGCCGCCAGCCGACCTCGGCGAACCATCGCTTCTTCCGCTTGCCCCCGTTGCGGTTGACCGCCGCCCGGCCGTCCGCGCCGCCCGTGACGGCGGCGCCGGTGAGCATGGTCATGCGTACACCTCCTCCTGTTGGCGGGTCCGCCGGAAGCTGACCGCCGACACCACCGCGACGATGGCGAAGATGAACAGCGAGATGGCCGCGGCGAAGCCGAACTGTGCGGCCTGCCCGCCGAACGCCAGCCGGTAGGTGTAGGTGATCAGCAGGTCGGTGGCGCCGTTGCTGGGGTTGTCCGCCGGGAACGGCGCGCCCTCGGTGGTCAGGTAGATCGCGTTGAAGTTGTTGAAGTTGAACGCGAACGACGAGATCAGCAACGGTGAGAGCGCGACCAGCAGCAGCGGCAGGGTGACCGCCCGGAACGACTGCCAGCGCGACGCCCCGTCGACCGAGGTGGCCTCTGTCAACTCCCGTGGGATGGCCTGTAGCGCGCCGGTGGCCACCAGGAACATGTACGGGTAGCCGAGCCAGAGCTGCACCAGGATCACCGCGGCTCGGGCCGACCAGTCCTGCCCGAACCAGTCGACGCTGAGCCCGAACAGATTGTTGATCAGCCCGAAGTCGGTGTTGAACATGTCCCGCCAGACCAGCAGCATCGCGAAGGACGGCATGGCGTACGGCAGGATCAGCAACATCCGGTAGAGATTGGTGCCCCGCACTCGGGGCGAGTGCAGCGCCAGGGCGATCACCATGCCGAGGATGAACGTGCCGCCGGTGGAGCCGATGGCAAAGGCGAAGTTCCAGATCAGCGTGCCGAGGAACGGCCCGGAGATCCGCTCGTCGGTGAGCACCCGGGTGAAGTTGGACAGCCCGACGTTCACCTTCCAACCCTGGGCCAGCCGCTCGCCGTCGACAGCGACGAACGCGCCGACCTCGCCGTCCGCGGTCCAGGTCTTGCCGCTGTCGCTGTCCTTGACGCAGTCGCAGCCGGCGTCGTACGCCCGGACGGCCTTGCCCTCGTACGCCCGGGACAGGCCGGACGAGCGCAGCGCGCCTCCGGCGGTCGGCACCACCAGGTTCGTGATGTCCTTGCTGCGGGCGCTGGCCTGGCCGAAGTTCAGCACGGTGTAGCCGTCGGCCGCGGTGACCTTTCCGCTGGGGCCGACGGTGGCCGCGCCGGGATCGAGCGGGCGCAGGCCCCCGGCGTCGCCGACGGAGACCGTGTCGGTTCCTGGCGTGGTGATCAGGAAGACCAGGGCGCCGGTGGCCGGGTCGCCCTTGGTGGCGACCGACAACGGGTACTGGGTGGACCCCGGGACCTGCTTGACCGAGGAGCTCTGGATCGCGACGATCGCGTCGTCCTTGCTGCCGCGGTGGCCGTCGCCGAAGTTGGTGAAGGCCGTGCTCGCGGTGTAGAGCACCGGCACGACCTGGAAGGCGATCAGGAAGAGCGTGCCGGGGACAAGGTACTTCGCCGGGACGTGCCGGCGGCCCAGGTAGAGATAGAACAGTGCGGTGGTGGTCAGCACCAACACCGTTAGCCCGACCCACTTCTCGGCCGCCACGAGCGGGAAGGCCGACCAGATCGCGATCCCGGCCACCAGGCCGAGCAGGATCACCTTCGCGGCGAGGCCGGCCGCGGTGATCGGCGCGTGGTTCCGCGCGGTACGGGAGGTGCGCGGGGACCCGGTGCGGACGGGCCCCCGGCCCGGGGCCTGCTGGGCAGACCCCGGGCCGGACAGCGGTGTGCTCATTACTTGATCGAACCGGCGATCGTCTTGCCGGCCGCGGTAATCGTGCTGGTCGGGTCGGCGCCGCCGATGACGGCGGCCTCGGCCTTGCCGAACGGGTCCCAGATCGCGGCCATGGCCGGGATGGCCGGGAGCACCTGGCCGTTCTTGCCGGCCTCGATGAACTTGGCCAGGTCCGGGTCGCTGCTCTTGACCTGGTCCAGCGCGGCGGTCAGCGCCGGCGGGCGCGGGTCGGCCTGGTAGAGCGCCACGGCCAGGTCCGGCTTGGTGACGTAGTTCGCGACGAACTCCTGGGCGAGAGCCTTGTTCTTGCCCTTGGCCGCCACGTAGAAGGACTGGACGCCCACGAACGGCGCGGCCGCCTTGCCGCCGGCGAAGCCGGGAACGGCGGAGACGTCGTACGTGATGCCGGCCTTCTTCACGTCGGCGGTGGCCCACGGCCCGGAGACCAGGAAGGCGCACTTCTTGCCGGTGAAGGTGGCGGTCGAGTTGGTGTCGGCGATCGAGCGCTTCAGCACGCCCTCGCCCTTCTCGCCGAGCGCGGCGATCTTCTTGAACGCGGCGACCGACTCCGGCTTGCCCACGCCCAGGTCCTTCGGGTCGTAGTCGCCGTTCGCGGTGGTGCCGAAGAGGTAACCGCCGGCCGAGGTGTACAGCGGGTAGATGTGGTACGCGTCGCCCTTCTGGCCGACCTGGAGGCAGAGCGTCTCGGTGACCTTCTTCTGCGCCTTGAGCTGCTTGCCGGTGGCGACCAGGTCCTCGATCGTCTTCGGCGCCTCGGGGGCCAGTTCGGTGTTGCGGATCAGCGCCAGGTTCTCCTGTGCATAGGGCACGCCGTAGAGCTGGCCGTTGAACGTGACGGCCTTGACGGCGGTCTCGTTGAAGGCGGCCTTCTGCTCGTCGGACAGCTGCACCGGGTCGATGGCACCGTTCTGGACCAGGTTGCCGATCCAGTCGTGCGCGCCGATCACCACGTCCGGGCCGCCGCCCTGGCTGGACACGGTCACGAAGTTGTTCTGGAGGTCCTCGTTCGGGACGGCCTGGACCTCGACGGTGACGCCGTTCTCCTGACCGAACTTCTCGGCGAACGGCTTGATGGCGGCGGTGCGCTTGTCGTCCGCCCAGATCACCAGTTTGCCGCCGGCGGCCTTGGGGGTTTCCTTCGTGGCCGGCTCGTCGCTGTCGCCACCACAGCCGGAGGCGGCGAGCGCCAGGGCGAAGAGGGCGACCACACCCGCGGTACGGATGCGCATCGGTACTCCTGTCGTCATGGCGGGTCCGCCGGGGGAAGGGCGGCCCGCCAGTGGGAAGCTCTGGAAGTTCTTGCCATCCGGCGCAGGGAAGCTGCGCCGCTGCTCTCGCATGTTGCGGGGACGTTAGCAAGAGGTTGCAAGTAATGGAAGAGCTTGCAAGACACCCCGCAAGAACTTGCCAGTGGGCTAAAGTGCCGCCATGCGCGCTCGACTGTCCGACATCGCCCAGCAGGCCGAAGTCAGCGAGGCCACGGTGTCGCGGGTGCTCAACGACCGCCCCGGCGTGGCCCCGGAGACCCGGCAGGCCGTCCTGACCGCCCTCGACGTGCTCGGCTACGAGCGCCCGGCCCGACTGCGCAAACGCAGCGCCGGGTTGGTCGGCCTGGTGGTGCCGGAGCTGGACAACCCGATCTTCCCCGCCTTCGCCCAGGTCATCGAGTCGACCCTGGCACAGAGCGGTTTCACGCCGGTGCTCTGCACCCAGAGCGCCGGCGGGGTGACCGAGGACGAGTACGTGGAGATGCTGCTGGACCGGCAGGTCTCCGGGATCGCCTTCGTCTCCGGCCTGCACGCCGACACCGCCGCCAACCACGACCGCTACCGGGCACTGCTCGCCCGACCGTTGCCGGTCGTAATGATCAACGGGTACGTGCCGGGCATCGGCGCCCCCTTCGTCTCCTGCGACGACCGGGAGGCGGCCGAGCTGGCCGTCGCCCACCTGGTCGCGCTCGGGCACCGGCGGATCGGCCTGATCACCGGCCCGGACCGGTTCGTTCCCGTGCAGCGCAAGGTGGCCGGTTGGCGCTCGGCGATGACGCGCCTGGCCGGCGTCGCCGAATCCGATCTGGGCCCCCTGGCCGAGCTGTCGTTGTTCGGTGTGGAGGGTGGCGAGGCGGCGGCCGGTCGACTGCTCGACCGCGGTGTCACCGGCGTCGTCTGCGGCTCCGACCTGATGGCTCTCGGAGCGGTCCGAGCGGCCCGCCAACGTGGCCTCAGCGTGCCCGGTGATCTCTCCGTGGTCGGCTACGACGACTCACCGCTGATGGCCTTCACCGACCCGCCACTGACCACCATGCGGCAGCCGGTCATCGCGATGGCGGTCGCCGCCGTCCGGGCCCTGGTCGACGAGATCAACGGGCACGGCGCCCCGCACTCGGAGTACCTGTTCCGGCCGGAGCTGGTGGTGCGCGGTTCCACCGCAGTCGTTCCAAGTTCTGCGCGACTGTCTTACGCAAGATCTGCTTGACTCTTGCAGCAGCGGGCCGGCATATTGCTCGGATGATCAGCACCACCACCCCGCCGCACACCACCAAGGACGACTGGTGGCGCTCCGCGGTCGTCTACCAGGTGTACGTCCGCAGCTTCGCCGACAGCGACGGCGACGGCGTCGGTGACCTCCAGGGCATCCGGCAACGCCTGCCGTACCTGCGCGACCTCGGGGTGGACGCGCTCTGGCTGACCCCGTTCTACACGTCCCCGATGATCGACGGCGGGTACGACGTCGCCGACTACCGCGACGTCGACCCGATGTTCGGCACCCTCGCCGACTTCGACGCCATGATCGCCGACGCGCACACCCTCGGCCTGCGGATCATCGTCGACCTGGTGCCCAACCACACCTCCAGCGCGCACCGCTGGTTCACCGCCGCCCTCGCCGCCGGCCCCGGCTCGCCGGAGCGGGCCCGCTACCTCTTCGCCGACGGCCAGGGCCCGCACGGCGAGCTGCCGCCGAACGACTGGGAGAGCATCTTCGGCGGCCCGGCCTGGACCCGCGTCGCCGACGGCCAGTGGTACCTCCACCTGTTCGACCCGGCCCAACCGGACCTGAACTGGCGCCACCCGGAGGTCCGCGCCGAGTTCGAGGACGTGCTGCGGTTCTGGCTGGACCGGGGCGTGGACGGGTTCCGCGTCGACGTGGCACACGGCATGATCAAGGCGGACGGGCTGCCGGACGTCGGCTTCAGCACGATCACCACCGGCCAGCGCCAGGTCGAACTGCTCGGAAAGGGCCGGCTGCCCTACTTCGACCAGGACGAGGTGCACGAGATCTACCGTGCCTGGCGGCCCATCCTGGACAGCTACCCCGGCGGTCGGATGGCGGTCGCCGAGGCGTGGGCCGAGACCCCGCAACGGCTCGCCCGCTACGTCGGCCCGGACGAGTTGCACCAGGCGTTCAGCTTCGACTTCCTCGACGCCACCTGGACGGCCGACTCGTTCCGCAAGGTGATCGACACCGCGTTGACCGAGTCGACGGTGGTCGGCGCACCGACCACCTGGGTGCTCTCCAACCACGACAAGCAGCGACACGTCACCCGCTACGGCGACGGCGTCGAGGGGTTGCGCCGAGCCCGCGCCGCCAGCCTGCTGATGCTCGCCCTGCCCGGCAGCGCCTACCTCTACCAGGGTGAGGAGCTGGGCCTGCCCGAGGTTCTCGACCTTCCCGACGAGCTGCGCCAGGACCCGGCGTTCCTGCGCACCGGCGAGAGCCGCGACGGCTGCCGGGTGCCACTCCCGTGGAGCGGCGACCTGGCCCCGTACGGCTTCGGACCGGCCGGCAGCGAGGCGAGCTGGCTGCCCACCCCCGCCACCTGGCGGGCCCTCTCCGTCGACGCGCAGAGCGGAGTACCCGGCTCGACGCTGGAGCTGTACCGGGCCACGCTGCGAATCCGCCGCGACCATCCGGCGCTGGCGGTCGACGCCGGCGGGGTCACCTGGCTGGAGAGCGGGCCGGACGTGCTCGCCTTCTCCCGCACCGCCGGCGAGACCGTGCTGACCTGCGTGGTCAACCTCAGCGGCGCGCCGGTCCTGATCGACGGGTACGGTCAGCCACTCGTCGCCAGCGACACGCTCACCGAGCAGGGCTCCGGCCACCTGCTGCCGGTCGACGCGGCAGCCTGGTTGGAACGGCGCTGAGCGGGTAACTCGTTTTCGACCTGGTCGTCCGTCGTGCCCCGCGCCAACGGGCGACTGGGCTACCAACCCCTTGTGGTGGGGGGTGAGGTGGCGCTGGCGCCACGCGGAGTCCGCTCCGCGTGGCGCCGGTGTCCGTCCGGGCCCGGAGTGTTCACCGCCGTCGCCGTGGGTACCGGAAACCCATGGGCGTACGGATTGCGCAGTGCACACTCGACGTCGAGGACATTGACCTGATGGTGTCGTTCTGGTCGGCGGCCCTCGGCTACGACATCGAGCAGGGCGACGACGGCAGCGCCAAGCTGTGGCCCCCGGGCGACCCGTCCGCCACGGCGCCCACCCTCTGGTTGCAGGGCTCCGGCACCGGCAAGCGGGGCAAGAACCGTCTGCACCTCGACCTGGTCGCCGACACCGACCCGCAGACCGAGGTACGGCGGCTGATCGACCTCGGCGCGCGGCATGTCGACGTCGGTCAGACCGGCACCGAACAGTTCACGGTGCTCGCCGACCCCGAGGGCAACGAGTTCTGCGTGCTGGACTCCGCACCGACCCGCTGACCGTCTCCCGGGGTCGCTCCGACCCGCTGACCGTTCCCCGAGTCACTTCGCGGTGAGCAGCGCCGCGATCCGGGTGAAGCCGGCGCGCACCTCGGCCTCGTCCGGCGGCTCGGCGGGTTCACCGTGCCCCGCCTCGTCGGCGGCGGCGTCCAACTCCTCGTCGATCACGTCCTCGAAGTCACCGTAGAGGTCGGCCCCCTCCACCTGACGGGCCTCGTCCTCGGCGGCCACCTGCGCGGCGGCGATCTCACTGCGGATCTCGTCGGCCGACAACGCCGGCAGCAGCGGCTCCACCACGGCCATCAACTGCTCCTCGGCCACCACCGCCTCGGCCAGCGCCAACGCGTGCGGCCGCTCGTACGGCCCGCAGACCACCGGCTCCCACTCGTCGAGGTCGCCGAGCGGACCGAAGGTGATGATCCACGGCAGGCCGAGAAGCGGTGAGTCCGCCGGCAGGTCCAGAGTCATGAGTGCGCCCACCGGCTCATCATGGTCCGCAAACGCGAGCCACGACGCCTTTCGGCTCAGTTACCGCCCGTCCGGCGGTCGATCAGCGGCCGGTCAGCCGGGGCGGGCGGCGTCCAGGGCGGCACGGACCAGAGCGAGCGCGGTGGCCGGCGCCACGCCGAGCCGAGCCGCCTCGGCCGCGTACCCGGCCGCCGCCCGCTGCAACCGGTCGACGGCGTCGTCCCGGCCAGGGGCGACGAAGGTGCCGTTGCGCCCTCGGGTCTCCAGCAGCCCGGCCGCCTCCAACTCCCGGTACGCCCGAGCCACCGTGTTCGCGGCCAGCCTCAGATCGGCGGCGAGCTGCCGGACGGTGGGCAGGCGGCTGCCGACCGGCAACCGGCCGTCGCCGATCATCTCGGCGAGCTGCCCGCGTACCTGCTCGTACGGGGGCACCGACGAGTCCGGGTCGACCGAGATCAGCACGTGGGCACCTTCCGTCATCAGCCCCCACCGCCCGGCGTACCGGGGTCGGTGTCCTCGTCGGCCGGCTTGGGCGGGGCGGCGGCCTCCGCCAGGTCCACCACCCGCCCGTTCGAACTGGTCGCGAGCAGTGCCGCACCGAACAACACCAGCTGATTGAGCAGGTAGAGGTAGAGCAGCAGACCAACCGCGCCAGCCACCACGGTGTACGCCGGATTCCGCTCGGTACGCACCACGTAGTAGCGCCCGACCGTGTTCAACAGCGTGATGCCGATCGCCACCACCAGCACCACCGGACGAAGCCGGGACCGGCTCATCCGCAGCCGGGGCACCGCGAGGAGCAACGCGGTGGCGAGCACCGCGTTGACCAGCACGCTGAGCACCGCGCTGATCGTGGTCAGACCGACCGACCCGGTGCTGCGCAACAGGAACCGCAGCACCGACTCCAACGCGTCCACCGCCGCGACCGAGACGCCGAGCAGCACGAAGATGCCGATCATCACGCCCAGGTCGACCAGCCGCCGGATCACCAGGTTGCCCGGCTGCTGGTTGAGCGAGTACATCAACCTCTGCGAGGACCGGATCGCCTCCACCCAGCCGATCCCGGTGAAGACCAGGATGACCAGGCCGACCACCCCGACCGTGCCGCTGGAGTTGGCGATCTGCTGGGCGTCCAGGAACGGCAGATTCTCCTTGAGGAAGTCGGCCGCCGCCGCGCTGACGTCGTCGTTGTCCTCAAGGATCGCGCCGAAGATGGAGTACGCGACCAGGGCGAGAGCGAACACCGCGAAGAAGCCGTAGTAGGCGATCGCTGCGGCCAACCGCCCGGCCAGCACCTCGGCGTACAGGGCGCCGGCCCGCCAGACGTGGTCGAAGAGCCCCGACCGGCGGCGCGCGGCGCTCACCCAGCGGTCGATGCCCGCCTCGATGCGGCCGATCACGTTCACGCGATCATCCTCGCCGATCTCCCACCGCCGTCGTGGCAACCGGCTCCCGAAGCTCGCCGATCGGCGCGTCGCCGACGGCTCAGTCGCCGAGGCGGAAGTCCCGACGCGGCTGCCACCGGGCCTCCCCGCTGTGCGAGAAGAGGGTGAACGCGTCGACCTGGAACATCGCGGAGAAGTCGGCCAGATCCTCGTACACCTTGTCCAGGGCCTCCGGCGCCACGTCCTGCGCCACGGTGACGTGCGGATGGTACGGGAAGCGCGCCTGACGCTGCAGACCTGGTGCCGCGGCGATCGCGGCGGCCAGCAGTTCACACTCGCTGATCCCGGCGGCCACCGCGACGAACACCACCTGGGTGACCGGACGGAACGTGCCGGTGCCCCGCAGGTGCAGCGCGAACGGCAGGTGCCCGGCGGCGACGGCGGCCAGGTGCCGCTCGACAGCGGGCAGGTTGGCCGTCTGGATCTCGGTGGGCCCGAGCAACGTCACGTGCGCGGGCACCGCGAGCGGGTCACCGGCCTCGACCCGCCGCCGGGTGAGCTGGGCACCCCACGGCTCGGGAATGTCCACCGCGATGCCGATCTGGATGGTGTCGCCGGTCGGCGAAACCCCGCCACTGCGATCCACGCTCCGCGCCGCCCCTCCGGCCACCGACCCGTCCACCTGTCCCGCGAGCTACTCGCCACGAACGGGCGGGAAGAACCCCACCCGCTCGTACGCGGACCGCAGGGTCGTCGCGGCCACCGCGCGGGCCTTCTCCGCGCCGCCGGCGAGCAGCTTGTCCAGCTGCGCCGGGTCGTCGAGGTAGCCGCGGGTGCGCTCCTGGATCGGGCGGACGAAGTCCGTGACGACCTCGGCCAGCTCCTTCTTGAGGTCGCCGTAGCCGCGGCCCGCGAAAGCGGCCACCAGCTCGTCGATGCTCCGACCGCTCAGCGCCGAGTGGATGGTCAGCAGGTTGGACACACCCGGCTTGGTCTCGGTGTCGAAGACGATCTCGCGACCGGTGTCGGTGACCGCCGACTTGATCTTCTTCGCGGATCGGGCCGGATCTTCCAGGAGGTCGATGATGCCGGCCGGCGAGGACGACGACTTGGACATCTTCGCCGTCGGGTCCTGAAGGTCGGTGATCTTGGCAGTGTCCTTCACGATGTGCGGCGCCGGGATCGTGAACGTCTGGCCGAACAGCGAGTTGAACCGCTGGGCCAGGTCCCGGGAAAGCTCCAGGTGCTGCCGCTGGTCCTCGCCGACCGGCACCGCGTTGGCCTGGTAGAGCAGGATGTCGGCGGCCTGCAGGATCGGGTAGGTGAACAGCCCGACGCTGGACCGGTCGTTGCCGTGCTTCTGCGACTTGTCCTTGAACTGGGTCATCCGGCTGGCCTCACCGAAGCCGGTGATGCAGCCGAGCACCCAGGCCAGCTGCGGGTGCTCGGGCACCTGCGACTGCACGAACAGGGTGCTGCGATCCGGGTCGAGCCCGACCGCGAAGAGCTGGGCGGCGGCCACCCGGGTCCGTTGGCGCAGCAACGCCGGGTCGTGCCCCGCGGTGATGGCGTGCAGGTCCACCACGCAGTAGAACGCGTCGTGGGTCTCCTGGAGCGCCACCCAGTGCCGTACCGCGCCCAGGTAGTTGCCGAGGTGGAACGAGTCGGCCGTCGGCTGGATACCGGAGAAGACGCGGGGGCGGGCGGGAACGTCGGACATGGCGATAATTCTGTCAGCAACCAACCGGGTCCGTCATGACGGGCCGGCGGGTCGGCCGCGGCCCGCCGATGTCGGGCTGCTGACCTCGCGTGGTTCGCCCGCGCCGACCCGGCGCGTCGGCCCGACCGCGACCCGGCGCTGCTGTCCGCCCACGGCCTCCCGCGCCGGCCCGGAGCCGCCGCCCCGAGCCGCCACGCTGTCCGGCTCGTGACGTTGCTCGGCCGGGCGGACGGCGGAGACCGCGAGCCGGGCCACCCTGCGGCCGTCCAACGCGAGCACCCGCAGCAGGCACCCGCCCGTCCTGCCGACCGGGTCGGGCACGTCGCCCTCGTAGGGTTCACCGGGCACCGGAACCTCGTCCCCGTCCACCGGAAGCCGGCCCAGCGCGGCCATCACGAACCCACCAACCGTCTCGTACGGCCCGGCGGGTAGTGCCACCCCGGTCCGTTCGGCGAAGTCGGCGAGGTTGAGACGGCCGTCCACCACGGCGGGCAGGCCGGCGCGCACCGGGTCCGGGGTGGCGTCGTACTCGTCGTGGATCTCGCCGATCAGCTCCTCGATGAGATCTTCCAGGGTGACGATCCCGGCGGTGCCGCCGTACTCGTCGACCACCACGGCCAGGTGCTGGCCCTCCCGACGCATCTCGGTCAGCGCGGGTAGCACCCGCTTGCTGCCGGGGAGCCGCTTCACCTCACGGGCCAACTGACCGACGGTGACGCACGGGTCGGCGTCCGGGCGCAGCAGCACGTCACGGAGGTGCACGAAGCCGACCACGTCGTCGTGGGTGCCGTCGGTGACCGGGTAACGGGTGTGCGTTTCGGCGCGGACCAACCGGGCGGCCTCGGCGATGGTCAGCCGCGCCGGGAGGAAGACCACCTCGGTGCGCGGCATCATCACCTCGCGGATCAGGCTCGCACCGGCGACCAGGACCTCGTCGATGATGTGCCGCTCGTCCGGGTCGAGCACCGTGTTCGCCGCGACCAGGTCCCGCAGTTCGGCTTCGGAGATGCGCTCCCGGCCGGCTGCCGGGCCCGCCCCGAGCAGATCGGTGACGAGTCGGGTGGCACCATCGGCGGCGCGGACCAGCACCCGGGCGACGGCCCGGGCGAGCGGACCGGGGTCGCGGCGGGGCGGCACCCGCACGCGTCGCCGGAGCCCGGTACGGGCCGCTTCCCGCATGACAGAGATGGTAGACACCGTTGGCCCGCCGCACCGGGGATCGCGCGGCGCGGACCACAGATGTTCGGCTCTGTTTAATCGTGAGAGATTATGATGGGATGGGGATGACAGCGGCGTCGGCGACGGTGCCGGCCGTCGTCTTAGGGTGATCACGAAGGGCCACGTCCCGGGCGGGCCAGGCAGGAGGCAACGACGTGAAACTGCTCGTCACCGGGGGCGCCGGCTTCATCGGCAGCGTGGTGACCCGGATGCTGCTCGACGCGGGCCACCAGGTCGTCGTCCTGGACGACCTGCGCACCGGTCACCGCGAGGCGCTCGCGCCGGACGCGACCCACGTGGAGGCGTCCATCCACGACGCCGCCCGCATCGTCACCCCGGACGCCGGCTTCGACGGCGTGCTGCACTTCGCCGCCCTGATCGCCGCCGGGGAGTCGATGGCCAAGCCGGAGCTGTACTGGCAGAACAACACCGTCGGCACGCTCGCCCTGATCGACGCGGTCCGGGCCGCCGGGGTGCCGAGGATGGTCTTCTCCTCCACCGCCGCCGTCTACGGCAACCCCACCGAGCTGCCCATCGGCGAGACAGCGGTCAAGGCGCCCACCAACACGTACGGCGCCACCAAGCTCGCCGCCGACATGGCGCTCACCTCCGAGGCCATCGCACACGGGCTGGCCGCCGTCTCGCTGCGCTACTTCAACGTGGCCGGCGCCCACCTCGACGGCGACGTCCCGCTCGGCGAGCGGCACGACCCCGAGACACACCTCATTCCCATCGCGTTGGAGGTCGCCGCCGGCCGGCGGGAGAAGCTCCAGCTCTTCGGCGACGACTACCCCACCGTCGACGGCACCTGCGTCCGCGACTACATCCACGTCGCCGACCTCGCCCGGGCACACCTGCTCGCGTTGGGCGCCGCCACCGCAAGCCAGCACCGCATCTACAACCTCGGCAACGGCAACGGCTTCAGCAACCGCCAGGTGGTCGACGTGGTCCGCGAGGTCACCGGGCAACCCGTGCCGGTCGAGGTCGCGCCGCGCCGCGAGGGCGACCCCGCCGAGCTGGTCGCCTCCTCCGCGCTGGCCCGCGACGAGCTGGGCTGGGTGCCCGAGAAGCCGACCCTGCACGACATGGTCGGCGACGCCTGGACGTTCTACCGCGCGCACGTCCTGGAGCAGTCATGACCAACCCCACCGGCGACGTCGCCGAGCGGGCCGCCGAGGGTTTCACCAAGCAGTACGGCGGCACGGCCACCGGCCGCTGGGCGGCTCCCGGCCGGGTCAACCTGATCGGTGAGCACACCGACTACAACGAAGGGTTCGTGCTGCCCTTCGCGCTGCCGCTGCGGACCGTGGTCGCCGCCGACCGACAGGACGGCGACCAGTGGACGGTCTGGTCCGAGCTGTCCGGCGAGACGATCACCTTCGGCGCGGACGACGTCGCCGAGCCGGGTCGGGTGACCGGCTGGGGCGCGTACGTCGCCGGGGTGGTCTGGGCGCTCCGCGAGGCCGGCCACCCGGTGCCGGGTGCCCGCCTGGCGATCGCCTCCGACGTGCCGCTCGGCTCCGGCCTCTCCTCCTCGGCGGCACTGGAGTCAGCCGTGCTGGCCGCCCTGCTCGACCTCGGCGGGCTGGAGCTCTCCCCCGAGCTGCAACCCCGGCTGGCGCAGCGGGCGGAGAACGTCTACGTGGGCGCGCCGACCGGCATCATGGACCAGTCTGCGGTGATCCGCTGCCGCGCCGGGCACGCCCTCTTCCTGGACTGCCGGGACGAGTCGGTCGAGCAGATCCCCTTCGACCTGGACGCGGCCGGGCTGGCGGTGCTGGTCATCGACAGTCGAGCGCCGCACCGGCACGCCGACGGTGAGTACGCTGCCCGCCGCCGCTCCTGCGAGGCGGGGGCCAGCGCACTCGGGGTCACCGCGCTGCGGGACGTGGGTGTCGACCAGCTCGACACCGCGCTGGCCCAGCTCGACGACGAGGAGACCCGGCGACGGGTCCGGCACGTGGTCACCGAGGACCAGCGCGTACTGGACACGGTGGCGCTGCTCCGCGCCGCCCGGGTCCGCGACATCGGCCCGCTGCTCACGGCCTCGCACGTCTCGATGCGCGACGACTTCGAGATCACCGTGCCGGAGATCGACACCGCGGTCGAGGCGGCGTTGTCGGCCGGCGCGTTGGGTGCCCGGATGACCGGCGGCGGCTTCGGCGGCTGCGTGCTCGCGCTGGTCGAGGCCGACAGAGCCGACGAGGTCGCCGCAGCCGTCACGGCCGCGTACGCCGAGAGCGGATTCACCGCCCCCGGCACCGTGCCGGTCCTCCCCTCCCCCGGAGCCACCCGCCTCCCCTAACCCCACCCCACCCACCCCCAGCCCACCCACACGGGTTGATCAAGAGGTTTGCGTCAATTCGAGCCCGGATCCTGACGCAAACCTCTTGATCACCGGCAGGGCGTGGCAGGGCTGAGCAGGGCAGGGCAGGGCAGGAAGATCGTGCTTGTTCGTGGAAGTAGTGGCCTCGCGCGTCGGGCGAGGCCACTACTTCCTGGATCGAGCGCGATCTTGCCGGCCGCCGCCGGCGGGCGAGCAGGCTGGCGAGCGCGGGCGAGGCGGGGGTTGGGCTGGGGTTCGGTTAGCTGGCTTCGACGATCATGGCGGCACCCACCGTGCGGTTGGTGGTCTCGTCGATGATGACGAAGCCCCCGGTGGTGCGGTTACGCCGGTATTCGTCGGCCAGCAGCGGCACCGTCGTCCGCAGCCGCACCCGACCGATCTCGTTGAGCCGCAGCTCGTCGGCCGACTCGTCACGGTGCAGCGAGTTGATGTCCAACCGGTAGTGCAGCCCGCGAACGATGGCCCGCGCCGACCGGGTGGTGTGCTTGATCGCGTACCGGCCGCCGACCCGCAGGGGGGCCGTCTCGTCCATCCAGCAGACCATCGCCTCGATGTCCTGGGCCACCGCCGGCGCGTTGTTCGGGCGGCAGATCAGGTCACCCCGCGAGATGTCGATCTCGTCGGCCAGTCGTACCGTCACCGACATCGGCGGGAAGGCCTCCGCGACCGGCCCGTCGGCGGTCTCCACCGCGGCGATCCGGCTGGTGAAGCCGGACGGCAGCACCGTCACCTCGTCACCCGGCTTGAGCACGCCGGAGGCGACCTGACCGGCGTAGCCGCGGTAGTCGGTGACAGTTGTCGACTGCGGGCGGATCACGTACTGCACGGGGAACCGGACGTCGACCAGGTTGCGGTCGCTGGCGATGTGCACCCGCTCCAGGTGGTGCAGCAGCGACGGGCCTTCGTACCACGGCATGTTCTCCGAGCGGGCGACGATGTTGTCGCCGCGCAACGCGGAGATCGGCACCACGGTCAGGTCCGGTACGTCGAGCTTCGCGGCGAACGCGGTGAACTCGTCGGCGATCCGCTCGTAGACCTCCTGCGACCAGTCCACCAGGTCCATCTTGTTGACACAGAGGACCAGGTGCGGCACCCGCAGCAGCGAGCACAGGAACGCGTGCCGGCGGGACTGCTCGACCAGACCCTTGCGCGCGTCCACCAGGATCAACGCCAGGTCGGCCGTGGACGCCCCGGTGACCATGTTGCGGGTGTACTGGATGTGCCCCGGGGTGTCGGCGATGATGAACTTGCGGCGCGGGGTGGCGAAGTACCGGTACGCGACGTCGATCGTGATGCCCTGCTCCCGCTCGGCGCGCAGACCGTCGGTGAGCAGGGCCAGGTTGGTGTATTCGTCGCCGCGGGCCGCGCTGACCGCCTCCACCGCCGCCAACTGGTCGGTGAAGAGCGACTTGGTGTCGTAGAGCAGCCGGCCGATCAGGGTCGACTTCCCGTCGTCCACGCTGCCGGCGGTGGCGAACCGCAGCAGGTCCATAGCCCGGGCCTCCGGCCCGGCCCCGGTAACAGCCCGGGTCTCCGCATTCGCGGACGCCGCGATCTCGGTGCTCATCAGAAGTAGCCCTCCCGCTTGCGGTCCTCCATGGCGGCCTCGCTGACCCGGTCGTCACCACGGGTCGCGCCGCGCTCGGTGATCCGGGTGGCCGCCACCTCCTCGATGACCTTCTCCACGGTGTCCGCGTCGGAGCGGACCGCGGCGGTGCAGGAGGCGTCGCCCACGGTGCGATAGCGCACCTGCGCCTTGAACCGCTCCTCGCCCGCCCGGGGTCGGAAGAACTCGTTGACCGCGTAGAACATGCCGTCCCGCTCGATCACCTCACGCTCGTGCGCGTAGTAGATCGAGGGCAGCGGGATGCGTTCCCGGGCGATGTAGTGCCAGACGTCCAGCTCGGTCCAGTTGGACAGCGGGAAGATCCGGATCGACTCGCCAGGGTGGTGGCGGCCGTTGTACAGCGACCACAGCTCCGGTCGCTGGTTCTTCGGGTCCCACTGGCCGAACTCGTCGCGGAAGCTGAAGACCCGCTCCTTCGCCCGGGCCTTCTCCTCGTCGCGGCGGGCGCCACCGAACAGCGCGTCGAAGCGGTGCTTCTCCACCGCGTCGAGCAGCACCGGTGTCTGGATCCGGTTGCGCATGCCGTCGCCGGACTCGCGGACCATGCCGTTGGCCAGGGCCTCCGGCACGCTCGCGACCACGAGCTGCAACCCCAGCTCGGCTACCCGCTGGTCGCGGTATTCGAGGACCTCGGGGAAGTTGTGCCCGGTGTCGACGTGCATGACAGGGAAGGGGATGTTGGCCGGGGCGAACGCCTTCTGCGCCAGCCGCAGCATGACGATCGAGTCCTTGCCGCCGGAGAAGAGCAGCACCGGGCGTTCCATCTCGGCGACGACCTCGCGCATCACGAAGATGCTCTCCGCCTCCAGGGCGTCCAGGTGGGAGACCCGGTACGCCGCAGGGGTGGTCATGACGCCAGCTCGATTCGCTCGCTCATCCGATTTCCAGACCTTTCCGGTCGGGCATGTCAAGAAAGTGCGCTCAGGCTACCCGGAATGTCTCTGCAGCGCTGCAAGCAACCGGGTGGCGAGATCCTTGCGGCAGACCAGGAGGTCCGGCAGGCGCGGATCCGCCTCGTTGTATCTCAGCGCAGATCCGTCGATCCGGGAAGCGTGCAGTCCGGTGGCCGTCGCCACAGCCACCGGGGCAGCCGAGTCCCACTCGTACTGCCCACCGGCGTGGATGTACGCATCCACCTCGCCGGTGACGACGGCGGCGATCTTCGCTCCGGCCGAGCCCATCGGCACCAGGTGCGCCCCGACGTCCTCGGCCAGGTCGGTGAGGAAGACCGGCGGCCGGCTCCGGCTCGCCGCGAGGCGGATCTTCCGCTCGCCGGCTGTCGCCGCCTCCACCGTCATCGGCGGGTACGCCGGCGGGTAGTCCGTGCCCAGCACCCGGTGCTGGGCCGGCAGCCCGACGGCCCCGGCGACCAGCCCGTGCGGGCTCGGCGCGCGACGCGCCCAGAGCGCCACGTGCACCGCCCAGTCCGAGCGGCCCTCCTCGGAGAACTCCCGGGTGCCGTCCAACGGGTCGATGATCCACACCCGGTCCGCTGTCAACCGCGACACCGCTCCGGTGTTCACCTCCGCCGCCCAGGCCAACCGCGAGCCCTCGTCCTCCTCGGAGAGCACCGCGTCGCCCGGCCGCCACTTCGCCAGCTCCGTGCGGATCAGGTCGTGCGACACCTTGTCCCCGGCCGACTTCAGCGCGCCCGCGTCGGCGAAACCCATCTCCGTCCGCAGGTCGAGCAACGCCTGCCCGGCCCGGGACGCCAACCATCGGGCGAACGCGCCATCGATCATCGGAGGACTTGTCATCTGTCCGCTCCCGTCGCCTCGCCGCGACCCGTGCCCGCACGGACCGATTCGCCACGACCCGCGTCGACGGTCGCGACACGCCGAAAGGCGCAGACTACCGGCCCGCCGTTTCCGATCCGGTACGCCCCGCCCGGCTCAACTGCCGTGGTAGAGGTTCTGCGTCGGCTCCACGCCCTTGACGATCACCGACTCCACCACGTCGGCGGCCCGGTCCACCAGGAAATCGACTTCCTTGCGCTCCGCCGCGCCAAAATCCGACAGTACGTAATCCGCCGGATCCTGCCGCCCCGGCGGTCGACCGACGCCGAACCGCACCCGGGCGTAGTCCTTCGTGCCCAACGACTTCGACATCGAACGCAGGCCGTTGTGCCCGCCCTCACCGCCGCCGAACTTGATCCGCACCTGACCGAACTCGATGTCCAGCTCGTCATGCACCGCGATCACCTGCGTCGTCGGCACCTTGTAGAACTGGGCCAGAGCCGCCACCGGCCCACCCGACAGGTTCATGTACGTCAGTGGCTTGACCAGCACCAGCTTCGGTCCACCGAACCCCAGCCGCGCCTCGGCCACCTCGGCCACCGCCCGCTTGTGCCGCCCGAACCGCGCGCCGACTCGCCCGGCCAGCAGGTCAGCCACCATGAACCCGACGTTGTGCCGGTTCCCGGCGTACTCCCGACCGGGGTTGCCCAGGCCGACCACCAACCACGGCCACGCCTCGTCCGTCACGACCCTGTCCCTCCCGACGTCCATCGCACCGACTCCCGATACGCCGACAGGCGCCCCCGAACATCCGGGGACGCCTGTCGCACAGTACGAACCGATCAGGCCTCGGTGCGCGCCTCGGTGGTCTCGGCGCCCTCGGCGGCGGCAGCGGTGTCCGCGCCCTCGGAGCCCTCGGTGGTCTCGCCGACCTCGGCCTCGGCCTCGTCGGTGGCAACCTCGACCTCGGGCAGCGTCGCCTCGAGCTGCTCGGCGGTGGGGGCGGCGGTGATCGACGCGACGGTCAGCTCAGAGTCGACGGCCAGCTCGACGCCGGCCGGCAGCTCGACGTCACCGGCGGTCACCAGGGTGCCCGGCTCCAGGCCCTCGATCGACGCCTCGAGGTGGTCCGGAACCTTGGTGGCGTCGGCGGTCACCGAGAGGGTGTCGTGGTCGTGCACGATCAGGGTGTCCCGTGCGGCCTCGCCGGTCAGCTGGACCGGAACGTCGACGGTGACCTTCTCGCCCCGGCGAACCAGGATCAGGTCGACGTGCTCGAAGGTGTCGCGGATCGGGTCCCGCTGAATCGCCTTCGGCAGCGCGAGCACCTGGGTGCCGTCGGTGATGTCGATCGCGAAGAGCTGGTTGGCGCCGCCCTTGCGGATCGCGGCGGCGAACTCCCGGGACGGCAGCGCGATGTGCTTGGGCTTCTCGCCGTGGCCGTACAGCACGGCAGGCACCTTGCCGGCCCGGCGGGTACGGCGGGCACCACCCTTGCCGAACTCGGTGCGGGGCTCGGCGCTGATCTTTACCTCGGACACGGGGAAACTCCTGATGCTTTTCGCTGCGGCGGCTTGTCGTCTTGCGGTGCTGGGGCGAGGGGCTCGCTGGGGCTCATGCGTCATGAACGACTGCCCGGAGCACCGCGTCGATGACGGTGCCTCCGTGCGGCGCTTTTCAGCGGCCCGCCGGGCACCCTCGCCGTGGCAACCGCACCAGTCTACCCGAGCTGTTTCCAGGGTTTCCGGCAGTCCCCGTTCACGGCTCCAGACCGGCGCGCCGGTGGTGCTCCCACCAGCGCGCCGGCCCCGTTTCCACTAGTTTGACAGCCCCGCCTGCACCGACGCGGCGAGTGGCGGAAACGGGGCTCACCGACGCGCGATGCTCAGCTCAGGCCGCCGAAGAGGGTCGTCACCGAGCCGTCGTCGAAGACCTCCCGGATCGCCCGCGCCAGCAGCGGCGCGATCGACAGCACGGTCAGCTTGTCCAACTGCTTCTCCGGCGGAAGCGGCAGGGTGTTGGTCACCACGATCTCGCTGATCGAGCTGTTCTTCAGCCGCTCCGTGGCCGGGTCGGACAGCAGCGCGTGGG
Organism: Micromonospora jinlongensis; assembly: GCF_013410645.1. Taxonomy (NCBI): domain Bacteria; kingdom Bacillati; phylum Actinomycetota; class Actinomycetes; order Micromonosporales; family Micromonosporaceae; genus Micromonospora; species Micromonospora jinlongensis. The sequence goes on along the minus strand of NZ_JACCHK010000001.1, from coordinate 5,105,599 downwards.
TGGACGCGACCACGATCTCCGCCGCCCCCGACTCCTTCAGGATGTCGGCGGCCTTGGCGATCGTGCCACCGGTGTCGATCATGTCGTCGACGATCAGGCAGACCCGGCCCTCCACCTCGCCGACCACCCGGTTCGCCACGACCTGGTTCGGCTTCATCGGGTCACGGGTCTTGTGGATGAACGCCAGCGGGCAACCGCCCAACCGGTCGGTCCACCGCTCGGCCACCCGCACCCGGCCCGAGTCCGGGGCCACCACGGTCATCGGCCGGCCGGCGTACTTGTGCTCCACGTACTCGGCCAGGATGTCCATGGCGAAGAGGTGGTCCACCGGGCCGTCGAAGAAGCCCTGGATCTGCGCGGTGTGCAGGTCGACGGTGAGGATGCGGTTCGCACCCGCGGTCTTCAGCAGGTCGGCCACCAGCCGGGCCGAGATCGGCTCCCGACCCCGGTGCTTCTTGTCCTGCCGTGCGTACGGGTAGAACGGCAGCACCACGGTGATCCGCTTGGCGGACCCCCGCTTCAGCGCGTCCACCATGATCAGGGTCTCCATGACCCAGGTGTTCACCCCGTGCGTGACGGACTGCACCACGAAGGCGTCCGAACCACGCACCGAGTCCTTGAACCGTACGAAGATCTCGCCGTTGGCGAACTCGTACGCGTCGGCCGGGGTCGGCGCGACGCCGAGCACCTCGCCGATCTCCTTGGCCAACTCCGGAAAGCCACGTCCGGAAAAGAGCATCAGGCTTTTGCGGTTTTCGGCGACGATGCTGCCCATGGGCCCGTCTGCTCCCGTTTTGTCGGCGGTACCCGACCCGGTGGTGGTGGGTCGGGGACTATTCGGTTGCAGTATCTCCCGAGCCGGATGCGCCGCCCACCGTCTCGGTCACCCCGTGGATTGCCTCACTGTCGCTTGCGGTGCCGGGTGCCTCCGACGCACCCTTCGCGTCGCCGGCCGGCTACGCACCCTTCGCATCGCCGTTCGGCTGTGCACCCTCCGCATCGCCGGCCGGCTGCGCACCCTTTGCGTCCTGGGCCCGCTGCGCCGCCTCGGCCGCAGCCGTGCCGGCGCGACGCTTCACGACCCAGCCCTCGATGTTGCGCTGACGTGCGCGGGCGACACCCATCGCGCCCGCCGGGACGTCGTCGACGATCACCGAGCCGGCGGCGGTGTACGCCCCGTCACCCACCTCGACCGGCGCCACGAACATGTTGTCCGCACCGGTGCGCGCGTGGCTGCCGATAACGGTGCGGTACTTGTTGACGCCGTCGTAGTTGACGAAGACCGACGCGGCGCCGATGTTGGTCTGCTCGCCGATCGTCGCGTCGCCCACGTAGGTCAGGTGCGGCACCTTCGAGCCGGCACCGATCTGCGAGTTCTTCACCTCGACGAACGTGCCGACCTTCGCCTTCTCGGCCAGCCGGGCCGCCGGCCGCAGGTACGCGTACGGCCCGACGCTGGCGCCCGCGCCGATCTCGGCGCCGACGGCGTGGCTGCGGACCACCGACGCGTCGGGGCCCACGATCGTGTCGACCAGCGTGACGTCCGGCCCGATCAACGCGCCCTCGCCGACCACCGTGCCGCCGCGCAGCTGGGTGTTCTGGTCGACCACCGCGTCGCGGTCCAGAGCCACCGTCACGTCGATCCAGGTGGTCGCGGGGTCGAGCAGGCTCACCCCGGTACGCATCCACGCCTCGTTGACCCGGTCGCGCAGCAGCCGGCGCAGCGTCGCCAGCTCCACCCGGTCGTTGCAGCCCAACGTCTCGACGTGGTCGTCGGCCACGTGCACCGCGACCGGCTCACCGGCCGAGCGGAGCAGACCGAAGACGTCGGTCAGGTACTCCTCGCCCTGGTCGTTGTCGGTGGAGAGCTTGCTCAGCGCCTCGCGCAGCCGTACCGCGTCGAACGCGTAGATGCCGGCGTTGATCTCCCGGATCGCACGCTGCGTCGCGTCGGCGTCGCGCTCCTCGACGATCTGCTCCAGGCGGCCGTCGGCGTCCCGGACGATCCGACCGAGCCCGGTCGGGTCGGGCACCTCGGCGGCCAGCACGGTGGCTGCCGCGGCGGCCTGCTCGTGCGCGGTCACCAGCGCGCCCACCGTCTCGGGTCGCAGCAGTGGCACGTCTCCGTTGATCACCACGACGGTGCCGGCGCCGTCCGGGACGGCGTCCAGGGCGATCCGCACGGCGTGCCCGGTCCCGAGTTGCTCGGCCTGGAGCACGGGCGTGGCGTCCGGGGCGACCTCGCTCAGGTGGGCCCGGACCTGGTCGGCGCCGTGCCCCACCACGACGACTGTGCGGTCCGCGGCCAGCGGCGCGGCGGCGCTCAGCACGTGACCGAGCAGCGTCCGGCCGAGCAGCGGGTGCAGCACCTTGGGCAGTGTCGACTTCATCCGCTTGCCCTCACCGGCGGCGAGAACGACGACGGTACGAAGGTGGGGCTGGGGCACGACGTGGCTCCCGTCGGGACGGCGGACACTCTCGCGGTCATGCTAACCGCGAGGCCCGGCCTGTCTTCCTCTTACCCCCACCGGCCCCTAAATAGGACGTAGATGGGCAGCTCGGCCGCCAGGGTTCGAACCTGAAATACGGGTACCAAAGACCCGGGTGTTGCCAATTACACCACGGCCGATCAGCGACGCGAGCACGTCGCATCGGGGGGATGAACATCCCGCCGCTACACCTTAGCGTCCCTGCCGTCGGACGCCATCGTTCATCCCGCCGCGGAGCGGGGGCGACGTGGGAGCTCGGGCGAGAGCCTGGGACGGGGCGCCCGATGATCAACCCGGTTCCCAGGATGTCGGGGAATCGCGGGTGCCGGGATACCGCGTTCTCAGCGAACGCGACGGACGACGCCGCCCTACTCGCCACGATGGCACCTGACCTGCGGCTATAGGCGGCCACGTGAGGGGATTTCGAACTTCCTCGTGCGATCTACGGTGCCGTAAGTTACGGTGACGTAGGCGTAGCTTTGTGATCGTAACCATCCCCCTGCGAGGTCCCATGTCCACTGCTCTGCTCGATCCCAACACCGCCGGATCCGGCCCCAAGCCACTCACCGACGGCAGCCAGTCCTCCGGCATCCTGGCCGCCCTCTGGGCTTTCGTGGTGATCCCCTTCGTCGCCCTGCTGGTCGCCGTGCCGGTGGCCTGGGGCGGCTGGCTGGGCTGGACCGACGTGGTCATCGGCCTGGTCTGGTATGTCGTCTCCGGGCTCGGCATCACCGTCGGCTTCCACCGCTACTTCACCCACGGCTCGTTCAAGGCCAAGCGGTGGCTGCGGGTGACGCTGGCGGTCGCGGGTTCCCTGGCAGTGCAGGGCGAGATCATCCAGTGGGTCGCCGACCACCGCCGACACCACGCGTTCTCCGACATGGAGGGCGACCCGCACTCGCCGTGGCGCTTCGGCACCAGCTTCTGGGCGTTGACCCGAGGCCTGTTCCACGCGCACGTGGGCTGGCTGTTCCGCCGGGAGCTGTCCAACCGTGCGCGCTTCGCTCCGGACCTCATCGCCGACCGCGACATCAGCCGGGTCGACCGGCTCTTCCCTGCGCTGGTGGCCGTCTCGCTGCTCGGCCCCGCGCTGATCGGCGGCCTGGTGACCTGGTCGTGGCAGGGCGCGCTGACCGCGTTCTTCTGGGCCGGGCTGGTCCGGATCGGTCTGCTGCACCACGTCACGTGGGCGATCAACTCGGTCTGCCACGTCTACGGCGAGCGCCCGTTCGCAATGCGTCAGGGCGACCGAGCGTCCAACTTCTGGCCGCTGGCGATCCTGTCGTTCGGCGAGAGCTGGCACAACCTGCACCACGCCGACCCGACCAGCGCCCGGCACGGTGTCCTGCGGGGTCAGGTGGACATCTCCGCCCGGGTCATCTGGCTGTTCGAGAAGGTCGGCGCCGCGACGCAGGTGCGCTGGCCAAAGCCGGAGCGCCTCGCCGCGAAGCTGGTGAAGCCGGTCGCACCCCGGTAAAACCGGGCGGTGCGCCGAGATGTCGCCTGGCAGGATGGCCGGGTGACCGAGCCACGCGGGGGGACCGGACGGCTCGGCAGACGGGGAGCCGGGCCCGATCCGGGTACGGTCGGACGGCGCGGCAGGGCGGTCGCACGCCCGACAGTGAGGCGACGACGTGAACGGGCACAGCGGAGGCACCATTCCACGGCAGGGCGTCACCGAGCGCCAGCGAGGCGGCGACATGCCCGAGGTCAGTGACGGCGATGCTGCCGGTGCCGGCGGCCGACGGGTGACGCCGCCGGCCCCGGCCCCGGCCGCGACAACCAAGGCCAAACCCACCTCCCGGGTCCGCATGTCGGCGGCCCAGCGGCGGGAGCAGTTGATCGCGACCGGCCGGCAGCTCTTCGCCGAGCGCGGGTTCGACGCCACCTCGATCGAGGAGGTGGCGGCCCGCGCCAAGGTCTCCAAGCCGGTGGTGTACGAGCACTTCGGCGGCAAGGAAGGCCTGTACGCGGTGGTGGTGGACCGCGAGGTCCGCGCCCTGCTGGACCGGATCACCACGGCGCTGACCGCCGGGCACCCCCGAGAGCTGCTGGAGCAGGCGGCGTTGGCCCTGCTGGGCTACATCGAGGAGGACGCCAGCGGCTTCCGGGTGTTGGTCCGCGAGTCGCCGCTGATGTCCGGCACTGCCAACTTCAGCAGCGTGATGAACGATGTGGCCCACCAGGTCGAGCACATCCTGGGCGCCGAGTTCAAGAGCCGCGGGTACGACCCGAAGCTCGCCGAGCTGTACTCGCAGGCGCTGGTCGGCATGGTGGCACTGACCGGGCGCTGGTGGCTGGAGGTCCGCAAGCCGCGCAAGGAGACGGTAGCGGCGCACCTGGTCAACCTGGCCTGGAACGGGTTGTCGCACCTGGAGGCGAAGCCGACGCTGATCACCAGCCGGCGCCACTGAGCCCAGGAACGACCGGTGCCACCGAGGCCGGTGAACGGCGGTGCCACTGCGCCCGATCAGCGGCGGTGCGCGTCGGCCACCGGGTGTTTGCGGCGCTCCAACTCCGCCTCTGCGTGCTCCGGTGGGCCGATCTTGTCGTAGAGGCCGGTGCCGAGCAGGATCAGGCCGAACAGCATCGACACCACCACTGTCGACATCGAGAAGTTGAGGAAGTTCGCCTCGGTCTGGAGCACGGACATCATCAGGATGCTGGTCACCAGGAACACGACACCGGCGATGAGGTTCATGTAGTGGCCGAGGTTGCTGCGCCGGGACGCCCCGATGATCAGGACGACACCGAAGATCACCGAGGCGAGCGAGAAGGCCAGGTTGGTCCGGAGTCCGAGGGCCCAGGTGCTGCTCCGGGCGAAGAGCGGGTCACCGATCGTCTCCGCGACGCCCCAGACGCCGAAGACCAGGATGTAGACGCCGATCAGACCGGACAGGACCCGGTAGAGCGGCCGTGCCGGATGGTTCACCGGAAAGTGCGGCATGCCGAGACCCCCTGAATCAACCGTTTCAGGAGGATTGTCGCCCAGGCAGAGCCGACTGTCCGGAAAACCACAATGGCGGAAGGTCCGCCGCAGACCGGACCAGGTCAGGTTTTCGCCGGAGCCCGAGCTGCGCAGGGATCAAGCCTGACCGCCCGGAGCAGCTCGGGCTCCGGCGAAAACCACCACCGCAACCAAGGAGGAACCTCAGAGAACGAGACGAGCCTTCTGGAACGCCTCCGCCTCATCCTCGGACCCGACCTTGCCGTACATGCCGACCATCAGCAGCACCAGGGAAGCCGACAGCACCACGATCACGGTGGTGATGCTGAAGTTGAAGATGTTGGCGTCGGTCCGGATGAACGCGAGACCGGCCAGGCCGATCACCATCAGGGCGTACGCCAGCCACTGGTTGATCGCCACGTCGATGTTGCGGCCGAGCGCCGTGCCGACCAGCACGACGATCCCGAACAGCACGCTGAGCAGCGAGAAGCCGAGGTTGGTGCCCTGACCGAGGACCCGGGTGTCGTCCTGGGCGAGGATCTCGTCGCCCATGCTCGCGATGATGCCGAGCACACCGAAGACCACCAGGTACAGACCGGTCAGCCCGCCGATCGCCCGGTAGATCGGCCGCGCGGGGTGGTTGACGGGGGTGTGTGCCATGTCTGTGTCTCCAACGCCGTGGGGTAGGTGTCGCCGACGATTGTCTCGCATGTGGCGGTGTGACGCCGCACACGGTCCTCGCCCGGCGTGCCTGGCCCGGTCAGCTCTCCGGCAGGTCCTCGGCGAGGGTCATCCAGCTCTCCTCGATCCGCTCCCGCTCGGCGCGCAGATCCTTGAGCTGGGTGTCCAACTCGGCCACCCGGGCATAGTCGGTGGCGTCCGCCGCCAGCTGACCGAGCAGCGTGGTCTCGCGCTGGTCGAGTTTGCCGAGCTGCCGTTCCAGCCGGCTCAGCTCCTTGCGGGCCTGGCGGACCTCGGCAGCGGACATGCCACCCGCGCTCGGGCCGGTGGGAGCGGCGGTCGGGTTCACGCCGACCCGGGGGGCGGAGCCGGCCCGCTCCGCGGTCCGGGCAAGGTACTCGTCCACCCCGCCCGGCAGGTGCACCAGGCGACCGTCGCCGAACATCCCGTACGCCGTGTCGGTGACCCGCTCGATCAGGTAGCGGTCGTGGCTCGCCACGATGATCGTGCCGGGCCACGAGTCGAGCAGGTCCTCCAGCGAGGCGAGGGTGTCGGTGTCGAGGTCGTTGGTGGGCTCGTCGAAGAGCAGCACGTTGGGCTCTCCGGCGAGCAGCCGCAGCATCTGCAACCGGCGGCGTTCCCCACCGGAGAGGTCACTGACCGGGGTCCAGAGTCGGCGGTCGTCGAAGCCGAACACCTCGGCGAGCTGCGCGGCGGAGACCTCCCGGTCACCGAGCTGGACCCGGCGGGCGACCTCCTCGACGGCTTCCAGCACCCGCAGGTGCCCGGGCAGCTCGGTGAGCTCCTGGGAGAGGAACGCGGGCCGCACGGTGGAGCCGGTGCCGAGGCGGCCGCCGTCGGGGCGGGTGATGCCGGCGAGCATCCGCAACAGCGTGGTCTTGCCGGCGCCGTTGGCGCCGAGGATGGCGATCCGGTCACCGGGGCCGACCAGCCAGGTGACGTCGCGCAGGATCTCCTTGGGGCCGGCGTGCAGCTCGACGTTCTCCAGGTCGTACACCTGCTTGCCGAGCCGTGAGGTGGCCATGCGCTGCAGGGACATGGTGTCCCGCGCTGGCGGCACGTCGGCGATCAACGCGTTCGCGGCGTCGATGCGGAACTGGGGCTTGGACGTCCGGGCCGGCGGGCCACGGCGCAGCCAGGCGATCTCCTTGCGGAGCAGGTTCTGCCGGCGGGCCTCGGTGGCGGCGGCGACGCGCTCGCGCTCGGCGCGGGCGAGGGTCCACGCGGCGAACCCACCCTCGTAGGCGCGAACGGTCTGGTCGGCGACCTCCCAGGTGGTGGTGCAGACCGCGTCGAGGAACCACCGGTCGTGGGTGACCACGACCAGGGCGCCCTTGCGGCCGACCAGGTGCCGGGCCAGCCAGTCGACACCGCCGACGTCGAGGTGGTTGGTGGGCTCGTCGAGGATGAGCAGGTCGGAGTCGCGGACGAGCAGCGCGGCGAGCGCCACCCGGCGGCGTTCGCCACCGGACATCGGGCCGACCGGCTGGTCGAGGCCGAGGTGCGGCATGCCGAGGCCGTCGAGGATGCCGCGGACGCCGGCGTCGCCGGCCCACTCGTGCTCGGCGCCCATGCCCTCGTTGAGCCAGGCGGTGCCGAGCACGACGTCCCGGACGGTGGCGTCGGGGGCGAGCGTGAGCTGCTGCGGCAGCCAGAGCGCGCGCAGGTCGCGGCGGTGCGTCACCCGGCCGTCGTCGGGGTCCTCCTGCTTGGTGAGCAGCCGCAGCAGGGTGGACTTGCCGGCGCCGTTGAGGCCGACCACGCCGATCCGGTCGGCGTCGTCCAGACCGAGCGAGACGTCCGTGAGCAGCCGCCCGGCGGCGCCGTACCCCTTGGACACCCGGTCCAGATTGACGATGTTCGCCACGTTCCACCCTTCATGATCAAGGCGTCCCGGTGCCGGCGGGCACCTGGACGCCTGCCTCAAGGGTACGCGGACGCCCCGGACGCCCGCGCCGCGCGCCCGCAGGCCGGGTGGGACGACCCGTCAGCCGATGCGGGCGCCGGCGACCGGCCCGTGCGCGACCCGCGCCTCCCGGCACACACCCGCGGCGTTCAGCTCGGCGGCGATCCGCTCCGCGTCGGCCGCGTCGGCGGTGAGGAACACGCAGGTCGGGCCGGAGCCGGAGACGATCCCGGTGAGCGCGCCGGCCGCCTCGCCGGCCTTGAGGGTGTCGGCCAGCGCCGGGCGCATGGCCAGGGCGGCGTCCTGAAGATCGTTGCCGAGCGTCCGGGCGAGCACCCGGGGGTCGCGCTGACGCAGCGCGCCCAGCAACGCGTCGGTGGAGCCCAGCGGGGCGCCGGCGGCGCCGGAGTCGCGCAGCCGGTCCAACTCGCGGTACGCGGCCGGAGTGGAGAGGCCCCCGTCGGCGATCGCCACCACCCAGTGCCAGGAGGTCGGGCGGGCCAGCACGGGGCTGATCGCCTCGCCCCGGCCGGTGCCCAGCGCGGTGCCACCGTAGATCAGGAACGGCACGTCGGAGCCGAGGTCGACGGCGATCCCGGCCAGCTCGTCGCGGGACAGCCCGGTGCCCCAGAGCGCGTCGCAGGCCACCAGAGCGGCAGCGGCGTCGGCGCTGCCGCCGGCCAGCCCACCGGCGAGCGGGATCTGCTTGCGCAGGTGCAGCCGGGCGTGTGGCAGCACGCCCGCGTACCCGGCGAGGGCGTGCGCGGCGCGGATCACCAGGTTGGTGTCGTCCAGGGCCAGCTCGCCGGTGCCCTCACCCTCCATGGTCAGGGCGAGGGTGTCACCCCGACGGGCCGTCAGCTCGTCGTAGATCGAGATGGCGTGGTAGATCGTGTTCAGCTCGTGGTAGCCGTCGCGGCGCAACGGGCCCACCCCGAGGTGCAGATTGACCTTCGCGGGCACCCGGACCTTCACCGGCCCGATGGACCCGCGTCGCTCGTCCTCGCCGTCCGGTCGCCAGGCCTCGGTCACGGGGTGAGGTCCCGCACGCGCAGGCGGATGTCGAAGGGGTTGGCCACAATCTGCTCCTCGGCGTCCTCGGCGGGCACGGGCGTCAGCCTACTTCGCGGCCGGCGTACCGACCGGAGCCGACGCGGCGATGGCGGCGAACTGCTCGACGGTCAGTGACTCCCCCCGGGCGCCGGGGTCGACGCCGGCCGCGGTGAGCGCGGCGGCGGCCCGGTCCGCGCTACCGGCCCAACCGGCGAGCGCGGCGCGCAGCGTCTTGCGCCGCTGCGCGAACGCCGCGTCGACCACGGCGAAGACCCTTTCCCGGGGTACGTCGGTTCGGGGCGGTTCGTGGCAGGTGAAGGCGACCAGACCGGAGTCGACGTTGGGCACCGGCCAGAACACGTTCGGCGGCACCTTGCCGGCGCCCCGGGCGTGGGCGTACCAGGCGAGCTTGACCGACGGGATGCCGTACACCTTGGAGCCGGGACCGGCGACCAGCCGGTCGGCGACCTCCTTCTGCACCATGACCAGGCCGTGCCGCAGGGTGGGCAGCACGGCGAGCAGGTGCAGCACCACGGGCACGGCCACGTTGTAGGGCAGGTTCGCGACCAGCGCGGTCGGCGGTGGGTCGGCCAGCTCGGCGGCGTCGATGCGCAGGGCGTCCGCGCGGTGCACGGTGAGCCGGTCGGCGTCCGCCCCGGCGTGCCGCGCGGCGGTCTCCGGCAGCGCCCCGGCGAGCACCGGATCGATCTCCACGGCGTGCACGTGCCCGGCGACCGGCAGCAGCCCCAGGGTCAGCGAGCCGAGGCCGGGGCCGACCTCCAGGGCCACGTCGTCGGGGGTGAGCCCGGCGGCGGTGACGATCCGGCGCACGGTGTTCGGGTCGTGCACGAAGTTCTGGCCCAGCTTCTTGGTGGGCGCGACGCCCAGCCGGGCGGCGAGTTCCCGGATCTCCGCCGGGCCGAGGAGACCGGTCATGCCTGGCAGCGTAGCGGCGACGTCGGGGCCGACCGTCGGCCCGGGCTCACCACGGCCCGAAGGCACGGTCGCCGGTGGCGGAGATGGCCGCGCACAGCTCGTCCAGGTCACTGCCGGTGGTCGCGGCGAGCGCGCGGACGGTCAGCGGGATCAGGTACGAGGCGTTCGGCCGGCCGCGGTGCGGCGTCGGGGTGAGGTACGGGGCGTCGGTCTCCACCAGGATCTGGTCGACCGGGGTGAGCGCGGCGGCCTCGCGCAGCGCGGTGGCGCTGCCGAAGGTCACGGTGCCGGCGAAGCTGAGCAGGTAGCCTCGGCGGACGCACTCGCGGGCGAAGTCGGCGTCACCGGAGAAGCAGTGCAGCACCACCCGGTCGGGAGCGCCCTCGTCGTCGAGGATCCGCAGCACGTCCGCGTGCGCGTCCCGGTCGTGGATGACCAACGCCTTGCCATACCGCTTGGCGATGGCGATGTGCGCCCGGAAGCTCTCCTCCTGCGCGGCACGCCCCTCGTCGCCGGTCCGGAAGAAGTCCATCCCGGTCTCGCCGATCCCCCGGACCCGGTCGCGGGCGGCCAGCGACTCGATCTGCCGCAACGCCTCGTCGAGGTCGGCGAGGCGGGGCGCCTCGTTGGGGTGCAGCGCGACGGTGGCCAGCACCGCGGGATACCGGTCGGCGGTGTCCGCGCCCCACCGGGAGGAGGCGACGTCCACGCCCACCTGGACCAGCCGGTCCACGCCGACCTTGGTGGCCAGCGCGATCGCCGTGCCCACCGGGTCGTCGGATGGCCCGCCGCCGGGCACGCCGGCCTCGCTGACGGTGATGTCCAGGTGGGTGTGGCTGTCCAGCACCGGCCGGGGCAGCGGCTCAGGGGCGGGCGGAAACTCTCCGGCCCGCCGGGCGGCACGCTCTCGGCGGGATTCAGTGGGCTCGCTCATCAGCGACAGCATCACACACCGGGCCTGGCCATCTGCCCGCCACCCGACGTTCACCTCGACTACGCCGCGCGACTCTACCGTCGCCGGGTGAGCGAGCTCAGCAGTCCCGCCAGTGAGCGCACCGGGCTGCGCGTGGCGTTCGGCGGCGGCGTGTACCCGGCCGAGGAGATCGCCCGGGGCGCCGCGTACGAGCTGTTCAGCGCCGAGGAGGTGGCCGGCTTCGAGCGGGCGCCCCGACCGGGCAGCGCCCTGCCGTGGCGCCGGTTCGTGCACGTCACCGAGGCGAGCGCGGTGCACGGGGCGACCGAGCCGGCCGAGGAGCCGGAGACACCGCTGATGATGCCGGCGCACCGGGAACGCGGCTGGACGCACGTACACCAGCTCAGCCAGCAGCCCTCCGCGGCGGGCGACCCCGTCCTGACCGCGGTGCGTGCCTCGGCGGTGGTGCGGCGGGGCACCAGGATGGTGAAGGTGCTCTCCGCCCGGCAGCTCGCCGGGTACGTGCGGGGCTGGCTGCCGCACGGCTTCTGTTACCGCGAGCACGACGTGGCGCACCTGCGTACGCCGACGGCGACCACGGTGTTGCGCACCGACGGCGACGTCGGGCGGGACGGTTCGGACGTGGCGTACGCGCTGCGCTGGCGGGCCGCCGACCCGGGCGACTACGACGTGCCGGTGGGCGAGGCGCACCGGGGGCTGACGGCGCTGGCGTCCCGGGACCGGCTGGGCCCACCGGTGCTGGGCACCGGTTTCGTGCCGAGCAACGGCCAGCTCATCCCCGAGTTCATCACCCGGGACTTCGCCGACCTGCCGATGCCGGCGAACGCCACCCTTCTCGCCTACCCCGCCGAGGGGGTGGAGGTGGTGCTCTACAGCTACCAGGCCGAGCAGCGCGCATGGCTGCGGATGGTGGGCCCGCAGTGGCGGCACCTGCTCGCCGCGGTGCCGGGCCTCTCCCCCGACCAGGAGTACGTGCCGACCGGCGACGCCCCGCGCTCCACCCAGTTGGTGGGCCTCTACGGCGACACGGAGTACGAGGCGGTGGCCGACCTGCCCGGCGGGTTCCGGGTGTTGGCCATGACCAGGGCGGCCCGCTACCCGGTGGACGCGGTGGCCCGCCGGCTCCGGTTCGCCCAGTGGCGGGGCGTGCCGTGCCTGGTGCTGCGCGAGGAGGCCGGCTGGTTGCGGCTGCGGCTGCGCTTCCCGGACCCGGACACCGTGGTCGCCACCGGCGCGCAGTGTCACGACCGAGGCATCTACGAGACCTGGGCACCGGGCGCCGAGGTGAGCGACGACCAGGTGATGGACACCCGTTACGTGATGTGACGCCCCCCCGGCGGCCGGATGCCCTGCCGCCGGGGGCGGCGTGCGTTCAGTCGGCCAGTCGGGCCAGCTCCTCGTCGACGATCGACGGGTCGAGCTTGCGGAACACCGGCTTCGGCGCCGCCAGCGGCCGGCCCGCCTCGATCGACACCGACTCCCAGCGCGCGCCGACGGTGTAGTCCCCGGTGAGCACCGGGTACGACGGACCGCCGTCCAGGTCGTCGACCTGCTCGATGACGGGCATCGGCGCGTGCACACCGGTGCCGCCGAGCAGCTCGTGCACCTGCTGAGCCGAGTGCGGCAGGAACGGGGTGAGCAGCGTGTTCGCGTCGCTGATCACCTGGAGGGCGACGTGCAGGATGGTGCCCATCCGGGGCTTGTCCGCCTCGCCCTTGAGCTTCCACGGGGCCTGCTCGGACAGGTACCTGTTGGCCTCGGCGACCACCCGCATGGCCTCACCGATGGCCTGCTTCTGGCGGTGCCGACCGATCAGGTCGCCCACTGTGGTGAAGCCGGCCCGAGCGGTCGCGAGCAGTGCCTCGTCGGCCTCGGTGAGCCCGGCCGGGTCGACCGGCGGGATCTCGCCGAAGTTCTTCGCCGCCATCGAGACGCACCGGTTGACCAGGTTGCCCCAGCCGGCGACCAGCTCGTCGTTGTTGCGGCGGAGGAACTCGGCCCAGGTGAAGTCGGTGTCGTTGCTCTCCGGGCCGGCGGCGGCGATGAAGTATCGCAGCGCGTCGGCGTCGTAGCGCTCCAGGAAGTCACGAACGTAAATGACCACCTTGCGGGACGAGGAGAACTTGCGCCCCTCCATGGTCAGGTATTCGCTCGACACCACCTCGGTGGGCAGGTTGAGCCGACCCAGCTCGCCCGGCGCACCGTCGCGGGAGCCCTCACCGGAGTATCCGGAGAGCAGCGCCGGCCAGATGACCGAGTGGAAGACGATGTTGTCCTTGCCCATGAAGTAGTAGGACCGGGCGTCCTTGCCCTCACCGTCGGCGGACCAGTACTGCCGCCACGCCTCCGGGTCGCCGGAGCGGCGAGCCCACTCGATCGAGGCGGACAGATAGCCGATCACCGCGTCGAACCACACGTAGATCCGCTTGTCCGGCCGGTCCCGCCAGCCGTCCAGCGGGATCGGCACGCCCCACTCCAGGTCACGGGTGATCGCCCGGGGCTGGAGGTCGTCGAGCAGGTTGCGGGAGAACCGCAGCACGTTGGGCCGCCACCCCTCCCGGGTGTCCAGCCACTGCCGCAGCACCTCGGCCAGCGCGGGCAGGTCCAGGAAGAAGTGCTCGGTCTCGACGAACTTCGGGGTCTCCCCGTTGATTCGTGACTTCGGGTCGATCAGGTCGATCGGGTCGAGCTGGTTGCCGCAGTTGTCGCACTGGTCGCCCCGGGCGCTGTCGTACCCGCAGATCGGGCAGGTGCCCTCGATGTAACGGTCGGGCAGGGTGCGGCCGGTGGACGGGGAGATGGCGCCCATGGTGGTCTTGGGCACGATGTAGCCGTTGCGGTACATCCCCTCGAACAACTCCTGCACCACCGCGTAGTGGTTGCGGGTGGTGGTGCGGGTGAACAGGTCGTAGGAGAGGCCGAGACCGTGCAGGTCCTCGACGATCACCCTGTTGTACCGGTCGGCCAGCTCGCGCGGGGTCACCCCGTCGGCGTCGGCCTGCACCTGGATCGGGGTGCCGTGCTCGTCGGTGCCCGAGACCATGAGCACGTCGTGGCCGGCCATCCGCATGTACCGGGCGAAGACGTCGGAGGGAACGCCGAAACCGGAGACGTGGCCGATGTGGCGGGGGCCGTTGGCGTACGGCCAGGCCACTGCCGCGAGAACGTGACTCATGAGCAGCAAGCCTAGTGACCCGCCCGGGGCGCCCGCGAACCAATGGGGGGTGCCGGGCCGGCGGACCGGGCGGACCACCTCCACCATTGGTCCGATTTGTCGCCGACACGCGGTCGAGCTGCCCGTTCCGCCTCCCGGACGGGTGTGCAATGAACGTCGTGACTGGCAGACGAGCGGCACGGGACCACGAGGACCGTCGCACCGGCCCGACGGTCGACGACGACAGTGGCCCCGACCCCGCCTCGCCCCGCAGTGCCGGGGTCGCGCCCCAGCCCCGATTGGTGCCCGGAGCCGACCCGGGTTCCGCGTCGCGCCCCAGTCCCAGCCCGCGACCGAGCCCCGCCCCACGGCCCGGGGCCGACCGACACGAGGAGCCGCAGGCCACGTCGTCGGGGCAGGCGGTCACGTCGGGGCGGGAGGAGGCTGCGGAGCTCGCCGTCACCCCGGCCCGGCCCACGCCGGGCGCGCCGGTACCCACCCCGGCCCGGCCGACCCCGCCGGCACCCGTACCGAGCCCGGCCCGACCCGGCTCACCGGGCCCCCCGGTCGGCTCGGCACCCGCCGCCACGGAGGCCGTCGAGATGGAACCCACCACCGGCGCGCCGGTGGACGCGGTGCCGCGTCGAGTGCCCGTCCGCCAGCAGAGCCGCCTGCAACGGGAGGGCCGGTCCGACGGTGACACGCCGGACGACGATTCTGCCTTCTGGGCGCCGATCGAGGAGGTGCACTGGGACGGCACCCCGGTGCGGGAGGACCCGGAGCCGTCCCGGGACCGCGGCTTTCGCCCGGTGGGCCGCCGGGCACCGAGCCGTACGGCCCGACCGCCCGATCCGCTGCCCGGGCTCGCCGCGCTGGTGACGCTGAGCCTGGTGGCGGCCTTCTTCGCCTGGGTCAGCGCCGGCCCGTTCTGGCTCGCCGTCGGGCACGCCCGGGTGGGCACTGTGATGCTCGACGGCTGCACCGGTGACGGCCTCACCCAACGGTGTCGGGGCACGTTCACGGCCGACGACGGGCGGTTCATCGCGCACGGCGTACGGGTCAGCGGCGTACCCGCCGGGGAGAACGCGAGCGGTACACCGGTGCCGGCACGGATGACCGGTCCGGACGCCGGCACCGCGTACGCGGACACCGGAGTGGGCCGACACCTTCGCTGGCTGCCCGGTCTGCTGGTGGTGCTGGCCTGCACGGCCGGCATCGTCCGGTGGACCGGGTCGGCGCGGCTGCCCGGCCGTCGGCACCGCCGCTGGGCCGTCACCGCGGCCATCGCCGGCCCCGTGCTGATCACCGTCGGCTTCCTGGCCTCCGCCTGGTGAACGCACCGCCCGGTGAACCCCGGCACGGCCGGGCGCCGGGGTCAGCTGTGCACGATGGTGTAGACGTCGCGCCGGCGCAGCGCGTACTCGGTGGCGACGTCGGTGATGGCGTCCCGGCGGGACCGGCCGGCGGCCTCCCGCTCGGCGACGGCCGCGCGCAGGGTGTCGTCGTCGGGGCGTTCCGGGGCGATCACCGGCGCACCGGCCACCACCAGGGTGATCTCGCCCCGCGGGTCTCCCTCCGCGGCCCACCGGGCCAGCTCGCCGAGGGGGCGGCGGAGCACCTCCTCGTAGGTCTTGGTCAGCTCCCGGCAGAGCGCGGCCGGCCGGTCCGCGCCGAACGCGTCCGCGAGGTCGGTGAGAGCCGCACCGATCCGGTGCGGGGCCTCGAAGAAGACCAGCGTGCGTTCCTCGGCGGCGAGCGCGCGCAGCCGGGTTCGCCGGGCGCCGGGGGTGCGGGGCAGGAAGCCCTCGAAGCAGAACCGGTCACAGGGCAGCCCGGAGACCGCCAGCGCGGTGGTGACCGCGCTGGGCCCGGGGGCGACGGTGACCGGCGCCCCGACGTCAAGTGCGGCCCGGACCAGCCGGTAGCCGGGGTCGGAGACGCTCGGCATCCCCCCGTCGGTGACCAGTGCCACCACGTACCCGCCGAGGATGACCTCGACCAGCTCGGGGGTGCGCCGCTCCTCGTTGCCCTCGAAGTAGGAGACGATCCGGCCGCCGACCGTGATGTCGAGGTCGCGGGCCAGCCGGGTCAGCCGGCGAGTGTCCTCGGCCGCGACCACGTCGGCGGTGCTCAGCACCTCCCGGAGTCGGGCCGAGGCGTCGGCGGGGTTGCCGAGCGGGGCACCGAGCAGGATCAGGCGCCCAGCTTCGGACTTTTCACCCACGAATTCGTCTCCTTCATCGACAGCGAATACCGGTATCAGGGACGACGGGCGCCACAGGACACCTTGGCAGCCTACGATCGCCGGGTGACGAGTGCGTCGACAGCGCAGAGCCCGAGTGCCGAGCCTGCCAAGATGGTCGAGGTGACGGGCGAGCCCAGCCCCACCCAGGAGCCGACGGCACCGAGTGCCGGTGGCGGTGGCGCGTCCGCCGTGCTCCGGCGAAGGTTCGCCACCGTCGACAGCCAGGTGGACCGGTTCTCCTGGCTAGCCACGGCGGTGGTGGTGGCCATCGCGGCGATCCTGCGCTTCGTCGGGCTGTCCAGCATCAAGACGAAGATCTTCGACGAGACGTACTACGCCAAGGACGGCTACGGGCTGATCAGCCGGGGCGTCGAATGGAACTACAAGGACAACGTCCCGTCGTACGTCGTGCACCCACCGCTGGGCAAGTGGCTCATCGGCCTCGGCGAGTGGGCCTTCGGCTATCAGGACGCCGAGTCGAAGGTCTCCGTTCCCGGGCACCTGCTCACCACCACGCCGGAGTTCGGCTGGCGCTTCTCGGCGGCCGTGATCGGCACCCTGTCGGTGCTGCTGCTGGTCCGCATCGGTCGGCGGATGTTCCGCTCGACGGTGCTCGGCTGCGCCGCCGGCCTGCTACTCGCCCTGGACGGCTTCCACCTGGTGCTGTCCCGTACGGCGCTGCTCGACATCTTCCTGCTCTTCTTCGTGCTGGCCGCGTTCGGCGCGCTGGTGCTCGATCGGGACGCCCGCCGTCGCCGCTGGGCGCGGGCGCTGGACGACGGGCTCGACCCGAGCCAGCCGGGCCGTGCCGGCCGGCCGCCGACCGGTTGGCGCACCTGGCCGTGGTGGCGGTTGGCAGCCGGGGTGTTGATCGGCTGCGCCTGCGCGGTGAAGTGGAGCGCTCTGTACTTCGTGCCGGTCTTCGCGTTGCTGGTGATCCTCTGGGAGGTCGGCGTCCGCCGCTCGGCGGGGGTCCGCCGGCCCTGGCGGGACACCCTGCTCGACGAGCTGCCCTGGCTGGTCCTCGCCGGTGTGCTCATGCTGGCCACCTATGTCGCCACCTGGTCGGGCTGGCTGCTCACCGACGACGGCTACTACCGGCTCGCGTCGGCCTACCCGAGCGCCCCGCTCAGCGACCGCCCGGTGATCGGGCCGCTGATCAACCTCTTCGAGTATCACCGGGCGGCGTACGGCTTCCACGCCCAGCTCGACGACGCGCACAAATACCAGTCGTGGCCGTGGCAGTGGCTGCTGCTCGGCCGGCCGGTGGCGTTCCACTGGTCCGGTGACGGCGCCTGCGGCGCACCGACCTGCGCCTCGGAGATCCTGCTGCTCGGCACCCCGCTGCTCTGGTGGTCGTTCCTGCCCGCCCTGGCGGCGCTGGCCTGGCTGGGCCTGGCCCGCCGGGACTGGCGGGCCGGCGCGATCCTGCTGACCGTGGCGGCGGGGCTGCTGCCCTGGTTCTGGTTCGCCCTCGACGGCCGCACGATGTTCTCGTTCTACGCCGCGCCGGCACTGCCGTTCCTGGTGCTTGCCGTGGTGTACGTGCTCGGCGCGCTGATCGCGCCCGCCGGGGGTGACGTGGGTGAGGTGGCGCCGCTGGTGCCCGGCGACCCGAGCTACGAACGTCGACTGGTGGGCAGCATCGCGGCCGGGGCGTACGTGCTGCTGGTGGGGCTCTGCTTCGCGTACTTCTATCCGATCTTCGTCGGCAAGGTGATTCCGTACTCGGACTGGCTGTCCCGGATGTGGCTCGACGGTCGGTGGATATAAGCACCGACAGGCGACGCGCCGCACAGCGCGACGGAGAAGGGCCCGCACGCCGAAGCGTGCGGGCCCTTCTCGACCCTGCGGGCACTGTGACCGTGCGGGGCCTTTCGACAAAGACGCGCGCCCCGATCGCCTGCCACGGGGGAAGCGGGCGATTGGGGCGCGCATGAAGAGCTTAACCACCGCACACCACCGGCACAACGGGTCGACTTGGGTCAGATTTCCGACCAATGGTGGCCGGGCCGACGCCCACCCCCCTGCAGTTGACCGAGGGTGACCTGGCGTGGACCCAGAGCGCGGAAACGCCCGGTCGGAGGCGGTCATCGACCTGGTTGGAGGTGCCGGGGGTCCGATCCACGCCCCACCCAGACGATCATCCAAAGTGGATCTCACTACACTGCGGGCCGTGATCAACTTCAGACGATCGACGGCGGTCCTTCTCGGGCTGCTGGCGACCACCGCACTGGCCGGGCCCGCCCCGGCGCAGGCCGACGAGGAGCCGGTACCCGAGCCGCCCCGGGTCGAGCTGGTGCTCGACGTCAGTGGCTCGATGCGCGCCGCCGACATCGACGGGCGCAGCCGGATCTCCGTTGCCCAGCAGGCCTTCAACGAGGTCGTTGACGCGCTGCCGGAGGAGACCCAGCTCGGCATCCGGGTGCTCGGCGCGACCTACCGCGGCAAGGACAAGAAGGTCGGCTGCCAGGACACTCAGCAGATCGTGCCGGTAGGCCCGGTGGACCGGTCCGCGGCCAAGGCTGCGGTGGCGACGCTGCGGCCGACCGGATTCACACCGGTCGGCCTCGCACTGCGCTCCGCCGCGGAGGACCTGGGCCGAGGGGCCACCACCCGACGGATCGTGCTGATCACCGACGGCGAGGACACCTGCGCCCCGCCGGACCCGTGCGAGGTGGCCCGGGAGCTGGCCGCCCAGGGCACCAGCCTGGTCGTCGACACCCTCGGTCTGGCCCCCGACGAGAAGGTCCGCAAGCAGTTGCTCTGCATCGCCAGCGCGACCGGCGGCACCTACACCGCCGCGCAGAGCGCCGAGGAGCTGACCGGACGGATCAAACAGCTCGTCGAGCGGGCCGGCGACACGAACACCCGCGCCCCGACGGTGGTCGGCGGCACGAACGTCTGCGACTCGGCGCCGCTGCTCGCCCCCGGCGTCTACGCCGACCGGGAGGCGTTCTCCGAGCACCGCTACTACCGGGTGCCGGTACGCCCCGGGCAGGAGCTGCGCGCGTCGGTGAGCATCGCGCTGGACCGACAGGTGAACCGGGACTACGGGGTGCTGCTGCGGGCCACTGCGGCGGACGGCCGGGAGCTGGTTCGCGGCGCGGACGCCGGCAGCGGGCGGGCCGACGTGCTCTCCGCCGGGCTGCGCTGGTCGGCCAGCGCCGACGACGAGGATGCCGCGAAGGCCGAGGAGAGTTCCGCGCCGGTCGTCGAACCCACCACCGTCTGCCTGGTGGTGAGCAACTCGTTCGCCCCGCGCCCGGGCACCGCAGCCACCCCGGGCATGCCGGTGGAGTTGACCATCGACGTGGTCGCCGCCGCGCCCGCACCGGACGGCCCGGACCTCGGTCGAGGCTGGGTGCTGCTCGCCCTGCTCACCGTCGCCGGGCTGCTCACCGGCCTGATCGCCGGGCTGCTCACCCGCTGGTGGGTCGCCACCTGGAGGGAGAACTGATGCGTACCGCCGTGTTCCGATCGCTGGCGGCGCTGCTCGCCGCCGGCGGGGCCGCGCTGCTCCCCGCCTCGGCCGTCGCCGCCCCGAGCCCCTCCCCGGGCGCCACACCGGTGAACCGGGCCGGCACGTCGTTCCTCAGCGCCACCCCGATCGCCGCGGGGCAACCGGTGCGGGTGGATGCGTCGATCGGCGACCACCTCTACTGGGCGTTCCCGGCGAAAGCCGGCCAGGTGCACGAGATCGCCGCCACCGTCACGTTCGCGAAGGGGCGCAGCGGTGCCTCCACCTGGACGGTCGACGTGTTCGACGGGCTGCGCCGGCGGCAGGCGTGCACCGCCGGGGCACAGACCCCGACCGTGGACGCGAAGGCGTCGAGCGTGGCGCTGGGCTGCACGTTGCGCGAGGTACGACCGTGGGCGGAGCCCTGGTCGGCCGATCCACTGCCCGGGACGTACGTCATCAGGCTCTCCGTGATCGATCTGCCCGAGCCGGATCTGGGCGCACCGATCGACGTGGACCTGCTGGTCGGCACGGTCGCCGACCGGGGCGCCTCGGCCGACGACGGTGAGTTGGCCGCGCCGCTGGTGCCGAACACCAAGGCGGGCACGGTGCTCAACGCCGTACCCGTGGCGGACCCGGAGGCTGGCGACGAGGGTGACTCGCTGGCGGACCGGTTGCCGGATCTCGGCTCGCGGTGGGTCTGGACCGGCATCGGCGGCGTGCTCGCCGCGGTGGCCGGCGTGGTCGGCTTCGCGGCGACCCGGCGGCCCCGGCGTCGCTGAACCGCCCCGTTGGTGGCCCCGCCCGAAGGTGGGGCCACCAGCGGTTCAACCCCGGCGGGAGCCGCGTGGCAACCAGCCGATGAACCGATCCTGGAGCGACATCACCGGCGCGGCGCGCAGATCCTCCGTGGCGGCGGCGAGACAGGAACCCAGATAGACGCTGAGCATCGCGCGGTCACTCCCGTACTCCGCCAGCAGCCGGCTGCGCTTCGTCGCGCACGGCCACTCGTCGCCGCAGGAGCCGCAGCTCCAGCAGGGGGTCTTCGGGGCGTGATCGTCCACCCGCACCCCCGACCGTTCCGCACCATCGGTCATCGCACGTCCTTCCAGATGTCCACGGGACTGGCGGCTGTCCTACCCGACCAGTTCTTGATGGTGGTCCCCCCGGAGCCATCAGAGAGGGACGGCACGTCCCTCCGGTGTTACATCTTTGCGGTACCTTCTCCCGTCGTGGGAGTCGGAAATTTGACGGTTGACAGGATTCTCCACTGCTACCGGTCAGTAGGCCGTCGCCATGCGTGACCTTTTGCCGTCAATAGTGGCCGTGGCCGTGGCCGGGCCGGACGACTGGGTCGGCGAACTGCTCCCCGCCGAGCAGGCGTGCCTCAGCGAGCGGGCCGTGCAGACCCGTCGGCGGGACTTCGCCGCTGGCAGGGCCTGCGCCCGCCGGGCCATGACCGGTCTCGGCCTGCCACCGACCGCCGTGCCGGCCGCCCCCGACCGCGCGCCCGTCTGGCCGGCCGGGGTGGTCGGCACCATCACCCACACCACCGGCTACTGCGCCGCCGCGGCGGCGCTCACCACCGATGTCCGGTCCGTCGGAATGGACGCCGAGCAGCACCACGAGGTCGACCTGGGAGTACGCAGAATGGTGCTGCTGCCCGAGGAGGATGCCCTCTGCGCACGGCTGCCCGGCGGCACCTCCTGGCCGGTCGTCCTGTTCAGCGCCAAGGAGACCGTCTACAAGGTGTGGTACCCGGTGGTCGGGACGTGGCTCGGCTTCCGTGACGCCCAGCTCGACGTCGACCCGGACGCCGGCACGTTCACGGCCCGCATCGCACCGGCCCGGGTGGACGCCGCGACGGTCGAGGCTCCGCCGACAACCATCGTCGGCCGGTTCGTGGTCGCCGACGGGCTGGTCCGCACCGCCGCAGTGCTCCCGCTGGGCTGATTCCCGGACACCGTCCATGGTGACCGGACCGGAGCGAGGGTCGCCGCAGACGGTGGGACGGAATCCGGCGCGGCGACCGGGCGATCGGCCACGCACGGTAGCGTCGGCGGGTTCCCGAACCGCACGTACCGAGGCGTCAAGGAGTACGGTGACCCACCCCCAGCCCCCCGCCGGGCCGCAGGACCCCCAGCACCCGAACCCGGAGCCACCGACGCAGTCGTCCCCCGCGACACAGCCGCAGTCCATTGTCGACACGGCGGCCCCGCGGACACCACTGCCGCCCAGCCCGTGGTCGGCAGCGGGTAGCGCGTCGCAGCCGCCGTTCTCGGGCACCGCGTACCCGACGGCTGGCGGTGGGTACGTCGGCGCTGGCGGAGGTTACCCGGCATTCGGCGGGCCGGGTCATCCACTCCTCGCACCGCCGGCAGCGCCGACGCAGGGCTCCAAGAAGACAGTCGTGGCTGTCGCCGTCACCGCGGCCGTTCTCACCCTCCTCAGCTGCGCCGGCGGCATCGTGGCGGTCGTCATCGGCGCCAACCGGGCCGCGCACAAGGTGACCGAGGCACGCCCCACCCCCGCGGTGACCCAGGGCGCCGCCCAGCCGTCGGCCAAAGCTCCCTCGTCGACGGCCAGCGGCGACACTCGCAACATGGCACCCGGAGACACCCTGGTCATCGATGGTGACGGCGGCACCATCGAGATCACCGTGACGAAGTTCAGCACCGCCACCAAGCCGTGCGCTCCATACGGCCTCAAGCCCGACGAGGGCATGTACGTGATCGCCGACGTGACGCTGACCGTCACCAAGGGCACGGCTTCGGCGAACCCGCTCTTCTTCGAGTGGGTCGCCGCCGACGGCACCGAGGCCAACGCGATCGCCGGGGCCTTCTCCGGGTGCGGCAGGCCGATGCCCCCCGCCGACGACCTGACCGCCGGCACCATGCGCACCGGCAGCGTGGTGTTCGACGTACCCGACACCTCGGGGGTGCTGGAGTACCAGCACAGGTTCGAGACCGCCGGTTCCTGGAAGCCGTGACGCGCTGACACGACGTGGGGCCGGCCCCGACGGGCCGGCCCCACATTGTTGAGCGAGTCGGTGGGTCAGCAGCCCGTCCAGCGCACCGGGGTCACCCGGTCGGCGAGGACGTTGCGGAACCCGACGATCGTGCCCGTGTCGGAGATGGACCGCGCACCGACGCCCACCCCCTCACCGCCGCCCGGCAGGACCCGGGAGGTGGTACCCCTGGCAACGCGGTCATCGCCCACCACGACACCCTTGGCGTTGACGTCGTTCAGTGCCGGCATCTCCGGGTCGAGCAACGTGTACGAGCCGTTCCGGAGGTCCCACCGCACCCTCGTCGAGCCGGTGTCGTCCAGCCACACCTGGCCGATCGCCCAGCGGCCGGCCGCCGCGGTGACTGTGGTCGACCCGGCACCCGGGACCGTGAGCGCGTCGATCCGGCCGTTCGATCGGCGGACCCAGCCGTTCCAGTCTCCGAACGGCCCGGCGCTACCGACAATGGTCCCGTTGTCCGTGATCCCACTCGGCTGGGCGTTGACCGGGGCGTCGAGCACCTCGACCGTGCCCGGACGGGCAGCCGGCCAGCGCAGCCCGACATACTCCCCGTCGACGATGTCCGAGCCGTAGCCGACGATGTCACCGGCATCGTTGATGGCGGAGACGAAGATGCCGGTGGACGGCAGCACCGGCAACTGCTCGAGCTTGCCGTCGCGGTAGATCCACGGCTGGCCGATGCCGGTGCCCGGCGCCGAACCGTTGCCGATCACGACGCCGTCGGCGTTGACGTCGACCGGCTCAGCCATGGGCGGCACCTCGACTTCGGTGACCCGCTGCCCGTCCCAGAACAGCAGCAGGTACTGGTTGTCGATCTCGCCACGCCGAAGGGCGGTGCCCGCGACGTAGCGACCCGTCGGGTCGACCGCGTTCGCGTCGGCGCGATAGGTGTCGGCCGGGTACGGCAGCGTACTGATCTTGCAGGCGCGCAGAGCCGTTCCGCCGGGCGCGGCGGTCGCCGACCCCGAGACCGCTACGCCGAGAGAGGTGGCCAGCAGACCGGTGGCGGCGGCTGCGAGCATCCCGCGTCGAATGCTTCGATTCATCCTTGCTCCCCGTGATCGACCCGAGCGCTTCCGGGCGTTGACTGATACGGGTTGCACGGCTGAGTGGGTTTCACGGTTGCGGTGTGTCGGGGACGGGACAGATGCGCGCCTACCCCGCCCACGCCTCGGCGTCGGTGACGACCGGCCGGTCGGTGCGTACCGATTCTTCGATGGCGAGGCTGACCAGGTGGTCCTGGCAGGCTTCGGCGAGGGGGTACGGGGCAGGGCCCTCCTCCCGCGCCCACGCACCGGTGCGGGCGACGATGTCGGCCACCGCGATGTCGTCGTCGGACATTCCACTGCCGACGAACGGGTTGCGATAGACCACGTCGCCGTCGAAGCTGATGTGCTTCAGGTCGAGCCCCTCAAGGTTGAGGTCGAGACCGGTCTGGCGTCGCATGAGGAATGACTCCACCGGCGTGGTCGGGTCGACCAGTCGGATCACCCGGTCGTCCACCAGCTCACCGCGCGAGCCCCGCACCACCAACCGGCGGGTCCGCAGCGGGTTCCACCACTGGTTGTCGGTGAAGTCGTACAACCCCATCCGCCCGCCGAAGTCGATTGTCGCGAGGGTAGTCGAGAGCTGCTGCGGGGTGTCGTCACCGCTCCAGCCGGCTGGCGACAGCGGGTTGGCCAGCGGCGCGACGAAGGCACGCGCGCTGACCTCGGCGCTCTCGTGACCAATCCCGAGCAGGCCACGGATCAGCGACACCGCGTGGTACAGGTGGGTGGAGGAGATCTGCACCGACGTCGGCTCGCCGAGCACCCCGGCGCGGACCACCGCCAGGCGGGCCGCGTGCCCCGGCATCAGCAGGTACTGCTCGGCCACCTGCACCAGACCGCTGCCGCCGACGTCCGCCCAGAGTGAGCGCAGCCCGGCCAGGTCGGGAGCGGGTGGCGTCTCGGCGAGCACCGGTACGCCGGCCGCGACCAATTCGCGGGTCACGTCGGGCGTCACGGGCCAGGGCACCGACACGATGACGAAGTCCGGTCGCTCGTGGGCCAGCAACTCGGCCGTCGTACGGAAGGTCCGTACGCCCCACTCGGCCGCCACCTCGGCACCCCGCGCTTCGGTGCGCGTCACCACCCCGGTCACCCGCATCCGATCGGGCAGCAGTCGGGCCAGTCGCAGGAAGAACTCACCCCGCCAGCCACTGCCGACGATGCCGAACCGGGTCTGGGCAACCGATGCCATCTGGGCTCCTCCCATCGAGATCCGGATGCTAACCCGCTGCGGGACCGCCTCCTTGACTACCGTTGCGCTGGTGACCACCGAGCCGTTCCGAGCAGCACCCGTGTCGGCGGCCATCGAGGTGATCGAGCCTCGACCATCCCTCGACTACTACCTGGTCCTCGCTCAGCACGGCGACCGCGGCCCGGCCGACGGTCCAGAAGGGATCGTCGTCGAGGAGTTCCGTCGCCACCACGACTTCTCCACGACGGGCCTGGACAGCGCGGGCTGGACGCCGGGCACCGGTTGGTGGAGTTCCGCGTCGCTGAGCCGCGGCATGCGCACCGACCCGGATGTGCTCGTTCGGGTGCTCCCCACCTGGCGTCGCGAGGCCGAGAGCGTCTACCGCACGCTCGGGGGCGGGCACCTGCCCGACGAGACAGTGCTCCGGACGTACTTCCGGGATCACCAACCGATCGCCAGCGCCCCGCCGCTGCGGCTCGGTCCCGCACAGCCACCGGCTGGCTTCCACGAGCGGCGCGTGTACCGCGTCCTCTTCGCCAAGGATCTCCGGGCCGAGCAGGTGACAGACCTCCAGGCGGCCTGGCAGGCGCCCGGCGACGGCACCCGCGCATCGGTCGCGAGCGGTCATCTCGACCGGGGTGATGACCGGTTCGCCTGGGACCTTCGACGGGTCGGCCACACCCTCGCCTGGGCCCTCGACGTGACCGTCCTGCTGAGGACCGCCAACGCAGAGGCGGTGGGTCCGACCCTGTCCGACCTGACGAACGTCCTGCGGGAGCACGGTCTCATACCGGTGACGACCGAGCGCTTCTCCTAGCTAGGTGCTCTGGAGCACGAAGAACACGTCGACCACCTGCCGATCCGAGGGGACCCGGGAGCAGCGGATGCTCACGTACGATCCGTTTCCGCGTGTTCCGGCAGGGGGGACGGAAGCTGTGCAGACGGACGAACGGCTCGCCAGGAGCAATGGCAGCGAGGATCACGTCGGCCGTCACCGGAGGGTCGTCGGCACGGCGATGGGCGTCACCGTCGCCCTCGCGCTCATTGGCGGCGTCCTCCTCAGCCGCCGCGTGCCGGACCAGGCCACGACCCAACCCCCGTCCGCGAACACGGTGCCGGCCGCAGTGCCGCCCGTGGCGTCGGCCATCGGCTGGAATGCCGCGCTGGTCGCCCGCGACGACACCACCATCACCGTGTACGCCAGCGTCGGCGACGCGCGCTGCAAGGATCTCGTGCAACCACAGGCCTCGGTCACCGAGCAGACGGACACCCAGGTCGTCGTCGCGGTGAGCGGTCGCATCGTCGACGCCACCGACTGCTCGGTCAGCGGCACCAGGGTGCCCCTCGTCGTGTCGCTTCAGAAGCCCCTCGGCGGTCGACTCCTCCGCGACGCCACCAGTGCGCTGCCACCACCGGCCTTTTCCGAGCGTGAGCTGCCGGACCTGGCCTCCGACAAGAGGTGGAGTCCGCATTCGGGTCACTGCGACGAGGGCTTGTGTCAGGGCTACAACGGTCCGAACGGCTCGACGCTGTTCGCGGGTGCGGGCCGCACGGTCGGAGGGGCGTCCTCGGCAGCCGTCGGCACCGTCTCCATCGGCTCACGCGAGGGCACCATCACCGGCAGGCCGGAAAGCTCCTGGCAGGTGCGGTGGGAGGTCGGGGACGTGACGTACTCGCTGCGGCTGACGCCCAGCGAGGGTGAGACGTTCAGCCTGAAGCAGTTTCGGGCAGAACTCGCCAGGCTGAGGTGGACCTGACCTGGCGAGCTGATTGACCCCAACCCGCCGACCGTTGCCGTGCAAGATCGAAAAAGGCCCGTCTCCGACTAGCGGAAACGGCCTTTGAGCTGGGGTGGAGCTGAGGGGATTTGAACCCCTGACCCCCTCGATGCGAACGAGAGGCTGGCTGCCTGTCCGAGCAGGCCCGAGCGGCGCTCACCACCAACGCGCGAAGGGGCGGCGGCGTGCCGCCGATCGAGTGGATCGGCGTCGGTGTCGCTCAGCGGTCAACGCCGAGCGGCCGACCGCGGCCGGTACGGGAGAACGGTCGACTGGATTCGCGATGCGGCGGTCGCGAATGACAGGTCGCGGCTATGCGTGGGGCGAGGCGGCCGTCTTCGCGGCCGGTGTCTGGTCGAACTCGTCGCGGTTGCGGACGATGTCGCCCTGGTGGCTACGAACCCAGTGCACGAGTCCGTCCACGGCCTCGCTCAGTGAGCGGCCGAGCGGTGTCAGGGCATATTCAACCCTCGGAGGTACTTCCGGGTACGCGGTCCTGGTCACCAACCCGTCGCGGGTGAGGGCGCGCAGTGTCTGGCTGAGCATCCGCTGGGAGATGCCGGCGACCTGCTCGTGCAGCGCGGTGAAGCGCAGCGGGCCGGACGCCAGGACCGTAATGGTCAGCAGCGTCCACTTGTCGCCCACCCGCGCCAGCACGTCGCGGACGAGCTCGATCGTCTGGACGCAGTCCGGCGCGACCCCGCGCTGCGCGAGGTCGGCACCACGCAAGTGCGTCATGGCTTTGTTCCTCATGCGTCGGTAGCTGACTTTTAAGTGCGTATCGGAGAGCCGGACTAAAACCCGTGGACGCACGTTTCTTACTGATCGTAACTGACGTGCGGCCACCCTTCGTGGTCGTGACAGCGGGAGGACAGCATGGTCCGGCACGACACCTTCACGATCTCGCGGCACCTCGACGTGCCATCGGGCGAGGTCTTCACCGCGTTTGCCGACACCGCGATCAGGCGGCGGTGGTTTCGGCTTCCCGGCAGCGAAGCTTCCTACGAACACGACTTCCGGGTGGGCGGAGGCGAGACGGCGCGCAGCATTTACACCGGGCTGGACACCGCGCCCGAACGGCTGGAGTACCGGTCGCGATACATCGACATCGCGGGCACCCACCGGATCGTCTACGGCTACGAGGCCGTCGTCGACGGCGAACTGCGATGGACCTCGCTGGTCACCGTTCGGCTCGACGCCGAAACGGACGGAACCCGCCTGGAATGGACCGAACAGGTGACGTTTCTCAGATACGAGGGCGACGGCAGTGTGGACCTGGCGCACCTGCGCGGCGCAAGCGTGCTGCGGCTGAACGGCCTCGACGCGGCGCTGCGATCCGGACGTCGGCGTCAGCAACGGCAGTGAAGCGCGTGTCGGATCGAGGTACTGATTCGCGCGGCACAAGTTTTCGACCGTCAGTAATCATCGGATCAGCAGGAACGGACGACGCATGACGAACATCGGGATCATCCTCGGCAGTACCCGGCCCGGCCGGGTCGGTCACCAAGTGGCCGAGTGGGTAGCTGAGCAGGGCGGCCAGCACGACGGCATCGATGTCGAGTTGGTGGACATCGAGGACTACGGTCTGCCGATCTTCGACGAGCCCCAGTCACCGCTACTCGGCTCCTACTCCCACGCGCATACAAGGAAGTGGAGCAACAAGATCGCCGAGTTCGACGGATACGTCTTCGTCACCCCGGAGTACAACCGATCGATCCCAGCGGCGCTGAAGAACGCCATCGACTACCTCTACGGCGAGTGGAACAACAAGGCGGTGGGCTTCGTCTCCTACGGCAGCAACGTCGGCGGCGCCCGCGCGGCCGAACACCTGCGCCTCATCACGGCAGGTCTTCAACTCGCCGGCGTACGCACCCAGGTCAGCCTGTCACTCGCCACCGACTTCGCCGGCTTCACCACGTTCACCCCCGACAGCCGCCACAACACCGTGCTCCACCAACTCTTCACCGAGGTGACCGCTTGGGCCGACGCGCTCGCACCACTGCGCCGACCCTGACCACTCAGACCGCTCACGATGACGGTCAGGCCGCCGCCCAGGCGATGGCCTGACCGCCCCGACAGCCTCCGCAGACGGATCCAGATACTTGACTAACCAGGGCGATGAATGACGGAGAGTGCGTGACCGCGAATGTCGTGGCCGGGATGACCCCGGCCGTGGCCCTGTTCCGGTCGTTGGCGGATGAGACCCGGCTGCGGATCGTGCAGCGGCTCGCTGGGCACCTCACGTTCGGGCCACCGCCGCCATCGAACTCAGCCGTTCGGCTTGGGTTCTGCAGCCCCGTACCACGGTCTGGGGCTCCGTCCGGCGGCCAAACGACGGTCAAACGATCAACGGCGGGTTCCCGTCGAACGAGAACCCGCCGTTGACCTGCTGCTTCGTGGTGGAGCTGAGGGGATTTGAACCCCTGACCCCCTCGATGCGAACGAGGTGCGCTACCAGTCTGCGCCACAGCCCCCCACCGGCGAACCGGCTTCGGTCCCACCCGGCTTACACCGGGCGGGCCGGCAGCAAGGCTAACAGGTCGTCGGTCCCCACCGCGAATCCGCCCCCGGCGCGGCGCTCCACCCCTCCGGCTTGATCGACTCGCCTTCCTGAAAATCGGGGCATCCGGGACGCCACGACACCCCGACTTCCAGAAACCCGAGTCGATCAAGCCGGGAGCGCAACCGGACCAGGCCGAGTCGGACCAGGCCGCGCCAGGCCAGGCCGCGCCTGGCCAGGCCAGGCCACGCCAGGCCAAGCCAGGCCGCGCCAGGCCAGGCCGCGCCAGGCCAGGCCAGGCCACGCCAGGCCAGGCCACGCCGTCGGCCCGTCAGGCTCCTCGGCCGGCCTCGTAGGGGCGTCCGCGTAGGCCACCCGAGCGCCGGTACGAGACCGACCCACCGTTGACTGCCGCCGGCAGGTCTCCCGGGCGGTCCAGGCCCATTGCGGCTCGGCGTACCCCCTCGCGCTGGGCGGCCAGGCGGCGTTGCGCCTCCCGGCGGGCCGCTGCCCGGCGGGCCTGTTCCCGGCGCACCTCGGCCTGTCGGGCGGCCAGCCAGGCCGCCTCGCGGGCTCGCGCGCGGCGGCGGCGACGCCCCGCGAGGGCCTGACCGCGCAGGTGGACGACGTACGTGGCCAGGAGCAGGAAGGTGACCGAGAAGCCGATCCAGAAGCCGGGGCTGACGAACAGCACGCCGACCAGCTCGACGACGTTGAGGAGCAGCAGCGCGGCGAGCACCCGCCGGCGCCGGTACACGGCGGGGGTGTGCTGTCGGCGCGGCGGCGGGCGGCGGCGGGACCGCTTGGGTGCGGGTGGCACGGCGCGCAGCCGACCGGAGCGGCGGGCGGCCGGGGGCGCGGAGACCGGCGCACCCAACACACCCGTAGTCGCATTCTCACTCAGGGTGACGATCAGGGAGCGCGGTGGGTGGACGGGTCGCCGTCCGGGCACAGTGCGGCGTCGTCGGCGGCGCTGGAGCACCCGCGCCGTCGACTGCGCCCGCTCCGCCACCAGCCGCTCGGTGGCGTCGTACCGGCGGACCAGCGCCGGGGCCAGGGCGAGCAGGCCGGCGGCGGCGAGGACGGCGAGGAGCACCGAGGTCGGCACCCTCACCCCTCCCGTCACCGAATTCGTCGCAACCGCCACCGGACCGCAGGATCTTCCACCGATCGCGCCTTGGTGCGTGGATCGTCCGGCCGGGGAGCGCTTGCCGCAGCTTGCAGTTACTTGAGGTTACGGCGCGCCGACCGGGATGCCACCGCGCCGCGCCGATCCCGTCTGTGGGACGGCGCTGCGGAAGCGGGGAAATCCTCCTACCGGGCGTCGGCGCGTACCCGGTGCCAGCGGGCCAACAGCCCGCCCTCGGCGGCGATCTCCTCGCTCGTCATCGCGTATCCGATGTGGTCACGCCAAGCGCCGTCGATGTGCATGTAGCGCACGTGGTACGACTCCTCGCGGAAGCCCAGTTTCTCCACCACCCGTCGGGACGGCCGGTTCTCCGGACGGATGTTGACCTCCACGCGGTGCAGCCCTCCCGGGCCGAACGCGTGGTCGACGGCGAGCGCGAGCGCTGTCGGGATCACACCTCGGCCGGCGACCCGGGCGTCCACCCAGTAGCCGACGTAGCCGGAGCAGAGCGCCCGCCGCACGATGCTGCCCACGTTGATGTGCCCGACCAGCCGGTCCCGGTCGGCCTCGCGCAGACAGACCGCGAACGGCATTCCCTCACCCTCGCGGGCGGAACGACGCTGGTCACGGTGCACCCAGCGGAACGCGGCCGGCGAGTTGAGGTCGTCCCAGGCGCCGGGCAGCGACGATTCCCAGGGTGCCAGCCAGGCCCGGTTGGCCCGCCGTATCTCCGACCATGCCGCCGCGTCGGAGCGCCGGTAGGGCCGCAGCAACACCGGGCCGTCCGCCAACTCCACCGGCCAGCCCGGTGCCCGCGGGGGTCCGAAGAGACTCACCCGCACAGTCTCCCGCGCGGGACCGTGTCGCGCGCAAGTTGACCCACCGCGTGGACCCGATGACCGCGCGGCGCCCGAGGGGCCAGCCGGCGGATCGACCGGGTCACCGTCACCGGCGGCGGTCCAACAGCAGGACGTCCACTGTCGAACCAGCGGCGGCCGTGGTGACCCGCTCGCCGAGCACCAGCAGGCCGTTCGCCTCGGCCAGCCCGGAGAGCGTGAACGGCCCACCGCTGAGAGGCTGGACCGTGTATCCACCGCCGCGTCGCTCGGCGACGTGCGCCGGTCGGAACTCGCGCAGCCCCGTCGGCGACGAGACGGTCTCCAGCAGGTGCGCGCGCACACTGGGTCGGAACACCGGCTCGGCGCCGGCGAGCAGTTGGATGGCGGGGCGGGCCAGCACCTCGAAACCGATCAGCGCGGCGCCCGGGTCGCCGGGCAGGCAGACCACCGGCACCTCCTCGGCGCCGACGGTGCCGAACCCGAGCGCGGTGCCGGGATAGAGCGCCACGTCGGTGAACGTGACAGGCCCGGCCCGGCCGCCCTCGCGGCGGGACAGGATCCGGCGCACCATGTCTCCGGGGCCGGTGCCGGTGCCCCCGGTGGTGATGATCAGGTCGGCGCGCAGGGTCTGGTCCTCCAGCAGCCCGCGCAGCCCCTCCGGGTCGTCGTCGCAGATCCCCACCCGGTACGCCAGTGCGCCCACCTCGGCCGCGGCGGCGGTCAACGCGTGCGAGTTCGCGTCCACCACCTGCCCGGGCTGACTGCCCCGACCCACGTCGACCAGTTCGTCGCCGGTGGCCACGATGACCACCCGTGGGCTGGGCCGGACCACCACGTGCCCGATACCGGTGGCGGCGAAGACCGCGACCAGGGCCGGCGAGACGTACGTGCCGGCGCGCGCGAGCAGAGTGCCGACGGGCAGTTCCTCACCGGCTCGGCGCACCCCGTACCCCCGTTTGGGGGTGCGGAAGATCTCCACCGCGGCCATGCCCTGGTCGGTCCACTCCACCGGAACCACCACGTCCGCGGCGACCGGCAGCGGCGCCCCGGCGGCCACCGAGAAGCACGAACCCGGGGTGAGCCGGACCGGCCGCCAGCTCGCGGCACCCAGATCGCCCACCACGTTGAGCCGGATGCTCCGGCCGCCGGGCGTGCCGGAGGGGGCCGGGACGTAGCTCGGGCCCCGCCCCCCTCCGGAAATGTCCTCCCAGCGGGCCGCGTAGCCGTCCACGGCAGCCTGGTCGAAGGCCGGGAAGGCGTGCGGCGCGACGACGTCCTCGGCGAGGACGTTGCCGTGCGCCTGGGTGAGGTCGAGGTCGAGTGGCGGCAGCGCGCGTAACCTGCGCAGCACGCTGCCCAGGTAGTCGGCGAGCGGCGTCAACTCGTTCGCGGCCGCCTCGGCGTCGGCCGTCGCGGTCATGTACCAGATCCGCCCGCCGCGTCGGCCTTGACGAAGTCGGCCAGCCAGGAGCGGAACTCGCTGCCCAGGTCCTCGCGCTCGGCGGCGATCTGCACCACCGTCTGCAGGTAGCCCAGCGGCATGCCGGTGTCGTAGCGGGTGCCCCGGTAGACGATCGCGTGCACCGGGGTGCCCTCGGTGCGCAGCAGCTCCATCGCGTCGGTCAGCTGGATCTCGCCGCCGCTGCCCGGCTTGGTCCGCCGGATCGCGTCGAAGATCTTGCCGGGCAGCACGTAGCGGCCGAGCACCGCGAGGTTGCTGGGCGCGTCCTCCGGCTGCGGCTTCTCCACCATCCCGGTCACCTTGACGACCTCACCGATGTCGGTCAGCTCCGACTCGGCCGGTTCGACGGAGGCGATGCCGTACCGCTTGGTCTCGGCCGGGTCGACCTCGAAGAACGCGAGCACCACACCGCCGGTGCGGGCCTGCAGCTCCAGCATCGCCGGCAGCAGCGGCTCCGACGGCTTGACGAACTCGTCACCGAGCAGCACCGCGAAGGGCTGGTCGCCGACGTGCGACTCGGCGTACCCGACGGCGTGGCCGAGCCCGAGCTGCTCGGGCTGCCGGACGGTGTAGATCTCGGCCAGCTCACTGGGGCGACGCACGGCGGCCAGCCGCTCGGCGTCACCCTTCTCCTCCAGCCTGGTCTCCAGGTCTGGGCGACGGTCGAAGTGGTCCACCATCGACGTCTTACCCCGACCGGTGATCAGCAACACGTCACCGATGCCGGCCTGGGTGGCCTCCTCGACGATGTACTGCAGAACCGGCCGATCCACCACCGGCAGCAGCTCCTTGGGCACCGCCTTGGTGGCTGGCAGGAACCGGGTGGCCAGTCCGGCGGCCGGGATGACGGCCTTGACCGCCAGGGGACGGCCAGTTGCGGCGACCGTCGATGAGGGGTTCGCTGAGTGCTCCGACATGCCGCGAGACTATCGGCCACGGCTCTGTCGCGGCGGGTGTGGCCCAGAAGACGCGCCGCCACCCGGCCCCGGCCGGGCGGCGTCCGGGCCGGCCCGCGCCCCGCCGGTCGCGCTGTCCGGGCCGTCGCCGGCCGGTTCCGGCCGTGCGTGCGCCGCAGATGATTCCGGTACGCCCACAGCCGGCTCCGACCGGGCGGGCCCGCCCGGCTCCCGGATGACCTGCGCGGGCTGACCGGCGCGCGGCAGCCCGTCGGGTGGACTGACCGCGCAGGCGAGCACCGGTATCTCCCGCGTCGGCACGTCCGGGCGCACCTCGGCGACCCGGTACGTGTCGCGGCCGGCCGCCTTGGCCGCGTAGAGCGCATCGTCGGCGGCCTCCAGCACCTCCCGCCCGGTGCTGCCGTTGTCCGGGTAGACGGCGATGCCCACCGACACGGTCACCAGGACCGGCCCTGCGTACGCCTCGACGGCGATCGGCGTCTCGCGAACCGCCGCGCCGAGTCGCTCGGCCACGATCGCCGCGCCCCGCGCGTCGGTCTCCGGCAGCAGCAGCACGAACTCCTCACCGCCCTGCCGGAAGGCCAGGTCGACCTCGCGGATCTCGCCGCGCACCCGCCGGGCGAACTCGGCCAGCACGGTGTCCCCCGCAGCGTGCCCGTACGTGTCGTTGACGTCCTTGAAGCGGTCGAGGTCCATCGCGAGGATGCTGAGCATCCGCCCGAACCGGCTGGCCCGTTCCACCTCCCGCCGGATCGACTCGCCCAGGTAGCGGTAGTTCCACAGCCCGGTGAGCGGGTCGGTGAGCGAGAGCCGCTGCGCTTCCTCGTGCACCCGCACGTTGTCCACAGCCACGGCCGCGTGGCCGGCGAAGGTGCGCAGGGTGACCAGGTCGTCGTCATCGAACTCGTCGGCGCCCAGCCGGTCGTACAGGGCCAGCACGCCGAGTGCCCCCGCCGCGCCGGCCTCGTCGCCGGACCCGCCGAGGGTGGGCGCGGTGCCTCCGCCCGGGGCCGCGAACGGCACCGCGACGTACGTGCGGCAGCGCGGCTCACCCGACGGAACCTCGGTCGGCTCCACCCTCCCCCGCTGTGGTTCGCCGGTGGCGGCGACCGCACCGACCACACCGACCCCCACCGGCACCCGGAGCGTCGACGACCCGTCCGTGTCGCCCTCCGGCCACCGCCCGTCCAACCCCTCGGTGCACTGTGCGACAAGAACCCCGCCCGCCTCCACCAGCAGCACCGCGCCGGCACGCGCGCCGGTCGCGCCGATGGCGCTGCGCAGGATCACCCGCAGGATGCGTTGCAGGTCGTGCGTGCTGGCCAGGGTGTCGCCGAGCACGGCGAGGTGCCCGCGAAGCTGGTCGCGGTTGCTGGTCAACGCCGCGACGTAGGAGCCCGTCTCCCGGGTCATCCGGTTGAACGCGGCGGCCAGCCGACCCAGCTCGTCGCGGCTGCGGACCGGCACGCGGGCGGTCAGGTCGCCCTGGGCCACCCGGTCCACCGCACCGGCCAGCTCCACCAGCGGCCGGGTGGTCACCCGGGCCAGCCGCCAGGCGGTCAGCACGGCGAGCAGCCCGGCCAGCACGACCACCCCCACCAGCGTGGCGTGCAGCCCCGGCGGCCGTTCACTGGGCACGGAGAGCACCAGTGGCAGCGGCTGCGCGTCGGACGGCCCGATCCTCCGCACGTACCGGCCCTCGGTGGTTTCGGTGACCCGCTCGCCCTCGACGGTGCTGGCGGCGGCCAGTACCGCGTCGCGTACCTCCCGGGACTCGGTGGTGTGGGTGACCCGCGCGGCGCTCGCTCCGCTGTCGAGCAGGGTGACCGCCACCCCGGTCACCGCCGCCAGCCGGGCCACGAAGGCCGGGTCGACCAGTTGCGCGGCGGTCACCGTGCCTCGCAGCGTGCCGGCGCGGTCGCGCAGGTCGACGTGGGCGGCCAGCGCCCGGACGGGGCTGGCCGGACCGGTGGCCGAGCCGGAGCAGTCCCGCCACGGGGTCGGCGGCGCGCCCGGCGAGACGTAGCTGACCTCGCCGGTCAGGTCGGTGATCAGCACCGCGGCGGCCAGGCCCCGACCGACCAGTTGGGCGGCGCCGACGGCCGGCTCGGCGGTGAGCGCCACCGCGTCGGCGGTGGCCCGCAGCTGCTGGCAGAGCGCGTCGACCGAGGTACGAACTGTGGACGCCGCCACCGCTAGGCGCTCGGTGGAGCGGCTGCGGTCGACGGCCGCGACCGTGGAGGCGACGAACAGCGCGCCGAGCAGGACCGGCCCGAGCACCACCACGAGGAAGGCTGCTGTCAACCGCCCGCGTAGCGTCACTCGGTCCCCCCGGAAGTTCCGCCTCCGTTGCTTGCGATGCTGACACAGTGCAACCGTGGGAGAGGCGTTGCGTCAGGAGTGTTGCGTGCCGGAATTTTCTTATGAAGCGGAAGTGACCCGTACGGCGAAGCGGGAAGCCCGCGCCGACCTGCTCGCCCGCCGCCGCTCGCTGCCCGGCCCCACCCGGGCCGCCGCCGCCGGGCGCGTGCAGGCCGAGCTGGTCGCCCTGGTACGCAGACTGCGCCCGCGCAGGATGACGGCGTACGTGCCGGTCGGCTCCGAACCGGGCGGCGCCGACCTGCCGGAGGCACTGCGGGCGGCGTTGCCCACCGACGCCCAGCTGCTGCTGCCCGTGCTCCTCGACGACCTCGATCTGGACTGGGCGGCATATACCGGGCCCGAGGACCTGATCGCCGCGGGTCGGGGCATGCGAGAGCCGACCGGCGCCCGCCTCGGGGTGGCCGCCGTGGCGGACGCGGAACTGGTGGTCGTACCGGCTCTCGCGGTCGACCATTACGGCCGGCGACTCGGACGCGGCGGCGGCTCGTACGACCGCGCCCTCGCCCGGGTGCCCGAGTCGACGCTGACCGTGGTGCCTCTGCACGACGGGGAACTGGTCGAGGCGCTGCCGGCGGAGGCACACGACCGGCTTGTCCGCGCGGTCGTCACACCCGCCGACGGGGTGCGTACGCTTGACGGCGGCCCGGGTGCGGCGCATGGTGTCGCGCCCCACACGTCCGCTGGACGAACCCGGGCCGGATGACGCACCATTGGCACTCGAATACGTCGAGTGCCAATTGGCTGAGCCCAGATCCGGAGGAGAACGTGCCCACGTACCAGTACGCCTGCACCACGTGCGGTCAGCAGCTCGAGGCGGTGCAGTCCTTCTCTGACGAGCCGCTGACCGAGTGCCCGGCGTGTCAGGGGCGGCTGCGCAAGGTCTTCAACTCGGTCGGCATCGTCTTCAAGGGCTCGGGCTTCTACCGCACCGACTCGCGGGCGTCCGGCTCCGAGACGACGGCCGGCGGCACGGCCACCAAGCCCGGCAAGTCCGAGTCGTCCTCCGGTGAGGGCTCGGGGTCGTCCGGTTCCTCCTCCTCGGGGTCGGGTTCGTCTTCCGGTTCGGGGTCGTCGTCCTCGGGTTCGTCGTCCGGTGGGTCCTCCGGTGGGTCCTCCGGTGGCTCGCCGTCGGGTGGGTCGAGCGGCGGCAAGGCCCCTGCGGCCAGCTCCGCGTCCTGACCCCGGCGGCATGACCCGTGATCCACTCGGGTTCACGGAAACCGGCCTGTCCCGGCGCCCTGACACCCCGAGTTCCGTGAAGTCGAGTCGATCAAGGCCGCTGCCGTAGCAGACCGGGCCGGCCGGTGGGCGTTGTCCACAGGCCGGCCGGTTATCCACAGGCGCTGGCCGACGGTCGACCAACTGCGGTTGGAACGGCCTAACCTGCCGCCGAGGGTGTCGCTGCGACGTCCTCGGACGGGAGGCGGCAGCAACGATGGGCGATCCAGATTCCGCGCGGGCGTTGCGTCCGCTGCGCCGGCTCACAGTGCCGGGCGGGCGCACCCTGCTCCGGGCCGGTCTGGTCGCCGTGCTGCTCGGCCTGGCCGCTGCCGTTCTGCACACCCCGCCCAGTTGTCCGCCGACGGCCGAGCCATCCCGTGCGCCGACGGGCACCGACGGCACGGCCGGGCGGTTCGACGAGGGCGGGCCGACCGACCCCGGTGGGGCAGTGTCCACCGACGACAGCGATACGGCCGGGCCGCCGCCAACCCGCGCCACCGCCGGGGGCAGCTCGACCACCGGCAGCGGCACCGCCGGAGACGGCAGCACTGGCAGGGACGGCACGACCACCGGGAGCGGGAGGACCAGCCCGCTGCCGCTGCCCAGTGGCGCTGTGGGGGTGCCGGTCCGATTGGCCGAGCCGGCCGCGCTGGCGGTGGCCCGCCCGGGGACCCGGGTCGACCTGCTCGCCGCGACACCGGGTGGGGCGGGCACCGAGGCGACGTTGCTCGCGCCCGCGGCGCTGGTGCTGGACGTGCTGGGCGCCGACGTGACCGACGGGTCCTCGGCGCTCTACCTGGCGCTCCACCCCGACCAGGCGAAACGCGCCGTCGGGCTGCCCGAGGGCACCCGGTTCGCCATCGTCGTACGCGGTTGAGCGCTCACCGCACCAGCGGGGTCACTCCCAGTGCGGAGGGCGTTCGGCGAGCAGCCAGTCGTCGTTGCCACCCGACCGCTCACCCCAGCCCCGGTCGGTGTCGTCGGAGGTCTGCTCGGGCAGCACCACGAAGTCTTCGCTCAGGTCGACGGTGCGGTCGTCGTCGTCGCGTACGCCCTGCTTGCCGGGGTCCTCGGTGCTCACGAGCGGCAAGACTAGCGCAACCGGGTGCCTCCACCGCGTCGTTGACGGTCGGATCCTGGGCAGGGTCGCCGACGGTGGCACGCCGGTGAGAAACGACCCGCCCGCTCCCCACGTTGGTAGCGTCGGACGGCGTGACGACCCCCAGCGGTGGCAGCACCCCGGACGACTACTGGCGACGGCCCGGCACCGGTGCCGATGCGGTGCCGAACCATCCCCCCGCCACGCCGCCGGGCGGACACACCAGCCCACCGCCGAGCGGGCCCGCCGACCCAGCCCCGAGCGGACACGCCAGCCCACCCCCGAGCGGGTACGCCGGCCCGCCGCCGAGCGTGCCGCCGCCGAGTGGTTGGCGTCCACCCGTACACCTGCAGCCGGCACCGCCGCGGCGGCTACCGCCGCAGGACATGGCCGACCTGGACGCGGCCGAGCAGCGTTCGCAGCGGGTCACCTACGGTTTCGGCGCGGCGGCCGCTGTGGTGCTGGTGGTCCTGGTCTGCCTGCTCTGCTCGCGGGTCATCTTCTAGAGCGGCGGGCAGAGCAGGTCAGAGGGTGGTGCCCCAGACGGCCTCGGCGCCGCTGTGCCCGGTCAGGTAGACGTAGACCAGGGCGGCGATGGACAGCGCCACGACCGCCACCGCCAGCACCGGGGTGACCAGCGCCGGCAGTTGCGGCACCCGGGGGTGCCCGCTGGTGACGACCAGCAGCAGGATGGCCCCGATTCCCAGCGGCACGACAATGCGGAACAGGATGTCGCCGTAGCGGGAGTGCTCGAAGATCTGGTCGAGGATCTGCCCCTGGAAACCCCGGGCGACCAGCGCGTCGGTGAACACCTCTCCCGACTTGACGGCCACGAAGGCGGTCACCGGTGCGGCCACGGCAAGGAGACCCAGGGCCCAGTCCAGCCGGTGCCGCCACCGTGGCAGACCGACGTACGCGATGGCCAGCACCGCCAGCAGCGGCACGAACACGACGACCGCGTGGACCACCAGGACGTGTGCCGGTAGACCCAGGATCTCCTCGAACATCGAACCCTCCAGGTGGATCACGGTCAGGGGGTGGTCAGCGTACGGTCCGCCGATCGTCCCGAGGCTCTCGACCGGAGACACGTGCGACGCGGCCATCGGGTTCACCGTCCCGGGTCGTGAGCACGATCCTGCCGTGCTGTGTCGGTGGCCACCCGGGCCCGGCGACGGTTGTCGATGCTGGTCGCGCGTGCTGTCATTGGCCAATGTCCGGTGCCGAGGAGCTGCTGCGATCGAAGGGCCTACGTGTCACGCGGCCACGCCTCGCGGTGCTCGACGTGCTCGACGGCGGCGGTCACCTGGAGGTCGACGAGATCACCCGGCGGGTCCGTGAACGCCTCGACTCGGTGTCCACCCAGGCGGTCTACGACGTGCTGGGTGCGCTGTCCCGGGCCGGGTTGTCCCGCCGGATCGAGCCGGCCGGCAGTCCCGCGCGTTACGAGGCGCGCGTTGGCGACAATCACCACCACGTGGTCTGCCGGGGCTGCGGCGAGATCGCCGACGTCGACTGCGCGGTGGGCAGCGCGCCGTGTCTGGAGCCGAGCGTGTCGCACGGGTTCGAGGTGGACGAGGCGGAGGTGACCTTCTGGGGTCTCTGCCCGGGCTGCCGGGCTCGTCGCTCCGCCGACGTCTGAGCCGCCGGCACCGACGGGACGTGCCCGACGAGGCCGGGGCGACCGTGGCACTCTTGGACGGTGGACTCCGATGACCTCGGCCTCTTCGGTCCGGGTTCGGTCACGTGGAAGGTGCACGAGGAGCCGATCCTGATCGTCGCGGGCCTGCGCTCGCTCTACCTCCAGGCGTTGCATCCCCGGGCGATGGCCGGGGTGGCGCAGAACAGCAACTACCGCGCGGACGCCTGGGGCCGCCTGGCCCGCACCGCCACGTACGTCGAGACCACCGTCTACGGGACCACCGCCGAGGCGGAGACGGCCGGGGCCCGGCTGCGCCGGCTGCACGATCGGCTGCGCGCCACCGATCCTCTCACCGGCGAGGAGTTCCGGATCGACGAGCCGGACCTGCTGCGCTGGGTGCACGTCACCGAGGTCGAGTCGTTCCTCAGCACGGCCCGACGGGCCGGGCTGCCGCTCACCGACGAGGAGGTGGACGGCTATTACACCGAGCAGCGCCGGTCCGCCGCTCTGGTCGGCCTGGACCCGGCCACCGTCCCGGGCACCGCGGCCGAGGTCGCGGAGTACTACCGCGCCGTACGGCCGGAGCTGCGGATGACCCGGGAGGCCGCCGAGACGGCGATTTTCCTGACCGCCCCGCCGCTGCCGTGGAAGCTCAGCCTGCCGGCCCGGTTGGGGCTCAACCTCGGCCCGCCGCGCTGGGCGTACCTGGGGATCGCCGGCACCGCGTTCGGACTGCT
This sequence comes from Micromonospora jinlongensis, assembly GCF_013410645.1. Classification (NCBI taxonomy): domain Bacteria; kingdom Bacillati; phylum Actinomycetota; class Actinomycetes; order Micromonosporales; family Micromonosporaceae; genus Micromonospora; species Micromonospora jinlongensis. The sequence goes on along the minus strand of NZ_JACCHK010000001.1, from coordinate 5,064,801 downwards.
GCCGGGGTGGGCGCGTCGGATGTACGGCGGGCTCGGCCTACCCACCACCGCCCTGTCGGCGGACCTGTCCGTGCGCGCCCTGCGGCTCGCGTTCGCCGCCGTGCCCCGTCGCTATCTGGAGGGGCCGTTGATTCTGGCCGCCAAGGAACGGGCCGCGCGTCACGCTGCCACCACGTTGGCCGGCTGACCCGGCGCCGCCGCCGGAGGTCAGCTGTCGGTGTGCCGGTCCACGGCCGCCCATGGCTCCTTGCCGGGCACCTGCGCGCCGGTCGGGCAGTGCCGCCGGAAGTCACACCAGCCGCAGCGCGGGCCGGGTGCCACCGGGAACGCCTCGTCCGCGTCGGCGCCGTCCGCGACCGCCCGTTCGGCGGTCATGATGTCGCGGGCCGTCTCCTCCGCGCGGGTCAACTGCCGGGCCAGCGACTCGACGGTGTGGTCGTGGCCGGCGACCGTGCCGGTCGGCAGGTGGTGCAGCTCCACCCGACGGCACGGCCGTCGGAACACCCGCTCGGCCGCGTACGCGTAGAGCGCCAACGCCTGCGAGCCGCGCGCGTCGTCGGTGTCCAGCCCGCTGCGACCGGTCTTGTAGTCGACGATGACCAGCTCCGGCCCCTCTGGCCCGGGCCGGGAGTCGATCCGGTCGGCGCGACCGTTGAACGCCAGCACGGCGGTCTTCACCGCCACCACCCGCTCCACGCCGAGCGGGTCGGAGTCGGCCTCCAGCGTCTCGACGTACGCCTCCAACCAGCCCAACGCCCGCCGGTAGGCGGCCCGCTCCTGCTCGTCGTCGCGATAGCCCTCGCGGACCCAGGTGCCCTTGAGCAGGGTGGCCAACGCCTCAGGGCGACGCCGGTCGGCGGGCAACGCATACCAGTTCTTCAGGGCGGTGTGCACGCTGGCGCCGAGCGAGTTGTGCGCCCACGGCGCGCCCTTGGGTGGCGTCGGCCGGTCGACGTAGGAGTAGCGGTAGCGACGCGGGCAGTCCGCGAACGCGCCGAGTTTGCTCGGTGTGCAGACGAACAGGCGCTCCGGCATGCCCTCGAAGCCGAGCTGCTCGGCGTCGCCGGCGCGCTGCCGCGGGGCCCGGCCGCCGGCGGCGGGCCGCCCCGCTGATGAGGATCGTCGCACGCCTGAAATCCTGCCATCCCCCTCCGACATCGGGCGCGTGCCGTCAGGCCATGTTCACGTACTGCGTGACGAAGGCGGCCACCGCGTCGGCGATGAGCTGCACGGCGATCGCGGCCAGCAGCAGGCCGGCAATCCGGGTCAGCACCTCGATCCCGCCCGGCCGGAGGATCTTCACGATGCCGCCGGAGAAGCGCAGGACGATCCAGACGGCGACCATCACGGCGAGGATCGCCACGGCGATGGCGCTGAACTCTCCCAGTCCGTCGGCCTGCTGGACGAAGAGCATGGTGGCCACGATGGCACCCGGGCCGGCCAGCAACGGCGTGCCCAGCGGCACCAGCGCGATGTTGGAGGTGACCTGCTGGCTCGGGTCGTCGGCCTTGCCGGTCAGCAGCTCCAGAGCGACGAGCACGAGCAGCAGCCCACCTGCTGCCTGCAACGCCGGCAGGTCCACGTGCAGGTAGTCCAGCAGGGTCTGCCCCGCCACCGCGAAGACCACGATCACGCCCAACGCCAGCGTGACGGCCTGCCAGGCCGCCCGGTTACGGTCGCGGGCGGGCAGCGGGCCGGTCAACGCCAGGAAGATCGGCATCATGCCCGGCGGGTCGGTGATCACCAGCAGGGTCACGAAAACCTCGCCGAACAGCTTCAGATCCACGTGATCAACCTAGCCGCGCCGAGATTCCCCAAAATGGGGATCAGCCGGAAGCGACCTCGGTCACGCCTTCGGCGACGATCCGCTCGTACGCCTCGACGCCGGTGCTGAACTCGCCGAGCTGGACGGTCTTGTGCGTGCCGTGGAAATCCGAGGAGCCAGTGACGAAGAGGCCCAGGTCGGCGGCGAGCGCTCGCACGTGCGCACGCTCGGCCGGGCTGTGGTCCTCGTGGTCGGCCTCGAGCCCGGCCAGCCCGGCGGCGGCCAGCTCGGCGATCAACTCGTCGGGCACCACCCGGCCGCGTCGGGTGGCCCGGGGATGGGCGAAGACCGGCACGCCGCCGGCCGACCGCACCAGCCGGATCGCCCGGAACACGTCGATGTCGTCCTTGGGCAACCGGTACCGCTCGCCCAGCCAGTCCGGGCCGAACGCCTCCCGGGTGCTGCCGACCAGGCCGATCCGGATCAGTGCCTGGGCGATGTGCGGCCGGCCCACCGTGCCGCCGCCCGCTCCGGCCAGGATGTCCGGCCAGCTCACGTCGATGCCGTCGGCGCGCAACAGCGCGACGATCCGTTCTCCGCGATGTTCCCGGGCGGCCCGGACCCGGGCCAGCTCGGCGACCAGCTCCGGGTGGTCCGGGTCGAACAGGTACGCCAGCAGGTGCAGCGGCACCGCCGGCTCGGTGCCGGACCAGCGGCAGGACAACTCCGCCCCCCGGACCAGGCGTAGTCCCGGCGGCAGCGCGCCGACGGCCGGCGCCCAGCCGGCGGTGGTGTCGTGGTCGGTGATCGCCAGCACGTCCAGCCCGGCCTGGGCGGCCGCGCGGACCAGCTCCGCCGGGGTCAGGGTGCCGTCGCTGGCCGTCGAGTGGGTGTGCAGGTCGATCCGCGGGGCGGCGCCGGTACGCGAGGTCACCGCCCGACGCTACCCAGGGATAACCGAGCCCGCCTCGCGAAGGTCATCCCGACCGCGTCAAAAGCTGTTCACCAGGACCGGCCGCTCCCCGGCGGGCAGGCCGGGCACCGGCTCGGGTCTGGCGGGCTCCCCTGCCCATACCCGGGCGGGGTCGACCCGGACCAGGGCACCGGCCTCGTCGAGGTAGGAGGCGTGGGAGTCGTTGTTCCAGACGACCGTGCCAATCATCGGCGGCCCGGCCGGAACGGCGGTCGTGACCGGGCCGAGTTGCCGCAGGTCGACCAGGAGGGCCCGGTCGGCCCTGCCCACCCGTCCGTTCACCAGCAGCCACCGTCCGTCGGCGGAGATTTCGCCGACGCCGTCCTGGCTGAGGTCCGGCCCGCAGCCGGAGTCCACCGGGGTCAGGTGGCGCGTCGGGTCGAGCACGGCCAGGCAGGTCCCGCGCGGGTCGGTCGCGGCGATCTGACCGACCAGCCGCCCGTCGGGCAGCGCTCCGTAGACGTGGAGGGTCTGTCGGTCGACGGTCGCGGGCAGCGGCCCGGCGCCGGGCCGCCAGAGGGTGTGGCCGGTGCCGGCGGGGTCGAGTCGGACCAGCACGTTGTCACCGACGAACCGGACGGGCTCCGCGCCCGTGGGCGTCGGCGTGCGTACCGCGCCGATGAGCTGGGTGCCGACCACCCCCGCCACCAGCAGGTCGCCGCCGTCACGCCAGGCGACCTGGCGGCTGTCCGGTGCCAGGACGATGGGGCCGGCCCCGGCCAGCAGGACCTGCACCAGGCCGTCGTTCTGCACCACCCAGAGGGATCGGCCGGCGGTGGTCGCCGTGCCGACCACCAACCAACCGGTACCGCCGGGCAGGAGCTGGGCGTGTTCGGCCGGCCCGACGTCGGGTAGCACCAGCCGCTTACCGTCGGCGCTGACCAGCGTCTCGCTCACCAGCAGGGACGCGGACGTTCCGGGCGAGGGACCGGGGCCCGGGGCGCTGACCGTCGGGATCGGCCGGCTGGACGGGTCCGGATCACCGATCACCACGATGGGCGTGCCGTCGCGCCTGGTCTCGGCACCGAGCTGGGCCATCCCGGCGCTCAGCAGCACGGTGACGGCCGCCGCGAGGGTAAGGCCGGTTGCGGTGCGCCGACGACGGATCCGGTTCGCGCGGCGGATCGCCTGACCCGCCGGGTCGGCTACCAGGGGGCGGGCAAGGGCGACCTGGTGCGAGAGGGTCTCCCGCACCGCACCTTCCAGCTCGTCAGGCCGCACCTGGTTAGAACGCCGAGGGCCGTCCGTCAGGTTGTCGGACCGGCCGGGGAATCCGCTCACTGCTGGTCCCCGGAGCCCGTGCCGACGGGCACGGCCGCCGGGGCGGTGGGCAGCACGAGCGGCGGGCCGATCGGACGCGGAGCGACCGGGCGGGGCGCGGCCGGGTGGGGAACGGCTGGCTGGGGAACGGCTGGGCTTTCCGCCTGCCGGGGTCGGCGCGTCGCGGCGGCACCGGTGGTCGGGTGCTGCCCGGCCGGGGCGCCACGTCGGGAGGCGCCGGCAGCGGCCGGACGACCGGTGGCAGTCGGTGGCGCTGGCCGGCCGGCGATGCCGGCAGCGGCGGCGAGCTCCGGTGCGTCGGCTCCCAACCGTCGACGCAGCGTGGCCAGGGCTCGCGACGCCTGGCTCTTCACCGTGCCCGGTGAGATGTCGAGCATCGCGGCGGTCTGCGCCTCCGACATGTCCTCGTAGTAGCGCAGCACCAGCACCGCCCGCTGCCGGTTGGGCAACTCCCTGAGGTGCCGCCACAGCAGGTCACGGTCGAGCTGCTGCTCGATCTCGTCGACACCGGCGCGTTCGGGCAGCACCTCGGTCGGGCGTTCACCGTGCCAGCGCCGCCGCCACCAGCTCGTCGACGTGTTGACCATCACACGCCGGGCGTACGGCTCGACCGCCTCGATCCCACCGAGCCGCTTCCACGCGAGGTAGGTCTTGGTCAGTGCCGTCTGAAGCAGGTCCTCGGCCGTGGCCCAGTCTCCGGTGAGCAGATAAGCGGTGCGCAGGAGCGCGGCGGAGCGGGCCGCGACGAACTCGCGGAACTGCTCCTCCAACGAGTCCCTGCTCGCCACCGCCCACCTCCACACCCCGGTTGTCCTGGCAGAGTGCCACGTCAGAGGCGTTCCGGTCCATGACGAAAGGTGCGCACTTACTCCGATGTTCGGTCGAAAACCTTCACGCCCCGTCGTCGGCCTTGGCCTCGTCGGCTTCCTTGCCGAGCCGCGCCTCGACCGCCTGCGGCTCGTACATCTCCTCGACGACGCGCAGGTAGAGCTCGTTCGGGTTGGGCAGGTTCTTGATCTCGCGGAGCGCCTGCTCCTGGCCGGCGGACTCCAGCACGAAGGTGCCGTAGTTGAGCGCTCGGCCGGTCGGGGTCTGCTCATACTTCATGTCGGTGACCCGGACCAGCGGCATCATGGCCACCTTGCGGGTGACGATGCCGTTGACCACCATGACCCGCTTGTTGGTCAGGATGAAACGGTCATACCACCAGTCGGCGACCTTCCACGCCACCCAGCCCATCACCGCGAACCAGAGCAGCACGGCGATGGTGGTCAGCGCACCGACGTCCTGCCCGGCGAGGAAGCCGGAGAGGTAGCCGAGCACGAAGGTCGCCGCGACACCGATCAACAGCGGGTTGGTGAGGTGGATCCAGTGCCGCTTCCACTCACCCCGGTAGCGCTCGGTGGGGAAGAGATAGCGGGCCACCAGCGAACTGGGCTCGTCTTCCAGCGGAAGCACCCGCCGGGGAGTCGAACCGGTCGCGTCGGCGCGCAACCCGGCCAGCTCGTCCTCGGAGATCTGCGGCGGCTGGTAGCTCGCCTCCGGATCACGGATCCACCCTCGACCGGAGCGACCCTGGCCGGCATAGCCGGGCCCGTCGCCATAACCGACGTCGTCCGAAAGGGACGGACCGTCGGAAAGACCGGGCCCGGCCCCGTAGCCCGGGCCGTCGTCGGGCCCGATCCTCGGGATCGGCTCGGTGTCACGCTCGCGGCGTTCCCGGTCGGGGTCGTCCGGGTCGAAGGGTGGACCGGAGGGGCTGCCCATCGGCGGCTAGGCGACGAGACTGGTGAAGAAGTCGCCGAACCCCTGGGCGATGTCCATGACCCCGCCGCCGAGTGACTTGAACACATCCGCCGCAGAGTTTGGCCGGTAGGCGACGAAGAAGATCAAGAATGCGATTCCGGCCCAGGTGAGGACCTTCTTGACCATGGCGGGCCATCCTCTCGCGCGGCGCCGGGTCCCATTACCGCAGCGGCACCCAGAGTATCAGTGTGGCGTCGTACAGTGAATATCTGCGTCCGTTCTCCGTCAAACCGGGAGACTTGTCAGGCTCTCCCAGGTAAGTACGGGGACGGTGCGCCGTACACGAGCTCGGGGGGAGTCCACTCGGTCAGGTCGTGTAGGACGACGTCTTCCGCGAGCAGGTGACCCGCACTCGCCGGCCAGGCTATCGCATGGAGCCACATTCCCCGAGCTTCGCCGGCGTACGCGCTTCGATCCGTTGGAGAATTCACCAACCACAGTGGAGTCGGATGCCCGGCGACCCTGATCCTGGCCTGCCCGACGTGGTCGGGGTGACCTGGCCCCGGGTCGGTCAACGCGTCCACCAGTTCCGGTCCCGGGTCCGGCCCGGCCAGTCCGGCGAGTCGCGTGCCCAGGCCGACACCCGGCTCCTCGGCCACGAAGACCAGATCGGCCGGACCACCACCGAGCGGCGCCGGGCCCGCGCAGGCCACCGCGGTCGCCCGCACTCCCGTCCGGTCGTCCCCGGCGTACGCCACCCCGGTGAGGGTCCAGCCGGGCAGCAGCGGCCACGGGCACCACAGCGGCGTTCCCGGCGAACCGGCGGTCGCGGTGATCCGCTCCACCACGCTCGCCACGATCTCCGCTCCGATGTGCTCGGGCACGTGCAGGGGCGGCACCGGGCCGCAGCGCAGACACCTCGAGTCGGTGTGCATCAGATCCGGCGCCCGCACCGGGCCCCCGCATCTCGGACAACTCACCGCGACACTCACATCCCCACCGTTCTCCGGTACCGCCGGCCCGTCAAGCGGGAACGTCCGATTCGGCACCCCGGCGCGGTCAGTCCGGCGGAGGGCCGGCGTGGGCACGAATCCAGGCGTGCATCGCGATACCGCTGGCCACGCCCGCGTTGATCGACCTGGTCGAGCCGTACTGGGCAATGGAGTAGAGCTGGTCGCACGCGGCGCGGGCCGGCGCGGACAGCCCCGGTCCCTCCTGGCCGAACAGCAGTACGCAGTCCCTGGGCAGGGTGCCGGTCTCCAACGGGCGCGACCCCGGCAGGTTGTCGATGCCGAACACCGGCAGCCGGCGCTCGCCCGCCCAGGCCACGAACTCCTCGATCGTCTCGTGATGGCGCACGTGCTGGTAGCGATCGGTCACCATCGCACCGCGCCGGTTCCACCGTCGCCGTCCGACGATGTGCACCTCGGCGGCGTTGAACGCGTTGGCGTTGCGGACCACGGTGCCGATGTTGAAGTCGTGCTGCCAGTTCTCGATCGCGACGTGGAAGCCGTGCCGGTGCCCGTCCAGGTCGGCGACGATCGCCTCGTGACGCCAGTAGCGGTAGCGGTCGACGACGTTGCGCCGGTCCCCCTCCGCCAGCAACTGCGGGTCGTAACGGGGGTCGTCCGGTGGGGTTCCCGGCCAGGGGCCCACACCCACCTCAAGCTGGTCGTCGGTCACGGTCATCAGAGGGTACGGACCACGTCGGCGCTCGGCGCGACGACCTGCCGGTCAGCCCAGTCCGAGCGCGGCGCCGAGCCGGCCCAGGAAGCGCCGGTCCGCCGGGCTGATCGCGTGGTCCGGCCGGCGTTCGCCGGGGCTGGGCACCGCGCGGCAGACGCGGGCCGCGACCGACTGCACCCACTGGCGGTACGCGGCCGAGTCGGCGGGGTCCGCGCGTCGCCCCAGCACCCGGCTCGCTGCCCGGCAGGCCGCCAGCAGGTCCACCAGATCGGTGAGCCGCTCGACGGGCTGCGGGGCGCCGTCGTGACGGGCGTAGATCGCGGCGACCACCGCGCGGACCAGATCGCTGTCGGAGGCCCGGCCTGCGGCTACGGCATCCAGGCCGGCCAGACCCGCCAGGACACCGCGTTCCGTGCGGCCCGGCCCCGGTGCCGCCGCGGCCACGAGAACCCGGCCGGGCAGACCGGTGAGCAGGTCCCACTCGGCGGCGGAATAGACAGCTGTGGTCAAGGGTGCGGCTCGGCGGCCGGCAGAGGGCGGCTCTCCGGCGACGGAGTGGCTCATCGAAACCTCCATCGCCAGCATATGCCCCGCAATGGGAACAGGGCTCCTTCCCCGGCAGAACCCGCTGCGGGGAAGGAGCCCGGAGGCTCGCGGCGGCCGACTCGCGGCGACGCTCAGCGCGGCTCGGGGAAGCTGGGCCGCTCCGGATCCACTCCCTCGGGAACGGCGCTGGCCGCGTACTCCCGTTTGGGGACCATGACCTTGCGCCGGAAGACGCAGACCATCGTGCCGTCCTGGTTGTAGCCGCGGGTCTCCACCGACACCACGCCCCGGTCGGGCTTGGAGCCCGACTCACGCTTGTCCAGCACCGTGGTCTCGCCGTAGATCGTGTCGCCGTGGAAGGTCGGCGCGACGTGCCGCAGCGACTCGACCTCCAGGTTGGCGATCGCCTTCCCACTCACGTCGGGCACCGACATGCCGAGCAGCAGGGAGTAGATGTAGTTGCCGACCACCACGTTGCGCTTGAACTGGCTGGCCGTCTCGGCGTAGTGCGCGTCCATGTGCAGCGGATGGTGGTTCATGGTGAGCAGGCAGAAGAGGTGATCGTCGTACTCGGTGACGGTCTTGCCCGGCCAGTGCCGGTAGACCGCGCCGACCTCGAACTCCTCGTAGTAGCGGCCGAACTGCATGCTGGTCCCCTTCGACGGGTGGCGATGGAGTTCGGCACAGCATGCCTTACCGAAGGTTAAGGCGACCGGCGGGGCGCGACGGCGGCGGAAAAGTCACACCGGTCACTCAAAACGGGGGGAGACGCAATGAGCGGCGGGGCCCTCCCCGGCACCCGCCGCCCACGCTCTGATGCCGAGAAGTGTGCCCTACGACAGCGTAGGTTCGACAGAGATCGGCGTCACATTTATCTTTTTGTAACACTACTCTCAGTGACGGTTCGGAGGGTGATCAGCGATCTCTGCAGGCCGGATACCTGCTTGTCAAGGCTCAAGTTACCGATTCGTACTGCTCAATCGGGTGGATCTCCCTGGAAACGCTCCCATCACCGCTGGTCACGCAAGTGCGTCGTGCATTTGCGTTCCGCAGGCCGGGACAGACAGACGTTGGTCGATGACCCTCAGGTCCCCTGCCAGCACGGAGACGTTTCGTGCCCGACCGCCCGGGAATTCGATACGGTCAGCCCTGGTTCTACGGGACGTAGACAAACCGCGGTGATCGGAGAGTGCAATGGCAACCGTTGAGCTGACCTCGGCGAACTTCGACGAGGTGACCGGCAACGACGGCATCGTCCTGGTCGACTTCTGGGCCGACTGGTGTGGTCCGTGCAAGCGGTTCGCCCCGGTCTACGAGCGCTCCTCGGAAAAGCACCAGAACATCGTGTTCGGCAAGGTCGACACGGAGGCCCAGCAGGAGCTGGGCGCCAAGTTCGACATCCGGTCGATCCCGACGATCATGGCGATCCGCGACGGCGTCATCGTCTTCGCCCAGCCGGGCGCCCTTCCCGAGTCCGCACTCGAGAACCTGATCGAGCAGGTCGAGGCGCTGGACATGGACGACGTCCGTAAGCAGCTGGCCGAGCACAACCACTGAGTCGCCCACACGGCGACACGCGAGGCCGGGCCCGGTGCGGGCCCGGCCTTCGTCGTACCGGAGGCGCGCGCATGATCACCTTCCTGGGCAGGCCGAAGTGGCCGTCGGTGGGACCCGGGGCAGCCGGTACATCCCGTATCGTCACGACCCGATGGAGACCCTGACCACCCGCGGGCGCGTGACCCGGCTCGGCGCGACCGCACTCGGCCTCGCCCTGCTGCTCGTCGGCACCTTCTGGGGCAGCGACGACGACTTCCCGTTCGGCCCGTTCCGGATGTACTCCACCTCGAATCCGCCGAACGCCCCCGCACCGGACACCCGCGTCGAGGGGGTGAACAGCTCCGGGGCGGTCATCGACCTCGACCAGGACGCGACGGGCATCCGTCGCGCCGAGATCGAGGGTCAGCAGGCCCGGTACGCCGCCGACCCGACGCTGCTCACCGAGGTCGCCGACGCGTACGCCGAACGCCACCCCGACGCCCCCGCGCTGGTCGAGGTCCGCATCGTCATCCGCTGGCACGGCATCCGCGCCGGTCGACCGACCGGGCAGCACACCGACCAGACCGTCGTCCGCTGGCAGGCAACCCGATGACCCGCTGGTTGACCGAGGCCGTGCCCCGGGGCCGGGTGGCCGCCTTCCGGACCGTGATCTACCTCTTCGTCGCCGCCGACCTGGTGATCTTCACCCCCTGGGTGCGCACCCGGGTCAGCGTGCCCGGCGACCTCTACCAGCCGCTGCTGATCGGCCGCCTGCTCCCCCTACCGACGCCGACGGCGACGCTGGTGGCGGTGATCTTCTGGTTGTTGCTGGCGCTCGCACTCCTCGCCGCGACCGGACGGGCACCCCGCGTGCTCGGCTGGGCGGTCTGCGCGCTGTACCTGGAGTGGATGATCATCGCGATGAGCTACGGCAAGGTCGACCACGACCGGTTCGGGCTGCTCGTCGCGCTGGCCGTGCTGCCCACCGCCGGCCGGGCCCGGCACGGCGACGCCACCCGCACCGAGGCCGGCGGCTGGGCCCTCCGCGTCACCCAGATCGCGGTGATCTGCACGTACTTCCTGGCCGCCTTCGCCAAGCTGCGCTTCGGCGGCCTGGACTGGCTGACCGGCTCGGTCCTGGCCCGGGCGATCATCCGGCGCGGCACCGACCTGGCGGACCTGATCGCCCAGGTGCCGTACCTGCTGATCGTCGCCCAGTTCGGCATCGTGGCGTTCGAGCTGCTCAGCCCGGTGGTCTTCTTCCTGCCACCGCGCTGGCGACACGCCATGGTCGGTTTCTTCTACTCGTTCCACGTGGTCACCATCGCGACCATCACGATCTCGTTCGCGCCACACCTGGCCGCGATGACCAGCTTCCTGCCGCTGGAGCGGGTCCGCCCGCTGGTCTGGGCGCGCCGGCTCATCGGCCGTGGTCCCACCGCGCCCAGGTCGACACCACCTGATCAGACCCGGGTTGGCGCCAGTGCGGCGTCGTCGCCGCTCGGCGATCAGGCCCCGGTCGTCGGGCGTCCCGCCGGGCCGTAGAGCCGCTCACGGGCTTCCTGCGGCAGTGCACAGGCCGCCGTGCCGCCCGGCAGGCGGTGCCGGTTGCGCGCCACCCAGCGGTACACCGGCCAGGCCCCGGCGCGCACCGGCGGGAACCGCAGGCCCGCCCCGGCGATCCGCCAGACCAGGCCACTGTCGGCGAGCAGCTTCGCGATGGCATCCGGACCGGCGGCACGTGCGCCGTCCGCCCCGACCCACTGCACGGCCTCCTCGCACTCGGCCACGGTCAGGCCGAGCGCGTCCAGATCGGTGAACTGCCAGGGCACCACCCGCGCCGTGGTGGGGATCCGGCGTTCGATGAACTCCGCACAGGTCGTGCAGAACGCGCAGTCACCGTCGTAGACGAAGGTCGACGTCTCCATGCCGTCCATCCTCCCCCGCCGGACCGCCGATCACTCACTGGTGTCCGGCGGGTCACTTGCGCGTTGCTAGTACACGTGTTCGAATAGTGCCCATGCGCTGGGACAACCTCACCGCTCCCCCGGTCGAGGGAGACCCCGAGCGGGCAGCGCCAGCGACGCCACCCCTGCCGCTGGCGCTGCCCGGCGCCATTGCCCGCACCTTCGACACCCCTGAGTTCGCCGGGATGACCTTCTACGAGGTGCAGGCCAAGTCCGTCCTCAACCGCGTGCCCGGTCAGTCCCGCGTGCCCTTCGAGTGGACCGTCAACCCGTACCGTGGCTGTTCTCATGCGTGTGTTTACTGCCTGGGCGGTGACACCCCGATCCTGATGGCGGACGGCCGCACGAAGCCGATCAGCGAGCTGGAGCCCGGCGACCGCATCTATGGGACCGAGCGACGCGGCGCATACCGCCGATACGTCGTCACCACCGTGCTGGACAAATGGTCCACCGTGAAGCCTGCGTACCGGGTCACCTTGACGGACGGCACCACGCTCATCGCCAGCGGTGACCACCGGTTCCTCTCGGATCGTGGCTGGAAGTACGTCACCGGGACGATGCAGGGCGCCGGTCAGCGCCCCTACCTGACCACCAACAATCGCCTGATCGGCACGGGCCGTTTCGCAGCCGGGCCGAAGGAGTCACCCGACTACCGTCGGGGCTACCTCTGCGGCATGGTCCGGGGGGACGCACATCTCGGCACCTTCTCGTACTCCTACGGGGTTGTGCATCGGTTCCGCCTGGCGCTGGTCGACGACGAGGCGTTGAGCAGGAGTGAGCGTTACCTTGCCCAGGAGGGCATCGAAACGAAGCGCTTCTCGTTCACACCGGCCAGCGCTACCCGCCAAGCCCTGTCTGCCATTCGCACCTCCAAACAGCGGAACATCGAGAGGATCACCGGGCTGATCCAATGGCCGGTCAGTCCCAGCGACGAATGGCGGCTCGGCTTCCTGGCAGGCATCTTCGACGCCGAGGGCAGCTGCAGCAGGGGCATCCTGCGCATCAGCAACAGCGACGACGCGATCCTCGACCAGACGACGGAGGCGCTGCGCCGGTTCGGGTTCACCTGCGTGCTCGAAGACCCCGGGCGACCCAACCGTGTGCGGGAGGTCAGATTGACCGGGGGTCTTCCCGCCCGGCTTCGGTTCTTCCACCTGACCGACCCGGCCATCACCAGGAAGCGCTCGATCGAGGGCGCCGCACTGAAGTGCAAGGCGGACCTCAGGGTTGTCGACATTCAGGCGCTCGGGCTGGAGCTGCCGCTCTGGGACATCACCACCGGCACCGGGGACTTCATCGCCGACGGGGTGGTGAGCCACAACTGCTTTGCCCGCAACACGCACACGTACCTCGATCTCGATGCCGGTGCGGACTTCGACCGGAAGGTGATCGTCAAGGTCAACGCCGGTGAGCTGGTCCGGCGCGAGTTGGCCGCGCCGAAGTGGCGGGGCGCGCACGTGGCGATGGGCACCAACGTCGACTGCTACCAGCGGGCCGAGGGCCGCTACCGGCTGATGCCGCAGATCATCGCGGCCCTGCGGGACTTCGCCAACCCGTTCTCGATCCTCACCAAGGGCACGCTGATCCTTCGCGACCTGCCCCTGCTGCGTCAGGCCGCCGAGGTCACCACAGTGGGCATCTCCTTCTCGGTGGGGTTCGTCGACGAGCAGCTCTGGCGTTCCGTCGAGCCGGGCACGCCGCATCCTCGCCGCCGGCTGGACGCGGTCCGGGCGCTCACCGACGCCGGCTTCTCCGTAGGGGTGCTGATGGCCCCGATCCTGCCTGGCCTCAGCGACAGCGACGAGTCGATCGACGCCACCGTGTCGGCGATCGCCGCAGCCGGCGCGACCAGCGTGACCGCCCTGCCCCTGCACCTGCGTTCCGGCGCCCGGGAGTGGTACGCGCACTGGCTCGCCCGGGAGCACCCGCACCTCGTGCCCCGCTATCGCGAGCTCTACCGGGCCGGTGCGTACGCCCCGCAGGCGTACCAGCGGGAGTTGACCGCCCGGGTGCGGATCGCGGCACGCCGGCACGGGCTGCACCGCGGCGAACGGGGCGACAACCGCAGCCTGCCCGAGCCGCCGCCACCGCCGGCGGCAGAGCAGTTGACTCTGCTCTAGTCGGCGCAGAGCTACAGTCGGCGGGTGCGTACCGCTTCGCAGATCCTCGCCGACTCCGCCGTGATCGCCGTCGTGGGTGCGTCCCGCGACCCGTTGAAGGCCGCGCACGGCGTGCCGTTGCAGATGCAGCAGCACGGGTGGCGCATCATCCCGGTCAACCCGACAGTCGACGAACTGTTCGGGGAGCGGGCGTACAAGTCGCTGGCCGAAATCCCGCACCCGGTCGACCTGGTGGACGTGTTCCGGCCGGCGGCCGACGCCGTGCAGGTGGTCCGGGACGCGGCGGCCATTGGTGCCCCGGCGGTATGGCTACAACTGGGCATCGTCTCGGCCGAGGCGCGGCGGATCGCCGAGGAGGCCGGCATGGACTACGTCGAAGACCGCTGTCTCATCGTCGAACGCGCCGCCGCCGGCCTCACCCGCCTCGCCTAACCCGAACTCCGCCCCGCCCCCGCGCCACGCCGATCATGCAGGCGCGGATCAGAGCTTGTACTCCTTGAGCAGGCCGCGGGAGATGATGGTCTTCTGGATCTCCGAGGTGCCCTCGCCGATGAGCAGGAACGGGGCCTCCCGCATCAGCCGCTCGATCTCGTACTCCTTGGAGTAGCCGTAGCCGCCGTGGATGCGGAACGCCTCCTGGACGACCTCGGCGCAGTATTCGGAGGCGAGCAGCTTGGCCATCCCGGCCTCCACGTCGTTGCGCTGGCCGGCGTCCTTGAGGCGTGCGGCGTTGACCATGAGGGCGTGCGCGGCCTCGATCTTCGTACCCATCTCGGCGAGCTTGAAGGCGATCGCCTGGTGCTTGGCGAGCGGCTGGCCGAACGTCTTGCGCTGCTGGGCGTAGCTGACCGCCAACTCGAAGGCGCGGATGGAGATGCCGCAGGCGCGGGCGGCCACGTTGACCCGGCCCACCTCGATGCCGTCCATCATCTGGTAGAAGCCTCGGCCCACCTTGTCGGCGCCACCGAGGATCGCGGAGTCGGGAACGGTCACCCCGTCGAGGACCATCTCGGTGGTCTCGACGCCCTTGTAGCCCATCTTTTCGATCTTGCCGGGGATGGTGAGGCCGGGGGCGGTCTCGCCGAAGCCCGGCTCCTTCTCCAGCAGGAAGGTGCTCATGTTGCCGTAGACCGACTCGGCGCCGGTGTCGGTCTTGACCAGGGTGGCCACCACCGAGGAGTACGCCCCGTTGGTCAGCCACATCTTCTGGCCGTTGAGCACGTAGTTGTCGCCGTCGCGGACGGCCCGGGACTTGATCGCCGAGACGTCGGAGCCGGTCTCCGGCTCGGACATGGAGAACGCTCCGCGCACCTCGCCGGTGGCCATCCTCGGCAGGAGGCGGGCCTTCTGCTCGGCCGAGCCGTGCTGAGAGATCAGGTACGCCACGATGAAGTGGGTGTTGACGATGCCGGAGATCGACATCCAGCCCCGGGACAGTTGCTCCACCACCAGCGCGTAGGTCAGCAGCGACTCGCCCAAGCCGCCGAACTCCTCATCGATGGTGAGGCCGAACAGGCCCATCTCGCGCATGCCGTCGAGGATGTCGGTGGGGTACTCGTCGGCGTGCTCCAGCCGCTGGGCGTGCGGAATGATCTCCTTGTCGGCGAAGTCCCGAACGGTCTCCAGGATCGACTGTTGCACATCGGTCAGGCCGGGCGTCTGGGCGAGTCGAGCCATCACAGCCTCCGGGGATCCGCGCACTACTCATGGGTAACTGAACGCTGGGTCAGTATCGGTCTCCGGAGCCGACGAGGCCAAGGTGACCAGTCCACACAACCGCTGTGAAAAGGTTCACCGCTGCGGGTAGCGTCCGGCAAGAGGGACTTTTCCGGCACCGGCAGGAGGAGGACAGCTGTGAGCTACCCGCCGCCGTCGGGCCCACCATCAGACGAGCAGCCACCGTCACCCTACGAGCCACCCCGGGACCAGTCGCCGTACGCGCCGCCGCCGGCCGGCCAGCCGCCGTACGCGCCACAACCGGACCAGCCAGCGTTCGAGCTGCCGGCGGAACGCTCACCGTACGGGCCACCTGCGGACGATCCGTCGCCGTACGGGCAGCAGGGGCCGCACCAGTCGGGGCACTGGAGCCAGCAGCCGCCGTACCCCCCGCAGGGCCCCTACGGTCAGTACGGCCCACCGCCCTCCGGGCCGGGTCGGGGCACCAACGTGCTCGCGATCCTGTCGCTGGTGTTCGCCTTCGTGTTTCCGCCGGCCGGTGCCGTCCTCGGCCACGTGGCCAAGCGGCAGATCCGCACCAGCGGCGAGGAGGGTGACCAGCTCGCCACCTGGGGGTTGATCCTCGGCTACGTCTTCACCGGGCTCACCCTGCTGGCGTGCTGCGGCTGGCTGGCCCTCGTGGCCCTGGGCAACACCGGCGACAGCGGCGGCTACTGACCGCCGGCCAAACCGGCGCCGACCGCGGTCAGCGGAACCGGGCCTCGCGGACGCTGTTGCCGCCGTCCACCACCAGCATCTGGCCGGTGATGTACGAGGCGGCCGGCGAGCAGAGGAAG
Organism: Micromonospora jinlongensis; assembly: GCF_013410645.1. NCBI lineage: Bacteria > Bacillati > Actinomycetota > Actinomycetes > Micromonosporales > Micromonosporaceae > Micromonospora > Micromonospora jinlongensis. The sequence goes on along the minus strand of NZ_JACCHK010000001.1, from coordinate 5,048,668 downwards.
CTGATCGCGGCGGCGACCTCGTCCGGAGTGCCCGGTCGACCCACCGGCGTGCCCAGCCCCTGCTTGATCTCAGCCATCGTGGACGCCGCGGTGTAGATGGTGCCCGGTGCGACCGCGTTCACGGTCACGCCGTCGGCGATCATCTCCATCGCCAGGGCCCGGGTCAGCCCGACGACGCCGGCCTTCGCCGCGGCGTACGCGGCCTCGGTGGGCAGGGCGTTGACCGGGCCGGCGGTGGCCGACAGGTTGACGATCCGACCCCAGCCCCGCTCGGCCATCCCCCCGATGAACGCCCGACTGCACAGGAACGCGGTGGACAGGTTGCGGTCGATCTCGCCGCGCCACTCGTCGTAGGTCAGCTGGGCGACCGGCCGCAGCACCCCCTGGCTGGCCCGGCTGGCCAGGCCGGCATTGTTGACCAGCACCTCGACGTCGCCCAACTGCTCGGCGACCGCGTCGGCCAGCGCGCCGACCTCCGACTCGTCGGTCAGGTCCGCGACGAAGCCGGTCACCCCCAGCTCGCCAGCGCGTTCGTGGATGCGCCGGGTGGTGGAGACGATGGCCACCCGGGCGCCCAGGTCGGCGAGTCGGCGTGCCGTCGCGTACCCGATGCCGTCCGGGCTGCCCGCGCCGGTCACCAGGGCGACCCGCCCGTCGAGCCGCATGGTCACCGGGTCGGCCAGCGCGACCGGCTCGTCGGGGCCGGGGCCGCCGGCCGGCGTGGCCGCGCGGGCACGTCGAGCCCCGCCCGGGCGGCTGACGTCCCGTCTGGGTCGGCTGCCGGAGCGGTCCGCGGCGCGCGCGTCGAATGCCATGTCGAGATCCTGCCCGTTACGACCGGCCCGAAGCAACGCGGCACCCGGGAGCGGGGGCAACGGTTTTGGTCACCCCTGGCTACCCTGACGGCGCACCCGACCTGACGGAGAGATCGCATGACCAACCCCCCGCCCTCTGGCGGCTGGCACGACCCGGCGTGGTCGGGACAGCAGGCCGGCGACCCCACCCTCCCGGTGAGCAGTCAACCCGCACCCACCCAGCCGATCGCAGTCAACCCTTACGCGCCGACCGACCCGTACGCGGGCGGCGCGCCGCAGATACCGACCCAGCCCGGCCCGTACGCGGCCACGCCCGGTTACCCGCCGCCTGGCTACCCGGGTTACGGGTACCCGCCCGCGCCGAAGCAGAACGGCCTGGCCATCGCCGCGATGGTCGTCTCGATCATCGGCGCCCTCGGCCTCTGCGGCTACGGCCTCGGTGGCTACATCGGCGCGATCGGCGCGATCCTCGGCCACGTGTCCCGTAAGCAGATCAGGGAGCGCGGCGAGGGCGGCGAGGGCTTCGCCACCGCCGGCATCATCGTCGGCTGGGTCGCCACCGCACTGGCGGTGCTGGCCACCATCGTCATCGTGATCTTCATCGTCTGGGCCGCGAACCAGGACCCGTCCAGCTTCGAGAGCAGCACCTACTGAGTTCGACGAGCCGCCCCCGGATGCGACCCGGGGGCGGCTCGGCCGTTCACTCGCCAGGTGGGGTGAACGACGACGTACGGCTCATTCCGGCGGCCCGGCCCTTCGCGGCGACCACGAGCGCCATCTTGCGGGACGCCTCATCGATCATCTCGTCGCCGAGCATCACGGCGCCCAGCTTGCCGCCGGCCTCCGAGGTGTAGTGCTCGTACGCGTCGAGGATCAGCTCGGCGTGGTCGTAGTCGGCCTGCGCCGGCTGGTAGACCTCGTTGGCGGCGTCGATCTGACCCGGGTGCAGCACCCACTTGCCGTCGAAGCCCAGCGCCGCCGAGCGCTTGGCCACCTCGCGGAACCCGTCGACGTCCCGGATCTGCAGGAAGGGGCCGTCGATGGCCTGCTTGTCGTGCATCCGGGCGGCCATCAGGATCCGCATGAGGATGTAGTGGTACGGGTCGCCCGGGTAGTCCGGGATCAGCGCGCCGACCACCAGGGACTTCATGTTGATCGACGCCATGAAGTCGGCCGGCCCGAAGATGATGGTCTCCACGCGCGGCGAGGCGGCGGCGATCGCGTCCACGTTGACCAGCCCGGCGGCGTTCTCGATCTGCGCCTCGATGCCGATCCGGCCGACCTCCAGGCCGAGCGTCTTCTCGATCTGGGTGAGCGTCAGGTCCAGCCACTGCACCTGGGCGGCCGTCTGCACCTTCGGCAGCATGATGCAGTCCAGGTTCGCGCCGGCGCCCTCGACGACGTCGATGACATCCCGGTAGGTCCACGGGGTGGTCAGGTCGTTGACGCGGACCACGCGGGTCTTCCCGGCCCAGTCCCCCTCGTTGAGCGCGGCCACGATGTTCTTGCGCGCGTCCGGTTTGGCCAGCGGCGCGACGGCGTCCTCCAGGTCGAGGAAGACCTGGTCGGCCGGAAGGCCCTGCGCCTTGCCGAGCATCTTGACGCTGGAACCCGGTACGGCGAGGCAGGACCTGCGGGGGCGACCGACTGCGGCCATGGATGCGCTCCTTCCAGCGTCCGGCGGGCATGCCGACGCCACCTGACGACAGAGTTGAGAACTTAACGATCCCAAAGGGCGTTGTGACGCCACGGTAACCTCGCGCCATGACCGGGGTGAATGGACCTGTGGAAGATCTCACTGGGCGTCGACTGGTGGTGGTGACCGGGGCCAGCTCCGGCATCGGGTTGGCCGCCGCCGTGCACCTGGCCTGCCGCGGTGACCAGGTCGTGCTGGTCGGGCGGGACCCGGCGCGCCTCCAGGCCGCAGCGGAGCGGGTACGGGAGAACTCGGGCGAGCGTCCGGAGTTGTTCCGAGCCGACTTCGCGGTCCTCGACGACGTGCGCCGGCTCGCCGAGCAGTTGCGGGCCGCGTACGACCGGATCGACGTGCTCGCCAACAACGCCGGTGCCATCGCGCTGCAACCACTCACCACCGTCGACGGCTTCGAGATGTCGATCCAGGCCAACCACCTGGCCCCGTTCCTGCTGACCAACCTGCTCGCCGACCGGGTGGGCCGGATCGTGGTGACCGCCTCCGGTGCGCACCGCTTCGGCGCGCTCGACCCGGACGACCTGAACGCGCCACTGCGCGGCTACCGGCCGACCGGCGCGTACGGCACCAGCAAGCAGGCGAACATCCTGTTCACCGCCGAGGCGGCCCGACGCTGGCCGGAGATGTCCGCGTACTGCTTCCACCCGGGGGTGGTGCGCACGAGGTTCGGCAACGACAGCAGGGTGGTCGCGTTCGGCATGCGGTTCATGCCGTTCCGCAGCCCGGAGAAGGGCGCCGAGACCCTGGTGTGGCTGGCCAACCAGGACCGCTCCCGGCTGGCCAACGGCGGCTACTACGCCGACCGCCGCCCGCGTCGGCCGTACCGCAAGGCCAGCGATCCGCGGCTCGCCGCCCGACTCTGGGAGGTGAGCGCGAAGGCGGTCGGCATCGCTGGGTAGCGTGGCCGCCATGCTCACTCTCGTCGCACTGGTCGAGTACGCATCCGGGGCCGAGGCCGCCGGGCAACGCTACGAGGACGCCGTGCTGGCCTTTCTCGGGCGGCACGGCGGCCAGCTGGAACGGCGGCTGCGTGGCACCGACGGGCAGACCGAGGTGCACGTGATCCGGTTCGACGCCCGCGCCGGCTACGAGTCGTTCCTCGTCGATCCGGAACGGGCCGCGCTGCGCGCCGCTCTCGGCGAGACCGCACCGACCACCCGGGTCATCGAGGTCCACGAGGTCTAGACAGGTCTCACTCAGTCCCTCAGCGGTTCGGCGTCGGCGGGCAACGGGGTGGGCGGCGCGGCTCGGCGGCCGGCCCGGGCGCCGCCGAGCACCACCACCGCCACCCCGGCCAGCAGCAGCGCCATCCCGAGCAGCGCGTACGGGCGGGGAACCTGACCCAGCCAGGCCCAACCGAGCAGGGCGGCGCCGGGCGCCTCCAGCAGGATCAGCACGCTCACCGTGGTCGCCGGGATCTTCTTCAGCGCGTAGTTGAACATCGAGTGCCCGAGCAGTTGGGCGCCGACCACCAGGGCGAGGATGGCCAGCCAGGTCCGACCGTCGAACCCGGTCAGCCGTACGCCGCCGATCAGGCACATGACCAGCAGGAGCAGTGAACAGATCCCGTAGCAGATGGTGGTGTAGGTGGTGGTGCTGATGCTGGCCCGTGCCCGCTCACCGAAGGCGGTGTAGACGGCGGCGAACATGCCGCCGGTCAACGCCAGCACGTCGCCGAGGACGGCCCTGCCGGAGACCCCCACGTCCACCCCGGTGGCGATCGCGGCGCCGCCGACCGCCACCGCGATGCCGATCCACACGATCCGGGGCAGTCCACGCCCCTGGGCGCGCGCGATCAGCCCCTGCCAGACGGGCTGGGTGGCGACCAGGGCGGTGGACGTGGCGACCGAGGTGAGCTGGGCGCTCGGCACCCAGGTCGCGAAGTGGCCGGCCAGCGCGACCCCGGACAGGATGCAGAACAGTCCCTCCCGCCGGCCCACGCCGGTGGTCAGCCTGCGGAACTCGGCGCGACGGCGGGCCAGCGCGAAGGGGGTCAGCACGGCCACCGCGAGCAGGTTGCGCCAGAACGCGATGGCCAGCGCGGGTGCGGCGGCGTATGCGATCAGTGGCGCGGACGACGACACGGCGACCACGGCCAGACCGACCGCGCCGGTGGTCAGCGGATCCAGGGACGGCCGGGGTGAAGGTGGGGACACGGGACGTAATCCTCACACGTATGACGGACAACACGCACGGTCATCACTCCGTTACGATCACGCGGGTCCGCGCCGCCAACCCCCGACCGCCCGGAGGCGCTCCCCCATGCCCACCTACCAGGCGGTGCTGTTCGATTTCTTCGGCACCCTCACCCGTTCGGTGCAGCGCGGTGTCGCGCACGCCGACACCGCCGAGCTGCTCGGATGTGACACCGACACGTTGACCGAGGTGCTGGACCGCACGTACTACGAGCGGGCCACCGGTCGACTCGGCAACGCGGAGGCGACCCTTCGGTGGGTGTGCGCCCAGGCCGGCGTACACCCGAGCGACACCGCGGTGCGCGCGGCCGTGGCATCCCGGCACCGGGCGGTCCGCGCGGACACCTGGCTGCGGGCCGACGCCGTGCCGGTGCTGGCGGCCCTACGCCAGCGCGGCCTGCGCACCGGCGTGATCAGCGACTGTACGCACGAGCTGCCGGCCTTCCTGCCACAGCTCGCGGTCGCCCGGCTGCTCGACGTGCGGGTCTTCTCGGTACAGGTCGGACGGTGCAAGCCGGACCCGGCGCTCTACCTGACCGCCTGCCAGCGGCTCGGGCTCGCCCCGGGCGACTGCCTGTACGTCGGTGACGGCGGCAGCCAGGAGTTGACCGGCGCCGAGCGGGCCGGAATGACCGCGGTTCGGCTCGCCGCGGCGGACCTGGCCACGCACATGGTGTTCAACGCCGACCTGGACTGGCGCGGCCCCACACTCGGCACCCTGCGCGAGGTGCTCGCCCTCGTCGACGTCGACGCCGAGGTGGTGGGCGCCGGTGGCCGGGCGGGTTGACGCCCCGATCAGCGGCGACGCACCCGGTGCAGACGGAACGGCTTGCGGGTGGCCCGGACGGCCGGGGTGGGTCGAGGCGGCTCGGCCTGCGCGTCGGCCGGCAGGTCCGCGCCGGCCAGCGGCGTTCCGGCCGGGGTGAGCCGGTTGACCGCGCATCCGTCGGCGGCCCATCGGGCCACCAGGTCAGCGGTCGGGCCGGGCGCGTTGAGACGCTTCGCCGCCACCAGCGGCGCGGTGGTGTCCCACGCCTCGGTGCCCGGCTGCACCCGGCTCACCTGGGCCGACCAGGTGACGATCCGACCACCGTGGTCGCCACGCAGGGAGACCTGCGCCTCGGTGGCGTCGGCCAGACCCGGCGCTGCCTGCTCGCCCGGCCCGCTGACCACCAGGAGAGCGCCCTCCAGTGGGGCGCACCAGAGCGCGAGCGCCGGCCCACCGGAAACGCTGACCCAGGCCACTGCAGCCTTCTTCATCGCCTCGTCGACCAGCGGCGTCGATCCACGCGCGTCGTCAGTCACCCTCGCATCCTGCCGCACCTCGGCCGCTGACGTGTAGGCCGCCGCCGCTTTGGTGTGGTCAGCCCACGAACGGCGGCACCGCGATCTCACCGCGCGCCACCGGCATCACCTGACCGGCGACGGTCGCGCCGACCGCCACACCGTTCGCCGCGGTGACCGTGCAGGCAAGCGAGGACGGGCGGTTGATCTCCACACCCTGACGGACCGCGTAACGGGACAGCCCCTCGGCCGGCAGCAGACCGCTCGCCACCAGCCAGACACCGAGGCCGAGGGCCGCCGAGCCGGTCGCCGGGTCCTCCGGGACACCCATCCCCGGCACGAAGACCCGGGCGTGCGCGGTTTGCGTGACGGCGTCCCAGGAGAAGACGCTGACGTGCGACACCCCATAACGCTGCGCCGCCGTCGCGTTCACCCGCGCGCGGGCCACCGACTCCGGACGCACCGGGAGGTACGGGAACTCCAGACCGCAGCCGGCGACGCGGGGAGCGGGCCCGATGTGGTCGTCCGCGACCAGCCCGGCGATCTCCAGCAACGGCTCCGGGTCCAACTCCGGCCCGAGAGTCGGCGTGCCCCCGGTCAGCGTTGCCCCCGACGCGCTCACCTCGATCGGCAGCACCCCGGCCCCGCACTCCTGGGTGACCTGCCCCACACCGAACATGCCCCGCCGGCTGGCGGTGACCGCCGCGCCGACGCTCGGGTGCCCGGCGAACGGCAACTCCTCCACCGGGGTGAAGATCCGGGCCCGGTAGGTGACGCCGGCCTGGGTAGGTGGCAGCACGAACACCGTCTCGGACAGGTTGAACTCCAGCGCGAGTGCCTGCATCTGCTCGGTGGCCAGCGCCTCAGCGCCGAACACCACAGCCAGCGGGTTGCCGGCGAACGGGCGGTCGGTGAAGACGTCCACGATCTCGTAGGCCAAGGTCGACATGTTGATAAACACTAGGCGCTTAGGCTGGTGCCCGTGAGCACGCCGACCCGGGTCTACATCGCCCGTCTCGCCGGAGTCGCCGTCTTCGACCCGAACGGTGACCAGGTGGGCCGGGTTCGTGACGCCGTGGCACGGCTGCGGGCGACCAAACGGCCCCCGGAGGTGGTGGGCCTCGTCGCCGAGATGCCGATGCGCCGTCGGATCTTCCTGTCCATCAACCGGATCACCTCCATCGACGCGGACGCCGTCGTGCTGGGCTCCGGCACCCTCAACCTGCGCCGGTTCGAGAAGCGCCCGAACGAGCTGCTGGTGCTCCAGGAACTGCTGGACCGACGGGTACAGCTCGACCCGGGCGGCCAGCCCGGCGCCGTCGTGGACGTCGCGATGGAGTGCAGCCGAGGCGGCGAGTGGTCGCTGACCCGCGTCGCCGTACGGGAGCAGACCGGTCGGCTCAGCCGCCGCGGCCACCTGCACCAGGTCGAGTGGGACCGGGTTCGGGGGCTCAGCGGCATCGCCGACAACCGGGGTACGGCCAACCTGCTCGCCGTCCTGGAGGACATGCGCCCGGCCGACCTGGCAAACGCGCTTCAGGACCTGCCCGACGCCCGGCGCAACGAGGTCGCTGCCGCGCTGGACGACGAGCGGCTGGCCGACGTGCTCAGCGAGCTGCCCGAGCACGACCAGGTGGAGATCCTCGCCGCCCTCGACCGGGAGCGGGCCGCCGACGTCCTGGAGGAGATGGACCCGGACGACGCCGCGGACCTGCTCAACGAGCTGCCCCCACCGGAGCAGGACGTGCTGCTGGACCTCATGGAGCCGGACGAGGCCGACCCGGTGCGTCAGCTCCTGAAATACACGCCCGGCACGGCGGGCAGTGTGATGACCTCGGAGCCGGTCATCCTGCCGCCGGACGCCACCGTCGCCGAGGCGCTGGCCCGGATCCGGGAGCCACAGCTCTCCCCCGCCGTCGCCGCGCAGGTCTTCGTGACCCGGGCGCCGCAGATCACCCCGACAGGCCGCTACCTGGGCATGGTGCACTTCCAGGCGCTGCTGCGTGAACCGCCGGCCGACCTGTTGGGCAAGGTGGTGGTCAACGACATCGACCCGCTGCGCCCCACCACCCCGTTACCGGAGATCACCCGTCGGATGGCCACCTACGACCTGGTCGCCATGCCGGTGATCGACCGGAGCAACCGGCTGGTCGGCGCCGTGACCGTGGACGACGTGCTGGACCACTCGCTGCCTCGGGACTGGCGGGACCGCGACGCCCTGACCGGCCCGGGCACCACCGACGCGGGGCTGGACGGCACGGATGGCTGAGCAGCGGCGGAACGAACGGCTCGACCAGCCACGCGAGCCCCGGGGCATCAAGCTGCCCCGGTTCGACGCGGAGGCCTTCGGCCGGTGGTCCGAGGGCATCGCCCGGGGCATGGGCACCGCGAACTTCATCGTCGTCATGACGGTGGTGATCGCGATCTGGTTCGTCTGGAACACGTTGGCTCCGGTGGACCTGCGCTTCGACCCGTACACCTTCACGTTCCTGACGCTGGTGCTGTCGTTGCAGGCCAGCTACGCGGCGCCGCTGATCCTGCTGGCCCAGAACCGGCAGGCCGACCGCGACCGCGTGGCCCTGGAGGAGGACCGGCGGCGAGCCACCGCGCAGAAGGCGGACACCGAGTACCTGGCGAGGGAGATCGCCGCCCTGCGGATCGCGTTGGGTGAGGTGGCCACCCGCGACTTCCTCCGCTCCGAGCTGGCCCGGCTGGCCGAGGAGTTGGACGAGGCGGGGCAGCGCCGGCAACGGCTGGAACGCCGCCAGCAGGACAAGGACATCCGGCAGGAGAAGCGCGGCAGGCGACCGACCGACGGTGTCGGCCTGGACGAACCACGCGACGACCTGGACGGCGACTTCGCCCGGGACGCCCGGCCGGACGGCACCGGGCCGCGCCCAGCGGACAGCTGATCAACGGGTCATCGATTGGCTCACACCGCCCCGGCCAGCGGCGGCAGCGGATGCCCCGCGACGTAGCATTGCGGGCATGTCAGCACCCGTGAGCACCGTCGAGGACGCGATCCAGGCCGCCCTGGCCACCGTCAACGACCCGGAGATCCGCCGGCCCATCACCGAGCTGGGCATGGTCCGCTCCGCCACGATCGCTGCCAGCGGCGTCGTACGCGTCGAGCTCCTGCTCACCGTCGCCGGCTGCCCGCTCAAGGACAAGCTGCGTACGGACATCACCACCGCGGTCGCCGCCGTGCCCGGCGTCACCGGAGTCGAGATCGACTTCGGTGTGATGAGCCCCGAGCAGCGGCAGTCGTTGCAGTCGCAGCTGCGCGGCGGAGGCGCCACCGAGGAGCCCGTCATCCCGTTCGCCCAGCCCGGCTCGCGCACCCGGGTGTACGCGGTCGCCAGCGGCAAGGGTGGCGTCGGCAAGTCCAGCGTGACTGTCAACCTGGCAGCGGCCCTCGCCGCCCGCGGGCTCTCCGTCGGCGTCGTCGACGCGGACATCTACGGCCACTCGGTGCCCCGGATGCTCGGCACGGAGGCGCGGCCCACCCGCGTCGAAGACATGATCATGCCGCCGCAGTCGCACGGCGTGAAGGTGATCTCCATCGGCATGTTCACCTCCGGCAACGCCGCAGTGGTGTGGCGCGGCCCGATGCTGCACCGGGCGTTGCAGCAGTTCCTGGCCGACGTCTACTGGGGCGACCTGGACGTGCTCCTGCTCGACCTGCCCCCGGGCACTGGTGACGTGGCCATCTCACTGGCCCAACTGCTCCCCAACTCGGAGATCCTGATCGTCACCACCCCACAGACCGCCGCCGCCGAGGTGGCCGAACGGGCCGGTGCGATCGCCCTGCAGACCCACCAGCGAGTGGTTGGCGTCATCGAGAACATGTCCTGGCTGGAGCTTCCGGACGGCTCACGGATGGAGATCTTCGGTGCCGGGGGTGGCACGGCCGTCGCCGAGTCGCTGAGCCGGACCATCGGCGCGCAGGTGCCGCTGCTCGGGCAGATCCCGCTGGACACCCGGGTCCGCGAAGCCGGTGACGCGGGCAACCCGATCGTGCTGGCCGAGCCGGAGTCCCCGGCCGCGCAGGCGCTCAACTCCGTCGCCGACCGGCTCGCGCTGCGCCGTGAGTCGCTGCTCGGCAAGCCGCTCGGCCTCAAGCCCGCCGGGCGCTGACCACCACGACACCGCCAGCCCGTCGACCGCTGTTGGCCGGCGGGCTGAGTCGTGTCCGCGGATAGGTGGTCCAGCCAGGACGCGGTCGGCGTGGCCGGCACGGCCCGCGTGGCCGCGTGGCCGGCATGACGGCGTGGCCGGCATGACGGCGTGGCCGGCATGACGGCGTGGCCGGCATGACGGCGTGGCCGGCATGACCGCGTGGCCGGCATGACCGCGTGGCCGGCATGACCGCGTGGTCAACTCGGGTTTCAGGAAGTCGGGGTATCACACGCCGTTTGATAGGCCGACTTTCTGAAACCCGAGTTGACCAAGGCGAGCGCCGGACCGCACGAGCGCCGGGCCAGTCTGGAGGGGGCCACGCGGTGCGAGCCGCACGACCACATAGCCAGTACGGCCGCGCGGGGCATGGTCAACTCGGGTTTCAGGAAGTCGGGGTATCACGCGCCGGTTAAAGGCCGGTTTCCTGAAACCCGAGCTGATCAAGGCGAGGGGCAGGCCGCGCGAGCACGAGCGCAGGCCGAGCCGAGCGCAGGCCGAGCCGAGCGCAGGCCGAGCCGAGCGCAGGCCGAGCCGAGCGCAGGCCGAGCCGAGCGCAGGCCGCGCCGAGCGCAGGCCGAGCCGAGCGCAGGCCGAGCCGAGCGCAGGCCGAGCCGAGCGCGGGTCGGTCAGGTGGCGTCGTCGTAGCTGACGCGGGGGGCCGGCGCCGAGGGGCTGGTGGTGGCCGTGCCGGGCCGGGCGCCGTCCGACCGCAGGTCCGCAGAGCTGGCCACGTCCTTGAGGTCGTCGTGCACGCTGCTGACGTCCGCGCGCAGGTTGTCGTAGACGCCCTGCAGCGGCTTACGGATCGCCGCCTCGTCCTCCTCGCTGAGGAGGTGCTTGCGAATGAACGCCTTCGGGTGCAGGTCCTCCAGCTGGATGTCGGTGCCCAGCTCGCGACTCAGGTCACCGGTGGCGTTGCGGGCCATGTTGCGCAGGTTGCGCACCAGCCGCAGGCCGTCGGTGATGACTGCGGGCAGCCGGTCACCGAAGATCAGCAGCGCCAGGAGCAGCAGCGCTCCGATTTCCCACCAGTTCAGGTTGTCGAGCATCCCGCTGGCCTCCTCTCGGCGTCAGCAGCAAGACTACGCACGCCGGGAGGCGTTCGGGCAAGGGGTGAGCCGCTGTTCACTTCGCGTCCGCGGCGAGAGTTACCGAGGTGTTCTGCCGGTCGGAGCCCCGCCGGAACTCGACGGTCACCACCGATCCCGGCGCGTACTTGCGTACCAGCGCGGTCAGGTCCGTCGGCTCGGTCATCGGCCGGCCGTTGATTTTGAGGATCACGTCGCCGACCTTCAACCCGGCGCCGTCCGCCGGGCCGGACGGCTCCACCTGCGCCAGCCGCAGGCCACCCCCGAGAGCTCCGGTCGGGCCGTCCACGCGGGCGCCGATCACCGTACGCCGGGCCTTGCCGGTGCCGATGATGTCCTGGGTCACCCGCTTGGCCTGGTTGATCGGGATGGCGAAGGCGAGGCCGATGTTGCCGGCCTCCTGCCCCTCGGCGACCAGTGACTTGATGGTGGAGTTGACCCCGACCACCCGCCCGGCGCCGTCGACCAACGGCCCGCCGGAGTTGCCGTGGTTGACTGCGGCGTCGGTCTGGATCGCCGCGTAGTAGCGCACCGGCCCACCCGGTTCACCGGCCTGCATCGTCCGGTCCAGGGCACTCACGATGCCGGCGGTGACCGTGTTGGCCAGCGAGAGCGGTGAGCCCATGGCGAGCACCGGGTCGCCGACGGCCAGCGCGTCGGAGTCCCCGAACTCCACCGCACGCAGGCCGGGACGACTCACCTTGATCACCGCGATGTCCGATTCCGGGTCCTGACCGACGATGGTCGCCGGCGCGGTGCTGCCGTCGTTGAAGACCACCGAGGCTTTGCCGGTGCCGCCGGCCACCACATGGTCGTTGGTGATCACATGGCCGTCGGCGGTGGCGATGAAGCCGGAGCCCTCACTGGTGCCGCCGAGGCTGCTCACCCGCACGGTGACCACGCTGGGCAGGACCCGCTCGGCGACACCGGCCAGTGACTCCGGCTTGCGCTGGGCCAGTGCCGGGGCTTCCGCCGGCGCGCCGCCGAGCACCGTCCCGCCGGCCCCGCCGCGCACCGCGAACGCGTAGCCGAGCGCGCCGCCGAGGGTGCCGGCCAGCAGAGCGGTGAGTACGGGGATGAGCAGCAGGTGACGCAATGTCGGTCGGCCCGGCGCGTCCGGGTCGGTGACTGCCTCGGGCTCGGTGCCGGCCGCCACCACGCCGGGCACCACCACCGCGGTCGGCGCCGCTGGGTCCCGCCACGGATCGGCAAGCGCGTCCGACCACCAGGGCGACGCCCCGACGGTGCCGGACGTGCCGGGTCCAGGCCAGCTCGGCGACGCCCCAACCGAGCCGGACGTACCAGGTGCGGGCCAGGGCGAGGCCCCGGCCGGGCCGTACGTGCCAGGTGCGGGCCAGGACGACGCCCCGGCCGGGCCGTACGTGCCAGGTGCGGGCCAGCTCGGCGAGGGCCCGACCGTCGGCACAGCAGCCCCGGGCGTCGTCGGCGGGTGCCCCGGTGCCGGCCCGCCGGCTGCCGGCACGATGGGCACGTTGCCAGCCCCCGGCGTGGTGGGCGATCCCGCCGGAGGGGTCCCTGCCCCGGGCGGTCCCGCCGGGGTCTCACCGCCCCGGCGCCAGTCCCAGCCGTCGGTCACGTCGGTGCCTCCCAGTCCGTCCCCGGATCCCGCGCCGCGTCGCCCGGCCACGGGCCGGTTCGGTCGCGGCTGACGGGATACCGCCTCCAGGATTGCACGGATGCCCGCGATGGAGTCACCGCTTGCGCCGGTGATCGCAACAGGCGGAGGCGCGGCTGCGCCTCATGACGGTCGCCTCTACGCTCACAGTGCCAACCCGCCCCCGCACCACGCACCGCCCCCGGAGGTGCCCCATCGCCACGGTCGCCGGTTCCGGCAGTTCGACGGCACAGGCTCAACAGTTCGCCGAGTCGTACGTCACCGAGGATCTCGTTCTGCGCACCGCTCGCAGCCTGGCCCGGGAGGTGGGCCTCGACGCGGTCACCCCCGGCGCGGGGGCGGCGCTGCGGCTGCTGGCCGCTGCCGGCAACGCCCGCGCCGTGGTGGAGATCGGCACCGGCACCGGGGTGAGCGGCGTCTGGCTGCTCCGCGGCATGCGCGCCGACGGCGTGCTCACCACCATCGACGTGGAGGTGGAGCACCAGCGGATCGCGCGACGGATCTTCGCCGAGGCGGGCTTCGCCGCCGGCCGTACGCGGATCATCACCGGTCGCGCGCTGGACGTGCTGCCCCGGCTCGCCGACGGCGCGTACGACCTGGTCTTCGTGGACGCGGAGGCGACCGGCTTCCACGCCTGCGTGGAGGCGGCGCTGCGGCTGTTGCGCCCGGGGGGCGTGCTCGCGCTCAACGGTGTGCTGGCCGGTGGCCGGATCGGCGACCCGGCGGCTCGGGACGCGGAGACGGTGACCGTCCGCGAGACGATCAAGGCGGTCCGGGAGTCGGAGCACTGGATCCCCGCTCTGCTTCCGGTCGGCCACGGGGTGCTCGCCGCGGTGAAGTGCTGACCTGGTCAGTCGACGCTGGCCAGCCAGCGCAGCAACCACCGGACGCCCCAGCCGGTGGCGCCTCGGCTGACCTCGGCGTGGTCGCCGTCCGCCCAGGACGGGGCCGACATGTCCAGGTGCAGCCAGCGGTCGCGTAGGTCGCCGGTGAACTCACGCAGGTAGAGGGCGGCCAGCACCGAGCCGGCACCCTGTGCCGGCGCGCTGTAGAGGTCGGCGATCTCGCTGCCCAGGTATTCGACGTAGTCACCGTGCAGCGGCATCCGCCACACCGACTCGCCGGCCGCTTCGGCCGCGGCCCGCACGTCGGCGGCCAGCTGGTCGTTCTCGCTGTACAGGGCGGCGGTGCGCTTGCCCAGGGCGACAGCGTTGGCACCGGTGAGGGTGGCCAGGTCGAGCAGCAGGTCCGGCTTGAGCTGCTGCACCGCGTACGCGAGGGCGTCGGCAAGGACCAGCCGGCCCTCGGCGTCGGAGTTGGTCGTCTCGCTGGTCGTGCCGCCGTAGTGCCGGACGACGTCGCCGGGGCGGAACGCGGAGCCGCTGACCATGTTTTCGGCGAGCGGGGCCAGCGTGGTGATCCGGACCGGCAACCGCAGCGTGGCGGCGCCCAGGGTGGCGGCGACGACTGCGGCCGCGCCGGCCATGTCCTTGCGCATCAGTTTCATCGCCGGCACCGGCTTGATCGAGATGCCGCCGGTGTCGAAGGTGATGCCCTTGCCGATCAGCACCACGTGCGTACGCGCGTCGGCGGGGTGCCAGTCCAGTTCGACGAGTCGGGGGCCGCTGGCCGAGCCGCCGCCGACGGCGAGGATGCCGCCGAAGCCCTCGGCGGCCAGTTCGTCCGGGCCACGGACCCGCAGCCGCAGGTCCGGCAGGTCGGCTGCGGCGGAGGCCACCTGCTCGGCGAACCACTGCGGGTTCTTCAGCGAGCTGGGGGTGTTGGTCAGGTCACGGGCGAGGTGGGTCATCGCCGCAGTGGTCTGGGCCGTGGTGACGATGGCCTCGAACGCACCCGGGTCGGGGAGCAGCAGATCGACGCTGCTGAGCGCCGGTGCGGTGCCGGCCTCGGTCATCCGGAACCGGTACGGGCCGAGCAGCAGCCCCTCGGTGAACCCGCGGACGTCGGCCGGAGTCACGTCGGCCGGCAACGCGATGGTGATATGGATCTCATCCGCAGCGGACCGAGCCAGGGCCGCGCCAGCCGTCCGCCAGGCCGCCTCGTCGCCGTCACCGATGCCGAGCAGCAGCAGCCGGCCGGGAGTACGCCCGGGGCGGAGCTGGGTGTGGATCTCACCGGCCCGTCCGCTCAGTCGGGCCGCCGGCACCAGCGCGGCGGCCTCGTCGGCCGTGCCGTCCGGGGGTGCCACGGCGGTCGAAACGGGCTCGGCCGAGGCGTCACCTCCCGCTGCCGCGTCGGCGGTACGAACAGGCAGGACGAGCACGTCGAGCCGGTCGGGCTCGGCGATCAGACGGATGGCGAGCACGCGGGACCGTACCTCCAGGAAAGTGTCGCGGAGCGGAACCGAGCCCGCCCGCGCTGATGAAGACCCTGAGCCACCGGCGTTACCGGTGGCTCAGGGTCGCAAGAACGCTCCGGGCGGCGTGAGCCGCCCGGACCACTCCTTACTCAGCCGGCCGCTGCCTTCAACGCGTCACCGAGCGCGTTGGCCTCGTCGGGAGTCATCTCGACGACGAGCCGGCCACCGCCCTCCAGCGGGACCCGCATGACGATGCCCCGCCCCTCCTTGGTGACTTCCAGCGGACCGTCGCCCGTCCGCGGCTTCATCGCCGCCATGTTGTCTCCCCTCAGACCTACACCAGGGTCGGTGGGTTGCCCCACAGCCACTTCGTCACGACCACCCGCAACGGTCACGGGGGTGTCGACCAACGATTTTCCCTGATGAACACCGCCGGACCCAAACCGGAGCAGCATTGATGTAACAGCATCTAGCTTATCTTGAGAAGGCCTGTCACAATGTGCGGTCATGCAGGCACGGTCGGCACTCTTCGACCTGTACGGCGACCACCTCCGTCCGAGGGGTGGCCGTGCACCGGTTGCTGCCCTGGTCAAGCTGCTGGCGCCGCTGGGAATCGCACCGCCAGCCGTTCGCACCGCAGTGTCTCGGATGGTGCGCCAGGGCTGGCTGGAGCCACTCCGATTGGTCTCCGGACCGGGATATTCGATCACACCGAAAGCAGCCCGACGACTCGACGAGGCAGCGGCCCGGATCTACCGGACCGGCCGGGTCACCTGGGACGGCCGGTTCGATCTGCTGGTGCTGGAGGCCCCCGGCTCCCGACGGGACCGGCAGCGGCTCGCCTCCAACCTGAGCTTCCTCGGCTACGGCACGCTCGACGAGCAGACCTGGGTCGCCACCCGCCCCGCCGAGGACGTGGACCTGCTCCTCGCCGAGGCCGGCATCCGGTTCGAGCGGTTCACCGCCTCGCACTTCGCCGGCACCCCGGGCGCGATGGGCGTGGTCCGGCGGGCGTGGAACCTCACCGAGATCGGCCACGCCTACGAGCGGTTCGTCGCGGACCAGCGCCCGCTGCTCGCGGCGGTCACCGTGCGCAGCAGCGACGAGGAGGCGTACGCGACCCGGTTCCGGCTCGTGCACGCGTGGCGTACGTTCCTCTTCCAGGACCCGCAGCTGCCCCCGGCGCTGCTGCCCGAGCGCTGGCCCGGCACCGCCGCGGCCAGTTTCTTCGACCGACACGCGGCACGTCTGCGTCCGGCCGCCGACCGGTACGTCGAGCAGTGCCTCGACGCCGGCAACCGCCTCGTCCGACAGAAGGGTCGTTAGACACGTGACCGAGCCGCTGCTGGTCGACCGGACCGACGCCGTCGTCACCCTCACGCTGAACCGGCCGAACGCGATGAACGCGCTCGACGTGGCGCTCAAGGAGGCGCTGCGGGACGCGCTGGCGGAGCTGGAGACCGACCGGTCCTGCCGCGCGGTGGTGCTGGCCGGGGCGGGCGGATCGTTCAGCGCCGGTCAGGACCTGCGCGAGCACGTGTCGACCCTGGAAAACTCCGCCAGTGACCCGCTGGGCACCGTGCGGGCGCACTACAACCCGATTGCCGCCCGGCTGGCCAACCTGCCCAAGCCGGTGATCGCCGCGGTCCGTGGGATGGCCGCCGGGGCAGGCGCGTCGCTGGCGTTCCTCGCCGACATCCGCATCGGCGGCCCGACGACCAGCTTCCTGATGGCCTTCGCGAAGGTCGGCCTCGCCGCCGACACCGGCGCCTCCTGGACGCTGCCGCGACTGGTCGGCCACGCCAAGGCGGTGGAGCTGCTGATGCTGGCCGAGCCGGTCCGCGCCGAGGAGGCCTGCCGGCTGGGGCTGCTCAACCGGCTGACCGACGACGACGAGCAGGTGCTGCCGGCAGCACAGGAGTTGGCCGCCCGCCTCGCCGCGGGCCCCACCGTCGCGTACGGGGCGATCAAGCGGCAACTCTCCATCGCCGACGCCGGCACCCTCGCCGACGCCCTCGCGGCCGAGGCGCAGGCCCAGTCGATCTGCGGTGCCACCGCCGACCACCGCGCGGCCACGCTCGCCTTCGTCGCCAAGCAGAAACCGGTCTTCGAGGGACGCTGAACCCGATTCGGACGCCGCCCTTACCGTCCTCGAACACGGGCCGCCTAGCGTCGGCCGGTATGAGCGATCGTGAAGCGGTGGCGCACCTGCTGCGCCGGGCCACCTTCGGGCCGACCGCCGACGAGGTGGACGCGGCCGAGCGGGCCGGCCCGGCGGCGACAGTGGACCGCCTGCTCGCCCCCGGTCGGGCCGACCGTGGTGCGGCGGCCACCCCACCGCCGGCGCTGGCCGCGGACCCGTACGCCCGGCTGACCGACGAATCCACCCGGGAGCAGCGGCAGCAGGCCAACGCGGAGCGCCGTGAGCAGGTCCAACAGGTCACCGGGTGGTGGCTGGACCGGATGGTGGCCGCCGAGGACGGGCTGACCGAGAAGCTGCTCTTCTTCTGGCACGGGCACTGGGCGACCAGCGCTCAGAAGGTCAAGTCCGCGCGGACGATGCTGGGCCAGTTGGAGACGCTGCGCCGCCACGGGCGGGGGCCGCTGGGCCCGCTGGTCGCGGCGATGGTGCGCGACCCCGCCCTGATCATCTGGCTGGACGGGCAGAAGAACACCCGCAAGGCACCGAACGAGAACCTGGCCCGCGAGCTGATGGAGCTGTTCACCCTCGGCATCGGCAACTACACCGAGGCGGACGTGAAGGCCGGCGCGCGCGCCCTGACGGGCTGGGTGGTCGACCGGCGCACCGGTGTCGCCCGGTTCGAGGCCAGGCGGCACGACCCCGGCGAGAAGATCATCCTCGGGCAGAGTGGCCGGTTCGACGCCGAGGCGTACGCCGGGCTGCTGGCCGCCCAGCCCGCGGCGGCGACCTTCGTGGCCGGGCGGCTCTGGTTCCGCTACGCGGGCACCGAGGTCCCGGCACCGGACGGCCTGGCCGGCGCGGACACCGGCGCGACCCTGCGCGCGCTCTTCTCCGCGCCGGCCTTCGCCCAGTCCCGGGGCACGCTGGTCAAGCAGCCGGTGGATTGGCTGGTCGGTGCGCTACGCCAGCTCGGCATCCGGCCCTCCGCCCTGCCCGAGCAGCAACGCAAACAACTGCTGGCCGGTCTGAACGCGCTGGACCAGGTGCCGCTGCGACCGCCCAGCGTGGGCGGCTGGCCCGCCGGGGCGGCCTGGCTGACCACCTCGTCGTTGCAGGCCCGGCTGCGCACCGCCGGGATGCTCGCCGCCGCAACGGCACCAGCGGTGCTGGCCCGGCTGACCGCCGCGCCCACCGCCGGCCGACCGGACGCGCTGGCCCGACTGCTGGTGGTCGACGGCTGGAGCGCGCGCACCCGTGCCGCCCTCACGCCGCTGGCCGGCGAGCCCCGCAAGTTGCTGGCCGCCGGCCTGGTCAGCCCCGAATACACAGTCAGCTGAGCGGAGGAGTCGACATGGACACCCTGACCCGACGCAGGTTCCTGCTGACCAGCGGGGTGGTCGGCGCGGGCGCGCTGGCCGCCGGAGCCGGCGCGTACAGCCTGCGGGACCTGTTGGACACCAGCGGGGACCGCGATCCGCAGGCCCGCACGCTGGTGCTGGTGACCCTCTACGGCGGCAACGACGGGCTCAACACGGTCATCCCTTACGGCGACCCGGCCTACCGGGCGGCCCGCCCCGAGCTGGCGTACCCGGACGGGGAGGTGCTGCGGTTGGACGACGACTTCGGCCTCAACCCGGCGCTGGCCGGCCTGCACCAGCGCTGGTCCGGCGGCGGGCTGGCGATCGTGCGCGGGGTCGGCTACCCGAAGCCGGACCGCAGCCACTTCCGGTCGATGGACATCTGGCACACCGCGCAGCCGGACCGGCCGGGAAACACCGGGTGGCTGGGCCGTTGGCTGGACTCCGCCGGCGGCGACCCCCGGCTGGCGGTCTCCTTCGAGCCGGCACTGCCGCCGCTGCTGGCCGGGGCGCAGAGTGCCGGCGCCGCCGTGCCGGTGACCGAACGGAAGGCCGCGAAAGGCCTGTCCGCGGAGACGCTGGCCGCGCTCGCCGCCGCCCAGGCCGGTGAGTCGGCGGCCCGGAGCCGGGCCGCCGCCTGCTTCGCCGACCTGCGGTCGGTGGACGAGATGATCCGCGAGGTACGCGACGCCGCCGACCCGGACACGGCCGACCCGGACGGCGAGCAGGCACCAGCGACGGCGACGGGCGGGGCACGCACCCCGCTGGACGCGCAGCTGGACCTGGTCGCGCAGTGCGTCGAGGCGGGAGTGTCCACCCGGGCGTTCTCGGTGTCGCTCGGTGGCTTCGACACGCACGCGGACGAGAAGCAGTTGCAGGCGGTCCTGCTCGGTCAACTGGACCGGGCGTTGACCGGCTTCGCCGACCGGATGAGCCGCACCGAGGCAGGTCGGAAGGTGGTGGTGGTGGTCTACTCCGAGTTCGGCCGCCGCGTACGGGCGAACGCCTCGGACGGCACCGACCACGGCACCGCCTCGGACGTGCTGCTGCTCGGCGCGGGCGTACGCGGCGGTTGGCACGGGGCGGCGCCGAGCCTCACCGACCTCGACGACGGCGACCTGAAGTTCACCACCGACTTCCGGGACGTCTACGCCACACTGCTGGAACGGGTGCTGGACACCGACCCGGGCCCGATCCTCGCCGACTGGCGGGGCCGCCTGGACAAGCTGTTCTAGGACACCGGCCCTAGTCGTCCTCTTCCGGGTCCTGGTTGGCCTCCGCGCCCAGCACGAACGCCTGCATGGCCAACTCGTCGCCGGCCGGCGACACGAAGGCGGGCAGCTCGCGCGGGCCCAGCTCCTGCACGTAGGACCAGAACAGGCGGACCGCCTCGGCCGGTGTGCCGGCCTCGATCGGCAGGTCGAGGCTCACCAGCCAGGTGCGCCGCGCCGGGGGCGGGCCGAGCTGGTCGGCCAGCGCCCGGAAGGCCGCCGGCTCCAGCGCGGTGACCGGCCCGTCGAGCGTCAGCAGGTCGGCCGGCGCCGGCTCGTCGAAGGCCCTGCGGGTGTACGCCACGACGAGCGTCCCCGGCTCGACGTCGGACTGCGGGTCGTCCGGGTCTTCCCGGTGGCGCTGACCCGTCGCGGCGACCCGGCCGAGCGCCACCAGCCGTGGCGGCGCGTCGACCAGCACGGCCACCTGGTCTCCCGGCCCTGGCCGGGAGACGTCGGTCAGCCCGGTCAGCTCCAGCGTGTCGTGGTGCACGAGCCGCTCGGCCTCGTACCGTTCGGCTGGCAGCAGCACGGCCCAGGTGCCCAACCCGTCGGCACGGCCGGGGCCACCGGCCCGGTACGCGGTCTCGGTCGTCATGTCTGCCATCTCATCATGTCGCCGGTGGGAGGGTGACGTGACAGCCGACGATGTGATCGTCGACCATGCCGGTGGCCTGCATCAGCGCGTACGCGGTGGTCGGACCCACGAACCGGAAGCCGCGCTTCTTGAGCGCCTTGGCCATCGCCGTCGACTCTCCGCTGATCGGCGCCAGCTCGGCGAACGAGGCGGGACGGGCCGGCCGGCGCTCCGGCGCGAAGGACCAGAGCAGCGCGGACAACCCCTCCGGCAGCTCCAGTGCGGCGCGGGCGTTGGCGATCGCCGCCTCGATCTTGGCCCGGTTACGGACGATGCCCGCGTCGGCCAGCAGCCGGGTCACGTCGGCATCGCCGTATCCGGCGACGGTCGGGAGGTGGAACTCGTCGAAGGCCAGCCGGAACGCCGGGCGCTTGCGCAGGATGGTCAACCAGGACAGGCCTGACTGGAACGCCTCCAGCGTCATCCGCTCGTAGAGCGCGTCGTCGCCGTGCAGCGGCCGCCCCCACTCGGTGTCGTGGTAGACGGCGTAGTCCGGGGTGCTCGACCCCCACGCGCAGCGCGCCAGGCCGTCGGCGCCGATCACCAGGTCTGTCACCTCGTACACGCTAGGGCATCGCACCGACAGCCCATTGCCACCGGCCGCTCGGCTGCCTATGGTGCTTGTTACCGACCGGTAGCGCGGGGCCACCCCAGCGGTGCGCCCCGACCGGCGACGGCGAGCGGAGGCCGCGCGATGAAGGAATTCCCGGACGTCATCGCCTGGTCGATCCCGGCCTTCGTGCTGCTCATCGTGCTGGAACGGGTCTCCTACCTGCTGCACCGCGACGACGACGAGGTCGGCTACGGCGGCGCCGACACCGCGACCAGCCTGGCGATGGGCCTGGGCAGCATCTTCACCGACCTGCTCTGGAAGGTGCCGATCGCCGCGGCGTACGCGCTGCTCTACGCGTTCACCCCGCTGCGGGTGGCCGAGGTCTGGTGGACCTGGCCACTGATCCTGCTCGCGCAGGACTTCTTCTACTACTGGTCCCATCGCGGCCACCACGTGATCCGCATTCTCTGGGCCTCGCACGTGGTGCACCACTCGTCGCAGCGGTTCAACCTCTCCACGGCGCTGCGCCAACCGTGGACCGGGCTGACCAGTTGGGTCTTCTACATCCCGCTGATCCTCATCGGCGTACACCCGGCGGTGGTCGCGTTCTGCGGCTCGGTCAACCTGCTCTACCAGTTCTGGATCCACACCGAACGCATCGACCGCATGCCGCGCTGGTACGAGGCGGTGTTCAACACCCCGTCGCACCACCGGGTGCACCACGCCTCCCAGGGTGGCTACCTGGACCGCAACTTCGGCGGCATCCTGATCGTGTGGGACCGGCTCTTCGGCTCGTTCGCCGCTGAGCGGGAGCGCTGCGTGTACGGCCTCACCAAGAACGTCGGCAGCTACAACCCCGTCCGGGTGGCCTTCCACGAGTACGCCTCGATCGCCCGGGACCTCCGCGCCGCGGCGACCTGGCGGCACCGGGTCGGGCACCTCTTCCGAGCGCCGGGCTGGCAGCCGGCACCGGGCGCGGTCAGGGCAGTTGGCCCTGCTCGACCAGACGGGCGAACCTCTTCAGCGCCTGGCTGAGGCCGAGCTTGGAGCCGGGCCAGAGCAGCGGCCAGGCCAGTCGACCGGCCCGGCCGCCCGGCAGGTGGAACCACTCGTGCCAGACGACCTGGGTGCGGGCCCGGCCCAGCTGGGTGCAGCGCAGCACGCCCGGGCCGCGCAGCAACTGACCGTGGTGCACCACGCCGATCTCGTACGGTTCGTCGACCCGGACCACCCGCATCTCGTCGCGCAGCGTGGCCCGGCCGACCGCGGTCACCGCCTCGATCCGGCTGCCCTCGCGCCCGTCACCCTCGACGACCCGGACACGGGTGAACGGGATCCAGTCGGACTGGCGCTCCCAGGCGAGCAGCGCGGCGAAGACCTGCTCCGCCGGGGCGTCGACGATCACCGTGGCGGTCACCTCACCGGCGCCGGGTTGGGCTGCCTCCCGAAGATCGTCAGCGCCTCCCGGGTCGGTCACGCCGACTCCGACCGGACCACCACGTCGCGCTGGCCGGTGCCGTCGGCGGACGCGCCGGCGGTCTGCTCACGATGGCCGTCGGTCGGCTCACGGTCGGCCGGCTCACCGTCGACCGGGGCCACACCGTCGGAATCCGCCGGGGACGACGTGGCGGCGGGCAGCGGGCCCGCGCCGGAACCCACGACGTCGGTCGATGACGCGTCGTCGTCCGGGTCGGCCACGTCCGCGTTCGTCGCCTTGCTGGCGGACTGCTCACGGGCCTGGCGCAGCGCCTCCGCGTCGTCGGTGCGGCCTTCACGCAACGCGGTGACCTCCGCCTCCAGTACGCCGATCAGCTCGGACTTGTAGCCGATGTCGTAGGCGGCGCGGCGCATCGCCTGATCGACCTGGGCCATCCGGTACCCGCGCAACCCGGTGTCGAAACGGACCGCCCCCACGTCGGATTCGCGCAGCGGGCGGGTGCCCGGCAACGCCACGGCCTGGGAATCCGGTTCGGTGGGCACCAGGCCGGGATCACGGCCGCTGACCAGCACCGTCACGCCGAATATCACCGCCGCGACGGTCAATGCCACGACCAGAAGGAGCAGAAGCTGACCCATGTACTGATCGTGGCATGGCAGGCGGCCAGGAGCGACCCCGCCACCCGTTCCGATCATGATCGGTGCGGACTCCCGCCCACGGTTCTCCTCCGTCGACCGACTAGCGTCGGGACCGGCCGACGCGGCGGCGACGGCGCGGACTCTCAGGAGGCGGCATGGCGGGGGCGCTTCGGCTGGGTGGGCGCACGTTCGCCCCCGGCGAGCTGGTGGTGATGGCGATCATCAACCGCACGCCGGACTCGTTCTTCGACCGGGGGGCCACCTTCGCCGCCGACAGCGCCCTGCGCGCGGTGGAGCGGGCGGTGGCCGAGGGCGCGGCCATCATCGACATCGGCGGGGTCAAGGCCGGCCCCGGCGCGGACGTGGGCGCCGCCGAGGAGATCCGGCGCACGGTGGACACCATCGCCGCCGTCCGGGCCGCGTTCCCGGAGGTGGTCATCTCCATCGACACCTGGCGCGCCGAGGTGGCCACGGAGGCGGTGGCGGCCGGCGCCGACCTGCTCAACGACACGTGGTCGGGTGCCGACCCGGCGCTGGCCCGGGTGGCCGCGCAGACCGGCGCGGGCCTGGTCTGTTCGCACGCCGGCGGCCTGGTCCCGCGGACCAGGCCACACCGGGCCGCCTTCGACGACGTGGTCGACGACGTGGTCGCGACGGTGACCGGGCTCGCCGAGCGCGCGGTGGCGGCAGGGGTACGCCCCGACGGCATCCTCATCGACCCGGCACACGACTTCGGCAAGAACACCCGGCACTCCCTGGAGATCACCCGCCGACTGGACGAGTTGACCGCGACCGGCTGGCCGGTGCTGGTGGCGCTCTCCAACAAGGACTTCGTCGGCGAGACGCTGGACCTGCCGGTGGCCGAACGACTGGAGGGGACGCTGGCCGCGACGGCGGTGTCGGCCTGGCTGGGCGCCCGGGTCTTCCGGGCCCACCAGGTCGGCCCCACCCGCCGGGTGCTGGACATGGTGGCCTCGATCCGGGGTGACCGACCGCCGGCAGCGACCCGCCGGGGGCTGGCCTGACCGGTCGTCGCCGTAACCGACCGCGAACGGTCGGGCGGGCCGCCACGATCGCCGGAGGTCGCGACGCTCAGGTCCAGCGGAGGATGTTCCTGCGCCAGGCATAGAGGATGCCGAGCGCGAGCACCGCCACGAACACCGCCATCTCCACCACCGTCACCAGGCCGAAGCCCGGCCGGTCGAAGACCACCGCCCAGGGGAAGAGGAACACCGCCTCGACCGCGAACAGCACGTACAGGTACGCGTACACGTAGTAACGGATCTGCATCTGTGCCCAGTCCGCGCCGACCGGGTCGAGCCCGCACTCGTAGCTGGTCCGCTTGCCGGGCGGGTCGGCCGGACGCGCGGGACGTAACACCCGGTTGGCCGAGAACGCCGTAACGAAGAACAGGACGCTGGCGAGCAGTAAGAGCCCGAGCGTCGCGTACGAGCCCAGGTATCCGGTCACAGTTCGGGAGCCTACCGTCCGCCCGGAGGCGTCGTCCCAAACACGTTACGGATTTGTTTCCGGACGGGACTAGTGCACCAGGGCAACTGTTACCGAATACTGGACCCCCACCCACGGCACGGAGGACAGATGGCCCGCGTGAAGGCAATGCCCGGTCTCCGGGCGGAGGTGCGGCGAACCGCGCCCTCGCTGGCGGCCGCGCTCGCGCTCGGCCTGCTCGCGGCGCTCGCCGTGGGACCGACCGGGGCCAACGCGGCGACGCCGGAGCCGGTCGTGATGGTGACCGACCCGGTCAGCGAACCGGAGACCACCGCGTCGCAGGATCCGCCCCCGACCGAGGAGCCGACGGATCCGTTGCCCACCGACCCGGCACCGGAGACCACCGCACCCGCGCCGGAGACGACGCCACCGCCACCGGTGACCACCGCCCCGGAGGTGCCGCCGGCACCGACCACCACCGCGCCCGCGCCCGGCGGACCACCGACGGCGGTGCCCCCGGTCGCGCCGCCACCCCCGGTCCCGCCGGTCCGTCCGCCTCCCCCGGGCTCCGCGGCGCCCCCGCCGAGCCCGTTGGGCGTCCAGGTCACCACCGAGGACGTCACCCTCACCGAGGCCTACTGGAACGCCGCCAGCACGGCCGCCACGTTGCAGGTCACCGTCAACAACACGGGCACGACCGCGCAGCGGATCCGACTCTCGTACACGCTGCCGGCCGGGCTGACCGACGTCGGCACGAAGGGCTGCACCGCCGCCGGCAACGGCACGTACCGCTGTGGGGCCTGGACAGCCGAGGCGGGCGTACGGTTCAGCGCCCTGCTCCGCCTGCGGGTCGACGGCACCGCGTGGAAGCAGATGCCGCTCGCCGGCTCCGTCCAGGTCGTTGCGGACGCGCCGGGAGTGCCCGGGGAGGCAAAGGACGACCAGGGCTTCGCGGTGCTCTTCCCGCCCGGCCCGCCGGCGCCCGGGATCGCTCTCGCCGCCGACGAGGTGGCCTTCGACATCAGCGGCGCCGCCAGCACCCTCGCGCTCCGGCTGGGCAACACCGGCGCGGTGGACGCCGCCGGCCGGGTCGAGGTCGTGCTGCCACCCGGTGTGACCGTTCCGACTCCGCCACCCGGCTGCGTGGCGGTCGACCCGACCCGGACCCGCTGCGACGCGGGCCTGGTGGCGGCGGGTAAGACCGCCGAGTTGCGGCTGCCGGTGGAGGCGACCCCGGAGGCCCAGCGGGAGGCGCCGTTGTCCGGGGCCGTGATCGGCCAACTCGACCCACGCAGCGGCGCGACCCGGCAACTCCAGATGAGCTTCCGGATCACCGCTGCGGCCGCGCTGGCCACGCCGGTGGTCTCACCGCCCGCACCGACCGGTTCCCAGGGCGTACTCCCCGGGGGTGCTGCCAACAACGACGGCGGGATGACCTCGGTGCAGCGCACCGCGATCATCCTGATCGTGGTCTCCGCGCTGCTGGTGGTGCTCGCCCTCACCCTGGCCACGATCTCGCTGCGCCGCCGCCTCAACGGCCCGGCGCCCGGGCCCGCGCCCAACCCGGTCGAGTGATCGCTCGGCGACCCCGCCGCACCCGGTCGGGGTCGCCGTGGTGATCCGGTGGTGATCTGAATTACGGCGGGCGGGGCGTAACACCGTAAACCGGGGCAATCTGCAGCGGATAGGGGTC
The DNA here is from genome assembly GCF_013410645.1 of Micromonospora jinlongensis. Lineage (NCBI taxonomy): Bacteria > Bacillati > Actinomycetota > Actinomycetes > Micromonosporales > Micromonosporaceae > Micromonospora > Micromonospora jinlongensis. Next base: position 5,022,260 of record NZ_JACCHK010000001.1, on the reverse strand, counting down.
CCAGTCGGCGGACCTCCGGGGATGGTTAGGGCTCCCTTAGACGTAGGCTCTCAGGTGAGGTACGACAGCGGCCGGACCAGCCTGGGCGGTGCGGTGACACGTTGCGTCAAGGAGGTTCCGTGGCCGGGCAAGGCGAGGTTCTGCGAGCCCCGCAGTCGCGAACGAAGGTGGCACAGTGACCAAGCAGATCCGTCAGCTCGACCGGGTGGTCATCCGATTCGCCGGTGACTCCGGCGACGGCATGCAGCTGACCGGCGACCGGTTCACCTCGGAGACGGCGCAGCTCGGCAACGACATCTCCACGCTGCCAAACTTCCCCGCCGAGATCCGGGCTCCCGCCGGCACCCTGCCCGGTGTGTCGAGCTTCCAGGTGCACTTCGCCGACTACGACATCCTCACACCGGGCGACGCGCCCAACGTGCTGGTGGCGATGAACCCGGCGGCCCTCAAGGCCAACCTGGCCGACCTGCCGCGCGGCGCGGACATCATCGTCAACACCGACGAGTTCACCAAGCGCAACCTCGCCAAGGTGGGCTACCAGGCCAGCCCTCTGGACGACGACTCGCTGGCCGGTTACGTCGTGCACCCGGTGGCGCTGACCTCGATGACGGTCGGTGCGCTCGCCGCGTACCAGGTGTCCAAGAAGGACGCCGAGCGGTCGAAGAACATGTTCGCCCTCGGCCTGCTCTCGTGGATGTACTCCCGGCCCTTCGAGTCGACGCTGCGCTTCCTGGAGCGCAAGTTCGCGGCCCGTCCGGAGCTGGTGGCGGCGAACGTCGCCGCCTTCAAGGCCGGCTGGAACTTCGGCGAGACGACCGAGGACTTCGCGGTCCGCTACGAGGTCAAGCCGGCGAAGATGAAGCCGGGCACCTACCGCAACATCACCGGCAACGCGGCGCTCTCGCTGGGGCTGGTCGCCGCCGGGGTCCGGTCCGGGTTGCCGGTCTTCCTCGGCGCGTACCCGATCACGCCCGCCTCCGACATCCTGCACGAACTGAGCAAGCACAAGCGCTTCGGCGTTCTCACCGTGCAGGCCGAGGACGAGATCGCCGCGGTCGGCGCCGCGTTGGGCGCGTCGTACGGCGGCTCGCTCGGCGTGACCACCACCAGCGGTCCCGGTGTGGCGCTCAAGAGCGAGACGATCTCGCTGGCGGTGGCGCTGGAGCTGCCGCTGGTGATCGTGGACGTGCAGCGCGCCGGCCCGTCGACCGGCATGCCGACCAAGACCGAGCAGGCCGACCTCAACATGGCGCTCTACGGCCGGCACGGCGAGGCGCCCGTCGCGGTGATCGCACCCCGGTCGCCGTCGGACTGCTTCTTCGCGGCGCTGGAGGCTGCGCGGATCGCGCTGACCTACCGCACTCCGGTGATCCTGCTGTCCGACAACTACGTCGCCAACGGTTCGGAGCCGTGGCTGCTGCCCGACGTGGAGTCGCTGCCCGACCTGCGGGTCGAGTTCGCCACCAAGCCCAACGGCGAGGACGGCACCACCTTCCTGCCCTACCTGCGCGACCCGGAGACCCTCGCCCGCCCGTGGGCGATCCCCGGCACCGCCGGGCTGGAGCACCGGATCGGCGGCCTGGAAAAGGCCGACAAGACCGGCGACATCTCGTACGACCCGGCCAACCACGACTTCATGGTGCGGACCCGGGCGGCCCGGATCGAGACGATTCCGGTCCCGGACATCGAGGTGGAGGACCCGGACGGCGACGCCCGGGTGCTGGTCCTCGGCTGGGGCTCGACGTACGGGCCGATCGGCGCGGCCTGCCGCGGGGTGCGCCAGCGTGGGCTGTCCATCGCCCAGGCACACCTGCGGCACCTCGCCCCGATGCCGGCCAACCTCGGTGAGGTGCTGCGCTCGTACGACAAGGTGGTCATCCCGGAGATGAACCTGGGTCAGCTCGCCCACGTCATCCGGGCCCGCTACCTGGTCGACGCGATCAGCTACAACCAGGTCCGCGGCCTGCCGTTCACGTCCGCCGAGCTGGAGACGACGCTGGAAGAGGTCCTGAAGAATGTCTGAGCCCGTCGCCCTCAAGCTCACCGCGAAGGACTTCAAGTCCGACCAGGAGGTGCGCTGGTGCCCCGGCTGCGGTGACTACGCGATCCTGGCGGCCATCCAGCAGTTCATGCCGGAGCTGAACATCCCCCGGGAGCGCACGGTCTTCGTCTCCGGGATCGGCTGCTCGTCGCGCTTCCCGTACTACATGAACACGTACGGCATGCACTCGATCCACGGCCGCGCCCCGGCGATCGCGACCGGCCTGTCGGTGTCCCGGCCGGACCTGTCGGTCTGGGTGGTCACCGGCGACGGCGACGCGCTCTCCATCGGCGGCAACCATCTGATCCACGCGTTGCGGCGCAACGTCAACCTCAAGATCCTGCTGTTCAACAACCGGATCTACGGTCTGACCAAGGGTCAGTATTCTCCCACCTCCGAGGTCGGCAAGGTCACCAAGTCGACCCCGGCCGGCTCGGCGGACGCCCCGTTCAACCCGCTCTCGCTCGCCCTCGGCGCGGAGGCCAGCTTCGTCGGCCGGACCATCGACTCGGACCGCAAGCACCTCCAGTCGGTGCTTCGGGCCGCCGCCGAGCACGAGGGTTCGGCGTTCGTGGAGATCTACCAGAACTGCAACATCTTCAACGATGGGGCGTTCGAGCAGCTCAAGGACCCATCCACGCGGGACGACTACCTGATCCGACTGGAGCACGGCCAGCCGATCACCTTCGGGGCCGACGGGCAGTTCTGCGTGGTGCACCCGCCGGGTGGCTTCGGCCTGGAGGTCCGGGAGACCAGCTCGGTCAGCCCGGAGGAGATCGTCGTGCACGACGCGACGGTGACCGACCCGGCGTACGCGTTCGCGCTGTCCCGGCTGCCCGGCCTTGACCTGCGCAACACCCCGATCGGTGTGTTCCGCTCGGTGGACCGGCCGTCCTACGACAGCGTGGTGCAGAGTCAGCTCGCGGCCGCCAAGGCGACGGTCACCGAGACTCCCGAGCAGCAGCTCGCCGGTCTGCTGGGCAGCGGCGACACGTGGACCATCCTCTGATTCGTCCGCACTGACGAGAGCGGCCGTCCCGAACCCGGGGCGGCCGCTCTTCGTACCGGCGCTGCCTCAGCGCTGGGCGGTGGCCGGGGTCCAGAGGTTGTCGATCTCCTTCTCGGCCGCCTCGAGGCTCGCCTCGTGCAGCGGGATCAGCTCGGCCATCGCCGGTACCGCGGGCGCCAGGGTCAGCTCCGCGCTGATGAAGCGCGGCTGCAGGCCGGTGAGCGACAGGCCGTGCGGGAGCCACGGCTCGGCGTGGTCCCAGCCGTTGCGCGGGGTGCCCTCGCCATAGCCGCCACCCCGGCTGGCCAGCACGATGAAGTCGCAGCTGCCGAGCAGGCCCTGCTGGGTCGTCGGGTCGTACGCCAGGCCAGCCACGATCAGGTGGTCGACCCAGGACTTGACGCTGCTGGGGGCGCCGTAGTTGTAAAGCGGCAGCCCGAGCAGCACCGCGTCGGCCTGCTTCACCTCGTCGATCAACCGCTCGCTGAGCTGCCAGGCTTCGCGCTGCTCCGGGGTGTGCTGGTCCGGTGGCGTCATCCGGGCCTGGGCGGATGCCGGGCTCAGGTGCGGCAGCGGCTCGGCCCCGAGATCTCGGTAGGTCACCGTTCCGTCCGGATGGGCGGCACGCCAGGCCGCAGCGGCACGGGCGGTGAGCCGCCGGCTGACCGACAGCTCGCCCTGGATGCTCGAATCGATATGCAGCAGGTGCATCATTCCCCCTCTAAGGATCGTCTGCGAAGCACCAACTATTTATAGCAGTCAGATGTTCCATCTGCTCGGTAGACTGGGTCACATGTCCGCCCAGCCGCTTGATTCGTCGGAGCACCGCTCGGGCGCACTGCTGGACCACCTCGCCCGGCGGATGCGACTGCGGTCGGAGTCGGTGCTGGCGCCGCTGGGCCTGCGACCACGGCATCTGGTCGCACTCACCGTGCTGCGCGACGGCGGTGGCTCCAGCCAGCAGGCGCTCGCGAGCACCCTGGAAATGGACAGCACGAACATCGTCGGGCTACTCAACGACCTGGAAGCGAAGCACCTGGTCGAGCGTCGACGCTCACCCGAGGACCGCCGACGACACGTCGTCGAGTTGACCGAAGACGGGGCGAAACACCTCAAAGAGGCCGAATGCGCCCTAGCGGGTGCTGAGGACGAGGTGCTGGCCGCACTGGAACCCGCCGAACGGGAGACGCTCTACGAGCTGCTCCGGCGGGCCGTCTCCGCGACACCGGTCATCTGCACCGAAGCGCTCCGCGCGGACGTCGACAACTGCTGACGGGGCGACGACAGACGGTCAGGCCGTCGCAGGCGGTCAGGCCGTCGTCGCCGACTGGGGGCGGTCGTCGCGTACGTGCACCAGCATGTCGCCGGTCTCGATCACCGCACCGGCCCGGTCGGCCAGGCTGACCACCTTGCCCCGCCGCACCAGGGCGATCACCAGTGACTCCAGCTCGCGCGGCGAGCGACCCACCTCGCTCCGCTCGGCCGAGCGCATGGCCAACGCCATGCCCTGACCGGGAGTGAGCAGATCCTCCACCACGTCGATCAACGGCGGGGCCGAGGTGGACAGACCGAGCAGCCGGCCCGCGGTGGCCGAGGAGACGATCACGTGGTGCGCCCCGCTCTGCTTGAGCAGCGGGGCGTTCTCCGCCTCCCGCGCCGCCGCGATGATCCGGACCTGCCCGGCGGTGAGCTGCCGTACCGTCAGCGCGACCAGCACCGAGGCGTCGTCGCTGTCGGTCGCGATGATCACGGCCTTCGCGTTCTTGACGTGCGCCTCGTTCAGGACGGACGACCGGGTCGCCGAGCCCTCGATCGCCACCAGCCCGGCGGAGGTGGCCTGCCGCAGGGCGGCGGCGCTGCGCTCCACCACCACGATCCGCGACCGGTCCAGACCGTTCTCCATCAGGGCGGAGACTGCGCTGCGCCCCTTGGTGCCGTAGCCGCAGATGATGACGTGGTCCTTCACGCTTCTCCTCCACCGCGACAGGCGACGGCCGGTCCGGTACTGCTCGGTCAGAACTTCCAGGGTGGTGCCGACCAGGATGATCAGGAAGATCACCCGGGCGGGGGTGATGAAGAGGACGTTGACCAGCCGGGCCGACGGCGCGGCCGGTGTGATGTCGCCGTAGCCGGTGGTGGAGAGCGACACGACCGCGTAGTAGAAGCAGTCGAGCAGGGTGAGGCCGTCCTCGTTGACGTCGCGGTAGCCGTCCCGGCCCAGGTAGACGGCGGCGACCACGGCGAAGACCAGGCCCAGGGCGGCGGCGAGCCGTAGGCTCAGCGCGCTCAGCGGGCCCCGGCGTTGCGCGGGGAAATGGATCACCGTCGAACCTGCCCCGCCAGCGTCGCCTGCACGCCCACAACATAGCGGGTGCGGCGAACATCGCACCTCGGGGTCGCTCGCGGACAACCGGCGCGGGCCCGCACGGGACCGCCTGGACAGCCCAGGACAGGCATGATGAGGGTGTTCCCGACGACGACCGCGAAAGTGAGGCCGGCATGTCGTTGCTGCGACGAGTCATCGGCGGAGTGCTACGCCGCCACCGGCAGCGTCAGGGCCGCACGCTGCGCGAGGTGGCTGCATCGGCCGGCGTCTCGGTGCCCTACCTCTCGGAGGTCGAGCGGGGCCGGAAGGAGGCCTCCTCGGAGGTGCTGGCGGCGATCTGCCGAGCGCTCGGCATCAGCCTCGCCGACCTGCTCGGCGAGGCCCGCGACGACATGCGCCGGGTCGAGCCCCGCCTCCCGGCCGCGCCGCGCGCCGCGCTTACCCACCTGGAGCGGGCCGATGCGACTCGGCGCGAGATCGGCAACGCCACCCTGCTGGTGGGTCCACGCATCGGCGGGTTCGTCCTGCACCACGGGCCGGTGGCGAGCGAGCCGGCCCTCAGCGTCGCCGGAAAAGCCTCCGCTGGCGGCTCGCGCCCCGGTCCGCGTACCGCCGCCCTGACTGACGGCGCACAGACCCGGCTGGGCCTGCGGCGGCTGACCGCCGCGTAGGCCGCGCCGGTTCTGCCGTCGGCGGATCTGCCGGCGGCAGAATCACTGGGCCCGCCACCACCGCCGCGCGCACGCTGAAGACGCCGGTCCCCCGGGCGGTCCCATCGCCCGCCGGCACGGCGGAAGGCGGCGACACATGATCGGGTACGGCGTACGGATGCTGGACAGCGCACAGCCGTCCTTCGGTGACCAGGTGTTCGAGCGGCTGCTGCGGGAGCGCATCGTCTTCCTCGGCACCGAGGTGACGGAGGAGTCGGCCAACCAGATCTGCGCGCAGATCCTGTTGCTCGCCGCCGAGGACGCCAAATCGGACATCTACCTCTACATCAACTCGCCGGGCGGGTCGGTCAGCGCGGGAATGGCGGTCTACGACACGATGCGCTACGTCCGCAACGACGTGGCCACCCTGGCGCTCGGCTTCGCCGGCTCGATGGGGCAGTTCCTGCTGTGTGCGGGGGCGGCCGGCAAGCGGTACGCGCTGCCGCACTCGCGGATCATGATGCACCAGCCCTCCGGTGGAATGGGCGGGACCGCTTCGGACATCACCATCCAGGCGGAGAACATGCTGCACGTGAAGCGGACGATGCAGGAGCTGATCGCCCAGCACAGCGGACGGACGCTGGACGAGATCCAGCGCGACTGGGACCGGGACCGCTGGTTCACCGCAGAGCAGGCCCGGGAGTACGGCCTGGTCGACCAGGTGCTCAGCCGAGCCGAGCAGCTGCCGGCGGCCTGACGCCTGACTCCTACGTCACCAGACCCGCGCGGTAGGCGTAGACCACCGCCTGCACACGGTCGCGCAGGTCGAGCTTGGTGAGAATGCGCGAGACGTACGTCTTGACGGTCTCCTGGCTGATCACCAGCGTCGCGGCGATCTCGCTGTTGGACAGGCCGTCGGCGATGAGGCGCAACACCTCCAGTTCACGCGGGGTCAGCCCGACGTCGTCCGGGGTGCCCTCGGCGGGACGGATCCGGGCCGCGTACCTGCCCACGAGCTGTCGGGTCACCTCGGGCGCCAGCAGCGCGGCACCGCTCGCGACGGTGCGGATGCCGTGCAGCAGTTGGGCTGGCGGGGCGTCCTTCAGCAGGAATCCGCTCGCTCCCGCGCGCAGCGCCTCGTACACGTACTCGTCGAGGTTGAACGTCGTCACCACGAGCACCTTGACGGGCTGGGCCACCCCGGCGCCGGCCAGCAGGCGCGTCGCCTTGATGCCGTCGAGCACCGGCATCCGTACGTCCATCACGACCACGTCCGGATGCAGCCGCTCGGCGAGGTCGACCGCGGCGCGTCCGTCGCCGCACTCACCCACCACCTCGAGATCGGGCTGAGCGCCGATGATGGTCGCGAAGCCAGTGCGGATCAGCGCCTGATCGTCGCAGACCAGCACCCGGATCGGCGCCGTCATGACGGGTTACCGGTGGGAATGCGGGCATGCACGACGAAGCTGCCGTCCGCGTGTCGTCCCGCGCTGAACTCGCCACCCAGCACGCCGACCCGTTCGCGCAGTCCCGCGAGGCCGCGTCCGCTCCCGCCGGGGCCCCCGGAGTACGAGCCCGAACCTTCGGTGCTGACCTGCACAGTGGTCTCCCTCTCGCCGTGGTGGACGTGAACAGTGGTGCGGCTGCCGTGCGCGTACTTGAGGGCGTTTGTCAGCGCCTCCTGCACCACCCGGTAGGCCGCGACCTCGGCACCGCCGGTCGTTTCCGCGGGGCTGCCGTCCTCGGTGAACTCCACCGGCTGACCTGCCTGCCGGGCCTGCGCCACGAGGGCGTGCAGCTCGCCCACGGCCGGCGTACGCGGATCGGTGCTGTGGTCGGGATTGAGCAGGTCGAGCAGGTTCCGCAGATCGGTGATGGCCCGGCGGCCGGTGTCGGTGATGGCGGTCAGGGTCGTGTCGAGGCGATCCGGGGCGGTGGTCAGGTAGCGGGCCGCCTCGGCCTGCACGACCATCGCCGTCACGTGGTGGGTCACGACGTCGTGGAGTTCGCTCGCGATGCGGGTGCGTTCGGCGGTGCGGGCGGTCAGGGCGACGTGGCGGCGGCGTTCGGCTTCGACGGATCGGGTCTGTCGCAGCCACGCTCCGACGCCCCAGGCCAGGATGAGCAACAGGTAGAACGTGGCGAACCCGGTCACGCCTTCGGTCGCCCCCTGCCGGTCGAGAGCGACGGCCAGCGCCACGTATGCGGCGGAGGCCAGGACCATGGTGGTACGTCGACGACGTTGCACGTGTGCCCCCGCGCTCATCAGCGCGATGGCCAGCGCGGAGCCCGCAACCGTGTGATAAGCGCGGAGCTGGTCGAGCGCGAAGCCGACCGACACCAGGGCGAGGCAGAGGGCCGGCCACCGTCGGCGGACGGCGAGCGGGAGGCACTCCAGAGCGATCACCAGGACGGTCAGCGCGTCGAACGGACGACCCGGCAGGTCGCCGAGCTGCGTACCGTGGTTGCGCAACGCCGGCACCACCGACGCGAGAGCGAGCAGCAGCGCCACCGGGAGATCCCGGACCGTGACGGGCCACCGCCGCCACGAGTCCGGGACCGTCCGAAGGTCGATCATCAGGAAACCGTAGCCGGCACCGATTCGGCACCGGCCGCCTTACGGCGACGCGGGACGATGTGACCCCGACGGTGAGCCATCCACATGAACGCCACGGTCAGCGCCACACCCGCCGCCACCGTGTACAGGCTGCCCTCCGGCCCGAAGTCGCCGCCGGTGACCAGAGCCGGGCCCGACATCGTGGTGTCCAGCAGGCCCTCGGACTCGCCGTTCCCGGAGACCACCACGCTGAAGATGCCACCGGCGGCGAAGTTCCAACCGAAGTGCAGGCCGATCGGCACCCACAGGTTGCGGGTGGCGGCGTAGCAGGCAGCGAGCATGAATCCGGCCTCGACCGCGATGGCAACCGCGCCCCACAGGCTGGCGTCCGGGTTGAGCAGGTGCATCAGGCCGAACACCACTCCGGTCAGCAGCAGCGCGACCCAGGTGCCCGTGCGTTCCTCGATGACGCGGAACAGGACGCCGCGGAAGAGCAACTCCTCGGTCACGGCGGCGGCGGCCATGAACCCGAGCAGCGCCACCGCGCCGGTCACCGAGCCCAGCCCGTTGATGTCGTAGTCGCCGACGAAGGCGATGTTGACGATCACCGCCGCAAACATCGCGAACCCGATCAGTGCCCCTCGGGTGATCCGAGCGCCGGCTCCGGACCGAGCCAACTCAGTGACCGAGCGGCGCTCGGTACGCCGAACCACCCACCCGTAGACGAGGGCCGCGACCACGGCCGTCGACAGACCGAGGAGCAGGGTGAGCAGATCGTTTCCCTCCACCGCGGCGATGGCCTGGCCACCGACGAAGGTGACCGCCGCAACGGCCACGAGCTGCTTCAACAGGCGCATGATGGCTCCTTCAACGAGGTCCGCGGCGGGAGCGCTGCGGCCACGTCAAACGCTATGGAGCCACCGGTCAGGAATCGTCACCGTGCGGTGGACACTTGCGGGTAGCTCGCACGGGGGACAAGCACCCGCACAGTTGTTCGGGTCGGTCGCCCCACCCTCGTCACCTTTCGATCCGGCGATCGACGCGGACGGATGAGCTCGGGCAAAATCGGGTAGCGACCGCCCGTTAGGGTCACGTCTATGCGTCGACTGATCCCAGCTCTCTCGATTGCCCTCGCCGTGACCCTCGTCAGCGGCTGCGGCACCAATTCCGGCGACCCGGCGGCGTCCTCGTCCTCCGCCGCGCCCGCAGCGTCCAAGGTCGAGCCGACCGCCGCCGTCAAGCAGGGCATGGACCGCAGCCTCGCTGGCACGCTCACCATGGATGCCTCGGTCAAGGCCGGCAACCAGTCGATCACCATGAGCGGAAAGATGGACCCTGCCGCCCGCACGCTGCACGTGACCGGCAAGGCCCCGGAACCGATCGAGGCGCGGCTGATCGGGGATGCCGCCTACCTCAAGTCGGACTCGCTCGACGGCGAGAAGCCGTGGATGAAGATCGACCTCACCAAGCTCAGGCCGAACAGCTCGTTGCGCCAGTCCTTCGACCTGAAGTCGCAGACCGGCCTCATCGGCGGCGTCGTGTCCGCCCAGGAGGTGGGCGGCGGTCGGTACACCGGCGTCGCCGACCTGGAGAAGGCCGCCGCGGCGGCCGGCAGCGAAGCCGGAATGCGGGAGGGCCTCGAGTCGACCGCCAAGCTGGCGAAGGACCCGAAGACGGTCCCGTTCGAGGCGACTCTCGACGCCGACGGACGACTCACCGCGCTCTCCTACACGATCGCCACGAAGACGCTGGGTGACCTCGTCACCGAGATGCGCATGAGCGACTTCGGCAAGCCCGTAACGGTGGACGTGCCGCCCGCCAGCGAGACCGAGGCGGCGTCCGAGGAGATGTACAAGTTCCTCTGACCGGTCGACGGGTGGGCTGCGGGACACCCGCAGCCCACCCGCCATTGTCTGTGCGTCAACTCACAGCGCCGCCGGTAACAATCCGTTGGACCAGCCCGTCCTTGAGGCAGCACAAACCACAAGGGAGGGCACATGTACGCCGCCTATGTCACGATCACCATCCTCGCCTCGGTCTTCACCGGAGTCGCCGCCGTCACCTACCTGATCGGCCACGACTATCCGAAGGCCCAGATGGACATGAAGCGCCTGCCACGGGCCTGGATGCCACGGTTGGGCACGGCGTTGGCAGCCGGTTCGTTGGGGCTGCTGGCCGGGTTCGCCGTGCCGCTACTGGGGACACTCGCCGCCGCCGGCCTGGTGGCGTACTTCGTCGGCGCGCTCATCGCGCACCTGCGGGTGGGTTCCCGCCAGCTCGTGGGATGGGCGGTGTTCTTCTCCACCTCGGTGGCGGCGCTGGTCCTGAATCTCGTCCACCACTGGTGATCCGCCACGAGCCTGAGGACGCTCGGCGCGGTGACGTATCCGCTGCCAAATGGTCTTCGGCAGATCTTCGGTGTACCGCAGCCAGTCCGCTTCCTTTGATGTGTGCGCTCAGAGAAGACGAAGAGGCGCTCATCGAACCGTGATCACGATCCTCGGCTGGAGTAGGAGCGGGCGAGCTCGTCCTCGACGAAGGCGGGCTTGGCCAGCGTGAACGCCGGGATGGCCGCCACGAGGGCGACGGCGAGCAGAAACAGCAGCGGCAGGGTCCATCCGCCGCTGCTGTCGTGCAGCAGCCCGACGAGCAGAGGACCGAGCGCGCCGAGCGCGTACGCGATCCCCTGCACGAAGCCGCTCAGCGCGACGGTGCCGCCCTGGGTTCGGGTGCGTACGTTGATGAGTACGAGGCTGATGGGAAACAGGATCGAGCCCGAGCCGATGAGCAGCACCCAGAGCAGTGTGAGTGTCGCGGGCGCGAGCAGCAGGCCGAGGTAGCCGAGCACGAAGCTGGCGGTACCGGCGGCGATCAGCTGGCTGACAGCGCGCAGCCGCGCGACGAGCAGAGGTGCGATGAGCGCGATAGGGGCGCTGATGATGCCGGTAACGGCGAGCAGCACACCGGCTTCGGTCGGCGTCGAGCCAGCGATGTCGCCGAGGATCTCGGGCAGCCACGCGAAGCACGCGTAGGTAAGGATCGTGCTGGTCGAGAACAGGACGGTGATCGACAGGGCCACGCGTGACCGCCACAGTCGCGTGACGAGGGTGGTGGGCGGGGACTCGACGGCGTCGGCGTCCGAGAGTCGTCGGCGACGCTCCCGCGTGATGATGACGAGCCACGGAACGAGCGCGACTACCGAGGTCGCCGCCCATATGCCGAGCGAGAACCGCCATCCGACCTGCTCGGCGACCGGGGCGGCGACCGCGGCGGGCAGGGCCGTGCTCACCCCCAGGATGCAGACGTAGGTGGCAGTCAGCAGCGTTATCCGGTCGGGGAAGTAGCGCCGCACGATCGGCGGCAGCAGCACGTTGCCGATGCCCGTGCCGGCGAGCGCGACGACACTGCCGACGAGCAGCACCGCGTAGCCCGGGGCGGCTGCGCGCACGAGATGGCCGAGGGTCATGAGCAGCAGCGCCAGCACGATGCCGCCGTCGAGGCCGATGCCGCGGGCGACGCGCGGCGCGACGAACCCCGATACCGCCAGCAGGATCGGTGGCAACGTGCCGAGCAGCCCGACGCCGATGTTCGATATCGGGATGTCCACCCGGATGTCGCCGATGATCGGCGACATCACCGCAACCGTCTGGCGCAGGGTGAGCGCGACAAGCACGATGCCCAGCAGCGCGGCCACGCGTCCCGCCCACAAGGTAAGGGGTTTGACCGCAGGCATCCCCTTACCATAGTGCTCCAGGCGGGATCGCGATCATCACGGTTCGATGATTCTCAGCGCTCGCGGCAAGGCGGCTGACGGCTTGCGAGGGCTCGGTGGATCAGGCCGGCTCAGTCGTCGCCCGCTGACTTTGCCGGCGGGCTCGGCACACCGGTGCGCCTGGCAGCCTCACGGAGGCCCGCAGAGAAGCGCCAACGATGTCGCTTCCTGCGGAAGCGGTGAGGCCACGCGTAGTTCCAGATCAGGGAGGTGATCTACGTTTCGCCTGGTGCCCCCGGCAGGATTCGAACCTGCGACACACGGTTTAGGAAGGCGACAGCGGCAGTCTCACCACTGTGGCCGCCACCTGCACGCCTGGGATGTCTTCCGGTACTCCGCGTCAAGATCATTGCACGCACTCTGCACGAGGGCGCTGCGGACGCCCGAGGACGGCCGGAGGCCGCCCGCAGGGCGATCCGCAAGCGCGCCCACTCTGTATTGCAAAGATCATGACCAGTGTCGGCTGGCGTCGGTGGTTGCCGCCGGCCTGCTCATCTTGTCGCCTAGCGTCGACCTTGGGCTGGACCCGTTGGCAGGCTTGGCTGTAAGGATGGGCGTACAAGCCACGGCCTCTTCGTCCCGAACGCGGGTACGAGCCCCCGTTCCTTGCCGGCCGTTACCGTCTTGCACCGCTCAGCAAGGTTCTACTGCCAGCGTGTGTCGTCTGCGGCCAGCCACTGGTGGCCCTCTCGCTGCCTCCTTGCTGCCCCTCCACTGCACTCCGGGAAATCCTGCGGATAAGGGCGCCAGTGGCCATAGGCGGAGACACCGTGTCCGGCCGGATGACCGGCGAGGGCCGGAACGGAGGGCTTCGGTGCGTGGAGGCTTAAGGGCTGGGTGCGAGACTGCGGACCTTGTCCTCAACCCACTCGCGGGCAACCGGGTGCAGGAGATCCCATAGGATCTGTCGATCGTTTGGCTTGAGGTACTCGCCGTTGCGGAAGCGGCGCACTTCTCCGAAGGGTGCCCGGCCGGACCACCGCTTGTCTATGTACACTCGGGCGCCGTCAATCCACCATTCACGGGGTAACCGCCACAACAACCCGTCGCAGTAGTGGGCGGTGCCGCCGGGCTCCTTCTGCGGGTAGGGCAGATCGTTGAACACGATCAGCCCGGCGACATGCCCGTAGGATCCATCGGCGCGGTAGATCCATCCCACCGTGCCGGGTCCTATCCGATTGAGGTGGCAGGCGACGCTCCAGCTCCCAGGGTTGTAATCCCAGGTGAGCAGGTCGTACTCGCGGTGCGACACCTTTGACCAGGCAGACTGCGGTGTGGGATGAGGGTTGTTCCCTAGCAGTACATCGTTCAACCGCGCGTTGCTCAATGCTGCTCCTTTCATCCGGCTTCCAGCTGCAGGGCGATGTCGGCGAGGGCATCGCGACGAGCGCGGGAGCCTCAGCTCCCGGCTGTGGCGACCCCGTCGTCCGAAGGCGCAAGGGGTGCGAAGCTGGGCGTTACGCCGAGCACATGCACGGCCTTGTTACCGACGGTGACGGTCAGTTTGGGGGCTGCAACGGGGTAGACAAGTGTGCTGTGTTGGAGGCCCAGCCGCTCGCAGTAGGTGACCATCTGGTAGATGTCGCCGCGATCGGGAGTTGAGCCGGGCCACTTGTACTTGGCGTCGTAGAGGGCGACAAGCTCGTCACCGTTCCAGACGGTGGCGTCAGCTTCGGCAGTCTGGCCATCGTTCGTCAGTTGGAAGCGGTGGGGCGCGTCGACCCGATGCTCGGGCCACTGTTCGGCAAGCCATTGGCTGACGTAGGCCTCCCATACCTTCGGCATGAAGAACAGAAGTGAGCCGCTGGCGAGGCCGGTCGAGCGTGGTGCCAAAGACTGGGACCGCAGGATGGCTTCGGCGAGCGCAAGTGCCTGCTGGTAGCGGCGCGTGAGGTTGGTGAGCGTGATGCGCCCGACGTCCTCGGCGCGTATCGGTGCGCGAGTCACACGGACGAAAGCGGGCACCAATCGGGCAAGACGGGTGCTGACTTCTCGGGCCAGGGGGACCCGAGTGAGTGTGTCGAGTGCGACCGCGAGGGCCTGGTTGACGGGGACGTTAGTGATCAGGTGCCGGCCGACGGTGACAAGCCGGTCCGGCCGGGCGGCGAGACGCCCAAGGTGGTACGCGGTATCAAGGCGTCCCGGGTAGGGAGGCCGCTGGTGTCGGATCCGCTCGTAGCCCTTCGCGAGGCCCTGTCCGACGAGGGATTCCAGCTCGCGGGAGAAGGCCAGGGCGATTGCCTCGGTCAAGAAGGTCTCAGCATGTGCGTCGACCCGAAGTTTGTCTGCTCGGATCGGATGCCGGGCCGATCGGCGGATGAGTTCGATCACGTCCTCGAATGGGAACCGGCTGCGAAAGTCGATCCAGCGGCCAGACGGCAAGCCTAGACGCCCGACGTACGGCCCTGGGGTGACTTCATAAACGCCGGCCGCGTGGGTGGGGGTTAGTGCGTGAAGCACCCGGGCATCGGTCCGGTCGCCTGTAGCGGAGCGAACCAGGCTGAGGAGGTAGTCGAGGTCGCCCTGGTCGAGGCTTAGCTTGGTTGGGCGATACTCGATGACCTCCACAGTTCACGCCTCCTCGGACAGGAGCTTCGTTACCTGCGCGTCGAGCTTGTCGAGGTACGAGCGGTGCTCGAACCAGTACTCAGCCAGGTACGGGAGCAACTCGTAGCGCCATACGCGATACAGGCCCTGCGCCGTCCCGTCCTCGCCCATCCAGTAGGAGTGACCCGGCGAGAAGTCGGCGTTGTCCACTCCTTCCTGAACGATGTCGAAGAACTTCAAAACGAGGTCTGCCTGCTCGCCCCTGTCCGCGACTACGAGGTGACTTTCCAGGACGCCCTTGCTGGGGCGCATCTCGAAGGCGTGGAAGCGTCGACGGAGGGCGAAGTCGACGAGCGCAAGGCTCCTGTCGGCGGTGTTCATCGTTGCTAACACGACGACGTTGTCCGGGACAGAGAACTTCTCCTGCGAGTAGGGCAGCACCAACCGCTTGCCGCGGTACTCGAGGAGGAGCATCAGTTCGCCTAGGACGGCGCCGAGCTCAGCCCTGTTGATCTCGTCGATGATCAAGATGTAGGTGCCGTCCTTACCGCGGGCTCGGTCACAGAAGAGCCTGAACACGCCGGGCCGGACCCGATAGCTAACGCCTCCACCATCCGTCTGGGCCTCAGGTCGTAACCCTTCAAGGAAGTCTTCGTAGGAGAAGGAGGGGTGGAACTGGACAGTCTCCACCTCACCTGTGGCTCCTGCGAGGTGGCGTGCGAGCTGTTCGGCGACGAACGTCTTCCCGGTGCCGGGCGGACCGTAGAAGAGTGCCTGCCGCTTCTTCCCTCGGAGCAGGGCGACCCACTCCTCAAGCTGTTCCTGTGGCAGGTGGGTTGCGGCTGCAACGTCAGCCAGGGGGTACTCGTGTCGTTCTGCCTCTCCCGCGTACTCAGGCTCGTCGGCTGTGTCGGCAACCAACGATGCGATCTCCGCAGCGGGACTCGTCGACTCCTCATCGGCGGCGCGCGCCGCCTCCGACAAGACAGCGTCAATCTCCTGGGGCTGCAGGTTGAACTCCTTGGCGAAGTTCAGCGCCGCCTCGCAGTAGCGGAGGTACCGTTCGGACCCGCCGCCCCTGTTCTTTGGCTCGCTCAAGCGATGAAGTGCGACGAGCCCGCGGTGGGTGATCTGTAGCCACATGGCATACCGGGTCGGATCCCGCAGATACATCAGCATCGTCGGGTACGAACGCCCGGCGCCCGGGAAGGCTTGGGTCTCTCTAAGAATCTCGTCGACGTACTGGAGCGCCTCGCCCTCCGGGCGGCGCCATAGGCGATCCGTCCAATCGTTGAACTTGTCGAGGGGATCGACGAGTCGCTGCATGGCGGCGCCAACAAACGCGGGGCTGAACCGGTTGTGGCGCAGGACGCCGCCCCACTCGCCTGTGTTGAACAGCGCGCCCAGCGCCAGCGCCTGCTCGGCGCTCATCTTGCCGCTGAACTCGTTCAAGAGCTCACGAGCCTGCTGCTCCGCCGCCTGGCGCGAGCTGACCAGGGTCGGGCCGTAGACCTGCCGAACCCACGCGATGAAGGCCGGCGCGTCACTGAGCGGGGGTCGTGTAAGGGGCTGGTCCGCGGCCGCAACCTGGACCGGCTGCATCGCCTGCCCCGACGCCTCGTACAAGACCTTCAGGAGCTCGACCATCCGCTTCAGATCAGTACCCAGCCTCACACCGCTGGACAGGCTGCCGCGGTCGTAGCGAATCGCGAAGACATTCCCCCGCTCATACCCGCGACCAAGGCCCTCGTCCGCAAGATCGATCTTCGGGAGCAGCCCGGACTGGTCGTATGGGCTGCGTGCGAGCGTTGTGCGTGCCCAGTGAACACGGTCGTAAAGCTGCTCGGGCGGCCGCATCGTGAACTGGCCAGGCACTGTCGTGCCCTGGTTGAGGGAGAGGTAGACCGCGGAACCATCGAACGCGAACAGGTAGACGACGTACCAGCCATCGGTGGCTCTCGGTGAGCGCGACTTCGAATACACCCTTATCCAGGGCACCCGCGTCTTCAGCCCGGTGCCATCCCGCCCCTCGACCCGTAGATCGAAGGGAGGTTGGCTGAAGAGAGCGTCGAGCTCGGCTCGAACCAGTGCTGGTCCCTCCTGCCGCACGAGCACTCCCCGGCGCTGCATCTCGGGAGTGTTCCCACTCGACCAGCCCGGCTGAAGCCGCAAAATCTCATCAAACAGACGGCTTAGCTGGCGCTGATCCTCGTTGCTGTCGGTCATGGTCACTGAATGCTCCCCCACCACCTCGCGACGGACCTGCCTTGCATTGCTGTCCTAGTCGGCCGATATCAGCCGATGGGAGCGGCCCACATCTGCACCTACCTGATATCCAGTGCAGGTGCTCATTCCACCGCTGTGCCGATCTCGACGCAAGGCATGGTCAAGCTTTCGCCGGTGCCCCTGACCTGCTCGCCGCATCGCCTGCCACCGGCGAGGAACCAGGTCGCCCGTGGGTGCGCTCGACATCAACATCATTTGGGCAGTTGCGGGTGTACCTCAGTCGGCAGAGGACGCGCCAAGCGGAGCTCTTCAACATCACGAGCAAAGGTCGCGCCGCTTCGCACAGCTCTGCACCCTGACCCCACAGCCAACCTCTGATCCGTAGCTCTGGGCAATACAACCCCTTTCGGCCGTCTCCGCTGCAACACGGCCAATGACCGCCGGAGCAGGGTGGCTACAGGCGGGTAGGTTGCTGTACTTCCGTGCTGTACTGCCATATCGCTCGCGAGCCCTTACCCTCATCCGGGAAACTCGTTTCCCACCAAGCGCATGTCCGACCACACCGAGGTCATGCAGTGCTATGCGCTCTGCGCTGTCAACGCGGAGCGTCTCATTGCGCGGACTAACCCAGTCGAACCAAGTGGGCGATTTGTTCAGCAGCAATAAATGGGTCTTCGTGCTCCCAGACGCGAATCACCCTCCATCCGGCGGATCGGAGGGCTGTTGTTGTATTCTCGTCCCTTGCCTTATTCGCTGCAATCTTCGATGCCCAGAAGAATGAATTTGTTCGCGACAAGGTAAAGTGTTCTGGGCACCCGTGCCAGTAGCACCCATCAAGGAAAACCGCCACCCGCGCACGCGTAAAAACCAAGTCTGCTGTGCGCCGAAGGCTTGGCAGGGGCCGATAGTTCACACGGAACCGCAAGCCGAGCCCGTGGACCGCCGAGCGGAGCTTCAGTTCGGGCTTCGTATCGCGCGATTTGTTGGCCTTCATGCTCGCGCGAGTCGCGTCCGACGAGGCCCAGGACGTTGCCCTGCTCATTCGTCACCTCATGAAAGAAGTGCCTCGCGGGCGCCACGAGTGTGCTCTTGAACGAATCTCGGTGGAATCGCGTTACCGATCATGGCCGCAATCCGCTCCTTACCTGCAGCTGGAGCGAATTGATAATCCGGCGGAAACGACTGCAATAGCGCTGCTTCCCGCAGCGTAATCGCCCGGTGTTGTTCTGGATGAAGAAAGCGGCCACGGGAAGGATTGTGACAGCCTGTCGTTATAGTCGGAGCCGGTTTATCCCAAGCCATCCGGCCATAGACGTCCCGGAATCCGGTTGTCTTCTTGTGACATGGTAGCTGACGCGACAGGGCCAGGTCTGTCCTGCTTCCGCCATCGAGAGGGATGCTGCGGATTAGCTCGGTTACCTTTTGGCTGCGCCGCTCCGGCATGTCATGCAGTGCGTCGCCCGTGTTGCCTGGCACCGGGAGGTCGCCTATTGCATCTCTTACAGTGGCGACGGGTCGGACGATGAAACTCGAGAGTATCGGTCCGTCGCGCGAAACCAGAAGCACAAGCCGACGTCGCCTCTGCGGTACCCCATAGTCCGCGGCATTGAGAATACGGTAGCCGTCATCTGCTGGATACCCGAGTTCGATCAGCCCTTCAATGAGGTGAGTCATCCTTCGGTCGTCGGCCAACGCCGGGACGTTCTCAAGCAAAACCGCCTTTGGCCGCAACTCCCTGACGAACCGAAGGTAGTCGTAGATGAGGTCGTTGCGTTCATCCAGCACATCCCGTGTCCGGTTCAAGGTGCGCAAGTGCGAGAAGCCCTGGCAGGGCGGGCACCCGGCGAGGAGGTCGAGCTCCCCAGGCCGCAGGCGGACGCTTGCCAGCAGCTTCGATGCATCGAGTGTGCGGATGTCCGAATTCCAGAGCCGAACCTTAGGGTGGTTCAGGACGTAGCTTTCACCAGCAGCCCTGTCGAACTCGACTGCGCCGAGGACCCGGAAGCCACCATCCTGAAGGCCCTGCGTGAGACCACCAGCCCCGCTGAAGAGATCGAAGGCTGTCAGGCGGCGCCGGCTCCTCAGTCGACGACTGGGAGCAACATCGCGTGGCTGGTCTTCGACTGAGCCTGTCACAGGCGCTGTGGTCACGTTGACAGTCTGCCAGGACAGCCTCTTTTGCGCGATCACCCGCAGGCGGCGGTCGGAGGCACGTTCGGCCGAGGGGCACAGTAGACGGACGGCGCCGAGCAGGTGGCGCTACGGTCTGTTGAGGAAGCCTCTCACACCGTAATCTGGCAGCCATGACTGCCCCTCCACTCGTGCGCCCACGCGACTTCAGGATCCAGGTGATGGGTCGGACGCTAGAGCACCTTGGCGTCCAGATGTACAAGCGGCGCGACGCCGCACTCGCCGAACTCGTCGCAAATGCGTGGGACGCCGGAGCGACAGAGGTGTCAGTCACGCTACCGTACCCATCCTTATACGACGCCTCAACGAGTTCCGTAGTCATCTCCGACAATGGTCACGGGATGAGCGATGAGGAAGTCGAGGACGCGTACCTCGTCATCGGCAGGAATCGCCGAGCGGAAGGGCATGCCGAGACTGGTGCGCGGAAAGTGATGGGCCGCAAGGGAATTGGCAAGCTTGCCGGCTTCGGCCTCGCGCAAAGCATGCGGCTTGAAACCTGGCGCGAAGGCGTTCTAACTTCCGTAGCGATTAATGCAAGCGACCTCAAGACCGATGCGCGCAGCGTGGCTAACCTCAGCCTGCCCGGCGCAATCGGCCCCGTGCCAGACGAGATCCCCTTCGCGTCCGGCACACGGATTACCCTGAGCGGCCTTAAGCATGTCACCGCCATGGATCCGCAGGACTTGCGGCACAATCTGGCTCGGAGGTTCAGCCGGCTGGTCCGGGGTAACATGGCCATCATCGTGAACGAGCAACTAATCGATGACGCCCCCCTGACTTATACCCATCGTGAGCCGGCGGAGGGAGAGTCGGAGGAAAGGCTAGACGAGAGCTGCACGGTACGCTGGTGGGCCGGATTCAGCGAGACGGTACTGAACAAGGATCTTCAAGGTTTCGCCATTTTGGTAAGGGGAAAGACTGCGCAAGCTCCCCCTTTCTTCTTCAACGTGGAGAGCACCGCTTCGGGGCAGCACGGCACTAAGTACCTGACCGGTGTCATCGAGGCCGATTTCCTGGATGACGGCACAGATGATGAGAGTGATCGCATCTCGACGGATCGTCAGGAAGTGGACTGGGCGGACCCCGGCGCGCAGGCGTTGAAAAAGTGGGGCGACGCCCTCGTCCGCAGGCTCCTCATTCAACACGCCGATCGAAGGGGCAAGAGGGCGCAGGCCAAAGTCTCCCAGAACCCTCTCCTTTCTCAGCGTCTGGACGCGCTAGACAAGCCGTCACGCGAGCAAGCTAAGAAGTTCATCAATCAACTAGGTTCATCCGACGCCAGCTTGGAGAAGGTGGAACCTCTGGCCGATACAATCATCCGCGCATACGAGTATCGTCAATTCCACGACTACATCGAGCAGATTGACGAGATTTCGGATGACCCTGACGAGCTGGAACGAACCCTCGAATTACTTAGAGGATGGAAGGTTCTTGAGAGCCGGGCAGTTCTCGAAGTGGTTAAGGGGCGCATCGATATTGTCGATAAGTTCTACCATATGATCGTTGAGGACGCTCCCGAGACTGCGTCCTCGCTCAGTCGAGACAACATGCACGACCTTATTGCGGATTACCCGTGGCTGGTGAACCCGGAATGGCAGGTCTTCGCTGAGGAAAAGCGCATCACTACTCAGTTGCGTGAGTGGGGGACTGAGGACATTGCCGACCCCGAGGATAGAAGCCGCTACGACTTTCTCGCATTGGCTGGCGACGGACAGATCATTGTTATCGAGATTAAGCGCGCGGGACATGCAGTTGAGCTGAAAGACTTGCATCAGATCGATTCGTACGCCGGCAAACTGCAGCAAGCTCGCGATAACGTCCACATGGCGTTCATCACTGGCGACAAGTACGCCCTTCCCGATCGACAGCTGAGGAACTGGCGCGACCGGGATGACATCGACCTTTTGACCTGGCGCGAGATTCACGAGCGGACTAAGAGCTTCTATGAGCATTACCGTGCCGTTTTAGAGGGTGACGTTCGCAACGACGACTTCGATCGAAAGGCACGTGAGCTGGCTCGTACCCGGTCAGTGCTTGACACCGCTGCTTACCGGGGAACCGTGCGGAAGGAAGGGATCGGCCCGCAAGACGTGAACCACGAACAGTCATAGGCGCGAGGATCTGTCATCCCGTCCGCCGCCGACCCACACACCGTGGAGCGGGCCAGGGCCAGGGTGACAAGGTGGAGCGCCCTACCGGACGAACGACCTTGTCACCCTGGCCCTGGTCTGCTCGGCTTGCCTGGGTCGGCGGTGGACGGGATGACAGCCCCCAACCACCCACTCACCAAAACCGTTCGGCAACTTCATCCTGGAGTCGTCTGGCCCCGCCGGAGGCAGCTCTAACCCTGTCCCCTCCCTAACCTCCCGCCCTCCCACCTCCCTCCCCCTGCCCTAGGGTCTCAGCGACCCCTGGCCGCTGCACGGCAACTCCGGCTGCCCGTTTGTGCCTGCCGGTCTTCGCGCGCCTTCGGATCGCTGAGAACGGGTAGAGGCACGGCCGCCCGACCGCGGTCTTCCGGACTCGTCACCGGGTCACCTCACTGACCCAGGGGTGACGCGCGGGGCGGGGTGTGGGGTTCGGGCCGGCTGACTTTCCGCCCCGGCGCCGTAGGCGGCCGGGGCGGCGGCTCCGTCAGGAGCCGGTTACCGCGCCCCGCCCCGCGCCGCGCGGAGCGCCTTGATCCTGAAGAGAGCATTTCGGCAATAAGGTTCGCCCGGCTCTCGAGCCACGTCTCAGGCCGCCGAACGGTTCAGGGGTGCTCGGCACTGTGATCAGCCTCGTGGCCTTCCGATACCGCTGGCTCGGAATGCTGGCTGTGTCAGGCATTGCCGTGGCTACCCCATCGAGAGCGCAGAACCAGACACGTAACGGGCAACGCTCCCCGTCGCGTCGGGTCCAATGGAGCGCGACCCAGCCGGCCTGCCTGCATCGTTGGCGTGGCCGGCCGGGTAGCGCGCGTTGGTCAGGAGGAACAGGTGTTGAGCATGCTCTGTAGCGCGGACTTCTCCGATGACTGCAGGGTGAGGCTCCAGCTGTACTTCACGGTGATCCACATT
Source organism: Micromonospora jinlongensis (assembly GCF_013410645.1). NCBI lineage: Bacteria > Bacillati > Actinomycetota > Actinomycetes > Micromonosporales > Micromonosporaceae > Micromonospora > Micromonospora jinlongensis. The sequence goes on along the minus strand of NZ_JACCHK010000001.1, from coordinate 4,999,883 downwards.
TTGCTGTAGGTGCACCGGTACGACGACAGGGACGGCTGCCAGGTGGAAGGGTCCTGATCGCCCTTGGACTGGTTGACGTTGTCCGTCACTGCGATCAACTGCGGGCGGCTCAGGTCGTTAGCGAAGCTCTGCCGACGGCTGGTCGTCCAGGAGTTGGCTCCAGAGCGCCACGCTTCGGCCAGCGGCACGACGTGGTCGATGTCAACGTCGGAGGCGGCAGTCCAGGTCGCTCCATCATATGGGCTGTACCAGCGGCCCGAGGTGGCCGCACAGGAGCTGTCAACGACGACGGAGGCGCCGTCACGCTTGAGGACCTGCTCGCGGGTGTTGCAGCTACCACTGACCGTGATCCAGTGCGGAAACAGGTCACGCGAGTAGCCACTGGTCGAGCCCTGGGCCGCCACGGTCAGGGCGTTGAGCTGCGATTGTGCTGTCGCTTTGGACGGGATACCGGGAGGTACGGCCGAGGCCGGCTGCACATTCACGACGGCTAGGCAAGTCCCCACGAGAGCGGCCACCGCGATAGCAGCGGCGCGGTGCATGGCACGCCAGGAGGAAGCGACAGGGGATGCGATCGGCATGAGCGGCAGCCTTTCGTCAAGGGGTGGACGGCAACCGTCTCGACCGATCATGTCGATCGAAGGTCATGCCCGTAAAGGGCATCCGTCCAGTCATTGAGTATTTGGCATATCCGGACCCTCGCACCCCTCAGTAACCGACGACGCTCCCATCCAGCATCGATGGTGTCGACTCTCAGACGAGATCAGGCGGCCCGACACCTTGACGAACGCTGCCTCATCCGCAGGCGGCTGCAGTGAGCGTCAAACGTTATCGACGGGCAGGTGCGAGAACTTGTCCGTCGACTCATTGGGTCCGGCCCGCGTCAAGGCTCACGCCGCCTTGTTGCTGCCCCGTGTCCGCTCGATCGGTCTCAACTGCTCGCACCACAGGTGGTGCATGGGTGTGGCCTTACACAGGGCAGCGGAGCCGTGACAGTCAATGTATCTTCGGCGGCATGGGTGGGGGTCGGAGGTCTGGTAGCCGTGACAGACGGCGGCAGGTCAGTGAGGGTGAACGCGCTGCTGCGGCGGAGGCATACCGCACGTCGGTCTCTCGATTGCAGCACACCGCTTACCGGAACATGCGACAGACCGTCGCCTACGCCACGATCTTCGTCGCGGTCATGGCAACCTGGATGATCTTCATCGGCCAACCCACGCCGACGACCTTCCCGTGGTACGCAATCTCGATCCTCAGCGGTGCGTGCGGGCTTTCCACCTACGTCGTTCGAGAGCCGCGTCCACGGCTCTATGTGCTCGCCGCCGCCGTCGTCCTGGCCGTCGTGGGCGTGACCGGCATTTTCATCACGGACTAGACGGCACCGATGACGCTGTCCGTCGAGCCGCAAGCGTTGGTCAGCTTCGCCCGCCAGCTCGACCGTGCCGCCATCGACGTGTGGGCAATGCGCAACTACCTCAACCGTCACGCCGACGTCGCGACCGGAGGCGAGCAGATTGAGATCGCCAAAGCCGCGCACGAGCAGGCGGTGGAGGTCATCAACGGCACGCTCAACCGACTCGCCTGTCTTCTAGAGAACTCTGCCCCCGAGCTGCGGGCCGCCGCTGGCTACTACCGCAAGACCGACCTGGCCAACGCCGACCGCCTTGACCGCACCCTGCCGCCAGCAGGCGACCGTTGCATCACAGCCCTTGAACTGGAACTGGCGAACAACCCTTGCGTCCCCGCGAACTTCGTCGACGTTCGCGACGTACGCGGCCACCTCGACATCCCGGGCGACCCAGACAAGCCCGCGAACTCGCTCGGCTGGATGGACTACATCAGCCCAGCGAGTTGGCTCAATGAAGTGTTCAACCACGTCTTCGGCTTCGACCCCATCGGAAGGCTCCAGAGTCAGGTCTCCGGGGACTGGGAGGCCCTGGCCAAGATGGCACCCGTCGTCGACGACATCGGTGGCGCCCTCCATGACTTGGCCTACAACGTCCAGTCCGGCACCACCACCCTGCGCCCGCTCTGGCACGGCGTCGCCGGCGACGGAGCGTTCCGCTACTTCACGACCATCGCCAATGCCACCGCCGACCTCCACACTCCCCTGTCCGCCATCAGCACGGCTTACCGGGAGATGGCTGACGCTGTTTGGTCCGCCGGGGAAGCCCTCGGCGGGGTCGTCAAGAGCCTCATCGACGCTGCCATCATCACCGGCCTTGCCGCCGCTGCTGGCACCGCAACCTCGGCCACCGGCGTCGGTGCCCTCGTCGGTTACGGCGTCGCAGCCGCCGAGGTTGCCAACATGTTCCGGCTCTGGGCCGAAGCAACCAAGCTCTGCCAGCAGATCGCCGCCGCTGTCCTCGCCTTCCGCGCTATCCTCACCCGCGAACTCAGCGGCCTCGACGCCGTAGCCCTCCCCGCGCTCCCCGCCGGCGGCCGCTATGACCACCCCCTCGTCGACGCTAAGGCATGAGCACATGGACGACCTAAAGGACATCACTGGCGGCGACGAGGAACAGGCCCAAGCCCTGCGCCAGATCCTGGATCAGCTAGCCCGCAGCGATAACCCTCTACTTCGCGAGATGGCCTCCGCAGTCCAAGATGGCCAACTGACCCTGCGCCAGGCAACGACCAGCCCGACCTACGGCACCGAGCTGACTGCGCCTTTTCAGACCTTTTGGAACGAGTACCAGAAGATGACCCCAGGAGAGCGGGAGGACCTCGTCTTCCGCTCCCGACCGCCAAAGTGACGCCTCGGTTAAAGCATGTGCGCGTCATCCGGCGTCGTCCGTCCGCGTTCGCGGCTTCCGGGCGGATTGCGCACTCATCCGCCAACGGGCTCTCTCGTCCGCGTCGGTTGCTGTCACCGCTGCTGCCGATCGGCGAGAGGGCGAGCAGTCCTGCCGTCGTCGCAGTGGGACCTGTTCGCTGCCTTACCGCTGACTCCGCTTGGCTTGAGCGCCCACTTACCGTGCGTCGGCTACTGGTGCGCGACTGCCTGCTGCGCATCACAGCCAACTGGGGTCGGGTGAGGATGGGGGATGCTCGAAATTCTTAACCCGCGGAACCAGTCTCCATTCGCGGCGGGAAACCATGGTTCGGAGGGGTAGCAGGATCTACTCTGTGCCATGCGGCATTCCACTGTGATTGAGGCCCGCCGGCCCGACTGGAGGCACGATGGACGCAAGCCCATGGATCCCGGTTGCGATCTCAGGCCTGGCACTTCTCGTGAGCGGCGGGGCGTTGGCTGTCAACTTCGCAAGTCTGCGATCATCTGGACCCCGCGTCATCCTTGGTGAGCATAGTCTTACCCGGCACGATACTGAGTACTGGCTCGAGCTCCACATAGCCAACGCCGGTAGAAGTGATGTCGACATCGAGGGCGCTTGGGCTCAATGGCTCGGTTCATGCACCACGGACCTACCAGTCCGGCTAGCGGCAAACTCCTCGATGAAGCTGCTTTTTAGGGGGAGCCTTCCGCCGGATCAGTATTCGCGCGGATCCTTCTCGGCAATTGTGGGCCTTGGCAACGGGCAAACCGCAATCAAACGCATCAAGCTCAGCGAAACGCAACTAAGCAGCCTAACAGTCTTCCCCGCCTCCAACGACCGTCCAAACACATCGGCTGGGATTCCAGCCATGCGTCTTGCTCAGTCAGACGGAATCGAAAGTCCTACTTCCTACGCGACCCTTCCAACAACCGAGAATAGGTTGCAACTACTGCTGCTTCACACCGGCGAGAGCGGCCATCACCAGGCAGTAGAATTGCAAAGCCAGATCTCTCCCCTACTGCGAACCTATGATATAAGTATGGATTTGGGTACGGACGTGCTCGGTGTCGATCCCCTGCAGGTCGCCCGGCGAAAGATTCTCCGAAGTGACGTGATTCTAGTGCTCGTTGACGAGAGTTGGCCCGGGTGCCTATCCAAGTCTCAAGGTATAGCAGGCCGGGATCACGCCAAAGAAGAAGCGTTTTTGGTTGCACTACGCCTGTCCTTGGCGCCCGAATTACATACAATCCCCGTTCTTGTCGCCGGAGCACGGCACCTACGAGCTAATGAGTTAGACGATGATTTGCAGGGGCTTGCCCTGCGCAACCCCGTCGATCTATCCGGCGACGACCACACGAGCAACCTGCAAAGACTCTTAGAACATCTCTCACAGCATGCGGAGAAGCCTCAGCCAACGGTCGAAAGACCTAACAATTTTCGAATGTCAATCGATTACGTCTAATGCATCTCATTGCGTTCTGGCCGATTAGCGAGACGAGCCTACGATGAACCAACTCAGCAGATTGCCGGTCTATCTCGCCATAGACGTTTCTTATTCGATGAATCACCTGATAGACGGTGTGAACGAATCGCTCGCCGGAGTGTTCGACCGTTGGGCTGCGGATCCGCTTGTAGCCCATAAGCTAGCCGTTTGCGTCGTCTCATTCTCCGATATCCCACACATCGAGCGCCCGCTTTCCACCATCGCCGAAAACGCCGACGCGCCCGCTCTATCAGTTCGCGATGGAACCCGCTACCGTGAAGCCTTCGACCTGCTTAAGAGCCAGATCGAAGTTGACATTGGCGACCTCAAGGGCCGCGGATTTAGTGTGTTCCGCCCTACGATTTTTTTCTTCACGGACGGCAATCCGACTGACACGGGTTGGCAGCAGGCGCTACATGAGCTCACAAATGACGAATACCGCTACCATCCAAATATAGTCGCCGTCGGAACCGGTTCCGTAGATCCCCGCATAATCCAAAGGATTGCAACCAAGCCTGATTTTGCATTCCTTGCTCTACTTGACTCAAATCCCCTGGAGGCAAGTTCTTCATTTTTGATCGAATTAGGCAAATCCGTTGCCAGATCGACGTCAAGCGTGGGCCAGGGGAAGACTGAGCTTAGGCTCAATCTCCCCGACAACTTCGTCACCGTCGATGTAGCCGAGTAGGCACACGGTTGAGGCTGGCCCGCGTCCTAGATGAGCCTCAAGACACCTTGTGAGCCACTGACATAACCGTTCATGCCGGTGGCGTGAAAGCGCTTCACTGTTCCGCTTTCACGTCTGACTACCGCCTGGTCCGGGGGGGACCGGTGGGATCGGGCTGCCATTCTTAGTGGCTGGTTGACGACGTTTGGCTCCCGTGTGCCCCAGACCGGTAGAACTGGGCAGCAGTGACTCCCCCCGTTAGGTGCTACTGCATCGGCCCATCACGTTGCGAGCATGTCCAGCCCACCGAACAACCGGTTAACTGTCTGTCATTCTGCGCGGCCCTCCGGGCTTCGCCGCTTCCGCGCCGCCGCCGGGCGTTCTTCGCGGCCAAAGCGGAGCGGTAGCGGAAGTGCGGGCAGCGCGCCCTGCCGGCGGGCGCGTGCGGCCCGTCAAGGCCACCTTGAAGACGTACCAAAAATCTGAGCTAGAGGGCCTTGCCGTGCTCCGCATAGGTGGCGTTGCCGCGATTACGTGCGGCGATTGCTGTGCGAAGTCTGCGGGTGAGCCGAGGCGGTCCGTACTGATCCAGGTCGTCTGCTATCACGTAGCGCCACTCGGTGAGTTCACCATCCGCGAAGTGGATGGCCTGTACTTGCTCCGTAGTGAGAGTTCCGGCGTCAAAAATGAAGAGGAGCTTGTCTCCTTCGTGCTCCGCCGGCGCCCAGTCAACGACGAGCATGGGGCCAAGCGCCGCGGTTAAGCTCAACTCCTCCTCGATCTCACGCAAACACGCCGTACGTGGTGACTCGCCGGGTTCAACGTAACCGCCGGGGATGTCCCAGTGCTTCTTATAGCTCGGGCGTACAAGGAGCACGCGACCTTCATCGTCGAGGAAGAGGGCGCCGGCGGCGACGCGTGGGGTTGCCATGGGTGGCATCTCGTTGGCCGTCACCAGGGCAGCCTAGATGGGCCGGGTTCAGTCGAGCACCTTGAGTCGCTGGGCCAGGCCGACCAGTTCGGCCGAGGGCTTGCCTCGTTGGCGGCGTATCCAGGTCAGGGCGAGTTGTCTGCTGAGGAAGTGGTGGCGAACTTGCTCGGGTGCCATCTGTTCGACGTCAAGGATGACGGCCTGGGCGTCGTCGACGCGGTTCCACGAGCTGTAGGCGCGGGCGACTTCGAGGGCGTGCCGTACCCGACGCTCCATCGGTAGGCCGGAGGTGTCCACACGCGGGCCGAGATCGATGGCGACTTGGAGGTCTCCTAACTCGGCAGCCGTGGCCACGCGGTGGATGGCAACGTTGGTCGGGCCGAAAGCGGTCCAGAGGTGGTTGGCATCGGCCCCGAGCTGACCGGCCGCGTGATCTGCGGCGGCGAGGAAGGTGCGGGTGGTGGCGGCGTCGTTGGATCGGGCGGCGGCCATCGAGCCGGACAGGAGCAGGGTTCCGTAGACGGAGAGCAGCGCTGGTGTCGCGTGCTTGAGATGGGGCTCAAGGTAGCCGGCGGCGTCTTCGGTGAGGCGTACGGCTTCGGTGTAGCGGCCGGTGGCGTGCAGGGCATGGCCGACGGAGCGGAACAGGGAGCCGGTGACGAGCGGGTCGCCGGTGGGGCGGACAGCGGTCAGGCCGCGGTCGGCGGCGATCCAGGCGAGGTCGCTCTCTCCGAGCTTAGTGAGCTGGGTGGCGGCGAGTTGGTACGTCAGGCCGAGGAGGCGGCGGGCCTGGTCCTGGCCTTCACCGTCGTAGTGGTCGGCGGCGGCTTGGGCGCGGTGCAGGAGGTCGGGCAGGCGGCCGGTGACGTACCCGAATCGGGAGTCTTGGTAGGCGTTCCAGAGAGCGCCTATCTCCTCCCTGAGTACAACGACGCTTGATGGCTCTGTCTGCGTGCCGACGCCGAATGGGCCGAGGGCGCGGTAGTTCATCAAGGCGGCGCGGAGGGCGGGGACGGTCATGGTGCCGCTGTCGCTGGTCCAGTCGAGTATCGAGGGTTCGCCGAGCAGGTCGCCGAGGGACACGTCCAGGACTTCGGCGAGGGACTTTATGACGGAAAGCCGGTCCAGCTCGATCCGGTTGTTCTCGATCTTGCCCAACCAGTCGGCGGTGCGGCCGATGAGTCCGGCTAGGACTTCTTGGGACAGGCCCCGCCGGTAGCGGTACCAGGCGACGCGTTCGCCGATGGTCAGAGTATTGGTTGTTCCGGGCACCCGTTCACTCTCTCCCCTCGGTCTGCCGCGACCCCGGAAGGATTTTCCGGGTTGCTGGGCGGTAAGTGGCACAACCTGTCTGCATGACGGGGCTGAACGTATCGACTAACTGCCAATCCTGCTCGGGCGCAGGCTGGAAGTACACCCTTGCCCGCACCGCTATCCGGGCAGTCGGGCGTGGTTCGGAGCGGACCCGATCCCTAGCCCGTCGGTCCTGCCTGGACTGCGCCGGTTCCGGTCGCTCGGCGACCTGCTGAGGCTGGCCCGGGATGGGTGCTGGGGTGGAGCCGCGACCCAAACGGCGGCCCGTCAATGGCCCGCCCGCCTCGGCGCTTCGCACACCGACGCCACGCCGGCCGGGTGTCCCCGTGCCGGGTGACTTGGTGCTGATTGATGGTCGGGCGTCGGTGCAATTCGGCGGCAACCGGGTGCTGTGGCTGCGGGTCAGCTCGGTTTGCGACAAGCCGACGTATCACGGCTGGGTGTGGCTGACCGGCTACTCGATAGAGATGCCGACTGGTAAGGCGCTGGCACGGCGTGAGGTGTTCGTGCAGATCGCCGGCCTTCATATCCAGGGACGTACGACCGAGAGCGGGCCGCCTCGCAATGTGGCGCCGGTGATGAGGAGACGCGGTGTTTGACGTTCGGGTGCGGCTCGGCGCGGTGCTGGAGATCGGTGCAGCCGATCGTCTCCTGCCGTCGGACGGGCCGGTGACGTTGTGGGTGACGGGGGTTCGGCTGGTGGCTCATTGTCCTTCGGACGATGAGTGGATCTGGGTCGAGGGGGTCAGGCTCGGTCCGTCTGGCCGCCATGGTCGGCAGGCGCGGATCCTGGTGCGCGCAAGCTTCCTGCTACCTGAGGGACCGCTGGATGACCACACATCTGCCAGTAGCCCTGCGTGACCAGCCCCGGACTGCTCAGGCGCAGCTTGACCAGCACACCCGCCAAACGGCGGGGGCGCTACATCGTCTGCGGTGAGAAGCGGACAGCTTGAATCCATCAAGGCTGCCTAGATAGGTTCTACCTGTCCCGCAAATGCTGACAAGTGACTGGTCCTGTATTTACTAGTTACCGACCCAAGGCTGGGTGCCACTGATGGCGTACGAGGTTCCGACGCCGAAATACCTGCGCGTGTTGAACACGCTGCGGAAGCGCATCGAAGATGGCGACTACATCCCCGGCGCGGCGCTGCCATCGGAAAACCAGCTCTGCACGGAGTTCGGGGTATCCCGCCCGACGGTGCTCAAGGCCCTCGGCATCCTCAAGCAGGACGGCTGGATCGAGTCGCAGCAAGGCAAGGGCAGCTTCGTGCGCGGCAGGCCCGCTTCCGGCCGTACCTCACCTGACTACGCCCGCGATGCGGTGGAGCTGGACGAGACCGGAGAGACGGAGATCCTGCACGTCGGCCCGGTGCTCGCCTCGCCGCGCATCGCAGCGGAGTTGCAGATCCCGGAGGGCACGCCGGTCTACGAGCGGCGCCGTCGGACCGTCTCCGAGTCGGGACCGGTGGACTTGGTCGCGACGTTCGTGCCCGTGGACATCGCGGTCGGTACCGAGATCACCAAGCCGGAGCCGATCCCGGGCGGCCTGCTTGACCTCATTGCCCGCCACAAGGGCCTGCGGGCTGACTACGCCACCGAGCGCATGACCGCCCGTCGAGTCAGCGAGGTCGAAGCTGAGGCGTTGGCCGTGCCAGCCGACGAATCGGTGATGAGCGTCGTCATCACTATCCACCAAGCATCCGGTGACCCGATCATGACGTCGGTACTGGTGATGCCGGGTAGCCGCCACGAGATCGAAGACACCTACGCCCTGTCCTGACTGGTCAGGTCCACAGATCGCCGTAGAAGTCCTCGTCATCGTCGGCTGGCGGTAGCGGCGTCCGCCACCACAGCTCGATAAGGAATTCTTCGGTGTCGGCCTGGTGGACCCGGACGCCGTAGACGCCGGCTCCCTGCGGAAGCGTGATCCCCACCGCCCCTCCGGCGGCAATCAACTCGACAACCAATTCTCCGGTAGGGCAGTGCAGCTCAAGCTCTCGACATCCGTCCCAAAAGCCGCCGTCCGATGCGGGCTCGCTGGCCCAGACCCGTAGCTCAAGTCCGACCTTGGGCGGATACGAGGAGGCTGGGACGGTGATCTGGTAGGTGGACGCGCCGGCCACCTGGCCCTGCGCGTCTCGTAGCGACTCGTTGTCGTCGCCGGCATCGCACCATACGTCCCGCAGCACGAAGAAGCCGTAGGAGATGCTCAGGGCGGCGCGGTGGACAGCGAAGGGCTTCACGCCTCCAGAGGCTGGCATCACGGTCCGACACTCCTATGTGAACGCATCTCGCCGAATCCTTGCTTGTACTTACAAGCTGACGTAACTTGTTAGCTCAACCGGTTGTCAGGAAGGCAACTGGTGATGCTAGGAGGCTGCCCCAAGTGGTTCCGATGACGTTGAAGGTGCCGGTCCCGTCCGAGTACGTCTTCCCCGCTGGGGCGCTTTGCCTCGGTGTCTCGCCGCAGATCGATTTTGAGCGGCGTGGTGAGGCGGACAACCAGGCCCGGGACAAGGAAACCGGGGAGCGGGTGTGGGTGGTGCGGGTGATGGACCTGGACCCGGAGGCGGGAAAGTTCGGCCGGTCGACTGAGGTGAAGGTGAAGGTGGTCGCGCCGCAGCAGCCGGTGCCGCCACCGTCGACGGTGCCGGGTTACCCGCCGGCTGTGGAGTTCGAAGGCTTGACCTTGACCCCGTATGTGGATTCGCAGCGGTGCAAGCCGGGGCGGTCTTCGGGTGACTGCCGCTCCCGGATGGCGTACTCGCTGCGGGCTAGCGCTATTCGTCCGGCCTCGGTGGTGCCGGGTTCGGTGGCTGCCTGACCTTTGGTGTTTGGCGCGCGGGGCGGGTCGTTTCCCCGCCAAGAGTCCCGGCCCGCTCCCGCGCTCTCCCATCCCTCGTCTGATGAAGGAGGGCGTGATGCCCACCGTAGTTCACCCTGCCCTGATCGTTGCCGTGCCGCTGCTGGTCGGCGCGCTGCTGATGGTTTTCCGCCCCCACCTGGCCGGCCTGCGACACGCCTATCGGGAGGTGGAAGCGGCGATCCGTTCTGCGCTGCGGCTGCCGCCGGCTCTCGGCTCGGTCTCGGCGATCCGTTGCCCGCGTTGCTGCCGGTGGGTGAAGCCGCGCCGGTTTGACCTGCGCCGGATGTCGTGCCGGTCCTGCGTCTCGACGCTGGGCCGTGGCCGTCGTGGTCAGGGCGGTGACGTGTGCCTCTGATCAACATCATTCCGGGGGACAAGATCCCCGTGGCGCCGATGAACGTGCGTCTTCCCGCGTGGCGGGTTCCGGGCTGGCTGCTGGTGTTTTGGTGGCTGGGTCGGGGTCTGTTCCGTCTCGCCGTGCTGGCGGCCCGCTACTGGTGGATCACCGTGCCTGGGGGCCTCGCGCTGTGGGTGCGGGTCGAGTTCAGTGGCCTCGTCTTGGCCGGCGTCGTCGCGACGGTTGCCGTTGGCTGTGTGGCCTGGTGGCGGTGGCACCCGTCGTCGTGGCTGCGATTCGGCTGGTACCCGCTCGTTGCTCGGGTCCGCGCCCTGGTGGTCTACCGGCCTCGGTGGGCGTCGGTCATGGCCACCTGCGGGTTGGCGACGGTATTCGGCGGTGACCGGTATGTGCCTCGGCTGCTGCGGGTGCGCTGCGACCGGTGGGGCGATGAGCTGACCGTGCGGATGCTGCCGGGCCAGATTCCCGACGACTGGGGGCAGGCCGCGGAACGCCTTGCCTACGCATTTCGCCTGCCCACCGGTCAGGCCCGCTCGACGGACCGGCCGGATCGGGTGGTGGTCCGCTTGATGCGCCGCGATCCGCTTGCCGGCATCGTGGCGCCGCTACCGGCGGGCAACGTTCCGGACCTGGACGGGCTGCCACTCGGATTCAGGGAGGACGGGCAGGCGTACCGGTTGCGGCTGGCCGGTTCACACGTCCTCATCGCGGGAGCGACCGGTGCGGGCAAGGGATCGGTGCTGTGGTCCCTGATCCGCTCCCTGGCCGGCGGCATCCGCTCCGGGCTTGTCGAAGTGTGGGCGTTCGACCCTAAGGGCGGCATGGAGTTGGCGGCGGGGGTGCCGCTGTTCGCCCGGTTCTCTTACGACGACCCCGACGGTATGGCCGGCGTTCTCGACGAGGCCGTGAAGCGAATGCGGCTGCGGGCGGCCCGGCTGCGGGGGGTCACTCGCCAGCATGTACCGACGGTGGAGGAGCCGTTGCTGGTCCTGGTCGTCGACGAGTTGGCGGCGCTGACGGCGTACATCACCGATCGGAAGGTCCGCGACCGGATCAAGGAAGCCCTCGGGTTGCTGCTGTCGCAAGGCCGAGCGGTCGGGGTGCACGTGGTCGCGGCGTTGCAGGACCCGCGTAAGGACGTGTTGCCGTTTCGGGACCTGTTCCCCACCCGCATCGGGCTGCGGCTGACCGAGCCGGAGCAGGTGGACATGGTCCTCGGCGACGCCGCCCGCGACCGGGGCGCGCTGTGTGACCGCATCCCCGAGTCGACGCCCGGGGTGGGGTTCGTGGTCCTCGACGGCGTCCGCGAACCCGTCCGGGTGCGATTCGCCTACCTCACCGATGACGACATCCGCGAGCTGGGCCGCGACTACCGCCGACTCTGCGACACCGACGACGAGGGGATGACCCGGTGAAGACCAAGGCAGACCGCGCAGAGAGCCTGGTCCTGGTGCTCATCGTCCTGACCGTCGGCGGGCTGGCCGGAGCGGCGTCGTTCACCCACGTGCACGACTGGACCATGGCCAACTCCCCGCCGGGTACCGGTGACTGGTTCGGCTGGGCCAACGCCGCCATCTCTGAACTCCTACCCCTCGCCGCGCTACTCACGATCAGGCGGCGGCGCCGCACCGGCGGGCCGATCGGGTACCCGATGTTCCTGCTCGTCTGCGCCGTGGCCCTGTCTCTGTCCGCGCAGCTCGCCGTGGCCAAGCCGGGCGTGTCCGGGGCGCTGCTGTCGGCCGTGCCGGCGCTGGCGTTCCTCGGCCTGTCCAAGCTCATCTTCTCCACCACCCCAGCACCCGTCGACAAGCCGGGCGACGCCAGCAAGTGGGGTGACGCCCCGCCCGGCTATAACCCGGCCGACGACCGGCCATCGGTCGACAAGGACCAGGCGGTGACCGTCGCCGTGGAGGCCACCGACAAGCAGCCTCGCCCGGTCCCCATGACGGCGGTTCAGCGTCGGCCAGGACTGGTGCCCGTGCCAGCGGCTGCCTTCACGCCCCGCAACAGCAACAGCTTGGCCCTGGAGCAGAACCGGTGAGCCAACTCGAACTCATCCCCACCACGCCCGTCGAGCAGCCCCGCCCGGGATCCAGGGCCGACCGGCTGCGTAAACCCCTCGCTAAGGACGCGCTCAAGCAGCTCGCCGAACAGAACGGCGTCTGCGTCCGGCCCCTGGCCTTGCGGCGCACCGACACCACCACCGGCCTCACCGAGGTCGTCGAAGTGCCTTGCGGCGCGACCCTCGCCGTCAACTGCAAGCCCTGCGCAGAGCGGGGCCGACGGCTGCGCATTCAACAGATCCGCGAGGGCTGGCACCTCGCCGATGAACCCGCCGTGCGCCCCGACAAGCCCGGGGAAGACGTCCTCGCCTTGGTGCGGGTCCGGGCGCACCTGGAGTTCGAACGCGAAGCCGTGCAGTACCAGCCAATGACTCCCGACGAGCGGGCCGCCCACCTGGCCGAAATCGACGCCGCGATAGCCGAGCTGGACGAGGCCCTTGGCGAAACCAGCCTGCGCGGGCACCTCACGCCCAAGGATCGCGACGAGCGGCCCCGACGCAAGCGGTCCACCCGGCGGCGGCAGGACTCGCCGGACCTGCCCCGGCTGCCCGTGGACCCGCGCACCGTCGGTCGCGCCTACTCCGGCAAGGCGGGAAAAACTCACCGGCCGTCGATGCTCGTCACGCTCACCCTCGGCTCACACGGGCCGGTGCACTCCCACCTACGGCGCGGCGCCTACATCGCCCCGTGCGAATGCGGCCAGCGCCACGGCCCTCATGATGACGTGCTCGGCACCCCGGTCGACCCGACCAGCTACGACTACCGACGGGCAGCCCTGGACGCGATCCACTTCGCCCGCGTCCTGGACCGGTGGTGGCAGAACGTCCGCCGCGCCGCCGGCTGGAACCTCCAATACGCCGGAGCCGTCGAGCTACAACGCCGCCTCGCCCCACACGCCCACTTCGCCATCCGGGGCACCCTCCCGCGCCGGCTGCTCAAGCAGATCGCGGCGGCCACCTACCACCAAGTGTGGTGGCCGCGGTTCGACGAACTGGCCTACGGGGTCGACAAGCCGCCAGTCTGGAACGTCGACCGACAGGCGTACGTCGACCCGAAGACCCGCGAGCCGCTGCCCACCTGGGGTGAAGCACTCGACGCGTTAGAGGAACCCGACACCCGACCCGCCTACGTGGCCCGGCTTGGGCGTATCGACGCGCGGGGCATTGAGCAGGGCACCAAGGACGCCGAACGGTCGATCCGCTACGTCACCAAGTACGTCACCAAAGACCTGACCGACCAGGCGAGGCCCCGCTCTGACGCGCAGCAGGCTCACTTCGACCGGCTGCACGCCGAACTGTCCGTGCTGCCGTGTTCACCGACCTGCGCAAACTGGCTGCTCTACGGCGTCCAGCCGGACGGGGTCAAGGCGGGCTTGACCCCCGGCCGGTGCACCGGGAAGGTCCACCAGCGCTCCACCCTCGGCTTCACCGGCCGACGCGTGCTCGTCTCCCGCCAGTGGTCCGGCAAGACCCTCGCGGACCACCGCGCCGACAACCGCGCCTGGGTGCGGGCCATCCTCGCCGGGGGTATGGCCGACACCGAGGATCACGACCAGGCGGCCGATGACGCGGACGGATCAAAGCGGTACCGGTTCGAACTCGCCCGACCCGAAGACCCCGACGTGCCGCCTCTGGAACACCGCCTCCTGCGCGCGATATCCGCCCGCATCCGCTGGCGAACAGACCTCGACACCGCACGAATACGAACAGCCGTCACCGCAAAGGCAACCGCCGCTCCCCTCTCCCCTGCCACTTGATCCTCTGGAGGACAAAACCCCTTATGGAAAGTGAGCTGTTGACCGTTCCGGAAGTCCTCACCGTGCTCAACGGCGTGTCGCGGCGGACCTTTTACCGCTGGCGTGAGCTGGGCATCGCACCGGAGTGCATCAAGCTGCCCAACGGTGAGTTGCGCATCGAACGGCGTGACCTGCGGGCCTGGCTGGAACAGCACCGGGAGGCGGCGTGAAGTCGCGCGAAGTGCGGATCAGAGGTATTCAGGTCAACGCGCTGACGGGCCGTAAGAAGTCATACACCGTTCGGTGGGTGGTGGGGACGGGGCCGAAGTCGCGGACGTTCGGCACCCGGGCACTGGCGGACAACTTCCGGTCTGACCTGATGCAGGCCGCGAACCGGGGCGAGGCGTTCGATGGCGACTCGGGGTTGCCTGAATCGATGATGGCGCCGGTCGCGTCGGTGAGCTGGCTCGGCTTCGTCCGCCGGTACGTCGACATGAAGTGGCCGGGCGCGGCGGCCAAGTCCCGAGAGAGCACGACGGATGCGCTGGCGACCGCGACTGTTGTACTGGTGCGCGACCTGGCCGGGCAGCCGGACCCGGCGCTGCTGCGGCGGGCGTTGCGGGAGTGGGAGTTTCCGCCCGCGTCTCGACAGCTCGACCGGCCGGCGGACATCGCCGCTGCGCTGCGATGGCTCGACAAGGCGTCCCTGCCGTTGTCGGCGCTGGCTGAGGCCGCGGTGGTACGTCCGGCGTTGGACGCTCTCGGGCTGACGTTGGACGGGCGGCCGGCGGCGGCGTCGACGACCAGACGGCGGCGCTCGGTCTTCTACAACGTCCTTCAGTACGCGGTCGAGCTGGAGCTGTTGGACTTCAATCCGGTCGACAAGCTGCGGGTCCGGTCGAGCCGGCGGAAGGTGGCCGGAGAGGTGGATCGCCGGGTCGTGGTCAACATCCGCCAAGCGCGGGAGCTGCTGACCGGGGTGACGTACGTCGGCCAGCGCGGCAAGAACGGCCGGCGCGGTGAGCGCCTGCTCGCTTTCTACGCCTGCCTCTACTTCGCCGCGCTGCGGCCGAGTGAGGCGCTGGGCTTGCGGGAGCGGGACTGCCATCTTCCGGCGACCGGCTGGGGCCTGCTGACGGTGGAGAAGTCGCGGCCGGCAGCCGGGAAACGCTACACCGACAGCGGCGAGGTGCACGACGATCGCGGGCTCAAGCACCGGGGCGACACCGAAGCGCGGGAGGTGCCGATCCCGCCGGAGCTGGTGGCGATCCTGCACGCGCACATCGACCGGTTCGGCGCCGGTGCCGACGGGCGGCTGTTCCGCAGTGATCGGGGCAATGTGGTGGCTTCGTCGACGTACTCACGGGTCTGGGAGGAGGCGCGGACGCTGAGCCTGACCCCCGACCGGGTGGCCTCTCCCCTGGCCGGCCGTCCCTACGACCTGCGGCACGCCGGGGTGTCGCTCTGGCTCAACGCCGGGCTGCCGGCGCCCGAGGTCGCGCAGCGCGCCGGGCATTCGGTCGACGTGTTGCTCAAGGTGTACGCGAAGTGCCTAGACGGGGACCGCAGCCGGATGAACGAACGGATCGAGGCGGCGTTGAGTTGAGTTTTCGCCTTGCTGATCGGTAACTGTCCGCGGCAGCAACCACAACAAGATGGCGCCTCGTATGAACTCCTCGAGAAAGGCGAGCCTCAGACCTTCGGGACCCCTAGGTCAGCGAAGAGCTGCCTGGTCGCCGGATCGACTGAATAGATCACCGTACCGCGCAGGGACCGAGTCATGAGGACGCCATAGGCGTTACGGATGGCGCGTGACAGTTCTTCTTCGTCCTGGATTCGGCTGGCTTTGCTCCGCACGTGCTCGCGGTGCACCCTCCAAGCAGCCTCGCACCAGGTGAGGTCGGGGCCCAGGATCACTCCACCCCAGTCATATTCGAGGCCCTGTGCGGTGTGGACACACCCGATCTGTCCAAAGCCCCCGGCTTCGGTCGCCCAATAACGGCGCTTCGGCACGCCAGGAGTCTTGTGGTTGTCACCGGCGTTCCAAGGGCGGGCCCAGCCCTCCTCCGGCGTCACGTCAGGGAAGGTCCCGGTGTCATCGGTCCAGTCCCAGCACATCCCAGCACTCATCCGTGCGCTGGCACCCGAAGCCTCCTTGCCCTGCAGAAACTTCTCCATCTGGGCAGCGCTGTCGGCGTAGTAGAGCTCGAAGGGCTCTGGATCCGAGTCGGCGTCGGGATTCCAGCGCACCGGATCGCCAGCCATCAGGCGCTGGATCCACGTGTCGTACGTCGCACTTCCCACTGCGCGCAAGACGCGATCCAACATCACGGGAACGACCTCCGCCCCTAGGCGCTGGATCTCATGAACAAGCGCCTCGGGGGACCAGATCTCCTCAGCGAAGAGGCGCTGGTCCCCATCGATGAAGAAGACGGGCACCCTGGCACGGGTGACAACCACTGAGACCGACGATTCACCCGGACGCATAGCGAAGGAGCCGGTCATCGGACGCTCCGTGAGCCGGTGCGCCTCGTCGCACAGGATGAGATCCAGCTCGTCGGCAGCGGGGCGATCGGCGATCCTGTTCAGCGTCTCGAAGGCGGCACCACGCCCCCTGGACGCACGCCTGAAGGTCTCGCGTGAGGCGATCCCACCTGACACATACCGCGCCTCGTAGCCTTCCCCGAGCGCCTCGCCCAGCAGGGTGAGCGCGACAAGAGATTTCCCACTGCCCGCTCGGCCGCTCACGACGAAGACCCTCTTCGCGCCGGACGAGGGCCTTTCCCGGACCAAGCTCATGACGTCATTGACGGCTTGTAGTTGGTTCTCCACCAGGCTGAACCGCGAATATCCGCTGATGATGGCACCCGCTTCGTCGGCGAGTAGCGAGTTCAAGCGCCGCCGCTCGAGAAGTGCCTGCGCCGCCGCCTCGCCCGGCGCGGCGCTGAAGTGGTTCTTCAGAAACGCCCGGAGGTCGGAGGGCTGCCGGGCCGTGAAGGTCGGGATCCCTTGGCACGGAGCAACCCTGCTGATCCATTGGGCGTCCTGGTGCTTCAGGTTGTGCAAGTAGGACGCGCCGACGAGGGTGACGTAGCGGTCGTCGAACATGCTGTGGTGCCTACGGATTGAAGTGAGGTTGTCTCGCACCTGAATCGCCGGATGCTTCTTATGTTTCCCGTAACTCGGAACGTAGACCCGATCGATGGCGCATCGCTCGCACAGGTGCCCGCCGCCGTTGGACGCACACGAACCACAGTCGGGTGCTGATGCGTGAGGCCGTTCGACGATACTCCACTGCTTCAGCTCGATCGCGGCATAGCTCAAGCCATCCACGGGATGCCGACCCGCGAGGACGACGTCAACGGGATTCATCGCCGGATCCACGCGGTACTCGACGAACATCCACACCTGGCCAAGGCCGGAATCAACGAGGGCAGTCGCAACTTCGTAGAGGCTCTCCCGCCACGACTCCACGTCGCCTCTGGAGGGATCCAGCCCTCGCGGATGCGCCTCGCGGTAGCACTGCTCGATCTTCCCGACCAACCGATCGCGGTTCCGCACCAGCTCCTCGGCGGGCCAGTACGCCTCCAGCGGCGCCCACGCGCTTCCAGTTGCCACTACCTGAGTCCATTCGCCCAACGTCAGCTGGAATCCCGCCGCAACCAAACACCATGGCACTCGCAGCTAGGGACCTCTCGATCGACCACGATCGCAGAGGGCAGCATCCCATCCAGTGAATGGGCCGACAAGGGGTTACCACCCCGCCGGAGTCATGCAGAGCGAGCGTGGCGCCGCCGTGACGGAAGTGGTCTCGCCCTCCAGCGACCCACCCCGGAGGTGGTCGCCGGGTTGGCACCCATGGTGACCTACACGCGCCGTATGAACAGGTGCGGGACGTTACCCAGAACGCAACTGTGAGCGGGATCGAATGCGTTGAAGCCGGGCTCAGCCGAGCATGCCGCGCCGCTCCCGGAACTCGGCGAGCCAGCCGAGCACCTGCGTGTCGTCATGCAGGTACGGTTCGCCCTGCCCGTGGCGCAGGTCGATGCCGGCAAGGATTCCAAGCGCCCACCGCACAGCTTCGTCAACTTCGACGTCCTCCGGGCCCCGCATGAGATCGGTGGCCCAGCGGTCGACCTCGTCACGCGACTGGCTGCCGTCGAGGATGGCCACGAAGCGGTCCACCACCTCGGCGGGGTCGGGCGGCGCCGGTTTCGCGGACATCACGGCCACGATCCTGCCAGACGGCACGCGGCCACAGGCGCTCGACGGAGGGTCTCCGAGCTGGGTGAACGGTCCTCTTCGAGCCATCAAGATCGTTGCACGTACTCTGCACGGACGGCTGCAAATAGCGGCTCAGGGCGGCATTCGGCTGCACAGGTCGAGCGATCGACGCGGAGACGCATCCGCAGCTCAATGGTCGTTTTTGCTGATCTTCGAGGTGCCCCCGGCAGGATTCGAACCTGCGACACACGGTTTAGGAAACCGATGCTCTATCCCCTGAGCTACGGGGGCGCGAGCGCCTAGTCTAGCGACCTGGGGTTCACCTGGGGTGGCAGGGAGTGGCCCACGTTCACCCACGTTCCCCGCACCCCGTTCTTGCAGCCCAGGAGCACGCCTGGAGCACACGAACCCTGGTTTGCGACCGGCGGGCGCCGCGGTGCCCCGCGTTGGCACCGGTTCACCCGGTTGCCGTGCTCCAACTTCGTCGCAAGGGGCTTGCCCTGAAGAGACGCGTGACTCGGGGACATGAGCAGGTCGCGGCATAGGCGCGGTCCGTGCGCGCCGTCCAGGTGGTGCGGACGGCGCGCACGGTGCGGGATCGAAGGTCAGAACCTGCCGGCCTTGATGTCGGCCACCGTCGCGCGGGAGACCTTGAAGGTTCCCGCGAAGGAGTCTCCCGTCTCCGGGTAGTCCACCTTGGAACTGATCGGTACCCCGTTCTGGGCGTTGATGATCAGCACGTGTTGGCTGTCGTCCCCAAACACCCTCGCGGTGAGGGTCAGGGTGGGCTGCCCTCCGGTCGTCGAATCCACGACGGTGACATCGGGGATGGTGGAGATCAGGCGAAGCACGCCCGCCCGTACCTTCGGGTCCCCTCCCCCTGCGGAGAGCACGTCGACGCTGTTGACCCAGAGGTGGTTGGCGGCGATGTTCTCCCGGTCCTCATCGGTAAGCGGCGACGGGTTTGCGACCCCCTTCTGCCGAAGGATCTCCATTCGGTCCTCCTCGGCGCCGGCAGGGGGCTTTCCCTCGTCGTACACCGAGTTGATCATTTGCTCACGGGCTTTGGCGAGGTCACCGGTTGCCGCGTACCGAGCCGCCGCCACCCCACGGGTGTGGAAGCCGTTGCCGAGGTTCTCGCCACGAGCGATCACCCGTGGGAGTTCTTTCCTGGCCTCTGTGTAGTAGTACTCGCCGCTGTCGGTGTACAGGTGGTACCGGGTACGAGATGGCACGGTGCCCCGACGGACATCGACCTTCTCGATGATCAGCGACGCGTCGCCCGGCAGTGCGGCGTTGTCTGCGGTGAGGTTGGTTGCCAGCGACACGAGCTTGGTGGTGCCTGCCGGTGCCAGGGAGGCGGCCCCGGCCTGATTGTCCGGGCCGGTCGGAGCCGGGGCCGTGCCGGGTCCCGTGGCCATCGGCAGGGCCAGCGCGAGAGCGGCCACGGCCGCGACGCCACCGCCGGCGGCCAGGCCGAGCACCTGGCGCTTGCGTCGCCGGGCTCGGCCGCGCTGCTCGATCGCCTCGACCGGGCGATCCATCTGTACGTCGGAAAGGGTCTGTCTCACCACGTCCCACACCTCATCGTCGTTCATCATCGAATCTCCTAACGGACTGCGGGCGCGAGCTGCGCCCGCAGGGTTGCGGTGGCACGGGACAGATGGACGGCTACGGTTTGGGCGGAGATACCCAACACTGAAGCCACGGACCTGGTGTCCAGGTCGAGCCAGATACGTAACACGACGACCTCACGCTGCCGCCGCGGCAGCCGGCGAACGGCGGCCAGCAGGGCGTCATTCGTGTCGAGGTCGTCCTCGATGAGAGACGCTCGCTCGTGGCCGTCGAGGGCCACCTCCCGCCGGCGTCGCCGCCACCAGGACACCCGGATGTTGAGGGCGGTGCGCACCACCCACGCCGCCGGTGCCGGATGCTGGTTCAGCTGTGGCCAGGAAGCCCAGGCTCGCGCGTACGCCTCAGCGACCAGATCCTCGGCCAGCGCGCGATCGCCCGTACCAGCTAGTACGGCGCGCAAGCAGTTGTCTCGGGACCGCTGATAGAAGTCCGCGAAGTCCTTCCGTTCTCGTTCCACACGGGGTTTACGCATCAGCGCCCCGATCCATTTACCCCCACGGAAGAATTTTCCGTTGATCATGAGGCTGGCAGTGACAAATGTGGTGAACCCTACGCGAACCCCATGATCGACGGGGTAACAACCGGAGCCGTTCTCGTCACGCTGCCGGGCAGGCGTGAGCGGGCTCCCTTGGGGTAGGAACACGCCACGGGTCAAGACATGCGCCCTCCAGCCCCCCGCATCGCATCTCGTGTCGCTGCGGGGGGCCTGCCGTTGCGGAGCGGAGGCGACATGTGGAAGACCGGCACATCTGGTGAGCGCGCGGGCCGTCGATCGAGTCGAGGGCCGGACCGGGTCGGGGACCAGGTCATGTCGTTGTCCCTGACCTGTGTGGGTTCGGCGAAGCTGATCAACGTCTCCGGTGAGATCGATATGAGTAACGCGCACCTGCTCACCGAGTTGGTGGCGTGCGCCTGCCACTCGTCCGCGCCGCCGGTGATCACGGTGGACCTCTCCGCGGTGCGGTTCTTCAGCGCGCACGGCGTCAGCGCGCTGCTGGAGGCACAGCACATCGCGGTGACGACCGGAGCCGCGTTCATCCTGCGCGACCCCGCGCCGTGCGCCACCTACCTCCTCGCCACGTCCGGTGTCCTCGGGGACTTCCGGCTGAACCGGGGTGACGGACACCGCCCCCGTCCGCGATCGACGACAGTCGACCTGGTGACACCTGCGCGGGGCGACTCCCTGACCAGCGGCTGATCCTGGCCCTGGTCTGGCTGTCACTACCTGAGCCGCACCGACGGTCGGTGAGACGGTCCGTGGGGTCGGGTGACAACAGACGCAGAAAAGATAGATAGATTTGCATGTGTCTTTGGCTTCCGGTATGAAGGCTGCAAGCACGTCTGGGTGCTGGTTCTTCGGGAGGAGCGACGATGAAACATGCCCTGCGCCGCCTACGAACGGTGGCCGTCGCGCTCGGCGCCGGCACACTCGGGCTGAGTTTGCTGTCGGTACCGGCCGCCGAGGCGTACTCGGTTCAACCACTCGCACCGCAATCCCAGCGGGCACCCGAATCAGACCAGTTCTCAGCCGAGGGCGTCACCACTGTCGGCGAACTCCGGACCATCGACGGCTCGCTGTCACACTCGCAGGAGGGCGGGAAGCAGATCATCCGGCACCCCGGCGCGTCGTACGTCAAGGTGCACTTCAGCTCACTGCGCCTGGCCGACGGCGAGTACGTGACCGTGTCGAGCCCCGACGGTCGGGAGAGCTACCGGTACGACCGCCACCTGAACCGGGCGACCGGCGCGGACTACACCACCGACGGACAACCGGGCTTCTGGGCGATGTCGGTGGACGGCGACACCGCGGTGGTGACGGTGCACAGCAGCCGATCCTCCCGCACCAGCGCCGCGACCATCGACCGGTTCTGGCGCGGCTACGACGCCACCGAGATCAAGCAGCACAACTTCACCACGCAGTCCGTCTGCAGCACCGACGCCCGCCGCGACGTGGTCTGCTACCAGACCAGCCACCCCAACGAGTACGCCAAGGGCAGGGCCGTGGCGCGGCTGCTGATCAGCGGTGGCGGGATGTGCACCACCTGGCGGGTCGGCAACACCAACCGCATGCTGACGAACAAGCACTGCTTCTCGACGCAGTCCGCTGTCAGCGGCAGTGAGATGCAGTTCAACTACCAGTGCGCCACCTGTGGCGGCTCGAACCCGGGCGCCGGCACCAAGGTCAGCGGCGCCACCCTCTACAAGGTGAGCAGCGGCGGCTCCAGCCAGCTGGACTACACCCTGTACTCGGTGAACAACTTCGCCAACATCCAGTCGTTCGGCACCCTGTACCTGGCGACGACCGCCACCACCACCGGCACCCGGATGTACGTCCCGGGCCACGGAGACGGGAACCCGAAGCGACTGTCGATCTACGAGGACACCCAGAACGGCGCGACGTGCACAGTGAAGAACGCGAACTACAACACCTACAACATCAGCTACAGCTGTGACACCTCCGGCGGCAACTCGGGTTCGCCGGTGCTGAACGCCAGCCACCGGGTGATCGCCCTGCACCACCTCGGCGGTTGCCCGTCGAACCAGGGCGCGAAGGCACACCTGATCTACAACGAGATCGCCAGCCTGATCGACAACGGCTGACGACCGACGCCAACGGACGGCACAGGGCCCGGAGCCAGCTGGCTCCGGGCCCTCCTTCTGCCCTGCTCAGGGGCTGGTGCAGGTGACGTTGCCCGGTGGGGTGGCGCCGTCGCCGGTGGCGGTGAACCCGAACGTGGTCGAGGCGTTCGCGCCCAACGTGCCGTTGTAGGCGGCGTTCCGCACGGTGACGCTACCGGTGGTGCCCGTGTTGGTGCCGCTCCACAGGCTGCTGATGGCCTGGCCGCCGGCCAGGGTCAGGCCCACGGTCCAGCCGTTGAGTGTCGTGGCGGTGGGGTTGGCCACTGTCACCTCGCCCTGGAAGCCACCGGGCCAACTGTTGACCGCCCGGTAGGTGGCGGCGCAGGTGCCCGGCTCGCCGGTCGGTGGCGGGGTGGTCGGGGGCGGGGTGGTGGGCGGCGGGGTGGTGGGCGGCGGAGTCGTGGGTGGCGTGGTGGACTCGAACTGACTGAAGAACCGCCAGATCTCACCCGAGGTCCACGTCCGGGAGTCGTTCGGGCTGCCGGACCCGTCGACGGGGCTGGGCGTGTGGTCACCGTCGAACGCCGCCCACTGCACCGGGTAGCCGGCTCGACATCCGGTGTACGCGGTGGTGATGTGGGTGAGGCTGCCTCGGCTCGGCTCGCGCGGGCTCTGGGCGGTGCAGCCGTTGTTGCGGACGAACGTGTCGCGCAGTTGCCGACCCTGCGAGATGTTCAGCACGCTGTCGAAGGTGCCGTGGATGCCGAAGTAGGCGACGGGCTGGGTGCCGCCGTTGCATCCGCTGAGGTTGGCGCCGGACAGGACGGTGACCGCGCGGATGACGGTGGGCCGGGCGCAGGCCACCGCGTAGCTCATGGCCCCGCCATAGCTCCAGCCCAGCGCGAAGCGCTGGGTCGTGTCGACGCAGAGGTCGTTCTCGATCTGTCGGGAGATGTCGTCGAAGAGGGTCAGGTCCCGACCGTTGGTGTTGGCCCAGCCGGCGTTGAGGCCCTGCGGCGCGACGAAGATGGTGCTGTTGTTCGACAGCGGCTGAAGCCCGTAGTAACCCGCCGAGGTGACGTTGTTGGCCGAGCCGTTCAACCAGTGGAAGCCGAAGATCAGTCGGTAGGGGTGGTTCCGGTCGTACCCGTCCGGGATCCGCAGGTTGTAGGTACGACTCTGTCCGCTGCTCTGGATTGTGCGAGTTCCGCTGGTCAGCGTGGGGGCTTTGCCGCAGCCGGCGGTCGCCGCGAGGGTGCCGTTGGTGGCGGCGACCGCTGTCGCACCGAAGCCGCCGCTCAGTGCGCCGCCGGCGGTGGCCGCGAGGAGAAGTGCCGCGGCCGTGATGGATGGGAGGAGATACCTGCGTTTCGGCATTGCGTGACTCCTTGCGATTGGACGTCAGTTGCCGGTGGTGGTGCGATGCCGATCGCCCGCGGTCCACCTGGTCCAGATGCCGGGTCGCGCCGAGAGCTGCCTGCGGCGGGGTGTCGGAGCTGGGCATGCGGCCGGAGCGATGTGGCCCGGCGACTGTCTGGGGCCGCCTGGCATCGACAAAATGGCCCGGACCGGCCACCGACCGGAGGAAGGACGGCGGAGGGAGATGCCCTCGGCGTGTCTTCGCCGGCTGGCTCGGGTGACCGGGAGCGTGCCCTTCGCTCCCCGGCGCCAAAGATAGCATGTTATCGATAACATACTGAGCCCGGAGGATCCGCGGAGGGGGTCGCAGCGGCCCGGCAGGAGCAGTTTGCGTTAACAAGCACGACGTACTTGACGACGCCAGTAGGCGTGCGGCCGCCCATCCTTCGGCTGGACCCGCCCTGGACGGGGCCGTCGAGCCTGCTGAGATGATCCTCGTGCTCGGCGATGGTCGTTCGGGTCTCGTAGGCTCCACGAGTGACGAGCAGTCGAGGGCGGATCATGGCCGGTGTTTTGGAAGCGGCGGAGAACGCCTCGCCGGTTGAGGCGGTTGAGGCGGTCACCCGGGAGCTCGGTGTGGCGCTGGGGGCGCGTACGGTCGCGTTTCTGATCGCGGACCTGAGCGGTCGGGCGCTGGTCCGGTTGACTCATGCGCCGCTCGCCGGTGCCGGTGCGGGACGCCGCGACGCCGATGAGGTCGCCGTCGTGATGCCGTTCGACGGGGGTCCGGCCGAGCAGGCGTTACGCACCCAGACGGCGCAGGTTGTTTCGCAGCCTGAGGGATGGATGGTGTTGGCGCCGGTGACCGATCGTGGTGAGGCTATCGGTCTGCTGGAGATGATCCTGCCGGACGAGCCAGCTCCGCGGACGCTGGAGGAGATCGGCCGTACGGCGCACATGTTGGCGTTCGTGGTGATCGCCAACCGGCGGTACACCGACCTGTTCGAGTGGGGGCAACGCACGACCCCGTTCACCCTGTCCGGGGAGATCCAGCGCCGCCTGCTGCCCGCCTCGTTCACCTGCGAGGGCAGTGCGTTCACCCTGTCCGGCTGGCTGGAGCCCGCCGCCAGCATCGGTGGGGACACCTTCGATTACAGCCTTGCCCGCGACGTGCTGCACTTCAGCGTCACCGACGCGATGGGCCACGGGGTGGCCAGCGCGCTGACGGCCACGCTGGGCGTGGGCAGTCTGCGCAACAGCCGCCGCCGTGGGGTTGGTCTGGTGGGGCAGGCCGAGTCCGCGAACGCCGACCTGACCCAAAACTCCGTCGTGCCCGGCAGTTACATCACCGCGGTCCTCGGCCGCGTCGACCTGCGCACCGGGGGGTGCGCGCTGCTCAACGCCGGGCACGTGCCGCCGATGCTGGTACGCGACGGGAACAGCCGCGCATTGCCGCTTCCGGCCGGCTTCCCACTCGGCATGTTCGCCGAGGCCGACTACCGCGCGGGTGAGATCACTCTGCAACCCGGCGACCGTCTGGTGGTGGTCACCGACGGCGTGCGGGAGCGCAACGCCGCCAATCTGGATCTGCCGAAGATGTTGCAGTTGATCATCGATCTGCACCCGCGCGAGGCTGTCCGGGCGTTGGCCGACGCCGTACTTGAGGTCGGCGGACCGACTCTGGCCGATGACGCCACCCTGTTCATCCTCGACTGGCACGGCGGGCACAACGAGGACCGGCGCAGCAGCGCCGGCGCTGACCAGGCGCGCGCCAGCACTGCGCTGCCGGACTGACTACCGGCCCGTCTCGTCGTCCGTCCGGGAAACATCGGCCTCAGCGGCCGGCACGCTCTCATAGGCCTGGATCACCCGGTCCACCGAGGTGATGGTCAGGACGGTGCGCACGGCGGGCTGCGCCGAGGCGAGGCTCAACCGGCCCCCGACCTCTCGCAACGCCTTGAACATCAGCACCAGCGCACCCAGGGCGCTGGAGTCCATGAACCGCACCCCGGCCAGATCCACCACTATCTGGCGGTCACCGGCCTCGACCAACCGTTGCAGACCCTCCCGCAGCTGCGGGGACGTCGCCATGTCCAACTCGCCGTGCACCTCAAGCACGGTGCAACCACGGCCCGGCCGGACCGACAACGACAAATCCACAACACCCTCCCACACCGACGGTCCCGCTTACCCTATTTCGCCGACGGACTAACCGCCCCCGGGCGAGGGTACGTCGAGTCACCTCTCTGACCGTTTCGCCACCGCGGCCCCGGGTAGTGCTGATCACAACCGGGAGAACCCGACCTGGGTGTTCAGAGCGGTCCGGCGGTGAGGCACGAGCCGGGGGAGGAACTGCCCGATGCGGGTGACCATGACGCTGTCGCTGCCGCGCCAACCGTCCTCGGTGACGCGCGCCCGCCATGTCCTCACCACCCTGCTGAGCCTCACCGACGCCACCGAGGACTCCCGCGGTCACCTCGCCGTGCTGATCAGCGAGGCATGCGCCAACGCCGTGGTGCACGCCGATCCCGGCAGCACCGTCGACATCGCCATTGTCATCGACGACGACAGCTGCCTGCTAGAGGTCGGTAACCGTGGCAGCACCCCCGACGCCGGCGTCGGACTCGATGCGAGACTCCCCGCCCCGCTCACCGTGGGTGGCCGTGGACTGCCCCTGATCGCAGCACTCGCCGACACGGCCGCCTTCGTCGCCGGGCCACCGGATCACGTGCTGCTACGCATCACCAAACACCTCGCCAACACCTGACGATCACCCGGGCATCCACCTGATGTCGCCCGCTCAGGCGTGAGGTGTCGGTGTCTCCGGTGGGTGGGCGACGGAGTGGCGGGCATCAGCCACGGCAACACCCAACAGGACCGCGGCGGCGGCGAGGGAGGCGATCAACGCGCCGGTGAACGCGAGCGGCACAATGAGCGCCACCAGGACGAGGATCCCGACGATGCGCCGTCGGGAGACCCGGTTGAACACCACCCACTCCAACCGGATGCGCCCGAAGAGGAACAGCGCCGGGCCTCCCAGGATCACCACCACCCATGCCAGGTACGGCCGACCGAGGGCATGGTGCTGCACGATCTCGTAGCCGATCGCCGTCGCGAGGATGCCGAACACCATGACGATGTGCGCGGCCCCGGCAACCCGGCCAAGCACGATCCGGTCGGTCACCGCGTCCAGCGCCTCGCCGAGCATCTCCCCTGAGCGGTGGAAGTAGACCCGCCACACCAGGACGGTGGTGACGAACGCCGTCATCAACCCGATGGTCGTCGCGACCGTGACCGGCGCGTTGGTGTAGCCGATGCCGAGAGCCAGGACACTCTCCCCGAGTGCGATGAGCAGCAACTGCTGATACCGCTCCGGCAGGTGCCGGCTACGCTCGACCGCCCACGCGCTCGCGAAGCGGTTCGGCATCCCGGGCACGGGCCATCCGAGCCGGGCAGCGACGAGGTCGACGACTATCGCCAGACCCCACAGCGTCGCCCGCCACTGCTCCTTCGTGAGCCCACCGCCGATCCACAGGATCGCCGAACCCGCACTCCAGATCGCCGTGCGGGTGTACAGCAACCGGACGGTGTCACCGACCGGCAGCGTGCGGATGAGCAGCAGGGGCCGCCCGACCTGGAGGAGCACGTACGGCACCGCGAAGGCCAGGCCGCGTCCGTAAAAGGCGTACGGCAGGGAGGTCGACATGATCAGGATGCCGAGGGCACTCGCCAGCACCATCAGCTGGATCAGCCGCTGCCGAGGATCGAAGCGGCTGGTGATGTGGCCGGTGGTGGTCCAGAGCCACAGCAACGGCAGCGCCAGGACCACGGTGTCGGACAACGACGCCCAGCGGACGGTGACATCGTCACTGGACAGCGATGGCACGATCCGGCTGACCACGCCGTTGAGCGCGAACACCAGCACCAGGTCGAAGAACAACTCGAGGAAGTTGGCCTGGCCGGCGCTCTCCCGGCCGCCCGGCGCGCCACGTCCTCGATCGCCGCCCACCTGGCCATGCTCCCGCAGGTCGGGCGCCCCTGATCACCGTTCGGCGTCAGTAACGTACCCGCCGTGCGAGTTCGACGCGGAGGTGGTCGATGCCGGCTCCGGTGCGCGCGGAGACCGGGACGGCGTGGGGGTGGACCCGGCAGAGCGCGTCGACCCACTCCGCGGGCGCAACGTCGATCTTGTTGAGGACCAGGAGCTCGGGAACATCGCGCGCGCCGATCTCGTGCAGCACGCCGTGCACGGTGGTGATCTGGTCCAGTGCGTCGGGGGCGGAGGCGTCGACCACGTGCAGGGCCAGGTCGCTGCGGGTGACCTCCTCCAGCGTCGAGCGGAACGCGTCGACGAGCTGGTGGGGCAGGTGCCGCACGAAGCCGACGGTGTCGGTGACGGTGTAGGTCAGGTCGCCGGTGCTGATCCGGCGGACGGTCGGGTCCAGAGTCGCGAACAAAACGTCCTGGACCTGGGCGTCGGCGTCGGTCAGCCGGTCAGCCGGTTGAGCAACGCCGACTTGCCGGCGTTGGTATAGCCGGTGATCGACACCGAGGGCACCTGGTTGCGCGCGCGGCGGCTGCGGGTGCGCTCGCGGCGTCGGGCGAGTTCGGAGGCGTTGCGTCGCAGTCGGGTCGCCCGCTGCCGCAGCGTGCGGCGCTGGGTCTCCAGCCGCATCTCACCGGGACCCCGGACACCCATGCCGGCGCCACCGGCCGTCCGGCCGCCACCGACGCGCGACATTGTCCGGCCGCCGCCGCGCAGGCGGGGCAGCTGGTACGCGATCTGCGCCAGTTCCACCTGCACGCGGCCCTCGCTGGTTCGGGCGTGCTCGGCGAAGATGTCCAGGATCAGAGCGGTGCGGTCGACGACGCGTCGGCCGACGCGCTCCTCCAGGTTGCGCACCTGGCCGGGGGTCAGTTCGCCGTCGGCGATCACCAGGTCGGCGTGTGCGCGTTCGGCCAGCGCGGCCAGTTCGTCGACCTTGCCGGACCCGACGTAGGTCGCCGGATCGGGGTGGGGGCGGCTCTGCACCACCTCGTCCGCGACGGTCAGGCCGTCGGTGGCGGCGAGCCGGCGCAGCTCGGTCAGCGAGGTCTGCGAACCCGGCCCGCTGTCGGCCGCGCCGTCGTCGCGTACCGCCACCAGCACCGCTGTGGGATGCTCCCCTCCGGTGCCGACGTCCGGGCCGAGCAACCAGGATCCCGCCATTGTCCCCACCACCTCGTCTCGGATGCCGCCTACCCTGGCTCCGGCCGACCATGCCCTGGCTACCACGCCGGTCTCGCCGAAACGGTGTCCCGCCGAGTGGAAGCCGTGCGACTGCCCCAGGTAACCGGTGGGTAGGAGATCCTCTTCAGGACGGCGTTCCCCCGGCCGCCCACTCGGCTGCCACCTCGTCCGGATCACCGGTGCGGAACAGCGGCGGATCGTGCAGCAGGAAGTCTCGGTGGCTGATGTTCCAGGCGTACGCCCCGGCCATCGCGAAGGCCAGCACGTCGCCCACCCCGATCGGCCCGGCAGTGGCCGACCGGGACAGCACGTCCTTCGGGGTGCAGAGCTGCCCGACCACGGTGACCGGTCCCCCGTCGGTACGCACGCCGTCGACGCCGCGCCGTCGGTGTACGCGGAACGGCTGCGCGTGCCCCTTCGCCGCCGGTGTCCGCAGGTGGTGGGTGCCCCCGGCCACCACCACGAACCACTCGCCGTAGGAGCGCTTCACGTCGATGACCTCGGTGAGGTACGCCCCGCAGTAGGCGGTGACCGACCGGCCCGGCTCGATGCGCAGCCGCACCCCCGGGTACGCGTCGAGGACGCCCGCCAGTGCCTGGCCGTAGCCGACCCAGTCGAATCGCCCCGCCGGGTCGGTGTAGTCGACGGCCATGCCCCCGCCGACGTCGACCTCGGCGGCCCCGACCTCGGTGACCGCCCACTCGACCACGGCGGCGGCGACCGCGCCGGCGAGAGGGGCGTCCAGCCCGCTGGCCAGGTGGGCGTGGATCCCGCGTACGTCGATGCCGGCGGGCGGCTGTCGGGCGCACTCGACCGCGTCGGCCAGGTCCATGCCGAACGGGCTGGGCCCGCCACCCATGACCAGGCTCGCGCCGGGCGCGTCAACCGGCAGGTTCACCCGCAGCAGCACCTGGGCCGAGATGCCCGAGGCGCTGGCCAACGCGCCGAGTCGCCGAAGCTCGGCGGGCGATTCGACGTGGATGCGGTGCACCCCGGCGGCGAGGGCGGCGGCGAGGTCCGCGTCGGTCTTGCCCGGCCCGGCGTACGCGGCGGGGGCCCGCCCCGGCAGCACCTCGGCCAGCCTGCGCAGCTCGCCACGGCTCGCGGCCTCGAACCCGTCGACGACCGGGGCGAGGGTACGAAGCACACCGGGGTCCGGGTTGGCCTTGACCGCGTAGAGCAGATCCACCTGCCGGGGCAGCGCCGCCCGGATGGCCCCGGCATGCGTGGCCAGCGCGTCGAGGTCGTGGACGTAGACGGGTCGCGTCACCGTGGCCCGCCCAGCGGGTTGGGCACCGGCACGAACGGCGCGGCCCGGTCCGCGTCGCGCCGCCACCGGACCAGCAGGTTCGCCTTGGCCGGCAGCGGCTCACCGTTCAGCAGCGAGCGCAGCTCGGGTGGGTCGTCCAGTTCGGCGGCGACCGCCTCGACGACGGCCCGCAGCTCCTGCCACAGCCGCCGTTCGGTGCCTGGTCGCGCGTCGGCGAGTGCGCCGCAGATGCCACCGAGGTGATTGACGAACAGGCAGTAGACGATCCGGTGCCGGGCGTCCAGGGGGCCGTAGCGGACCTGCGCGGGGACACCGTCCGGCCAGGCCGTCCAACGCTCGGCGTCGAGTTTCACCCCCTCCAGGTCGCGCAGCAGCATGCGTACCGGGCGGCGGTCGCGGTCGAGCACGACGACCACGTTCTGCAGGTGCGCCTCGTGCACGACGCCGTGGCTGAGCCAGCAGCGCAGCACCGCCGGCACCAGCAGCCCGACGTACGCCCGCCACCAGGCCACCGGGTCGGGTGTCACCAGTGGCGTGGCGGCCAGCGCCGCCGCGAGCATCGGGGTGTCCCCCGGGCGCAGGTGCGGGCGCAGGCCGCTACGCAGGATCGTCCCGTACGCCTCGTCCGGGCCGGGAACGTCGACAGTGCGGTAGGCGGGTTCGGTGAGCAGCCCGACCCCGTCCGGCATCGGCACCCGCGCCAGCAGGTCGGTCAGGGCCACAGCGCCGGTGAGCTCGTAGCGGGCGTTCTTGCGCAGACAGTTGGTGATCCGTACGTGCAGGCTGGTCTTGACGAACAGGTCGGCCGCCGGGGCGTAGAGGGTGCGGACGCTCGCCGTCGGCCGCACCGGCACGCCGGCCTCCCCCAGGTCCCGCAACCGGGGGTGCGTCGGCGGGATCAGTGACAGCTGCCAGGGATGCACCGGCAGGACACGGTGCCCGCGCGGGGGGCGGGGCGGGTCGAGGGCGGCCACGAGCGCGTCGAACGGCCCGGCGCCGGCGGCCAGGTCATCCGGTACGGCGAGCCAGTGCAGCCGGAACGACGTGCGCAGCTCCGGGGCGTACGCCCGCCAGCTCTCCGGGTCACCGCTGCGCCACTTCGGGGTGGGGTGGTGCGGGTGGCCGAAGACGAGTGACTGTTCGGAGTCGACGTACGCGTCGATGGCGGGCTCGCCGGTGGGCGTCGGGTCCTCGGTCGGCCGGTCGGCCAGCAGCCGGGCCACGGTGTCCCGGCTGGCCTGGACCTGCTCGACGAACTCGTCGTTCGCCAGGCCGGTGCGGGTGGTGAGTTCGGCCGCGACCAGGCTGGCGAGCCCGTCCGCGTCCAGGTCGACCCACCGTCCGTTGTCGGTGCGCCGCTGCACCGGGCCGGTGTAGCGGTGCGCCCCGAGCGGCGAGTGTCGCGCGACCCCGCAGCGCACCGTGACGCCGAGGTGCCGCAGCAGCAGATGCGCGGCACCGTCGACCACGGTCGGGCCGTCGTCCGGCGGGGTGAGTTCGCGGACCAGGCAACCGAAGATGGCGTGGGCGGTGGCCAGGTCGGCGAGCTGACCGGTCTCGGTGGCCGGGCGGGAGCGCAACTGGGCGCTCGTCATCGTGTCTCCCGGAGGTAGTTCGGGCCGGTACGCAGGTAGTACTTGTTGATGTCGGCGCATCCCAGCCGCTGTTTGGGCAGCAGGGTGCCGGCGGTGAGCATCGCCTTGATGGGCAGGTGGGCGGCCCCCAGGACCCGGTCGGTGAACGTTCGTGCCGCTGGTCCGTCACCCCACCGGTCGCGGGCGGCGGCAAGCCGGGGTGCCAGCGCCTCGGCGGGTGACGGCACGGGCAGCCCTCGGGCGGCCAGCGCGACCAGGGGTGCGGCGGCGGCCAGGTGCAGGGTGATGGTGATGAACACGTCGGCCAGCTCCTGCGGGTCGCGCGCCCACATCCGGTCGTCGTCGAGGGTGAGCCCACCCGGGCCGCCGTGCCGCGGGTCGAGGCGGGCCCCGTCGTTGTCCTTGTAGAGCAGGCCGACGGTGCCGTCGGGGTGCACCAGCAGGTGGATGTTCTGCGGGTGCGCCTCCAGCGCGATCCCGTGGCGGAGCCAGAGGAAGACGTGCCAGTCGAGCAGCAGGTCCAGATAGGACTCCAGCAGCGCCCCGGGCCGCTCGGGGCTGATCCGTTCGAGGACCGTTGCCGCGACCGGGTCCGGTGCGGCGAGGGCCGCGACCGGCACCACGTGGACGCCGGCCAGATCACCCGGGAATCGGCGTAGCAGGAAGCTGCGCCGCTCGTCGCCGCCGACGTGCGCCCAGGTGCTCTCGTCGACGTGCCGGATCCGTCCGGCGAAGGTGGGTTCGGCGTTGGCGATCCGGTCGAGCAGCGCGGCGACGGCCGCACCGTCGGCGAGCGAGCCGGGGCGCAGCGTGCGCCGGTTGCGGGCGCCGAGGCTCGCGGTCGGCAGCGGCAGCTTGAGGTGCAGGTACGGGTGATCGTCGAGCGCCACCGTCCGCATGGAGAGGGTGGGCCGTACGGTGATCGCCGGCAGGTCCGTGACCGGTAACGCGTCGCGCTCCGCGGTGATCGGGTGCGCCGGCAGCAACAGCTGATCCGGTCGTCGTGCGCGTGGCCACCAGGACGGGAGTTGGCCGGTGAACTGGACGTCCTCGGCGGGGACGGTGTACCAGCGCAGCGCGAAACGCGGGGCGTGCTCCGGGGCGTACCGGAGGAGGTCGTCGTCTCCGAGACCGTGCCGGCACCGGTCGGTGGGGTAGACCGGGTGGCCGTGGTGGGCGGCGAGCACGTCGTCCAGGAGCGCCGCCGGCAGTCCCGTCGGGGTGCTGGCGCGTTCGGCGGCAACCTTGGCGAGCACCCGCGAGCGGTGTCGGGCCGCGAGCCGTCGGGCCCGCAGGTCAGCGCGGCACTCGACGCTGAAGTCCCGCCAGCCGGCCTCGGCCTCGGCGTTGCAGTGCGGGGTGAGCAACCTGAGCAGGCCTTCCACCGTGTCCGTGCGGTGGGTGTCGCCGCCGCCGTCGAGCAGCAGCACCATCGGTGCGGCGCTGCGCAGGGCCTGCTGGAACCCGTCCGCCCGGACCGGGATCCGCAGCAGGCCGGCGGGGTGCGGTGCCTCCCACCAGTCGGACCCGTCCGGTCGGCCGGTGCTGAGCAGACCGAGGTGATCCTCGCGCAGCAGGGCGTCGAGGACCCGGGTGAACACCTCCCGCTCGCAGTCGTCGCTCACTCGACGATGGTCCACTGGAGGTCGCCGCGGAAGGCGGCCAGCGACTGCCGGACCATGCCCTCGTCGGGGCCGATCCCGTGCAGCACGGCGAGGTAGTCGCGGTTCGTGCCGGTGTGCTCGGCGGTGCGCCCCACCTCGCGCAGCGGATGGCAGCCAAGCCGGACATCACAGTGGACGGTGTCCAGCCGGCCCGGCGCGGCGACCAGGCGGCCGGAACGCTCCGCGCAGACGTACTCGACCTGGGCGTACCGGTCGACGGTGGCGGGGAGGTCGAGGGCGGCCAGGGGCTCACCGAGGTGCAGCCGGATGACGTGCTCGAACAGCGGCACACCGAGCAGCTCGGAGAGGATCAGGTCCATCCGATCGCCGATGAGCCGGTAGTTCACCTCGATGAGCCGGACCCTGCCGTCGGCGATGACGTACTCGGTGTGGCAGGCGCCGAAGCCGACCCCGAGCGCGTCGAGCCGCGCCCGAAGCTGGGTGGACTCCTGCTCCGCCGGAGGCGACCAGGCGAGGCTCTCCTCGGTGAAGGTCGGTGGCGGCCCGAGGCCGGTACGCCAGCCGCCGAGGGAGGCCAGCGCCGTGCCGTCGCCGAGGGTCTCGAAGGTCCGCAGCTCGCCGGGGAGGTACTCCTCCACCACCAGGGCCACCTCCGGCCGACGGCCACGGATCTCGGCGATCCGGGCGACCAGCTCGGCATGATCGATCACCAGGTACGCGTCCTCGCTGGCCACCCCCTCGCGGGGTTTGACCACGGCGGGAAACATCCCGTCCGGCACCTGCGGTGCGGCACCGGGGTCGACGGTGACGGTGCGTACCAGATCGAGGCCCGCAGCCGCGATCGCCCGGCGGGCCGCGGCCTTGTCCTTGCAGAGACGGGCGGCGTCGGGATCCTTGCCGGGCAGACCGAGCTTCCGTGCGGCGATCGCGGTGGCCTCCTGAAGGTGGTCGCTGTTGGACACTAGCGCCACCGGCCGGGTCGGTGCCGTCGCCGCGACCACAGCTGCCGCGTCCCGGACCGCGCAACGCGCCACCGGCACGCCCGCCGGCCACTCCGCCGGTCGGTCGGTCAGCACGGTGGCCGACAGCCCGAGCGACGCCGCCGCGGGGAGAAACCCCTCCAGCACGGCGTCGGTGGGGTTGAGCGCGGTCAGGTACAGCCGCATACCGCCTCCGTCGACTACGACGATGTCGTGATTAGGGTAGCCTACCCTTATTAGGCGGTTTGGGGCGGTCTGCCCGGTAGAGCAGTCCGGCGGCGACCAACCCGCCGATCAGCACCGCGGCAGCGCCCGCCAACTGTCCCGTCTCCAGCGCCGAGGCGAAGGCGACAGTGACGGCCTCCCGCTCGGCACCGTCGCGAGCGGCGGCCAGGGCGGCGGGAAACGATCCGGCGCCGGCCAGGGCTGCCGGCAGCAGGGCGGCGAACCGGGCGTTCAGCACGGCACCCAACACGGCGATGCCGAGGCTGCTGCCGACCTCGGTCATGGTGCCGTCGACACCCGCGCCCGCGCCGGCCTTCTGCGCCGGGATGGCGCTCATCACGGCCTCGACGATGGCCGGGTTGGCCAACGCGCACCCGACACCCATCACGAGCAGCCCGGCCAGCAGCACCCCGTACCCGTCGGACGGGAAGAGGGTGATCAGCGCGAGACCGCCCGCGAGCAGCGTCATACCGATGGCGATGGCGGCGGACAGGCCGAGCCGACGGATCACGACCGCGACCGCACCGCTGACGTTGAGCAGCACGATGGACAGCGCGAAGGGCGCCATCCGGAGACCGGCTTCCCAGGCGGGATAGCCGCGGACGAACTGCAGATGCTGGGTGAGCAGGAACAACGCGCTGGTGGCGCCGAACGTGATCAGCACGACCCCGGAGATCGCGCCCACGAACCGCCGGTCCTGGAAGAAGTGCATGTCCAGCATGGGGTGCGGGATCCGCCGCTCCCAGCGGACGAAGAACCCGAGCAGGAGTACGCCGACAGCCGCCGCCCCGAGCACCTCAGCCGACGTCCACCCGTGCTCCGGCCCAGAGATGATCGCCCAGACGACCGCGGTCAGGCCGGCGGTGGAGAGCGCCGCGCCCACCACGTCCAGGCGGCCACCGGCCGGGTCACGGGACTCGGGTATCAGCGCGCGAGCGACGAACAGGCAGACCAGCACGATGGGCACGTTCACCAGGAAGATCGCGCCCCACGGCAGATGCGCGAGGATGGTGCCGCCGATCGGTGGCCCGACGGCGAAGCCCAGCGCGCTGGTGGCCGCCCAGATGCCGATCGCGCGGGACCGCTCGGCGGTGTCGAAGACCTGCATCGCGACCGCGAGCGTCGAGGTGATCAGCAACGCGCCACCGACACCCATGCCGGCCCGGGCCGCGATGAGCTGCCCGGTGGTGCTGGACAGCCCGGCCGCCAGCGAGCCGAGACCGAACAGGACGAGCCCGGTGAGCAGCATCCGGCGACGCCCGTACCGGTCGGCGGCGCTGCCGGCGGTCAGCAGCAACCCGGACAGCACCAACGCGTACGCGTTGATCATCCATTGCACGTCGGCGGTGCTGGCGCCCAGCTCGGTGGTGAGCACCGGCACCGCCACGGTCAGCACGGTGTTGTCCAGCACCACCACGAGCTGCGCGACGCAGAGCACGGCCAGGATCAGCCACCGCTGCGGCGGTCGCGCCGAGGCTGTGGCGCCGTTGGCCGGCTTGGTGTCGCTGGCCGGCTCGGTGGTGTCGCTGGCCGGCTGAACGGTGGTCACGCCACGGCCTTCACGCCATCCACCGTCGGGTGCGCCGCCGTCGAGCCGACGGGACCGGGCCTGCGGGGGAATCGCCGCTGGTGGGCGAGGCCGAGGACGACACCCGCGGCCACCAGCACGATGGCCGCGATCGCGACCGGCGGGTAGCCGACCCCGTCGGCGGCCGCGAGACCGATGGACGCGGCCACGAACGAGCAGACCAGGCCGAACGACGACAGGACGGTGAAGTCGGTGCC
Organism: Micromonospora jinlongensis; assembly: GCF_013410645.1. NCBI lineage: Bacteria > Bacillati > Actinomycetota > Actinomycetes > Micromonosporales > Micromonosporaceae > Micromonospora > Micromonospora jinlongensis. Next base: position 4,963,181 of record NZ_JACCHK010000001.1, on the reverse strand, counting down.
ACCGGTGTCGGGGCGCGAGTAGTCCATGTTGACGGTGTAGAGCACCACGTTCGCGATGGTGTAGGCCACCATGAAGCAGCAGAGAGCGGCGACCGTCCCGCCGAGTGGGGCGCGACCGTTCATCAACGGCAGCAGCAGCAGCGTCGACACCGTGAGTGCCACGCCGCCGACCACGAGCACGCCGCCGCGCCCGAACCGTCCGATGCCGAGCCCGGCGACCAGACCCGCCACGATGGCCGGGACGCTGGTCACCACTCCGGTGACCACGCCGATCCGGCCCAACGACCATCCCGCGTCGACCAGGGCCGGCGTCACCAGCGCGTACGCCATCCCCGCCCCGACGTAGACCAGCGGCACCACGCCGAACGTCCACCACCGGCAGCCCGGCTGGCCGAACACCGACAGCAGTGCCCGGTAGGCCGTGCCGACCCTGTCCACCCGGTCGGTACGCGGAGGTTCCCGGAACCGCCACACGACCAGCAGGCCGACCGCCGTCATCGCGGCCAGCAGGCCGATCGCCGCCGCCCAGCCGAACTGGTCGTAGACCAGGACGCAGGCGCCGCCGCCGAGCAGGTTGCCGAGGTAACTCGCGGCGACCTGGATCCCGTTACCGGTCCCCCGGCTCGACTCGGCGAGCATCCGGACCGCTACGGCGTCCACGGCGATGTCCTGCGTGGCGGAGAAGAAGACGTACGCGGCGCAGATCGCGACGATCGGGCCGAGCGCGTCGGCCGGGTCGGTGAACGGCAGCAGCGCCAGCAGAGCGAGCACCAGGGCGGTCTGGAGCACGAGCAACCAGGATCGGTAGTGGCCGCGGTGTCGCGAGCCGTACCGGTCGAGGATCGGCGCCCAGAGGAACTTGATGGGCCAGATCAGGCCGACGATCTGCAACAGGGCCAGCGTATCCAGCGAGGTGCCGCCGTCGCGCAGGATGGCGGTCAGTCCGACGGTGATGAAACCGACGCCGAGGTACTGCGTGACGTACAGCGCGGTCAGGGTGCCGAGCCGACCCTTCATGCGGCTTTCCAGTAGCCGAGGGAGGTCACCCGGTCCTTGTCGACACCCAGCGTTCGCCGGATGTGTCGGGTGATGCCACGGGTGGTGGCCGCCTCGCAGGCCACCCAGTAGTGCCCCGCGCCGCTGGTCGGCAGGGCCGCGCAGACCGTGTCGACCAGGTGTTGACCGGCGTCGCGCCGGGGCACCCAGGTGACGTCGTGGTGCGCCCGGGCCCGCAACGCGAGAGCCTTCTCGCCCTCGTGGGCGTACTCCAGCCACACCGTCGCCGGGATGTCGGCGCTGGCGTCGAGCAGGCTGTTCACCGCGGGCAGGGAGGCCGCATCGCCGACGAGGTAGAGGTGCTCGGGCGCCGGGTCGGGCAGGTCGAAGGCGCTGCCCTGGACGGTCGCGCTGATGGTGTCACCGACCTGGGCGGTGGTGGCCCAGCGGGCGGCGCAGCCGTCGTGGATGGCGAATTCGAGGGTGAACCGGCCGGTGGACGGGTCGGGATCCACCAGTGTGTACGCGCGCTGGTGTGCCCGGCCGTCGTTGTCGAACCACAGCCGGATCCACATCGTGGGGTGTACCCCGCACGCTTCCAGCAGGCCCCCACCGTCCAGGAGGAGCCGCTGATAGTGGCCGTCGATCGACTCGGTGCCCAGCACGGTCAACCGAAAGTCCCGGCCTCCCATGGCCTTGAGGACCAGGGCCTCCCAGTTCCGTTTCACGCACCCCTCCAGGTAAGGTCATCCTTGGTTAGGGGAGGTTAACCTAAGTCGCGCCCCGGATGGAACAGAGGACAGCGCCCGATGACGTACCTGGAGAAGATCGCCGGTCTCGGTGAGTTGTCATTGGTGACCGTCGACCCCGACCGGCACGCCGCCCTCCTGCACGGCTGGGTCACCCAACCTCGAAACTCGTTCTGGGGCATGGGTTCGCACACCCTGGAACAGGTACGCGAGATCTACGCCTTCGTGGACAGCCTGCCGACGCACCACGCGTACCTGATCATGGTCGACGCGGAGCCGGTCGGCCTCTTCCAGACCTACCAGCCCGAGGCCGACCCGGTCGGCGAGCGCTACCGCGTGCAGTCCGGTGACATCGGGATGCACCTGCTGCTCAGCCCCGACCGGCGCCTCGCCCGCGGCCTCACCAACGTCGTCGGCCCGGCCCTCGCCCGCTTCCTGTTCCGAGACCCGACCGCCCAGCGGATCGTGGTCGAGCCGGACGTCCGCAACCACCTCGCGCTGCGCCGACTGGAGATCGAGGGGTTCACCCTCGACTCGGAGATCGACATGCCGGACAAGCGAGCCCAGCTGGCGTTCCTGACGCGCGACCGGTTCGAGGCGAACCACCCGACGCCGGCCTGAGCACCGGCGCGGCGGCATCGGTCGGTCTTCTGCGCGGCATGCTCAGTCGACCTGCGGGGTTCCGGTCGCGCCGGGCTGAGGGTCCAGTGCGCTCAACTCGGCGGCCCGGGCCCGCTGGATCCGGCCGGCGAGCGCCTTCAGCTCCGGGCTGCCCCCGGCGGTCTGCTCGCCCCGGCACAGCACCATGGTCTGCGCGAGGTGCGCCCGCACCAACGCGGCGGCCCGGGACGGCACCTCGGTATCGGGGGCGGCGCGCAGCTCGGCGAGGCTCGCTTCGGTGACCATGCCGGGCATCTGATGCCCCTCGTGGATGTTCTGCTCCGCGACGTTGCCTGCGGCCAGCAGCCCGCGCAGGTCTCGCAACTCGGCCTGGTGAGCAGCGCGGAGGTCGTCGAGCAGTGCCCGCAGCGACGGGTCCGCGGCCGCCGACCGGGTGTCGACGTGGTCGATCAGCGCGAGCGCACCCTCGTTCATCGGAATGAGCAGTTGGATGAAGGCGTCGTCGGTGCTGTTGAGCACCACCGACGCGGTCGGCGCCGGACCGGCCGGCGGGGATGCGGCCGACGGGGATGCCGTCGGAGAGGATGCGGTCTGGTCGGTGCGGCCCCAGCCCTGACTGAGGCCGACCGCCACCGTTGTCACGACCAGGGTCGCGACGACGCCGACGGTCCGCCCGGCGCGGCCACCGAACGCCGGGCTTCTGGTCGTGGTCGGCTGCCGGTCCACCGGTGCGTCGCCGCTCAACGGGCGGCCTGGAACGCGCGACCGACCACTGTCGCCTCGGTGCCGTTGCTGAACAACCCGGACCGGTCCTTGTCCGTGGCGGGCAGGCCGAACCACGCGTACCGCTGCACATAGGACAGTTGGCCGAGCATGGTGGTGGCCGCGGTGAGGAAGGCCGCCTGCTGCTCCTGACCGGGGAACTGTGCGCCGCCGCCGTCGAAGCGGATCAGCGCGAACTCGGTCAGCCAGATTGGCTTCCGGTACCGCTGGTAGACGGCCTGGAGATACTGCCGGAGCTGGTCGACCGCCGTGCTGGTCGTGAAGTCGGCGCCGAACCAGTGCAGGGTGATGAAGTCGACGCGGTGGCCGCGGGCCTGAGCGCCGGTCATGAACCTGTCCAGCCAACCCTGCGGATCCGGCCCGCCCCAGGCGACCGCGGGGCTGCCCAACCTGCTGCCCGTCGCCATCAGTTGCGGCCACAGGTCCAGCGCCTGCTCGACGGTCATGTTCGCCTGCTCGGGCATGTCCGGCTCGTTGAAGGTGAGCAGATCGGGCCCCGCCGCCCTGGCCCGGGCCAGCTCCGTGGCCGTGACGTTCTCCGCACTGCGGATCATGGGCACGAACGTCACACCGCGCGGCGTGCTGATCCCCGGGTGCTGGGTGCCCCAGGTGTAGTACCAGCCGGCCTTCGAGTTAGCCAACGCCTGGCTGGCTCCGGCGAAGTTCCACACTCCGACGCCCTTGCGGGCGGAGCTGACCGCCGGGACGACCGGAGCCTTCGACGAGGGGCGTGCGCTCGGTGACGGTGCGACGCTCGGGCTGGCCACGGCGGTGGGCGCGGCGGGCGGCGGAGCAGCCCACGAGGGCGCTGGTGGATCCTCCGGCAGGATCACCACCGCCAGGGTGATGGCGAGAACGGCCGCTGCCACCCCGGCGGCGAGGGACGGGACCAGGCCACGGGGGCGGTTCACCGCGAGGTCGACGATGCTCGGGCCACCGCCGCCGTCGGAGGTCACACCGCCGGGCGGGGTCGTCCCGGCGGTGTGCCCGGCCGTCGGGCCCGGGGGGTGGTATCCGACGGCCTGCGCGGCAGCCGGGGGTGCGGCCGCGCTCGGAAGGTGGGCGCTCAGACCCGCCGGCAACGGCAGCATCGGCAGACCGGCGAGCAGCCGGTCGATCGGTAGGAGCGTGGAGCCCAGTCGCCCACAGAACGCGCAGTCGCGGACGTGTCGGGCCAGCCTCTTGCGCCACAGCGGGCTGGGAGTGCCGTCCCACTCGCCGCTCACGGCGCGCAGGTCCGGGCAACCGGGGCGGGCACCGAGCGCGCGTACGACACCCCGGGCGCTCTGAATCTGCTCCTTCATCCGGTGGATCCGCACCGCGACGTGCCCGGGTGGCAGCCCGAGCGCGTCGGCGACCTCGGCCCGGGTGATCTCGCCGGTCTCCTCCAGCCACCACAGCGACAGCAGCTCCTGGTCGTCCGGGTCGAGCCAGCGGGTCGCCTCGGCGACCTCGCGACGCTGATCGGTGAGGCCGAGCCGGAGGATGGTCATCCCCGCGAAGTCGGAGGCCGGGTCGGGCACGTTGTGGATCGCGTCGAGCCCGGCGTCGCGGTTGAGCGCGAGACGTCGGCGCTGTTCCCAGTCGCGCACCTGACGGATGGCGATCGCCACCAGCCACGAGCGGTATGCCGCCGGGTCGTTGAGCGCGGGCAGGTACCGGATCACCCGTACCAACGTCTCCTGGACCACGTCGTCGACGTCGGCGTGACCGCGCAGCGCACGCCCGACGATGTTGTAGACCAGCGGGAGCGAAGCCGCGACGACGTCATCGAGGGCGCGCTGGTCGCCCTGTCGGGCCGCGACGACCAACCCGACATCGGGTAGTGCTCGACCGGCTGACGACATGGGTGTCACTCCTTGTGTGCTCGTCCGCGCGGCACCCGCGCTGCGCGGTGACCGCCCTCAAGATCGGAGACTGGCAGCACCGGGTCGGATTACAGAATTCTCGGCTGCTGGCGGAGCGGACGCGACCCGAGGCCCTCGTCGGCGCATGAGGGGTGCCGACGGCGGGTATGGTGCGGGGTGTCGGTGTCGCCGGGCGTCCGCCCGTGCACGAGGCACCTGATCGGGCGCCAGTGTGAGCGCCGCACGTCACGAGGTCGCACGGCGAGAGCCGGGGCCCGGACGCACTCCTTGATGGAAGACAGGAATCCTGCATGACATCGAACGACAATGCTCGACCGGCCCTGTTCCTCGCCACGTCGAACTCCGACGTGCTCGACGAGTCGATGGCGACCTTCGACGGCAGCGAGGAGGCCATGCTGCGGCTGCGCCACCCGTTCGCGGTCAAGCCGGCCCAGCAGGCCCCGATCGCTGGCGAAGAGCCCGATCAGCGCGGCTGATTCGGCGCGCCCACACCTGCTCAACCTCATACTTTCGGCTAGTAATTATTCAAACGTTCGGGTAGTGTCCGGGTCATCAAGTGAACGACATGACGCGGCGGCGAGGCCCGTGCTCGTGGCCTTGCGACAGCGCACCTTCGCCCGTACGTGCGCCCCGGCGTCAGCCGGTTCGGAGACCCTTCCGGTCGACTCAATCGACGGGCAGTGCGGGAAGGACCACTCCCATGGCCGTCATCGTCGAAACCGCGACCAGCACCAGCAGCGACCAGCGGCGCAGTGAGCAGAGCCCGGAAGACCTCCTGGCCGCCCTGGCGGCGACGGGGGTCGACGACCCTCGCCGCCCAGCCCTGCGGGACCGCACCATCGAGGCGTGGCTGCCGCTCGCCCGGCACCTCGCCCGCCGCTACGGCGGTCGCGGCGCGCCCGACGACGACCTGGCCCAGACCGCCTCGGTCGGTCTCATCAAGGCCGTGGACAACTTCGACCACAGCCGAGGTGTCGACTTCGCCGGGTACGCCATCCCCACCATCATCGGCGAGATCAAGCGATACTTCCGGGACCGCACCTGGGCGATCCGGGTGCCCCGCCGCCTCCAGGAGCTACGCCTGTCGATCAGCGCGGCGAACAGCGTCCTGACCCAGACCCTCGGTCGCTCGCCGACCGTGGCCGACATCGCGTCCTACCTGGCGGTGACCGAGGAGGCCGTGCTGGAAGGGCTGGAAGGTGCGCGCGCCTACCGGGCCACGTCGCTGTCCACCCCGATCGGGGCTGACGGCAGCCGGGAGCTCTCGGACACCATCGGCGGCGAGGACCACGAATTCGACCTGGTCGACATCCGTGTCGCCCTCGGCCCGGCCCTCGCCACGCTGCCGGAGCGCGAACAACAGATCCTGAGCCTGCGCTTCCACGGCAACCTGACCCAGGCCGAGATCGCGGATCGGATCGGTGTCTCGCAGATGCACGTCTCGCGGCTGATCACCCGCTCGTTGGCCACGCTGCGTCGCCACCTCACCGACGACAAGGCGTACTGACAGTCGGCGTCGTCAACCGCTCACAGTTGGACGACGTGACCCACCCGCGGCGGCGTACGACCGGCGAGGACGTCGGCCCAGGCCTGTTGCAGGGCCTCCGGCCCGACACCCACCTGGACGTCGAGCCACCCGCTGACCACGGCGGTGAAGCGCTGCCAGGCCTCGGTGAACCGTTGGTCGAGCCCCTCGCGACCCCAGTCCTGGCCGCGCTTGCGCATCTGGACCGGCGCGAAGAACACCTCCTCCGCGGCGTCGGCGTTCGGTGTCTGGTTGGTGAGCCCGACCGCGATGTCCCGGACCAGCCGGTCGCCGAGATGCTGGCGCAGGGCGGCACGGGTCGACGGCGTGCCGGACAGGTCGAGGTAGACGGTCGGGATCGTGTCGAGGGCGCTGATGTCGTCGTACGGGACGACCTCGTCGTAGCAGCCGAGTGACCGGGTGAAGGCCAGGTTGCCGGGCGAGGTGAGCCCGACCAGGCGCGGCCCGCGACCGCGCAGTTCGAACGCGGCGGCGTACGCGGTCTTGCTCGACGCCGATGACATCAGGAGGGCCTCGGCACCGTAGAAGCCGTTGTCGACGACCTGGTCGGCCAGCATGAACGAGGTGAAGAACAGCGGCCGGAACAGGATCAGCAGGTCCTCATGGTCGGCCTGGTACGCCGGGTCGCCGGTGGTCGACCGGTACGCGTTGTACGGCGACGGCAACTCGGCCCGGTGCGGGCTCGCGTCGCGGAACCCGGACGCGTCCACCCGGTCCGGCCGCACCACGAGGTGCCCCGCGGGAGGCAGGTAACCGTAGACCCGCTGCCCCACCTCGACACCCGCAACCGTCGAGGCGACCACCTCGGCGAAACCCCAGAGCGGCGGGAGGCCCCACTGCGGCCCGAGCCCACGGGCCGCCGGCGGAAAGAACTCCCAGTAGCGCATCGCGTCGCCGAGCACCGCGTAGGTCACGTTGTTGGCGGTGAGGCCGACGCGGTCCACCCGCAGCAGCGCCTCGCCATCGACCACCTCGGGCGTGGCGCCATCGACGAGCGTGCTCCGCCCGAGGTCGTCACGCGCCACGGCGAAGGTCCATGAGTCAGCCATGAGGTGACGCTAGACAGCGCCACAACCAGAGACAAGTGCACTGCGAGTGCAAAATCCCACTGGTGCGGTCAGTGGCGGTTCGCCGCGAGGTCACGGAGGTGCGCGAGCGGCAGGTGCGGCGGCCGCCACTCCACGAACAGCGCCGTCGCGTCGTCCTGAAGCTGGTCGTCCTGGTACCCGACGACGGCGCGTACCAGGCGACGCATCGTCTCCGGGCTGGGCAAGCCGTCGTTGAGGGCCCGGTTGACGAAGTCGACCAGCCGGTCCAGCCCGAAGTGCTCACCCTCGGCGCTGCGCGCGTCGGTGATGCCGTCGGTGTAGGCGAGGATGCGGTCGCCCGGGTGCAGATCCTCGACGTGCACCTGCGGGCGGTGTGGGGTCAGATGACCCAGGCCGAGCGGCAACGCGGTCGGCCCTGGCAGCTCACGAATGGCCTTGCCGTCGCGCAGCAACATCGCACCGGGGTGACCCGCGTTGATCGCGCTCAGACGGCCGGTCCGGCGGTCCAGTTCGAGGAGCAGCCCGGTCGCGAAGAAGTTCGGGTGCTCGGATCGCACCCACCGGTCGATGCTGATCGCCGTGTCGACCAGGTCGAGGCCACACCGGCGGGCGTTGCGGTACGCGCTGACGACCAGCGAGGCCAGGGTGCTCGCCTTGATGCCGTGACCGCACGTGTCGAAGAGCCCCACGCTGAGCACGTCGTCGTTGAGCGCGTAGTCGAAGATGTCGCCGCCGACGTCGTAGCACGGTTCAAGGATGGCGGTGATCACCAGGTCGTCGGTGGCGAAGGTCAGCGGTGGCAGCAGGCCCCACACGATCTCGGCCGCGACCTGCATCGGGAGCCGGCGCCGCATCCGCTCGACCACGTCGCCGTAGAGCCGGCGGTTGACCAGGATCTGGGCGATGGTGACCGCCACCTCCCAGGCCGGCCCGTCCAACGCCTCGTCGGCGGCCGTCGGCGCGACGATCTCCAGCACGCCCATCCGCTCGCACCCGAGCAGCAGTGGCACCCAGACCCGATCCGGGTTGTCGGGCGCGCGCTGGATGTCGAGGGTGGTGAAGGCCCGGCCGGCGAGGGTCGTCTCGATCGACAGCTCGTCCCGGACGAGACCCGCACCGAGCAGTGGCACGAGAAGGGACTGCGTGTAGTCGGCCAGATAGATCACGATCTCGGTGGCGTCGATGGCCGGAGCCGCACGGGCGACCAGCTGAGACAGCTCATCCGGCCCGCCTTGGGGGGCGTGGAGCTGCAACCAACGCACCACCTCACCGACGTCACCCACGCTCCACCTCCCCCCGAGTCCTCCCCGTTCACGGGAGCACGTAGTGCGACGAGCGGTGACGCTACCTTGCCCCGCCGTGTTCCTCGCGCGCCGATCGCCCATGCCCTGCCCGTTGACTGCGCTTTCGCCACAGCAGTCTCATCCCTCTCAAGGATTCAGCGGCTTTTGCGTAGTAATTGTGTAAAAGTCCGATTGAGCAACCTCTGTGGTCGGCGTGGTCTCCAGCCGCCGCACAACTGGCGTCCGGTGAGATGCCTTCGTGAAAGGGCACGGCGTGACAACCAAACTATTCAGCCAGCCGAGACGCGCGGCCCTGTCCGCGCTGACGGCCATCGCCGCCAGCGGCACAGTCGCCGCCGTGCTGCTCTTCAGTGGCACCGGCGCGAGCGCCGCCGAAGCACCGGTGGGCCTGGGAACGGCCGCGAACTTCTCCGTTTTGGCCGGCTCGACCGTCACCAACACCGGGCCGAGCTTCCTCGCCCAGAGCCTCGGCGTCAGCCCTGGCAACACTGCGCCCGGCTTCCCGCCGGGAATCGTGGCCGGAGAGATCCACCTCGGCGACGCCGTCGCCCTACAGGCCAAGAACGACCTGACAACCGCCTACAACGATGCCGCCGGGCGGACGCCCTTCACCAACCTGCCCGCGGAACTGGGCGGCGCCACGCTGACCCCCGGGGTCTACCGGCTCGGCGCGGCGCAACTGACCGGAGCCCTGACGCTCAACAGCCAGGGCGACCCGGCGGCGGTGTTCATCTTCCAGATCGAGTCGACCCTCATCACCGCGTCCAACAGCAGCGTCGTGTTCATCAACGGCGCGTCGCCCTGCAACGTCTACTGGCAGGTGGGTAGCTCGGCCACGATCGGCACCGGCACCCGGTTCATGGGCAACATCCTGGCCCAGACCTCGATCACCATGAACACCGGCGCGACCCTCCAGGGCCGCGCCCTGGCGCAGACCGGCGCTGTCACCCTCGACACCAACACCATCAACGCCCCCGTCTGCCTCCAGCCGACGGGAACACCCACCCAGACCCCGACCGGCACGCCGACCGGCACGCCGACGGGCACTCCGACGGGCACTCCGACCGGCACCCCGACCGGCCAACCCACCGGCACACCGACGGGCCAGCCCACGGGCACGCCGACTGGTCAGCCCACGGCAAAGCCCACCCGCACGGCGCTGCCCGTCACTGGCGGCAGCGGCGGCAGCTCCCTGCTGCCCGTCCTGACCGGAATCGGCAGCGTCGCCGTCGCCACCGGCGCAGCCTTGCTGCTCCTCTACCGTCGCCGGACGTCCGACTCCTGACCGATGCGCCCCGGCGGCCGGTGACCAACCGGCCGCCGGGGCAGCACCGTCGACGTTCATCCGTCGCGGTCAATCAATGGTGGAGCCTGCACCATCGCGCTGAGCAGCGCGGGCACCGACACGGTGGCGAAACCAACCCGGGCGTCACTCGCCCCGTACGGCACCCACAGCTCACCGTCGTGAACGAGTGCCCCGCAGGAGTAGACGACGTTGGGAACGTACCCCTCCCGGTCGTTCTCGTCGGGTGCCAGGAGCACGCCGGGCAGGTGCGCGACGACCCGCTCCGGTCTGTGCAGGTCGAGCAGGAGCGCGCCGATCGCGTACCGGCGCATCGGCCCGACCCCGTGGGTCAGGACGAGCCAGCCGGCGTCGGTCTCGATGGGAGATCCGCAGTTGCCGACCTGGATCAGCTCCCAACTCTCGCCCGGTGCGTGCAGCGGGGCCGGAGCCTGCCAGCGGTTGTCGCCGTCCAGAGTGGTCAGACCGATGGTCTCGCCGTCGGCGCGGCACAACGCCAGGTGCCGGCCGCCGACGGTACGCGGAAACAGCGCGATCCCCTTGTTCCGGGCACCCGGCCCGCGCATCGGGGTCATCTCGAAGCGGCGCAGGTCACTGCTGACCAGCGCACGGGTGGCGATGCTCCGGCCGTCGTAGGCGGTGTAGGTGGCCCTGTACACCGGCCCGGACTCGTCGACGAACCGGACGAACCGCGCATCCTCCATGCCGTTGCTCTCTGCCGGGGTGGCCGGCCAGAGCACCCGTTGGTGCAGGGCCGTGTCGGCGGGAAAGGCCGTGGCGTAGCTACCGGCGTTGGTGCGACGCAGTTGTTCGAGGGTGCCCAACCCGGTGCTGCGAGAGAGCAGATCGGGTGGCAGGTTGGCGAGCACCCGCTCGAAGGTGACCTCGTCGTACCACTCGGGCAGGGCGTCGAGCACCGTGGCGGCGACCTCGTTGTCGCAGTCCTCCTCGGCCAGGCCGGCGACGAGCAGGTCCCGACGGTGCCGTACGCCCACCCGCTGTCCGACGGCCAACGGGCCGGGCCGGTCGGCGACCGTGAGCTGCCGCCCTGGTCCGAGGACCGCGGTGGCGAACCCGATGGAGGACACGTGCCCCTCCCCGACCTGGCGCAGGCTGACAGCGACGCGAAGTTGCCCGGTGCCGAGTTCGGTCTGGTCTGGGTGGGCCACCATCGACGGGTTGCAGAGGGCGGCGGCCTCGACGGCGTACTCGTGGCTGAAGTAGGCGCCGACCAGCAGCCGGCTGGTTGGCGAGAGGTCCCGGGCCCGCGCGGCCCGGTGCCGGACCAGGTCGTAGTGGTGGTGGAACGTGCCGGCCAGGTCGCGGTGCCGGGCGCCGAAGCGGTCGAAGGTGTCCCGCAACAGCCGGCCGGTCTCCTCCTCGCCGAGGCGCGCGACCCGGTCGATGAGTGCCCGCGCGCGGGTGCGTACCACCGCGGCGTCCTCACCCGGGACGAAGAGCTTGATGATGACCCGGCGTGGGTCCGGGGTGAGGGTGACGTCCTGACGGACGGCCAGACTCCGGGTCACGACCACCGCCGGGCGTGCTGCAGGGTGGAGATGAGCGCGAGGGTGGACTCGGCGCCCTGGTTGAGGTTGGGCCCGTGCGCGGTCAGCCCGTCGTAGCCACCGCCGGTCGCCGGATCCCACATCGGCGTGCCGAGGTCGTTGTCACCGAGGAACCACCCGACCGCCTGCCGCACGCCGGCGTCCCACCCGGGGTCCCCGGTGACCGTGGCAGCCGTGGCGCAGGCGTCGGCGAAGGCGGCGACCTCGATCGGCTGCTGGTCGTGGTGCAGTCGTACGGCGCCGCGCCGCCACCCCCCGGCGGGTACGACCGACAACCGCCCGTCGCGGAGCTGGGCCTGGTGCAGCCAGGTCAACATCCGCAGGCCGTCGTAGAGAGGTGGACCACCCTCGCGAAGCTGGCTGGCGGCGATGACCACCTCGGCGAGGGCCGCGTTCGCGTAGGTCAGCTCCTGCCGTGGCCACGGCCAGCGCGGGTCGGACCCCGCCGGGCCGACGGTGCTGGCCGCGTCGGCGAGCAGGGACGCCGCGGCGACGTGGCCCGGGTGACGGCGGAGCACCTCGGCCGCGCCCAGACCGGCGAACGCCATCGTGTGCGGCGCCTTGGCGCGCCGGGTGGCACCCCGGCTGAACGCCATCAGCGCCTCCTCGCGTACCCAGGGCGCGGGGCTGCGGGCGACGGCGGTGCCCAGGCCCCACAGCGCCCGACCCCACCAGTCGCCGAGCCCTGGTTCGTCGGCCCAGCGCCGGTCGTGCCCGAGTCGATTGTGGAACGCGCCGTCGATGTCCTGCGCGTGGGTCAGGAACGCCAGGTAGCGCTCCGCGAGCCGGAGCAGCTCGTCGCTCGGCTCCGGCTCGCGGCTGACGACCACCAGGCCGCGAGCCACGTCGTCGGTGCAGTAGCCGTGCTCGCGGCGGACGATGGCGTGCCGGGCATGCTCGAACAGACCGGTGTCGTCACTCAGTCGGGCCAGGTGCGCGAAGCTCGGCGCGGGCGCCGTCACCCAGCGTCCACCCGTCGCGGTCGGGGGGTGTCCGGTGGTCGCCGTCACGCCGGCACGGCGCTGACGGCAGGCGAGCGGGCGGCCAGCAGCTCGTCAGCGAGGGTGCCGTAGCGGGCCGCCACCGCCGGCCACCGCAGGTCCGCAGCCAGCGGGCGGACCCGCCCGGCCAACCGGGCGGTCAGGCCCGGCTCGGTCAGGACCCGCCGGATCGCCTTGGCCAGCGCCGCCGGGTTCTGATGGGGTACGACCAGACCGGGCCCACCGGTCAGCAGCTCGACGGCGTGCGGGAACGCCGTCGCCACGACGGGCACCCCGGCCGCCACCGCTTCGATGAGGACGCCGGAGGTGACCTGTTCGCGGGAGTCGTAGGGCAGGACGACCACGTCGGCGGATCGGATCAACCGGCCCAGTGCCTCCTGGTCGTGGTAGATGTCCTGGTAGTCGACGGAGTGCCCGACCCCCAACTGTGCGCCAAGCTGGTGCAGCCCGGCCCGGTACGCCTCACCGTGGTGCTCGATCACCTTCGGGTGGGTCCGCCCGGCGACCGTGTAGGTCGGAGTCGGTTCCAGATCCTGCAACCGGGCGAGGGCCCGCAACGACCACTCGATGCCCTTGCCCGGACCGATCAGTCCCCAGGTCAGCAGGTGCGGGCGGGCACGCCGGTCAACGGGTACACCGGCAAGCTCGGCGGCGCCGTGCGGGATGACCGTCACCTTGCCCGCTGGCACGGCGTACCCGACGAGCAGCCGGTCCCGGGCGGTGTCGGTCATCGTGACGACCGCCCCGGCGGTGGCCACGATCTGCTCCAGCAGGGATTTCTGCCGGGCGGAGGGCTGGCTGAGGACGGTGTGCAGGACCACGATGCTCGGCACGCTGAGGCGCCGCAGCAACGGCAGGACCTCCTCGCCGTCGGTGCCGGGGTAGATGCCGTACTCGTGCTGGACGATCGCCACGTCGTACGCGTTGAGGGCGGCCGCCGCGTCCCGCCAGCCGGCCGGGTCACGCGCCGACCAGGTGTGCACGACCCCGGGCACGGGCCGTTGGTCGTCGCCGTGATCGGTGACCCGGACGATGCCGCCGTGGGTGCCGTCGGCGGTGAGCTGGGCGGCGAGGGCGGCGTTGAACGTGGCCAGGCCGCACCGGGTCGGTGGGTGGGTGCTGAGGAATCCGTAGCTGGGCATGAACGTCGTGCCTTCCGGTTGTCGGCCACCACAGGAGTACGCGGTGAGCCTCACGCGGGAACGGCGCACGCCGGTCAGCGTGTGTGACCGGCGGAACGAAAGAGGTGTGCGGTTCAGTCAGTTACGAACGAGCTGGTCGTAGACCGCGAGATAGTCGGTGACCATCCGGTCCGCGCTGAAGCGCTTCAAAGCCTGCGCCCGGCACCCCGCCCGATCGAGGTCGGCGGCCCGGGTGATCGCCTCGACGGCCTGGTCGACGGTGTGGACGAGGAGGCCCGTCACCCCTTCGTCGACCACCTCGGGCATGGACCCCCGCTGATATGCAACGACCGGGGTGCCGCAGACCATCGATTCCACGACCGACAGCCCGAACGGCTCGTCGAAGGCGATCGGGTGCAGCAGCGCGGTGCTCGAACCCAGCACCTCGGCACGCCGTCGCGGGCCCACCGACCCGAGGAAGACGACCTGGTCACCGTCGATGTGCGGTGCCACCTCTTCGGCGAAGTACCGCTCGTCCTGCACGATCCCGCAGATGGTCAGCGGCCGGCCGGCACGGCGGGCGATCTCGATAGCGGTGTGGGTGCCCTTGTCCGGGTGGATCCGGCCGAAGGCGGCCAGCCCAGGGCCAGCCTTGTCGGTGAACGGCAGGCCGCCGACGTCGACGCCGTGGTAGACCGTGGCAACGTAGTCGAGCTCCGGCGCCCGGTCGGCGTCGGAGATCGACACGTACGACGAGCGGGCTCGGCCGTAGGCGGGCAGGATCCCCGCGCCGGAGAAGCCGTGAACCGTGGTCAGCAGCGGTGCACGGCAGTGTTCCGCGAACGCCAGGGGCAGCCAGTCCAGGTGGCTGTGCACCACGTCGAACTGCGCCGAGCGGGCCATCGCGTGGGAGACGTGCATCGCCTCCCACACCCGACCGTCCATGTCCGGGTCGTCCGCGTACCCGCGTGGGCAGACTCCGTCGAGCTGGGCGGAGGTGACGGAGTCCAGTGTCGCGAAGAGCGTCACATCCACGCCGCGGCTGACCAGGCCCTCGGCTAGCAGGCCGGTCACCTGCTCCCACGGCCCGTAGTGGTGCGGGGGCGTACGCCAGGCGACCGGTCCGAGCAGCGCAACCCTCAAGGGGAGGACGCGTCGACGAGATCAGCTGGGTTGAGGTGCAGGGTGGCGAGCAGCCCGGTGTGCTTCGCCGGGTCCACGCGCTCCGGCAGCTCGCGCTCGACCCAGTCGGCCCGGGCCTGCTGGCCCCGGTCGCGAAGTGCGGTGACGATCCTGTCCCTGGCGATCCTCATCTGGTGCTCCCCCTGGTTGGGTGTTCAAAACGATCATTCGCACGGACAGTGGTGTGCATGCGTGCGTCGGATCCGGACCACCAACTGTTCCGACCGCGATGACTGCGGAACCCGACGGCCGGCACGTGCTCGGCGATCGGCCGACACGGCCAAAGAGTCGCGGCGACGGGGATGACGATCGGTAACGCCCCTGACGGGCTGGTGGCGACGGCGTCTGGCGGCCACCGGGATCCCGGGCGACATGTCCACCGTACGCCCTCGGGGCCCTCGACTGCATACGCACCGGTTGCCGGACACGTGCGTGATGGTCAGGGCTCCAGCACCACCTTGCCGGCCCGGCTGCGGGTCTCGGCGAAAACCAGTGCGGCGGAAACCTCGCTGAGCGGGTAGCGGGCGGCGATCTGCGGCACGATCACTCCTTGCCGCAGCAGGTCGAGCACGATGCCGAGGTCGGTGCGCAGACGACGCCGGAACGCAGTGCGGCGGGTGAGGTGACCGGCCCAGAAGTTGTAGAAACCGGCCCGGTGGCCGTTCGGCAGCGCGTTCCAGGTGTAGAGGCGGGTCAGCAGCTTCACGAAGACCCACACGACCGACTGGCCGGAGCCCACGGCGGCGGCGTTGCCGTAGACGACCAGCTTGCCGCGCGGGGCGAGCAGGTCGTACGAGGTGCGTACGCCCGGGCCGGCGACCGGGTCGAAGACGGCGTCGACGCCACCCGGCGACAGCTCGCGGACGCGCGCGGCCATGTTCGGGTCGCGGTAGTCGAGCGGTTCGACGCCGAGTTCGCGCAGCGCGGCGTGGTGCCGTACGGCAGCGGTGCCGATGACCCGCAGGCCGAGGTGGCGTCCAAGCTGGACCAGCACGGTCCCGACGCCGCCGTTCGCGCCGTGCACGAGGATGGTCTGGCCGGCCCGCAGGTCGGCGCCCCGCACCATCTGCCAGGCGGTGACCCCGTTGACGACGACGGTCTCGGCCTCGGCGGGGTCGAGGCCAGCGGGTACCGGGGCCAGGGCGTCGATGTCGACCAGTGCGTGCGAGGCCCAGCCGCCGGTCTTGGTGACCGCCGCGACCCGGGTGCCGACGAGTGAGTTGTCGCCGCCGGGACCGACCGCCCGGACGGTGCCGACGAGGTCGTAGCCGGGCACGAACGGGAACTTCGGCTGGCCGGGGTAGAGGTCGTGGCGCATCTGCTGCTCGGCGAACGAGATGCCGGTGGCCTCGACCTGGACGAGCGCCTGCCCCGGGGCCGGGGTGGGCATGGGACGGCGGCGCAGCCGGAGGCCGTCGGGCTCCACCACGCCGGGCAGCACCACTTCGGTGATCATCGCATCGATCGTCATCCGATTTCCTTTGTTTGTAAGTGTGCACTCACACACTTCGCGCCGTGAAA
Source organism: Micromonospora jinlongensis (assembly GCF_013410645.1). NCBI lineage: Bacteria > Bacillati > Actinomycetota > Actinomycetes > Micromonosporales > Micromonosporaceae > Micromonospora > Micromonospora jinlongensis. The sequence continues at coordinate 4,946,569 of NZ_JACCHK010000001.1, read as the reverse complement.
AAGTGGGCCGCAGGCGCGGCCCAGGTCGTACGTCGGGTCAGGGGTGGCGAATGCCGTCGGTCAGGGCGCGAGCCCACGGTTCGGAGACCTGCTCCAGACCGGCGGTCACGATCAGGTGGCAGAGCTGGCCGTACGCGAAGAACTGCTGCACCTGTGCGTCGCTGGCGCCGGCCCGGCTCTGCACGAGGGTGGCGACCTGCCGGTAGCCGGCCCGCACCGCCTCGGCGATCTCGGGGATGTCGGTGACGGCCTGCGCCTGGACCTGGAAGAGCAGGAGATCGCGGTCGGCGATCAGCTCCGCGTAGGCGTCACCCATCACCTCGAGGATCTCCTCCGGGCTGTCGCCCGTGGCGCGCTCCGCCCCCGCCTCGATAGCCGCGGCGATCCGGTCGAAGCACGCACCGGCCGCCGCCACGAACAACCCGAGCTTGCCGGAGAAGAGCCGGAAGACGTACGCCTCGGAGATGCCGGCGGCGGCGGCCACGGCGGTGACCGGGGTGGCGTGGAAGCCGGTGCGCGCAAAGGCCGACACCGCGGCGTTCAGGACGGTGACCCGGCGGGCCTCGGCGGTCGATCGCATGTTTGTAAGTGTGCACTCACAAACAACTGTCGTCAACCCTTGTGGTCAGGGCGCGATGCGCAGCGCCCGGATCGCGCTCTCGTCGTAGTCACTGAAGCGGTAGCGGAGCCCGGCGAAGGGACTGCCGGGAAAGTCGCCGGTGATCGTCGCGGTCACGATCGCGCCAGCGGGAGTCTCCTCGATGTCGGTGATCTCGTACGACACCAGCGGCACGGCTCGACGCCACCGGCGGATGGCCTCGATGCCCCGGTACTCGGTCGACTCGTCCTCGACCACGGCGTCCTCGGCAAAGAGGCCGAAGTAATCCTCCGAGTCAGGCTGGCCGGCGAGCTCGAAGTAGCGGCGGATGATGGCCGGTGCGGCCTGGGTGGCGGTCATGGTTCCGCGTTCCTCCCGGACGTGGCTGGGCAGCAGGAAGCCGACGTCGTGAGGACGTCGTATAGTTACTGCTGAAATAGCACCTACTGACTTCGACACTAGCACCGACTCGGAGAGGGGCACACCCGTGGCAGGGAAGATCCGGCTGGAGGACCGCGAATGCCCGCTGTCCAGCGCTCTGGGGCACGTGGGCGAGTGGTGGACGCTGCTGATCCTGCATGACGCCTTCGACGGCTACACCCGGTTCGATCAGTTCCAGGCCAACCTGGGCGTCTCGTCCAGCATCCTGACCAGCCGACTCAAGACCCTGACCGGGCAGGGGCTGCTCGAACGACGCCGCTACCAGACCAGGCCCGACCGCTACGAGTACGTCCTCACCGACCTCGGTCGCAGCCTGCGGCCCGTCGTCGTCGCACTCGCCGCCTGGGGCAACTCACGCCTCGACCCGAGCGAGCGCAGCATGATCCTGGTCGACCGGAACACCGGCGTGGAGGCCGACCCGGTGATCGTGGACCGCAGCACCGGGCGGCCGCTCGACGCCGCCGACTTCGTCTTCGCCGCCGGCCCGGCCGCCAGCGAGGCCATGCGCAAGCGCTACGAGCACATCCCTACCGAGTCAGCTCACTCCGACGGGTAGAGCCGGGCCGGGTCACCGGGCCGGAGACTGTCCGGGGTGTCGTCCCGGCTGCTGGCGGCGATCGAGCCGAGCAGCGCCAACGAGCGCGCGGACTCCGTACCCGGCTCAGCGTGGTAGATCACCAGCAGTTGCCCGTCGGCGCCCGCCACCGCGAGCTTGTCGCAGTACAGGTCGAGATCACCCACCTCGGGATGACGCAGCCGGCTCACCACGCCCTCCCGCCGACGCACCTCGTGACGCGCCCACAACCGGCGGAAGCAGTCGCTCTTGAGTGACAGCTCCCCCACCAACGCCGTCAACCGGGGGTCGTCGGTGGCCCCGCCCGAGTCGGCGCGCATCTGCCCCACCACGCTCTGCATCGCCTGCCGCCAGTCGCGGAACAGCTCCCGCTCGGCCGGGTCGAGAAACACCGCGCGTAGCCGGTTGGCGCCCGGGGCGAGATTCGGCGACAGTGCCCTCGCCATCGGGTTCGAGGCGAGGATGTCGAGGTAGCGGTTCTGCACGAAGGCCGGCATGTCGAGCTGTCGCAGCAGGTGCAGGATGCTGGCCGGCACCCGGTCAGCGGCCGGTCGGGCGGCCCGGCGCGACCGCGCACGGCTCAGCCCGATCATGTACGCGGTCGCCTCCGGGTCCAACCCCAGCACCCCGGCCAGGGCATCGAGGACCTGCACCGACGGATGCCGTTCGCGGCCCTGCTCCAACCGCAGGTAGTAGTCGGCGCTGATCCCGGCCAGCATCGCCACCTCCTCGCGCCGCAGCCCCGGCACCCGGCGCAGGCCCACTCCCGGGCCGAGCCCGACGTCCTCGGGCCGGGTCTGCTCCCGGCGGGCACGCAGAAAGTCGCCGAGCGGGTTCGTCGCGTCCATGAGACCGACGGTAGATCGCCGGGCCGCCCGGTGACTGGCTGTGTCACTACCAGGAACAGCTCGCCCTGCCGGCCGGCCGGCAGCCGACGCACAGTCGACGCATACCCACTCCGATCACGGATAGAGGACGACATGAGCGAGAACCTTCCCGGCGGGTCCCTGACCCTGGCTGACGGCCTCACCCTCAGCCGGATGGGCTACGGGGCGATGCAGTTGGCCGGCCCCGGTGTCTTCGGCCCGCCCCGCGACCGCGAGCAGGCGCTCGCCGTGCTCCGCGAGGCCGTCGACCTCGGTGTCCGGCACATCGACACCAGCGACTTCTACGGCCCGGTGGTGGTGAACGAGCTGATCCGCGAGGCGCTGCACCCGTACCCCGAGGATCTGCACCTGGTCACCAAGGTCGGCGCGCGCCGCGGCGCCGACCGCTCCTGGATCCCGGCGCTGGAGCCGGACGAACTGAAGGCCCAGGTCCGGGACAACCTCCAGCACCTCGGCCTGGACGTCCTCGACGTGGTCAACCTGCGGGTCGGTGTGGCGGAGGGCACCGGCGACGATCCCCTCTCCGAGCAGTTCGGCGCCCTCGCAGAACTGCGGCAGGAGGGGCTGATCCGGCACCTCGGGCTCAGCAACGTCACGCTCGACCAGCTCACCGAGGCCCAGGCCATCGCCCCGGTGGTCACTGTCCAGAACCTCTACAACCTCGCCAACCGGCAGGACGACGCCCTGGTGGACCGGTGCGCGGCGGAGAACATCGCGTTCGCCGCGTTCTTCCCGCTCGGCGGGTTCACGCCGTTGCAGTCCGACACGCTCAACAATGTGGCCGCCCGGGTGGGGTCGTCGCCCCAGCAGGTCGCTCTGGCGTGGCTGCTGCAGCGCTCCCCCACCACCGTGCTGATCCCGGGCACCTCGACGCTGGCGCACCTGCGGGAGAACATCGCCGCCGCCGACCTGAAGCTGCCGGCCGACGCGATCGAAGAGCTCGACACCATCGGCGGCTGATGCCGGGACGTGGACCGCCGCACGGCGGTCCACGTCACCCGCCCGCTTCGCTCAGGCCCGCCGCCCGGTCCAGATGAGTGAGGAACCGCCGCACCGCCGGTGGTCGGCTCCGCCCAGCGACTGTCGCGGCGAAGATCCGCCGGACGGACACGTCGTCGGGGTGCAGACGGAGCAGGGTCAGGTCGGACGGAGCGGCGCGCACGGCCAGGGCCGGCACCAGCGCGACGCCCAGACCCGCCGCGACACAGCCCAGCTTGCCGGTCCACTCGGCCGCGACAATGTCGATCCGCGGGCGAAAACCCGCCGGTAGGGTCGCTCGCAGCAGAGTCTCCTCGGCGGTCGCCGAGCCGGCGATGAACGACTCATCGGCCAGGTCGCGCAGGCGGATGGTCCGCCGGTGGGCGAGCCGATGCGTCCGGGGAACGGCCACCAGAAGCGTCTCGTCGACGAGGTGGTGCAGGTCGAACTGGTCGCCGTCGAATGGCTGGTCCGACGCGGCGCTCACCACGGCGACGTCGGCGTCGCCGTCGACCAGGCGCTTCAGCAGCCCGGGCGTGAGCCCTTCGACCAGCGACAGGGCCACCGCGGGATGGTCGGACCTGAAGCTGGCCAGAGCACGTGGCACAAGCGCGGCGACCGCCGTGGGGAACGCGCCGACCCGCAACCGGCCGGCGGACAGGTCGCGCAGCGCCGCCAGGTCCCGCCGGGCGGTGTCCAGCCGGTCGAGCACCGCCTCGGCGTGGCCGAGCAGGCAACGGCCCTGCTCGGTCAGGGCGACACCGCGCGGCAGCCGGTCCAGCAACGGCGACCCGGTCTCGGCTTCCAGCGCGGCGATCTGTCGGGACACCGCCGACTGGGTGTAGCGCAGGCTGCGGGCCGCAGCCGTGATGGAGCCGTGCTCGGCGACGGCACGGAAGACCTGGAGCGCGTTCAGCTGCATCGTGACATGCTCCCGCAGCATGGCAGCAATGCGTAACAGTCGCTAGTGGCATGGCTTCCCGCGCCCTAGCGTTGGCGACATGTTCGAGATCGCCCTGTTGGGTACGGGCACGATGGGCACCGCGATCGGCCGTCGGTTGCTGGCCACCGGCCATCGGCTCACCGTCTGGAATCGCACGTCCGCCCGCACGGCACCGCTCGTCGACGCCGGGGCGCGCGCCGCCGGCAGCCCAGCCGAGGCGGTCCGCGACGCCGACGTGGTGATCACCATGCTCACCGATGCGGTCGCCGTCCGGCACACGTTGGTCGACACCGGTGCGGCACTGGCGCTGCGGCCGGGCACCCCCGTGATCGAGATGTCCACCATCGGTCCCCGGGCCGTGGCCGAACTGGCCACGCTGCTGCCGGCGGGAGTACCGCTGGTCGACGCTCCGGTCGCCGGCAGTGCCGGAGCTGCCGAGACGGGCCAGCTCGTGGTGTTGGTCGGCGGGGAAGAGGGGGTCGTCGAGCGGATCGCCCCGCTGCTGGGGACGTTGGGCACCGTCCGTCGCTGCGGCGGCTCCGGCCGGGGCGCCGCGTTGAAGCTGGTGCTCAACACCGCGCTGATCACTGCGGTCACCGCGGTCGCGGACGCGCTCGCCGTCGCGGACGCCGTCGGCGTCGACCGACGTACCGCGATCGATGCACTTGGCACCGGGCCGCTCGGCGGCGCGGTCGCCCGGGCGACCGCCACGGACGCCGCGTTCGCCGCCGCCCTGGCCGCCAAGGACGCCCGGCTCGCCCTCGACGTGCTCGGCGACGCGCCAGCGCCCCTGCTGCGCGCCGCCGCGTCGGCGTTGGCGGCCGCGCGCCATCCGGAGGGCGACATCGCCCGTCTCACTGACACCGCAGCATCCGAGGAGAAGCAGTGAACCTGACCCTGGACAATCCGACGACCGTCGCCGCGCCGTTCGGCGACCGGTTCGCTCACGTCGCCCGCCTCGACCTGCCAGGGGGCGCGCTGCTGATGCTCTCCGGTCAGGTCGGGGTGGACGACGCCGGCGCGGTGGTCGCACCGGGCGACGTGCGGACGCAGTCCGAACGGATCTTCGAGTTGATCGGCGCGCTGCTCGCGGCGCACGGCGCCACCTTCGCCGACGTGCTGCACGTCCGGACGTTCCTGACCGACCTCGGCGACCTGGCCGGCTATGCGGACGTCCGCAACCGCCACTTCGGGCAGACCAGGCCCGCCAGCACCACCGTCGAGGTGAGCCGGCTATTTCTCGACGGCGCGGTGCTGGAGGTCGAGGTCACCGCGGCCGTGACCACGGCTTGACCGCCATCGGCTGATCTTCGTGGCGATCGGCGCAGTCGGCGCGCTGGCCTCAGTGCTGGTGCGGCCTGTTGCGGACGAGGGCGAGCGTGAGCACGGCGGTGACGAGGAAGACGATGCCGTTGACCCGCAACCCGGCCTGGACGCCGGAGGTCATGGCTTCGGCGATCGCCGCCCGGACCGGGTCGGGCAGCGGCTGGTCGCCGGTGACACCGGCGGCCACCGCCGCCTGCACGGCGCCACGGGTGGGTTCGCCGACCTGGTGCGCGGCCAACCGGTCGGGTAGGTCGGCCAGCATCGTGGTGGTGAGCAGCGTGCCCAGCAGGGACGTGCCGAGCACGGAGCCGACCTGTCGGGCGGCGTTGACCGCCCCGGAGGCCATCCCGGCCTGCGCGGGCGCGACGCTGGCCAACGCGGCGGCGGTCGCCGGGGCCACCACCAGGCCGCCTGCGGCACCGAACAAGGCGAACAGCGGCCACCGGTGACCGAACGACGCGGTGGGACCCTGAGCCGCCAGGCCGAAGCTCGCCACCGCACCGAGGACCAGGCCGAGGGTGAGCGGCGCTTTGAAGCCGGTACGACGGATCGCGCGCCCGGCGCCGAAGGCGACGACCACGTAGGCGCCGAAGAGCACCAGCATCCGCCAGCCGGTGTCCAGCGGGCTGAGTGCCTGGACACGTTCGTGGAAGAGGACCAGCAGGATCGCCACGCCGGTGAAGCCGAACAGCGACACCGCGGCGACGACCATGACGGCGCTGAACGACGCGGACCGGAACAGCCGTACGTCGAGCATCGGCGCATCGGAACGCAGCTCGACCAGGACGAACGCGACAAGCGCGGCAGCCGCGGCGATCCAGCCCACCGTCACCACCGGGCTGGTGTAGCCGTCCTTGCCGCCCTGGATCAGGGCGTAGACGGCCGCGGCGATGGCGACGGTGCCGAGCAGCAGGCCGGGTACGTCGAGTCGGCCTGCGCTCGGCCGGGACTCGGCCACGCCGATGGCGGCGACGACGAGGGTGACGACGCCCAGCACGATCGTCGACAGGTAGACGCTGTGCCACGCGTAGTGCTTCAGCAGGGTGCCGGCGATGAGCGGGCCGATCGCGAGCCCGATGCCGGAGGCTGCTGCCCACGCGGTGATGACCTCGGTACGGCGGTGCGGGTCGGTGAAGGTCGCGCCGAGGATCGCCAGGCTGTTGGGCAGGATCAGGGCCCCGCCGAGGCCGGCGACCAACTGCCCGACGATCACCCAGGCAACGGTGGGGGCACCGGCCACCACGGCACCGCCAACGATCATGGCGAGAATGCCGGCGCCGAACATGCGCCTGCGTCCGTAGCGGTTGCCGAGGGTGGCTGCGGACAGCACCACGCTGGCCACGACCAGGGTGTAGGCGCTGGGGATCCAGATCACGGTGGTCGGGTCCACCCGAAGATCGCGCTGGATGGTCGTCAGGGCGGAGACCGTCGCGGTGATCTGGAGGAACGTGATCATCGCGCCCAGACACATGGCGATCAGGGTCACCGGGCGGGAACCGCGAACGGACCTGGCGGTGGCCGGCGCGGGTGCGGATGCGGTCGGGGCCGTGGTGTTGGTTGTCACTGGTGTCCTCGATGCTTGTCGGGCTGACTTGCGTTCGCATAAGCCAGCGACGGTAAAGTGAACCATCTGGCTAGCCTTTACGCAAGTCAGGTACGCTGGACGGCATGGAGGACCTCCGAGAAGATCGCGACTCCTGGTCGAGCGAGAACTGCTCGGTAGCCCGGGCGATGGACATCGTCGGCAGCAGGTCGACGGTCCTGATCATGCGCGAGGCGCTGCTCGGCACCCGCCGCTTCGACGACTTCGTCCGCCGGGTCGGCGTCGGCGAGCCCGCCATGGCCGCCCGACTCAAGGAAATGGTCGCCGCCAACCTGCTCGAACGCATCCCCTACCGGGAGCCGGGTCAGCGCACCCGCCACGAATACCAGCTCACCCGCAAGGGCCACGAGTTGCTGCCCGTGATCACCGCACTGCGCAACTGGGGCGACACCTGGGCCGCCGACGATGCCGGCCCGTCCGTCGTCGCCACCCACCACGACTGCGGTGAGCCGGTCCGCGCGGTGCTCCGCTGCGCGGCCGGCCACGAGATAGAGGACGGCGACATCGACATCGCCGCCGGCCCGGGCCTGATCCGGCGCAGCTGACGGCCGAGGCGCCGACGACCCGACGAGGCCGACCCATCGGGCCGGACGGGCCCGACCGGCTTGATGGCCAAGGCCGCTGAGCCGGGCTCGATCTGGCCCGGCCTAGGGGCCACCCGCCCGAGGCCCTGACCGGACCAGCGGTGCGCTGCCACCCAATCGATCTTGATCACTGAAAGTTGTCGTACACCTGTTCTAGTGTCTTGGCATGGTTGAGGAGTTGGCGCAGGCAGACGACGCGGTCGCTGCCTGCGTTGACGACGCCACCTGGGCTCTCGCCGACGATGAGCTGGTCGCGGCGCTCGACGCCGCGCACCGCCTGGAGCAACGCCTCGCCGCCGTCACGCTCGCCCTGGTTCGTGAGATCGACGGTCGAGGCACCGCCCGGGCGCAGGGCGCGTCCAGCACCGCGGTCTGGCTGCGTGAGCGACTGCGCCTCACCGTTCCCGCTGCCCGCCGGCTCGTCGACCTCGCCGCCGCACTGGACACCGGCAACCCCGGGATACGACAAGCGTTGGCCGATGGGCGCATCACCCTCGACCAGGCCCGGGTCATCGCCGACACCGTCACCACCGTGCACACGTCGGCCGGCGCCCAGGTCGCCGACAAGGCCGTCGGTGTGCTCACCGACTGGGCCGGCCAGTTCGACCCCACCCTGCTGCGCAAACTCGGCACCCGCATCCTCGACCACGTCGCCCCCGATATCGCCGACGCCGCCGCCCAGGCCGCACTGGAAGCCGACGCCCGCCGAGCCACCCGCGACCGCCACGTCACGATTTCCGCGCTGGCAGACGGCCGACTCCGACTCACCGGCATCCTCGACAGCGAAACGGCCGGCCTGCTGCGCGCCGCGATCGACCCGCTGACCGCCCCGTCCGGCCCCGATGACCAGCGCTGCGCCGGGCAGCGCCGTCATGACGCCCTCGCCGACCTCTGCCGGCTCAGCCTGCGCACCGGGGAGCTACCCGAACACGGCGGCGATCCCGCGCAGATCATCGTCACCACCAGCTTCGACGCCCTCGCGGGGCAACTCCGCGCCGGCACCCTCGACACCGGCCTGCACCTCACCCCGAAAACGGTGCGCCGACTCGCCTGCGACGCCGCGATCCTGCCCGCCGTGCTCGGCGGCACCGGTCAGGTCCTCGACGTGGGCCGACAACGCCGCCTCATCACCGGCCCGCTGCGCCGCGCCCTCGTGCTCCGCGACGGCGGCTGCGCCTTCCCCGGCTGCGACCGCCCACCCCGCTGGTGCGACGCCCACCACATCCACCACTGGGCCGACGGCGGCCCCACCAACCTCGACAACGCCGTCCTACTCTGCGGCCACCACCACCGACACCTCCACCACAACGACTGGACAGTGCGACTCAGCGACGACAACCACCCCGAGTTCATACCGCCCGCCTGGCTCGACCCCGACCAACTCCCCCGCCGCAACCACTACCACCGACGGACATAGACACGACCAGCCGGCGCTGAGCGCACTGTCACCACGCAGCCGGATCCAGGTAGCCCCACGCGACAAGGCCGGGGCCCCGGATGACGCCGCGCCCTCGGCGGCACCGGCACGGTGGTGCAATGGCGCAGGCCGGCGCTGGGCGAGCCCAAACCGCTGCGGGCCACGCTCCCGCACGCGGACAACCAGACCATCCCGCACTCAGACACCAGGCCACCAGGCCACCAGGCCACCAGGCCACCAGGCCACCAGGCCACCAGGCCACCAGGCCAGGGTGCGCCGATGCCGGAGCTCGTCCCGGCCTGACGCCGACCCGCCCGAGCCAGGGCGACCCGGGGCGAGACGCGCCGACGAGGATGCGCCGACGAGGATGCGGGAGCCGACGCCGCCTGAGCAGGCCGGGATGGTGCAGGCCGGGATGGTGCAGGTCGGGATGGTGCAGGTCGGGATGGTGCAGGGTGGCGGGCCGCCCAGCGACGGCCCGCCACCGTGGATCAGAGGACGACCTGGTGCACCCGGTTGTCCACGCCGCGTACGGCCAGCCAGGCACTGCCGTTGGCACCGGCGGCGGCCCCGGGCGCACCCCGGAACGCGTCGGTCGCGAATTCACCGCGCCGGAACCAGCCACCCCAGGCGCCGTCGGCCAGGTTGCGCTGCCAGAGCCGGTTGTCGGCGGCCAACGAGAACAGGTAGACCCGGCCGGACGTGGCGAGCAACGTCGGGCTGCCACTGGTGGTGCCGCCCAGGTTGGTCCAGGCGGACCAGGTGGTGCCGGTCCGGCTGCTCCACCACACCTCGTCGGTGCGGCTGCGGACCGCCACGTGCAGGACGCCGGCGTCGTCGACGACCGCGCTCGGCCGACCGTAGAACGGTCGGTCCTCGGGAGCGCCGACGCCGGTCCAGCCGGTGCCCGGGGTACGGGACCAGAGCTTGCCGTCCGCGCCTCGGGCGACGAGCGTCCACTGGGTCGGGCTGGTCCAGGCCACCGTGGGCGCGTCGGTCAACGTACCGCCGAGGCTGCGCCACGGGCCCCATTTTCCGTTGGTGTAACTGCGCTGCCAGGCCGCGTTGTCGGTGCCACGGACGAAGACGTCGAGTCGCCCACCGGCGGAGCCGTACGCGGCCGGCTGGCCGAGGATCCGGCCACCGACCGGGCCGCCGAGCGAGGTCCAGCCGGTGCCCCAGGTCGCGCCGGAGCGGGTGTTCATCGCCAGCGCACCGGAGGCGTCGCGGACGAAGGCGGCGGCGTGCGTGTCGTCCACCCGGACCAGCGCCGGGCTGGCGCTGGCGGTGCCGCCGAGGTTGGCGCTGGCGACCTGGTCGGTGCCGGTCAGACCGAGCATGGCCACCCCGTGCGCCGGCACCTCGACGGTGTACGAGCCGGTGAACGGCTGGGCTCCGGCGGTGCCGGGTTGGGCGTCCACGTCAGCGCGGGACCACAGGTCACGGACGCGCACCGACCCGCCGAGGGCTACGTCGGCGAAGGTCACCGTGATCTGCTGGGCGGTGTCGTGCCGGTTGAGCAGCGCGACGGCCCGCTTGCCGGAGCCGGTGAGCACCTTGCTCCAGACCTGCGCGTCGGTGCCGGTGTCGGCGACCTTGACGCCCTGTCGGACCAGCGGGTCCTGGTCCACCGCGATGATCTCCGGGTTGATCAACGCCGAGATCATCTCCGCCGGCAGGCCACGCGGGTCGGAGCCGATCACCAGCGGCGCGGCCATGATGGCCCACATGCCGAGCTGCGTCTTGGACTCGTCCAGGCTCAACTCGTACCCGCCGTCGGGCAGCGGGCGCATCGGCAGCAGGTAGTCCGGGTCGTTGTAGTGCCCCGGCCCGGTGGCCGCCGGGTGGTACGCGTTGACATCCATGTTGCGCAGCACCCACGGGTACGCCCACTGCGGGCTCGGGTCGGTCAGGCCCACGTCGGTGTACGTCCGCCAGGAGTCGGCGATGGTGGGCGCGTACGTGTAGCTCCAGGTGGAGAGCTGTTCCGGGGTGTACGGGCCGCCACCCCAGTCGGAGCTGACCGGGTTGCAGATGTTGAGCAGCATCGGCCGCGGCGACTGGCGTACCGCCTCGGCCAGCTCACGGAAGGTGGCCTCCGGGTCGAGGCCGGCGGCCCGGCCGCAGAGCCAGTCGGCCTTGAGCGCGTCGAAGCCCCAGCCGGCGAACTGGGCGACGTCGGCACGGTAGTGGCCGTTGCTGCCGAGCCCGCACTGCCCCGGCAGGTACGGGCCGGCGTCGGTGTAGATGCCGGCCTTCATCCCCTTGCTGTGGATGTACGCGGCCAGCGCGGCCATTCCGCCGGGGAAGCGGGCGGGGTCGGCGACGAGCTGGCCGGCCTCGTTGCGCGGATTGGGCGCGGCCCAGTTGCCGTCGATCCAGACGTAGGTGTAGCCGGCGTCGCGCAGACCACTGTGGACCATGTGGTCGGTGACGGACCTGACTTCGGCCTCGGTGGGATCGCCACCGAGGCCGAAGTAGGTGTTCCAGCCCTGGTAGGGCGTCGGGGCGAGCCCGCTGTTGAAGAACGTCGGGGCGCCCTGGTCCTCCGCGCCGGTGGCGGCCGGGGCGTGGCCGGGACGGCCGGGCCCGTGGCCGACCTGGGGTGGGTCGGCGTGCGGTGGGCCGGCCAGTGCCGGCGTCGGGCTGGCCAGGCCCAGGCCGAGCACGGCCAGAGCAGCGGTCAGCGGTCGGTTCAGGCGCATGGAGGTACTCCTGTCCCTCGGGGGTGGGGTGGTGGTGCTCCGGCCTCAGTCGCGGGTCAGCACGATGAGGTCGGCGTCATGGGTCGGGCTCCACCGCACGGGCAGGCCGACCGCGGCGAGGTGACTGCCGGAGTAGTGGCGGTCGCCGTGTCGGTAGCGGGCCCCCGGGTCGAGGCCGCGCAGTGGCAGCCGCACCGGGCGCGACGGCAGCAGGCCGGCGCCGTCGAGCCGGCCGGTGTGCCAGGCCAGGACGACCACCCGGCGCTCGTCGGGCGCCGTGTACTGCACCGCGCAGCGGGCCTGGTCGGGTCCACCGATCAGGTGCACCTCGCCGTGCGTGACGACGTCCCGGATCTGCTTGTACCGGGCGATCCAGCCGGTCGCCTCGGCCCGTTCCTCGGGAGTCCAGGCCCGGATGTCCGCGCCGATGCCGAGCACACCGGCCATCGCCAGGACGAACCGGAACGCAAGCGTTCGCGGTCGACTGTCGAACAGGCCGGGCGCGTCGGTCACCCAGGAGCTGAGCAGGTGCGGGGCGTTGGCGTGCAGGAAGCCGTACTGGATGGCCAGCCGGTCGAGTGGACCGGTGTTGTCGCTGGGCCAGAACACGTCGGCGCGGGCGGCCATCGCCAGGTCGGTCCGCGCACCGCCGCCGGCACAGGCCTCGATCAGCACACCGGGGTGGTCCCGGCGCAGCCGCTCGTAGATCCGGTGCAGGTTGGCGACGTGGGCGCCGTCCAGGTCGAGCGGAGCGACACCGCCCGGCCGGCCCGGCTCGGTACGCGGTCGGTTGAAGTCCCACTTCAGGTAGTCGATGTCGTACCGGCGCAGCAGGCCGTCCACTGTGGAGTGCACGAACTCGGCGACCTCTGGTCGGCCCAGGTCGAGCAGGTACTGGTTGCGCACGGGGGTGAGCGGCCGACCGTCGACGGAGTAGACCCATTCCGGGTGTTCGGCGTAGAGGGTCGACCTCGGGTTGACGCACTCCGGCTCGACCCAGAGCCCGAAGTTCAGCCCGAGTGCGCGGACGTCGGCGATGAACGCGTCGAACCCGGCGGGGAACTTCGCCGGGTCGGGCGTCCAGTCACCCAGCCCGGCGGTGTCGTCGTCGCGGCCGACGAACCAGCCGTCGTCCACCACGAACGTCTCCACGCCCAGGTCGGCGGCGATCCGGGCGAGCGCGAGCTGGCTCTCCGCCTCGACGGCGAAATAGGTGGCCTCCCACGAGTTGTAGAGCACCGGGCGCGGGGTGAGCCGGTCGGCGGCGAGCAACCGCTGGTGGGTGTGCCAGACCCGGGCCAGCCCGTCCAGGCCGTCCGGGCTGTACGCCCCGGTGACCACCGGCAGGGTCAGCACCTCGCCGGGGGCCAGCGTCAGCGGGCCGTCGACCAGCTGACGGCCGGCCCGGATCCGGGTCAGCCCGCCGGTGTCCCGCTCCGCGCTGATCTCCCAGGAGCCGGTCCACGACAACCCCATCCCCCACGCCGAGCCGGCCGGGTCCGCGGTGTCCCGCACGGCCAGCCAGGGCACGTGCAGATGCCCGGGTACGCCCTGGGAGCTGCCGATGCTGAAGGTGCCGTGGCCCAGCTCGACGTGGGAGAGCTGGAACTCCTGCGCCCACTGCCCCCACTGGTGGCTGAGCAGCGCGCCGTGCGGAGTCGGTACGCAGAAACCGCCGGACCCGGCCCGGACCACCCGCAGCGGGGCAGAGCCGTCGTTGGTCAGCTCGACCCACCGCTGCACCACGTCCGTGCCGGCGGGCACCCGGTAGTGCACCGTGGCGCGCAGCCCGGTCACCGCGTCGGCGAAGTCGACGGCCAGCTCCCGCTGGTCGGCATCGACCCGTACGCCGGTGTGCGCGAAGCCGATCCGGCGCTGCCCCGTCACGGTCTCCACCACCAGGTCGGCGCCGGTGAACGGCCGGTCGGCGTCGGTGGCGTACTCGATGGGGGCGGCGTCTCCGGCGGTGAGGAACGGCACCGGGCCGTCGTAGGCGACCGGCGACGGCCCGTCGGAGACGCCGTGCGGCCCCCACGCGACCAGTTCCAGCCAGCGGCCGTGCGCCGGCACGGTCACTGTGTACTCGGTGTGCGTGCCGCGCAGCGTCCAACGCTGCCCGGCCGCGGCGGTCACTTGACCGCTCCGAGCGCCAGGCCGGAGACGAAGTGCCGCTGGAAGCGCAGGAAGACCGCGACGGTGGGGACGGCCGCGATGACAGTGCCGGCGGCGATCACGTTCCAGGACGAGACGAACTGCCCCTGGAGGGCCAGCAGCGCCGGGGTGACCGGCATGTTGTCGTCGGTGCGCAGCACGGTGATCGCCCAGAGCAGGTCATTGAAGATCCAGGTGAAGGAGAGCGCCCCGAGAGCGGCCAACGCCGGCCGGGTCAGCGGCAGCATCACCCTGGTGAAGATCTGCGCCGTGCCGGCGCCGTCGATCGTGGCCGCCTCCTGGATCTCGCCCGGCAGGTCCCGCATGAAGCCGTGCAGGACGAAGGTGTAGAAGCCGAGCCCGAAGCCGACCTGCACCGCGATCAGCGCCCAGAGCGTGTCGTACAGGCCGGTCAGCTCGCTGAACTTCGCCACCGGGATGAGCAGGATCTGCGGTGGCAGCAGGTTGCCGGCGAGCATCAGCAGCAGGATGGTCCGCCGGCCGGGGATCCGGAAGCGGCTCAGCGCGAACGCGGCCATCGCGGCCAGCCCCAGGCTCAGCGCCACCGACGGGACGGCGACCAGCATGCTGTTGATCAGGGCGCGCAGCTCGCCGCCGTCGGTCCACGCCTGCCGGTAGGTGTCCAGCGTGAACGACCGGGGCAGGCTGCCCACACCGTGCGCGGCGATGTCGTCGAACGACCGGGTGGACATCACCACGACCCAGAGCACCGGGCCCAGCCAGAGCAGCGAGAGCAGGATCATGCCGGTGTGGAAGGCCCCGGTACGGAGCTTGTTCATCACGCTTCCTCCCGGAACGCGCGGACCAGGTAGCCGAGGATGACGGCCAGCGCGAGCACGAAGATCACGACGGCGATCGCGGAGGCGTAGCCCAGCCGCAGGCTCTGGAACGCGGTCGAGTACATGTAGGTGCTGAGCAGCTCCGACGAGTGGTACGGCCCACCCTTGGTCAGCGACCAGACGATGTCGAACGAGCGCAGCGAGTCGATGACGATGACCGACAGCACGACGGCGTTGACCCCCTTGAGCTGGGGGATCGTGACGTGCCGCAACCGCTGCCAGGCGTTGGCGCCGTCCATCCGGGCGGCCTCGTGCAGCGCCGGGTCGATCGCCTTCAGCCCGGCCAGGAACAGCACCATCACGTAGCCGATCTGCCGCCACAGGGCGGGCAGGATCACCGCGTACAGGGCGGTCTGCGGGTCGGCGAGCCAGGGCCGGATCAGGTGCTCCAGCCCGACGGCCCGCAGCAGCGTGTCGGCGATGCCGTCCGGCTGGTAGAAGACCCGCCAGACCAGCGCGGTCACCACCAGTGAGAACACCACCGGGGTGAAGAGCGCGGCCCGGTAGAAGCCGACCCAGCGCCGCTCCTTCTGCAGGACCAGCGCCATGCCGAAGCCACCCAGCACGGAGAGGCCGCCGAAGAGCACCAGCCAGATCACCGTGTTGACCAGGGCACCTCGGAAGGTGGCGTCACCGGCCAGCTCGACGTAGTTGTCCGTGCCGACGAAGGTCGGCGACGACATGCCGTCCCAGCGGGTGAGGGAGAACCAGAAGCCCTGGAGCGCCGGCCAGAAGACCCAGATGCTCTCGACCGCGAACGGCACGAGGACGAACGCCACCAGCAGCGGCGACAGTCGAGCCGACCGTCGCCGCCGCCGAGTGGGGGTGACCGAAGTCGTGGAGATCGTTGCTGTCACGTCAGCCCTTGAAGACCTTCTCGGCGCCGGCCTGCCACTCCCGCAGGATCGCGTCGATCTGGTCCGGCTTGTCGATGAACTTGGTCAGTGCGGTGTCCGCGGTCGGCTGGAGTGCGTCACTGGAGTCCCGGTTGAAGAACTGGGTCAACTCCTTGGCCTCGTCGAGCATCGCCTTGCCCTTGACCACCAGTGGCGAGTCGGACGCCTTCGCCCCGGGGTTGGCCGGCAGGACGATGCCGGAGCTGGCCTTGACGTACGCCTCCTGGGCCTCGACCCCGGAGAGGTAGCTGAGCAGGGCCCTGGTGCCGGTCGGGTTGGCGGTCTTCGCGCTGGCGAAGAAGCCGTCCGTCGGGGCCTCCTCCGCCAACGGCACCGCCGGGTCGATGATCGGGAACCGGAAGAAGTCCAGGTCACCGAGGGCGTCCTTCGGTGCCGCGTCGGCGAAGAACGTCCCGATCAGGAACATGCCGGTCTTGCCGGCCAGCAGCGCGGTGGTCGCCTCCTGGAACGGGTACGCCTTGCCCTTGGGGTCGAAGTAGGGCAGGGCCTCGCGCCAGCGGGTGAAGACCGCCTTGACCTTGGGGTCGTCGAAGCGCTGCTTGCCGGCGAGCAGCTCGCGGTGGAACGGCGCGCCGTTGATCCGGATGTTGAGGTAGTCGAACCAGGCCGAGGCCACCCACGGGGTGTCGCCGAGGCCGATGCCGATCGGCGGGATGCCCTTGCTCTTCAGCGTCTCGCACAGCGCCAGGAAGTCGGTCCAGGTCTTCGGCTCCTGCACGCCCCACTTGGCGAAGTTGGACTTGCGGTAGAAGAAGCCCCACCAGTAGTTGTTCATCGGCACGAAGATCTGCTTGCCGCTGGCATCGGTGGAGAGGGTGCGCAGCGACTGGGGGTAGTCGCCCAGCGACTTCCAGACGTCGGAGACGTCCAGCAGCAGGTTCTTGCTGGCGTAGTCGTTGGCGACCGAGCCCGCGTACCAGGTGTAGAGGTCCGGCGGGTTCGCCGAGGTCAGGTACGTCGGCAGCTGGGTCCGGAAGGTCTCCGAGGCGATCGTGTTGAGGCTCGCCGTGCCCTTGCCCTGCGCGTTGAAATTCTCGATCAGCTTCTCCATCGCGGCCTTGGCCTGCGGCGAGGAGAGGTTGGACTGGATGGTGACCGCGCCCGAGCCGTTGCTCGTCGTCGGCCCGCTGGCGGAGCTGGCGCACGCGCTGAGGAACGAGCTGGCGCCGAGCGCGCCCATGCCGGCGAGCCCAAGGTGACCAAGGAATCGCCGGCGACCGGGGTCGAAGTCGCTCACGGAGGTATCCCTTCCTCTACGACACGCAGCGTCACTGCGCAGTGTGTCGTCCATGTGAATGCTGTGACGAGAAGGTTGCATCGGCCGTCGCCGGCTGTCAAGATATCTTCGTAATTAATGATTAGATGAGATCAGGGCGAGGGTCAGGTGGATCAGCCTATGCGTCGGCTAGAAGGCAAGAACGCGCTGGTCACCGGCGCTGTGGGCGGGATCGGCGCGGCCATCGCCCGGCGGCTCGCCGCCGAAGGTGCGGCCCTCGCGCTGCTCGACGTCCAGGATCCGACCCCGCTGGCCGACGAACTGACCGCCGCCGGTCACCGAGCACTGTCCGTAATGGGCAGTGTCAGCGAGGAGAGCGACTGGGCGGCTGCGGTGTCGGCGGCACGAGCGAGCCTCGGCCCGATCGACATCCTGGTCAGCACCGCGTACGCCGTGCGGGTCGCTCCGGCCCACGAGACGAGCCGGCAGTCCTGGGACGACCAGCTCGGCGTCAGCCTCACCGGCTCGTTCCTCGGCGTCCGCGCCTGCCTGGACGACCTGCGGGCCCGCTCGGGCGCGGTGGTGCTGATCTCCTCGGTGCACGCGCTGGTCGGGCTGCCCGGCCGACCCGCGTACGCCGCGGCCAAGGGCGGCCTGGTCGCGCTCGGCCGCCAACTCGCCGTGGAGTACGGCCCACAGGTGCGGGTCAACACCGTGCTGCCCGGGCCCATCCTCACCGGCGCATGGGCCGACGTGTCCGAAGAGGACCGGCAGCGTAGCGTCGCCGAAACCGTGGCGAAGCGCTTCGGCACGCCTGACGAGGTGGCCTCGACAGTCGCCTTCCTCGCCTCACCGGACGCCGCCTACATCACCGGCGCGAGCCTCGTGGTGGACGGTGGCTGGACAGCGGTGAAAGCCTCGGCCTGAGAGATCGATACCGACCAGCGAAAAGGCCAGGAGCATTGGCACAGTACGCACGCCGCGGCGTCCACGGGCAGACCGTCGAAGCGATCGCCCGTCGCATCCTCACCGGCGAGATCGCCGTCGGCGCGACCCTGAACATCGTCGCGTTGCAGGAGGAGTTCGGCGTCAGCCTGACGGCGCTACGCGAGGCGCTGAAGGTCCTCTCCGCGAAGGGCATCGTCGACGCCCGGCAGAAGCGCGGCACCTTCGTGCGACCCCGCGCGGACTGGAACCTGCTCGACGGTGACGTGATCCGCTGGCAGTTCGCCGAGGGCCCCGACGAGCGCCTGCTCGAAAAGCTGCACGAGGTACGCGCCATCATCGAGCCCGCCGCCGCGCGACTGGCCGCCACCCGTGCGACCGAGGACGACCTGGCCGCCCTCGATCAGGCACTCGCCGAGATGACCGACGCCATCGGTGATCCCGCCGCCGCCATCGCCGCCGACCTCGCCTTCCACCGCGCGCTGCTCGCCGCCACCCACAACGAGCTGTTGGAGCGGATGGAGGTGGTGATGGAGACGGGGCTCGCCGAACGGGACCGGCTGGTGCACGGCGGTGACGCCCACGACGACCCGGTGCCCAGCCACCGTGCGGTGGTCGACGGGCTGCGCGAACGGGACGAGACGGCGGCCGAGACCGCCATGCGTGAGTTGCTGGACAAGGCCGTCCGCGACGTCGAGAAGGCACGGGGACGAAGGGGCAGTCAGTGAAGATCGAGCGGATCGAGACCTTCCTGGTCGCGCCACGGTGGCTGTTCTGCCGGGTGGAGACCGACGACGGGTTGGTCGGGTGGGGCGAACCGGTGGTGGAGGGGCGCGCCGAAGTGGTGCGCAGCGCCGTCGAGCTGCTCGCCGAATACCTGATCGGCGCCGATCCACTGCGCATCGAGCAGCACTGGCAGGTGCTCACCAAGGGCGGCTTCTACCGGGGCGGCCCGATCCTCTCCAGCGCGGTCGCCGGCCTCGACCAGGCACTCTGGGACATCGCCGGGCAGGCGTACGGCGCGCCGGTGCACGCACTGCTCGGCGGACCCGTGCGCGACCGGGTGCGGGTCTACTCGTGGATCGGCGGCGACGAGCCGGACGAGGTGGCCGACGCCGCCGCCGCGCAGGTCACCGCCGGTCTCACCGGCGTCAAGATGAACGCCTGCGGGCGGCTCTCCCCCATCCCCACCTCCGCCGAGGTGGACGCGATCGTCGGCCGGGTCGCCGCAGCCCGCGAGGTGCTCGGCCCCGACCGGGACATCGCGCTGGACTTCCACGGCCGGGCCGGGATGGCCGCCGTACGCCGGATCCTGCCCGAGCTGGTCTCCCTGCGCCCGTTCTTCGTGGAGGAGCCGGTCCTGCCCGACCAGGCCCACCACCTGCGCGACATCGTCGCCAGCACACCGATCCCGGTGGCCACCGGTGAGCGGCTCTACGGCCGCTCCGAGTTCCTCGGCCCGTTGCAGGCCGGAGTCGCCGTGGTCCAGCCGGACCTGTCGCACGCGGGTGGGATCTCCGAGGTCCGCCGGATCGCCGCGCTGGCCGAGACGTACGGCGCGTTGCTCGCCCCGCACTGCCCGCTCGGCCCGATCTCCCTGGCAGCGAGCCTCCAGGTGGCCTTCGCGACGCCGAACTTCCTGATCCAGGAGCAGAGCATCGGCATCCACTACAACGCCGGTTCGGAGTTGCTGGACTATTTGATCGACCCGGAGCCGTTCCGGTTCGTGGACGGACACATCGCCCGCTTCGGCCGACCCGGCCTGGGCATCACTGTGGACGAGGCGGCGGTCCGCAAGGCCGCGCAGACCCCGCACACCTGGCGTAACCCGGTCTGGCAGCACGCCGACGGGTCGTTCGCGGAATGGTGACCGGCGCGACGCCGGTGCCGCTGCGGGTGGCGTACGACGCCGCGCACGGCGGCCGGTGGACCAGCCTGCACGGCGGCGGTCGGGAATGGCTCTGGCGCGGCCCGGAGCCCGGCCGCCACGAGGTACGCCCCGACGACGCGTTCGTCGACGCGGGCGGCTTGGAGGAGTGCCTGCCCACCGTGCGCGGCCGACCCGACCACGGCGAGGTGTGGTCGCGGCCCTGGCGCAGCGCTGGCCCCGACACACTGGTGATCCAGCGGCCGACGTTCACCCTGACCCGCCGGATCAGCGACGACAGCGGTGTGGTGGTGGCCGATTACCGGCTGGCCGCCGATCCGGGGTACCGGTTCGTCTGGGCCGCGCACGCCCTGCTCGGCCTCTCCCCCGCGGCCCGCCTCGACGCGCCCGCCGGCACACCGACCCGGCTGCATCCGGAGGCCGCCGCGTTGCTGCCACCGGGCACCTGGCCGGCCGGCGCCCCGTGGCTCAACGGGCCGTGGCCGTCCCCGGCCGGCCTGACACTGGACACCCTTGGAGCCGACGACGGCACCGCTGTCGGCGCGGTGCTGCTCGACTGCCCCCGCGTCCAGGTGATCGACGACGCCGACCGGCTGACCCTGGAGCTGGAGTGCGACGGCCAGCCCCGCAGCACCGCCCTCTGGCGCAACCTGGGCGGCTGGCCGGCCATCGCCCCGTACCGCAGCCTCGGTGTCGAGCCGATGCTGGGCGCCGCCTTCGACCTGGCCGACGCCGGCCCGGCCGACGCGGCTGTCGTACCCGCCGCCGGTGAGGTCGCCTGGCGACTCACCATCTCCGCCCACCGCACCCCCTGAGGACATCCGCGATGAACCTGCTCGACGAGTTGCGTACCCATCGGCTGCTGGCCATCGTGCGCGGCCCCGACCCGGCGGCGGCGCTGACCGCCGTGCTCACCCTGGCCGAGAGCGGCGTCGCACTGGTCGAGGTCTCGCTCACCAGCGCCGACGCGCTCGACGTCATCCGACGTGCCCGGGCCGCCCTCGGGCCTGACTACGCCCTGGGCGCGGGCACAGTGCTCAGCGCCGAGGACGCCCGCGCGGCGGCCGACGCGGGTGCCGCCTTCCTGGTCACCCCGGCGATCGCCGCCAGCCTCGCTGAAGGTGGCCGGCTCGGGTTGCCGGTGCTCGCCGGTGCGCTCACCCCCACCGAGGTGGTGCAGGCCAGCAGCGGCGGGGCCACCGCGATCAAGCTCTTCCCGGCCTCCCTCGGTGGACCCGACTACCTCGGCGCGCTGCGTGACCCGTTCCCCGGCACCGCGTTCGTACCGGTCGGTGGGGTCGACGCGGGCGGCGCGCGACAGTACCTGGACCGGGGCGCGGTCGCGGTCGGCGTCGGCTCCCCGCTGCTCGGTGACGCGGTTCGCGGTGGCGACCCGGCGGCGCTGCGCGAGCGCGCCGCGGCCTTCCTCGCGGCGGTTCGGCGATGACCGACCTGCTCACGCTCGGCGAGACGATGGCGGCCTTCCGCACCACCGGGCCGCTGCGGTTGGGCGGCACCGCCGGGATCTCCGTCGCCGGGTCCGAGTCGACGGTGGCGATCGGGTTGGCTCGGCTCGGCCACCACGCCGCCTGGATCGGGGTCACCGGCACCGACGAGCCCGGCGAGCTGATCCGCCGCACGCTGCGCGCCGAGGGTGTCGACCTGCGCTGGTCCCGGGTCGACCCGACCGCTCCGACCGGCCTGATCCTCTTCGAGAACCGGGTCGCCGACATCAACCGGGTCACCTACCACCGCGCGGGCTCCGCCGGCTCCCGGCTGCGCCCGGTCGACGTGACCCCGGCCTTCGACGCGCCCGGGCCGCCGCCCCGGCTGCTGCACGTCACCGGCATCACCTGCGCGCTCGGCGTCGAGCCGTACCAGGCGGTGGTGGAGGCCGTCCGGCGCGCCCGCGCGGCCGGCACCACCGTCTGCCTGGACGTCAACCACCGGCAGCGGCTCTGGTCGGTCGCCGAGGCGGCCGACGCGCTACGACCGTTGCTGCCCTCGATCGATCTGGTGGTCGCCTCCGACGACGAGCTGGCCGTGCTGACCGGCGCCTCCGACCCCGTCCCGGCGCTGCTCTCGGCTGGCGTGACCGAGGTCGTGGTCAAGCACGGCGCCGGCGGAGCGACCAGCCACAGCGCGACCGGTGTCGTGCACCGTCCAGCCCGGACGGTTCCGGTGGTGGATACCGTCGGCGCGGGCGACGCCTTCGTGGCCGGGCTGCTCTCCGGATGGCTCGACGGAGCCGACGTCCCGGCCCGGCTGGACCGGGCGGTCACCACCGGGGCGTTCGCGGTGGCCACCCGGGGCGACTGGGAGGGCCTGCCCGACCGGGCCGAGCTGGCGCTGCTCGACCATGGCCCCGGCGGTACCGTCCGCTGACGACCCTTTGGAGGAGCACCATGGAGCTGACCGAGCCGACCATCTGGAGCACCGACCGGTTGGAGCTGGGCGAAGGGCTGCGCTGGGTCGACGACCGGCTGGTCCTGGTCGACCTGCTGGCCGGGCGACTGCTGGAGACCGACGGCGACGCCCCGACCCCGCTGCGGGAGCTGCGCCGCCTCGACGTCCCGCTCGGCGCGGTCGCCCCGGTGGCCGGCCGCCCAGGTGACTGGCTGGCGGCCGCCGGGACCGGCATCACCCTGCTCACCGCCGACGAGCCCCGACCGGTCGCCGACCTGGTGGGTGACGCAGCCGAGCCGACCCGGATGAACGACGCGGTCGCCGACCCGCACGGCCGCTTCTGGGCCGGCAGCATGACGTACGCGGCGGTGCCCGGCGAGGGCACGCTGTACCGGCTCACCCCGGGCGCGGCACCGGTGCCCGCGGTGACCGGACTGACCATCCCGAACGGGCCGGCGTTCGACGCCGCCGGCACCACCATGTACCTGGCCGACACGCCACGCGGCGAGATCGACCGGTTCACCGTCGACCCCGCGACCGGGGAGCTGAGCGCACGGGAGCCGTTCCTGCGGATCTCCTCCGCCGACGGCGGCCCGGACGGCATGACGGTGGACGCGGCCGGCCATCTCTGGATCGCGCTGTGGGGAGGCTCGGCGGTACGCCGCTACCGTCCCGACGGCACCCTCGACCGGGAGATCCGGCTACCGGCGAAGCAGCCGGCCGGCATCTGCCTGGGCGGCCCCGAGCTGCGCCGACTCTTCGTCGGCACCGCCCGCGTGGGGCTGGACACCGCCGGCCCGGCGGACGGTGCGCTGCTCGCGGTGGACGTCGAGGTCCCCGGCCTGCCCGCCGCGGGAGCCACCGCGCCACCGAGCTGACCGCGGGCATAGCTGACCGCAGGCATATCGGACGCCGGGGCGGGAATAGTCCCGCCGAAGCGGGACAGCGGGCCGACTGACAGGGGGCGGGACGATGAGCACCGTGGGGCGGGAGTCATGAACGGGCCGGTCGGCGACGAACCGGTCGGCGAGTTGGAGCTGGTGCACACCTTCACCGGCCCCATGCCGACCGGGGTGAGCGTCTCGCACCAGGGCCGGATCTTCGTCAACTTCCCGAAGTGGGGCGACGAGGTGCCGGCCACCGTCGTCGAGCTGCGCGACGGCCAGGAGGTGCCCTACCCCGACCAGCAGTGGAACGACCCGTCCGGCGACGACGACGCGGGCGCGTTCGTGTCGGTGCAGAGCATCGTGGTCGACCCGGCCGACCGGCTCTGGGTGCTGGACACCGGCAGCCCGATGTTCCAGCCCACGAAGCCGGGCGGCCCGAAGCTGGTCCGGGTCGACCTGGACACCGACACGGTGGCGCAGGTGATCACCTTTCCGGCGGACGTGGCGCTGCCGACGACGTACCTCAACGACGTCCGCTTCGACCTGCGGCGGGGCGAGGCGGGGGTCGCGTACATCACCGACTCGGCGGCCTCCGGACCGAACGGGATCATCGTGGTGGACCTGGCCAGTGGAGCCTCCTGGCGACGGCTGCACGACCACCCGTCCACCAAGGCGGAGCCGCTGACGTCGTTCCGCCCGGTGGTCGAGGGCCGGCCGTTCCTCGAACGCCCGGCGGACGGCCCACCGAAGCCGGTGAGCATGGGCTCCGACGGCATCGCCATCTCCGCCGACGGCACCCGGCTCTACTACTGCCCGTTGGCATCCCGGCGCCTGCACAGCGTGTCCACCGAGGCGCTGGCTGACCCGGGCGTCACCCAGGAGGCGGTCGCGGCGACAGTCGTCGACGAGGGCGACCGGGGCACCGCCTCGGACGGGTTGGAGAGCGACGACGCGGGGCGGCTCTACCTGACCTCGTACGAGCACAACGCGGTGCTGCGTCGAACGCCCGACGGCGAATACGAGACCCTGGTCCACGATCCGCGGCTGCTCTGGCCGGACACCATGTCGGTGGCCACCGACGGGTACCTCTACGTCACCGCCAACCAACTGCACCGGCAGGCGCAGTACCAGCGGGGCCAGGACCTCCGGCGCAAGCCGTACGCGCTGTTCCGCACCCGCATCGACGCCGGCCCGGTGCTGCTGCGCCGCTGACCGGGCCGGCGCGCTCGTCAGCTCGCGGGCAGGGTGCGGTCCAGGAGGTCGAACAGGGCGGCCCAGTGACGCTCGGTGGCCTTCTCGTCGTACATCGGGGTGTCGGCCATGGTGAAGCCGTGGTGGGCGCCCTCGTACACCTCGGAGCGGTGGCGTACGCCGGCGGCGTCGAGCGCCTGCTCCAGCGTGGCGATCTGCTCGGGCGTCGCCGACTGGTCGGCGTCGGCGTGCCCGAAGTACACCTCGCCGGTGATCGAGCCGACTCCCCGGTGGGGGCTGTCCGGCGCCTCGGTGACGAGGTGCCCGCCGTGGAAGCTGGCGACGGCCGCGATGCGGTCGGGGTGCGCCTCGATGGCCCGCAGCGCGTTGGTGCCGCCCAGGCAGTAGCCGGTGATCGCGACCGGGCCCGGCCGGACGTCGTCGCGGGCGGCCAGGAAGTCGAGGTACGCGGCGGTGTCCCGGCTGATCACCTCGGGGGTCAGCGCCTGGGCCAGCGGTGCGATCTTCGCGAAGAGCGCGCCGCGCTGGTCGGCCTCACCGAGCCGGGACAGGTCGAACAGCGGTGCCCGGCCGCCCCGGTAGAACAGGTGGGGCGTCAGCACCAGGTAGCCGCGCTCGGCGATCCGCTCCGCCATCTCCACCAGGCGCGGGCGCGGCCCGAAGGCATCCATGAAGAGCATGACCGCCGGGAACGGGCCGTCCGCGTCGGGCCGGATGAGGGACGCGTCCGCCACTCCGTCACTGGTCGGGATGTCCACCGTCGTCTGCACAGGAGCCTCCTCGTACGCCGATCTTGGTCCGTCCGGACGTTACTCCCCGTGTCGGTGCCCCGGCCTGGCAGCCGCGTGAACGCGGCGTCAAGAATTGGCGGTGACCCGTCGAAAGCGCGTATCGACGGGCGCTCCGCCGCCGTCCGGTGGTGACGATGGGTCCATGAGTCCTTGGCGGATGACACGCTGGGAACGCGGTGGACCACCACCCGGCATCGACACCGGCCCCGGCGAGCCCCCGACCAGCACGGAAGAGCCGGTACGGCGACACGAGGCGCTGGTCAGCGTTCGCCTCGGCCCGTCCGCGCCCGGCAGCCACCTGGTGGAGTACCTACGGCACGAGCCCTGCGCCGTCGACGCGTGGTGGATCGCCGCCGACGTCGACGCCGTGGTGCGGCTCTCCGCCGACAGCATGACTGTGCTGCACCGCGCGGTGGCCGACCTGCGCCGCCGCGCCGGGGTGGAGGTCGCCGTGGCCAACTACATCCTCCGCGCGCTCGACCTGACCACGCCGGCCGACCCGCGTACCGGGAAGGACGCCCCGGCGTGGGCGGTGTCCGCCGCATGAGCCGCCCCGCCGACGACCGCTTTCGTTCGGAAAGGACCAACCCGACCATGGACGAGGCCCCGACAATTTACGCCGTTCCGGTGCGCGATCTGCCGGGACGGCTGGTGCGGACGGTGCGGACCGGCCGTACGCCACAGGGGCAACGGGTGGGCATCGCCTTCACCCGCCCCGAGCTGCTGGCCACCGCCATGGGCGCCGACCAGCAGTGGGAGGAGCTGTGCGAGTCCGCGCTGCGCGGCATGCTGCGCCCGCTCGGCATCGACGTGATCCAGGTCGACCCGCTGCTGGTGGCGCCGCCGCTGGATCCGAAGACCGTCGCCCGTCCGATCAGTCAGGCGCGGACGAAGCGCACCGCGTCGGCGACCACGTGGCCGTTGGTCTCCTCGGTGCGGATCAGCACGCTGCCGTCGGTGCCCGCCGTGAACGGGTAGGTGCCCAGCGGCACCCACTGGCCGCCGGACTGCCGCTGGTCGACTGCGCCTCTTCAATGTCCACAGGCGGGTGTCAACGGGCTCAAGGGCGGTAGCGGTAGCCCATTCCCGGCTCGGTGATGAGGTGGCGGGGCCGGGCCGGGTCGTCCTCCAGCTTGCGCCGCAGCTGGGCCAGGTACTGCCGCAGGTAGTTGGTCTCGTTCTGGTATTCCGGCCCCCACACGTCCTGGAGGAGCTGACGCTGGCTGACCAGCTTGCCGGGGTGCCGCAGCAGCTTCTCCAGCACGCTCCACTGGATCGGGGTCAACTTGACCTCGGTGCCGTCGTCACGCCGCACGCTGTGGTCGGCCAGGTCGACGGTGTGCTGGCCGATCCGCAACGCCGGCACCGCCTCGCTGGGCCCACCGAGACGACGGGTGACGGCACGGATGCGGGCCAGCAGCTCCTCCACCCCGAACGGCTTCGTGACGTAGTCGTCGGCGCCCGCGTCGAGCGCCGCGACCTTGTCCTCGCTGCCGGCCCGACCGGAGAGCACGATGATCGGCACGGCGGTCCATCCGCGCAGGCCGCGGATCACCTCCACCCCGTCGATGTCGGGCAGACCGAGGTCCAGCACCACCAGGTCGGGCGGGTGGTTGGCGGCGGCCTTCAACGCGGCGGCGCCGGTCGCGGCGACGTCCACGTCGTACCGGCGGGCCCGCAGGTTGATCCGCAGGGCGCGCAGGATCTGCGGTTCGTCGTCGACGACCAGGATGCGCGTCATTCCTGCGACCCCTCCGAGCTGGTCGGCGCGGCGGGCAACCGCAGCACCATGGTGAGCCCACCGCCGGGCGTGGTCTCCGGGGTGATGCTGCCACCCATCGCCTCGGCCAACCCCCGGGACAGGGCGAGCCCGAGACCGACGCCGGTCTGGTTGTCCCGGTCGCCGAGGCGTTGGAACGGCAGGAAGACGTGCTCCCACTGCTCCTCCGGGATGCCCGGCCCCCGATCGATCACCCGCAGCTCCACCTGGCCGGCGTGCGCGCTGGCGGTGATCGTGGGCGGCTGGTCCGGCGGGCTGTAGCGCAGCGCGTTGGCGACGATGTTGACCAGCACCCGTTCCAGCAGGCCCGGGTCGGCGGTGGCGGCCGGCAGGTCGGCCGGGATGTCCGTGCCGACCGTCGCGGCCGCCGGGCCAAGTTCGTCAAGCGCCAGGGGTACGGCGTCCTCCAGGCCGATCGCGGTGGCCGTGATGCCGAGGACCCCGGCCTGGAGCCGGCTCATGTCCAGCAGGTTGCCGACCAGCCGGGCGAGCCGGTCCAGCGACTCCTCGGCGGTCTCCAGCAGCTCCGCACGGTCGGACTCGTCGAACTCGATGTCGTGGCTGCGCAGGCTGGTCACCGCCGCCTTCGCCGACGCCAGTGGCGTACGCAGGTCGTGGCTGACCGCGGCGAGCAGCGCGGTGCGCATCCGATCCGCGGCGGCCAGCGGCCGGGCGGTGGCGGCCTCCTCGGCGAGCCGCTCCTGGCGCAGCGCGACGGCGGCCTGGGCGGCGAACGCCTCGACGATGCGCCGGTCGGCGGCCTCCAACCGTCGACCACAGAGCACGACGGTGATCCGGTCGTCGACCGGTACGGTCGTCTCACCGCCCTCGGGCGTGCAGGGCGGGCTCTCGCCGACGCTGGCCACGACACACCAGGCGTGTTCCTCGCGGGCCCGTTCGGGGCGCCCGCTGGCGTCCTCGGCCAACTCCAGGACGCTCACGGCGCGCAGCCCGAAGGTCTCCCGGAGCTGTTCCAGCAGTGCGGGAAGCGGGCGTTCGCCGCGCAGCACGCCACCGGCGAGGGCGGCGAGGGTCTGCGCGTCGGCGGCGGCGCGGGCGGCCTCCCGGGTGCGCCGGGCGGCCACGTCGACGACCCAGCTCACCGCCAGCGCCACGGCGACGAAGACGGCCAGGGCGAGCAGGTTGTCGGCCTCGGCGATGGTCAACGTGCGGTACGGCGGGGTGAAGAACCAGTTGAGCAGCAGCGAGCCGCCGAGCGCGGCGACCAGCGCCGGCCACACCCCACCGACCAGCGCGACGCCGACGACCCCGGCGAGGAACAGCAGGATGTCGTTGGTCAGCGTCAGGTCGGGCAGTGTCCTCAGCAGCAGGGTGAGCAGCGGCATCCCCAGCGCGGCCAGACCGAAGCCGAGCAGCCGTCGACGCCGGGACAGCGCCGCCGGCACGGCCATGGCTCGACGGCCCTTGCCGGCCTGCTTGTGGGTGACCAGGTGCACGTCGATCGACCCGGACAGCGCTGTGGTGGTCACCCCGACGCCCCGGGCGAAGATCTGCGCGAGGCGACCCCGCCGGCTGGCGCCGAGCACGAGCTGGGTGGCGTTCACGCCCTGGGCGAAGTCCAGCAGCGCGGCCGGCACGTCGGTGCCGAGCACCTGGTGGTAGGTGCCGCCCAGACTCTCCACCAGCACCCGCTGGCGGGCCAGTTGGGCCGGGTCGGCGCCGGCCAGGCCGTCGCTGCGGGCCACGTGCACGGCGAGCAGGTCGGCGCCCTTGCTGCGGGCCGCGACCCGGGCCGCACGCCGGATCAGCGTCTCACCCTCCGGGCCACCGGTCAGTGCCACCACGACCCGTTCCCGGGCCTCCCAGGTGGCCGCGATGCCCTGCTGGCTGCGGTACCGGTCGAGCTGCTCGTCGACCTTGTCGGCCAGCCAGAGCAGTGCCAGCTCACGCAGCGCGGTGAGGTTGCCGACCCGGAAGTAGTTGCCCAACGCGGCGTCGATCTTGTCGGGTCGGTAGATGTTGCCGTGCGCCATCCGCCGGCGCAGCGCCTCGGGGGTCATGTCGACCAGCTCGACCTGTTCGGCGGCGCGGACGATCTCGTCGGGCAGGGTCTCCCGCTGGGTGGTGCCGGTGATCTGCGCGACGACGTCGTTGACCGACTCGAGGTGCTGCACGTTGACCGTGGACAGCACGTCGATCCCCGCGTCGAGCAGCTCCTGGACGTCCTGCCAGCGCTTGTCGTGCCGGGAACCGGGCACGTTGGTGTGCGCCAACTCGTCGACCACCGCGATCTCCGGGCGGCGGGCCAGCACGGCGTCGAGGTCCATCTCGGTGAACTCGACGCCCCGGTACTCCATCGTGCGGCGGGGCACCTGCTCCAGGTCGGCGAGCATCGCAGCGGTGTGCTCGCGGCCGTGGGTCTCCACGAAGCCGATCACCACGTCGGTGCCGCGCGCGGCCCGCCGCTGGGCCTCCTCCAACATGGCGTACGTCTTACCGACGCCGGGGGCGGCCCCGAGATAGATGCGCAGTTCTCCGCGTGGCACGGGGACCATCCTCCCTGGTCAGATCGGCGGGCGGGGCCGCGCCCGGTGGACACGGCCCCGCCTGCGGGGCGTGCTCAGCGTGCGGGGAACTGCTTGTCGAGGGCGAGGTTGAGCTCCAGCACGTTGACCCCCGGCGCGCCCATGAAGCCGAGCCCGCGCCCGTCGGTGTGCTCCTTGACCAGCTTGCGGACCGCCGCCGGGTCCGCGCCGCGCTCGCGCGCGACCCGGTTCACCTGCAACTCGGCGTACGCCGGGCTGATCTGCGGGTCGAGACCGCTGCCGCTGGCGGTGACCGCGTCGGCGGGCACTGCCGGCTCGGCGGGCGCGTCGCCGCGGATCGGGGTGACCACCCCGCCGGCGGCCACGTAGTCCTCGCCGGGCTGGGCCGGCTCCACCGCGACACCCTCGTACTCGGTGACGAACGGAGTGGCCGGGGCGGCCTGGTTGACGCTCACCACCCGGGTGACCGGGCCGGTCAGACCGTCGGCGCGGAAGACGGCGAGCACGGCGCCCACCCCGTCGTCCGTGCAGTAGGGGCGCCTGCCGTCGACGCCGTCGATCTCGCCGACGGACTTGCTGCGCCCGCACACCTGGGTGAGCAGGCTCTCGCTGGACTCCTCCGGGTCGGTGGCGATGGTGTCGACCACGCTCTCCGGGCCCAGGTTGCTGGCCGAGGTGGACGTCGGGTCGTAGCCGTCGCCAGCGGCGGAAGGACGGGACTGGAAGTAGCGGGCGATCGGGTTGCCGTCCGCGTCGGTGAAGGACTGGCCGACCAGCGCGCTGCCGACGGTCGTGCCGCCGGACACGATCAGCGAGCCGTCGGCCTTGTGGTTGAGGCCGGGCAGCTGGCCGAGCGCCACCAGGGCCAGCGGGTAGACCAGGCCGAGCAGCACCGTGAAGACGAGTACGGCGCGCAGGGCGGCGAGGTGTTGGGCGATCCAGGTCGGTAGGCGCATCACGAAATCCCCGGGATGAACTGGATGAGCAGGTCGATGAGTTTGATCCCGATGAACGGCACGATGATGCCGCCCAGCCCGTAGGCCAGCAGGTTGCGGCTGAGCAGCTTCGACGCGGCGGCCGGCCGGTACCGCACGCCCCGCAGGGCGAGCGGGATCAGCGCGATGATCACCAGGGCGTTGAAGATGACCGCGGACAGGATCGCCGACTCCGGGCTGGACAGCCGCATGATGTTCAGCGCGTCCAGGCTCGGGTAGAGGCCGGCGAACATGGCCGGGATGATCGCGAAGTACTTCGCGATGTCGTTGGCGATGCTGAACGTGGTCAGCGCGCCACGGGTGATCAGCAGCTGCTTGCCGATCTCCACGATCTCGATCAGTTTGGTCGGGTCGGAGTCGAGGTCGACCATGTTGCCGGCCTCCTTGGCGGCCGACGTACCGGTGTTCATCGCCACCCCGACGTCGGCCTGGGCGAGCGCCGGCGCGTCGTTGGTGCCGTCACCGGTCATCGCGACCAGCCGGCCGCCCTCCTGCTCCCGCTTGATCAGCGCGAGCTTGTCCTCCGGTGTGGCCTCGGCCAGGAAGTCGTCCACCCCGGCCTCGTCGGCGATGGCCTTCGCGGTGCGCGGGTTGTCACCGGTGATCATCACAGTCCGGATGCCCATCCGGCGCATCTCGTCGAACCGCTCGCGCATGCCGGACTTGACGACGTCCTTGAGGTGGATGACGCCGAGGGCGCGGGCGGGCTCACCGTCGACGTGCTCGGCGACCACCAGCGGGGTGCCGCCGGTGCCGCTGATCGCGTCCACGATCTCGCCGACCTGTTCGGTCGGGTGGCCGCCGTTCTCCCGTACCCACTTCATCACCGCGGCGGCGGCACCCTTGCGGACCCGGCGGGCCGTGCCCACCGCGCCAGCGTCCACGCTGGCGTCCGGGGTCAGGTCGACGCCGCTCATCCGGGTCTGCGCGGTGAACGGTACGAACGTGGCGTGCGGCATCACGCCGGGCTCCCGCTCGCGCAGCCCGAACTCGTTCTTCGCCAGTACGACCACCGAGCGCCCCTCCGGGGTCTCGTCGGCCAGGCTGGACAGCTGCGCGGCGTCGGCCACCGTCGCGGCGTCGACCCCCTCGACCGGGACGAACTCGGCGGCCTGCCGGTTGCCCAGCGTGATGGTGCCGGTCTTGTCCAGCAGCAGGGTGTTGACGTCACCGGCCGCCTCGACGGCCCGGCCGCTCATGGCCAGGACGTTGCGCTGGACAAGCCGGTCCATGCCGGCGATGCCGATGGCGGAGAGCAGCGCGCCGATGGTGGTGGGGATCAGGCAGACCAGCAGCGAGACCAGCACAACCCCGGTGACACCGGAACCGGTGATCGCCCCGCTGTCCGGCGCGGCCGCCTGGTACGCCTTGGAGAAGATCGCCAGCGGCTGAAGGGTGACCACGGCCAGCAGGAAGATGACCGTGAGCGCGGCGAGCAGGATGTTCAGCGCGATCTCGTTCGGCGTCTTCTGCCGGTTGGCGCCCTCGACCAGGGCGATCATCCGGTCGATGAAGCTCTCCCCCGGCTTCTGGGTGATCTTCACGATGATCCGGTCGGAGAGCACCTTGGTGCCACCGGTGACCGCGCTGCGGTCACCACCGGACTCCCGGATGACCGGGGCCGACTCGCCGGTGATGGCTGACTCGTCGACGCTGGCGATGCCCTCGACGATGTCGCCGTCGCCGGGGATGATGCCACCCGCCTCGACGAGCACGATGTCGCCCTGACGCAGCTCGGGCGCGGGCACCGCCTCGTCGCGGTAGGTGTTGGCCCGCGCGCCGGGCTTCCAGTCGATCAACCGGGTGGCGATGGTGTCCTGCTTGGCCTGCCGCAATGCGGCGGCCTGGGCCTTGCCCCGGCCCTCGGCGACCGCCTCGGCCAGGTTGGCGAACACCACGGTCAGCCAGAGCCAGACGGTGATCGCCCAGGCGAACACCGACGGGTCGGTCACCGCCAGGACGGTGGTGAAGGCCGCACCGACCTCCACGATCAGCATCACCGGGTTGCGCCACAGCGTGGTCGGGTTGAGCTTGCGTACCGCGTCCGGGAGGGACCGGATGAGCTGCTTGGGGTCGAGCAGGCCCCCGCCGATCCGGTTGCCCTGGGTGGCGGGCGTGCCGGGGAGTTGCTCTGTTGGGGCGGACGTGACGGACATGTCCTCGTTCCTCATGATGGTCAGAGCCCCTCTGCCAGCGGGCCGAGCGCCAACGCGGGCAGGAAGGTCAGCGCGACGAGAACCACGGTGACGCCGACGACCATGCCGATGAACAGCGGTCGGTGGGTCGGCAGGGTGCCCTCGGACGCGGGGGTGGGTGCCTGGCGGGCCAGCGAGCCGGCCAACGCGAGCACGAAGATGATCGGCAGGAACCGGCCCAGCAGCATGCACAACCCGAGCGCGGTGTCCCACCAGGTGGTGTTGACAGTGATGCCGCCGAACGCGGAGCCGTTGTTGTTGCTGGCCGAGGTGAACGCGTACAGCACCTCGGAGAGGCCGTGCGGGCCGACGTTGAGCGCCGTGGAGTTGTTGCCGGTGGCGAACGCGGCCGCCGTACCGGTCAACACCAGGATCGGCGTGATCAGGAAATAGAGCGAGGCGAACTTGATCTCCCGCGAGCCGATCTTCTTGCCCAGGTACTCCGGGGTACGGCCCACCATCAGGCCCGCCACGAAGACCGTGATCACCGCGAGGATGAGCAGGCCGTACAGCCCGGAACCGGTGCCGCCCGGCGCGACCTCGCCGAGCATCATGTTGACCATCGTCATCATGCCGCCGAGCGAGGTGAACGAGTCGTGGAACGAGTTCACCGCACCGGTCGACGTCAGCGTCGTGGCGGCGGCGAAGGTGGCCGAGTTCGAGACGTCGAACCGCACCTCCTTGCCCTCCAGGGCCGCGCCGACCGCCTGCGGCACCGTGCCGTGGCCAGTCAGCTCGAAGATGTTGGTGATGGCGACGCTGGCGACCGCCAGGATGCCCATCACCGCGGCGATGGCGTAGCCCTGCCGGTTCTGCCCGACCATCCGGCCGAAGACCCGGGGCAGGCTGAACGGGATCAGGAAGATCAGGAAGATCTCCAGCCAGTTCGTCCAGCTGGTGGGGTTCTCGAACGGGTGGGCGCTGTTGACGTTGTAGAAGCCACCGCCGTTGGTGCCCAGCTCCTTGATCACTTCCTGGCTGGCGACCGGACCACCGGTGATGGTCTGGGTGCCGCCGGTCAGCGTGCTCACGTCGGTGCCGCCGGAGAGGTTCTGCACCACCCCGCCGATCATCAGCGCGATGGCGCCGAGCACGGCGATCGGCAGCAGGATCCGCAGCGTGATCCGGGTCAGGTCGACCCAGAAGTTGCCGACCTGGCCGGTCCGGCTGCGGGCGAAACCGCGGACCAGCGCGACAGCCACCGCGATGCCGACCGCCGCCGAGACGAAGTTCTGCACCGCGAGGCCGGCCATCTGGACAAGGTGGCCCATCGTCGACTCACCCGAGTACGACTGCCAGTTGGTGTTGGTCACGAAGGACACGGCCGTGTTCCACGCGCCGTGCGGCACCACCGGGTCGAAGCCCAGGGACAACCACAGGTGGTTCTGCACCCGCTGGAACAGGTACAGGAACAGGATCGAGACCGCGGAGAACGCCAGCACGCTGCGGGCGTACACCCCCCAGGTCTGCTCGGCGGCCGGGTTGACCCCGACCAGCCGGAAGATGCCCCGCTCGACCCGGGACTGCTTCGTGCCGGCGACCGCCCGGAACATGTAGTCACCGAACGGCTTGTAGACGGCGACGAGGGCCGCCACCAGCGTCACGATGAAGATGACGCCCGCTGTTGTCATGGTCATCAGAAGCGCTCCGGAAACAGCAGGGCGAACACCAGGAACGCGCCCAGGACGATCGCGAGCACCAGACCGACGGCGTTGACCGCGTTCACAGCTTCTCCACCGCCCGGACCACCAGGGCGAGCACTACGAACAGCACCACCGTCAGGACCACGAACACCACGTCAGACACGCTGACTCCTCATACCGGAAAGGTTCGTCGCGACCGCCTTCCGGTCGCGCCGGGCAATCAAAGCCCCACCACCCACCGGCCGGCAGGGGTCATAACGCGACCATGACGGAGCCGAACCTTTTCTTGACGTGGTTTTCACACCCGCCCACTGAACAGGTGAAATGCGGCACAGGCCCTCGACGGCCCGCGAGGTCAAGACCAGTTGTCCGCCCCCTTTGCTCTGCACCTGCGGAGGCACCAGCTACAGAGCGTGAGTGTCGCCTCCGCGGGTGCAGAGCAAAGGACATACGAGAGAGACCATGCGCGACCCGGATGGGTGGCGCATGGCGCGGGCGGGGCGAGGCCGTTCAGGCCGGGCGGCGGGCCGGGTCAGGCCGGGCGGCGGGCCACCAGCACGTCGCGCATGATCGACTGGTCGACCCGGTGCCGCAGCGCGCGGTAGGGCTCGGCGTCGACAACGGTCAGGCCGGCGTCGGCCAACGCCGCCGCCGCGTCCTCGCGGCTGGCGACGTGGGTGTTCCAGGAGATACCGAGCGCACCGCCGGGACGCAGCAACCGCGCCCAGACCGGCGCGGCGTCCGCGAGCAAGGCCAGCGGATCACGGGTCAGGCCCTTCTCGGCCGTACGGCTGCCGTGCTGCACGCCGTACGGCGCGTCGGCGACGACCAGGTCGACGGTCTCCGGGCGGAAGAACTCCGCGGAGCGGGCGGTATCGGCGTTGACCACGTCCAGCAGTTGGGTCTGACCGGCCTTGTGCTCCTCGCGGGTCGGAGCCAGCTCGATCCGCACCCGCCGGCCGACCACCTTGCGCTCCCGCCGCACCGGCCCGGACTCCAGCACCCGGTGCTTGACCCGCTTCTGCTTCAACCAGGTGGTGATGAACGCCCGGTACGCCTCGACGTCCTTCTGGTCGCGCTCCACCCCGGCGGCGTCGAAGCCGTACATCAGCGCCTGGTTGAGGGTGGTGCCCCGGCCGCAGAGCGGGTCGAGCACCCGGAACCGCCGGCTGGTCATCTCGGTGGCCCAGTCCGAGGCCAGCAGGGTGACGTTGAGCAGCAGCTTGGTGAACTGCTCGTTGGTCTTGCCCGGGTACTTCTGGATGGTGAGCAGGTCGTCGTCGTAGCGGTCCAGCCGGCTCCACTCGATCGGGCGCAGCAGCTCACCGACGATCTCGAACAGCGCGTACCCGGCGGAGAGGTTGCCCAGGACGGTCAGGTCCCGCTCGGTCAACCCGTCACCGGTGAAGGTGACGTAGGAGGCCCCACCGACCACCTCGGTGTCCAACTCGCCGATCTGGCCGTCGAGGGCCGAAAGGCCGAAGATCTCCAGCTCGGCCCGGGTGAGGTCGATGGCGGAGCGGGCGTACACCCGGTTGGTGGCGGGCAGGATCAACAGGCCGTAACGCGTCATGATCGGGCGAGTATTCCACAACAGGCCCCGGTCACCGGGAACCGGAGCGGCCCCCGGAGCGACTACCGGTACATGGGGTGTGAGCAGTGGCGGGAGGTCCTGTCCGCGCAGTTGGACGGGGAGGAGACCGCCGCCGAACTGACGGCGGTGCAGGGGCACCTCGACGGGTGTGCCGATTGTCGGGCCTGGTTCACGGCGGCGGCCGCGGTGACCCGTCGGGTTCGTACCCGTCTGGTCACCGACGTGCCCGACCGGACCGAGGCGATTCTGGCCGCCATCGCGGCGGCCCCGGCCCGCCGGCCGTGGTGGCGGCGAGGTGGGTTGGTCGCGCGCGGTCGGTCGGTCGCCGGGCTGCGAGCGGCGTTCGGGCGCGGCAAGCTGGTCGCCGGGCTGCGAGCGGCGCTCGGGCTGCTCGGCGCGGTGCAGCTGGTGCTCGGGCTGGCCCAGGTGGGCCGGGGCGCCACCGGCGATCACCTGCACCCCACCGGTCAGCACCTGTGGCACGAGTCAGCCGCCTGGAACGTGGCGGTGGGCGCCGGCTTCCTCTTCGTGGCGGTGCGTCGCAGCCCGCCGGCCGGGCTGCTGCCGATGCTCAGCGCGTTCGTCGGCACCTTGCTGCTGCTGTCGGTCAACGACCTGGCCACCGGCTCGGTGGGCGGCGAGCGACTGGTCAGCCACGGCTTCCTGGTGGTCGGCTATCTGATCACCGTGCTGCTGTCCCGGCCCGGTCTGCGCCCCGGTGGGCCCGCACCGCAGCGGCAACCGACGCCGTCGCGCTGGCGGTTCGGCACCGACGAGGTCGACCGGCCGTTGCGGGTGGTCCGCGCCGAGTCGTACCCGGCGCAGGCCGCCGACCGTTACGCCGCCCCGGCAGCGCGTACCGGCCGACCCACGCGCAGCGGCCGGGCCGACAAACGCCGCGCCGCCTGACCGGCCAGGTCAATCCGCTTGCCGCTGGCGTGCGCGGTGGGCGCGCAGGTTGGTCGGGTGCCCGCAGACGCGCACGGAGTGCCACACCCCGCTGTTGTTGCGCGAGCGGTCGTAGAACGCCACCCGGCAGCGAGGGTTGCGGCAGGTCTTGATCCGCCGCCCGAGGTCGGCGAGTTGCGCCTCGAACAGCGCGGCGAGAACGAGCGAGATCAGAAGGTCGGCCCCGACTCCGGCGGGGTCGAGGTGGACGGATCCGTTCCGATCGAGTCGGAGGGTGGCACCGCTGGTCCGAGACCCAGTCGGGACACGGCCGGACGCCCCGGTGGCGGGTTGCCCAGGTTCAGCCGGGACGTTGAGTCTGGCGTCGATCTCGTCCCGCAGTTCCTCGCGGAAGATCCGCAGCGCTCGGAGTCCCGCAGCGTCAAGCGTCACGTCGGGTGCCGGCCGGCCGGTGGCCGTCGACCACTGGGCGACGGCCTGCTGTGCCCACTCCGTAGCACTGGTGAGGTCGTCAAGGAGGTCCGCCTGCCGTGGCACGCCAGCCGAGATCGTGTTGAGCAGATCCTGGACGAGCCCCAGGCCGCCTGGAGCCTGGTCCAGGTCGTATCTGGCGGTGGCGATCCACGGCGCGACCACCACACCTGCCGCGCGGTCGGGAACCGAGGGCACCATGAGCTCACTCACCGAGCAGGGCGAGCGCCCCGTACCAGGCCGGTCCCGGATTCACCCAGTCTGGGTAGAGCCGCACCATCTCATCGAAGAACTCTCGGGCGGTCGGCTTCTCGGCCAGCAGCCGCTCCACGTTCAGCAGGTAGTTCCGGGTCTGATCGATGCTGGCCGGGTCGTCCGGGCGGTCCCGGTTCTTGTGGCCGGCGACGACTGCGCGGGGCGCGAGCGCCTCGACGCGGTCGAGAGCCTTGAGCCATTCCCGCAGGCCACCGTCGACTGTCTCCACGATGTACTGATGAACCCCGTTGTAGACGACGTCACCGGCCACCACGAGGCCGATCGACGGGACATGCAGAACTGTCGTCTGGTCGGTGTCGGTGTGCCCGGTCTCGACCGGCTGGACGAGGTTGCCCTCGAGCAGGAATCCTTCGGCCGGCACGGGCACGGCGTCGACCGGCGTTTCCGGAATCAGGCCAGGGAAGACCTGGTCGAACAGCTGACTCCGCCCGACGGTGGCCTGCTGGTGCATGACGTCGATGGTGCCGGGCGTCGCGTAGGTGACGGCTCCGGGGAAGCGCTTGACCAGCTCCCCGGCGCCGAACCAGTGGTCGCCGTGCCCGTGGGTGGCGTAGATGTACGTCAGCCGTTTGCCCGACTGCGCGATCCAGTCACCCACCTTCGCGATCTGCTCGTGAGTGAACGGGGGATCCACGAGGAGCGCCTCCTCGGCCCCGAAGATCAACGTGGACGAGATCGGGTTCCAGTGGATCCGCGAGCCGTCCGGCATGCGCTGGTTCCCCGCTCGAACCGGACCGTCCGAGACGAAAACCTCGTAGGACAGGGCGGATGGGTTCATGCGTCCCCCTCGGTGATGTGACGAACCAGGTGCCGCAAGCTCTGGCGTACCCCTGGATCGGTGAAATAACCATAGCTCGTATGCCTATTTCACCCGCGCCATCGCTTCCATGGCCTGCGTCACCCACCCGTGTCAGGTCCTAGTCGGAAGGCACCGCCGGCCGGGTCGGACCGTCATCGGCGATGACCTGCGGGATGACCTGTTCGACGATGGTCAGCAGGGTGGTGGTGAGCAGCAGGTGCACCTGGGTGCGGGTCAGCGCGCCACGCTGTAGCCACTCCCGGGCGGTCGACGTCGCCAACCCGCAGTACGCCCGCACCATGCCACGAAGCTCCTCGTGGTGCGCGGCCTGGCCCGCCAGCCCGACGGCGACGAGCATCCGGTCCGCGGCGACCTCCTCGGCCTCGGCGAGCACCCGCTCGACATCGGCGTCGCCGCCCATCCCCCGGGCGGTGACGGCGGCGAGCCAGGAGGTGCTGTGCCGGGACACCACGTCGAGGAACCAGGTGACGCTGGCGTCGACCCGGGTCCGCAGGTCCCCCTTGGGCAGGCGCTCCACGGCGACCTCCGGGATGGTCACCATGACCCGGACGACCTCCAGGTAGAGGTCCTTCTTGGCACCGAAGTAGTGGTTGACCAGGCCGCGAGCGACACCCGCCTCGCGGGCGACGTCGGTGGTCGACACGTCCGCGTACGGGCGTTCGCCGAACAGCCGGACCGCACAGGCCAGGATCTGGCCGCGCCGGGCGTCCGGCTCCAAACGGCGGCGGCGCGGTGCGGTCTCGACACTCATCTGCCCGACCCTATCGGCAGCCCACAGGTCAGCACTTGATCAACTCGGTTTCCTTGAACTCGGGCTGTCCCGCGCCGAGGAAAGCCCGCCTTTCAGAAATCCGAGTCGATCAACCCGCGCCCGCCCATGGATCTCGACTTATTGACATGCCGCCAACAGCGCGCGAGGGTGGTGCACATGCCGACGCCCCCACTCGACGGTTCCCCCTCGCCCTGGCGCGAGCCGGAGCACGACGACCTGGCCGACCTGGCCCGCACCTTCTTCACCAAGGAGGTCCTGCCGCACGCCGAGCGTCTTCAGGAGCAGGGCCACCCGGACCGTGAGCACTACCGGCGCGCCGGTGAGCTGGGGCTGCTCGGCCTGTCCGTCCCGGAGGAGTACGGCGGCGGTGGCGGTGGGTTCACCCACGAGGCCGTACTGCTGCACGAGCAGGCGTACACCGGGGAGAGCAGCCTCGGGCTGGCCGTCCACAGTGGCATCGTCACCGGTTACCTGGTCGCCTACGGCAGCGAGGAGCAGAAGCGGCGCTGGCTGCCCGGCCTGTGCAGCGGTGAGCTGGTCGGCGCGATCGCGATGACCGAGCCGGACGGCGGCTCCGATCTCCAGGCGATGCGCACCCGGGCCGTCCGCGACGGTGACGACTACCTGGTCACCGGAGCGAAGACGTTCATCACCAACGGCGGTCTGGCCGATCTGATCATCGTGGCCGTGAAGACCGACCCCGAGCAGCGGGCGGCCGGCGTCTCGTTGCTGGTCTGCGAGGTGACCGGCGACCCCGAGGGCTTCCGCCGGGGCCGGCTGCTGTCCAAGATCGGGCTGCACGCCAACGACACCGCCGAGCTGTTCTTCGACGAGTTCCGGGTACCGGCGGCCAACCTGCTCGGCGGCGCCGAAGGGCTGGGCTTCATCCAGCTCATGCAGCAACTCCCGCAGGAACGGCTGGTGATCGGCGTCGGCGCGGTCGCGGCCATGGAACGGGCCGTCGCGCTGACCGTCGCGTACGCCAAGGAGCGCACCGCCTTCGGCAAGACCCTGATGGGCCACCAGAACACCCGGATGGTGCTCGCCGAGTGCGCCACGCGCACCCGGGTCAGCCGGGTCTTCCTGGACGACTGCATCGTCCGGCACAGCCACGACGACCTGGACGTGGCGACCGCGGCGATGGCGAAGTCCTGGCTCACCGACGGGCAGTGCGAGGTCATCGACCGGTGCCTGCAACTGTTCGGCGGCTACGGCTACACGACGGAGTACCCGATCGCCCGGATGTACGCCGACGCCCGCGTTCAGAAGATCTACGGCGGCACCAACGAGATCATGAAGGAGCTGATCGCCCGTGCCCTCTGAGGCGTACGTCTATGACGCGGTCCGCACCCCGCGCGGACGCGGCCGGGACACCGGCGCGCTGCACGGGGTCAAGCCGATCTCCCTGGTGGTCGGCCTGATCGACGCGTTGCGTGAGCGCAATCCCGGCCTGGACGTCGGTCGGCTGGAGGATCTGCTGCTGGGCATCGTGACTCCGGTCGGCGAGCAGGGCGGCGACCTGGCACGGGCTGCCGCCCTGCTGGCCGGGCTGCCCGACGAGGTGGGTGGGGTGCAGCTCAACCGGTTCTGCGCCTCCGGGCTGGAGGCGGTCAACTCCGCCGCCGCGCGGATCCGCTCCGGCTGGGAGCACCTGCTGCTCGCCGGCGGGGTGGAGTCGATGTCCCGGGTGCCGATGGGCTCCGACGGCGCGGCCTGGGCCACCGACCCGCAGACCGCCCTGGCCACGTCGTTCGTGCCGCAGGGGGTCAGCGCCGACCTGATCGCGACCCTGGAGGGCTTCACCCGCGACGACGTGGACGGCTACGCGCTGCGGTCGCAGGAGCGGGCCGCCAAGGCGATGGCCGGCGGGTACTTCGCCCGCTCGGTGGTGCCGGTCCGCGACGGCAACGGGCTGGACATCCTCACCGTCGACGAGCACCCGCGCCCGGAGACCACCCGGGAGGCGCTTGCCCGGCTCACCCCGTCCTTCGCCACGATGGGTGAGGCGGCGGGCTTCGACGCGGTGGCGTTGCAGAAGTTCCACTGGCTGGAGGCCATCGAGCACGTCCACCACGCCGGCAACTCGTCCGGCATCGTGGACGGCGCGGCGCTGGTGCTGATCGGTTCGGAGCAGGTGGGTCGGGATCTCGGCCTCACCCCGCGCGCCCGGATCGCCGGCGCGGCGGTCACCGGCGCGGACCCGACGCTGATGTTGACCGGCCCGATCCCGGCCACCCACAAGGCGCTCGCCGTCGCCGGCCTGACCCTCGACGACATCGACCTGTTCGAGATCAACGAGGCGTTCGCCGCGGTGGTGCTCAAGTACGTCCGCGACCTGGGTCTCGACCCGGACCGGGTGAACGTCAACGGCGGCGCGATCGCTCTCGGCCATCCGCTCGGCGCGACCGGAGCGATGCTGCTCGGCACCGCGTTGGACGAGTTGGAGCGCCGCGACCTGCGCCGCGCCGTGGTGACCCTCTGCATCGGTGGCGGCATGGGCGTCGCCACCGTTCTCGAGCGCTGCTGACCCAGAGGACGACCATGACCACCACCATCCGGTACGACCGCGGCGCCGACGGCATCGTCACGCTCACTCTGGACGACCCCGACCAGTCCGCCAACACCATGAACCGGGCGTATGCAGCCTCGATGAGCGCGGTGCTCGACCGGCTGGAGGCCGAACGCGACGACGTGACCGGCGTCATCGTGACCAGCGCGAAGTCGACGTTCTTCGCCGGCGGTGACCTGCCCGAGATGATCCGGGCCACCCGCGAGGACGCGCCCGCGCTGGCGGAGCTGCTCGGCACCATCAAACGGGACCTGCGCCGCCTGGAGACACTGGGCCGGCCGGTGGTCGCGGCCGTCAACGGCTCCGCGCTCGGCGGCGGGCTGGAGATCGCGCTCGCCTGCCACCACCGAATCGCGCTGGGCGCTCCCGGCAGCCGGCTCGGGCTGCCCGAGGTGACCCTGGGTCTGCTGCCCGGGGCCGGCGGGGTCACCCGGACGGTACGGATGCTCGGCCTGGCGGGTGCGCTGACCACAGTGCTGCTCACCGGCCGGCGGATGCGCCCGACCGATGCCCTGGCCGCCGGCATCGTGGACGAGGTGGTCGCCACGCCGACGGAACTGCTGGACCGCGCGCGGGCCTGGATCGCCGCGAACCCGCGTCCCAGGCAGCCGTGGGACCGACCGGACTATCGGATGCCCGGTGGCATCCCGGCGAGCCGTTCGCTGGCCGCCCAGCTGCCCGCCTTCCCGGCCACCCTGCGCAAGCAGCTCAAGGGTGCCCGGCTGCCCGCGCCCGAGGCGATCCTGGCCACCGCCGTCGAAGGCGCACAGGTCGACCTGGAGACCGCCCTGACCGTGGAGACCCGGCACCTGATCGGCCTGCTCACCGGGCAGGTCGCCAAGAACATGATCGGGGCCTTCTTCTTCGATCTGAAGGCCGTCAACGGTGGTGCCGCCCGACCGTCCGTCGACGTTCCGCCGGTGCGGCGGGTGGCGGTGCTCGGCGCCGGCATGATGGGGGCGGGCATCGCGTACGTCTGCGCCAGTGCCGGTATCGACGTGGTGGTCAGGGACGTCACGGCGGAGGCCGCCGGGCGGGCGCGGGAGCACGCCGAACGGTTGCTGGCCCGCAAGGTGCGCAAGGGTCGCGCCACGGAGGCGGACGCCCGCGCGGTGCTGGACCGGATCACCACCACCGACCAGGTGGACGCCCTCGCTGGATGCGACGCCGTCATCGAGGCGGTCTTCGAGGACCCGGCGCTGAAGAAGGCCGTGTTCGCCGAGGTGCTGCCGGTGCTGGCACCCGACGCGCTGATCGCCTCCAACACCTCCACCCTGCCGATCACCGGGCTCGCCGCCGGTGTGGACCGCCCGGCCGACTTCATCGGCATGCACTTCTTCTCCCCGGTGGACCGGATGCCGCTACTGGAGATCGTGGTCGGTGAACAGACCGGTGACGCCGCGCTGGCGCGGGCGTTCGACCTGGGTCGGCGGATCGGCAAGACCCCGATCGTGGTCAACGACGGCCGGGGCTTCTTCACCAGCCGGGTGATCGGCCGATTCATCGACGAGGCGGTCGGCATGGTCGCCGAGGGTGTTCCCGCCGCCTCGGTGGAGCAGGCCGCCCTTCAGGCCGGCTACCCGACCGGGCCGCTCGCGCTGGCCGACGAGGTCAGCCTCACGCTGATCCAGCGGATCCGCCGCCAGTTCGAGGCGGCCAGCGAGGAGTTCCTGCCGCTGCCGGCGCACCGGCTCGTCGACGAGCTGGTCGACGCGTACGAGCGGCCGGGACGTGCCGCCGGGCGCGGCTTCTACTCCTACGACGACGGCACCCGCGGTCGGCTGTGGTCCGGCCTTGCCGACCTGGCCACCGACGCTGGTCGGGCGGTGCCCTTCACCGACCTCCAGGAGCGGATGCTCTTCGCCGAGGCACTGGACGCGCTGCGCTGCCTCGACGAGGGCGTGCTGCGGACCGAGACCGACGCCAACATCGGCTCGATCTTCGGCATCGGCTTCCCGGCCTGGACCGGAGGGGTGATCCGCTACGTCCGGCAGTACGCGGGCGGCCCGGCCGGCTTCGCTGCCCGCGCCGCCGAACTGGCCGACCGCTACGGCGACCGGTTCACACCCCCCGCCGACCTGGTCGACCGGCTGGCCGCCCGTCCCGCCGAACCGGCCGGCGTCGCGTGACGGCCTCCTGGCCGAACCCCGGCGGACCGGCCGCGGCCGAAGACCTAGGCACCGCAACGGGCGGCTCGACGCGCGGCGGGCCGCTCGCCGGGGTGCGGATCGTCGAACTGGCGAGCCTCGCCCCGGCGCCGTTCGGGTGCATGGTGCTCGCGGACCTCGGCGCGGACGTCGTGCGGGTGGACCGGCCGGGTGCTCCGGGTGCGGGACGCCTGGCAGCGCCGACCGGCGGCCCGTTGCAGCGCGGCCGGCGGATCACCACGCTGGACCTGAAGTCCCCGGCCGGCGTGGCGGGCCTCCTGCGCCTGGCCGAGCGGGCGGACGTGCTGGTCGAGGCGTACCGGCCGGGGGTCGCCGAGCGGCTCGGCTTCGGCCCGGAGGTGTGCCAGGCCCGCAACCCCAGGCTGGTGTACGCGCGGATGACCGGCTGGGGTCAGGACGGCCCGCTGGCAGCCCGCGCCGGGCACGACATCGACTACATCGCTGTCGCCGGGGCGTTGGAGCCGCTGGGACGCGCGGGCGAGCGCCCGTACGCGCCGATGAACCTGCTCGGCGACTTCGGCGGAGGCGGCATGCTGCTCGCCGTCGGCGTGCTGGCGGCGCTGCTGGAACGGGAACGCTCCGGTGTCGGCCAGGTGGTCGACGCGGCGATGGTGGACGGATCGGCGCTGCTCACGTCGTTTCTGCACGGGCTGCTGGGCACCGGCCTGTGGGCGGCGCCGCGCGGGCGCAACATGTTCGACGGCGGTGCGCCGTTCTACGACACGTACGTCACCTCGGACGGCGGCTTCATGGCCGTCGGCGCGATGGAACCGGCCTTCTACGCCGTACTGCTCGCGGGCCTCGACCTCGCCGACGACCCGGATCTGCCCGCGCAGTACGACCCGAGCGGCTGGGACGAGCTGCGGCGACGGTTCACCGAGCGGTTCGCCGAGCGAACCCGGGACGAGTGGACGGCGGTCTTCGCCGACCTGGATGCCTGCGTCGCGCCGGTGCTCGCCCCT
Source organism: Micromonospora jinlongensis (assembly GCF_013410645.1). Classification (NCBI taxonomy): domain Bacteria; kingdom Bacillati; phylum Actinomycetota; class Actinomycetes; order Micromonosporales; family Micromonosporaceae; genus Micromonospora; species Micromonospora jinlongensis. Next base: position 4,901,579 of record NZ_JACCHK010000001.1, on the reverse strand, counting down.
GGTGAGGCGCACCAGCATCCGCACAACGCCGCCCGGGGCACGTTCGTCGAGGTCGGTGGTGAGATCCAGCCGGCGCCAGCGCCACGCTTCGACCGGACGCCGACTGCCCGACCGGCCCCCGCGCCGGACCCGGAACGGGACGTCCTGCCGGTCGAGGAGATCCTCACCGGGTGGCAGTGAAGCCCCTCATCTGCGCCGTCCACACGGGACATTCGGGGCCGCGAACGTGGTGGCCGCGTTGGTACTGTCGCCTCCCGAGGGGAAAGGACCGCGAATCGCAGGGGGACGAACATGGCGAGTGCGATCGATCCGTCCGGCCTGAGCCGGTCGCTCGAAGAGGCGATGCGCCTGCTGAGCCAGGCCACAGCCACCACCTCGGCGCGGCCGGACGCCGACGACGATCGGGCCGTACCGACCGCCGAGCAGATGGTGGGGCGGGGCGTCGGCGGTGACGGCCTCGTTGAGGCGGAGGTTTCCGCATTCGGTGGCCTGCGCAGCCTCGTGATCGACCCGAGCCTGTCCCGCGCTGGCACCAGCGCGATCGCCGAGTACGTCCTGGAGGCGGTCCAGGCGGCCCAGGCCGATGAGCGCGCCCGACGTGCCGAGCTGACCGCGGCGGCTGGTGCCGACGGCGCGGCCCTGACCGAGCAGCTCGAACGGGTCTCCGAGGACGCGTTCCGCGGGTTCCAGCGGATGATCGGCGACCTCGACGCGGTGACCCGTCGGATGGATCGACGCTGAGTCGATGCCTGACGGGATTGAGGTCGACCTCGACGCTCTCCGTGCCGCAGCGGATTCGCTCGCGGCCACCGGCCAGCAACTCGGGGCGGAGGTCAGCGGTCTTGAGTCGACGGTGAACGGGGCGGGTAATCCGTGGGGCGCCGACGAGGCGGGCTCTCTCTTCGGCGCCGTCTACGTTGAGGTACTGACGCACGCGCTGGACGTGTACCGGTCGATGGCCGACCAGTTGTTGGAGGCCGCCGCGAACCTCGATCAGGGGGCCGACGCGCACGAGGCGACCGACACCGCGAACGCCGAGCTCTTCACCAGGATGGAGCTGCCTCATGGGTATGCAGCTACCTCCTGAGCTGGCCGAGGCTCTGGGCTGGGTCGGTTTCACCTGGCCGATGGCCGACGAGGAGTTGTTGTTCGAAGCGTCGCAGATGTGGTTCGCGTTCGCCGGTCGGCTGCGTACGGCGGTTGGTGAGGCGCAGGCGGGCGCGGCGAAGGTCGGCGCGACCAACCGCGGGGAGGACGTCCGCGCGTTCGAGCTGGCCTGGAACGGCGAGGAGGGTGCACCGCGCCGGATGGAGGACGGCGCGGAGGCGGCCGAGCTGATCGGCATGGCGTTGCTGGTGATGGCCATCATCACCCTGACGCAGAAGATCCTGGTGATCATCCAGCTGGTGATCCTCGTGGTGCAGGTGGCGATCGCGCTGGCGGCCGCGGCCCCCAGCCTGGGTGCCTCGCTGGCCCAGATCCCCGTCTCGATCGGCCTGGCGAGGATGGCGATCCAGCGGATCATCAAGGAGATCGTCGAGCGGGTCGTCAAGGAAATCATTCCGCGTCTGCTGAAGCGGGCGAAGACGCTGCTGCGCCGATTCATCCGCAAGGGCGGAGGGCGTAAAGGCCCGGGGCGGCCCGGCGTGCCCGGTCCGCACACGACGCCCCGCTATAACCACACCCAGCCGATGCTCGACAAGTACCGCAACGAGCACCTGCCGGGAGGGCACTTCCCGACGGCCGTGCGCCGGCTCAGTCCGGAGGAACTCGAACAGCACCGGGTGTTCTTCGACAGCAACGGCGTCCTGCGCAGCGCGAAGAACGGCGAGCCGTTCGACACCGCGAGCGCCCAGACAGTCTTCAGTGGAGACGGTCGAGCGATCTTCGTGATGGACCGGAACGGCAACCTGTACGCCTCCAACTACCAGAAGGTGGGCGACTTCCACCACTCGACGCTGGGGAACGGGCAGCCGGTCGCAGCGGCGGGCGAGCTGGTCGTGAAGGACGGTATGGTCCAGCAGGCGACGGCGCGCAGCGGTCATTACCAGCCCGATGTGAGCCACATGGCCAACCTCGACGCCGAGTTCAAGCGAAACGGCCTCGGCGACGTCCCGATCCTGGGCTGGGACGGCAGTCAGATCTTCTAGGGGAGTGGACGAGCATGGACACGGACAGTTGGAAGGGCCACGTCAACGGGATCCTCTACGGGATCCAGTTCGACCGGGCGCTCGACGACACGGTGGTGGCCCGGGTCGCCGACGGGGTGGTCGGCGGGCTCTATCCGGGAGGGCGGGCCGAGACGCTGGACGCGCTCGAGCAGGCGCTGCGCTACTCGGGCCCGCTCAACGACCAGGCCGAGACGCACCACAGCGAGGAAAGCATCCGCGAGTTCCTCAGCCGGCTTGTCACCGCCCTGAACGCCCGCGCCGCGAGTTGAGCACCGATCGCGTCAGGGAGCAGCCTTCTCTGCGGCGACCGGCCTGATCAAGCCGGGCGCCCGGGTCGGACAACGGCGGGCCCTACGTCGGTACCAGCTCGCGAAGAGGGCGATGGCGAGAAGCAGTTCGGCGACGTCCCCGCCGTAGTACATGAGTTGGGCGGCGGAGCGGAACGCCGACGCGTCCGGGTCGGTGAGGCCGGGCGGCAGGGTCTCGGCGTTCGCGTACAGGTACTTGGCCAGCACGGCGTGACCGGCCGCCGCCCCCAGCAGCGCGCCCACCCGTACCGCCAGGCCGGGGCGACGCGGCGCCGGGTCCGGCCCGGCCAGGGACCAGGCGAAGAGATAGCCGGCGGCGACATAGTGCAGGTGCAGGGCGTGGTGCAGCGCAGAGTGCCGTTCGGCCGCCGCGTACAGCGGGGTGAGCAGCACCAGCGCGAGCCCACCCGTGCTGAGCAGCGCGGCGGTGACCGGGTGCGCGATCAGGTGCAGCGGGCGGGCGCGCAGCAGCCGGCCCACCACCCGGCGTACGGGCGGCGGGGCGAGCCGCAGCAGCAACGTCACCGGGGCGCCGAGCACCAGCCCAAGCGGGGCCAGCATGCCGAGCAGCAGGTGCTGCGCCATGTGCCCGCGCGGATCGTCGGGGAGTTGACCCAGCGGCCCGACGGCGACCGCCAGCAGGGCGCAGCCGACCAGCCAGGCGGCGGTGCGCCGGTGGTCCCAACCCCGCGGGTCGCGTACGGCTGCCAGCAGGTAGCCGACGGCCAGCAGCACGACCGGGAGCAGCGGGAACCAGCTCGGGCCCTCCGCCACGTGCCCGCCGTGCGCGAACGCGGGCGGCCCGGCCACCGTCATCGGCGGGCGTCGCCCGGCCGCCGGGACCGGGCCCACCACACCACGGCGGCGCCGGCCAGCAGCAGCACCGCGCCGGACGCGATCCACACGACGTCGTACGGCAGCAGGTGTACGCCGTAGCGGATCTGGTGCAGCCGGAGCACCTTGTGGTCGACGACCCCGTCGAAGACCTGGAACCCTCCGGCGCCGAGCAGGAATCCGCCCCAGGCCAGCCGGGTCGACAGGGCACGTCGTCGACGCAGGTCGGCGAACCAGAAGAACCCACCGACCAGGATGATCACCTCGGCGGCGTGCAGCAGCCCGTCGGAGAGCAGCGCCACCGAGGGGGTGGACCGGTCGTAGAAGTGGTGCCACGCCAGCAACTGGTGGAAGACGATCTCGTCCACCGCAGCCATGATGGCGATGCCGATCAGGACGCCGACGAGCGTGGAGGAACGTACGTCGGCGGTGCGTGCACTCGGCAGGCTCGAATCGGCCACCACACACCTCGCATCCACCTCGGGTCAGGTCGGAACTACCCCGAACATGTCGAAACATGCCCAGTCACCGCCGCCGCGGGCCATCCCCGTTTCACGACTCCCGCACCACTAGCGGCATGATCATGCAGCCTGAAGGGGCAGCGAACGCCGAGCCGAGCAACCAGAGCCCGAGAAGGAGGTGCCCGTGCCGGACGCGGACGAACTCGTCGCCAACGCACTCGCGGCGGTGCGCGGCACCGACGTACGGCAGGCCGAACGGCAGCTGGACCAACTGATGGTCGGCACCGGCGCGGCGGACGGCACCACGGCGGTGGACGCGGCCCTGCTGCGTCGCCTGGTCCGCGCGCTGGGCCGGCTCTGGCCGCGCGGCTGGCAGCCGGTCGACGTGGACCGGATCACCAGCCGGCGGCTCGACGCCCGCGCGGCGCGGCTGGTCCGCGAGGCGATGGCCGCCCAACGGCGTGAGCAGGCAGAACCGATCCCAGCCTGGTGGGACGACCAGCTACGCGAGTTGACCGCCGAGGTCCGGGACGACGGCCATGACGTGCTGGCTACCTGGACCGCCGCGGAGGGGCTGGACCGGGCGGACGCGCTCCGCGCGGCCGTGGACACTCTCGCGCTGGTGGAGAGCCTGCCGCCGATCGCGGTGCTGCGCCCACCGCCGGGCACCACCGGCGCGCTCACCGCCCGGTCGGCGGGCACGACGCGCAGCGGGTCGCCGATGCTGGACCGGGTCCGGGCGCTGCTGGCGAAGGCCGAGTCGACCACCTTCCCGGCCGAGGCGGAGGCGTTGACCGGTAAGGCGCAGGAGCTGATCGCCCGGCACAGCATCGACGAGGCGCTGCTGGCGGCCGGGTCGGAGCGCGGCGACGTGCCCGGCGGGGTACGCCTGAGCACCGACACCCCGTACGCGGGGGCGAAGGCGCTGCTGGTGCAGGAGGTGGCGGCGGCGAACAGGTGCGAGGCGGTCTGGTCCGACGATCTCGGCTTCGCCACCGTGCTGGGTTGGCCGGCCGATCTGGTGGCGGTGGAACTGCTCTACACGTCGCTGCTGGTCCAGGCCACGGCCGCGATGCTGCGCGGGCGCGCCGAGCGCCGGTCGGGATCGGGGCGGCGCACGAAGGTGTGGGACGAGTCCTTCCTCAACGCGTTCGCGCTGCGGATCGGCGAGCGGCTGCGTGCGGCCACCGAGGCGGCGACCGACGCGGCGGACCAGGCGTCGGCCGAGACGGCCGGGGCGGAGCGACTGTTGCCGGTGCTCGCCGCCCGGGGCGAGGCGGTCCGGGAACGACTGGACACCCTCTTCCCCGGGGTGACCCGGCACCGGCTCAGCGTCCGGGACGCCGAGGGCTGGTCCTCCGGCACGTCGGCCGCCGACCGCGCCTCGTTGGACGTCGGCGGCGGGCGTAAGCAGCCCCGACAGGTGCCCGGCCGGCCCGATCGCCGCTGACCCGACCGGCGTGGGACCACCACCGGCGAAGTTATCTGCGATTTTCTTCGGTACGCCGTAGGGAACGGGTTGTCCGCTCCGACCCTCCGGTGAGCCGCGCCCCGACCGGGGGTGCGACCAGAGCTGAGGAGCACCGCCGTGAAGTACATGCTGCTGATCTGGAACCGGCCCGGCTTCACCGAGGAGCTGACCGAGCAGGACCGCACCGCCCTCTTCGGCGAGGTCGACGAGATCATGAAGGAGCTGACCGAGACCGGCGAGCTGGTCGACGGCCAGGCGCTGGCCAACCCGTCGCAGACGTTGACGGTCCGGCAGATCGACGGCAGCACCGAGATCGTCGACGGGCCGTTCATGGAGAGCAAGGAGCAGTTCGCCGGTTACCTGACCGTCGAGTGCGACAGCCCGCAGCGGGCCGCCGAGATCGCGGCCCGTTGGCCGGACGTCCGTTACGGCGGCGCGATGGAGGTCCGCCCGGTGATGGAGCAGGCCGGGACGGAGATGTGACCGAGGACCGGACGGTCGAGGATCTGCTGCGCACCCTCGCGCCGCAGGTCCTCGGCCTGCTGGTCCGCCGGCACGGCCAGTTCGACCGGTGCGAGGACGCGGTCCAGGAGGCGCTGCTGGCCGCCGCGACCCAGTGGCCCGGGCAGGGCGTACCGGACAACCCCCGCGCCTGGCTGCTCACCGTGGCCACCCGCCGGCTCACCGACGAGTGGCGCAGCGAGAGCGCTCGCCGGGACCGCGAGGTGGCGGTGGCGCTGCGCGAGCCGGCGTACGCCCAGGTGGTGCCGGCTGCCGACGCGGAGCCCGCGGTCCCGGCCGCGGACGACACCCTCACGCTGCTGTTCCTCTGCTGCCACCCGGCGCTGACCGGATCGGCGCAGGTGACGCTCACCCTGCGCGCGGTCGGCGGTCTCAGCACCGCCCAGATCGCCCGGGCGCACCTGGTGCCGGAGGCGACGATGAGTCAACGGATCCGCCGGGCCAAGCAGCGGATCGAGGCCGCCGGGGCCCGGTTCACCATGCCCGAGCCGGCCGAGCGGGACGAGCGGCTGCGGTCGGTGCTCCGGGTGCTCTATCTGATCTTCAACGAGGGGTACACCGCGTCGAGTGGCCCGGACCTGCACCGGGCCGAGCTGACCGGCGAGGCGATCCGGCTGGCCCGCGTCCTGCGCAGGCTGCTGCCCGACGACGGCGAGGTGGCCGGACTGCTGGCACTCATGCTGCTCACCGACGCGCACCGGGCGGCCCGGCTCGGCCCGGACGGGGAACTGGTGCCCCTCGCCGAGCAGGACCGCACCCGATGGGACGCGGCCGCCATCGCGGAGGGGATCGCGCTGATCACCGAGGCGTTGACCTGGTCGCCGCCGGGCCCGTACCAGCTCCAGGCGGCGATCGCCGCCGTGCACGCCGAGGCGTCGACAGCTGCGGAGACGGACTGGCGGCAGATCGTCGCGCTCTACCGACTGCTGGCCCGGATCGCGCCGAACCCGATGATCACCCTCAACCAGGCGGTGGCGGTGGCGATGGTGGACGGGCCACGGGCCGGGCTCGCCCTGCTCACACCGTTGATCGCCGACGAGCGCACGGCCGGGCACCACCGGCTCGCCGCCGTCCGGGCGCACCTGTTGGAGATGGCCGGGGACGCCGAGGCGGCGCGGGAGGCGTACCTGGCCGCGGCACGCGGCACCACGAGCCTGCCCGAGCAGCGGTATCTGGAACTGAAGGCCGGCCGACTGGCCGGGCAGCGCTGAACTGGTCAATCGGGCTTCGGGGCGGCGCGGACGTGCGCGCGTTCGCCCTGCTTCCCGATCAGGCTGAGGAACTCGACGGGGCCGGAGCTGGTGGCCCCGAACCAGTGCGGGGTGCGGGTGTCGAACTCGGCGGCCTCCCCGGGCGTGAGGACGAGATTGTGCTCGCCGAGGACCAGTCGCAGCGTGCCGTTGAGGACGTAGACCCAGTCGTATCCCTCGTGGGTGCGCAGGTCGGGTTCGCGGTCGTCGGCGCTGGCCGGGAGCACGTACTTGTAGGCCTGGATGCCCCCGGGCCGCCGGGTCAGCGGCAGGATGACCGATCCGTCGCTGCACGTGATGGGGCGCAGGTTGATGCGGGGATCGCCGGTCGGAGGCGCGCCGACGAGCTCGTCGAGCGTCACGCCGTGGACGCGGGCGAGCGGGAGGAGTTGCTCCAGCGTGGGGCGACGCAGGCCGGCTTCGAGCCTGGACAGGGTGCTGGCGGAGATGCCGGTCTCCGCGGCGAGGTCGGTGAGTGTGATGTCGCGGCGGAGCCGAAGGTGCTTCAGTCTCGGTCCGACAGCGTCCAGGGTGCGGTCCGGCTCGTCCATGCCGCCAATTTTGCCATTCGGCAAGAACCTTTGCGGCTCGGTGGGCGGGCCGGTCACAGTCGCTACCGAGACGCGAAGGAGCAGGTAGATGACCGAGCAGCACGAATTCGACAAGGGCTACTGGGATCGGCACTGGCACCAGGCGCACCATGATCATCCCGGTGCCGTCGGCGCGGCTCCCCCGCACCCGTACCTGGCCCGTGAGACCGCCGGCCTGACTACCGGCACGGTGTTGGACGCCGGCTGCGGCACCGGCACGGAGGCGATCTGGCTCGCTTCACACGGCTGGCAGGTCACCGCTGTCGACATCGCATCCGCTGCCCTCGCTCTCGCCGCCGGACGCGCGGCGGACGCCGGGGTGCCCGAGCGCGTGCGGTGGGTGGAGGCGGACCTGACGACCTGGGAGCCGGGGACGCAGTTCGATCTGGTGACGACGCACTACGCGCACCCGGCGATGCCGCACCTGGCCTTCTACGACCGCATCGCCGGGTGGGTGGCGCCGGGCGGCAGCCTGCTGATCGTCGGGCACCTGCACACCTCGGAAGCCACCGGGCACGGCCACCACCCACCGGAGGAGGCATCGGTCACCCTCGCGGACATCACCGCCGGCCTGGACAGCGCCACCTGGGAGATGGTCACCGCCGAGGAGCACCGCCGCTCGGTGCCCGGCCGGGAAGTCCCGCTGCACGACGTCGTCGTCCGCGCCACTCGACGCCGCTGAACCCGCCGCTGCCGGCCGTCGGGCGAACCTGACCACCCGACGGCCGGCGGCACTGTCACACGTCGGGGTCGACGGCCGGGCAGCTGGCTCCGCGGGCGGGCACCAGCTGATCCATCAGGTAGGCGTCGACGGCCCGCTCCACACAGGGGCTGCTGCTGTAACTGCCGTGCCCCCACCCCTGGTAGGTGAGCAGAGCGCCGTGCCTGCCCAACTGCCGGGCCACCGAGCGGGCCCAGTCGTACCCGCTCGCCGGGTCGTGCACTGTGGCGGCGAGCAGCAGTGGCACGTCGGTGCGAACCCGCAGGCGGTGCTGCGGGTTGGCGACCGGCGTCGGAGTGCCCAGGCAGGTGACGAGCGCGAACAGGGCCGGCGGATATCGCAGGTCCGGTGCGAGCAGGGCCGCCCGGCGCACGTGTGCGGCGTACTCCCGGTAGTCGCGGACGGGCAGGCTCCAGTCCTGGCAGAAGACCGCGAAGGGGTACGGCGCGACGGCGTCGACCGTCGTCGTGGCGTCGGCCGGGGGCGCTGTGGCCGGCGAGGCGGCCGCGTCCATCCTGCCGAGCCAATCGGCCAGCCCCGGCCACCGCCACGTGTCGTAGAACTTCTTGTGGGTGAGCCGGGCCAACTCGAACGGGGTCAGCACCACCCCGGCCCAGTCCGGGTCGGTCAGCGTGCCGCGCTCGGCCCGGGCGCCCAGCCCGGCCCAGATCGCCCGGACGTCCCGTCCGTTGAGCCCGCAGGCGGTGGACCGGTCACACCAGGCGACGAACTCGTCGAACGCGTTCTCCGCGGTGACCGCCTGACTGTCGAGGAAGGCGCGGGTGCTGCCGACGCTGTGGTCCATCGCGGCCTCCAGCACGACGGCCCGGACCCGGTTCGGGTACAGCTCCGCGTACCGCTGCCCGAGCAGCGTGCCGTACGAGCTGCCGTGGAAGGTCAGCTGTCGCTCGCCGAGCGCGGCGCGGACCGCGTCCAGGTCGCGGGCGGCGCTGGTCGTGTCGACGTGGTCGTAGAGCGCCCCGGTGCGGGCCCGGCAGTCGGCGCGCAGCAGCGCGTTGCCGGCCACTGTCGCGTCGAACTGGGCCTGGTCGGCGATCAGCTGCGGTTGCCGGGCGAGCAGGTCCCGTGCGCAGATCACCGGGTGGCTGCCGCCGGTGCCGCGTGGGTCGAAGCTGACGATGTCGAACCGGCGGCGCAGGTCAGCACTGAACCGGGAGCTGCCGTTCACCACCCGGTCGACCCCGCTGTCGCCCGGCCCGCCGGGACCGAAGACCAGCGCGCCCTTGCGGGTGGCCTTGTCGGCGGCCCGGCGAGCCAACGCCAGGTCGAAGCGCTCACCTCGGGGCTGGTTCCAGTCCACCGGCAGCGACAGGGTGCCGCACTCGGGCTCGGACTCGGGCTCGGACTCGGGCTCGGGCTCGGCCTCGGCCTCCGAGTCGGCGGCACACGGCCGCCAGTCGATCGTCGGACCGGGCTGTGGTCGAGCGGCGGCGGGGCTCGCCGGGGTCAGGCCGGCGGCCGTGAGGGCCAGGGCGACCGCCCAGCCCACGGCGGATTTGCGTACGCGCAGCATGAGGTGCTGTCCTCTCCTCGAAGGAGCGTTACCGGTGAAGCTCGCCCACTGGGCGAGGTGATGCTGCTTCCACCCGGGCCGTCGAGTAGCCGCTCGACGGTCCGGGGCCTTCTGCTCTCAGCGGGTCACTCGACCTCGCGCAGGACGCGCTCGAGCGTGGTCATCCGGGTTTCCATCCCGCCGAGCCGCCCGTCCATCGCCGCGAGCAGTCGGGCGTTCTCGGCCTGGGCCTGGGTTGCCGTCTCGGCCAGTCGGCGATAGTCGTCCGCGCGGGCCAGTTCGAGCCGGGTCCGGCGGGTCTTGGCGAGCTGGACGACGGTCACCGTGAACACGCTGATGATCAGGGCGAAGATGCCGATCGCGCCGACCACCTCGGTCCAGTCGTGCTCGCTCATCGGCCCGCTCCCGGCTGCTCGGCCGAGTCGGGCACGGTGAGCGTCTCGACCGCCGCCGCGATGACCTCGGGGGTGAGTGTGAGCACGAACGGCGTCACCTCGTAGTAGTTCATGGCCTTCCCGTCCTTCGACAACTCCAGGTTGGCGGTGACCAGCCCGGCCGCCGCCAGCTTCCGTAGGTGGACCTGCAACAGCGCTCGACTGATGCCCAGTTGCCGGGCCAGCCCGCTGACGTACGCACGTTCGCGGGTCAGCGCGGCGACGACGCGCAGCCGGTGCGGGTTGGCCAGGGTGGCCAGCACCCGGACCAGGTCGTCGCCGGTCGGCGGTGAAGCGCTGCTCATAACCCTCCCTCGCAGGTGCCAATGGAAGTTAGCAGGTAAAGGCGTGCGGCGGTGGGGGCCGGAGCGGAATCAGGGGGATCTCAGGGTCACGGGAAGACCCGGACACACAGCAACGCCGGGCCGGTGATGATCACCGGCCCGGCGTGCGATGTGCGTCGTACGTCAGCTCTTGAAGGCGTCCTTGATCTTCTCGCCAGCCTGCTTGAGCTTGGCCTTGGACTGGTCGGTGCGACCCTCGGCCTCGAGCTGCTCGTCGTCGGTGGCCCGACCGGCGCCTTCCTTCAGCTTGCCGGTCGCGTCCTCGGTGGCGTTGTTGATCTTATCGTCGATACCCATTGCCAACCTCCATTGCAAGCGTCGCTACAACACCAGCAATACCCCGGCCATCACCGGTCCAACCATCCTCCTCGTCACAGTCCGCGATCGGCGGTGGCCGGACGGAACCGTCGCAGCCGCAGACTGTTGGCCACCACGAAGACCGAGGACAGCGCCATCGTGGCACCGGCGATCATCGGGTTGAGCAGCCCGGCGGCGGCCAGCGGCAGGGCCGCCACGTTGTAGCCGAAGGCCCAGAACAGGTTGCCCCGGATGATGCCGAGCGTGCGTCGGGACAACCGGATGGCGTCCACCGCGGCGTCCAGGTCACCCCGGACGAGAGTGAGGTCGGACGCCTCGATCGCCACGTCGGTGCCGGTGCCCATCGCCAGCCCGAGGTCTGCCTGGGCCAGCGCCGGGGCGTCGTTGACCCCGTCGCCGACCATCGCCACCGACCGCCCCTCGGCCTGGAGCCGCTTGACCACGTCGACCTTTCCGGCCGGCAGCACCTCGGCGATCACCTCGTCGATGCCCACCTCGGCGGCGACCGCACGGGCCACTGTGGTGTTGTCCCCGGTCAGCAGGACCGGAGTGAGCCCCAGCGCGCGCAACCGGGCCACCGCCGCGCGGCTGGTCGGCCGCACCACGTCGGCGACCGCGAGCACGCCCCGGGCCTGCCCGTCCCAGCCGGCGACGATCGCCGTACGACCGGCGGCCTCGGCGTCGCGCACGGCCCACTCGACCTCCGGCGGTACGTCGATGTCGTGCTCGCGCAGCAGCCGGGCCCGACCGACCAGCACGACAGTTCCGTCGACCGTGCCGGTCACGCCCAGGCCTTCGAGGTTGCGGAAGCCGGTCACCGGGGGCAGTGCGCCGGACTCGGCGGCACCCGCGGCGACGGCACGGGCGATCGGGTGCTCGGAGGCGGCCTCCACCGCGCCGGCGAGCCGGAGCAGCTCGGCCCGGTCCTCCCCGCTCGCCGGCACCACGTCCACCAGCGTCATCCGGCCGGTCGTGACGGTGCCCGTCTTGTCCAGCACCACGGTGTCCACCCGGCGGGTCGACTCCAGGACCTCCGGCCCCTTGATGAGCACACCGAGCTGCGCGCCCCGGCCGGTGCCGACCAGCAGCGCGGTCGGGGTGGCCAGGCCCAGCGCGCACGGGCAGGCGATGATCAGGACGGCCACGGCGGCGGTGAACGCGGCGGTCGGGCCGGCTCCGGTGCCGAGCCACCAGCCGAGGGTGCCGACGGCCAGCGTGATGACGATCGGCACGAAGACGCCGGAGATCCGGTCCGCCAGCCGCTGCACGGCCGCCTTGCCGCTCTGCGCCTGCTCGACCAGGTCGGCCATCCGGGCGAGCTGGGTGTCCGCGCCGACCCGGGTCGCGGTGACCACCAGTCGGCCGCCCGCGTTGATGGTGGCGCCGACCACGCCGTCGCCGGGGCCCACCTCGACCGGCACCGACTCTCCGGTGAGCATGCTGGCGTCCACGGCGGAGGTGCCCTCGTCGACCACCCCGTCGGTCGCGATCTTCTCCCCGGGACGCACCACGAACCGGTCACCGACGACGAGCCGGTCCACCGGAATCAGGGTCTCCACCCCGTTCCGCAGCACCGCCACCTCCCTGGCGCCGAGTTCGAGCAGGGCGCGCAGGGCGGCACCGGCGGTCCGCTTGGAGCGAGCCTCGAAATAGCGACCAGCCAGGATGAACACCGTCACCCCGGCGGCCGCCTCCAGGTAGATGTTGCCGGCGCCGTCGGTGCGGGTGATGTCGAAGCGGAACGGGTGCGTCATCCCCGGCATCCCGGCGTCGCCGAGGAAGAGCGCCCAGAGCGACCAGCCGAACGCGGCCAGGGTGCCGAGCGACACCAGCGTGTCCATGGTCGCCGCGCCGTGCCGCAGATTGGTCCAGGCGGCCCGGTGGAACGGCAGCCCACCCCAGACCACCACCGGGGCGGCCAGGGTCAACGACAGCCACTGCCAGTAGTCGAACTGCCAGGCCGGGACCATCGCCAGCAGGACCACCGGCACGCTCAGTGCCACCGACACCCAGAGCCGGGTACGCGGACCCTTCAGCGGGTCCACCGACTGTTCTTCGGTCGGCAGGCTGGGCAGTGCGGCCGTGTAGCCGGTCTTCTTCACGGTCTCGATCAGGTCGTCCGGCGTGACGGCGTCGGCGTACCGGACGGTCGCCTTCTCGGTGGCGTAGTTGACGGTGGCGCTCACGCCGTCCATCCGGTTGAGCTTCTTCTCGATCCGGGCGGCGCAGGCTGCGCACGTCATGCCGCCGATCGCCAACTCGATCCGGTTCGGCGCCTCGGGTAGTGGTCTGCTGCTGGTGGTGGTCATCGTCTGGTCCCGTCAGTTGTGCCCGTGCCCGGGGGTGCCGTGGTCGGCGCCCCCGGTCGGTGCGGGTCCGCTCGGGTCGCCCCCGGTGGGTGGGGTGTCGGCCGCTGGAGTGCCGGCCGCTGGGGTGCCGGCGACGACGGTGAACTCGGCGGTGTGCACCGCCCCGCCGTGCCGGAAGTCGAGGTAGAGCCGGTAGCTGCCAGCCGACGGCACCTCGGCGAGGAAGGTGACCGCCGGGCCGGGTCGGGTCCGCCCGTCGCCGGGAGCCCCGTCCGGGTGCACATGCAGGTACGCCAGGTCACCCCGGCGCAGGGCCACCAGGTGCCCGTACGCGCCCAGGTAGGGCTCCAGGTTGGTGACCGGCTGCCCGCCCCGGCTCACCGTCAGGGTCAGCGGTGAGGTGCGGCCGGGCTGCGGCGAGCCGGTCAGGGTGACCGTGTAGCCGTCGACAGTGGTGCTGGTCGAGGGGGCGGGCAGCGGCCGTTCGGTCAGCTCACCGGGGACGGTCACGTCCACCCCGAGGGTCAGCGGCTCGCCCCCGGTCGGGGTGAAGTCGGCGAACGCCCGCCACTGCCCGGCGCCGGCCAGCGGGGTGTCGACCCGCCAGGTGCCGTCCGGTGCCAGCTCGGGGTGCACGTGGCGGAAGCCGGAGAGGTCCCGCCGGGCGACGATCAGGTGCATCTGCTTGTCGTGCGCCACGTCGTACCGGGTCACCGGTTGACCGTCCGGCCCGGCGATCCGGAAGGCGAACTCGTCGGCCGGGGCGTCGACCGGTTCGAGGGTGTAGCCCCGGTCGGAGACGAGCAGGCCGCCGGGGAGCCGGTCGGTCGTCTCGTCGTGCTCGTCCGTCGCATGGGTGGCGTCGCCGTCGTGCCGGCCCTCGACCACCGGGGCGCGGTCGACGACCCGGCCGATCCCGTACGTCGTGCCGAAGACCGCCGCGAGGCCCACGGCGAACCCGGCCAGTCTCGTCACGGTGCGCATGCCCGCCCTCCCATCACGCGTCGACGAGGTCGTAGCCGGCCTCGTCGACGGCAGCCCGGACAGCTGCCGGGTCCAGTGGCTGGTCGCTGCTGACGGTGACGCGGCCGGCCGCGAGATCGACCTGGACGTCCTGCACGCCCGGGATCGCGCCGACCTCGGCGCTCACCGCGCTGACGCAGTGCCCACAGGTCATGCCCTGCACCTGGTACGTCGTGTTGACCATTGGAACGCCTCCCTGAACGAATTACCCGTACCCGGTGGGGGTATCCCACCTGAAGGCGACCGTACCATACCCCCCAGGGGTACGCTATTCTGGATCGCATGACCGCACCCACCCCGATCCGCGGGTACACCGCCAGCAAGGATCAGCTGCTCATGCGGCTCCGCCGCGTCGAGGGGCAGGTCCGCGGCATCGAGAAGATGGTCGACGACGACCGCTACTGCATCGACGTGCTCACCCAGATCTCCGCCATCCAGGCCGCACTCGACAAGGTGGCGCTGGGGCTGCTCGACGGGCATGCCCGGCACTGCATGCACGAGGGTGCGGCCGAGGGCCGGGCCGACGAGATGGCCACCGAGATGATGGCGGCGGTCGGCCGGCTGATGAAGCGCGGCTGACGCCCCTCAGTCCGGCGCCGGCACGCGGGCGGTTCGACCGACGACACTCCGTCACGACCTGCGCCCCCGGGCCGGGCTGGTTAGCATTCCCCACGATGACCCCCCGCATGCCGCTGCACGAACGGGCACCGGCGTCGCCACCTGGTGGCGTCGCTCCTGGCCGCCCGGGCCGGGCACTGACCATCCGTGATCGGGTGGTCGCCGGTCAGCGACCCGCCGCGTCTCCCGCCGCGATTCCGCAGTGCGGATGAACCGACCGGCCCACTGACACGTACCCCGCACCGGATCGTTGGGAGTCTCGCCTTGGGTTCCGACCACACCCGCCCCGCTCCGTCCGCCCCGCCCCGGGTCCGGCGGATCCTCATCATGACGGTGGTGCCCCTCTTCGTGGCCACCGTGCTCGCGGCACTGCTGCTCTGGCCGCGCGGTGGGTCACCGGAGACCGACGGCGGGGCCGGCGTGCCGCGCTTCCCCGGCACGGTGACCCGGGTGGTGACCGAACCATGCCCGCCGACGCCGTCGAGCCCGGAGGGCACACCACGCGTCGGCGGCGGGCCGTGCGGCACTGTCGACGTCCGGGTGGACGACGGGCCGTCCGCCGGCCAGCAGGTGCAGACACCCGTGCCCGACGGGCCAGGCGCACCCCGGGTCGCGGTCGGCGACGAGGTCATCCTGGTCGAGCTGACCGATCCCACCGATCCCACCACCAGCAACTGGAACATCGCCGAGCACCAGCGCGGCACCCCGATGCTGTGGTTGGCGGTGGTCTTCGCCGCGGCGATCGTCGCGTTCGGTCGGTGGCGGGGTCTGGCCGCACTCGCCGGGTTGGCGGCCAGCTTCGCCATCCTGCTCACCTTCGTGCTGCCGGGCATCGGCGCCGGCAAGTCGCCCCTGCTGGTGGCGGTGGTCGGCGCCGCCCTGATCATGTTCGTGGTGCTCTACCTGACGCACGGGGTCACCGCACAGACCTCGGTCGCGGTGCTCGGCACCCTGGGCAGCCTGGTGCTGACCGGCGTGCTCGCCACCATCGCCACGGCGGCAACCCACCTCACCGGCTTCGGCAGTGAGGATGCCACCACGCTGTCGATGTTTCAGGGCGACGTGGACCTGCACGGTCTGCTGCTCGCCGGGATCATCATCGGCTCGCTCGGGGTGCTCGACGACGTGACGGTCACCCAGGCGGCCACCGTCACCGAGCTGGCACACGCCAACCCTGGCCTGACCCGGTTGCAGCTCTACCGCGCCGCGACCCGGGTCGGCCGCGCGCACATCGCCTCCACTGTCAACACCATCGTGCTGGCGTACGCGGGCGCGTCGCTGCCCCTGCTGCTCCTGCTCACCGCCGACGCGCGGCCGATCGGGCAGATCCTCACCAGCGAGTTCCTCGCGCAGGAGATCGTCCGCAGCGCGGTCGCCACCCTCGGCCTGATCGCCGCCGTGCCTCTGACCACCGGGCTGGCCGCAGTGGTGACCGCGGCCGGGCGCGCGGACGCCACACCGTCCGCCGACGCTTCCGCCCCGCGACCTCAGCCGGACCGGGCGGAGGCACTGGCCGCACTCATCTCTCCGCGAGCGGGTCGCCCCGACGAGCCGGAACCGACGCGGATCCCACCCCCATCCACCGCCACCGACGGGTGGCCAAAGTCGAACAGGAGCACGGATACGGCATGGTGACACTCCTCAGCGTGACCAGATCGGACCTCCACCCTGAGAACCACGTCACTGGTCACTCAACGCTATGGCGAAATGACGCTTTTGGTCGGCATCCAGGCGTAGCTCACCCGGCCGACTCTCGGGTAACCTCGCTGCCGGTTACCGATGAAGGCGCGAAGCGGCGCCTGCGGTGCCACCGCCCAATCGCCAACCGGCGAATCGGGGACCCAGGTACGTGGGGTGAATCCGCGTCAGCGGTAGGGGCCACTTCCGCCCCGAACCCGTCAGCTAACCCGGTCGGCGGTCGACGGAAGGGAACATTGTGACGGCACCCCTACGCCGCTGGTTGACACCCGTGGTGGCCGTGATCGCCGCATTGACCGTGCTCGCCGGGCCCCTCCCGGCCCACGCCGCCCCGACGACACCCACACCGTCCGGGCACGAGGAGGACGGCGAGCCGCAGCTGCTCACCGACGTCATCGAGCAGGCCAACCGCGACTACTCCGCCGCCAAGTCCCAACTGGACAAATCCAAGAAGCGGCAACTGGAGTTGGCGCTGGAGGTCGACCGGGCCAAGGCCGACCTGGACGCGCTGACCCCACAGGTCGGGCTGATCGCCGCCCAGTCGTACCGGACCGGCCGGATCGGCGCGCTCGCAATGCTGCTGGAGAGCAAGGCTCCCGACGCCTTCGTCCAGCGCGCCGCGGTGCTCGACGAGATGAACATGGTCAACGAGAAGAAGCTCGCCGAGGTCAACGCGGCTAAGGCCCGCGCCGAGCAGGCCAAGCTGCTCCTCGACGCGGAGGTCCGCGAGCAGCAGAAGCAGGCCGCCCTGATGGCGAAGCGGAAGAGCGAGGCGGACAAGGCGCTCTCCCTCGTCGGCGGCAAGGGCTTCACCGGCGGTCTGGTGGACGCCACCTCGAAAGTCGCCAAGATCGGCCCGGGTCGCACCGCCGACGGCGACTGGAAGCCGCAGTCGTGCAGCGAGAATGACCCGACCACGTCCGGTTGCGTCACGCCCCGCACCCTGCACGCGTACAAGGAGGTCAAGGCCGCTGGCTACAACCGGTTCGTCGGCTGCTACCGCTCCGGTGGGCCGTGGGAGCACCCGAAGGGCCGTGCCTGCGACTGGTCGCTGCAGAAGAGCGGCTTCGCCCCGTGGCACAACGATGACACCCGGAGGTACGGCAACAACGTCGCCGCCTTCCTCATCCGTAACGCCGACCGGCTGGGCATCTACTACGTGATCTGGAACCGGCAGATCTGGTTCCCGGCGACCGGCTGGAGTTCGTACAGCGGACCGTCGAACCACACCGACCACGTCCACATGTCGCTGCTCTGACCCGCAGGACCCTCGCCGAGGGCCGTTCCGCGTCGCGCGGAGCGGCCCTCGTCGCGTCAGGCGGCGGCGGGCGCGGCCGGGTCGAGGGGCCCGGCCTCCCCGTCGAGCGTCGCGAAGCCGGCCGGCACGGCGGCCACCGGGCGGACCGCTCCGGCGGCGAGCCGGTACGACACACCCACCACCGCGCACCGCCCCTGCGCCACCTCGTCGGCCAGAACCGGCGACTGCCCGAGCAGCGTCTCGACGGTCTGTGCGATGTGGATGTCGACGATGCCGTCGATGTCCTGCACACCCTCGGCCTCGGCACGGCGCAGGCTGGGCAGCACCGCGTCGACCACCGCCCGCAGGTGCCCCTGAGGTTGGGTGCCGGTCGTGGCGACCTCCCGGGCCGCCTGCACCGCACCGCACGAGTCGTGCCCGAGCACCACCACCAGCGGGGTGCCGAGCACGGTCACCGCGTACTCCACGCTGCCGAGCACCTCGGGGCCGGCGGTGTGGCCGGCGGTGCGGACCACGAACAGGTCGCCCAGCCCGCGGTCGAAGATGATCTCGGCGGCCAGGCGGGAGTCGGAGCAGCCGACGATCACCGCGAACGGGTGCTGCCCGTCGGCCACGGCGGCCCGGTGGCCGGCGTCCTGGTTGGGGTGGCGAGGGGCACCGCCGACGAAACGCCGATTGCCGGCGACCAACTCGGCGTACGCGCGGGCCGGCTCGCTCAGCGCCGGGGCCCGGTCGGTGGTCCGCTGCGGGCCCGGCTGTCCGGCGGGCGTTCCGGAGTGACTCATCCCCGCACCTCGTCTCGACGCATCTGACCTGGTCAACCGGCTCTTGAGCCGGGCCGGCGGCGGGCGCTGGCTCGGCTTTTACGGTCACACGCACCGTAAGATGCGTCAAGGTATACGTGATATGGATTTCATACGTTGACCTCAGCTCGCCCCTGGGTAACGCACCTCGGGTAGGGCCGACGAGACTCCTCGAGGGCAGGGTCGGCATCCGGAGAGGCGGTCACACGATGACGAAGACGGCGGCGGGCGACACCGGTGGTGGGCGGAACTGGACGTTCCTCACCAACCACGGGCACGTTCTGCTGGCCATCGCCCGCGACCCCACCGCCCGGTTGCGGGATGTCGCCGCCGAGGTCGGCGTGACCGAACGTGCCGCGCAGGCGATCGTCGCCGACCTGGAGGCGGGCGGATACCTGCATCGCACCCGCGTCGGGCGGCGCAACGAGTACACCCTCAACCCGTCCGGTCGGTTCCGTCATCCGGCCGAGGCCGACCGCCAGGTCGGTGCCCTGCTCGCGCTGTTCGCCGATCCGCCCACCGCGGAGGTCGGCCCCCAGGCCTGACCCTCGGTCGCCGGGCCGCTGCCCGACCGGGCACAGCGGTAATCTCTGCGGGTGCGCGAATGCCCGCCGTTGAGCACGACCACCCTGTCCCGTCGTCCCGTCACAGCGGTCCTCAGTGGAGCGCTGGCGGCTCTGCTCGGCGCCGGCCTGGTGGCACCGACTCCGGCAGCCGCGGCAGCGCCCTCCTGCGGCCCCGCCAGCGAGGAGAGCCTGACGGAGATGCCATGGGCGTTGCGCCGACTTGAGCCGTCCTCGGCGTGGCCACTGTCCCGGGGCGCCGGCGTCACGGTGGCGGTGATCGACTCCGGGGTCTCCGCGACTCATCCGCTGCTCGATGGTCAGGTGCTCGAAGGCCGCGACTTCAACGATCTGCCGGCCCACCAGGGCCAGTGCGACCTGGTCGGGCACGGCACGATGATCGCCGGCATCATCGCCGGCCGGGAGGGGACGGGCGTCCCGTTCAGCGGCATCGCCCCGGCTGCCCGCATCCTCCCCGTCCGGGTCCTGCCGGATCTCAAGGACACCAACGACCCTGAGCTCCCCGGGCAGATCGCCGCGGCGATCGACTGGGCGGTCGAGCAGGGCGCCGACGTCATCAACCTGTCCCTGACCACCGTTCCCGGCCCCGAGCTGACGGCCGCCGTCGAGCGTGCCCTGGCCAAGCGGGTGGTGCTGGTCGCCGCCGCCGGCAACCGGCAGGAGGGCCAGCAGGACAGACCTGGCTACCCGGCCGCGTACCCCGGGGTGATCGCCGTCGGTGGGGTCGACGAGCAGGGCGGTCACGTGGGCAGCTCGATCAGCGGTGACTACGTCGACATCGCCGCACCGGGGTTGAACATCATCGGGCCGGCACCGCAGGGAGCCGGCTACCGGGGCGAGCCGAACGGCGGCACCAGCTACGCCGCCGCGTACGTCTCGGGGGCGGCCGCGCTGGTCCGGGCCGCATACCCGGACCTCAGTCCACAACAGATCGCCGAACGGCTGGAACGCACGGCCGACAACCCGCCGGAAGGCCACAACGCCGACATCGGCTACGGCATGGTCAACCCGTACCGGGCGGTGTCGAGCCTGCTGGGCACCCGGACGAACCCGCCCGCCGGCGCCCTCCCGATGCCCGCGGCGCAGGACGACCCGCTGGGCTGGCAACGCCCCGCCGCGATCTGGGCGGCGGCGGTCGGCGGCCTGCTCACCGTGCTGCTGCTGGTCGCGCGACCGATCGTCACCCGTGGTCGCCGACGGGGCTGGCGCCCGGGCCGGCGCACCGACTCACCGGCTGCCGGCTGACCGACGCCGCCGCACCGAGGCCAGACACAGTGCGGCTCCGGCCCGGATCAACCGGACCGGAGCCACCCCGCCGAATGCCTCAGCCCCACACCTTCGAGTTGCTCATCTCGGTGGTGAGGTAGTTTTCCCGGGCGATGCCGACGGCGCCGCCGATCTCGTTCAGGATGCGGTTGATGTCCTGGACCGCCGCGTCCCACTTGGCCTGGTGCTGCTCGTAGGCAACCCGGTCCTCGCCGTCCCAGTGGAGCTTGGTCAGCATCGACCGCAGCGTGTCGAGCTTCTCCTCGAGGGTCTTCGAGATGGCCTGCATCTGCTGGTTGCTGCTCTCGAGGACCGCATAGTCAACTTTGATCGTCACGATTTCCTCCTCTGCTGGCTGCGGATCACGGGTTGAGAGCAGAGTGGAACTTGTCCAGCATCTGCTGCTGCTCTTCGTCGTTGACCTGGTGCGTCGTACCCGACTTGTCGAGCAGATCGGCGATGTTGTCCATCGCCGTCAGCAGCTTGCTCGTGTCTTCGCTCCAGCGCGTCATCAGCGACTGGAAGCCCGTGGACGCCTGGCCCTTCCATGCCATGGCCAGGTCGTCGACCACGTTCCAGAGCTTCTTCAGCTCGCCGTCAACCTCGCTGCGCGTGGACCGCACGTCACTCGCGGCGGTATGCAGAGTCGCTGCTTCGACCTCGAACGCCATGCCTCACACCCTTCCGTCATGTTGTGGTGGCGGATTCGCCGCACCCCTCCCCCGCGGCAAGGCAGCAACACCCCACCGACGGACACTCCAGTGAAGACCGTAGCGGAAGCGAACCAGCCCTCGCAGCCCTGACCGACGACGTCCGATGGATGGTGGTGAATCGGACCTGAGCGGCCGGTCACCTCACACCGGACGGCGGACACCGGTCAGGACGGCTCCGCCCAGGCGGTCTGGATCAGTTGCTGACCATCACGCCGTCGGACGAGGGTGCCGCGACCAGGCGGCTGCGGGCTCGGCCGCAACGTCCCGAAGACCGCGCCCTCCTCCCGGTTGCCGGACATCAGCAGGCCTGGTGAGTCCAGTTCGCGCAACCGTTGCAGCACCGGCTCGTAGAGCGCCCGGGACACCCCGCCGACCCGACGCGTGATGACCAGGTGCAGACCGATGTCGCGTGCCTGCGGCAACAGCTCCTGCAGGGCGCTGAGCGGATTGCTGCCGCCGGAGGCGACCAGGTCGTAGTCGTCCACCAGGATGTACAGGTCGGGGCCCTTCCACCAACTGCGGTCGCGCAGCTGGGCGGTGGTCACGTCCGGGCCGGGCAGCCGGTTGGACAACGCGCTGCGGATCGAGCCGAGACCCTGCGCGAACGCCTGGTTCGACGGGGCGTAGTCCAGCAGGTGATCACCCTCGACCGCACCCAGCAGACCACGCCGGTAGTCGGCGATCACCAGGCGGGCCTGCGCCGGCGTGTACCGCTCGGTGATGCCCCGGGCGATCAACCGCAGCAGGTTGGTCTTGCCGCACTCCGCGTCGCCGAAGACCGTCAGGTGCGGCTCGTTGACCAGGTCCAGGTAGACCGGCGCGAGCGCCGACTCGTTGACACCGATCGGCAGGCCGGGTGCCGACCGGTCGATGAGCCGGGCCAGCTCGGCCACCGGAAGCCGGCGCGGCAGCAGCCGCACCTTCGGTGCCGGACGCCCCGGCCAGTTGGCCGCCACGTGCCCCGCCAGGGACAGCGACGCCTCACTCAGGTCGTCGATGTCCCGACGACCGTCGATGCGCGAGATGGCCGTGAGGAAGTGCAGCTTGTCGCGCGTCAGACCGCGACCGGGCGACTTCTCCGGCACGTTCGTCGCCGCCCGACGATCGATCTCGGACTCCGACGCGTCACCGAGGCGCAGCTCCAGCTTGGTGCCGAGCAGATCCCGCATGTTGATCCGGATCTCGGCCCAACGCACCGCCGTGAGCACCACGTGCACGCCGAAACCGAGACCCCGGTTGGCCAGCGTGGTGATCGTCTGCTCCAGCTCCTCGTACTCCTGGCGCAGCGTGTTCCAGCCGTCCACCACCAGGAACACGTCGCCGAACGGGTCGTCCGCGAACTCACCGGCGGCCCGGCGACGACGGTAGCTCGCCACCGAGTCGATGCCGTGCTGGGCGAAACGCGTCTCCCGGTCGTCCAGGACGGCGACCACCTCGGCCACCGTCCGGCGGACCGCCTCGACGTCCCGACGACCGGCCACCCCCGCCATGTGCGGCAACCGGTCGAGACTGCGCAACGCGCCCCCACCGAAGTCCAGGCAGAAGAACTGCACCTCACGCGGCGTGTGGGTGAGTGCCAGCGAGGCGAGCAGCGTACGCAGCATGGTGCTCTTGCCACTCAGTGAGCGGCCGACGATGACCACGTTGCCGCCGGCGCCGGCCAGCTCGACCATCATCGGGTCACGGCGCTGCTCGTACGGGCGGTCCACCACGCCGACCGGTACGGTCAGCCGCCCCCGCCCGGGCCAGGACGCGGTGCACAGCCCGTAGGTCGGGTCGACCGCCAGCGCGCCGAGCAGCTCGCCGAGGCCCGGCGGATCGGCCAGCGGTGGCAGCCACACCTGGTGGGCGGGACGCCCTCGACCCTTGAGCTGGTCGATCAGCACGTCGAGCATCGCCACGGCCTTGCCGTCGGCCGGTTGCTCCGGCTCGGGCGTGGTGGCCACCGGCACCTGCGGGACCTGGGCCGGAACGAAGTCGAGGCCGTACGGCACGATCCGCCGCTGAACCAGCGCCTGGGACGCCGAGGCCTGCTGCCCCGGCGCCCGGTACGCCCCCGACACGTACGCGGCCCGGAACCGCAGCATCGTGCTGGTGTCGGTCTTCAGGTAACCGTGACCGGGCGCGTTCGGCAGCTCGTACGCGTCCGGGACACCGAGCACGATCCGACTCTCCACCGCGGAGAAGGTACGCAGACCGATCCGGTACGACAGGTGCGTGTCCAGACCGCGGAGCTTGCCCTCCTCGAGTCGCTGGCTGGCCAGCAGCAGGTGCACGCCGAGCGACCGGCCCAGTCGGCCGATCATCACGAACAGGTCGATGAAGTCGGGCTTGGCGGCGAGCAGCTCGCTGAACTCGTCACAGATGATCAACAGGCTGGGCATCGGGGCGAGGGGCTCGCCGGCCGCGCGGGCCTTCTCGTACTCGAAGCGGGAGACGTAGTTGCCGGCCGCCCGCAGCAACTCCTGCCGGCGCACCATCTCGCCGGCGAGCGCGTCGCGCATCCGGTCGACCAGCGGCAGCTCGTCGGCCAGGTTGGTGATGACCGCGCTGGTGTGCGGCAGCGCCTCCAACGAGGCGAACGTCGCACCGCCCTTGAAGTCCACCAGGACGAAGTTCAGCTCCTCCGAGGAGTGGGTCACCGCCAACGCGGCCACCACCGTCCGGAGCAGCTCGGATTTGCCTGATCCGGTCGCACCGATCACCAGACCGTGCGGGCCCATGCCCTCGTGCGCCGACTCCTTGAAGTCGAGCTCGACCACGTTGCCGTCCGGGCCGACACCGAGCGGGATGCGCAGCCGGTCCCGGTGGCCCCGCGGTCGCCAGGTGTTCTGGACGTCCACCGTCGCGGCGTCACCCACACCGAGCAGGTCCGGTAGTTCCATGCTGCGGGCCAGCGGCTCCTCGCTGCTGGTCTGCTGCTGGGAGAGCCGGTACGGGGCGATCTGCCGGGCCAGCCCCTCGGCGGCCTCGGCGCTGAGCTGGTCAGGTCGACCCAGCGGCGACGACGAGGTGCCCCGGACCAGATCGAGCGAACGTCCGTCAGCCACGTCGAGGCAGAGCAGCCAGCGGCCCGCGTCGCGCGGCACCGTCCCGGAAAGGTCGATCACGGTGGTGCCGAGCAGCCCCGGCCCCACCAGTTGGCAGGTCGGCGAGATCTCTCCACCGTCGATGACCACGACCAGGTGCGCGGCGGTGGTCAGCGGCTTGGCCTCGGGGGCGAACCGGGGCCGCCCCGCCAGCTCACCGGCCAGCGCGGCCTCGGCCTCGGCCAGGCTGGCGAAGACCAACCGGCGCGCGCCGGCCGCGTCCGTACGGGCGCTGTGGTGGGCGTGTGGCAGCCACTTGACCCAGCCCCAGGACGGCTGTCGGTCCGGAGCGGCGACCACCGCGACCACCAGGTCGTCCGGTGCGTGGAAGGTGGCCAGCTGCCCGAGCGCCGCCCGGGTCAGGTTGAGCACGGGCTCGCGGTCGCCGCGCAGCACCACCCGGCTGAACGCGCGCACCGACAGGGCGGTCGGCAACTCGGGCACCGTGGAGTGCGCGCGGACGAACCGGCGGAGCGCGATGGCGCTCATCGGCTCCAGGTCCTCCACCGGCTTCGTCTCCGGCGGGACGATCTCCACGGCCAGTCGCTGCGGGCCGAGGGCGATCCGGGTCTCACCGAAGTCGTCCTCGGTGATCCGCCGCTCCCAGAGGCGACGGGACGCCGCGATCGACCAGAGCGCGTCGGGCTCCGGGTGCCGCCAGGCCATCGCGGCCCGCTGCTGCTCAGCGGCCCGCCGGGTGCGCTTGCGCATCTGGGCCAGGTAACGCATGTAGTCGCGGCGGTCGGCGTTCAACTCGGCCTTGTCCTTGCCACCGCTGTTGGCGAGTGAACCGATCGCCATGCCGAGCATCGAGACCCCGAAGAGACCACCGGCGACGTACGTCATCATGCCGCCGCCCTTGCCGGCGTAGAGGAAGGCCATCGCACCGACCCCGCAGAACATCGGCAGGATCATGAGCAGCTGCCCCATGCCGCGGGGCGTCGGCTCCGGCAGCTCGGGAGGCGACTCCAGCAGCACCTCGCCGCGCGGCAGGGCGGGCCCCGGCTGACGCGGGAGCCGGCGGAACACGACAGTGCTCACGGCTGTCTCCTCCCCAGAAGCGGCCCTGATGACGTGCCGCCGCGGACCGGAGCCCGCGGGTGGGCATCGTACGTGCCCGCCATCGTAGGTAATCTGCCGTGGGCGCGGTGGACCCGGACGCAGCATCGCGGCCAGCCGATCACAGACGCACACCTGGAGGCCACTGTGGCGACGAAGACGGCGACCGGTGGTCTGAGCCGGATCACCATCGTGGCTCCGCGTACCCGGATGGACCTGGCGCTGCCGTCGGACGTCCCGATGGCGGACCTGCTGCCCACCCTGCTGCGCTACGCGGGTGAGGACATGGCCGACGAGGGTGCGCGGCACGGCGGCTGGGCTCTGTCCAGACTGGGCGGTGCACCGCTGGACGGTGGGCGTACGGCTGCGCAGCTCAGTGTCCGTGACGGTGAGGTGCTCTACTTCAATCCGCGGTCCGCCGCCGCTCCGGAGATCGTCTTCGACGACGTGGTGGATGCGGTCGCCACCGCGACCAACCAGCGCCCCGGTGCCTGGCAGGTCGGTGCGACCCGGTCCTTCGCGGTGGTCTTCGCGGCGGCGGCGCTCGGCGCAGGTGCGGTGGCCGCGCTCTTTGCCGGCCCGCCGCACCTGCCCGGTGCGGTGGCCGCCCTGCTGGTCGCGGTGGCGTTGCTGGTGGGTGCTGCGGTGCTGTCCAGGGCCGCCGGCGACAGTCAGACCGGCGCGGTGCTGGCCATCGTCGGTCTGGTGCACGCCGCCACCGGCGGCCTGCTGCTGCTCGCCGGTGATCGCCCGCTCACCGAGCTGGCCAGCCCGCACGTGCTGCTGGCGGCGACCGCCGCGGTGGTCGCCGGGGCGGTGGCCGTGCTGGCGGTCGGTGACCGGTACCCCCTCTTCTTCGCCGCGATCGGGGTGGGGGCCGCGACCGGCCTGGGCGCGCTGCTCTGCCTGGTCTTCGGCCTGGACGCGCCGGCGGCCGCGGCGGTGGTGGCCGCTGTGGCGTTCGGCGTCGTGCCGGCGCTGCCGATGATGGCCTACCGGCTGGCGAGACTGCCGGTGCCGTCGATCCCGACCGGCCCGGAGGACCTGAAGACCGACACCGAGTCGGTGGACGGCCGGCAGGTGCTGCAGCGCAGCGAACGCGCCGACCAGTTCATGACCGGTCTGCTGTGGACGGTCTCGCTGCTGGTGCTCGGCGCGCAGCTCGTGCTGGCCCTCGACGGACGCCTGCCGGCGGTGCTGCTGTGCCTGGTGCTGGCGCTGCTGTCGCTGCTGCGGGCCCGACCGCTCCTGGGTCGCGCGCAGCGCACCCCGGTGCTGCTGGCCGGCACCGTCGGGCTGGGCCTGGCCGCTGCGGCCATCTTCGCCGACGGGTCGCTGTCGGTCCGGCTCGGTCTGATCCTCGGCGGGCTGGTGCTGGCCGCCGTGGTCAGCCTGATCTACGGTCTGAGCGTCGCCGGCAAGCGCATCTCGCCGGTCTGGGGCCGCCTTCTCGACATCGCCGAGATCCTGCTGATCATCGCACTGGTCCCGCTCGCCTTCTGGGTGTGCGGCCTCTACGGCTGGATCGTCAACCTCCGGCCCTGACCGCCCGCGTCGGTCCCTACGGTTGCGGGCGGGTGGAGACCCCCAGCGCGGACGCGGCCGGCGCGGTGGCGTAGACGCCAGGACCGTGCTGACCGTCCAGGGGGCGGGTGGTCATGCCCGTCCGATGGGCGACGTCACGTACCACCTTGACCAGCGCCTCGACGTGGTTGTCCATCGCGGCGACCCGCAGCAGCGGAGCCGCCACCCGACCGTCCACCGACACCGTCGCGGCAACCGTGTGCGACGGCGCCGAGGTCGCGGTGATCGCGTCGACGAGCGGGCCGAGTGGCGCGTCCGTTCGACCCCGCAGGGTCATGCACCGGTGGGTCCAACCGCCGCCGCGCAGCCCTCGCCAGGTCTCCGTCGGCGCCTCCGGGCCCAGATCCAGACCGGCGGCCGAGACGACGGCCGCGCGCAGCTCCTCGCGGCCCAGCGGCCGATGCGCCAGACCCGCGCTGGTCAGCGCCTTGCCGAGCCGACCGATCCCGGCGGCCACGGTCCGGTGCACGCCGGGCAGCCCGCCACCCCGGCTCACCGCCTCGACCCGCGCGTCGCTGACGGTGAGCCGCAGCGCCACCCAGACTGTCCGGTGCGCCGCCGGCGGCGCACCGGGTGCCGGGTACCAGACCAGGGTGTGTGCGACGACCTGGGCCCGGGAGACCGGGGCGCTGAAGTCCGTGAGCACCCCCAGCACCTGATCCACAGTGGAGGCGTGAGCGGAGCCGACCGTCGTGCCGCTGGCGGACTGCAACGCGACAGCGGCGAACCACCCCTGAGCGTCCTGCCCGATGCCGAGGCGGGTCCCCCGGTCGGTCAACTCGATGAAGCTCAACTCGGGGGCGAGTGCGACCAACCGCGGGTCGCTGGCTGTGCCGCCGGTCAGCGCCGCCGACGCGCGCTCGCCGCGACGTCGCATCCGTCGGCGCAGCAGCAGATCCTCGAACCACCAGCGGCCACCCCGGCGGGCGAAGGCCGCCAGGACGACCAGCACCGCCGCGCCGCCCGCCACGGCGAGCACCCAACCGGGCCCGGCCGATGCGGCCCAGACGCCGACCACGCACAACTCCAACACGACGAGCTGCCCGACCAGCACCGGGCCGACCCGTCCACGGCCGGACCGGTCGGCCGGCGGTGTCGACCGCGTCGCAACGGTGGACGGGTCCGTGGCCGCTCGGGCGGGTCGTGCCTGAACCTGCGTCATCGCTGACTGTCCCTCCTGCACGTACGACTCTGCGCCGGGTCGGTCCGGTGCCGGCCACGAACGGTGGTCCCGAGGAACCCCGGTCGGCCCCTTATCGTAGGGAAGCCCGCGACGGCACCCCGACCTGATCGTCGCGGATCCACCCCGCCGGAGGTAAGTCATGCGGACCCGCCGCGATCAGGTGCAGGCGTACCGCTTCGTCACCCGCCGGATCGTCTCCGCGTTGCTGTCGGGCGATCCGGAGACCACCAACCTGCCGATGCGGCGCCTCGGCATGGCTGTCTTCGGCAGTGTGATCACCGCGGCCGTCGTGCTCGGTGGCGTCGGTGCCTACGGACAGTTGACCGGGAACACCGCGCCGCTGAACGACCAGACGCTGGTCATCGAACGGGAAACTGGCGCGACGTATGTCTTCATGAGCGGGCAGCTGCATCCGACGCTCAACTACGCGTCGGCCCGCCTGATCCTCGACAAGCCCGACGCCGAGGTGCGGACGATGTCCCAGGCGGCACTGCGGGACCGTCCACGCGGGTCGACCCTCGGCATCGTCGGGGCGCCGGACGCTCTGCCGGACCGCAAGTCGCTGACCGGCCTGCCCTGGTCGGTCTGCGACGTGCCCGATCCGGTCGACCCGCAGCGCTCCCGCACGCGGCTGGTG
This sequence comes from Micromonospora jinlongensis, assembly GCF_013410645.1. NCBI lineage: Bacteria > Bacillati > Actinomycetota > Actinomycetes > Micromonosporales > Micromonosporaceae > Micromonospora > Micromonospora jinlongensis. Next base: position 4,872,797 of record NZ_JACCHK010000001.1, on the reverse strand, counting down.
ATCGACCGGGCGCTGCCCGGCGGCGTGCCGCTCGGCGACCGGGCGGTGCTGGTCGTGGTGGACGATCAGAAGTACCTGGTCACCAACAACATCCGACTTCAGGTGCTCGGCGGAGACCAGACGATCACGGCGTTGAAGTTGCCCGGCGCCGCGCAGTTGCGGGTCGGGCAGCAACTGCTCAACGCCGTACCGGCCGGGCCACCACTGCGCAAGCCGTCGCTGGCCGGCGAGGGCGAGTCCAGCACCCGGATGGTGGCCGGCCGACCGGCCACAATCGGTCAGGTGTTCAGCGCGGCCGGGCGGCACTACGTGCTCACCCGGGAGGGCCTCGCGTCGATCAGTGAGATCACCGCCCTGCTGATGGTCGGCGGCGGCGGTCAGATCACCGACATCACCCCCAACCAGGCGGGCGAGCTGTATGTCGAGCAGCGCGTCGAGGAGGAGGGGCTGCCGAAGACGATGCCCGCCTTCCACCCGGCCACGTCGGGTCGGACCGCCCTCTGCGCGACGTACCGGGCGAGCAGCTCCGGCGGCCCTCCGACCACGACCCTGGAGGTCTTCGACCGGGTGCCGAACGAGCTGACCGCGACCGATCCAGGCGCGGTGCCGGTGCCACAGACCAGGCGGGACGCCGTACGCACCGCCGAGGCGGTGCTGATGCCCGGCGGCAAGGGCGTCATCGCGCAGGCCTCGCCGGGTGCCGGGACCAGCGGTTCCGGTGCCGCCGGTTCGACGATCTACCTGATCAGCCCGCAGGGCATCCGATATCCGCTCGGCTCGGCGGAGACGCTGGCGGTGCTCGGTTACGGCGGGGTCACTCCGCTCGCGGTGCCCGGTTCGCTGCTCGCACTGATCCCGACCGGGCCCACCCTGAAGCGTGCGGACGCGTTGTCGGTCTTCTCGCCCGACGGGTCGGCGGCGGCCGCATCTCCGGCCGGACCGGCGCCGTCTCCTCCGACCAACGGCGCGGCGCCGCCGACCGGTGGGGCGGGCGGCGGGTCGCCAGGTGCCTCGGGATCGACCGGGGCCGACGGCTGAGCAGCCGTGACGGGTCGCCCCGCGTCGCACTGGTGGACTAACCTGAATGTCGCTGACGGTTGTCAACCAGAACGACGGGGATGTTTGCCATGACCGGGCGTACGGAAGTCGATCTGCTGTCCCTTGAGGACTTCCACCTGCATCTGGCGTCGCGGTTGAGCCAGGTGGAGTCGGTGCTGCGCAAGCTCAACACCGAGATGCAGTGCCGCCCACCCGCGTTGGGGTCGTTCTTCGACGCCACCGACAAGGCGCGCCGCTACAGCGAGGTCCATCAGTCCTATGTGGATCAGGCCGAGCGCGTGCGGCAGGCGGTGCTCGCGGCACAGCAGGCGACGAGCACGATCCTGAGCAACTACCGCACCGCCGAGGCGCGGAACGCGGCCAACGCCACCGATGTCACCGCCGCGCTGACCGGGGTCGACCGGGCGTTGCAGCCGAAGGAGGACGGGCGTGTCTGACTACACCCAGCGCTACCAGGGCAGCAGCCACCAGCAGCTCTATGACGGTGTGATGGCCGGCCAGCCGGAGCAGATCGAGGGTGTGGCCGCCCAGTGGGCCGAGCTCAAGGGCATCCTGGACGGTCTCAGCCGGGAGTTGAGCGGCGACCTGGAGAAGCTTGGCAACACCTGGACGGGCTCGGCCGGCCGCGAGTTCCATCGGCGACTCAGCCTGATCGTCGCCCACACGGACGCGCTGAGTGACGGGATGTCCGGCGTCAAGCAGGGGCTGACCATGATGGCCGAGCATCTGCGCACGGCCCGCAAGCAGGCCGAGAGCCCGGAGGAGACCGACGACAACGACAAGGCGTTGTCCGGCGCGGCCAAGGGTGCCATCACCTTCGGTCTGCCGGGCGCCGTGGTCATGGGCCTCACGGGTCACCAGCAGGACAAGGAAGAGCAGGAGAAGGCCCACCAGCGGATGGTGAACCTGGTGGCCAGACTGGCCGACGGTTACGAAATCTCCGCCTACGACCGCGTGGTCGACCCGCCCCTGCCGGATCCGGACACTCCCGACACGGTCAGCAAGGACCCGACGTCCCCGCGGAGCGTTCCGAGTATCGCCACGGCGACCGCCGGGCCCAGCAGCACCGACGTGACCGCGCGCACCGGCGACGCGACCATCGCGAGGCCCGACCGCGCCGCCGCTCCGCCGGTCACCGGGGGCGGTTCGTTCCCCGACCAGAGCGTCCCCGGCACCGGTGGGGCGCCGACCATCGGCAGCGGCACGATCGGCGTCGGCAGCGATGTCGATGTCCGCGGCACCTCACTCGCCGGGGCGGACCCGCTGGTCGGCGGCGCGTTGGTCGCTGGTGGTGCCGCCGGGCTGGCTGGCCTGTCCGGGCCGAGCACCGTGACCGCTGGCGCCGGCACCGGCCCCGGTCTGCTCTACGGCGCGCAGGGCGGGGCGCCGGCCGGCGGGGTCCTCCGCACCGCCGCGCTCGCCAGTTCGGGCAGCACGCCCACCACGTCGGCTCGTCCGACCGGTGCGGCCACCCCGGCGGACAGTCGCTCCGCCAGCGGGATCGGGCGCAGCATCGACGGCCAGCGTGGCGGTCGTGCAGGCGCGACCGGCAGCGGCCGCGGGGCGGGCGGCAGCGGTTCCGGCGTGCTCGGAGGGCGGGGTCGACCTCAGGAGGACGACTCCGATGAGCGGCTGACCTGGTTGACCGAGGACGAGATGGTGTGGCGCGACGGCGACAACGCAGCGCCGCCAGTGCTCGGCGCCAGCGACTGACCGAGATCCGCCACGGGCGAACAGTCGCCCCCGGCGCTGCCGGACGAACGACACGGGGTGCCCCCGACCGGACCCGCTCCGGCCGGGGGCACCGCCTTTCCCAGGTCTCGATATGCGTCGTCCACAGTGCGCATGGTGGTGGCGGTCACGGCAGAACCGACGGTCGCCGTGCTGCGGCGCGCCGGGTCGGGCGATAGGTTGGTCGGGTGTCGTCCGCAGCCTGTGTCCGCCCAGCCCGGTGGGCTGTGCTGCGGTCACTGCGCGAGATGACCCGCCTGGCTGTCACCGCGCTGGTGCTCGCGGTCGGCCTCGGTGGCGCTCTCGCTGCGACCTCACCGCCCGCCCCGACGTCTGCGCGACCGAGCGCCGTGAGCAGCCGGGTGGCCACCGTCCGCCCCGATGCCGTGCCGGCCGCCGAGCGCACGGGCCAGCCCGCTGTCCCGCCCGCCGGCACGGTCGACACCGTCGCCGCGCCCGGTCCGGTCACGGCGGTCCCGGGGCGCGCCTCGGCCATCGATCCCGGGCGTGGCACCCCGGCGCGGCGCGGCCCGCCCACTCGCTGATCCAGGCCCGGCTGTCCCCGGAGCCCGGATGCGGGTGATCCGTCGCGGCACCTGAGTCGCCGCCGACGGCACGATCCCACCTCCCGGCCGACCGGCACCGTCGGGCTTCTCCTGACACCCGTCGATACCCGCCTTCGAGCGCGAGGTGCTGATCATGCAAACCGTCCTCTCCGCCGTCCTGCCCGACCTGTCCCGAGCCGCCGTCATCTGGCTGAGCCTGCTCGCGGTGGTCGGGGTCGCCGTCGCCGCTCTCCTGCTGCGGCCCGGTCGACTTCGCCTCGACCCGGTCGCCCGGATCCGTCGCGCGGCCATGCCGAGCCAACTCGAACACGCGCAGGAGGAACGGGAGCAGAGCCGCTACGCGCAGGAGGTCGCGGTGGCCGCGGAGCGGGCGACCACCACCGCGCAGCGCCGCCGGGCGGAGTGGGTGGCCGCGCAGGAGGCGGTGGAGGCAGCCTGGCTGACGTACGAGGCGGCCGAGGCAGCCGTGCGACGGCTCGCCGCCGCGGCCGCGATGCCGCTGCCGCTCACCGCCCGGACCCCGGCGGAGTACGTGGACCGTGAGCGCTACCTGCACCGTGCCGCCCTGGATGCGTACTGGCGGCGGGAGTTGTCGGTGGAGCAGCTCAGTGAGGTCTTCGCGCACAGGGACGGCTGGGATCCGCGGCTGCACCCGGTCGAGCAGGAGCTGGTGCTGCAACGGGCGATCCGCGACAACCTGGCGGCCCGGCACGCCGCCGCCCGTGAGCAGGAGCAGGTTGCGTGGCGGGCGGCGGAGTTGGCAGTGGCGGCGGCTCGCAGTCTGCGCGAGGAGGCCCACGCCGCCACCGGACGGCGGGTCGCGGAGTCGGCGTCGGTGTTGCCGCTCAGCGAGGTTGCCCGGCCGGCGGTCGACCAGACCCGGGAGAACAAGGTGACCGCTCGCGGTCGGGCGACGGTGCCCGCGTTCTGAGCCGTACGGCGTCGGGTGGGTTAGCGTGACGGCATGTCCCGACAGGCGTGGGTGCTCGTGGTGGTCGCCGGCATCCTGGCGGTCGCCACACTGGTCGGCGCCGTGGTGCTCGCGGTGCGCGTGGTGCGTACGCGACGGATGTTGACCGGGCTCGGCGCGGGCGGCAAGTTCGCCTTCTACGGGGCGCTGATCTACACGATCTTCCCGGTCGACGTGCTCCCAGACCCGATCTACCTGGATGACATGGGTGTCCTGGCCGCCGCGCTGATCTACCTCACCCGGCTGGTGCACCAACGCCGGGCGGCCGGTCGACAGCTGCCCGGTCAGCCGGACGCCCTGCCGGATCGGGACCGCGCCCACCGTCGCGTGCCATGATCGGGGTCGGTTCGGCGGACAGGGGACGGGCATGGCGGGCGATCATCGACTGGATGTGCGCGATGAGCGCGTTGTCGCCTTCTGCGCGGAACGGCACCTCGCGACGCTGACCACCCTGCGTGCCGACGGCACCCCGCACGTCGTACCGGTCGGGGTGACCCTCGACCCGGCGGCCGGGCTGGCCCGGGTGATCACCTCCGGCGCGTCCCGCAAGGCCCGTCAGGTGACCGCTGCGGGCCCGGCGGGCGCGGCAGTGGCCGTGTGCCACGTGGATGGCCGCCGCTGGCTGACCATCGAGGGCCGCGCGGTCCTGCGGTCGGATCCCGCCTCCGTGGCGGAGGCCGAGCGTCGCTATGCCGAGCGGTATCGGACCCCCCGTCCGAATCCGGAGCGGGTCGTCATCGAGATCACCGTGACCCGGCTCCTGGGGAGCCTCTGACCCCCACCGTGTGACGAGTCGTCCGGACGGGTCGCGCTCAGCGCAGCGGGGTTAGCCGGAATCCCTCCCGGCCGGCAGCCGTTGCACCTGATCGCGACGCCCGCGCCCGCGGCCGGCGGAATGCCGGCCGGAGCAGGGCTGTTGTGTCCCCGGTACGCCAGTGGCCCAAACCGCCGCTGGTCGTCGCCCCCGTGATGAGCCGAGCGCCATTCCCGGTGCTGCGCCCTCCGCCTGTCGGAGGCGCCAACCCCCGAACGGAGACTCGACCATGAACCCGATCGTCCAGAAGAGCGGTCTGTCCGTCGTCGGCCTGCTCGTCGCCGGCGGTTGCGCCCTCGGCCCCGCGGTAGCCGCCCAGGCCGCCCCGGCGCCTTCGGCGTCGACCTCGTCGAGCCAGACCGAGCGCTCCGCCGAGCGGGTCCTCGGCATCGACTACCAGGCCCAGCCCAACTTCTACTACTGCGGCCCGGCCGCGACCCGGATCGCGTTGTCCGCACAGGGCAAGGCGCTCTCCCAGGACGAGGTGGCCAAACTGCTCGGCACCACCGAGGCAGGCACCGCCTCGGCCCTGGACACCACCCGGGTGCTGAACGAACTGACCGGTGGCAAGTACCGGACCACCGAGATTCGTGACTCCGTGGCCCGGCCCGACCAGGTCGAGCAGTTGCGCCGGGACGTACTGGCCGCGGTGGACGCCGGCCGGCCGGTGGTGGCCAACATCAAGGGCACGACCGTCGACACCGACGGCAACCCGCACTCGTACGAGGGTGGCCACTACCTGACCCTCGTCGGCTACCGCGACGGTGGGGACAGCATCCGGGTCGCCGACCCGGCCGACCCGACGCTGGGCGAGTACTGGATGAGCCTGCCGAAGGTCGCCAACTGGATCGCCGAGCGCGGTTACTCCTCCTGATCTGACGGTGTCACCGGGCCGGTCTCCCCTGCGGGGAGGCCGGCCCGTTCGCCATCCGCATCCGGGCGGCCAGGTGCGCGCGCCGACGAGCTCGCAGGGCCCGCGTCGGCCGGACGCGGTGCAGTTGTCGCCGGACCAGCGGGTGCACGGCCGCCTCACCGGCGCCGGCGGCCCTCCGCACGATCCGGTTGGCGTCGTCGGGTTCACAACCGCACGCTCGGAGCAGGTCGCTGGCCGCGGTACGCAGCCCGGTGACCAGGGACTCGCCGAACGATTTGACCCCACTCGCAGCAGCCCGCCCGGCCAACTCGGCACACTCCTCGATCAACCGGAGAGTGCGTCGTGGGTCGTCGCCGACCCGGCACTCCGTACGCATCTCCGCCACCGCCTGACCCAACCGGGTCATCGCGTCCGGAAGCTGCTGCGGGATCGGCTCGTCGTACTGGAGGGCGGTCGACGACCAGCGGGCCAGGGCGCGGGTGTCCAGCAGCAGCCGTTCGAGGTGACCCGCGCTGCGGGCGTACCGGTGGTACTGCTCGCGGCGGTGCCAGCGGACCGGGGCGAGCGTCACCACCTCCTCCGCCCCGCTCAACGCGTCGTGCAGCCTGCTGACGTCGTCCTCGGTGCCCCGCAGCCGATCCAGGACGCGCAATGTCCGGTCCCCGTCGCGGTCCCGCAACCCCTGCGCCAGCTCAGCGAGCTGCTCGCAGAGAACCGCGAAGATCGGCGCTGCGGCCCGGTCCAGGACCCGCAACGGGTTCACCGGCAACAACAGCGCGACCACCACAAGGCCGACCGCCCCGCCGACGAGCGCGTCGAAGATCCGGGGCAGCTCCAGGCCACGTTCCATCGGGGCCAGCGTGGCGATCAGCACGGCGGTACCGCCGGCCTGACCGACCAGCGGACCGCCCCTCCCGGCCACCAGCAACGCGACGGCGATGGCCAGGGCGACCACCACACCGGTCTGCCACGGGCCGGAGCCCAACAGGAAACGCAGCGTGTCGCCGATGATGATGCCCAGGGCCACGCCACCCAGCAGCTCGAACGTGCGTCGGGCCCGCTGGCCGATGGCGGTGGCGATCGTACCGACGGCGGCCGCGGGTGCGAAGACGTGCGATCCCTGCCCGAGCAGCTTCTGGGCGAGCAGGGCGGCGATCGCCGCGGCCAGCCCCGCCTGGATGGAGATCACCAGGGTGACCTCCCACTGGCGGGCCCGGATCCGGCCGGCCTGTCCGCCCCGGTGTCGCGCCCGCTGGACGGCCTGACCGCTCCGCTCGGCAGCCTCGCCGAACCGCGACCGGTCGCGGTCGGCGGGTGGGCGGTCGTCGGCCATGGCGGCGCTTACCCCGGCCACGGCGGCGCAGTCGTGCCGATCCGGCACCACCGCCACCAACGGCCCCACCTGGATCCTGCAACGCATCGTCGTCCGTAGGTTTGTGCAGCCCCGTCGGGGTACCAGGGCCTCACACCTCCCACCGATCCGCAACCGGTAAGGGGCCGTACATGAGCAACCCGCAGAACGACGACCACCACGACGTCGTCGACATCCTGGTCGCCGACCACCGTGAGGTCGAGGCCCTCTTCGTCGAGTTGGAGACCGGACAGGGCACCCTCGAACACCGCCGCCAACTCGTCGACGTCGTGATCGCCGAACTCGTCCGCCACTCGGTCGCCGAGGAGGCGTACGTCTATCCGATCGCCCGCAAGGCGCTGCCCGACGGCAATGAGATCGCCGACCGCGAGATCGCGGAGCACAGCGACGCCGAACGGACCATGAAGGAGCTGGAGTCCGTCGACCCGTCCGACCCGCGCTTCGACGAGTTGCTCGCCCACCTGATGAGCACGATCCGCGACCACGTACGCGAGGAGGAGAACGAACTCTTTCCCCGGCTGCGCGCGGCGACCGCCCGGGAGGAGCTGATCGAGGTCGCCGACAAGGTGACGGCGGTCAAGGAGATCGGCCCGACCCGGCCGCACCCGGGAAAACCGCACCACCCGCCGGCGAACAAGCTGCTCGCTCCGGGCATCGGTCTGGTGGACCGGCTGCGCGACGCGTTGAGCGGCCGACCCACCTCCATGGACGAGCTACGCGAGGAGCAGCAGCGCTGAGCGCTACGACGTCCACACAGAACGCTCCCGGGTCGCCGACGGCGCGGCGGCCCGGGAGGCGTCTGGCGAATCAACGGACCTGGTCGCCCTCACCGGTGCGCGCCTGGGCCTGGTCGACACCCTTGTCGATCTTGTCGTCGTACTTGCCGCCGGTGCGCTTGTCGGCCATGTCGCCGGCCTTCTCCATGCCCTGGTCGACCTGCTTGTCGTGCTTGTCCGCGAAGTCCTTGGCCTTGTCCATGAAATCACCCACGGTGCTCCTCCTCCGGTCCGGTTGCTCCTGATTGCCTTCCCTCGGGCGGACAGCGCAAACGCCGTCGTCCCGGACGCGGTTGGCGAACATCCGCCCGGGGCACGCCGAGCGGCGTACGATCCGCGCGGGCAGCGGCCAGCGCGCAGTTGGAGCGATACGGGTGTCGGCGCAGGACCGGCTGGGTACCGACTCGCCGAGATCGAGGAGGCCGACATGGCGGCAGAGGATCCCGGAGCGACAACGAGCGGCGCCGGGCCGCGCCAGTCGTGGGCGGCGCTGCCCTGGCTGGTCCGAACCGCGGTGTTGTGGAGCGCCTGCCTGGTGGTGATCGTCGCCGGGCTCTACCTGCTGGGCAAGATTGCCGTCCTGCTGGCGCCACTGGCCATCGCGCTGGCCGCCACCATCTTCCTCACCGCGCTGCTCGACCCGGTGCTGCTCCTGCTGCGTCGGCTGCGTCTGCCGGCGGCACTGGCCGCGCTGTGCACCGTACTTCTGCTGCTCGGCATCCTGGTCGGCGTCGGCGCGTTGGTGTGGAACCTGACCGCCAGTCAGTTCGACCAGCTCAGTCAGGAGTTGACGCAGGGCGTCGAACGCAGTCGGGACTTCGTGACGTCGACGCTGCCGGTGACGGAGGCGCAGCTGGACCGGCTGGTGGACCAGGCCCGGCAGGGGCTCAGCGGCAGCTCGCCGGACCCGGTGGCGGGCGCCCGGACGGCCACCGAGGTGTTCGGTTCCGCACTGCTCGCCCTGGTGCTGCTCTTCTTCCTGCTCAAGGATGGCCGGTCGATGTGGCACTGGCTGGTGTCCCGGATGTCCGGCGCGACCCAGCCCGTGATGGCCGAGGCCGGCCGGGCCGGGTGGCAGACCCTCGGTGCCTACAGCCGGGGCACCATGTTGATCGCCGCGATCGACGCGCTCGGCATCGGGCTGGCTCTGGTGGTGCTGCGGGTGCCGCTGGCCCTGCCGCTGGCTCTGATCACCTTCCTCGGCGGGTTCGTGCCGATCATCGGGGCGACAGTGGCCGGTGCGGTGGCGGTGCTGGTGGCGCTGGCCGCGAACGGCCCCACCACCGCGCTGCTCACCCTCGCCGCGGTGATCGCGGTGCAGCAGATCGAGGGCAACCTGCTGGAGCCGCTGGTGATGAAACGGCAGGTACGGCTGCACCCGGCGGTGATCCTGGTGGCGGTCACCGCCGGCACGCTGATCGCCGGGATCGCGGGTGCCTTCGTCAGTGTTCCGATCACCGCCGTCCTCTGGCGCGTCATCGACACCGTCCAACAGCGCCGTGCGACCTCGACTCTCCTGCCGGCGGAGTGATCACCGGCTGAGATGTGTGGTGAACCAGGTGCCAGCCTGGTAGGCGACCTGCTCCAGGGTGCCGGGCTCCTCGAAGAGGTGGGTGGCCCCGGGGATCACCCGCAGCTCGCCGATCTCCCCCAACTCGGCCAGCGCCCGCTCGTTGAGCGTGATCACTTCCTCGTCCAGGCCGCCGACCAGAAGCAACGTGGGGGTACGCACCTGCGCCAGCGCTTCCCCGGCCAGGTCGGGCCGGCCGCCCCGGCTGACCACGGCACCCACCCGATCCGCCCGGGACGACGCCGCGACGAGCGCGGCGGCGGCCCCGGTGCTGGCGCCGAACAGCCCGATCGGCACGTCACCGGCGGGGCGTTGCACCGCCAACCAGTCGACGATCCCGGCCAGCCGACTGGCCAGCAGCCCGATGTCGAACCGGAGTTCCGCGGTGCGGGCGTCCACCTCGTCCTCGGTCGGCGTGAGCAGGTCCACCAGGACCGTGCCGAGCCCGCGACCGTTCAGCGCACGGGCCACCGCCACGTTGCGCGGGCTGTGCCGGGAGCTGCCGCTGCCGTGTGCGAACAGCACGACACCAACCGGCTGAGCGGGGAGCATCAGGTCAGCGGGGAGTTGGGCGTCGCCGACCGGAATGGCCACCGTGCTGCGTTGCTCGTCCATGCCCCACCTCCGTGAGTTCGCCTACGGGCCGGGGTACCCCGCCGGCCGCGCCGCACGCACGCCGACGGCCGCGCCGGCGGGCCGCGTTTGCCCACAGGGGCGCCGGGTACGCGACGAGTGACCGCAGACCGTGTCGGCGCAGCCGCGCCCCGACGGATCGCGAGGATCGCCATGGCCAAGCAGCAGATTTCCCGGCAGCAGCAGATGACCGAGCGGGCCCAGCGTGAACAGGACACCGAGCGCAACCAGGACTTCGGGGACCAGGCCGCTTCGGCCCGGCTGCCCGACGATCCCAAGGCGGCTGCGCCCCGGGACGCGATCGGACGCCCGTCGACCGGCGAGCCGGTCTGACAACTGACGCGAGGCGGTCGGGGCGGGAGCGACTCCCGCCCCGACCGTCACTGCTCGCGCTCGGGCAGCCGCAGCAGTGGTGACCGACCCGGTGGCTGCTCCGGCGCGGGGCCGGACGGCTCCGCCGGGGGCACCGGCACCGTCACCGGCTCGTCGCAGGTGACCCGTAGCAACTGGTCGTGGTGGCGCAGTTCGACCACGTCGTCCGGGCCGCCGTGGCGGAGCGAGTAGGTCGTCTGGTGTGGTCGGACATCCACCCGCAGCGACAGCCCCCGCCACTGCAGGGAAAATTCCAACCGGCTGAGTCGGCTGGAGAGCCGGGGGGCGAAGGAGAGCTCGCCGTGGTGGTCGCGCAGGCCGCCGAACCCGCTGACCAGGGCGAGCCACGCGCCGGCCAACGACGCCATGTGCACGCCGTCGCGGGTGTTCTCGTTGAGGTCGTGCAGGTCCATCAGCGCGGCTTCGCGCAGGTAGGTGTGCGCCAGCTCAGGGTGGCCCACCTCGGCGGCGAGCACCGACTGGGTGCAGGCCGACAACGACGAGTCGCGTACGGTGCGGCGCTCGTAGTAGAGGAAGTTGCGCACCTTCTGCTCGGGGGTGAACGCGTCCCCCCGCCAGTGCATCGCGAGGACCAGGTCGGACTGTTTGACCACCTGTTTGCGGTACAGCTCGAAATACGGGTAGTGCAAGAGCAGCGGGTACTTCTCCGCCGGCGTGTGGGTGAAGTCCCATTCCTGGAGCCGGGTGAAGCCCTCCACCTGCTGGTGGACCCCGAGCTCCTCGTCGTACGGGACGTGCATCGAGGTGGCCGCGTCCCGCCAGCTGGCGGCCTCCTCGTCGGTGACTCCGAGGTGGAATGCGTCGTCCCGGTAGCGCATCACCACCTCGGCGGCAGCGAGCAGGTTCCGCTGGGCCATCAGGTTGGTGTAGACGTTGTCGTTCTTCACGGCCGTGTATTCGTCCGGGCCGGTGACGCCGTCGATGTGGAACTGCCCGTGCCGGTCGTGGTGGCCGATCGAGCGCCACAGTCGGGCGGTCTCGACCAGCAGTTCCAGCCCGATCTCCCGTTCCATCTGGGTGTCCCCGGTGACCATCACATAGCGGCGCATGGCATCGGCGATGTCGGCGGCGATGTGGAAGGCCGCCGTGCCGGCCGGCCAGTAGCCCGACGATTCCGGCCCCTCGATGGTCCGCCAGGGGAAGGCGGCACCCCTGAGGTTGAGCGTCTCGGCACGCTCCCTCGCCGAATCCAACGTGCTGTGCCGCCACTGGAGAGCGCTGCGCACCGCGCTCGGCTGGGTGTACGTGAGCACCGGCAGGACGAACATCTCGGTGTCCCAGAACGCGTGCCCGTCATAACCGGGGCCGGTCAGCCCCTTCGCCGAGATCGGCCGCTGCTCGGCACGGGCACCGGCCTGAAGCACATGGAAGAGACCGAACCGGACCGCCTGCTGCACCTCCGGGTCGCCCTCGACCAGCACGTCGGACGCATCCCAGAACGCGTCGAGGTAGTTGCGCTGCTCGCGGTGCAGGCCGTCCCAGCCGTCCAGCCGGGCCCCGGCCAGCGCCGCGCCGACCTGGTCGCGCAGTGCGGGCAGCGACCGCCGGCTCGACCAGCTGTACGTCAGGTACTTGACCACCCGCAGCTTCTCGCCGGGCTTGAGCACGCAGGCGATCGTGGTGCGGACCCAGTCCTGGTAGCCCTCGGACTCGATGGTGGTGTGGTCCGGGCCGTGGACCTCGTGCTCCATGGCGGCGGCCACCCGCAGCCCGGAGACCTTGGTGCGGTGGATCAGCTGCCCACCGTCCGGGGTGGTCAGCTCCTCCTCGGCCTGCAGGGGTGACTCCAGCACCGCCGCCACCCGGGGGTCCTTGCTCTGCGCGGGCAGCGACTCGTTGGCCACCAACTCGGACTGCACGATCAGCCGCAGCGGGCCGTCGACGGCCTCCACCTCGTAGCTGATGGCGGCGACCGACCGTTGGGTGAAGGAGACCAGCCGGGTGCTGCGGACCTTCACCTCCCGGCCGGCCGGCGAGCGCCAGTGCACCTCCCGGTGCAGGGTGCCGGCTCGCAGGTCGAGGACCCGCTCGTGGGCCAGCAACTCCCCGTAGCGCACGTCGAGCGGCTCGTCGTCGACGAGCAGTCGGATCAGTTTGCCGTTGGTGACATTGACGATGGTCTGCCCGGACTCGGGGAAGCCGTAGCCCGCCTCCGCGTACGGCAGTGGTCGCAACTCGTAGAACGAGTTGAGGTAGGTGCCGGGCAGGCCGTGCGGCTCACCCTCGTCGAGGTTGCCGCGCAGGCCGACGTGCCCGTTGGAGAGCGCGAAGACCGACTCCGACTGGGCCAGCACGTCCATGTCGAGCCGGGTCTCCCGGACGTGCCACGGCTCGACCGGATAGGCCCGCTCCCGGATCACGCGGAGCCTCGTTCGCCGGCGGGGTGGGCGGTGGCGGCACGGGGCGGCGCCGGCGGGTCGGCGACGGCGAGCAGCTCGGCGAGGTCCTGCACCACGATGTCGGCGCCGTGCGCGAGCAACTCGTCGGCCTGCCCGACCCGGTCGACGCCGACCACGTAGCCGAAGCCTCCGGCACGTCCGGCGGCCACCCCGGAGAGCGCGTCCTCGAAGACGGCGGCCTGTGTCGGGTCGACGCCGAGCACTGTGGCCCCGGCGAGGAAGGTGTCGGGGTGCGGTTTGCCACGCAGCCCCTGAGCGCGGGCGACCAGGCCGTCGACCCGGGCCTCCAGCAGCGGTTCGAGCCCTGCGGCGGCGACCACCTCACCACCGTTGGCGCTGGCCGTCACCACGGCCCGGCGCAGCCCGGCGGCGCTCGCCGCCTCCAGGTAGTGCACCGAGCCCGGGTAGACCTCGACGCCGGCGGTGCGGAGGCGTTCCAGCAGCAGGACGTTCTTGCGGTTGCCCACGCCGTTGACGGTGTCGGCGTCCGGCGGGTCGTCCGGGCTGCCCTCGGGAAGGACTATGCCGCGGGAGGCGAGGAACGAGCGGACGCCGTCGGCGCGGGGTCGCCCGTCGACATAGCGGTTGTAGTCCGGACCCGGGTCGAACGGTTGGAAGGGCTCGCCGGAGACGGTGGCACGCTGCCGGAGAAACTCGTCGAAGGTCTGCTTCCAGGCGGCGTTGTGCACACGGGCGGTCTGCGTCAGCACACCGTCCAGATCGAAGAGACAGGCGGTCACGTGAGCAGGTAGGCCCAGCACGGTACGAATCTATCCACCCCGCTGGGCCCGCAAACCCGTTTCCGCCGCCCTGGCGCGCCTCAGTTCGGCCGCAACGTCCAGATCACGGTCATCGCCGAGGTCGGCTTGCCCTCCTCGGTCGCGATCTCCACCTCGACCGGGAACTCCGGCCGCTGACCGGACTCCAGCTCCTCGATCACCTCGAGCGCCGACCGGCCGAGCCGCGCGGTGGCCAGCACCGGGCCCATGGCGAGCTTGCGGTAGGCGATGTCGGCCCGGACGGCGAGCGGCACAGCCCGGTCGAACAGCTGCCCGAAGGCGGCCAGCACGACCGCGCCGGAGGCCGTCTCGCCGAGGGTGAACATGGCACCGGCGTGCGGGCCGCCGATGTGGTTGTGGGTGGCCGGCGAGTCGGGCAGTCGGACGACCGCCCGCACCCCACCCTCCGCCTCGGGTGCCACCTCGACGAATTCGAGGCCGAGCGTACGAGCGAAGGGCACCGCTTCCAGCATGCCGGCCGCCACCTGGCGGGAGTCGATGGTCATGGCCTGACGTTACTAGCCGGTAACCAGGCCGGCAACCAGGGGTTTCCCCCCGCCCGACCGGTGCTCAGAGGTTGGCGATCGTCCGCAGGATCTCCGCGTAGAAGTTGCCGTCGATGCTGCGGAAGAAGGCGAAATCCTGGCCCGGGTCACCGAAGAACGGACGCAGCGTCCACGCCAACTGGGTGCCGACGAAACCGAAGAGCAGGATCCAGATGTAGAGCAGGGTCATGCTGGCCGGCCGCTGCGACGGGTCGCCGCGCCGGACGGGCGGGCCGCCCCACGGGCGTTGCGCCACCAGGGCGCCCGGAGGGAACGAGGCGCCCGCCGGCTGGCCGGCCCACTGCGCCGGAACGTGCGCCGGAACCGGCGCGGCGGTCGCGGCGCCGTTCGACGTCGACTCGGCAACCGCGGCCCCGGCCGGCACGGCCACCGGCTCGGCACCCTGACCGGCGGCCGGGGTCGCTCCGGCGGGTACGGCGGCCGGCACAGCCTGGACCGGGGCCGGGGCGGCCTGGACCGCGACCGGCGCGTTGGCCGGGGTGTGGGCGGCCTCCGGCGCGAGCAGGCCGTGGTCGTTGAGCACCTGCATCCCGCCGGTCAGGAAGCGCAACCCGACCACTGCCGACAGGGTCAGGATCGCCACGTTGAGAAGCTTGAAGAACCCGTAGTCGGGCGCGGTGATCAGGAAGAAGAGGCTGATCGGCGCGAACGCCACGGCGAGCATCGAGGTGACCGTGATCGCCACCATCACCAGCGCCAACGACTGACGCACCGACAGCCGGGCGCCGAAGACCAGGTTGAACAGGTAGAGCGTGGGCAGGCAGATGGCCAGCGTGACCAGGAACAGCAGCGGCAGCTTCAGCGCGGAGGTCAGCGCCATCAGCGGGCTGTGGAAGGCGCCCAGCACCGCCCCGTAACAGGCCAACGCGATGGCGGAACTGCTCAGCATGCGCCCGGTCAGCGCGTTGAGGTCACGCTCGGCCACGATCTGCTGCCAGATGCTCCCGCGATCGCGCAGGATGCGCTCGATGACGAGCGGGCTGGGACGGTCACCCGACACGGGTGCACCCCTCTCGGTGGTCTTTCACTGTGGACTGGGTGCGCAGACGGTAGGACACCGGACGGCGGGCCCGCCACCCCGCTCCGGCGAGTCGTCAGCGCCAACCCACGTCGATCCGGGCGCCACGCTCGTCGAAGAAGTGCAGCGCGTCCATCCGGACCGAGACGGCGAGCGGGTGACCGGCGCTGACCGCCGGGTACGGCGCCAGCCGCACCGCCAGCTCCGCCGGACGGCGATGGTGCCGGCCCGGGTCGGGAAGGACACTGGTCTGGGTGCCGCCGCCGCTCGGGGCCTCCTGCGGCTCCACCGGCTTGCCGGTGAGGCGCTGCATCACCGAGCCGAACCGACGCAGGCCGCGCTGACCGACCGGCGGCGATTCGACCGGCGCACCCATCTCGTCGACCACGACCGCTGTCGCACCGATGTCGAGGAACGCCAGCGACTCGTGCCCGTGGTGCTCCAGGTAGCGGATCCGCCCCCGCAGCACGTCGCCGGGGCTGTCCGGGGCGACCGGGGTGAGTGCCTCGGCCCGCATGCCGACCACGATCCGCTCACCGTGGTAGTGCGCCACCGCCCGACTGCGGATGTCGTTCCAGGGCAGGTAGAGCGACTGGTCACCGAGGTTCAGCGTGACGTACCGGTCGAGGTGGACGTAGACGGACGCCTCCAGCAGGTTCATCCGTGGGCTGCCCAGGAAGGCGGCCACGTAGAGCGTCGCCGGCCGGCCGTACACCTGGGTGGGTGTGCCGACGTCCTGGAGCACGCCGCGGCGCATGATGGCGACCCGGTCGGCCATGGTGAGCGCCTCGGCCTGATCGTGGGTGACGTAGACGGTGGTGACCCCCAGCTCCCGGGTCAGGCCGGAGATCTCCGCGCGCAGCTCGGCACGCAGGCCGCTGTCCAGATTCGAGAGCGGCTCGTCCATCAGGAACAGGCCGGGCCGGCGGACGATCGCCCGACCCATCGCCACCCGCTGCCGTTGGCCGCCGGAGAGCTGGCCCGGCTTGCGGGCCAGCACGTCACCGATGCCCAGCGCGCTGGCCACGTCGCTGACCCGCTCGTCCCGCGGCTCCTGCTCGATTCCCGCAAGACGCAGTGGAAAGGCGATGTTGTCGCCGACGCTCATGTGCGGGTAGAGCGCGAAGTCCTGGAAGACCATTGCGATCTTGCGGTCGCGCGGAGGCAGGTCGTTCGCCAGCTCCCCGTCGAGCAGCACCGCGCCCTGGGTCGGATCCTCCAACCCGGCGATCATCCGCAGCACCGTCGACTTGCCGCAGCCGGACGGCCCCAGCAGCACCATGAACTCGCCGTCGGTCACATCAAGATTGATGCTGTCGACTGCCAGCGTGCCGTCCCTGAAGACCTTGCTCACGTCCTTGAGCGTGACGGTGCTCACCGTCGTCCCCCCCAGCTCGTCTGCCGAACCCCACAAGACTGTGACCAGGATCATTGGATCCGCACATCGGGTAAACGTCTCATGTTCGACGGATGACGCCGCAATTACACGACAAAGGAGACGGACAGCGCGGTCAGCAGCGCGAAGATCGCCCGCTCGGCTCCCCCAGGAAAACCTCGCGCACCACCCGTTCCGCCGCGTGCCCGTCGTCCAATGTGCAGAACCGGCCCCGGAAATGCTCGCGGGCCTTGGTCGCCGCGTCCGAGCGCACCGCGTCGGTGCGGAACAGGTCGACCAGGTCGGCGAAGGTGGTGGCCACCGCGCCCGGCGGTTCGGCCGTCACGTCGAAGTAGACCCCTCGGGCCAGCCGGTACGCCTCCCAGTCCGGGGTGTAGAGCACGATCGGCCGGTCCAGCACCGCATAGTCGAACATCGCCGACGAATAGTCGGTTATCAACACGTCAGCGATCAGGTAGAGATCCTCCACCTGTTGGTGGCCGCTGACGTCGCGAACCCGTTCCCAGTCCACCGGCCGACCGGGGCGACGGTCACGGTCGTGGAAGTAGTGGCTGCGCATCAGCAGCCGACCCGAGTCACCCAGCGCCCGCACGAACCGGTCCGGGTCGAACGGCGGCCGGTAGCCGGGAAGGTGCTCCCGGTGCGTCGGGGCGTACAGCACGACCTGCTCGTCGGGGCCGACGCCGAACTCCGCGCGCAGCCGACGCACCTCGTCCGGACCCGCCGTCACCAGGCGGTCGTTGCGCGGGTAACCCACCTCCAGAGTCGTGTACGTGGCCGGGTACGCCCGGTCCCACATCTGGGTGGAGAAGCTGTTCGCGCTGACGCTGTAGTCCCAACGGTCCACCCGGCGCAGCAGCCCGGCGAAGTCCATCCGACCCGCGCCGATCGGATAGCGCTGCTGGTCCAGCCCCATCACCTTGACCGGGGTGCCGTGGTGGGTCTGCAGGTGCACCTGCTCCGGCCGCTTGCGGACGAAGTCCGGAAAGTTGACGTTGTTGACCAGCCACCGGGCGCGGGCGAGGACCCGGTAGTACGCCGGCGTGCCGGCGACCACGTACTCCACCCCGGCCGGCACGCTGTCCACCCGGTCCCGGCGCACGATCCACACGCCGCGCACCCCCGGCGCCAACGTCCGCGCAGCCTCGTAGATCGCCGCCGGGTTGCAGGAGTAACCCCGGAACCAGTAGGCGGCGTACACCGCGAGCGTCGGGTCGACCGGCCGACGCAACTCGGCCCGGTAGTACTCGCGCAGCAGCCCGTCGCGGGTCAGCCGGGCACCGCGGCGCGCGACCGGGCCGACCCGACGCCGGGCGGTGCGGGTCTGCCGACGGGCGGCGTCGCGGGCCCGGCTGGCGGCCCGCAACGCACTGAAGGTGCGCCAGCGGCCCGACGCGACGAGCCGGTGTTTGATCCCCTCCACCCCGTCCGGCACCGGATAACCGCCGGCCGGCAGCCAGCGCTCGTAGTCGGCGGTGATCTGCGCGAAGAACGCCGGTCGCAGCTCCGGGGCGATCCGCTGGCCGTTGCCCAGCACGGTCAGGTAGTGCCAGATCATCCGCTCGAAGACCGCCGGCCGCAGGGCGTCCGTCGCCGAGCCCCAGGCGTCCATCAGGTGGAAGACCCGATGCCACTGTGGGAAGACCTCGAAGTGCCGGTCACCCCGGGTCCGGGTGATCGCGCCGGCGCGGCGTTGCCGGTAGTTGACGCACACCCGATCGAGTACGCCGATCCGCTGCGCCGCCATCAGCACCGGATAGCTGAACGAGACGTCCTCGTACCAGCCCGGCGCGAAGCGCAGCCCCAGGTCGGCCAGGAACTCCCGGCGGACCAGCCGGTTCCACGCGGTGTGCAGCAGGTGCATCGCCTCCGGCCGGTCCCGCAACCGGAAGGTGTCCGCGCCGGGCGACTCCGGGAACACCTCCGCCATCGCGCTGCGAGTCGCGGTGTCGTTCCAGTGGGTGCGGACGTGGTCGACCAGCAGCACGTCGGGACGGGTCGCCCGCAACCGCTCGGCGACCTCGGTCAGGCACTCCGGCGCCAGCCAGTCGTCGCCGTCGAGGAACCACACGTACTCCCCGACGGCCCGGTCCAACCCGATGTTGCGGGCTGGACCGAGGCCGACGTTGTCCGACAGCCGAACCGAGCGGACCCGCTGGTCGCGGGCCGCGTACTCGTCGATGATCTCGCCGCTGGCGTCCGGCGAGCAGTCGTCGACGGCGATCACCTCGATGTCGGTCTCCGGCTGACCGAGGACGGAGTCCAGACATTCACGCAGGTATCCCTGCACGCGGAAGGCCGGCACCACGAAGCTGATCAGGGTCATCCGGCCGTCCCTCCGTCAGTGCGGCGCGGCACCTCCAGCGCCCACCGGCGCGACCGACGCCCGCGCGCTACGGGCCGGTCGCACGAACCAGGCCAGGACGACGCTCACCACGAAAACCACGAGAAGGTACGCACCGAGTGTAGCCAGCCCGATACCCACCATGCCGGCAATCGCCGCGAGGGCCAGCAGCGCCGAGCGCACCTCCCAGCCCAGCGTGAACGCGTGCAGCGGCGGTGCCGCCTGCCGCTTCTCCAGCCGGGCCGTCAGGTCGTAGTGATGCACGGTGAGCACGAAGACGTACCCGAAGATCAGCCAACCCGGCGCCTCACCGACCACCCCGACCGCGATGGCGAACAGGTACTCGGCGGCCCGCAACGCCGCGGGCACCAGCCAGTCCAGCGGACCGTTGTGCGCGGCCCCCGCGCCGAGGCCGCCGACCAGCAGCACCAGCAGCGCCACCGGCACCGCCCAGCGCAGCCCGTCCGGCGAGTCGCCCCACAGCGCCGCGACCAGCAGCACCGCCGGGCCGAGCGCGGCGATCACCGCCAGCGTCAGCGGCCCCATCGGGCGAACCACCGGCAGCCAGCGAGCCAGCGGGCCGTCGTCGCGGTGCAGGGTCGCGTCGACCGTGTCCAGCACCGGCACCCACATCCAGCGGGCCCGCAGCGTCCGCAGCGCCCCGGTGTACGCGAACGCCAGCACACCCCAGACCAGGACGGCGATGAGGCTGACCAGCGGGTTGAACAGCGCAACGGTCAGCGCAATCAGCGCCCACCGCTCGCCGATGGGGAAGACGACGGTCCGCTTCAGCCAGTACGACAGCGACCCGGTGTCCGCCTGCACACGGGTCGACGCCGCGTTGAGCCGGTCACCGATCCCGCCGCTGGCACCCGCCGCCGCTCTCGGCCGCCGGGCCGCCTCGTCGTGCAGCACCCCGTACCAGGTGTCGGTCATGTGCCGGACGGTCTGCAACGTCATCGCCGCGATCGCGAGCGCCCAGCCGTTGCCCAGCCCAGCGTGGCTCACCCCGAAGCCCAGCCCGGCGTAGACCAGGTATTCCTTGGCCCGGTCCGCCATCGTGTCCAGCCAGCCACCCCAGGCGCTGAAGTGCCGGGTGTAGCGGGCCAACTGGCCGTCCACGCAGTCCAGCACGAAGCCGAGGTAGAGCAGCACCGCGCCGCCGACCAGCGCGGGTCGCCCACCGACCCCGAACAGCACCGCCGCGGCCAGCGCGAACAGCACCGAGATCGCCGTCACCCCGGTCGGGGTGAGCCGGAGCCGGGCCGCCCACCGGACCACGTACGGGGACCAGGTGCTGACGAAGTAGGTGGAGAAGAAGTCGTCCTTCTCCTTCACCGACAGCCGCAGCTCGGCGCGGTCCTCGTCGACAGCGGTCACCGCCGCCTCGGCAGCGGTCAGCTCGTCCTCGTCCTCGACCCGGCGGGCGACGAGCAGGCGTACCCGCTGGGCGAAGATCAGGGTGCCGAGCGCCGCGAGACCCGCGAACAGCCGGTCCACGGCGGACCCGGGGCCACCCGCTGCGGCGCGGGCGGCTGCGGCGAGGGTCGGCAGGTCGTCCACGCCGACCCGCAGCGCGCCGCCGAACACGCCGGTGGCGTCCCCGTCGAGGGCGTCCAGCGCACCGGCGTCGACCACCTGGCCGCGTTCCTCCCGCACGGCCGTCCGCCCGGGCACCGGCGGGTCGCCCAGCACCAGCGCCACCGTCGGCCCCATAGGGCTGGTGGCCAGGTGCCGCAGCACGGCGGTGTGCGCCACCAGGTCGGTGCCGGTGACCAGCACGGGGGCGGTGGCGGTGGCGACCAGCGCGGTCAACTCGTCGAGGGTGGCGGCGAAGCGCACCTCGTCGGCTCCCGCCCGGCGCAACTGGGCCGCCAGGCGGTCGGCCAGCGGCTCACCGGTCGCGGTGGTCAGGCCCGCTGCCGGCGACCCGGCGGCGAGCACGATCGCGAGCGTCACCGCGGGACCGCGGCGTGGTACGCGTCGAGCGCCTCGGCGATGGTGCCGTCGAGCGTCAACCGGCCCGCGTCGAGGTACAACCCCCGACGGCAGAACCGGGTCAGGTCCTTTTCGTTGTGTGACACCAGCACCAGCGTGCGCCCCTCCCCGAGCAGACGATCAATCGTCGCGTAACACTTCTTGCGGAACTCCGCGTCCCCGACCGCGGTCACCTCGTCCATCAGCAGGATCGGGTGCGGCAGGTGCGAGATGATCGCGAAGCCGAGTCGCACCTTCATGCCCGACGAGTAGTGCCGGACCGACGTGTCGATGGCCCGCTCCACCTGCTCACCGGCGAACTCGACGATCTCGTCGAAGTGCCGCTTCAGGTAGCCCGTCGACAGCCCGTGCAGCCCACCGACCAGGTGCAGGTTCTCCCGCCCGGTCAGGTCGTTGGAGAAACCGGCGGACAACTCCAGCAGCGGTGCCACCGCGCCGTGCACCCGGATGTCGCCCTCGTCGGGGATGAGCACCCCGGCGATCAGCCGCAGCAGGGTGCTCTTGCCGGTGCCGTTGCGGCCGATCACGCCGACCGTCTCGCCGGGCTCGATGGTGAACGACACGTCCCGCAACGGCCAGAACTGGCCGGGCAGGGCACCACGTGCACCCCGGTGGATGAACAGCTCCCGCAGGCGCAGTTGACGGCGGCGGTTCCGGACGAACCGGATGCCCAGGCCGTCGGCCTCGATGATCGGCGTGGCCACGTCAGAGTTCCTTGAGCACGGCAGGTTCCAACCGGCGGAACGACCACCAGCCGGCGGCCAGCACCAGCAGACTGCCGAAGACAGTGGTGGCGAGCAGCCGGGCGTCCGGGAACTCGTCCGGGTACCAGATCGCGTGGTGCAGCTGGAAGATCCCGACCAGGGGGTTCAGCTCGTACACCACCTTCAGCCAGCCGGGCAGGCCGGATTCTCGGACCAGGCTGAGCGGATAGATGATCGGCGTGGCGTAGAAGAGCACCCGGATGATCAGCCGCATCAACCGTTCCACGTCGCGCATCAGCACGTTCCAGGCGGACAGCAGCAGGGCGAGCCCGGTCAACAGGACGGCCTGGACGGCCACCGCGAGCGGCAGGGAGAGCAACGACCAGCCGGGGTGGATCCGACCGTGCACCGCGTAGATCACCGCGATGGCGATCAGGATCGGCAGGCCGGCCGCGTACTCGGCGAACCGACCGGTGACCCGGCCGATCGGGAAGACCTGACGCGGCACGTTCATCGTGGTGATCAACCGGGACTGGCCGGTCAGCGCGTTCGTGGCCTCGCTCAGCGCCGAACTGGTCCACATCCAGGCGAAGATGCCGGTGATCAGGAACAACGGGTACGACCCCGCCGCCTCGCCGAGATGCCGGCCGGTGTCGCGGGAGTAGAGCACCCCGAACACGAACCAGTAGATGGCGCCCATGCCGAGCGGCTCGATCAACGACCAGAAGTAGCCCAGCACCGACTGCTGGTACTTGACCGCCAGGTCCCGTCTGACCAGGATGCGCAGCGAGTTGCGGTGCGACCACAACGCCGCGACGCCAGAGGTCACCGCGAGCCTCCCGCCTCCTGAAACGGACGACAGGTTAGCAGTCGGTGAACGAATGCCCCGAATCGACCGGACTCAGCACTCGATCACGTTGACGGCCAGACCGCCACGCGCCGTCTCCTTGTACTTGACCTTCATGTCGGCGCCGGTCTCCCGCATGGTCTTGATGACCTTGTCCAGCGACACCTTGTGCACACCGTCGCCGCGCAGCGCCAGCCGGGCGGCCGTGATCGCCTTGATGCTAGCCACCGCGTTCCGCTCGATGCAGGGGATCTGCACCAGGCCACCCACCGGGTCGCACGTCAACCCGAGGTTGTGCTCCATCCCGATTTCGGCCGCGTTCTCCACCTGCTCCGGGGTGCCACCGAGCGCCTCGGCCAGCCCCGCCGCCGCCATCGAGCACGCCGAACCGACCTCACCCTGGCAGCCCACCTCCGCACCGGAGATCGAGGCATTCTCCTTGAACAGCACCCCGATCGCGCCGGCCGTCAGCAGGAACCGCACCACACCGTCGTCGGACGCCCCCGGCACGAACCGGGCGTAGTAGTGCAGCACCGCCGGGATGATCCCGGCCGCCCCGTTGGTCGGCGCGGTGACCACCCGGCCACCGGCGGCGTTCTCCTCGTTGACCGCCAGGGCGAACAACGTCACCCAGTCCATCACGTGCAGCGGGTCGGGCGTTCCGGCGTCCGCCTCCAGGCCGCGCCGCAGCTCCGCCGCGCGCCGCCGGACCTTCAACCCCCCAGGGAGTACGCCGTCGCGCTCACAGCCGCGCTCCACGCACTCCCGCATCACCCGCCAGATCTCCAGCAGGCCCGCCCGGATGTCCGCCTCGCTGCGCCAGGAACGCTCGTTGGCCAGCATCACCTCGCTGATCGACAGACCGGTGCGGGAGGTGACGTCGAGGAGTTGCGCCCCGGTCAGGAACGGATATTGCACCCGCGTGCTGTCCGGCTTGATCCGGTCCGCGCCGGCCGCGGCCTCGTCCACCACGAAACCGCCACCGACGGAGTAGTAGGTGCGGCTGCGCACCTCGGCACCGGTCCCGTCGTACGCCGCGAAGGTCATCCCGTTCGGGTGGTACGGCAGCGACCGGCGACGGTGCAGCGTCAGGTCCCGGTCCGGGTCGAAGTCGATCTCGTGCGCGGCCAGGATGTTGATCCGCCGCTCGGCCCGGATCCGCTCGACCCGAGGACCAACGGTGTCCGTGTCGACAGTCTCCGGCGACTCGCCGGACAGCCCCAGCAGCACCGCCGGGCCACTGCCGTGCCCGTGCCCCGTGGCGCCCAGCGAGCCGAACAGCTCAGCCTGCACCCGTGCGACGTCGCTGAGCAGCCCGTCGGCCTTGAGCCCGCCAACGAACGTACGCGCGGCCCGCATCGGCCCCACCGTGTGCGAGCTGGACGGCCCGATGCCAACGCTGAAGAGGTCGAAAACACTGATCATGGCCGCGCTTCCTCGCCGTCGTCCCGGCGTACGGGACCCGGTCGGGTCGTGACCGCCGGTCTGGCGGCCCCGCTCGTGACCGTCCGGGGTATGGGTGCCGGTCACCCGGGGTGTGGGTGGCCGATCTTCCAGCCTACCCGCCCAGCTCAACGCCCACCCGGCCACCGGGACGCGAGCACCTGACCGCCGTCTCGCGGCCATTGCAAGATCACGCTCGATCCATGTTCCAGTGGCCTTGGCCCGTCCCCGAAGCCCCTACATCCAGGAACGAGCGCGATCTTCACCGGTCCCGCCGAACGCGGCGGTCGGGCACGGCACGGGCACGGGCCGGCGGCGGGGGCGGCGGGCGGGCGCGGGCGGGCGGGCACGGGCCGGCGGCGGGGGCGGCGGGCGCGGGCGGGCGCGGGCGGCGGGTGGGCGGCGGGCGGCGCGGGCCGGCGGCGGGCCGGCGGCGGGCCGGCGGCGGGCGGGCGCGGGCGGGCGGGGGCGGGCGGGTGGCGCGGGTCGTGGGGAGGCGTCAGCGAGGGGCTGCCCGGGTAAAGCACCTACGGGTCCACGGGTCGCCGCTCATCCTCGGGACCGAGGGCGAGGTGGCCACCCCCTTCTACCGTGGATTGCAGACGCGGCGCACTGCCGCAGAGTGGGAGTACGACGATGAGTCGCAAACTGGTCCGGCCCCGCGAGGGGCGCATGCTCGCCGGTGTCTGCGCCGGCCTCGGTCGGCGGTTCGGCATGTCCGCCGGGATGGTCCGGCTGCTGTTCCTGCTGTCCCTGCTGCTGCCCGGCACCCAGGTGATCGTCTACCTGGTCCTCTGGGTTCTCATGCCGAATGAGGATCGCTACCTGGCCTCCACCCAGCACTGACCCCCGCCCCTCAAGCGCGCCGCGCCACCGGCACCGACGTCGAGGCGACATCGCGTCCGGGAGGCCACTACAACCTCGTTGTAGTGGCCTCCCGCACGTTCAAGGCCCCTATTTCCATGAACTTGCGCGCAGAAGCGCGCACCCAGCTCCATCCGAAAACGCCACCCCGACCAAGCCCCGCCCCGCCACCCCGCCTCGGCATTGATCCACTCGGGTTTGCTGATTCCGCGGTGTCCAGGTCCCGGTGATACCCCGGATTCAGCAAACCCGAGTCGATCATGGCGCGCACACGCCGCTCGGCAGAGGGCGGGCCTGCCCGACAGCACGAACCGCCACGAGAGGCGGTGGACGGACGAACGGCAGGACGAACGGCAGGACCCACGACTCAGACGCGCTGCAAGCCGCCGGCGAGACGGCAGGCGAATGCCGACGGCGACCGCCAGCGGCGACTGCCAGCCGCGAATGCCAGCGGCGCCCGTCAGCGACTGCCGACGGCGACCGTCAGCGGCTGCCAGCGGCGACTCACACGGCGACCGCCAGCGGCTGCCAGCGGCGACTCACAGCGGCCGACAGCGGGGGCTGCCAGCGGCGACCGCCAGCGACGACCGCCAGCGACGACTGCCGACGGCCCCGGTGGAGAAGCGCCCGCTCCGACGGACGTCGGGGCGGGCGCTTCTGCGTACGGGGTGTGGCCGGTCAGGGAGCCGTGTAGGTGACCGTGATCTGTTGGTAGCCGAGGGAGCGCAGCAGCCCCTCCAGCATCTTGCGGGTGTTTTCCTCGGCTCGGGCGGAGAGACCGCTGTCGCGGGCGGCGGCGGTGATCCGCTCCTCGGCGAGCTGGTAGACCTGCTGCTGCCGGTTGGGGTCGTTGCCGACCAGGTCACCGAGCCGGTTGAGCAGACCGCGCTGCTCCGCGAAGACGTAGCTCTTTTCCATGTCGAGGTTGGTCTCGCCGAGCTGCGGGGCGGGCAGTTTGATCTCGACGGACTTGCCGTCGGCAGACTGGACGACGGCACCCTCACCGATCTTGGTGAAGTCGACGTACGCCTCGACGCTGCCGGCCCCGACGAACAGGGTGCGCTCGTTGAGCAGGAAGTCGGGAACGTTGCGCCTGTCGTTCTGGGTGTCGACCACGACCTGGAAGTTGCCTTCGGCGGCCACGTAGCGGCTGAGGTCCTGGATCGACTTCAGCAGTGGTGGCTGGCTGCGGTCGGTCTGCTCCTTGGCGAACGGGTTGCGGAACTCCGGCAGGATGCCGGTCGCCTGGATGCCGAGCAGCACGACCACGGCCAGCGCGGCGGCGCCGAGCAGCAGGAGCAGGCCACGGGCCGCGCCACCACCACCCGTCGGACCACCGCTGCCGCCCGTCGGGCCACCGGGGCCGCCCGGTGTGTCCATGGTCGGCTCGGGTGTCGCGGCCGACCGCTCCTTGAGATCATCGCCGGTCGGGTAACCGGGAAACTCCCTCGTGGGCTCGTTGATGCCAGCGTCGCGGGCCATCACGCTCACCGTCCTCGTCAGACACGTCGTCTGTCAATGACGGTACGGCCCCCGTACGACAGCCGCGCGTCGAGCGGCCGGAAAGCACAAACGGGCAGGTCAACACGGTCAGGTCAACACGGGCAGGTCACGCGCGCGCAGGTCAGCACGGGCAGGTCACGCGAACGCGGAGAGGCCGGTGAGCCGCTGCCCGACGACCAGCTGGTGGATCTCCGAGGTGCCCTCGTACGTCAGCACGCTCTCCAGGTTGTTGGCGTGCCGCATGATCGGGTATTCGCCGGAGACACCGTTGGCACCGAGGATGGTGCGGCACTGCCGGGCGATGGCCAGGGCCTCCCGCACGTTGTTCAGCTTGCCCACGCTGACCTGTTCGGGTCGCAGCCGGTGGGTGTCGGCGAGCCGGCCGAGGTGCAGCGCGAGCAGTTGCCCCTTCACCAGCTCGACGGCCATGTCGGCGAGTTTCGCCTGGGTGAGCTGGAAGCCGGCCAGCGGGCGACCGAACTGGGTGCGGGTGGTGGCGTACGCCAGCGTGGTTTCCAGGCAGTCACGGGCGGCGCCGACAGCGCCCCAGACGATGCCGTACCGGGCCTCGGTGAGACAGCTCAGCGGCGCCTTGAGCCCGGTCGCCTCGGGCAGTCGGGCGTCCGCCGGGAGCCGGACGTCGTCGAGCGCGATCTCGCCGGTCACCGACGCGCGCAGCGACATCTTGCGGCGGATCTCCCGGGCCGTGACACCGGGCGTGTCCATGGGTACGAGGAAACCCCGCACGCCCTCGTCGGTGCGCGCCCAGATCACCGCGGCGTCGGCGATCGGCGCGTTGGTGATCCACATCTTGGCGCCGGTGAGCACCCAGTCGTCGCCGTCGCGGCGGGCGCGGGTGGTCATCGAGGCGGGGTCGGAGCCGTGGTCCGGCTCGGTCAGGCCGAAGCAGCCGATCGCCTCGCCGGTGGCCATCGACGGCAGCCAGCGTTGCTTCTGCTCCTCGCTGCCGTAGCGCCAGATGGCGTACATGGCGAGCGAGCCCTGCACCGAGACGAGCGAGCGGAGGCCGGAGTCGCCGGCCTCCAGCTCCTGACAGGCCAGGCCGTACGCGACGGCAGAGGCGCCAGCGCAGCCGTAGCCGGTGAGGTGCATGCCGAGCAGGCCGAGCTTGCCGAACTCCCGGGCCAGTTCGCGGGCCGGCACCTGGCCCTGTTCGTACCAGTCGGCGACGTGCGGGCGCACCCGGTCGTCGACGAGTTGGCGGACGACGTCGCGGATCTGTCGCTCTTCGTCGGTGAGCGACGGGTCCAGATCGAGCAGGTCCAGCACAGCGGTCATGGACGCCACCCTAACGAAGGTTCAGCGAGCGACAGAAGGGCTCGTCACTCGATCGGCTCGGAGAGCACCAGCACCCGGGCGTGGATCTGGTTGCGCTGCTGCAGGGCGGCGCGTAACGCCCGGTGCAGCCCGTCCTCAAGGTAGAGCCCGCCGTTCCACTGCACGACGTGCGGGAAGAGGTCACCGTAGAAGGTGGAGTCCTCGGCGAGCAGCTTGTCGAGCGCCAACTCCCGCTTGGTGGTGATCATCTGGTCCAGGCGCAGTGGCCGGGGCGGAATCTCCGCCCACTGCTTGAGCGTCAGATTGTGCTCCGGATAGGGACGCCCGTCCCGGACCGCTCTGAAGATCACGACGGCACGCTCCCCTCCCCGTGGCCGGGCCGACCGACGGCGCCGAGCCGGGCCGCGGCGGGCACCGCGCGGCGCGGCACCGATGACCGTGCCAGCCTAGCCGCCCAGCGCACGACGCGTTTCGCTCCCTGATGTCAGTTTCGCTACCGGTCGTCCGATCCTCAAGCGGACAAACGGGACGGGCTGCTCAACTCCACCGGCCGCGCCGCACCACCTCGTCCATCGGACGACGCCCCCGGCGCAGCGACGGTGACCGATGGTCTGGCGCCCGGTAACCGATTGTGACGGCACCGACGGGTTGGTACTCCTCCGGCACGCCGAACGCGTCGCGGTAGGTGGCGAGTTGCTGCGGCGGAATGCCGAAGAAACAGGCCCCCAGCCCCTCGTCCACGGCGGTGAGCAACATCAGCAGCGCCGCGAAGCCGGTGTCCACGTGCCAGTACGGCACCGGCCAACGATCGGTGGAACGGTCCGTCCACCCCTTGTCCGGCTCCGCGTACCGCCGCAGGTAGGCCGACTCGTTGGCGTGCGGCACCACGATCAGCGGTGCCCGGCGCATCCCGGCCAGCCAACGCTCCCGCCCACCGCCGTCCGGTGTGGTGGCCGCCCAGAACCGCTCCCGGTCGGCCGGCTCCTCCAGGACCAGGAAACCCCAGCCCTGAGCGAACCCGGCCGACGGTGCGCGGACCGCGTGGTCGAGCAGCCGGTCCACCACGTCGGGCGGGACGGGGCGGTCCGGGTCGTAGTTGCGCACCATCCGCCGACGCCGGACGACCTCGGCGAACTCCATCAGGCCCCGGGCCGGATGCCCCAGGCACCCCGCCAGGTTGTAGCAGGCTTGAGCGTGAGCACGTCCCGGCCCGAGCGGAACGCGTCCGGCGGGCAGGTCATCGGCTCGATCGCCACCGAGCGGCGGTGCCGGTCACCGGTGAGCGCGTCCCCGGTGAAAACCTGCCACCAGCCGAACTCCGCGTCCGCCCAGATGCTCACCCCCGCCGAACCGTCCGGCGCGGACAGGCTCACCGACGAGCCGCCGTCAGCGTCGCGGATCACCTCGCCGAAGCAGAGATCCAGCTCGGCGGCGCCGATCCGGCGCGGGCTGGTCCAGTCGTACTCGGTCCCGGCCACCGGGGTCGCGCCGACCGGCAGCAGCCGACCGTCCACCAGCAGCCGGGTACGGGTCGGAAGCCGCATGACCAGGTCGTCGACCGCGACGCCGGGCAGTTGCAGGTACGGGTGCACGGAGAAGCCGAAGGGCGCGGCCTCCCCGCCGATGTTGGTCACCTCGTGCTCGGCGCGCAGCCCGTCCGCGCCGACGCTCCACCGGCTGAGCAGCCGCAACGGCCACGGGTAGCCGGGCTGCGGCGGCAGGTCGTAGCCGAGGGTCACCGCGGCCTCCGACTGCTCCAGCAGACGCCACGGCACCCAGTTGACC
The DNA here is from genome assembly GCF_013410645.1 of Micromonospora jinlongensis. Classification (NCBI taxonomy): domain Bacteria; kingdom Bacillati; phylum Actinomycetota; class Actinomycetes; order Micromonosporales; family Micromonosporaceae; genus Micromonospora; species Micromonospora jinlongensis. The sequence goes on along the minus strand of NZ_JACCHK010000001.1, from coordinate 4,843,094 downwards.
AGCCCGTGGATGGCCACGTGCCGCTCCGGCTCGGTCAGCGGGAGCTGGAGCGCCCGCTCCCCGAACGCGTAGCGGCCGTCGCGGATCCGGTTCGGCCAGGGTGCCAGCACCTGCCCGGCGCAGCCGGGGCACACCTCGTCGGTCTGGTACCCGTCGACCAGGTCGACACCGTCGTGCCGGTACGTCCGGAGCCCACCGCCCACCTCCACGATGACGGCCTCGTGACCGGCGGCGGAGATGGTCCACTGGGCGCCGGAGAAGGGGCGCTGATCGGGGCTTTCCATGCCGGCGACCCTAACCGGTCAGGCTCGGTCGTTGCTCGACGCGGTAGTGGCCCGGTAGCGCAGCAGTGCCGGGAACGCCACCGCGAGCACGACCACGAGCACCGCCGAGGCGAGCCCGCCGGCCACCCAGGCCACCCCGCCGCCGAACCCGGCGGCCATGGTGCCGGCCCGGAGGTCGCCCAGGCGTGGGCCACCCGCCACCACGACCGTGTTGACGCCCTGGAGCCGGCCGCGCATGCGGTCCGGTGCGTAGACCAGCAGCATCGACTGGCGCAGCACCGCGCTGATCAGGTCGGCGGCGCCGGCGACGGCGAGCAGCGCGACCATCAGCCAGAGCTGCTGGGCCAACCCGGCCGCGGCGATCGCCAGGCCCCAGCCGACCACCGCGAGCACCAGGCCGAGCCCCTGCCGACGGAGCCGGCCGATCCAGCCGGAGGTCAGCCCACCGATCATCGAGCCGATCGCGATGGCGCTGTAGAGCAGCCCGACCGCCCCACCACCGCCGAACCGCTCGTGGGCGATCTCCGGGAAGAGCGCCCGCGGCATGGCGAGGATCATCGCGATCAGGTCCACCCCGAAGGACAGCAGGAGTACGGGTGTGGTGGCCAGGTAGCGGAATCCGTCGACGACACTGGCCAGGCCGGCTCGTCGGGCCTGACCGTCGGCGCTCGGCTCGGGCGGCAGCGAGGGCAGGCGCAGCGCCGCCCAGAGCATCGCGGTGAACAGCACCGCGTCCACTCCGTACGCGATCGGCAGGACCACTGTGGTGTCCGGCGACGCGGCGAGGATCAGGCCCGCGGCCAGCGGGCCGGCCACCGAGGCGGCGGTGAAGGTCGTGTAGTTCAGGGTGGTGGCGGCCGGGACGAGGTCGTCCGGGACCAGTCGGGGCAGCATGGCGCTGCGAGCCGGCGAGCTGATCGCGAACGCCACCGACTGCAACGCCATCAGCGCCAACAGGAGCACCGGGCTGCCCACGTTCAGCAGCGCCTGGACCAGCAGCCCGAGGGTTGATGCCCAGAGCAACAATGAGCCGCCGAGCAGCACCGCACGGCGGTCGCGGGCGTCGGCGACCGCGCCGCCCCAGAGCCCGAAGACCAGCAACGGTACGAAGGCCGCCACGCCCAGCAAGCCGACCCAGAGGGAGTCCCTGGTCAGGGCGTACATCTCCACCGGCACCGCGACGGCCGTGAACTGGAAGCCGAACATCGCCACGGTGTTGCCGAGCCAGAGCCGTCGGTACGCCGGCACGCGCAGCGGGCGTACGTCGAGAGCCCAGCGGCGCGCTCCGCGCGGCCGAGCCTCCTGCACACCTGTCACGGCGCCAACCGCTCGACGATCCAGCCGCCCTCATCGAGGCGACGGAAGCGGAGCCGATCGTGCAACCGGCCGGCCCGGCCCTGCCAGAACTCCACCGACTCGGGGTGGACCCGCAACCCGCCCCAGTGCGACGGCGTCGGGATCACGTCCTCGTCGGCGAACCGCTCGGTCACCTCCCGGTAGCTCTCCTCCAGCTCCGCCCGGCCCGACACCACCTGCGACTGCGGGCTGGCCCAGGCGCCCAGCTGGGAGCCGCGCGGCCGGCTGGTGAAGTACGCCTCGCTCGTCGCGCGGTCGACGGGCTCGATCCGCCCGGCGACCACCACCTGGCGCTGCATGGGAAACCACGGAAAGACCAGGCTGGCGTACGGGTTGGCGGAAGCCTCGACGCCCTTGCGCGACAGGTGGTTGGTGAAGAAGACGAACCCCTCGGGGTCGTACCCCTTCAACAGCACCGTCCGACCGCTCGGCCGACCGGCCGGGTCCGCGGTGCCCACCACCATCGCGTTCGGTTCGGGTAGCCCGAAGGCCACCGCGTCGGCGAACCAGCTGTCGAACTGGGTGTGCCAGTCGGCGGCCAGGTCAGCCTCGGTCAGGCCCAGGTCCGCGGCGTACTCGTTACGCATCGCAGCCGGGGCGGGTGTGTCACCCGTCACGTGCCCACTCCTTCTCGGCGGCCCCGCCAGCGCCCTCCCGCGCTGGCCAGCACGCACTGCCCAGTCTCACCGAGTGGAGCGGAGAATGCGCGTCCGGGGATGTCGCGTGCAGCACAGTCGCAGCGGGTCGCGTATCCCTTACTCAGCAGGCAAGATGTGGCGAACACATCCCTGAGGGTCGCCTAAGGCGCCCGGCCGACCGGGCCGGATGAGCTGTTCGGGCGCACCGACCAGATCCAGGAGAGCGACATGGCCGATTTCAAACCCGGGCTGGAGGGCGTCGTTGCCTTCGAGACCGAGATCGCCGAACCTGACCGTGAGGGCGGCGCGCTGCGCTATCGCGGGGTCGACATCGAGGATCTGATCGGGCAGGTGTCGTTCGGAAACGTCTGGGCGCTGCTGGTGGACGGCCGCTTCGGGCCGGGCCTGCCGCCGGCGGAGCCGTTCCCGGTGCCGGTGCACTCCGGCGACATCCGCGTCGACGTGCAGTCCGCGGTCGCCATGCTGGCCCCGTACTGGGGGCTCAACCAACTGCTGGACATCTCCGACGAGCAGGCCCGCGAAGATCTCGCCCGGGTGTCGGTGACCGCGCTCTCCTTCGTCGCCCAGTCCGCCCGGGGCCTCGGCCTGCCGGCGGTGCCGCAGAAGGAGATCGACAAGGCGCAGACCATCGTCGAGCGGTTCATGAAGCGTTGGCGTGGCGAGCCCGACCCGCGCCACGTCAAGGCCGTCGACGCGTACTTCATCTCGGCCGCCGAGCACGGCCTGAACGCGTCCACCTTCACCGCCCGCATCGTTGCCTCCACCGGGGCGGACGCGGCGGCCTGCATCTCCTCCGGCATCGGCGCCCTGTCCGGCCCGCTGCACGGCGGCGCACCGTCCCGGGTGCTCAGCATGCTGGAGGCGGTGGAGCGCAGCGGCGACGCCGAGGGTTACGTCAAGGGCGTCCTCGATCGCGGTGAGCGGTTGATGGGCTTCGGCCACCGCGTCTACCGCGCCGAGGACCCGCGCGCCCGCGTGCTGCGGCGCACGGCCAAGGAGCTGGGCGCGCCGCGCTTCGAGATCGCCGAGGCACTGGAGAAGGCCGCCCTCGCCGAGTTGCAGGCCCGCCGCCCGGACCGGGTGCTGGCCACCAACGTCGAGTTCTGGTCGGCCGTGGTGCTGGACTTCGCCGAGGTGCCGGCGCACATGTTCACCTCGATGTTCACCTGCGCGCGGATGGGCGGTTGGAGCGCCCACATCCTGGAGCAGAAGCGCCTTCAGCGGCTGGTGCGCCCGTCCGCCCGCTACGTCGGCCCGGAGACCCGCAAGCCGTCCGACGTCGAGGGCTGGGCCGCCATCCCGCACGGCGTCTGAGTGACACGTTGGGGCCCTTTCTCGACGCCTGTCGTCGAGGAGGGGCCCCTTTCGTTCCTCTGGGCGCGCTGAAGACGCCGGGGTGTGGCGAAGGCCTCAGACCTGCCCTCGGGGGCCCGGCTTCCACCGATGGGTCCGGGTGCGAGGATGAGGGCCGGCAGTGTCGCCGGGCCCGCCCTCGCCCTTGCGGAAGGATCTTCAAGACCGTGGCTGACGCACCGACCATCCGGATTCCCGATGACATCAAGCCCGCCGACGGACGTTTCGGCTGTGGCCCGTCCAAGGTCCGCCCAGCGGCGGTGTCCGCCCTTGCCGAGGTCGCGACGAGCTACCTGGGCACCTCGCACCGGCAGAAGACGGTCCGCGACCAGGTGGCGCGGCTGCGCTCCGGCATCGCCGATTTCTTCTCGCTGCCCGAGGGTTACGAGGTCGTGATCGGCAACGGTGGCACCACCGCGTTCTGGGAGGTCGCCACCTTCGGCCTGATTCGTGACCGCGCCCAGTTCGCCAGCTTCGGCGAGTTCGGCGCCAAGTTCGCCAAGTCGGTCAAGGACGCGCCGTTCCTGGGCGAGCCGACCGTCCGCAAGGCCGACGCGGGCAGCGCGCCGACGCTGGTCGCCGAGTCCGGCGTGGACGCGTACGCGACGCCGCAGAACGAGACCTCGACCGGTGTGGCGGTCCCGATCAGCCGGGTGGCCGGCGCGGACGAGGGCGCGTTGCTGCTGGTCGACGCGACCTCCGGCGCGGGTGGCCTGGAGGTCAACGTCGGCGAGACCGACGTCTACTACTTCGCCCCGCAGAAGTGCTTCGGCTCCGACGGCGGCCTCTGGCTGGCCCTGATGTCACCGGCCGCCCTGGACCGGGCCGCCGAGATCAAGGCGTCCGGGCGCTACATCCCCGCCTTCCTCGACCTGGTCACCGCGATCGACAACTCGCGGCTGGAGCAGACCTACAACACTCCGGCGCTGGCCACCATCTTCCTGGCCGCCGAGCAGACCGACTGGATGAACGCGCAGGGTGGCCTGGCCTGGGCGGCCAAGCGCACCGCCGAGAGCGCCGCCACGGTGTACGGCTGGGCGGAGCGTTCCAGCGTGGCCTCCCCGTTCGTCGGTGACCCGGCACTGCGCTCCAACGTGGTCGCCACGATCGACTTCGCCGACGAGGTGGACGCCACCGCGATCGCGAAGGCGCTGCGCGCCAACGGCATCGTGGACACCGAGCCGTACCGCAAGCTCGGCCGCAACCAGCTCCGGGTGGCGCTGTTCCCGGCTGTCGAGCCGGCCGACGTCGAGGCGCTGACCGCGTCCATCGACTACGTGGTCGAGCGGCTCTGACGTTCGTCACGGTCGGTGTCGGTAGAGGCCTCCACCGACACCGACCGTGATCATTGCCGCAGCTCAGTCACGACATGCGGGGTGTCGCTTCCCCCACCCCGAGACAGATGCGCGTACGGTGGTCCGAGACGCCTGGGTGGCCGACTCGTGGCGTGCGGCCAGCGAAGCGGGACGGAGGCAACGCTATGCGCCCAGTACGCTTCGTCGCCCTCTCCGAGGACGGCCATGCTCTGGTTCTCGCCGACGAGGTCGGGCGGTTGCTCGCCCTGCCCATCGACGAACGGATCTCCGGCGCGCTGCACGCGGAGCCCGGTTCGCCGCCGCTCGCGGCGGCGCCGACCGCAGCTGATCCGATTCCCTCACTGTCCCCTCGGGACATCCAGGCCCGCATCCGCTCCGGCGAGTCCGCCGAGGATGTCGCCCGGATCGCCGGCGTGCCGGTCGACCGGGTGTTGCGATATGCCGGCCCGGTCCTCCAGGAGCGGGCGATGCTCGCGCAGCACGCCCGCCGCACCCGCCTCAAGGGAGCGGAGAAGCCCACCCCGCTCGCCGAGGTGGTCAACGGTCGGCTGAGCCAGCACGGCATCGACACCGAGAAGATCTCCTGGGACGCATACCGGCGTGATGACGGCACCTGGCGGATCATCGCCACCTGGCCGTCCGGCAAGGCCACCGCGCAGGCCATCTGGGATCTCGACAAGACCCGGCAGTCGGTCGCCCCGCACGACGACATGGCGCAGTATCTGTGCGCCGAGCGGCCCACGCCGATCCTCGGTCAGGAGCCCGCACCGGAGCGGGGCGGGCATGCCCTGCCCGGTCCGTCGCGCGGTGAGCCGAGCCGAGGTGGGCACGGGTTGCCGGCGGCGTCCGAGCACCCGCGTCCCGGTCGGGATCCGATCCGCGCTGGCCGCGATGCGCTGCTCGCCTCACTGGACCGCCCGCTCGGCGCCTCGTCGGGCCGTGGTCTGGAACCGCGTACCCCGGCTGCTCTGGCCGGCTCGGACGCGCCCCGCCAGCGGCCGGTCGGCGGGGGTGCCGCCGCGTTGCTCGGCGGCGGCCAGGGGTCGGCCTTCGACGACGACTCGGACGCGCCCAAGGAGGTGCCGGCCGTGCCGTCGCTGGCGGTGCTCCGGCCCCGCCGGACGGGCGCTGCGGCAGCCGCCGCCGGCGAGTCCACCGATGCGAACGGTAAGCCCCGCAAGCGGCTGCCGAGCTGGGACGACGTGCTCTTCGGCAGCGGTCCGGCCGCACGCGAGTCCTCCTGACGCTTCGCGTTGGCGGGTGGCGGTTCGCCACCCGCCGACGCGAAACACGTGAGCCTCATCGACGGTCTTCGGCGTCCCCACGGTCGAGGCCGGCGACTTGGCGTACGGCCTCGGCGACGGCCGGGAAGTCCTTCTTGAGGATCGCACCGTGGTTGCTGGCGACCTTCGCCCCGATCTGGATGTGCGGGTTCCGGGCGGTCACCGCGTCGAGGCTGGCGCGGATCTGTTCCTGCTCGTCACCGCGGCTCCCCAGGGACGTCCCGGAGGCGACCACGTACCGCACCGGCACGGTGATGGTGTCCAGCACGGGGCCCAGCTCGCGCTCGCGGGAGAGCCTGCCGAGCTCGATGTTGCTGTCGGCCATCTGGTCGGCGTTCATCCGAGGGGTCAGACCGGTCGGACGCAGCAGCGGCATGAAGAGGTTCATCCGTCGGAACATCTTGCGGATCCGCTGCGCCATGGCCTCGTCGAGCCAGTCGTGCGGGAACGCGCCGTCGACCAGGACCGCGCCCACGGCACGCTCCGGGTTGCGGCTGGCCCAGTGCGCCCCGACAACCGCTCCGTAGGACCAGCCCACCACGAGCGCGCGGTGCACCCCCCGGGCGGCGAGGACGGCATCGACATCCCGGACGACCGCCTCGAAGGAGTAGTCCGCTGAGCGCTTCGACTTCCTGCCGCGAGCCCGCTCGTCGTAGGTGATGTGCCGCCACCCGGTGCCCAGTTCGGCGATGACCCGCCGCCAGTACCCCTGGGTGGCGAACTGGCCGTTGAGGTAGACCACGGGAACCCCGGGACCGCCGGTGTCGGTAACGGCCAGGGCCGTGTCGTCGACCGGCACCATGCCGGTCCAGGACGAACTCGTCGCGGAAGCGTTGTTCATTGGCATGTCTGCACTCCTGGTCGCGTCGGGGTTTCGGTCGGGATCAGAGGCTGCGGGCGGTGATGTCGCCGTGGGAGGTGGTGGCGCGGATGTCGAGTGCGGTGGTGCCGTCGTTCCTGAGGGCGTTGCTGACCCGGCCGTGGCCGGTGCCGGCGTCCAGCGCGGCCGACACGCCTGCGGCGGCGCCGACCGAGATGTCGCCGGACTGAGTGGTCAGCACGACGGTGCCGTGCACGGCTTCGGCGATCCGGATGTCGCCCCTCGCCGTCCTGATCTCCGCGGGGCCGGTGAGCCGGCCGACCTCCACGTCGCCGTCGATCGCGGTGAGGCGCACGCTCGCCGCCTCGTCGATCTTGATCTGGCGGTACGCGCCGTCGAAGGTGACGTCGCCGAGACGCCCGACACCACGCAGCTCGGCGCTGGCGGCCTTGGCGTCGACGCGGGATTCGGCAGGCAACCGGACGGTGACCTGCACGGATCCGGAGGAACCGACGAGCGGGTTGCCGGGTGTCGCGGCCGTGATCCGCAGGACGCCGTCGGCGTACGCGACGGTGGTCTGCTCGGCGGCCCTGGTGTCGCGGCTCTTAAAGGGGTCGGTCGGCAGCACCTCGACCGTCGTGTCGGCGCGGTCCGCGGCGATGACCTGGATGCGCCCGGCGGGGATGTTCAGGATGGCGGAGATGGGGGCGGGGGTGTCGAACGTCTTCATCATGCTCTCCCGTGTTCGTACAGCGTTTCTGATACAGGAAACGCTACGTTGCTTTCCACAGAGCGGCAATGCGTCCGTTGCACCGACGTGACGTTTTCCCAGTTGAACCCTCTGGTTTCGTTGCAACGAGCCAGAAGATAACGCAACGGCCGCCATCGGCTGTGTTGCAATGAATCAGAAGTGAACGCTATGGTGGAGGCGCTACGGGCCGCCACGAAGGATCACCAGGGAGACCGCGATGCCGGGAGGCAGACTCACCCAGCAGGAGCGCCAGCAGATCGCGCTGGGGCTGGTCGACGACCTCCCCTACGCGGAGATCGCCCGACGACTCGACCGTCCCACCTCGACGATCACCCGCGAGGTGATGCGCAATGGCGGCCCGCTGGCCTACCGCGCGGACCTGGCCCACCGCGCCACCGAACGCCGCGCCCACCGACGCAGGTCGGCCTCCTCCCGCACGACGGAGTCAGTCCCCCAGCCCCACGGCCGTGACGCCGAGGCCGTGGCCGCGTACGAGGAAACGTTCACCACCGTCCTCATGGCGTCGGGTCTGAGCAAGATGGCGGCCCGTGTGTTGACCTGCCTGTTCACCACCGACTCGGGCAGCCTCACCGCGTCCGAGCTCGCTGGGCGCCTCCAGGTCAGCCCGGCGTCCATCTCCAAGGCGATCACCTTCCTGGAGGGTCAGAGCCTGGTCCGCCGCGAACGCGACGAACGCCGCCGTGAGCGCTACGTCGTCGATGACGAGCTCTTCTACCAGGCCACGATCGCCAGCGCCCGGGCCAACGACCAGCTCGTCGAGACCGCACGGCAGGGCGTCGCCCTCCTCGGCTCGCACACCCCGGCCGCCGCCCGCCTGGAGAACATCGCCCGCTTCCTCGACTTCATCAGCGAGAGCATCATCCGCTCCGCCGAACAGGCCCGCGAGGTTCTCCACAGCAGACCCAAGGCGGCCACTGCCGAGCCCGGTCCGGACCAGGATCAGCCGGGGTCGCCCTGAGGAGGGTGCCGGGTCAGAGCGGCCAGGCGGCGAGCCGGTCGTAGCGCGATGGTCGCGAGTCGAGGTGGCTGCGTATCAGCAGCAGCTCGGTCGCCGGCCACTCCGGTCCCTGGTAGTCGTCCAGGTCGGTCTGGTCCGCCTCGATGTCAGCCAGGTCCATCCGATCGCCCGGCCGGGCCACGGTCAGGTGCGGGCGGAACGGCCTGGCGTCGTCGCACGGCAGCCGGGCCTGCCGCAACCGCGACCGGACCAGCCCGGCGAGCACGTGCAGTGCCTCGACCTCGCCTCGCAGGCCCACCCAGAGCACAGTGGACCGCCCCTGACCGAACCGACCACCGCCACCGAGGCTGCACCGGGGCAGGGCGTTCCGGCCGTCGCGGAACCACTCGGCAGCCAGCCCGAGCGCGCTCTCCACCTCGACCAGCCGGGCCGCCTCGACGTCGCCGAGGAAGGCCACTGTGACGTGCAGATGGGCCGGATCGGCGAGCCGGACGTTGATGCCGGCGGCAGCCGCTGCGGAGACCGTAGTCGCGCGACCTGCCCGCCGAGGTGGTCGACCGACTCGGGGGGCGGGTAGACCGCGACGAAGAGCCGCAACCGTCGCTCAGCGGTGCCGTTGCCGGTGCCCGGCCCGAGCCGCCGGCAGGGTCAGCCCGGCGGCGTGCAGCACACCCTCCACCCGGACCCGCTCGATCTCCTGGTCGACGCCCTCCAACTCACGAAGATGCTCGGTGATGCCGAGGGCACGGCAGGCGAGGCGAAGCCGGTCGTCGTACGCCTGGAGCAGCGCGCCGTGCCAGACCATCGAACGGCCGGTGCCGCCGAGCCGCTGACCGCCGAGGCGGCGCAGGTCGGCGGCGAGTTGCTCCAGGGGCCGACGGTCGGTGCGGTCGAACTGGCTGAGGTCGATGTCCCGGGTCAGCGCGTCGGCCTCGATGGCCCGGTCGAGGCGCGCGATCGTCCGTTTCTCCCGCCGGCGATCACGCCACTCGGACCAGCCGCAGACCACCCGGTCGAGGATCTCGTCATAGCAGAAGAGCAGGGCGAGTGCCGCCGGAAGACTGGCCACGGCGAGGAACGCCAGGGCCAGCATCAGCGCGCGTCCGACTCCCACGTATCGACGCTAAGCCCCATCGTGCCGCCCCGCCAGCGGTTTGCCCGCATCCGCGTCATCCGCTCAAGAGGGCGCGTGCGGCTCGGACCCCGGTTCCGGGCGGTGCCCGAAAGGGCCCCTTGTCATGCGAAGTCCGATGACGAGGGGCCCTTCCGGACAGCTCAGCAGTCGGTGGACGTGACGTAGAAGCGGGGCATCGGCAGCACCCGGAAGCGCAGCCGGGCACCGGAGCGGCGCAGCTGCCAGGTGAGGGCGATCAACGCGGCGGCCAGCGAGATCAGCCCGCCCATCCAGATGCTGGCACCGGCACCGAAGTGCTCCGCGACCCAGCCGATCAGCGGCGCGCCGACCGGGTTGGTGCCCAGGAAGACCAGCACCCACAGCGCCATCACCCGGCCCCGGAAGGCCGCGTCCACGCCCAACTGGACCCGCTGGTTGGCGGCCTGGGCGAAGAAGACCATGAAGAAGCCGGTCGGCACCAGCAGTGCCACGACCAGCCAGTACGTCGAGGCGAGACCGACCAGAGTGCCGAAGCTGGCGCAGGCGATCGCCGCGCCGAGCACCAGCCAGACCGACGGCCGGCTCCGCCGACCGGTGCCGCTGAGCGCGCCGCCGAGCGCGCCCACGGCCAGCGCCGTACTGAACAGGCCGAAGGAGGCAGCGCCGGTGTGGAAGACCGTCTTCGCCAGCGCGGCCAGGGTGAGCTGGAAGTTGAACAGCGACATGCCGATCACCGACATGACCGCCATCGGTAGCAGCAGGTCGGGGCGGCGCGACACGTACCGCAGCCCGTCGATGACCCGTGCGGACGCCCGCTCGTCGCGCGGCAGCAGGGCGTCGCGGTGCAGGTCCGCCGTACGCATCCGGACCACGTTGACCAGGGGCGCGACGGAGCTGAGGGCGGTGAAGAGGAAGACCGGGCCCACGTCGAAGGCGGCGATCGCCAGGCCGGCGACGGCCGGGCCGACGATCCGCGCCGAGTTGAACACGGCGGCGTTCAGCGACAAGGCGTTGGGCAGCAGCGGCGTGCCGACGAGTTCGGAGACGAACGCCTGACGGACCGGGGTCTCCACGGCGTTGGCCGTGCCGAGCAGTGCGGCGAAGGCGAAGACGTGCCAGAGCTGCACCAGATCGGTGAGCACCAGCACGGACATGCCGAGCGCCAGCACGGTCCAGAACGCGTTGGCGACGAAGAGCAGCACCCGCTTGTCGTACCGGTCGGCAAGCCGGCCGGAGAGCAGGGTGAGCAGGAGCACCGGGGTGAACTGACAGGCGGTGACCACGCCGAGCGCGGTGGCCGAGTTGTTGGAGAGCTCAAGGACGAGCCAGTCCTGGGCAATGAACATCATCCAGACGCCGATCAACTTGATCAGCTGTCCGGATGCGAAGAGGCGGTAGTTACGGACCTGCAGGGACTGGAACATCGTGCTCAACTTGGCCTGCACTCTTCGTGCGCCTCCTTAAGGACGTACGCGTCATCGACAGGTGACGGCACGGACCCGGTGGCGCGGGCGCGGCTCAGGCGCGAGCGAGCTGCTGAAGAATCTGGGCAGCCCTCTGCAGGGTCTCCCGTTCGTCCTCGTCGAGGGCGGCCAGCCGGTGGGCCAGCCACTCGTCGCGGGCCCGCTCGAACTGGTCGAGCACGGCCTGCCCTCCTTCGGTCGCCGCGAGGATGACCTGCCGGCCGTCGGTCGGGTGGGGTGTCCGCCGCACGAGGCCGCGGTCCTCCAACTTCCCGACGATCTTGGTCATCGTCGGCGGCTGCACCCGCTCCACGTCGGCCAGTTCCCTGGGCGTCAGCGCGCCGGCCAGCCGCAGGCTGGTGAGCGCGGAAACCTGGGTGACCGTGAGGTCGCCGACCGGTCGGGCCTGGCGGACCCGCCGGTTGAGTCGGGTGATCGCATCACGCAACTGGGGAGCCAGTTGCGCCGGTGGCACGCGTTCCGCCGTCACCGTCCGCTCCATCACGTTAGTTAGCTTAACTAATGAGCCTGGCTAACGACATCCGTTATGACCAGGCTCACGAGGACGTTGGTGCTGTTCCGGGCGGGGAATCCCGTTCGACTCCCCGCCCGGAACGCACGTCAGAGCACCAGGGACTCGATCGGCCCGCGCAGGAAGTACAGCACGAACAGCACGGCCACCCCGTACAGCAACGGGTGGACCTCCCGGGCCTTACCCCGGGCCAGCTTCACCACCACGAAGGTGATCAGGCCAGCGCCGATCCCGTTCGAGATCGAATAGGTGAACGGCATCAGCACGATGGTGAGGAACGCCGGGATGGCGATCTCGTAGTCGGACCAGTCGATCGTCCGCACCGCTGTCATCATCAGGAAACCGACCACCACCAGGGCCGTCGAGGCCGCCTCGAACGGCACGATCACCACCAACGGCGCCAGGAACATCGCCAGCAGGAAGAGCACGCCGGTGACCAGGCTGGCCACGCCGGTCCGGGCACCCTCCCCGACACCGGCGGCACTCTCGATGTACGACGTGTTGCTGGAGGTGCTGGCCGCGCCACCAGCCGCCGCGGCGATCGAGTCGACCAGCAGGATCTCCTTGGCCCGGGGCGGGGTGCCCTGCTCGTCGAGCAGGCCGCCCTCCTGGCCGACCGCCACCATCGTGCCCATGGTGTCGAAGAAGTCCGTGATCAGCAGCGTGAAGACGAACATCAGCACGACCAGCCAACCTGCCCGGCCCCACGAGTCGAGCACGTTGAACTTGCCGAGCAGCGACAGGTCCGGCAGGTCCACCACCGTCTTCGGCAGCTCCGGCACGTTCAGCGACCAACCCTTGGGGTTGGGCTGACCGTTGACGAACGACGGGCCGATGTTGCCGATCGCCTCCACGATCACCGCCAGCACGGTCGAGGCGAGGATGCCGATCAGGATCGCGCCCCGTACCCGGCGGGCCACCAGCACCAGCGTGATCAGCAGACCCACCACGAAGACCAGCATCGGCCAGCTCACCAGCTTGCCGCCGATGCCCAGACCGACCGGGACGGTGGTGTTGGCGGCGTCCGGGATCCGTCGGACGAAACCGGCGTCCACGAGACCGATGATGGTCAGGAACAGACCGATCCCGACCCCGATCGCGGTCTTCATCTGGGTCGGCACCGCGCGGAACACCGCGGTCCGCAGACCGGTCAACACCAGCACGGCGATGATCACACCCTCGATCACCACCAGGCCCATGGCGTCGGCCCAGGTCATCTCGGGGGCGATCTCGTACGCCACCAGCGCGTTGACACCCAGACCGGCGGCGAGCGCCAGCGGGAACCGGCCCACCACGCCCATCAGGATGGTCATCAAACCGGCGACCAGCGCGGTCCCGGCAGCCAGCGCGGGAATAGGAAGGGTCTTGCCGTCACCGTCGACGGCACCACCCAGGATCAGCGGGTTGAGCACCACGATGTACGCCATCGTGAAGAAGGTCGCCAGGCCACCGCGTACCTCGCGGCTCATCGTCGAGCCCCGGGCGGAAATCTCGAAGAACCGGTCGAATCCGTTACGCGGGTGAGCGGGGTCGGGAGGGGTGCCGTTCTCGGGCGGCGCTACTGCCATCAGGTCCTCGCAGGTGATCTTCCGGTTGTCGCGCGCATCGTCCCAGATCACCGACGGGCAGGGGAAGTAGGTCGCGTACGCTTGCCGAATGCCGAACGAGCAGCCACCGCGGCCCGCACCACTGGACCCGCCGATGGTGCCGTTCGCCCTCGCCGGGCTGGCCGCCTGGGCGGTTGCCGGGCTGGTCCTGCTGATCTTCTTCCGGGGTTGGCTGACCGACCACGGTCACCAGAACTGGCTCTGGACCTGCCTCGCCGGGTTCCTGTGGGGCTTCCCGGGCCTCGCCGTGATGATGCGGCATGACGCCAACCGACGACGCCGCCGCGCGCGCTGACCCGGCCACGCACCGGGCCACCCCGGTGCGAACGATCAGGAGTGCCCGTACGGCTCCGCCGGCTCGGCGGCTTCCACCGAACCCGGGGCGCGGCTGACCGACATGGCCTCCACCGCGCTGTCGTCGTACACCGTGGGTAGCTCTTCGACAGCGGTCTCGGCCGCCTCGATCAGCGTCTCGGAGTGGGCGCCGCAACCGTGGTCGGCGCTCACCACCCGGCCGTCGTCGGGGGCGTAGAAGTTGCCGCACGCCCCGAATGCCTGCCGCATCGCACCGGCCAGCGGCAGGTAGAAACCGCAGGTGCCACAGCGGGCGGCGGCCGGCGCGGCAGCGGAGATGGGCGCGGCGGGACCATGGTCGCCGTCATACCAGCGCTGCGCCGCCTCCATGCGGCCCTCGCGGGAGAGCACGCGCGCCCGACCGAGGCCCAGCTCCCACGCCGTCTCCTCCACCGCCGGGTCGTCGGAGAGCAGGTAGCCGGGGACCAGGCGGTCGTCATCCGGTGAGGTCGGCAGCAGATCGCCCGGACCCAGGTCGCCCGGCTTGAGCCGCTCCTGCCAGGGCAGCCAGCCGGGCGCGAGCAGCGCGTCGGAACCGGGCAGCAACACCGTCTCGCAGATGGTCACGGTCTTGCTGCGTGACACCCGGGTGACGGTGACCGCCCACCGCCAACCCCGGTAGCCGGCGAGGAGGCATTCGAAGTAGTGGGTGACCAGCCGTTCACCCTCGGCCACAACCTGCAGGTGATCGCCGACATCGTCGGCGTCGACCTCGGTGATGCCAGCGCGGGCCACCTCGACGGCGGCGGCGCAGACCTGGTCGAGACGGGCGGCACGGGTGGAGACAGGCCTGGTCACCTAACCATTGTTCCCTATGCGCCTCGCAGGGGTGACAGGGACTCCCGGGGAACCTTTCCCCGCAGTGGTGCGGCGTACCCGGATCAGATGGGCGAGGATGGTGGACATGCCGTCGTACTCCCGCTCCGGGCGATCCGTCCTCGGGCGGACCGTCGGCACCGGCATTCGCGCCGTTCGTCTGCTGCTGCGTGGTTCGCTGGGCAGCGGCCGCTGGGTGACCCGCCGGGCCGGCAGCGCCCGGGCCCGGGGCGCCGGTGGCGAGGTCGGCATGGTCCGCCTGTTCGACCTGCACGCGCTCTCCTGCGCCGGCGACACCCTGATCGCCATCGGCCTGGCCGGCACGATCTTCTTCAACGTGCCGCTGGGCGAGGCCCGCAGCAAGGTCGCCCTCTACCTGCTGGTGACCATGGTGCCGTTCGCCATGCTCGCCCCCGTGGTGGGCCCGCTGCTGGACCACTTCCGGCACGGCCGTCGGTACGCGCTGGCCGCGACGATGCTGGGCCGCGCCTTCCTGGCCTGGTTGATCTCCGACTACATCCACGGCTTCGGGCTCTATCCGGCCGCGTTCGGGGTCCTCGCGCTGTCCCGGGCGTACGGCGTGGCCCGGTCCGCGGCCGTGCCCCGGTTGTTGCCGGAGGGGCTCGGCCTGTCCCAGGTGGGTGCCCGGGCCAGCGTCTACGGCACGGTCGCGGGTGCGCTGGTCGCGCCGATCGGGTTGGCCGCGTTCTGGTTCGGGCCGCAGTGGCCGTTGCGCGTCGCGTCGGTGATCTTCCTGGTCGGCATGGTGATCTCCCTGCGTCTGCCGCCGAAGGCCGATTCGGAACCACCGGAGCGGGTCCCCCGGCCGCTGCGCGCGTTGGGCCGCCGGCGGGGCGATCGGCCGCTGGGCCGAGGTCGACCCGCCGGCCGTTTGGTGATCGCGTCGCTGATCGGTGCCGCCACACTCCGCGCGGTGTACGGCTTCCTGCTGCTCTTCCTCGCCTTCGCGATCAAGAAGGGCGACCTGACAACTGTCGCTTTCGGGCGGGATCTGGGCGCCGAGTGGGCGTTGGGTCTGGTCGGCGGGGCGCTCGCGGTCGGCACCTTCCTGGCCACCGCCATCGGCACCCGGCTGCGCATCCACCGGCCGACCGCCATCCAGTCCAGCAGCATGATCATCGTGGCCGGGGTGGCGGTGCTCGCCGTCATCCAGTTCTCGCTGGTGATGGTCGCCCTGCTCTGCCTGGTCGCCGCGCTGGTCAGCGGGATTTCGAAGCTGGCCGTGGACGCCTCGATCCAGGAGCGCATCCCGGAGCGGCTGCGCGCGAGTTCCTTCGCCCATTCGGAGACGGTGCTGATGCTCGCCTTCGTCGCCGGTGGAGGGTTGGGGCTGGTCCCGTTCGACGGTCGGATGGGCATCGCCGTGGCCGCCGGGGTGGGCGTCCTGGCCGCGATCCGGGGTGTGCTGGTGGCCGCCCGGCTGCGCGGCGAGAAGCTGGCCGGCCGGCCGCTCGGCGACGACGAGCTGACCGAGGACGAGCCGGCCGACGAGCCCGGGGATGTCGCGCCCACGTCGCCGGCACCGGCCCAGGCCAGCTCTCCGCAGTACGACGATCCCAGTCTGGCCCCTCCGGGCTACCACATCTACCGCCCGTCCTCAGCGGTCGGCGGCCCGGGTGGCGGGGCGGACGACGAGACTCGCCGCGAGTCCCCCGGCTCAGTCTCGTGACCGGTCTGCTGGTGGTGACCGCCGTACCAGCCGAGGCGGAAGCCGTCCGCGCCGGTCTCACCGACCCCACCGTGACCGTCACCCCCGTTGGCGTGGGCCCGGCCGTCGCCGGTGCCGCCACCGCCCGGCTGCTGGCGCTGGCCGAGGCCGCCGGCCGCCCGTACCGTGCCGTGGTCAGCGCCGGCGTGGCCGGCGGCTTCACCGGGCGGGCCGAGGTCGGCGACACCGTGCTCGGCACCGCCAGCATCGCCGCCGATCTGGGTGCCGAGTCACCGGACGGTTTCATCCCCGTCGCCGAGTTGGGCATGCCGCCCGCGATGCTGGGTGTCGGCGGCGTGGTGCCGACCGACCCGAGTCTGCTGGCGGCACTGCGGGCCGCCCTCCCGACGGCCACGACCGGGCCGGTGCTCACCGTCAGCACGGTCACCGGCACCGCCGCCAGCACCGAGGAGCTGCGCCGGAGGCATCCGGAGGCGGTCGCCGAGGCCATGGAGGGGTACGGGGTGGCGGTCGCCGCCGCCCAGGCCGGGGTGCCCTTCGCCGAGCTGCGCACCATCTCGAACCCCATCGGCCCCCGCGACAGGGACGCCTGGCGGCTGCGCGAGGCCCTCACCGCCCTGACCGCGGCGGCCCCGGCGCTGCGCTGAACTACGGCCCCGTAGGACGGACTTCGAGGGTGAGCGCCGACGGCCGGCCTGCCTGTAGCTCAAACCCGCAGGCGAGCAAAAAGACGACGTTGCCACCGTCGGCTATCGCGTGGACGGTCCGGATGTCAGCGACTGCCATCTCGCTGGCCAGCAGCTCGATCAGCTGACGCGCGATGCCCAGGGTCCGGAGGCCGGGCGCAACGACGACGCCCTCCAACACCAGCTCACGTCGGTCGCCCCAATCCTCGGCGCGGAGGAGGTCCAGGCTTCGTTCATGGGCCCTCAACTCACCGACCGGCCCGGCCCCGGGCAGCTCGGCGAGAAAGCGCCACGACGTGGCTGGCAGCCCTTCGAACGCGCGCCGAAAGCGCACCCGGGCCCGCGCCTGGTTCCGCACCCGCCGCTGGTCGCGTCGCGCTCGATCGAGGTCGTAGGTCAGCTCCGGGACGCGTACCGGCCACAACCGCTGCGGGAGCGTGTAGGAGTGCACCCACCAGGCGCCGGGCCAGTCCCTCAGGGTCAGGACTCGACGGACGTCGAGGTGCGCTGGGTAGCGGCGACCGGCCTCGTCCCGCAACTCGTCCCACAGCTCGTGGTCGGGCGCCTGCGGTGACTCGTCAACCGCCGCGGAGGAGGGGGCGTCGGGGAGTTTGAGCACGAGCTCACCGCCGGCCGCGCGGACCAGCCGCTCGACCGTGCGGAACGCTGGCCCGGCACCCTGCCCCGCCTCGATGCGAGCCAACGTGCTCTTCGGGATCCCCGACTGCTCGGCCAGCTCGCGCTGGCTCAGGTCGGCACGTCGACGAAGATCCCGCAGGGTTGCCCCCACGTCGATCGCACCCTTGTCGGCAGCCACCCGTCCATGGTTTTCCGCTCAGCTCGCGCCGTCAACAGCATCCGCCCACCTGTGGATAACCCTGTGGACAGCGTCTCTGCCGCTGTGTACATCCCTTCGTCAGTGCCTGTAGAGCTGCCCCGTGAGTGGGGCAAGCGTGAGTGGGGCAAGAGGGTGCACCGTGCCGGGACGGCCCAGCCCGGCCCAGCCCGGCACGGTCCAGCCCGGCTCAACCCAGCCCAGCCCAGCCCGGCTCAACCCAGCCCAGCCCCGGCTCAACCCAGCCCGGCCCGGCCCGGCCCGGCCCGGCCCGGCCACAGCACGGCACGGCACGGCACGGCACGGCCACAGCACGGCACGGCCGGCGTGGCACGGCCACAGCACCTTGCGGACGCCGGCGCGCCCCACAGACGGGGCAGCTCTACAGGGAGCAGAGGTGACACCGAGCCCGACGACGGCTCGCGGACAATCGGCCGCCGGGGACAGGCGGCGGCCGGGGACAGGCGGCGGCCGGGGACAGGCGCCGGCCCGGGGCCTGGCGGCAGCCCGGGGCCTGGCGGCGACTCGCAGACAGGCGGCGAGTGCCCGGCAGATCACAGGCGCCGGACCGCGGCGACCGCGTGGCGAGGGCCGGGGCTAACGTGAGGGACGTGGCGCTCTCTCTGGCGATCTCGCCCTGCCCCAACGACACGTTCGTCTTCCACGCGCTCGTGCACGGGCGGGTGCCCGGCGCGCCGCCGGTCGAGGTGACGTATGCCGACGTGGACGTCACCAACACGGCGGCCGAGCGGGGCGCCTTCGACCTGGTGAAGGTGAGTTTCGCGGCGCTGCCCTGGCTGCTCGACGACTACCACCTGCTGCCCTGCGGTGGCGCGCTCGGTCGTGGCTGCGGCCCGCTGGTCCTTACCCGGGGCGATCGCGACGGCGGGCCGGACCGCACCGACCTGACCGGCGCCACGGTGGCGGTGCCGGGTGACCGGACCACCGCGTACCTGTTGTTCCGGCTCTGGTCGGCCGGACGACCGCCGGCCCGGATCGAGGTGGTTCCGTTCCACGAGATCATGCCGGGCGTCGCGGCTGGCCGCTATGACGCTGGGCTGGTCATCCACGAGGCCCGGTTCACCTACCACAGGCACGGCCTCAGCGCGCTGGTCGACCTCGGTGAGTGGTGGGAGGCCGACACTGGCCTGCCCATTCCGCTCGGCGCGATCCTGGCCCGCCGCGGCGCGGTGGACCCGGAGGCCGCGGCCGGCTGGGTCCGCGAGTCCGTCCGGCAGGCCTGGGCGGACCCGGCGGCCAGCCGGGAGTACGTGCTGGCGCACGCCCAGGAAATGGAACTCGACGTGGTGGACCGGCACATCGGCCTCTACGTCAACGAGTTCACCGCGGACCTGGGCGAGGCTGGTTTCGCCGCGGTGGCGGCACTGCTCGACCGGGCCGCCACCGCCGGGCTGGTGCCTCAGACCTCCAGCTCGTTCGCCACCGCGTGGACCAGCTGAGCGATCTTCTGCGCGGTCTTCTTGTCCGGGTACCGGCCCCGACGCAGGTCCGGCTGGACCTTCGCCTCGAGCAGCTTGATCATGTCCTCGACGAGGCCGTGCAGTTCCTCGGCCGGTCGACGGCGCAACTCTGCCATCGACGGCGGCGCGTCCAGCAGTTTGACTCCCATGGCCTGTGCGCCCCGGCGGCTGTCCACCACGCTGAAGTCGACCCGCTGGCCACCCTTGAGGTCGGTGACACCCGCCGGCAGCGCCGCCTTGGACAGGAACACGTCGCCGCCCTCGTCACTCGTGACGAAGCCGTATCCCTTGGCCGTGTCGTACCACTTCACTCGACCCGTAGGCACCTGAAAACCCCTGCTTCACTTGAGCCGCTACTGCTCCAAGGCTAGCTGGATCATGTCGTCGAGCGCCGCCGGGAATTCGGTGAGGTCGTTCAACACGACTTCCGCGCCTGCCGCGCGCAGCTCGTCCGGAGAGCACGGGCCGGTCGCCACGCCGATCCCCGGCACCCCGGCCACCCCCGCCGCCACCATGTCCGCCACATGGTCGCCGACGTAGTGGGTCGCGTCGTGCTCCCGCAGGGCGGTCGCCTTCTGCTCGGCGAACAGGTCACCGGCCAACTCGTCGACGGTGAGACCGAGGTGGTCCAGGTGCAGCCGGGCCAGCCGGCCCATCTTCGCTGTGACGACCAGCACACGGCCGCCCCGGGCCCGGATGGCGTCGATGGCCTCCCGCGCACCCGGCAGCGGGACCGTCGGGGTGATCGCGTACGCCGGGTACAGCTCGCGGTACGCGCGGACGGCCGACTCGACCTCTCCCGGCGGGAACCAGTGCGCCAGCTCGGTGCGCAGCGGCGG
This sequence comes from Micromonospora jinlongensis, assembly GCF_013410645.1. NCBI lineage: Bacteria > Bacillati > Actinomycetota > Actinomycetes > Micromonosporales > Micromonosporaceae > Micromonospora > Micromonospora jinlongensis. The sequence goes on along the minus strand of NZ_JACCHK010000001.1, from coordinate 4,822,876 downwards.
CCCGAGCCGGGACACCGCCAGGTCGGCGTCCACCGGCACGCCCGTCCGCGCGGTCAGCGCCTCGAAGGTCGCGGCGATGCCGGGGCGGGAGTCGACCAGGGTCATGTCGAGATCGAATCCGACGGTCAGTGCGGGCATGCCGAGAAACGTACCCGGCGACACCTGCCCAGCCGAACGTCCGAGGGGCGCGGAAGCCCGGTGCCGGGCTAGCGTGGAAAGACGATGACCACCTCACTCGCCGACCACCTGCGGTCGCTGCCCGACGAGTCACTGGCCGCGCTCCTCCAGCTGCGGCCGGACCTCGTCGTGCCCGTGCCAGCCGACGTCTCCGCCCTGGCCATCCGGGCCCAGTCCCGGGTCTCGGTGGCTCGTGCGCTGGACGGGCTGGACCAGTTCACCCTCCAGATCCTCGACGCCGCCCGCCTCACCCGGAACCCGGACGACGGCACCACGGCCACCGACACCGTGCTCGCCATGGCGACCGCAGGGCCGCAACCGCCGGCCCCGACCGCCGTCCGGGCCGCCGTGGGCCGGCTGCGCGCGCTCTTCCTGCTGTACGGCCCGGAGCACGCCCTGCAGGTGGTGCCAGCCGTCGACGAAGTCGCCCCGTACCCCGCCGGGCTCGGCCGACCGGCCGCGGAGCTGGACCCGCGCACGGCCGCGCTCTGCGCGGACCCGGCGAAGCTGCGGCGGACGCTGCTCGCCGCCCCGCCCTCGGCCCGGGCGATCCTGGACCGGTTGGCGGCCGGCCCGCCGGTGGGCAGCGTGCCCCCGGGCGCGTTGCAGGCACCGCCGCTGGGGGCGGAGGACCCGGTGCTCTCCGACCCGACCAACGGTGGTGCTCCGGCCGGCTCCCCGGTGCGGTGGCTCGTCGACAACCGGCTACTGGTCTCCGTGACGACCGGGTCGTCGACGGCCGCCGGCACTGTGGAGCTGCCCCGCGAGGTCGGTCTGCTGCTGCGCCGTGACAGCGGCCCTCTCGGGCCACTGCGCACCAGCCCACCGCCGGTGGCCGCCGCGCCCCGCGAGCCGAAGGCGGTCGACTCGGCCGGCGCCGGGCAGACGATGGAGGTGGTCCGGCACACCGAAGGGCTGCTGGATCAACTCGCCGACGAGCCCGCGCCGGTGCTGCGCTCCGGTGGCATCGGCGTACGGGACCTGCGGCGGCTGGCGCGTACCGCCGGGCTGGACGAGCCGACGACCGCGCTGCTGCTGGAGGTGGCGTACGCGGCGGGGCTGGCCGGCGAGCTGGAGATACCGGGGGCGACCACCAGCCGGTACGGGGCGGATCAGCAGGTGCTGCCGACCGGCGGGTACGAGGTGTGGCGGGCCGCCTCCCTGGCCCAGCGGTGGGAGCAGTTGGCCCGAGCCTGGCTGACCATGACCCGGCAGGTGGGGTTGGTCGGCCGCCGGGACGACCGGGACCGCCCGATCACCGCCCTCTCCGCGGAGGCCGAACGGGCGGGTGTGCCGGCCACCCGGCGGGCGGTGCTCGGCGTGCTCGCCGATCTGGAACCGGCGACCGCGCCCGCGCCCGAGGAGGTGCAGGACCTGCTCGACTGGCGGGCGCCGCGCCGCAGCCGGGGCCGGGACGCCGCCCACCGGGAGGTGCTGGCCGAGGCCGCGCAGTTGGGCGTCACCGGGCTGGGGGCGCTCACCTCGTACGGTCGGCTGCTGCTGGGTGACCTGACGTCGACCGACGAGCGGGGCGGCGACCCGCTGGGCGTGCACGCGGACGTCGAGAGCGGTGACCCGTCCGATGTCGCCCGGGCGTTGGACGCACTGCTGCCCGCCCCGGTCGACCACTTCCTGGTGCAGGCCGACCTGACCGTTGTGGTGCCCGGCCCGCCCGAGCCGGCGCTCGGCATCGAGTTGGAGGCGATGACGGAGCTTGAGTCTGCCGGCGGGGCCAGCGTCCATCGGGTCACCACGGCCAGCGTCCGGCGGGCACTCGACTCCGGCTACACGGCCGACGACCTGCACGACGTGTTCCGGCGACGATCGCGTACTCCGATTCCGCAGGGCCTCACCTACCTGGTGGACGACGTGGCCCGAAAGCACGGTGGGCTGCGGGTCGGCCTGGCCGGGGCGTACCTGCGCAGCGACGACGAGACGCTGATCAGCGAGGTGCTGGCGGACCGGCGGCTGGAGTCGCTGGCGCTGCGCCGGCTCGCGCCGACGGTGCTGTGCACGCAGTACCAGGTCGGTCGCCTGCTGGGTGCGCTGCGCGACGCCGGGTACGCCCCGGTGCAGGAGGACGGCACCGGCAGCACCGTGCTGACCCGGCCGCGAATCCGACGGGCCCCGCCTCGGGTTTCGGTGACCACCCGGACACTCGATCCGTTGGCCGCCCCGAAGCTGCCCATGCCCCGGCTGCTCGGGGTGGTGGAGCACATCCGGCGCGGTGACGCGGCGGCGCGGGCGGCCCGACGGGCACCGGCGGTGGTGCGCGGCGGTGCGGCAGGGCTGGGCGGTGGCCCGGTGCCGGCGCACACGCACAGCGAAGCCCTGGCGGTGCTCCAGCAGGCGGTACGGGACAAGGCGCTGGTCTGGGTCGGTTACGTCGACGCGCACGGGGCGACCGCGTCCCGCCTGGTCAAGCCGGTCTCGATCGGTGCTGGCTATCTGCGCGCCGAGGACGAACGGACCGAGATGCTGCACACGTTCGCGCTGCACCGGGTCACCGCGGCGGTGCTGGCGGACTGATCGGCTCGGGTCGGACCGGCCGACGGCGCGACGCGGGCGCTGTCGGTCAGCGGCGGCTGCGGCGAAACGTGCCGACCACCGAAATGATCAGGAGCAGCGCGAAACCGGCGCCGGCGGACTCCCCGACCGAGTCGACGAAGCCCTGCCGCAGCACCAGCCAGCCGAAGAGGAACCACCCGACGAGGAGCGTCGCGGCGACGGCGTACGCGATCACGGTCCCGCGGGACACCTCGTCGGGTGGTGCTTGCTCATACTCCGCGATCACGTCACGGTCGACCGTCATGCCAAGCCTCCCCGCCCGGTCCGGCCCTGGACTCCCAGCGTGACACTCGTTGGACCGGTCGGACAGGGGGTTATCCCCCGCGATTCGCCGTGTGTCGCTCAGGTGCCGGGGCGGCGGCCGATCAGCACCACCCGGGTGCCGACCTTCCCCAGCTCCCACATCCGGACCGCGTCGGCGTGCAGGAGGTTGACGCAGCCGTGCGAGCCGATCGGCTTGTCGTGCAGGTAGGTGGTGGTTTCGTGGAAGCCCATGCCCTGGGTGAAGTGCTGCCAGTAGGGCAGCCACACCTCGTACGGGTCGGACCACTCCTTGGGATTGCGGAAGTTGACGGTGAACGTGCCGGCCGGGGTGCGGTAGCCGGACATGCCGGTGCGGGTCACCGTCGGCTCCATGATCACCTTGCCGCCGCGCATCGCCCAGACGGTCTGCCGGGTCAGGTCCACGCAGAACGTCGTGCCCGCGCCGGCCTTGCAAGCGGCCGGGTCGGTGGTGGCGAGGCGTTGGGCCACGTCGTACGTGGTCGGTCCGGCGCGACCCTCGACGGGGCGAATGCCGTACCTCTTCTGGAACTTCTTGATCGCGGCGCAGTCGGCGGCGGACTGCCGGCCGTCCACGGTCACCGTCCCGAACCCGCCCAACCGGGCGAGGTAGGTCTCCACCTCGCGCTGGTGCTGGCCCTGCGGACAGCCGGCGACGGTCGGCGTGCCGGTGCTGGGGGTCGGCTTCGGCGTTGCGCTGCGCGTGGGTTTCGGCGTCGGGGACCGGGTTGCCTTCGGCGTGGGGCTGGGCGCGGCCGGCGTGGGCCGGCCGCGCTGGCCCGCGCCGGGCGTGTCGCTCGCCCCCGTTGCCTGGTCCGCCGCACCGGCTGGGGCGGCTCCCCCGCCACCACTCCCGCCGGACTGCGGATCGAACGTGCACGCACCAGCGCCGACCAGCACGACCACCAGCAAGGCGACCAGCCGGGAGGTGCTCCGAACACACTTCATGGCAGCTCCCCCTACAGTCGTCCCTTTGCTAGACGTTCGTGAGTGCCGTCCCGGTTGCACCTGGTGAGCATCTTTCTTCCGACAGCCGGCACCGTGCAACACTGGATGGTCGGCCAGCAGCGGGTATGCGACCCGCTTGGGCCGGACGGCCAACCGAGGAGAGGACGCTCGCGTGAGCGGTGGACCACTGATCGTGCAGTCGGACAAGACCCTGCTGCTGGAGATCGACCACCCCGACGCGCAGGCGTGCCGGATGGCGATCGCACCGTTCGCCGAGTTGGAGCGCTCGCCGGAGCACGTGCACACCTACCGGCTGACCCCGCTGGGCCTGTGGAACGCCCGGGCCGCGGGGCACGACGCGGAGGGTGTGGTCGACTCGCTGCTCAAGTACTCCCGCTACCCGGTGCCGCACGCGCTGCTGGTCGACGTGGCCGACACGATGGACCGCTACGGCCGACTCCAGCTCGCCAACGACCCGGCGTACGGGCTGGTGCTGCGCGCGCTGGACCGGCTGGTGCTGATCGAGGTGGCCAAGAGCAAGAAGCTCGCCGGGATGCTCGGCGACAAGATCGACGACGACACCATCCGGGTGCACCCGTCCGAGCGTGGCCGACTCAAGCAGGCGTTGCTCAAGCTGGGCTGGCCTGCGGAGGACCTCGCCGGTTACGTCGACGGTGAGGCGCACCCGATCGAGCTGGCCGAGGCCGGCAAGGACGGGCGCAAGCCGTGGACGCTGAGGTCGTACCAGCGGGAGGCCGTCGAGGCGTTCTGGGCCGGCGGGTCGGGTGTGGTGGTGCTGCCCTGCGGCGCCGGCAAGACCCTGGTCGGCGCGGCGGCGATGGCCGAGGCGAAGGCGACCACGCTGATCCTGGTCACCAACACGGTCGCCGGCCGGCAGTGGAAGCGGGAGCTGATCGCCCGCACGTCGCTGACCGAGGAGGAGATCGGCGAATACTCGGGCGAGCGCAAGGAGATCCGCCCGGTCACCATCGCCACGTACCAGGTGCTCACCTCGCGGCGCGGCGGCGCGTTCACCCACCTGGACCTGTTCGGGGCCCGCGACTGGGGCCTGGTCATCTACGACGAGGTGCACCTGCTGCCCGCGCCGATCTTCCGGTTCACCGCGGACCTGCAGGCCCGCCGTCGGCTGGGCCTCACGGCGACTCTGGTACGCGAGGACGGCCGCGAGGGTGACGTCTTCAGCCTGATCGGCCCGAAGCGGTACGACGCGCCGTGGAAGGACATCGAGTCGCAGGGCTGGATCGCCCCGGCCGAGTGCACCGAGGTCCGGGTCACCCTGACCGACGCGGAGCGCATGTCGTACGCGACGGCGGAGGCCGAGGAGCGCTACCGGATGGCGGCGACCGCTCGCACGAAGCTGCCGGTGGTCAAGGCACTGGTGGACCGGCACCCGGACGACCAGGTGCTGGTGATCGGCGCGTACATCGACCAGCTGCACCAGCTCGGCGAATATCTCGACGCGCCGATCATCCAGGGTTCGACCACCAACAAGGAGCGGGAGCGGCTGTTCGACGCGTTCCGCACCGGGGAGATCCGCACGCTGGTGATCTCGAAGGTCGGGAACTTCTCGATCGACCTGCCCGAGGCGGCGGTGGCGATCCAGGTGTCGGGCACGTTCGGGTCGCGCCAGGAGGAGGCGCAGCGGCTGGGTCGGGTGCTGCGGCCGAAGGCCGACGGCCGCCAGGCGCACTTCTACACGGTGGTGTCCCGGGACACGATCGACACCGAGTACGCGGCGCACCGGCAGCGCTTCCTCGCCGAGCAGGGGTACGCGTACACGATCGTCGACGCCGACGACGTCCTCGGCCCGTCGCTGCCGTCGTTCGACTGAGCGCCGCGCGCGACCTTGATCGACTCGGTCTTCAGAAAGCTGCGGTGTCCGAGGCGCGTTGATGCCCCGTTTTCCTGAAAGCCGAGTCGATCAGATTGACCAGCCTGCGTAGGCCGCTCCAGAACGTCTCGGTGAACATCGGGTCGGACGTTCCTGCTGCCGTGGGGCGTCCTGCCCTGGCCGGAGGCCGCAGGGCCGTGTTTCGGCGGTCGGCTCAGATCGTCAACAGGCCTCCGTTGCGGGTCTCGTCCTTCACCGCGATCAGGTTCGCCACGACGTACGGGATGTTGTTCGCCTGGTGGAAATCGCTCGGGAAGTACGTGCCCAGGCGAGACACCTGGAATCGGCAGCGGATCTCCGGCACGAAGCGTGCGTACTGGTCGTTGGTGAAATACCAGAACGAGTTCTCGTTGTAGAACGCGACGTGCGTCGGGTCCTGGTACGCGCCCCGTCCGTCCGAACTGGGCGTCAGGGACAGCAGCAACCCGTTCGGGGCGAGGACCCGGTACAACTCGTTGAAGATCCCGATCTTGTCCGGGATGTGCTCCAGGAAGTCGACCGCCCGGATCACCCCGACGCTGTTGTCCGGCAGGTCGATCCCCTTCGTGACGTCACAGACGATGTCCACGCCGTCCCCGGCACGGCGATCCAGCCCGAGGAACCCCTCCGGCTTGTTGTACGCCGCTCCCATATCCAGGGCCAGCAGGTCCCGCCGTTTCGCCCAGGCCAACGCGTTGAACTGGATGTTACGGTCGTAGATCTCCACGGACCGCCGCTGGATGCGCGCGTTGACCTCGGGGTCGCGCTGGGTGTTCCGGGTGTGCATCCGTTGCAGGTAAAGGCACTTGGGGATCTGGTGGAACTCGGCCGCCTGGTACAGCCGGCACATCAGGTCGAGGTCGTCGGCCACGTCGAGTTCCTCGTTGTAGCCGCCCACCTTCTCGTACAGATCCCGTCGGAACGCCCGGACATGGTTCGGGGCGTACCAGATGTAGCTGACGTTGTGCGGCGTCGGCTCCAGCGAGTAGCAGGCCAACACCTCACGCCCGTCGACCCGCTCGTCGCGGTAGCGCCACCCGTGCGCGGCGGCGAACCGCGAGTCGTCCCGGCTGCCGTCCTCGCTGATCTGCGCCGTGTCGCTGTAGACGAAGCCCGCCCCGGGGTTCGCGTCGAAGGCGGCCACCACCTCCGCCAGGCAGTCGCTGCTGAGCAGGTCGTCGTCGTCGAGTTCGACGAGGATGTCCCCGTACGCCTCGGCGCAGGCCTGTCGCTTCACCGCACCGACACCGGACAGCCCGTCGCGCACCAGGAGGCGGATCCGTGGATCGTTCGCCTCGGGGCGCCACCGGGTGCCCTGGTTGAGAATGACCACCCATTCCCAGTCCGCGTACGTCTGCGCCAGCAGGGACTGCAGACAATCGTCCAGGAAGCGGGTTCGGTTGCTACCCGTGAAGACCGTGACGTGTGGCGCCTTCACCACGCGATCATCCCTTTGTCTTCTGCGGGCGGAAGTCCTCGGGGACCGCAGACGCCAGCTTCGGATCTGCCTTGATCGCCGACGCGAACGCCTCCCGGGCGCCCGTCCGGTCCTGCTGCTTGACGAGCATCAACCCCAGCCGCAGGTAGGCCGTGGAAGCGCCCTCATCGGCATCGACGATCTTGCGATACAACGCGACCGCCTCGTCCGGCTTCGCCTCCTCCAACAGCATTGCCTTGTTGTAGAGGGCGGGCCGGTAGGAACCGTCGATCTGCAGCGCCTTGTCGTAGTCCGCCACCGCTTCGTCGGTTGCGTTACGCGACTGGGCGAGGTAGCCGAGGTTGAACCAGGCGAACTTGTTGTCCCCCTGAAGCGCGACCACCTTCTCGAAGGTTGCCTTCGCCTCGTCGGACTTGCCGGCCTGCCCCTGCTCGATACCTTGCTGGAGCAGGACCTTCGGGTCCCCCTGCCCGGCCCCTGGAGCGACGGTCCCGCCGGATTCCTTCGCCATGGGCGTCTTGTCGTCACTGCACGCACCCGCCCCAGCCAGCAACACAGAGCCGCAGGCAAGTGTGCCGAACACCTGTCGCATTCTCACTGTCTTCCTCTTCCTGTCGATCATTCTGGGCGTGCTTGCCCCGATCACGACGTGCCGGGCGCGCAGATGACGTAGACAAGGCCGGGTTCTGGCTCCAGGAACTGGGCCTGCCATCCGACCGGCGTACCTCCTACTACGATCGGGGCATCCACGTTCACGCTCCCGTTCGTGACGTAGCCGCCGCCCGTCGCCACTTCGCCGGTGGGGCAGCTGACGGTTTGGAAGCCCGTCCCAGGCTCATCAGAAGATTCGACATGAACGCCCGCTAAGACGCCCTGGGCACCCTGGGCACCCTGTGGGCCCTGCGGGCCCTGGAAACCCTGCGCACCCTGCGGACCGGCCTCGCCCTGCGCGCCCTGCGCACCTTGCGGACCGGCCTCGCCCTGCGCACCCTGCGGGCCGACGGCGCCCTGCGCACCCTGGAAACCCTGCGGGCCCTGCGGACCGGGCTCGCCTTGCGCACCCTGCGGGCCAACGTCGCCCTGCGCACCCTGGAAACCCTGCGGGCCCTGCGCACCCTGAGGACCGGCCTCGCCTTGCGCACCCTGCGCACCCTGAGGACCGGCCTCGCCCTGCGCACCCTGCGGACCAACGTCACCCTGGGCACCCTGAGGACCGGCCTCGCCTTGCGCACCCTGCGGACCAACGTCGCCCTGCGCACCCTGGAAACCCTGCGGGCCCTGCGCACCCTGCGGACCGGCCTCGCCCTGCGCACCCTGCGCACCCTGCGCACCCTGCGAGCCCTGAGGACCGGCCTCGCCTTGCGCACCCTGCGGACCAACGTCGCCCTGCGCACCCTGGAAACCCTGCGGGCCCTGCGCACCCTGCGGACCGGCCTCGCCCTGCGCACCCTGCGCACCCTGCGAGCCCTGAGGACCGGCCTCGCCTTGCGCACCCTGCGGACCGACGTCGCCCTGCGCACCCTGCGGACCGGCCTCGCCCTGCGCACCCTGCGAGCCCTGCGAGCCCTGCGAGCCCTGCGAGCCCTGCGAGCCCTGCGGACCGGCCTCGCCCTGCGCACCCTGCGCACCCTGGAAACCCTGCGGGCCCTGCGCACCCTGCGGACCGGCCTCGCCCTGCGCACCCTGCGGACCGGCCTCGCCCTGCGCACCCTGCGCACCCTGCGGACCGGCCTCGCCCTGCGCACCCTGCGGACCAACGTCGCCCTGCGCACCCTGGAAACCCTGCGGACCCGGCGAGCCGGTCACACCCTGTGGACCCTGCTCACCCTGGAAACCCTGCGCGCCGGTAGCGCCCTGGAAGCCACGTGGGCCACGCGGACCACGCCCCCCGCGTTCGCCCTGCGGACCCTGCGGGCCCTGCGGGCCCTGCGGACCCACCTTGCCGTCATCATGGCGGCGCCGACCCGGCCCCTGGTCCTGCCACTGCCAACCCTGCGGATCGGACCATCCGTCGGGGCCGCCGTCCCGCACGAGGGTTGCCCCGGGCTGCCACGCCTGCGCCTGCCCGAACGGCCCGGGCGTGCCCTGGTAGCTGCGCTCGGCGCGGGCCTTGTGGACCACCTCGGCCGCCTGAGCGGGAGTGACGCCGGTGGTCATCCCGGCCACGATCAACACGGAGCTCAAACCCGATGCGGCCTTGATGTGCCTAGGACCCACCAGCGGCTTACGTTCCGAATTTTCCCTCATGTCCCCTCCACCGGAACGGGTCGGCACATCGCGAGACCTCCCAGGACGCGCAGGAGTCACAATATCGGCGGTACTACTCAATACAGGGCAAACGTAGTTTTCACCCCAAATCCCTAGGGACCACCCAAGGCGGGTCTACCCGTCGGGCATCGCTTCCGCACGGTGGTGTGTGTCAGACCCTGGCCGACCGGCGTGCCGATGCATCCACGGCATGGACCCGGACCCGCTCTTCGTCGACGAGGGTGACCTTGACGCCGCCCGCACCCTGGTGGAGTCAACCGACCGCGCCGAACTGTTCCTATATCCCGGCGGTCGGCACCTAGTTCGCCGGCTCCGCCCTGCCGGCGTGCGAACCGGCGGCTGCCGCCCTGCTCAGCCAGCGGTTCCTCGACTTCCCCACGACCTCTTGAGTCGCCAGAACTGACCGCCGGTCCGCAAGCGGTACGCCCACCACGGCCGCTCCGGCGCCCGACCACGGTCCCGTGAGGACAGGACGCGCGGCTGCGCCAGCTACCCGCGCCCGGCCGGGACCGTGCCGGGCTTGCCCAGGGCAGACCGACTTGGCGGCAGGCGGGGCGACCGTCCGATCCGGTACGACCGGCTGAGGCTCGCCCGGCGAGAAACGCCGAGATAGGAACGGTGGTGTGCTCCCGGCCGTGATCGCTCCGCGTCCGGACACGCCGAACCACAACGGACGCGAACTCGGCAACCTGGACCTCTGGCGGCAGGAGCGAATTTTCGACAAGTTGCGCGGGGCCAACGTTGGCGGCCCGAGATTCAGCTTCATCGACGGACCGGTCACGGCCAACAAGATCTCGGCGTGCACGCCCGCGGCCGGGCACTCAAGGACGTCTTCCAGCGGTACAGGGCGCTGCGCGGCTACCACCAGCGCTACCAGAACGGCTACGGCTGCCAGGGGCTCTGGATCGAGGTCGGCGTCGAGAAGAAGCTCGGGCTCAATTCCAAGCCCGAGATCGAGGCGTACCGGCGAGCCAAGTTCGCCCGTTCGCCCGTTCGCCAGCTGACCCGCGCACGGATCGTCGGGCCGACCCGACCAGGCTGACCGGCACGACGTCGGGGTTGGGCAACGTGAGGATCGAGAGAATGTCCAGGCTCCACCCGGAAGGGTGAAGCAGACGGGCCGGCGGGTCGCCGCAGAGCGACCTGCCGGCCCGTGACGTCCAGTGCGCTATCCGGTGCCGCCAGCGCGGAACGCCACCCAGGCCTCGCTCATCCGGTCCGCCTGGCCCGCGGTAAACATGTCCATGCAGGAGTCCTGCGTGTAGTCCACGAAGTTGTGGATCGGGTCCAGCCCGGGTGCGGTGCAGGTGTCGGCGCCGAGGGCCGACGGCCGGCAGGCGCACTTCTACACGGTGGTCTCCCGGGACACCATCGACACCGAGTACGCGGCGCGCCGGCAGCGCTTCCTCGCCGAGCAGGGGTACGCGTACACGATCGCCCACGCCGACGACGCCCTCGGCCCGAAGCTGCCAACCGTCGACTGACCCGCGCGGGCCGGTGATCGACCCGGTTCTCAGGAAGTCGCGGTGTCCGGGGCAGGCTGACGCCCCGGTTTCCTGAAAGCCGAGTCGATCAAAGCGCTGCGAGGGCGCGCCGCTCGGACCGACCCGGCGTTACGACGTGGGCGGTGGGCAGCGGCCCGGAAGGGTGACCACGCCGGGGCGGTGGTCGAAGGTGTCCATCGTGAACGACTCGTCCAGCTCCGGGTCGAAGAGGTTCTGCAGGCCGAACTGCAACACCTGCCACCACCGGCTCGAGTCGCGCTGGTCGACGGCTCCACCGGACGGGTGATGGCCAGACAGCGCACCGGCCCGGGACCAGCAGCGGTCCCGGGCCGGCGTAGAGCGAAACTGATGGTGCAGGGCTCGACCACCATGAAGGAGCGACAGAAGCCCTTCGACGCGTTCCGCTCAGGTGAGCTGCGCACGTTGGCCAGGATCAGGCCTTTGATCTATAGCGAGCCAGCACCCTGTCGCCCATTCGATCCACATCACCAATCGAAGAAAGTGGATTCATGTCAGCATCGAAGACCTCCAACATCGTCCGAGAATCAGGCATCGGGACACCGACCGCCTGACGAAAGACCATGAGGAAATTAAATGGCGTCAGCACGAATTCATCTTCATCCCGAAGAAATTCAACGATCTTGGAGAGCGCCACCCCCGCCATTACCATACGTCTAACTTCGGCCGACGTCTCCTCCACTTGGGCCCTACCTTCCGAACTTCAGTTCAACGTCTGTGTATTTGCCAGGCGACCCAACTAGACGTTGGACGGTAACCTTCGTAAAGCCATTCCTTGTCGCCATCTTTCCGGTGTAGGTCTCGACAGCCGCGCTCTCGGAAGACCAACCCTGCCCGGTCAGCTTGTTAAACGTATTTAGATTGCTGGGCATCGCGGGAATCCACTTGGCCTCAATGGCAGTCACGTTACTCGGACCGAAAAAGCTCATCATATCCGCAAACATCTGGGCACCGCCTGGAGTCGTCGGGCCCGTCTCGACCGCGAAGCTCACTATTCCATTTTCGTCCATCTTCGCAAGGATGCCGCCTTCACGCCCACCATAAGTGTTAACGTATTCGACAACTTCGCAACCTGGAGTGTTGTGCACCAAGACGGGAGTCGTTCCAGCCAACACGTAGTACGTGTGATTACGACTCACTGTTAGGTTGTACATGGACTCGGCGGCGGCGAATCGAGTCACCTGGGCGACACGAGCGGCACCACCGGAGGGCGACGCCAGGTCAGTGCCGGGCATAAGAAGGCCCGCGTCGATCCACTTGTGGGCCGACGGCACCCAAAACGGATGGCCGTCCGTCGTATGAATCGTTTCGGACCGTCCGTCCGCTCCCGTCACCAGCAGATCGGTCATGGCGACATCGAGGTTGCGATGGGTCGCGGTGACCGTGTCCGGGGTGACGCCGCCGACGGCCGGGTCGGTCGACAGAACCTGGTCGCCCTTCGCCACGTCGGCGATCGGCTTGTTGGAGCCGTCCGCCATGAGCACGCGGGTCCCGGGGGCGAAACTGTTGACGCACCCCTTGAACTGCCGGACCAATCGCTCGATGGCGCTGTCGTACACCTTCGCCGCAATCGCCTCGCGTTCGAGGAATCCCGCGAACCGGGCGGCCTCAAGCCCGGCAACCGTGCCGCCGACGGTGGTGACGACGCCACCGGCACGTATGCCGTAGAGCGTCAGGAACGTCGACGTGTCGAGCGCGCCGATGAGCGAGGGCGCAATGAGCGGAGTCGTGGCGTCCAGGGCGACCATGCAGACCGCACTGCAGGAGATGGTCAGCTCGGGCAACGCGGCCAGGCCGACGCCGAGCAGGATCCCGATTCCGCCGGCCACGAGCGTCGGGTTCAGGTGATACTTGTCGGCGAGGTACTGGATGCCCTCCCCGAGCAGTTCCAACCCGGCGGTGTATCCGAGTGCCTTGACCTCCCACCCGTCACCCGGACCATTCGCGACGCAGGATGTGTAGCCCGAGCTGGTGTTCGGCTGGTAGTCCAGCCGCACCTGCGGGTGGAGCTTCTCGCAGGTCGGGCCGTTCTTCCACTCCCGGTAGAGCATCTTCGCGAAGTCGTTGACCGGGTTGGTGATGAGGTAAGAGCAGAGCCGGTAGCCGGCCGGGTTGTTCTCAAAGTCCGTCGCGCACTGCTCGTCCCGCTGCCGGACCGTCTCCTCGTACTCACCCTGGGCCTTGTCGACGTACGCTCTGATCGCGGCATTCGCGGCGGCAATGGCGGCATCGCGGTCCTTGCCCGCCTGCACCGCCGACGCCATCGCCTCGGAGGCGGAACGGTATGCCCGGGCAGCGCTGGAAACCGCCTGCTGCTCCGAGAGTGTCGCCTGCGCAGCCGAGACCGCCGCGCTCTCCGCGGACGCGTTCGCGCTGGCCGCCGCCTGCCTGGCGGTCGCCGCCGCCGCAGCGGCTCGGGCCGCGGAGGCCGTCGCGCTGTCCGCGGACGCCTTCGCCTGCAGCGCGTACCCTCGCGCCTGGTTCGACGATTCCACCGCCTGTTGCGCGTACGTCGCCGCCTGTTGCGCATCGCGCCGCGCGGTGGCCGCGACGGCCTGCGCCTCCTGGGCGTCCTGAAGGGCAGTGGTGGCGACGCGGAACGCCTGTGCCACAAGGGCGCTGACGACGGCGTCGTGCTTGGCCGAATCCTGGTCGGCCTGCGCTGCGGAGAATCGCCCGGTGGCCAGGAACTCGTGTGCGGCTGCCTTGGGGGCGTCCAGAGCGACCTGAGCAGCCGCCCTCAGCTCGGGCCCACTCTCCGGGTCGCTGAGGATCCGATTGATGGCGATCCGGTCATCGGCAGCGAGGGCGTCGTACTGCCCACGGTCGATGACCTGACGGAGCTGGGCGCCGTCGTTGGAGTCGAGCGCCGCCTGGGCGCGCTGGACGACAGTGCCGTGTCCGGCCGCGCGCGCCGTCGCCAAGATCTGGTTGACCTTGAGACGGTCGTCGATGACTCGGCCCGGATAGTCCTTGCTGGCGAGGAAGCGCGCCACATCGGCATCCGTACCGGCCAACGCGGTCTGGGCGGCCTGACGCAGCCCGGCGGTGTCGCCGTTGACAGCGATCGTCCCCGCCGTGATCCGGTCGTCCTGCCCGGCGGCGACCGCCAGGTCGGTCCGGACGAAGTTCATCGCCATGTCGTCGTCGCCGCTCAGGGCCTGCTTGGCGGCCTCACGACTCCACGTTCCGGTCGCCGACAGCAGCGTCAGGGCAACCTTGCGAGCGGCCAGAACGGCGGTCGCGGCCGGGGTGGCGGGGTTGACCGCTTCGGCGATGAGTCGGTTCGTCTCCGCACCGCGTTGTGCTGCCTGATCCGCGTCGCGACGGGCCCGCTCCTGCTGCTGGGCCTCGGCGGCACTCGCGTCGATCGCAGTCTCGTCGGCCTGCTCGAAGGTGATCTGGATCCGGTCGGCGTCGGCGGTCCGTGCCGCGTCGTACACGACCTTGGCCTGGTTGGCGGCATCGGACGCGGCCAGTGCGGCCGCACTCGCGGCGTTGGCGTGCGCCGTGGCCTGCGCCGCCGCCACCGCGGCGTCCCCGGCATGGTCGGCCGCTTCGTTCGCCGCCCTGGCCGCGGCCCGGGCATTGTCGGCAGCCCGCAGGGCCGCAGCGCGGGACGCGTCGGCAGCGGTGGCGGCTGCCGCGGCGAACTTCACCGCACTCTGCGCCGCCCGGGTGGCGCGATTGGCTGCGGCCCGGGCCTTGCCCGCGGCGGCGCGCGCCTCGCTGGCATCCGCCCCCGCCTGCACGGCGTAGTCGCCGCTCTCCAACGCGGCCGCCGCGGCCGCGTTCGCCGCCGTACCGGCGTTCGCCGCCGCCTGCGCGGCGGTTCCAGCCTTGCGAGCAGCGGTGCCTGCCTGCTCGGCGGCGACAGCCGAATCGGCGGCCTTGTCGGCGATGAGGTTCGCCGCCTCCGCCGCCTTGCGCGCGTCTGCCGCCTTCGTCGCATCGGTCGCGGCGTTCGAGGCGGCTCGGTAGGCGGCCGAAGCCGCCTTCCCGGCCATGGCAGCGGCCCAGGCGGCGCGGGCGGCGGCGTTGGACGCCTGCCGCGCCGCGTGCGCGGCGTCCTGGGCCGCGGAAACGGCAGCCCTGGCTGCACGGGCCGCATTGCCGGCGGCGACGGCCGCCTGCTTCGCCGCGACTGCCGCTGCGGTCGCGTCGTTCTTCGCCGCAGCGGTGGCCTGCGCCGCCGCCTGCGCCGACTTGCGTGCTTCCTCGGCCGCTCTGGCCGCCCGCTCGCCCGCTTCCTTCGCCGCGTCGGTCTCCTGCGCGGCCTGCTGGCCGGCGCTGGTGGCCGCGTTCACCAGATCACTGATCGTCGCCGTTTCCTCGTCCCGGGCGGTGGCCACAGCCCAGTCGACGTCGATGAACTGCGTCAGCGCGCTGGCGGTGCCGATGCCCAGAGCCCGCTGGGCCGCCGCCTTCACCTCTGGACCACCGGCCGCCAACAGCTGGTTGACCCGGAGCCGCTGATCGGTCTGCCAGGGGGTCCGCCAACCCGAGTCCAGGAACGTCTGGTAGGCCTCTGCCGTACCCGCGTCCAGCGCCTTCTGGCCGGCAGCGCGCAGCTGGGTGCCGCCGGTCGCCATGATCTGGTTGACCCGGACCCGCTGGTCACCCTCCCACGGTTGCCGCCAGCCGGATTCCAGGAAGGCACCCAGAGCAGCCGGGTCGGAAGAGTCGAGAGCCACCTGGGCGGCCGCGCGGACGGATGGTCCACCGGCAGCCATCATCTGGTTGACGCTGACCCGATCGTCGACCGGTGCCCGTTGTGGCCACACCGTTTGGAGAAAGGCGCACACCTGGGCCCCGGATCCGAGCAGCGCCTTCTCGGCCTCCGGTCTGACGGTGGTGCCGCCATGCTCGAAGGCCAGCAGCACCTGGGTCCGATCACAGACCGGCTCGGCCGCGGCGGCCGGCTGCAGCGGCAGAGTTGGCCCGCCGATGCTCGCCGCCACCAGGACCAGCACGCTCAGCAACCATAGTGTTACCCGCCCGCTCGTCACGCGCGCTGCCTGTCGTTTCATTCGTCTATGCCCCCGTTGCATAGTTCGGCCGGCCCCGAAACTTCGATCACACCGGATGTCACATGGGACGCACAGATGTGCACCCCGATGAGCAATGAACCGTCAACTGAACGCCCGGACTGCAGCCACAGCAGCGATGTTCGGCCAACTAAAGCAGAGTGATCGGATCCGCGCCGCCCCTGCCGATGCCGAACGTTCAGGCCGGGTGGAAGCGACAGAGACGCTTCTCGACCACACAGCGCTTCCACAAGGGACCTCGGGCGTCGCGGCATGTGGAGCACAGACGGCATCGACAGGAGGGCATCTGGACAGGGCAGATGCCGATGCGACGGAACGGGGCCGACCACCGTCATTTGGCCCGTCCGACCCGATCTAAGGACCCCGGGTCACCCGCTCGGCGGCGACGATCCGTCCCGTCTTGCCGGTTCGAGGTTGGCGCTGATCACCACTGACGCGCCTGTCGGGCAGCGGCGAGCAACCGCTTCAGCGGCTGCTCGTACTCGGCGGCGTCAACCAGCAGTCTCACCGGCGCGCAAGGCCAGCATCGTGGCGACCTCCGGACGGTGAACACCCCCGCGCAGCCTTGATCGACTCCGTTTGCTGAAAGACGCGGTGTCCGAAGCACGCCGATACCCCGCCTTCCGGGAAGCCGAGTTGATCAACGGCAGGACGAGGGGCCGACGAGTCGCATGCAGCGACCCGCCGGCCCTGACGCCCACCAGAGGGCTAGCCGGCGCGGAACGCCACCCAGGCGTCGCTCATCCGGTCGGCCTGCCCGACGGTGAACATGTTCATGCAGGAGTCCTGCGTGTAGTCCATGAAGTTGTGGATCGGGTCCAGCCCGGGTGCGGTGCAGGTGTCCGCGCCCACCGGGCAGTCGAACTGCGGGGCCGCCTCGCGCGGGGTGTCCGCGACGAAGTCGCCGGACGCGGAGCAGCCGTGCGCGAAGGTGTGCTCCAGCATCAGCCAGTGCCCGACCTCGTGCGTCAACGTGTCGCCGAGGGCGTACTTGCCGGCCGTGCCGCCCGGCATCGACTCGTCGAGCATCACCACGCCGTCGATGTAGTCGCGGCCGTTGTTGTAGCCCTTCGGGAAGTACGCCCAGCCGAGGAGCCCGCCGCCGATGTTGGCCGCGTACACGTTCAGGGTCTCCGAGTCGCCGGTGTACAGCGCCTTCTTCATGTCCCGCTCGTTCTTGCCCGGCTCGACCGTGTACCAGGCGCTGTTCACCGTCCACGTGGTGTCGACGAGCGAGAACCGGAACGGCGTGTCGGCGGCGTCGCCCGCCGTACGACCCGCGAACGAGTCGTTGAGCACCGTCATCTGCGCCGCGATCAGGGTGTTCCACCTGGTCGTCTCGGCCGGGGTGAGCGGGTGGTCGGAGACCATGTGGAAGACCGTCGGGATGGTGACGCTCCCGTTGGGCAGACGCGGCGCGTCCTTGATCACGCCGTAGGCGTTGGCTTCGTTCTTGGCGTACAGCCCCGGTTCCTTGGCGGTGGCACCCTCGGCGAGCCGGGCGGCGCCGTGCGCGTCGGCACCCGGTTCGCAGGCCGCGACACCGGGGGAGGCGGTCGTGGGGGCGGCCGTGGCCAGCGCCCCGGAGGCGCCGCCGGACGCCAGGAACGTGGCGGCGGTGGCGGTGAGGACCGCCAGTCGGAAGGTCGATCTCCTGTGCATCGGTGCACCTTTCAGTGAGGGAGCGGTGCGCTGTCGATGACGTCGTCGTTCGGGTATGAGAACATGCCGACGGCATCGACAGAAGACCCTCTGAGCAGGGCAGATGCCGATGTAACGGAACAGGGTCGGCCGGCGCTGTTTGGCCGGTCCGGCCCGATCAGAGGACCCGGGTCACCCGCTCGGCGGCGACGATCGCGTCCCGCCGCGCCGGGTCGAGGTTGGCGCTGATCACCACTGACGCACCGGCCGAGAGCGGCGCGAGCAACCACTTCAGCGGCTGCTCGGTCTCGGCGGCGTCGACCAGCAGTCGGTCGCCGGCGCGCAGGTCCAACATCGTGGCGAACTCCTGGGCGAGCGCACCCCACTGACCGTACGTGGTGCCGTCCGCTGTGGCCGGATCCGACGGGCGGATGGCGGTGTGGTCGGGGGTGGCGTCGCCTTGGCGGAGCACCTCGGCGGACCAGTCCAGCCAGCCCAACGGCACGTCGTCCAGCCGCCCCGGCCCGGTGCCGACGAGATAGCGGTGCGTCGCGTCCGGCACGTCCTCCAACCAGTCGTCCTGCCGCTCGGGCGTCACGAAGACCGCGTCGAACGGCCGGTCGCCGCCCGGTTCGAGCACCGCCAGGCCCGCGGTGGCGCGCGGTCGGAACGACACCGCCAGGCCGGAGGCCCACGCGCCCAACAACACCACGGCGGTACGCCAATGCGGAGGCAGCAGGACCGCTACGCGGCTGCCGGGGCCAAGCCCGCAGCCGTCGCGCAGGAGGCTCGCGCTGCGCGCCGCCCAGGCACCGACCTGCTGTGCGGTCAGGTCGACGCGCTCGCCGGTCGCCTCGTCGCGGTAGCTGAGCAGCGGATGTTCGGCGTCGGCGGGTCGGGCCGTCAGGTCGGCCGTGACGGTCGGCTGCATCTCCACGCTCCCCGGGTCGACGTCGGCACCACCCTACTCAACGACTTTGGTCGCACCGGTCGTCGGCCGATGGCCGTATCGGGCGACCGGGTGGCCCGTGCACGGTGCAGGTGACCCCCGAGACGCCCGTCGAGGAGCGCCGATGCCGACCGAACCAGATCCCGTCACCGCCGACCGTCCCGCCGCCGCCGACCGCCCGATCGCCGCTGACCGACTGCCGCTGCGCCGGCGGCTCCTGCCGGTGCTCGCGTTGCTCCTGCTCGCGCCCTGGGCGGCCGAGTGCTCGTGGGGTGGCTTCGCCATTGACGATTTCCTTCCGGTGCTGATCTTCCTGGGCCCGATGTACGGCGGGGCGGCGATCCTGATCCGGGAGATCGCCCGGCACCTCGGCGCGGGCTGGCCGACGATCGTGCTGCTCGCCGGCGCGTTCGGCGTACTCCAGGCCGGCCTTGTCGACCAGTCGCTGTTCAACCCCGACTACCTCGACGACACCCAGTACGCCGACACCCGTGCCGCCGCCGAGGCGACGCTGGTGCCCGGGCTGGAGTTCAGCCTCCGGCAGGCCTTCGACTACGTGGGCAACCACATCGTGCTGACCATCTGCGCGCCGATCGTCCTCGTCGAGTCGTTCCTCGGGGCGGATCGCCGACTGCGGCCGTGGCTGGGCCGGCCCGGGCTCGCCATGATCGGCGTGATCTACCTGCTCGGCAGTCTGCTGATCTTCTCGGACAGCAGCGGCCGGAAGGACTTCCTGGCCAGTCCGCTCCAGCTGACCTTCGCCACGGTGCTGGTCCTCGCCCTTGTCGCAATGGCGCTGCTGCCCCGCTGGCGTCGTCCGCGTCCGGCCGGGGTCCGTCGAGTGCCGCACCCACTCTGGGCGGCCCTGCTGGTCGTCCTCGTCCGAATCGGTGCCGACCTGGCGCCCGGCTGGGCGGGGGTGGCCATCGCGTTGGGGCTCGCCGCTGCCGTCGGAGCGCTGATCGTGTACTGGTCGTCAGGCAACGGTTGGGGGCAGCGGCACGTGTTGGCCGCCGGCACGGCGGGCCTGGTCACCGCCGCCGCGTTCGCGTACCTGGTGCCGCCCTACTCACCGGCGAGCCCGGCAGCGGCCCTGGCCGGCGACGTCGCGGTCACCGTCATCACGGCCACCCTGGTCCTGGGTGCCTGGTGGCGGCTGCGCGCTTCGCCGCCGCCCACCTCGCAGCGGGCAACGTCCAGTCACGTACGGTGACCTCGGTGCCGGTCAACCAACCACCCCACCTCACAGCCTTTGCTCTGCTTACCTATATGCGACGCACACACTCCGCTAGGAGGGTTTTCACCCCTCGACTGCGCGTCCTTCATGAAGTCCCAGTTCAACGCGGTGTTGCGTATAGGTAAGCAGAGCAAAGGTGGTGGGTGGCCCGTGTGGGCCGTCGAGACCTATAACGCTCTGTTGTGGATAGCGCCCGCACCCCTCCCGGGTATCCGTTGTCACCTGGCGTCAGACCGGCAACTCCGGGCCACCGTCGAGCAGGGGAGCAAGCAGGTCGTCGTACTCCTCGACCCGCGCCAGGACCTCGGCGGCGGTGAACTGGCGGACGGCCGGCTTCCGGCCGCGGGCGCCGGCCTCGACCTCGTCCCAGGTCAGCGGCGTCGACACGGACGGCACCGACTGGGCGCGCAGCGAGTACGGCGCGACTGTGGTCTTCGCCGCGTTGTTCTGACTCCAGTCGATGAAGACCTTGCCCGGGCGGAGGTTCTTCGCCATCTTCGACACGATCAGCTTCGGGTGGGCCTTCTCCAACTCCTGGGCGATCCGTCGGGCGTAGTCGGAGACGAGATCCGACGACTGGGTGCCCGCGATCGGGCAGCAGAGCTGCATGCCCTTCTTGCCGGAGGTCTTCGGGTACGAGTCGATCCCGTCGTCGGCGAGCCGGTCACGCATCAGCACCGCCACCGGACAACACTCGGCGAGCCCGGCCGGCGGCCCCGGGTCCAGGTCGACGACCATCATGTCCGGGTGCTCGCCGACCTTCCACTGCGGCGTGTGCAGCTCCAGGGCGGCGAGGTTGGCCAGCCACACAAGCGTGGGCAGGTCGTCGGCGACCACGTAGTCGATGGTCTCCCGGCCCTTCGTCGACCCGGGGGCGGGCAGGTTCTCCACGCGCACCCAGTCCGGGGTCGAGGCCGGTGTGTTTTTCTCGAAGAACGACTTGTCGTCCACGCCGTTGGGAAAGCGGATCCGGGTGACCGGTCGGTCCCGCAGGTGCGGCAGCAGCACCGGGGAGATCCGGGTGTAGTAGTCGATCACCTCACCCTTGGTGAAGCCGGCCGCCGGGTAGAGCACCTTGTCCAGGTTGGACAACTCCAGCGGGCGGCCCTCGACGTCCACTCGTAGCCGATCAGCCGGCATCGTCGACCTCCTCCGGGGGTTTGTCCGGGCGCAACCGCAGCACCCGGGGGAAGCGCAGTCGGCCGTCCGGGGTGCGCTGGCCGTACTTCACCTCCACCACCACCCGGGGTTCTACCCAGATGGCCCCCCGGGCATCCTCGCGCGGCACACCGGGCGCGAACGGGGACGCGCCGGACCGCAGCGGCTCCAGCTCGGCGAGGAGCTGCCGTTCGATGGCGGCGCCGATCCCGCCACCGACCCGACCCCGGTAGATCAGCCGGCCGTCCGGGCCGGGCACCCCGACCAGCAGCCCGCCGATCCGGCGCGCGCCCGGCCGCCAACCGCCGATGACGAAGTCGCCGGTCACCTCCAGCTTGACCTTCACCCAGTCCGGTGAGCGCACCCCCGGGCGGTAGACGGCCCCGACCCGCTTGGCCATCACGCCCTCCAGGCCGTGCTCACCGGCCGCCTCGTAGGTGGCCGGCCCGTCGGCGAACGTCGGGGGCACCGCCCACCGGGCGCCGCCGAGCGCGAGGGCTTCCAGTGCCTCCCGGCGGCGCTCGTAGGGCCAGCCGGTCAGGTCGTCGCCGTTCCACCGGAGCAGGTCGAAGATCATGTACGTCACCGGCATGACCGCCGCCAACCGGGCCGCCTTGTTCCGGTCCCGCACGTGCATCCGCTCGGCCAGCGCGGTGAACGACGGTTGTCCGCTCTCGCCGAGCAGCACCACCTCGCCGTCGAGCAGCGCGTCGTCGACCTGCTCGGGCAGGGTGGCCAATTCCGGGTACGCGGCCGTGATCTCCACGCCGGAGCGGGCATACAGGTGCTGACCACCATTGGAGATGTCGGCGAGCGCGCGGACCCCGTCCCACTTGAACTCGTACGCCCAGCCGTCACCGGCCGGGAGCGGCCCGGTCATCGCGAGCATCGGCTTGAGCGGCGCGCCAGGCACGACCCGACTGTAGTAGCAGGCCGAACAGCTCGCGTCCGGTTCTTTCGGATGCGAGCATGGTCGATACCGGGGAAGGGAGCGCAGGATGCGTGCCATCTGGAAGGGAGCCGTGTCGTTCGGGCTCGTCTCGATCGGGGTGAGGCTCTACTCCGCGACCGAGGAGAAGGACATTCGGTTCCACCAGGTGCACCGGGAGGATGGCGGTCGGATCCGCTACAAGCGCACCTGCTCGGTCTGCGGCGAGGAGGTCACCTACGACGACATCGCCAAGGGCTACGACATCGGCGGTGGCGAGATGGTGATCCTCACCGACGAGGACTTCGCCGACCTGCCGCTGACCAGCTCACGAGCCATCGACGTGTTGGAGTTCGTGCCGGCGGAGCAGGTCGACCCGATCCTCTACAACAAGGCGTACTTCCTGGAGCCGGAGGGCGCGGCGACCAAGCCGTACGTGCTGCTGCGCGACGCGCTGATCGACTCGGAACGGGTGGCCATCGTCAAGGTGGCGCTGCGTCAGCGGGAGCAGCTCGCCACGCTGCGGGTCCGTGAGGGTGTGCTGCTGCTCAACACCATGCTCTGGCCGGACGAGATCCGTACCCCGGATTTCGGTTTCCTCGACGAGGACCTGAAGGTGCGCCCGCCGGAGCTGGCGATGGCCAGCTCCCTGATCGACTCGATGACCGGTGAGTTCGAGCCGGACGTCTTCACCGACGACTACCGGGCGGCGTTGCAGGAGGTCATCGACGCCAAGGTGGAGGGTCGGGAGGTCGTGCAGCCGGAGGAGGTCGAGGAGGCCCCGGCGGCGGCCGTGGATCTGATGGCGGCGTTGAAGGCA